>CALOCQ010000001.1:0-51421 GCA_942491885.1 uncultured Pseudomonadota bacterium
TGTATTACAGAGAACAAGCCGAACCATGCACTCCAAATGGCAGTGGCTAACGTGTCGAAATTGAAAATACCTTCACAGTACCGAAATCAGCCAGCGTCTCCATGCAAACAAGTGCCACACCGGCCGCCAGCCATGGCCGCGCCATCGGCAGTGTTATGCGGAAAAAACCTTGCCGACGCGTCATACCCAGCGACTGGGCAGCTTCGAGGCTGCGCACACCCTGTGTTAGAAAGGCCTGACGGGCCAGCAGGTAGACATACGGATACAGCGTCAGTGAGAGGCACAGCGCGCTGGCCAGACCCGCGGGCAAAGCCGGTGAATCAATACCCCATTGCGTTCGCAAGAATGTGGAGTAGGCCCCGCCATATTCGAACACGCCGGTCAGCGCGAATGCGATCACATAGCCAGGCATTGCCAATGGCAGCATAAGCGCCCAACTGAACCAGCGCTGGCCCGGAAATTCACAGGCGGCGGTTAACCAGGCCAATGCCGCGCCTATCAGTAATGTCAGCAGCGCAACCGACAGCGTCAGCGACAATGTGTTGACGACGACATGCGGCAGCACATAACGAACAACCTTGTGTTGCCACACCTCCCCGTCGGCGAGAACACCGCCGGCGCAACCGCAATCGGTAACAACATGATCGCCGCGCGAGCAGCGCCGGAACTGCCAGGCACGCATCGAGGCGGCCAGTTGTGCCGACTAGCGATACCCGGCACGTCACATCGTGACGCACCGTTGCGGCCTGATTACGTCCAGCGTCAACCAATGATTGCGTGCTGACGTCAAACGGCCCCCAGGCGGCGACGATCGGGTCGTTGGCTGTGCTTTTGAGGACCGGATACTCAAGGTTCTCGCTGGCGAACAATACCTGGCCCTCGGTGGCCAGCCACTCCAGCAACTGCCCGGGCACCCGTAACATTGGCCGCGTAAGCCACAATCCCGGCGTCGGCTACATTGACATGCACACCACCGAGCTCGCGCCGGTTGCCAGAAAATACTGACCGGCAGATCCGTCTCGCGCTGTAAGCGGCCAAGATAACAGGTATTGGCGATACCCACCGCACAACGGCCATCTGCAATTGCCTCAATCAGCTTGGTGTCATTGGAGAAAACGTCGGTGGCAAGATTGGCCACCCAGCCGCGCACAACCTGCTCGGCCTCAGCCTCGCCCATGGCAGCGATCATCATCGCAACCAATGACTGGTTGTAGACTTTCTTCGACGTACGCAGGCATAGCTTGCCACGCCATTTCTCATCGGCCAGATCCGCATAGCCGGTCAAGTCTTCGTCCGACAGAATACGATTATCGTAGACGATCGTGCGGGCGCGCAGTGACAGGCCGAACCAGCGGTCCTGCGGGTCTCTCAGGTAATCAGGCACCGTGCTTTTGAGGACGGGTGAATCGAGTGCCTGCAAAACGCCCTGTTCCGCGCTATACCAGAGATTGCCGGCATCGACCGTCAGCAAGACGCTGGCAGGCGTTGCCGTGCCCCTCCGCCTTGAGTCGCTCGATGGGCGGCTGAGGATCGTCCGTCACGTAGCGTACCGGGACGCCGGTGGCCTCGGTGAACGCCGCAAAAATAGGCTCGATCAGCTGCTCGGCACGCGAGGAATACACGACTACAGGCTCTGGCGCTTGTACGCTGGCCTCGGCGGCAGGCTCAGGATTCCCGCTGCATGCTGCCAGCAGCAGTAGCGGCGCAAGGAATATGGTTTTAGAGGCTGTGTTCACGACGGTCACCCGCTTCTTTAAATGAGAATCATTCTCAATTATCGCAGAAGCCCGCGGCAGGTCAAGGGATTGCAGCGCCTAAGAGGCCACACGCACTCGATTGCGCCCCTCGGACTTGGCCGAATACATCGCCAAATCCGCCTGCCGCAACAGGCGCTCGCCAACGGTCTTGTCGTCGTTGTCCAGTGCCGCGGAATCAATACTGGCCACGCCGATAGAAACCGTAACCGTCAGTTGCTCATTCTCGCGCACCATGAAGGGGGAGCCACTAACCGCGGCAAGAATACGCTCGGCCAGCTTGCGGGCATCGTCCAAAGTGGTGTCCGGCAGCAGGATCACAAACTCCTCACCCCCATAGCGAGCGGCAACATCACTGGCTCGCACCTCGGCATCAATACGATGGGCGCATTCTGCGAGCACGACGTCGCCTTCATGGTGACCGTAGGCGTCGTTAATCTGCTTGAAATGGTCGATATCAAGAAAAAGACAGCTGAGCGAGGACTGGCGGCGGCGCGCGCGTGAGAGCTCCTCCGCCATACGAACCCGCAGCGGGCGATTGTGCCAACCGGTCAATACATCGGTGAAGCCGCTGCGCAAAAGCCTCGCCCTGTTAACGGTATTCTCGATGGCAAACGAGGCAATAACCCCAAGATGCGCCAGAAAATCGCTGGCCAGACCACGGCTGTAACGCTCGGGATCGCGGCTGGCAAGATTGAGGCTGCCAATCAACTTGCGCTGGCGACGCAGTCCAATCATCGCGATGCTGGCAAATCGGTCATCGCCAAAAATAAGCTGGTGATCGGCAGCACGAAACTCACCGAGCCAGGGTCGGTGCAAGCTGGCATATTGCGGTGCAAGACCCGTCAGTGCATCGAAGAACCGAACGCCGGGTGGCGTCTGTCCGGCGCCGCCCTCGGCAATCAACAGGTGGCGGATTTCATGATCGGGATCGCACAACACGAGTGTTACCGCCTCAACGCCGTAGCTGGCCGCGAGGCCGCTGGTCAGACGCTGGAAAAGTTCGGTGAGATTGGCGCTGGTCAGAATATCCAGCTCGCGCTGCTGCGATTTCTTCAGCAAGTTTTCGTTGACGCGCGCTTCATCCTTCATGCGTCGCATCTGTGCGCGTAGCTGACGCGACTCGCTGTCAGCAGCGCTCATCGAAAAACCACACTTGGCGCGACGACTGAGCCATCGCGTTGTTCATGCTGCGGGCGCATCTTTAAGCTCCTTGCTCTGCCCGCTTTAATGTCTCACAAAGCCGCTGCGATGTCTTTGCCAGACTGCACGACTGAGAACTAGTGCCAAACTCCAGGCTCGCATCCATGGCGAGCCTGGAGCAGCAGTGTAAGCCTCAATCGTCAAACACCTCGCGCACCAGCTCATAGGCGATAGCACCGGCAAGCATGTTTCGGCAGGCTGTAGGCCAGGCCGTAATGACTATGGCGATGTTTCAGGCGACAGTTGTGGCCGCGCGCATGATGACGATAGTCATGGCGATAGTGATGGCGCGCGTATTGTCGATGCTGGCGGTGCTGATAACGCCAGTTATGCGAATGACGAACATCACGATGGCGCTTCACATGGCGGTGCCGATGTTTGCGCGAGGCATGTCGGTGCGCATGTTTTGCATCGCGTTTGTAGTGGCGCTCAATGCGATCTGAACGATCGTAGCCATTGCGACGATCATCGGCGTTGGCAACGCCAGCGGTCAATAAAAGGCTGGTCGACAAGACCAGCAGGCTCAGTGACTTTCTCATGGTGTGGCTCCTTCTCGGTTTAGCATCACGGGGCCAGTCTGCCTGCGCGTCAATGAACACCGGCTGAACCTTCAAACGCTGGCGCTGCACGCCAGCCCATGCGAGCATCGCCACTCCCAATCGCAAAGCCCCACCATGACACGAGTCGCCGTAGCTACCACTTCGTAGTTAGCAGCAAACGCCGCCGCTGACATCATTGATGCCGGCGGCAATGCGGTGGATGCCGCGCTGGCGGCATCCTGGTTACCATGAACACAGAACCTGGCGTATGCCGCATTGGCAGGCGGCGCATTTGTCTGTGTCTGGGCACCCGACGGCGCACCGGTCACCTTCGATGGCTATGTGGCCATACCCGGCTTGGGCGCAGAGACTGAGCAGGCGCGTGGAGCCATCGATGTGAGCATGCAGTATGGCGGAGGCATCACCACAACAATTGGTGCTCCCAGCATTGCAGTACCTGGTTCGTTGGCACTCAATAGCGGCCGCAGCTGCGGCATTCGCGCAGCTGCCGGTGTCGCTGTTGCTGCCATCGATTACTGCCGCGCGAGAAGGCTTCCCGCTATCGCATGCCTGCCGACACTATCTGGAGTATTCCGGCAAGCCAATCTATGGCCGCGATCCAGTGTCGCGCCTTGCGCTGCATCCGCATGACGACACGCTGATGGCCGCGGGAGATCTTGTGCAACTGCCAGGGCTTGCTGACAGCCTGCAGGCAATCGCCGATGAGGGCCCGGAACTATTTTATCAGGGAGAGCTCGCGGCACGCATCGTCGAACATGTGCGGCAAGGCGGCGGCGTTATGACGCGCGAAGATTTCAGCCGCTATGAGGCGCTCAGACGCGGATGTCTGCAGATCTCGGTTGGCGACTGGCAGGTGGCACTCAATCCGCCGCCTGCCATTGGCGGCAGCATGCTCGGTGCGCTGTTGCTTGGCATGCAGCCAGACAAGTCGCTGGTCGATGCGCTGCGCGCGGCGTGCATTTGTCGCGTCATCTGGATTTTTCCGGGGATCTCGCCGTCGATTGTCAAACGACTTGCTGGACAGTGCTCGTACGCATGCGGCATGGGCTCGTTGGGCAATCAGGTTGACGGATTCAACCGTGTCACCCTCGGCCGTCGACAGCAACGGACTAGCCTGCGCGATCACCGCTTCGGCAGGCTATGGCAGCGGCGAAATGCCTGCCAGCACCGGCCTTTGGCTAAACAACTGCCTGGGCGAGCTGGAGCTCAATCGACGCGGCCTGGCCGCATCACCCGCCGGCGTGAGACTGCCGTCCAACATGGCGCCAACCACTGCGCGCAGCAAGACACAACTGCTCGCCATTGGCTCGCCAGGAGCGGATCGTATTACCAGCGCGATGGCACAAACGATGCAGCGTTTTATGCTGCGCGGCGAATCCCTGCAGAGCGCGATCTCGTCACCTCGCTTCCATGTCGAAGCATCACTCGAACGCAGCGAAGGCGAGTCTCGCTTCAAGGAAGTGCTCTGCACTGAACCAGGCGCCGATATCGGTGATGTGCAAGACATTACGTTGCGTGCTTTCGATGCACCCAGCATGTATTTCGGCGGCGTTGGCGGCGCCTTGTTTGATAGCACCGCAGCAGCAGCCGATGCGTTAACTGGCGCCGCAGACCCGCGCCGAACCGGCGGCGTCTGCATCGCGGGCAAGGCCTGATTCGTCACCCCGGCTATGCGATAATTTGCGCACCACACCATTGAGGACCCGCCTGTGACCGACAACGTAGCCGCAGATTTTCTGCCAGAGCAATTGCCAGACAATCCAATGTCGACGGTGGCCGAGTGGCTCTCATCAGCACGACAAGCAGCGCTGCAACCCAACAGCAATGCCATGACGCTGGCCACCATGGACGCCAACGGGCAACCGAGCACCCGCGTTGTCTTGTGCAAGGGTTTCGACGAATCCCGGGGCGTACTCACGTTCTACACCAATTACCGATCGCGCAAAGGCCGCGAAATCGACGCGAGCCCGCAGGTCGCACTGACGTTTCACTGGGACCATCAAGGCAGGCAAGTGCGCATTGAAGGCCTGGCCCAGCGCTCTGCAACTGAGCAAAGCGACGCATACTTCGCGAGCCGACCGAGAATCAGTCAGGTTGGCGCATGGGCGAGCGAGCAAAGCATGCCGATATCCAGCCGCGATGCCATGGTGGCGCAGTTCAAGCAACGCAGCGATGAATTTAGCGGCGACGATCAATCACCAGTACCAAGGCCGCCACATTGGGGCGGATTCGATATCTGGGCCAGTGCCTGCGAGCTCTGGGTTGAAGGGGCCGGGCGTGTGCATGATCGCGCACGATTTGAACGCTCGCTGACGCGCAGTGAGACAGGCATGGCAGCAGGTTCGTGGTCTGCCACGCGACTGCAACCATGACGCACACGCTGCATGAGCGCAGCATTGACTGTCCATTCTGTGGAGAGACCATCGATATCCTGATCGATGCCTCCGCTGGCGGCCAGACTACATCGAAGACTACCAGGTCTCCTGCGCAGCCCATGCAAATCGCTTCTCGGTGAGTCAGGATGAGCTTGACTACGTGTCCGTTGAACGCGCGAGTTAAACGCCTCTATCCTGACGCTTTGGGCTGTTGCTGGCAGGACTGCCAGCCTACGGCGCGGAGCTGATGATCACCGAAGCCAGCCGACTGACATTTGATTATCATCCGGCGCGCGATACCTACGTGCTCAGTATTGTGGATCAGCTTTGGCTGCTGCCCGGAGATGGTGGCAACGCCACAGCCATCACGCCACTCGGTCTGCACCTGGCAAATCCACGCTTCTCGCCAGACGGCCAGCACATCGTTGCTGATGGCGGCTGGGACAGCGCACGCAGCCATTTATGGCTGGTACCCACGGACGGCGGCGATGCGGCGCGCCTGACGCGCGGCGCATGGCGCGACCACAGCGCCAATTGGCATCCGGATGGCACGCGACTGGTATTCGTGTCCGACCGCAATGGCTCCGAGGATATCTGGGAATTGGTACTTGCTGAGGGCACACAACGCCGGATTACCAGCAGTGCAGCGCGTGAATTTGATCCCGTGTTCTCAAGCACCGGCCATCAAATCAGTTATGCCGGCGAGCGCGATAACCGCTTCACGCTGAAACGCCGATCCTATGCGGGTCAGCCCGCAAGCGCTGGTTTACAGCACGCTGCCAATCAGCTCCCCGGCTGTTCGCCAGGACGGTGTGCTCATCACCTATGCCGAGCACACCGGACGCGGCCAACGCAGGCTCAAGATGTTACTGCCGGTGCAGGAAATGCTGACCAAGACGCTACTGGCGCCACAATCGATCATCGACCAGCCCGTTGTCTGGCGAGACCGCAATCATTATGTGATTGCAAACAACGGGCGCCTTGAGGTGCACGAGCTGGCTGGACAACGCATTGTGCTCACACCATTTACGGCCTGGGTCAGCGTCACGCCGGGCTTCGTTGACCAGCCGGCCACAAGCAATGCGCCGGCCGCAGCCTCATCGCCATCTGTTGTACTGCGTGCGGCACGCATTCTCGACGTCGAGCGCCAGCAGTATTTAACCGCCACTGATATCCGGCTGGAGCAAGGCGTGATTCTGAGAAATTACGCTGCTGCAAGGATTGGCCGAACAGGTAGATTGATCTTGGAGATGCTACCATTATCCCTGGCCTGGTCCGGCTGCGCGTCTGCCCAGTGCCGCAGATGGCCAATATACCAGCGAACTGCTGGCGGCCGGCATCACATCGATTGCCGACATTCGCGCCGACAACGCCGAACCATCGATCGATCGCGACGACGACAAGCCGCGGCCTCGCCAGCTGGCCGCCCCCGATATCCGCGACATAAGTCCACTGCATGACAGCCGCGAACGCTTAGCCGCAATCAGCAGGGCGCGTGCCGATGGTGCGCGGGTACTGACCGACCAGTTGATTCCGGACATCATCAAGGGCGCACATCTGATTAGCAATATCGCGATTACCGAGGTCATCGCTGACAATGACACACGAGCGGATGTGCGCGACCTGCTGAGCAAGTCCGGCGCTTTCGTCATTAGTGATTTTGCAACCAGCGCCGGCTGGAGTGCCGAGGACCTGGCGCATCTGCGTGCCTCACGACTGTTCAGAGGTATGCACGGCAGCGTTCAAAATCGCGCGCGAACGCCTGCACTGGCACCACCCGCCTATCCGCATCTTCTGGTTGCCGGGGGAAGCACGCCAGACATCAAGCAACCACTCGGCCTGCAAGCCGAGCTGCTGGCAATGCGCAGCGCAGCCGTTGCTCCCGGCGACATCATTGCCAGCGCGACCTGGCGTGCCGCCGATGTACTCGGGCGCAGTGACCTGGGACGCATTCGGGTTGGCGCCATTGCTGACCTGGTGATTGTGGGCGGAGACCCCCTGACCGACAGCCGCGCATTGCTCGATACGTTGGGCGTCGTTACCGCTGGGCAGTTTCACAGTGTCGCCAGCCTGCTCGATGCGAGCGGTTATCCATAAATGGTCAAGATACAAAAGCCGTAGCGTCGGCAGACTTTACAACTCCAGCAGTCAAGCTCCTAAACGAGCGCAAGCAGCTTGATTAAGTACTTGTTTTAATTTAGAAAAATGCGATTGGCACAATCGTTGCTTTGAGTAACATGCCCAAGCAACGGTGAAGCTGCACGTTATAAAAGCCATTTGGGGGGGTTGTTGCAAGACATCCGGTAACCTGACGGCAACAACAATGCGCGTATAACAATAGCGAAACACTACGGTGTGACGATTAAAACGCAGTTTAGTCACCGAATAACAAAAACAATAAACCATTCAGCTACCCCGGCAAGTCCGGGGTTTTCTTATTGTGCTGCCCACGCAATCCAGCGGACACTTCTACTGCTATGCTTGCCCCATGAGCGAGACACCTTCGCAAGACGCCAACCCGCTAACGTGCGAAAACCTGTCTATCGAAGCGGGTGGCGCGGTGCTGGTTCGCAATCTCAATCTGTCACTGAACCGCGGCGACTGGCTGGCCGTTCTCGGCAAAAATGGCAGTGGCAAGACGCTCACGCTGCATACGTTGTGTGGCCTCAGAAAACCTGCAGCGGGCAACGTGACACTGTTCGGTCGGCCAATACATCAGGCCAATGGCAGCGTCGACGCAACACACATCACGCTGGTCACACAGCAACAGGATGACGCGTTCGCAAGCGGCGTCGCCGACAACGTCTTGCTTGGTCGCTATCCACACCTGGGACGCTGGCGTCGCGAAAGCGAGAGCGACCGGCAGCTGGCTCTGGACAGTCTTTCGAAGGTGGCGCTTGAGTCGTTTGCCGCGCGCGACATCACTACGCTTTCCGGCGGAGAGCGCCAACGCGCCGCCATTGCCCAGGCCCTGACTCAAGACACGCCCTTGTTACTGCTGGACGAACCATTGAGCCAGCTCGACCCCGCCCATGCACAAGGCGTCGTTGAATTGATGTCGAGGCGAGCAACCGATGGCTACACACTGGTCAGCAGCCTGCATGACGTGAATATCGCCTGTCAGTATGCCAGTCATGTGCTGCTGTTGTACGGCAACGGCGACTGGTGCTGCGGACCGACCAATGACATGCTGACGACCGATGTATTGAGCGGTCTGTATGGGGTAGCGATGATCGAACTCTCGGCACGCGGACAGCGTGTGTTTGTGCCTGACCCGATCACCGCAGCAGGCTAGCCGGCAGCGAGTGCCGGGTGCAGCATGCCAGCGAGGCGCTCATAAATTGCCGGGTTGCCAGCCAGTACGCTGCGCGTATCGAGCCCAATACGGCCGCCATCAATATCGGTAAACACACCGCCCGCCTCGCGCGTAATCACCGCAAGTGCTGCAATATCCAGAATATTCACATCCGACTCGATTACCGCCTCAATCTTGCCAGCTGCCAACAAGTGATAGTGCAAAAAATCACCATAGCCGCGAATCCGGCCACAGCGCGCCACAATACGCCCAAGGTCTGCCCAACCGGGACCATCAGCGAGTGTGTGTACGTTGCCCAGTGAAATGGCAGCATGCTCCAGCACATCGACCTGACTCACCGAGATACGCTGGTCGTTTAGCCAGGCACCACCATCGAGCTCGGCCCATGCCAACTCACCATAGACAGGCGCACTGGAGACGCCAAGAATCAGCTCGCCGCGATGCATCAGCGCAATCTGTGTTGAAAAAAACGGGTACTGCCTGACAAAAGCCTTAGTGCCGTCAATCGGGTCGACCAGCCACAGATAATCCGACCCCTCTCCTTGTCGACCGGTCTCTTCGCCGTAAAAATCATGCTTCGGGAACCGCTTGCGCAGCTGCTCACTGATCACCCGCTCAGCACTGACATCTATTTCGGTCACAGGCGTGAGATCGGCCTTCGTATGCACTTCGAAATTGCCCCGATAACCTTCGCGTATGACGTCTGCCGCCAGAGCTGCAGCGTCGAGCGCCGCTTGCAGGAATTCACTACGCTGTTCAGTCATGCCCACACCTTTGAAAAGCTGACCCAGGCAGGGGCCAGGAAAATTGCCGCATCCACAGTCAAAGTGTAACGTAGTTCGAGGTCACGGCAGGCGCAACCGGATTACCGCAGGCAAGCTTGACACTGATCAGCGCCAAACCCTACAGTGCGCAACCCCACCGAGGGCGGCGGCACAATTAGCGATTACGGCTTCATGACTCAGGCTGTTTGACGCGCACAGGAGACAGCATATGGGTAATCGACTTAGCAAAATTTACACCTGTACCGGCGATGCCGGAGAAACAGGCCTCGGCGATGGCACGCGTGTCGCAAAAGATTCCGCCCGGGTCGAGGCTTATGGCTGTGTCGATGAGACCAACAGTGCGATTGGCGTCGTGCTGGCCAACACCATCCACAACGAGCTGATCATTCGTTGCCTGACTGATGTTCAACATGATTTGTTCGATCTCGGCGGCGAGCTGTGCATTCCCGGCCATATAATTCTGGACGCCAGCTACGTTGAGCGACTGGAAAATACGCTGGACACATTGAATGACACGTTACCGCCGTTGAAGGAGTTCATTCTTCCCGGCGGTAATATGGCTGCCGCTGCCTGCCATCTGGCACGCACCATTTGTCGACGCGCAGAACGTCGAGTGCAATCGCTCTCGAACGTCGAGACCGTAAACCCGGAAGGAATGCGTTACCTGAATCGCCTGTCAGATCTGCTATTTGTGATGGCTCGCGTGCTTGCACGCACCGCCGGTGGCGATGAAGTGCTGTGGCAGTCTGGTCGGATTCGCGGCAAGAAAAACGACTAGAGCGCGTCAGGTTGGCCGGTGCTAATTCGACCGCGCGCATCACGCAAGGCATTGCAAACAGCGACGCCACCGTCAGCAACCCGCAAAGAGGGTCTCGCGACCAGGTCACCCGGTATGCTCAGCCAGTTATTTGCCTGATTCACCGTGAGACTGGGCCAGCGCCGCCACAGCGACGGTTGATCGTCACGACCGGCGTGCAGGATGACATCCGGGTTGCGTTGCACGACTGCCTCGACACTCACCACCGGCGCCAATGCCGGTAACTCGGCAAAGATATTGTGCCCGCCACACGCCGCGATCAGCTCACTGATGAAATGCTGACCATTGACCGTGTACAGCGGCCCGTCACCAATCTGATAAAACACTTTGAGTGGCACGCCGCTGGCGCTCAGATTTCCAATGCGTGCCTCGAACGCGCTGGCCGCCCGCTCGGCTGTCGCCACATTATTGGTCAGCACGCCAATGCGCCGCAGTGTTGTCGCAATATCGGCCAACGTGCGCCCTGGCAGCAATTGTGCCTTGATGCCAAGTCTCTCGAGCAATTCAACTGAGGCCTGTTGACCGCCACCGTCCCAAACCAGAACCAAATCGGGTGCTACAGCCAATAGCGCTTCGGCATCGATACGAAAGCCATCACCCACCACCGGCAGCGACTGCAACTGTGCTGGGAAATCTGTGTAGGCACTGACGCCGACCAGTTGCGCTTGCGCGCCGGCGCTGACCACCAACTCGGCAAGATGCGGCGCCAGTGTCACGATCCGCTGGGGCGGGCCATCAAGCTCGGTTTTCGGATCGCTCGCCAAGCGCGGATCGCTGCAGCCGCTGCTGCTAAAGATCAGCACGGCCACCGCCAGCAACACGTTGCAACGCACTAGATAGCGACGCCAACCAGGGTCAGCAAGGCAACGCCAACCAACCAGAACAGCAACGTGCGCAACGCAAGGTTCTTGGCGCCGCGCGCCGCGCGCACGTGCCACGCAGTATCCGCCTCATCCTCGGCACGCGTCAGATTGAGTGCGGCAAAGCCGACATTGCGCAAGACCAGCTCATTGCCGGCGCTAAGGGTTTCAGCCGGCGGATTGCCGACCGATTTCCAGGCATCACGGCCCGCATCAAAACTACCGGCCAAAATATAACCAAGCGCACTAAGCCGCGCTGGCAAATACGCCAGCAAGGCATGCACGTCGTCGGCACGTCGCTCGCAGTCCGGTGCCACCGCGTTGGCCGGATCTTCCCGCTGCGCCTGAAAAAGCGCGCGTCGTCGCACAAGGTCTGCGACCCGAAATAGCCACGCGCCAATCGGGCCCAGCGCAATAAACCAGAAAATCACGGCGAACATGCGATTGTTGGCCTGTACGAAAACCGCTCTGGGCACTTCATCGCGAGCGCTGACCCGGTCAACGAAGCCGCGCTCAAGCAGCGCATATGCGAAAGCACGCTCGTTTTCCTCATCACCGGCAATCAGAGCCTTCGACCAGCGATCAACCTCCTCGCCAATATCCTGGGGGCCGAGTGACAAGAACAACACCACGACGGACAGCGCAAGATAAGGCAAGCCAAGCAACGCGTCTTCAAGCACTAATCGCGCAATCACCACCGGCAAAATCGCGATCAGCAGCACGATTGCAACCCACATGTAAGGAGAGACGCGCGAGAGTTGTGCACTGCGACGCAGACCGGCGTCGAATAGCCGATCCAGCCAGCGCAGGTCGCGCCAGTGGAACAGTTGCGTTGCCAACCGCTCGAGGATCATCGCCAGAAAGAGCGCTACGATCTTCATTGCCTGTATTACCTTTAGCCGTTTGTATCAGTGTAGGGGCTGGCAGCGCCGCGCGCATCCACTTGTGACCAATCGAATGCCGGCCCCGGGTCTGTCTTGCGCCCTGGTGCAATATCGCTATGCCCAACCACAGGTGCCTCAGCCAGACTTGGGTAAGTCGCGCGCAACGCGGCGATCAGTGCCGCGGAGTGCGATACTGCTCGGCCTCATAGGCAACGTCATCGGCGCCTTCCAATTCGATGCCCACCGAGAAATCATTGCAGCGCTCTCGTCCGGCGAAGGAAGACTCACCCGCGTGCCAGGCGCGCCGATGAAACGGCACAAACTGCATTAGGTCACCGTTGCGCGCAATCACGACATGCGCCGACACGCGCAACCCTGCGATGGTTTGAAAATACGGATGCGCGTCAGGGTCAGTCGATTACAAAACAACGCCTCGATATGACCTGTACCGAATTCGTTCGGCGGCAGCGAGATACTATGCACAACGATTAGATCCAATTGCATGCCAATCGGTCGCTCGTCCTGATTTATCGACGCGCACTGATGTGCCGGCGCTAGCAGGCCGCTATCGTGGTCAATCGTGAACTCCGGGGTTTGCGGTAGTCGTTGCATGCACTTATGGTGTGGATTCCCTGCATCTGCTGTCAACCCAAAACCGCCAATGACTGCCAAGCGCCTGTTCGTCGATCAGCCTCTCAAGCCGGGCGAAAGCCTGTCACTCGACAATGAGGCGGCCCACTACGTCGGACGTGTGCTGCGTGCGCGCGTCGGAGACGCTCTTGCCTTGTTTAACGGCGATGGCTATGAGTTCTCGGCGACTATTACTGCGCTGGCCAAGCGTGAGCTCACACTGATTGTACTCGACGCCAGCCTGCCGCAGACCGAGTCGGGACTGCGCATCTCGCTTTTCCAGGCGCTCTCGCGAAACGAAAAAATGGACTGGGTGATACAAAAAGCTGTCGAGCTGGGTGTTGAACGCATACAACCGGTCATTACCGAGCGCAGCGTCATGCAACTGGATGCCGAGCGCGTTACGACACGACTTCAGCATTGGCGCGGTGTCGCTATTCATGCAGCACAGCAGTGCGGGCGCTGCCGCATTACCGAGATTGACCCGCCACGTAAGCTCGACGAGGTATTGGCTGCAACGGATAGGCAATCACTGGCAATCGTTGCCACGCCGCAGGCCAGTCGCTCACTAGCCAACGTGCTGCGTGAACAGCAAGGCAAGCCTCAGCAGTTAAGCCTTTTGATTGGCGCCGAGGGCGGCTTCAGCGAACAGGAAATCGACGCGGCATGCGGAGCCGGATTTGTTGCCTGCTCGGCAGGGCCACGCGTACTTAGAACCGAAACCGCGGCGATTGCGCTCATCAGCATCGCGCAATACGCGCTGGGTGATCTGGCCTAAGCCTGACCAGCAGCGAGCTGCTTTTGCATAGTGACCAGCCGCTCTTCAATCACTTCGAGATCCGGCACAAGCGGATATTCGTTGATCATGCGAACACGTGTAACGACCGGATCGTCGTGGTCATAGGTGACCGCCGAATCAACCTTTAGAACATCTCGATTGACGCGCACCAATTGCGGGAAGCCCTGCGTCAGCAAGCCGTAGTAGCCGCCGCGCAGCTCTGGATTTGCCGCATGGAAAATAACGACGCGTGTGCGACCCGTCGTCTCCGGCATGGAGCGCCCCAACATAGCTTCGAATGACACAGCCGGCACCGCGCGGCCGCTCCAGTCGAGATCGCCCACCAGCCAGTCTGGTGCGCCAGCAACATGCTCAGGGCGCGACAGACGGACAACTTCTGCGACGCAGGCCCGCGGCACAATCAACCGGTCCTCGCTGAGCGGCACGAGCAAGCTGTAGAGTTCTTCGGCTGCCGTGCTCATGCTGAGTCCCCGGTCGTCTTGCGCGCATTACTGCCTTCCAGCTGGTTCTCAATGGCTTTCAGCAACTGATGGTCCTGGTAGGGCTTGCCAAGGTAATCATTAACGCCGATTTCGATCGCCCGCGCTTTGTGTTTCTCGCCGCTGCGTGAGGTGATCATGATAATCGGCAGCTGCGCAAATCGCGGATCATTGCGAACATGCGTGGCAAATTCGAAGCCATCCATACGCGGCATCTCGATATCGAGCAGAATGACGTCGGGCTGCTGCTCCTGAATCACGCTGACCGCATCCAGTCCGTCCTTCGCCGTAATAACACGGAAGCTGTGGCGCAACAGGAAGCGCTCTGTTACCCGGCGTACCGTAATGGAGTCATCCACAACCATCACCAGCGGCTCCAGCGGCGCCTCATCGCGGGCCTCACCCAGCGAAATCAGCGGCTGTTGCATGCGCACAAGAGACGGCATATCAAGAATCAGCACGACGCTGCCATCACCCAGAATGGTTGCCCCGGAGACGCCTGTGATACCGGCGATCTGCGGCCCGACAGCCTTCACGACAATTTCACGGCTGGCCAGCATTTCATCAACCAGCAATGCGGTTGAGTGACTGCCAGCACGCACCAAAATAATAGACACTGCCGAATGATCATCGTCGGCCAAATGACCGGCAACGCCACCCACCAGTGGCGCAAGGTGACGCAGGCGATAACTGTGTTCGCCGTAGTCATAAATCGCGTCGGGTGAGGCCAGCAGCCTCTCAACTTCCTTGCGTGGCAGACGCGTCACGCCTTCCACGGTTGGCAACGGCAGCGCGAATACCTCGTCGCCGGCGCGCACGACCAAGGCCTGAGTAATCGCAAGCGTAAACGGCAGACGAATCGTAAAGTTCGTGCCCTGTCCAACCATGGAGCTTATGCGCAGCGAGCCGCCAAGGCGCTTGACCTCATTGGCCACAACATCCATGCCGACCCCTCTGCCGGCCGCTTGCGTAAGTTGCTCCGCGGTGCTGAACCCGGGCTCAAGGATGAGTTCCATCACGACTTCATCAGTCGGATTGGCGCCGGCAACGATCAAGCCTCGCTCAACACCTTTGCGACGGATCGCATCGGCATCCAGGCCTCTGCCATCATCAGCAACGTCGATCACCATTTCAGAGCCTTCCCGATGCAGTCGAATGGTAATTTGCCCGGTTGGCGGTTTGCCAGCGGCCTGGCGGACCTCGGTTGACTCGATACCATGCACAACCGCATTGCGCATCATGTGCTCAAGCGGCGGCAGCATTTTGTCCAAAACCTGCCGGTCAAGCTCGCCAGAGGCGCCCTCCACCGCAAGCTCTGCCTGTTTGCCGGTGTCGGCGGCAGATTGGCGCACGAGCCGGGCAAGGCGCGCAACATGCCGATCGAACGGCACCATGCGCGTGCGCATCAGGCCGCTCTGAAGCTCGGCGGTCACGCGTGATTGCTGTGTCAGCAACGTGTCGGCCTCGCCAGTCACGCTCTGCAGGAGCCCGCGCAGACTATCGACATCACTCGACGTCTCGGCAAGCGCGCGAGAGAGCTGTTGTATCGTCGAATACCGATCAAGCTCCAGAGGATCAAAGTCGGCACGCGTGCGTTCTTCTTCGTGACGCGTCAGGATCTGTGCCTCGGTCTCGATATCCATTTGCCTGAGCTGATCACGCAAACGTGTCACGGTCTGATCCAGCTCAGCCAGATGGAACTCAATGGAGCTAACCTGCTGTGCGAGACGTCCATGGTAGATACTGATCTCACCGGCCGCGTTGAGCATATTCTCCAGCAGGCGTGAGTCGACACGAGCGAATTCTTTTTTCTCACGGGCAGTATCACGTGTCGGCAGCCCGGGCGTCGGCATGGGCACAACATTGGTTGCAACGGCAGGATCTTCCAACGCATCTTCCAGCTCGTCTTGCGCAGCTTCCTCTGGTGCAGCATCGACATCATCACTGCCATCGGCCTGCATCTCATCAACTATCTCGGCATCGCCAGGCTCATCGTGGTCGGCTGACGCGTCGCTGTCATCCTGTGCACTGGCGAAGCTCAGCGCCGCGCCCTCGATCAACGCTTCCAGCACCTGCGAACGCTCAATCAGACCGTCGCTGTCATCTTCGAATTCATTGTCCTGCGCTGGCACCTCGCGGTTCTGCTCATCGCTGCCGATGGCGACCGTCTTGTCATGATCGGCATAGGCATCGGATGGCGCCGGGTGGTCATACGCGAGCGTCTCATCGGCAAAATCGGCCTGCGACGTCTCGCTAACGTCATAACCCACAATGCCGGTATCTTCATCGACAACAACGGTCTCGGCACCCGTGACAAACAGCTCGTCGTCGTCATCGGCCGCTTGACCGGGCTCGGTCGGCAGGACGTCCGTTTCAAGGAACGCATCAAATGAGCCGTCTTCGACATCGGTGCCGGGCCGCTCATCAGCGGTTTGCGTAACCACTTCATCCTCTGGGGTGTCATCGGCAACGCTCGCGGTAAACACGTCACCAAGGTCCATCAGATCATCTTCATCGGCCTGCGTGCCATCTTGGGTTATCGCAGCCAGTGCATCCACGTCTTCGACTGACTCCGGTATCTTGACCAGGTCTTCATCGCTAAAGCCACGTTCCGCAGGCGGCGCAGCCGTTGGCTGAATCTTCGAGGTCACAGCCTCTACCTGCATTACCGCAGTGGCAATCTCAACCGGCTCACCCAGCGCGGCCAAGCGAACCGTGCCCTCAAGCTCCGGTAGTGCTCGTGGCTGCTTACCGGATACAACCAGCTCACGCATCTGATGCAGCGTATCGAAGCTGCGGCGCAGCAAATTATCAATGCCAGCGTCGGCGGCAACACGCTCGTCGTCCAGCGCAATCAGCAATGCTTCGAGTTCGTGACTCAGGTTACCAAATGCACTGATGCCGGCCATGTTCGCGCCGCCCTTCAGGGTATGCAGCAGCCGCTTGAGCTCGGTCAATGATTCCTGATCGCGCGTTTGGCTCCACGACTCCAGTGCACTGTCGGCACCCTCCAGAATTTCGGCCGCCTCTTCGGTAAAGATCTCGGCAATTTCAGGGTCATAGTCTGGCGAAGCGGCCAGCGAGACCTCCTCACCAACACCAGGCATTTGCACGGCCTCAAGAACTTCCGTTGGCTCGTAGGTCGGCTGCGGGGCATCCGCCTCGTCCAGCAAAGACGTCTGTTCGTGTGCAAATGCCGCGGTTTTCTCGTTCACCGATGCGACCAACTCATCAATATTGGTCAGCTTTGCGCCTGGCTTATTGATCGAGGCAATAATACTGGCGATCGCCTCGCTACTGCGCTGCACAAGCCGCAGGCCGTCCTGATCGAGACCAGCATTGCTGTCATAGATGCGACGGATCATCTGATTCAATGCGCCGCTGAGCGGTGCCGCGCGCTCAACGCTGGCCGTATTAATACTGCCGTGCAGTGTGTGGCATGCACGGTGCATAGCGTCGCTGACACTGACGGGGAACGCCCCCGCTTCGATGTCGCCGGTGAACGCATTGATCGTAGCCAGATAGACGCCTGCCTCTTTCGAGAAAATCTCATGCAACACCGGATCCATTTCCAGTGCCGGCTGACCGCTCATGACAGACTCACGCGATAACTGCGCAGCCATCGGATCGCCTTCCGCGAAGGCCATGGCTTTGGCCGTCAACAAGCCAATGTCGACTTTCGGCTCTACGCCAATCTCAAGCTGCTCGATCAACTCCGGCACTGCAGCCGCGGCTTCAGACACAAATGCCACCATCGCCGGCGTCAGACTGAGCGTGCGATTGATCACGCGATTCAGCAGGTCTTCGATATGCCAGCAGTATTCGCCGATGCGCTCGGCACCGACCATCCGCCCGCTACCCTTCAATGTGTGGAAGGAGCGTCGCACTGTAATCAGAGAGTCGACATCCGCCGTATCAGCCTGCCATTTAGGCAATAGACGATTGATCGCCGTGACCTCATCTTTGGCCTCCTCGATGAACAGTTCGAGCAACTCCGGGTCGATCTGACTTGTATCGTCCGTGACAACCGGCGAGTGAATTACCTGTGACTCATCGGCAATTGTCGCGGTGCGCGAATAACCATCGTCGGCGAAGTCAGGCTTGGCTGTAACCAGCGTGGCTGATCCGTACTCACCATCGGCGGACTGAGCGGCCAGCATCGCAGCACGCACGTCATCGAGCACCAGCAGACAAGTCTCGGCATTGTCGAGCATGTAGGCCGGCTCTTTGCGGCCCGCCTCGATCGTCTCCATGTAGTACTCAACGCTTACCAGCGCATCAGCCAGCCGATCCTGATGATCGCTGGCGAGTGTGTGGTTGGAGGCGCTCAGGTAAACCTTGAAAAACGCGCCCAGGCGTTCAAATACTTCGGCCGCGCGACCCAACTCAAGAATCTGAAAGCCCGAGACGATGCCGTCTATCAGCATGGGTGTACTGTCGATCGCGGCATGATCGATCTTGCCAGCCATGGTTTGACTGAGCGTGTCCTTGATACGCGCCAGATTGACGATGCACTCGCGCATGACGGCCTTTCGCACGCCCTGCATGTCTGCGCCCTTGTCATCTTCGACTTCCAGACCACTGTCTTTCGGTCTGACCAACTGCGTCAGGCGCCGCTGCAACGTCGATTCGACCTGCAACAAAGTAGCTGCGATCGCCAGCAGTGCATCCGGATTGGATGCGCCCGGAGCGTCATCAATAAACGCCTGCAGACGATCTATCTCATCCAGAATGCTCTGACGATGCTCACCCAGACCGAGCACGCCGAGGGTATCGCTGATCTTGCTGAGCAAATCGATCTGCGGCGACAGCTTCTGCATGTCCTGCTCGCCGGTCCGAACATGGATGTCCAGCACGTCTTTAACCGCGGCCAGGTCCTCGCGGATGGCTGCTGCCACCGTCTCCATTAGTGCGACACTGGGTGCGGCAAGCTCCTCGCGCGCGCCTTCAACCTGCGCCTCGCCGGGCAAACCATCGGTCAGCGCAAACGCCTCGCGAATCTTGCTCACCCGTGGTCCGGGTTCCTGAACGCGCGCAATGTAATACAGCAGGCTATTGAGCAGATCGGTAACCGGTTCCGCATCGAAACTCGCAATGCCGCCATCAATGACCTTTTTGATGCGTCGGTCCGCCTGACCCAGCAAACGCTTTATTGAGACGCTCAGCTCTAACGCGCCACCGCGCAAGGCCTCAAGCACACCAGCCACAACCCACCACAAACGATAGATATCGTCGCGCGCTGCCGCCTGCTCAAAAGCGATCGCCATTTTCTCAAGCTTGGCCAGATGTTTTTGCGCCGCCTCGCCGTCGGACTTCAGCAGACCGAGCAGGGCCAACTGGAATGCCGGGCGGATCTTGCGCGATAGCTGGGCAAAGTCTTCGCTCGGATCACTGCCACGTTGCGATACCGTAACGCTTGCCTGCGGCATCTTGTTCAGTAACAAAATTGTACTTTCGGAGAGCAGCGGCTGACCGCGCACAGCGCGCAGGTCGTTGAGCATTGGCAGCAGTACCAGCGCGATGTCGCGCCCACCTGCCAACATGCGTTCCAGATAAGCCGGCAATTGCACCATGGCGCGCGTTAGCGCATCCATGCAATCGGCCAGTGTCTTCTCATCCTTGCCGCGTTCAAGCATGAAGCGGCACACCAGCTCCATCTCTTCGGTCAACAGCGCACCGCCGTAGACCTCAACCAATTTGAGTACGCCGCCAGCCTCGTGCAAATGGGCAGCACAACGCTCCAGTGCCTGACGTGTGCTGCGCCCTTCGGCAGCATCCTCGAGCATCACGCGTGCCTGGTTGATGGTTTTATTCAGCTCACCGCTGACAACCATAAATGCTTGCTGAATCGCGTCGCTCACCTAGCCCCCGCCAACGTGTTCATTGTGTTGCTTCTTTGTCGCCGTCTGGCGTGCACGAGACTTAGCTGGCTTCCCGCTCAGCGCTATCGCTGGCGGCCGGCTCGATCGTGCGCGTAAGTCGCGTGACATTGGCAGATTCCGGCAGACGGAACCCGGATACGCTCTTGCGCAGCTCACCCGCCAATTGCGCCAGCTTGGCGATAGACGATGTCGTCGCGCTCGTTGCCTTGCCCGTCTGACCACTGATTTCTTTCAACGCTGCTGTGCGCCGATTGATATCGGAGGCCACTTTGGACTGCTGACGGGCAGAGCCATAAATGTTCTGTACGAGACTCGCAATCTGGTTGGATACCTGCTCGATTTCATCCAGTGCAGCGCCCGCGTTTTCCGCAAGCAACGCACCACCCACAACATCGGTTGTGGAACGCTCCATCGATACGACCGCCTCGTTCGTGTCGGCCTGAATCGTGCGAACCAGCACCTCGATCTGTTTGGTTGCGTTAGTTGAGCGCTCGGCCAGTCTTTGCACCTCATCGGCGACGACGGCAAAACCGCGCCCTGCCTCACCGGCCATTGACGCCTGGATTGATGCGTTCAGCGCCAGAATGTTGGTCTGTTCGGCAATATCGTTAATCAGCTCAACAATGTTGCCAATTTCCTGCGAGCTCTCACCCAGCCGCTTGATTCGCTTGGAGGTATCCTGGATCGTCTCGCGGATCGTATTCATGCCCTCGATCGTGCGACGCACGGCATCGCCGCCTTTGTGCGCGACATCAACCGAATGCCGGGCAACATCTGACGAGCGCTCTGCGTTGCCGGAAACCTCTTCAATAGAAGCCGCGATTGCGGTGATCGACTCAGTGGCTGCGGCGATCTCAAGCGCCTGTTTTTGTGCCGACCGGTTCATATGCACCGCGGTGGTTTCTGTCTGACGCGTCGCCGCGTCGACCATTGCAGCTGTGCCATCAATCGTCGTGACCAGTTCGCGCAGCGCCTCAATGGCGTAGTTAATCGAGTCGGCAATGGCACCAGTGATGTCTTCGGTGACCGTCGCCTCAACCGTAAGGTCGCCGTCTGCAAGGCTACCCAGCTCATCCAGCAGCCGCAAAATGGCCTGCTGGTTACGTTCATTTTGATCGGCTTGCTCAAGGGCTGCGCGGCGCAGGTGCGCATCGCGGAAGAAATTCACCAGTAACGCCCCAATCAGTGCCAGCGCAACGCCCAGCAGCCCCAGCGGCAGCCACGGCATAAGGGGGGCGATCAGACTCATCGGAAAACCCGCCGCGACGCCCGGCGCAACAGTTGCACCCGCGCTGCCTGCGGCTAGTGCGCTCGCAGCGCTCGCAGCATTTTCAACCGCCACAGCGTCAGCGACGAGGCTATCCGCGCCGCTGCGCAACACCAGCATCTGTTCGCTCAGAAACCCGGCCGTCGCGGCGTCGGCCAATGGCGCGACATCCAGAGCGGATGGCTCACCACTCAGCGCGCCCACTATGGCACTCAGGCCTTCCACCGTATCGCCAATTTCGGCTGACGTGCGATTGGCTCTGCCGGGTGCGCCACGCAATGCAGCAAGCTGTGTGCCAAGCAATGACATGCCAGCTCGCAGTTCCTGAACCGCCATCGGCGATTCATCGATACCCATATCCGCAAGCCGTGCCTGCATCGCATTTACGGCACCCTCGATACTGCGTGCGGCATCGTTCACTGCGCGCAGCTTGTCGCCATTCATTAATATCGCGCGCGCCTGCTCTCCAGCCGCTCCGCCAGGTGCCTGTTCGCGCACCGTGACAACCAATTTATCCAGGGCCACATTATTACCGGCCACAGCTTGCTGGGCGTAAAGCGCCAAAGCACTGTTGTCTGCGACCGCTGCGCCCTTATTGCTCGTGCTGGCGAACCAGGTAATGGCCGCTACAGACAACAGCAACACAGGCAGCAGCACCGCACTGATGCGAAGTAATCCAGACTGTCCTGCTGACTTGCTCATGAGTGGTCTTCCATTATTCCTCAACGCAGGGGCTGTTCAGCCGCCTGCAAAAATTGTTCACTTTCCAGCAATTTATCGAATGCGAAAACCGGCCATACTTCACCGGCTCGTTGAAACGCACCGCCGCGATAGCGATCGCATCGAATGCTGGTTGGCGTCTCATCCTGCGAATACTCGCCATCCACAAACCGACGAAAGCCGCTAACTTCCTCGACCAGCAGCCCGGCATGCACTTCCCGATGATTCACACTGATCACACGTGCCGCACGGCCGCGATCGGTACGCCCGCCGCCAAGAAACTGGCTCAAATCGATCAAAGGCAGCAACTGGCCGCGTAGATTGGCAATACCAACCAGCCAGCGCTTGGCACCCGGCACCCGCGTAATGGTGTCCGGCACCATCATGACCTCGCGCACCTCGTCACGACTGGCAACAAAACGCTCACCGGCCAGCGTAAAGCCCACACCAACCCATTCGCTGCGCTGCCCAGCAGCATCGCCATGACCGGCAATTGCAGCCCGGCTGCGCCGCTCCATCTCCTGCAACAGCTCAAAAGGCCGTTGCGCCAGCGCCTTGAGTCGTGTGGCACTCATGGGCTAGCTGCCTTCTCCGCCGCCAAGCTGCGCCTCAATCTTGCCGATCAAGGCGCCCTCACTGACAGGCTTGACCAAATAGTCACATGCGCCCTGGCGCATTGCCCAAATCCGGTCCGTTTCCTGGTCTTTACTGGTCACCACGATCACAGGAATGGTCGAGGTACTGTTATTACGCGTCAATTTGCGCGTCGCCTGAAAGCCATTCATGCCCGGCATGACGACATCCATGAGAATCAGATCTGGCTTATCGGACAGTGCTGCGGCAATACCCGACTCACCTGAGTCTGCGGTAGTCGTGCGATAACCATGCTTGTCCAGCATGTTCTGCACCACATGCAACTCAGTGGGCGAGTCATCAATGATCAGTATGTGCGCCATGCTTATGTTCCCGGTTTCATTCGGTCAGCCCATCAATTTGCGAATTGTTCGCTGATGGCGCCGACCAATTCGTCTTTGGTAAACGGTTTGGTCAGATAACGCTCGGAGCCGACAATGCGACCACGCGCACGGTCGAACAGGCCGTCCTTGCTGGAGAGCATGATCACAGGCGTATCGCGAAAGGCGCGGTTGTTCTTGATGAGCTGGCAAGTTTGATAACCATCCAGTCGCGGCATCATGATGTCGACAAAAATAAGGTCAGGCTGGTGATCGGCGATTTTCGACAGTGAGTCAAAACCATCAATCGCCGTGAATACCTCACAGCCCTCTTTACTCAGCAGTGTCTCCGCCGTTCGGCGAATTGTCTTGCTGTCATCGATGACCAGAATCTTCAGGCCTCGCAAACCGTCCGGGGTTTCAGTGCTCACAAGAGCGCTCTCCTTTAGACATAACTGACATTGTCATCTTTTTCGCTACTATCTATGTGTGGCGTGGCGCACATTTTGAATGTTTCAGGCAAAAACTTTTAACATATTGCAGCGATCCCCGCCATGCATTCAGGGTGTTTGCACAGCATTTGCGACAACTGCCGGTATAGTGTGGCGCGCAGCAGGCAGCAACAATGAGGAACTCACGTGAGCCGCGAAAAAATTCAATATGGCATCGTCATGGATGCGATCGAGGGCATTTCCCCCGCCAAAGACTCAACACTGGCAATGATGCTGGAGATTCAGGCGCGAGGAGACACGATCTGGGTCATGCAGCAATCTGACGTGTATATAGAGGATGGCGTCGCTCGAGCCCGCGCAACACCCACGCAGGTCTTTGACGAGAAAGCGCGTTGGTTTGAGGCCGGCGAGCAAAAGGATCTGCCGCTCAGCGAGCTGGATGTGATCCTGATGCGCAAGGATCCTCCGTTCGATATGGAGTTCATCTACACCACGTATATTCTCGAAGTGGCCGAACGCGCAGGCTGCATGGTCGTCAATAAACCATCCGCCTTGCGGGACTTGAACGAAAAGGCCTCCACGACCTGGTTCCCGGAACTCGCCCCGAGCACGCTCATCACGCGCAGCATGGCGCAAATCAAGGGCTTTCTGGCGACGCATCAGCATATTGTGGTCAAACCGCTGGACGGCATGGGCGGTCGCTCGATTTTCACGCTGCGCAAAGGCGACCAGAACACCAATGTTGTGCTTGAAACACTTACAGACTATGGCCAGCAGTTTGCGATGGCGCAGTCCTACCTGCCGGAGATTACCGATGGGGACAAGCGCGTCCTGCTGATCGACGGAGAGCCTGTCGAATACATGCTGGCACGCGTACCAAACGCAGAAGACGGGCGTGGCAATCTGGTCATGGGCGCCACGGGCGAAGCGCGGCCGCTGGGCGACGTGGAACGCAAGATCGCGGCTAAAGTCGGCGGCATGCTGCGCGAACGTGGTGTGTTGTTCGCCGGACTGGACGTGATTGGCAGCAAACTGACCGAAATCAACGTCACCAGCCCCACCGGGATTCGGGAGCTGGACAAGCACTTTTCGATCAATATCGCCGGCCTGCTATGCGATGCGATTGAGCGCCACCTGACAGCGCGTGAGGC
The DNA here is from genome assembly GCA_942491885.1 of uncultured Pseudomonadota bacterium. Taxonomy (GTDB): domain Bacteria; phylum Pseudomonadota; class Gammaproteobacteria; order Steroidobacterales; family Woeseiaceae; genus CALBPI01. Next base: position 24,888 of record CALOCQ010000001.1, read on the forward strand.
GGGGTGAATACAAGCGTGTGCGGGCCGTATGGCGAGACTTAACCGACGTCAGGCACTAGGCACGCTGCTGCTGGGCATCGCCGGTGCGGGTTGCCAGCGACCGGCACCATCGGTCGAACGAAGCTTCATGAGCTTTGCCACTATCATCAATGTTCGTATTGACGATCCGGTCGGTACGTCGGCGCAGCGCGCCATTGACGCTCTGCAGGTGGCCTTCGCGACCATCAATCGGGACTGGTACGCTTTCGGCGTTGGCGAGCTTGGCCAGGTTAACGCCGCTTTGCGCGCCGGCAAGAGCGCGCGTCTGAGCGAACCACTGGGCGAACTGATCTTGCGCGCCCAGACATTGCGCAGCCGCAGCGGCGGGCGTTTTGACCCCGCCATCGGCAATCTGGGTGCACTCTGGCACTTCGACGAATTCGCCACAGGCGGCCCACTCGATGCTATTGCCGAGGCTGGCGACATTGCCAGGGCGCTGGCGATCAATACAGCCGGCTTCACACTGACGCGTGATGACGGCTACTGGACATTGCGCGCCGGGGCACCTGGCTTGCAGATCGACCTGGGCGGTATTGCCAAAGGTGCAGCGCTGGCGCTGGGAGCCAACCTGTTCCGCGAACACGGTATCGATCGCGCGCTGATTGATGCGGGCGGTGACATCATCACATTGGGCGCCGCGCAGTCCGCGCCATTTCGCATTGGTCTGAAAGACCCGCGGGCAGTATCGGTCAGCGCCGCCATTAGCGTGCAGGCCGGAGAGGCCATCATGAGCTCCGGTGACTATGCGCGTTTCTGGCTCATCGATGGCAAACGCTACCAGCACATCATTGACCCGCGCAGCGGTTGGCCGGTCACTGCGGCACAAGCGTGCACGGTTGTGCATCGCGATCCGCTGCTGGCCGACGCTGCCGCCACTGCACTGATCGTAGCTGGCGCAGGCGACTTTTTATCGGTTTGTGACGCAATGGGTGTAGACAAGGCGCTGCTGGTAGATAATCTGGGTGTTATGCAAACTACTCCTGCCATGCAGGCCAGGCTTACCGGATGAGTTCTGCCGAGCACGAAGTCCACACCGTATTGTCTGCCGAACTGTTGCCGGTTGCGCACGGTCGTGGCGACCGGCTGCCGCCGATGCTCTTTGTGGCAACACTGTTTTATGCGCTATTGATCCTCGGCATCACATTTGACGTCGGCCTGCTGCCGGAATCCTCAGATACGACATCGCTGGAAGTCACCATTGTCACCGACGTCAATCCACGCACGGCACGGCCCGATGACGCCGACTACCTGGCACAAGCCAACCAGCAGGGCAACGGCAACACGCGCGAGCAAGTCAATCCGGGCGCGGCGGCACTGGCCCCCGGTCAGGTGGAGATGCCCGTCGAGCAGATCGGCGAAGTGCAAATAGAAGCCACACCCGGCAATGAGGAGGCCCGCGACATGCTGGCCACCACCGCCGATGCGCAGCGGATGTTGTTCCGACCGGAGCAAGTCAGCCTGAATGATGCCGAACAGGCACAGATTGCACAGGCCTTGCCCAGCGGCATGGCTGAGGCACTGCCGCTGCCGGAAGATGACAACCCAACGTTATTGATTACCGATGACAATCCACGCCATCTCGTGGTCAGCGTCAATTCCGCACAGTCGGATATCGCACCTTATCTAAACAACTGGAAACGTCGTGTGGAGCGCATAGGCACGTTGAACTTCCCCACCGAACTTGATGTGGATGGACTCAGCGGCAGCCCGACACTCGAAATCGCAATCACACCGGACGGGCCGCTTGTCAGAGGTATTGGTGCTGCAATCATCGGGGCATCAGGCGCTGGATCAAGCCGCCATGATGGTACTTAATCGCGCGTCGCCGTTCGAGAGATTCCCGGATCAGCTGCGCGAGCAATACGACCTGTTGCGTTTTGCCTATAAATTCGAATTTCGCGGGCAATCGCTGCGCGGCACGGTACGCGCGTCCGAGGACGGCAGCTAGCGCTTGCGCCGCCTGCAACGCACAAGGATACTTTGTCTATGGATGATGATTTTCCATCACTTGCCGGACACTTGTTGATTGCCATGCCAGCACTCAATGACCCGAACTTTGAAAACACAGTCACGCTGATTTGTGAACACAATGCATCAGGCGCGATGGGGCTGACCATCAATCGCCCGATGGACCTCACGCACAGCGAGGTTTTCGAGCAAATTGCCGAGTACGAGGATATTGCACCGGCACAGCGCAATCAGCGCAAGGGCAAGGAGCCTGTGCTCAAGGGTGGGCCCGTGGCGCTCGAGCGCGGCTTCGTGCTGCATCGGGAGAAAGGCAATTGGGATGCCACGCTGGATATTGCCGAAGATGTCTTCGTCACGATGTCGCGCGATGTCCTGAATTCCATGCTGAGCGAAGATGGACCGCGCAGCGCGACCATGGCGCTCGGCTACGCTGGCTGGGAACCGGAGCAACTGGAAGCGGAAATACTCGCTAACGCCTGGCTAACCACACCGGCTACCGCGCAGATCGTGTTCGACACACCTTATGAGGCGCGCTGGGACAAGGCGACCGAAGCCATCGGTGTAAAACGCGAGCAACTCAGCGGGCCCGCAGGGCATGCCTGAGCATGATTCTCCGTCCAGCCTCATAGCCTTCGATTTTGGCAACCGTCGCATCGGCGTGGCCGTTGGGCAGACCGTAACCGCCAGTGCCCGCGAGCTGGCAACGCTGCACAGCGTCGATGGCCAGCCCGATTGGGACCAGATTGAATCCATCATTGAAGACTGGCAGCCGGATTTGCTACTGGTTGGCCTGCCGGTTAACGACGATGGCAGCGAATCAGAACAGTGCGAAGCTGCGCGCAACTTTGCCGCGGCGCTGGGCGAATTCGGCCTGCCGGTGCAATTGATTGATGAGCATCTGACCTCGAACGAGGCCAGCAGTCAACTGCGCTCACAACGCCAGCAAGGCCAGCGCCGACGCAAGGTCCGCAAGACGGATATCGACGCCCTGTCGGCCGTATTGATTGCCGAGCAATGGCTCAATGAGCGGGACATCCGCAGACAGCCCTGAGGCGCCGGTGATAAACTGGCCGGCGTTTCGTTAAGCTTGCGACCAGCAAAGAGAGATCCGTGCGCGCGACTTCCTCCACAACTGACAACCACGCGCCGAACACGCACGGCGAGCAACTGACCGCAGATGGCAAATTGCGCCATCTGATCACGCTCGACGGTCTGCCGAAGGCGATGATCAACGAAATCCTGGATCGCGCCGAGCACTACATCGCCGCACCGCATCAAGCCGTCGTACGCAACAGCGCGCTGGCAGGGCGCACCGTCGCCAATCTGTTCTTTGAACCCAGCACACGCACACGCGCATCGTTTGAGCTGGCTGCAAAACGATTATCTGCCGACGTGTTGAATCTGGATGTCAGCACTTCGTCGCGCATCAAAGGCGAGAGTATTCTGGATACCATCTACACGTTGCAGGCCATGCAATCGGATGTGTTTGTCGTGCGCGACGCTGCCGTCGGCGTGCCGGCAATGATCGCGCAATCAGTGCGCCGCGGCGTCAGCATTCTCAACGCCGGCGAAGCCAGTGTGTCGCATCCTACTCAAGGGCTGCTTGACGCCCTGACGATCCGGCGTGCGCGGCCTGACCTGCAATCGTTAAAGGTCTGCATCATCGGCGATATCGCCCACTCACGTGTTGCCCGGTCTGCGGCGAGCGTTTTACGCACGCTTGAGGTTGGCGAGTTGCGGCTGGTGGCGCCCGAAGCGCTCAGACCTCGCGCCAGCGAATTTCCGGGCGCAAGTCTGCACGATGATCTTGCCTCCGGTGTGCGCGATGCCGATATTGTGATGGCGCTGCGCATTCAACATGAGCGCATTAGCGACAATACGGATATACCGGATGCCACCCAATACAATCGTCAATTCGGCGTTACCGCCGCCAACCTGAAAGGCGCCAGTAAGGATGTTCTGATCATGCACCCCGGCCCGATGAATCGCGGCGTGGAGATTGATGCTGACATCGCCGATGGCGCGAACTCACTTATCACGGAGCAAGTACGCAATGGCGTTGCCGTGCGCATGGCGCTATTAGAAATGGTCAGTGCAACCAGCAGGGAGTCGCAACAGTGAGCGTCACACCAGATCGCAGCCATCGCGATACGATATTTGTTGAGGCCGCCGAGCTGATCGACGTACGCGAATATCCGAGCGAGCAGTTTATTCTGAGAATTCAGGCACCGAAGACAGCCTCGCACGCCGAGGCCGGCCAGTTTGTGCACATCACCTGCGACGCGGCACTGCCAATGCGCCGCCCGCTATCGATCATGCGCGTCAACGCCGAGCAGGGCTGGGTTGAGATTCTATTCAAGATTGAAATCCCAAGCCTTGCAGCACTATGTCGTGTGCCATGCGGCACACCGCTCGACATCATGGGACCAATCGGAAAACCATTTGTTGCTCACCCGAACGCCCCATTGCATTGCTGGTCGTGCGGCGGCGTTGGCATTCCACCCATGCTGTATCTCGCCGAATCACTCAGCGCCGATAATGCGCATGACTGGCAACCGATGGTGTTCATGGGCTCGGAAGTGCCCTTCCCGCTCACTTGTATCCCGGCAACACTGGCTCTACCCAATATGCCGGCAGATGCGACACATGCGTTGGCGTTGGTCGTGGAAGACTGGCATATACCCTCGCGGCTGGCGTCACTGGCCGGACTCGAGGGCGCGCATCGGGGCTATGTCACCGATCTGGCCGCGCATTGGCTGGCAGCGCAGGACGCAAGCACACTGGCGCGCTGCGAGATATTCTCATGCGGCCCAACGCCGATGCTGGCTGCTGTTGCCAAGGTCGCCGAACGCTTCGATATCCCCTGCCAGGTTTCACTGGAAGAATACATGGCCTGCGCGGTTGGCGGCTGCGCCGGTTGCGTCGTCGAGGTCAAGACGCCCGATGGGCCCGCGATGAAACGCGTGTGTGTCGACGGCCCGGTGTTTGACTCACGGATGGTGTTCAGGTAAGCGCCGGCGCCACCCCGCTTGAACTTGTCAGCGCGTTGCAGGTTGAATCACCAACGCTATTTTGCAGCTTACCCGGAAGGGGAGGGGGAAGGGAAGGGGGGTTGCGGGCATAGTTCGGGTAAAATTGTCGTCAGGCCGCATCAAATGGCGCGAGAACACTGGCGGTAGTATCGAAATCCTCCAATAGCTGCTGCCAGCAATGCTGGTTGTTGCGAAGAACTCCGGCTAACAGGACCACTGCATGAGCAATCAGGCCTTAACAAAACATGTCTCTGTACGCGAGGTACTCGCCTTTTTCGGCTCGATACTCGGGCCGGAACGCAATTACTACGCTTTAGCGCTGGTGTATGGCATCGGCATCAGCGTGTTGTCGCTGGCGCTGCCAATCTCGGTGCAGATGCTGGTCAACACCGTCGCCAACACGGGGCTGCCGACGCCATTGCTGGTGCTCTCGCTCACACTCTTTGTATTGCTGGTTGCCTCGGGGCTTTTTGAATGCCCTGCGAATCCACCTGATGGACATGTTCGGGCGCCGCTTTTATGCACGCATGGTCAGCGAAATCGCGACCCGCTCGGTATTCGCTGCATTGAACCCGTTCCTTTCAGGACTACAACTATGGTACGTTGTTCAGTCGCTATTTCGACATCCTGATCCGCTACAAAAAACCATCCCGAATCTGCTCGTCGGCGGCTTCACCATTGTCTTGCAGGCCGGTTTCGGGTTCATACTCGTCTCCAGTTACCATCCGTGGTTTCTGGCCTTTAACCTGGTCATCGTGCTGTTGATCTGGGTCATTTGGCTGGTGTGGGGTGGTCGTGCGATCAAGAGCGCTGTTGAGGTCTCACACAAAAAACATGCTACCGCCGCGTGGCTGGAAGGCCTTGGTGCATCCAATGGGTTTTTCAAATCCGAGCGCCATATCGATGAAGCGATGAAACGCACAGATGCGGTAACCGCCGAATACATGGAAAAGCACGTCAAGCATTTTCGTCATCACTTTCTCACAGACCATCTGCTTCCTGCTGCTGTATGCAACGGCTAGCGCCGCGTTGCTGGGACTCGGCGGCTGGCTGGTCATCGAAGGCCAGCTGACACTGGGACAACTTGTCGCCGCCGAACTTGTCTTGTCGGTCGTGTTCCTTGGCATTTCACAGCTTGGCATCTACATGGCCTACTTTTATGAGCTGTGCGCCGCGCTGGAAGAGTTGTCATTGTTCTACGATGTTGCGCAAGACAAGCCCGGCCACGTGGGCGAGACGTTCGAAGGCGATTCGTCCGTATCATTCTCGAGAGCACGCGGAGATGCCCGCGGGCAAATGACAACGCTCGATTTCGCCATTCCAAGCGGTGATCGTGTGCTGGGCATTGCCGAAACACACGGTGTGCAACGCGAACTGACCAACTTCCTGAAGCGCCATATCCTGCCGATTGGTGGTTACGTGGCGCTCGGCGGCCAGGACATCGCGCATGTTAATGCACATGAATTGCGCCAGCAGATTATCGTTCTGGATCGTCCCAACGCTATCGAGATGACAATCCGCGAATACCTGCAATTGAGTGGCGACAACGCAACATCCAAGCGTATTTTCTTTGCGCTGAAAACGGTTGGTCTCGAAACAGCCATTAATCAGCTTGAAGATGGCCTCGATACGCGCGTCGCTGCCACAGGCTGGCCGCTAACGATTACTGAAACGATGCAGCTGAAGCTGGCCGCAGCGATCATCGCCAAGCCACGCGTGCTGGTGCTGGGGCAATTGTTCGACACCATGCCTGACAAACCACTGACCGCATCACTGGATGTCATCCAGGCCGAGTCGCCAACCACCATATTGTATTTCTCGAGCCGGCCACGCGATCTCGAGTTCGACAGCTATTTATATCTTGGTTATCAGGAGCAGCGTTTCTTCGACACATTCGATGCTCTGTGCGAGGCGACCGGCGGCGAGCCATGCGAAGTCTGTCGAGCATCTTGCCCGACAAAACAGCATGCCAGCAAACCTGGAGTCTGATGCATGAGCTAAATAGTCACGGACACGAACACCTGTTCAAGACCCCTGGATGCGCAGAGAATCCCTTGTGTCCTGGGTGTATTGGGCTGATGGTGGCCATTGGCATCGCCGCCGTCATCACTTTTATGATCACCGTACCGTGGGTCCAGACGACCGCAGGCTTTGGTGCGGTCAACGCGCTCAACCCTAACGACAGGCTGCAGGAGATTAACGCGCTGGTTCCAGGCCGCATTCAGGAATGGTATGTGCGCGACGGCAGTCATGTTTCTGTCGGTGACCCTATCGTACGCATTGCGGATATCGATCCGCAGCTGCTCGAGCGCCTGCGCGCCGAGCGCGGTCAGGTTGTCACCAAGCTGACCTCAGCAGAGAACGCCGTCGAGATCGCTGAAATCGATATGCAACGCATGAGCGACTTGTACGATGATGGCCTGTCATCGCAACGGGAGTTCGAGCAAGCGCGCATCCGCGTTGATGAACTGCGCTCGCGTGCGGCCGAAGCCGCCGCCGAACTCACACGCGTCGATGTCAATCTTTCGCGCCAGTCCGTGCAGCTGGTTCGTGCCCCCCGCGATGGCGTTATCCTGCGCGTCTTTGCAGGCGATGCGGCGACATTTGTGCGCGCTGGCGATGTCGTCGCTACATTTGTCCCGGACAACGCTGTGCGCGCCATCGAGCTGTTTATCGATGGCCGTGACGTGCGCTGGTGCGACCGGGGCTGAAGTCAGGCTGCAATTTGAAGGCTGGCTAGCGGTGCAATTCTAGCGGCTGGCCATCGATCGCTGTCGGCACCTTCAAGGGCAAGGTCTGACCGTAGATCCGTCGGCTCAAAACCAACGGGCGCTTTCGCGTCACGTTATCGAAGACCAGACCGCCGCCCTGGCCTGACGAAAGCTTTGTGCGCGTAGTATGGCTCGAGTGCACGCGGTTGGGTAGTACTGGACACCGTGTGTCAGTGGGTTATGAGCTGGGCGGCAGCTGATCACTTTCCGCCACAAAATCCCTAACCCCACGACAACTGCCGATGCAGGTCCGTCGTCGTAAAACGACCAAATGCCTGCCTGTAGCTGCTTTGCTGCTCTTCACTGCCAGTGCAGGCATGCGCCCGGCGCTGGCCGAAGAACGTGAAGCTGCACCCTTGCTGACGGACGCAGTGCTGGCGTCATCTAAAACGCATTTTCCGATAATCCTCGAAACACTGGCCAAGCTTCGCGTTGCGCGGGCACGGGCAATGTAGGCTGAGGGCGCGTTTGACCTGGTCTTCGAAAGCGTCGGTTTTAATCGCGTGAGTGGCTTTTACGATGGCACGTCACTGACCGGCACGGTAAGACAGCCACTGCGCCAGTTCGGGCGCCAGCCTGTATAGCGGCTACAAAATCTTCCGATGGCGATTTCCTGATTTACGAGGACATCAACTTCACGAACACGGGTGGCGCCTTCAAGATTGGCGTGCTGTTCTCATTGCTGCGCGATCGGGATATCGATTCGCGTCGATTCGGCGAAACTGATGCTGCGCTCGGCATACGCGAGGCCGAACTGGACACCCTGCTCACGAAAATTGGCGTACAACGCCGGGCTTTGGTCGCCTACTGGACGTGGGTCGCTACCGGCAGGCAGCTTGAAATCTACGAGAATCTGCTGCGTATCGGTATCGAACGCCAGGATGCACTGGAACAACAGGTAGCCCGAGGCGCGCGCGCGCAAATTTTCCTGACCGAGAACATGCAGAACGTGACGCGCCGACAGTCATTAGTGACAGCAGCGCGACGCGACCTTGCGCTGGCCGCCAATACGCTGTCGTTTTACTATCGGGACGCGAATGGGCGCCCGCAAGTCCCCAGCGTGACGCAACTACCACCTGGAACGCCGCTGGACGCACTGGCAATCACTGCACTGCCTTCCAAAGAGGCCACCGACACTGCGATTGCACAACGGCCCGAGCTGCAGCTACTGCGCACCGCTATTGAGCGCGAGCGTAACCGAATTGAGCTGAGCGAGAATGCGATGAAGCCGCGCTTTGACCTGAAGCTTGAGGTCCAGGAGGGACTTGGTGGTATCCAGGAAGGCGGCGCATCACGCGACAGTACCGATACAGTCGTCGGCTTTTCGTTCTCCGTGCCGCTGCAAAGACGCTCGGAGCGCGGCAGACTGAACCGCTCGCGCGCCGAGCTGGAAGCCAAACGTCAGGCCCAGCAGCTCAGAATTGAGCAAGGTGAACTTGAGGTACGCAACCTGCTGCTCGACCTGGACGTGTCGCGCCAACTGCTCGTGCTGGCCGTGCAGGATGCGGCGTTGTCGGAGATTCTTCGATCAGCCGAGGCACGACGTTTTGAGAGTGGCGCCAGCGATTTCTTTCTGGTCAATATCCGTGAGGAAACCGAGGCCGACGCGCGCATCAAGCTGTACGCGGCAGAGCTCGAAATCCGTGTGGCCCGGGCGAATTATGATGCGGCCACAGTAGACCTGAATCGACTGGGCATTGAACCGGTATTCATCACCTCACTGTATCGCGAGCCGATGTCAGCACGCCCTGATGAGTTCCCTGCGTATCGCGCGCAGCGCTGTCTCAATCCACGCAGCTAAAATCATCTTCGCCAATCGCGCGGCACTGCGCCGGAAAAACCGTATTCCCGCCAGTATTCTTCCGCACCAATTTTGCGCATGTGCGCTTTGAACTGAGCGCTACCCCGATAGCCTCGGTGCGATACATCCCAAGTGAACAAGCCAAAAGGCAGCAGATCGTATTTACCCAAGGGGATCAACACCGCATTCACGACAAACTCATCCGAGGGCGGCTTTGCATTGGTGAAGCGTTGCAGCGAATCGGCAAGTTCTGCGTGGCTGCGCGTATTCGGATCTCGCAAGGCACGAAACAACTCACGGTGGCGGCGCCATCCGTTAAACAACTGCTCATCATTGGTCGCAGAGAGAAATGCCAGCTCCTCGTCAGCGCGCGAGTAACTGCAGGTGTGCAAAATAGACCTTCACACTGCCATCCGCCAGCGCCTGACGGTAGGCACTCATGGCTTCGTCGTCACGCCCCAGGCCCGCGAGCATCGCGTAGTGATTCTCAATACAGGCGGCGTAATAGCGCTCGACATCCATGCAAGCAGAAAAGTCGGCCAGCGCCCGGTCTGCATAACCCAATGTGGCATAGGCTAGCCCACGCCAGTTTAGCGCCTCAGTGTTGCGCGGGTCAGCTTCCAGGGCCAGTGAAAAATCATTGAGAATGTCATCCCATTCAGCTCGGGTTCCAGATCTGTCGGATCTATTACGTCGTATCTGCGCCTTCAACGCCAGCGCCGTGCTGCTGCGCGAATTCAGCGCCAGCGCACGATCAATATAGGCCAGTGTTTGCGACTCCATCTTGTCAGCCGGGCCGGTATAACCATAGTTAAACTTCAGAAAGTATGTCGCAGCCCACAATTCCCAGGCCTGGGCAAACTGCGGATCAATTTGCACGGCTTGCTGAAGATAGGATTCCGCCAGTTCCAGCTCGCGCCGCGCCTGAAAGAGCACACGTGCTTTCAAAAACAAATCATAGGCACCTAACTCGCTGGTTAATATCTCGCTTTCTATCTCGACGGTACTGCTCAGCCCGATGACATTGCCCAGCGCTGCAACAATCGATGTGGCGATATCATCCTGAATAACAAAAATGTTCTCTGCGGTGAGGGGGCGATCGTAGGTTTCCGACCAGGCGTTAAAATCATTCTCGGTATCAATCAGCTGCGCAGTAATTCTCAGCACATCACCGGCTTTTCGCACACTACCTTCCAACACATGGCGCACGCGCAGACGCGCCGCGATCTCGGGTACACCCAGACCCTCCCCGCGGAACTGGAACGACGAGCTACGCGACAAGACATCAAGCCCTTCAACCTTCGCAAGCACATTGAGGATTTCCTCCGAAATGCCATCGGCAAAATAAGCCTGATCGGCGTCCGGAGACAAGTCTGCAAAGGGCAGTACGGCGATGGTTGCATCAGCGATTGCGAGAGGCGCAATCTCGACGTCACCTTGCTCAGCGACAGGCTCGGCCGGCGCCGGTTGCAAGAACTGCCAGCCAACAAGACCAATGAGGGCCAGCAATGCGACAAAAATGCCGTAATCAATGAGGCGCACCGGCGGCTGTGTTATCTCAACGTCAGCGGCTCGTGCCTCGTCGCGCACGACACCTTCCGGCGTCAGCTCAAAAGCCCAGGCCAATACGATCGCGACCGGTAAACCCAGCAGCAAGATCGCAACGATCAAGCCGTCGAACCATTCGGGCAGGCCTAGCGCCTCTTCCAACGTGGTTGCCACCTGCGCCATGAGCCAGGCGATAACGACATAGACACCAGTAACTCGAAAGACGTTTCGGCGTCGCAATTCCTGAAATAGATTAGCCATAGGCGCAGAATTGTACGCGTTAACGCCGCGGACAAGATACTATTAACGTTACAAATTTTGACTCGAACCTTTGATTCCATGCGGGTTTGCGCGGTATATCAGAAGGAACGCCCGCAGCAATACGCACAGACTGGAGCAACATTATGGTATCGACTATTGGCGTCATTATTATCGGGCTTGTGTGTCTGGCGGCAGGCTTAGGGATCGGCATCTGGTATGCCGGGATGAGTAGCAACGTCGATGCCGCCAAAGCAGAGGCGGTACAAGACGAACTGGATCGCTACCGGAAGCAGGTCGATGAGCATTTTATGGATACGGCCAAGCACTTCGCTGCCATTGGCCAGGAATATCGCTCACTGTATGAGCATATGGCCAGCGGCGCTGAAACACTGCTCAGCGGTGATGCTGAAATCAGTCGTTTGGGATTTCCGCGTATTGCGACCGGGGCCGCCAGCAGCAGCGACGACACGCCATCCACTGCTGAGGTTGCCAGTAAAGCCGGCGAGACGGCGACCGCCGAACAACCTGATGACGAAACGCAGCACGCGACAATAGAGATGGAAGATAATCAGCCAATGCCGTCCGACGGTGAGCAGCCGGATCAGACTGGCGAAACGCTATCGAGCGATGCGCACCCTGAGAGCTCGAACGAAGAAAAAGATGCTGCCAGCGACGACGACGCTGCGCCCGCCATCAAGAAGTCCGAGTCATGATCGCAGCGGCGATCCTCGCAAACCCGGATCAACCGAAGTTAATCTGCGCTTCCAGGTTACTGCGTGAGTCAGCATTGACCAATGCTTCTTGCAGCGTGATGGTGCCCATCCGGTAGAGCTTGAGCAGCGCCTGATCGAAGTTTTGCATGCCCTGCTCGTTGGAATCTTTCAGCGCTTCTTTTACGGCAACGATGTCGCCTTTCTCTATCAGCTCTGCAATATGCGGGGTATTGAGCATGAGCTCCACAGCCGCCACACGCTTGCCTTCGCGGTTGCGCACCAGGCGCTGCGAGATAATCGCTTTGAGATACTGCGACAGGTCAATGAACACCTGTTTTTGCTGCTCGACCGGGAACATGTTGATAATGCGATCGAGTGTTTCCGGCGCGTTATTTGAGTGCAACGTGGCCACGGCCAGTTGTCCGGTGCCGGCAATGTTGATAGCAGCCTGCATGGTTTCACGATCGCGGATCTCACCCACCATAACCACATCCGGTGCCTCACGCAGGGCGCTGCTGCAAGGCATTGTGATAAGAGCTGCGTATCCAGACGCCCACCTCACGCTGGTTCACAATCGACTTCTTGTTCTTGTGCAAGAACTCGATCGGATCCTCCACGGTAATAATATGCGATGCAGTTTTCATGTTGCGATAGTTAATCATTGCCGCGATCGTGGTGGACTTGCCGCTACCAGTAGACCCGACCATCAGTACCAGACCCCGGCGATTCAGAATCAGTTCTCCCAAAACGGCGGGCATCCCAAACTCATCCAGCGTTGGGCATCTCCGACGGTGATGTAACGCAGTACCATCGCGAGGTTTCCGCGTTGGTGGAACACGTTGACACGGAAACGGCCGAGGCCGGCTTGGACAACGCGAAGTCAATTTCCAAGATCACTCGCCAGCGCTTCGAGCTGATCCTCGTCACTCATGATCTCCATGGCAGCCTGGCGCATCCTGCTTTGGCGTCACTCCAGCTTGTTGACGGACATGATTTTGCCGTCAATCTTGATCTTGACCGGTGCGAATGGCGCGAAGAAAAGGTCAGACGCCTTTTTTTCAACCATCAATTCAAATAGCGGTTTTACATTCATGTATTTATGCCGAACTGCCTTAGAACAACAGCGTTTCCGCCGGATTCCTCTTCCATCATCTTCCAAGCTTCAGGTGCCTGCGTTTCGCTCAGCCGCCTTCGCGTTTACTATTCAACTTGATGTTCAATCGCAGCTCGTTCTTCGAGTCGGCATTGCGCATAGCGTCTTCATAGGAAATGATCTCATCCTCATACAGCGTGAACAGCGCCTGATCAAAGGTTTGCATACCAAGGCGCGTTGACTTGGCCATGATCTCTTTGATCATTTGCACCTCACCCTTGAAGATCAGATCCTGAATCAACGGCGAATTAAGCATGATTTCCATAGCTGCAACACGGCCAAGCCATCCTTCGCGAGGAATCAGGCGTTGCGAAATCATCGCCCGCGCACGTTCAGTGACAGATCCATCAACAACTGCTGAGCGACGCTCTTCGGGAAGAAGTTAATGATGCGATCCAGCGCCTGGTTTGCACTGTTTGCGTGCAGCGTCGCCAGACACAGGTGACCGGTCTCGGCGAACTGGATCGCATATTCCATGGTCTCGCGATCACGAATCTCGCCAATCAGGATCACGTCCGGCGCCTGGCGCAGTGTGTTCTTCAATGCTGCGTGCCAGTTTCGGTATCAACACCGACTTCACGCTGCGTGATGACGCAGCCGTTGTGCGGGTGTACATACTCGACCGGGTCTTCAATGGTGATGATGTGCCCACGCGAATGCGAATTGCGATGACCGATCATCGCCGCCAGCGTAGTCGATTTACCTGAACCGGTGCGCCAACAATAATCACCAGACCACGCTTGTTCATGACCACATCTTTCAGGATTCCGGCAAGTCCAGGTCATCAAAAGTCGGGATCGTCGTGGTAATCGTACGCAATACGGCACCAACCGGCCCTGCTGCACAAATGCGCTGACACGAAAGCGACCAATACCTTTGGGCGCAATTGCAAAGTTACACTCGCGCGTTGGCGTCAAACTCGCGCGCCTGTTTGTCGTTCATTATCGAAGCGCACGAGAATCGCGCTTGCTCGGGCTTGAGGATCGTGTGCTTGGCGCGATGTATCTCGCCATCGATTTTGATCGCGGGTGGAAAACCCGCGGTGATGAACAAATCAGAACCACTCTTCTCATTCATCTTGCGCAGCAGGTTCTGCATCAACTTTGCGGCTTGTTCTCTATCCATCGTTACATCTCTTAAAGTGCGTTGCCGGCATCAATTGCCCGCAGCGATCAGAAGTTGTCTTTATTGGCGGCTCTGAAGCGCGCTTCTTCTTTGGTGATCAGGCCTTTCAGCAACAGCTCGGAGAGGTTCTGATCAAGCGTTTGCATGCCCGATCCCTGACCGGTCTGAATCGCCGAATACATCTGGGCAATCTTGCCCTCGCGAATCAGGTTACGAATAGCCGGGGTACCAATCATGATCTCGTGCGCAGCAATTCGACCGCCACCGACTTTTTTCAACAGCGTCTGCGAAATAACCGCGCGTCAATGATTCAGACAGCATCGCGCGTACCATCTCTTTCTCGCCGGCCGGGAACACGTCGACGATTCGATCAATGGTTTTGGCCGCAGAACTGGTATGCAGTGTACCAAACACCAGGTGACCCGTTTCTGCCGCGGTCAACGCCAGACGAATGGTTTCCAGATCACGCAGCTCGCCCACCAAAATGACATCCGGATCTTCACGCAATGCGGAACGCAGCGCCTCGGAGAAACCATGCGTATCACGATGCACCTCGCGCTGGTTGATGAGAGATTTCTTGCTCTGGTGCACTAACTCGATGGGATCCTCAATGGTCAGGATATGGTCGGGTTTGTTGTCGTTAATATAATCGACCATCGCAGCAAGCGTTGTCGACTTACCCGAACCGGTTGGACCGGTGACCAGGCAGATGCCGCGCGGCTGCATGGAAATATCTTTAAAGATAGCCGGTGCGCCAAGGTCGTCCAGCGTCAGAATCTCTGAGGGAATGGTCCGGAACACGGCGCCCGAGCCGCGAGCCTGGTTAAAGGCATTCACGCGAAAGCGCGCCAGCTTGGGAATTTCGAACGAGAAATCAGTCTCCAGAAACTCCTCGTAGTCCTTGCGCTGCTTATCGTTCATGATGTCGTACACCATGCTATTGACCTCTTTGTGGGTCAAAGCGGGCATATTGACGCGCTTGATATCGCCATCGACACGAATCATCGGCGGCACGCCTGCTGACAGATGCAGGTCAGACGCATTATTCTTAACGGCAAAGGACAGCAACTGCGCTACATCAACGGCCATACGGGTTCCTTAAAACTTTCTTGCACCGGGATTTACCATAAACTATGGTCGTGAAGTATAGCGAAGCACCTCTGTTAAAGCGTGATTAGGGTCACGGAAAACCTTGCCGCCGTGCGTCTGGAGCTTGAGAATGTGGCAGAGGTCGCAGCTCGCAAGCCCAGCGATATCAGGCTTATAGCCGTCAGCAAGCGGCATAGCGTGGACGCGATTCGTGCCGCCCACGCGGCCGGCCAGGTCGATTTTGGCGAGAATTTCGTCGATGAAGCGCTAGGCAAAATCGCCAGCCTGGGCCATAAAGGTTACACCTGGCACTACATTGGCGCCATCCAATCCAACAAGACCCGGGATATCGCCAGCCATTTTGACTGGGTGCATACCAGTCGAGCGAATCGCGATTGCGCGCCGACTGGACGCGCATCGCGGGGAGGACAGGCCACCGCTGAATGTCTGCATTCAGGTCAATATCGACGCTGAGCCGCAAAAGGCCGGCATAGCACCTGATCAGGCGCATGATTTGGCGGCGAGCATTGCCGCGCTGCCTAACCTGACCCTGCGCGGGCTGATGTGCCTGCCGAAGCCGGCAAGCGGCTTCGAGGAACAACGCAAACCCTTCCGGGCACTGTCCGAGCTGGCGACTGAGCTGGCTCGACTGCATCCGCAACTGGATACCCTGTCGATGGGTATGAGTGGCGATATGGCAGCCGCAATTCATGAGGGCGCCACGATGCTGCGCATTGGCACGGCGATCTTCGGTCAGCGCGACTAGCCTTGCAGCGCCGCTGTGAGATAATTGAGCCATGACCATCCACAGCGAACAGGGGCGGATCGCACGCATCGGCTTTATCGGTGGCGGCAATATGGCCTATGCCATGATTGCCGGCCTGCTGCGACAGGGCTACTCCCCCAGCCTGCTTAGCGTCTTCGATCCGAACGACGCCGCTCTGGCGCGACTGCGTGAACTCTCACCAGCACTCACGCTGGCGGCTGATGCCGACAGCCTCGTGCACAACGTCGACGCCTGCGTGCTGGCGGTCAAACCGCAAGTCTTGCGCGATGTGGCAACGGCACTCCAGATGGCCGACGCCACGCAACCGCCAATATTTATTTCCATCGCGGCGGGCGTGCGCAGCGCTGACATCGTCAAATGGCTTGCTGGTACCAGGCGTGTCATTCGAGCCATGCCGAATCAACCTGCCCTGCTGGGCGAAGGGGTCAGCGGACTGTTCGCCGGGGCGGGTTGCAGCAAGGCGCAACGAGAACTGGCTGAGACGGTCCTGGGCGCAGTCGGCAGCGTGTGCTGGGTTGCAGATGAAGCGGCACTGGATGCGGTCACCGCCATTTCCGGCAGCGGACCGGCCTATTTCTTTTTGCTGATGGAAATGTTGCGTGATGCGGCGGTGAACTTCGGTTTGCCCGAGGCCATGGCACAGCAGCTCGTCACCGAGACGGCGGCAGGCGCCGCGGCGATGGCGCGCAATGGTGACTTTGCAGCGCTGCGAGCCGGCGTCACCTCGCCCGGCGGCACCACCGAAGCGGCCATTGAGCATCTCTTGGCCCATGACGTTCGGAATCTATATGATGATACCCTCGAGGCGGCACGACAGCGTGCCAGCACTCTGGCCGACCAGGCCGCAAGGGACTAACCGACGACATGCTAGCTGATATTTCCGAATTTTTGCTGCGCTCCCTGACGCATCTGATCATTATTGTTGTGCTGCTCAGGCTGTTCCTGCAGCTGGTACGTGCCAATTTCCGCAATCCACTCGCCCAGGCGATTGTGCAACTGACATCACCGCTTATTGTTCCGGTACGTCGATTCGTGCCGCCGATAGGGCAGATTGATACCGCAACCTTGCTGGTCGCTTATGCGATACAGGTTGTCCTGCTGGCCGCGCTGTTGCTGCTGCGTGGCATCGATGTCACACCCATGATTTTTGGTCTGGCGATCTTTGAACTTGCTCGTTTGTCGCTGCAACTGTTCCTGTTTTCGATCATCATCAGCATCGTACTCAGCTGGATTTCGCCCGGCACCTATAACCCGGCAGCAGCTCTGATCGATGAGCTGGTTCGACCCGTGTTAAGACCATTTCGCCGCTGGATACCGCCCGTTGCCGGTTTCGACTTCAGTCCAATTGGGGCAATGCTTGCACTCGGTGTGGCGATGATCATCGTCGACAATACTGCGGCAGCACTGCTGTATTGATCGCAAACCGGGCCGCAGCTCTGGTGTTTCACCGGGGGCTCGCCTATTCTCTTAACCAAGAGTTGGCCAGTAACTGGCCATGGGGGATGAGTACCATGAAACAAGTTTATCGATTATCCGCAATTGCCTGTGTTGCCTTCCTGGTGGGATGTGGCGGGGGCGGCAATGAGCGCACCGTGCCTGAGGCCGAAACTGCCGTAGAGAATTCGGCGATCTTTGGCGATTACACCGTTTACTTCCATTCGCTGAGCACCGATGAAGTGCCCGCCGAGGTTGCCAAATCAGTTGGTATCGTTCGCGCCCGCAATCGCGCCATGCTGAACGTCTCTGTCCTGCAGACGGAATCGCGAGAGGCGGTCGAGGCAACGGTTGAAGTCAAAGCGGTCAACCTGACAGGCCAGCTAAAGAAGATCACGATGCGCAAAGTTGAACAAGGCGAAGCGATCTATTATCTGGGCGAGCTGACCGTCGCTAACCGCGAGACCATCATCTTCGATATCTCGGTTACACCGGACGGTCAGGACGAGGCCTACCAGGTGCGGATTAAGCGGATCTACTACACCGATTAGCTGCTCGTAAAAAAACGCACCGGTATGCAGAAAAAGCCTGTTTTTTGCATACCTTTCGCGATCTGACTATGGTATCTTTGCTGCCGTTTTTGAAGGACGAGCCGGGCTCGTTCTGTTTTTTAATTCAGGAGTTAGAACCAGATGGCAGCTAAGAAAAAAGCAACCGCAACCGTTAAGAAGGCACCCACAAAATCCGAGATCTATCGTCACATTGCCGATGACACCGGATTGACGCGTAAAGACGTCGCCGCGGTTTTTGATTCACTGTCTGGTTTGATTCAAAAGAACCTGGGCGGTCGTGGCGCTCCGGGCACCTTCACTCTGCCAGGCCTGCTGAAAATGCGCGTCGTCAAGAAGCCTGCCGTTAAGGCTCGCAAGGGTGTTAACCCGTTCACTGGCGAAGAGATGATGTTCAAAGCCAAGCCAGCTTCGAAAGTCGTCAAAGTCGCAGCGCTGAAAGGCCTGAAAGACATGGTCTGATTGGCTTTCGCCAGTTTGATTGCCAAAAAGCCCCGCTTGCGGGGCTTTTTCTTTTGAGGCTAGTTGCCCCGCTTGCGGGGCTTTTTCTTTTGAGGCTAGTTGCCCCGCTTGCGGGGCTTTTTCTTTTGAGGCTATAGCCCAGCTAGATGCTTGAGTCGCAAGACTTCACTGCGCGGCACATACAACAACTCACCGAGCCTGGCGACCAGCGCGTCCTCGTGCTTGCTAAGCTCACCGTCAGCGGCAGCGATCTGCCACAACATGTTCACGATCTGTGCCTTTTCTTCGAGCGACAGGGCTTCGTGCAATGGCCTCGTAAAGCCCTGCAACGAGACGGCCTGCTCTGACTCGCGCAAGCCGTCGTTGACTACCATGCGCGTTTCGTCGTCACTGAGTGAAAAGCGCTCTCGCAACAAGTCACTCAGCTCGGCAAGTTCGCGCACATCCAGTACATCATCAGCGCGAGCCACCTCAGCCATGAGCGCCGCTGTGGCCAGACGCAAACCATGTTCACGGCGCTCGGCATCGTCCTGCTGTCTGCTCCGGCGTGAGCAGCCCCTCAATTTGTTTTCTTAGCGCCGACAACATATTCGAACCCTCTAATACCGTAACGGAAATCAGCCGTTGCTGGCTTCGACAGCATTGCTCGCCAACGATTCAATTTCAGTCACCAGAACCTCGCGCAGCTGCGGCAACAAGCCATGAAAGAAATGATCGGCAATGGGCATCAGCGACATACGAACGCCCGCTGGCTGATCATTGACCCAGTCAAGCACCTGTTCGGCATCAACCAGCTCGTCCTGTTCACCCTGCACCACAAGGCAGGGCAGCGAATCGGGAAGTCGGGTGCTGGCATCCCTAATGCGACCAATTGGCGGGGCAATCAGAATCAGACGCTCGGCGCTGCGCTGCAAGCTGACACGCAGTGCAATATCGGCACCAAACGAAAAGCCTGCCAGCGAGATATTCGCCGAGGGCCAGCGTGCGTGCGCCCAGTCGAAAACCGCTGGTGCATCGTCCAGTTCACCGCGCCCCTCGTCGTACTCGCCCTCACTTCCTCCAACACCTCGAAAGTTGAATCTCACGGCGCCAATACCGGCCAGATTGAAGGCACGCGCCAAGGTATGCACCACCTTGTTGGTCAGAGCACCGCCGTGAGCAGGGTGCGGATGGCAGATGACCGCAACATCACCGGTCGCAATCGTCTCGGGCGACAACTCGACCAGCGTCTCAATGCGACCGGCCGGACCGTCAACGAATAGCGTCTCACGCAGGACTGACTTGACCATCAACTTCCGGTTCCCTACTGACCTGAGGTTTGGGTGGTGTGAAATAGACAATGGTGTCGCCCGCCTTGGGTTCAACCTGTGTTTGCGATGACACGAACTGGACGTTGTCCTCGCCACTGATGACCAGAATCGTCAGCGCATCGGTGCTGACGTCACCCAAAAAGTCACTGTAGCTGTAGGTATCGGTAAGACGCGTCTTGGCGAATACCCAGCCTCGCACATGGTTGCGCCATAGCTTTTCGAACACCGCGTCCTTATCGAACGCGATATTGCCACGCACCTCGCGTGCAACCGCTTTAGGGTCTGCCTGATCAGCACGCCCCATTGCCAACTGGAATACCCGGGACTGGCCAACTTCAGGCGCAATCGACATACACACCAGTGCGTTGTAGGCATCGTTGCTGGTCGCGGCAAGCACCGTATGCACATGCGCGAGCTCCACCGTTTCCTCGGCAAACTCTGACAGAATCTCACCATAGAAAACCGGCACACCGGCCAGACGTGCATCACGCAGCGCATGCCAGCTCGAATCCGAAATCAACACATTGACGCCCTGAGTCTGCAACGTACGCGCAAGCTCAGTGGACCAGGGAGACGCACCTACGATGACAACGCTATCGCGATGTCGCGATGCCAGCCCCAGGCGCGCCGACAACCAATTCAATGAGAACCCGTGCACTAACACCGTGGTGAAAATCACCGCGAAGACCAGCGGCAGCAGCACGCTCGCGTCATAACCCTCATCGACAAGCCGAGGCCCCATGATACCGGCCGTAGCCGCCGCAACAATGCCGCGCGGCGCAATCCAGGCCAGCAACACGCGTTCACGAAATTCCATCCCCGCGTTAATGGTTGCCAGCATGATCGCCGCCGGACGGGCGATGAATAGCAATGAGGCCACAAGCGCAATGCCATGCCAGCCAATCGACTTCAACGACAGTAAATCAAGGTCAGATGTCAGCAGCACAAACACGATGGAGACCAGCATGATCGTGATGTATTCCTTGAAGCGACGCATGTCGCCGAAGCCCGGCAAGTTCATGTTGGCGATGACAATACCCATGATCGTCACGGCCAACAGGCCCGCCTCGTGCTGCATGTAATTGGACGCAACAAAGACGACCAGCACCAGACCCAGCATCACCGGACTCTTCAGATACTCCGGCACCCATCCGGCGCGAAATGCATTGCCGGTAAGCCAGCCGCCAAGCCCACCAAACACAAGACCCGAAAGCATGGCAAGACCGAGCGACTGCAACACTTGAGCAAACCCGGAACCCTGCCCGGAGAATACGAAGAACTGGAACACGAGGACGGCCAGCAACGCGCCAATCGGGTCATTAACAATGCCTTCCCACTTCAGGTAGGAGGCCGTGCGACGGTTCAACGCCGCCTGGCGTAGCAACGGCATGATAACCGTAGGCCCCGTTACAACCATGATTGCACCGAACACCAGAGAAGTCGCCGTATCCAGGCCACCCACAAAGTAGGCGCAGGCACTGGAGAAAATCCATGCCAGCGGTGCACCAAGGTAGACCAGCCGTCGCACACCGCTGGCCGCATGTTTGAGCTCAGCAAGGTTTAGACTCAGGCCACCCTCGAACAGAATGATCGCCACACACAAGCTAATGAGCGGTCGCAGCAACTCACCCAATTGGGCGCTTGGGTCGATCAAGCCGAGGCCTGGCCCAGCAATCAGGCCCGCAGCCGCCAACAAGACAATTGCCGGTAATCTGAGCTTCCATGCCAGCCATTGTGCAGCGATGCCGAGCGACACCACGAATACAATACCGATTGAAATATAGTCTTCGTGCATTTCGTTTGCCTTTTCGTTTGGCGCATTCTACATGCAACGCGCGCTGTGCGCCGAGCCCTGCCTTGCCTATCTCACAGGTTTTATTCAATATTTGCTACCCCGTCACTGGCCTCACGGTCACAAAGTCACTTAGACTTTGCACTTCTGGTAACTAGACAAGCTTCCAATGAGTGGACTCAATCCAGTTGTAATTGTACTGATTGCCCTGGCATGCGCAGCCGGCGCCTGCCTCGGTTGGCTACTGCGCGGTGAACGCCAGTCGCGCTCGGAAGCTGTCCGTTTTGCGCGAGCCCAGGATCAACTGCGCGCTCAGCAAGCGGAGCTGAACAAGTTGCAACGTCAGCGCGACCAGTTGCAGAGCAAGATTGACGATGCCGGACACCGACACCATCAGCAGAAACGCCAGCTGGCAAGCATGCGCGAAGCGCTGGACGAGCAAGCGATGCGCTTTCGCACGATCCAGCGTCGCCTGCAAGAAGCCATTCAACACAATTCAGATAGCCAGTCTGCCGAGCGCAAACTGCAGCGACAACTCGAGCTGCTGATCCGCCGCACGGCGCAGTCGCGCGCGCAGGCCAGCAGCCCGCCACCAGAGCAAGCTAAAAAGCGCATCGACCCGCAAGACCTGCGACAAATTCGCGGCATTGGCCCGGCGCTGGCCAAGAAACTCAATGCGCTGGGTATTCATCGCCTTGAGCAACTCGCGCAATTGAACGAAACCGACGCTGATGTGCTCGACACCCAGCTTAAGTTTCCTGGCCGCATCCGTCGCGATCGCTGGATTGAACAAGCTCAGGAACTGGTCATGCAGATAGAATCGGCCTAGCTGGATGCGCGCGACACTTTTGCTGGCGTGCCTGGCGGTCTTATGGCCTGGGTCGGCTGACGCCAGTACGCCAACCCGCTATTGCAACGAAAACGTCAACTACCTGATGGACCGAGAACACATTGCCTTCGACGCTGGCACCGCGACCTTTTGAGCCAGTACGGCGGCGTACTCGTTAGCATCGCCGAGATAGCCATGGTGTCCGGTGCGAATATCGTCATTGAAGGGCATACGGATAATCGCGGTGACGACGAGCTCAATCGCTCGCTGGGCGTCGCACGTGCAGGCGGTGGCTTCGGCGCTTCGGTCGGGCGCCACCAGGGTGAGGTTGATTACATGCGCGCAAAGGCTGAAGCAAGCAGTATGGCCGACAGCAACACGCGCGATGGCCGCTCGCTCAATCGTCGCATCGAAATACGCTTTGTAAAACGTCGGGGCTAGTTCTCGTCCGCTGCCGGGTCGGCAGGTACACTGAATCGGATGAGCAGAGTCTCGCACCCGGGGCTACCCACCGGATACTCAGTTACCCCCCCCCCCCCCCCCCCCCCCCCCCCACCGCCGGCACGCGATCCCCTCATACACGCCAGATGGGGTTGCCCTCAATGACACGCGTGCGCTTCTCGCGCGGCCTGCCTCGTCCACGTCAACTTCCAGCATGATGAAGCCGCTGATACTGCGGGGCGCCAATGTGACGGGCGGTGGCGGTGGTGCCAACTCCGGCAATTGATAACGCGGCTCACCCAGCAACTCAGCCAGGTCCAGGCTACTGTAGCCGACCAGCAACTCAACGGGATGCGCGTCTATGGTGTCCTCATCGTCTTGATCATCCCACAGCTTGATAAGCCATGAGGCAAAAAGGCTGAGTGACAAAACGACAACGCACGCACCCGCAAACGCACCCCGCCAGAGCGGGTTACCGGGCGAGTGTGTTTGCGGGTATCAGGACCGTCGCATTACACAGACCTTTTTAGTGTGAGGACCTTGCAGCGTTGAAAGCAGGCGAGTTCAGGTTCGAACAACAAGGTTGCGTTAGGCAGGATCACACCACCAGCGCCAGCAGCGCCATAACCCAATTCGGGTGAAATTTTAAGCTCGCGCACTTCACCAATCTGCATGCCCACGACGCCAACGTCCCAGCCACGAATCTAACCCACCGCCAAGAGGAAACTCAGCACACCTGGTTACGATCGCGGGCTGCCATCTTTCGTTGACGCGACCGTCTGCTGACGCTCTCGTCATATAACCAACCGGTATAGTGCATCGCTGCGATATCACCGCTGGCGATGTCCTGCCAGTCACGACCGGCTGTGGTGGTGATCGTCGCCAGGGCCGGCGACGTTTTCAGGCGGCCCTGAGTTTCCACGTTTTTTGTCTCCCTCTGTCCCGTCCACGTTTTTTTCCGTCATAACGGATGACAACCGGCTAGCAGCGGCAAACCCCTTGATACTAAAAATGCCGCGCGTAACGTACGCGGACCACCGAACATTTATTCTCTGCTAACTGACTCTCCATCTGTGTCACTGAAAGTTTGCAGCGACACGGAATTGATACACGCAGAGCGCATGCCGGCTGGCGCAGAAGCCGACCGACAAAGCCGGGCAGAGGAGCGCATCGTGACATGACGAACAGCGCGCTCTTCACAACCGATCAATGGCTGTATAAAAAAGGATCCACATTGTACTTGATCCTGCTGGCGCTCGCAGGCCAGCAATGCCACTTGCAAGCCTTGCGCCGCTCAGTAACACTCGATGTTCATTCTCGACCCCCACAAGCCGCCATGCCAGATGCAAACCTGACTGCCGAGCTGCGCAACGTTGACGTCGAGATCAACGGTTTTTACACCATCCTGTCTGATATTTGTCTGACTATTCCGCGCGCCACCACGGTAGCCATCATAGGTGCCAGCGGCAGTGGCAAGTCGACGCTGCTGAAGTTGCTCAACGGGCTGCGTACGCCGAGTGCGGGACAGGTGTTACGCGATGGCCATGCGTTGGCCGACAGCGATCTGCGAAAGGTACGCTTCAATACCGGCTATGCGCTGCAGGAGATCGGACTGCTGCCACACCTGTCAGTTCGCGACAATATTGCGTTGCCGATGAAGCTTGCCGGCTGGCAGGCACAAGACATCGATGCACGCATCGATGAGCTAATCGGGCTGATGCAACTCAAGCGTGACGCGATAGACCGGTATCCAACGCAAATGTCGGGCGGACAACAACAGCGCGCCGGCCTGTGTCGCGCCCTGGCCCTGAAACCCGATCTGCTGCCGCTCGATGAGGCCCTTTTCTGGCCTGGACGCCATCCACAAGGGCGCAAACGCGCACTTTCTGGCCATGCAGGGCAATCAGATCAACGAGTTGCCTGGTTACGCAACGATCTCAACGGCGGTGATCCCCGCTTTGTCGATCAGCTCGTCGTCACAGCTTGCAAATTGCGTTGTGACAACAACGCAAGGCCGCGACGAGGGTTTGAGCGATCCACGTGACGCCTGCGGCGCAGCAGCTTGTGGATACCTTCATATGGGTCACCTGGGAACGTATCCGTTTGATTGTGGGTTTGGCTGTGCTATGGCAGCATCCTTGCTACCAATGTCGGCCAGTGAGCCGGTGATCAACATTGCCAGCAAAATTTCACCGAAAGTTATATTCTTTGCTGAGATTGCTGCTTTGCAGTATCTGGAGCAGCGCGGCTGTGACTTTCGTGCGCCGGCAGTTTGGACTTGGTGGCACCAAGGTCTGCTATGAGGCGCTGCAGGCCGCAGAGATCGACCTCTATCCCGAGTACTCCGGCACCATCTCTGAGGCGATCCTGCAAACACCTTGACAGCACCACGCCGGTGTCCGAGCAACTCGCGCAGCTGGACCTGCAAACCATTGCACCGCTTGGCTTCAACAACACCTATGTGCTGGCGATGCGCATGGATCTTGCGCGTGAGCGCAGCATTACGGCAATCTCCGACCTGCGTGGCCAACAGGGGCTGCGCATCGCTCTCAGTCACGAGTTTCGCGCGCGTGGCGATGGCTGGCCTGCGCTGGCCGCACGCTACGGCCTGACGCTGCCAACCTCGGGCATTGAACATGGTCTGGCCTATCAGGCGCTGGAGAACGAGCGCATCGACGTCACTGACGCCTACTCCACCGATGGCGAACTGAGCCAGGCCGGCTTTACCTTGCTAGACGATGATCTTCAATTTTTTCCGCGCTATGACGCCCTGTGGCTGGCTCGCACCAACCTGCCAACCGAGGTTGCCGACGCATTACAAGCGCTTGCCGGACGCATCGACGCGCTGCGTATGCAAGAGCTTAATGCTCGCGCTGCGATAGACGGGGAGAACATCGCGCGCATTGCGTCCGACTTCCTGTTGCGTGAAGGGCTCATCGATGTCGCAGACGCCGATAACACCAACACATTACAAGCACAGCTGTTGGCTAATACATGGCGGCATATGCAGTTGACGCTGAGTGCACTGCTCGGCGCTGCCGTTGTTGGCATTGCACTGGCAATGCTGGCGCAACCTTACCAGCGCTTGTCAGGCGCCCTGCTGTATCTGTGCGGATTGCTGCAAACGATACCGTCGATAGCGCTGCTCGCGCTCATGATTCCGCTGCTTGGTATTGGCGTGGTTCCGGCCATTGTGGCGCTCTTTCTGTATGCATTACTGCCAATCGTGCGCGGCACGCTTACGGCCATCAACGCGATCGACCCCGTTCACATAACCGTGGCAACCGCTCTGGGTATGACCGCCGGCGAGCTCAGGCGCTATGTGTTGCTGCCGCTATCGATCCCTCACGCCATCGCCGGTCTGCGCGCGGCGGCGGTCATCAGCATCGGCTCAGCCACGCTGGCGGCAT
>CALOCQ010000002.1:0-640000 GCA_942491885.1 uncultured Pseudomonadota bacterium
GCTACGGCTTCCTGGCGGAGAACGCCGACTTCGCGCGCGCGGTCGAGGCGGCCGGGCTCGTGTGGGTCGGGCCGACGCCCGAGGCACTGCGAGATCGCGGGCGACAAGCTCCGCTCGAAGCAGGTTGCGCGCGAGGCGGGCGTTCCGGTCGTCGAGTCTGGCGATCCCGCGGAGCTCGGCTTCCCGCTGATCTTGAAGGCGGCGGCAGGAGGTGGCGGCCGGGGGATGCGCGTCGTGCGGAGCGCCCACGAGCTCGAGGAAGCTCGGGCGGCGGCGAGCCGCGAAGCGCAAGCGGCGTTCGGCGACGGAACCGTCTTCGCGGAGCGCTACGTCGAGCGCCCGCGGCACATCGAGATCCAGCTGCTCGGCGACGCCCACGGGACCGCGCTCTCGCTCGGCGAGCGCGAGTGCTCGATCCAGCGACGCCACCAGAAGGTGCTCGAGGAAGCGCCGTCGCCCGCGCTCGACCCCGCGCTCCGCGCGCAGATCGGCGAGGCGGCTGTTGCGTTCGCGAAAGCCATCGGCTACCGCGGCGCGGGCACCGCCGAGTTCATGGTGTCGGGCCGCGACTTCTGGTTCCTCGAGCTGAACGGACGAATCCAGGTCGAGCATCCCGTGACCGAGCTCGTCACCGGTGCCGACCTCGTGAAGGAGCAGCTGCGGATCGCGCAGGGCGAGCCGTTCCGAGCGCGAGCCGCGGCATGCTGCTCGGACACGCGGTGGAGGTGCGGCTCTACGCGGAGGATCCACGCACGTTTCTCCCGCAAGGCGGGACGCTCGAGCGCCTGCGCCTGCCGACCGGCATCCGCGTCGACGCCGGCGTCGAGGAAGGCGACGAGATCGGGATCTCCTACGACCCGATGATCGCGAAGCTGATCGCGCACGGCGAGACGCGGCAGGAGGCGCTCGAGAAGCTCCGCGACCGCGCTCGCCGAGACCGAGGTGCGGGGCGTGACCACGAACCTCCCGTTCCTGCGCTGGCTGGTCACACACCCAAACGTGCGCGCCGGTCACACGACGACGGCGTTCCTCGTCGAGAACCCGCCGCTCTCGGAGCCGCCGCCTCGCCCCGTAGACGCAGCGTGGCGCGGCGGCTGGCGGCTCAACCTCGCAGCTCCCGCCCCGCACCCGCCGCCGGACGTCGACAGCGCCGCGCACGAGCATGCCGCGCCGGGCGCCGAGCAGAGCGCGCTGACCGCGCCGATGCCGGGCACGGTGATCGACGTCGCCGTCGCGCCGGGCGACACCGTCGCGCCGCGCCAGACGCTGCTCGTGCTCGAGGCGATGAAGATGGAGACGCCGGTCGTCTCGCCCTACCAAGCGACCGTCCGCGCCGTGCACGTCGCGGAGGGCGACCGCGTGGCGGGCGGCGCGCTGCTCGTCGAGCTCGAGGAGTAGTCAGGCGGTCTTCTCGGCGGCGGGTGAACGAGTCACCGCGGAGCACCAGCGCGACGACGGTGATCAGAACCGCAGCCATGAGCACGAGCGTGAAGACGTCGTCGCCGGTCGGCTTCAGCACCATGTCGGCGATCACGAGCGCGATCACCGTGTAGTCGATTCGCTGGCGCGCGAACATGGTTCCGATCGCGCGGGCCGAGCCGGGCGTCATCCCCTCGCGGGCGAGGTCGGCAGCGATGCGCTCGGACTCTGGCTTGATCATGAGGAGCCCCGTCAGGAACGTCGCGGCGAAGCCGGCGAGACCGAGCAGCACCCAAAGCTGGTCGAACGCCCAGGGGCCTTCGATCACGAGCAGGATCCCGGCGACGACGACGATGAGCGACACGGGGATGAAGACGCGCGTCGCGAGCCACTCGGCCTGGCCGAAGAGCGACTGCAGTCCCTGCGTTGTCGCCTGCGCGCCCGAAACGACTGCCGAGCACGAGCAAGGCAAAACCCGTCCCGAACCAGGTCGCAGCGACACCCGAGCAGGTGGACCAACAGCAAGACCTCGTAGTACGTCATCGAATCCCTTTCGTCGTCGGAACGTGGATACCTAGCCGGACCGCTTCAAGGCGAGACCCGTGAGCAACTCTCGCACGACGCGCTCACCGACCAGTGCAGTGACGTCTGCGGACCCGACCGCCGTCGGGATCACCTCGACGAGATCCGCGCCGACGACGTCGAGCCGCAAAGCCGCCTCGCGCGCCGCCCACAGCAGGTCGGTCGTCGTCATCCCGCCGGGCTCCGGTGTTCCCGTGCCGGGTGCGAAGGCGGGGTCGAGCACGTCGATGTCGACGGTGACGAAGACCGGGCCGCCGCCGACGACCTCGAGCGCGTCCTCGAGCACCGCCCGGATCCCACGGTCGCGCACGTCGTGCATGAAGAAGCTCGAGATCCCGCGCTCGGCCTGCCACGCGAACTCCTTCTCGGTCGGCCAGTAGCCGCGCAGGCCGATCTGCGCGTAGCGCGCAGGTTCGACGTGCCCAGCTTCGACGAGCCGGTACATCGGCGTTCCGTGCGAGCGCTCGACGCCGAACACCTCGAAGCCCGTGTCCGCGTGCGTGTCGAAGTGCAGAAGACCAACGGGACCGCGGCGCGCGGCGACTGCGCGGACGTTCGCCTCGGTGATCGAGTGGTCACCGCCGAGCACGACGGGCAGAACGTCGGCGTCGACGACCTCGCCGACGAGCTGCTCGATCGCCTCGTGCGTTCGGTCGCGGATCGGCGGGAACGACCGCCGCGTCGCCGTAGTCGACGATCCGCAGCTCGCGGAACGCGTCGACCTTCGCCTTCGAGATGCGGCCCCGGCGGGCAGCTCGCCGCGCGGATCGCCCCGGGCGCAAAGCGCGTGCCCGGGCGGTCCGAGACGAGATCGTCGGTCGGGGCGCCGAGGATCGCGACGTCGAACGACGCGAGCTCGGCAGGGTCCTGCGTGTACGGGGCGCCGCCGTACGTCAGGAGCCCGGCGTAGTCCGGCTTGTCGCCGAGCGGCTGCCACCGCTCGAGAGGGTCGACCGGGCTCAGAAGAGCTTCTGGAGCTTCATCGCGGCGCCCATGTCACCCTTGATCTTGAGCTTGCCGCTCATGTAGGCCGAGGTCGGGTTGAGGTCGCCCGAGGCGACCTGCTCGAACGTCTCGCCGGAAGCCGTGATCGTGACGTCGGCATCCCCGCCGCCTTCGGTCACGGTAACGCTCCCGTCGCTGACGTCGACCTTCCACTGCCCCTCGCCCTCGATGTCGAAGAGGTACGAGTTGTTCACGCCGGCCGTCTTGGACGAATCGACGCGGGACTCCAGGCCCTCGAAGAATTCTCTCGTTTTCATGGCGCGAGCCTACTACGCCGCTGCGGGCAGGTAGCGGCGGATCAGGGCGCGGGAGAGATCCCACTGCGCCTCGACGATCGCCAGCCGGTTCTGCTCGAGCGTCGGCGCCTCCGCGAGGTCCTGCCGGAGGTCTTGACGCTCACGCGTCAACGTCTCCAGCCGCAGCAGGAGCGCCTCGACGCTCGGCTCGCGGGTCGCAGACCGCATCAGGGTCGGTATCGGCATGGTGACGGGGTGGGTAAAGGGCGGTGAACCCGCACCCGCAGCCTAGAAAGGCAGTCGGATAGCATCCCCGGCCGCGTGGACCTCGACCTGACCCAGGAGCACGAGCTCGTCCGCTCCACGGTTCGCGAGTTCGCGGAGCAGCGCGTCGCGCCGGTCGCCGAGGAGCTCGACCGCGAGGGCCGCTTCCCCTACGAGCTCGTCGCCGAGCTCGCCGAGCTCGGGCTGATGGGCATGACGATCCCCGAGGAGTACGGGGGCGCCGGCGCCGACACGGTCTCGTACGCGATCGCGGTCGAGGAGCTGACCCGGATCGACTCGTCGGTCGCGATCACCGTGGCCGCGCACCACTCGCTCGGGACGCTCCCGATCTACTACTACGGCACCGAGGAGCAGAAGCGCGAGTGGCTGCCCGAGCTCGCCTCCGGCAAGAAGCTCGCGGCCTTCGGGCTGACCGAGGCCGGCGCAGGCTCAGACGCGGGCAACACTCGCACGACCGCCGAGCTGCGCGACGGCTCGTGGGTCGTCAACGGCTCGAAGATGTTCATCACGAACGCCGGCACCGACATCACGGCGTGCGTGACGATCACGGCGCTGACCGGCGGCGAGGGCGAGATCTCGAACATCGTCGTCCCGAACGGGACGCCCGGCTACGAGATCTCCGAGCCGATGGAGAAGCTCGGCTGGCGCGCCTCCGACACGCGCGAGCTGTCGTTCAAGGACGCGCGCGTGCCGGAGGGGAACCTGCTCGGGCCGCGCGGCGAGGGCTTCAAGCAGTTCCTCGAGATCCTCGACGGCGGCCGCATCTCGGTCGCGGCGATGGGCGTCGGGCTCGCGCAGGGCGCGTACGACCTCGCGTACGCGTACGCGAAGGAGCGCGAGCAGTTCGGCAAGCCGATCGCGAAGTTCCAGGCGGTGCAGTTCAAGCTCGCCGACATGGCGACGGAGATCGAGGCCGGCCGCGCGCTCGTCTACAAGGCGGCGTGGCTGAAGGACCAGGGCCGGCCGTTCGCGCGCGAGGCGGCGATGGCGAAGCTCTACACGGGCGAGCTCTCACATCGGGTCGCGAACCAGGCGCTGCAGATCCACGGCGGCTACGGGTTCATGGAGGAGTCGGCGATCTCGCGGCTCTACCGCGACCAGAAGATCCTCGAGATCGGCGAGGGCACGAACGAAGTGCAGCGCATGGTGATCGCGCGGCTGCTCGGCCTCTGACGCAGCTTGCCGCGACGAGGCGGCGGGAGTAGGGTCGGACGCAGACGAGCAAGGAGGTGCCATGAGGCGTCGCGGCGAGAGGCAGATCGGGCGCGGTCCCGGCGCCTGCTCGCGCCGCTGGCGGGCGGTGGCACTCCTCGCGATCGGCCGTCGCCGAGCGGTTTGCGCCGGCGGCGCAGAGGCAAGCAGACCGAAGGGAGAAGGCAGATGTCGGAGGCGAACAAGATCGTCGCTCGGCGCCTCGTCGAGGAGGCGTTCAACAAGGGCAACTACGGCGTGATCGAGGAGCTGGTCGCGCCGACGATCGTGAACCACGATCCGGCGACAGGAGACGGGGCCACAGGGGACGAGAGAGCTGATCGGGGGCTCCCGAACGGCGTTCCCGGACATCAAGATCACGATCGAGGAGCAAAATCGCAGAAGGGCGACTCGTCGCGACGCAGGACCGCGAAGGGAACACACAAGGGCTGAGTTGATGGGGATCGCCCCGACCGGCAAGGAGTCGACGGTCACCGGCGTGACGATCGACAAGATCAAGGACGGCAAGATCGTCGAGTCTTGGAACAACTGGGACACCCTCGGGATGATGCAGCAACTCGGCGTCATTCCCGCGCTGGCCACCGCCTGAGCGGGCCTTCCGGCGAAGGGCCGCCTCCGAGCGGCCCTTCGCCCTTTTGGGTGTCGGAGAAGCCCACGTGGGTGCCGATGTACTCCCGGCAGACACACGATGTTTCTCCAAGAGCCCCAGCACATGCCCTGCAACGACTGCGGCGCATCGGTCGCCCGGGCGAAGCGTGACGAGCACAGTGCGATGTGAGCGGCGCTCGACTACGAGCTCTTCCAGCTGCGGGGCGCGAGCTTGACGCCTTCGATGAGGAGTTCGGGGTCTACCTCGCGTCGCCGGTCGGGCGCTTCGCGGCGTGGTATGCGGCCCGCAGGCGAGGGCCACTTCAAGAAAGCTAGCGGGACGGCCTGCTAAGGTCGTTTCAGCGGGCTTGCGGTAACGACCGCTTATTTCACGTATAAGCTGCCTCATGTTGTTTCGACAGTTCGTCGACTCCGACCTCGGCTGCGCCTCCTACCTGATCGGCTCCGAGCAGGCGGGCGAGGCGATCGTTGTCGACCCCGCGTTCGCGATCGAGCAGTACGTCGAGGAGGCGGAGCGTCACTCGCTGCGCATCGTGCGCGTCGTCGAGACGCACAACCACGCCGACCACGTCGCAGGGCACGGGCGGCTCGCGATCGAGCACGGCGCCCGCGTCTCGATCCATCCGCTCGCGGAGCCGGAGTACGACTTCGACCCCATGGTGGACGGAGACGTGCTGCACGTCGGCGAAGTGTCGGTACGCGTGCTCCACACACCGGGCCACCGGCCCGAGCACTGCGCGCTGCTCGTCGACGAGAAGCTGCTGCTCACCGGTGACTCGCTCTTCGTCGGCGTTCTCGACGAGGGCGGCACTGCTCGGCCAGGCTCCGCTCGTCGTCGCGTCCCCGACGAAGACTGAGGCGACGCTCTCGCAATCCGCGGGCCTCTGGTCCGTAGGGCATGTCGACATCGCCGGGTACGTCCTCGGGGCGGGTCGGAGGTCGGGCTCTCTGAGCTCGTCTCGCCGAACAGCTGGATTTCGCGCTCCTCCAAGGAGGTGCCGGTTTCATCGACGTCCGCGAGAAGGACGAGCGCGATACCGGCTACATCGCAGGGAGCCGCAACATTCCTTACCGTCTGCTCGCTCTCGGCGAGGCGAATCTCCCGCGCGACAAGCCGATCGTCACGATCTGCGAGATACCCTCGCGCCGCGGATCGCCGAGCATCCTCGCCGCGCACGGGTTCGACGCAACCCGACGAAACGCGGTACCGACTGAGCGCCGGCACGGTCCACGCGTGCCGGCAGCGGCGATATCGCCATAGACCAGCGCAAGGTGGACGTTGCGGTTCACATAGTCCTCATAGGCGTGCATCGTGAACTCGCCCTCACCCGTTTGCACGGGCGAGGTATGGATACGCTCGACCGCCACCTCTTTTTCGAGGCGATAGCGGATCAGGTCGGCAATCGTGCCAATCAGCAAACCGTGATCGGCGGCAAAAGTCTCGAGGTCGGGACGACGCGCCATGCTGCCGTCTTCATTAAGAATCTCAACGATGACCGCGGCCGGGTCGTCTTCGCCACACAGTCGCGCGAGATCACAACCGGCTTCCGTATGACCCGCACGCGTCAGCACGCCGCCGGGCTGCGCCATGATCGGAAAAATATGCCCGGGTTGCACAAGGTCCTCGGGCCCCGCGTCGGCGGCTACCGCGACCTGCACGGTGCGTGCGCGATCATGTGCGGAGATGCCGGTGGTAATGCCTTCCGCAGCTTCAATCGACAACGTGAAATTGGTGCTGTGCGCGGTATCGGTGCTGCTGACCATCAGCGGCAGTCGCAGCTGCTGACAGCGCTCGCGTGTCAGCGTCAGGCAAATCAGGCCACGGCCGTAGCGCGCCATGTAGTTGACGTCCTCGGGGCGTACCTTGCTGGCAAGCATGATCAGGTCGCCTTCGTTCTCGCGATCCTCATCGTCCACCATGATGACCATACGACCCGCGCGAAGCTGCGCGAGGATGTCTTCAATCGGCGCGAACGCGTCGCTTGAGGTATTGGCAAGTTGTGGTTTCGACATAGTTATTCTCCTGGCCGTCGCGCTAATCAGCAAACCCGGCCTTGGCAAGCGTTTCCCGGCTGACCGACGCGTTGTCGTCAGCGTCACCGGCCAGCAGTCGCTCGGCATAGCGTGCCAGCAAGTCCACTTCCAGATTGACCGGGTCGCCGGCTTTCAGCAGGCCGAGCGTCGTCCACTCGGCCGTGTGTGGAATGATATTGACGTCAAAGCCGTTGTCTTCAACCGCATTCACCGTCACGAGGTACGTCGATAGATCGACCTTGTGGGCGACATAACGCGCGATAGCGATCATATCTCAAGCGCCGCATTCTAATCGAGCGGGTGTCGTCATGGCGAGGATTAGTGAAACCGACGCTGTCCGTATGCCTGGTTACGAGGTGCCTGCCATGGTCACCGATGGCCAGTGAGGCTGAGATTCACCTTACTACCCACTTTCCAGCCCGAGAATGCGGTCACATCGATGGTCTCGCGCGACACGTCCGCAGCAAACCCCTGCGCGTCGATTTCCAGCGCGGTCAGGCAAACGCCGGATACACATATGCTTTCACCGGTAGCGAAACGGGTCGGCTTCAGTTCCGGGCAATCGATGCGCACGCGCAGATCGCCGCCGCGCGGCTCCAGTGCTGCGATCGTACCAATCGCGGTGATGATTCCAGTAAACATATCAGTCCTTCGCCTCCGGGCGAACAATCAATTTAAGGTCTTTCCCGAC
Organism: uncultured Pseudomonadota bacterium; assembly: GCA_942491885.1. Lineage (GTDB taxonomy): Bacteria > Pseudomonadota > Gammaproteobacteria > Steroidobacterales > Woeseiaceae > CALBPI01. Next base: position 8,074 of record CALOCQ010000002.1, read on the forward strand.
CCGCCGCAGATCCTCGATCTCAAGCGACACGCCATCGGCCAGGCTGCGCCAGTCGGGGGTATCGAACATACCGCGGGTCTCGCTGCCAAGCAGTGTCGGCGCCAGATAATAAACGATTCGATCGACTAATCCGGCCGCCAGCAAGCTACCGGCCAGTCGTGCCCCGCATTCAACCAGCAGTTCGTTAATGCCACGCGCCGCCAGCGCGGCCATCACCGCATCAAGACAAACGCCTTGCCGGCTGACGCCGAACGCGCCGGCCTCGACACGCTGATACTCCGCACCCAGCTCGGATAGCGGCAGCGCATCTTCGCACGGGCGCAAACCGAACAGCAAAACGCTGCCGGGCGTCGTGAATAATTTCGCCGCGGGCGGCGTGCGCAGCGCACTGTCCAGGATTACCCGCAACGGCTGGCGCGGCGACTCGCCCAGCGCCGGGTCCCTGACGGTCAGCGACGGATCGTCTGCCAGCACGGTACCTACGCCGGTCAGGATCGCGCACGCCCTCGCCCGCAATCGCTGCACATCGACGCGCGGCATCGCCGGTAATCCACTGGCTTTCGCCGTTGCGCATCGCGGTGCGGCCATCGAGGCTGGCGCCAAGCTTTAGCGTTACGAATGGCCGGCCATGGCGCATGCGCATGGCAAACCCTTCGTTCAATGGCCGCGCCGCATCGGCAAGCAGGCCATCGGCGACCTCGATACCGGCGTCACGCAGTCGCGCCGCACCAGCGCCGCTGACCTGCGGGTTGGGGTCCTGCACCGCATACACGACCCGCACCACGCCGGCATCGATCAGCGCATTGGCACAGGGCGGTGCGCCCTACAACGCTGCATGGCTCCAACGTCACATACGCCGTCGCCCCCGACGCGTGGTCGCCGGCATCGGCCAGCGCCGCCGCTTCGGCGTGCGGTCCGCCGGCAACTTCGTGCCAGCCGCGCCCGACCACCGCGCCATCGCGCACCAGCACACAGCCAACCGCCGGATTCGGCGTGGTTGTGGTCATGCCGCGCCGCGCGAGGGCGATCGCCTCACTCATAAAAGCGTGGTCATCGGCAGTGAATTGGGTCAAAGCGGATCCTTGTCAATCAGCGCTAGATCAATCAGCGCTAGGATTTGTCGGCCCCGCCAACCGGGGTGACGGCGTCGGGCAGCAAAGACATTTGTTCGCGATCATCGGCCCGCGACATTTGTTCGAGCCGACGGATCTCTTCCTGGAACTCGGTCACGTCCCAAGGTGCTCTGATACACAGACGCGAAACGAGCACATAGGCCATCACTTCGCGGCTGGCGCAGCGCTTCGATGACCATTTCTCCGAGCAGCTTGCGACGGAATCTCGCGCTCAACCCATCGTCTGCAGGTTGATGCACCAGCCGGGTCAAGCCGCCTTCGAGCTGTTCGGCACCCACAGGGCGCTTTTCCTCCAGTGCGCGCACCATGGGGTTGCGCAGCTTGTCTCGTCGAACGGCTGGCGGGCTTCATCGCGCTTGATGAGAATTGCGGCATGACCAGCTCTACGGCTGGAAGGTGGTGAAGCGCTCAGGGCACTCACCACACTGGCGGCGACTCTGGAAACTGCTGGCCCGCCAGCGGCCAGGCGCGAGTCGCTTCGACCTTGGTTTCAAAGTGAGCCGGTATGGCCAATGCATCGCGCGAAGATCAGGCGGTTGTTGCGCCGTGCCTCCGGGCGCGAAATAGCCGCGGCGTAAACAGGGAAGCGCTCGCACAACGCGACGACCTCGGCCTTGATACGCGACTGCAGCACCTCATTGCCCATGTCGTCGAGTATGTCGGCGATCCATCCGGCAAGTTGCGCGCTTTCTTCGAGACCGAATCCGCGTGTCGTGATTGCCGGCGTACCGATGCGCAGACCACTGGTCACAAACGGTGAGCGTGGATCGCCCGGTACCGTGTTCATGTTGACCGTGATGTTCGCCGCGTGCAGCGCGGCGTCGGCATCTTTGCCCGTAATGTCCTTGTCGATCAGGTCGACAAGAAACAAGTGGTTGTCGGTGCCGCCGGACACGATCTTATAGCCACGCTCCATCATTACTTCGGTCATGCGCCGCGCATTGGCGACGACCTGTTCCTGGTAGGCGCGAAACTCCGGCTCCATCGCTTCTTTGTAGGCGACCGCCTTGGCAGCGATCACGTGCATCAGCGGACCGCCCTGCGTGCCGGGGAACACCAGCGAATTAAACTTCTTCGTCAAGGCCTCGTTTTCGCGCGCGAGAATCATGCCACCGCGCGGACCGCGCAGCGTCTTGTGCGTCGTGGTGGTCACCACATCCGCGTGCGGTATCGGCGAGGGGTAGACACCGGCGGCGACCAGCCCCGCGATATGCGCCATATCAACATGGAAGTAGGCGCCGACCTTGTCTGCAATCTCGCGAAAACGCGCCCAGTCGACGACCCTCGAATAGGCCGAGAAACCGCCGATAATGAGTTTCGGCTTGTGCTCCAGCGCGAGCGCCTCGACCTCGTCATAGTCGATCAGAAACCCGTCATCAACGCCGTACTGAACTCGCGTTGAAGAGCTTGTCCGAGAAAAATTCACTTTCGCGTTCTCGTGGGGGTCACGGGGTGCTCTACGCCGTGCGACAGACTCATGCCAAAAGAACGTGTCGCCCGCGTCCAGTACGCAAGATAAACCGCCGCGTTTGCCTGCCGACGCCGAGGGTAAGCTGGACTCCGTTGGCGTCAAGTCGTGCGCCGAACATCAATCCGCGCGCGTTAAAAGCGAAAATCGCCAGGTTTCGTCATAATGACGAAATCCGCAACCGCCGTAATAGCTTCGACGGATAGCCCTCGGCATATTTGTTGGTCACACTGAGCCCTTGCCGCCCCAGTTAAAGAAAAAAAAAACGGAGGGCGGCGGGCTGGCAGGTAGTTTTTTTTTCCATGGAGGCGATTAGCTCGATGGGTGCGGGTTCTGACGCACGCCTATCGTTCTGCGCGAATAAAGTCGGCCTAGACGTCGAATAGCCCCTTAAATGGGTTTGATTTCAAACATGGCGTTCTGTTACGCTGGCTCATTGCAGCTTTGCCTGCAGAATCACAGAATTGTACGTGTTTTTTTTTTTTGGGGGGGGGGGGGGGGCTGAGGTTTTGCTCAGACGCACGCAGCCGGTCGCGGGGTTATTTGCCCAGTAAGTGCGCTGTTAGCCGATAATTTATGCCATGCGTGGCGCTGCCCTGGCGCGCTTTGCTGACAAAACCAGACAACAAGAGCAACAAGGGGGTTTTTGATTTCCATGCTCAATAAAATATCTACACGATGAACCGGGTTGTCGCAAGATCGTGCCGCCCAAGCGGCAGATCCTGCGCGACATCAGTTTCGCTGTCGTTTTTCCCCGGCGCCAAGATCGGCGTGCTGGGGCTGAACGGCTCGGGCAAGTCCACGCTGCTCAAGATCATGGGCGGCATAGACACCAACTTCGAAGGCGAAGCGCGCGCCGCAGTCCGGCATCAAGATCGGCTACCTGCCGCAGGAACCGCAGCTCGATCCCGACGAAGGATGTGCGCAGCGTAGTCGTGGAAGAAGGCCGGGCGGAGCCTTCGCGCAGGTCGCGCGCTTCAACGAGATCTCGGACGAAGTTCGCCGAGCCGATGGACGACGACGAGATGAACAAGCTGCTCGAAGAACAGGCCGAACTGCAGGACGCCATCGACTGCCGTCGGCGGCTGGGAACTCGAGAACGCAAGCTCGAGATCGCCGCCGACGCCCTGCGCCTGCCGCCGTGGGACGCCATGTCAACAAGCTCTCGGGTGGCGAGAAACGCCGCGTGGCGCTGTGCCGGCTGCTGCTCGAGGCGCCCGAGATGCTGCTGTTCGACGAGCCCACCAACCACCTCGACGCCGAGTCCGATCGCGTGGCTCGAGAAATATCTCGAGGCGTATCCTGCACCGTCATCGCGGTCACGCACGATCGCTACTTCCTCGACAACGTCGGCCGAGTGGATCCTCGAACTCGACCGTGGCCACGGCATCCCTTAGCAGGGCAACTACTTCCACCTGGCTCGAGCAGAAGGGCGCGCGACTCAGCCGCGGAAGAGAACCAACGAGGGCCGTGCGCAAGCAGGCTCGCGACGGAACTCGAATGGGTGCGCACGAGTCCGAAAGGCCGCCGCGCCAAGAACAAGGCGCGCGTCGCGCGTTACGAGGAGCTCTCCTCGCGCGAATTCCAGGAACGCAACGAGACCAACGAAATCTACATTCCACCGGGCGAGCGCCTCGGCGATCTGGTCATCGAAGCGAGTGGCCTGAGCAAGTCGTACGGCGACCGTCTGCTCATCGACAACCTGAACTTCCGCCTGCCCGCGGGCGGCATCGTCGGCATCATCGGGCCGAACGGCGCCGGCAAGACCACGCTGTTCCGCATGATGTCCGGGCTGGAAAAGCCCGACTCCGGCGAGCTCCGCATGGGGCGACACAGTGCAGCTCGCCTACGTCGACCAGTCGCGCGACGCTTTCAATGACAAGAACACCGTCTGGGAAGAGATCTCCGGCGGCCTCGACATGATCAAGGTCGGCAACTACGAGACGCCGTCGCGCGGCCTACGTCGGCCGCTTCAACTTCAAGGGCCAGACCCAGCAGCAGCGCATCGGCGACCTGTCGGGCGGCGAGCGCAACCGCGTTCACCTTGCGAAGCTGCTGCGGGCCGGCGGCAACCTGCTGCTGCTCGACGAGCCGACCAACGACCTCGACGTCGAGACCCTGCGCGCGCTCGAGGAAGCCCTGCTGAACTTCCCCGGCAGCGCCGTCGTGATCTCGCACGATCGCTGGTTCCTCGATCGCATCGCGACCCACATCCTCGCGTTCGAGGGCAACTGCGAGGTGGTGTGGTTCAACGGACAACTTTGCCAGGACTACATCGGAACGATCTCAAACGACGGCAAGGGCGAAGAAGCCGTCACAACCGCATCGCATCAAGTACAAGCCACTAACAAGATAAAAAAGACAGATGGGGACATCCCCGAATCGCGGAAAACATGAACGTGTTCATCGACTCGACGGGCGCGATGTAGTTGCGCTGCACGAGCGCGAGACCACGCACGCACCTTGCTTACTGCGCCGTCGTTCTCGCGCATGAGACGCTGCCGACCTTCGACGAAGCTGCTGCTGCAGAAGCCACGCTCCATCGGCGTGGATCCTGCGCCGGCATGTGCGATGCCGGTATTCCTGCGCTGCGCGCACGCGTCGTACGGCAATCAATCGCGTCGAGCTGCGCCGACAGGAGCTTCGAGGTCGAGCGTCCCATCGCATGAAGTTCGCGTTCAACTACGTGCCGAGCGTCGATTCGAGATCTGGTCCGAGGAGGCGCTGAGCTGCTTTGCCGACGGGCACTACCAGGCGTTCGCGCTGATGTGCAATCGCATCGCGATACTGGCGGCCGACGAGCTCGGCGCCAATGGCAAGCTGAAACTGTTTAACGCCGTCACCGATGCGGCGCAGAATGCAGGTGTCGAGCCGCCGCTGCTGCGCCTGTGCCGCGACATTTTCTTTGACCTCGAAAATCGCGAAGACGTCCCCGCCATCAGTGAGTCGCGCGCAGCGGTGTTACTCAGCCTGTTGCGCGACATGCTCTATCAGTCGTTCCTGCGCGCCGGCAAGCTGCGCGAGTCGATGCGCCGCAATCTGCAAATCGTCAAGTAGCCACACAACGCCGCAGCGGGTGACTGGCGGTGCGGCGACCAGCCGAGCGCGCGTTCGGAACATGCGAATAATCTCAGCCGGACCGTCGTCGCCCCACCTTGTCCGGGCGCCAGGAATTCTGCCGTGCGTAGCGGAACGCGCTCCGGATGCGGCATGGTCATCGCGACACGGCCATCGTTGCTCGTCAGCGCGGCCACCGAGGCCTGCGAACCATTGGGGTTAGCCGGATAGCGCATCGCCACCTGGCCGGTCGCTTTCACATAGCGCAACGCCAACGACCAGGCCGCCTCGCGGTGAAGGTAGCGAGGTCCGCGTCATCGCGAATTGCGCGCGACCTTCGCCGTGCGACACGACAATCGGCAAGCGCGAGCCGTGCATACCGTCGCAGAACCATGGACGTCGATGTTTTTCCGACCTCGACCATCGAGCAGGCGCGCCTCGAACTGAGCCGAGCGGTTAGCGGCAAATGCAGGCCATGCCGATGCGCCCGGGATAATATCGGCTAACTGCGAGAACATCTGGCAGCCGTTGCACACACCGAGCGACAGCGTATCGCCGCGGGTGAAAAACGCCTCGAACTGAGCCCGCAAAGGCTCAACCAGCAGGATGGACTTCGCCCAGCCACCACCGGCACCGAGTACGTCGCCGTAGGAAAACCCGCCGCATGCGACGAGCGTCTGGAATCGCGCCAGATCGATCGCACCGGATTCAATATCACTCATGTGCACATCGACCGCATCGAAGCCGGCGGCCAATAACGCAGCGGCCATTTCCTGCTGACTGTTAACGCCCTGCTCGCGCAACACGGCGACGCGTGGCCGCGCACCGCTGGCAATCATCGTTGCCGCGACGTCATCGTTCGGGTCAAACGTCAGCGCTCGCGTTGAGACCCGGATCGCGATTTCGGCGATACGCTCATAGGCGATTCGGCGCGCGCGCTGGTCGGATTATCACGCAACGCGCTGCATGCGGAAACTCGTCTCCGACCACGCGCAATTGCAGGTTCGCACGCGTTTCGCGGAACAATTCGCTCGCCGCCATGCGTGATCACAAGTTGCGGGTCAACGCTGACGAGCCGCGATGTTGTGAACGCGACCAACCAGTCCGCTCTGCTCAAGTGCGGCACGACTTCGTCGAGCCGCGATTGCTCAACCTGAATAACTGCGCCCGGCCCTTCCGCAAACAACCATGCCAGAGGTGCCGTCGACGATCTCCGGAACCTGTTGACGTCGAGCTGCGCCCAGACGCGACGCGAACATCATCTCGGCGACCGCGGCAAACGTACCGCCATCCGATCGGTCGTGATAGGCCAACAACGCGTCGTCGTCCTTCAGCGCGATAATCGTGTCGACGAATGCGGCCAGCTCGGAGGCACCGACAAGGTCCGCAACCTCGCCACCCTGCGCGTTGAACACCTGCGCAAGCGCGGAGCGTCCGAGCGCGTCATCGGCTTTCGCAAGATCGATCAGTAGCAGCCGGCTGCCCGGCACATCGCGTAACTGTGGCGTCAACGTGCGGCGCACGTCTCGGACCGGCGCGAAAGCCGTTACGATCAAGGAGACCGGCGCAAGCACCGCTCTGGCGCCGGTATCCGGATGCTCGTAGGTCGTTTTCATCGACAACGAATCCTTACCGACCGGCACGGCAATGCCGAGTGCCGGGCAAAGCTCGAGCCCCACCGCGGTCACCGCGTCGAACAAGGCGGCGTCTTCGCCGTCATGACCTGCCGCGGCCATCCAATTCGCCGATAGCTTGATGTCTCCGACTGCCTGCACATCGGCGGCAAGGATATTGGTAATCGCCTCGGTAATCGCGAGTCGCGCCGCAGCCGCTGCGTCATCGCAGGCCACCGGTGTACGCTCACCCATCGCCATGGCTTCGCCGCGATTCGAGTGGTGGGTCGCGAGCGTCACCGCGACGTCGGCGACCGGCACCTGCCACGGGCCGACCAGCTGATCGCGCGCCGTCAAACCACCGACCGTGCGATCGGCGATGTGAATAAGAAAACTCTTGTCGGCAACACAGGCCAGCCCGAGCACGCGCCGCACGGCCTCGCCGATATCGATGTCAGCAACCGAAAATTCCGCCAGCGGACGCGCCACACGCGTTACGTCGCGACGCATCTTCGGCGGTTTGCCAAGCAACATCTGCATTTGCAGATCAACCGGCACCGCAGCGCTGTGCGCATCCTCGACTCGCAATTGCCCGTTGTCAGACAGCGTCCCCAGCACCGCATAAGGACAGCGCTCGCGCGCGCAGAAGGCTTCGAATTCACCGAGGCGCTCGGGCAGCACGATGAGCACGTAGCGTTCCTGCGACTCGTTGCACCAGATTTCCATCGGGCTCCTACCAGGCTCATCGCTTGGAATCTTGCGCAGCTCAAATTGCCCGCCCAATCCCGAAGGATCGACGGCTTCCGGCACCGCATTCGACAGCCCGCCGGCCCCGACATCGTGAATCAGCTCAATGGGGTTGGCATTGCCAAGCGCCCAGCAACGGTTGATCACTTCCTGCGCGCGCCGCTGCATCTCGGGGTTGCCGCGTTGCACCGAGGCAAAATCAAGCGCCTCGTCACTGCTGCCGCTGGCCATGCTGGAAGCCGCGCCGCCACCCAACCCGATCAACATCGCCGGTCCGCCCAATACAATCAGCAAGCTGTCCGGTCTTACGTCTTTCTTCAGCGCGTGTTCGCGACGCACATTGCCAAGCCCGCCGGCAATCATAATCGGCTTGTGATAACCCCAGAACTCGCCATCGTTGTTGCCCGGCGCCTGGAATGTTCTGAAGTAGCCGCCGAGGTTCGGCCGGCCGAATTCGTTGTTGAATGCCGCGCCGCCGATGGGACCTTCCAGCATGATGTCGAGACTCGACACGATACGCTCCGGGCCGCCCGATGTCGCGCTCCCACGGCTGCGCCCAGTCCGGGATATGCAGGTCCGAGACACTGAACCCTGTGATTCCGGCCTTGGGCGTTGCGCCCAATCCGGTAGCACCTTCATCGCGAATCTCGCCGCCCGCGCCCGTCGCGGCACCCGCAAACGGGGAAATGGCGGTCGGGTGATTATGCGTTTCAACCTTGATCAGCGTATCCACAATCTCGTCGTGGTAGCGATACACGCGATCGTTGTCGGCATACAGTCGTGGCGCGCGCGGTCCGGCCAGCACGGCGGCGTTGTCAGAATAGGCGCTGATGACGCCGGCGGGCGCCGCGTTGGTCGTATTGCGGATCATCGCGAACAGCGAAAGTGGCTGCGCGACATCGTCGACGACCCAGTCCGCGTTGAATATCTTGTGCCGGCAATGCTCGGAATTCGCCTGCGCGAACATCATCAGTTCCGCATCGGACGGATCGCGCCCCATTTGTGCGTAGTGCGACGCCAGATAGGCAAGCTCGTCCTGCGACAGCGCCAGCCCAAGCTCCGTATTTGCCGTCGCCAGCGACTGCAATGGTTGGTCACCCAGCGCTATGGTTTGCAAAGGACGAGCGGCATGATGGTGGAACAGCAGCTTGCCGGCCTCCCCGGCGACATAGCACTGCTCGGTCATACGGTCGTGCAACAGCTCATGGGCAACGTCAAGCGATGCATCATCAAGACCATGCACCTGATAGCGTGTCGCGCGCTCAACACGGCGCACACCGTAGATACCGCAGCGTCCGATAATATCGGTTGCCTTGCTGGACCACGGCGAGATTGTTCCGCCGCGTGGACCGACGTCGAATGCGTCTTGCGCTGCCAACAGCGAGTAGTCGACGCCATCATTGAGAATCAAGCCCAGCGCGCGCATGTCATCTGCGTCGGGCCGCTGGTCACACTCCAGGTAATAGAGGGTCTGTGCGTCGACATCGCTAACCGCGGGCACGGCACGCTGTAGCTGTGCGAGCAGGCGCTGCCGGCGAAAGGCGCTAAGCGGATTGGCGCCGGCAACGATGATGACCATGGATTCTTGCGTCACGTCGGGCGTAACCGAACCGCCGGCATTGGAAATATCGCTCATCAGGGTTTGCTTCCGCGACCGTGTAAGACCGCGCGGATGATACAAGGTATCGGTGCGACCCGACAGCGCGCGCCGCGCTAGTCGGTCTTGCCGGGCGGATACACCGAGGTCGGGAACGGCGTGATATTGCTGCCGTCGGCCTTGCTGATCTTGCTGGTGCCCTGCTTGTCGACTTCGTCAATGCGCAACACATTGTGCAAAGGGATATAGCTTCTGCGCACACCGGCGAACTCCGCCTTGATTTTTTCCTCCGCCGGGTCGACAACGACGCTGCTGCGCTCACCGAACACCAGATCGCCGATCTCGAGGAAACCGAACAGGCCGCCCTGCTCTACTGTGTTGGCGTAGACCTCGTAAACCTTGCCCTGATTGAGAAACGCAATGCGATAGAGTGATTTCATGGTGTTGCTGTCGATTATTTCCGGCATTCCGAAAAGTTGGGTTTAGATGAAGAAATTCAAGGGCTTAGCTGAAGCCGGCGGACATTTGGCTCGCACGAGTATTTTATGTAAATGTGAACGGGTACCGGTCAACAGACTCAATTATGATCATACTCGTCATCCAGTAAACATGTCCAAGTACCGAGCGGCCAACGGTTTTTCTAAAAAATGCATCTGAAACTCACAGTGACAAATGGTCTGGCGAAATCGCTGGGCGAGGCTGCCGAATATCTTTTTGATGAGTCGGGCGGCACGATCGGCCGTGCGACCCACAACGACTGGATTCTTCCCGACCAAAAGCGGTTTATCTCGAGCGTTCATGCCAGCATCGAGGCGCGTGATGGCGGCTTCTACATTGTCGACACCAGCATGAATGGCGTCTACGTCAACGGCAGTCGGACGCCGTTGGGCCCGACCGCGCCCTATCTGCTCGCCGACGGCACACGCCTTCGGATGGGCAACTACCGGATGCAGGTCAGTCATATTGAATCGTTGCTCAAGGAAGACCAGCAAACGCTGCTGCGCGGGGATTTCTTCGATGACAAGATTCAATCAGAGGACTCCACAGAGTTTTCCGTCGATCTTCTCGTAGAGGATGAGATCGCGGAGAACATAGACCTGTCCGAACTGCTCGACGACCGGATGGCCTCAGCCAACACTTCATTGATTGGCAGTCTGAGCACAAAAAAGAAATCATCCCGTTCTGACTATGAGACACCGGCGCGCGGCGACAGCACGCAACAATTCACGGCGACCGTTCACCGTCTGCCCGTGTCGGACATTCCCAAGAGTACGGTCAGTCATACCGTCAGTGATTTGAATGACACCGCGTACAGCGAACTCGTACGCGGTCTCGGTGTCGATCCTGCCATGCTGGAGTCGCGCGAACCCGAAGAGATTGCGTTTGCCATCGGGCAGGCATTGCGGGCTGGCATACAGGGGCTCAAAGCGATGAAGACCGCGCGTGCCCGCAGCAAGCAGCAATTGGCGATCGCGCAGACACAACAAGACATCGATGATCTGACCGAAACCGACATCAACGAAGACATCGCAGACTTGCTGCTTGGCCGCGGTCAACTGCACCGTCGCGCGTCGGACAACATCACCGCCGATACGCGCTCATTGATGCAACACAATTTGTCGCTGCAAAACGCGTCGCAGGCAGCGATCAACGAGTTTATCGACCAACTTGATCCCGACGCCCTGCAACACAAGCTTGAATCGCATGGCGCCGGAAAGGGGCTGTTCACCGCATCCCGCAAGGCGAGCCTGTGGGATCATTACCGCCACTTCTACGATACGATTTCGCAACGCACAGACAACGAACTGCCGCAGTTCGTGCGTGAAGAATTTGCCCGCGCGTTCACCGCCCGGCTGCAAACACTCGCCACAGAGGACGAGTAACTGACGCGGCCGCGCGCCGCCCGAACAGTTCCTTTCGCCTGCCAACACCGGTAATCTCTTTCGCTGGGCACACCGCACACGCCGCCCCGCGGCACGCAAGGGATACCTATGCCATCGTTGCTTCACGAACTTGGCCGCCGAAACGTCATCAGGGTCGTGATTGCCTATTGCATTTTTGCCTGGGTCGTAGCGCAGGTTGCCGATGTCGCCCTCGATGCCTTCAATGCGCCGGGCTGGGCAATGCAGGCGTTGTTGCTCGCGCTTGGTATCGGCCTCCTCGTCGCCGCCGTTTTTGCCTGGGTGTTCGAGCTGACGCCTGAAGGACTGAAGAAAGACAGTGCGGACACAAAGGACGCAGTGTTTGCCCGCGGCGTAAAACGCAAACTCAATAACGTCATCACCGTCGTGTTAGCGATTGCGGTTATCGTGCTGTTGGCCGATAAGCTTTGGCTATCCAAAACGACACCGGCAAGCGTTCCAGCAGACGCTGAGAAAATCACAACGAATGCCGCGCCAATAAAATCGATCGCTGTGTTGCCCTTCAATGACCTGAGTCCGGACGGCGACCAGGATTATTTCTCGGACGGTATCGCCGAAGAGTTGCTTAACGCGCTCGTCAGAATCAAGGGGCTTCGCGTCTCGTCACGTACATCTTCTTTCGCGTTCAAAGGCACGTCCGCCGGGGTGCCCGAGATTGCCGGTATCCTTAATGTCGACCATATCGTCGAAGGCAGCGTCAGGAAAGTCGGCAACCAGTTGCGCATCAGCGCACAATTAATCGACGTCGCAAGCGACAGCCAATTATGGTCTGAGACTTACGAGCAGACGATGGACGATGTGTTCGCAATTCAGGACGACATTGCACACCGGATTGTTGAAGCGCTGCGCATCGCGTTGAGCGACGAGGAAGAGGCGTCGCTGGACCTGATCCAGAACGCGACAGATAGTCAGCAGGCGCTGAACCTATACTTACGCGGGCGCCATTTGTGGCACGGGCGAAATCCCGACAACATCCTGACGGCGATTGATCTGTTCGAACAGGCGCTCGCAATCGACCCTGAATTCGCGTCCGCACGCGCAGCGCTCGCCAGTGCTCACATGACTTATCCGACCTACGTCGCGCAAGGTGGCACAGACTGGGTCGGCATTAAGGAAGCCAGCATGAAGGCCTCGGAAAAAGAAGCCTTACTGGCACTTGAGCAGAACGACAGGCTGCCGGAAGCGTATGCGGTACTGGCTGATGTTGAACGCGTTCGCGGTCATTGGCAGGCGGCCGAACGTTATTACCTGCAGGCACTCGACGTCGGCCCTAACGACCCGACCGCCAACCTTTGGTATGTGGAGTTCCTGAACGACACGGGCCAGGTCGCTCGGGCCGCGGAATTTGCCAATAAGGCGTATTCGTTGGATCCGCTGTCGCCTGGCGCAAACTCAAACCTTGCGGTAACCATCATTCAGGAAGGTCGCTGTAACGAGCTGGAACCCATTGCGCGGGCCGCCGCTGAGCTCGGCAACTTCTTCGGCTATATATCTCGCGCTTGGTGCGCGATTTTGCAAAAAGATTTGCGAGCATTTCGCGACATCGTTGCAGAAATTGAGCTATTGGTGCAGCAACCGGCGGATCAAAGCTGGTTGCCGGCGATCGACGCTGCCGTGGCCGATCCGGAAGCCGTGCCCGCGTTGATCGATGTTGTCAGAGAAAGCGATGCAGGAATGGATATCATCGCATTGTTTCTCGTTGCGTACGACCGACCCAACGAGGCCATCACGCTCTTTCTTGATTGGGAACCCTACACGTGGGCACAAATGTCGTCCTTATTCTGGCTGGACGGCTTAGAGCCGATGCGCGAGTTGCCGGAATTCAAAGCACTGCTTCAAAAGACCGGCCTGCTCGACTATTACCAGGACACAGGTCGTTGGCCCGATGACTGCAGGCCAGTCGGTGAAGACTTCAGTTGCGGGGCAGCACCTGGCCGATAACCCGCAGCACGTTGCCGCCCATCGCGAGGCGAACCTCCGGCTCCGAGAAGCCTGCATCGATAAGCGCCTGTGTCATCAGGACGAGCTGAGCAGTATCGAACGACACCTCCACGGCGCCGTCGAAATCCGAGCCCAGACCAACATATTCGATGCCGACCAGATCACGCACATAGCGCATGGCCGCCGCGACCTGCGCGGGGTCGGTGCTGCAAACCGCACCGGGCCAGTAGCCAATACCAATGACGCCACCGGTCGCCGCGATACCTTCGATTTGCGCGTCCGTCAGATTGCGGTTCTTGTTACACAGTGCTTTCACGCCACCGTGGCTGACAACCACCGGTCGGGTTGCCATTGAGATGACGTCATCGATTCCAGCAGGACTGAGATGCGCGACGTCGATAATCATACCGAGCGCCTCCATCTGCAACACAATGTCGCGCCCGAAATCCGTCAGGCCGCCCTTGTCGAGGCCGTGCATCGAGCCGGCCAGTTCGTTATCGAAGAAATGCGTCAGCCCGGCCATACGAAAGCCGGCATCGAATACCACCTGCAGATTCGCGGCCTCACCTTCAAGATTGTGCAACCCCTCGATCGACAGCATGCCACCCGTGACCTTTTTGCCTGCCGCCCGGTCGGCGAGCAACGCGTCGAGGTCTTGCTGCGACTTTACGATACGTAACCGGTCACTGGCGGCTGCGGCCGTATGGAGCTTTTCCGAATGCCACAGCGAGCGCTGCAACAGAGAACCCCAGGTCCTTACCGGCTGACGCTGCACGATGGTCAACGCGGTCAGCGTATCGGTATCACTCGAATTGCTGTCGTAATTCTGGCCCTTGGGCGACTTGGTGACTGACGACAGAACCTGCAACGCAACATTACCGGCCTCGAGCCTGGGCAAGTCGATGTGGCCGCGGTCGCTGGCATCGAGGATAGAGCGTTGCCACAGCAATGTATCGCCATGCATATCCGCAACGAGCAAACTCTCATGCAACTGCGTGGCGGCTACGCCCGGCGGGCTATGCTCGACGATAACCATCCGGTTCAGGCCCTTCTCGACAACACCCGGCACCAGCCAGAAAAATACGATGGTGCCAAGCACCAACAACAAACCGATCGTAAGCAATAATCTTTTCATGCCCTAAGTGTACGACTGAAGCACCCTCGCGGACGAATTTCGGGTCATGCGGCGTAGCTGATAGACTCAGGACGTCGGGAAATACGAAGCCCTCTATCAAGCCAACGGCCTTTGCCGCTGGCAGATACGTCGCTTAATGCTATCCGGCTGTTGGTGCCGGAACCGAATAATTACAAAAGAGGCATGCTGTGATTAGAGTGATAAAAACCCTGTTGGTCGCCGCGCTTGCCCTGTGGGGGTTTATAGCTGCGCACCACAATATTGGTTACTGGCAAGGCACGCTGGACGCCGTCGGCGCCGCGACGTCGATGACCACCTTTGAAAACGGCGCGACAAGCTGGCAGGCGACCAGCAACGCTCTGCTGATCTGGGCCGGCGCGCTGTTTATCGTGATCTCGAAACTCGCCGGCGCCACCGTGTGCGCAATTGCAACAGCGAAGATGTGGCGACACCGCGGCACTGACGACCGCAGTTTTTCCGACGCGAAAGAACTGGCACTCGTCGGCTGCGGCATTTATCTGTTCATGCTGTTTACCGGTTTCGTCGTCGTCGCCGAAACCTGGTTCGAGCTGTGGCGTTCCGACGTGATGCGCGGACCCGTTCTCGACTCCGCGTTCCGCTACGCCGGCTCTATCGGATTGATCGCCCTTTTCGTCGGCGCGACAGATGACTAGTCTGGCAGGTCTGCTGGCACGATACCCGGCATCAACCAAGCGAGTGCGAAAATCTCGTGACTGAACGAGTCTTTGGAAATAACCGTCTACCGTCTCTGCCCACCATCGCCGCAGCGATTGGGCTCGCCATACTCGCAGTGGTGCTGCTCGTCATGGCCAGCCGCGAGCGCATGCCCGACTTCTCCGCCTACAAGGCAGGAGGGCCGCGTAAGACCGCCTTCTTCGAATACATCTACCCGCGGGTCGTGGCCGCCAACGATGAAGTGCAACAACAACGCGAACGTCTGATCTCGATCGCCGAAGATTCGACACCCGGCTGGTTAGACCGGCGCTGGCTCACAAAGACTGCGCAAGCCTATGGCCTGGAGATCGACAAAGAGGATAGCCAGCAAGTCATTGGCCCACTACTCAAGCGCATCGATACGATCCCGCCCTCGCTTGCCATCGCGCAAGCCGCCAAGGAGTCAGGCTGGGGCACGTCGCGGTTCGCACGCGAGGCTAACAATCTGTTTGGTGAATGGTGTTTCGAGCCGGGCTGCGGTCTCGTACCGGCGAAGCGCAGGCCTGGCAAAGTGCACGAGGTACGTGCTTTCGATTCGCCGACGGCATCGATCTCAAGCTATCTGAGAAACCTCAACACACACGACGCCTATCGAAAGCTACGCGCCATGCGTAGCAAACTGCGCGCCGAGGGAAAGACGATATCCGGGAATGCGCTCGCCGCGGGGCTCATCGGCTACTCACAGCGCGGCCAGGCCTACGTCGACGAGATCCGCCAGATCATCAGAACCAACAGGCTGGACGATTACCCGCCAAATAAAGCCGAATGAGCGGCGATGCTAACGCGGTAATGACCCGGACGCTTTGCGCCTGCACGGATTCGCCAAACGCAAAGGGCCCGGGCGTTTTGCCCGGGCCCTTTGTCGATTCGATCAATCCTTGGACTAATTCGACCAGAGGTCGAAGTCCATCGCATAGCTGACAACGAACTTCAGCTCGTCATTGTCCAGATTGTCGGGCCCGGGATTATCCAGATCTGTTCCCGAAATCATGAACGTGAAACCGTCTTTCGACAACGACACGTTGTAGTCAAGGTAGCTGTCCGGGACACCGTTGAAGGCTTCATTGAAGTCGCCGTCGTGGTAGCCGACATGGAAGCCCAGCTCCAGACCTTCAGACACTTCGGTCGCATAGTTGGCAGACAAATAGTACGCCTGCCCAAAGCCGAAGTCCTGAGTCGGAGCTTCGTCCGCTTCGGTGTTAGCGAGGATGTTTAGCCCGAGGCTGAACGCACCCATGCTGAGCGACCCGTAGATTTCGCCGAAATCGAACTCCGCTTCTTTATCGTAGTTGTAGTAGAGGTAGCCAACGTCATAGCTGATGTCGCCTGCCTCGCCTGAGAAGCCAAAGTACACGTCGTGCTCATAGGAGAAGACATCGCCGGGCGCGTAGCTAACGTTTGCCGCCCAGGTGCCTACGTAGAAGCCGTTGTCAGCTGCGTAGTCGAGGCCGCCTGAAACGACAGCCGCGTTTTCGGTCTGGGTAAGGCCACGCCAGATATAGTTGTTGCCAAATGCGGCGTTACCGGTGAGCTCATCGGCCTGGGCCGGCGACGCCAGTAGCAAGCCTCCCGCGACCGACAGAGTGATGAGAGCTGGGATTTTGGTCATTACTGATTCCTGAGTTGTGCTGAATGAAAACGTCGGTCGACGTAAACCGACCACGTCCCACTCTTGCAGGTCGCGTGCCAACTCGGGAACTCGTTGATAAAGAGTGACTTAACGCGTATCCGGACATGGTCGCGCTCCGCCTCAGCGCATCCCTGATGGCCGGGCGCGCCATTTTAGTGCAAGGGCCGCTTGCTCAGTTTCCGCTATGGCCAAGGGCAGACCCGACAGTGGCGGCTGAACTACTGGTCATCTTCGGCGCATCAACATCAGGCATCCGGTAGACCTGCGCGTCATACAGATAGCTGGCCAGCGTCAGATAGGCGAGCGACAATTCAGCCAATTGAGGGTCCGTCTCGGCCGGCACTAAACCAGCTTCACTACGCTTGAATTGCCGGACCTTTTTGCCCGGCAGTCGCATCAACACATCGTCACCGCGCAGCAACGCATTGTTCATGCCATATTGCATTAACGCGCGGCCTGGCCCACGCAAGTCGGGCAAGAACAGGTCCTGACCAATCATCGGTGAGTCGGCCGTAATGCCGAGCAGCGGCAGGATGGTCGGCATCAGGTCGATCTGACTACTCAATCGGTCATATCGCGTCGGTGCCAGGCCCTTGCCGATGATCAGCCCGGGTATGTGGAAATAGTCAATCGGCACGAATTCATCGCCGTAGACCCGCGAATCATGATCGGCGACAACCAGAAAAATGGTGTTCTCGAAATACGCCGATGCCTGCGCCAGCGCGAAGAACTCGCCAATTGCGTAGTCGGCATACCGCACCGAGTTCTCGCGTGACGCCAACGGGCCGGGGCCCGGCTCAATTCTTCCCTCCGGAAACTCCCACGGCGAGTGATTCGACGTGCTCAGCATCAAGCCGAAGAATGGGCCTTTCTCATTCGCCTTCTCGAACTCTTTGTGCGCGCGGCGCGCCCAGTCCTCATCCGACACGCCCCAGGAGCCGACGAACTCGGCATCGGGATACTCCGCTGCGCCGGCAATGACCGAGTCAAAGCCGTTGCCGAGCATGAACCCGCCCATGTCATCGAAGTTCGGTTCGCCGCCATACAGGAAATAGTTCTGGTAGCCATGCTGCTTCAGCAACTGGGCCATGGTGAAAAAGTTGCGGCGCGATTTACTGCGTTTAACGATGCTCTGCGACGCCGAAGGCGGATAGCCGGACAGGACGGCTTCTATGCCGCGCGTCGTGCGAGTGCCGGTCGCGTAAAGATTCGTAAACAATACACCTGATTCGCTCAGACGATCGAAGTTTGGCGTCAGGTCGGCACCACCGAGCGCGCCGACGAAACGAGCGCCCAGGCTTTCTTGCAGAATAATGACAAGGTTGCGTGGCTGCGTGGCGGCGGTCGTTGGCGTGACCCGGTGCACCGTTGGCAGCTGAGCATTGTCGCGAGACACATCCGATGGGGTGCGTTCATTGAATACCAGTTCGATCGCATCGCTGTGGTCCATTTCGCCATACAGCTCGCTGTCATTGCTGTCTCGACGTCGCGCATAGAGCGCGTAGCCGGCGGTGTAAAAACTATTCAACGCGACTTCGTTCGCGAGGCGGTTGTCGCTGAACATTGCGGTGCTGATATTTGCCGGTCGATGCCCGAGACTTGACCTGATCGACATGGCCAGCAGCAAGAGCCCGACGAAGGACACAACGACAGTCGTCGCAAGCGATGTCCACCGCCCCGGCATCAGGTGAATGTCGCGACGCAGGAGATAGCGCCTGCCAACGTAAATAGCGATTGCCGCGGTCGCCAGCGCCCCGACAATTTCCGCCACATAGCCGCCCATCAGCATTTGCGACACTTCGTCAGGGTATTTGAGATAGTCCCAGAATAAGGCGTCGGGTCGGTGGTCATATTCAGCGAGAAAGCCGATGCCGATCGCCTCCATCACCATGATTACCGCATAAGCCGCACGATAGTAAATACGCAGGAAAATCGTCAATGCTGGCGCGACACTGGCCGGTGCGACTGTCGTCAGCAGCAGCGGCAACACGAGCAGGTAGGCGACAACGATCAGGTCGAAACGCACACCGTACAACAGCATATTGGGGACGAGGCCCGCATCAATGCGACTAAAGTTTAAACTTAGAATACCGAGACGAAAGGCGCTCAGGCTCACGAGGGCTACGATCGCAAACACCGCCATATGGCCGAAGCGCGACCGGATCTGTTGGGTCATCAACGCTGATACTTCCGGATTGGTTAGGTTCGAGGCTGGTACTTTGCCGTGCGGAAGGTCAAAATCAGGTCAAATCGTGTGCCAAAACAGGGACTTTGATGCCTGAGCCATTGCGGATATTGTTGATCGAAGATGAGCGCGACCTGGTCGAGAGCATCGCCGAATTTCTGCAGGCGAGCGGGCACATCGTCGATGTCAGTCCCGACGGTCGCAACGGTCTTCAGCTGGCGCTGGACAACAGCTATGACGCATTAGTGCTTGACCTCGGGTTGCCGAGGCTCGACGGGCTGGCTGTTTGTGATGCGCTGCGAGAAAGTCCGCGTGCTGCGTTGCCGATTCTGATGCTGACATCGCGCGACACGCTGGACGACAAATTGGCCGGCTTCGATCACGGTGCCGACGATTATCTCGTCAAGCCGTTCGCGCTACCCGAGCTCGAGAGACGCATCAGAGCGCTGGCACGCCGATCGACACTGAATCGGGGCCAAGTGCTTGCGGTTGGCGATCTGCGTCTTGACCTGAATCGTGATCGACTGACTCGCGATGGCCGGACGATCGATATCAATCCCGCCTGCAGTCGCTTGTTGACCCGTCTGATGCAACATTCACCCGACACGGTGACACGCGCCGAGCTTGAGTTTTCGCTTTGGGGTGACGCACCACCGAAGGGTGAGGGATTAAAGAGTCACATCCATCTGTTGCGACAGGCCTTATTGCAGCCCGACAGCGCACAGCCGTTTGAATCGAGTCTGATCGAGACGGTTCGGGGCAAGGGGTATCGCATTGTTCCGTAGAGCCGGCCTTAGAACGCGCATCGCCATCGGCCTTGTAGGCTTCAGCCTGGCCACCTCGATTGCGTTCGGTGTCAGCGCCTATTGGGCGACGGATGTCATGGAAGTGCTTGTGCTCGAGCAGAATATCGGCGAACAGGCACGGCGCATTGCAAAAACCATCGCGAGCGGCGAAGCGCCACAACTACCCGAATCCGACTGGTACTACGCGCGCATGCAAAGCGGCGGCGATGTGGCGTCCGAATTCACACAGCTGCAAAGTGGCTCCCACCATGAGGTGATGGTGGACGACCGTGAGTTTCACTTGTGGATCGAACCGGTAAGCAATGATCGCCTGTTTCTTTTTTATGATCTCGCAGTAATTGAGGCCTACGAATCGAGGCTGAGCGTTTTCCTCATCTCGACCGGCGTCATCCTCGGTGTATTCGCATTCCTGCTCGGCTTATTTCTGACACCCTGGGTTGCCAGACCGCTCACAGCCCTCGCGCAACGGGTCGCCAAGTTGCCGCGCGACGCGCGGCGCCTCGACGGACCAGAACATGAAGACGCCGATCTTGCCGTCCTGGCCGATGCTATCGATGCATATCTGAGCGAAAACAGCGATCTGGTGCAACGCGAACGATCGTTTACCGGCATGGCAAGTCACGAATTGCGTACACCGATAGCGACCATCTCGGCGGCACTGGATGTCATCGCGTTGGAGCCGCAACAGAACAATATCGCCGCGCCAATGCGACGTATCCGGCGCGCTACCGATCGAATGGAAAACCTGATCGAGGTCCTGCTGGATCTCGCACGTGATCAGGACGTTGGCGAATCGACTTTAGCGGACTGGCGACCGGCCGACATGATTCGCGAAATCCTGGCGGACGAGACAAACCAAACCGAACGCAAGCAACACAAGGTCGAACTCGACCTCGACGACAGTCTGGTTCTCGAAGTCCAACCCGCGATGTTCCGTATGATCGCCGGCAACCTCATCGCCAACGCGCTGACACACGGCACCGGCGATACCGTCCGTATTCAATTATCCAGCACCGTATTCAGTGTAGAAAACGACGGTGAAATCGGGCCCCAGCCGAGCCGCGGTCGCCTGGGACTGAGCATCGTCGATGTGATCTGCGCGCGATTGGGCTGGCGCTTTCAGTATACGAGCGGAGATGGCGTGACCGCCGCTGACGTTTTGATAACCCATTCGCCTTGATCAAACTTCTAGCAGCCGCGTCACGAATCGGCCCTGCAAGTGGCCGACTGTCACGATAGTTTTATCGTATACACTGCAAAACACCCACCCAGCTCAGAGGTTGATCATGTCTTCGAGTCAGCGCCGTAAGAGCCAACTCCGTAGTAATTCCAACACAGACCTCGGTCGCCAAAGTTTCAGCACGCGGCGCTGCGCGCTTGCCATGTTGTCGCTGATTTCATTGTGCTTCAGCGCACACGCCGTAGCGGCACAAACCAACATCCTGCTGATCTACGTTGATGACCTCGGCTACGGCGACCTGGGCAGCTACGGTCACCCGGTTATCCAGACACCCAATATTGATGCGCTGGCCGAACAGGGCATGAAGCTCACCAACTACTATGCGCCATCGGCGTTGTGCTCACCGTCACGTGCCGGCGTGCTGACGGGGCGCGCGCCATATCGGACCGGCATCAAGAGCTGGATACCGGAAGACTCGGGTATCTATCTCAAGAATGAAGAGGTAACGCTCGCCGAGGTGTTGAAATCGAAAGGCTACGCGACGGCGCTGATCGGCAAATGGCACCTGAACTCGGACCTTGCGAGCACCGATGAACCGCAGCCCACCGACCAGGGCTTCGACTATTTCTACGGTCACAACGCATTCCAGGTTCCGACCAACCGAAACCCGACCAACATTTATCGTGACCGCGAATTGTTGCCGGCACAAAAAGGCTACACCGCAGACCTGTATGCCGACGAAGCCATCAACTGGCTCGAGCAGCGGGATCAGGCGCAACCGTTTTTCCTGTTCCTGAGTATGGCCGAGCCGCATACGCCGATTGAAAACCCGGCCGCGTTCAACGCGATGTATGAGCAATTCACCGAAGGACCCATCGTGCCGATCCCGTCCGGCCACTCAGCACCGCCAAAAGACAAGTTAGTGCCGCGCGGCCCGGGCGAATATTACGCCAACATCAGTTACATGGATGCCCAGCTCGGCCGTGTTCTCGACTGGCTCGACCGCAAGGACCTGACAGACGACACGATCGTTGTGTTCACCAGTGACAATGGACCGGTGACCTCGGACTGGATCAACTGGTACGAGTTGAATGCCTATGGCAGCACCGGCGGCTACCGCGGTCGCAAACACTACCTGTACGAAGGTGGCATCAAAGTTCCGGCCATCGTGCGCTACCCGGACAACGTTGCCGCGGGTTCCAGTTCGGACGCGCTGATCATCGGTACCGACTGGTTCGTAACGCTGGCTTTGATGGCCGGTGGCGAGCTGCCAACCGACCGGCCGATTGACGGCATTGATGTCAGCACTGCATTAGCAGGCGGCGACCTGCCGGTACGCACGATTATTTGGGCGCTGGACTCGGTGTCGGAGCTTGAGTTCGCCGTTCGGCGTGGGCGATGGAAGCTGTTCATCGATCGCGATGGAAAGCCACGGGCGCTATATGACCTGGACTCAGACCCGTGGGAGTTCTTTGACGTGCTTGGCGATCAACCGGACGTTGTGGCCGGTCTGATGGCGGGCTTTAATGCTGAGCCGTATCTTGCCCGGGATTGATATACCAATATTGGCTACCGCCTTGTAGCGACGGTGCCAATAAAGAAGCGCTATTTCGTTCGACCAGACTAGCCATCAACGAAAAGCAAACTACCTTCTGTGTTATCGGCGCGATAGTGAACGATCGCCTGGTAGGCTTCCGAGCGATACCATTCATGCGCGGCCTCTTTGCTGGGGAAGCGCACGATAATGCTGACCGGGTGCGGGCTGCCTTCCACAACCTCACTCTCGAAATCGGCTACGAGAAGCTCACCGTCGAATGGTAGCAAAGTCGGCGCGACCGCCGGCGGGTACTTTTCGTAACCATCGGGGTTGGTGATCCGGTAATTGGCAATTAAATAAGCGGTCATGATTGAGGGCTCATGCGACTTCGACCAATTCGATATCGAATTCCAGCACGCGGCCGGCCAGCGGGTGATTCGCATCGACCGTGATCGTCTCATCAACAACCTCGGTGACGACCAGCTGCATCACCTGCCCTTCCGGAGTCTGCGACTGCAACTGCATGCCAACCTCTGGCGTCATATCTTCGGGCAACAAATTCTTCGGCACGCTCTGCACCAGACGCTCGTCGTGACTGCCGTAGGCGGCCTCCGGCGGAATGCTCACGGTCTGGCTATCACCCACCTTCATGCCCTCCACTGCGCTATCCATACCGGGAATGACCTGGCCACTGCCGAGCGTGAATTCCAGCGGGTCGCGATCCGCTGACGTATCGAACACCGTGCCGTCTTCGAATCGACCGGTGTAGTGAATTTTTACGGTGTTACCTGTGCTGGCTTCGCTCATTAGTCTTCCTTTAAATGTTTAGCGCCAAAGCGGCTTTTCGCAAGATTCGCTGTGCAAACCAATACGAAAAATGCGGACGAAAAAACACGCCTCGGCAAGCAAGAATGGAGTGATAGGGTAGCAAACACGCGGGCGTCTTACATCAATCGGCCACAAATGCGCCGTCGAGCGGTTGAATTGTGGCCGAGCCCTGAGATGGGCGCGCTCGCAGCAAATCTGCGCGACTAGCTGGTCGCACCTATGGCGCAAGTCTTGATATTCATGAACTCACGAATGCCATCGGCGGATAGCTCTCGGCCGTAACCCGATGCCTTGACGCCACCAAACGGCAACCTTGGGTCCGATGCCGTAATGGTGTTGATAAAAGTAGCACCGGCATCGAGTTGATCGAATCCCTGCTGCATTTCCTGTGCGTCGTTCGTGAACAACGCCGAGCCGAGGCCGAAGCGCGTCGCGTTGCCGAGTTCGATCGCCTCATCAAGCGATGCCACCTTGAACAGGATCGCGACTGGACCAAACAACTCTTCGCTGAAGGCGGGCGCGGACTCAGGTACCTCCTCAAGCATGCCCGGCTTGAAAAACCAGCCCTCGCCATCGAGCGTCTCGGCGCCGGTGACGCGTTTCGCGCCGCAGGATACGCTTTGATCGACCTGCTCCTGCAGCTCGTCGCGGATAGCTTTTGTCGCTAGCGGACCCACGTCGGTGTTCTCGTTCATCGGGTCGCCGACCTTCAGCGCGTCCAGACGCTTCGCAAAGCGGTCGCGAAAGGTGTCGTAAATATCGGCATGGACAATGAACCGTTTCGCGGCGATGCACGATTGACCATTATTCATCGTGCGGCCTTTCACGGCCATGTCGAGCGCGTGGTCGAGGTCCGCCGATGGCATGACGATAAACGGATCGGAGCCGCCGAGTTCCAGCACGGCTTTCTTAAGCTGACCGCCTGCGATTTCGGCAACCGACCGCCCGGCCGGCTCGGAACCGGTCAGCGTCACCGCGCGCAGTCGATCGTCTTTCAGAATTCGGGCAACCTGGCTACCGCCGATCAGCAACGTCTGGAAACCGTCTTCGGGCACGCCCGCACGGTGCCAGACATCGGCAATGGCGAGTGCGCTTTGCGGTACGTTCGACGCGTGTTTCAACAGCCCGACATTACCGGCCAACATTGCCGGTGCGGCAAAGCGGAACACCTGCCACAATGGGAAGTTCCACGGCATGACCGCGAGCACCGGGCCGATCGGCAAATAGCGAACAAAGCTTTTCGAGGCACCGGTCTCGATCGGGTGATCGGCGATGAACGCCGGACCCTCGTCGGCATAAAAATCACACACCCACGCACACTTCTCGACCTCGGTCTTCGCCGAAGCAAAGGTCTTGCCCATCTCGGTGGTCATTATCGCGGCCAGCTTGTCGCTGTCTTTGCGCAAGACAGACGCGGCATTGCGCAGCCACTGTTGGCGCTGCTCAAGCGCGGTCGTACGCATCGTCGATGCGATCGCAGCGGCGCGAGCCATCGCTGCATCGATTTGCTGATCGTCGAGCGCGTCAAATTCTTTTTCTATCTTGCCGGTGTTTGGATTGGTCGTGGCGATCGCCATAGTCGTTGCTCCGTTGCGTTACTGGCTGCGCGCTTCCAGCGCGCCCAGGCGTTTGCTCAGTTTCAGATTCTCACTGTAGTCGATCGGCACCACGACCAGCGCGGGTCCGTCGTAGGCAAACGCCTGATCCAGTGTGTCTTTGAGCTCGGCGGCATTGTCGCAGCGCAAGCCCAGCCAGCCGAAACTCTCCGCCAGTTGCAGCCAGTCCGGGTTGCCGAACGACAACGCCGTGTGGCGATCGAATTCTTCTTCCTGTTTCCAGGAAATCAGGCCGTAGCCGCCGTCTTCCCAAACCATCACGACGATGTCGGCGTCTAACCGGCGTGCGGTCTCGAGTTCCTGAATATTCATCAGCACGTCGCCATCGCCTGCGATGGCCAGCACGCGCCGGTCCGGGCATGTCTGACTGGCGGCGATCGCGCCGGGCAGCGGCATCCCCATCGAACAAAAGCCGTTGGAAATAATGCAGGTTCCCGGTTCGTGACATTGGTAGTGTCTGGCGATCCACATTTTGTGTGCACCAACGCCGGACAATACAATGTCCTCCGGGTCCAGCACTGCGCGGACATCCGCCAATACCTTTTGCGGCCGGATACTGCCCTCGGTCGTATCTTTCGCGTGCGCTGTAAACTCCTCGTTCATCTGCTCGCGAACGGCCTGCTGCTCTTCGAGTTGGTAGTCAGGAAACCCATCTCGAGCGGCGCGTTCGTTGAGCATCCACACCGCGTGCGCGAGATCGCCGACCACCTCGAGCTCCGGGATGTAGTGGCGGTCAACTTCGGCGGCATCAAAATCGATATGCAGGATGCGCTTGTCGAGGTCCCGGTTCCACGACTTCGGCGCATACTCCACCATGTCGTAGCCCAACGTGATGATGAGATCGGCAGCGGCGACAGCCTGTTGCGCGAAGTCGGTCTGGCCCATACCGATGGTATACAGGCAATAAGGCGCGTCCAGATCGACCGCACCCTTGGCCATAAAGGTCATCAATACGCCAATACCCGACGCATCACAAAACTGACGCAGCTGCTTGCTGGCGCGTTTTCTGATCGTGCCGTTGCCGGCAATGATCAACGGCTTGTTTGCCTGGCGAATTAACGCCCACGCCTGGTCCATGATCTTGTCATCGGGCACCGGCCGCCGCACCTTGCGCACACGCAACGGATGTCCGTTGACCGTCTCGCCGGCGATGTCCTCGGGCAATTCAATATGCACCGCACCGGGTTTCTCGCTCTCGGCCAGCTTGACCGCCTTGCGAATAATTTCCGGGATACTGTCGGCACGCCGCACACTGAAGGCCCACTTTGTGACCGGCTCATACATGTCGACGACATTCATGACCTGGTGGCTTTCTTTGTGCTGGCGATGCATCCCACCCTGACCGGTGATGACCAGCAATGGCGCACGATCCATATTGCCATCGGCAACGCCTGTAATCAGGTTTGTGGCACCCGGTCCGAGCGTGCCGAGGCAAACGCCTACCTTACCGGTAAGGCGGCCATGCGTTGCCGCCATGAAGGCCGCGCCCTGTTCATGGCGCGTTAATACGAATTCGATATCTGAACGCTCCAGCGCCATCATCATGTCGGCATTTTCCTCGCCGGGCACGCCGTACACGCGCTCGACGCCCTCATTAGCCAGACAGTCAACGAAAAGATCAGCAGCGGTTTTGGTCATAAGATATTCCAGTGCGGGATTTGGTCCAGGGTTTGGCATCGGTTCAACAAGAAGTCAAAGACCGGATTATCCCCAATCTTCACTACCTCTCTTAGTGCCCCTTTGTACTGCTGAAAGGTGACTAGTGAAGTGGGGTGATCCATTTTACGGCTTTAACTTCGATACATAAACTGGCTCGGGTCTGAAGCCTGTCTGATGATTCAGGAAGAATTGCAGCAGCTCTGTTTCATCTCCGATTGTCGAGAACCAGAGTTGACTGTAAATGACGTAGTTACTTCTGAAAAACATCGGTCGATTTACGACTGATTGGTCAAAGCAGACGCGTCGAAAATCGATCAAGGGCCCGCAGATATGCCCTGGTTCATAAACAGTGTTTTCTTTATCAATTGCCCCATCCAAGATATTTGTACAGTGGAACAACTGCACTTCTTCTGACCTGTAGATAGCAGGAAGAAATTCACCAAATGGCTCGAACAGAGACTTATAACTGCGGTGAGATTTTTGATCGAAGACCATGAAAGATTGGAAACTGTAGAACACAGATCCATCGATCTCCATCGACTCCTCGCCGTCGACTAATTCCAGGGGCGTCCAATAGGGCTTCATTGCTTCGCCGTAAAAAGGCCGCGTGTTCGCATCTTCGTACCGATCATGTAATTGGTTCGAATCTTTCAGTGTTACAAACCGACCCCTATGGCTTTGGTTCAGAACGTATACGGTAAGCGTAGTCATTTCGGAATCACTTCTCCTCGCATTATAATTCCTGCCGGGTTTGTTCCAGCGCGTCTTTGACGCCCCTGCAGCCTCTCGCTGCCCCCGCTCCCTGTAGACCATTCAACAAAGCTCTGATTTGCGGTTCTACTTGAACATACGCAACGATGTCTGTACCTATATCGCCGAGCCGCATTTCGAGCTCTACGCGGCCAAACGTCGTCTCACCATTCTCCCCAACTCGGAGTTCCTGTGTGTGTCGTGTTAGGACTAGATCAGGTTCTTTTCAAATCAGCTAGGACCAACGTATGCTGAGCATGCGCCTGAGTTTGCTGATTAAACTCTCAAGTATCACCGCCACCAGACCCGCAGATTGCTGGAATACCAAGATTGACCCGAGCTTTCCGGAGACGTCGCAGCGTCCAGGCTTGGAGAAGACCCTCAACTATCGCGCTCTTCGAGAAATTTCAGAAAGCGGCTGCGCGAGCGATCAAACGCGCTATCCCACCGTGCCAGCCCTGCAGCTATGGCCGGATCACTGGCCAGCTTGGCATACTGCGGCAATTCGAAAAACTGACGCATAGTGGAGTACGGCAGCACCATCTCAATATTCGGGAATACGTCGTCGAGCATAAACGTCACAAGATCTTGCTCATTGCCATTGAGCGCCAGATAAAAAATGTTGGGCAAGCGCAGTCGCACCAGATCACGCGACGTCTGCGCGTAATAGCGTTCAATAGCTGTGGCATCCGCGCGTCGCTCCTCGATGGTTCGAAGCGGAGCGAGAATTGGCGATACCATTAGTCGACTGAATGCCACTTTGACATCCAACTCGGCGTCCAGCGCGTTATCAAGAAAACCCGGATACAGCGATTCGAGATAGGCTGCGCCTTGTGCCAGTGTGTTGCGCCGAGCATGGGCCAACAGGAGTTCGCCTACGGCTACACCAAACGCACCTTGGCGATTTCCAATGTCGGCTTCGAGCAATCGCATTGCCAGCTCGATCGCGCCCTCATTATCGCCGCTCGCCGCAAGACAGGATAGCCGCACGCTGTCAGCATAATCATTATCGACAGCGATCTGCGCGGACCGCTCAAGGTATGGTGCCGCCTGATCGACAAGGCCGCCGAAACACAATGTCTGGGCAATGAACAAGGGCTGTTCCGGGTCTGCCGGGTCCAGCTCCATAGCAATCTCGACGTTCTGGACGAACCCCACGAGGTCACCCGATACGAAATCCATATCACCAAGCGCGGTGTAGATATTCGGCTGTTCCGGTTCAAGACGCAGTGACTCCCGGAAAGCGATTCGTGCCTCGGTACTGCGCCCGAGTTGGTTGAACACAATGCCTTTTTCATAGTGTAACTGGGCGTTGAGCGGGTCCAACTCCAGCGCCCGGTCAAGTAGCACGATAGCCTCATCCAGACGGCCCACGTACCTCAGATAGCCGGCATACATTCTCTTTGGCGCAACTTCGCCGGGCGTGCTCTCAACAAATGCACGCGCTTTGCTGTCATCGTTCCCGGCCTCAAAATCGCCGCGTGCGAGTGCGAGCCGTGCTGACGCCTCCATCTCTATACCGATGGCCTCTACGTTATCCGGATCCAGCGTTAATGCGCGAACAGCTGCTACGCGGGCTTTCTCCATTCCGACTTCAAAATCCTGCATACCGGTATTTGTTTGCCACAGGTAGACCGCCGCCAGTGATGAATACGCCTCGTCAAATCCAGGGTCGAGATCGATCGCTGCCTGTAACAAGTCCTCGGCCGACGCAAGGCTGCCAAACGAGGCCTTTTGATACTCGGACAGTGCTTGCAGATACAAATCGTAGGCTTGGACGTTACGTGTGGATACACCAGCAAGCTTTACGCTGCCCTGCGCGGACAGCAACGATACGCTCAGAGCCCTGGCAACCTCCTCTGCGATCTCATCCTGAATCTCAAAAATGCTGTCCAACTGCTTATCGAATCGCTTTGACCAAACCGTAAAACCATCTTCGGCGCGCACCAGCACAGCATTGACGCGAACCTGATCGCCAGATCGCTGCACGCTGCCTTCAAGGATGTTGGCAACGCCAAGCTGTTGACCAATCTCGGCGGGGGTGGCATCGCTGCCTTTAAACGCAAAACTCGATTTTCGAGCGGCAACCTTGAGATCAGGTAACCCGGCCAGCATATGCAATAGCGTCTCGGTCAGGCCGTCAGAGAAATATTCACTGTCACCCGCCAGAGATCGATCATCGAATGGCAACACGACCACGGAGTTCGCCGGCACCTGGCTGATTGGTGACGCAAAATCGTCGGCGCCATCTCGTGTGTCACTGGTCTTATCACTCGCCAGATCGGACAATTCTGTAGTCGCGTCATCCCTCGGGGTGGCAGTTGAAGTCGTGGGGTTTGATGCCCCTTCCGGCAACAGGCGATCAACGGCAAATGTCACCAGCACGGCAACCAGCAAGAAAATGACAACGACATCAAGCTTGCGGGCCGTCTCCGCGGTCACTGAAGCATGCGACTCGACTTCACGCTCCTTCTTGAGCCCCTCCGGCGTCATCTCGTAGACCCACGAGAACACCAGCGCCAGCGGCAAGCCGAGCACCAGCAATAAAAGAATGAAACGCATGGTCCAGTCGGGGACGTCGAGGATATCGACGAGCAACTCGGTGACCTGCAAAATAAGCCAGGAGCCAACCGCATACAGCGCCGCCATGCGGATCACGTTGCGGCGTTTTAATTCCGAGAAAAAACTCATATAAACGTTTGCCTGCCAGTCAATGCCGATCAGATTGTTGTTGCATAATGCTACCGGAACTGCAGGCCAGCCGCAGGTATAACAGGCGACCGAATCACATGCAGGTTGTTAAATTCGACGATAGTGATCCAACGCGAATCCACGCCGCGATTATCCCTCCAGGAAATCGGCGAATCGACTGTTTACCCAGCATTCGGTTCGATGCATTTACGAATTTTAGTCGAGAACGTCACACTTGGCCTGTTCCGAGCTGTCTTTACGCAAAATATTGGTCGATGATAAACACCCGTCGGGTGTTAGCAAGCCTGGCAACTACAGAGTAAAACGTATGCAGGTCTTGTTCATCATATTAGGCGCAATCCTCGGCGCCGCTGTGGCGCCTCGCGGCGGTACGTTTTTTGCGATGCTGGCGGGCTCGGCCCTGGGATTACTATTCGCCCGATTGCAGGTGATCACGACCGACTACGCAAAACTTCAGAAGCGTCTCGAGCGGCTGGAGCAATTGCGCCTCGCGGACAGCGTGAATAACAACACCGCGCCACTCGCGGTAAAATCGTCGCCAGCACCGACAGCAACAGAGACCTGGGACAAACCCGCCGCGACTCCCGACATTCGCGCCGACAGTCCAACACCATCCGAAGATCGCTGGGCCGCGAATGCCGCCGCCAGGGCGCCAGGCAAGCGACAACGTGAGCCGCGGCCCGAGCCGGTTGCGATAGAACCCAGTATCGCCCAAAAAATTATCCAAACCGCCACGACATGGCTGACAACCGGCAACGTACCGGTCAAGATCGGCGTCATCGTGTCATTCTTTGGTGTTGCGTTCTTACTCAAGTACACCGTGGATCGCATCGATGTCGTTGTGCCGCTGGCGCTGCGCTACCTGATCGTTGCGCTCATCAGCGCTGTCGTCTTTGGCGTCGGCTGGTGGTTGCGCGAGACCAAACGCACTTACGCCCTTAGCCTTCAGGGCGGCGGCATAGGCGCGCTCTACCTGACGATTTTTGCAGCCTTCAGACTACACCCAATGTTGCCCGCAACACTGGCATTTCCGTTGCTGGTTTTACTGACCGCCGCCATCGGCTGGCTCGCTGTGCGACAGGACGCGCTGGTGTTTGCGATATTGGCGACAGTCGGTGGTTTCCTCGCGCCGGTCCTGATCTCAACAGGCAGTGGCAATCACGCGTTGCTCTTCGGCTATTACCTGTTACTGAATGCCGGCATTCTCGCGATCGCCTGGTCACGCTCATGGCGTGCGCTGAACCTACTCGGTTTTGTTTTCACATTCGGTATCGCATCACTGTGGGGTGGCCAGTATTACCAACCCGAGTATTTCGCGACGACGGAGCCATTCCTCATCGCTTTCTTCCTGTTCTACCACGCGATCGCAATCCTCTATGCGTTCCGGCAACCACCCAACTTGCGTGGCATCGTCGATGCAACGTTGATTTTCGGTACACCGGCAATAGCCTTTGCGCTTCAGTCCGCGCTGCTAGCCGACAGCGAATATGGACTGGCAATTACCGCACTCGCGGTCGGTGTGTTGTATGCGGCCACTGCGTGGTGGCTGCGTGGCCTCAAGCAACCCAAGATGCAGCTACTGGTCGAGTCGTATATCGCGCTGGCCGTTGCCTTCGTAACGCTTTCCATACCGCTGGCAATGGATGAACGCTGGACCGCCGTCGCATGGGCGCTGGAAGGCGCGGCGCTGGTGTGGGTGGGCGTACGCCAGACCCGCCTGCTGTCGAAGCTGTCCGGCATCGCACTATTATTCGGCAGTGGTGTTGCCTTTGTTGAAGCCGGCTGGTCGAGTGCCACCGGGCCTGCAATCTTCAATGGTAGCGCGATGTCGGGCGGGCTAATCAGCATGTTGTCATTGTGGTCGGCCTACCGGCTGGAGCGCGACGAGGCACCGATGCGCGGACAAGCAGGCGCGGTCATTGCGTTATTCGTCTGGGGGTCGGCGTGGTGGCTGGGCACCGGATTCGCGGAATTGGATACGCGGCTGAGTGGCAACGCAGTCCTGCACGCTATGGCGGCGATGATCGCTGTGAGTGCGTTGGCCGCCGCGCTGATCGGCGCGAAGCTACGCTGGGCGCTCGCACAATTATCAACGCTGCTGCTGTTACCGGCGATGGGTTTGCTGGCACTTATTTACCTGGCCGTGCTCGAACATGTCATCGCAGGCGCTGGTGCGCTGTCATGGTTGTTGCTGGTCGTGGCGCACTTCGTCGCGCTGAAGCTTGCCGCAGACCGCCTGCCAAAAACCGAACGGCTCTTTGAGATCCTGCATTTCTGCGGCGGCTTGCTGATAGCCTCGATCGTCTCGTACGAGGCAGGCTGGCGCCTTGATATCGCGCTGGGTAGCGACACCTGGTCGACGTCGGCGGCACTTGCGGTCCTGGTGCTGACGGCGCTCGGGATCGTGCGCGGGAGCAGCGCTGCGCCATGGCCACTGCAACGGCATGCCAATGCCTATTCGGTTCTCGCCGCAACGCTTTTGGCGATAACCCTGGTCTTGCTTACTGCGGCCGGCATCAATAATCCCGGGGATCCTGCACCCCTGCCCTACTTGCCGCTGTTGAACCCGTTCGATGTATTGACCCTGGCCGGCCTTGCGCTGTCGCTGGCGGGCCTGCGCAGCAAAGATGTCGTATCGCAGTGGCTCGACGATGCACAACTCAAGATTGCCCGCTACGTGTGGCTTGCGGCCGCGTTCATGTTAACGACCATCGCGGTCGTGCGCGGCGTGCATCACCTTGGCGATATCCCCTGGCAGCAAGGCACGCTGATGCGCTCGTTTGGCGTGCAAGCCACACTGACTATCTACTGGGCCATGCTTGGCTTCGGCGGCATGATCGCCGGCGTTCGGCGCACCAGCCGCGAGACCTGGGCTATCGGCGCCGGGCTGATGTTGCTGGTCGTCGTCAAGCTGTTGCTGATCGACATGGGCGGCACCGGGACGCTGGCGCGAATCGTGTCGTTCCTGGGCGTTGGCGGCATGCTGCTGGTGGTCGGGTACTTTGCGCCGGCTCCACCGAAGCGTGACATTGCTGTAGCCGAGGGTTCGTGACGTAAGAAGGATCCCGGCCGCGCCGTGTAGAGTCCAAAAACGGCCAAGGTCCGAAGACGATCGGTGGTCCGACAAAATAGTCTAGAAAATCTGTAGTTATGCAGAGATGAGACCCCGCTTCGGCGGGGTCTTTTTTTGTTTGTCAGGTTGCCAGATTAGGGCGAAATCGACAGCTACTTGAAAGTGGCGGAGAGGGGGTCTGCCTATTCGACATCCAAGAATGTCCGAGAGCGTCCAGAAGTTGACTTAGGAACAATTACTTAGCCAAACTCGAAGTCCGATACCATCCAATCGCATCTCACAAAAGCCACGAAAAAATGTGGGCTAAAATGTGGGATAAGGGACGAGGCTTCAATGAAACCACAAGGCAGGCATCCACAGAACGCGCTGGAGCAGACTCGACAAGAGCTGATGCGCGGCATTGTTATACCTTAATGACCACGCTGACTGTTTATGTGCTCAACTCAAACCGGCATGGGCGTTTCGTTGCGCTTAAGAATTGGAGTCAATTGCCTAAGCTCTATAGGGAGTCAAGCACACTTCCATTTCACGGCAAGTCAATGCTCGAGCATTGGAAGCCTGTAGACATAGTGGAAGATGGAAACTCCATGGAACGTGAGAGTGGCGTGCTCTTCAGTTTTGAAGGGTTTCTAGTCTTCTCCAACGAGTCTTACCGCAAATATAGAAAGTTACTGGAGCCGTTCGGTGAGTTCCTCTCCGCCAAGTTCAAATCAGAAGATGTGCAGCTGTACAACTGCACCAATCTGCTGCAGGGAGCGATTGACGAAGACAATACAATAAATGAGCTCGGTCATATTTGTGGACCTGTCATAGATTTTCGAAACGTCAGCTTCGACCCAGCAGTTGTGTCTTCGTCAATGCTATCTAGAAACACCGGTATACCCACCGGTCGATTGTGGTTCTCGACGGTAGGCGACGACACCTCACTGCTTCAGTTTTTTCTGGATAATCAAACCGGATTTAGACCGGAGCCGGTCTTTACAACAAAAATATGAGACTTATGCTTTCTCTTTAGCTGAGTGTTTATCCACCAGTTTACGGGTTTTGCGCAACGATGGAACCGCGCGGCGGTTATCCGCAGTGAAACAGTGCATTGACAGCTGGTGTTGGGGTGCGGGGATGGCGGAGAGAGTGGCGGGATGCAAATCCCGACGCACGCCCGCGCGGCCTCAGCGCTTCATCGACGCGATAAATCGTTCAACCTCGTCGCGTGTCGGTGGCGAGCAACCAGCTCGTGACACATTGATCGCCGCCGCAGCACAGGCGAAATCGACAGCGTCGCCCAGCGCCTCGCGCGGCATATCCGATAGCGACTTTCCGTTGTTCATAGTTTTCAATAGTGCAGCGAGGAAAGCAGAATGGAAGGTATCGCCAGCGCCAACGGTATCGACAACTCGGGCAATAGGATAGGCAGCTTTTTCGATGGCGCCTTGCGCATCAAGCAAGTACGCACCGCCCCGCCCTTCGGTCAAAAGAAAAAGGCCGGAAGACATCTTCGCATGCGCGATACGGGCAGCCTTACGCGGGTCGGCATCAAGCTGCAGCGCAGCAAGATCCTCGTCGCTCGCCTTGACGATATCGGCCATTGGCAGCAATGACTGCACGCCATGCAAATAGGCCTCAGTATCGATACTTGCTCGCAAGCGAATATTTATATCGATGCTGATCAGGACACCGCGCGAGCGCAGCATCTCGAATAACCGACGGATCCTCGGCAGCTGACTCGGCGTAATCGCAAGCGAACCCGTATGAAATATCTTGAGCTCGGCGGGCAGGTTGGCCAGCACCTCCTCGAATGAGGTGTCCTTGTCGGCGATCCCCTCGCGGTACAGACGGTACGCCGGCGCACCTTGCTTATTGATCGTGACCAGTGCGAGCGAGGTCGGCCATAATGAGCGCCGCGCGTTCGGCATAGCGACGCCTTCTTTATGCAGCGCGTCGTGTAGCTGATCGCCAAAACTATCGTCCGAGAGCGGCGAGAGATAGCTCACTGATACAACCTGGCGGGCAAGACCAATGGCTACGTTGTAAGGCGACCCGCCAAGGTGCGCACGATACGTACCGTCATCGCCGCCAATGAAGTCGATCAGCGCCTCGCCAAGTACTGCGACGCTCATTGTGCAGGCCTTTCCAAACTGGTTGCACCGTCGTCGGCGCGCCGCTCGTGGAGTTCCGTCTCTACGCGGCTCATCGTGGCCCGGTCGATCCGGTAGAAGACCATTAGCACTCCAGCCACGAAGAAAAACACGGCGGGCAGCACATTGAACATTAGCCGGATGCCGCTGATTGCTGCTGCGCTCTGCACCTCATTGGCGACAAAACCAAACCACGCGAGCGTGAAGCCCGGTAACGCACCGCCGACGGCCGAGCCGAATTTCAGCGAAAACATCGACGCCGAGACAATCAAACCCGCCGTGTGTTTACCGGTCTTCCATTCGCCAAATTCTGCGCAGTCGGTATACATCGAGAACAACAGCGTGATGATCACGCCAAAGGTCATGATGCCTATGCTGTGCACAACGACAATTAGCGCATACTGATCGGGCGGAATCACATAACAGACGCCCAGCAAGACGGCGTGCAACAGGTTCATGCCAATGACCAGATGATGTTTCTCGAAGCGCGATGCCAATGCCGGGGTCATCAGCGCGCCAACAAGCTGACCGATGAGACCGCAGGATGTCAGGAAGGCCGTGCGATCGAATATCAGGAAGATGCGACTGCCATCGTCGATGACGTAATACTTCAGGTAGAAAACGATCGATGCAAAACGGGTGATCAGACCAATCACCACCGCGATGCCACAGAACACCAGCACGATCCACGATATGTTTTTCAATAGCGCGGAGAAATCGTCGCGGACACTCGAGCTATGCGGCTTCGGCTGAACGCGCTCACGGGTTGTGGCGAAAGTAATCCAATACAACAGGACCGACAGCACCGCAAAAAGCACGATCGTCAGGCGAAATCCAAGCAACTCGTCCTCGCCGCCCAGCCAGCGCACCAGCGGTGTCGCGAATGCGCCAACAGTGAGCGTACCCAGGGA
Organism: uncultured Pseudomonadota bacterium; assembly: GCA_942491885.1. Lineage (GTDB taxonomy): Bacteria > Pseudomonadota > Gammaproteobacteria > Steroidobacterales > Woeseiaceae > CALBPI01. The sequence continues at coordinate 44,444 of CALOCQ010000002.1, forward strand.
GGCGAAGACAAACCTGAATTGTGTCGCCTTGGTGCGCTCGGTGGCAACCGGCGAAATTACGGCAAGCAGCGCCGAGTAAGGGACATTGATTGCCGTGTAGGCGAGCATAACCAGTGTGTAGGTCACATACGCATAAACGAGCTTGCCGGTATCCGACAGGTCGGGGCCCAAAAACAGCAGGTAGCCGAGTAGCGCATACGGAATTGCCACCCACAACAGGTAAGGCCGGTATTTACCAAAACGCGACTGTGTGCGGTCTGCGATCAGGCCCATCGCCGGATCGCTGATCGCATCTATGACCTTTGTTAACAGCAGCATTGTCGCGGCCGCCGCAGGAGAGATACCAAAGACATCGGTATAGTAATAAAGCAGGAACAGGCCGAAGAAGCCCATGTAGAAATTGGACGCCATATCGCCCAGCCCGTAGCCGACCTTCTCGAAGAAAGACAGCGGTGCTGTATCCGACAAATTCTCTTTGTTATTCATCGATACCACCACCTTGGCGTTCTCAGCATTCATCGAACATGTTGTCACTGATCTCGAGCTGCGCAGTTCCATCTGGCGACGAATAGTTGATCGAAGCGCGTCGCTCGGCCAACCCAACATTGAGCTCGGCAAAATCATCGGCAGTATCCCAGCGCATCCTGAGCATGCCACCCGGCTGCGCGGTGATGGAGAAATCACCGCCAAAAGCACCAGCGGTGCCCCGCAAACGGATCAGGTCCATGAGACCGGCAACGACCGGGCGTTGCAGGGCCGCGTGGATCTCGTCGCGTGAGTAATGGTGCCGATTGATATCACGCCCGACGCCGGTGCGCTCGACCAACGCCATGTCGTTCTCACCCGCCAACAAACCGACGTAGTAGACCTGCGGCGTACCCGGCGCAAAGAACTGAATTGCCCGCGCGATCAGGTAGTCGGTGTCATTGCGCCCCAAAGCATCGTAGTAGGTCGCGTTAACCTGGTAGACATCAAGATTAGAGGCAGCGTGACCGCTCGCGCGCCGACTCTGGCCACCCGTTTTCTGGTGGATTGTCTCAACCAGTCGATCCACCTCTTCGTCCGCCAACAAGCCCTCCAGCGCACCTTGTCGCGCGACGTCGAGAATACCGATACCGTCATGGGTATCGAGTACTGTGACGCAGTTTCTCGGCGCTATCTCAAGCCAGCGTGCCAGCGGCGAGGTGTCGTGAGTATATAGCGCATGTAACACCAGCGGCGGCAATGCGAAATCGTAGACGCGGCCAACACTCGAGGCGATCGCGATTTGCGTCTGGTAGTGGGCGTGAATCTCGACCAGCGTGTCAATGCCCACGCTTGCCGCATATTCGGACAGTCCGCCGATGAACTCGAACGTTTCCGGGAGCATGAAACACGATGTACCTCGGCGTTTGATCGCATAGCCAGCCGCATCAAGACGGATCTCCCGTATCCCGACGCGGGCGAAGGCGTCAAGAATCGACAACAGATATTCGCGACCGGCAGGATCCTCGACGTTGATATCGAGCTGCTTGTCGCTGAAAGTTGTCCAGAACTCGTAACTGCTGCCGTTATCAAGTCGCTTTGTGGTGAACGGCGAACCGGGGCGAGGCCGATAGATGCGACGTAGCTCTTCGTCCATGACAGCGTCGCGCTCAGCATCCGGAAAAATATCCTGCTTGCGCAGGAACAACGACCAATACGGCGATTCAGGGCCCTGGCTTATGACGTCGCAGAATTGCGGCGAATCGGCCGACACATGATTGACTATCATATCGGCCATGACGCTGTAGTCCGCTGCGAGCATGCTGATATCGTCCCAGCCACCCAGACGCGCATCGACGCGTTTGTGGTCTATCGGGTCAAAGCCGGCATCGGCGCCATCAATCGGATAGAAGAATGGCAAGACATGCACGCCGGAAAACAAGCCGTCAAACTCATTAACCAATAGCGACTTGAGACCGGACAAATTCCTGCCCAGTCGGTCGGCGTAGGCAATCAATTGAACCGCGTTAGACACTGTATACCCCCAACGCTACGACGACGCATTGCCGGAAACAATCGCGCTGTTTCGGACGCGGTGCGTTGCACTAAATATGACTATGCCAGTGTTGCGCTGACCGTGCCCGTCGGAGGCGTCGTCCGCGGCACCGGTAGGATACAACAAACCGGTGCCGCGAATTGTTCTGGCGGACTGTCGACTAACAGGCCGCACCGCACGCTGCGGTGCATGCGACGTCAGAAGAAGTAGTAGCGCAGCGAAATGGATGTCGTGCGGCCGTTGATCGGACGAACACGAACCAGATCACCGACTGCCGCAGAACCCTCTTCGCCTTCTGTGAATCCTTCCTCGTCAAACAGGTTGTTGACGTTGAGGCTAACACTGAAGTTGTCGTTGACGTAGTAGTTGCCAAACAGATTGGCGACGATGTAGCTGTCGAATTTCAGGTCATTGTTGTCCTGAACGTAGACCTCATCGGTACCAACAAGGTTGACGCCAACGTCCCACATATCCGTCGAGAATGACGGCGTTACATTGAAGAAGTACTCGGCCTGTCGACGAGGCTGATTACCGACGTTCGCACCGTTCGCAGTGCGAACAATCTCAGCATCGGTAAGCGTGAGGCTGCCCTGCACGCGGAACCCGTTACCGAATTCATAATCACCTTCCAGCTCGAAGCCGCTCGACTCGTATGAGTTCTGCAAGAATTGCTGGGTCGTGACTTCGAAGGCACGCTCTTCATCGGTTTCGGCATCGAAGTAAGTCGCGTAGAACGATCCGTCTCCGAACTGCCATTTCACTCCGAGCTCTGCCTGCTTGACGATCGCATGCCCGGCGCCATTGTCCATGCTGCCATCCGCATTGACGTTGCCGGTCACACGGTCAGGCGAGGATAGACTGCCGCCCTCGGATAGATTGGCAAACAGCGCAACCGCGTCGGTCACCGCGTAGTTTGCGCCAATTGACCAGGAGTCGAAGTCCTGTTCGTAGTCAGCGATCGAGGCTGCGCCGATGGTGGGCACTGCCTGTTCGTTGAGGCCGACGACACCGTCCTGATTGACGTCCAGCGGAACAAGCACAGTGCTCTCGGCGAACGTGCCGCTGACTTCATAATCATTCTGACGGAAGCTGGCATCCCAGACCAGTCGATCACCCCACTCCCCACTCAGCGAGATGTAGGGCGCGAATGCGTCGATCTCAAAGTCGTAGGCACGCGTGCAGCAGTTGCCGAACGCCGGGTTGCCGTATAACACGCCGTCGACAGAATCACCCGAGTCGAAAGGGGTCAGGTCGCCATCGAGGCGCACATAGTACTGGTTAAAGTTCCATGTGGTGCTGACATTCTGATTGACCATGGCCAGACCGACAGTCGCCTGGACGGCACCGAAATCACCGTTCAGGGTCACATCGCTGAAGCTGTTGTCCATGTCGTTCGCTTGTGTGTTGAAGTACACTATTTCCGTTGACGGACCGCCGGTCGGATCGACAAATGGTGTCGTCAGGAACGGCGCAGCGAAGTTGCCTTCGATCGCCGCGGTTCTGTGACGGAAGCCAACATTCACTGTGCCGGTCAGGTCATAGTCGGCCACAATCGCCAGCGATGTCATTTCCGCTTCGACGCCGTCCTCGTAACAGTTGATGACGTTGTTGCGACGCGGCGCACAGTCGGTCGTGTCGTTAAACAAGGTGCCATCGCCCAGATCAACGCCGAAGGCATCGAAATTCGAGCCGCCGGTGTAACGGGCCGGGATTGGCAGGTAGGTGGGCACGCGGTCATCGAGGCGTTTGAAGTGGAACTTCAGTGTGCCCTTGTCGAACACCCGCGCCACCGTTGCCTTCAGCTGGTAGCCATCCTCGAGGTCAGTCGGCGCCTCGCGTGGGCCCTCGCCTTTGCGGAAGAAACCGCCTACGTGATACGTCCAGTCGCCGGTCAACACGCCACCATATTCGCCATCAACGCGCAGCGCGTCGTAGTCGATCCCGGCCGTCACCGCGACAGAACCGCCTTCCTGCGAGCCGTCCTTGGAGATGAAGTTGATGATGCCGCCCGGTGCATTGAATGCCTGGGTCGTTGCCGTACCGCCGCGAATCGACTGCACGGTGGCGATCGTCGAATCAGCACGCAACCAGGTATCGGCCGTCGCAAATGCCACGTCGCCAGTCAGTAAGGTCGGGAAGCCGTCTTCCTGAATAGACATGTAGCGTGCACCGCCCGAACTGATCGGCATGCCGCGGACCTTGACGTTGGCGTTGGCGTCGCCCGAAGACGATTCTGCCTGGATGCCTGGAATGTTGCGGAAGATTTCAGCGGTCGAGCGCGGCGCATTGTTGAGCACGTCGTCGGCCGAAATAGCGGTTACAGATGCGGAAGACTCAAATTTGGTCGTTGGCCGCGAAACACCGGTGACGATGACTTCTTCAATCGCCTCTTGCTGTTCGTCCTGGGCACTATCCTGGCCCAACGCTGCACCCGAAATGGCACTGGCAACAACGGCCGTCGCCAGGAACCCGCCTGTGGCGCGGCATAATCCGTTAGCTTTCATGTGAATACCCCCCGGTATACGTTTGGCACCGACACGGTGCACTGGATTTGACCAGTGATACGCTAAATTGCGTTGCAATCGATTGCAAACATTTTGCAATGCAATCGATTGCGAAATATCTCTAAGATATTGTTATTCTGGATGTTTTGGTGTTGTAGAATCAAAGCTTAGCGGCGATTTTCACACGCGAATCGCGCTACCGAGGCACGCAATGACGCAAAAAACCAACAAGACAGTCAACAGCCTGCAGGACCTCGCCGACCTTGCCGGTGTCTCGCGCGCCACAGCATCACGCGCACTCAGCGACAATCCGATCATCAGCGAAAAGACGCGCAAGAAGCTCCAGTCACTGGCCAGGCAGCACAACTACTCTGTTAACCGACAGGCACGCGATTTCAGGTTGCGCCGAACCAGTGTCATTTCAGTTGTATTCATGCTGGACATCCGCTCGCAACAACACATGTCCGACCCGTTCTTTCTCGACATGCTTGGCGGCATCGCTGACAGTCTTGCCGAACATGACTACGACCTGTTGCTCGCGCACGCGCCGATCAGCAATGTCGCCGATCTGCGTGAGGGCCGCGTGCTGCACCAGTCGGATGGCATTATATTTATCGGCCAAGGCGAGCAACATGAGCAACTGGACGCCCTCGCGAAGGGCGACAAGCCAATCGTCGTTTGGGGCCAACCGGTCGCAAAAAAACATTACCCCGTCGTCGGCAGCGACAACTTCCAGGGCGGCTACAAGGCGACCGAACATCTGGTTGCAATGGGCCGGCGGAAGGTCGCGTTTTTTGGCAATACCAACAACCCGGAGAACGCCGCGCGTTTTGAAGGCTACCTTCAAGCACTGCACGATTCAGGAATCGAGCCGGATCCCGGCCTTCGCGTCGACGTGCCTTTCGATATGCACAGCGCCGGCGCAGTAATCCGCGAGTTCGCGGCGACGGGCGCGGAGCCCGATGCAGTGATGTGCGTGTCGGATGTCATGGCACTGGCCGCGCAATCAACGTTTCGCGATTTGGGCCTGCATGTACCCGACGATATCGCTGTTGTTGGCTACGATGATATTACGCTCGCCGCTTACGCCAGTCCGCCACTAACCACCATTAGCCAGAGCATTCATAAAGCCGGTCAAATCCTGGTGACAACTGTGTTGGGGCTGATCCGTGGTGAGGAAGTCGGCGACACAATACTCGAGAGCAAACTGGTGGTACGAAAAAGCAGCGGATACTTGGCATAGCCGGACCGTCGAAGTGGCGGAGAGGGGGGGATTCGAACCCCCGGTACGCTATAAACGCACACTCGCTTTCCAGGCGAGCACCTTAAACCACTCAGCCACCTCTCCGTATTTTCTCTCTGCCCTCGATCACCGATGGCGGTGACCTTCGCGACGGGATTGTTCGTCGCTTCGCTCCTCACCCCTCAAGGGGGCCGCTCAGCCGCTGCGCGGCCTGCGCGTCGTCTCCCGCCGGCTGCGCCGGGGTCGGCTCGAACCCCCGGTACGCTATAAACGCACACTCGCTTTCCAGGCGAGCACCTTAAACCACTCAGCCACCTCTCCGTATTTTTTTTTGCGTGCTTTCTAACTGCCCTCGTCGGCAGACTCATCGAAAAAGCGCGGTGGCTTTTCGAGGCAACTGGCATCAACGTCGGGCGGCGTCGATGCCGTGGGAATGACGAGGGTCTGCTCGTCCGACAATGCGTCAAGATCACCGGGCACCATGATCGGTCCTGCCTGGCGGACATTCTTATAGTCCGTACGTTGCTCGCACGGATTGGCTGTACCGCATCCCGCCATAAAAGTCGCAAGCGCGATCAATGTTGCTGTTCGAATCATCGTCATCCCGTTCACATCAAGTCTGCATTTTGCAGCGCTGTTCTTACCTGCACATGGTACACGTCATCGAGGGTCGTCAGTGGCAGACGAATCGAGCCATCACCAATACCGAGCGCCTGCAGTGCCCACTTCACCGGAATCGGATTGGACTCGACAAACATCGCTTCGTTCAGCGACGCGAGCCTCGCATCAATCAGCCGGGCTTTCTTGGTATCGCCCTTGATGGCGAATCTGCACATCTCGGCCATCAACGCCGGCGCCACGTTGGCGGTAACGCTAACCACACCATGCCCGCCGCGAAGCATGAATTCGCAACCCGTGAAATCGTCGCCGCTGAAATAGAGGAACTCGTTCGGGCACACGGCCTGCTGCGCCGCGAGGCGATCCAGATCGCCGGTCGCGTCTTTCAGTGCAACGATGCGTGGATGTTCTGCCAGCACCGCCACGGTCTCCGGCAGGATGTCACTCACCGTGCGGCCCGGCACATTATAAAGCATCACCGGTTTGCTTACCGCGTCGGCAATGGCGGTGAAATGCGCGATCAGGCCACGCTGCGGCGGCTTGTTGTAATACGGCGCAACGAGCAGGAAGCCGTCGACGCCGTCGATGTCGGTCGCCTGCGATAGGTCGATGGACTGCGCGGTCGAGTTTGAACCAGTACCGGCGATCAGTTGCATGCGCCCGCCGATCATATCGATCGAGCGCGCGATCAGCTCGGCGTGCTCGGCACGCGTCAGCGTCGCCGACTCGCCGGTCGTACCGCCAACCACGACACCATCGGTGCCGGCGCTGGCGTGTCGGTCAATAATGCGTTTGAAGGTCACATAATCGACTTCACCACCATTCTTGAAGGGTGTCGTCAAAGCGACCAGACTGCCGGAAAACATCTCTCTCTCCACCGGAGCGGGCGGGAAGTTTAATCGCTGGTGGTACGTCGCGGCAAGCACTGTTTGGGCGTACAATCGGGAACTTTAACCAGCACCGGCGCGTTGATGCCGGCGATCAGGCAGCACTTATGTCTCAACTATTGGTCATTTCCGCGGTCGGCCATGACCGCACCGGCATCGTGCATGAGCTTAGCGAAGTCGTCATGCGCCACGACGGCAACATCATCGAAAGCCGCATGGCGACGCTGGGCAGCGAGTTCGCGATGATGCTGCTGGTATCGGGCCACTGGCACACGATCAGCAAGCTTGAGGCAGCGCTCGAGAAGTTCTCGCAGGACAGCGGGCTGCAGATCAGCGTGCGCAAGACCGAACAAAAGCATCACGATAAGCCGCGGATACCCTATGCCGTGGACCTTGTTTGCATCGACCAGGAAGGGATTGTGGCGAATCTTTCCGGTTTTTTCGCTGCCCGCCAGATCGAGATCGGCGAGCTGAGCACGCGCAGCTACCCGGCCGCGCACACCGGCGCGCTGATGTTCAGCGTACAGGCGACCGTAAACATCCTCGCGCAACAGTCACTTGCACAGCTGCGTGAAGAATTCATGCAGTTTTGCGACCATATGAATGTTGACGGCATTCTTGAACCCATCAAAATCTAGGAGACACCGATGAGCGCACCCGCAATGAACCGCGTCGTAAAGAACTTTAAGGCCGTCGCCACCGGCGAACAGACGATCGATCTGAAGTCGCTGCGCGGCAAGCAGGTTGTGCTGTACTTCTACCCGAAGGACAACACGCCGGGCTGCACCAACGAGAGCGTCGACTTCGCCGGCCTGAATGCGAAATTCAAGCGTGCGAATACCGTGATTTTCGGCATTTCGCGTGACTCCATTGCATCTCATGAGAAGTTCAAGGCGAAGTATGAAATGCCGTTCGAACTTTTGTCCGACGGTGACGAGGCTCTGTGCGGCCAATTCGATGTCATCAAAGAAAAGAACATGTACGGCAAGAAGGTGATGGGCATCGAGCGCAGCACCTTCCTGATCGACGCCGACGGCAAGCTGCGCCAGGAATGGCGCAAGGTTAAGGTAAAAGGCCATGCCGACGAGGTTCTCGAGGCCGCCAAGGCATTGGACAAGGCAGCGAAAGGCTGAAAACGACGGTAAGATAAACCGGGTGACGGGTGGTGAACGACCGCCCGCTACCACGGTCTGAGTGACTATGACGCAAACTGCACGACACAGACTACGACTGATCGCACTGGTCGTGATGATTGGCTGGATTGCCGCGGCCGCCGCGCCGCGCGGTCATGCGCAGGGATTTGAGTTGCCGAGCATCGGCAGCCCGGCGGACGCCTTGCTGCCGAAAAACGAAGAGGCGCGCATCGGGCGCGCGATGATGCGTATGTTCCACCAGCGCGGTCGTATCGTTCAGGACCCGGAACTCACGGAATACATCAACGACATCGGCCACACGCTGGTGGGCAACAGCAATTCCGGCGACTACCAGTTCGAGTTCTTTGTGGTTAACGACCCCAGCATCAATGCGTTCGCGCTGCCGGGCGGCTTCATCGGCATCCACACCGGCCTGATACAGCTGACCCGCAACGAAGGCGAGCTCGCCAGCGTGCTCGCGCACGAAATCGCGCATGTCACCCAACGCCACATCGCACGCACCATTCACGACAACTCGCGGCAGAGCATTTTCACGATGGCGGCGATGCTCGGCGCCATCGCGATCGGCGCGGCAACCGGTGCCGGCGGCGAGTTCATGGAAGGCGCGCTGGCGACCACGCAGGCGGTCACGATCCAGAATCAGATCAACTTCACGCGCGGCTACGAATACGAGGCCGACCGGGTCGGCATCTCGACGCTCGCCGCCGCCGGCTTTGATGTAGACGCGATGGCCGATTTTTTTGCCCGCATGGGTCGGCGCACCAACAACTCACTGTTTCCCGGCGCCGAGCTCGAATACCTGCGCACCCACCCGGTATCGAGCTCAAGAACGGCCGAGGCCAAAGCGCGCGCCGACCGGTTCCCCGACACTTCGCGCCCGAACAGCATCGGCTACAAGCTGATGAAGGCGCGCACGCTGGCGTTGTTCGCCGACACGCCTGAAACCGCGCTGGCACACTTTACCAATATTGACGGTGAGACCGACGACCGCGACGTCTTGTATGGCCGCGCGCTCGCCATGATGCGCGACAATCGCCCGGCAGAGGCCGAGCGCCTGTTCGAGGCGCTGATCGAGGGGCAACATAAAGTCATCGCCTACCACATCGGATTGGCGCTGGCGCAAGCGGCCAACGATGAGACGGCCAAGTCACTCAAGACGTTCGAGCGCGCGCAGCGGCTGTTTCCGCGCAACGTACCGTTGACCATTCGTCACGCCGAGGTGTTGCTGGAAACAAACCAGCCAAAAGAGGCGCACGCCTTGCTGCTCGACCTGCTGAACAATGTGCCGCCGACGCCTGAGCAGGTAAGACTGATCGCGCGCGCCGCCATCGACGCGGAACAGGTCGCGGAAGCGCACTACTACATGGCCGAGTACAACATCATGACCGGCAACCTCGTGCAGGCGGTTGTGCTGCTGCGCCGTGGCGCGGCACTCGGCGAAACCACGCCGATCCAGAGAGCCCGGTTTCTTGCGCGGGCCGACTTCGTCAGCGAATATCTTTCCGAAGAACAAAAGCTCGAAGTTCGCCGTGACCGTAATAACTCACTGGCCGCGGACAGCCGCTAGCTTAACGCTCAACCTGATGACAACGACCAGGACATTATCGAATGGCGCATCTTAGCCGAACGCGGGCGGTCTGCCTGACGCTGCTAGCCACCATCATCGCTGGCTGTGCCGGCACCGGAACGGTGCCCGAAGACGACCGCTGGGAAGGCTTTAATCGCGGCATGTACGCGTTTAACACCACGGCCGACAACATCCTGCTGAAACCGGTCGCTAAAGGCTATCGGATAATCACGCCGGACCCGGTCGAACGCGGCGTCAGCAACATCTTCGCCAACCTGCGCACGCCCGCGATCATCGTCAACCAGTTGCTGCAAGGCAAGGGCAAAGACGCCGCCAGCGACACGGGGCGCTTTCTGGTCAATTCAACGATTGGTATTGTCGGTATCTTCGATGTCGCAACGAAGTTCGGGCTGGAAGAGCACAACGAAGACTGGGGGCAGACACTGGCAAAATGGGGCGTATCCAGCGGGCCCTACCTGATGCTGCCGTTTCTTGGCCCAAGCACCCTGCGCGACTCCTTCTCTACGGCCGCCGACTTCGCATTGCCGGTAAGAAGGGTCGTTGGTGACACGGGCATTGAAGACAAGATGCTTGTGCTGAACATTATCTCGGCACGCGCTGCCGTGTTGCCGCTGGAAGAGCAGCTAAACGCCGCGAATGACCCGTACATCTTTTTGCGCGAGGCTTATCTGCAGCGGCGCAACTTCCTGATCTACGACGGTAATCCGCCGCGCGACGAAGAAGAGTTCGAGATCGAAGACGACTTCGACGAAGGCTTGTAAGTGGAAGGCCTGTAAGCGAGGTTACAGGAACCCACTCCAGCGTTCGCCGGCAACGAGTAAACTCTCCACTTCGCTGATCTTGGCAATGTTGATCAGTCGCTCAGGTACATGTTCGTAGCTGATCTCACGCACGCTGTGGTTCGCCCAGTTGACCCACTCGATCAGCAACGCCAGCCCTGCACTGTCGGTGCGCTCTATGCCCTGCAGATCAAGCACAATCTTGCTGTGCTCGGAGAATACGTGCTGGCCACGATCGAGCAAATCAGAAACCGTGTCGAAGGTCAGCTCTCCCTTGAGGCTGAAACCGCCGTCACCGTCATCAATGATCTCAACTGCGGCCATCAGTTCGTCGCGACCGCTTCCGACTCGAGTCGTTCGATAACCGCATCAAGGCTTGTCTTACGAATTTCTTCGTCGATTTCCGCCCGGAAATTACGTACGTAGGAGATACCCTCGATCGTCACATCGTAGACTTTCCAGCCATTGTCGCCGCGCTTGATCAGACCGTAATTGACCGGCGCCTGCTCGCCGTTGTCGAGTGTTACCAGCGTGCGGACAGTGGCACGTTTTTCGTCCTGCTCGCCGCGTGCAGGAAGCACCTCAACGCGGTCTTCACGGAACTCCAGAACACCATCTGCGTAGCGTTGCAGCAACGCGTTGTAAAACGCACTGATGAAGCGGCGCTTCTGGTCGTCGCTGGCGCCGCGCCAGTGGCGCGCCATCACCAGTCGACCCGCATAGTTGCGATCGAACCTAGGTGCCAGCAGCCCGTCGATAAATGTGTAGAGTGCCGCGTCGTCCGCCTTGTAGGCGTCGCGTTTGCCGTTTAGCCCGACTTTAAGTTCATCGATTGCGCCATTAATAACAGCAACAGGGGTTGCCTCATCAGCGGCTTGCACATGCGCGGGGATCATAAGCAGCAAAAGCAGTGCTGCAATTGAAAATTGACGAAACATATTTGAATTACTCATAAATTTGCGTTCCTGAACAAGCGAACTGAGATCAGTCGTCGCTGCCCGAGTTGACAAGAAATTTACCAATCAGGTTTTCAAGCACGACAGCAGACTGGGTAAACAACACTTCGCTGTCTTGCTCAAGATAGAGGTCAGAACCGCCCGCCTGCAAGCCGATATACTGCGAGCCCAAGAGCCCGGACGTCAGGATGCTGGCGTCGCTGTCCTCGGGCAACTGGTCGTAGCGTGCATCAATGCGCAGGGTCACGACGGCATTGAATTGCTGCGGGTCAAAGGTAATCGACTCAACCCGCCCGATCTTCACACCCGCCATACTGACCGGTGAGCGCACCTTGAGGCCACCGATGTTTTCGAACCGCGCGGTGACATCAAAATAACCGTCATCGAATGTTTGTAGATTGGTGGTTTGTGTGGTCAGGAAAAACAATGCCGCAAAGCCCAGCGCGACGAATGCCCCTGTACCAATTTCAACCGCTCGTGTCTGTTGCATAGCCGTGCGTCCTTATCTGATTGCTACCGCGGTGATCATGAAGTCGAAAACGAGTACGACGACAGCAGTAATCACTACAGTTCTTGTTGTTGCGCGACCGACGCCTTCGGCGGTCGGAATTGCGTTGTAACCTTCCCATACGGCGATCAGGCTGGCTGCCACGCCGAATGCGATGCTCTTGATAATGCCCTCGTAGACGTCCGCCATTTCGACGCCGTCCTGCATCTGAGCCCAAAAAGCGCCACTATCGACGCCCATCAACGGCACCCCGACGACATAGGCGCCGAGTATGCCTATGCTGGTAAATATGGCGACAAGCAGCGGCATCGACAAGACACCGCCGATAAATCGCGGCACGGCGACGCGCACCACCGGGTCGATCGCCATCATCTCCATCGCCGATAGCTGGTCGGTCGCGCGCATCAATCCGATCTCGGACGCCAGCGCGGTACCGGCGCGCCCGGCGAACAATAATGCGGTAATAACCGGGCCCAGCTCTTTCATCAGCGACAAGGCGGAAAACAGGCCAAGCGCATCCTCGGAACCAAAACGCGCCAGGTTGCTAAAACCCTGCAGCCCGATGACCGCGCCGACAAAAAACCCGCAGGTCATGATCAGCACGAGTGACAACGCGCCGGCGTTGAATACCTGATGGATAATAAGACGCGGGCGCAGGAACAAGCGAGGCGACTCGGCAAGCAGGCGCATGAAAAACAGTTGCAGCGCGCCGAACGTGCGCAAAAAGCCGCCAAGTGCCGATAGCAGATCACGAATCACTGCTTGCTACCTTATCGTCATCGCCCAGCAGCTGGTTCGCATAGTCGGGCGCCGGGTAGTGGAACGGAACCGGCCCATCGGCCATGCCGTGCATAAACTGGCGAACCAGCTCGGACGGCGCGTTGCTAAGCTCGTGCGGACTACCCGATGCCGCAACCTTGCCATCCGAGATCAGATAGCTCGAGTCGGCAACGGAGCTGATTTCTTCGACATCATGGCTAACCACGATGGAAGATATATCCAGCGCATCGTTCATACGCCGCACGAGCCTGACGATCACCCCCATCGAAATCGGGTCCAGACCGACGAACGGCTCGTCATAAATAAGTATGCGTGGGTCGGTTGCCATCGCGCGCGCCAGCGCCACACGCCGCGCCATGCCACCCGAGAGCTCCGCCGGCTGCATGTAGGCCGCACCGCGCAGCCCGACGGCATGCAACTTTGTCAGCACGATGTGGCGGACAATGCGCTCCGGCAGATCGTAGTGCTCGCGCAGCGGGAACGCGACATTTTCAAACACGTTAAAATCGGTCAGCAACGCGCCATTTTGAAACAACATGCCGATCTTGCGACGCATCCTGTAGAGGTCCGGGCGACGCATCTCGGCCAGCCATTCCTCATCGACACGGATACGCCCGCGATCCGGCACCAACTGACCCGTGATCAGGCGCAGCAGGGTCGTTTTCCCCGTCCCGCTTGGCCCCATAATCGCGGTCACCTCGCCACGCTTGATGCCGAGATTCAGGCCATCAAAGATCAGGCGGCTGCCACGGGCATAGTGCAGGTCTTCGATTTCGACGATGTATTCAGAATCCATAAAATCTCTGACCGCGCTACGAGATAAAAACTCACAGCGAATTAGTCATATATGTTGTATTTTTGCAACGCACTTGGCGTCATTTTCAAGCGCTTAGGACAGCTTGTGGCGCGCGATGTTCACATTTGTCGGCATTATAGCAACAGCCTGTGCCTTACCACGCAATTATCTCGGCTTGGTTTTAAGCCCAAACAGGACTAAAATGGTACCAATTGAGAGACAGGAGATGGACAAGTGTTGCGAATCAGCAAGATGACCGACTACGGCACGTTAGTTCTGTCCGAGTTAAACCATGACAACGAGGCGCCCACCAGCGCCAATCAGATCGCCGTTCGCACCGGCGTCGGCGCGGCGACGGTGAGCAAGCTGCTTAAGTCGCTGACGCGCGCCGAACTGGTGCGCTCGCGGCGCGGCAGTGCCGGTGGCTATTCGTTGGCGCGCTCCGCCAGCGACATTAGCGCCGCGCAGATTATTGATGCCATCGAAGGCCCGGTAGCGATCACAGAGTGTTCGTCCGCCAGCCAGAGTTGTGACCTGCTGTCTGTCTGTGGCGTCGGCAGCGCCTGGCAGAAAATCAACGGCGCAATCCGCACGGCCCTCGACTCAATCAGCCTTGATGACCTGAAAACCGGCCGCAATATTCCGGAGACGCTACCTCTAATGCCCGTCACGCTTCACCACCGACCGGCCACCGTACGGCACACCCTGCCCCCGAAGGACAACCACTAACATGAGCACCAGCAACGCTGACGTCCAGAAATTCGTCGACCAGAAGTACAAGCACGGCTTCGTCACCGACATCGAATCCGACACATTCCCGCCGGGCCTCGACGAGTCCGTCGTGCGGGCAATCTCTGCCAAGAAGGGCGAGCCGGAATTCATGCTTGAGTGGCGACTGAAAGCCTTTCGCATCTGGCAGGAAATGTCGGAGCCGGAATGGGCGCATGTCGATTATCCGAAAATCGACTACAACGCCATCTCCTACTTTTCTGCGCCGAAGAAAGACGAAGACAAGCCGCAAAGCCTCGACGAGGTCGATCCGAAACTGCTCGAGACCTACGACAAGCTGGGCATCCCCCTGCACGAGCGCGCGCGACTCGCCGGGGTCGCCGTCGATGCGGTGTTCGACAGCGTGTCCGTCACGACGACATTCCGCGACAAGCTGGCTGAATCCGGCGTTATATTCTGTTCGTTTTCGGAAGCGGTACGCGAGCACCCGGAACTGATCAAAAAATATCTCGGCACTGTGGTGCCGCAGCGCGACAATTATTTCGCCGCGCTGAACTCGGCAGTATTCAGTGACGGCTCGTTCGTCTACATCCCTAAAGGCGTGCGCTGCCCGATGGAGCTGTCGACCTATTTCCGTATCAATGAAGTGAACACCGGCCAGTTCGAGCGCACGTTAATCATCGCCGATGAAGGTGCGCACGTCAGCTACCTCGAAGGCTGTACCGCGCCGATGCGCGATGAGAATCAGCTGCATGCGGCGGTGGTTGAGCTGGTGACACTTGATGATGCCGAGATCAAATACTCGACGGTGCAGAACTGGTACCCCGGCGATGAGAACGGCAAAGGCGGCATTTACAATTTCGTCACCAAGCGCGGTGACTGTCGCGGTGAGAATTCGAAGATTTCATGGACGCAGGTCGAAACCGGCTCGGCGATCACGTGGAAATACCCCAGCTGCGTCCTGCGCGGTAATAATTCCGTCGGCGAATTCTACTCGGTCGCCGTTACTAACAACCGCCAGCAAGCGGACACCGGCACGAAGATGATTCATATCGGTGAGAACACGCGCAGTACGATCGTGTCGAAAGGCATTTCGGCAGGTAAGGCGCAGCAGTCCTACCGCGGACTGGTCAAAGTCATGCCGCAAGCCAAAGGTGCGCGCAACTTCACGCAGTGCGATTCGTTGCTGATCGGCAAGGAATGCGGCGCACACACCTTCCCGTATATGGAAGTCAAAAATGCCAGCGCACAGATAGAACACGAGGCGACGACGTCGCGTATCGGCGACGACCAGCTGTTCTATTGCCGCCAGCGCGGCATTGGCGAGGAAGATGCCGTGAACCTGATCGTTAACGGCTTCTGCAAAGACGTATTTCGTGAACTACCGATGGAATTTGCCGTCGAGGCGCAGGCGCTTTTGAACGTCAGCCTTGAAGGCGCAGTGGGATAAGAATGATGACAATGTTGGAAATTAAAGATCTGCACGCGAGCGTCGCGAATACATCGATTCTCAAGGGACTTTCGCTGAGCGTTAACGCCGGCGAGGTTCATGCGATCATGGGCCCTAACGGCTCGGGCAAGAGCACGCTGGCCAACGTATTGGCCGGCCGCGACGAATATACCGTCACCGGTGGGTCGGTGTCGCTCGACGGCAAAGACCTGCTCGACATGGAGCCGGAAGAACGCGCGCATGCCGGCGTCTTTCTGGCCTTCCAGTACCCCGTTGAGATTCCAGGGGTCAACAACACCTATCTGCTGCGCGCGGCATTGAACGCCATTCGCGAAGCACGCGGTGAGCCCGAAATCAGCGCCGTCGATTTTATGAAGCTCGCACGTGAGAAAATGAAGCTGATGGAAATGGACCCCGGCTTTCTGAACCGTGGCGTCAACGAGGGCTTCTCCGGCGGCGAGAAAAAACGCAACGAAATATTCCAGATGAGCGTGCTTGAACCGACACTGTGCTTGCTGGACGAGACCGATTCGGGCCTCGACATTGATGCACTCAAGGTCGTCGCTCGCGGTGTCAACGCGCTGCGCGCGGACAACCGTGCGTTTGTCATGGTGACCCACTATCAGCGTCTGCTCGACTATATCGAACCGGACTTCGTCCACGTACTCGCCGGCGGCCGTATCATCCGCTCGGGCGACAAGACGTTAGCGCTGGAGCTCGAGGAACGCGGCTATGACTGGCTGCTCGAGGAAGCTGCCGCATGAATCTGGCTCCGCTCACAACCGCATTCGACAAGCGCACTCGCAGCGCATCGCAACGCGCCGCACTTGACGCCCTGGTCGCCGATGGCTTCCCGACGCGGCGCGACGAACTGTGGAAATACACACGCAGCGAACCGTTGGCAGAGTTCGCACTGCGCGCGCTTTCGGTCAGCCCGTCGTCGGCTGCGGACAAACAAAACACCACCGAAGAGATCAACACCCTGCTCGCCCCCTACGGCGATGTCGGGGTGCTGGCTTTTGTCGACGGTATGCTCGACGCGAGACTGACCCGCCTGCCTGAGGGCGTATCGCTTAACGCCGATGAGTCCAACGAGACCGTCAGCGAAACAGGTCCTGCACAAGCGCTGGGGCTGTTGAACCAGGCGTTTCCGAGTGCTGCCATTGCACTCGCTGTCGCGCAGGATGCCGACGTTAGCCGGCCGCTGCATATCGTCCACCGCGTCACCGGGCCGGACGCCCTGTCGCAGGTTCGCCTGTCGATTCGGTTGGCGGCAAACGCGCGCCTCACGGTCATCGAGCATTTCGACGATACAGCCGAGCATGCGCAAATGCACAACACGGTGCTGAACGCCCACGTCGGGCGTGCGGCGCAATTGCGGCTGCGCCGGATGCAGTCCCTGCATCAGAGCGCCCTGCAGGTCACGCGGATCGACGCCGCTATAGAGGCAGACGCATCTTTGGACACACTGACACTCGATATCGGCGCCGCATTGGTGCGTAACGACCTGAACGTCAAGCTGCTTGGAGAGGACGCCAGCGTCACCATGCGTGGCATCTACCTCGGCAACGGCAAGCAACACATCGATAACCACACACGCGTCGATCACGTGGCGAAGAACACCACCAGCGTCGAAGACTACCGCGGCATCCTGCGTGACAGCTGCCGCTGCGTATTCAACGGCAAGGTCATGGTGCATGAAGGCGCGGATGGCACCGATGCGGCGCAGTCCAACCCGAATCTGTTGCTCAGCGACAACGCGGAAATCGACACCAAGCCCGAATTGGAAATCTACGCCGACGACGTTAAGTGTTCACACGGCGCAACCGTCGGGCAGATCGACGAGAAGTCGTTATTCTATCTTCGCTCGCGCGGCATTGATGAACCGACCGCGGTGCAATTGCTGACCTATGCATTTTGTCGTGAGGCGCTGGTTGCCATAGACAGTGACGCATTGCGGATGCAGATGGAGCGCATGGTTGCTGAACAAATACCCGATTTCTCTGCTTTGGAATTGATTACATGAGCGCACGTGCCACAGACATTCAGGACGACGACTTCGAACGCGAGATGCAGGCGTTGCGGCAGGACTTTCCGATCCTCGACCAGCAGGTAAACGGCAAGCCGCTGGCGTTTCTCGATAGCGCAGCGTCGTCGCAGCGCGCGCAACCCGTCATCGACGCGATGTTGTACTACGAGACCCACGACCACGCGAACGTGCACCGCGGCGTGCACACGCTGAGTCAACGCGCCACGGCCAGCTACGAAGGAGCGCGCGAGAAAGTACGTGCGTTTATCAACGCCGCTAGCGAGCGCGAGATCATTTTCACGCGCGGCGCGACAGAAGGCATAAACCTGGTCGCCAACTGTTTCGCCGCCGGCCGGCTTTCCGCCGGGGACGAGATCGTCGTGACCCACCTGGAGCACCACGCCAACATCGTGCCGTGGCAAATGATCTGCGAACGCACCGGGGCTGTGCTCAAAGTCGCACATGTCGAGGACGACGGCTCGGTACGCCCGGAATCGGTTACCAGCCTGTTCAACGAGCGCACGCAACTGTTGGCGATCAGCGCCGTCTCCAATGCATTGGGCACCATTCTGCCGCTCGATCAGATCATTCCCGAGGCCAAAGCGCGCGACATACCCGTGCTGGTCGACGGCGCACAAGCAGTGCCTCACCAATCGGTCGACGTGCAGGCGCTGGGCGCGGACTTTTTCGTTTTTTCTGCCCACAAGATTACCGGGCCGACCGGAATCGGCGTGCTATGGGGCCGCGAAGCGTTGCTGGAGGCGATGCCGCCATGGCAGGGCGGCGGTGACATGATTGAGACCGTCAGCTTCGAGGGCACCACCTACAACGAACTCCCTTACAAATTCGAGGCCGGCACACCGAATATTACCGGCGCGGTCGGGCTTGGCGCCGCAGTCGACTACCTGAGCGGCATCGGCATGTCACGCATTGCGCGCTATGAAGACCTGTTGCTGCAATACCTGACGTCGCAGCTGGAAGACGAGGGCGATATCCGCATCGTCGGCACCGCCGCCCACAAGGCTGCCGTGGTCTCGTTCCTGATGCGCGATGTGCACCCGCATGATCTGGGCACCATCGTAGACCACGAAGGCGTCGCGGTTCGCACCGGCCATCATTGCGCGATGCCGATCATGCAACGCTTCGATGTCCCGGGGACCGCGCGCGCATCGCTGGCGTTCTATAACAACCGCGACGACATCGATGCCTTGATTCGATCGCTGGCGACGGTAAGGAAGCTGTTTCATTGAGCAGTACTGACCTGCAAGCGTTATACCGCGACCAAGTGTTAAAGCACTCGCGCGCGCCGAAGCATTTCCGGCGTATCGACAACGCCGATCATGAAGTGGTCGGCAACAACCCGTTGTGCGGCGACAGTCTGCGCGTCTATGTTGCGATGCACGACGAACTGATTGAAGACATCGCTTTCGAGGGCAGCGGCTGTGCAATCAGCGTTGCCTCGGCGTCGATGATGACCGAGATGCTACACGGCCAACCGCGTGAACAAGCTTTGCAAACAATTGCGTCGTTTTTCGCGATGCTGGAGAACGGCGGTGAAGCAGAGGCTGAGCATTCTCCGGCGACGAACGCGGACCAGGCACAGACGCCCGACGCTGCAAGCACCGGCACAACGGCTGCACCCGGATTGCTCAGGCGCTCACCGATAGCCGCATTGGGCGCGGTGCGCCAGTATCCGACGCGGATCAAGTGTGCAAAGCTGGCCTGGCAAGCCGCACGCAGCGCACTTCGCGCAGAACAACAGACAGTTTCAACGGAATAGACCAACACTCATGTACTCCAACGACAGCGAACCATTTACTCTGCAACGCGACATTAAAGTCGTCATCATCCCCGCGGGCATGCAAGTCAATTTACGCAAGGGCGTGAATGGCTACATCACGCAAGGGCTCGGCGGTAACTTCACGGTCTTCGTCGAAGGTAGCCTGTTCCGCGTCGACGGCAAAGACGCTGATGCGCTCGGTAAGGAACCGGTCAAGCCGCCCGAGGTGCCGGAGGGCATTAGCGACGACGACTTCGAACAAATCATCTGGCGCCAGCTGAAGACCGTTTATGACCCTGAAATACCCGTCGATATCGTCGAGCTCGGTCTAGTCTATCGCTGCGAGGTGAAGAGCCTCGACGATGGCAACCGGCGCGTGGAAATCGATATGACCCTGACCGCGCCGGGCTGCGGCATGGGCGATATCATCGTCGACGATGCGCGCCAGAAAGTCGCTATCATACCGAGCGTCGAAGAGGTGAGCGTCGAGCTGGTATTCGACCCGCCGTGGCACCACATGATGATGAGCGAGGAAGCGCGTCTGCAAACCGGCATGATGTACTGAATGCCTGATGACGCTGATACGACACACACTGACTCTGCTGCGCCACGCGAAATCATCCTGGGATCATCCCGGTCTGTCAGACCACGATCGCCCGCTCAATGACCGCGGCGAACGCGACGCACCCGAAATGGGACGACGTCTGAAAGCCCGAGGTATCCGGCCGTCGCTATTAATCGCGAGCACGGCGAAACGCACAACACAGACCGCAAAGCTTGTCGCCGCCGCAATCGGCTTCCCGAGCGAGTTTATCCAACGCGAACGCGATCTTTACCACGCCAGTGCCGACCAGATCATGCGTGTTGTCTGCTCACAAGACCCGACGTTTCAGCATATCCTGGTGATCGGCCACAACCCCGGCATTTCCGATCTCGCGAATCGGCTCAGCGACCGCCTGACCGGCGACATGCCAACCGGCGCCATGATCACGATCGAGGCGGACGTTGACGACTGGGCGGGTTTTGATTTTGCCGCACGCAAAGTAATCGGCTATGACTACCCGAAAAACGCGGGCGACGTTCTGCGCTAGCCGCGCCTGGCGAACACCAAAGCGGTCGCGGTCGCGTTGGCGTTCACCGATATCTTCACCGCGTCTAGTCGAGCGACAATAGGCTCGCGTTGCCACCCACTGCGGCAATGTTGTTACTGATCGTGTACTCACTGGCGAAGCGCAGCAGATAGTTCGGCCCGCCGGCCTTGGGGCCGGTACCGGAAAGCCCGTGACCGCCGAACGGTTGTACGCCGACCACCGCGCCCACCATATTGCGGTTGATGTAAACGTTACCCGCATGCGACATCGCGGCCAGCTGCCCGGCCCGACCGTCGATGCGCGAGTGCACACCAAACGTCAAACCATAGCCGGTGGCGTTGATCGCGTCGATCAGCGCGGGAAGCTTAGCGCTGTCAAATCGCAGCACGTGGATAACCGGCCCGAACACCTCTTTGCTGAGCGCATCGAGGGAATCAATCTCCACCAACGTCGGTGGAAAAAATATGCCGTCTGCCGTCGCGTCGGGAAGCCGGCATTCGTGCAGGATGGTTTGCTCTTCGCGCATTCGGCTCACATGTGCCGCGAGTACGTCGCGCGCCTGCGCGTCAATCACCGGCCCGACGTCGGTCGCAAGCTGCGACGGATCACCGATAACCAGCTCCTGCATAGCACCCTGCAACAGCTCGATGACGCGCGGCGCAATGTCCTTTTGCACACACAAAACGCGCAGCGCGGAGCAGCGCTGGCCGGCACTGTTAAAGCCCGACTGAATCGCGTCGAGCACGACCTGCTCCGGCAACGCAGAGCTGTCGACGATCATTGCGTTCTGGCCGCCGGTCTCGGCTATCAACGTGCCTATCTGACCGTCGCGTGCCGCGAGTGTGCGATTGATCAGCTGCGCCGTCTGCGTGGAGCCGGTAAATGCTACGCCGTTGATACGCGAATCACTTATCGTCGCACCGCCGACAACGGCACCCTCGCCCGGCACAAACTGCAACACCGAGCCCGGCACGCCTGCCTCATACATTAACGCGACGGCGCGTGCCGCCACGATCGAAGTCTGCTCAGCTGGCTTGGCAATAACACTGTTGCCGGCCGCGAGCGCCGCGGCGACCTGGCCGGTGAAAATCGCCAGCGGAAAATTCCACGGACTGATACAAAGAAAAACACCGCGACCGCGCAGGCCGAATAAGTTGCGCTCGCCGGTCGGACCGGGCATTTGAATCGGCTCGACGAACCGCTCGCGTGCCTCGACCGCGTAGTAGCGCAGGAAATCGACTGCCTCGCGCAGCTCTGAAATTGCGTCCGGTATGCTCTTGCCTGCCTCGCGGACACACAACGCCAGCAACTCCGCCTCGTTGGCCTCAAACAGGTCGGCCGTCGACAACAGGATGTCACTGCGCTTGCGCGCGTCGGTCTTGTCCCACGCCGCCCAGCCCCCGGCGGCAACATCAACGGCACGTGCGGCGAGCGCGGCATCTGCGAAAGCAACATCGCCGACAACCTCGTTGACATCGAACGGGTTGACGCTCGCCACCACCTCGCCCTCACACTGCTTACCATCGACAACAGGCGCGATGCTGTAGCGCTTGCCGGCGAACTCGCGCATGCGCGCGTAAAGATCGTCCCGAACCCTGCGGTCCGCCAGATTAACGCCGCGCGAATTGGCACGCCGATCGCCGAACAGGTTGGCCGGCAATGGAATTCGCGGATGCGCGATCGGCTCGAGTTGCGCGGCCACGCTGATCGGGTCAGCCACGATATCCGCCACCGGCTCGTTCTCGTCGACAATACGATTAACAAACGAGGTGTTGGCGCCATTCTCAAGCAGACGGCGCACCAGGTAGGGCAGCAGATCCTCGTGGCTGCCGACCGGCGCGTAGACGCGACAACGTTTGTCGTAACGGTCTGCGTCGATGACGGCACTATAGAGCTCTTCACCCATGCCGTGCAGGCGCTGAAACTCGAAGTCGTCGCGACTGCCGGCGTGATGCAGCACGTAAGAGAGCGTGTGCGCATTATGCGTCGCGAACTGCGGATACAAACGCTCGCCGGCATCCAGCAAGAGCCGTGCGCAGGCAAGATAAGACACATCGGTATTGAGTTTGCGCGTGAACACCGGGTAACCCGCCTGGCCTTCTTCCTGCGCGTGCTTTATTTCGCTATCCCAGTACGCTCCCTTGACGAGGCGCACCGGAATACGCCGGCCAATGCGCATCGACAGGCGCGTCAGCCAACGCACAACGCCGGCGGCGCGCTTCTGATAGGCCTGAACAGCCAGGCCGAAACCGTGATAGCCGTCCAGCGACTGATCACAGTAGACACGCTCGAAAATGTCCAGCGACAGCTCAAGCCGGTCGGCCTCCTCGGCATCCATACACAACGCGATACCGGCCTTGCGCGCACGCTGTGCAAGCTCGAGTAACATGGGTGTCAACTCATCCAGCACCTGCTCGTGACGGCCGAACTCATAGCGTGGGTGGAGTGCGGAAAGTTTTACCGAAATACCCGGCGCCGCAAAAATATCACTGCCGTTGTCCGACGCACCGATCGCATCGATAGCATCACTGTAGGCACGAAAGTAACGGTGCGCGTCCTCGCGTGTCAGCGCAGCCTCGCCCAGCATGTCGAACGAATAGCGGTAACCCGCATTGTCGCCCTTCCTGGAGCGCTTAAGCGCGGCCTTGATATCGCGACCCATGACGTATTGGTGACCCATAATCTTCATGGCCGAGCGCATCGCCGAGCGCACCACAGGCTCACCGGCGCGACTGACCAGTCGGCGTAGCATTTGCGAGGGGTTCTGGCGGGCTTGCGGGTCCAGCTTGAGCATCTTGCCAGTGAGCATCAATCCCCACGTCGACGCGTTCACAAACATCGAGTCACTGGTTCCGACGTGCTCCGACCAATCCGCCATCGATAATTTATCGGCAATCAACTGATCGGCGGTGTCCGCATCCGGTATGCGCAGCAGCGCTTCGGCGATACACATCAGCATGATGCCTTCCTGTGATGAAAGGTCATACTTCTGCAGGAATGCATCGAGGCCGCTGCGGTCTTCGTTGAGCTTTCTAACATGCTCAACGAGGCTGACCGCAGTCCGCTGCACGTTGTCGCGCTCGACCGCGCTTTCGGCGGCAATACCGAGTAACTCATTAACTATACCGGCCTCATCGGCGAGATAATCGGCGCCGAACTCATCGGTAGATCCGCGCGCAGCAGCGTCATTGGAAAACGACTGGCGCGAGGCTGGCGGTGTGGTATTAATTGTGTTGCCGGCAGTTGCCATGCGGGTCTCCTGTGGCGCGACGCATTGGCTTGAAGTGCATGGCTCGCAGTATAGCTCAGCGACAGGCTGCACAGCCCCCCCGACGTTAGTCCCGGCGATCTTTGTAGGCACGCAACTGTCGGCGCGTATGTTTGTCGGGACGCCCCTCGGTTTGCGGCATGCTCATGCGGTCGCTTTTCAGCGCCGCCGCGAGCGATTCGCGCGCCTCGCGGCTGGCATCCGTCTCAGCGTAGCAACTCTGGGCCTCGCTGGCCGGTCCGCGGCGCGCCGGAATACCTGCAACGGCCAATGTGCCAGGTGTAGCGGTCACGCGTAATCTCGAGCTTGTCACCCACGTTTACCGCCGTTGCCGGTTTTGCGCGCTCGCCATTGCGGGTCACGTGCCCGCCGGCAACCGCAGCCGTTGCCTGCGCGCGGGTCTTGTAGAACCGTGTAAAAAACAGCCATTTATCGATTCGTAAAGCATCAGCCAAAACTACTCGCCCTGTTATAATTACGCCGCTGGGAGCAATCCGCCGGGCAGCCAGCAGCCCCGACCCTACCGGAGATAATACCTTGGTTCAGAACTACCTCAATACGCTTGCCGAACAAACCGAACAATTGCATGCGCAGGGCCTGTTCAAGACCGAGCGGCGCATTCGCGGGCCGCAGCAAGCGGAAGTCGACGTTGAGGGCCATCCGCAAGGCCCGGTGATCAATCTCTGCGCCAATAACTATCTTGGCCTGGCCAACCATCCGAGTGTAGTAGCCGCCGCGCACAAGGCGCTCGACGATTATGGCTTCGGGATGGCCTCGGTGCGCTTTATTTGCGGCACACAAACCGTTCACACCGAGCTCGAGAAACGTATTTCCGAATTCCTCGGGACCGAGGACACGATTCTCTACCCATCGTGTTTTGACGCCAACGGCGGCCTGTTCGAGACCATCCTTACGGCTGAGGACGCGGTTATCAGCGATGCACTGAATCACGCCTCGATCATCGACGGTATCCGGCTGTGCAAGGCGCAGCGCCATCGCTACGCCCACAACGACATGGCGGATCTCGAAGCTAAACTGATCGAGGCGAAAGACGCGCGTGTACGACTGGTCGCAACGGACGGTGTGTTTTCCATGGACGGTACCATTGCCAACCTACCGGACATTGTTGCATTGGCACGCAAGCACGACGCACTGACGTTTATCGACGACTGCCACGCGACTGGCTTCCTCGGCGAGGGTGGCCGCGGCACGCACGAATACTACGATCTGATCGGCGAAATCGACATCATCACCGGCACGCTGGGCAAAGCGCTTGGCGGCGCGTCCGGCGGCTACACCAGCGGGCGCAAGGAAGTCATCGGATGGCTGCGGCAACGTTCGCGCCCTTACCTGTTTTCCAACACGCTGGCCCCGACCATTGCGGCAACCTCGATTGCCGTTCTCGACATGCTCGAGACGGATCGCTCGCTGCGCGAAACGCTGTTACGCAATACCGCCTATTTCCGTGCAAAGATGACGTTGCTCGGGTTTACTTTGAAGCCGGGCGAGCACCCGATTATTCCGGTCATGCTGGGTGATGCCAAGCTGGCGACCGACATGGCGGCGGCGCTGCTCGACGAGGGCGTCTACGTCGTTGGCTTCGCGTTTCCGGTAGTACCGAAAGGCGAGGCGCGTATCCGAACCCAGATGTCGGCCGGCCACACGCTGGAAGAACTGGACACCGCCATCGCCGCGTTCGCCCGCGTCGGTCGGCAATTTGGTGTTATTGCGGAGTAGAACGAATGAAAGCGTTAACCAAAAAACTCGCGGAACCCGGCATCTGGCTGGAGGATATTGCCGAGCCTGAGTACGGCCCGAACGATGTACTGATCAAGGTTCGCAAGACGGCAATCTGCGGCACCGATATTCACATCTATCGCTGGGACGACTGGGCGAAAGCGAATGTGCCGGTGCCGATGGCTATCGGTCACGAGTTCAGTGGCGAAATTGCCGCGATGGGCAGCGAGGTCGAAGGCTACGAGGTCGGCGACCGTGTGTCGGCCGAGGGCCATATTACCTGCGGCGTGTGCCGCAATTGCCGCGCCGGACGGCGCCATCTATGCAACAAGACCGTGGGTATCGGCGTCAGCCGGCCCGGCGCTTTTGCCGAGTATGTCACCGTTCCCGCATTCAACGTGTTCAAGCTGTCGGACGCGATCAGCGACGAGGTCGCCGCGATGCTCGACCCGTTCGGCAACGCCACGCATACCGCATTGTCTTTCGATCTCGTTGGCGAAGACGTGTTGATTACCGGCGCCGGCCCGATCGGCGTGCTCGCCGTCGCCGTCGCGCGGTATGCCGGGGCGCGCCATATCGTCATTACCGACGTCAATGACTATCGCCTGTCGTTGGCGAAAAAAATGGGCGCAACGTTGACGCTGAATGTGACCCGCTCCAAGGTCGCTGACGCGATGAGAGACCTCGGCATGACCGAGGGCTTCGATGTGGGCATGGAAATGTCGGGCAACGGCGAGGCACTACGTCAGCTGCTGGCAAACATGCATCACGGCGGCAAGGTCTCTCTGCTCGGCATCCCGCCGGAGGACACGGCTATCGACTGGAACCAGGTGATCTTCAAGGGCCTCGTCCTGAAGGGCATCTACGGGCGGGAGATGTTTGAGACCTGGTACAAAATGTCGAGCATGCTGCAAAGCGGGCTCGACATTAGTCCGATCATCACGCATCGCTTTGAGGCCGACGACTACCAGGAGGCATTCGAGACGATGGACAGCGGCAAATCAGGCAAAGTGATTCTGGATTGGACTGCCTGAGCGACGGTCGCGGCGATATCGTTGCACGCCGCTTTCGGCTAGGCTTAACAACATGAGTAATCACGATCTCAAACCGCTGCTGATTGCGGCGCTGGCGCAAATTCCCGCCTGCGACTTTCTGGGCATTCAATCACTGGCGGCCAGCCCCGGTCGCGTAGTTATCTCGCTGCCGAAGAAGCCGGAGCTGACGGAAACTACCGGTAAGTTTCAGGGTGGCATCATCGGTGCGCTGATCGACATCGCCGGCGCCGCGGCATGCGGCACGCTTTTGGACCGCGATGAAACGCTGCAATCACTCGATTTCACGGTAAAACTATTGGCGCCCGCCGATGCCGAGCAACTTGTCGCCGTCGCGCAAACCGTTAACGACCAAAAGCGCTCGATATTGACCGCCGAAGTTTCGGTATTCAATGCCAGCGAAGACGGCATCATCGCCGCCTGCGGGTTGGTTTCGACGCGCGTTCACAAGCGCTAGCGGCACGTCATCACACCTCGATGCGGTCACCGAGCGGCGTCTCGCGCAACCGGAACTTCTGTACCTTGGTCGCCGACATTGGCCACTCGGTAACGAAAACGACATAGCGCGGGATTTTGAACCGTGCAATCTTGCCGGTGCAAAACGCAATGAGCTCATCACCGGTCAAAGACTGCCCCGCCTTTAACTCAATAAACGCCGCAGGGACCTCCAGATAGCGGGCATCCTCAACACCCAGCACCTGCGACAATGCGACGGCCGGATGCGTATTCAGAAATGATTCGATTTCAAGCGCGGCCACATTTTCGCCACCTACCTTCAGCATGTCCTTGGATCGCCCGCTGTAACTCACATAGCCATCGTGCGACACGCTGCCAAGATCGCCGGTATTCAGCCAGCCCCCCTGAACCGCACGCGCGGTTGCCTCCGGCGCATTGTGGTAGCCATCGAACAGGCAATAGCCGCGCACCTGAATTTCGCCGGTAGCACCGGGCTCGCAAACCTCACGCGTTTGCGGATCGACAGCACGTACATCGATACCGGGAAACGGTTGTCCGCAGCTCGTCACACGATGCTCAAGATCGTCATCGGGCGAACCAAACGACACGACACCGCCAGCTTCCGTAAGGCCATAGGCCGATACCTGGGTAACGTGCGGGATGGCCGCCTGAAATTGTCGCAAGGTATCTACCGGCGCGACATTGTTGACGATGCGCAGCTCCGGCAATGCCTGCGCGGAAAAATCCGGATGGCGAATAATCTGGTTCATCAACGTTGGAAATGCCGGGAACGCGATGGTGATCTCGTCGTCTTTCAGGACATTGAGTGCCGCGCCGATTTCAAAGTGGCCGGTGGCGTAAAATGATGCTCCGGACACGAGGCATGCCGTCAACGGCAACACTGTAGACATATGGAAAAACGGCAACGGGTCCCAGAACCGGTCCGCTGCCGACATATGCCAGCGGGCCGCCATGCCGATCGCATTACCGACGATACAGCGATGACTCAACAAGCAGCCTTTCGGGTTTGCCGTCGTGCCGGATGTGTACATCATCAAGGCTATGTCGTCGGCCTTGCAGTCAACAACGGCCCCATCGCTGACATTGGCAAGCACATCGTCAAGCGCCGGCCATGCGTCACTGCCACCACCGACGACGATCAAGCGCTCCAGCTGCGGCGCCTTGCCCGTCTCGACCTTGCCTTGCGCCACGGCACGCAAATCCGGCAGACCATCGATGCAGGTGCTCAAAAAGTCGACATTCTCGGCAACGCGCGCCACCGTGAACAGTGCGCGGATACCGCTGTCAGCAATAACGAACGCAAGGTCGTGCGATTTATAACGCGCATTGATCGTCACCGCTACGATGCCGGCATACATCGCGCCGAATAACAGGTCGAGATACTCTGCGCAGTTCGGCATAAAAATACCGATGTGATCGCCGCGCTTCAGGCCGAATGATTCAAACATACCCGCGACCTTGCGCGCGCGCGCGACGCGATCGCTATTGGTCAGGCGCACTTCATCGATAATCAGACTGACCTGCTCCGGCGCAGTCTCGGCGGCATGCAGCAACAGTGCGTCCATGGTCAGCCGATCCGGCAAATCAAAAGTCGTCTCCGTCATCTTCAGCCCCTTTTTAAAACCTGAACCGGTAAATGGTGAAAGCCGCGCACCACCGTGCTCTGCCACGGTGTCGCTGCTGCTGCCAATACGACTGACTCAAAACGGTCCAACAATTCACGCAAGAAAATTGTTGCTTCGAGCCGCGCTAACCGCGCGCCCAGACAGGCGTGATCGCCATAGCCGAACGCCATGTGTCGTGGTCTCGATGGCCGGTCCAGACGCCGCTCATCGGCAGCCTCGAAAGCGTCACCATCGCGCCCTGCACTGCCCAATACAAACATCACGCGTGCGTCCGCGGGAACCTCAGTGTCATGCACAATTTTCGGTTTATGCGTCGTTCTGCAGATTGCCTGAATCGGCGCCTCCAGGCGCAGCGTTTCTTCGATAAACGGCGCAACAAGCGTGCGGTCGCGCTGCAGTTTAGTAAACAGCGTGGCGTCATCGGCCAGCGCTTTTACGAGACTGCCAAGCAGGTTTGTCGTCGTTTCGTGACCCGCTGCGAGCAGGAACACACCGTGCGCGACAACTTCATTTTCACCGAGTCGCTCACCATCGATTTCGCCATGCACTAACTCGCTCAACAGGTCGTCGCCGCGATCCTGCATTCGCTGCTGCGCGCTGGCGCGGATAAATCTCGCCATCTCGATTAGCGAGGTGCGCTGCTCCGGTTCGATGGCCTGCCCAAGCCGACTCATCAGCGCATTCGACCACTTGCGATAATCGGCACGACGCGACTCGGGAAAGCCCATAATCGCGCACATCACCGCCGCCGGGGCGGGATAACAAACAGCGTCTACGATGTCGAATACATCACCGTCAATCTGATCGAAGTGCTGCGCGAAAATCGCATCGACTTGTGGCTCCCAGGCACGCACCGCAGTCGGCGAGAGAGACTGTGTGAGCAGCGCACGCAAGCGTCGGTGGCGCGGCGGATCAGTACGTTCGATATCAGGAAAGGTGGACGCTGAAAAACGACCGGCAGGGTCGACGCCGTCGACGGCACTGAGCCAATCTGAATCGATCAGGCGCTGCACATCGTCGTAACGGCTCAACACGAAATTTCCGTATGCGGGCTCCTCATAAAGCGGGCATTTCTCGCGCAGCTGCGCATAAACCGGGAACGGATTACGTTGAAATGATGCATCGAACAGGTCGAATTCTGCGCCTGAATTACGCGTGCACTTACCTGTTTTCTCAGTCTTTTCTTTCATGATTACCCTGAGCGGATCCGGTTAGATGCGCCCTCTTCGCCGCGCGCCCTGAGCCTCTATCGAATGCACTACGCTCGTCAAGCACGAGTTTCGGCGCACGGCGGCCGCTTGCTTTTGCGCGAAAAAACCCGCCATGATGCGCGACCTCAGACAACCGGCCGACGTCGCGTACTTGCGCCGCGGCCGACGATGCGGGAGCACACAGGCATGTCGGATTATCAGGACAGAGTGGGCTATCAATTGCCGGGCGGACGCTACCGCGTATCGGAACACGAACGGTGGCTTGCCAACGACGCAATGTGCGCGCCACAAACCGACGATGATCTCCTGCACCCGATGTTCCTGTACTTTGCGGCCATCCGCGGCATGGGTTGCACGTTAGAGGCATTCTTCCGGCTCTTCGATGCCAGCGCCGACGATGGCCCGATGCTGGGCGAGAACGAGATCTCGCAGATACGGCCTATGCGCACGAATGAGGAATACGTCGTACGTGCACATGTCACTGACGTAAAGAGAAAATCCAGTCGACGCGTTGGTACGATGGATCTGGTCACCGCGCGATTCGAAATATCACGCGGCGATGACGAACTGATAGGCACCTGTAGCAGCGTATTTATTTTCCCGCGGAAAGCATCATGAGTTTGCGCGCAGGCGACGAATTGGCAACGCTCGAAATTGCTGCGGTTAGCGCCGAGAAAATGAAAGTCATGGCATTGATCCTTGATGACCCGAATCCGATCCACTTTGACAGTGAGGCGGTGCGAAAGCTCGGGCTCGGCGAAAAGCCGATCAATCAAGGGCCCAACGGCGTGGCCTATGTGATCAACATGTTGCTCGCCTGTGACCCGCAGGTGCGCTCGGTCGCGCGGATAAAACTGCGTTTCATGGCGAACACCTATGCAGGCGATAACCTGACAGCCGGCGGCACGGTTACCGCCATTGAGGCGCCGGAGCAGATCGAGTGCGATGTATGGCTGAAGCGCGGCGACGAGACCATCGTGGCCGGCAACGCAACATTGCTTGTAGACACCAACAGCGGGAATCAACAGCCATGACAACGCTCGACGCGAACGCACCCGCCTGGCCTTCGGCAAAGGTCGGCTGGTATGTCACCATCATGCTGACATTTGCCTACACATTTTCTTTCGTGGATCGACAGGTGCTGAATCTGCTGGTCGAGCCGATCCGCAATGACCTCGGACTGAACGACACGCAAATCAGCTTTCTGCAGGGGCTCGCATTCGTGGCGCCCTACGTCTTGATGAGCGTGCCGATCGGCCGACTGGTGGATCGCGTCAACCGTGTCGGCGTACTGGTCGGTGGCGTTGTCGTCTGGAGTATTGCAACGGTGACCTGTGGCATGGCGAATAGCTACGCGCAACTCGCCGTCGCACGCATGGGCGTCGGTGCGGGCGAATCGTCGGTGACACCATCGGCATGGTCGATGCTGGCGGATTATTTCCCGCGTGAACGCCTCGCTCGTCCGGTGAGCGTTTTCCTGATGGGCCCCTATCTTGGCGCGGGCATCGCGCTGATCGCCGGCGCCGAGGTCATCGAGTGGTCGACCAACATGGAATCGATCAGAATGCCGCTGTTCGGTGAACTCGCGCCGTGGCAATTCACCTTTATCGCTGTTGGCCTGCCAGGTTTTATATTGGCGATGTTGCTATTCACGATCCGTGAACCGGTGCGCAGGGGACGCCTGGCAAAAACCGAGGCGGCGCCGGAAGCTGTGCCCACCTGGTCCGAGGTCTTGCGCTACATGCGCTCGCACTGGCGAATCTATTTCGCGTTTCTCGTTGGCATGCCGTTCGTCATCGTGCTGCTGTATGGCCTGCAGGCCTGGGTACCGACGTTTCTGGTGCGCGTCTACGAATGGGATATCCCTCAGGCGGGACGCATCTACGGCGTGATCGCGTTGATCGCCGGTTCGTCCGGCGTGCTCGCCGGGCCGGCCGTTGCCAGGCTTCTTGAAGCGCGCGGCTATGCCGATTATCCGCTGCGTCTTGCCGCCATCGCAGTGACCCTCGCCGGCTTGTGCGCGGTACCCGCGACATTGCAAACCAACCCGACCTTCGCCCTCGCACTGATCGCCGCCGCCAGTTTCTTTGTGACAATGCCGATGGCACTCATCACCGCCGCGCTGCAGACAGTCACGCCCAACAAGATGCGCGGCGTCGTCGCCGGCCTGTTCGTTGTCATGGGCAATGTCATCGGCTTGGCGCTGGGACCGACGATCGTGGCCGTGCTGACTGACCAACTGTTTGCCGACCCGCTGGCGGTGGGCAAATCATTATCGCTGCTATTCGCCGTATTCGCGCCGCTCGCCGTGCTGCTGCTCGCAATCGGCATGAAACCCTATCGGGATACCATTCAGAGCTTCGAGAACACCTAATAACAAAAAGTTATCAAATTATCATTTCCTGATAACACACTGTAAATATTGGCTTTTTTCTTGCCCGCAGTACTCTGGTCATGCATGATCAATCGGCAACTGCATCTGTTTCAGACTGAATTCCGGGGGGAAATCATGAGTCAACGTCTATGTTTCGTAGCACTTCTGACGGCTATTACGGCGCTATCAGCGCCCGCAACATCTTTCGCACAAGACCGCATCGAGGAAATCGTAGTGACCTCGCAGAAGCGCGCCGAGGGTATCTCGGTTCAGGACTTGTCCGGCGCTGTTACCGCGGTCGACGACTCTTTGCTCGAAGCGACCTTTTCGGTTGACCTCGTCGATGTCGGCCGGCTGGTTCCCAATGCCACGCTGCACCCCTCGGCAACCTTTGCCGCGACGCCGAACTTTTTTATCCGCGGTATCGGCGTCAGTGGCACCACCCGCTCCCTCGATCCGGCAGTCGGCGTATTCGTCGACGGCATGTATCTCGGCTATCCGGTCGGTGCAACGGTAGACACATTCGACCGTGAAATTATTGAAGTGCTGCGCGGCCCGCAAGGCACGCTGCTCGGTCGTAACGTAACGGGCGGCGCGATCGTCGTTCGCTCCAAACGCCCCACCGGCGAGTTCGGCATGAACGCCGAAGCGATTATTGGCGACTATGACCGGATGGACCTGTCCGCCAGCGTGCAGGGCCCGTTGATGGAAGACAAAGTCGCCGCGAAGATCGCTGTCATGTCACGCCGGCGCGATGGCTACTGGGAAGACAACAACGGCGGGGACGTCGACCTGACCATCAACCCGGCCGGTTTGCCCGATACGGTGACGGGTACCAAAGCCGACGTCGACACACTGATTATCCGCCCGATGAT
The DNA here is from genome assembly GCA_942491885.1 of uncultured Pseudomonadota bacterium. Lineage (GTDB taxonomy): Bacteria > Pseudomonadota > Gammaproteobacteria > Steroidobacterales > Woeseiaceae > CALBPI01. Next base: position 77,975 of record CALOCQ010000002.1, read on the forward strand.
CACGTTTACGCCGACCGACAATATCGACTTCACGTTGATCGGCGAGTACATGAAGGACCAGGGCGGTACCGCGAACAGTCGCAACTTCCCGAATCCGAATACACCACGCGTACCTGAAACCGTGAACGGATACATAGCGCCGTCAGATCCATTCGAGATCGATCACGACCTGTTCGGCTATACCGATCTCGAAACCAAACACCTGATCGGCGAGCTCAACTGGGACCTCGGACACGGTGCGGTTACGTCTATCACCTCATGGCGCGACCTGACCTTCGATTCGAGCACCGATTTCGACGGCACACCGTTCACAATCTTCCATTTCCCGGACAACAAGGAAACACAGGATCAGGTCAGTCAGGAAATCCGCTACGCGTCGAAATTCAGCGACAGCTATGAGTTCGTGACCGGCCTGTTCTACTACGAGCAGGACTTTAACGTCGGCGAGCGACGCAACATCCTGGGTGGCGAAAGCGCGATTGTCGCCAAGGTTAATCAGGAAACCACCAGTATTTTCGGCGAAGCAAATTTCTTCCTGTCTGAGCAATGGACGCTGACACTCGGTGGCCGCTGGACCACAGAGTCAAAAGACGTTGTGTTTGGTGCGCTGGGTACCTGTGAGCTCGACTTCTCCAGCTGCACGCCTACCTTGCGCCGCGATGGCACATGGGACGATTTCACGCCCAAGATTGCAGCCAAGTACCAGATCAACGATGCGTCGATGATTTACGGTAGCTGGACCGAGGGCTTCCGCAGCGGCACCTTCGATGCGCGTGCCCGCACAGTCGACTCGTTCCTCAACAGCTCGCCGGCACCGGAGAGCGTTCAGGCATTCGAAGTCGGCTACAAGTTGCTGACAGACGACGGTCGTCTGCGCTTTAACGCAACCGCTTTCTACAATGAATACACAGACATCCAACGTCTCGTCTTGGTCACGGTACCGGTCAGCGTTGATCCGGAAGGTATTGTGCAGCGCCTCGTCAATGGTGCTGCGGCGACCATCAGCGGGCTTGAGCTGGAGCTGTCATTCATCCCCGTCGACAACCTGACCGTTGATGCGTCACTCGGCTATGTTGATGCCGGCTATGACGAATTCCTGGGCTTCGATGCCGACGGCATCCCGGGCTATGACCCGAACCTCGACCCTGCCGCCGCAAAAGCGCTGAAGTTCGAGCGTGTGCCGGAATTGACCTGGTATCTGGCGGGCACCTACACGGTGCCGATGGCTGAGAACGGCGATCTTGATTTCCGCCTCTCCTACTCATGGTCGGACGAGTACTACAACAACGCTCTGAACACCGAGATCATCAAGCAGGACTCCTACGGTCTGGTCGACGTGAGTGCAGGATGGCGCAGCTCCGATCAAAAATGGCAGGTGTCACTGTTTGCGCGAAACCTGCTCGAAGAAGACTACTTTGAGTTCGCTCTGGACAACGCATTGACCACACTGACCTGGGGCGGCACGCCTCGCACGATAGGTGTTCGCGCACAGTACGCTTACTAACAAATATAGCGCCCGGGGCAGGTTGCTCCGGGCGCTGTCTTTTGAGCTTCCGACGTGGACGACGCGCAACCCGAAAATCACTCTGACCCATGCGTGCGCTCGTCGTTTAAGTGCGCGCGCGACCAATTCCACGGGAGACACAGTCTGATGCTATTTTCCGAGCGGGCACCGTGAGTGCCTCCGAGCAACAGCACCCGGCCCGCGGGAGACTTGCCGGAAAGGTCGCGATTGTCACCGGTGCGGGCTCAGGGCTGGGCAAGGCAACCGCACGGCGTTTTGCCGCCGAACAAGCGCTGCTGGTTTGCGCAGACATCGACTTTGCAGCGGCTCAAGCGACAGCGAGTGCTATCGGTGACGAACACGGCACGGCAATCGCGCTCGCCTACGACGCCGCCAGTGAGTCAGATAACAACGAACTTGCTGAGCGCACGCTGGCCCGTTTCGGGCGCATCGACGTTCTGTTCGCCAATGCCGGCGTGCCGCATTCCGGTTCGGTGACCAGCACCAGCAAGAATGATTGGGACCGCGTGCTCGGCGTCAACCTTACCGGCGTCTGGATGGCTAACCGTGCCGTCATACCTGCAATGCTCGAACAAGGCGGTGGCTCCATCATCAACCAGGCATCGATCACCGCGTTGGTCGGATTCAGCGCCGTTGCCGCATACTCTGCGGCGAAAGGCGGCGTCGTGGCGCTCACCCGGCAAGCAGCAATCGACTACGGCGCGAAAAACATCCGCGTCAATGCGTTATGCCCGGGGACCATCAATACGCCGCTTGTTGAGGCCACCTACACACAACGCGGCGGCGTTAACCTCGGCGACCCGATGCCATTGGAAGAAGCGCTGGCCGCAAGCGCGGCACGCTATCCGATGCAAAGACTCGGCAGCGTTGACGATGTCGCCCACATGGCGACCTTTCTTGCTTCTGACGAGTCCGGCTGGATCACGGGCGCGACATTCCCGATCGATGGCGGCTACACCAGCAGTTGAGGCTCAGCACCGCGCCCGTGCGCGAACACCCCGACGTTTGTTTGCTGGCGGTTTCGGCGGCGGCCTCCTAGAATGGATGGCGTGCTGATTGATGCTATTCATACCACCGCCCGCCAACGACGCCGTGTTGCGTCACTACAGGTTGCCGCCTGATGTTCTCTGCGAAAGAACTGCGCTACGTCGCGCTGCTCCACGAGCACAAGAACTTCCATAAAGCGGCGCGCCACGCGCATGTCAGCCAGCCCGCATTGAGCGCCGCTATCGCCCGCATCGAAGAGCGGCTCGGCGTTGAGTTATTCTATCGCGACCGACAATCGGTAACGACGACCGTGTTCGGTGAATTGATTGCCCATCGCGCAGCGCTGGTGCTCAACGAGTTCGCCAACCTCTCGGAACATATCGAGCAGCTGCGTGATACGCGCAAGGGTGAGGTCCGTTTCGGCATCGAGCCGGCTGCGAGCGACCTGTTTCTGATCGATGCGTTGACCGACTTCAGCCAGCGCCACCCGACAATGTTTCCGGGTTTCGAACTCGACTACTGGGAGGCACTGCGCCCCCGCCTGCTGGATGGCGATATCGCTTTCTTTGTCGGTATCAAGAACCCGGCGTTCGAGGACCCGGACACGTCCAGCCGCGCATTCTATGATCAGGACATTACGTTCTTCAGCCGGCCTGAGCATCCTTTGCAACAGCTCGACGAGGTCACCTATCACGAACTGATCAAGTGGCCCGTCATTACCTATCGCACGGTTCTGGTTAAGCGCCAGATTCGCACGATGCTCGACAACGCGACGGAGACCGCACTGTTCGAGCACAATTTCCCGGTCGCCAGTGTGAGCAACCTTGCGTCGCTCAATCAACTGGTCACCAACACCGACTACATCATCATGGGACTCAAGTCGTTGTATGCCGACGATTTCGAAGCCGGCCGTATCCAACGCCTGAGTGTGTCCGGGATAACACTACGGCTGCGACTCGAAATCGTCTGGCGCGCGAACCGAATCCTTTCGCCGGCCGACAAAGAAATGATCGCGAGTTTCGAGACTGTGCGCGACAGGCATGTCGCGGCGATCACACAGAGTTAAATCGGGAACATCATCATGGGCAATGCAACTCAAACCGATAAACGTATTCGCCAGCTGATCGATCGCGATGAAATACGCCAGCTTGTTGCTCGCTATTCATTCGCCATCGACGACCATGACTTCGACGCGCTCGGCCAATGTTTCGCACAACGCTCGCGCTATCGTTCGGTTGACGGGGTCATTGACGTGAACGGCAGGGAAGAGATCGTCGCCTACTTTCGCAAGCGTATGCAGTCACTCGGACCAACCAACCACGTCACGCACGACCACGTTATCGATATCGATGCCGACAACGGCGATCTCGCGACAGGGAGACTAAGCTCGCATGCGGAAGTCGTTGTCGAGCGACGGCCAATGCTGACGTGTCTGCGCTATGAAGATCGCTACTTGCGCGAGCGCGACCGCTGGCGGTTCACGGACCGGCTGATATCGTTTTTCTATTATTGCCCGACGACCGACTACCCCACGGTTCTGGCCACGCTGAACCGCAAGCACCTCGGCGGGCGAGCCGCCGCCGCCGATTATCCGGAACGGCTGCCGGGGTGGACCGGCGTACGCCCGGAGGACGCATAGCCGGATCGCACGCCGTTTTTCCGCGTGCCGTTAGTCAATACGACAGAAACATTCCGCGTATACACCCAGAGGATCGTTGAAACCGGAAATCGCGTCCAGCTCAGCCTCAATACCGTCGGCCAGCATGTCGAGGCGACCGCGTTTGGGTATCAGCAAGGCTGGATTCAAACCGAGTTTCGCTGAGCCGCCGAGCAGCTCAAGCAGGAATTTCTCCTCAGCAGACAGCTCCGGCTCAACATATCGGACGCTGTAGTCGCCGTCAGCCAGCGTTGCACGCTCCGCGGCGATCTCAATCGCGTCGGCTAACGTGCCGAGCGTATCGATCAAGCCGTGTTCGAGCGCGGTCGAGCCGATCCAGACTTTGCCCTGCGCGACCGCATCAACTTCATCAAAACTCATGCCGCGATAGCCGGCGACACCGCCAACAAAGTCACGGTAACCATTCTCGATGTTGAGCTGAAGAATACGTTTGACCTGATCGCTGAGCGCACGATCGACGCGCATCGCACCGGCGAGATTAGTGGTGCCAAAACCATCCGTGTAGACACCCAAACGCGCCAGCGATTTCTCGAACGTCGGCACCATGCCAAGGATACCGATCGAGCCGGTGATCGTGTCCGGATTGGCAATGATCTGGTCAGCCGCCATCGAAATCCAATAGCCACCCGATGCAGCAACCCCACCCATCGAGGCGATAACCGGTTTTCCGGCAGCTTTCAGATTCAGTATTTCCTGAAGAATCACGTCCGACGCAAATGCACTGCCACCGCCGCTGTCGACGCGCAGCACGACCGCCTTAACGTTTTCATCGGTGCGTGCCTTGCGCAGCAGCCGCGCCGTCGAATCACCGCCGATCTCTCCTGGCGGCGCATTACCGTCGACGATAGAACCTGATGCCACGACCACCGCAACAACATTGTCTTTTTCAATTTCGGGCTTCAGCAACCGCTTGGTTGCCACATATTCCCTATATGAAATCTGATTGAACGTCGACTCGTCATCCTCGTCGGCACCAACCAGCTCGATCATCTTGCCGCGAACATCGCTGACGGTAACAAGCCCGTCGACGAGCCCGATTCTTAACGCCGTTGCGCCAAGGTCGCCATCATCGCGCGCCAATTCAGTATCAAGATTATCCGCATACGATTGCAGCGTACCGGCTTCAAGTTCACGCGCCGCCTCTACCGCGCCCGTATAACTCGACCAAAGACCGTTTAACCAAAGTGCGGAACCTTCGCGATCCTCCGGCGACATGTCGTTACGCGTATACGGCTCAACGAAGCTTTTGTGGGTACCAACCTTGAACACATTCCAGCTAATCGACAGCTTCTCGATCGCGTCTTTGTAGTAGTTACGGTAGCGGCCATAGCCTTCGGTGATCACGCCGCCGTTCTTGTCGACATAAAGTTCATCCGCGTTAGCGGCGAGGAAATAGCCCTGCTGCGTGAAGTAGGCGCCATACGCGATCACCGGCTTGCCGCTTTCCTTAAACTCGACCAACGCCTCGGCGACCGCCTTCAGCTTGGTCATGTCGGCCGAAACCAGCCCGTCCGTGCTCAGATAGACTGCCTTGATACGATCGTCATTTGCCGCGTAATCGAGCGCATCTACAATATCGCGGACCAACGCCTGACCCGCTGTGTTACCGGTCAGCTCGTTCAATGCGCGATCCAGCGGCGTACCCGAGAGCTGCTCGGTCAACGATCCGCTCGGCGCAATGACCAAAGCCGCTTTCTTTGGCAGCGTCGGTGAATCCGGGGACATGATCGACAACACGAGCACGAAAATGGTGGCGAGCAGGATAAAGTGCAGCACCTTGCGCAGACCATTGAAGCCGCGCCAGATTGCGCGGAAAAACCGGACGAAAAGATTGGGCTTTGCGTGTTCCATTGTGAAGGCTCTCTTTAACGCGAATTCAATCCGCGAGCTTACCGTAAATTTAAGGTTTTTTTAGGCGATTAACCGATAATCGCCCCGGATGGCGGAAGATTCAGACAAACACCAGCGACAATGCCGGCCAGAACGTAATAATAACGACGGATAGCAGCAGAATGATCAGGAATGGGAATGTCGCGGAGTAGACTTCGGTGATCGGGCGATTGAAGCGGTAACTCGCGATAAACAGGTTCAGTCCGACCGGCGGTGTCAGGTAGCCCAGCTGCATCGCGGCAAGAAATACTATGCCCAGATGCACGGGTTCCACGCCATACTGCAGCGCGACCGGCAATATCAGAGGCACAACGAGCACCAGCGCGGAGAAAATATCGAGAATCGCGCCAAGCACGAGCAGGAACAACAACAGCAGCACGAGGAAACTCGCCTGACCCGTGACGAAATTGCTGATCCACTCCAACAGACGTTGCGGTACACCGGAGTCGATCATGATATTTGTCGACGCCAGCGAGACGCCGAGAATGATCAGGATGCCGCCGACCAGCAGCATCGATTCACGCATGACGTCCGGCAGTTTCTTCAACGGAATCTCACGCAGAATAAACACCTCGACGATCAGCGCGTAGAGCGCCGTCACCGCCGCCGCCTCCGAGACCGCGAAGTATCCGGAATAAATTCCGCCGAGCACAACGATCGGCAACGGTAATTCCCAAATACTTTCGCGTAATGCGGCAGCGACCTTGCGCCAGGAAAACTCCGACAACGGTTTGCTGGTGCCGCGATTGACCCACAAGCTATATCCGGCAAGCATCACCAGCATCAGCATGCCCGGAAGAATGCCAGCCTTGAACAAGTCGTCGATCGGCACCTGAGCGACAATGCCGTACAGAATCAGCGGCAACGATGGCGCGAACAACAGACCGAGGCTGCCGGCCGATGTGACCAGGCCAAGATTGAATCGTTCGTTGTAGCCGGCCTGGGCCAAGGCGGGGAACAGGATCGCGCCGAGCGCGATGATAGTCACGCCGGATGCACCCGTGAAGGCGGTAAAAAACGCACACGCCGCCAACGAGACAATCGCCAGCCCGCCGGGCATCCAGCCAAGCAGCGCATCGCTAAGGCGCACAAGCCGCCCCGGGGCGTTGCTCTCACTCAACAGGTAGCCGGCAAAGGTGAACAGCGGAATCGCCAGCAACACCGGCATCTCGGCCAGCGAGAAAAACTCGATCGCCATCGCCGACAGGTCAATGTCTTCGCGATGAAATGCCCACAGCGCGCTGGCGGCAATGATGGCGAATAGAGGCGCACCGAACAGTGCAAGCAGGCCCAGGATGATTGCCGAGATGATCACGCCGGCACGTCCGGGCGCTTGCTGCGTTCACCGCCAATCAAGGTGGCGATATCGACGACAAGCAAGGTCAGATAACGCCAGCTCATCAGCGCGAAGGCAACCGGCATGACGATCTGGAACCACCAGGCAGGCAGGTTGCCGAGCAACTGGTCTTCGAACTCACGCGATTGCGACACAAACCGCCAGGCGTGCCACGCGAGCAAGCCACAGATCGCGCTGGTAAACAGGTTGGTGATGATGCGGGCCAGCGCGCGCCCACGCAATGGTAAAAAGCGCGACAGCACATCGATAGAAATATGTTTGTCGGCGCGTGCCGCAGCGACCGCCCCCGCCATCGCCAGCCACAACACCATCAGTCGCAACGTTTCATCGGCCCAGATAAAGCCTGCATCGAAACCGTTGCGCATGACGATCTGTAGCGTAGCCAACAGAATCATCGCGCCGAGCAAAAGCACCAGCGTGGCGTCCTCGGCCAACTTGCCGAGGCGCAAAAAGTGTCGCAGCGACAAAATGTCAGCCGCTAGTCGCTGGACACGCTGTCGGGCGTGGCCAACGATGCGGCATTTGCGCTACGAAACTCACCCAGTAATTCCAGCACGCTGTCGTAAAGCGCTTTCGAAAATACGCCTTCCTCGGCAAGGTCACGATTAGCAACAGTGACAGCGCTGCGCCAGCGTTGTATCTCACCGGCATCAAGCTCGACCAGTTCGATGCCGACATCGGCCAATGCGGCGAGTGCCTTCTTGTTGTCGGTACGATTGACCTGTTCGAAGTTGCTGTAGATACCGCCCATCACCTCATTGACGATGGACTGGTCTTCAGCGGAAATACGCGCGAAGCGTTTCTTGTCGATAGCCATGAACGCCATCGTATAGACCAGCGGCATCGGCGTGCCGAACTTGACCTTGGTGTGCCACTGCAGCACGACAGCACCGACCGGCGGGGTCGCAACAATGTCGAGCAGTCCGGTCTGCAAGCCGGTGAGGACATCGGTAACCGGTAATGTCACCGGCGCGAGGTCGAGCGCCTGCATGCCTGCGTAGCTGATCGTGTCGCCCTCCGGAACCCAGACCTTCTGGTTTTGAAGATCCTTAAGGCTGCGCACCGGCGAATTACCAAGCACCATCGCGAAACCACCGCCGGCAAAACCGAAGCTGACGTAACCGGCGTCTTCAAGGCCCTGCTTCAATTGCGCGTCAATTCGCTCGCGCACAAAGTCGACTTCTTCCTGTGAGTTAAACAACAACGGCAGGCCGTAGACCGACAAGTCAGGATAGATATCCATCATGCTGCCGGCCGTGAATGCACCGCCATGCAGCTGACCGATACGAATTTTGCGCAGCACCTTATTGTCGTTGCCCATCACGCCGCCGCCGTAAAGCTTGAGCACGACCCGGCCATCGGTACGCTGTTTGATTTGTGCCGCACCTTCGCGCATGTCCCGCATCCATTGCGAGTTTTCAGGCGCGATTGTCGCGAGCTTAAAGGTCTCAGCGACCGCGGGTTTCGCCAGCAGTAACGCGGCCACCAGCACGATCGTCGTGAGTAGTTTGTGTGTCATTCTCATGGTCCAACACCTCCGTGGCGCTTTATCGCCTTTGTGTCTAACGCTGCGCAGGCCATTTTACCCGCCGCTTTATGAATAAACTGTGAATTGGTCGCTACGAGGCTGTATCGGACAACATACGGCCATTGGCCGGGCGACCGCCCGGCTCAGAAGTAATCGGGTCCGCTGGCGAGCAACAGTCGCGCGTCACGCTTGGCCAGCGTATTCGTCAAGGTCAGTCCATTCGCCGCCACGTCAGCGTTCATGACTTCATTAAGCAGCCGATCATGCAACTCCTGCTCATACAGCAGACGCGCATACCCGCGCGCGAACTCGACTTTTATCGCCAGGTCACGGCCACCGGTCAGCGCGATCGCTTTCTCGAAATACTCGCGACCAATCTCCGGCTCACCGCCGAGCGCCGGCGGGCGCAGCGTGTTCAGAATACCGAGGTAGCTATACAGCGTGCCGCGCATATCGGCCTCTGTGTAGGGCAGCACGGCTTTGACCAGCGCCTCTACATGCGGCAGCCGCGCCAACGCGCTCCAGTCATCGCTGTGCGCTCTTATATAAGCCAGCGACGCAACCGCATAGCTGCTCACGGTATCGGCGTGCTTTTGTTTCAGCCCGGCGAGCGATGCTTCGAAGCTTTCGAAATCATCGGTCGGCCAGCCACAGCCGGGTTTGTAATCGTTGCAGACCGCACGTTCGCCGTAGTCTCTTGCGCGGGCTGTCAACAGCCGCGCGCGGTCCGGCTCACCGGCAAATACGGCACCGTAGGCGGCGTACAAGTCAGCGGCCGCGGCCAGCAAAGCAGGATCATCAGGGTTGCCTTCGAGCAGGCTGTCCAACAGCAACAGGTAGGATGGTGCGCCGTCGCGAACAATCTCGGGGTCCGGTTGATTCAGAACCGCCATACCGAGGTTATCGGCAAAATTGCTCGCCGCAGACGACACAAGCCCCGCGCAGCCGGCAAGAGAAAGCGCGACTACAACCAGGGCGCAACGCTGCATGATGCGCGGTTGGCGAGCGAAAAAGTGATGGCGTTGTTTCAGGTGCATGCCCTGATTGACCTCAACAATAGGCGTGGGTTCCGCGCATCGCTGCGCGGAACCGAAATTGCCTAGATCTTTTCGCGGATACGCGCCGCTTTACCGGTGCGTCCACGCAAGTAGTAGAGCTTCGCGCGGCGAACATCGCCACGGCGCTTCACGGTGATGTCGCCGATGCCGTTGCTGTAGGTCTGGAACACGCGTTCAACGCCTTCGCCATGCGAAATCTTGCGCACAGTAAACGACGAATTCAGGCCGCGGTTTTTCTTCGCGATAACGACGCCTTCATAAGACTGCAGACGCTCGCGGTCGCCCTCTTTTACCCGAACTTGAACCACGACGGTGTCGCCGGGGCCGAACTCGGGAATGTCGCGCGTCATTTGCTCCGCGTCGATCGCATCAATGATTTTGCTCATCTTGTTTCACCTGTTTGCACGCCCAGCGTGCGATTACCCATTTCAATCTAGTTGTCGTCCGTGCACGGATGCGCGGCCTTAAAACCGGCGAGCAATTGCTCGTCGTCCTGCGTCAACGGCAACGCCGCTAGCAGATCCGGCCGTCGCAACCACGTGCGACCGAGGGACTGCTGGCGACGCCAGCGCGCAATCGCCGCATGGTCACCGCTAAGCAGCACCGCCGGCACGTCGCGCCCTTCAATCTCGGACGGTCGCGTATAGTGCGGATGCTCAAGCAGACCGTCGCTAAACGAATCCTGCGCTGCGGACGCTTCGTGTCCGAGTACACCCGGCAGCAACCTCGCCACCCCGTCAATGACGGCCAGAGCCGCCAACTCGCCACCGCTCAGCACAAAATCGCCAAGCGATAACTCTTCATCTATCTCGGCCTCGATGATGCGTTCATCAAGCCCTTCGTACCGTCCCGCGACCAAGATCAGCGCAGGCAGTTGCGAATATTCCGCCAGCGTTGCCTGATCGAGCCGCCTGCCCTGTGGCGAGAGCAATATGCGCCGCGCCTCGGGCTGCCTCTGTGTCGCCGCGCGTATCGCGCCAACGCAGGGGGCGTAACTCATCACCATGCCGGGCCCACCACCGAAAGGCCGATCATCGACATTGCGGTGCGGTTCGTCGCTGTGGTCGCGCGGATTGATGCAATCCACCAGGACCGTACCGTTATCTATCGCCCGGCCTGTCACGCCGAAACCCGCCAGCGTCTTCACCATCTCGGGGAACAGCGTCACGACCTGAATGTCCATTGCGCCTACCCCACGGACCCGTCGCCACCCTGCCACGAGACCGTAATTATTCCTTTCTCGACATCGACCTCGCGGACGACGTCACCGATCACAAACGGGATCAGCAGCTCGCTGCCGTCCTCGCGCTTCAGCACCATGACATCGTTGGCGCCTGTCTCAAGCAGATAATCCAGACGGCCCAACGGGCCCGCTTGCTCATCCACCACCGACGCACCCACCAGGTCCGTCCAGTAATACTCACCCTCTTCGGCCGCCGGCAATTGCGAGCGCCGAACCTGCAGCTGCGTGCCCTGAATGGCCAGCGCCGCATCGCGGTCATCAACACCGGCAAAATAACCGACCAGTGTCTTGCCCTGCGTGCGGGCCTGCTCAAGCTTCAGACTGCGGCCCTGTTGGTCGGTGAACTCCTGATAGTCGAGCAAATTGCGTCGCGGACTGGTCCACGAAAACAACTTCACCCAGCCTTTGACGCCATAGACGCCACGAATCTCACCGACTGTAATCAGTCGTTCGCCCGGGTCGTGCGCACTCATCGCAAAGACGCCGGTAGCCGCCGGATCAGGCTGCGGTCTGTGCCTTGCGGTACTGCTTCATCAGCTGCGCAACGCGCTCTGACGGTTGTGCGCCGTGGCCGATCCAGTGGTCCGCGCGCTCGATATCAATGCGCAAACCTTCGCTGCTGCCTTTCGCCAGCGGGTTGAAGTAGCCGAGGCGCTCGATGTAGCGACCGTCGCGACGGTTGCGGCTGTCGGTAACCACCAGGTGGTAGAACGGCCGTTTCTTGGCGCCGCCGCGAGTCAAACGTATTGTGACCATGCTAAGTATTCCGTAATGCTAAAAAAGTCGCTCGCAATCCCGAAGTGGGCCAAAAACCCGCCGAATTGCGACCGAACTACTAATCATTCGCGCGTAAAAGTTTCTCGCTTTCACGCATCTAGCCCGCCATTGTACTGCTTTGTTGCTAAAAGGGAAACGTTTAGCGGCGCTTTTCAGGGATATTCGGGCAACTTTTGATTGCCACGGATGCGACGGGTTTACTGCCTGGTTATGACCTGATTTTGGGCACTGTGCGGTCTTCCTGGGCACAGCACCCGGAATGCGGGTCCGGGTGCTGGCTGAGTCGGCCTACTTGCGACCCATTGGCGGCATGCCGCCGCCCATCCCGCCGAGCCCGCGCATCAGGTTCTTCATACCGCCGCGCGAGACTTTCTTCATCACCTTTTCCATTTGCATGTGCTGCTTGAGCAGCCGGTTCACATCCTGGATCTGCTGGCCCGCGCCCACAGCGATACGCCGCTTGCGTGAGCCGTTGATTTTCTTGGGGAAACGCCTCTCATCCGAGGTCATCGAATTGATGATCGCGATCTGACGGCGAATCTGCTTGTCATCCATCTGGCCCTTGAGCGCGGCCGGGTTAAGCTTGCCGGGCATCGGCATCTTCTCCATCAGAGACGCGATACCGCCCATGTTTTGCATTTGTTCGAGCTGGTCACGCAGATCGGCCAGGTCAAAACCCCGCCCTTTCTTCAGCTTGGCGGCGAGCTTCTGGGCTTTTTGCTGATCGACCTTGTCTTCGACTTCCTCGACCAGCGACAGCACATCACCCATGCCGAGGATGCGCGATGCCATGCGCTCGGGATGGAAGGCCTCAAGCGCATCGGTTTTCTCACCAACACCAAGGAAGCGGATCGGCTTGCCGATCGTCTCGCGCACCGACAACGCCACACCGCCGCGTGCATCGCCGTCCGCTTTGGTCAGAATGACGCCGGTAAGTGCCAGCGCTTCGTTGAAAGCGGCGGCCGACGTCATCGCATCCTGACCGGCCATGCTGTCCACGACGAACAGGGTTTCGTGCGGCGACACGGCCGCATGCACGCGGGCAACTTCGGCCATCATCTCGCCGTCGACATGCAGGCGGCCGGCGGTATCGACGATCAGCACATCGGCAAACTGGCGCCGGGCATCGTCGAGCGCACGGTTGGCAATCGTGACCGGGTCTTCGTCAGCACTGCTGTTATGGAACAGCGCACCCACCTCGCCCGCCAGCGTACCCAGCTGCAGGATCGCGGCCGGCCGGTGCACGTCGACACTGACCAACATGGTCTTCTTCTTGTCCTTCTCGGCCAGCCGCTTCGCCAGCTTAGCGGCAGTTGTTGTCTTACCCGCGCCCTGCAGGCCCGCCAACATGATGACCACCGGCGGTTGCGCGCGCAGATCGAGCGGCACGGACTCCCCGCCGAGCACTTCGGTCAGTTCGCGGTGGATAATCTTGATGAACGCCTGACCCGGCGTCAGGCTGGTAAGCACCGCCTCGCCGACCGCCTGCTCGCGCACCCGGGCAATGAAATCTTTGACCACCGGCAGCGCGACATCGGCCTCCAGCAACGCCATACGCACCTGGCGCAACGTATCTTTGACGTTGTCCTCGGTGATACGGCCTTTGCCGCTCAGGGTCTGGGTTGCGCGCCGAAGGCGCTCGGAGAGGTTGTCGAACATGTGCGATCAATCCGTGTTGCCAAGCGCGGATTGTAGCGCAGCCGGCGTCAGATCGTCAGGGATGTGCCACTGGAGAGCATGCGAATGTCGCGGCGCGGAATCGCCAGCTGCACCTGATGCAGGATCGTCTCTTCATCGCCCGGCTTCATGGCGGTCAACCAGATATCGGGTTGATGCTCCAGCTTGATAAGGTCCTCGGCGAGCGTGCGCGGGCAGTAGTGGCCCGCGGCCTGCGCCAGCGCGGCCTGCTCGTCCGGGAATGACACCTCAACGACCAGCGCTTTCAGATCCGGCAGAGAATTGAGTAGCGGCCACAGCGTTGTGTTGGTGGTTGTGTCACCGCTGACCGCGAACACGCCATCGGGGTGCGATATACAGTAGCCCTGCGCAGGCACTGTGTGGCGGACGTCGACCGCGTGAAACAGCCGGTTGTCGATATCGACCATTTCGCCGGGTGACAAGGTCTGATAGCGCACAACGGGGTTATGCACGTCCGGCAGCTGCGCAAAGTCGGGCCAGATCTCCCAATTGAAGATGTGTTTCTGAATAGTTGCCAGTGTTTCCGGTCGACCGTAGACCACCAACGGGTCGCCGATTCTGGCGTCGAAAACACTGTCGATAAGAAACGGCAGGCCGGCAATATGATCGAGGTGCGCATGCGTCAGCAAAACGTGACGGATTCTGCGCAGGTCGGACAGACTCAGATCACCAACGCCTGTACCCGCGTCGAGCAGAACATCGTCGTCAATGAGCATCGCCGAGGTGCGCGCACCTCCGCCGATTCCGCCACTGCAACCGAGCACTTTTATTTGCATATGTCACCGTCGGAGTCCGTGCCCGAGCGAATCAGGCCGAGCACAGAACAGACCGCGACGAGGCTGAATGGCGTCCAGACGGACTTACCAAGCCGCAGAGCTTGTGCGATTATCACCGCTTGATGCGCAACTTATTGCAGCCATCCCGGAGTTTCTGTGTTTGCCTTCACAATTTTACTGACCTACGCGCTGGCGGGCACCGCCATGCTGACGCGCTATAACGACGAAAACGCCAGCAAACCGGGGCTCGGCATCGCACTGGCACTGCTGTTCGCGATGATCGCCATGCATGGTGGCTGGCTCACGAACAGCGTGTTATTGAACCCGGCGCGCGGCCTCGCGCTACAAGACGTTGTCAGCGTCATCGGCTGGTTGTTTGCGGCGATCGGACTCTACGCCTGCATACAGCCCGGGTTTCGACTCGTCGGTGGCATCGTTTTGCTACTGAGCGCGACGCTTATGATCGCGCATGTCCTGACAAGCGGCGCACCAGACGCTGATCCGTTGAGCTGGCAATTGAAGCTGCACGCCATGCTTTCGCTCGTCGCGTACAGCTTTCTGAATGCTGGCGCGGTGCTTGCGCTGGCCTCCCTGGTTCAGGACAAGCAACTGCGCGCCGCGCGCGTGTCGCGGCTGTCACAGCTGCTGCCGCCGCTGATGGCGACCGAAGAGTTTCTCGCCACCCTCACCGCGTCAGGTTTTATCTTCCTGTTATTGTCGATCACCAGCGGCTTCCTGTTTGTCGATAACCTGTTCGCGCAGCACCTGACACACAAAACACTGCTTTCACTCGGGGCACTGGTAATCTTTGGCATACTGGTAGCCGGGCGGCAGATAGCCGGTTGGCGCGGACGACGCATGCTGCATCTGTATCTGGCCGGCTTTGCCATATTGGTACTCGCCTACTTCGGCAGCAAGCTGGTGCTTGAGCTGCTGCTGGACCGCCAATGGGGCTGATTAAACCACTGCGCCCGGGCGCGAGGCGCCCGGTCGATATGCAACCACCAACGACGAGGTCTCCGTTCTTTGGACGACGTACCGCTTAGCGTTCTTTTTTCGATCCTGGCCGGGTTGCTGTTGTGCTCAGCCTTTTTCTCCAGCTCCGAAACCGCACTCATGAGCCTCAACCGTTACCGGCTGCGGCATCGTGCGCGGTCAGGTGTGCGGGCGGCGAAACTGGCCGAAGCGCTACTGGCGAAACCCGATCGCCTGATCGGGCTGATTTTGCTCGGCAACAACATCGTCAATATCAGCGCGGCGTCGCTGACGACCATCATCGCGTTGCGCATGGGCGGCGAAGCCGCGCTCGCAATCGGCACCGGACTGCTGACGCTGGTCGTACTGATATTTGCGGAAGTCGCACCGAAGACGCTGGCGGCACTGTACCCGGACAAGGTCGCAATGCCGGCCGTGTACATCTACTACCCGATGCTCAAGGTTCTGTACCCGGTAGTCTGGGTCACCAACCTGCTCGCCAACGGCGTGTTGCGCATCTTCGGCGTATCGTCGAGTGAGGTGGAAGGCCATGCGCTGAGCCATGAAGAATTACGCACCGTCGTCAACGAGGCGGGTGCGCTGATCTCGCGCAAGTACCGGAACATGCTGACCGGCATTCTCGACCTGGAAAAAGTGTCCGTCGACGACGTCATGGTGCCGCACAACGAGATCGTCGGTATCGATCTCGACGATGACATGGAAGAGATTCTCAAAACCATTGAGTCCAGCTCACACACACGGCTGCCGGTGTTTACCGACAACATCGACCAGATCGTCGGTATTCTGCACATGCGCAATCTTGTCGTTGGCGGTGATCGCTCGCGAGTCGACAAAGACCTGATCCGCAAAGCCGCCGACGAGCCCTACTTCGTTCCGGAAGGCACGCCTCTGAGTGTGCAGTTGGTGCAGTTCCAGAAACGCAAGGCGCGCCTCGCGCTGGTGGTCGATGAATACGGCGATATTCAGGGCATGGTGACGCTGGAGGACATCCTCGAGGAGATTGTCGGCGAGTTCACGACCGACCCGGCGGACAACCCCGAGGCGGTACGCGCCGACGGCGACGACAGCTACCTGGTGCAGGGATCCGTCAACCTCAGGGACCTGAACCGCCAACTCGGCTGGAACCTGCCGACCGACGGCGCCAAGACCCTCAACGGGTTAGTGCAGGAACAACTGGAAACGATCCCGGACGCCGGCACCGAAGTCACGCTGGACAGCTACAACATCGAGGTTGTATCCAGCAACGAAAACATGGTGCTCGAAGCAAGGCTCACCGAGACGAACACCAATGACGGACGCGACTAGCGGCTGAACGCGATCTCCAGCGCCTCATCGAGATGCGCTACCGCGTCGACTTCGAGCCCGGCAATCTTGCGTCGCGGGCGATTCGCCTGCGGCACGATAGCGCGCGTGAAGCCTTGCTTCGCCGCCTCGCGCAAACGCTCCTCACCATAGCGCACCGGTCGCACTTCGCCTGCCAGACCCAACTCCCCGAAGCTGACCAGCCGCTGGCCGAGCGGGCGGTCACGGAAACTTGAAACCGTGGCAAGGATCGCCGGCAGATCGGCCGCCGTTTCGCCAATACGAATGCCGCCGACCACGTTGACGAATACATCCTCGCCGGCCAGTGAGATGCCGCCGTGGCGCTGCAGCACGGCGAGCAATAGCGACAGGCGATTCTGATCGACACCCTGTGCCAGCCGCCGCGGGTTTCCACCGTGCGCGTCGGCCACCAGCGCC
This sequence comes from uncultured Pseudomonadota bacterium, assembly GCA_942491885.1. Classification (GTDB taxonomy): domain Bacteria; phylum Pseudomonadota; class Gammaproteobacteria; order Steroidobacterales; family Woeseiaceae; genus CALBPI01. The sequence goes on from CALOCQ010000002.1 coordinate 95,228, forward strand.
TGCACCTCGATCAGCAGCGGGCGGCTGCCCTCCCAGGTCACGGTTACCATGCTGCCGGCAACGGACTTCGAATCGCGCGACAGGAAAATCGCCGACGGATTTGAGACCTCATGAAAGCCATCTTCCTGCATGGCAAACATGCCCATCTCGCTGGCGGCGCCGAAGCGGTTCTTGACCGCGCGCACGATGCTGTAGCGGCTACCCGGATCGCTCTCGAAGTACAACACGGTATCGACCATGTGTTCGACCACGCGCGGCCCGGCGATCACGCCCTCCTTGGTGACATGCCCTACGATAAAGACACTGGTGCCGCTGGTTTTTGCGAACCGCGTCAACAAGCCCACACACTCGCGCAATTGTGCGACGGCGCCGGGCGCGCCGGCCTGGCTCTCGGCGACCAGCGTCTGCATAGAGTCGACCACCAGAATCGCCGTTCGTGACTTGGCGGCAGTGGCTATGATCGATTCGATCGCGGTTTCGGCCAGCAACGTCAACGGCCGGTCGGCCACGCCCAGGCGCCGTGCCCGTGCCGCCACTTGTTGCACGCTTTCTTCGCCGGTGACGTAAAGCACCGATGTAGCGCTGGCAAGATTGGCCGTGACCTGCAGCAACAACGTGGACTTGCCGACACCGGGATCGCCGCCAAGCAGCACCACCGCACCGTCGACCACACCGCCGCCCAGCACGCGGTCAAACTCGCCGAAGCCCGTGCTGCGCCGCGCGCCCGCGCCGTCAGACTCGGCGCCCAGATCGACCAGGCTGGCGACCGCACGCTCGCCGGCGTAACCGCCCGCACTGCGCTGTTTCGTGACGGCCATCGTGGGCGACACTTCGTCGAGTGTGTTCCACTCGCCGCAATCGGCGCACTGGCCTTGCCATTTAGCCGCAATCGCACCGCAATCACGACACGCATACCGAACCGAGTTCTTCGCCATTTACCGGATCCTGACTCACTGCGGACACACGTCACATTTCGCCGCCGCTGATTTACCAGAATACGCCAAAGTGATACCTGTTTCGCATAAAATTAATGAGCGAAAACCTAGACTTTGCAGCGTTTATGAAGTCTCCTTTGCACATCTCCCTGGGTCGTCAGATCCAACTCGCTGCCTGCGTTTTCGCGCTGCTGCCGGCTACGCTCGCCACCGGACCGGCCGAGCGCTGGATGCAGCGCATCGATCTGGCACTGCGCGGGGCGACCACACCGACGGCGATTATCGCCGGCAGCTACCAGCCCGTCGTGATCGAAATTACGCCCGCGCAACAAGACACCGGCGATGTCTACCGCGCGCTGCTTGAGCGCATGGACTATGCCGCCAGCGTCACCATCGCCGATGTACTGACCGATGCTGATGACGCGCTTGCGGAGGCGATCCGCTACAACGGCAGCGTGTATCTGACCGATGCGCAAACAGCGGATGGCAACGAAACGCGCGATGCCGCGAAGGCTGCGGCTCGCGGCATCGGCCATTCGCGGCTACCACGCGTCACGCACGAATTTCACGCAGGACTACAGGCCTGGCGTCTGAGTGGTAACAACATGCGCGCGAGCGCCGCACTGATGCCACTGCTGCCGGACCCGCGCTGGCGCGACCAGCACAGTAATTTTTATGGCCAGCCTGATCTGCGCGTCATTCCGATGCTCCTGCCGGATCTGATGCGCCTGTCGGCAACCGACGTACTCGCTGAGCCGCTGGAAGCGACAACGACACGCTTTCGCGGCAGGCATATCTATATAGGTAGCAGTGATACGCAGGCCGCGGCCGGCTACGGCGCTTATCACTCCGCACTCGCCAGCGGTCAATTCCTGCAGCAACCGCGCTGGGCGTCAACGCTGAGCTGGCTGATTCTTGCAGTCGGGCTGTTCCTGCTCGTGTCGGTTTTGTGGCGCGAGTCGCGACGTATCATCGCGAGTGTCGCTGCGACCATCACGCTTGGTCTGCTGACCCTGCAATGGCTGATGGCCAACTTCTGGCAACTGCAGGTCGATGTTGCAACGCCATTGTTATCTCTACTGGCCGGCTTCAGTGTTTGCTTTGTGCTGACACCTGACCGTCGCTCGAACCGGCGTGAAAGCTTTCGCAACGGCTTGCGCTATCTGCGCGCCGACCGCCTCGATGCCGCTTTCGCGGTATTCCGTAGCTGTCCGCCACATCCTTCATTGATTCCGACCTTGTACAAACTCGCCATCGCGTTCGAGAAGCGCTCACAGCCGGAACAGGCACGTGCGGTATTCGCCTACATGTCACAGCGCGACAAGAACGCGGGGCCTGATGCCGCATCTACGTCGCTGATGGCAAGCGGCGACTCGATACCGGACGACATGCCCGAAACGATCGGGCGCTACGAAGTGCTGCGCCCGCTTGGCAGCGGCGCAATGGCCGGTGTCATGCTCGGGCGCGATCCGCGAATCAACCGCCTCATCGCGCTGAAAATCGTCTCATTCGATAAATTTGATGACGAAGCTGCGCGCATTCAGGCGCGCTCACGCTTTTTCCAGGAGGCCGAGTCGGCCGGCAGACTGACCCATCCGGCCATTACCGCCGTGTATGACTCCGGCGAAGAGAACGGCCTCGGCTATATCGCGCTGGAATACGTTCCCGGCGTGCAGATGACGCAGCACACGGCTGCCGATGCACTGCTGGAACCAATGGTGGTATTGCGGGCGATCACACGGGTCGCCGAGGCGCTGGACTACGCGCACAGCGAACACGTGGTCCACCGCGACATCAAGCCGGCCAACCTGTTGTTTGACCCCGAAATGGAAACGCTGAAGATCACCGATTTCGGCGTCGCGAAACTGGTTGATGCCGAGCGCACCCAAACCGGTATCGTGCTGGGTACGCCGTCGTATATGTCACCCGAACAAGCCAATGGAGATCCGGTCACGGGAAGCTCGGACTTGTTTTCACTTGGTGTTACCCTATACGAGTTGTTGACGGGGGGTGTGCCGTTCCGTGGTAAGTCGATCGCTGAGCTCATGACAGCAATCAATACAAAAACGCCACGGCCGGTTTCCGAGTTGCGCGAGGGCTTGCCCCCGGGCATTGATGCCTTCATGGAGCGTGCACTGGCCAAACGGCCGGAAAATCGCTTCTCTGATGGGAATGAAATGGCATTTGCGCTGCGCGAATGTGCGTCTCAAATGTTCGCGAAAGCGGTAAACCAATAATTGCGGCCGGCATGAGTCTGAAAGGCAAAATTCAATTCTCCGCGATCACCGATACCGGCCGCGTGCGAGAGCATAACGAGGACGCCATTGCGACCAATGCGGAAGCAGGGCTGCTTGTGCTGGCCGATGGCATGGGCGGCTACAACGCCGGTGAGGTCGCCAGCGGCATCGCCGTCAAGACCGTCTACGGGCTGCTAAGCGATGCCGTGCTGCGCGAGAAACGCGGCGAAATTGAAACGACCACCGGCTTTATGCGCCAGTCGATCGCGCTGCGCGACGGCGTTCGCCGTGCCAACAAGATCATTCACCAGACCGCGCAGAGCCAGCCGCAATGCGAGGGTATGGGTACCACCATAGTCTGCGCACTATTCCACGATGACCGTGTTTCGGTTGCCCATGTGGGCGACTCGCGCATGTATCGACTGCGCGGTGGCCAGCTGACGCAAATCACGCTGGATCATTCGCTGCTGCAGGAGCTGGTTGATCGCGGCTTCTATTCCGAGGAAGAGGCCCAGCGCTCGACGAATCGCAATTATGTGACGCGTGCGCTAGGCGTTGAGGCCCAGGTCGATGTAGAAATACAGGAATCTGCGGTACAGGTGGATGATATCTACCTTCTGTGCTCCGACGGACTACCTGACATGGTTGAAGATGAAGATATTCATTTAACCATAAGCACTTTTAGTGATAACCTAGAAGTCGCTGCTAAACAGTTGGTTTCGTTGGCAAATGAGCACGGCGGCCGAGATAACATTTCGGTCATGCTAGCGCGTGTGAAGGAGCCGTTTCCGGCCAAACGCGGGTTGCTGTCACGGATAAGACGGATATTTGGAAAATAACCGCATTGCGGATATGGGATTTCGGCGCGCGCGCCCCAAGTTGGCGTGGCATTGTTTACAACAAACATAAAGTGAAACGATTATGGCAAGGCTGGTTCTGAGCCTCGGCGACCAGGTACTCGCGGAGTACAACATGACCAAGGAGCGCTACACCATCGGGCGCCTCCCGGATAACGATGTGCGCATCGACAATCCATCGGTCAGCGGGCATCACTGCCTGATCATCAATATTCTCAATGATTCTTTTCTCGAGGATCTGAATAGCACCAACGGCACCTACGTTGGCGGCAAACTGATCAAGAAACATGCGCTGCAGAACGGCGACGCGATTACGATCGGTCACCACCAGCTGCGTTACGTCGACAATCAGACGGCTGATCCGGAGCAGGAAGAGTTCGAGGCGACCATGGTCATCTCGCAGACCAAACCCGACGCCGCGAAGATTCAGGCGGCCGCCGAGGCGCTGGAGCGAGCATCCGGCAGAACGCCGGAGAAAAAATCAGCCAAGCCGACCGAGACCGCTGTTACCGAAACCGAAGCGATCGACAAGCCAAGTGCGCTGCCGACCGCCAAGTTGCAAGTACTGTCCGGCAACTTTGCCGGCCGCGAGCTGGAGCTCAGCAAGGCACTGACCACACTCGGACGCCCGGGCATTCAGGTTGCCGCGATTACACGCCGCTCGGAAGGGTTCTTTATCGTCCACGTCGAAAGCGGCGATGGCAATAAGGCGCCGGCCGTGAACGGCGAGCCATTGACCGGCCAGGCTCGTAAGCTGCAGGACAACGACGTCGTCGATCTTGCCGGCGTCAAGATGGGTTTCTACATGACCTGAGCCGCACCGCGGCCAGTTCTGCCCGTCAGATATACACCCGCGTGACCCGTTCGGACACGCGGGTGACCAACTCATACGCAATGGTGCCAAGCGTGGCGGCGACCGTCTCGGCCGGCAGGCCCGTGCCCCACATGCGAACCTCACTGCCGACCTGCGCACCCGGCACCCCGGTCAAGTCGATCGACAGCATATCCATGGAAACACGCCCCGCGACTGCGGCGCGCACGCCATCGACGAGTATCGGCGTGCCATCCGGCATCAGTCTCGGGTAGCCATCACCATAACCGGCGGCAGCGATTCCGATACGCATAGCATTTTGGGCGGTGAATCGACCACCGTAGCCGACCCGCTCGCCCGCCTGAATCTCACGCACCGCGATTAGCCGTGTCTCGAAATTCATCACCGGGTGCAGACCCAGTGACGCCGCACTGCTATCGGCAAACGGCGATATCCCGTACAACGCAATCCCCGGCCGCAGCCATTGGCGACGCGAGGCAAGCGACGCCGCACCGTCGTCAAGAATTCCCAAGCGCCCCAGTGCTGCCGGCGAATTCGCGATGCTGACATCACCGTCAAACCCGGCTATCAACGGTGTTAACGTTGCCAGCTGCTGCGCAGTTTGGGGGTCGGCAACGTCATCGGCGCTGGCGAAGTGACTCATCAGGCGCAGTTCGCTGACCTGGCTTAGTGCGTGCAACTGCGCGCGCACCTCCGGCAGCAATGCGGGGCGGAAACCCAGCCGGTTCATACCGCTGTCGACCTTAATCCACACAACGAAGCGCGCGCTCTGGTCCGCCTGGCGAAGTAGCTCTATTTGCTCAGGGGTATGCACGACAAGTTCGCAGCCAAGCGCCGCGGCGACGTGCATGCTGTGCGTATCGAATACGCCTTCTAGTAAGACGATGGGCATCTCGATACCCGCATCGCGCAATTGCTGCGCCTCATCCGTGCGCGCCACCGCGAGGCTGTCTGCACCGGACAAGGTCTGCGCGACGGGCACAATGCCATGACCATAGGCATTCGCTTTGACCATCGCCATAATCGCCGCGTCAGGCGCCAGTGCGCGGATCGTCTCGAGATTGTGTCGCAGCGCGCTGCGGCTGATAAACGCGGTCGCCGAATAGTTCACATTGCGAATCCGTGCGGGCTCAGAACGACCCTGGTTCCTGACCGTAGGTATCGGGGACCCAGTTCTCGAACTTGGTGTATTTGCCGACGAACGTCAGCGGGAACTCGCCGATAGGGCCGTTTCGTTGCTTGGAGATAATAATGTCGGCGACGCCTTTACGCGGCGTATCCGGGTCGTACACCTCTTCGCGATAAATGAAGCAAATGAGGTCGGCATCCTGTTCAATCGCACCGGACTCGCGCAGGTCCGACATCACCGGTCTCTTATCCGTGCGTTGTTCTACGCCGCGGTTGAGCTGCGACAGCGCGATCACCGGAACTTCGAGCTCTTTAGCCAGCGCCTTGAGCGAGCGCGAAATCTCGGATATCTCGGCAGTACGGTTTTCCTTGTTGCCGGGCACCTGCATCAGCTGCAGGTAGTCCAGCACGATCAGACCAAGCCCGTGTTCGCGTTTCAGACGCCGCGCACGCGCGCGCACATCGGTCGGTGACAAGGCCGGCGTGTCGTCAATGAAAATGGGTGCCTCGGACATCAACTGCACCGCGGTGTTGATGCGCGACCAGTCTTCGTCCGGGAAGCGCCCCGTACGCAGGTGGGTCTGATCGACACGACCGAGTGATGAGATCATCCGGAAGGCGAGCTGATCAGCACTCATCTCCATGCTGAAAATGGCCGTCGGATGGCGACCGCCGATCGCGGCGTTCTCGGCGATGTTCACCGCCAGCGTCGTCTTACCCATAGACGGCCGACCGGCAATAATAATGAGATCACCAGCCTGAAGGCCAGCCGTTTTCTTATCGAACTCGGTGTAGCCGGTTGAAATACCGGTTGTTTCGCCGCCGGACTGATGCAGCATATCGATGCGGTCAACGGTGGCCGGCAAGACATCTTTCAATGATTGAAAACCGCCGCGCCGATTGCCTTTCTCGGCAATCTGAAACACCACCCGCTCGGCTTCATCGAGCAATTCCGACGCGTTGCGACCGTCCGGCTGAAACGCGCTGCCGGCGATCTCGTTGCCGGCGCTGATCAGTGAGCGCAGAATCGAACGCTCGCGAAGAATCTTCGCGTAGGCCACCACATTCGCAGCGGTCGGCGTGTCATTGGCGAGCAGCGCGAGGTATTCCAGGCCACCCGCCTGGCCCAGCTCAGCGCGGTTCTCAAGGTGCTCGGACAGCGTGACAACATCACAGGGCTGGCGTTGCTCTGCCAACGCGCCAATCGCCGCGAAAATCAGCTGGTGATCGGCACGAAAGAAATCGCTGGGCGCGAGTACGTCGGCGACGCGGTCCCACGCCGTGTTATCAAGCATCAGCCCGCCCAGCAGGGCTTGCTCAGCCTCAACCGAGTGCGGAGGAACACGCAGCGCGCGCTCCTCTCGTTCGCTCATTTCAAGTGCACTATCCATGCCTGATTATGGCATGGACCGGATCAGGCTTCCTCGGCAATAACGGCCACGATCGCGGTGACGTCCACGTCGGCATGCAAATGCAGGCCAATCTCGTGCTCGCCAACTTCGCGGAACGCGCCTTCGTCGGTCAAACGGACTTCTGCGCGCTCGATCGGCATGCCGGCATCGGAAAATGCCTGTGCGATATCGATCGTTCCGATCGAACCGAACAGCTTGCCTTCGGTGCCGACCAGCGCCTTGATCTCAATGCGTGCGCCCTGCAACTTGTCGGCGCGTGCTTTCGCAGCAGCCAGCTCTTCAGCGGCCTTCTTCTCGAGCTCCGCACGACGTGCCTCGAACTCAGCCATGTTCTCAGCCGTTGCCAGCGTAGCTTTGCCCTGCGGCAACAGGAAATTGCGGCCGTAGCCGGATTTCACGCTGACCATATCCCCGATACCACCGAGGTTTTCGACTTTCTCAAGCAGAATAACTTCCATTGCTCATACCCCTGCTCCAAAGAGCGTTGTCAGCGCGCCTCGCCTTTCGGCCCCGCGCGCACCATATTAAACCAGGCGTCGACATAACCTGCGACGCAAACCAAAATTGTGATGTAGCCGGCCAGTGCGGTCGGAATCAACATCAGCCCGTAGGCAACCACCATTACTGCGAGCGGCCACTGGTAGCGAAACCGTAACCAGTGCAACAGCGCAATGCCGTGCAGCCCGAACACCATCAACATCAGCACGGCAATATTAATCATCGCCATCGACTTGCTCAGGCTCGCCGCCAGCGCAAATATCACCAGCAGGATTGCCAGCGCCCGACCTAAGTTGAGCTCCCGGAATCTGCCAAAACGCGCCTGACTTTCGTCCTGGCCGACGTCCCACAAAAAATAACCACCGAGCGCGATCAGTGCCGCCGCGTACCAGTTGAAGCCGGCCAACACACCGGTCATTAACTGCGCAACGACCGCTATGGCATCCGCACTCTCATCCGTCGTCAACCCGCCAACGGCGACACCGGACTGCTGCATGTTCGCGACCCAATCGGCGACCAGCGTCGCCCAGTAAGCACCCGGATCAGCGACCTGGATGTAAAACAACCCGGTCCCGGCTACCGCTAGTATCGTTAACACTTGCAGCGTGAGCGTTAGCGATTCGGTCTTGCGCAGCAACAATCCAATGACCAATGCCGCGGCGAGGGCAACGCCGCCCTGAACCAGGACCATAGTCGCGTAGCCCGGCAGCGGCGCTGCGAGCCCGATCACCCCGGCAATGCCGAAGCCACCTAGCAACAATGGCAACGCAGCCATAGGCCCATGTGACAAAACACTCGCCACAGCCACCATTGATGCCGCGAGTTTCACACCGGGCAATGCCAACAGCAGCGCTATTGCCAGAGTTTGGCGCATGCGCGCTGCCAGCAACCACTGGGCAATCCTAACCACGATCTATCCTGCTGTCGCAGCCGCTGTCAGCGGCGCGACTCAATGCTGGTCGGTATACGGCAGCAGCGCGAGGAACCGTGCACGCTTCACCGCTGTTGCCAGCTGGCGCTGGTAGCGCGCTTTGGTGCCCGTGATACGGCTCGGTACGATCTTGCCTGTTTCGGTGATGTACGCCTTCAACAGGTTCAGATCCTTATAATCGATCTGTTCGATACCTTCGGCAGTAAACCGACAAAACTTGCGGCGACGGGAATGACGGCTCATGAGCGGTCTCCTTCTGAATCATCTTCATCGTTGTCGCTATCGTCGCTATCGTTATCGTCGCCATCTTCCTGGCTGTCACGATAACGCGCTTCGGCAGCGGCTTTCGCTTCGCGGCGCTTGGCCGATTCGCGTTCCTTGGCCTTTTCATCTTCGACCGCTTTCGCCATCGGTGAAGGCTCGGCAACCGCAGCATCGACTTTCATGATCAGGTGGCGCAGCACTGCGTCGTTAAATTTGAATGCTGCACGCAACTCGTCGACCGTGTCCTGGCCGCTTTCGATGTTCATCAGCAGGTAGTGCGCTTTGTGTACCTTGTTGATCGAGTGCGCCAGCTGGCGGCGACCCCAGTCTTCAAGACGGTGAACCACGCCGTTGGCGTCGGTGATCAGCTTCTGGTAGCGCTCGAGCATGCCGGGGACTTGCTCACTCTGGTCAGGGTGGACCAGAAACACGACTTCGTAGTGTCTCAAGAGACGCTCCTTTCGGTTTTGCCACCCAAAAAGCGGTGTGGCAAGGAGTTAACAGATTGTTTGCCCGCATTACGCGGAGCCGGCGATTGTACACAGCGCCCTGTCGGGGCACAAGCGCCCGCGCGCAGGCAAAGCCGCGTGGCGTCAGGCCTGGCTAGGCCCGCTGGCGCATCGCCTCAAACAGGCAAATACCCGTCGCGACCGAGACATTGAGGCTTTCAACCACGCCGGCCATCGGCAGCTGCACCAGCGCATCGCAGCGCTCGGCGATTTCCTGGCTGACACCCGTGCCCTCCGCGCCCATGACCAGCGCGAGCGGACCGGTGAGCTCGCAGCCCCACAGCGGCTCGCTGACCGCGTCGCTGGTGCCTACGCGGCGAATGCCGTAGCTGCCCATCCAGTCGAGCGCCTTCGCCAGCGAGTTTACCGCGACCAGCGGTACAACCTCGGCGGCTCCGCTCGCCACTTTGCGGGCGGCCGGCGTCAGACGTGCCGCATGCTTGCGTGGGATCACTACCGCGACCACTCCCGCCGCATCGGCAGTACGCAGGCAAGCGCCAAGATTATGCGGGTCCTGCACGCTGTCCAGCACGAGGATTAGCGGCTGCTCGGCGCGGGCAAGCCGTGCTTCGAGATCCGCACGTAACGCCGCCTCATCAATGTTGGGCAGATTGGTCAGCTCAGCGATCACCCCCTGGTGTGAAGTACCCTGCGCCATATCGTCAAGTCGATGGCTGCGTGCACCCTGCATCGGGATGCCTGCCTCACGCGCACGCGCACGCAGCGTATCGAGCCGCGGATTCTTGCTGCGCTCATCGATGTAGAGTTTGCGAACCTTATCCGGCAGCGATTGCAACAGACGGTCGACGGCGTGGATGCCGGCGCTGTAACGAGACGCCGCCATCAGCGCGCGCGCTTGCCGCGGCCTTTGCCGCCGCCATTGCCGCGACCTTTGCCGCGACCTTTACCGCCGCTATTGCCACCGCTATTGCCACCGCCTTTCGCGCCACGCCGGGCGCCGCCTTCAGAACTACGCTCGCTGTCATACAAGACAAAATCGATCTGCCGGGATTCGAGGTCAACGCGATCGACAATGATCTCAACACTGTCACCCAGCGCATATTCCTTGCCGGTGCGACTGCCGATCAGCCTCTGCTTCTCGGGCTCGTGCTCGTAGTAGTCGTTCCTCAGGCTCGAAACATGCACGAGGCCGTCGACCTGCAGATCGGTGATTTGCACAAACAGGCCGAAGTGCGTCACACCGCTGATGAGGCCGCTGAACTGGCCGCCCAGGTGTTTTTGCATGAACTGACATTTCAGCAGCGCTTCGACCTCACGCGTCGCCTCCTCGGCGCGGCGCTCGCGCTCCGAGGTGAGTTTGCCCAGCTGGATCATTCGCTCGGCATCGTAAATGTATTGGCGTGCCTTGCCGCCACCGGTCATGTGCCGGATCGCCCGATGCACCAGCAGATCGGGATAGCGGCGAATCGGCGATGTGAAATGCGCGTAGGCATCCAGCGCCAGGCCGAAGTGACCAATATTCTCCGGTGTGTACTCGGCATGCGCGAACGAGCGCAGCAACGCCATGTTAATCGCGTAGGCATCGGGACGCTCTTGCGCGCTCGCCATCAGTCGGCGCAGCTCGCGCGGCTTCGGGTGTGCCGCATGCGACACCTGAAAACCGAGGCTGATCATGTACAGTCGGAACTCGTTAAAGCGCTCCTCATCCGGCTTCGCATGCACCCGGAACAAGGCCTGCACTTTCTTGCGTGAAATGTAGAGTGCCGCCTGAACGTTAGCCGCGATCATGCATTCTTCGATCAATTTGTGCGCGTCGTTGCGCGGCGCGGAAACGATAGCCTCGACCTCACCATCGTCGCTCATACGGATACGCAGCTGCGGCAGGTCGAGTTCGATCGCGCCGCGTTTGGCGCGGCGGCGTGCGAATTGCTGGTATAGCGCATGCAATTGATCGACCGACTCCGCGACATCGCCCGCGATAGCCTTATTGCCTCTTCCGCCGTCAAGGTACCCGGCGACCTCGCTGTAGGTCAGGCGCGCCTTGGAGCGCATCACCGCATCGTAGAAACTTGCGCGTGTGACCTCGCCCGTCTCGCTGACCGTCATATCGCACACCATGCAAAGCCGGTCGACTTTCGGATTCAGTGAGCACAAACCATTGGACAGAACCTCCGGCAGCATCGGCACGACGCGGTCCGGAAAATAAACAGACGTGGCGCGCGAGATAGCTTCGTTGTCAATCGCACTGCCCGGTTGCACATAGTGCGCCACGTCAGCAATCGCGACGATCAAGCGCCAGCCGTCACCCTTGCGCTGCGCCAGCACCGCATCATCGAAGTCGCGTGCGTCGGCACCATCAATGGTTACCAGCGGTAAATCTCGCAGGTCTTTGCGGCCCTGCTTGGCGCGTGTCGGCACGCTGGTGCCGAAATCGCTTGCCTCCTCGACGACAGCTTCCGGCCACTTGTAGGGAATGCTGTGCGCATGAATCGCCAGATCAGTCGGCATACCCGTCTGGCCCGGCGCGCCGAGCACCTGCACGACCGACGCCGTAGCCTGCCCCTCCATGGTCGGATAGTCGAGAATCCTGACGACCACCATCTCGCCGGGCTTGGCCTCGCCTCGTTCGCCCTGTGGAATCAGGATGCGCTGCGTCAGTTTCGGATTGTCGGGAATCACTAACCCGATGCCGCGCTCGCGAATGTAGCGACCCGCAACCTCTGCGTTGGCGCGCTCGAGTATTTCGATCACTTTGCCCTCGGCACCACGCGGGCTGCGGTTAATCACCCTGCCGGCGACGCGATCCCCATGCATCACGAGCTGCATCTGGCGCGGCGACAGGAACATGTCTTCCCCGCCGTCGTCCGGCATCAGGAAGCCGAAACCGTCGCGATGGGCACTGACCTTGCCCGGAATCAAATGCAGGCGTTCGGCGAGGCAATATTCTTCGCTACGATTGAGCAATACCTGGCCGCTCTTGAGCAATTTGCCAAGCACATCGGTCAGCGCGCGTTTTTGCTTGCGGTCGCTAAGACCGAAATGGCTGGCCAGCTCATCGTAGTCCATCGGACGACCCTTGTCGGTCAGCACTTTTTGCAGTGCATTACGATCCGGCACCTTGTGCTCGTAAGGCTTGTCGTCATTGCTACGCTGCGCTGTTTTCGAACGGCGGCGTGTGGATTTTTTGGGGGTCTTTTTAGCCAAGGATCTACTCTTCGGGTGGGGTTGACGCCGGATTGACATGCCGGCAGGCACGGGCTACAGTCGCGGCCCTGCTGAGATTATCAATTGTAACGGTCTTTGCACGCCCAGGTGGCGGAATTGGTAGACGCGCATGGTTCAGGTCCATGTCTACGCAAGTAGGTGGAGGTTCAAGTCCTCTTCTGGGCACCAATACGAAATGCCGGCTTTGCGCCGGCATTTTTTTGCCTTCCGGCTACGCAATTCCTCAATGCTCGCTTCCGGATTACTAGCGCTCCGCACCGCGAATACGGCGGTTGTATCGGTAGCGTGCCAATGCGCTGGAGAATCGATCGAGGCTGCGATGCGTCCGTTCGGACTCGCCGTCAGGTCTGCGTACTAAGCGCGCGCTCGATCAGCAACTTCAGATGCGCCACGTGCGCTTTAGTAGAAACGTCAGGCGCACGCTTGCGATCGACCATGCGCTCGATCTGCTGCAAGGAATACACCGCCATCGAACGACTGGCATTGTCATGGCCGGCGCTGCCCGCGGCTATCGCCGCGAGGCGCGTCACGTAGTCCACCTGCAGGTTCTGGCGGACCGAGTTCACGCTGCCGCGTGCGTCGGCATCAAAGATAGCGCCGGTCAGGTCACTCACCGCGTCCGCCAGCGAGTAACCGTTGCCATACATCGCCGAGTCGGTGAGTCTCTTCATGACCGCCGGATGCATGACATGGTCCAGAACCGAGCCCTGCACGGACAGCAGAGCGTCATGGATCTTCGGGTCCTCGGTTGCCGCAAAGAAACCGAAACCACGACGCTGCTGAGCCAGCAAGCGGAACGCGTCCTCGGCCGGCGCCGCGACGTCGGGTGCGAACACCTGGTCGGCAAGCACGCGCATGGCACGACGTTGCGTGTCGGCATCAACCGCCGTGTACGGTTTGCCGGCACCAGGCTGGCCGATCATTGCACGATCAACGTGAACGCCACCGATAAAGCGCGACACGACCGCGGCCGAGCGCGCCCAGCCGCCCATCAGCATCGCGAACGCATCATGCGTTTGCTGGTAAGACTTACCGTCTTCCGGCAGCTTCTTCGGCAGATTCCCGAACGCGGTGCCGATCAGGTCCATACGCTCAGACGCATAGCCGATCGCATCGCTGCTCATGTCATAAATATTGACCAGCGGATCAATCGCCTTGCCGGGGGAGCGCATGTCGTCGGCGTCATTGCCGAAGGCCAGCGCGGGCTCGGTCGAACGCGCAAGATGTGCTTCGCGAATCGCGGCATCCGACATCTCGGGCGCGTAACCGAAGCGGATCGCCCAATCGTCATACGGGCCGGGCGACACTGTGTAGAACAGTGTTTGTTGCTCGCCCGCAGGCGCAAAGTTGACGGCCGGATAATCCATGACCGATCCAGCCAGAATAGTGACGGCAACACCCGGATCGAACGCCTGCTCCCGACTCAACAGCTGCGTCGCTTTCATGTTGTGGTTCAGACCCAGCGTATGGCCGATCTCATGCAACACCAGGTAGTACATGCTGTCGTTGGTAATCTGCTCGTCGAGCGCGCCCGACATTTCTCCGGCAGCGGCCAGCAATGCGCGCGCGCTGCCATTCTCCATGCGCAAGCCGTCAGCCAGCGTACAGAAATGTGTACCACGCATAGCCGTCGGCAAGCCTGAGTCGAGCAGCGACGCGCCATTGCTCATCAGGTGGCGCTGATAGTTGTAACGGCCCAGGAAGGAGAACTCGAACATGATGTCCGCGCCCATGATCTGGCCGGTGCGCGGATTCACAAAGCTCGGACCATAGCCGCCGAACGGCGGGTTCGGTGACGAAGTCCAACGCAGCACGTTGTAGCGAATATCGCCGGCATCCCAATCGGCATCGTCGGGCTGCACCTTAACGGCCACCGCGTTGCTGAAACCGGCCTTCTCGAAGCTGTTGTTCCATTCGAGGGCTGCGTCACGAATCATGTCGCGATATTCCACCGGTGTGGTGTTCTCGATCCAGAACGTGATCGGCTCGACCGGATCAGAAACGGCCTGTGACGGGTCCTTCTTTTGCAGGTGCCAGCGCGCGATCAGATCGCGGTACGGCGTTACTGAAAGCGACGTCAGATTGGTGACATTGTCGGTAAAGTAGCCGACCCGCGGGTCATCAAAACGCGGCTCATAGTCGTTGTCCGGCATTGCGATGATGCTGTGCAATACGCGCACCGCCACATTGCGGTCGTCAGTAATGTCGGCGCCCGTGCTGCCGGTCGGTGCCGGGTTGTTATAGACATACTCGACTTCAAAATCGGTGTTTTGCGGATAGCTGCGCAGGTTCAGCAAGCGAGTCTTCGAATCGGAAAGACCCCCCAATGAAAACGCTTTCGGATCGGCATCCGGATTGGGCGACGGCTTGATCTGCAACATCGCCTCGGTCTTGAACAGATCATCACCGGCGATCAGCACCTGGCCGGTTTCCTCGTCTTCGGCAAGGATCGACTCCATCGCAAGCACGGCATCGCTGATGTTGGCTTTCGACGCCCGAGAAAGGGCGCTGTCGGGATCGAAGTAGAAGTTGGTGTTGTGCGCCACAACTTCGATCTGGTTGAAGTGACGACGGAAGGAAATGACTTCGTTGGCGAGGTATGCGCCGCGGAAATATCCGGTCTGCACAACGCCATCCGCGGTCTGCGCGAAATAGACAAGCTCGTCGCCCAGCAGGTCCTTGTCGAGCAGCAATTTGATGCTGCCGGATTTGTCGTCCTGAAATACTGTGATCAATCCGTCAACCCGACTATGGTCTTCGGTCAGGTCCGCAATCGTCTTTTCGGCCTCTTCCTCTTTTTCACCATCTTCGGCGTGAAGGTTGTGGGTCAAAGACAGTGCGGCGACAAGCGCCAGCATTTGCAAAAAGTTTTTCATCAGAAGTCCTCTCAAGACAAGAACGTGCGCCGTCGCGCGGCACAAAGAAACACAACCAAATGGGGGCTAGCCTTTCAACTTGCTGCCGTCGAACAGGCTGCCGATGCGCTGCGCAAACATCAGGTCGCCGTCGAGCTTCAGCCGACCCGTCATGAACGCCGTCATGCCATCCAGATCGCCGGTCAGCAGCTGGATCAGATCGTCATCCGACATGGTGATCGCAACCGTATACGGCGCCGCGGTGCCTTCATTTACGGCTAGCGCGCCGTCTGCAATGACCACATTTCGCGCAACACTGTTATTGAACTGTATCGTCGCGTTGACGCCGTTAGCCGCTTGCGTATTCAGCGCGCCGGGCAGCCGCTCGAAGAGTTGTTCCACGTTCATTTAAAGGCCTTCGCTCAAAAAAATCCGCCTAAGACTAACCTACTTCGGTGGCTACTGTCGCGCCGGGAAACCGCGCGGGCTGTGAATAGCGTCACGGTCGACGCCGCGCAATTCCGCTAATCTCAAGACGTTAACCCCATGAGCGCATTATTATGCCCAGCGATTTGATCACAGCCGCCTTTGCCGCTGCATTATTGTGCGCTGCAGCAGTCTGGGCGCTGGCTCTGGGCAGCCTCGGCCTGAAGTCACTCTGGTTGCGCGTGCGCAAACCTGCGTTCGCCGGGGAGCTAATGCATGGTCCTGCGCAGGGCTATGCCTTTCATATCGGTCGAGCCCGATGGCGGGTACAAGCTTCGGTCGCAAGCCTGTTTGCCGGGCTCGCGGCACTAGGCACGGCGCTCATTCTGACACCCCCTGATCTGAACCTCGCCGCCTGGCAACACATCGCACTGGTAGCGATCAGCGCCATCTTCCTGTTGTTGGTTGCGCTAAGCGGTGCATTCCATGGCTGGCGCATCAATCGTTGGCAACACCAGCGCGTTTGCCGCGAACTGGTGGCGCAACACATCCACCGCATCGGCGGTGAGCGTGACCGCGTCTTCCATGATGTCGCCACCACCGATGGCGCATGGATTGATCATGTGTTGATCGGTGTACAAGGCGCTTTTGCAGTCATCGTCGCCGGCGAGAGACCCGGCAAAGACGGCATCGCCGAGCGCCACGGCGATAGCCTGATGCTGGACGACGACAGCTTCGTTGATCTGGATGAAGCGCGTCAACGCAGCAACCGACTGCAACACCAACTGAGTAAATCGCTGGGCCGCATGATCAAACTGCGCACCGTCGTGGCATTGCCGGGCTGGCGCATCCGTAACAATACGGCCGACGATATGCTGATTGTGGGCCATCGCGATATCGTCATGATCAAGGGCTGGCGCAAGGCCAGCGACGGGCTGATGAATGAGGATGCCGAGGCGTTGCAAAAACAGCTCGAAACGTTGACGCGGTCGAGCTTCCGCCCATCGCTCGGCGCATTGGACGCTCACAATCCGGTCATACGACCCGAGCGCGCACGCAAGGCTCCGTCCGGCAACAACAAGGCGACGGCGACCGCCTGAGCAGTGGCGCGTCCCGCCACAACCTATCGAAGTCAGACCAGAGGTTGCGCCACGTCGGCCAGCTGACCTTTTTCGACCAGGCTCAGGAATGCATCACCCAGTCGTTCAGTCTCGGCAACAACCTGGCGCCAGTTCGACAGCCGTTCGCTGTCAGAGAGGTTTCTGAAGTCCTGACGGTCGGGGATTTTCCCACCGGGCAGTCCCGCGACAAAACTCGCCGACGGTGCCAGCAGCACGACGCGCTCGAGATACTCGGGACGCGGACGTCGCGACGGGCGCTTCTTGTCGAACCAGCCCGGCGTCATGTGTTCGTAGAAATGGGGATAGAGCGTCAGCCCGTCTTCGCACGATAGCGGCAGGTCGAAATGATAGTCGGTGATGCCGCCGTCCCGGTAGACCCCCGGCCGCGCACCCGGCAACGGTGACACGCCGTTCAGAACCATTGGTATTGCGCCGGACGCCAACACTGCCGCCGCCACATTTTCCTGCGACAGCGGAATACGCTCTATGGGCAGGTCGTCAATATTCAGAAACGGCGGCGCGTCACGTTCATCGTGAACCAGTGCACGGGAAAAGAATGCGCCGAGCGCCTTGCGCGACACATGGTTGGCGAGCATCGCCGCCGTCAATCCCGCTAACAGCGGCAACGCACGTTCACTGGCCGTTAGATGACGTGAACGCACCGCCATCACATGCAAACGAAACCGCTCACTGTTAACGATCTCGTGCGCGCCTGCCGCACCGATGACATCGTTGAGTATTGCCTCACTCACGCGCGTGATTTCGTCGCGCGTGGGCTTTTTGCTGTAGGTCTGATTCAGGTAGGCATATTCAAAACGTGCCAGCGCGGCGGCAGGGTCTCGCTGGGCATAGCAGCTGAAGCGCCACGCACCGATCGACGAGCCCAAAAGATGCACCGGCGACGTGAAACCGGGAACCACATCTCGCATCAATGCTTTGTCGAGACCAGCCAGAACCAGCCACTTCGCACCACCCGATGCACCAACCATCATCCTGACATCAGCGGCATTGAAGCCATGCTCACGCAGATGCGCTAATGCCGATGGGCCGGCACGCACCGCGAGGCAATCACTTTCCGCACCTACCGACATCAGCTGGCGCTTGCCGGCCGCTTAGACCGCGAGTGGGTCGCGATGAACGATCGTCTGCTCGCGCCCGGGGCCTGTTGAAATAATATCGACCGGTGTTGCGACGATTTCCTCGATGCGCTTGAGATAGTCCCGCGCCGCCTGCGGCAGCTTGTCGAACTCGGTAATGCCTACGGTCGATGACTGCCAACCCGGCATGTCTTCGTAGACGGGCTCGGCTTCGGCGTAGCGGTCAACAATGACTGGTGGCGTGTCGATCGTTTCGCCATCGATCGTATAACCCACACAAATGCGGATCGTCTCCAACTCATCGAGAACATCCAACTTGGTTACGCACAAGCCGGAAACACCGCTGTTGATAATCGAGCGGCGCAACGAGACGGCATCGAACCATCCGCAGCGTCGCGGCCGACCGGTAGTCGCACCGACTTCGGCGCCGACGCGCGCCAGGTGTGCGCCCATATCGTCCATCAGTTCGGTCGGGAAAGGACCCGCACCAACGCGGGTCGTGTAGGCCTTTACGATGCCGAGCACAAAGTCGATCTGGTTCGGGCCGATGCCGGTGCCGGTACTGGCCGCACCGGCGACGGTATTGCTCGACGTGACGAACGGAAAAGTCCCGTGATCGATATCCAGCAACGTGCCCTGTGCGCCTTCGAACATGACGCTCTCGCCGCGCTCATGCATCTGGTGCAACAAGCCGGTGACATCGGCCACCAGCGGCGCGACACGCTCGGCAAGCGCCATTGCCTCATCCAGCGTCTCGGTGAAATCAATGGTCGGCGCACGAAAGTAATGCTTCAGCACGAAGTTGTGATAGTCGAGGATTTCGCCCAGTTTCGCCGCAAACTTCTCGCGCACGAACAGGTCCGAGATACGCACCGCGCGACGCGCGACCTTGTCTTCATAAGCCGGCCCGATGCCACGACCGGTGGTGCCTATTGCTAACGCGCCACGGGCACGCTCACGCGCCTGGTCGAGCGCGACATGCGACGGCAGGATCAATGGGCAGGCGGGGCTGATTCGCAGACGTTCAAAAACGGGCACGCCGTTGGCGACCAGTCCGTCCATCTCCTCCATCAGGGCCTGCAGCGAAACGACAACGCCATTGCCGATGAAGCACTGCACGCCATCGCGCAAGATGCCGGACGGGATCAGATGTAATACGGTTTTCTTGCCGTCGATAACCAGCGTGTGGCCGGCATTGTGGCCGCCCTGAAAGCGCGCCACCGCAGACACCCTGTCAGTCAACAGATCAACAATCTTGCCTTTTCCTTCGTCGCCCCACTGCGTGCCGACGACGACAATATTTTTACCCATAAAATTGACTCAAGCGTTGTTGATGACAAGCAATAAAACGACGCCGGCGAACATGATGCAGCCACCGACGGCGCGTATAACATTGTCCGGCATCTCGGCCAGTTGTGCGACCGCTCGCCGCCACGCGGCCGGCGCCGCGAACGGCGCCATGCCTTCAAAGATCAGGAACAGTGCAAAGCCCGTCAGTAACAGCGACCACTGCATGACGGTACCGGGCTAGTTGCCGCCGCGCTCGTTAAGGTAGCGGAAGAAATCGCTCTTCGGGTCGATAACCATCAGGTCACCCTGATTACCCAGCGACGTGCGATACGCCTGCAGGCTGCGGTAAAACGCGTAGAACTCGCGATCCTGATTATAGGCCTCGGCGTAGATTTTGGCCGCCAGTGCATCACCCTCACCACGAATGCGCTGCGCATCGCGATAAGCTTCAGACCGGATCACCGTGCTTTCGCGATCGGCCCCGGAACGAATCTCAACGGCCTCCTCGGCACCCTCAGCACGCAACTCGGCGGCAATACGACCGCGCTCTTCGCGCATCCGCTTATAGACCGAGTCGGCAACCCGCGGCGAGAATTCAACGCGCTTTACACGCACGTCGATCAGGCTGATACCAAGCTCACCGGCCAGCGCCGATGCCTCGCTCATCATGTCGCGCATGAGCTCGTTTCGTTCCAGCGAAATCACTTCCTGCATGGTTCGTTTCGCGAATTCGGTGCGGATCGCCGCCTTGATGATCTCGAGCAAACGCTCACGAACGACCGTTTCGAGACCACGTGTCGAAATGTAGTAGGCAACCGGGTCGCTAATTCTGTATTTCACAAAGAAGTCGACCGACGCCGGCTTTTTCTCAGTGGTCAGAATCTCTTCCGGCTGTGGTGCGATCGTCAGCACCTGATTCGGGAATTTTAGAATTTCATGGTAGACGGGAATCTTGAAGCCGAGACCCGGCTCAAATTCCGACTGGACGATTTCACCAAAGCGCAACTTCAGCGCGTGCTCACGCTCGTCGACCGTGTAAGCGGACAAACCCAGCCCCACCAAAATAAGCCCTGCCAAAACCAGGACACCTGAATATTTCGCGTTCATTAACGGCTCCTCCGTGTGCGTGTGGAGTCAGTCTGCTGCTCGTTACTGCTCGATGATGCAGAATCCCCTTCCGCCTGGCGGCTGGTAGTCCCGCCGACCGCGTTCAGCGACCGGTTGCCGGCGCTCTCAATCAACTTGTCGACCGGCAGATACAACAGATTACCGCCGCCATCGGCATCGATGAATACTTTGGTGCTGTTCGCATACACGTATTCCAGCGCATCGATGTAGAGACGCTCCCGGGTCACTTCAGGCGCCGCCTGATATTCGACCAACAACGCGACGAATCGTGATGCATCACCATCGGCATCGTTCGTTACGCGCTGCTTGTATGCTTCTGCGGCTTCCAGCTGGCGAGCACGCTCACCACGCGCCTCAGGGATGATCTTGTTCTCGTAGGTTTCCGCACTGAGCTTCGCCTGCTCTTTGTCCTCACGCGCTTTCACGGCGTCCTGAACGGCTTCCTGTACCTGGCTCGGGAAATCAACTTTCTGCAGGTTGACGGCTGTTACTTCGATGCCCGCCTCATAGGTGTCAAGTGCGCTTTGGATGAGATCTTTCGTCAATGACGCAACCTCGGCCCGATTACCCAGCAGCGTGAAATCGGCGGGATGTTTACCCACCGCTTCGCGAATCGCGCTTTCGCTGACATCAGATACCGTCGCGATAGGGTCGCGGACGTTAAACTGATAGTCCTCAGGATTGCGACGGCGGTATTGCACGGCGAGATTGATGACCACGAAATTCTCATCCGCCGTCAACATTTGTATTTCCTGCTCGAAACGGTCGATCACGGATACGTTGACCTTCTCGACTGTCTCGATGGGGTATGGGAAATGCCAATGCAGACCCGGCCCTGTTGACGAGATGAACTCGCCGAAGCGCAACTCAAGTCCGCGCTCGGCCTGATCGACGCGATAAAAACCGGTCGCCAGCCAGAACAGCAGCGCAACACCGATGATCGCGAACAGTCCGCCCGTCGCGGCGTCGTCACCGCCGCCATCACCGCCACTACCGCCACTGCCACCGAAAGCAGCACGCAGCTTGCGCTGCAAATTGCCGATCAGCTTGTCGAGGTCATTGGTCTCCCCTTTGCGCGAGCGATTGCCCCAAGGGTCCTTACCATTTTCAGATTCATTCCATGCCATAGCTATTACTTTAATCCAATTATCGTCTGAAGCTTGATTACGCCGCCCCGTTGGCGGCCTATTGCGTTGCGCGCTCGGCGACCGGTTCGGGCTGCGTCTGCAGGCGCTCCGGCTCGAGATTCGTTTGACTACACAAGCGCATAAATTCTTTCCTGGTCATGTCAATGGTCAGCGCACTGCCACCATCGTCGTCGAACGCCTCGTCGACCACGGCACCGCACTCGAACAACCGCGCCCGTTGCATTCCTTCCGCCGCATCAAGCCGCAGCAAACCGCGCACATGATCTTCGCGGAAGCGTTGCAGCAGGACAGTTTTCAGGAGATCGAGCCCGGCGCCAGTCAACGCCGAGAGCCAAACGCCGGCCGGCCGCTCGTCATCACCATCGGCGATCTGAGGCAGCTGACCCGTAACGTCGATCTTATTGTACACCCGAATTTGTGCAACATCTTTGGCACCGATCTCCTCGAGCACCGCGTTCACCTGTTGTTCACGTATCGATCGTTCGGGGTCGCTGGCATCGATGACATGCAAAATGACATCGGCTTCGCGGGTTTCCGTCAGCGTCGACTTGAACGCCGCCACCAGCTCGTGTGGCAGATCGGATACGAAGCCGACCGTATCGGCCAGGATGACTGTCGATTGCTCGTCGAGCTTGAGCTTGCGCAGCGTCGGATCCAGCGTGGCGAACAGCTGGTCAGCCGCATACACACTGGCATCGGTCAGCGCATTAAACAGCGTCGACTTGCCGGCGTTCGTGTAGCCGACCAACGCCACCGTCGGCACTTCATTGCGGACGCGGTTGCGACGACCGAGCTCGCGCTGTTTGTCGACTTTACGCAGCCGCTCGGTCAGGCGCGTGATGCGATGGCGGATCAGGCGCCGGTCAGTTTCGAGCTGGGTTTCACCCGGCCCGCGCAAACCGATGCCGCCTTTCTGGCGCTCAAGGTGAGTCCAGCCGCGCACCAGTCGCGTCGAGAGGTGGCGCAACTGGGCCAACTCGACCTGCAACTTACCCTCGAATGATCGCGCGCGCTGCGCGAATATATCCAGAATCAGACCGGCCCGGTCCAACACGCGACAACACAGGATACGCTCCAGGTTGCGCTCCTGCGTCGGCGACAACGCATGGCTCACCAACACCAGTTCGATGCCGTGCTCGCGCACCATCTCCGCGATCTCGTCGACCTTGCCACTGCCAATGAGCAGTCGCGCTTCCGGGCGCGCACGATTGACGATTTCGGTATCGATCACATCCGCGCCCGCGGACAGCGCAAGTTCGATGAACTCATGCACGTCGCAGGTATCTGCCTGTGCGAATACCGGATGCAGTATCAGCGCGCGCTCGCCTGTGTCCGGTCTTTCAAACACGGACGGTCACGGCGATTTGCTGCGAACTGTGGTTGCGATCAGTCGTCGTCTGGCTGCGGGTCATCATCACTAATTGGTAAGCGAATGTTGCGCGCGGGTACGACCGTGGAAATCGCATGCTTATAGACCATCTGGTTGACGCTGTTCTTCAACAGCACCACGAACTGGTCAAACGAATCGATCTGGCCCTGCAATTTAATGCCATTCACCAAGTAAATGGAGACCGGCACCTTCTCCTTGCGGAGAATATTCAGAAACGGATCCTGCAAAGACTGTCCCTTTGCCATAGGAA
Source organism: uncultured Pseudomonadota bacterium (assembly GCA_942491885.1). Taxonomy (GTDB): domain Bacteria; phylum Pseudomonadota; class Gammaproteobacteria; order Steroidobacterales; family Woeseiaceae; genus CALBPI01. The sequence goes on from CALOCQ010000002.1 coordinate 118,722, forward strand.
TCTCCTTGTTGTTACGACACGCGGCGCCGACTCATTGCTGCCCAAGCAAGCCGTTCACCTTTCAATGCAGTGTTTTCGACCAGGATGTGCCAACCCGAGCCGCTGCAATATCGAGGATGTTAGCACAGCCAATGTGGGGCGCCCGGCCTCCAAATCGTCGATAATTACGACGTCAAATTGCTGGGAAGCCTGCGCTTCACGTGACAAATGCTTCTACCAGATCAGATATGCGGGTAAACGGGGCGACTTCAAGCGGGTCGACGCGCTGCAGCCCCGCCATGCCGCGCAACCAAGTGTGCTGGCGCTTCGCCAGCCGGCGGGTCGCGGTCTTGGCGTCGGCAATCGCCTGCGCGCGACTGGTTTCGCCGGCCAGGTAGCCGGCAATCTGTCGGTAGCCGACCGAGCGCATACTGCTCGCATCGCGCTCCAGCCCGGGGCGCGCCAGCAGCCCGCGGACCTCATCTTCAAATCCGCCTTCCAGCATGTCATCAAAACGCCGCGCAATGCGCTCATGCAGGGCCGCGCGATCGTCGCCGATCAACGCGATCTTCAGGTAGGCGTAGTCGCTCGGCGTTGCCGCCGCCTCGAGTTGTAACTCGGTGATGGCACGACCGGTGATCGCATGCACTTCGAGCGCGCGTTGTATGCGCTGCGTGTCAGCCGGCGCAATGCGCTGCGCTGCGGCCGGGTCTATGTCGGCCAGCCGCCGGTGCATGGCCATCCAGCCCAGCTGCTCCGCCGCGCGATCAATCTCGGCGCGAATCGCCGGGTTGGCGTCGGGCAGTTGCGCAAGGCCATCGAACAATCGCTTGAAATACAGCATCGTGCCACCGACCAGCACGGGTATGCGCCCTGCCGCGTGACTGGCGGCAATGCAGCGTTGCGCATCGCGGAGGAAATCGGCAACCGAGTAGCGCATTTCAGGATCACAAATATCCACCAACGCGTGCGGCACGTCCGCGAGCAACTCGGGGGACGGTTTAGCCGTGCCGATGTTCATGCCGCGATACACCAGCGCCGAGTCGACACTGACGATGTCGATATCACCGCGCGCGTGGAGTTTCAGTGCCGCCTCAGTCTTGCCACTGGCGGTCGGCCCGAGCAAACAAATGACCGGCTGGCGCACAGCCTCAGGCTGGTTGCTCATTGGCCGCGCAGGAACAGCCGGTCGAGTTCCTGCATCGACAGCTGCGTCCAGGTCGGGCGCCCGTGATTGCATTGATCCGCGCGCTCAGTGCGCTCCATGTCGCGCAGCAACGCGTTCATCTCGGCGAGCGTCAGCTGGCGGTTGGCCCGCACCGAGTGATGGCAGGCCATGGTCGACAGCAAATCGTCCGTCATGCCCTGGCCGCGCTGGCTGGTGCCGTGCTCGGCAAGATCCGACAACACATCACGCAGCAACGCCGCAACATCGTCGGTGCCGAGCAACGCCGGCACCTCGCGCACGACCAGCGCATCCGGCCCGCCGGCTTCAACGCGCAGGCCGGCGTCAAGCAATGCCGGCTGATGCTGCTCCGCCAGCTGCATTTCGCCCGTCGAAACTGCGACCCGAACGGGCACCAGCAACGGCTGTGCCACGACGTTGCGGTTCGCATAGTCGCGCTTGAGCTTCTCGTAGGTGATGCGCTCATGCGCCGCATGCATGTCGACCAACACCAGACCAAAATCGTTTTGCGCAAGCACATACACGCCGGCCAGCTGCGCGAGCGCATAGCCGAGTGGCGGCGCGCCGCTGGTGTCAGGCAGTGGCCGTGGTTCGCGCACCGCAGTAATGTCGATCACGGGTGCCTGCGCCACCGATGCCAACAGATCAAGACCGGACTGGCTGCGCGCATCGGGCTGTGGTCTGTAGCCCGGTGTCGCGGGCGCGATGGGTGTCACTGCTGCCGGCGCGGGGCGCTCACTGTCCGCGCCCGGGCGCGTGTCGGTTAATGCGCGCTCGACGGTGCGGAACACAAACTCATGCACGCTGCGGGAGTCGCGGAAGCGTACTTCGTGCTTGGCCGGGTGGGCATTGACGTCCACCCGCGCCGGATCGATTGCCAGCGACAGCACATAGGCCGGATGGCGGCCGTGGAACAGTACGTCCCGGTAACCGAGTTTGACCGCATGCATCAGCGTTTTATCACGCACCCAGCGGCCATTGATAAACGTGTGCTGCATGTCCGGTTGGCTGCGCGAATAGGTCGGCAATGCCAGCCAACCGGCGACGGCAATCCCGCCGGCCTCGTGGTCGATTCGAATACAGGCCTCGATAAACTCATCGCCCATCAGCCGGGCCACGCGACGGTCACGCGCCGGGGCATCGTGTGCCGCCGGCAACTGCAACACCTGTTTCTGGTTGTGCTGCAGCGAGAACGCGATTGCAGGATGTGCCAGCGCGAGGCGCCGCAACGTCTGGTCGATATGCCTGAATTCGGTTTTTTCGGTGCGCAGGAATTTACGTCGCGCGGGGGTGTTGTAGAACAGGTCACGCACCTCGATCAGCGTGCCGCTATTCAGTGCGGCCGGCTGCGCATCGCTCATGCTGCCACCGGCAACCTCAATGCGCTGCGCGACATCGCCGCCGGCTGGCCGCGAGGTGATCGCCAAACGCGCGACCGACGCGATGCTCGGCAATGCCTCCCCGCGAAAGCCGAGCGAGACGACACTCTGCAAGTCGTCAAGGCTTGCGATCTTGCTCGTTGCGTGGCGCGACAATGCCAGCGGTATCTCGCTGGCCGGTATGCCGCTGCCGTTGTCGCGGATACGAATCAGCCGGCCGCCGCCGCCCTCGATATCCACTTGTATATCGCTGGCGCCCGCATCGATGCTGTTCTCCAGCAGCTCCTTGACGACGGATGCCGGGCGCTCCACGACCTCGCCGGCAGCGATCTGGTTGATCAGATGATCGGGGAGTTGTTGTATGGGCATGCGGAAAATCACCGGCGGCTGGCCGGCTATTCTTTCATATCGGATGCCGGACTAGCCAGTCCGCGCGGCGGGCGCGCCGCAAGTATCAGCCGTCTGCAGGAATCCGCAGTACCTGACCGATACGGATGCGATCGTCGCGCAATTTGTTCTCGCGCCGCAGCAGCGACAGGCTGATGCGGTGGCGATCGGCGATTTCGCTAAGCGTGTCACCGGCCGAAATCGTGTAGGTCAGTGGCGTTGTGCGCTGGCGGCGCTCCGTAGCGCGCTTGGCATATAGCGTATCAACGGGCGGGTTGGTGGCGTAGTGATTGCGGATGCCGTTGAAAATCGCGGTGGCGAGTTTTTGCTGATGGGCGCGACTCGCCAGGTTGCGTTCCTCATCGGGATTCGAGATGTAGGCGGTCTCAACCAGGATAGACGGGACGTCCGGCGACTTGAGCACAAGAAAACCCGCTTGCTGAACAGTACGCCGGTGCAGCTTGTTGACCCGGCCGAGCTCACGCAACACGGCGTCGCCGATATCCAGGCTCGCGTTGATCGTTGCCGTCTGCGACAGGTCCATCAACACAGAGGCGAGAACGGGTTCCTTGTCGTTCAGCGACACGCCGCCGATCAGCGAGGCGTTTTGTTGTGCCGCCAGGCGCATCGCCGCCTCATCACTGGCACCCTTGACCGACAACGCGTACACCGACGAGCCGCGTGCGCGACGATCGTCAACGGCGTCGGCGTGAATCGAGACAAACAGGTCGGCATTGGCACGACGGGCGCGCTCCATGCGCTCGCGGTGCGGAACGAGTACGTCGCCATCGCGGACCAGAAACGCCGACAGACCGGGTTCCGAATTGAGCTTGCTGACGAGCCGCTTGCTGATTGCCAGCACGACATCTTTTTCGCGTGTCTTGTGTTTGCCGATCGCGCCGGGGTCGCGGCCGCCGTGGCCCGGATCCACCGCGATCACGATATCGCGTTGGATCGACGCCGCGCGCTTGACCGGTTGTGGCCGCGCACGCTCGCCGAGATCGATAACCAGACGCTCGGCGCTGCCGCCGGCAGGACCGGCAAAGAAACTCTTGGCCTGAACCGCGTCACTCAAATCAAGAACGATGCGCAAATCACGCGCACCACGCTGCGCGGCGCGCACGGAACGCACGACACCGACATTCTGCGGCAGGATAGTATTCAGGTCCGCCAGAGAACCGCCTTCAATGTCGATAACGACGCGATTCGGCTGGCGTAGCGTAAACAGGTTGTGGCTCGCACTGCCGCTCAGGTCCAGCACGATGCGCGTGCTATCCGCCTCAGCCCATGCGCGTACGCCGTTGACTGTCACACCGGCGTTGGCAGCCATTGGCTGGAGCAACGTCGCGACGAAAAGCAGGACCGGCAACATCATGCGGATTGTGGTTTTCATCATCGGCGACCGTCAAAGACCTTATGTAAGCTCGAATAGTAACGCCGCGAATCAGCGAATTACAAGCAATAAAATCAATTAAAATATGAAGATACAGCCTTTAGCTAAAGCGAATTAAAGGCCATGGATGCGGGCATTCCTGCAGCGCCGGCACAGATGTGGTGTCCGCCATGCGCGTCCGGCACTAGATGTAGTGTTGTTCGAAGTCGTCGGGCAACAGCGCCAGCACCGCCGCGCCGGTGCTGCTCATTGCGAGCAGCGTGGCCTGACGGCCCTCGCCCAGCATGTCCAGCTCGACCTGCAAGTCCGCGTCGGCGGTCGCGCGTGGCGCACGCTCGGGCCACTCGACCAGACAGACCGTCTCCGCAAGATCACGCCAACCAAGATATTCGAGCTCGGCGTCGTCGGCCAGGCGGTAGAGGTCGAGGTGATTCACCTCGTAACCATCGAAACGGTAGGGTTCGAGCAACGTATAGGTCGGGCTGGGTACCGGACCTTGATGGCCGAATTCGCGCAACAGTCCGCGACTGAGCGTTGTCTTCCCCGCGCCGAGCTCGCCTTTGAGCAGGATCAGAATGCCGGTGGCATTTGCGCCCATGATCGCGCGCGCGAGGTCGGCGCCCAGTTGAGCGGTGCGCTCTGCATCCTTGAGTGGTGCGTGCCAGCCTTGCCCGGACATCAGTGGCGCGGATTCAGCCAATGGCGCAGCTCGGCCAGCAAATCACCCGCAAGCATGCCGCGCTCACCGCGTCGCGCGGCACTGTCGCCCGCGAGCGCGTGCACAAGCACGCCGGTGCGCGCCGCGTCGCCGGCATCGAGCCCCTGCGCAAACAAGGCCGCAATGAGTCCGGTCAGCACATCACCCATGCCCGGCGCAGACATGCCCGGATTGCCGAACGGGCAAATGCTCGGCACGCTGCCGGCCGATGCGACCAGTGTCCCGGCACCCTTCAGAACAACCGTTGCTCCGGTGTGTTGCTGCAACTTGTCGAGCGCTTCAAGGCGATGGTCCTGGATGTCAGCGGACGTGATGCCCAGCATTCTCGCGGCCTCGCCAGGGTGCGGCGTGATAATGCGTGTCGCCGTCCCGGCCCAACGTTCCGGCGTTTCCGACATCAGGTTCAGCGCGTCGGCATCGAGCACAACCGGCTTTGATGACGCCAGTACGCGATCCAGCAACATCCGGCTCCAGTCGTTGACGTCCAGTCCCGGACCACAGGCGATCACCGTGGCGCGTTCAATCAGCGCATCAAGTTCCGATGCATTGCTGATGCCCTGCGTCATGAGCTCCGGGCGCGCCGCCACGATGCTGGCCGCGTGCGACGCGTCGGTCGCCACGGTCACAAGACCTGCGCCACCGCGTAATGCCGCCTCCGCCGCGAGTCGCACCGCTCCAGGCATACCCTCCGCACCACCAACGCACAGCACGTGACCGAATTGACCCTTGTGCGAATTCAGCGGCCGCGGCGGCAAGTTGTCGGCCAGTTCGTCGCGATACTGGCGGCGCAAGACCGGCGCCTGTGGCGCATAGACTTCGCGCGGTAACTCCAGGTCCGCGAACACGAGGCGACCGCAATAAGACGGCCCATCGGCGAGAAACAGGCCGCTGTTAAGACCGACAAATGTCACCGTCAGGTTTGCCCTGACCGCGGTCCCGCGCACGATGCCCGTGTCGCCGTCGAGCCCGGACGGAATGTCCAGCGAGGTCACCGGCGTCTCGGCCGCGTTAATCACCTCGATGGCCTCGCGATAGGGCGAGTCGACTTCCTTCTTTAGCCCGCTGCCGATCATTGCGTCGACGACCATCCCGGCACCGCCGACCAGCGACGGGTCCCACGGACGTGGCAGTCCGCCCGACGCGGCATACTCTTCGTAAGCGCGCGCAGCATCACCCTTCAGGTTCATTGGGTCGCTAAAGGCAACGACGCGCACCGCCAGCCCGGCCGCCCGCGCGAGACGCGCCAACACATAACCGTCGCCGGCGTTGTTGCCGCCACCACAGAGCACCAGCACCGAACGCAGCCCCGGATAGCGCTGATTCATGACCGACAAAGCGGCCGCACCGGCACGACGCATCAGCGTGTAACCGGGTATGCCAAATTGCTCAATGGCGCGGCGATCAAGCTCGCGCACACTGGCAGCGGAATAAATATCTACGGGTAAGTTAATCACGCCTGTGATTATACTCCTCGCATGGGGCTTTCAGAAACGGGCAATGCGCAATCAACTCTGGATACGACTGCGCTGCGCGAAAACATCACAAAATGGGCAGCCGCGCTCGGCTTCCAGCGCCTCGGCGTCAGCGACATCGACCTCTCCGAATGCGAGCCGCGGCTTGAAGCCTGGTTGCAACAAGGCTTCCACGGTGACATGGGCTACATGCAGCGACATGGTAGGAAGCGCACGCGGCCCGAACAGCTGGTCGAGGGTACGCACCGGATCATCTCGGTTGCCATGGACTACCTGCCCGAGGATCAGGCGCGCGCGCGCCGCCTGCTCGATCATCCGCATAAATCCTATGTGTCGCGTTATGCGTTAGGGCGTGACTATCACAAGCTCATGCGCCGGCGCCTGCAAAAACTGGCCGATCAGATCCGCGCGCACATCGGCGAGTTCGGTTACCGCGCGTTCGTCGACAGCGCGCCGGTGATGGAAAAACCGATCGCCGAGAAAGCCGGCCTCGGCTGGATCGGGAAGCACACCAATCTCATCGACAAGACCGGCGGATCGTGGTTTTTTCTTGGCGAGCTCTACACCGACCTGCCACTACCCACCGATGCGAAAGCCAGCAATCATTGCGGCAGCTGCAGCGCATGCATTGAGGTCTGCCCGACGCGCGCGATCGTCGCACCCTATCAGCTTGATGCGCGGCGCTGTATCTCCTATCTGACCATCGAGCTCGATGACGATATCCCGGTGTCGTTGCGCAAGGCGATCGGCAACCGAATTTACGGCTGCGACGATTGCCAGCTGTTCTGCCCGTGGAACAAATTTGCCAAACCGACCGCCGAGGCGGACTTCGCGCCACGCCACGCACTGGATGACGCGCAGATGGCAACGCTGGCGAGCTGGGACGAGGCACTCTGGTTACGCAGCACCGAAGGCAGCGCCATACGTCGGATCGGGTATCGCCGCTGGCAGAGAAATCTCGCGGTGGGGCTCGGTAACGCCGCATCGACGGAAGAAGTGATTAATGCACTGCAAAACTTGCATGATGGCGACGATGAACAAGTCGCGCGGCACGCCCGCTGGGGACTCGATCAGCATGAGTCACGCAACGCGCCAAAAGAAAAACACAGGGGACTCACATGACGGGACATTTCACGGCTGTCAGCAGCGACTATCTTGCACCTTTCAACGACAGCTTTGAGCTTGCGCGTTGTCCGCACGAAGCAGACATTGACCTGACACCACGCAAGGCGAAAAAGAAACTGCCCGGCATCGTCAACGACATCTCCGATATGCAACGTCGCTTGTACGCGCAAAATGACCACGCACTGCTGCTGGTTTTTCAGGCAATGGACGCCGCCGGCAAAGACAGCACCATCCGCGCGACACTCAGCGGTGTGAATCCCGCGGGCTGCAATGTGACCAGCTTCAAGCGCCCGTCCGACGTAGAGCTCGACCACGACTTCCTGTGGCGCTCCGCCTGCGCACTGCCCGAACGCGGCAGGATCGGCGTTTTCAATCGCAGCTACTACGAGGAAGTACTTGTCGTTCGGGTGCATCCCGGCATTCTCGACAACCAGCAACTGCCCTACCGCCCGGAACCGGAAACGTTATGGGCACAACGTCTGGAATCAATTCGCGAGCACGAAAAGCATCTCGCGCGCAACGGCACGACGATCGTTAAATTCTTTCTCAATATTTCACGCGAAGAACAACGACGGCGATTCATGGCGCGACTCGAACAACCGCACAAACGCTGGAAATTTGAGCCCGGCGATGTGCGTGAGCGCGGCTACTGGGACGACTACATGCACGCCTACGAGCAGGCGATTCGCGAGACCTCCAGGCCATGGGCGCCGTGGTATACGATCCCGGCCGACAACAAACCCCTCATGCGATATCTCGTTGCCGACATTATTCGTCGGTCACTTTCGTCGCTGGACCTGAAGTACCCGGTAACCGGTGCCGGGGATCAGGCAATACACGACGAAATGTATGCGCAGCTGCAGGCCGAAACCTAGTCGTCGACGCCGACTGTCAGGTTGTCTATGAGGCGGGCCTGGCCGAGCATTGCGGCGACTAACACAACGAACTGCGCATCACTGTCGCTCGACTTCCTGAGCGTTCGCGGATCACGGATTGCAACGTAATCCGGCTTGAAGCCTGCGTCCTGCAGCGTCGCGATGGCTTCGCGGCGCAACGCGCCGAAGTCACGCCGCCCTTGCTTGAGTGCGTCGGCGATACGGCACAGCTCACGGTAGATTATCGGTGCACGAGCGCGCTCGTCATCGCCCAGATATTGATTGCGCGAGCTCATCGCCAGGCCGTCCGCTTCCCGCACCGTTGGCGCGCCGACAACGTCGATCGGCAATGAGAGGTCGGTTGTCATCTGCCGGATGATCATCAGCTGCTGGAAATCCTTCTGGCCGAATACGGCAACATCGGGCGCGACCATCGCGAACAAACGACACACCACCGTCGCAACACCATCGAAATGGCCCGGCCGGTGCTTGCCGTCGAGCTTGCTGCTGATGCCGGGCACGCTGATATGCGTCGCGCGTCGCGTGCCCAACGGATACATCGTCGACTCGTCGGGCGTGAATACCATATCGGCGCCGTTCCCCAGCAGCTGCCGGCAGTCTTGCTCGAGCGTGCGCGGGTAGCTGCCAAAGTCTTCGTTGATGCCGAACTGTGTCGGGTTGACGTAAATGCTGACGATAACGCGCGAACCCAATGCCCTTGCATGTTGCACAAGTGACATGTGACCGGCATGCAGATTACCCATCGTCGGCACGAAGACGATACTGTCGCCCGCGCTACGCCACTCGACCACCTGATCACGCAAAACCGGTAAGGATTGAATAACTTGCATATGCGATGTTGTACGCAGTGAGTTCGGTCGACGCGATGCGCGAACTCAGGAGAAGCAGTGCTCCGCGGCGGGATAGCTGCGATCTTTGACCGAGGCGATGAAACTGCCGACCGCCTCGAGCGGCGAGTTGGTGCCGGGTGAGTAGTTGCGCACGAAGCGCGGTGTGCGCCCTAGCGTGATACCGAGCACGTCGTACAACACCAGAATCTGGCCATCGACATCAGGGCCTGCACCGATACCGATGACCGGCAGCTCTATTGCGTTGGTGACCGCGGCACCAAGCTCATTCGGCACGCATTCCAACAAAACGATATCGGCACCGACACCCTCGAGACGCTTAGCAGCCTCGACCATCTCAAGCGCCTTCGACGGATCGCGCCCCTGCACCTTGAAGCCACCAATCTTGTGCACGCTTTGCGGCTTGAGACCGATATGCGCACAGACGGGAATATCGTGGCGCGCCAGATGCTCGACGATTTCGATTTGGCCGGCGCCGCCCTCTAGCTTGATCATCATCGCGCCGCCCTCCTGCATCAGACGCACGGCGTTATCCAGCGCTTGCGATGGCGAGGTGTAGCTCATGAAAGGCATGTCCGCCATCAGAAACGCGTGGTGCAAGCCGCGCGCGACCGTGCGCGAGTGGTAGACGATATCGTCGACAGTCACCGGCACGGTGGTGTCGTGGCCCTGTATCACCATACCCAGGGAGTCGCCGACCAGCACAACGTCTATCCCCGCGCGATCAACAAGCGCAGCGAAACTGGCGTCATAAGCCGTGATACAGGCGATAGGCACGCCCTCTGCCTTCATTTTTGCCAGCGTCGCAACGTTGACAGGCGGCTGATCCATGCTGCGTTGTTCGAGTTGTGTGTACATCAGTGCTGTCGGAAATCCCGCCCCCGGTAGTTTCACCGCGACATGATAGCGCAAAACGACATCAGCAAACGATCAGCCGATGGCCGCCGCCGGATTGAAGAAGTTGCGACCGCCACGGGTGCTGGTGATCTGTTCGAACAAAGCCTCGAAATCGGCATCGTTATTGGCCGGATCAATCGCCGTCGCGTTCACGATCAGAAGCGGCGCGTCGTCATACGCATAGAAGAAGCTGGCATAACGCTCGGCAACTTTCTCGAGATAAGTGCGATCGATATGCTGCTCATGGGCCACACCACGCCGCGCGATGCGCGCCTGCAAGACATCGACGGGTGCCTGCAGATACACCACCAGGTCCGGCTGCGGCGGGTCGATGTCCAGACGCGAGTAGATTTGCTCATACAGCGCGAGCTCTTCGCGATCGAGGTTTAACTCTGCAAACAGCCGGTCCTTCTCGATCAGGAAATCCGCAACCCGCACCGGGCTGAACAGATCTTCCTGGCGCAGCTGCTCGATCTGTTGCGCTCGCTGGAACAGAAAGAACAACTGCACCTGCAGCGCCGTGCCGCGCGGGTCTTTGTAAAAACGCTGCAGGAACGGATTGTCCTCAACCGACTCCAACAGCAGGTCACTGCGATAGCGGTCAGCGAGCCGGCGTGCGAGTGATGTTTTGCCAACACCGATGGGGCCCTCGACGACGATGTAGGACGGCACTTTCGCGTCAGACATCTTACGCGGCGCTAACATGACGCGTCGGCCACAGGCACAACACGCTGTTCGGCGACATTTGCCAGCATCGCTGACAGCGGACCTCTGCCGGGCACGCTGAGTGTCGGACACAGATCGGCCCACGGTTGCAACACAAAGCGCCGCTCCGACAAGCGCGGATGCGGCAGCGTGAGTCGCGCGCTTTGGATCGTCACATCAGACAGCATTAACAGGTCCAGGTCGATGACTCTTGCCCCCCATCGTACCCCGTCACGCACCCGTCCGTGGCGGGTCTCGATAGCCAGCAGAGCCGACAGCAATGCGGGCGCATCCAGCGTGGTCAGCATGGCGGCAATCGCGTTGATGTAATCGTCCTGATCCTGCGGCCCCACCGGCGCGCTGCGATAGAGCGGAGAGATCACGATATTGCTGCAGCCCTGCAGCCCGGCCAGCGCTTCACCCGCGCGATGAACCTGTCGGCAGGGATCATCAAGATTGCTACCGATACCGACATAGGCCGGTCGCCAACGATCAGCCGGCATCGCCACCGCCTGACTTGCTGCGACGGCGCCGCCGCTTGCGCGGGCGCTTCTTGGGTGCCTCATCGCCGCTGCTCTTGGGCGGCCGGTCCAGGCCGAATGCCTGCGCGCGTTCGGCGGGTTCCATTTCCTGCACGTCGGTCCAGAAGCTCGCCGTCTCCGACTCGACCTCGCCGATCTCGGCGCGCAGCAGCATGAAGTCATATGCGGCGCGGAAGCGCCGATGTTCGAGAAAACCGATCGCGCGGCCACCGCGCATACGTTCAAAGCGCGGCTGCATTGTAATCATTTCGCGCAGCGGTGCGCTGAACCGTCGCGGGATCGAGATAATGGTTTGCTGGCGCGACAGGCATTCGTAAGTCGCGTGACCGAGCGCTTGGGTGCGCGTCATGCCATCATCGTCCATCAACGCCCTGGCGCGCGCTTTAATCGGCCACCATAAAAGAACGGCCAAAAGGAACATCGGCGTCACCGGCCGGTCCTCGGCAACACGCTTGTCGGTGTTATCCAGTGCCAGCTGGATAAGCTTCTCGAATGACTCACCGTCGTCGGCCTCGAGGCCTTGCAACGAATCAGGAAACAGCTCGCGAAATACATTGTGCTTGCGCAGATTGTCGAAGCTCGCGCGCGCAAAACCCGCCTGGAACAACTTCAGGAATTCGTCGAATAAGCGTGCTGCCGGCACATTGGATAGCAGCGACTTGTGGCCGGCAATGGCCTCGCTCAGCGACGGGTCCATCGAGAAATCGAGCTTGGCGGCGAAGCGTATCGCGCGCAACACGCGCACCGGGTCTTCGCGCAATCGCCGCGCCGGGTCGCCGATCAACTCAAGGCGTCGGTCGTGTACATCGGCGACACCGCCGACGTAATCCCAAACAGTGAAGTCCGCGATATTGTAATACAGCGCGTTAGCGGTGAAGTCGCGGCGCCACACGTCATCATGGATGTCACCATAGGCGTTGTCGCGCAACAGGCGGCCCTTGTCGTCCGCCTGAGTGTCGGTGTCTGCGTCTTCCGGGTCGGTCGCGGCACGAAACGTTGCGACCTCGATAATCTCGCGACCGAAGCGCACATGAACCAGCCGAAACCTGCGACCGATGACGCGCGAATTGCGAAACAGGTCGTGAATTTCGTCCGGATCGGCATCGGTCGCGATGTCGAAGTCCTTCGGCCGCCCGCCAAGCAACAGGTCGCGCACGGCGCCGCCGACAAGAAATCCCTGGAAACCGGCGTCCTTGAGGCGGTAAAGGACTTTCAACGCCGCCCTGGAAATGTGTTTTCTGGAAACGCAGTGGTCACCGCGACCGATGATTTTCGGTTGCGTGCGCGAATCGGATTCGGATTGCGACAACTAGAAGTGCCTTGTGATCGTTGTGAAGTCCCGATGATAGCAGACGGCCGCCATCCCGCGTGGGGCATGGCCCGCGCGCGCGTGATGATCGCAGTCGGCAACGCGATCCGCTACCATCTGGGACCTTCTGACAACGGGCTCTGATTAAACGTGGACGATAGCTTGACACCTGCCCTACCCGGCCTGCCGAGACGCATCGGCGCCTGTGTTTATGATGGATTATTGCTGCTTGCCGTGCTCATGCTGGCGACGCTGCCGTGGGTGCTGACGCGCGACAACGGCGTCAACGACGATCTGAACTTTGCGCCACTGGGGCCGAGCTACCAGATCTATCTGTTGCTGATCGTCTACGGCTACTTTGCGCTCGGATGGTGCAAAGGCGGCCAGACGCTCGGTATGAAATCGTGGCGAATCCGGCTGATCTCCATCAGTGGCGACACGGTCACGCCGCGCCAGGCCTTGTTCAGGTTGATTGCCGCGGTGTTCGCGTGGCTGCCTGCAGCGGCCGGCATATTCTGGCAGTACTTCGACACCGATGGGCTGACCTGGCATGACCGCGCGTCACAGACGCGCGTCGTGCAGCTGAAGAAACACGAATCTAGCGTACCCGATTGACGGCAAAGAACGTCGCGAGTGCCAATGCCGCCGCCGGCGCAAGCCCGACCATGAAGGGCTCCAGCCCGAACACCTGACCACTATTGGCGAGCGTGCGGCTGGCCAGAAAATAACCCAGCCCGATCAGCATACCAACCAGCAGACGGGCGCCCGCCCCGGAACTGCGCAACGACCCGAACACGAAGCCGATGGCAAGAATCGGCATCATCACGATGGCCAGAGCATTGGCAATGCGCCCCCAGAATTCGGTCGCATAGGCACGCGCGTCGAGGCTGTTGATCTTGAGGTAGTCAAGATAGGCCAGCAGGCCACGAATCGACAGGCTGGCCGGGCGCAGCGCCGCGATGCCCAGCAATTCCGCATCGACATTGTATTGCTGCACGGTATTCGCCAGTGACTCCGATGTGATGTTCGGCGTATCAAAGCGCGTGATGCGAAAGTTCTGCAACGACCAACGGTCGCCCTCGGCGACATCCGCACGACTGGCATGTGCCATCATTGTCAGTCGCTGATCGGCATCGACCTCGAACACATAGACGCCGCCGAACTGCAGCTGGTCGTCGATACTCTGGACATTGAATACCACCTGGCCGTCACGCACCCAGGTATTCCTCTGGCCGGCGAGAGCCGCCTGGTTGCTCTCCGCACTTCTGTACTTGCGCGCGAACTGATCCAGCGGCGGTGCGATGAACTCGGCAATCAGACTGCCCCCCACCGCCAGAATAACGCCCGACAAGGCCACCGAGAGTGCCAGCCTGCGCGCGGAAATCCCGGCGGCGCGCATCGCCACCAGCTCGCTGTGGCTGGCAAGATTACCGAGCCCGAGCAGCGCGCCCAGCAACACGGCAACCGGTAGCATTTCAACCGCGAGAATCGGCATGCGCAGCGACGTATACAACAACGCACCGGCGGTCGTGTAGCTCCCGGTGCCGATATTGTCCAGCTGACCAACGAACTCGATAAATCCCGCGATGGCGAGCAATACCATCAGCACCAGGCCGGTGGCGGCCAATACCGTGCGCAACAGGTAAGCGGCGAGCGTTCTCATGCCGACGACCAGCGCGACGGGCGCAAGCGTTGGAAAATACCGTTCTGTTCCGCCAGCAGCAGCAAGGCGACCAGCAACATCGACGCATGCACGGACCATATGCCGATTTCGGGGATCAGATCGCCGCGTTCCACCCACACTTTGGCGGCGCCCAGAAGATTGAAGTAGATAATGAACACGAGCACGCCTAACGCGAGCTTGCCGTAGCGCCCCTGACGGGGCTGGCTCTTCGACAGCGGTACCGCCAGCAGCGCGAGTATCAACGTGGAGATCGGCACCGACAGCCGCCATTGCAGCTCGGCTATGGCCAGCGTGTCCTTGACCTCCAGCAAATCGAGCGTCGACATGGCCTCCGGCTTCAGCTTCGGAATCTCGGCAGCAGGCAATGCGTAGGGCAGACCGTACTCGGCGAACTCGATGACCTGAAAGCGGTTACTGCCGGGCACGCCAAGGTAGCGGCGTCCCTCGCTGAGCACGATATAGCGCGTGTCATCGTCGCTGACGCGCTGCGTCCCGCTGCGCGCAAGCACCACTTCCACGGTGTCGCCGTCGCGCCGTTGCAAGAACACGTTGCTCAACACGCCATTGCTGTCGACCTGTTCAGAAAAAATCACCGCACCATCGCTGCCCGCCTGCACGAAGCGACCGGCCTCCAGCGCGCTCAGGTCCATTTGCCGCTGGGTTTCAGCGCCGATGATCTCGATCCGCTGCAACGAGTCGGGTGCGACCACCAATGCCAGCCAGGCAACGAATGCCGCCAATGGCACCGCCAGCCAGGCGATCGGCCGGAACAGCCCGGAAGGCCCGACGCGACAGGCCATCATCGCCGGCAGCTCGCTGTCGCTGTAGAGCCGCGCCAGCGCCAGCATGATCGCCAGAAAAAGGCCAAACGGCACGATAATCGTCATATATTGCAGCGCCGTCAGGCCGATAACGCTGAAAACCGCATCTTTGGCGATTTTGTCGCGTGCAGCATCGCCCAGCACCCGTGCAAACTGGTTTGACAGCAGGATCGCCAAGAGCACCAGCGTGACCGATAACCAGGTCTGCAGGGTCTCGCGAAAAATGTAGCGATCGAGGATTCTCAGCATGATGATGCGAATAAAACTTAAATTCGGCAGTGGCTTACAGTATGATCTTGACCGCTCCCGGGGGGAGTTCGACTGCATAGTAACAAGCTGACAGCGGCGAGTCGCCTTTGCCGTCAGCCGGCGCCGATCACCGAATCGAAGCTGAGTATGCGTTCGCCATGACCCGGCAAAACGACAATAACGAAACCGCGATCAGTGCAAACACTGGCCGGGAACACGACAGCTGCTAGGAGTAGTGAAGATGGAATTTGTTGCGACTACCGCAAATGCCGGCAAGAAGGCCAGCGACTGTGTCATCGTCGGCGTCTACGAGCGCAAGGTGCTCAGCGACGCGGCGAGCGAAATCGACGAGGCAACAGGCGGACTGATCAGCGGGCTGCTCGAACAGGGCGACATCAGCGGCAAGCTAGGCAATGCCCAATTGCTGGCACGACCCGACGGCGTTAAAGCCAAGCGTGTTGTCGTTGTCGGTCTCGGCAAAAAATCCACATTCGGCCGGCGCGAATACTATCGCGCGTTGCAGTCTGCCCTCGCAGCGATCAACTCTACACAGGTCAGAGAAGCAACCTCATATCTGTCCGGCGAAACGGTCAAAGACTGCGACGCCTACTACCTCGGTCGCCTCGCCGCGCAAGCACTCGGCGAACATCGCTACCGCTTCAACGACCTGAAATCGTCCGGCAAGAAGCCGGAAACGAAATTGAACCGGCTGTCATTGGCTGCGGCAGAACGCAGCGAGTCCGATGACCTTTTGCGCGGTGCAAACCATGGTGGCGGCATCGCTGCCGGCATGCAGCTCACGCGCGATCTTGGCAACATGCCGCCGAATCTGTGCCACCCCAGCTACCTTGCGGATCAGGCGCGGGAAATGGCCGACAGGCACAAGAACCTGAAAGCCACCATTCTCGATGAATCGGACATGGCTAAGCTCGGCATGCACTCGCTGCTGTCCGTAGGCCACGGTTCTGACCAGCCGTCAAAGCTGATCCAGCTCGACTATCGCAACAACGGCGACGCGGCACCGATCATTCTGGTCGGCAAGGGCATAACGTTCGATACCGGCGGTATTTCATTAAAGCCCGGGCCAATGATGGACGAAATGAAATACGACATGGGCGGTGCTGCGGCAGTTTTGGGCGCGATGGCGGCGGTTGCCGAACTGGCGCTACCGATCAATCTGACCGTGATCGTGCCGAGTGCGGAAAACATGCCGAGCGGACGCGCGAC
The DNA here is from genome assembly GCA_942491885.1 of uncultured Pseudomonadota bacterium. Taxonomy (GTDB): domain Bacteria; phylum Pseudomonadota; class Gammaproteobacteria; order Steroidobacterales; family Woeseiaceae; genus CALBPI01. The sequence goes on from CALOCQ010000002.1 coordinate 135,539, forward strand.
GCGCCCGGGCGACATCGTCACCAGCATGTCCGGTCGGACCATCGAAATTCTCAACACCGATGCTGAGGGCCGACTGATCCTGTGCGACGCGCTGACCTATGCGCAACAGTTTTCACCCAAGGCGCTGATCGACGTCGCAACCCTGACGGGTGCCTGCGTCATCGCACTGGGCAAACACCGCTCAGGCATCATGGCCAATGATCACGACCTCGCGAAAGCGCTGACGGATGCCGGCGAGCGCGCGGTCGACCGCGCCTGGCATCTGCCACTCGATCAGGAATACACCGATCAGCTCAAGAGTAACTTCGCCGATTGCGCCAACATCGGTGGCCGTGACGGCGGCGTCATTACCGCCGGCGCATTCCTCGGCCAGTTCACGGAAAAAGCGACCTGGGCGCATATCGACATTGCCGGCACCGCGTGGCTTGGTGGCAGCAAAAAGGGCTCAACCGGTCGTCCGGTGCCGTTGCTGGTCGACTATCTGCTGCAACAGGCAGGTTGAGCGTTGGGCGCGCAGGTTGATTTTTACCTGCTCGGCACGCCCGGAGATGAGGCGCGCATGACGTTCGCCTGCAAGCTGACCAACAAGGCCTATCAACTCGACAACCGCGTGCACCTGCGCGTGCCCGATGCAGACGCACTGGCTGCGCTCGACACGTTGTTGTGGACGTTCAGCGACGACAGCTTTGTGCCGCACGACGTACTTGGCAGCGATGCAACGCAGGCCGCCGTGACCCTGGCGGTCGCGGATCAACCAATACCTGCCAACGCCGATGTGTGCATCAATCTCGCCTCGGCCGCGGTCAATGAAGACTGCGCGCGGATTGCCGAAATCGTTAGCGACGATCAGGACGTCAAGGCGGCCGGGCGTGCCCGCTACGCCGAATACCGCGATCGCGGCTGCACACTCAACACACATAAAATAGGCGCGCGGTAGGCGGTGGTCGGCGACGACGACATCCCGGTTCTGACCAACGTCGTCAAACGCGAACGGCGCGCGCATGTTGCGTTGACCAACGACGTGCGACAGGCGATCGTGGACGACATCAGCGCGCAAGTGCACGACATGCTCAAGCAACGCGTGCAATCGGTCGCCGTGGATATCGATGCTTTGCTGAGCAGCAAAGTGATCCGCTGGGTCGAGGAGCGCCTGCCAACGCTGATTGATGATGCGATCAGCGCCCGTATCGAGCGCACCCGGGGCGACAGCGACGCAGACAACCAGTCCTGAATAACAGGCCGCCGGAGAAGATACGGCTAGCCGAACCCTCCCCGACTCATTAGAATTTCCCCACGAATCACTGACCGCCGGCGCGCCTGCGGCCCGCACGGATATGACCATGGACAAAACCTATTCTCCCCATGCCATCGAGACCAAGCACTACGAGCGCTGGGAGCGAGAAGGCCGGTTCAAGCCGCAAGGCGACGGCGACGGTTATTGCATCGTTATTCCGCCGCCCAATGTCACCGGTTCGCTGCACATGGGGCATGCGTTTCAGGACACGATCATGGACACGCTGGTGCGCTACCACCGCATGCGTGGCGACAACACGTTGTGGCAACACGGCACCGACCATGCGGGCATCGCCACACAAATGGTCGTTGAGCGGCAATTGAACGCCGCCGGCCGCTCACGACGCGATCTCGGCCGTGAGCAATTCGTCGACAAGGTGTGGGAGTGGAAGGAAACGTCCGGCGGGCGCATTAACGACCAGATGCGCAGGCTTGGCGCGTCGGTCGACTGGAGCCGCGAACGATTCACGATGGACGACGGGCTATCGGAGGCCGTCAGCAACGTGTTCGTAAAACTGTACGAAGAAGGTCTGATCTATCGCGGCAAGCGACTGGTCAACTGGGACCCGGTCCTGCACACGGCGCTGTCCGACCTGGAAGTATTGTCCGAAGAAGAAAACGGTCATCTGTGGCACTTTCGTTATCCGCTCGCTGAAGGCGGAGACCACCTGGTCGTTGCGACGACACGTCCGGAGACCATGCTCGGTGACAGCGCGGTGGCCGTGCACCCGGATGACGAACGCTATCAGCACCTGATCGGCCAGTCCGTGCGTCTGCCAATCGTCGATCGCCTGATACCGATTGTTGCCGACAGCTACGTCGACCCGGAGTTCGGCACCGGCTGCGTAAAAATCACCCCCGCACATGATTTCAATGACTACGAGATCGGTCAGCGCCATGACCTGCAACTGATCAATGTGCTGACCGACAACGCGCAGATTAATGACGACATGCCCGAAGACTATCGCGGCATGGATCGCTTTGATGCACGCAAGAAAGTGGTCAGCGAGTTCGAGTCACTTGGCCTGCTCGAGAAAATAGAACCACACAAAATGAAGGTGCCGCGCGGCGATCGCAGCGGCGCCGTCGTCGAGCCTTATATGACCGATCAGTGGTACGTGAAAATCGCGCCGTTGGCAGAGCCGGCGATCAAGGCAGTGGAGGACGGCGACATCCGCTTCGTACCGGATAACTGGTCGAAGACCTATTTCGACTGGATGAACAAGATTCAGGACTGGTGCATCAGCCGTCAGCTGTGGTGGGGCCACCGCATCCCTGCCTGGTATGACGATGCCGGCAACGTGTATGTCGGCAACGACGAAGACGCCGTTCGCGATGCGCATAATCTCGGTAGCGAAACCGCATTGCGCCAGGACGACGATGTGCTGGACACCTGGTTCTCGTCCGCGTTGTGGCCGTTCAGCACGCTGGGCTGGCCGCAGGACACGCCGGAAATGAAGGCGTTCTATCCCAACAATGTTCTGGTTACCGGCTTCGACATTATTTTCTTCTGGGTCGCGCGCATGATCATGTTCGGCCTGAAATTTACCGGCGAAGTACCGTTCCGCGAAGTCTACATCCATGGCCTGATCCGCGATCAGGACGGCCAGAAGATGTCCAAGAGCAAAGGCAACGTGCTCGATCCCATCGACCTGATCGACGGCATCGACCTCGAGACACTGGTCGCCAAGCGCACCAGCGGACTGATGCAGCCGCATCTGGCACCGAAGATCGAGAAAGCCACCCGCCGCCAGTTCGCCGATGGCATACCGGAATTCGGCACCGACGCACTGCGCTTCACGTTCGCAGCATTGGCGACAACCGGTCGCGATATCCGATTCGATCTCGGACGTATCGAGGGCTATCGCAATTTCTGCAACAAGCTCTGGAACGCATCGCGGTTTGTACTGACCACAACCGAACCGCTCGACGACGATGCAGGGGGTGAGGCGACACCGGGTGTTGCGGATCGCTGGATCACATCACGCTTTGCCCATTTGGTTGGCGAGGTCGAGCGCCAGTTCGATCGTTATCGTCTCGATCTCGCAGCACAGGCAATCTATGAGTTTACCTGGCACGAGTTCTGTGACTGGTATCTGGAGCTCAGCAAGGCGACGCTGTATTCCGACAACGCGTCGCCCGCGTCGAAGCGTGCGGCGATGCAAACGCTGGCGGCTACGCTCGAGCAACTGTTGCGTGTCATGCATCCGGTAATGCCGTTCATCAGCGAAGAAATCTGGCAACGGGTCGCACCGCGCACCGGCATCAGCGACGCATCGATTTGCGATGTCCGCTGGCCGGTCATCGGGACGCGGGATGCAGCCGCGGAAGAGGACATGATCTGGATACAGGCGTTCGTGCTGGGCGTTCGCCAGATCCGCGGCGAAATGGATATCGCGCCGGGCAAACCATTGCCGGTCATGCTGACGCAGATGAGCGCGGACGACGCGGGCAAGCTCGAACGCAATCGTCCGCTATTGGTGAAGATGGCGAACCTCGGTTCGATCGATGTCCTCGACAGCGGCGATGATTTACCGCCATGCGCAACAGCGCTGCATGGCGATATGCGTATTTCCGTCCCGATGGCCGGGCTGATTGATACCGACAAGGAAATTGAGCGCCTGTCGCGGCAGCTGGAAAAGTCCACCGGCGACCTCAAGCGCACGCGGGCGAAATTGACCAATCCGAAGTTTGTCGATCGCGCGCCCGCAGAGGTCGTGGCGACCGAGCGTGAGCGTGAACAGGAGCATGCCCAGCTGATCGGTCAACTGGAATCGCAGCTCGAAGCGCTCCGAAAAATAGCCGATTGATGTGATTGGATTGCCGGAAATGGCGGCCGGATAGCGTACTGCATCACATTCTGCCCGGTGCAACCGTGCATGCGGGCGGTTTTTTGGCCATGATTGGGCGGTCGACAACTTGAGTCAGGACGTCACGCGTGACCAATCCCGTTTCCATTAAGCCTGGCGCCGAACAGGACGCCCGGGCAGCCTTAGCCGGCGCAATCGCCGCACTCAACAAAATCATTCTTGGCAAGCCGCGCCAGATCGATCTTGCCATCACCTGCCTGTTGGCGGGTGGCCACCTGTTGATCGAAGACGTCCCCGGGGTTGGCAAGACCACCATGGCACGCGCGCTGGCCGTCGTGCTCGGGCTCGAGTTCGCGCGCATCCAGTTCACCAGCGACCTGTTGCCGGCGGATGTCACCGGCATCTCTATCTATCAGAAAAACGATTCCAGTTTTCGTTTCCATCCGGGTCCGATCTTCACCCAGATGCTGCTCGCCGACGAGATCAACCGCGCGACGCCGAAAGCACAAAGTGCGTTGCTCGAGGCGATGCAGGAACGCCAGGTGACCGTCGACGGTGTACGCCACGTGCTGCCGCGTCCGTTCTTCGTCGTCGCGACGCAAAACCCTGCCGATCAGATCGGCACCTTCGAGCTGCCCGAATCCCAGCTCGATCGTTTTCTGATGCGCGTCGAAATCGGCTATCCGGACTCGGCGTCGGAACGTATTTTGCTCGACGGCGACAACCCCGCAGCCACACTCGACACACTGAGCCCGTCTTTGTCGGACAACCAGATCATTCAGTTGCAGGCCGCCGTCAGCGCCATCACGATGGCAGCGCCGCTACTGGATTACCTGCAAGCCCTGGTTAACCATACGCGCAGCGCACCGGAATTTACCGCCGGCCTGTCGCCGCGCGCATCCATCGCGCTGGCCAGTGCGGCGCGCGCCTATGCGCTGCTGCAGGGGCGCTCGGCGGTCTATCCGGACGACTTGCAGACGGTGTTCCCGGCCATCGCCGGTCACCGGCTGGGCGTCATATCGGAGCTGCAACAGGCCGGGCCACTGGAGCGTGCGCAGCATGTCCTCGACGCTGTCGCTATTCCGTAGGCCAGGCCTCGCCTGGCAACGCACCAAGACTTCCTGGAAAAGGCGTTTTGAGACGCGCATTTCGCGCTGGATCAGGAAGCGCCAGGGCAAGGACGTGCTGCCGCTGCGGATAAGTTCGCGGCGACTGTATATTCTGCCTACCAGCGTTGGCCTTACGTTCGGTATCGTTTGTTTCGCGATGCTGCTTGGCTCGATGAACTACAACAATTCAATGGGCTTTGCGCTGACCTTCCTGCTAGCCGCGACAGGCCTCGTGGCCATGCATCGCTGCCATAGAAACCTCGCCGACATCGAGGTGATCGGCGCCCACGCGGAATCGGTGTTTGCCGGCGAGTCGGCGGTATTCGTACTGCAGCTGCGCAACGCCGGTGGTCAGCCGCGCTACGATCTGCGCGCACGGATCGACGGGCGCAGAAGTCAACCCACCGACCTCGCCGCAACCAGCGATGCGGTACTGCGCGTCACCATACCTGCGCCTGCACGCGGTATCGTTCGGGTCGGACGCTTCGGCCTGAATACGCGCTTCCCGCTATCGTTGCTGCGTTGCTGGTCGTGGTTGTATCTGGATACGCAATGCTACGTGTGGCCAAGCCCGGCCAAGGATGCACCTGCACGCCCCTTGTCTCCGAGCAACAATAGCGGGCGACTGGGCACAGGCGGCGATGAAGACTTCGCCGGTCTCAGGGATTATCAGGACGGTGATTCGCCGCGCCTGATCGCATGGAAGACTTTCGCACGCAGCGGCGAACTGAAATCAAAGCGCTTTGAAGGCAGCAGTGTGGCGACCACGTGGATCGACATCGACAGCGTCGCGCATGGCGAGCTGGAACAGCGGCTGTCGATAATGACGCGCTGGCTGCTCGAAGCCGAGGCGGCCGGCGAGCAATACGGGCTGCGACTGCCCGGCAGCGAGATTCTGCCGTCGCGCGGGCGGGCGCATCGCGATCGCTGCCTGGATGCCATGGCGGGCTACAAGGCGCCGGTGTTTGATCATGCGAGCTGATGGCAGCCTGACCAATAGTCTGCCATGGACGACCGGCGCGCTGCTGGTCGCCTATCTGCCGTTGGCAATGGCCAAACCGGTATGGGTCTCGTTGCTGGTCCTGACCTGCGCACTGCTGCGCCTGTATATGGAATTTCGCCGACTGCGATTAATGCCAGCGTGGATCAGAACGCCGATCGGCATCGCCTGTTTCATTGCCGTATTGCAGGCCTACGGCGGCATCAATGGCGTGGGGCCTGGCGGCGCGCTGTTGAGCGTGATGGCCGCACTGAAACTGCTCGAAACGCATAATCAAAGAGACCAGTTCGTGCTGCTGTTCATTTGCCTGTTCATGGTGCTGGCGTCATTCCTTCAGGAACAGCATTTGTGGTCGCTGGGCTATCTGTTCGGCGCCTTCACCCTGATACTTGCCGCATGGTCTGCGGTAGCGCGCGAAGGTGCGGCGTTGCCGGGCATGTGGCATGCACGTCAGGCCGGCCATGCGATGCTGCTGGCGCTGCCGGTCCTGCTGGCGATGTGGATCTTGTTTCCGCGTGTACCGGGACCATTCTGGGCTATTCCAACGGAGACCAGCAGCGGTAACACCGGGCTCAGCAGCACGATGAGTCCCGGCGACATATCGAAACTCAGCGAATCATCCGCAGTCGCTTTCCGCGCACGTTTTGAAGGTGCGCCACCGGCGCAGGGGCTGCTGTACTGGCGCGCGATTGTGATGCACCGTTTCGACGGGCGCAGCTGGTCGGCCGACGAACCCGTGTATTCCTCGCCGGTCTCGGACAGCATTAATGGACGTGGCGATCTCACCAATTACAGCGTGACGATGGAGCCCACCAACCAACGCTGGTTGTTTGCGCTGGATATGCCCGGCGTGTGGCAGGGGCGCGGCATTTATCTGAGTCGCTTCCAAACGCTGCAGCGCGTGCGCCCGATCGATGAACGCCTCGTCTACTCGGCATCCTCCTATCTGAATTACACGGCGTCGCCGCGACTCTCCGCGCGGGCGCAAGCCTGGTACACCGAAATTCCGGCCAACGGTAACGAGCAGGCGCGACAATTTGCCGAGGATACGCTGGCCAGTACCGGATCGCCGGAAGCCATGGCGCAAGCCTTGCTGGCCTATTTCCGCGAGCAGGCGTTTTACTACACGCTGTCGCCACCGCCGCTGGGGCGCGACTCGGTTGATGAGTTTGTATTCTCGACGCGGCGCGGATTCTGCGAACACTACGCCTCCGCGTTCACCTACATGATGCGTGCCGCCGGCGTGCCTGCGCGCATCGTCGCGGGCTATCAGGGCGGCGAACAGAATCCGCTGGGCGACTACATGATCGTGCGCCAATCGGACGCGCATGCATGGTCGGAAATCTGGCTCGAAGGGCGCGGCTGGGTAAGATTCGACCCGACGGCTGCCGTAGCCCCGCAACGCATTGAGCAGGATCTCGAAAGCGCGTTGCGCGAATTCGGCGAACGCGTCCCGGGCGCGTTCGACTTGCCACTGCTGGATCGGCTTCAGTTGACCTGGGACGTGATCAACGCACGATGGAATGAATGGGTGTTGGGTTTCGGACCGGAAACACAGCGCGATTTCTTCGAATGGCTCGGACTCGATGATCCTGACTGGCTGGATCTGACAACGTTACTCGCGATCAGTCTGGTGACCATCATGACGCTGATTGCGAGCCTGCTTTGGTGGCAACAACGCCCGCCGCAACGCGATGCCGCGAGTCGCAGGTTCGCCGCGTTGCAGCGACGCCTGCGCTTGCCGGCCGCGACCGGAGAGGCACCGCTGGCATGGGCCCGACGCGCGGCCGCCGCCTACCCAGCCGATGCCGATGCCATCGACAGCGCCGTCAGATTCTATCTGCAGGCGCGCTATGCGAATAACAAGCGCGCGCTGAACCAGTTGCGCGTGCAATCCAACCGCGTCAGGCGACGACTGACCGCAGCCGGTTAGTGCGCTTCAACGCGAATGTGACAGCTCTTTGCGGACGGCGAGCGCGTCTGCCCCTCGCAACCCGCGCTAGCTCGTGGCTTTCGGTACCTGCACACGCGACAGCACCAACAGCCCGCCGACGAACAGCGGAATCAGCGCTACGACCGCAACACGCGGGTCATCGGTCATCATCGCGAGCAAGCCGATCAGTAGTGGCCCGATGATCGCCGCGAACTTGCCCAACATACTGTAGAACCCGAAAAACTCGGATGCCTTGTCGGGCGGCACGAGCCGCGCATAGAGCGAGCGACTCATGCTCTGCACACCGCCCTGCACGAGACCGACGCCAATCGCCATCGCATAGTATTGCCAGACCTCGGTCAGCATCAAACCCCATAGCGCGATCAGCAGATACACCGATACACCGATATAAATCGTCGCCTTGGGACCAATACGGGTGCCTATCCAGCCGAACGCCAGCGTGGCCGGTATACCAACGATGTTGGTAATCAGTAGCGCCTGCACAAGGTCTTTCGCCTCGAAGCCCAGCCGCGCGCCGAAATCCGTGGCCATCAGAATCAGCGTATGCACGCCGTCGATGTAAAGCCAATAGGCCAGCAGGAACGTCGCCAGGTTGCGGTACTGGCGCACGTCACGAAACGTGTTGACCAATGTGCGATAGCCCGCGACAACGGCCTGCGAGAACGGCGGGCTGTCGATACGCTTTTCCTCGACGAACAGCATGACCGGAATCGAAAATACCAGCCACCACACGGCCACCAGTGCAAACGCGAGGCGCACAGCAGAGGCGGCATCCGGCAAACCCAATGCCACGGGGTTAGCCACCATCCAGGTGTTGAAGCCGAGCAACATCGCGCTGCCCAGATAGCCGATGCCAAAGCCAAGCGCCGATACACGCTCATAGTTTTCCGGCTCGGTGACATTGACCAGCATCGAATCGTAGAAGGTGTTCGCCGAGTAAAAACCGAACAACGCGATGACATACAAGCCGAGCGCGACCGGCCACTGGCCTTCGCCGACAAAATACAGCCCGCCGGTGGACGCAATCGCAAGCAGCGTAAACAGCATCAGGAAACGCTTGCGCGCGCCGCCGGCATCGGCAATTGCACCGAGCACCGGCGCAACACAGGCTACCAGCAGGCTCGCGGCTGCGGTCGTCAGACCAAGCCGTGAAGTAACGTCGGCCGCATCGCTGCCCACGCTCCAGTAGCTGCGCAGAAACACCGGATAAAACGTCGCAATGACCGTCAGGGCAAATGCGGAATTCGCCCAGTCATACAACACCCAGCCGAGAATAGGTTTGCGTCGCAGCAAAGACATCGTCATTCGGCCTGATCCTTGTAGGCATGCACTAACGGCATGCTGCGTGATTCACGTCGGCACTACAACTCGCGCGTGGCGCGGAAGCGTACGTCGGGCCAGCGCTCTTCGGTCAGTTGCAGGTTCACCCGCGTCGGTGCCACGTAGACCAGCGCATCGCTATGATCGAGCGCGAGGTTATCGTGCGCCTTGCGGCGGAACTCATCGAGCATCTTCGCATCGTTGCACTCAACCCAGCGCGCGGTGTGCACATTGACCGACTCGAACTGGCATTCAACGCCGTACTCTTCGCGCAGCCGGTGTGCGACGACATCGAATTGCAGCACGCCCACCGCGCCGAGGATCAGCTCGTTGTTGCGCAGTGGTTTGAACAATTGCGTTGCGCCCTCTTCGCACAACTGCGCGAGGCCTTTCTGCAGCGCCTTGAGGCGCAATGGATCACGCAGCATTGCGCGTCGGAAAATTTCCGGCGCAAAGCTCGGGATGCCACTGAAGTTGACCGGGTCGCCCTCGGAGAAACTATCGCCGATGTTGATCGTGCCGTGGTTGTGAACGCCGATAATATCGCCGGCAACGGCCACGTCCGTGTGCTGGCGGTCAGCCGCCATGAAGGTAATGGCCTCGGGCACCTTGATGTCTTTGCCGAGCCGCATGCTCTTGATCTTCATCCCCGGCCGGAAGCGCCCCGAGCACACGCGCATGAAAGCAATCCGGTCGCGGTGACCGGGGTCCATGTTCGCCTGAATCTTGAACACAAAACCGGTCAGCAATTCTTCATCGGGCTGCACGATACGTTCTTCCGCCTCGCGCGGCTGCGGCAGCGGTGCATTTGCGACGAAGCCGTCGAGCAATTCGCGCACACCAAAGTTGCTGATCGCGGAACCGAAATACACCGGCGTTTGCGTCGCCGCCAGATACGCCTCACGCTCGAACGGCGTATACACACCCTGTATCAGCTCGATCTCGTCGCAAAAACTCTGCCAGTCATCGCCGAGCATTTCACGCGCGGCATCCGAGTGCAGACCCTCAATCACTTCGGTTTCACCCGCACTATGCTTCTTCTCGGCGGCGCGATAGCGATAAATACGATCCTCGCCGAGATGGTAGACACCGCGCAGCGAACGCCCCATGCCGATCGGCCATGTTATCGGCGTGCAGACGATATCCAGCACCGATTCAATTTCGTCCAGCAATTCGATCGGGTCGCGGCCTTCGCGGTCCAGCTTGTTGATAAACGTGACGATCGGCGTATCGCGCAAGCGGCAAACCTCCATCAATTTGATGGTGCGCTTTTCAACACCCTTCGCGCAGTCGATAACCATCATCGCCGAATCGACAGCGGTCAGTGTGCGATACGTGTCCTCGGAGAAGTCTTCGTGACCGGGCGTGTCGAGCAGATTGACGACGTTGTCGCCATACGGGAACTGCATCACCGACGAGGTGACCGAGATGCCGCGCTCCTGCTCAAGCTTCATCCAGTCAGACGTCGCATGGCGACTGGCCTTGCGCCCTTTAACCGTGCCGGCAAGCTTGATCGCACCGCCGAACAGCAACAGCTTTTCGGTCAGTGTCGTTTTGCCGGCATCCGGGTGAGAAATAATAGCGAAGGTGCGGCGTCGGGCGACCTCGGTTTGCAGATTGGTCATAGCGTTAATGCAAGCACCAGCGCGTCTTCGCGTTCATTGTCGGGCGCCTTGTAATAGGCATGCCGCCGCCCGACCGTGCTGAAGCCCAGCCCCTTATACATTCGGGTAGCGGCAAGATTCGACGGGCGCACTTCGAGAAACACGCGTTTGACACGCGCATTGCGCGCCCCCTCAATCAGGCCCTGCAAAACGACCAGACCATAGCCGCGACGACGGAATGCCGGCGCAACACAGATATTCAGAATATGTGCCTCACCCGCCGCAACGGACAAAATGCCATAGGCGCGCAGCTCGTCATCCTGCTCAAGCACCTTGCATTGATAACCGGCCAGCAGACAATCACGAAAAATGCCAGCACTCCACGGAAACCCGTAACTCTGTTTCTCGATGCGGCTAACGTCGTCGAGATCATCGTGCGTCATCGACCGAACGATGGGTGTAACAAATTCGCTGGCAGCACTCATGCGGCCTGCTCCAACGTCGCTTTGACGCGCTTGAGGTCTTCCCAGGCGAGCGCCTTCTGTGCCGGTGTGCGCAGCAGATATGCAGGATGGTAGGTAACGATCACGGGGATTGCCGTGTCGCCGAAAGTCTGGCTGGCGCCGCGCATGCGGCCCAGCGGCAGGTCTGACTCAAGCAACTGCTGTGCTGCAATGCGGCCCACTGCGAGAATGACGCCAGGCCGGATCGCCGCGATTTGTCGCAGCAAATAGTCGTTGCACGCGGATATTTCATCAACCCGCGGATCGCGGTTTTGCGGCGGGCGGCACTTCAGCGTATTAGCTATGAACACCTGCTCGCGCGCCAGTCCGATACCTTTCAGCATGGCGGTCAGCAGTTGCCCCGCCCGGCCGACGAATGGCTCGCCACTGCGGTCTTCCTCGGCACCGGGCGCCTCTCCGATGATCATCAGCCGCGCGTGCCGGTCACCAACACCGAACACCGGTTGTGTGCGCGTCTCGTGCAAACGACAGCGTGTGCAGCGGCTGACTTCATGTTGTAACAACGGCCAATCGTCGTTGGCCGCGGCCGGCTCGGCGGGCCTGGCAGGGGCAGCGGGCTCCTGCGCATCGACGGACTGGTTCGTGACCGCCGGCTGGCGCGATGCGTCAGGCCTGCTCAATACAGCCGACTCAGTCGCTGCAACCCCGCTCTCTGGGTGCATGTCGGTATCGGTCACCGCTATCGCATCGCGTGATTGCCAGACATCGATACCCATCGCGCGCAGATACTCGGCGCGCACCGACGCAGGCAGTGGCTCACGCGTCATGCTCGTCCTTCAGCGTTGCTTCACTGTCCGCTTCTTCGTCATCATCGTCATCATCGCCATCCAGCAATGACACACGCGCCGGCTTGCTCGCCAGCAGCCACAGCGCGGGGCCGGATAACGCATAGCCCAGGAACAACAGGAACAGTACCAGCGGCGGATGAATTGAGATCAGCGCAATGATAAGCGGCACAAGCAGCAGGTACGCAAAAGAAACGCGTCTGCCAAAATTGATGCTTTTAAAACTGTAGTAGCGAAGATTGCTGACCATCAATGCGCCGGCTGTCGCCGTGACGACAAACGCCGCAACGAGCGCGCCGAAGCCGCCGAGCTCGTGCTCTGCGCTCAGCCAGACAAACGCCGCGACCAGTGCCGCCGCCGACGGGCTCGGCAGGCCCTGGAACCAGGCCTTGCCAAGTTTTGACGGCGCAGAATTAAAACGCGCCAGGCGTAGTGCGGCGGTGACAGCGAACAGAAAAGCGACGAGCCAGCCAATGCGCCCCCAGGCGACCGAGTATTCCGCAAGCCGCGCAACGCCCCATTGATAGACCACAACGGCGGGGGCAAGACCAAAGCTCACCATATCCGACAAGCTGTCGTATTCCTTGCCAAAGTCGGACTGCGTACTGGTCATACGCGCGACACGTCCGTCGGCGCCATCCATCGCCATAGCAACAAACACCGCGACGCCGGCACCGATGAAGTTGCCGTCGATCGCCGCGACAATAGCGTAGAAGCCCGCGAATAACGCCAGCGTTGTCAGCAGATTAGGTAACAGGTAGATGCCGCGAACGCGGGTTTTCTTGGCTCCATCAGGCATGAGGGTCTCAACAGGTTTCCGAGCGACACAAGTGTGCCATGAAGCACGCGGCACAGGCCAATACAAAGCGCACTACGGAACTCAACAAAGCGGCTCAATCGTGGTGGGCGCCGCTGGTGTCATCGGCTTCGTCTATATCGACTTTGCTCTTGGTTTTGCGCACATTGGCGTCGGGCCGGGGCTTGCGGCGCAACTCCGCAATCTCGCTGACCGACGCCAGCACGCGATCGCCGACTTCGACACGCACCAGAGCGTTGCTCGGCAGATAAACCTCGCAGCGCGCGGCAAGGCGCAGGAAGGCGCAACGATGGCCGTGACCCACGCGCTCGCCATAGCGCCGGAAGGACTTCGGCACACCGAGAAAACCGCGCCCGGAAAACGCGACAACTACATCGTCGCCCTCATCACCGCGCAGCCACAATCCACCGCGCCCACCAACGCGCGCACCCTCGCGCGCATTGTCACGCGGGTCGAAAATCGTGCCTTCTATAGGCGCTCGCACCGTGTAGGCGCCGAACGGATTGACGCGAATAATGACGCGCATTGATTCGCGATCCAGCAAACCCGAACGACACAGGGACACGTCGACAACCCGGCCATCGACCGGCGCAAGGACGGCGAGCGGCAGCATCGGTATATTACGTTGCGGGTCCTGGAACAGCGCCAACAACAAGCCGAGCGGCACCAGCATCGTCAGCGCCCACGCCGGGCCCGCAAATTTGGCCAACAGAACCGCAGCGAGTGCGCACGCGGCGAACCACCAGAATCCCTCAGAAGCGAATGCAGAATGTCGTCGCATGAGCGAATCATACCGCCAGTTGGCATCAAAAGCGTCTCTGTCATTGTGCCAGGCGCATGCGTCGCACCCGACAGACCGCTACAATAGCGGCTGCTTTACCCATCGATAGCCGAAACCATGAAAGTCAGCGCACTGAATCTTAAAACCCTGAAGGAAGATCCGGCCGAAGCCGAAGTCATCAGCCACAAGCTGATGCTGAGAACCGGAATGATCCGTCGCCTGACATCCGGCGTCTTCACCTGGATGCCGGTGGGCCTGCGGGTTTTGCGCAAAGTCGAGGCCATCGTGCGCGAGGAAATGAACAATACCGGCGCGCTGGAGCTTTTGATGCCGGCGGTTCAGCCCGCCGAACTGTGGCAGGAATCAGGCCGCTGGGACAAATACGGCCCGCTGTTGCTGCGCATGCAGGACCGTCACGGGCGCGATTTTTGCTTCGGCCCGACACACGAGGAAGTCATTACCGACCTTGCCCGCAAGGAACTGCGTTCTTACAAAGACCTGCCGGTTTGCTACTACCAGATCCAGACCAAATTCCGCGATGAAATCCGCCCCCGGTTCGGCGTCATGCGATCGCGCGAATTCATCATGAAGGACGCCTACTCCTTCGACCTCGACCAGGCCTCGTTACAAGCGAGTTACGACGCGATGGCCGAGGCCTACACGCGCGCGTTCGAGCGCATGGGGCTGGGCTTTCGCAAAGTCGATGCCGACAGCGGCGAAATCGGTGGCGCGCGTTCACAGGAATTTCACGTGTTGGCGGACTCCGGCGAAGACGCGATCGCGTTTTGTCCCGCCGATGATTACGCCGCCAATGTGGAGCTGACACCAACCGTCAGCCCCGGCGAGCCGGCGCCGCCGTCCGCGACCATGGCGCGCGTCGAAACCCCGGGCGTCAAGACGATTGAGGACGCCTGCAAGGCATTGAGCCTCGCACCCGAACAAATCGTCAAGACGCTGATTGTCGCCGGCAACGATGGGCCGGTTGCGCTCGTGTTGCGCGGTGATCACGAGCTTAATGCCGTAAAGGCTGCCAAGATCGCCGCGGTCGCCACGCCGCTGCGTATGGCCGAGCCGGCAGAAGTGGTCGCCGCCACCGGCGCGCCGCCAGGCTCAGTCGGGCCAAAGGATTTATCCATTCCGGTCATCGTTGATTACGCCGCGGCGGCACTCGCAGACTTCGCCTGCGGTGCCAATGAAAAAGGCTTCCACCTGACCGGCGTCAACTGGCAGCGCGATGTGACTAGCAGTGAACAGGCGGACCTGCGCAACGTCGTTGCCGGTGATCCGTCACCGACCGGCGGCGGCCCCTTGGCCATCGCCCGCGGCATCGAAGTCGGACACATCTTCCAGCTCGGCACCACCTACTCGGAAGCGCTCGGCGCGACCGTGCAAGGCGAGGACGGCCAGCCGTTAACAGTAACGATGGGCTGCTACGGCATCGGGATTACGCGCATCGTCGCCGCAGCCATCGAGCAGAACCATGATGACAACGGCATCATCTGGCCCGAGCCGCTCGCACCGTGGCGCGTTGTTCTTGTGCCGATCAACCAGCACCGCTCCGAGGCCGTGCGTGAGGCAACCGAGGCGCTTTACGAAACACTGCAGTCCGCGGGCGTCGAGGTTTTGATGGACGACCGGGAAACGCGTCCCGGCATTAAATTCGCCGATGCCGAGTTGCTTGGCATTCCGCATCGCATTGTCATCGGTGATCGCGGGCTCGAGAACGGCGAGTTCGAATATCGCGACCGGCGCAGCGATGCGTCGGAGATGTTAAAGCGTGACGAAGTTCTCAAGCGTCTGGGAATAGACTGACTTACCGTTACACGATGACACTAAGAGTCTTCACAGCCCTGGTTTCGCTATTGCTCGCCTCACCATTGCTGGGCGCGAAGTCCACCGAGCTTGATGCAGAGCTTGCCGCCGCACTGCGCGCCGCGGCCGCATCGGCCACCACCTTCGAGGACAGGTTCGAAGCCGAGGTATGGCTGAAAGACATGTCTGCCCGCCTCGGCTCACGCATCGAGGACCCCGAGGAGCGCATCCGCGTCCTGCGCGGCGTGCACCGCGAAGCAGCCCGTGTGAATCTGCCGCCGGAACTGGTTCTGGCGGTGATCGAAATCGAGAGTAATTTCGACCGCTTCGCGATTTCGTATGCGGGTGCGCGCGGACTGATGCAGGTCATGCCCTTCTGGCTCGACGAGATTGGCCAACCAAACGACAGCCTGTTCGACATCGATACCAACCTGCGGATGGGTTGCACCATTCTGCGCCACTACTACGATCGCGAGAAAGGCGATCTGCACAAATCGTTGGCGCGCTATAACGGCAGCGTCGGTAGTCGACGCTATTCAAGCAAAGTTCTGGAAAAGTTGAGACGCCGCTGGCATCGCAACTAGCCAAGCGTATCGGGCGCTACGCCGGCGGCTGCGGCGGGGGATCGCCGCCACTTGCTGCCTTGGCCTCTGCCTGCTTGCGCGCTTGCGTCGCCATGGCCTTGGCTGACCTCGCATCACGTCTCGCCGCATTGTAAGCGCGGCGCTCCAGATTGCTCTCGGCGCTCTTCAACAACAGGCGCGCTTCCACTAGCTGGTCTGGCGCATAGTCTTGCGCGTCGGCATCAGCCGCGGCGGCAATCGCCATGCGCGCATCCGTCATTTCCTGGATAGGCGCTGACACCGCGGTGCATGCCCCTGCCGCCAGGACGGCGAGCAAAACAACAATATGTCGTTTAATCGATACCATAGCCGGCAAATCTAGCAAGGGCATTACACAACCGTCAAGCAATGCCAGACCCTGTATCGGGCCACGTGAAATGGCATACTGGGCGGTATGCAAGACACCATCATTACCCTGTTGCACAACCCGCGTTGCTCAAAGTCGCGCGAAGCGTTGGCAATGCTGGAATCGCGCGGTATCGACGCCGACATCCGACTCTATCTGCAATCGCCGCTGAACTCAGACGAGCTCTCAATGCTAATCAGTCGACTGCAACAGCCCAAAGGTGATCTCATTCGCGCAACCGACGCCAGGAAACACGGCCTGAGCGCAAACCCGGCGTCGATGAGCGAAGACGAGATCTGCATCTGGTTGGCCAAGCACCCCGAATGCATGCAACGTCCGGTCCTTATTGTTGGTGAGCACGCCGCAATCGGACGTCCACCCGAAACCATCCTGCCCTTAATCGACAACGCTCAGGCCTGATCTATGCATTCCGTACTCGTTATCTATTATTCCCTGCACGGCTCGACCGAGGCGCTTGCGCGTGAGATCAGCCGTGGCGTCGACAGCCATCCCGATGCGGAGGCCGTGCTGCGCACCGTGCCTTCCGTATCGCCGAAAAACGAAGCATCGATGCCTGCCGTGCCGGAAGACGGCCCACCGTATGTCACCCGCGACGAACTTGCCTCGTGCGACGCGCTGATCATGGGTAGTCCGACGCGCTTCGGTAACATGGCCGCATCAATGAAGTATTTTCTCGACGGTACCAGCGGTGAGTGGTTGTCCGGCGCATTGAGTGGCAAGCCGGGCGCCGTTTTCACCTCCACGGCGTCGATGCACGGGGGGCAGGAAACGACCCTGCTGAGCATGGCCTTGCCGCTGATGCACCACGGTATGTTGTGGTGCGGATTGCCCTATTCAGAGGCGGCGCTGACGACCACCACCAGCGGCGGCACCCCGTACGGGGCTTCACAAGTTGCCGGCGCGGAACGTGCAGGCAAACTCACAGCGGACGAAAAAGCGCTGGCGCACGCGCTGGGCAAGCGCGTCGCGGATTTCGCAGTACGACTGGCAAGCCGATGATTACGACGGGGAAAGGCCGGCGACGCGTCGGCATCGTCGCCTGGGCGATTCTTGGGGGGATGACGCTGGCGTGGATGATCGACGCAAGCGACTCGCTGCATGTGCTCAGCTGGCCATTGCTACTGGCGCCGTTCCTAATGTTGTTGAACGGCATGTTGCAGGCATCGCGAAATTCCTGGCTGCTGGCGTTGCTGGCGGCAGTGGGCTACGCGACGATCGGTATGATGGACGCGATCGCCAACCCCGAAAGTCTGATCATGGCGTCGTTGTTGGCGGGCGTGAGCATACTTGTGTTTTTCGCACTGATACCGGCGATCCGCACCATGC
This sequence comes from uncultured Pseudomonadota bacterium, assembly GCA_942491885.1. Lineage (GTDB taxonomy): Bacteria > Pseudomonadota > Gammaproteobacteria > Steroidobacterales > Woeseiaceae > CALBPI01. The sequence goes on from CALOCQ010000002.1 coordinate 153,664, forward strand.
CGGCACCGCCGCGTGTCGAAGAGCCCTGAGCCAACGCTAGTCCGCGTCGTCGGGCGTCAAACCTGAGTTCATAACATCGCGCACGAACGGCACGGTGAGCTTGCGCCCCGCCGCGAGTGAACGCTGATCAAAGAGTCGCAGCCAGTCAAATAACACCGGCAACTCGCGTGGCAGACGCTGCACCAGGTAGCGTGCAGTTTCATCGGGCAATGTCAGGCCACGCGCTTTCGCGCGCATCGTCAACGCCTGCAACTGACCCGCATCATCGGGTGCCTGCAAACGAAACACGCTCAGCGCGCTGAAACGGCTGATCAGGTCGTCCAGCCCGAAGCCTGCGTCCTGCGGGCGCTTAGCCGCACTGGCGATGATGCAGCCCGCGTTGCGCAGCACGTTTTCGTACAGCTGCATCAACGCGCGCTCCCACGCCGCATCGCCGGCAATCGCGTCAACGTCATCCAGACAGATCACGCTGGCCGCCGGCAAGCCCTCGATCGCTTCAGGCGGCAATCCGGTGGCCAGCGGCAGATAAATGACCTCGCCCGCCGACCGCTCGGCAGCCACCGCCTGCAGCAAATGGCTGCGACCGCTGCGCGCGTCACCGGCAAGCCATAGCCCCGGCGAACGCGGCTCACGCAGTGCACGCATCAACGTCTCGTTGCCACCCGCAAAATAGGTGTCGAAACGCGCCTCGACATCGAGACCAATCGGTAGTGGAATCTGCAGATCAGGGCTCATCGCTAGATTCGGACTCGCCGTGCTCCTGCAGATAGGTCTCCGCTTCGGGATGTTCGCGCAGGTAGTTGTTGTAGGCAAAGCGCACGACCACGGCGATGACCGCTGCGGCAGGCAATGCAAGCAGGATACCGAAGAAGCCGAATAACTGACCGAAGGCCATGACCGCAAAGATCACCATGACCGGGTGCAGACCAATACGATCGCCGACGAGTTTCGGGGTCAGAACGGAACCCTCGATGAACTGGGCGACTGAGAACACGACGACGACCAGCAGCAACAGAATGCCGCTGTCGGGCATGTTGACCGCCGTCAATCCGGCCAGTGCGATACCGAAAATAAAGCCAAGGTAGGGCACAAAACTCACGATGCCGGCAACGACACCGATAGCGAGTGCGAATTTAAGCCCGATCAGCGTGAGTCCGAGCGTGTAGATTACCGACAAGCCCACCATCACCAGCAACTGGCCACGCAGGAACGCCGCCAGCGTTTCATCGGTCTGCCGCGCAACGGTGAACACAACGTCGCGATTTCGCTCCGGCACCAGCGCACCGATACGGGTGATGATCGTGTCCCAGTCACGCAGCAAATAAAACGTCAGGATCGGGATCAGGAACAGGTTGACCACCGCGGTCAGCAGCGCACCGCCGGAACGACCGATCGAACTCAGTACCGTGGTGCCCCAGCTGCCCGCCGTCGCACCGAAGCGCTCGATCATGGCGGCCAGCCCGAGTTGCGTATCGCCGTTTTCGCTGGATACGAAATTAGTCAGATAGGGCAATACCTTGTCCTCGGCAAACTGCACGTAGCGCGGCAATACTTCCAGCAACGCGGCGATCTGACTTTGCACCAACGGCACCAACAGCAGCACGAGTCCGCCAACGACAACGAAGGTCAACAGAAAAACCAGCAGCACTGCAATCGGTCGCGGCAGGCGCAGTCTTTGCAGCCGATCCGCAATCGGGTCACCGACATAGGCAAGCAAGCCGGCGGCCACGAAAGGCGTTAGGACCGGCGCCAGCAAATACAATAAAAACCCGGTCAGCCCGAGTGTTGCAACAAGCAGTATTCGTTGATCGTTAGTCATTGGCAGTATGCTCCCTCGCGCGACCTATCCACTCGCGCACATAGTCGATTGTGCTCCACGTCATCGTCACCATCAGCGCTGCGGTCAGCCCGTAGGAGGCCAGCAACACCGTGCGGATCAACCCGTCCGGCAACGGCAGTTGGCCAAGCAGAACGACCACCACATAAACCAGTAGTAACACCGTATTGAGCTTGCTGACCAGACTCGGGCGACCCTCGAGGTCACCATATAGAAAATGGTAGGTGATAGCGCCGGCCATGATCAGCACGTCACGCACGATGACGACCAGCCCAAGCCACCAGGGCGTCAGGCCGCCCGCGAGCAGCACCAGGAAAGTACCGATGAGCAGCAACTTGTCGGCAATAGGATCCAGTATTGCGCCCAGCTCCGTACGCCAGTCAAAACGGCGCGCGAGCCAGCCATCTACGCCATCAGAGAAACCGGCGGCGAAGAACAGTGCCGCGCCCAACTCGAAGCGTTCACTGGCGATCGCGGCCACAACCATAGGCACCAACGCGATGCGCGCCAGTGAGATCAGGTTAGGAATCCAGCGAAGCACAGGCATGGGCCTACTCGAGCGCCTGCACCGTCGTCATGCGGAAGTACAGATCGGCGTCATCAAAGCGCGGCGGCGGGTCAAATTGCGGTGCCATGTTTAACACGTCCACGGGCGCACCGGGCGCCGCGGTCAGACCCGCGCCGATTGGCTCAATCGGCGCCGGCAAGATGGCGACCAATTCTTCATCCGGCAGCGCGCGATCCAGATCACCAAAAGGCCGCAACGACGGCGACATGGGCCGCTCGATCGCGCTCAAAACGTCGCCGTCCAGCATCTGTGCGATGCGCGAGCGGCTGACCAACGCGTCGATCTCAAGCAGCAGTTGATCAGAGCGCATCGCGACCACCCGCACGTCTTCGATCAGACTTTGCCCGCGCAAATAATTCAGCAATCGCGCATAGCCGTTCATCCCCTCGACGCCGATAACGCTCATTCGCACGTCCAGCGAAGCATCCGGACTGCTCGCAAACTGTCCGATTAATGACTGCGATACCCGATTCGCCGCGGCGGCGACGCTGCCGGTCAACGTGCTGGTCTCGCCGGCAAACAACCAGGTCCAGCGAATGCGCTGCGGCTGACGCTCGCTCGCGCGACCGATCAGCACACTATCAGCACCATAGCGACGTGACGCGGCGAGCAGCACTTCATCAAAGCCGCCCCAGATGTCGCTGTCCGTCACACTGGCCTGATCGCGCCCGTCGTACATCGGCAGGCGCAGCGGGATGCCACGCGCATTCGCGGCCTGCTCAATCGCCGCATAAAAATCAAACGGCGGTGGCAACTGCCGATCGGCCATCGGCGGCACAACGTCGTTCGCGGTTGGTGGCGGGTTCAACGCATCGCGGCTGTTAAGAATGCGCCGCTCGCCACCAAGACCCTCGACCGCAAGCCAGACCATGGTCAGCGGCCGGTCGCTGCCCCACACCGGCACGCCGGCGTTGCGCAACACAGCGCTCAGTGCCAGACCATCGAAAGAAACCCACAGGCGACCGGCCACACCTTCGCGCCAGCCGAGCACGAAATCAGCAGGGTCGTCGAACAGTGCCGCCGCTTCGGCTCTTGATGCATCCGGCGTGATACGGCGCAGCACGTCGCCAAGGGCCAGCGCATAGGCCGAATCACGACCGTCGCGCGCGCTGTCATCGTAGGCAACCTCGGCGGTGTAGACACTCGGCATTTCAACCGCGAGCGCAGCACCGGACAGCGCCAGTAATAGTCCGAGCGCAAAGGCCGGAGCCAGCACGAACGACAAAAGCCGCTGGCTGTGGATTCGATCTGTTTTCATGCGCCTAGTATAGCTTTTTCACTGCCGCGATTCGCATCAGGCTACCCTGCCGTCAGCGTGCTGTGAAATAATGCCCGGATGACAGATTCAGACAAGCCAACACCGCTGACCTACAAGGACGCCGGCGTTGACATCGACGCCGGCGCCGCGCTGGTCGAACGCATCGGCGACGATGTTGCCAGTACGCGGCGCGCCGGCGTGCTGTCGGGCCTTGGCGGTTTTGGCGGGCTGTTCGCACTCGATCTCGCGCGATTCCCGGATCCGGTGCTGGTATCAGGAACCGACGGCGTTGGCACCAAGCTCATGCTGGCGCGCCAGCTTGAGCGCCACGACACCATCGGCATCGACCTCGTCGCCATGTGCGTCAACGACATCGTGGTGACCGGCGCTGAGCCATTGTTCTTTCTCGACTACTACGCGACCGGCAAGCTCGACGTCGATGCAGCCGCGGATGTCATTCGCGGCATCGCCGACGGATGTCGGCAAGCGGGTTGTGCATTGCTCGGCGGCGAGACCGCCGAAATGCCGGGCATGTACGACGGTTCCGACTACGACCTTGCTGGCTTTGCCGTGGGCGCGGTCTCGCGCGGCGACGTCATCGACGGCAGTCAGGTCAGTGACGGCGATGTGATTCTGGGGCTCGCCGCCAGCGGCCCGCATTCCAACGGCTACTCACTGATCCGCCGGATCCTGCAAGCCAGCGGCGACGACGTCAAAGCTGCTATGGGCGACACGACACTCGGCGACGCATTGCTCGCGCCAACGCGTATTTATGTCGCCGCATTGATGGCGCTGTTCGAAACGCTGCGCCCCGCTGCGCTGGCCCACATTACCGGCGGCGGCCTGAGCGAGAACATCCCGCGGGTCATGCCGGATGGGCACGGTGTTGTGCTGGACGCCGGCAGCTGGTCGAGACCACCGGTATTCGAATGGTTGCAACAGCGCGGCGCCGTGCGTGAGCACGAGATGTTGCGCACATTTAACTGCGGCATCGGCATGGTCGTCATCGTCTCGCCGTCGAATGCCGACACCGCACGCAAAATTCTTGAGCAAAACGGCGAGCAGGTATTCACCATCGGTCGCGTTGTTGCAGGCGCGAGCGGCGTGCAAATCAGCTAAGCAATGTCCGGCCCATGCAAACTGGCGGTGTTGATCTCCGGCTCGGGTTCCAACCTGCAGGCGTTGATCGACGCCGCATTCTCAAGCACGGCACCTTTTTCCGTGGTTGGCGTCATCAGCGACCAGCCGGATGCCTACGGCTTGACCCGTGCCGCAGCGGCAGGCATCCCAACCACCGTCGTGACGCGCGCGAGCGTGGCCAGCCGGGCGGCGTTCGACGCAGCACTTGCCGATGCCGTTGATGCACTGCAACCCGACCTCGTAATCCTCGCCGGATTCATGCGTATCATTGGCGGGCGGCTGATCGACGACTATGCAGGGCGCATGCTCAACATCCACCCCGCGCTACTGCCGAAATACAAGGGCCTGCATACGCATCAGCGCTGCCTCGACAATGGCGACCCGACACACGGCAGCACCGTTCATTTTGTCACCGCGGAACTCGATGGCGGCCCACCCGTTGTGCAGGCGGTGTTGAATGTATCGTCGCAGGACAACAGCGCGTCGTTGGCAAAGCGCGTGCTGAGCCTCGAGCACGTAATTTTTCCGCTGGCCACAAGCTGGTTCGCCGAGGGTCGGCTACGATTGGTAGACGGGCAGGCGCTGCTTGACGGCAAAGTGCTCAATGAACCGGTGGTAATGACCGCCGAGTCGCTGCTCTCATAGGTATGCGGATCAGGCGCGCGGCACCGTCACGCCCGTTTGCCCCTGATACTTGCCGCCGCGATCCTTGTACGACACTTCACACGCCTCATCAGACTCGAAAAACAACATTTGGGCGACGCCCTCGTTGGCATAAATCCGCGCCGGCAGCGGCGTGGTGTTCGAGAACTCCAGCGTCACGTGGCCTTCCCATTCAGGCTCCAGCGGCGTGACATTGACGATGATGCCGCAGCGCGCATAGGTCGATTTGCCGAGACAAATCGTTAACACGTTGCGCGGGATGCGGAAGTATTCGATCGTGCGCGCCAGCGCGAAGGAGTTCGGCGGAATGATGCAGGTTTCGGCATCCATATCGACGAAGCTGTTCTGGTCGAATGCCTTGGGATCTACAATCGCCGAGTTGATGTTGGTAAACACCTTGAACTCGGTCGAGCAACGCACGTCATAACCGTAGCTGGATGTGCCGTAGGACACGATGCGGCGGCCATCCGTTTCGCGCACCTGTCCGGGCGCAAACGGCTCGATCATTTTCTGCTCGTCGGCCATCTGGCGAATCCAGCGATCTGACTTGATGCTCATCAACTATCCTCAATGACAATATTGGTAAAGGCGTGCGAATAATCGCGCCGTGATGCGGCCAGTGCCGCCGCCGTCGAAATCGCTATCTGGCGGTAGTGACGGGCATCCTCGCCGTCAGGATCCGCGACAACACTCGGCCGCCCGTCGTCGACAGCGGTGCGGATACCCAGCGACAACGGTAACTCGCCCAGCAGGCTGACCTCGGCGGCCTCCGCCAGCCGTTGACCGCCACCGCTGCCGAACAGCGACGCCACATCACCGCATTTCGGACATTTATAGAGACTCATGTTCTCAATAATGCCCAGCACGGGAATGGACACCTTGCGGAACATCTCCAGGCCCTTGCGGGCATCGGACAAGGCAATATCCTGCGGCGTAGTGACAATAACCGCGCCCGCGACCGGCACGGTTTGCGACAGCGTGAGCTGGATATCGCCCGTGCCCGGCGGCATGTCGACAATCAGGTAGTCGAGATCGCGCCACTGTGTCTGGCGCAGCAATTGATTCAGGGCGCTGGTAACCATCGGGCCGCGCCAGACCATCGGCGCCGCTTCGTCGACCAGAAAGCCGATCGACATCACTTGCAGCCCGTACGCCTCCAGCGGGCGCAGCAACTTGTCTTCGATGGTCTCGGGCTCGCGACCCAACAGGCCGAGCATGCGCGGCATGCTTGGCCCGTAAATATCGGCATCGAGAACACCAACCTGCGCGCCTTCTGCGGCCAGCGCCAGCGCCAGATTGACGGCCGTCGTCGATTTACCCACGCCGCCCTTGCCGGATGCGACCGCGATGATGTTGTTAATGCCCGGCAGTGGCTTCAACGAGCGCTGCACACCATAGGCCGGGATGCTGGTCTCGAACTGACACTGCACGTCGATATCGGACAGTGCGGTGTCGCCGGCCACGCTTGCGGCGACCGCGTCGGCTATCGCCGGCCAGAGGCTGGCGCACGGCAGCGGCATCTTCAGCGGCAGTCGCACGACCGACCCATCGAACTCGGGTGTGCCGGGCGCGTCGAGCTCACCCAATGTCTGTGAAGTGCCCGGCACGGTGACCTGCGCGGCAGCCGCGCTGACCCGTGCGCCGGTGTCTCGAGTAACCGCCATTGCGCAATCCTGCCTGCTGTTCGGGGCGCTAGTGTAACGGAATTGCGAATAGCGTCACATTTTTACGCGCATCCGGTGCGCGAGTGTGATGCATGCCTCAAAGCCGGACGTATCGGGCGCGCCAATATGGCATAATCCAGCGCAATTGGGAGAGTTCAGATACAGCTGCGATCTGCGGGCGCAGCCCCGTCAAACGCGGCGACCAGGTCCGCGGATAAGTGGGACATTCAGTTCTCTTGGAGCAGATACACAGAATTATCTCAACGCCGGTGACTATTTTTTCCGGCGACGAACCGACAGGCGCGCGATTGCGAACGGAATGCTGAACTGATCACCGATGAAATTTCTGAGTGCCTTTAAAGCTGAGCGCCTGATCGAGCAGTTGATGTCTGAAGAGGACATCTACTCGCCGACGGCCGAGAAAGCGACCGAGAAGCTGAAGAAGCTCGGCCCCGGCGCTATTCCGCGCATCACCGATGCACTCGCCGGCGCGGACAAGAAACACACCATGGCGCTTGTCGACATCCTGAGCGAACTGGCGTCAACAAAAACACTGATGCAATTCCTGCCCGGTTTGTCCGACGGCGACCAGCGCGTTGTATCCGGCACCGCGTGGGCATTGTCGAGCAGTAAAATGGTCGATCCGACGGCGGTGCTCAAACTGCTGGACGAAGACGACGTCTCCACGCCGGCGGTGCTTGAGATCGTCAATTCCCACAAGGACCGGCTCAACGTCGCGGCACTGTTGTCGCGTGCCTATGATCTGGAGCCCAACGAGCAAGCGGTGCTGTTCCGGATGATCGGCAACGTGGCGCGCGACGAGCATGTACCGGATTTACTGGCGCGTCTGACCGGCAAAGACCCGATGGTGCGTATCCATATCATCGATCTGCTGTCGCGCTTTAACCGTCCGGATGTCGCCTCGGCGCTCGAGAATCAGCTGCGCAGCAACAACAAGATGATCCGCCAGTCCGCGCTAACGGCGCTCGGTCGAATGGACGGTGCGCGAAACATCAAGCTGATCTGCTCGCTGTTGCTCGACAACGACATCGACGTCCAGAACAAGGCGGTCGACGTTATCGTTCGGCTGAATCACCCCGACACCATTCGCAACCTCATCCCCGCGCTGAAAGACGAGAACGAATATGCACGTCGGGCGGCGGTCGAGGTACTCAACGAGATAGGAACGCCGGATTCGATCAAGGATCTGCTGCAAGCGGTTCGCGATGACGACTGGTGGGTGCGCGCGCGCGCCGCCGACGCGCTGGCCGAGATCGGCGGGCCGAGAGTCGTCAAAGCGGTCATGAAGCTTGTTCAGGACGAGGATCAGGAAATCCGCCGCGCCGCTATCGAGATACTGAACGCGACCAAAGACCCGCAGGCTCTCGAGCACCTGATCGCGGCGACAAAAGACGAAGACTGGTGGGTACGTGAACGCGCCGTGGACGCGCTTGCCGAGATCGGCGATACGCGGGCGCTACCGGTGCTGACCAGCATGCTCGGTCAGAATGAGAAATCCGACCCGACTGTAATTCGAGCGCTGGGCAAGCTCGGCGACAGCAAGGTCGCGGCGAAACTCAAGCCCATGCTCAATGCCGGCGGCCGCGAAGTGCGCGTCGAGGCGATGAAAGCGATTGCGATGCTGGTCGGCGAGACGGACGTTGGGGCCGTGCGCAACGATCTGATCAAGCTGCAACATTCTGACGACAAGCAATTGGCCGAAGCCGCCGACCTTGCGATGGAAACCCTGCAGACAAGATTCTCCGAAGAAGTGCGCAAACAGGACCGCAAGGCCGCCAAACTCTCCGAGGGTCAGGCCAAAACGCTGCTGATCAACGAAGAGGAAGTGAAGCAGGTTATGCGCGAGTCAGCAGCGCCTGAGTCCGGCCCGCTGGACATCTCAACGCTCGAGCCCGGTGCGCTGCTCGAGAACCGCTACCGCTATGTGAAGCGCATTGGTAAGGGCGCGTTCGGTACCGTATTGCTGATGGAAGACACGGTGGTCGGCGAGGAGCTGATTCTTAAATTCCTGAACCCGAATGTTTCATCCGACGAAGAAATGATGAAACGCTTCGTGCACGAGCTGAAATTCTCCCGTCGCATCACGCACCCGAACGTCATCCGCATTTATGACTTCCTGCACATCCAGGGCAACTATGCGATCTCGATGGAGTACTTCGACTCGCACACACTCGGCGCCGAGATTGCAGCGGCAAAGCCGATGCCATTCGAAAAGGCGCTGAAATTCTCGCGCGATATCGCCACCGGTATGACCGTTGCGCACAGCGCCGGCGTTATTCATCGCGACCTGAAGCCGGCCAATATTCTTATCGACAAAACCGGCCTGCTGAAAATCGTCGACTTCGGTGTCGCGGCGGCGGCCAAGAGCGGCGATACCCAGCTGACCAAGACCGGTTACGTCATCGGCTCGCCGAAATACATGGCACCCGAGCAGATCCTCGGCAAGAAGGTCGACGAGACGGCCGACATCTATAGTCTGGGTGTCATGCTGTACGAAATGGTTACCGGTTCGCCACCGTATACGCGCGGTGACCACATGTCGGTCATGTACCAACACGTTCAGGGCAAGGCCGCGCACTGCCAGGAACTCAATGACAAGATCCCGGATGATCTGGCCGCGCTGGTGACCAAACTGATGACCGTCGACAAGGCCGGTCGACCGCAAAGCATGATCGACGTGCGCGAAGCTCTGGATGAGATCAAGGTAGGATAAGCCGGCGGTTTCGCGGCCAAAGTGTGCTGCAGCTCACAGATATGCCTCATTCGGACCCCGAGACCCAAGCATGCACTTGCACCGCGGGCGGTGCTATCAGATAGTCTGGGCGCTGCGTTACGGGTTTTGAACCCGCCGCGCGACTATTTAGCAGGTAACGGCACAAAAATATGGCACGAATAGATGCCTTCTTGAAACTTGGCTTAGCGCAGGGCTGCTCCGACATCCATCTGGCCGTGGGCATACCGCCTATGTTGCGCATGAACGGCGACCTGATGCCGATCAAGTTCCGCGATCTGACCGATCAGGAGCTTAATAATTACGTCGCAGAAATTCTGACCAAGTCACAACAGGATCACTTTGCCGAGGGCAATGATCTCGACTTCAGTTACGTTACCGAAGAAGGTGGGCGGTTCCGGGTCAACCTGTTCCGCAAAGACACCGGTATCGGCGCGGTCTTCCGGAGCATTCCAGCCGAAGTACCGACGCTCGAGAAGCTCGGGACGCCGCCCGTGATCGAGGCATTCTGTGACTATCACCAGGGCATGGTGCTGGTCACCGGCTCCACCGGCACCGGTAAGTCAACGACGCTGGCGGCGATGATCAATCACCTGAACCAGACGCGAAACCTGAATATCATCAGCCTTGAAGACCCCATCGAATTCGTGCATCCGAGCAAACGCAGCCAGGTTATCCAGCGCGAATACGGTACGCACATCCCAAGCTTTGCAGCCGGGGTACGCGCGGCTATGCGGCAAGACCCGGACGTCATTCTGGTCGGTGAGATGCGCGACATGGAGACTATTTCGATGGCCATGACCGCCGCCGAAACCGGCCATCTGGTGCTCGGCACGCTGCACACGACCGGCGCGGTAAAAACGATCGACCGGATTATTGACGCGCTCCCCGGTGAGCTGCGCGAGCAAACAAAAAGCTTCCTGTCGCAGAGTCTCAAGGCGGTCGTGACACAGGTTCTGGTCAAGACACCCGGCGGTCAGGGCCGGCGCGCCATACACGAGATTCTCGTCAACACCAAAGCGGTCGCGAACCTGATCCTGTCCGATCAGACGCACCAGATTAACGCGCAACTCCAGACCGGCAGCGAATTCGGCATGCAGACACTCGATCAGTCATTGATGGCGGCCATAGAGGCGCACGAGGTGGACCCTGATGACGCATTCAAATACGCCAATGACAAACGCAAGTTCCAGCGCTTTGTCACTGATACCGCGCTGCTGCCAAAACTCGACATAGCCGGCGGGTAGCGCATCATGACTACACAAAACCGCGTTGTCAGAGTGATAGACCAGTACCTTCATGAGACCATCAAATCGCAGGGTTCCGATTTGCATTTCATGTCGGGAGATCCGCCGCGCATGCGCGTGCACGGCGAGCTCAAGGATTTGTCAGGCAAAGGGCTAAACCAGGCGCACGTCCACGATGCGCTTTACGAAATCATGAGTCCCGCTGTGCGACGTGAATTCGAAGCCAACGACAGCTGCGATTTCGCCTACGAAATTCCCGATGTAGCGCGCTTTCGCGTCAATGCGCTGCGCCAGTTGAACGGTATGGGCGCCGTGTTCCGTACGATTCCGACCAAGACAATGACGCTCGAAGAGCTGAATATGCCGGCGCCGGTAAGAAACCTGTGCCGCCAGCCGCAAGGCATGATCCTCGTCACCGGTAAGACCGGCTCGGGAAAGTCGACGACGCTTGCGGCGATGATCGACGAACTCAACGACCGGCTCAAAGGTCACATCCTGACCATCGAAGACCCGATCGAATTCGTCCACAAGCGCAAAGGCTGCCTGATCTCGCAGCGCGAAATCGGCCGTCACAGTGGCAGCTTTGCAGAGGCGCTGCACTCGGCGATGCGCGAGGACCCGGATGTCATTCTCGTTGGCGAGATGCGCGATCTGGAAACGATCAGCATCGCCGTCACCGCCGCCGAGATGGGCATCCTGGTTATGGGCACGCTGCACACCAACGGTGCCGCACCGACGATTGACCGGATTATCAACTCATTCCCCTCGGATAAGCAGGGACAGATCCGCACCATGCTGTCGACGTCGCTGCGCGGCGTTATTTCGCAGCAGCTGATCCCGACCAAGGGCAAGCCCGGACGTATCGCCGCACTCGAAATCATGATCAACACACCGGCGATCAGCAACCTGATTCGTCAGGGCAAGATCGACCAGCTCGAGAACGCCATCCAGAGTGGCGGCGCACAGGGCATGAAGACGATGGATTCGGCGTTAATGGAGCTGTATGACGGCGCCTTTATCTCGGGGCGCAACGCCTACGAGAACGCAATCAACAAAATGCGCTTCCAGCCAATCAAAGACAAAAGCTGACAGCCGGCGATAGCGCAACCTGCACGCGCGGGCATGGCATAATGGATGCTGTTTGTTTCAGTGATCCTGCCTCATGCCGCAACCGACCCGTCGCATCCTCGTTTCCAGCGCACTGCCCTATGCCAACGGCGACATCCACCTAGGCCACCTCGTCGAGTACATCCAGACCGATATCTGGGTGCGTTTTCAGCGCATGCGCGGCCACGAAGTCCACTATGTCTGTGCCAGCGATGCGCACGGCACGCCGATAATGATCCGTGCGCGCAAGGAAGGCATCGCGCCCGAAAAACTGGTCGCGCAATTCAAACAGGCCCACACGCAAGACCTCGCGGCATTCGGCGTCGCGTTCGACAACTTCTGGTCAACGCACAGCGACGAGAACCGTGAGATGGTCTATCGCATCTACGAAAGCCTCGACAAGGCCGGACACATTTTCACAAGAACGATCAACCAGGCCTATGACGAACAGGAAGGCATGTTCCTGCCGGACCGCTTTGTACGCGGCACCTGCCCGACCTGCGGCACGCAAGACCAGTATGGCGACGCCTGCGAAAATTGCGGGCGCACTTACACGCCGGCGGATCTCAAGGACCCGATTTCCACGCTGTCCGGCAAGCCGCCCGTTTACCGCGATAGCGAACACTACTTTTTCCGGCTCGCCTCGTTTGAGGGGTTCCTCAAAGACTGGCTGGCCGGCGCAAACCTCGACGACAGTGTCGGACACAAGTTGGCCGAGTGGTTCGAGGCGGGGCTGCAGGACTGGGACATCTCACGTGACGCGCCCTACTTCGGGTTCGAAATTCCGGGTACGAAGGACAAGTACTTCTATGTCTGGCTCGACGCACCGATCGGCTATCTGGCGAGCTTCAAGGTTCTCTGTGAGCGCCTCGGCCTCGACATCGAGGAATGGCTGGGCGAAGACAGCAAAACCGAGATGTATCACTTCATCGGCAAGGACATCATGTACTTCCATGCGTTGTTCTGGCCGGCCGTCCTGCATGGCGCCGGGATGCGCACACCGACCAGTGTTTTCACGCATGGTTTCCTGACCGTCGACGGCAAGAAGATGTCGAAGTCACGCGGCACGTTCATCACCGCAAAAACCTATCTGGCGCATCTGTCGACCGAGCAATTACGCTACTACTACGCGGCCAAGCTCAGCTCCGGCATTGACGATATCGATCTGAACCTGAGCGACTTCATCAATCGCGTTAATTCCGATCTGGTCGGCAAGCTGGTAAATATCGCCAGCCGCTGCGCCGGCTTTGTCACCCGTGGTAACGACGGCATGCTCGCCGATGCGTTGCCGGACAAGGCACTCTATGCGCAGTTCGCCGATGCCTCGGATGTCATCGCCGATCACTACGAGGCGCGACGCTATTCCAAGGCGATGCGCGAAATCATGCGACTTGCCGATCTCGCCAACCAGTACATCGACGAACATAAGCCCTGGGTGATGAACAAAGACGATGCGCTCAAGTCGCAGGTGCCTGCGGTCTGCACTCAGGGGCTCAATATGTTCCGTGCGCTGGCGATTTATCTGGCGCCCGTCATGCCGGACATCGCAGAGCAATCACGGGTCCTGTTTAACGAACAGAACTGGCACTGGGACAGCGTCAAGACACCGCTGACCGGCAGCAAGATCGAGAAATTCAAACCGATGATGACCCGCATCGAGGACAAACAGGTGGAAGCAATGAAAGCCGCATCCGTTGTTAGCGCAAAAGCCGATGCCCGGGCCGAGCAGGACGAACACATCAGTATTGATGACTTTATGAAAGTCGATCTGCGTATCGCGCGCATCGACAACGCCGAACACGTCGAGGGCGCCGACAAACTGCTCAAGCTAACGCTGGATATCGGTGACGGGCAACGCCAGGTATTTGCCGGCATCAAGTCAGCCTATGAACCCGAGCAGCTGGTCGGGCGTATGACCGTTATGGTCGCGAATCTGGCGCCACGCAAGATGCGCTTTGGTATGTCGGAAGGCATGGTACTGGCGGCGGGCGATGGCAAAGGCATTTACCTGTTGTCGCCGGATACCGGTGCCGAGCCCGGCATGCGGGTCAAATAGGCGACTGCCGGGGGTAACCGCAACACTATGGGTGAATGGCTGCTGATCCTGATCGGAACCGTGTTGGTCAACAATTTCGTGTTGACGCGTTTCCTGGGTCTGTGTCCGTTCTTTGGTGCCTCGCGCCAGCTGGACACTGCCGCCGGCATGTCGATCGCCACCGCGTTTGTGTTGACGCTGGCGTCCGCCAGCAGCTACCTGATCGAGACCTACCTGCTGCAGCCGTTCGGTCTCGAATATCTGCGCACGCTGACCTTCATTCTGGTCATCGCATCGCTGGTGCAGTTCGCCGAGATCATGATCAAGCGCATCAGCCCGATGCTCGAGCAGATGCTCGGGATTTACCTGCCATTAATCACCACCAACTGCGCGGTCCTCGGCGTCGCTTTGCTCAATATCCAGAGCGCACAGAGTTTCGCGCAATCGGTCTGGTACGGATTCGGTGCAGCACTCGGATTCGGCCTGGTCACGATGTTGTTCGCGGCGATTCGTGAACGCATCGAAACACCTAACATCCCCGTCGCACTGCGCGGATCGGCTATTGCACTGATCACCGCCGGCATCATGTCGCTCGCGTTCATGGGCTTTGCCGGGCTGGGGCAAACGTAGTGCTTGCGGCAATCATCACCGTCGTTGCCATCGCGTTGCTGTGCGGGCTCGCGTTGACGCTGGCCGCGCGCAGCCTGCCCGGCGATGCCGACGCCGTTGTTGACAAGATCAACGACTGCCTGCCGCAAACACAATGCGCACAGTGCGGCTTTCCCGGCTGCCGACCGTACGCCGCGGCCGTTGCGAAAGGCGACGCGGAAATAAACCGTTGCCCGCCGGGCGGCGATGCGACGATCGCCGCGCTGGCGCGTTTGCTAAACCGCGATATCCTGCCTCTCGATGCCGCGTTACCACCGACACCGCCACCGATGCTGGCTATCATCGACGAGGAAAGCTGCATCGGTTGTGCACGCTGCCTGCCCGCCTGCCCGGTGGACGCGATCGTCGGTGCGCACCAGTTCACGCACACCGTTGTCGCCGACCTGTGCACCGGCTGCGAGCTGTGCATTGCACCCTGCCCGGTCGATTGCATCAGCATGGTCGTCACCGAGGCGACGGCGGCATGAGCAGCGCGGCGACTGAAAACCTGTTCAAGCTACCGGGCGGCATCCGGCTGCCGTCCTTCAAGCAACAGTCAGCCACCGGTGAGATTCACGACGTCGCGATACCCGACAAGCTGATCATCTCGCTGCGCCAGCACGCCGGCAATGCGGCGCAACCCTTGGTCAACGTTGGCGACAGCGTCGACAAGGGCCAGCCTATCGCACGCGCCGAGGGCGATTTCAGCGCCGCCGTGCACGCCAGCAGCTCCGGCATCATTGCCGCCATCGAACCGCATGCCGTGCCGGGTCGCAACAAGGGCGAAATCGAGTGCATCGTCATCGATTGTGATGGCGAGGACCGTGTGTGGCCCGAGCTTAAGCCCATTCACAACCCGTTCGCGGAATCGCAGGAAACCTTGCTGGCGGCAATCGGTGAGGCAGGCATCGTCGGTCTTGGCGGCGCGGCGTTCCCGACGCTGGCCAAGATGCGCCACGCCATTTCCTCGAACATTGATACGCTGATTCTCAACGGCGTCGAATGCGAGCCCTACATCAGCTGCGACGATGCGCTGATGCGCCAACATGCTGCCGAAATTCTGTACGGCGCGCGCATCATGCTCGGCGCACTCGACCTCAACCACTGCTTCGTCGGCGTTGAGAGCGACAAGCCCGAAGCCTGGGACGCGTTCAGCGAAGCCGCGGCTATTGACGGTGACACGCGCCTGCAGATGGTCAAGATCCCGACCGTCTACCCGTCCGGCGGCGAAGATCAGCTGGTCTATCTGATGACCGGGCGCGAAGTGCCGAGCGCCGGGTTCCCGAGCGATGTCGGCGCGCTGGTGCACAACGTCGGCACGGCGGCGGCGATTGCCGGGTACGCGATGACCGGCATGCCGATGATTTCGCGCATTGTGACGGTGACCGGCGACGGCATCAGTCGACCGGGCAACTACCGGGTGCGTTTCGGCACGCCCATCGCCGATGTGGCGGCGGCGGCCGGTGGCTACACGGAGCGCGCGCAGCGCCTGATCATGGGCGGCCCGATGACCGGTGTGACGCTCACCGACGACGCGCTGCCGGTTACCAAGGCGTGCAATTGTCTGATCTTTACCGGCCCGGCGATAACCACATCGAAAGAGCCCGAGCGCCCGTGCATTCGCTGCGGCGAGTGCGCGCGCATTTGTCCTGTGCGTCTGCAGCCACAAGCACTGCATCGCGAATTCAAATACGGCGACCCTTCCGCGTTGAACTCACTCGGGCTGATCGATTGCATCGAGTGCGGTTGCTGCGACCTTGTGTGTCCCAGCCACATCCCGTTGACACAGAGTTTCCGCGAAGCCAAACAACAGCGGCGGCTGGATATTTACGAGCGCGAGCGCGCCGAGCGCGCCCGCGAACGCTTCGAGAGTCGCCAACACCGCGACGAGGTACGGCAGCAGGAATCGGACGCAAGCATTCGCCAGCTAAAGGACGCGGCCAATCGCGACGCGATCGCAGAAATCCTCGCGAGGAAAAAACGCGATGATAACGGGGCAGACAACTGATGCGTTTCGAGCCGGCCATGACGCCGTATCTGCGCCCGGTCACCGGCGTCGGCGCGATGATGCGCGAGGTTATATTCGCGTTGGTGCCTGCGGTCGTCGTCTACTTCGCGTTCTTCGGCTTCGGCATCCTGTTCAATATCGCGGTTTGCCTGCTCGCGTGCATCGGCTTCGAGGCGCTCGCCCTGCGCTTGCGCGGTCAGACCGTCGCCAATGTGCTCAGCGACTACAGCGTCGCGCTCACCGCCGTGCTGCTGGCGTTCGCCCTGCCGCCTTATCTGCCGCTCTACATCACCGTGATCGCCTGCGGCGCCGCGGTGCTGCTCGCCAAGCACGCCTACGGCGGCATCGGCTTCAACACCTTCAACCCGGCGATGGTCGGCTATGCCGTCGTGCTGATCGCGTTCCCGGTCGAGATGAGTTCGTGGCTGCCGCCGCGACTCGGCGATCTTGATTACGTGCGCCCGGACCTGTGGCAGAAATTCGAATACATCTTTACCGGCAGCTGGCCCGCCGCATTGACGCTCGACGCCATCACGCAGGCAACGCCGCTCGATATCGTGCGCACAGGTATGCGCAACAGCGAGGTGTTTGCCGAGATGCGCAACAACCCGCTGTTCGGTGATTACGGCGGCTATGGCTGGGAGTGGATCGGCAACTTCATCGCACTGGCCGGCGGGTGGCTGTTGTACCGCGGCATCATCCGCTGGCACATACCGGTCGCCGTGCTGGTTGGCATGCTGGCCCCGGCGAGTCTCGATTACCTTATGTCGTCCGGCTCCCATCCGGGGCCGGGCTTTCATCTGTTCAGCGGCGCAACGCTGCTCGGCGCATTTTTCATCGCGACCGACCCGGTGTCGGCGGCTGCCAGCCCGCGCGGGCGACTGATCTATGGCTTCGGCATCGGCTTCATCGCGTGGAGTATCCGGACCTGGGGCGGCTACCCGGATGGCATCGCCTTCGGGGTATTGTTAATGAACGCTGCGGTTCCGCTCATCGACAAGCTGACTGCACCAAGGATTATGGGTCATGACGACTGAACCGGCGCGCACCAATGTCGTCGCCGGCACCGCGAAGCTGGCCGGATTTGCGCTGCTGGCGGCGGTCATTGTCGCGGTCACCTGGCAAGTCACGGCGGAGCGCATCAGCGCCAACCGCGAAGCGGCGAGGCTCGCGCAGTTCCAGACGGTACTGGCCGGCGTCAGCTTCGATAGCCTCGACTACGATGCACCGCAAATTCTCACGCCACCGCACCGTCTGCCCGGCAAGCGCCCCGCGCGCATCTACCGCGCCTACTATCAGCAACAGCTCGTCGCCTGGGTGTTTAACGTGCAAGCCAAGGGCTACAGCGGCCCGATCGAGTTGATGATTGGCGTTGACCGCAACGACCGCGTCACGGCGGTACGCGTCGTCTCTCACAGCGAGACGCCGGGCCTGGGCGATGCCATCGAGCATCAACGCTCCGACTGGATCGAGTCTTTCGATGGCCGGGAATTAACGGACGACACCGCAACGCAATGGGCGCTCAAATCCGAAGGCGGTGAGTTTGACGGCTTCACCGGCGCGTCGATTACACCGCGTGCTGTTATCGATGCGGTACGCGAAACGCTCGCCTATCAATCACGCTTCCGCGACCAGCTGTTATTGCCCGCCACCACCGGGGATGCGCCATGAAAACCATCATTCGCGATGGCCTGTGGCACAACAACCCCGGCATCGTGCAGCTGCTGGGGCTATGCCCGTTGCTGGCAATCACCAACACCGCGGTCAATGCGCTGGGGCTCGCCATCGCGACACTGTTTGTACTGACGCTCAGCAATCTCACCGTGTCACTGACGCGCCGGCTGTTGCAACCGGAAATCCGCATCCCCGCCTACGTGCTGATCATTGCCGCGCTGGTCACGTCCATTGAGCTTTTGTTCAATGCGTTCGCACCCGACCTGCATGCGCGGCTCGGCATCTTCCTGCCGTTGATCGTGACCAACTGTGCGATTGTCGCGAGAGCCGAGGCCTTCGCCTCGCGCCAGCCGCCGTTGCGCGCGACCGTCGACGGCCTCGCGCACGGCATCGGCTTCGGCTGGGTGTTGTTGCTGACCGGTATGCTGCGCGAGGCTTTCGGCAGCGGTACGCTGTTCCGCGATCTCGGTACCCTGATACCCGGCGCCGGTAATGGCGGACTCGTCATTGCCGACGGTGGTTTCCTGATCGCGTTGCTGCCGCCGGGCGCCTTTTTCTCGCTCGCGCTGATCCTGATCGCACGCAACCTGATCAATGCGCGCCAGCCTGTTACGGAGACGGCACTGACCGATGAACCGCGATAAACGCACCGCTATTTTCTCGACGCTGAGAGCCGCCAACCCCAATCCAACGACCGAGCTGAATTTCGACAGTCCGTTCGAATTGCTGATCGCGGTGATCCTGTCCGCGCAAGCGACCGATATCAGCGTCAATAAGGCGACCGACAAGCTCTACCCCGTCGCCAACACACCGGCGGCGATTGCGGCCCTCGGCGTTAAGGGACTGACGCCTTATATCCGTCACATCGGATTGTTCAACAGCAAAGCGAAAAATGTCATCGCCACCTGCAACAAGATAATGGCGGAACACGACGGCGACATACCGCGCGACCGCGAGAGTCTCGAAGCGCTGCCGGGGGTCGGTCGCAAGACGGCGAATGTGGTTCTGAATACGGCATTCGGCGAACCGGCAATGGCCGTGGACACACACATCTTTCGCGTCTCTAACCGCACCGCTATCGCCAAGGGCAAGACGCCGCTGGAAGTCGAAAAACGACTCGTGCGCCTGATACCCGAGGAGTTTCTTCTCGACGCGCATCACTGGCTGATCCTGCATGGTCGCTATGTCTGCAAGGCGCGGACGCCGGAATGCTATCAATGCAGCATCAGCGAGTGGTGCGAATTTCGCCGCAAGACACCGGCGCCCGAATGACTATGGGATAATCGTCGCATGCTATTCGGACAAGACAGAGACGAGCTGCGGCGCATGTATGTGCAGGCGTGGCGCCTGCAGCGCGCCGGCCAGCCGATGTCCGCGCTGGAAGCGCAGATTGCCGGCGTTGTCGTCGAGCACCCGGAGTACCACGACCTGTTGATGGCGGACACCGTACAGGCAGACTTCGGCGTCGAGGGTGGCCAAAGCAATCCGTTTCTGCATATGGGTATGCACCTGGCGATACGCGAGCAGGTCTCGACCAACCGGCCCGCCGGCATTCGTGACATCCACGCGAAACTGGCCGCGAAACACGGCGATCACCACAAGGCGGAGCACGACATGCTCGAATGCCTGGGCGAATGCCTGTGGCAAGCGCAGCGCGATGGCACGATGCCCGACGAGGCCGACTATTTGCTGAAACTCTCACGACTGGCGAGCGCCGCGTCAAAACAGGAATGACAATGAACGAATCAGTATTCTCTTTCAGCAACATCGTCGACGTCATGACCAGCCTGTTCCTGCTGGCGATAGGGCTGTTCGTACTATTCATCATCGCGATCTATGTCATCGACAAGACGCAAACCAGCCATGCGATTCGCCGCAACTTTCCGGTCATCGGCCGCTTCCGCTACTGGTTCGAGCATCTGGGACAATTTTTTCGCCAATACTTCTACGCGCTCGACCGCGAAGAAATGCCGTTCAACCGCGCGCAACGCTCGTGGGTCTACCGGGCGGCTAAAGGCCAGGACAACACGGTGGCATTCGGCTCAACACTGAATATCAGCGAGGTCGGCACACCGATGTTTATTAATGCCGCCTACCCCGTGCTCGAAGAAGATGCCGAGCCGCCCGCCGAGGTCACCGTCGGGCCGTACTGTCGCGTGCCGTACACGACGCGTTCGATCTTCAATGTATCGGCGATGAGTTATGGCGCGATCTCGCGACCCGCCGTGCGCGCGCTTTCTGCGGGGGCCGCGAAGGCCGGTGTCTGGCTGAACACCGGCGAAGGTGGCCTGTCGAAATACCACCTCGAAGGCGACGCCGATATCGTGTTTCAGATAGGCACCGCAAAATACGGCGTACGCAATCACGATGGCAGCCTGAACGAGTCTGCATTTACCGCGATTGCCGCGCGCCCGCAGGTGCGCATGATCGAACTGAAGCTCGCGCAAGGCGCAAAACCCGGCAAGGGCGGCATCCTGCCGGGCGCAAAAGTGACGAAAGAAATCGCAGAGATTCGCGGCATTCCCGAGGGCGAGGATTCGATCAGCCCCAACCGCCACCCCGAGATCAGCAACGATGACGAGCTGCTCGATGCCATCGGGCAACTGCGCGAACTCGGCGGTAAGCCTGTCGGTATCAAAACCGTGATCGGCAATTTCGACGCGCTCGAATCACTGCTTGAAACAATCAATCAGCGCGGTGAACAGAGCGCACCCGATTTCATCACCATTGACAGCGCCAACGGTGGCACCGGCGCCGCGCCACTCAGCCTCATAGACGCGATGGGCTTGCCGATCCACCAATGCTTGCCGCGCGTCGTCGATATGCTCGAGCAACACGGCCTGCGCGAGCGCATCAAAGTGATCGCCAGCGGCAAGATGATCAATCCGGTGGATATTGCATGGGCGCTGTGTGCCGGCGCCGACTTCGTCAACTCGGCGCGCGGTTTCATGTTGTCTCTCGGCTGTATCCAGGCACTGCAATGCAACATGAACACCTGCCCCACCGGCATTACGACGCACGATCCCAAGCTGCAACGCGGGCTTGTTGCCGAGGACAAGGCCAGGCGCGTCGCGCGCTACGCCGAGGGTATTCACAAAGAGCTCGCGATCATCGCGCACTCTTGCGGCGTCAGCGAGCCACGCAAGCTTAACCGCACGCACTGCGCGATTGTTCAGGAGGATGGGGTCGCGGTGGATCTGGCCACGCTTTATACCAACTGATAGTGGTACACAGACTGCCTGGATAGTGCACGAATATTTGCGACGCCGCGCTGCCCGGAATCGGAAGTATATCTAGATAAAAAAACCCCGCGGCAAGCGGGGTTTTTTGTAGTTCAACAGGGGTTGCTGTCAGACCTGCTTACGTCTCGCGAGACCACCCGCCAGCAGACCCAGACCAAGTAGCGCCAGTGTCGCAGGCGCCGGCACACTCACCTTGGTACCGAAGCCGCCGACATGGCTAATCGTCATATCGGAACCAAGATTGATATTACCGCTGATGAAGTCGAGGTTGATAACACCCCAATTAATATCACCAATATTCTCGTAGAGCACGTGCGTATTCTTGTTCTTAATCAGGTAGTAGCCAGGGCCGCCAACCAGCTTGAACGCATATACTGCTATAACGTCGGTTTTGAACCAACTAACGTCACTTTCCTTGCTGTAATCAGACTTGGTGAAAGACGTACCAAGAAAATTGTTCACCCAGTTCACCTCGGTCTGAGCACCGGACTTCATATTGTCAACTTCATTTTTTTTGATATCGACTGCGCCGACGTCGGTACCGTCAAACGCACCGCCCGTGATCATTACGGCCGACGCGCTCGTCGATAGACTAAGGCCAATCAATGCGCCAAGAAATGTTCTTTTAAGTGTTTTCACTGTCCGCTCCAAACGCGAAAATATATATCTATAAGTGATTATGCAATACCCTTGCCAGTTTATTAAATTATTGATTTATATAGATAATACTTCCTTTCGCATCATGGAAATATACAAAATTGTAAAATTTTCCGACAGCCCTCAACGCAGCTTAATCAACAGCTTGGCGAGCTCAGCCCGGATCGGCAACCGCATCCGGTTTGTCATCGCTCAGGTAATCACTGATGGCCTGCGCCTCGTCCAGCAGCCTGCGCTGATTGGCGACGACCAAGACCTGCAGTTCGCTCAGGAACGAGTAGAGCGACTGCACCTGCCGGCGTTCCTCTGTGCTCCAGTTGCGATCGCCGCCGGCTTCGGACAGGACCACGATCATCGAATTGAGCATGAAATTGCTCGCCTGCAACGTGAAGCGGTCTTTCTCGGCGAGCAACCCGGCCCATCGGGACAACCGCAGGCGCAGCGTGCGGTCGTCGATTGCGCCCAGATTGCCGCTCTGAACCAGCGCCTGGACGATACCCATCTCGGGGTCAAACCCGGCCCAGCTCGGGAAGGTGGCGTAGTCCTCGTTGAATGCGTCGTCGGACAGTGCCATCAATTCGGCTTCGGACAGCGCGGCAAAGTCGGCGACGCGCCGTGTCGCGGTTTGGTTAAAGGTCAAATCGTCTTCCAGAATCGCGATATTGCCGGCGAATTCGAGCAACATGTCGTCACGAAGCTCACGCTCGAAAGCGCGCTCCTCGCGGTCCGCCCACCACGACTCGCCGGCCAGCGCGACGAATACGCCGAGCACAATCACCGAGAATTCGATGGCCAGTCTGCCGATACGACCTGCCTTGCTGCTATCGGTCATCGCCTTCGCCGTTCATCAACAATGGTATTGCGCATGCGTGCACGCTGTTGTGCCAAGGCGCTACGCCCGCTTTTTCTTCTTCGGCACGTACAAATCGGTCAACGTCCCCTCGAACGCCTCCGCCGTGAGACCGACTGTCTCCGACAGCGTCGGATGCGGGTGGATGGTCAGCCCGAGGTCTTCGGCGACCGCGCCCATCTCGATGGCAAAGCCGATCTCGGCGATCAGGTCACCGGCACTCATGCCGACGATGCCGCCACCGAGTACCTGGCCGCTGTCTTCATCGAACAGGATCTTGGTCATGCCTTCATCGCGGCCCATCGCCAGTGAGCGCCCACTGGCGGCCCACGGGAAGTTGGCTTTTGCGTATTTAGTGCCGTCGCGTTTGGCGTCGGTTTCGGTCAGGCCGACCCATGCGACCTCCGGGTCGGTGTAGGCGACCGAGGGGATGACGCGCGCGTCGAAGAAACGCTTCTCTCCGCAGGCGACTTCGGCCGCGACGTGACCCTCGTGGGTCGCCTTGTGCGCGAGCATTGGCTGGCCGACGATGTCGCCGATGGCGAAGATGTGCGGCACGTTGGTGCGCATCTGCTTATCGACATTGATCTGTCCGCGCTCGTCGACGGCGACGCCGGCCTTATCGGCACCGAGCTTATCGCCGTTGGCGCGACGCCCGACCGCAACCAGCACGCGGCCGAAGGTCTGGCTTGCCGGGGCCTTGTCGCCCTCGAAGCTGACCTCGATGCCCTCGTCCCCGGCGCTCATGCCGGTGACCTTGGTGTTCAGCATGATCGCCTCGAACTGCTTCTCGAGGCGTTTCTGCAACGGCCGAACGAGATCACGATCGGCGCCCGGCATCAATTCGCCGGTCAGCTCAACCACCGAGACCTTGACGCCCATCGCTGCATAGACGCTGCCGAGCTCGACGCCGATGATGCCGCCGCCGACGACCAGCATCGATTCGGGCAGCGGCGAGATCTCGAGCGCGCCGGTCGAATCGACGACGCGCTCGTCGTCGGGCTGGAACGGCAGGCGGATCGGCGCGGAGCCTGCCGCGATGATGCATTGCTCGAACTTGATCGTCTGCTTGCCATCGTCGCCGCTGACCTCGACCGTGTGCGGCGAGGTGAACTGGCCGACACCCTGCACGACCGTGACCTTGCGTTGCTTCGCAAGTTGCTTGAGGCCACCGGTGAGCTTGCTGACGACGCTACCCTTCCATTCGCCAAGCTTCGCCGCGTCGATCTCCGGCTTGCCAAAGCGGATACCGTGTTCCGACATCGACTCGGCCTCGTCGATCACCTTCGCCGCATGCAGCAGCGCCTTGGAAGGAATGCAACCGACGTTAAGGCAGACGCCGCCGAGCGACGGATAGCGCTCGACCAGCGTGACTTTCTTGCCGAGGTCGGCGGCGCGAAACGCAGCCGCGTAGCCGCCGGGTCCGGCGCCCAGCACGAGCAGTTCGGTTGAGTTGTCGGCATCAGTCATCGTGTTGTTTCCATCAATAGGTTCAGGGGATCGCCTGCAGCAGGCCGTCGACGTTTGACAGGCATTTGCCGAGCTGCGTCGTGAAGCGAACTGCCAGCGCACCGTCGACGACGCGGTGGTCGTACGACAGCGACAGCGGCAGCATCAGCCGCGGCTCGAAGGCCTTGCCGTCCCACACGGGCTGCATCGTCGAGCGCGACACGCCGAGGATCGCCACCTCGGGCGCGTTAACGATCGGCGTGAACGCCGTGCCACCGATGCCGCCGAGGCTCGAGATTGTGAATGACGCGCCCTGCATCTGCTTGGCCGTCAGCTTGCCGTCGCGCGCCGCGGTCGACAGATCCGCGAGCGCTTCCGCGAGTTCGTAAACGTCCTTCTTGTCGGCGTCATGGATGACCGGCACGACCAGTCCGTCGTCGGTGTCGGCGGCGAAGCCGATGTGGCAGTAGTGCTTGTTGACGAGCGCGCTGCCGTCGGCCGACAGCGACGCGTTCAGCTTCGGATACTCGGCCAGCGCCTGCACGACCGCGCGCATGATAAACGCCAACGGCGTCAGCTTGACGCCGCGCTCGGCGGCCTTGCCCTTCAGCGCCTGGCGGCGCGCCTCCATGTCGGTGATGTCGGCCTCGTCGAACTGCGTGACGTGCGGCAGGTTGATCCAGCTTGCCTGCAGCCGCGGGCCGGAGATCTTCTGGATGCGAGTCAGCGGCGTCTCGCTGACCTCGCCGAACTTGGCAAAGTCGACCTTCGGCACCGCCGGCAGGCTTGCCGTGCCACCCGCCGCTGACGCACCGCCGCCCTTCAGTGTCGATTTGACCCAAGTCTTGACGTCGCCGGCAACGATACGGCCCTTCTTGCCGCTGCCCTTGACCTTAACGAGATCGACGCCCAGCTCGCGCGCGAGCTTGCGCACCGACGGGCTGGCATGCGCTTTCGAAAAACCGGCTTCATCGATCGATGAGACCGCGGTTTTCTCCGACCGGGACCCGGTCTTTTCCGGCTCTGGCTCCTCGGGCTTCGATTCGGCCGGCTTGGGCGCATCGGCCGTTTTCTCAGCTTTTTTCTCGACCGGCTTCCCGGCGGATTTCCCGGACGAATTGCCGCCCGCGGTCTCGAGTTCGACGATCGGCTTGCCTTCGCTCACCTGGTCGCCAATCGACACCAGCACCTTCGTCACCTTGCCCGCGTGCGTCGACGGGATATCCATCGACGCCTTGTCGGTCTCCAGCGTCATCAGCGGATCATCGATATCAATTTCGTCACCGACGGAGACTTCCACCTCGATGACGTCGACGCTGTCGAAGTCACCGATGTCGGGCACGTTGACGGTAACGATCTTGGTCGCCGCTGCGCCGCCCGCGTCGCCCGCGTCGCCCGCGTCGCCATCCTGCTCGTCATCGTCACCGGCATCGCCGCCGGTCTCCCGCGCGGCCGCCGCACCCTGAGCGACAGCCTGCTTGGCCGCCTGCGGACTCAGCGTCTGGGTCTTTTCATGCTCCGGATTGTCGTCGTCCGACTCGTCGCCCCCGGTGTCGCCCTCATCGGCGACCCGCACGACGGCGATGACATCGCCCTCGCTGATCTTGTCACCGACTTTGACGCTCACCGACACAATCTCGCCGGCAACCGTGGTCGGCACATCCATCGACGCCTTGTCCGTCTCGAGCGTCAGAATCCCGTCTTCGACATCGACACTATCGCCCGGCGAGACGAGCACCTCAATGACTTCGACGGCGTCGAAATCGCCGATATCCGGCACGGTGATCTGTACTTCGTTTGCCACTGTATGTATCCCCGCGCTAGAGCGTTACCGGATCTGCTTTGTCCGGATCTATGCCATATTTCACGATCGCCTCGGCGACTGTTTTCTGGTCGAGCGCACCTTCGTCGGCCAGCGCTTTGAGCGCGGTGACGACGATGTAGCGACGGTCAACCTCGAAGAAGTCACGCAGCGCTGCACGCGCATCCGAGCGGCCGAAGCCATCGGTACCGAGCGTGATGTAGCGCCCGGGAATCCAACGCTGCACCTGGTCGGGCACGATCTTCATGTAGTCGGTGGCCGCGATGAACGGACCGTCACTGTTCTTGAGCGCCTCCTCCAGGTAGCTGACGCGAGGCGTCTGCGTCGGGTGCAGCTGGTTCCAGCGCTCAACCTCGAGACATTCGCGACGCAGCTCATTGAAGCTGGTGACACTCCAGACGTCGGCCGGTACACGGAAGTCTTTCAGCAGCATCTCGGCCGCAGCAATCACTTCACGCAGAATCGTACCGGAGCCGAACAGCTGGGCACGCACCTTGCCGCGACCGGCTTTCTGCAACGGGTAGATGCCTTTGAGGATGCCCTCGGCGACACCTTCCGGCATCTGCGGCATGACATAGTTTTCGTTCATCGTCGTGATGTAGTAGAAAACGTTTTCCTGGCGATACGCCATGCGCTGCAGACCTTCCTGCACGATCACCGCAAGCTCGTAGGCATAGCAAGGGTCGTACGACACACAGTTCGGCACGGTCGATGAGAGCACATGCGAATGCCCGTCCTGGTGCTGCAACCCCTCGCCGGCGAGCGTCGTGCGCCCGGCGGTACCGCCGATCATAAACCCGCGTGCCTGCATGTCGCCGGCGGCCCAGATGAAATCACCGATGCGCTGGAAGCCGAACATCGAGTAGTAGATGTAGAACGGGATCATCGGCAGGCCGTTGTTCGAGTACGACGTCGCCGCGGCAATCCACGAACAAAACGCCCCGCCCTCATTGATCCCCTCTTCGAGAATCTGACCTTTCTTGTCTTCCTTATAGAACATCAGCTGGTCGGCGTCCTGCGGCTGATAGAGCTGGCCTTTCGAGGAGTAAATTCCGATCTGGCGGAACATGCCTTCCATACCAAACGTACGCGCCTCATCCGGGACGATCGGCACGATGTTCTTGCCGATTTTCTTGTCTTTGACCAGCGTCGTCAGCATGCGCACCATCGCCATCGTCGTCGACTGCTCGCGCTCGCCGCTGCCCGCGACCTGCGTCTTGAACGCATGTAGCGAAGGCACCTCGAGCTTGGGCGATTGCGTGCGTCGCTTCGGCAGCGAACCGCCGAGCTTGCTGCGCTGATCCATCAGGTATTCCATCTCGATGCTGCCGTCTTCCGGACGGCAATATGGCACGTCGTTTAGATCCGCATCCGATACCGGAATATTGAAGCGATCACGGAACTGGCGCAGTGATGCCTCATCCAGCTTCTTCTGCTGGTGGCTGGTGTTAGCGCCTTCGCCGCCCGACTCGCCGAGACCAAAGCCCTTGACCGTCTTGGCAAGAATCACTGTCGGTCCACCGGTATGGTTGACGGCTTTTTCGTACGCGGCATATACCTTCTGCGGATCGTGGCCGCCGCGGTTCAATCGCCAGATATCTTCATCCGACATGTTCGCGACCAGCGATTTGAGTTCTTCGAACTTGCCGAAGAAATTCTCGCGGGTGTAGGCACCGCCCTTGTTCTTGTAGTTCTGGTATTCGCCGTCGACCGTTTCTTCCATTACCCGACGCAGCAGACCTTTGTGGTCGCGCGCCAACAACGGGTCCCAGCGCGAGCCCCATATGACCTTGATGACATTCCAGCCGGCACCGCTGAACGCGGCTTCGAGTTCCTGGATGATCTTGCCGTTACCGCGCACCGGACCGTCGAGGCGCTGCAGATTGCAATTGATGACAAACACCAGATTGTCGAGACCTTCGCGCACCGGCATCGTGATCGCGCCGAGCGACTCGGGCTCATCCGTCTCACCGTCACCCATGAAGCACCAGACCTTGCGATTGCTGGGGGCAACCATTTCGCGGTTCTCCAGATAGCGCATGAAGCGCGCCTGGTAGATCGCCATCATCGGGCCCAGCCCCATCGAGACCGTCGGGAACTGCCAGAACTCCGGCATCAACCAGGGGTGCGGGTAGGACGACAGACCGCCGCCGCCGACTTCCTTGCGGAAGCGGTCGAGCTGGTCTTCGGTCAGGCGTTTTTCCAGGTAGGCACGCGCATAAATTCCGGGTGACGAATGGCCCTGAATGTAGACAAGGTCACCGCCATGATCTTCGGTCGGCGCATGCCAGAAATGGTTGAAACCGACTTCGTACAAGGTCGCCGACGAGGCGTAGGACGCAATATGGCCGCCGTACTCCGAGCTCTCGCGGTTGGCCTGCACGACCATCGCCATCGCATTCCAGCGCAGGTAGGCCTCGAGACGGCGTTCTATCGAGCGGTCGCCGGGGTACTCGGGCTGTTGGCCGGTTGAGATCGTGTTGAGGTAAGCCGTGTTCGGGCTGTAGGGCAAATAGGCGCCGGAGCGACGGGCAAAATCGATCATCTTGTCGAGCAGGAAATGCGCTCGTTCCGGTCCTTCGTTCTTCAGGACCGAGTCGATGGACTCTAACCACTCCCGGGTTTCGGTAGGGTCGAGATCGTCAAAGCGACTGTGCTGCGACATATCAAAGTTTCCGCGGTTACCAACTTAACGCCCGATTATACCCGAGCGGGCAGCGGAACCGGACGCAAACTGACGCAGACCATAAAGAACATTGGCCGCCAGTGTGACCACAGGATGAATTCGCAAGTGCCTGCTGCTACGATGTGGCCACCCCCACCTGCCTCATCAAGGCTTCAGGAACGCAACTTGACTGACTCATCACTGATCCCCGCGTTGCCGCAACCGGCGCTTCGCAGCAGCCGCGCGACGCCCACGGAAACCAATCTCAAATCATTCGACGCCGTCATCGTGCTACACGCCGTCGCGAAACTTGCCAACGACAAAAGCCTGCCCGGCAACGGCGTGCTTGCAGCCATCGCGGCCCGCAATGACGACGACAGCCTGCTGACCGCCGCGTTACCCGCGAGTCCGGCCACCGCGTTGGTGGCCGCGCGAATCGGCAAGAAAGCTTCACCGTTCGAGCGCGACGTCGTCTGTCGCAAAGCAGCCAGCGCCGTCGGCGTTAGCAGCGCGCGCAAGATAGCGGTGGTGATTGACGAGAGTCTCGATGACGCCGCGGGCGCCGCGCGTGCGATCGCCGGCGCGCTGATGTTGGCCGACTTCCGGCTACCAAAATTCCTGAAGTCGCGCGCCAGGCAACCCACGAAAATGAACATCACGATTTTCGAAGCCGGCAAGACGGCCCAGCAGGAAACGATCGCCAAAGCGCGCGGCAACTGCCTGGCGCGCTGGCTGACGGCGATGCCACCGAACAAGCTCGATGCAATCAGCTATCGCCAGGTGACCGAAAAACTCGCCAAACAGAACGGCTGGCAACACCGCTTCCTGTCGTTAGCGAATCTCAAGAAGCGCGGCGCGGGTGCATTCGTTGCGGTCGCTCAGGGCAACGAAACCAACGACGCCGGCATCGTCCGGCTGAGCTACCGGCCGAAGGGCAAAAAGTCGGCCGGCAAACCCATCGCGCTGGTCGGCAAAGGCATTATTTTCGATACCGGCGGCACCAACCTGAAGCCGTTTGACGGCATGCTCGGCATGCACGTGGATATGGGTGGCAGCGCCGTAGCACTCGGCACGCTACTGACGCTCAGCGAGTTGAACTTCAACACACCGATCGATGTCTGGCTGGCAATCACCGAAAACCGTACCGGGCCGCAAGCCTATAAACCGCAGGACGTGATTACCGCGCTCAACGGCAAGACCATTCAAACCATTCACACCGATGCGGAAGGCCGCATGGTGCTGGCCGATACACTGACGCTGGCGGCGCGCGAGAAGCCGGCGTGCATTCTTGATTTTGCGACGTTGACCGGCGCTTGCATCAACGCGGTGACGACACGCTACAGCGGCGTCTTTAGCAACCGCGCCACGCTGCATCCGCTATTGAAGCGCGCGGGCGTCGCCAGCGGCGAGCGTGTCTGGCCGTTCCCGATTGGGGGCGAGTTTATCGACATGCTCAAAAGTGAAACCGCGGACATCAAACAATGTTCGCCCGGTGGTGGCGGCGATCACATCCTGGCGGCAACTTTCCTGGCGGAATTTGTACCGGCGAGCGTGCCGTGGATTCACATGGATTTATCGGCCTGCGAAAATAAGGGTGGGCTAGGCGCAGTACCGACCGACATCACGGGCTTCGGCGTGCGCTACACGACCGACCTGCTGCTTAATCACCGGCGTGAAATCGCTGGCGCCAAGAAATCGGCATGAGCAGTTTCGCGATGCGTGATCGCTTCCGGGGTTTCCTGCCGGTTATTGTTGACGTGGAAACCGGCGGCTTCAACGCCAGCACGGACGCCCTGCTAGAAATCGCCGCGGTTAGCATTGCGGCCGACGATGGCGGGCGAATGACGCGCGCTGAAACCTGGCGCTACCATGTCAAGCCCTTCCCCGGCGCAAACATGGAGCCGGCGTCGCTGGCCGTCAACGGGATCGACCCGCACCACCCGCTGCGCCCGGCGATCGACGAACGCGATGCGTTGCAACGTGTGTTCCGCGAAATCCGTGCACAGGTGCGCGAGCACGAATGCACGCGTGCGGTGTTGGTTGGTCACAACGCATTCTTCGATCTGAATTTTCTCAACGCGGCAATCGAACGTTGCAAAATCAAGCGCAGCCCGTTCCATCCGTTCTCATGTTTTGATACCGCCACACTGGGCGGCGTCGCGGTCGGCCAGACCGTGTTGTCGCGCGCGGTGCGCTCGATTAATATCGAGTGGGATGAATCGAAGGCGCACTCGGCGGCTTACGATGCCGAGCGCACCGCAGATCTTTTCTGTGAAATCGTCAATCGCTTCGAGCCCGTATACCGGGCCAAAGCGCAACTCTAGGCCGCGGTTGCGGTCTCCAGCAAAGGCTTCAGCTCACCCGACTTGTACATCTCAACGATGATGTCGGAGCCACCGATCAGCTCGCCCTTGATGTAGAGCTGCGGGAAGGTCGGCCAGCTCGAATACACCTTCAGGCCTTCGCGGATTTCCTGGTCTTCAAAGATATTGACGTAGGAAAACTCTGTGCCGCAGGCTTTCAGCGCGGCGACCGCCTGCGAGGAAAAACCGCATTGCGGAAAATCAGGCGTGCCCTTGATGTAGACAATCACCGGGTGGTCGTCGAGTTGTGTCTTGATGCGCTCGTTGATGTCCATGTCAGGTTCCTGTTTGCGCCGTCAAAGCGGTCGCGTCAAATAAAGAAGTTGCCCTGTCTACACAGTGGGTCTCGCAAGGCGTATTTTCAAGCTGCGCCGATTTCGCCGGTTTTTTCTTGCCACCGGTCAACAGCGCGGTGCAACCCGCGCTTGTCAGCAAAACGGCTATCAGTGACACGCGTATTGCCGTTGAGCGCATACCTAACCGACCTGCTCATGCGCGGCGGCGCGACGCTCGACGTTCTCAAGCACCAGGCCTTTCTGGCTGTCGTCCATCATCGTCCAGTCGATAATCTCATCCAGACTGCGATAACAGCCCATACAAATATCGGCGTCATCCAGCGTACAGATGCTGATGCAGGGCGATTGTGGTGCGTTGGCGGAGTTTGACATAGCTCATACGGGAAAAAATTCAGGGTGTAGTATGCCGCGCTGCAGCGCCGAGTGAAAGCGTGCGGCTGGCGTATCCGGCGTTGGCGCTGGATAATCCGCTCTATCTGCAATTCCGGACACACCCAACGAATGAAGATCAAGACGCCCAGAAAATCCCGTTTCAATGCGCGCATCAGCAATGACAAGCTGGCCGCAGACCGCACGCGGGCCGTTACTCAGGCACTGGCGGAGGACGTGGGCTCGGGCGATGTGACCGCGGCGTTGGTGAGTGCGGCACAAATGGCGCAGGCAAGCGTTGTCATGCGCGAAGAGGCCGTGCTGTGCGGGTGCGACTGGTTCGACCTGGTATTCGCGCAGCTCGACGACGAAATCGAAATCGAGTGGCTTGCCGGGGACGGCGATGTAGTGCCTGCCGGCCAGACGGTGTGCAATCTCAGCGGGCCGGCACGCGCGATCCTCACCGGCGAGCGCACCGCGCTCAATTTTCTGCAAACGCTGTCGGGAACCGCCACCATCGCGCGCCGTTATGTCGCGATTGTCGAGGGCACCGACTGTCGCATCCTCGACACACGCAAGACAATCCCGGGGCTGCGCCTTGCGCAAAAATATGCCGCCAGGACCGGCGGCGCTGTGAATCACCGCATCGGCCTGTTCGACGCAATCCTGATCAAGGAAAACCACATCGCGTCCGCCGGCTCCACCGCCGATGCCGTGCGCAATGCGCGTGCCGCCAACCCGGCGTTGCCCGTCGAAATCGAAGTTGAGTCCGTCGCGCAAATGCGCGAAGCGCTGGAGACCGGCGTCGAGCGGCTATTGCTCGATAATTTCAGTCTCAGCGCGCTCGCCGAAGCGGTCGGGATCAACAGCGCGTCGCCGGACGCGGCCGAGCTCGAAGCCTCCGGCGGCGTCAACATTGATACGTTGCGTGCGATTGCCGAGACCGGCGTGGACTTTGTGTCGGTGGGGGCGCTGACCAAGCACGTCAATGCGGTCGACTTCTCGATGCGCTTCGCCTTCGCGTAGGCCGCTGCCCGCTCAGGCGATCGCCTGCATCACCTTTTGCGGCTCGGACACGCCATAGCCTTGCGCGTAGTCGATACCCATTTCGCGCAGCATGTTAATGATTTCGGGGTTCTCGGCAAACTCTGCAATGGTCTGCTTGCCGGTCAGGTGGCCGATCTCGTTGATTGATCGCACCATCTCGCGGTCGATCGGGTCATGCAGTATTTCTTTGACGAAGCTGCCGTCGATTTTCAGGAAATCGACCGGGAAATGCTTGAGGTATCCGAACGAGGACAGCCCGGTGCCAAAGTCGTCGAGTGCAAACTTGCAGCCCAGCTCTTTCAGCGCATTGATAAACCGGTTGGCCTGCGAGTAACTCGCGATCGCGGCGGTCTCGGTAATCTCAAAGCAGATTTTGTCCGGTGCAATACCGCTGGTCTGGAACTGCTCGATCACAAACGGCAGGAACTTCTCGTCACCAAGGCTCTGGCCGGAGAGGTTGATCGAACACATCGACAATCTTGCGCGCTCGTCGGCCTCGGACACCAGCCAGCGCAACGCGTTACGAATGACCCAGCGGTCAATGTTGGGCGTGATGCCGTAGCGTTCGGCCGCCGAAATAAACAGCTCCGGCGAGACCAGCGCGCCGTTCTCATCGCGCATGCGCAGCAGTAATTCGTAATGCGCGCCGGTGTCGGCCTTCTGCAAAGGCAGGATGGTCTGGCGGAACAACTCGAAGCGATTTTCTTCCAGCGCCGTGTTGATGCGCGCCGCCCACTGCATTTCACGGCGCCGACGCATCATGTCGATGTCGTTCTCGTGATAGGAATGCACGCGGTTGCGGCCCGCATCCTTGGCAGCCGCGCAAGCGCTGTCCGCCGCCGACAGAATACCGGCAACGTCGTCCGCCTCACCCGTCGTCAACGGCACCACACCCACGCTGACCGTCAGCCGGAAATTGCGCTCGTCCCAGACGAACTTAAATTCGCCAATGGCCTCGCGCAGCATGTCTGCGGTGGCCATCGCTTCCTCAATCGTGCAGCTCTCGAGCAACACACCGAACTCATCACCACCCAGGCGCGCCAGCGTGTCGCGCCAGCGAATCTTCGACTTCAGCAGCTTGCCGAGCGCTTCGAGTAACTTATCGCCGGCGCTATGACCGCAAGTGTCATTGATGATCTTGAACTGGTCGAGATCGAGATAACACACCACGTGCGAGGTCTCGCGCGCCTCACTGCTCTTCATCGCACGCTCAACGCGTTTCTCAAACTCGCGACGGTTGACCAACCCGGTCAACACGTCGTGACTGGCGTGATAGCTCAGGCGGCGGTTCAGCTCGCGCGCCTCGCTGACGTCATGGAATACCAGCACACCGCCGGTGATGACCGAATTGCCATCGCGAATCGGCGATGCGGTGCTTTCTATGTAGAGCTCATTGCCGTCGCGCCGAATCAATAACGTTGGCCGGTTCGACTTCACCGCGCGATTGCGCCGCACGGCGACCGCCAGCGGGTTCTCCAAAGGCTCACAGGTCTCTTCGTGGAAGGCACGGAAAATTTCATCCAGCGGCCGGCCGGTTGCGTCGTCAACTTTCCAGCCGGTCAACTCCTCGGCAACCGGATTCACATACTCGACGATATTGCTCTCGTCGGTCGTGATGACGCCGTCGCCAATCGACTGCAAGGTAATCTGTGCGCTTTCCTTCTCGCGGAACAGCGCCTCTTCGTAGAGCTTGCGCTCATTAATGTCGACCTCGACGCCGAGCAACCGTTGCAGACGACCACGCGCGTCCATGATGCCCTTGGCCTTGCTCGACACCCAGTGCCAATCGCCATTGCAGTGGCGCATGCGATGGTTACTGATGAAAAACTCGTTCTTACCTTCGAGATGGTCGCGCATTTTGGCCTGCACAGCCGCCATATCTTCCGGGTGCACCAGCCGATACCAGTCCGGTGCAATGTCATCGTCATTGATGTCATAGCCGAGCATTTCTTTCCAGCGGCG
Organism: uncultured Pseudomonadota bacterium; assembly: GCA_942491885.1. Lineage (GTDB taxonomy): Bacteria > Pseudomonadota > Gammaproteobacteria > Steroidobacterales > Woeseiaceae > CALBPI01. The sequence continues at coordinate 188,987 of CALOCQ010000002.1, forward strand.
TGAGAACCTGACCTTCTTGGTCTCGCCATCGAAATCCCACACGCCATCGTTCGCCGTCGACAGCAACAAACCGTCGCGCTCGTGCAAATCAATCAGCTGACGATGCATCGTCGCGCGCGACAAGCCCGCACCCAGGTTTGCCGCCAGCAACTTGAGCAGCAAATTCAGATCGGTCGGCCAATGCTCACACGCCGCCTCGTTAATCAGTCCGAGGATTGCGCATGGCGTCGTCGATGCGGCGCCGGCCGGCGTCGATTCGGCACAGATGCCAACAAGCAGGCAAGAGCCGACGTGAATATCGGCCAGTTCGCGAGCCGCGGTGCGCATGTCGCCGCGGTAGGTCGACATGTCAGAAAACTCAACGACACGCAGGTCGCCGAGGCGCGCGCTCAACACAGGCCAGTCCTGCAGGCTTTTGCCCTGCAAAACCTGCGGCCGGCAACGCGTGAAAGCCGAGGTCGCTGCGACGACGTCTTCGATCACCTCGTCATTAATGATTGCTATGAATGCGGCATCGGCCGCGGTCGCCTCCTGCAGCATCTGCACGGGCAACGCGAGGGAGTTGGTCAGGTCGGTATGATCGGGACCGAGAAAGCTGACGGCAATCTGCGTATACAGCGCATCAACCGCCGGCGATTGCATGCCGGTGCCGCGCGATGCCAGCGCCGGCGTAATACTGCTCGGGGAGTCGTCTCTTTCCGCCATCGACTAAACGGCGCCCGCTCTAAACATTCGTAACCTGCTTCGACATTGTCGGTCCCCATCTCCCCGGCCAGATCGGTGTGCGCGGCCGGCGCGAAGCCGGCGTGGCACTGGTGTCTGGCTATAGCGCAAGCACCATTAGCAAATATTCTCGCATGGTTTGTTAGGAATACAAGCTAAGCGACTGAAAATCATGGCGGCATCATGCGTGCAAGCGCCAAAACAGCCGATCGTGCGGCGAATACAGGCCAACAACCGATAGTTTTGCGCGTTAGATTTAACCTAATCCGGCTCGACATCCGGCTCGACGGCGAAGGCTTTGAGCACTTCACGCGTCAGATCCCAGCGATTGAAACCCTGTTGCGCATAGTCCAGACCACGCCGCACGATGACCAGATCATGCGTTGGCACGATCACCACATACTGGCCGCGATTGCCGGCCGTGGCATAGGCCGATGCCGGCACATCATCGCGGTCGTCCGGCACCAGCCAGAACTGCCCGCCATAGAAACCGTGCAATCGCTCGTTTTGTGTTGACGGTGCCGGTGTGCGAACAAAGTTGATCCACTCGCTCGACAATAATCGCTCGCCCTGCCAGACGCCGTCCTGCAGATATAACAAACCGAATCGTGCCAGGTCACGCGCATTGGTGTAGACCTGACTGCTGAAAATAAAATCACCGAAGCGGTCGGTGCTGACCAGCGTGTTGCGCATACCGATGCGCTCGAACAATGCGGTGTGCGGAAACGCGGTGTAGGTCACCGCGTCACCGAGCGCCAGTTTCATCGCATAAACGGCCAGCAAGGTGTCGTAGTTTTCGTAATCCCAATGCGCACCGGGGTCGCGGATCAAGCCGCGTCGACGCGCGCCGTCGATCGAGCTTGCGCCGGCCCAGTAGGCAAGACCGGAGCCGGTCGCATACTCCATGCCGAAGCTGTCCACCGGATACAAACCACTCGACATGTTCAGCACATTGCGCAGCGTGATTTTCCCGCGCGGGTCGGTGCCTGCATCCGCGACCGCCGGCAACCAGTCAATATCGAGCGGTTCATCGAGCGCCATCACGCCATCGTCAACCAACATGCCGATCAATGTCGCCGCGATGCTCTTTGCGGTCGACCAGGTGCGCGTACGCGTGCCCACGTCAAAACCTTTCGCGTAGCGCTCGTGGATGATCTGCCCCTGATGCACAACGATCAGACTGATGGTGTCCTGCTCTGCTGTATCACGCTCGAACGCCCAGTCGGACGCCGCCTGCAACGCATCGCTATCGACACCCGCCGTTAGCGGCTGCTTCGGCGTGCGGTCACCCATCGGCCACGCCAGCCGCGACACATCGCCTTCCCATTTGGGCGTTTCAATCTGTGGCAGTGAGTCAATATCCCCAAGCCCCTGGTCAGGGGCCATCACGACACAACCTAGCCCTTCACGAAATACGCTGCGCACAGCGGTTCCCGACTGCAGGCCACCGACGGACACCATGCGCAGGTCGCGATCAATCTCGTACTCGCCGCGGCGCGCAGTGCCGACCGGCGTTTTCAGGTACGCGAGTTCCTGTGCGAACACCTGCTTCACCGAACGGTTGGAAGTAAATAGCCCGTTGCACATCAACAGCGACTGCACCCCGTTTCGAATCAATGTGCGATTCGCATCGAAGTAGTCATAGTTTTCCTGCTGCTGTGCCGCGAGTGGCTGGCCTGCCAGCAGCAACGCGACTCCTAGTACGACTCTCATGTTCTACTCCAACTCATTTGCATAGGGGCTGTACGCGCTGCGGCAAACCTCTAATCGGTTGCGCCTTATCACGTACCGCAAAATGTTTGCGTCACACGTTCGTCCGGCGCGGGTGCCTCAGCAAGCGCCGCATGCGCCGGCCATTCGCGATACGGATCCGACAATACGCATTGCAACGCCTCGAATGTGCTGATGTCATCGGCCACGGCATCGCTGATCGCGCGCTCAACCTGATGATTTCGCGCAATGAACAACGGATTCACTGCGTTCATGCGCGCGGCAATAGCTTGCGGCGTGCAACCGTCGCGTGATGCCCGCTCACGCCAGCGCTGCTCGAACGCACCGAAAACCGCCTCGCCTCCACTGTCGGCGCGCTTGGCCAGTTGGCGAAAACTCAACGTGTAGTCGAGTCCACCATTTTCGAGGTGTTGCAGCCACGCCTCGACCAGCGCCGCGTCATTCGAGTCCGAATCGACCAACCCCAGTTTCGCGCGCATGTGCGTCAGGTAGTTTTGCTCATAGGTGTCGGCAAAACGCTCGAGCGCAGCCTCGAAACCCGCGCGATCGTCGTCAACGAGCATCAGGCACTCGGCCAGCCTCGCGAGATTCCACTGCGCGATCCAGGGCTGCTGCTCATAAGCGTAGCGCCCGCCTCTGTCGATCGAACTGAACACCTTGTCGCGACGAAACTCATCCATGAAAGCACACGGGCCGTAGTCAATCGTTTCGCCGGAGATCGCGCAATTATCGGTGTTCATCACACCGTGTATGAAACCCAGCGCCATCCAGTGCGCCACCAGCTCGGCCTGCGCCGTACATACTGCTTCGAACAACGCGAGCACTGGTGTTCGCGTTACAGCGTGCTTGTCGTCGCTGGCGACATCAGCGTTGACGGCGTTAGCGGCGTTAGCGTCGTTAGCGTCGTTAGCGTCGTTAGCGTCGTTAGCAGCATTGGTATCGCCAGCGCCAGCATCAGGATAGTGACGCTCGATTGCGTATTGCGCCAACCGGCGAACCGCCTCGACGTCACCGCGCGCGGCGAAATACTGAAACGTCCCGACGCGAATGTGGCTGGCGGCGACACGCGTCAGCACACCTCCGGGTTGCAGCGTTTCGCGCAACACGGGCTCGCCGGTTGCGACGGCCGCCAGCGCGCGTGTGCTCGGCACGCCGAGTCGATGCATCGCTTCGCTGACGACGTATTCACGAATCACCGGGCCTAGCCACGATTTGCCATCGCCACCGCGTGAAAACGGTGTGCGCCCGGAACCCTTCAGCTGGATGTCGTAGCGTTTGCCATCCGCGCCGAGCACATCGCCAAGCAACAACGCACGACCATCACCGAGCTGCGGCACAAAGTGACCGAATTGATGACCGGCATAGGCAAGCGCGATCGGCTGCGCGCCCGGCAACAATGCATTGCCGCCAAACAGGCTCGCCAGCGACGCCTCGCCATTGCTCTTGACGTCTGCAATGCCGAGAAAATCAGCCAACGCCTGATTCCACGCAAGCAGACGCGGCGCCGGCACCGTTGCCGGTTGTGACGCCTCGTAGAATGACGCCGGCAGTGTGGCGTAGTGATTACTGATTGCGGCCAAGCTTGTCTCCATTACTGCTAACGGCGTGGCTGTTCATTTTAGCGCGTGTGGGCCACAGTATGTCTGTTAGTCTCAATTGCATCGACATGCCCACCGGCGTGTCGATGCCATCGTTACATTTGCGGGCGTAGAACAATAACAACAATCACCAAGCCGAATCTTCTGGACACCACCCGCGGGCGCTTCGTCGCATTCGGGCTGCTGTATATCTCCGAGGGGATCCCCTACGGGTTCTCTTCCACGGCACTGGTCGCCTTCATGCGCCAGCAAGGCCTGTCGCTGACACAGATCGGCGCATTCGTCGCCGCCATTTTCGTGCCCTGGGCATTCAAATGGGCCTGGGCGCCGATTGTTGATGTCGTCAAGCTGAACCGGTTTGGTGGGCGCAAGGCATGGATTCTTGCTTGCCTGACGATGATGATCATCACACTGGTGATGACCGCACTGATCGACTTCACCGCCGACTACCAATTGCTGCTGGCGATGGTTGTTCTTAACAATCTGTTTTGCGCCACACAGGACGTCGCCATCGACTCGCTGGCCGTCAGCACGCTCAGGCCTGATGAGCGCGGGCGCGGCAACGGCTACATGTTCGGTGGCCAATACCTCGGCATCGCACTCGGCGGCGGTGGTGCTATTTTCGTCTTCGGCCAGCTCGGCTTTAACGCCGCAATGATTTTCATCAGCGGCCTGTTGTTCCTCAGCTGGCTGTTCGTTGTATTTTTCATCCGCGACCCGGATGCCGCGCTCGCCGAGCGACGGCCGCTGGCTGTGGTATTCGCAACGCTGCTCTCGACACTGCGTGCCTTTTTCTCCACGGCATTCGACAGCTTCTTTCGCGCCGGCCGTGCGCCCAGAGTCGGGCTGCTGGTCGCGGTGTTACCCACCGGCGCGATGGCGCTTGGCTACGCCATCCTCGGTACCTTGCAGGTCGACTACGGGCTGAACAATAACCAGATTGCCGAGCTCAGCATTTACAGCACAATAACCACCGCGCTGGGCTGCCTTGTCGGCGGGCTGGTCGGTGACCGGTTCGGCCTGCGACCTACTATGGCGCTGGGCTATGCACTCACCGCACTACCCACCGTCTGGCTCGCTCTGCAGATCGCCACACTCGGCCTCGACGGGCTCTCGATCAACACGTTCTACAGCATGGTCGTCGCCTACAGCCTGTTTTTCGGCGTCGCCTTCAGTATGCAGGCAGCCGTGTTTATGGCCATCACCAACCCGGCCGTCGCGGCAACGCAATTCACGGCGTTCATGGCGATGGGCAATCTGGCCGCCAGTATCGCGAACTACTGGCAAGGAATAGTTGCCGATCGGTTCGGCTATTCGCTCGCGCTTTACATTGATGCGGCGCTGGTTGTTATTCCGCTGGCATTGATTCCGTTGTTGCGCACACGCGAGGACACGGTGGACCTGCCCGCAGATGCGCTGGCCCCGGAAATCGATTAGCTGCTTAGCTGGCCGCAGTGTGAGCAGTCACTGGTGTTGAATGCGGTAAACACGCATAGTAGTAGCCTGACGCACGACGCTAAGCTCGACGAAATGATCATTGCGGCATCATGACTGGCAATTTCGATATTTGGCAATTTGTCGGCGGCATCGGCCTGTTTCTGTTTGCGATGGCGCAGCTCGAAACAGCACTGCAGCGCTTCTCCGGTCGCTCGTTCAAACGCTTCCTGCAAACCTACACCGACAAGCCCCTGAAAGCCGTCGTCGCCGGCGGTCTGACGACGGCGTTCGTCCAGTCGAGCTCGCTGGTCGGGCTGATGGTACTCGCGTTCGTCGGTGCCGGCATCATGTCGCTGGGCAACGCACTGGGCGTCGTGTTCGGAGCGAATCTCGGCACCACCGTAACCGGCTGGATGGTCACAGCACTCGGCTTCAAGCTCAACCTTGAGAGCATTTCGCTGCCGCTCATCGGCATCGGTTCGCTGCTGCTCGTCGGCTTGAGCGGTCGGATCAAAGAGGTAGGTCGTCTCGCCGCCGCACTCGGTTTTCTGCTGATGGGGCTCACACTGATGAAAGACAGCGTCAGTGCGCTCAGCGACAGCATGGATGTCACCAAGCTCGCGAATCTCGCCGCGTGGCAATATCTCGCTTTCGGCGTTGGCTTTGCGGCTGTCGTGCAATCAAGTTCAGCGACGATGATGGTCACCCTCGCCGCGCTGCATGCCGGCGTAATCGAATTGCCCAGCGCCGCAGCCATCGCCGTAGGCGCCGATCTGGGCACGACCAGTACGATCCTCATCGGCACCATCAAAGGCGCCGCGGGCAAGAAACGCGTTGCGCTGGCCCACGTTATCTTCAATGTCACGACCACGGTAATTGCATTCGCATTTCTGGCGCAGCTGCTCACCGTCGTTAGTTGGTCGGGCGTCAGTGACCCACTGTTCAGCCTGGTGATGTTCCACTCGCTGTTCAACCTCATTGGGATCGTGATTTTCCTGCCGGTGCTCAAACCGTTCGCACGTTTTCTGGAGCACCGTTTCAGTGCAGCGAGCCGACATGAGAGCCTGTTCGTCAGCGAGACCGTGCCGGCAGTGCCGGAAGCAGCGATCGCCGCGATCACGGAGGAAACGGCACACATCATCGCCAGAGTTATTCACCACAACATGCGTGTATTCACGCCGCCATTGCCCGTGCCGCCGGGACAACTGCCGGTCAAGCCGGTGGTAATGAACGATGAAAACAAGCCGGCAACACTGGACGAGGCCTATCGGCGCAACAAGATGCTGGAGGGCGAAATTCTCGGCTACGCACTCAAAGTCCAGGCCGAGCCACTCGAAGCCGAACAGTCGGCAAGACTCACTCACTTGCTCGCCGCCGTGCGACAAGCCATACATTCGGCAAAGTCGTTACGCGATATCCGCCATAACCTTGAAGAGTTCACCGATTCCCCGCGCGCCGAGGTAAACGGCTATCTGGATCACTTTCGCAGCATCCTGAGCGCATTCTACGGCGAGGTGTTCCGGCTGCGCGTGTCACCAGTCGCACCGCCGCTCGAACAGGATTATTCTGACCTGAACGGACGTATCATCGGTTGGCACGATCAACTGCACCGCGAAATCTACAAAGACATCCACCACGACCGGCTTGACGACTATGAAATATCCTCGCTGCTCAACGTCAACCGCGAAGTGTTCAACTCCAACACGGCTCTCGTCACTGCACTGCAGCAGCTGGCTATCAGCGAAAGCGATGCGACATCCGCCAACCTGATGCTCGCAGCCGACTAAGGCAATGCCGTAGTAAAGACCTAATATCAGGAAAGCCTACTCAAGAGCGCGTCCACGAGCAGGCTTAGCAGCATTTTAGTTGCGCATTTGCCGTGCTTACAGCACAGTGTTCTGTAAGAGCTTGGGGCCATGAGGGCCTGAAGGCCAGTCACTTGAATGGACGCAGCGACTTTCATGGATCTGGACAAAGTCAGACCAAAAACTCTTGACGGCGCGCAACTCGGCGACAGCGCGTTGCTGCAACTGCTGGATAGCCGCGCATACGGCGTCTGGCTGCTGCGTATCCCGGACGGCGAGCTTTTCTGGTCGCCCCGACTCGCAGAGGCCTTCGGATACGACCTCAAGGTCGATCACGAGGTGCCGAGTCTCATCGAATTAACGCATCCCGATGATCGTGCGCGCCACGAGGAGACCGTTACCCTTTCGATGCAAACCGGCAATGACTACGAAATTGAAATTCGCATGCGCAACCGACTGGGCGACTACCTGTCACTGCACGCGCATGGATGCTGGCTAAGAGATGACAATGGTCAAGCCAACGCATTGGTCGGGTTTGTGCAGGATGTCTCGGATAGCGCTCAGATGCGGATCGCATTGAAACGCAGCGAAGACAGGTTTCGCGCGTTTTTCGATCAGGCGCCGGCAGCTGTCTATATCAAGGACAAGGACAGCCGCCACCTGTATGGCAACGCGGTTGCCGCGGCGTTTGCGGGCACGGATCTGGAGCACTTTCTTGGCGCTACCGCCTTTGATGTCTTCACACCCGAAGTTGCCGCAAGTCTGGATGCCGTCGATAAGCGTGTATTGGATGAAGGCAAGACGATTGTCTACACCGGGCCGGTTGAGAGCCCTGGCGGCAAACTACGACACACCTACGACGTCAAGTTTCCCGTCGAGGACACAACTACCGGCGAGCGGTTAGTGGGCGGGTTCGCTATAGACGTGACCGAGCTAACGCTGATCAAAGAACGACTCGAAGACGCCCAACGACTGGAAAGCGTTGGCCTGCTGGCGAGCGGTATCGCCCACGATTTCAACAATCTGATTTTCGCAATTTCCGGCAACGCAGAACTTGCAATGAAGAATGTCGATGGAGAGGGTCGTGAATTACTAAGCGCAATCCTGCAAGCCACCGATCATGCGACGGCACTATGTAGCCAGTTACTCGCCGTCGGCGGCAAAGCCGAATCCAGCAAAGAGCGCATTGATGTCAACAGCATCCTGCGGGAAAGCCGCGAGCTGTTTGAGATGACGTTGCAATCGCACTGCAGCCTCGCCTTCGAGACGACGCGTGAGACTAATAAAGTCCGGGTAGACGCCTCCTTGCTGCGCCAGATTCTCGTCAATCTGATCCTTAACGCCATGCAAGCATCAGAACGCGACAGCGTGATTACCGTTGGCAGCTACAATCTTTCGTTGGGAGACACCGGCAAAATACCCGACTTCCAACATTCCTGGCTGCCCGACAATGTCGAAGACCTTGTTTGCGTGTATGTCGATGACAGCGGCTCGGGCATTCAACCGGAAGTATTGAGCCGCGTCGTCGAGCCTTACTTTACCGGCAAGGAACAAGGACATGGGCTCGGGCTCGCGGCAGTAGCCGGCATCCTGATGACCAGTGAGGGCGCGCTGCAAATCGAAAGCGAAGCCGGGCGCGGCACACGGTTCAGCTGTTTCTTTCAGGCGGCACCCGAGCCCGAGACACAGCAGGACGAGCAACCAGCTGAGAGCGCCGCGCGACAATTCACCTCGGCGATCATCATCGATGATAACGAGGCCATCCTCGATATCACCGCCAATATGCTGGGCCGCCTCGGTATCCATGTCGATGCTTTCCGCAGCGGCCTGCCGGCCATTGAACGCCTGACATCCGGCGCGCCGGTCGACTTCGTTATCAGCGACATTTCGATGCCTGAAATCGGTGGCATGGCATTGTTGAAAAAGATTCGCGCGCATGACCCGTCGCTGCCGGTCATTCTGGCCAGCGGCTACCACGACAATGCGATGACCTTTGATGACGACGATCGCACGTGGTTCCTGCAAAAACCCTGGTCACTCGCCGACCTGCAGAGACTGCTGGACGAGATGTCCAGCACCTAATCGCGAGCCGACGCGGCAAAACGTCATTGCGAGGAGCGCAGCGACGCGGCAAAAAGTCATTGCGAGGAGCGCAGCGACGCGGCAACCCAGCCGACGCGGCAAAACGTCATTGCGAGGAGGCGCAGCCGACGCGGCAACTACAAACGCGCCAATGCCCGAACATGCGCACTCGCACATCGGCCCAGCGCATCCAACGCATAACCGCCTTCCAGACTGGACACAATCCTGCCGCCGGCGTGACGCTCAGCAATCGACATAATCGTCTCGCTGACCCAGCGATAATCGTCGTCGACCAAACGAAGCTCGGCCAACTCATCCTCAATATGCCCGTCGAACCCGGCCGACACAAAAATCATCTGCGGCCGAAAGCGCGCCAGCGCGGGCAACCACTGCGCCGAAATCGCATCACGAAATTGCTCGCCGCCCGCACCCGCCGGCAACGGCGCATTGATAATGCCCTCGCGCGCGGCCGGCACACCGCCGAACGGATAAAACGGGTGCTGGAAGGTGGAACACAACATGACGCGTTCGTCGGCCCGGAAGATATCCTCAGTGCCGTTGCCGTGGTGAACATCAAAATCGAGTATGGCGACCCGCTCGAGCCCGCGCGCCTCGAGCGCATGCGCCGCTGCGACAGCGATATTGTTCAGCAGACAAAAGCCCATCGCACGATCATGCTCAGCATGATGACCCGGCGGGCGCACGGCGCAAAATGCGTTGTCGGCTCTGCCCGCAATAACAAGCTCGGTCGCCAACACCGCCGCCCCCGCCGCAAGCCGCGCGGCGGCGAGACTGTCGGGCGTCATGAAGGTATCCGGATCCAGCGCAACCAATCCTGCCGCGGGCGATAAGGCCCGCAACTCGTCAAGGAGGCGCGCAGAATGCACACGCAGCAGCTGTTCGCGGCCGGCAGCAGCCGGCTGATGATGTTGCAGCAGGTCGTAAATCTGGTCGGCGCGCAATCGATCCTCAACGGCCGTCAAACGCTGCGGACATTCGGGATGCCCGACCGGCCCGGCGTGGGCGTGAAAAAACGGATGTGTCAGATAGGCGGTACTCAAAACTTCAGCACCTCGCGCGGTCGGTGAAGGCTCATTGCAACGCCATCGTCACGCGCACAATATCGGGCGACTCCGGCTCACGGGAAAGCGTAAATCCCAGTCTGCGGCAAAGCTTGAGCATCCGCTCATTGTCCGCCAAGACATCGCCGCACACCACTGCGATACCGCGCTCGCGTGCGTAGTCGAGGACACGACGCACGAGATAGGTGCCGATGCCACGCCCGGCCAGTCGGCCATCGACAACGATAGCGAACTCGGCACGCGTGCGATCAGGATCTTCGGTCAGACGCACAACGGCGAATATCTCGGTCTTGCCGGGAATGCCCGGCTCGGCAAGTACCAGCGCCATGTGCCGGTCATAGTCGATTTGCGTAAAGCGTGCGGCCATCACATGGTCCAGCAATTTCATCGGTATGAAGAACCGGTTGCGAACCTCCTCTTTGCTGAGCCTGCCGAACGCGGCCTGCAATGACGGCTCATCCTCTGGCATGATCGGTCGCAACTGCAACGTACGCCCATCGCCGGCGTCGAAGTTTTCTTCCAGTTCCTTCGGATAAGGCCTGATGGCGAGCCGCCCGGCACCGCTCGTCAACGCCGCGCCTATCTTGACGCGCGCATCGAGCGCCTGCACGCCGTCACTGTCAGCCAGCAGCGGGTTGATGTCGAGCTCCTTGATTTCCGGAAACTCGACGATCAGGTGCGACAGGCGCACCAGCGACAACGCGATCGCATCAATATCGGCGGCGGGCACTTGTCGATAGCCGGCCAGTAAGCGGTGGACGTCGGTGCGCTCGATGAGCTCGCGTGCCAGCTTCAGGTTCAGCGGCGGCAGCGACAGCGCCTTGTCGTCAAGTACCTCGACCGCCGTGCCACCATGACCAAAAAGTATCACTGGACCGAACTGTCGGTCTTCGACCATCCCGGCGATCAGCTCGCGGGCATGTTGTCGTTGCACCATGGCCTGCACGGTAAAGCCCTGAATTTTCGCACCGGGACTCGCCTCCAGCACGCGCGCAAGCATACCCTGCGCCGCGGCTTCGGCGAGTTGCGGTTCGACGTCGAGTAAAACGCCGCCGACATCGGACTTGTGCGTAATATCCGGCGACAGGATCTTGATCGCCACTGGCCCATCAAAGCCGCCGGCCAGCGCGCCAACTTCTTCCGTGCTCGCCGCGATCTCGGTGCGCACGGTAGGGATGCCATAAGCCTCCAGCAAACGTTTTGATTCGGCCTCGGACAGCCACGCGCGATTTTCGCCCAGCGCGGCGTCAATCTGCGCCCTGGCAAGTGCGACGTCGGGCTCGAACAGCACCGGCAACGAGGGCGGCGTCTCGGCGAGTTGCAATTGGTTGTGCCGGTAGCAGACCATTTGTGAAAACGCGTGCACCGCGTCCTCCGGGGAATCGTAAGACGGGATGCCATGCTCGCGAAACCGTTGTCGCTGAGCGAGCGCCGTGTGCGCGCCGACCCAGGCCGTGAACACAGGCTTGGTCGGCGCCTCGGGGAATGCATCAATAACCGCCTGCGCGGCGTCCGCCGAAGAGGTCACCGCAGTCGGGCAGTTCAGAATCAACACGGCATCACAATCATCGTCGTCGAGCAGCACATCCAACGCATCGCGATAACGCTGCCCGCCCGCATCGCCAACGATATCCACCGGATTACCATGCGACCATGTCGAAGGCAGCACCGCGTCGAGTCGCGCAAGCGTCGTCTCCGAAAGCATCGCGAGCTCGCCGCCCTCCGCCATCAATGCGTCTACGGCCAGAACGCCGATGCCGCCGCCGTTAGTCAGAATCGCAAGCCGGTCGCCCTTCGGCAACCGTGCCGTAGCCAATGTTTCGACCGCATCGAAAAGTTCTTCGAGCGTAAACACGCGAAGCATGCCGGCGCGTCGAAACGCCGCGTCATAGACGCCATCATGACCGGCCATCGCACCGGTATGCGAACTTGCAGCCCGCGCGCCGGCATCAAACCGGCCCGCCTTGACGACAATGACCGGCTTGCTGCGCGCGGCGGCGCGTGCGGCCGACATAAACTTGCGTGCATCGGTGATCGACTCGACATACAACAGTATCGCCCTCGTCTCGCGTGCGTTGGCCAGATAATCGAGCATGTCGCCGAAGTCGACATCGGCCATTTCGCCCATCGAGACGATGTGTGAGAAGCCGATGCCTTTCGGCTGTGCCCAGTCCAGCATCGCAGTGAGCAGCGCACCGGATTGGGCAATAAAAGCTATCGAACCCGACGGCGGGAACAGGTGTGCGAAACTTGCATTCAAACCGATGCCGGGTACCTGCAGGCCGAGACAATTCGGGCCGACGATTCGCAGCAGGCCGGGCTTCGCGGCATCCAACATCGTCTGGCGCAGCGACTTGCCGTGGCGGCCATTCTCCTGACCAAGGCCAGCCGTGATAACACAGGCCCCGCGGGTGCCCTGCTTTACGAGCTTTTTGATCAAGCCAGGCACGGTTTTGGGCGGCGTCGCTATCACCGCAAGATCGGGCGCGGCGGGCAGCTCCGAAACATCGTCAAAAACCTCGTGGCCGAACAGCGTCGAGTGCTTCGGGTTGACGAGATAGATCGGACCACGGAAATCGGCGAGCAGGTTTTGCGTGATCACACGCCCGAGCGAACCGACGCGATCGCTGGCACCAATGATGGCGACTGACGCCGGCTGAAATACCGCATCAAGATTTCGAATGGTCATTTCAGTTCCCGTGACATATTGCGATCAGCGCGAACACAACCGCCCGACGCTTTGCACTCTGAATAGCCTGGCGAAGTATGCGTCGGCTGGTCGTTGATCACACTACGTACTTTCTCTGATTCGAAACCACAGTATTTCAGTGCAAGCGACGCACCGCGACCGTAACGCAACATCAAGTAATCATTCGCGCATGTCTAAACTATTGCAGACGGTGCACGCCCGTGGATAAACGCCGCGCGACTAAGAGATAAATCACGAATAGATCGGGATTCCCTTTTTTTTGATCATGCGCTCACAGTGCACGGAGGTCGCGAATTGCGCCACCTAGGCAGACGATCGTAGCTAGTTCTCTTGCTCACCTGACCCGGGCAACGTCTCAACCCTGATGCCCGGAATCGGTGTCTCCCTCGTTCCACCGCTGGGTGTTGCCTGGTCGTCCGGCACCTCAACACGCACGCCGCCAACACGAATTCTCTCGCCACCAATCACAATTTCAACATCAAGAATCAGCTCCTGAGCGCCACTCGGAGAACGCTCAACCTCTACTGTTTGCACTGTACTGCCAGTGCTATTCGCCGCTGCTGCATCACAGCTGATGATCGCATGTTGCTTAGCCATATCGTTGCTCCCGTATCGAATCACACGCCCTGTTTTCTATTTTCCTGCAACCCTAGAGTACACTTGAAGCTGCTGTGACGCCTATTGGCAGCAGGAAAGCGATGCGCGATGATTTCGAAACATGGTTCCGCGACCCCGTGGATGCGACCGTTCATTGCAAACTTCGCATGGCCCGCGCCTGGTTCGAGACGAGGTCGGAACAATGAACCCGAATGACTGGCAACGAGTGACGCAGGTTGTGGGCGAAGCCGAACCGCTAACGGCGGACGAGGCAAAGGTGCTGATTCAGCAACGACTGTCCGAGCGTCCGCAGCTCTCCGCAATCGCTATGCGGATGCTCGATGAGCTGCGCGCTACGGATGCCGGGCTGACCGGTCAGGTCGCGCAAGTAATCTCGGAACTCCGGGTTGCCGAGCGACTGGAGCCAGGCAGTAAGATCGCCGGCTACAGTGTGCTGTCAACACTCGGTTACGGCGGCATGGGCACCGTCTATCTCGCGCGCAGAGATAGCGACGACTACGACATGCAGGTCGCACTGAAGCTGATGCACAGCGACCGGGTAGTCAAGGATGAAAGTATCCGCGACATGACCGAGATTCAACTGCTGGCAGAACTCTCGCACCCGAATATTGCGCGTCTGATTGACGCCGGCGTCGACGAGACGCACGGCCAATATCTGGTCACCGAGTACGTGCAGGGCGAGCCGTTGCTGGATGCATGCAAAGGTGTTTCAACGAAATCGCTGGTCAAGACATTCCTCCACATCTGCAAGGCTGTTGCACACGCGCACGGCAGACTCGTCGTTCACTGCGATATTAAGCCCGCCAATATTCTTGTCGATAAGGACGACCAGCCGAAGCTGCTGGATTTCGGTATCGCTGCTGCGTTAGATGCCGCCCATGCCAAAGACGCGACAACGACGCGCGCCTATTCACCCGCCTACGCCAGCCCCGAGCAGCTAAACGGCGAGGCGATCTTTACGGCAACTGACATCTACTCGCTGGGACTGCTGTTCATCGAAATGCTGACCGGCAAGCAGCAGTTCGATCACGGTGTGGGTACGAGCAACACCGACGACGCGATACAAGCGCGGAGAAATCTCAGTCCAAGCGCGCAGGAAAAAATGGACTTCGAACTCGCCGCGATCGCGCGCAGGTGCACGGCGTTCGATCCTGCGGATCGCTACCCATCGGTCGCCTCATTGCTCGAGGACCTCGACAACTATCTCGACAAACAGCCGATCAGTAGCCTTAAGCCTCACTATAGATACCGGCTGCGGAAGTTTTTTCAGCGTAATCCGCGCTCATCGATCGTGGCAGGTTTGCTCGGCATATCAGTGGCCGCGTTCGCGGTAACAGCGAGTCTCCAGGCGCGCAGCCTCGCGACCGAGCGCGACCGCCTCGAACACGAGCGTGCGGCGAAATCGGCATCGGTCGATTTCCTGGCCGGGACCCTGACACAGCTCGATGCGATTTCGCCGACGGCTTCCGAGTTGACAGCATCGGTGGAATTCTTGAATGCGTTAGCGAACCGGGCGGATGAAGAACTCGCAAGCGTGCCACTTGCGCACGCCGAGACGCTACGTCTGATCGGCGATGCATTGCACACACAAGGTGACAACGAGAACGCGCAGCGCGTGCTGCAAAAAGCACTCGAGCTCAGTGAGACTAATACTGCGACCAGCCCAATTGAGCTCGCCGAGATTCACCGCAAGCTCGCGCGTGTTGCGGTGTCAGAGGGGAACTTTGAAGAGACCATCGCACATCTCAACGATGCACAGCGTTTTGTAGACAGCGATACCGGCGCCTCAAGCGTGCACGATGCCCGGCTCGCACTGGTGTGGAGCTCGCAGCAACGCGCGATAGGCAACTACCCCACCGGTCTCGAACATGCCGCACGTGCCGTTAGGTTGTTCGAGGAAAGCCTCGGCGATGCAGACGTAGAAACCGCCGAGGCGATCGACAACCTTGGCTATCAGCACCTGTTCCTCGGCGACCCCGCAACAGCCAGCCCGCTGTTCGAGCGTGCGCGCCAGATGACCGCCGACACTGTCGGCAAACAACACGTCAACTACGGTCGCCAAAGCGGCCATCTCGCGACCGCCTACCGGGAATTGGGACGACTCGATCTCGCCGATGCGGCTTACGGCGAGGCAATCTCCAGCATGGCGGGCGCACTGGGGGCGGACCACAGCTACGTTATTAATGCGCGCACGGAATACGGCCGCCTGTTACAACTGACGGGCAAGCTCGCGCAAGCCGAACAGCAATACGATGCCGCGCTCGCGAGCGCGCGTGTGACGTTCGGCGAGCAACACTATCAATACGGCATTCAACTGTTGAATTTTGGTGGTCTTCACTACCAGTCAAATCGATCGACAGCATCGCGCAAGGCCTACGAAAATGCGCAGCGCGTGATTACACAAACGCTGTCGCCCAACAGCGTCTTTCTTGGCGCGGCAATAGTCGGGCTTGCGCTGCTCGACCTCGACGCCGGCGAGCTGGATAGCGCCGCTAACAATGTCGATAAGGCGTTGGAGATTTTCAGAGCCGGCGTCGGCGATGAACATTGGTACTACGATCTGGCCGCGGCAGTAGATGCGATGGTCAAGACCGAAATGAACGGAGATGATCCGGAACTGGTAAGCCGCTTTAACAAGCACTACGCGCGTTTCTCAGACAGCCGCCATCCGAATGACTTCCGCGTCACACGGCTATCGCAATCGCGACTGAAACAAGACCCTGAATAAGCGCTCCGCGGTAATTCGCCCGTCATTACGGGGGGTGACCACCAGGTCATCGCGAGGGGTGACCGGAGGTCATTGCGAGGGGTGACCGGAGGTCATTGCGAGGAGCGACCGGAGGTCATTGCGAGGAGTGACCGGAGGTCATTGCGAGGGGTGACCGAAGGTCATTGCGAGGAGCGAAGCGACGCGAAGCGACGCGGCAACCTAGCGACGCGGCAACCTAGCGACGCGGCAACCTAGCGACGCGGCAACCTAGCGACGCGGCAAGACGTCATTGCGAGGAGGCGAAGGCGACGCGGCAAGACGTCATTGCGAGCGCAGCGCGGCAACCAGATCGCCGCGCTGCGCTCGCGATGACGGAATTCGACAACAGCGATAATCGCGCGCCCTAAAACTCCCCTGAGATATTCCGTCCCCCAACAACAGCTACCCACTGCAAGGTATGCGTGTGCTCTGTAAACGGAACTTCCAGGGAGACAAGATATGCCCCAGCATCATGGAATGGGCAAGCTGAAAGGCCTCGAGGCCTTTTGTCATTATCACCACGAGTCACAGCGCGGCGACCGCTTCGGTCGTTTATTCGGGCTACCGCCGTTGTATACGCCGGCGCCGTCGCTGATCGAGATCGGCAGGAAAGGCGGCAAGATGGACGGCGGCACACGCGCCAACCGCACCACCAGCGTTGATGTCGGTCAGGTCTTTTTCGGTCAGTTCGTCGACCACGACATCACGCTGGATGTCACCAGCAGTTTGTTCTCAGTGGTCGCCGATACGAGCGAGATTGAGAACGCCCGTACACCGACGCTGGACCTTGACTGCATCTACGGCCAGGGCCCGGAAGCAACACCGTTTCTCTATCATGCCGAAGGAGACTTCTCGGGCATCAAGTTGCTGACGGCGAAAGACGGCACGGCGGTCGACCAGAGCGCAAACCTCGCCAAGAACGACCTGTCACGCTCGGCGCATGGCACTGCGATCATCGGCGACCCGCGCAACGACGAGAACCGTGTGCTCTCGCAACTGCAACTTGCGATGCTGCGTTTCCACAACAAGGTGGTCGATGCACTCTCCGGCAAGTACCAAGGCGGCGAGTTATTTGAAGAAGCCCGTCGCATGGTGACATGGCACTATCAATGGATTGTCATCAACGACTTCCTGCCAACAATGTGCGGCGGCGCGGTTGTCGACGACATCCTCGGCAACGGGCGGCGCTACTACTGCGCGATCGATGGCGACCCCTACATCCCGGTCGAGTTCTCGGTCGCGGCCTACCGCTTCGGCCACTCTATGATCCCGCAGAAGATACAAATCCAGAAGAGCAAACCCTCGCACGGTCTGTTTGGTGACGTACTCGGCGGCGGCTTTAGACCGCTGGCAAGCCCGCAGGCAGTCGTCGACTGGCGCGAGCTCGTCGAGACTGGCGCGGGTCGATCGGTACAAAAAGCCGAGAAGCTGGATGGCAAGCTGGCCTCAATTCTGCTCGAGCTGCCGTTCATTACACCGCCGGCCATCCAGTCACTGGCGACCCGCAACCTGCTGCGCGGCCAGGCTTTCCAGTTGCCCTCAGGCGAAAACATCGCGCGTGCGATCGAGCGCCCGGATGCGGAGATCAACAAGGTTAGTCGCGCGGCGAAAACGGTTGCTGGTGCATCGGCTGATTTGTCGAGCGGCACACCGCTGTGGCTGTACCTGCTACTGGAAGCCGAGAAAGTCGGCCGTGAAACAGAGGCCGGTCACTTTGACAAAGGCGAAGGTCTCGGGCCGGTTGGCGCACGCATTGTTGCAGAAACGATCATCGGCTTGATCGAGCTGGACTCGCGTTCTTTCCTCGCCCAAAACCGCAGCTGGTATCCGGACCCGGCGGAGGGTGTTGGCGTCAAGACGCTTGGCGAGATGCTGACATTCTAGTGTGCCGATGGATATCGCACCGCTGCGTCGCAAGACGCAGTGGTGTATTTTCGCAACCCATGGTGGTGTGCCGACTGCTGCCGACTAACGATTGACCCGATTTTTCAGCGGAGGCAGACGTGAACCTGAAGCGCGTGATCCAATCTATCAGGCGTTACGCTTCAACGACTCCGGCGTGTCCTTGGTTGCGAGATAGATAATAACGACCAGGCCAACAACCGGCACCAGCAACGACACCGTTGAAGCGACGATCGTTAGCAAAGGGTTCTCGGTTTTCTTCGGCGCCAGATAGACGATGGCAATGAAACCGACAATAACCCAGCCGATCATGAACTGACTCAGTAAATTGAATTGGCTGTCCGTCATTTATCAGTCCGGTTTATTACGGTGTGTCGCTCGTCGCATCAAACGGCAACGGCAGACCCGCGCTGACACCATTTGCACGCCGCGCCGCGGCCAGTTCCGGCATCCCGGGCAGCAACCAGACGTCGTGGTAACGCGGGTCGCGACGCACCGACTCGGGCATCTCGAATTTACCCGGCAACAATGGCAACAGTCCTGAGACACCTGGGAACGCTGATCCTACAGCTATAACCTCGGACATCCTCTCAAAGTCACACTCGCCCAACCCGAGCCGCACAACAAAGACGCAATTTACCCACGGATCTGATGGTCCCGACTCTAAGGCAGCAACCGTGTCGAGGTCGAGTACATACTCCGGCGGCTGATTGATAGTTTGTCGCGCAAACTCGAGAAAGGTATCCATTTGTGCACGCATGTATGCGGCATCTGCTTCGATCGACGAGCGGGTTCGTTCGATACGCTCTATTGCCGCGCGAATGTCCTCATCGGTTCCCGCGGCAATCGCACCTTGCAAAATGAAGTAAGCCGCAAACGTCGCGAAAGCATCACAAACGTCATCGATACATTCTGCTCGCTCCAGAAGCTCCCGTGGCGGCGGCTCGAAGCGACCCATAGCGGTAAAGGATTCAAATTTCACACGCCGCAAAGTCTGGTTTAACGGATCGATTGCTATTGCACGTTCAAACCGGTCGAATGTCTGTTGTTTGTCGGCAATCGAAAAATAGTAGTTGGCGGCCGCATAATTGGAGAACGCGCCGTTGGGCGACAGCTCCAATGCACGCTCGAGGTGGAACGCCGATTTCTCAACATCGATCTCCACGTTCGCATGCCAGAACGCCAGTCCGGCGTGAGCACGCGCATTCACCGGATCAAGCGTAAGTGCGCGCTCATACACATCCGCTACGAAGCCGCGAAAATTCTCCTGAGAAAGGAACGGCGCACTGGTGGGTGGACTCAGAGAAAGCGATGCGCCCATTGCCGACCATGCATCGGCGAAATTCGGATCAAGTTCTGTGGCGCGGCGAAAGCTGCTAATCGCCAGAGCACGGTTGTCGCCCTGGCTGCGCGTCCACCACAACTCCAGCCCCTTGAGGTATTGCTCATAGGCTTCGGCATTCACATCACGGTCTTCTGCGCGACCGACACCCACACCAACGCCGAGGCGGAATTGCAGGACCTGGGCGAGATTCGCGACGATCTCGTCCTGAATACGGAAAATGTCAGTCAATGTGCGCTCGTAGGTCTCAGACCACAGATGGAATCCGTCGGCCGTGCGGATCAGCTGGGCGGTGACGCGCACGCGATCGCCGGCGCGGCGAACGGATCCTTCCAGTACGTGGGCAACGCCGAGTTTCTCACCGACCTCGCGCAGGTCTATGTCTTTGCCGTCGAAGGAGAACGCCGAGGTACGCGCGGCAACGTTGAGGTCCGAAAACTGCGCCAGCGCATTCAACAGCTCCTCGGCGATACCCTTGCCGAAATAGGCATCGCTGGAGTCGTCACTCAACGCAATGAACGGCAACACCGCGATGGAACGCGCATCCGTGCCGGTATCGACCCTCGGCGACGGCGTCGCTGCGGGAACGGTTTCGGCTGCGGATTGCGGTGCGTCGCTACGCGGCGCGAGACGATCGGCGACCAACAGCGCAACTGCCGTAAGCACCAGGGCGATCGTGACAACGTTAAGTCGCTTGCCGGTCTCATGCGTGACCGACTGCGTGCGGTCGACTTCGCTTTCACGGCGAATGCCCTCCGGCGTGACCTCGAAAGCCCAGGAGATGATGACAGCAGCGACAAAGCCAATGGCGAGCAACAAGAACAGCGCCTGGAAGAACCAGGCCGGCGCGCCGATGTTCTCGAGCACAATGTCAGCGACCTGAATAATCACCCACGCGGCGACGATATAGGCGATCGATACCCGAAAGACGTTACGCCGTTTTAGTTCTTCGAACAGGCTCATAGTTGCCTTGAAAGCTACCGCACCTGCGGCAGACTACCGGAAGCCAAAGCCGTTGCGCAATGAATCGTCGGTGATTGAGAAAATGGTGCCGATGCGCAGATTCGAACTGCGGACCTACGCATTACGAATGCGTTGCTCTACCAACTGAGCTACATCGGCATGGTCACCTTTAGCGGGAGCGCGATTATAGGCAATCCCGACGCCGCCGACAATTGAAATCCGCGACCTGAGTCGCAAGTCGGCCAACTGGCAACACGCCCGAAACCAATGATATTGAGCGATTTTGAGCCGCGCTTATTCAGCCTGGCCAGCCTAGGCTTAGGGCATGAACACACCTACCCCCAACAAATCTGGGTTTACACTCATCGAGCTATTGGCCGCGCTCGCCATCGTCGCGGTGGTGACTGCCATCGGCGCGCCGCCGCTGGGCAATTGGCTGGCCGCGCAACGCCTGGGCGCCGAATTGCAGGTGTTGATGCGCGACTTCCAGCAAGCACGGCATGCCGCGGTTCTGACTAATCGCAGCGTTGTTCTTTGCCCGCGCAATGCCACTAACGGCTGCGATACGACGCACGACTGGAGCCGAGGCTGGATACCCTACAATAACGACGACAACGACTCGCCCCCGCGACGCGACGCGGGTGAGGAGTTGATCAGCGTGCGCCAGGTTGCGCCGACGTTGGCGATCGTCGCCAATCGCGCGGCGTTTCACCTGCGCGGCGACCTGCGCCGCGCCACCAATGGCACGATTGTCATCTGTCATCGGGCCGCGCGGGTGGTGCCACGGGCGTTGGTTGTCAGCTACAGCGGGAGGCCACGAATGCTGGCGTCCGGCGCGCATCCGGCGAGCCCGGCCTGCCCGTGAGCGCGGTAACGAAACGCGGGTCGCGAGACCGTGGCTTCTCGCTGATCGAGGTGCTGATCACCATGGTGACCGTCGCCATAGGTTTGTCCGGCAACTACCTGCTATTCGCGCGCAGCATGCAACAGCAGCAACACGGCACCTATCAAAGTCGTGCCGTGGTGCTGACACGCAGCATCGCCGAAGACTTGCGGGCCGGGCGCATCGTCGCGTTGGCCGACGCAACCCGCTGCGCGTTGCCCGACCCCGAGGCCTGCGCTGCCATACATTGGCTTGCGCAAGTCCAGGCGCGCTGGCGCCCCGTTGTGGATCGTCAATTACCACGCGCCGTGCTTGACCTTAACCGCATCGGCGCCGGTGAGGTCCGCATCCGTGTGCAGTGGCAGGACACGTTGTCGCTGAGACCCTCGGTCTATCAACAGGCCGTGATCTCACCGTGAGCAAGTCCGCGAGACAACAGCGTTGTCTGACGCAACGCGGTATTACGCTGATCGAGCTGCTCGTCGCGATGACGATCGGGCTGATTATGCTCGCGGCACTGGTGCAGGCGCTCGTGTTCACCAGCCGCCACTATCAACGCGCCGAAACGCTGGCGCAAATGCAGGAGCAAGCCGATGTCGCCGTGCGATTCCTGCGCGAGGACCTGCAACTCGCCGGCCATTGGGCAATGTCTGCCGAGGCTGCGAGGATAAGCGGCCGCGCAACGACCACCGACGACAATCCCGATGCACTGCGTCTGCCGGTGCAGTGCGCCGATGCCATTACGACCCGCCTGACGTTTTCCGTCGAGGCGATGGCCAACACCACCGGCTGGGGCTGTGCGGCGACCAATGTTGCTCTAGCCGACGGCCTGATCGTGCGCTACGCGCGGCCCGTATCGATGGCGCCGCAGCCCGGCCGGCTGCAATTGCTGTCCGCACCAATACAATCGCGCCTGATTGAGGACGGCGTCATACCAGCGACATGGCCAGCGCCATTCGCGCTGCACGATCTGCAAGTCATGGCCTACTACGTCGCGCCGAGCTCATCGGTCTTTCCCGATCAGCCGGTGCTCAAACGCGTGACGCTAAACGCAACGACCCACGGCCCACGCTATATCGATGAAGAAATTATCGCCGGCGTGGAAGCGATGCAGGTCAGTATTGACGTCGACAGCAATAACGACCAGATCGCCGATAACACGCTGCAGGCCGGCGACCCGGCGCTGGCCATGGTCGACGCAGAAAATCGGCCACTGCTGACACCGCTGGCCGTTTCGGTGTCGCTTGTGCTGCGCAGTGAGACGGCCGGCTGGCCGGAGGTCGCCCCGCAACGCTTCCGCCTCGGCGATCTCGACTGGTTATCGCCGGCGGACGGGCACCTGCGCCTGTCGACAACAATCAGCGTGCGGCTGCGCAATGCGGTAATGCCATGAAGCCCTGCCGATACTGCGAGCGCGGCGCCGTGCTCATTACTGGCATGATGATGCTCACGCTGCTGGCGATCCTGCTGTCCAGTGTGTTGCGCACCTCGGCACTGTCGCTGGCCCACGCCGCCAGCCTGCGTTCGGCGGCGCGCGGCTTCGACGCGTGCGACCAGGCGCTGCGTGACGCTATGCAAGCGAGCGTCTTCATGCGCGCTCATGTCACAACTGCGAGCACAACCTTGCCCTTCGCTACTCGCCTCACAACGACGCTGCAATATCTGGGCAGCACCGATGCCATTCCGCACCCGCAGTTCGATGCGGCAAGACACGCAAGCCTCGATGCCCACTACTTTGAAGTCACGGCGACAGCGACGGGCCCGCGCAGCACACGGGAAACCCAGCAACAGGTGTTCCTGGTGATTGCCGATGCGGCCACGCCCGCCAATGTTGCACTTGCCCGCAACAGCGGCATCGACGTCAGTGACTTTGGCGACAGCGTTATCGCGATGTCATGGCGGCGGGTCGCGCAATGAACCGCATATCCGATACCCCGCGCAATGTCGGCTCTATCCCTGTGCTCAGTGCTATCCGGAATCCCGGCTTTACGTTGATCGAAGTACTCATCGTCGTTGCGATTGTCGGTGTGTTAACGGCCCTGGCCTGGCCGAGTTTCGCAGCACAACGCGACCGCGCGCAGCGCAGTGAGGCGCGCGCCTGGTTGTTACGTCTCGGCGCTGACCAGCAGACTTTTTTCATCCGTGAAGGACGCTATGCGCTCGACCTTGCAGAGCTCGGGCGCAGCCAGCCGCTGACACCGGGCGGGCAATACCGGCTGAGTGTGGCATCGAGCAGTAATGCGGGTTTTGTGATGCGTGCCGAGCGGGTCGCTCGCGACAAGGAAGCGGCGCGTTGCGCGTGGTTTACACTTGATCAGACACAGTTGCGCGAAGCCGGGCCGCAAGGGGTCGTCGAGTGCTGGATGCGTTAATCCGATGTAACGGTTTTAGGTGCGGCAGCCGTGTCGTTGCTGCTGCCGGACTTGCTTGGCTCGCCCACCGCCTCGTCCGTCGTCCCGCCCGCAGACTCGACGGCAGTCGCATCCGGCGAATCAGCCTCCGCGGTTTCGCGCCCGCTACCGAAAAAACTGTCGACGATCAACAGGAACGCGCCCACGCTGATCGCCATATCGGCAACGTTGAAGGTCGGGAAGTAAGCGTCTTCCCAGTGCACCTGAATGAAGTCGACAACGTAGTGCAAATGAACACGATCGATCACATTGCCGAGCGCACCGCCCAGCACCAGCGCAAGCGCAAGCGCAAGCCAGCCGTGGCCTTTCGCTGGCAGGCGACGCAGCCAGACGAGAATGACAACACTGACGACGACGGCCAGGCCGACGAACAAATAGCGCTGCCAGCCATCCTGGTCGCCAAGCAAACTGAACGCGGCGCCGGTGTTGTGTAAACGCGTGATATTCAAGACAGCATTGATGCGGATGCTGTCGTACAGCGCGAAGTTTTCAACAATGAGCCATTTGGTCAGCTGGTCGAGTCCGATCACGATTGCAGACAACCACAGCCACCGGCTGCTGGTCGTCTTGCGCGGCGCGGCAATGCCTTGCGCGGTGTTTGCTGTGTCTGTCATGCGCGCATATTAGCAGCTTGGCGCCGACGCTTGCTACGCATCGGGGTGCGCAGCGGCGGGCCCGGCTTGCGCATCGGCGAGCGCGGCGCGCGCGTCGGCTTCATCGCGCCGCATCTGTTCGGTCAATGCGTCGAGCGAATCAAATTTAACTTCGTTGCGGATTTTCGCGACCAGTTCGACGCCCAGTCGTTGCCCGTAGAGGTCGCCGCTGTAGTCGAAGACGTAGACCTCAAGCAGCACACCGACGCCGTCGACCGTCGGGCGCGTGCCAATGCTTGCGACACCGTCACGGGTTTCTCCGTCGACGCCATCGATACGTACAGCGAAAATACCGGACACCGGACTGGTGCGGCGGTGCAGCCGGATATTGGCAGTGGGATAACCGAGCGTGCGACCCAGCTGCTGGCCATGCACCACTCTTCCGGAAAGCCGATAAGCACGCCCGAGTGCCTGTCGCACGGTGGCCATATCTCCGCTGCCAAGCGCCTCGCGGATCAGTGTCGCACTAACGCGCACGCCGCCCACAAACACGCTACCGACCTGCTCCACACTAAACCCGTGTTTCGTGCCGGCGCTAATCAGGTCGTCAACGCCGCCGCGGGCCTTGTGCCCGAAACGAAAGTCATCACCGATCACCAGATGACGCACGCCGAGCGTGTCGACCAGCAATTCATCGATGAACGCATTAACGCCGATTGCTGCCATCGCGCTGTCAAAGCGCGGGCAGAAGAAGCCATCCATGCCCAAGCGCTCGAACTCGGAAAAGCGTTCGCGAAACCGGGTCAGTCGTGCCGGCGGATTGGACGCACGAAAATATTCTTTTGGTAACGGCTCAAAACTCATGACCAACCCGGGCAGCTGGCGTTCGGCGGCCTCGTCGCGCACACGGCCGAGCAATGCCTGGTGCCCGACATGAATACCATCGTACCCGCCAATGGTCAGCACAGAGCCGCGGCCG
The DNA here is from genome assembly GCA_942491885.1 of uncultured Pseudomonadota bacterium. Lineage (GTDB taxonomy): Bacteria > Pseudomonadota > Gammaproteobacteria > Steroidobacterales > Woeseiaceae > CALBPI01. Next base: position 214,595 of record CALOCQ010000002.1, read on the forward strand.
GCAAGGTGGCGTTTCATCGCACGGGGATATCGATAACAGAACATGTCAGGTTGCCGCGCCGTCGTCAGGAGTGGATGCCGGCGACATACGCAAATGAGACACGCGCATGCCGCTCGCCAATAACACGCAAAAATACAGCGCGCCGCCAGCACCAACAAGTACCGCGACCCGCCCGGCGCGCAGCCATGGCGACCCGTCCAGCCACCATTGCAGCGGCGGCGTCGCCCACCACAAAAACGCGGCCATCACAGTAGCGGCACCAACAATGCGCACAAAGAACATGCCCCAGCCAGGCATTGCTACGATGAGCCCGCCGCGCCGTAACCCGAGCCACAGCAGGAAGGCATTAACAAAGCCGGCGACAGTCGTCGCAAGGGCCAACCCGGCGTGCGTAGCGGCGACATCCATGCGGATCAATGCATAAACAAACGCAAGGTTCAACACCAGATTAACAACCAGCGCGATCAGACCTACCTTGACCGGCGTCTTCGTGTCCTGGCGCGCGAAGTAGCCGGGCGCCAGCACCTTGATACCGATGAATGCCAGCAAGCCACCGGAGAACGCCCACAAACTGGCGCGCGCCATCTGCACATCAAACGCGTCGAAGGCGCCGCCGTAGAAAATCGTCGCGATCAGCGGGCCGGCGAGCAATGCCAGCCCTATGGTTGCCGGCAGCGCGATTAGCAGCACAACACGCAGTGCCCAGTCGAGTGTTTGCGAGAACTCGCGCGGCTCGCTGCCGGCGAAACTACGCGACAGGCTCGGCAAGATCACCGTTGCAAGCGCGATACCGAACACGCCGAGCGGAAACTCCATCAGTCGGTCGGAAAAATACAGCCACGCCGGGCGCCCTTCGCCGAGCAGCGAGGCGAGCATGTTATCGATGACAAGATTGATCTGCACGACGGACGAACCGAATATTGCCGGCACCATCAGGCGCCCGATCTTGCGCACGCCCGGATGCTGCGCGCCCCACTTCGGGCGCGGCACCATGCCGATGCCTTTCAGAAACGGCAGCTGGAAAGCGAGCTGCGCCACGCCCGCGACCAACACGCCGATTGCGAGCGCCAGCGTCGGGCGGTCCAGCAAAGGCGATACCCAGATGGCAAAACCAATCAAAGAAACATTCAGCAATACCGGCGTGAATGCCGGCACGGCGAAGCGGCCGTAGGTGTTGAGCAAGCCGGCCGCAAGCGCCGTCAACGAGATAAACAGGATGTAGGGGAACGTGAAGCGCAACATCAGCGTTGTCAGCTCGAACGTCTTGTCATCACTTAAAAATCCGGGCGCGAATCCGGCGACCAGCAGCGGCGCGGCGATGACACCGATCAGCGTCACACCGAACAATGCCGCACCCAATGTACCGGCCACCGCGTCGGTGAGCTCGTGCACGGCACGCTCGCCCTGCTTCTCACGGGTTTCGTTAAGAACCGGCACGAAGGCTTGCGCGAAGGCGCCCTCGGCAAAAAAGCGCCGCAGCATGTTCGGAATACGGTTGGCGATGATGAATGCGTCCATCATCCAGTCGGCACCAAACATGCGCGTGAACACCATGTCGCGCGCAAGGCCCAGAACGCGCGAGATCATCGTCATCGCGCTCACCACGCCGGTCGAGCGCAACAGCGTCCTGGTGGTCGGGCGAACCCTGTCGGCTTGCGGATTGTCGTTGGGTGTTGTGATAGCGGCGATCCTGACAAACGGCGGCGGCGTACTACCGGCCAGCAATGCTGCTGGCGCTGATATGCGCGATGGCGCAAGTGTACCGGATCACAGGTCGAATCCCATGCCGGCTGCGGCTCGCGTCAGCCGAATTTCACGCAATGCTGTGCTATCTATCGCGGCCAGAGGCATTGACTTGCCGCGCCGATATGCCGATAATTCTCGGCTGATTTCACGCCGGCCCGCGTATCTGACCAAAAGATTCGCACTACAGCAGGCTGGCGATCACAGAAATTCAACAAGATTCAGTATTTTACGCTACACAGGCGATGCGCAGAAGCGCTGCCCGGTGGCGACAGAGAACTTCGGAGTACAAGCCCAGTGGCCAATATTAAATCCGCACAGAAACGTGCCCGCACATCGGAAAAACGCCGCCTCGCCAACATGGCGCAGCGCTCGCGCATGCGTACTTTCATCAAGCGCGTCGTAACCGACGTGGAGAAAGGCGACAAAGACGCCGCCGTAACCAGCTACAAAGCAGCGGTGCCGGTCATCGACAACATGGCGGGCAAAGGCATCATCCACAAGAACAAGGCCGCACGTCATAAGAGCCGCCTGAACAAGATGATCCTCGCGATGAGTGCCTGATAACGCTCAAGCGCGTGCCTCAGGGTGATAAAAAAACCGGCATCAGCCGGTTTTTTTGTGTCTGGGGCTTTTTTGTACCTGAAAGCTAGCAGCGTCGTTGCAGTAACGGCCTGCTTACAGGTCCTGATCGACGCGCGGCAACCCCGCCGCCTCGCGCGTCTCCGGCAAAACATCGACCGGCTTGTCGCTGTCGCTAACGCCGTCGTCCGACGGCTGTTCGTGCAGCCACGCCATGATCGCACCGGCCAGTACCTCGGTGCTTTCACCGGTCGCGGCACTGACCTCGAACACCGGCCCATCCCAGCCGAGCGTTTCCAGCAATTCGCTGCGCGCGGCGGTAAGCGCGGCGTCATCCAGCAAATCACACTTATTGATAACCAGCCAGCGTTCGCGCTCGGCAAGCTCCGGGTCGAACTTCGCGAGCTCGTCAGCGATTTCGGTCACCGCCTGCGCTGGGCTGGTGCTGCCCTCTACAGGCGCGACATCGACGACATGCAATAGCAGGCGCGTTCGCTGCACATGTTTCAGGAACTGAACGCCAAGGCCCGCGCCGTCGGCGGCCCCAGGGATCAGGCCCGGAATATCCGCCATGACGAAGCTCTGCCCCGCGCCGACCGAAACCACACCCAGGTTCGGGTGCAGTGTCGTGAAGGGATAGTCGGCGACCTTCGGGCGCGCGGCACTCATCGCGCGGATCAGCGTCGACTTGCCGGCATTCGGCATGCCGAGCAGACCGACATCGGCCAGCAACTTCAGCTCGAGATTCAGGTGTCGACCCTCGCCCGGCGTGCCGGGCGTTGTCTTGCGCGGCGCACGATTGACGCTGCTCTTGAAACGCGCGTTGCCCTGGCCGCCCTGGCCGCCAGCCGCCACCCGCAGGCGTTGCTCATGGGCACTCAGGTCGCCGATGAATTCCTGCGTGTCGATATCCATGACAATGGTGCCAACCGGTACGGTGACGATGAGATCCTCGCCGGAACCGCCGGTCTTGTTGCGCCCGGCACCGGGTTGCCCGTTGTCGGCACGGAATTTCCGCCGCACCCGAAAATCTACCAGCGTATTGATGCTCTTGTCGGCAACCAGCACGACATCGCCGCCGCGACCGCCATCGCCGCCATCCGGCCCGCCACGCGGAATATATTTCTCGCGGCGGAAGCTAAGCGCGCCCGCACCACCGTTGCCGGCCTGCACTCGCATTGTCGCTTCATCAACAAATTTCATGATTGGATGTCCCGTGGCGCGGCTATAAGCCTAGCGCGCGAAGGCTGCAGGTACAAAAAACCCCGCAGAGTGCGGGGTTTTTGTTACGCAGGTCGCGGTAGCAACCGCGCAGCGTCTATTCCGCGATGACGTTGATGTGTTTGCGGTTTTTCGGTCCGCGGGTCTGGAACACCACTTTGCCGGCCGCTTTCGCGAACAACGTGTAGTCGCGACCCATGCCGACGTTGAGTCCGGGATGGAAGTGCGAGCCACGCTGGCGCACCAGGATGTTACCCGGGATGACGTCTTCGCCGCCATAGCGCTTGACGCCGAGTCGTTTGGATTCCGAATCGCGACCGTTCTTGGTACTGCCGCCTGCTTTCTTATGTGCCATGTTGAACTACCTCAACTTAATCTGAATGGGTGTGCGCGGGTTACTCTTCTTCGCCCGTCTTGTCGGCGGCTTTCTTGGCGCGCGGGGCGCCGGTGATGCCTGTGACTTCGACCTCGGTGTACCACTGACGGTGGCCCTTGGTGCGCATGTAATTCTGGCGACGCTTGAATTTAATCACCATCACTTTTTTGCCCTTGGCTGTTTCCAGCACCTTGGCTTTGACTTTGCCGCCCTTGACGAGTGGCGTGCCGACTTTGACGTTGCTGCCGTCACCGACCAGCAATACCTGGTCGAATTCCACTGCTGCGCCCTGCTCGGCATCCAGCTTCTCAACCTTCAGGCGTGTGCCCTTGCTTGCGCGATATTGTTTACCGCCACTACGAAAAACCGCGTACATGTCTTTAACTCCGCTGCGACCCTGCAACGCCGGAACTCCGGCGTCGGGGCACGTATTAATCTTTGGTCTCTACGCCGACATCGCACCGGCGGCGCGGGCTTGCGCGCAACTCGGGTGCTCTGATCGGGTTTCCCGCGCAGCGTGCGTCGCATCCGCCACACTAATATGGAGGGCGCCCGGATCTGGCTGCGCAAAAGACCGCGAATTGTACGGCGGCGGGCGCGCCCGGTCAACCACGGGCGCAGCATTTTAGCCTTTGGCGTGGTTCGCGCACAAAAACCGGCCAACGCTGGACACACCATCGGCATGACTGTCGCCAAAAGCGCCCGATTCAGGCATCATTTGCGGATGCAACCAGCCACTAAAACCTTTCCGGTATCGTCACTGGACGATATTCGCGAACTTTGCGCCCAGGATCTTGCGGCGCTCGACCGTCTTATCGAAACCAGCCTGCGCAGCGATGTCGCGCTGGTATCACAGGTATCACGCTACATTGTCGCCGCCGGCGGCAAGCGATTGCGTCCGTTGATCGTCCTGCTCGCCTCGCGCGCGCTCGGCCATTCGGCGGAGCAGGACAGCCGCTATGTGCAGGCTGCGGCGATTATCGAGTTCATCCATACGGCAACATTGTTGCACGACGACGTCGTTGACAGCTCGGAGCGGCGACGCGGGCGCGAAACAGCGAACGCGGTGTTTGGCAACCAGGCCAGCGTGCTCGTAGGTGACTTCCTGTATTCGCGCTCATTCCAGATGATGGTCAAAATCGATGACATGCGCGTCATGCGGTTGCTCGCCGATGCCACCAACACCATCGCCGCCGGCGAAGTCATGCAGCTGATGAACGTTCATGAGCCCGACACGACTGAAGAGCAATACCGGCAGGTTATCTACCGCAAGACGGCGCGTTTGTTCGAAGCCGGCGCGCAGATCGGCGGTTTGATCGCCGGCAAGGACAACGCAACGCTCGACCTTCTCGGTCGCTATGGCCGCGAACTCGGCATGGCGTTTCAGCTCGTCGACGACGCGCTCGACTACAGCGCCAGCGCAGAGGAACTCGGCAAGAACCTCGGTGACGACCTCGCCGAGGGCAAGCCCACGCTGCCGCTGATCTATGCCTTGCAACACGGTGATGCGGCCCAGCAAAGCCTGCTGCGCGACGCGATCACAAACGGCGGGCTGGAGCATCTCGACGAAATCGGCAAAGCCATTGAATCGACCGGTGCACTTGAGTACACTCGCCGCCGCGCTCAGGAAGCTTCGGATTCCGCGGTTCAGGCAATAAGTCAGCTTGCACCATCGGTTTACAAGGATGCCCTGGTCGCTATTGCAGAGTTCTCTGTTTCAAGACGTTTCTAACGCCGCAGTCGTTTCCCGAACGGCAGACTGTGGCGCAGAAGTCAGCGAAAAAATCGGGGTGTAGCTCAGCCTGGTAGAGCACTGTCTTCGGGAGGCAGGGGCCGGAGGTTCAAATCCTCTCACCCCGACCATTTTTCGTTTTAGCTGCCGGCAAGGATGCCGACATGCTGACCGCGGCTCGCCCCACACGCGAGCATCCTGCTCTCGCCTCAGCCAAGCCCCGCCGCCATGTCTGCGCCGCCAACATTGCCGCTGCGCAGATCGGCCTCGATTGCTTTCGCATCAGCCTCGGAAATGTCGAGCGAAGTTGCCAGATGCTGCAGCAGCGTGCGCTCCTTCTTCGAAATGTCGCCGTCCTCCAGCGCCTCCGCCAACGCGGCCTCGTACACCTGCAGCTTGCGAAACGAGATGTATTGCGGCGTGTTCTCGGTGTTCGGCATAGCGCGGCTGGCGACGCGTTCGGCAAACTGCTGCAAGGGCGCAAGAAAGAAGATGATAGTCGCCGCCGCCAGCAGGCCGGCGACCGTCCCGATCTCATCGGACAGCACCTCAGCGACGCCCTCGGACACCAGGAAAATGATCGCCAGCGCGAGACCGGCGACGGTCGACTGTTTGATCGTCCAGCGAATACGCAGGTCGATGTCAAACAGCTTCGCGCGCAGGATACCGTAGGCGATCAACGGCACGGCGAGCAACGTGCCCAGCGCATAAAGCGTCTTCATCGACCACTCCAGATTTGTCGTCATGGTGGTGTAGGAACCGGTCCATGTTAACCAGATTGCGACGCCGTAGACTACGAACCAGCAGATATCGCGGATACCGAACGCGATCGCGAAAATGCGCGCGCGATTGCGCACGGCACCGGGCGGCGACGTCTTCCAGGCATGCAACGATGCGATCAACGCGAACAGAAAGACCAGCGCCATCGCCATGTACAGGAAGGTTGCCGGCACATACGAACCCGCAGCAGCCATACCGATCACCGTGCCAGCGAACAGCAGGACCGCGATGCAGGGAAGCACAACGCTGAGCGGCCGGCGTCCGAACCGCCGGGTCAGCGGCGTGCGCAACGCCAGCGCGAGGAATGCGGGATAAAATGCAAGAATAAACGCATCGCCGGCGTGATGGACGATTCCGGAGAGGGCTCCGAACACCGGAAACGCCTCATAAAATTTATCCGCGGGATCCATCCCGATGACATATTCCGGAAATCCGGCAGTCACGAGGCAGACGCCTTCGGCGATCAGCAGGCCAGACAGCTTTCGGGCTGCGCTGCCGGGCGTGCCCACGCGGTAAAGCACCACCGCCAGCGACCAGCACGCGGCGATTGCGGCAAGACCGAGAATCCCGATAAGCGTGGTAACAGACATTGGCGGAGCCCCTTGTTTGCAATTGTTGTCTTTTTTATCCGGGTCGCTGCGCCTGACCCGCCTGACGTTGGCTGTCAGACCAGCAGGAAGCTCAATCTCCGACGATTGAACCAACCGGTTATCAAACCGCATCTTCTGATTCATACTACCGTCGACGGCACTGATATTCCAAGAACGACAAGGCAGCGCAACATGCAGATTCCGATGCGAGACCACCCGACTTACGGCCCACAAAGCGTCACTACCTTCCGCCACAGAGCGGCGACAGCACTCGGGCTTGGACTGTTGACGGCAGTTGCCGGCGCGCAAGCGCCCAATACTGCCGGCGATGCGATCGACGAGATCGTCGTCACGGCACAACGACGCGGCGAGCAGCGCCTGCAGGATCTCGCGATGAGTGCAGCAGTGATTTCCGCGACCGCGATTGACAAGCGCCAGCTCGACGACATGGACGACTATCTGCGCACGCTACCCGGAGTCACATTCCAGCAGTACGGGGCGGGGCAATCCTCGATCATCATCCGCGGCGTCTCAGCAGATCCGCAACTCGGCGCGCCGACCACCGGCGTCTACATCAACGAGGCACCAGTCACCGGCATGGGCGACTTCGGTGTCAGCAGCCCGGACCTGAAATTAGTCGACATCAGTCGCATCGAGATCCTGCGCGGCCCGCAGGGCACCTTGTACGGCTCAAGCTCGCTCGGCGGCACGGTGCGCGTTATCACAGGCCAGCCGGATGAGACCGGATTCGCGGCAAACCTATCCGCGACCGGTTCGGTGACGGCCGGTGCCGGCAGCGAAAACAGTACTATCGAGGGCATGATCAACCTGCCGCTGATCGATAATACGCTGGCAGTGCGCGCGGTTGCCTACCATTTCGACGACAGCGGCTACTACCGCAACATTGCAGGCAGCGACCCGGTGAAGTCGGCGGCCGCGGCGCGCACCGGTGCCGTCGCCATCGATCGCGACGATGCCGGCAGTGCGATCACGACAGGTGGGCGTATTGCCTTACGCTGGATGCCGCTCGATCAGATGAGTGTCGACCTGACGTACGCAAAGCAGCGCACCGAGGAACAGGGCAACGCCTACGGCGACCTCGCCATCGGGGATTTCGAGCAGGCGCGCTACACGCGGCTCAGCAACGAGCGCGGCGAGTATAACGACAGCGACCTGTCGCTATTCAACCTACAGCTCGACTACAACTTTGGTGCGGTCGCGTTGGTGTCGTCGACGAGCTGGGCGGACTACAGTAATGCCGAGGACTGGAACGTCGGGCGGGTCTTCGTCTTCGCGACCGGCGACGACTCGCCGTTGTTTCTTCTCAGCGGCACACAGACCGACCGCTTCGTACAGGAGATCCGTGTCGTATCGCAGTGGGCGCATGCGCTTCAATTCACCGGCGGCGTCTACTTCGAAAGCAACGACTCAGACTTTGCCCAGGACATCGATTTCGATGGCGACCCGGCATTCGACCCGTTTGGCGGCGCGTTGCTGGTCGAGTTCCGCGGCGGTTTTTACGTCGACCAGAAGGCCGTGTTCGGTGAGCTGTCATGGGCGGTCAACGACTCGCTAGTCGCGACAGCCGGGGCGCGCTGGTTCGAATACGACGGCACCGAGCGAATCGTTGGCGACGGGATCTTCAACGGCGGCCCCGTCAGTGAATCGAATTCGTCCAGCGAGAGCGATGCCACCTACAAACTAAACCTCTCCTACGCGCCCGATGAACGCGCGCTTTACTACGCGCAGTGGTCGCAGGGCTTCAACCTCGGCCGACCGCTTGGTGAATTACCTGATTTGTGTGACCAGGACAATGATGGGCTGGTCGACGGACTCGGCGTCCCGGCGCAGTCGCAGCTGTTCTCCGATTCACTCGACAACTACGAGTTCGGCGCCAAACTCAACCTTGCAGACGGGCGCATTGCCCTGCGCGGTGCTGCGTTTTACAACGATTGGCAGGACATCCCGATCTCAATCGGCGCCGACTGTGGCTTCATTCTCCCGTTTAACGCCGGCGAGGCGATGACTGCCGGCCTGGAGCTGGAGGGCAGTCTGCGGCTTGGCGAACAGTGGCGGCTTGACCTTGGTGCGGGCTATGTTGAAAGCGAGCTTACCGCCGACGCGCCAGGCCTCGGCGTCGACGGCGACCGGCTGCCGGGCAACCCGCGCTACAACGCAACGCTGGCGCTGCAATATGACTTCCGCTTGCGCGGCGACGACAGCTACCTGCGCGCCGACATCGCACATGTCGGCGGCTACTACAACAATCTTCAGGAGCAGGGCGAGGAACTCGGCGACTACACGACAGTTAACCTGTCAGCAGGCCTGAGCCGCGATACCTGGCGCGCCACATTGTTCGTGCACAATCTCGGCGACAATGATGCCGCAACATGGCTCACGCCCTTCAACGTCTACAGTTCTGCATATCGACTGCGCCCGCGCACAGTTGGTGTGCAATTGACCTATGGCTTCGCCGGCGACTAGCGAGCGGTAATATCCAAAAAAAAAGACCGGGAGCGCCAACGACGCCCCCGGTCTTTTAGCGGTCAGTTATTCTCCCCACTCACCAAGGCGCACCGGCGTACCCTCGTAAACGCGACCTATATCGCAGGTGAAATTGGCACCAACAATTTCGGCCCACTTTTCGAAGCCACGACCATTCGTGTACGAATCAAAGTCGCTGGCGAACGCATTGTAGTCCGGGTTTGCGGTGATCATTTTGAAGTCATAACCGGCAGCCGGCGCTTCTCCGAACGCTGGCCACCACATGAATGCCGCGGATTGGGATTCGCTTTCGTGCTGATGTTGTGCCCAAGCGGCGGCAGCCTCAGCCGCATCACTTCCGGTTTTGCCTTCCCCGATCTTGCAATCATTGAAGCGCAGCACCGCGCGCTCCGGTGTCTCACCGGACGGCTCCTGTAGCCTGCTCGAGGCAAACAACGCATGCTGACCGCAGCTCACGACGTCGAAAAACTGCGCCGTCATCGCACGGTTTGCCGGCGCCATCCCACGCTCCATCGCCGCCCCCATAGCCTCGGCGTTGGGCCACATACCCACCCAACCGACATCGAACATGTTGCCGTTGATAAAGTTCGGTGTCAGTAGCCAGGCCGAATAGGTCGTATCGCCCTGCTCATCCATGAAGCTATTCCACTTCTTGATCACCTTTTGCAGGTCTTCCATACCTTTGCCATCGACAAAGCTGCATGGCCAGATCTCCACCGGTACAAAACCCGGCCCCTCAGCCATCTCGTGATTATCGGCCATCGCCGCTACCGAAAAACCCATGCAAAAAGCAGCCACAAAGGCTGCGATGGTCTTCGTTCTCATACCCCTCTCCCCGTCTATTTTTGTTGTTACAGCCGAACGGCTGTGGAGAGATACGGTATCACGCCTACTTAGACAAAATATTAACAAGCATCATTACGTCACATTCTCGGTATATATAGTCCGAAACAACAAATATATGTAGCGAGTGACGCAGTATGACATGCACATGAGCCACGCATAGCTGATTAAACATAACGCCACCATCGGTCGCCGTTTTGTGACCTAGCAATCATCTGTCTTGCGAGCGCAGTGCTAACTTAACAATGTTAATTTCAAAGCTGGGCCCGCCCGCCCGAAAACACGCAAGAGACCCGACATGCGCATTGCCACCTATTGCCTCCAAGTCACAGCATTCTTGCTGCTAATCCTGCTGGGCGCCTGTACGCCTTCCGAGAACAGCCAGATCTTGCCAACCGATGCGATGGTCACGACACCGGATACGGCAGGACTGACAGAGACCGAGGCGCGCCAGGCGATCATCGACGCGGGGCTTAGCGTCGGTACGGTGACGTCCCAACCCAGTGACGATGTCGCCATCGGCGATGTCGTGCGCACCGAACCGGGCGCAGGCATCAGCATTACCGAAGGCTCGAGTGTGAGCATCGTGCTGTCCAGCGGCAGCGCCGAAGTGAGCGTCCCGACAACGGCAGGCGCAACACAAACCGATGCGCAGGCCGCACTCATCGACGCCGGGTTGGTGCTTGGCGGCGTTACGCTGGAAGTGAGCAATAACGTGCCGGCAGGCCAGGTCATCCGTTCAACACCCGCCGCGGGATCGACAGTGCCGCGCGACTCGAATGTAGTGCTTATCATCTCGACCGGCCCTGCCGATGTCAGCGTACCCAATGTCCTCAATCTCGAAGAGGCCATCGCGGTGCTTGATCTCGAGGCAGCCGGACTGGTCGCCGGCGATATTACCGGCGCGCCGGACATGAACGTGCCGTTCGGACGCGTTATCGAGCAAAGCCCGGTGGCGGGTGTCATGGTCAGCGCCAATACGCCGGTCGATATCGTGGTCTCGCTCGGACCCGAGAATATTATGGTCCCCGACGTAACCGGACTCAGCGAAGGCGCGGCAGGCATCGTTGTGTTGGGTGCAAACCTTAGCGTGGGCGAAATTACGGTGCAGCCCAACGTCGACACGCCAGCAGGCGACGTCATCTCGCAGAACCCTCCCGCCGGCACTTTGGTGGCGCAAACGACGCCCGTTGACCTGCTGGTCTCGCTGGGCCCGGATCCCGTGCCGATGCCTAACATCGTCGGGCTGACGGAAGCGCAAGCGGTAACCGTCGTTACCAACTCCGGCGCCGCCGTGGGCGTGATAACCCGTCGCTTCGACAACAACATCCCGCAAGATCAGGTGATCAGTCAGGCAACGCCGGCGGGCACTATTGTCGCACTCGGCACCCTGCTCGACTTTGTGGTCTCACTCGGACAGCAGATCGCGGTGCCGAACGTCGTCGGGCTTGTACAGGCTGACGCCGAGACGGCGATCACCGACGCAATGCTGATCGTCGGCGATATTACCGAGCAGAACGACTTCAACGTCCCCGCAGGCAACGTCATCAGTCAGAACCCGAACGGCGGTACGCTGGTCGCGGGCGGCACGGCAATTGATCTTGTGGTGTCGCTTGGTCCGCCGACCGTGGCCGTGCCGAACCTGGTCGGCCAGACAGAGGCGCAAGCAGGCGTATTGCTGAACAACGCAGCGCTGGTACTCGGCACGGTAACGCAACAGGCGAGCGCCACGGTCGCGACCGGCATCGTGATTAGTCAGGACCCGGTCGAGGCAACCGTGGTGATAGAAGGCAGCGCGGTAAACATTGTGGTATCCAGCGGCCCATAGGCACGACATAGAGGCCGCGGTTGCTACACCGCGGCTAGTGCAATGCGCGGCAAAAACTGCGCGTCGAATACCGCGCCGCGGTTACTGCGCGGCCTTCCATTCTTCCACGACGTCTTCGAGGATCTCGAGCGGCATGCTGCCGTTCATCAGCATCGCCTCATGAAAGCCGCGGATATCGAACCGCTCACCGAGCGATTGTTCGGCGTCGGCACGCATGCGTAACATCGCCAGCTGCCCGGTTTTGTAGGCGGTCGCCTGCCCTGGCATGACAACATAGCGCTCGATTTCGCGCGTTACTTCGGCTTCTGTGTAGCCGGTCTTTTCGATCATGTAGTCGATCGCCTGCTCGCGCGTCCAGCGCTGCGCATGGATGCCGGTATCAACGACAAGGCGCACGGCACGAAACATCTCGGCCTGCAGTCGACCAAGATCACCGAGCGGATCGCCGTCGTACATGTCCATGTCGACCTTCGCGACGCGCTCGGCGTACAACGCCCAGCCCTCGGCATAGGCGGTAAACGGCAATACCTTGCGAATTAGCGGCACACCTTCGATTTCCTGCGCCAGCGACAACTGGAAATGATGGCCGGGCGCGCCTTCGTGATACATCAATGTCGGTAGCGTCCACTTAGGATTGTCCGCGGTATCTTTCAGGTTGATATAGAAGCGACCCGGGCGCGAACCATCCAGTGCCGCTGGAAAATAGTAGCCGCCGGGACTGGAGTCCTGCTGGTACTCGGGCACAGGCACGATTTCGAGCGGCTGCGGCGGCAACGTTACGAAGTAATCGCCGGCTTTCGACATCAGCTCATCGTTCAGCTCATTGAGGTATTGCAGCAGGGCCTCGCGACCCGCCTCGGTGTTTTCGAACTGCTGCGCGGGGTCCTCCATCAGCGAACGCACGCGCGCCGCCAGCGGCCCGGCGGCAACGCCCTGCGCATCGAGGATCGCGCCCATCTCCTGTTCAAGCCGCGCCACTTCGGCGACACCGATGGCATGGATCTCGTTAGCGGTAAGGTCGGTCGTCGTGTTCGAACGCAACGCCGCGTTATAAATCGCCTCGCCATCGGGCAATCGCCAGATGCCGGCATCGCCGTTTGCGGTCGCCTGCATGTCCTCAAACAACGCGATCATCGCCTCATAGCCGGGGATTACCACGCCTTCAACGGCGGCGGTGGTTTGCGCCACGTAATCGGCAGCGGTTGCCTCATCCAGCACGATGCTTTCGAGCTTGTCCGGCAGCGTCGTGACCAGCGGATTTTCGCTGGCACCACCCTCGATAAACGAACGCATGCCGACCAGCGCTTTGCCGATAATAAAGTCAGGCGGTACGACGCCGTTCGCACGATCATCAATGACACGTGCACGCACCTCGTCCAGAACGCGACCAAACTCATTCACGCGTGAGACATAGCGGCGCACGCTTTTCTCATTCTTGATGACATGCTGGTCGGTCAGAAACTGCGGTAAATTAACGGTGACACCGCCGAGCTGGTTCACGCGGTAGCCACTGTACTCAAACTCTGCCTGGCGGATGATGTCGTCGAAGAACCACGCGGTAATGCGCCAGCTCAACAATTCCTGGCCACTCAGACCATCCGGCCCGTACTTGTCCAGCCCCGCACGTGCGCGGCGCAATTTATCCAATTGCTCCTGCTCGCCGGCGCGCGTGTAGTCACCGAGCTTGCCCGAGTGGAAATCGAGAATCGTGTTGTCGATCACACCGAGCGCGGTCAGCAGCTCCGGCGACCCGATCGCCTGTTGCACGGTGATCTTGTTGATGTAGTTGTTCACGCCGACGGGCGCAAACCAGAACCAGACTGAAGCGCCGCCGGCACCGAGAACGACTACCAGTAGTAGCCAACGAAATATCCTGAATGCCGCGCGCATAAGTTTCTACCTGTCCGAATTCGTGCGCGTAGTGTAGTACATGCGGTTGGTAATCAAGAAATCGCTGCCCTTCGCCAAGCCAGACAGTGGCGCCTCGAAACGCTCAACCCGGCATCAGTGAATAACGGGGCACAAAAAAAGCGCGCATCACGTTGCGTGCTGCGCGCTTCTCCGGGCGGCTTCCGTGCCACCTTCACGACATCCGTATCGCAGTCAGGTAATCGTCAGAAACGTACCTGCAATGTGCCGGTCACGGTCAGGGGGGCGCCGTAGAACGCAGACACATTATTTTCGAGGCCCAGCGTCGGGAAGTTGTAGGCCGCAACCTTGTATTCCTCGTCCGTCAGGTTCTTGCCATGAATGCCGGCCTGGTAGCGACCGTCGGTGGAGCTCCACACGAGACTGACGTCGACCAGCGTGAACGCTTCCTGATCAACCAGCGGCACGGGGATTTCGAACTGCGTCGTATCGTCGCGGTAAGATGCCGCGCCGATCAGCGCGAGCCCGCCATCAATGCCACGAATCGTCAGCGGCCATTCCTGGCGCAGTGTCAGGTTGGCCGTCATATCCGGCGTGTTCTGGAATTCGCGTGTTGATGACACGTCGACGCCTTCCACGATCCAGCGCTTGAATTCGGCATCGATGAGACCGAGTGAGAAGTTCGCCGTGAACGAGTCGGTCAGCTGCGCGACCGCCTCGATTTCCAGTCCGGAAATATCGGCCTGTCCAGCGTTGGTCGTCGTGCCGGCAAAGCTGTCATCAATACCGTCATTGTCGGTATCGATACCGATCGAGCCCGGCACCTGCACATTCTCGTAGTCGGCAAAGAACACCGCAATATTCGTGCTCAGTCGGTTATCGAGCCAGAAAGACTTGGCACCGATTTCCCATGAATCGACGGTTTCCGGCTCAAAGCCTTGCTCAACACCGGCGATGTTATAAGCACCGCGCGGGTCGAAACCACCGCCTTTGAAGCCCTGGCTGAACGCCACATAAAGGTTGTGATCGTCTACCGGCGCATAGCTCAGGCTCACGCGCGGGTTAAAGTCTTCATCAGTACGGCTGCCGTTAAATGTCGGCACCAGCCCCGGCGTCGGCACGGTCAATGAAATCGCCGCGTCGTTGCCGAAGTACGGCGAACCGAGACCAAGGAACAACTCGCGTGTCACCGTGGCTGTGCGTTTGTCGCTAGAGAAACGACCGCCGAAGGATGCCGTCCATTGATCGTTAATGGCATAGTTTGCATCCGCGAATACCGCCCAGGTGTCAGTGTCAACATCGCCCAGCGTGAACGACGTAACCCCGATCTGACCCAGCACGACATCGAACGCATCGAACGCGTTGGCCTGCAGATAGTAGACGCCCAGCACACCTGACCAGCGCTCGAAACCGAAGTTAAGCTGGAACTCCTGGCTGAGCTGGTCATTCTTGTAAATCACGGGCGCATCGAAATCGTTAACCGGCAGGCTGTCGAAGTCGATCAGGGTTTCGGTGTCGTCTTCACGATACGCGGTGATCGATTTGAACGCCCAGTTGTCATTGAGATCCCAGTCAATTGTCAGGCTGGCGCCACCCTGCGTCACTTCGTTGCCGAGCCCGGCATTCGATGACGCAATGGTCTCAATCCCGGCGCGTGTATCAAACACGTTGCCGAGCACCGGCGCATCGGCGATGTTCGCATCGACCAGGCGGTGACCGGACTTCGGATTCGAATCGTCATCGCTGTAGTCCATCGCAAAACGCACGAACACATCGGCGTTCGGCTCCCACTCGGCACTGAACCGGCCGGCGATAATCGCCTTGTCGTAGTGCTCATCGTTGGTGAAAATGTTTTTGCCAAAGCCATCGCGGTTAAACGATGCGATCGTGCCGCCGATGCGAAAGGTGTCGGAAATCGGCGTGCTGCCCGTGACGATACCGTCCAGCTGGTTATAGGTACCAACGTTCATACGCACGGACAACTCTTGCTGATCAGACAGTCGCTTGGTGACGTACTTGATCGCACCACCAATAGTGTTGCGACCGTACAGCGTGCCTTGCGGGCCGCGCAGCACTTCGATGCGCTCTACGTCATAGACATCAAACACCGTGCCCTGCGGGCGTGCGAGGTAAACATCATCGAGGTACAGACCAACACCGCCTTCGAAGCCGGCTACCGGATCCTGCTGACCGACGCCACGAATAAACGCCGTCAGCGTCGTGTTCGTCGCGCGCGAGACTTCCAGCGTAACGTTGGGCGTCGCCTGCGCGAGCTGCACGATATCTACCGTGCCGAGCTCAACCAGCGCTTCACCGCTGTAAGCAGATACCGCAATTGGCACGTCCTGCAGTGACTCCTCGCGTTTGCGCGCGGTCACGACAATTTCTTCGAGTGCCTGGACGCCGTCCTGCGCCAACCCTATATTCGGCAGTGCGCTGAACGCACCTGCCACCGCGGTCGCGGCCACTATGGCCAATGATCGATTGCCTGTTCGCATGATTTCCCCCTGCTGGATTTACAGCATTACGTCATATTCAACGTACGCTGAGTGAAGATTATTTCAACGTTGGTTGAAAAACAAGCGAATTAAACTGTCCGGTGTGACCTCAGGCGGGAAAGCATCGTCAGTCGTCGCCTGCAGAAGCGCCTGCGCGATCGTCGTTAATTCGGCACAACGCCTCAAAGCCGGCGGCCAGGAATTTCGGCATCCGCTCGATCATGCTCTGCATGTCCGACGAGCTGCAGGCACCCTGCGACAGGTTGTCGAGGCGTCCTGTCTCGGCGAAGGTCAGGGTCAATGCGCCGGAAAGGAAGTGATAGCTCCAGTAAATCTCGGCAGCATCGCAGTTCGGCAGCGCCTTGCGCAGCGCCTCGATGAAGCGGTTCACCAGCGGATCGAAATAGCGCGTCATCAGCTCACCGCCCCACTCCGGCGAATTATTCACCTGCGCAATCAGCGCGAAGTAATGCTGCCACTCGTCGTGCTCTTCGCCGAGCAGCTCCAGCAGCGGATTGGTGAATGCGGCAATGATTTCCTGCACCGTCGGTGCGTCGTCGGGATGGCGGTCCTCGACATCCTGCAGCGCCTTCAGGCGGATCGCGTTGAGATGTTCGGCACGGCGCAGCAGCACCGCGTCAAACAGGTCGCGCTTCGACTCGAAGTGATAGTAGGCCAGCGCGACGTCGGCTTCGGCCTTGCGCATGATCTGGCGCACCGTGACGCTGGCGAAGCCCTCGCCTGCAAACAGTTCCTCGGCAGCATCGAGGATGCGTTGTTTGGTCGCTTGCGATTTGCGTGGCATCTGGCGCACCACTCCTTACGAGGCTGGATGCCGGCATCTTAGCAGGGTCGGCTTGTCTTTCAACTAGCGTTGAAATACGCTTCAACGACCGTTGAAAAATTTTGGACTCTGTCATGGCATGGTTTTCACCCCGGCAACCCTTGCTGCCGGAAATGATCGAATACAACGGCCGCTGGCTCGCTGCCAAGCCGGCTTTGCTGGTGGATGACAGCGCTTACAGCTGGCGCGAATTCGCTCACGAAACCGCGCGCGTGGCCAACGCGTTGCACCGCGATGGCTTAAACGTCGGCGATCGTGTAGCTATCATGATGGATAACAGCGCCGAGACGGTGCTGGCCATGTTCGGCGTGATTCGCGCAGGCGCCGTCGCCGTGCCGCTGAATGTGTCGATCAGCGATGCCGCGGTGGCAAGCATGATCACGGACAGCGATGCGCGTGCCGTGTTCGCATCTTCAGCGCACCTGGCGCGCATTGACGGGCTGCGCGCAGACTTGCCCGCCGCGATCGGCACACGCTTTATCGCAGCGGACGACGCGACCGATGGCTGGCATGATTTCCACTCGTGGCTGGTCGGTGCGCCAGACACGCCGCCGGCGATTGCGATCACGCCCGAACACGAGTGCAACATTATTTACAGCTCGGGCACCACCGGGCTACCCAAGGGCATCGTCCACGACCATCGTTCGCGCAGCGCGTGGGCCTACGACATGGCTGTTGGCCTGCGCTACCACTCGGGCGCGCGCACGCTTTGCTCGCTGGGCCTGTACTCGAACATCAGCTGGGTGGCGATGCTGGCGACGATACTTGCCGGCGGCACGATCGTCGTCATGCGCAAGTTCGATGCCGCGCAGTGCCTGGCTTTGATGCAGTCACAGCACATCACCCACACCACCATGGTGCCTGTGCAATTGCAGCGCATGCTGGAGCTCGACGACTTTGCCAACGCGCCACTCAAATTGCACAGCCTGATGTGTTGCGGCTCCCCGCTGCCGCCGGTATACAAGAAGCAAATCGTCGCCGCGCTGGGCAATGCTTTCATGGAGCTCTACGGTCTCACCGAGGGGCTGGTGACGATACTGTCGCCGGAAGACATGCAACGCAAGACCGACTCGGTCGGGCTGCCCTGCCCCGGCCAGGACCTGAAGATTCTCGATAACGACGACAACGAATGCGCCGTCGGCGAAGCCGGCGAAATCATCGGTCACGGCCCGCTGTTGATGGCCGGCTATCACAACCGCGACGCCGAGAACGCCGCCGCGACCTGGACCGATGCGCAGGGCACGAAGTGGTTACGCACCGGCGATATTGGCAAACTCGATGAAGACGGCTTCCTGTACCTGGTCGACCGCAAGAAGGACATGATTATTTCAGGCGGACAAAACATCTATCCGGCCGATATCGAGGCGACAATCGCAAGCCACGACGGCGTGCGTGAGGTTGCGGTGATTGGCGTCGACAGCGAGCGCTGGGGCGAGACACCGTATGCGGTTGTCGTCGCACGGCAGGCGCTCGACGCGGCGACGTTACAAGAGTGGGTTAATCAGCGCGTCGGCAAACAACAGCGCATCAGCGGCGTCGCGTTCATCGACTCGTTGCCGCGCAATCCCAACGGCAAGGTGCTCAAGCGCGAGTTACGCGCACGCTTCG
Source organism: uncultured Pseudomonadota bacterium (assembly GCA_942491885.1). Classification (GTDB taxonomy): domain Bacteria; phylum Pseudomonadota; class Gammaproteobacteria; order Steroidobacterales; family Woeseiaceae; genus CALBPI01. Next base: position 233,614 of record CALOCQ010000002.1, read on the forward strand.
CGGAGGTCAGCCTGTGAGCGACGAAAAAAATCGCTACTACGAAAGCCGCGACGGGCTAAGACTGTTCTATCGCGAGTTTCCCTGCCATACCGACCACGCACCGGTGATCTGTCTGCCGGGACTGACGCGCAACAGTCGCGACTTCGAAGACCTCAACCCGCACCTCGCCGAAACGCGACGGGTACTTTCTCCGGACCTGCGCGGGCGCGGGCTGTCCGACTACGATCCACAATGGCGTAACTACCATCCGCTGACCTACGTCGACGACACCTTCGCGCTGATGGACCATGCCGGTATCGACCAGGCCGTTCTGGTCGGCACCTCGCTCGGCGGGCTGATCTCGATGATCATGGCTGAGCAACAGCCGCAACGCATCGCCGGCATCGTGCTGAACGATGTCGGCCCTGAGATCGCACCCGAAGGCCTGGCGAGGGTCGTTAAATACGCCGGCAAACTGCAACCGGTCAACAGCTGGGACCACGCGGTTGAGCAGGCTCGCGCGGTCTACGGGCTCGCGCTGCCCGGGTTGAGTGATGCCGATTGGCAGCGCATGGCGCGGCGCGCCTATCGTGCCGATGACAACGGCATCCCGATGCTGGACGCCGACCCTCAGATCGGCGTCGCACTGCGCGAGCTGGGTCCGACCGGGCCGGACCCGTGGGAGACTTTCGACCATCTTGGCGACATGCCGGTGCTGCTTTTGCGCGGCGCCACCTCGGACATACTGTCACGCGACATTGTTGCGCGCATGCGCGACCACAAGCCCGATCTCGAGGTGGTCGAGATTCCGGATCGGGGCCATGTTCCACTTCTTAATGAAGCCGAATCGTTGCGTGCGATCGATGGCTTTTTGGCACAACTACCATGAAAACATTCCTGACATTGATGATTGCGCTGTTTGCGCTGAGCGGTTGTGGTGATTCTGCGCCGCGCGAAGCGAGCGGTGATGCGGCGCCAGCCGGTGATGCGCAGACACCAGACGCATCCGCGACGGCGGCGTTACCGCGCATTGATGCGAAAAATATCACCGTGTCCGGCATTTCATCCGGCGCCTACATGGCAACCCAGATGCATCTGGCGTTCAGCGACATCATCAGCGGCGCCGGGCTGATTGCCGGCGGGCCGTATGGTTGCGCGCAGAACTCGATGCGCCAGGCGCTGGGGCCGTGCATCAGCGGCGAGGACATTGACGTCGGCGCATTGCAGGCGTCCGCCAAAGAGGCCGCTGAGGCCGGGCGTATTGACCCGCTAAGCAATCTCTCCGATGACAGCGTCTGGCTGTTCCACGGCAGCAATGATACAGCGGTCGGCCAGCCTGTCGTCACGGCAGCCGCTGCGTTCTACGCCGGACTGATCGACGCCACACCCGCGCTGGTTACCGACGTCCCTGCCGCGCATGGCATCCCGACAATCGCTACCGGCGCTGACTGCGACAGTTTTGCCGAGCCCTATCTGCAATCGTGTAACTACGATGCCGCAGGCACGCTGTTAGCGCATCTGCTGGGCGCGCTTGCGCCGCGCGCAAGCGAGGCTGGCGGGCGCATGATGCCGGTGAGTCAACGAGGGTTCGATGATGCCGAGTTGCTCGACGAAGGCACGCTGTATATTCCCGCAAGCTGCGAGCAACGAAGTTGCGCACTGCACGTTGTGTTTCACGGCTGCAAGCAATCGAGCGGATTCATCGGCGATGCCATGGTGACCGGCGCGGGCTATAACGAGTGGGCCGACACCAATAATATTGTCATCTTTTATCCGCAGGCCGCGGCCAGCCGCATGGCGCCGATGAATCCGCTCGGCTGCTGGGACTGGTGGGGCTTCACCGGCGATGACTACGACACACGAAATGGTAAACAGATCGCCGCAATCAAAACGATGATCGACAGGCTGGCTGCAAGACAGTGAATATGGCCTGGGCGTTGTTCGCCGTATATCTCGTCGGCACAGCGTGGCTCGGCTGGCTCGGTCATCGGCGCACGCGCGGCTTCGGCAGCTTCGCCATCGGCGGCGGTGACATGTCGCCGCTGGTCGTCGGTATTACGCTGGCCGCGAGTACCGCATCGGCGGCCACCTTCATTATTAATCCCGGCTTCGTATTCGTCGACGGGTTTAGTGCATGGTTTCACCTGGTGGTCGGCGTCGGCGTCGGCTTTTGCGCGATGTTGTATTTCCTGTCGTTCCGCTTTCGCCGCATCGGTGCCGAGAGTGGCGCGCTGACGATTCCCGACTGGATCGGCAAGCGCTACGACTCACGCGCCTTCGCGCTGTATTTTTCGGTGTTATCGTTATTGTCGTTCGCGTTTGTAGTGTTGCTGGTGGGCGGCATCTCGATCGTGATGCAACCGCTGCTCGGCGTGTCCAATCAGGTCGCGTTGTTAATCACGCTGGTGTTCGTTACCGGCTACGTGTTTGTCGGCGGCACCTACGCGCATGTGCTGACCAACGTGCTGCAGGGCACGTTGATGATCGGCGTGACCATTCTGGTGCTGGCCTCAATAGTCTACGTAGCAAACTCCGATCCCACGCCGATTATTGAGCGCCTGCGCGCGGCCGACCCGACGCTATTACTCGCCGTGAATCGCGACGGTGCGTTGTTCAATAATGTGTTCTCGATTTATGTCGCCGGCTTCATCATTGGCGCGGTCATCGTCTGCCAGCCGCACATTCTGACCAAGGCGTTATACGTCAAGGACGACCGCGCGGTGCGCCAGTATCTTGGCGTATTCACGGTCGTCTTCGCGCTGTTCCTGTTGTTGGTCACCGTCGGTTTCATCGCCCACGTGGTGGTGCCCGAAGCCGCCCTGCTCGACCCGGCCACAGGCAACTTCCGCCAGGACCTGGTGATGACCGCCTACCTGCAGGCGCTGTTTCCCGATTGGGTGTTCACCATTATCGCCGTCGTGTTACTCGCCGCTGCAATGTCCACGCTGGATGGTTTACTGGTGTCGCTATCCACCATCACCGCCAATGATCTGGTGCTGAATGTGCTGCCGGCGCGGCTGCGTGCGAGCATGACCGAGGCGCAAAAGATGCGCCTGGCGATGCGGGCAAGTCATGTGGTGCTCGTGATTGTCGCGATCGCTGCGTATTTCATTAACCTGCAGCCGCCGCGCCTGCTTGGCGTGTTCGGTCAGGTCGGTGTCTACGGCCTCGCGGTTGCGGCAACGCCACCATTGCTGGCCGGCGTGCTGACACGCGGCATGCCGCTCGCGTTGATCTGGCCGGCGTCGTTCGCCGGCTTGGCTATTCACTTCGTGCTTTTTACGCGCGGCACACAACTGTTCCCGACGAGCGAGCTTTCGTTTGCCAACCCGGGTGTGACCGCGGCTATCGCTATTGTTATCGCACTGGTGCCACTCGCGATCTATGCTTTGACGCGTCGCCGCAGTGCGGCCTGATTTGCATCGGGCTCTCGTTTCGCGGCATCGCGAGCAAGCGTTGAGCCTTGGCGGCTAGCCGCCAACCCTTCTTGAGCCCTGCCAGTACTTCTCGCGCAGCCTGAACTTCTGCAACTTACCCGTTGCCGTGCGCGGCAACGCATCGACCCACTCGATGGACGTCGGGCACTTGAAGTGCGCCATGTTGTCGCGGCAGTGTGCGATAAGCGCCTCCTCCGACGCGGTCTCGCCACTGCGCAGCACTACCAGCGCCTTAGGCGTTTCACCCCATTTATCATGTGGCACGCCGATGACCGCGCATTCAAGCACGGCAGGATGCCGGTAGAGCACGTCCTCGATATCGGCTGAACTGATATTCTCGCCGCCCGAAATAATGACGTCCTTCTTGCGATCGACAATGTGAATGTTGCTGTACTCGTCCCACACGGCAAGATCGCCGGTGTGGAAATAGCCGTCGCGGATGCATTGCGCGGTTTCTTCCGGCTGCTGCCAGTAACCCTCGAACACAACGTTCGAGCGCGCGCACACCTCACCGATCGTCTGGTTGTCTTTCGCCACCGGGTTGCCGTCGTCATCGCGCAGCACGATTTCGACGCCAAGCGCCGGCACGCCCGCCCGCGCCCGACGGGAATAGTCGTCCCGGGCTGTAGCAAAGTCGACCTGTGACGAGGTCAGCAGCGGCGCAGTTTCTGTGAGGCCGTAGATTTGCAGGAAATGCCAGCCGAGCTCCTGTTCCAGTTTCTCGATAAAGGCGGCCGGCGGCGGCGCACCGGCGAGCACAAACCGTGGCGCCGTCTTGAACGAATGGCTTGCCCTGTCATCGTAGTCCAGAATCGCGCGCAGCACGGTCGGCGCCATACAGGCGAAGGTCACGTTCTCGGTCTCGATCAGGCTGCAGATGGTGCGCGCATCGATGGTGCGCAAGACCACATGCGTCGCGCCCATGCCCGTGAACGCATACACGCCACCCCAGCCATTGCAGTGGAACATCGGCAGCGTCCACAACTCGATATCCTCGTGCGACACCAGCCAGGTGGCGATGAGGTTGTACGCGTTAATGTAGACGTTGCGGTGGGTCAGCATGACACCCTTCGGACGCGACGTGGTTCCGGACGTGTAGTTGATGGAGACCAGGTCGTTCTCGTCGCGTTGCGGACTCTGCGGCCGCGCGGACGAGGCCTCCTCAACCAGAGTGTTCCAGTCACGCCAGCCCGGGTAGTCCCCCGGCTCGTACGCCGCGACGATCCAGTGTTCAACGCTCGTCAGCCTGTCGCGAATGGCATCGATCTGGGGCACGTACTCAAAGTCGACGAGTACTGCCTTCACGCCCGCGTGATTAATAATGAACTCGTGCTCGTCGGCGATCAGGCGGTAATTCAGCGGCACCAGAATCAGGCCCAGTTGCGCCGTCGCGTAAAAACTCTCGAGGAAGAAGTGCGAGTTAGGGCTGAGGATACAAACGCGGTCGCCGGGCTCGAGACCCAGACCGAGCAGTACGTTGGACAGCCGGTTGACCCGCTCCTCGTAGTCCGCGTAGGTGAAGCGCAACTCACCGTCGATGATCGCGGTCTTATCCGGGTACAACGCGGCGGCGCGCCGTAAAAAATCGTCAACGAGAAGTGGTACCTGCATCAATTATCCAATGTCGTCGATGGTATCTCACAACCGGCCAGACCATAGGGCAGGCCCAGGCAGGGGTTGTCCATCGCCATAACCACAACGTTGGGCTTCTCCTGCTCCCGCGCGACTGCGGGCAACCGGGATAACGGCGCCAGCGTCTTGCGCAAGGTGTTCACCCTGGTTGTCATTGCGGCTCCGGAAGAACCCTGAAACCAAACATACCCTTACTCAACCGACATGCCAACTGTCACTGACAACGCGATCGCGGACCACTGCCAGCTAATGCAAGGCCCGCTCGCCCGGGTCAGAACCGATAACGTAAATCCAGCATCGCATAGTGCACCCACGCAAAGCTGTAAACGTCGTCGGTATCCACGCCGCCCTCGAGCGTGCGGTAGCCACCGCCAATCTGCCAGTTGTCGTCAATCTCGTAGTTTAATTTCACGGCGGCATCGAACAGTCGCCCCGGACCACCCGCAAGACCGTCGAAATCAAGACTCAGCATCCAGCGCTCGGCGATCTGGCGTTCACCGGAAAGATGCAGTGTCGGCACGAAGCCGACGTTGTCGTCGTTCGCCTGCAGCGAGCCCTGCGCTAACTCAACATTGGCGTCACGAATCACCGCCGTGAAACCAATTCGCCATTGCCACGCGCCCTGATCGGCAAACGTGTAGTGATAGGTAAACTTGTAGGCGTTGAATTTGTATGTGCCATCGGTCGTTCCCGCGGCAAACGTCGCGTTGGCGAAGTCGGTGTCCTGCTCAAGCTCACCAGTCCCCGACAGTTCGAGCGGAGCGATAACCAGCCGCAGGCCATGCCTGTCATTTATCTGCCAGTGCGCTTCGAGGCGCGCGAAAAACTCGGGGCCCGACCCGGTCAGGTCGGTCATATCGAATCGGGTTCCGGTATCTCCGGGAATACGCACGTCGTTTCTCGAAAAACCGACGGCTCCTGTCTCGATAGCGATCGCCCATTTGCTATCGTCAGCATCGGATTGAGCCCAGCTCGCGCATGGAAGAAGCAACGCTGCCAGTACAAACCGACACGACAGGGCTACACGTTGAGTTGTTCGTAGCATTGCTCTTAAAGACTCCGCTATCGGTGGTTAGGGCGCTGGACGGCAAACGTCCTGTGTCATCGCTTTAGCGCGCGCTCCGCGCCGATCATGTGTTCAACAATCTGTACAAGTCCTGATTGCAATGCGGCGCGCTTGCAGTGTAATACTTTGTGATCTGACAAGACCAGCTGACGACCGCTGCGGCGCGTGCCTGCACCCGCCACCTTATGCGGGTCACAGCGCTAACTGCTGCAATAGTCTATGCACTGTTCGCACACTGACGAGACACTATCCGGGGAGAAGCAAGCATGACAATTCACTCACGCACGATTGACTACGAACACGATGGTGTCGCACTGGAGGCGGAGATCGCCTGGGACGATACGCACGACGAGCCCAGGCCCGGCGTGCTTGTCTGTCACAACTGGGCCGGGCGAGGGCCGAATGATGGGCGTAATGCATGGCGGCTCGCGGAACTCGGCTATGTGGGCTTCGCGCTCGATTTGTACGGCAAGGGCGTATTGGGCAAGACGCGAGAGGAGAACGCCGCGAACATGCAACCGTTGCTCAACAATCGCGAGATGCTGCAGGCCCGCCTGCTACGTGCGCACGAAGTAATGTGCGCCGAGGATGTGACCGATGCGGACCGAACCGCGGTGATCGGCTTTTGTTTCGGCGGACTGTGCGCACTCGACATGGCGCGTTCGAACGCACCGATCAAGGCCGCCGTCAGTTTTCATGGCCTGTTTGTGCCGGCGGATAACATCCCGTCACCGAAGATCAATGCCGGCGTTCTGCTGTTGCACGGCTGGGATGACCCGATGGCGACACCCGATGACGTTCTGGCGGTCACGCGCGAGCTGTCCGGCGCCGGTGCCGACTGGCAATTGCATGCTTATGGCGGCACACAACATGCGTTTACGACGCCGGGGGCCAACGATCCCGCGCATGGTACCGTTTTCAATGAGAAAGCCGATCGGCGCTCGTGGCAGGCGATGTCTAACTTTCTGGCCGAGGTGCTTGCCTGACTGAGTGGTACACTTTGAGACACGGCTGTAATCGACAGGGGGAAGAGCGATGATTGAATTCACATTAAACGGCGAACCGGTAACGACGGATGCGGACAACGACACACCGTTGCTGTGGGTCATCCGCGACGAACTGGGCATGAAGGGCACCAAGTTCGGCTGTGGCATCGGCCAGTGCGGCGCATGCACCGTGCATCTGAATGGCGCCGCCACGCGCAGCTGCAGCATTGAAATTGATGCGGTCGCCGGCCTCGAGGTCACCACGATCGAATCACTGAACGGCGAACATGCGCTGCAGAAGGCATGGATCGAACAGCAGGTGCCGCAATGCGGCTACTGCCAGTCCGGGCAGATCATGCAGGCGGCTGCATTGCTCGACGAAAACCCCAACCCGAGCGATGCTGACATCGACACAGCGATGAGCGGCAATTTGTGCCGCTGTATGGCCTACACGCGGATTCGCAGTGCGATCAAGTCCGCCGCCAACAAGGAGGCCTGAGCATGCGTAAATACATCAAGGACACACAGGGCGGCGTAACTCGGCGCAATTTTCTAGCGGGCTCGATCGGCACATCGCTGGTGATGGGCTTCGGTGCGCTGGCGCCGGCCGGTTGCGCGCGCAAGGAAATCGAAAAAGAGATCGCCGCGCGAACATTCTCACCCAACGTCTGGTTCGAGATGGATCAGGACGGCAAAACGCTGATCAATATTGCCAAGGCCGAGATGGGCCAGCATGTCGGCACCGCGCTGGCGCGGGTTGTCGCCGATGAGCTCGGCGTCGCCTGGGACGACGTCTCGATGAAACACGTCGACAGCGATCCGAAATGGGGCTACATGGTCACCGGCGGATCCTGGTCGGTGTTCACATCGTTCAAGCAGCTGTCGCAGGCCGGCGCCGCCGGGCGCACCGTTTTAATCGAGGCCGGCGCCAGCATGCTCGGCGCCGATCCCGCCGACTGCAGCGCGAGCGCGAGCCGCGTGAGCCACGGCGACAAGTCTGTGAGCTACGCAGAAATTGTCCAGAAGGGCGACATCGACCGGGTCATGAGCGACGAGGAAGTCGCTGCATTACCGTTGCTGCCCGCGGACCAGCGCAAGCTGATCGGTAAGTCCGCCAAGGCGCTGGATATCCCTGCCAAGTCGACCGGCACCGCCGTCTACGGCATTGATGTCGAGCGTCCCGGCATGGTTTATGCGCGGCCGATTATTCCACCGACCCGCTATGGCTCAAGCGTCGACACCGTCGATGACAGTGCCGCGAAATCCATTCGCGGCTACTCAGGCTATCACGTCATCGAGGACCCGAGCGGCACACTGCAGGGTTGGGTCGCGGCGATCGCCGATAGTTTCTGGGGCGCGAAAAAAGCGGCGGAAGCGATCAATGTCACGTGGTCAGCCGGACCAACAGCCAACGTGTCCGAGGAGGATATCCTGGCCGAAGGTCGCAGGCTTGCGGCCGATAAGGACAGCGGTGCGATGCTGGTCGATGACGGCGACGTTGCCGCCGCGCGTGCATCGGCGGCAAGCACGCTGGATGCCACCTACACCAATGACGCCGCGCTGCATCTGACGCTCGAGCCGCAAAACGCCGTTGCCGAGGTCGACGCGGACGGCCATTGGCACATCTACACCGGTAACCAGTGGCAGTCGCTGATCCTGCCGGTGATGGCTGCGGCACTCGAGGTAGCGGAAACCGACATCACATTGCACCAGCATTACCTCGGCGGCGGTTTCGGCCGCCGTTTGTTCGGTGACTATGCGATACCGGCGGCGTTGACAGCGAAGGCTATCGGCAAGCCGGTGAAGATGGTCTTCACCCGCGAAGACGACAGCCGCTTCGATTGCGTGCGCTCGCCGGCGGTACAACAGATGAACGCCTCGTTCGATGCCGACGGCAATCTGACCGGCATCGAACACGCCGCGGCGGCCGGATGGCCGACCAAGAGCATGGCGCCGGGCTTTCTGATCGACGGCATCAACGGCGGCAAGATCGATATGTTCTCGATCAGCGGCGCCGACCACTGGTACACGCTGCCAGCGCATCGCGTACGGGCGATCAACAACGGCCTCGCGCAAGACACCTTCCTGCCCGGCTGGCTGCGTGCGGTCGGCCCGGGATGGATCGGTTTTGCGGTGGAATCGTTCATGGACGAAATTGCCGAGAAGCAGGGTCTCGATCCGATCGATATGCGTCTCAGCATGCTCGACGCCAGCGGCAAGAACGCCGGCAAGGCACCGGAAGCCGTGGGTGGCGCGACGCGACTCGCTGCGGTTCTCAAAGACGTGCGTGCACGCTCCGACTGGGGCCGTGAAACCGCCGATGGCGAGGGCCAGGGGGTTGCCGTCTGTCACGGTCAGGAACGCACGATGCCGACCTGGGTCGCCTGTGTCGCCGACGTCACCGTCGATCGCGATAGCGGCCAGGTCACCGTCAACAAGCTGACCTACGGCATCGATTGCGGCACGACCGTGCATCCGGACGGGGCGCTGGCGCAAGCCGAAGGCGCGGCATTGTGGGGCGTTAGCCTGGCGCTGCACGAAGGCACAAAATTTGTCGACGGGCAGGTCGGCGACGTCAATCTCGACACCTACACGCCGCTCAGAATGTCAGACGTGCCGGCACTGGATATCGCATTCGCAAACAACAGCGAATTCCCGGTCGGGATGGGCGAACCGCCGTTGATCGTCGTCGCACCTGCGATCGCGAACGCGATTCGGGCGGCGGTTGGAGCGCGTGTGCGCCACCTGCCGATACGTCCCGAGGATGTGAAGGCCGCGATGGGCTGAGAGGCGATGGTCTGAAACGATAGGCGCCGGCTCAGGCCGGCGGCAATCTGTCCGGGTAGACTCTGATCGCCACGCAAGCCTGCGATGACGTGATCAGGGCTTGGCCTAGTTGACCAGGACCCGGAAGCGCAGCGTGACGCTCGCGCCGGGCGCCAACGACCCGTTGGGCGTGATGCGCAGTGCATCGACGTCCGGATCCGCGCCGGCAGACGGCCCGTAGCCATAGCTCGCGCCCTCATCATCGGAGTAGACGAGTCCCGCGGCATTCAGCGACAAGCCGCCACCGCCGCCGTTAATCAACACCACCGGCAGTCCTGCGCCAAGATCAACATTCAGGAACGTCGTCGTGTCGGGCAATACATCGGTCACGCGCAGACCCGCGTTGTCGATCGGCACAGCGCTCGGGTTGCTGACCAGTATCGTGTACTCGGCGATCGCGCCCGGAATCGCGAACGGGTCACCCGCACCGCCAACCGGATCGGAAATCACCGCGACCGTTTTCGTCACCACGAGAGGCTCGATGACGGTGACGGTTGCCTGCGCGGGAACAAGGTTGCGCACCGGGCGTGATGCGATCGTCGCATCCGCGTCCCCGATGGCGATGGTATTGGTGAAACTGCCCGGCGTCGTCGCGATCACATCGACCTCGAGCGTGCAGCTGGCGCCGGCCGTCAGAGACGCACCGCTCAACGCGAGCGTATTACCGCCCGGTGTCGCCACCAGCGAGCCGCCGCAACCGTTATTCGGATTCGGTGACGGCGCGTTTTCGAGATCGCCCGGGTAGTTATCCGTCAGCGACAGCGCATTCAGCGGCAACGTCGGATTCGGGTTGCGCAGCGTCAGGGTCAGCCTTGTCGGCGAATTCACGCCCAGTGACACGGGCGCGAAACTCTTGCCCACACGCACCGAGCATTCGCCGCCCGACGACAGGCCGGGAATCTGCAGACCCGAGATTGTTGTTGAGATGCCGCTGCTGCCCGACGTCGCGCCGTAGTTGGATGTAAACGGCGCCGGATTACCTTCGGTCGTGCCGGCGATGCCGCCGGCTACAACAACCGAGGTACCAAACATTGGCGCATTAAGCGCAACAAAACCACCACCGCCGCCGCCGCCCGGGCCGTGCGGTGTGCTGTTGCCGTTCGAGCCGCCGCGACCGCCGCGGGCCGACGCGCTCAGCAGTGCGCCGTCATTGGTGTCGGCGACGAGCAGGATCGCGCCGCCACCGCCGCCACCGCCGCTGCCGTCATTATCAACGGTCTGATTCGCGTCGCTGCCGTCTGCGCGCAGTGTGCCGGATCCGGTTATCGTGCCGGCGCGCACGATGATGATCCCGCCGCCGGTGGCGCCGCTGGACGCCACACCGCCGCCCGGTGTGCCGGTTGCATTGTTGGTCGTGCCGGCGCCGCCGCCACCGCCCATCACTAATAGGTCGGCCGCCTGCTCAACGACACCGCTGCCGCCGAAGCCACCGCTCTGCGGGCACACGGACGGCCCGCCCGGGCACCATGCATGACCGCCGCGACCGCCGCTGGCGAAACCGCCACCGCCACCGCCGCCGGTATTCTGATCGTTGGCGCTGGGCCGCCCATCCGTGCCGCCGCCACCGGCATTACCCGGCGCACCGCGCGCGAAACTGCCGCTCGGGATGCCTTCGCTGCCGGTATTGATGACACCGGTGCCGGCAAACACAAAACGCGGCGTACCCGCGACGCCCTCGCCCTTGCTGCCGTTTGCCAGGTTGGATGAGTTTGTCCGGTAGTCGTCGTTGTCGCCCGAACCGCTGGTAGAGGCGCGCCCGCCACCGCCACGAAAGCCACGACCGGAAACGTCAATAGCACCACCGGCGAACGTCAGTGTTCCACCCACATCAATGGCAACGACACCACCGCTCTCGCCGTCCCATGGCGTCGCGGTCAACGTGCCGCTGATCGTGAGATCGACGTATTGCGGCACTCGTACCACCTGAAAGCTACGCTGACCACGACCGCCGCTCGCGTTGCGCCGGTCGTAGTCGTTGATCAGGCCGGACGCGATTGTGAGCGTGCCGCCACCGGCGCCGATAGTGTTCGTAGCACGGACAAATTCGTATACACCCGTTTCTTCGAGATCGGTATAACCCGTGGCAGGATCGCCGTTCTGGCCGTCGCCGTAATCGTCGTCGTTGGAGCGATCGATGCGCGCGGCCTGCATCTGGATAACGAGCAGCAGGTCATTCGGCTGGATGGATTGCAGTGCGCCGCGCGAGCTGCCCAGCTCGATCTGCGTATCTCCCGGGCGCGCACGATCGGTCGCCGCCCAATAGGTGTTGACCACGCCGCTGAACGCACCCGAGCCGTCATTGCCGGGGGCCGCGCATTGGTTAGCAAGTGCCGGGCGACAGAATGCCGCCAGCAGGATCATGCAACCAAGAAATTTGAATCGCCCGTTCATTCGGCGCCGTGTACTCCACAACAAAGCAACAGGCCGACATCCATGCAGCCACACAATCTGTCACGCAGATTATGTCGGATAATAGCAATGCTGCTGATTTTGCACTGTTAATTGAGTCACAAACAGCCGCGCAAGACCGAAGACGCGCGTGCGCCCCCGGCCTTGCGGCTCTCTATATTGCAGCCATTTGTCGTGCGGCGGCCTACTCCGCGACGTGGCGCGTCCACAACCACATGACGAAGCTGCCGCAGCCGAACCATTCCTGCAGCTTGCCGAGCCCCAGCTCATCAATGATCTGGCTACAGGAGCAACCCGCCGTGTCGGTCGTCGTATAGGTCCTCAATGCACGCTTGCCAGTATCGAAGACGTTGTCGCCATCGACCAGTGCGTAGCGGAAGGGCAGCAGGCGTTTCGTAGGCACCGACTCCGGAATCATCGTATTCGGACACACATCGTTAGCGTTGGACACCCCATCTCCGTCGAGATCGCCGACCAGATTAAGACCAACGATAACCGCATCATGATCTGATGCACGCGCCGCATCCGGCGCGTAGATGTCGGCGTTGCGCCCGAAGTCCAGATTGTAATCCAGCGCATCAGCCTCATCCGCATTGCTGTGCCAGATCGCCGCACCCGTCACCTGATCCAGCGCCGCAGGCGTCGCGAATGCGTGATCCAGCGCACCGATCTGGCCACCGAAGATGAAGGTATAAGCTTCACCGCCTATGAAGGTGTCGAGCAAATTGGTGTAACCGCCAGCGCGATAGGCGTTGATCGGGTCTTCCTGCAGATAAGCATTCATGTCGCCGATCACGATGATATCGGTATCGCCGCTGCCGGTCGGGTCTGTCGCAAGCCAGTCGACCGTAGCCTCGGCCGCCAGTGTCCGCGTGACGTTGCAGTTGCCTTGCCCATCACCAACATCCGGATCGCCCACATCTTCGCAATCCGAGCCCTTCGATTTGAGGTGATTTACCGCGACCGTGAACACGCCCGCGGTGGCAGTTTCGCTGAAGCTTTGTGCCAAAACGGGGCGGTTCTTCTGATCGAGGAAACGTGCATCAATGCTGCTGTCGAGCACGGCGGGAGTGCCAACCAGCGCGATCGTGTCCGGCTTGTAAATCAACGCTACCTTGATGGCATCGCCGCCGATGACACCCGTGTCGACAAAGTCGTACAGCTGGCTACCGACACTGTCATTGATCGCATCGACCAGCAACTGCAATGAGGCGCTGGCGTTATTTTCGATCTCGATCAGGCCGACGACATCCGCGTCGAGCGCGACGATGGCCGACACCAGCTTCGTCAGTTGCCGCTCCAGCTCAAGCGCGCTGTCGGCGCCGCGACAGCCAATCAAGTTCGGACCGCACTCACTACCCGGCAGGTCGATCGTCGAGAAGAAATTGAGCACGTTGAATGACGCGACCGCAACGCCACCGCCAACAGCAGGTACTTCAGGACGCGGGTTCGCGGCGACGAACACCGGTTCCTGCGTTGGCATCAGCCGGTACAGCTCGGTGCCCGAGCTGCCGCTGCCGCGACTGTAGCGGATGTTGCCGGTCAGACCCGCGACGGTATCGCCGGAGCGAACTACCTTACCCACCGCATTCGGCAACCCGGGTGCGGGGTAGCGAATCGGATCAGGATTCTGCAGCGCCAGACCATCGTCGAGCATCAGCCGACGTGCCGCAAGATCCTGCAGGCTCGCATCAAACCCAATCGCGTCCGGCGCGTTGTTGTTTGTGAACTGCACGGAACGCCCGCCGGCCAGCAGGGGGATTTCACCGAAACGGTCAAGATTGAACAGGTCGGCAACCGTCAGCGTTTGTGACACCCGTACCAGCATGCCTTCAAAGCGTTCGAGATCGGCAATGTAGGGGCTGTTCGCGCCGGCAATCACGCCGGCCGCGGGCAGCATCAGCTCGGCCGGCGCAACGCTCCCACCGACGGCGAGCACTTCAACGCTGCTCGCCTCTATTTGCGTTTCGCCGAAAAACTCGTCAACAACGCCGACGACGCGAAGTACGTCACCCGGATTCACGTCGACGCCCGGCGCGCTGCCGTCGAACACGAATATGCCGTCGGAGGTCGCGGCGTCACCGTCGCCGATCGCATCCTGCAAGTAGAAACCGCGCAGGCTGCTCTGCGTATCGGCATCGCCGTCCTGGAAGTCGCCCGTAACGACACCCTCGACGCGCACGATATTGCCCGTCAGCGGGCTGGCGTTGGCATTGCCCTGAACTTCGTAAATCGCGGCATCCAGAATCGATACGCTGCAACCGTCAAAAGTGCTGCCGTCGTTACGCGTACCGGGGGAGAACAACGCACTGCCTACTGTCGTGTGTTGCACGAACGCACCGGTCAGGTCGGGGTCGCGCGTCAGCGACTGGTTGCTGCCGCCTTCGCTGCCATAGCTTTCCGATGCGGCATCGCGGCTGCCGTCGTTCAGCGTGATCGTATCACCGCCGTTGTTGAGGCCCAGCGACCCACCGCTGGCAATCTGCGTTAATGCGCCGCCGAACGCACCCGCCGGCGCACCGCCGCCAAATACCACGATGGCACAGCCATCATCGATCACCGATCCGGCAGGGAACGTGTGGCGAAGACTGAAACCGTCGCTCAGTGTCCAGCCCGAAACATCCAGCGCAGCACCTGTCGTGTTGACGATTTCGACGAATTCGTCGTCGGAGAAATTCGCTGCACCATCGCCGTTCGCATCGCCGGCAGAGGTGTCCGGGTCCGCATTAATTTCGTTGATGATGACGCCTTCGATACCGCCGGCATTGTCGACCTCGAAATTCAGCACAAAATCGGCGGCCGGCGTGTCGGGCGGATCATCGGCATCGATGTCCGCGACATTCGCCGCGAACACGGTCAGGCTGCATTGCTCGCCAACCGTAAGGTCCATGTCCGGATCGACGGTGAAGACTATCGAGTCGGCACTGGCGACTGCGCCCGTCACGACCCCGCTGACACTGCAGGAGAGATCAAACCATGCGCCGGAAATGGTCACCGGCTCACTGAAGACGATTTCGATTGACGCGTCGACAGCGACGTCGTTAGCACCTTCTGCGGGTGTCGTCGCGACGACTCTCGGTGCGCTATCGCCACCCGCGCTCGCGAACGTGCCCAACGGGAACGGTACCGCTGCAGTTGCGTTCGTTGTTTCACCGTCCAACGCATTCGGTCCGCTGAACTGCCAATTGCCAATCACAAAACTCGTCCCGTCCGGCCCGCTATCACTGTTGCGATAGGCCCAACCGTCGAGATACTCCCACGGCTGCCCGGAGCCATCGGTGTCGACTTCGCCGAACACATCGATAACCACGCCGTTCTCGTAGAGCTCAATGGCGTCATCGCCATTGATAGATGCGGCGCCGCTGGTCGCATTCGGCGCAATGCCAAAGAACGCCGTGAACTGCGGCGACTCTGATGCGATATAGAAATAGTCCCCGGCACTGGCCGGCGCATTGGGCAGCGTAAACTCGGGCGCACCCGAAGTGCCGCCGCCATTGTTGGCAGAGCTAACGCCGTAAATGCCCAGATCGTCGATATCGTTGACAACGTAGAGCTCGATAGCTTTCGGCACGCCACCCGTTAGTGGCCCGTCGATCACGCCCGTGATCACAAGGTCCTGCGCATGCGCACGGCCCATCCAGACAGTTGAGAAAATTGCAGTGATCGCAAGAACGCGAAATATCGAAAAGCGAGAATTGGAAATGGTGTTCACGTGCTCTCCCGGGCCGGCTATGCAACGCAGCATGGCTAATTGCAGCGATTAAAAAGGAACCAACAGACGGTCTTGTTATGTTAAATGTTGCTCGTCTGTTATGTTCATATTAGCGAATTACACCGCTTGCAAGGATGAATTTTTTGTGACCGAAACTGTGACGCAGGCCAATCGTCAACAACGCAGATAGGGTAATTTTGTGCCCTCTATTACAGGAGTTCTGTTATGAAGATTTCAAGCAAATCTATTTTGCTGCAACCGCTCGCACTGATCGGTCTGTTGTTGCCGCTCGCAGCCAACGCCGGCAGCGGGCTATACATCGGCGCTGGCGCCGGTGGCGCAACTATCGAGTCTGACTTTGGCGATGTCACCATTCCGGGCCTGCCATCCGGCATTGATGAAGACGACACCGCGACAAAATTCTTCGCCGGTTATACCTTTGACCTGCCATTGGTCGACCTCGCGGTCGAGGCTGGTTATGTCGATTTCGGCGGGCCGGAGGTCGATGTTCTCGGTGACCCGCTCACGATCGAGGTGACCGGTATGAATGTCTGGGGCGTGGTTACATTCAACGCCGGACTCATCGACATCTACGGCAAATTGGGCATGATCGCCTGGGAAGCCGAGGCCGAGCTGCTCGGTGTCAGCGACAGTGACGATGGCACGGACATGGGCTACGGCATCGGCGCCGCGTTTGGTCTCGGACCGCTTGAGGTCAGAGGCGAGTATGAACTCTACGATCTCGATGACACCGACGTCTCGATGCTATCGCTCGGCGTGGTTTATCGCTTCTAGGTGAATTGTTGGCCGGCGGTATTTCAATATACCGCCGGCCAGTCACGCATCCGCATCGATAGCATCGGCGACGCACAGCCGTTAAGCTCGGCGGATGAAAAAACTGCTGATTATCCTCGCCGCGCTGCTTTGCACCGCATGGCTGGCTCTGGTTGTCTCCGGGCATGGCTATATTCTGACCGCCGTTAGCCGTACCTATTTCGCGGGTCACCCGACGGCCAATATCGACGACCATAACGTTTTCGCGACGCGCATCATCGCCGCCGGAACGCCACAACAGTGGACGAAGCATCCCGATTATCCGGTCTCACTTCCCGCACCACTTGCCTCGGCCGTTCCCGCCGATGACGGCGTCGCGCTACTGGTGATCAGAGATGGCCAGCTAATCGCCGAGCAATACTTTGCAGGCTATGACGAGGCGAGTCGCACAAACTCCTTCTCGATGGCCAAGACAGTGGTCACCATGCTGCTCGGCTTCGCTATAGAGGACGGGCTGATCACCGGTTTTGACGAGCCGCTGACGACACTATTGCCTGAGTTCGATGACGACGACAACGCACGTCAGGCTACGCTTGGGTCACTTTCAACAATGACATCAGGCTACGAATGGGACGAGCACTATTACAGTCCGTTCAGCCCAACCGTTCAACTGCTTTACGGCGACGACGTCGAGTCGTTCGTGCTGGACGGTGAGTTCACACGCGCGCCGGAATCCTATTTCTACTATTCGAGCGCCTCTACCCAGTTGCTCGGCATCGCGTTGTCGCGGGCGCTGCACAAGCGCGATCCGGATACGACGCTAAGCGACTACCTCAGTGAGAAACTGTGGCGACCGCTCGGCATGAACGCCGACGCGCTATGGCATCTTGATGAACGCGGCATGGAGCTCGTGTATTGCTGCATCAGCACCAACGCGCGCAATTACGCGAAGCTCGGACAGCTGATGCTCGATAACGGCAATTGGCAAGGCAGGCAACTGCTACCGGCCGGTTTTGTCGACGCGATGCGCACGCCGCGTGCCACGCCGTACTACGGCTACTCAACATGGCTGACCTATGACCACGCGACTCCCTACTACGCGTTCAACGGCCACCTCGGCCAGTTCATCATCGTGGTGCCATCGGAGGAGCTTGTCATCGTGCGCCTCGGGCGGTCAATCGGCGACGAACAACGCAGCCCGGAACAAATCATCGCGGGCTACGTCGATCAGGTCGTCGCGATGCTGCCGGCACGCCCGTCAGGAATTACCGCCGACTGACCGCAACCCGCTGCGCGGCTGATTGCATTTCACGCAGCCTCGCGCTTGTCTTTTTTCATTGCGCCGGTCAACGCTTGCCACACACTCATCGGCGTGACGGGCATATCAATATGGTCGATACCGAATTCGTGCAACGCATCGACGACCGAATTGACCAACGCCGGTGGTGCGCCGATGGTGCCGGCCTCGCCCGCGCCTTTAACGCCAAGCGGATTGCGCGGCGACGGCACCGGTGTCATATCGAAATCCATGTCGGGCATGTGTTCGGCGTAGGGCATCGCGTAATCCAGGAAAGACGCACTTAGAAGCTGGCCTGAAGCGGGCTCGTACAACGCCCGCTCCATCATGGCCTGACCCAGCCCCTGTGCGACACCGCCCATAATTTGCCCCTGCAGCAAGAGCGGATTGATCACATTGCCGACATCATCGTGAACGGTGTAGCGCGCAATTTCGACGCTACCGGTGCGGGGGTCTATTTCTATTTCGCAAATATGACAACCGTTCGGAAACGTACCGGCATCCGGCTTGAACAATTCGCTGGCCGCCAGTCCCGGCTGCACGCCCGGCGCAACCTGCGCCTCATCCAGCGACGCTGCAGCAACCGCCGCGATTGAAACCTGATCACCGGCCGGCGCAGAAAAGTCGCCGGATTCGAATGACACGGCATCGCTGTTGACACCCAGCATCTGCGCCGCCTGTTTCTTGCCTTGCGCGATCATCGCGTCCGCCGTCATCTGCAGCGCCGAGCCTGCGATCGCCATCGTGCGCGAGCCACCGGTGCCCTCGCCGGTTGCGATCTTCGACGTATCACCTTGCAGCACGCGGATCAGCGACATGTCGACGCCGAGCCTGCGCGCGATAATTTGTGCGAAACTGGTTTCGTGACCCTGACCGGTCGACTGTGTACCGACGCGTGCGATCAGTTCGCCGTTCGCGTCGAATTCAAGATCGGTCTTCTCCTGGCCGAAGCCGGAGCAAATTTCCACGTAGTAGGCGAGACCGATACCGCGCAGCATGCCGCGCTCGCGCGACGCATCGCGACGCTCGCCGAAGCCGTCCCAGTCAGCGCGTTGCATACATCGCGCCATCAGCGTCACATAGTCGCCGGAGTCGTAGACCTGCCCTGTCGGCACACGATAAGGAAACGCATCCGCAGGAATGAAATTACGCCGCCGCAGTTCGTCGGGGGCGATACGCAGTTCGCGCGCCGCTTTATCGACCAGCCGCTCAATCAGATACAACGCCTCGGGTCGCCCTGCACCGCGATACGCATCGACCGGCACCGTGTTTGTCAGCACCAATTGCACGCTCGTGTAGGCCGCCGCAATTTTGTAACAGCCGGTAGTCATGAACGCGCCCAGCCACGCGATCATCGCGCTGCCCTGAGACTGGTAGGCACCGATGTTGGAATCGATGTGCACACGCATGGCCAGAAATCTGCCGCTGTCATCGACGGCCAGTTCCGCGTGGGTCAGATGGTCACGCCCGTGCAGATCAGACAGGAAACTCTCCGCACGCCCGGCAACCCACTTCACCGGTCGGCCCAGCACATGCGTTGCGTGCAACACACTGACGGTCTCGCACTGCAGGAACATTTTCAGCCCGAAGCCACCACCGACATCGGGACAAACGACACGCAGTTTGCCCGCATCAATCGGCATGCACTGCACTACCCGCCCCCGCAGCGAATGAACCCCCTGACAACCCTGATACAACACGTACTCACCACTGTCAGCATCGAACGTTGCCGCACAGCCACGCGGCTCGATCGCACTTGGTGCCAGGCGATTGTTCACAACATCCAGCGTGATGACGCGCGCGGCATCGGCGAATGCGGCATCGGTTGCTGATTCATCGCCTTGCTCAAGGATACCCAGCACGTTGCCGGCAACATCCTCGTGCACGTTTGGCGCATCGTCGCCAAGCGCCTGGCGAATATCACTGGCCGGCGGCGATGCGTCCACATCGAATTCAATGCGCTCGATGGCTGAACGTGCAGCGGCGCGATGCTCTGCGACAATCGCGAGCACCGGCTCACCCACATAGCGAACCTCGCCGCGCGCCAGCGGCGGCTGCGCGACCGCGGCACGCCCCGGATGCTTGCGACTGCGCGGTACAGCGGCCGCCGGAATATCCTTGATACCCGCCGCGGCAAGATCCTCCGCGGCATAGATAGCGAGCACGCCGTCGATTTTCAGCGCATCGGCGATCTCGAGCCGGGTAATGCGACCGCGGGCGAATGGTGACCGAAAGAACATCATGACCGCACAATCAGCAAGCGCGATATCGTCCAGATAACGACCATGCCCTGTGATAAACCGCTGGTCTTCCGTGCGCGTCACGGCCTGACCGATGTCAACTTCGTTCGCCATAGCTGCCACCTCCGTCATCAGACCTGATCAGGTCTGCGAGACTTCATCCTGCTGCTGCACATGCTCCTGGAATGCCGCGACGGTGCGCTCCGCATGCCCCGGCGTATCAAACCCGGCGATGTGACACAGCGCATCGCCTTCGTGGATCAGCGGCAGCTCTGCCGAACCGATCACGATGCCGTTGTGCGGCGACGGCACTTCCACGACGCTGTTACCGAACGGATCCGAGATGCGCGCGACACACTCGCCTTTACGCACACGTGTACCGAGCGCCGCACGCGACACGACAATGCCGCTGTGCGAGGCGCGGACCCAGGCGCTGTCATGCGCGATGACCGGCTCACCAAAACCTGCCGGCGGCTTGCCGGGCAGCATGCCGAGAGAGCGCATGACGCGCTGCACGCCGCGCACGCCTGTGCGGATACACGCTTCATCGAAACGCAACGCCTCACCCGCCTCATAAACCAGCAGCGGAATACCGCGATCGACAGCGTGGCTGCGCAACGAGCCTTCCCGGTTAGCCGCATCGACAATTACCGGTGCGGCAAACACGGCGGCAAGCGCACGGGTGCGCTCATCGGCCAGACCAGCACGGATCTGCGGCAGGTTACTGCGATGTACGGCCGCCGTATGCAGATCGATTCCATAGTCAGACTGATCGACAATCTGTTCACAGAAAATCCTGGCCAGACGGCTCGCGGCGGAGCCTTTCTGGCTGCCGGGGAATGATCTGTTAAGGTCGCGACGGTCCGGCAGGTAACGGGACAAATTCAAGAAACCCAATACGTTGACAATGGGTATCGCGATCAACGTGCCGCGCAATCTGCCCAGTGATTTTTGCGTCAGCAGGCGACGTACGATCTCGACACCGTTGATTTCGTCGCCATGGATCGCCGCGCATACGAACAGCGTCGGCCCGGCATAGCGTCCGTTGACAACCTCAACCGGCATACTCATCTCGGTATGCGTGTAGAGGTCGGTAATCGGCAGACTGATTGATACGCGCCTGCCGGGCGCAACGTCTGTCTTGCCGATCGTTATCGTGCGCGTATTCCGCGCTGGCTTGTTAGCCAGTACCTTTGGTTTTGGTTCGGCCATGGCGTGCGTTTTTCTCTATGAATTCTATGATCATGCCGGCCACGTCTCTCTCCGTCGCCGTCTCGATACCTTCCAGACCGGGCGAAGAGTTTACCTCCATCACCACGGGGCCGTGATTGGCGCGCAGAATGTCGACTCCCGCGACATTCAGCCCCATGATTTTCGCGGCGCGCACAACGGTGGAGCGCTCTTCCGGTGTGATCCTGACCAGCTTCGCGCTGCCGCCACGGTGCAGATTCGAGCGAAACTCGCCGTCTTTGGCCTGACGCTTCATCGCCGCAACCACCTTGCCACCGACGACAAAGCAACGAATGTCGGCACCGCCGGCTTCCTTGATGAACTCCTGCACCAGGATGTTCGCGTTGATACCACGGAACGCCTCGATCACGCTGGCCGCCGCCTTGGTCGTTTCGGCCAGCACAACACCTACGCCCTGCGTGCCTTCCAGTAGCTTGATCACGACCGGCGCGCCGCCAGTCAGCCGCAGCAGGTCGCCGGTATCATCGGGCGAGTGCGCAAAGCCCGTCACCGGCATGCCGATACCTCGGCGCGACATCAACTGCAGCGAGCGCAACTTGTCCCGCGAGCGACTGATGGCGACCGACTCGTTCAGCGAGAAAACCCCCATCATCTCGAACTGACGAACAACGGCCGTGCCGTAGAAGGTTACCGAACTGCCGATACGCGGGATAATCGCGTCGAACGACTCCAGCGGCTCACCCTTGAAATGTACGGCGGGCTTGTGCGAGGCGATATTCATGTAGCAACGCAAATGGTCCACCACGCGTACCTCGTGGCCACGTTGTTCGCCCGCTTCCACGAGACGTTTGGTTGAATACAGGTTCCGGTTCCGCGACAAGATCGCAATTTTCAAGATCTACTCCTGGTAGAGAAGGCGAGATATGGGCGCCGCCGACTTAAACGTGGCGTTTGCCCATCAGGTAGGAGCGCTGCGGGTCGACCTTCAGACGACCGTTCATCGCGGTGCGTCCCAGCAGCATCCTGAACATCATGTCATCCCGCGCCGTCAGTGTCATTTCTATCGGCCAGATGTCACCCGCAAAATCGAGCCTTGTCTCGATGACATAGCGCGGCTCACGCTGGCCGCCGGAGTTGGTCACCACGCGTTCGTCGACAATATCGGCCTCACAGACCTGAACCGAGGCGTCTGAGCGATGCACCGGGTGCATTGAAAACCGCACCCGCGGCTGACCGCGCTCGTGGAATGTTTCGACATTGAACGCGTGTAACGCGGAGGTACGCGCCCCGGTGTCCACCTTGACCTTGATATTAAACAACGCAAGGTCGGGCAGATCGACCCACTCGCGCCAGCCGATCGTCTTCAATGGCGGACTCATAGCGCAACCTCCTCGGGAATCCGCTGGTCGTCCAGCATATTGACCTCGGCGGCGACGCGGTTTCTGAGCACGCCAATACCGGAAACAGACACCTCAATGATGTCCCCCGGCTTCATATAGACAGGCGGTTTGCGCACATAGCCGACGCCACCCGGCGTGCCCGTTACGATGACATCGCCGGGCAGTAACTCGGTAAAAGACGAGATGTAGGAAATCAGCGTCGGCACATCAAACACCAGATCACCCACCGAGGCGCTTTGCATCAGGGCACCATTCAGGCGCGTTTCCAGTTCGAGACCGGCCGGGTCACCGATCTCATCGGCGGTGACCATCCACGGGCCAAAACTGCCGCTGCGCGCAAAGTTCTTGCCCGCCGTGAACTGCGTCGAGTGGCGCTGATAGTCGCGCACGCTGCCATCGTTGAAACAGGCGTAGCCGGCGACGTGGCGCAGCGCACCCTGGGCCGGGATATGGCGACCACGGCGCCCGATAATGACTGCCAGCTCGCCTTCGAAATCAAACTTCTCGGACAACGAGGGCGCGACGATGACCGACTCATGCCCCGTCTGGCTGCCGGAAAATCTGACAAACAGCAATGGGTGCGTCGGCGCATCGCGGCCGGTCTCTTCGATGTGCGGGCGATAGTTGATACCGACGCAAATGACTTTGTCTGACACCGGGATCACCGGCAGGAAAGTAACGTCGGCGGTCGCGTAATCGGCGCTGTGCTCCTGTGACAAACTGCGCAACGACTCGATCGCATCATCTGCGATCAGATCACGCAACGTGCGATAGCGCCCACCGAGGCGGGCACCGGCATCGATTATGCCGGCGGCTGTGACAATGCCGTAGCTGTCGACGTCGTGGTGGCGGAAACTCAGAATGCGCATGCGGACCCTCCGCTTGGATAAGCGTTCTAGAGTACGTGAGCCACGCGCTCAATCAAAGAGTGACAGCTGCTTGTCGTCTTCCTTCGGCCGATCGAAACGCGCCGCATCATTGCCAGCAACGCGCCGCTTGCGATAGCCGGCATCACTGCGCCCGTCGCCGGACCCGCGGCGGCTGCCATGGCGCTCGAACACCCGGCCCGACTGCTGGCGATGGGATGGCGCGTTCCTCACCACGGCGAGTCGGGCACGCGCCGCACGCACCGCCTGCAGGTGATCGACAACCGGTAACGGATAGTCGACGCCGAGTCGCAGGTCGCACTCGGCCAACTCGAGCGGCGACATCTTCCACGGCTCATGAATAAACAGTGTCGGCACCTGCGCAAGCTCTGTCACCCAGCGGCGCACGAAATCACCCCTGGGGTCGTGATCCAGGCCTTGCTTGACCGGGTTATACATGCGCGGCGTATTGATACCCGTCACGCCACTCTGCATCTGCAACTGTGACACGTGAATACCCGGCTCATAGTCGATGAACTGGCGCGCAAGGAAATCGCGCAATAGGCGCCAGTCGAGCCACAGGTCCCAGGCGGCGAACGACGTCAGCATCGCGCGCATGCGGAAATTGATCCACCCGGTGTGCTGCAGGGCGCGCATGCACGCATCAACGAACGGGTAGCCGGTAGTGCCGGTGCACCAGGCCTCAAACAGGTCGGCGTCGCCGCCATCGTCGCGCAGATGCTCGTAGGCCGGATTGAAACACTGGGTTTCGATGGAAGGCTGGGATTCGAGCTTCTGCATGAAGTGGCAATGCCAGTGCAACCGGCTTTGAAAAGCGCTGGCCGCGCGTTTCGGCAGCCCGCTGGAGCGCGTCGCCGCGACCACTTCGCGCAGAGAGATACAGCCGAACGCCAGATACGGACTGATACGGGAGCAGGAACGACGCGCCACCTCGGGCGCACTGATTTCACGCTGATAGCGCTCACCGCGCGACGCCAGAAAACTGCCAAGCGTGGTGTGCGCTTGCGCGCTGCCGCCCTGCTGCGGCTGGGCACGCGACGCGACGGCCGGGTGCAAATCTGACAAACCAAGCGCCCCGGCGTCGGGCACCGGCCCGGGCTCGATCCCCGCGACACCACGCAACGCAGTCGGCGTGGACACGACCGGCGCATGCATCCGCGCGGTCCAGATACGCGACCAACCATCGCGCGATGCCAACCGGCGGACGACACCATTCTGGCTGTGCTCACGAAACTCGACGTTCATCGTCCGCGCCCACGCGGCGACGGCAACGTCACGCCGGTAGGTCAACCCATTACCGGTCTCCTCATGCGCATCAATTGACACGAACTGCGTCTGTGCATGCAGGGCTGACAAGACCTCCACGGCATCGCCGACCCTGACGATCAGCGGCTGACCCAGCTCGGCCAGCTCGGCGCGAAGCGCAAGCACGCTTTCGCGCACAAAGCGGTAATGCATCGCGTCGGAATCGGGCGACGCCAGAATATGCGGCTCAATGATATACAGCGGCAACACGTTGACCGCGCGCGCCGCCGTCACCAGCGCCGCGTGATCGGACACGCGCAGATCGCGCTTGAACCAGACCAGCCCGACCGGCTGCTTGTCGCTCGTGTTTCGGTGCGGCTTAGGCATACCACCACTGTAGCGTTAACGCCCCGTCTGCGCAGGCGGCTGTCGAATGCCTGTCCTGATCCGCATCGCCGCAACGTTGTTGTTTGCAGTCCGCATCGCTATCGTAAAGCTCCCCTGCCGATGACAGCGTCACGATGACAATACTCGACCACCTGCCAACTGAGCTCAGCGAACGCAGTCGCGTTCTGAACGACGCCGAACCCGCGGCGGATGGCGCGTTCGTACTTTACTGGATGCATCATGCGATGCGCGCGCACGACAACCCGGCGCTGGACACGGCCGTTACGCTGGCCGTACGACTCGGCCGGCCCGTTCTGGTGTATCAGGGTCTCGCCGGCGCGCATCCTTTCAACAGCGACCGCCACCATTTCTTCATACTGCAGGCGGCGCGCGATATAGCTAACGCACTGGCGCAGCGCGGCATTTGCTACGCATTCCATTTACCCGGCGACAAGACGACGACAACAGTACTGCCCGGCTTGATCGACGCGGCCGCGGCTGTCGTGTTCGAGGAAATGCCGGTCGCGCCGTTTCGCCGATGGCAGCCGGCGCTTGCCGCCCGCGCGAACCCGCCTGTTATTAGTGTCGATGCGCGCTGCATCGTACCCATGCCACTGCCGGGCAAGTCGTTCGACCGGGCGTTCAAATTTCGTGATGCAATGAAACACGAATTCACGGCGCGCATCGCCGCCGGATGGCAGGATGTTCAACCCGCCGACATGGCGCTCGCATCACAACAATTATTCGAGCCGCTCGATATCGGCCACATGAATGATGCCGACATCCTCGAGCGCATTGCGCGATTACCAATCAATCACGCGATCGGCCCGGTGGCCGACACACCCGGCGGCAGCGATGCCGGCTATCAGCGCTGGCAAACATTTCGCGAGCGCGGTCTGAAACGCTATCACCGGCTGCGTAACGACGCCGCCGAGCAGTGGCCGCTTGGCGTAAGCCGCATGTCGGCATATCTGCACTATGGTCAGGTATCGCCGTTCCGGCTCGCGGCCGAGGCGCAGGACAGCGGCGGCGCGGGTGCTGACAAATTTCTTGAGGAGCTGACGATCTGGCGCGAGCTGGCACACAACTTTTGCTTTCATTGCGCCGATGCCGACAGCCTCGATGCAATACCACAATGGGCACAAAAAACGCTCGCCGCTCATCGCGGCGATGCGCGCGACAAGGACCTGTCGCTGTATCGCTTGCAACACGCGAACAGTGGCGACGCGCTATGGGATCTTGCGCAACGCTCGTTACTCGTGCACGGCGAGTTACACAACAATCTGCGCATGAGCTGGGCGAAGGCGTTGCTGCGCTGGACGCGCTCGCCGGAAGAGGCGCTGTCACGGCTGATCGACCTGAATCACCGCTACGCACTGGACGGCAACGACCCGTCGTCCTACGGCGGGCTGCTTTGGGCACTCGGACTATTCGACCGACCGTTCGAGCCTGCGCGCGCCGTGGTAGGCACGCTGCGCGGGCGCTCGCTGGAAGCCCACGCCAAACGGCTGGACATGGATGCCTATCGCGAACATGTCATGCGCAATCAGGGACGCAGGCTTCGCGTGGCGGTAATCGGCGCGGGCCTCGCGGGCGTCGCCGCGGCGCGCATACTGGCCGATCACAATCACGATGTCGTTATTGTCGAAAAGAGTCGCGGCCCGGGCGGGCGCATGGCCAGCCGCCGGCGCGATGAAACACGCTTCGACCACGGCGCGCAATACTTCACAGCGCGCGATCCGCGCATGTTGCAGCACCTCGAATCGTGGCAACGCGACGGCATTGTCGAGCAGTGGCCGCAGCGCGTTGTCGAGATCGACGGCGATGTCGTGACCGAAAAACCGGCCCACCAGCGCTGGCGCGGCAAGCACGGGATGAACGCATTGACCAAGGCACTCGCCGGCGACCTGCATGTCTACACGCAATGCCGTGTGACCGATATCCGGCGCGACGCAGATCAGTGGTATCTCGATGTCGATTCGGCGGGTGCGACGCGACCTGGCGGCGGCTTCGACGTTGTTATCGTCAGCGCGCCGGCACCGCAGGCCGCGTTACTGCTCGACGGCCCCGCGCCGGCGCTTGCCGAACGTGCAGCATCGGTCGACTTTTCTCCGACCTGGGCGGTGATGTTGCAAACGCATGCGGTCGCCGATGATCACTGGCAAGGCGCGTTCGTCGCAAACTCACCGGTCGCGTGGATCGGCAACCGCGTTGGCGAACGCGACGCCAGCGTGCAATGGGTTATTCATGCCAGCGAGTCGTGGTCGGCCGCGAATCTTGAGGCCGACGCCGCGATGGTTGCGTCGACGCTCGCCGAGGCGTTTGAACGACTCACCGGGTTGCAGGTGAACACCGACAGCGCGGTCGCCCATCGCTGGCGCTACGCACGCGTGCAACAACCGCTCACCGATGATTGCCTGTTCGACCACGACTTGCTGATTGGCGCCTGTGGCGATTGGTGCGCGGGCGCATCGCGCGTCGAGTCTGCGTGGCTCAGCGGCCAGGCAATTGCCGGGCGCGTGTTGGCCAGCGCAACACTGACAGGCGGCCCGACCGAAGGTGTTCAGGCTACGCTGCTGTGAGCGACCCGCGAGGCGAGAGCAAGCTGTGCGTCGTGTGCGGGCGCACCATGACCTGGCGGAAGAAATGGGCGCGCAACTGGGACGCGGTGCGCTACTGCTCGGATGCGTGTCGACGCCGCGGCAAGCGCGGTTCGGACGATGCGCTGGAAACGGCGATACTTGAGTTGCTCGCCGGACGTCGGCGGGGTGCCAGCATCTGTCCGTCGGAGGCGGCACGCCGTGTTGGCGGCGAGCAGTGGCAGCAACAGATGGAGCCGGCCCGCGCCGCAGCGCGACGACTGGTGGCACAAGGCAAAGTCGACATCCTTGCGCAAGGACGTATCAAGGACCCGTCGACGGCACGCGGACCGATCCGGATCCGCTTGCGTCGTTAGCGAACAAAAAAAAGCCGGCCCACAATCGTGGGCCGGCTCATTACGTTGGTGAATAACGTTCGGATTAGCCTGCGCGTTGGACCCACGTGGCACACCAACCTTCTGCACTGACTGCTTTGCCGGGGAAAATCGAACACGGACCCCATTCGGCATCACCGCCGTTGTAGAGCTGGCAGTTTGCACAATTCTGGCCTTCGCCGGCGTTCGCAGCGTCAGCGGCTTTATGCTTGTAACCGAGCGCGGCAGCCTGCGGATCGTCTTCGGACAATTTCGGAAGATCACCTTCAGCAATCGCGTTACGACCCCTGAGAACCGCGGCCAGCGGTACTGCGGCGACGACGCCCATCGCGCCTTTGACGAATCCTCGGCGGCTTGAAAACTTATCTTGTGACATTCGGAAACTCCTTGAACCGTTAATTACAGTGCCCCAAAAAAAAGGCCGGCGTCGGAGGGGAAGCCGGCCTAGGCGTCTCTTCCAATGCGGGGGGAAAAGACTATTGGGGACAACGAAGATAGTCAACCAGCGATGCTGTGGGGACGTGACTAACTCGTAGGATGAATAATGCCTTAACTGAGACGGACTGTCAAACTTTAAAGAGAATTATTCTCTACATTTTTTCTACAAATTAGATTCGACTTAGACGAATTGACAAAATAAGTAGACAGATCATCGACGCTAGCGGTAAGTCAACAGCTCAGCAGGCAGGTGAGACACATCATTAAAGGCATCCATCGACACGCGCGATGAAGAGAACGTGAAGCGCGTGACCGACGCATTGTGGACCCGCCAGTTCAACTCGGCGGCCTTCAGCTCGGGCGACTCCAACACGGTTTGAACGGCGATACCGACCGGCCCGCCCGACGTGAACACGACGACGTCCGACGACGACGGCGCGCGTTGCATGATATCGCGCAATGCCGTTCGCACGCCGCCGCTAAACGCAGCCCAGCTCGGGATGGAAACCGCGTCCGCATCGTACTCGGCATTGACCCATGCCCGCATCACCGACTCCAGCAGGCGGTGCACCGTGCGGTATTGCGCCTTGGTGTCCGACGCGGCCTCAAACGCCCGCGCATCGGCATCCACCGCCTCATGGGTCCGGCGTAACACCGGCGCCAGGTCGCTCATCAGCGCTTCGGCCGGATACTCGTTGAGCCCCTCCAGCGTTTCCAGCTCGGGAAACGACGCACCGGCCTGCGCGTATGTATCGGCAACCGCCTCGGCGGTTTTCTGCTGGCGCTGCAAGCTGCCGGCAAACGCCATAGACGGCGCAACCGAATGCGCCAACCAGTGGCGCGCCAGCGTGCGCGATTGCTCGGCACCGAGCGGCGACAAACGGTCATAGTCTTCGGTCAGGAAGCTCGCCTGCCCGTGCCGAACCACAAACAGACGGCTCACGGACTATTCAAACAATTCGCTGGCATCGACCTTGTCGATGTCAGCGCTATCCAGTCCGAACGGCACAACCGCAATGCGCGCATCCTCGTCCAACAGAGCCTGCGGCTTGTCGGTGTTGTAGGTAATCGGCGATGGCGTGTCGCTCGCCAGCGCCTCAATCAAACCATCGGCATCGCTGGAGATAAACACGAATTGCAGACCGTCGGTCGACAGGTTTTCGCTGATCACGCGATTAACATCGTCCAGCGTCAACCCAGCCAAACCGGCGCGCACGTAGTCGGCGAACGCGCTCGTCTCGTAGTAGTCGGCATCAACCGCATAGCCGAGCTGGCGGCCTTGCGTCTTGACGAGTTGCGCTACGAACTTCGACAGGTAGCTGCGGGTCGACTCAAAGTCCGACTCGCTGATGCCGTTGTCGATGAGGTTCTGCAGCTCGAACAGCGCGGTGCGCGTGGCGAACAATGCATCATTGTTGGTGCGCAGCGGACGAATCCAGACCTGGAATATCTGCTGTTGGCGGCCAAGGTTCGCGTCCGGATAGAACTGGAACATGCCGCGCGGGAAGTACTCGATGTAGGCGTAGTCGCCGTAGTTCATGCCACGCGTTTCGCGGATGCGCTTATACAGGTGCGAGTTACTGGAGCGGTGTTCACCGAGCCATGAACGCACGAGCCACAGCGCGACCCAGTCTTTGTCGCCGCGCTGCACGTCGATCGGCATGCCGAACGACACGGCAACTGCCGGCGTTTCTTTCTGTATCACCAATGCGGTACGCGCGTCGGCAACGGCAACGCCCGGCACCTGCAAGGCATTTGCCTCACCCACCGGCAACGCTTGCAGATCACCGACCACACGATCGCGGAACGCATCGTCGTAGCCACCCGCCAGCGCAAGCCTGAGATTCGACACGGTGTAGTGCTCACGATAGAACGCCTCAACATCGGTCAGCGTAATCGACTCGAGGTCACCGATCGCACCGAGATTGAGCGAACCGTAAGGATGCCCTTGCGGATAAATCCGCGTGTACAACAACTCCTTGCCGAGCTCTTCGTCGTTGTTACCGACGAGACCGGTGCTAATGGCATTGATCAGTTGGGTACGCAGGCGTGTAAGATCCGATTCGCGCCATCCCGGCGTCAGCAGCTGGCCACTGACCAATTGATACCAGTTATCCAGGTTGTCTTTGTGAACCTGGCCGGCGAGCCGCGTCATTTCCTTGTCGACCTGAGCGCCGAAGCCCGCCGCCATCGGATACATGGCTTTCTCGATCTGCTGGATGCTCAGCGCCTCGGAACCACCTTCTGCAACCATGGCCGCAGTCAAAGCCGCCAGCCCTTTCTTGCCCGGCGGATCAAACGCCGCGCCCGTATTGAAGATGAACGACACATCAACCAAAGGCGACGATGTCGACTGCAGCTCTATGGTCGCGACATCACGCGCCGGTGTTGCCGGCGCCAGATCAAGGCTGGCCAGCGCAAGCAACGACTCGAGCGACTCGCTGTCATCATCGGCAAGCTGCTCATCCGGCTGGTCATCTGCCGCCGCAAGGATGTCTGCGACGCGGTCATCGATATTCGCCATCCCGTCGATGCCCGCCATCGCCGCGTCGTTCGAGAGCGTCAGTGTCACGCGACCGTCATCGACAAAATACTCGCCCGCCAGACGACGCAGATCATCGCTGGTCAGCTCGGCATAACGCTCATAGACCGCGTTGATCGTCTCAGGCGTGCGCTCAAGATGCACGAATCGGGCAAGCGTGTCGCCGATACTGCCGGAGTTGTCCATCGAAGAGGTAAACCCGTAGCGCAGACGCGACTTGGTGTCGGCCAGCTGCTGCTCGGGCACCAGCTCGGTGCGCATTTCTATCAGCGTCTCGTTAATACGATCTCGCACTTCGGCCGCATTGGCCGCATCGGTAAGACGCGCGCCAATCAACAATAGGTAGGGGTCTTTGCGATCCGGGAACCAGGTGAAAAACTGATCCGCGAGCTGGTCCTCGATCACGATGCTCTGGTAGAGCGGTGACGACGGCGAGAAATAGATCGACGACAAGACATCCATCGCCGCCATGTCGGGACGCTCGGTGCTGAACGCAGGTCCACGGTAACTAATGGTGAGCCACGGCTGCGTCGGCGATTCCCACTGGATATGGTCGTAGCGCGGGCCATCTGCTGCCGGCTCCTCGGGCACATCGACATCGTAGTCGCCGCGCTCCCACTCGCCCCAGTATTTTTCGATCAACGCAAACGCAGACTCGGGCTCGACGTCACCGACGAGAATAATCGCCGACTTCTCCGGGCGGTACCAACGATCGAAAAACACATCCGCATAGGCCTTCTGGTTTGGCATTTCCTCAATGTCGGCAAGAAAACCCATCGTCGTGTGCTTGTAGGTGTGACGATCGAACGCGACATCACGCAGACGCTCGATCAGCTTCTGCAGCGGGTTGGAGTAGTTCTTGAGATACTCGCCCTTGACCGCAAGCGCCTCGGTCCGGAAGTCTTCTTCCGAGTATTTGAGGTTCATGAAGCGGTCGGCTTCGAGCTCGATGACCTGCTCCAGATCGTCCTTGGTAAAGGTGATGTGGTAGTTGGTGTAGTCGTCGGTGGTGTAGGCGTTCTGATCGGCACCGGCGTTTTGCAGCAACTTGCCGTACTGTTCGGCCGGGAATTTCTCTGTGCCGCGAAACATCATGTGCTCGAAGAAATGCGCGAAGCCCGACTTACCGGCTTCGACTTCGTTGCGCGAGCCGGTCTGCACCGGAATCTGGATCGTCACGATATCGGGGAAATCCGTCTTGACGATGATGACTTTGAGCCCGTTATCGAGCTCACGCATCAGATAGGGCATGTTGAAGATACGCGTGTCATCGGATTGCGCGGTGGTGGCGTCGGTTGCCGCGGCATCGCCGGCCTGCGCCGCAACGTCGTTCGTGTCTTTGCTGCAGCCGGCGAGCAGTACAGCGGCTAAGAATGCTATCCAGAATTTCATGTTGTCAGACCCCGTTGCAGCCGTCGGCTGGCAGTAAATCAGTGCGCCATAATATCGCAGATACGACCGCGTATCGATCCGCGGGTTCAGTAGCAGGCCCGATATGCCGACAAAATTGATGCCCCGGTGCGCTATTATCGGGATCCTGGACCACCCCCGCGGAGACACGAAATGCCTGAGCGACGTTTACCGATCATTGCACTGTTTGTCCTGAGCCTCGCGTTCTGCGCGCCGGCGCTGGCCGATGACAGCGATGAACAAATCCTGACGGCATTGCTGCATGACTTTCTTGCCGGCGCGTCACGCGGCGACATCAGCGTGCACGAACGTTTCTGGGCCGATGACCTCGTTTACACGTCTTCCAGCGGCGCGCGCACGACCAAGCAGGCTATTATTGACGGCATGCGCGACGCAGCCGATGCACCCGCAGGCGGCCCGTATGTCATCTATTCCGCCGAAGACATCAGCATCCGCCGCTACGACGAGGCTGCGGTCGTCGCATTCCGGCTGGTAGCGACGCCACAACCCGGCGCGACAGAAGCGAAGATGAACTACTTCAATACCGGCACATTTCTGAAGCGCGACGGCGAGTGGCGTGCGGTGGCGTGGCAGGCGACGATCATCCCGGCTGACTAGGGCCGGCTGCGACCGGCTGGACACGGGCTGCCGGGTCGGCTCTCGGAACGGCCCTGCGCTACACTATTAAATCATCGTTGCGTCCAATATCGACCAAGCGGCAACAGAGCCGTTAAAACAGACTCTGCTTTGGAGAATTCCTGAATGTCACTACTCAACCGTTTTTCTTTGCTCTGCGTATTCGCGATCCTTGGCGCCTGCGGCGGCAGTTCGGAACCCGATAGCAACAACGCACAGACGTCGGATTCGAAGACCCCGATCGATCTTCTGGTCGTCAACGCCAACGGTTACACGATGGCCGACAACGCGCTGCAACAGTTCACGACGATCGCCGTGACCAGCGGCAAGGTCGTCGCGATAGGCGATGACGAGACCGCGAATAGTTTTGATGCAGAGCTTGTACTCGACGTCGACGGCAAGACCATACTGCCCGGCCTGATTGATGCACACGGGCATGTGTCCAGTCTCGGCAAATTGCGCAGCACTCTCGATCTGGCCGGCGTCGGCAGCCTCGACACCACGCTGGCCCGTATCAAAAGCTACGAAGAGAACATGGCCGACGGTACGCAGTGGCTGCTCGGCCGCGGCTGGAACCAGGTGCTGTGGACAGAAAACCGCTTCCCGACGGCGGCCGACCTCGACGAAATCGTACCCGACCGGCCGATCTTCCTGAACCGCATCGACGGGCATGCCGCGTGGGCCAACAGCAAAGCGCTGGAGCTCGCCGGCATCGACGCCGATACGGCAGATCCGGTGGGTGGCAAGATCCTGCGTGATGACAATGGCAAGGCAACCGGCGTACTTATCGATCGCGCCATGGGCTATGTCGCCGAGGTAATCCCCCCGACCTCAGAAGACGAGCAGCGCGAACACCTGCGCATCGCTATGTATGAGCTCGCCTCACTGGGCGTCACCGGTGTGCACGACGCCGGTGTCTCGCCGACAGAGGTCGCGTTGTATAAGGCGCTGGCCGACGCCGGCGACATGCCGATCCGCGTTAGCGCGATGCTGGGCGGGCCCAGCGCACTCGCCGCATTCGACGGGCCGATCACCGGCTATGCCGACGACCTGTTCGAGGTCACCAGCGTGAAACTATATGCCGACGGTGCGCTTGGCAGCCGCGGAGCGGCGATGATCAAACCCTACAGCGACGAGCCGACCAACAGCGGCCTGCTGTTTGCAACCGAGGAAGTATTCGCCGAGCAGATTGCCGCGGCGCACGCGAAAGGCTTCGCCGCCAACGTGCACGCCATTGGTGATCGTGCGAATGAGGCCGTGCTTAACGCGTACGCCGTTGTCAATGACGGCAAGCCGACGCCGTTCAACGACCGCATCGAACATTCACAGATCGTGGCGCTGGAAGATATCGAGCGTTTCGCTGAACTCGACATCATTGCGTCCATGCAACCCACACACGCGACCAGCGATATGAACATGGCCGAAGACCGCGTGGGCAGCGAGCGCATTCTCGGCGGCTATGCCTGGCGGCGCATGCTCGAGGCTGGCGTGCGCGTCGCGGCCGGCTCTGACTTCCCGGTCGAAAAACCGGAAATGTTCGACGGGCTGTATGCCGCTGTCACGCGCAAGGACAAGAACGGCGAACCGGTCGACGGCTGGTATCCCGATCAGGCGCTGACGCGCGAGGAAACGCTCGCCGCATTTACCGTGTGGGCCGCGGATTCGGTTGGCCAGGGCGACCGTATCGGCAGCCTCTCGCCGGGCTACTGGGCGGACTTCATTGTCATCGACCGCGACTATTTTACCGTGCCGGAAAGTGAGATCTGGCAAATCCAGGCCGAACAAACCTGGGTCGGCGGTCGCGAGATCGCGGCCAAACGCTAACGACGGAGTAAACCTATGTTGATCGAACAAATCTGGGTCGGCAACGACTATCGGAATTTTAACTACCTCGTCGCTTGCCCGGAAACCGGTGAGGCGCTCGCCATCGACCCGCTCGACTTTCGTAAATGCCTCGGCGTTGCCAAAGACAAGGGCTGGGATATCACACAAATCCTGAACACGCATGAGCACCCCGATCACATCGGCGGTAACAAGGCGATGATCTCGGCGACCGGTGCGAAGCTGATCGCGCACGAGAAGGCCGGCGACAAGATTCGCGGCATCGATCGCGGTGTCACGGCGGGTGACGTTATCAAAGTGGGCACGACCGTCGAGCTGGAATGCCTCGACACACCGGGGCACACGATGTGTCATATCTGTCTGCTGGCGCATACCGATGAACCTGCGCTATTTAGCGGCGATACGCTGTTCAACGCCGGCGCCGGCAACTGTCACAATGGCGGTCATCCCGAGGAGCTCTACAAGACGTTCGCCGAGCAACTGGAGCGCCTTTCGCCCGACACCCGCCTGTTCCCGGGCCATGAATATCTCGCCGGCAACCTCGGCTTTACGCTCGACCGCGAGCCCGATAACGCAGCGGCACGCGAGTTGTTGCAACAGGTCGAGGACATGGACGAGAACGACGCGCTGATCACGACGCTCGGGCTGGAGAAAGACATCAACACTTTCTTCCGACTCGAGGAGCCAACGGTCATCGAGCGTTTGCGCGAGACCTTCGACGACCTGCCCGCGCACCCTGACCCGCAAACGGTGTTTCTGAAGCTGCGCGAGCTGCGCAACAGCTGGTAGTCGGCGGCGCGATCCGCTACGGAGCTTTAGCGGGCAGCGACCAAAGCGTGCACAACGCATCAAACGACGCGATATTGCGCACCACCGCATCGCGCTCATGCGCAGAAGGCTTGCGGCCGAGATAGGCGTCGAGCAACCGCAGCTGCTTGCGCTCGCTGAGCTTGTGCCAGGCGATCATCGCGGCAAGGTCAAACCAGCGCTCGCCCGGGCTGGCGAACTCCCAGTCAATCAATTGCACCGGCCGGCAATCAAGAATGTTGCTGTACAACAAATCGCGATGGCACAGCGCGCGGTCGGTCGGGTCCGCCAGCGCCTCGTTGGCATGCACGCGCGCAGCGAGCCCGCGCATATCGTCGTCATCATCAACGCCGGCGCGTGCGACGTAGCTGTCCGCCGCGCTCGCGAGAGAATATTCCGGCAGCGACGCCGGAATTGTCAGTGCATGTAGCTGCGCGAGACATTCACCGATCGCCGCCAGCGATGCGTGATAGGTCGCTGCGCGCTCGCCGAACGTGCCCGCCTCGACGTAGTCGGTCACCAGGATATTGTGCGCAATATCGGAGAACACAATTCGCGGCGCGAGACCCGCGTTGGCGGCGAGCCGGTGAATCTCGATTTCGCGCGCATGGTCGGTCACCGGCACGCCGAAGCCGAGCGTATGCAAACGCAACACACCAAGCGCACCATCCATATCGATGAGCCAGGCGCTGTTGCTGACCGAGCGCAGCGCGCGGCGCACTGTCACTTCGAGGCCGAGTGCCGCGCCGATGCGCAACAGCGCAGCGTCACGGACTGCGTCAAGGGCCGCGTCACCAGTCGGGTCGTTCACGCTGCGACCACCGATGCCGGCATGCGGACATCACGACGCCATGCCAGATAGCCGAACGGGATCATGCCGACGTATAGCGCGAACAGCCCAGCGGTCAACGGCAGACCACGCGACCAGAACAAGCCCACCGACACGATGTCGATGACCAGCCAGTACCACCAGTTCTCCAGCACCTTGCGCGCCGTCAGCCAGGTCGCCCAAACAGCAGACCAGGTCGTAAAGGCATCCACATACGGCAACGCCTGGCTCGTGTTCTTGCTCAGCCAGCTGCCACTGAGCACGACGAGCAAAGCAATGACCACGCCGGCCAGCAGATGGGTGCGCATGCCGAGTGTGGTTACCGGCAACATTGACTGGCGCGCGCCGCCGCGCATCCAATGCATGAAACCGTAGACTGCCATCAGCAGATAAAACGCGTTCAGCGCGCTCTCCATGAACAGCGAGACACTGTGAAACAGCCAGATATAGATTGCGGTGCTGGCAAATGCGCATGGCCAGCACCAGATGGACTGGCGGATAGCCAGCACCAGGTAGGCGATCGCCAGCACAACCGCCACCGCCTCGAGGCCGCTCATCGCGGCAAGCTGTTCACGCAGCAACGCAAGCATGTCAGAGCGGCAGGAATTTAACGATGAAGATGCACTTGCCCTCGCGCTCGAAACTGGTGCGCATTTCCTGCTGCAGCACGCCCATCAGAACGTCGTAGTCGCCGGTCACCTGCGTACTCATGTCGTTGGTGACAACGGTCAGACCGTCATGTGCATTCAATCGGGCGATGACATCACGAATCGGCGGGATGTAGTCATCGGCCAGTGGGTAAAGACTGATATCGGCGCGTGCCTGCATGTTGCTGTCCTCTTGTGCCTAGTATTGCCAGTCGACACTGATGCCTAGCTGGCGCGGATCGCCGAGCCGGACATACAGGCTGTCTTCGAATGCCGGCGGCTCGTTGCCAAAGAAAAATCCACGCACAGCATAGCGCTCATCGGTGATATTGCGCGCCCAGACACTCACCTGCCAACTACCGCGCGCGACACCGACGCGCGCATTGACCAGTTCGTAGGCCTCAGAGCGTCGATCATGGCTATTCGAAAAATAGAACGCATCCTTGCCGTTGACATCGAGCCGCGCGAACCAGCCGCGCGGATGTTGCCACGAGACACCGGCGGCAAAACTATAGTCCGGCGCATGCGCCTGCTCGCGACCGGACAGGTCGACCTCGGCCGTTACAAACTCGTCGAAAGTCACATCCAGCAGGCCGAGGTTCGCATACAGGCTCCACTGGTCGTTCAGCCGCAAGCTTGATTCGAGCTCGAGGCCAAGGTTGCGACCGCTGGCCGCATTGTCCTGAAAGAACACAAACGTCGACGGATCATTGGGCACCAGCTGAAACGAGGTCGCGACTTGCTGGTCGCGACGCTCGGCATAAAACGCCGCCACACTGACGCTGCCGCGCGCATGCTGCCAGCGCACTCCGCTCTCGAGATTCCACAAAAACTCCGCATCGTATTCGCGGCGCCCGGCGGGCACATCACCCAGATTGAAGCCGCCCAGTTTGTAGCCGCGCGACAAGCTGAAGTAGCCGGACAGCGATTCGCTGAAAAAACGCGTCAGGCTGAGATGACCACCGACCGCGGATTCCCGTGGCGACAGGCCGAGCCCGCTATCGTCGCTGTAATCGGCATCGCGACGCTCAACACGCAACCCCGCCGATAACTCGATACTATCGGTCAGCGTGATATCGAGCTGGCCGAATGCCGCCAGCTTGGTCGACTGAAAGTCACTGTTGCTGCGCGAGACATCGAGCGATGGCGCGAACGAACCATCGGTGAAAATACCGTCGTCATAGGT
The DNA here is from genome assembly GCA_942491885.1 of uncultured Pseudomonadota bacterium. Taxonomy (GTDB): domain Bacteria; phylum Pseudomonadota; class Gammaproteobacteria; order Steroidobacterales; family Woeseiaceae; genus CALBPI01. The sequence goes on from CALOCQ010000002.1 coordinate 272,393, forward strand.
GGCCAGAGACTCCTCAAGCCGCAGCGCATAAACACCGATCAACCAGTCTGTGCTGTCACCGAACCAGCGCCCGTCAGGCCCCGACTGCAGTCGAAACTCCTGATTTAGCGTGTTGCGCTCGCGATCACGACGCGAGAAGAAGTCGTAGTCGGGCTCGAACGGCGCGGTAGCCGGCGGCGCGAAGAAATCGCGCCAGTAGGCCTGATTGCCCCAGTCCGCATCGAAGCTGAACTCGATATCCGAATCGGCGATGCCGGTCACGCTGACCAACGAGAAGCGCTCTTCAAAATTATGGCTGGCGCGAATACCCAGCGCCGTCGAACGTTGCGCATCACGGCCCGGCCGGTTCGAGTAGGTATCGAAACCGTTGTCCAGCGCGAAGCCATCGTAGCCATTGTCCTGATCAACCGACAGCAGAGTCGCATCAACCTTTGTTGCATCACCGGGCGTCCAAACGAGGCGCCCGCGCAGCGTGAGCTCATCGCGCTCATTGCTGTCATCACGGCCACTGAAGCGGTTCTCGCGAAAGCCGTTCTCACGATGCTGCTGGGCGCTCAGGCGCAGGCCGAGCGTATCGCTGACCGGCCCGCCAACGGCGAACGAAAGCGACTGCAGGTCATCGCCGCCGTAGCTCGCGCGGGCACGCGCATTCAACGTCTCGCCGGGCGCGACGCTGCGCACATAGATCAGTCCCGCCAGCGCGTTGGCACCATAGCGCGTCGCCTGCGGCCCGCGCAGCACTTCGATGCGTTCTATGTCCCACGTCGTGGCGGCGCCGCCGATTCCGGAAAAATCGATGTCATCGATGATGAAGCCGACCGACGGGTTCGGCGCGCCCTCGTATTGGCTGCGCTCACCGATACCGCGCAGCTGAAAGTAGCGCGCACGGTTACTGCCACCGGCCCAATTCAGGTTCGGCACCAGAAACGACAGTTCTTCAAAGTGACTGATTGCTGCCGCGTCGATCGTTGCCTTATCGAGCAACGCGATACTCGACGCGATTTCTGGCAGCGTTCGCTCGCGCAAATCGCCGGTGACGACGATCTCATCGAGCGGCGCATCATCAGCGGCAACAGAGGAGGCAACAAGCAGGCTTGCCGCGAGCGCGGCGATATATCGGGATGTCATGCATCGCTCCCTACGCCGGTATCAGCCGGATCAGGTTCTAAGGGTTCCCAAAGTGCACACCATGCGCAGATCGAATCTCAGGCCGTATGGCCACCCCTGTGATGTAGATAGGATAGCGAATTACTGGTAGCGATGACACTCAGATATCGCGTGCGCGCCATGCGAGCTTTTTCGAGAATACGTTTAGTGGATGGGGTTGCCGCGTCGTTGCACTCCTCGCAATGACGTTTTGCCGCGTCGTTGCACTCCTCGCAATGACGGGCGCGGGTTGGCTAGACGCCTATCGAGACTGCGACGACAAGGGTGAGGCTGCCCAGCACCAGGAACTGCAGAATGAGCGGTGCGATGAAGCGGAACCAGCGTCCGTAAGGAATGCCGGCGATCCCCAGGATCCCCATCAGTACCGCGTTGGTTGGCACGATCATGTTCATGAAGCCATCACCCATCTGGTAGGCGAGCACCGCGACCTGGCGCGAGACGCCGACGATATCGCTGATCGGTGCCATCACCGGCATCGTCACATACGCCTGACCGGAGCCGGACGGCACGAAGAAGTTCAGCGCGCTCTGGATGAACAACATGCCGACCGCGGATGCGGCGCCGCCGAGTTGTTCGAGCGGTACCGAAACCGCGTTGACGATGGTGTGCAACACCTGGCCGTCGCTCAGCATCAGCTCGATGCCGCGCGCGAAGCCGATCAATAGCGCGGTACCGGTCAATTCGCTCGCACCGGTGACGAAATTCTTCGCCATCTCGTCGCCGGACTGGCGCGCGATCACACCGATAATAATCGCCAGCCCGAAAAATATCGCGCCGAGTTCGTTCAGATACCAGCCGTATTGCTTGATACCCCAGACGATGAGCGCCAGCGTCAGCGCGATCAGAATCAGTACGACGCGGCGCGTGCCGGTCATCGTCACATGATCGCCCATCGGCGGCGGTGCGGCCTCCGGAATATCGGCGACCAGAGATGCGCCGGCATCGGCACGCACGCGACTCGCATAGCGATACACGTGCCAGAAACCTAACAAAAAGAACGGGCCGAACATGGCCATGCGAAAACCGATGCCGGAGGTCGGCGCCAGTCCCGCGACTTCCTGCGCAACCAGTACCGTGAACGGATTAATCGTCGCGGTGCCGAAACCGACGCCATAGCCGACCACCATGATCGCGATGGCCGCAATGACGTCCATGCGCATCGCCACACACAGCAACATTAATACCGCGGTGAGCGGGATGTACTCCTCCGCCATGCCGATGGTTGATGAGCCGATCGCGAACGCCAGCATGCCGACCAGGATCAGCATCGCGGGGCGCGAGCCGAAGCGCATCAACAGGCTGCTGAGCGCGGCATCGATAGCGCCTGTCGCGCGCAGAATCTGCAGCGTGCCACCGATAATAAAGACGAAGAAAATAATGCCCTGCGCCGCAGCGAGGCCGCGCGGGATGACCGTAAACAATGAATACCAGGGTGGTGCATCGACATCGTCGAGATAACTGAAGGTGCCGGGAACAACGACATCGCGACCGTGGTCGTTGGTCAGCGTCTCAAACGTGCCGGGCGTGAGCCCCAGTGTCGCAACCCAGGCCAGCACGATCATGCCAAACAGCAGGATCAGCGTATGCGGAACTTTAATCGAGCGCGCCATAAGCGTGGCCCCGGAGACTATCAGCAGCGCGTGAGTGTACTACAGACCAACCAGCATCAGGCCGGCGCACAGGCTGATCGCGCCACCCGCAAGGGCGTGTGCATGGCGGTCGAGCGATGCACCGAGCGCCCCGCTGCTGCCCGCACGTGCCAGGCCCCAGCGCCCCAACATTACGAGCGCCAGCATGGTCGCCAGCGTCGCGACAGCGAACACGCAGGTGACAAGAACAAGCCCGGGAATATTGCTGGTCGCGGCCGGATACATCAGCACCGGAATCAACGCCTCGCAGGGGCCGAACGCGAACACCAGGAACAACGCCCACGGCGTGATGCCGGCGCCGGATTTCTCCGCATGTATGTGCGCGTGGCTTTGCGCGTGCTGGTGGGCGTGGTCGTGCGCCAGGCCGTCCGCATGCGTGTGCCAGTGACTGTGCGATTTATTGCGATACGCACGCCGCAAGCCCCAGACCATGTACATGAGGCCGAACGCGAGCAGCGACCAGGCGGCAAGATCGCCCCGGAACGACTCGATGATCTCGAGGCGGCGCAACGCTAGCCCGGCAGCCACGCCGACCATGCCAAGCACCACGGAACCCGCCACATGAATCGCGCCGCAGCCAAGCGTAATCAACGCCGTGCGGCGCACGCTCCACCGTCTGGCACGCGACAACATGACGAACGGCAGGTAGTGATCCGGACCTATTGCCGTGTGCAATAAACCGATGCCGGCGGCAGTGAGCGCCAGCGCAATGATGTCAGCTGTCAGCCATTCCAAAGCGGGATTCCTGTGTGCGAAAAGTTCACGAAAGCATACGCTATTTGTCGTCGTCGAAGCGCGTCACGAGACTCGACGTATCCCAGCGTCGGCCGCCGGCCGCCTCGACCTCGGCATAAAACCGGTCGACGAGTTCGGTGACCGGTAATTGCGCGCCGTTGCGCGCCGCCTCGGCCAGTGCGAACCCGAGGTCCTTGCGCATCCACTCGACGGCAAAGCCATGCTCGAACTCGCGCGCAGCCATCGTCGCCGCACGATTATCCATCTGCCACGACTGCGCGGCGCCGCCGCCGATCACGTCAAACACCGCGGCCGGATCAAGGCCCGCATGCTCGGCGAAATGCAGCCCCTCCGACAGGCCCTGCACCAGCCCGGCGATACAAATCTGGTTAACCATCTTGGTCAGCTGGCCGTTGCCCGCCGGCCCGAGCCGGCGCCACGTTCTTGCATAGGCTTCGGCAACACCGGCGGCACGCTCACAGGCCGCCGCCTCGCCGCCACACATGACCGTCAGCACGCCATTGACGGCACCCGCCTCACCGCCCGATATCGGCGCGTCGACGAACGCAATGTCCTGCGTGCGTGCCAGCCCGTCCAGCTCACGTGCCATGTTTGCCGAGGTCGTCGTATGGTCGACGAATACCGTGCCGGCGTTCATGCCCGCAAAGGCGCCATCGGGGCCGACCGCGACCTGACGGATATCATCGTCGTTGCCGACACAGGCAAATACGATTTCCGCGCCGGCCACGGCCGCCAACGGCGTCGTCGCCATCTGGCCCGGATATTCATCCAGCCAGCCATTGGCTTTGCTCTGAGTCCGGTTGTAGACGGTGACCTCATGCCCGGCACGGGCCAGATGACCGGCCATCGGATAGCCCATGACCCCGAGGCCAAGAAATGCAACTTTCATCCAGTGACTCCGTTTCTGCGCTTAGCGCAGATCTTCAGCGCTGACCGGGGCAGAAAGAATCTGCGTAAACCGCTGCCAGCGCGTGTCCATGTCGGCGCTGTCACGCTCGACAAAATCGGCGACCAGGTCGCGACCGAGATTGTAGTTGATGACGTAGCTTCGGTAGGCATCAAAAAAGCGCACGCGCTGTGCCGCGCGCTCCGGCGAGCTTAATGTGTAGTTAACCAGCCAATCGATGGCCTGCTCGCGCGTGATGTCGCCATTCAGATAATCGCGCGCGGCTTCATTTCCGGCGTAATTGAGACGACTCATCACTTCACCCAGCGCGTAGTAGCGATCCGCCTCCGCCGCGTCCAGACCGGCCATCGGAAACAGCACGTCGCGCTCGTATTGGATGCGCTCGTCACCGGGAAACGCGAGGTCGATACCGTAGTTGCCGGTGCCCTCGGCAATCAGCGATTGCGGGCTGAACAACGGATACAGCGAGAACTCAATCCAGCCCTCGCCGATTTTGAGCTCTTGTTCGAGCAAAGCGTTGAACGTGTGGTGACCCGGGTAGCCCTCGTGACAGCCGAGATCAACCGCACGACTGATCGCGATCGGCAGGTCCGTGTTGACCTGGATCAGGCTTTTCGCATCGCCCTGATACCAGTTGTAGCCCGACCAGGGTTTATCGGTGACGTATTCGACGGTAAACGACTCATTGGCCGGCAAATCGATGTGCGCAAGCGTGCGGCGCCGGCACTCACCCATCGCCGCCTGAAAAACGGCGTCCAGCTTGTCGGCCGGAATCGTGAATTGATTGCGGAACGACTCGACGCGCTCAGGCAACGGTGCGTCGCCCGGCAACAGCGCGTCAATCTCCGCCAGTATTGCGTCGAAGTGGGCGTCGTCATAGTCGGGTGCCTGAGCCGCGAACAAGGCTTGCGACTCTTCATCGAACGGCACGGTCAGCCCCTGATTGATGGCGATGCGCATACGTAATGCACGCAGGCGGTCGATCAGGCCCGTCACGCGCGGCGTCGCCTGCGTGTTAGCTATTGAGGTCAGCGCGGCGTCCAGGTCCTGTGCGCGGGCGTCAATGTCCTGCAACGACCAGCCATTGCTCTCGGCCTCGGTGCGCAGCGCCTCCGGCCCGGAATAGGCATCAACGTGGTTGGCATCATGCGTGCCCATCGCCAGCTCGAGCACGACATAGCGCTGCGCCAGCGCATCGACACTCGCCTCGGGCTCAGCGTCCGGCGCGGGTTTCGCGCAGGCCACCAACGCGAGTGATACGAGCAGGATAAAACGGCTCTTCATCAGGACATCTCCAATGCAATGCTCGAGTATACCGACGACGACAGGCGCGCACAGCCGGTGCTTGTGCGGTTAGAATCGGGGCTCACATTACGGAGTCCGCCATGTATCGCCAGATTCTCGCCCTCGTCGCTGTTGTCACTGTGTTTCTGCCGCGCCCTCTGGTTGCGCAAATGCCGGGTATAGCCAGTTACGCCGAACGTCCGGTGGCGATGAATGCCATTATCGAGCAGCGTCTCGACACGCTGCTGCCCGGGCTGATGCGCGAGGCGAACATCGATATGTGGCTGGTCATCGCGCGCGAGTACAATAATGACCCGGTGTTCCTGTCGCTGGTGCCAAAGCCACGGATGACCGCGCGCCGTACGACCATATTGATGTTCTTCGACCGTGGCGAGGAGCTGGGCGTCGAGCGCCTGACCATCAGCCGCTACCCGCTGGGCACGCTGTATGAGGCTGCCTGGGAAGGCGGCGATCTGGATGAGCAATGGCAGCGGCTCGCCGAGCTGGTCGCCGAGCGCGATCCGAAGCGAATCGGCATCAACGTCAGCTCACACTGGCCCGTGGCAGACGGGCTGAGTCATGGCTTACATCAGAAGCTGGTTAACGCATTACCCGATGCGCTTGAAGCGCGACTGGTCCCGGCGGAGCCGCTGGTCATTCGCTGGCTGGAGACCCGTCTGGCCGATGAGGTCGAGCTCTGGCAGCGCGCCGTGGCACTCGCGCGCGGGACCATCGCAACCGCATTCAGCAATAAGGTCATTACGCCCGGCGTGACGACGATTGATCAGGTTGCCTGGTTTATCCGCGGTGAATTCGAGCGCAACGGTCTTGCGCCGTGGTTTCATCCTGACGTGAATCTGCAGCGACCGGGCAAGCCCTACCCGGATGACGCTGACTTCTTCGGCGAGTACGCGCCTGAAACGATCATCAAGCGTGGCGATGTGCTGCACACCGACGTCGGCTTGTGCTATCTCGGTCTTTGCACCGACACACAGGAAATGGGTTACGTGCTGCGACTGGGTGAAACCGAAGCACCGCAAGGACTGCGCAACGCGCTGAGCGTCGGTAACCGCTGGCAGGATCTGCTGACCGACCAATTCGTCACCGGCCGCACCGGCAACGAAATTCTTGCCGCGGCGCAGAAGCAGATTGCGAAAACGAAAATCGTCGCAGCAATCTATACTCACCCGCTCGGCATCTTCGGCCACGCGCCGGGACCGACGATTGGCATGTGGGACAACCAGGGCCCCACACCGGTGCAAGGCGACTGGCCGCTACACGCGATGACCGGCTACGCGATCGAGGGCAACGTTAAAGTGCGGGTGCCGGAATTCGACGATCAGATGGTGCAGATGAAGCTTGAGCAGAGCGCGTTGTTCGATGGGGAAACGGTGCACTATCTGGCCGGACGCCAGACAGAATTGCATCTGGTGCGCTAGCGGGTTTACGCGGTTGCGAGCCAGTCGATGACGCGCGCGGCAAACCGTGCCGCCGCGCCCTCGCCCATCCGGAAATATAGCGAAGGCTCGATCAGCTCAAGCTCAATCAATTGCCAGGTGTTGCCGCCGCGCACCATGTCGACGCGCGCGTACAGCGGCAGTGTCGGCAAGGCCTTAACGATGCCTGTGGCAGTGTCGAGCAGCCCGGCCTCCGGCGTCACCGCGCGTATCTCGCCACCGAATTCTTCCTGCACCCGGAAATCACCCGGCTGCGGCGTCTTCAGAATGCTGTGACTGTATTGGCCGGCAAAATAAAACAGTGAAAACTCACCTTCGCTGACGATCTGGCGCAAAAACGGCTGCCACATCCAGTGGCCGTCACCGTGCGCCTCGATCAATGCCGTGCGCAACGCATCATCAGGCGACTGCGGCACACGGAAGGTGCGCTCCGCGCCGGCGCTGATAACCGGCTTGATAACACTCTCGCCATCCGCATTCGCTAACAGCGTGTCGAAGCTGTTCGCATCCAGTGCCTCACCAAAAACGGTCGGCACAATAGCCACGCCCTGCGTTTCCAGCTCGGCGAGATAGCGCTTGTCCATGTTCCAGCGCATCAATGCGAGCGGATTGGCCAGACGGGTGACGCTATCGATGCGGGCAAGCGTGTCGAAAAATGCTTTTGGGTGGCGCTGATAATCCCAGGTGGAGCGCACGATAACGCCGTCATAGCCTGACCAGTCGACGCTGTCGTCACGCCAGCTCAGCGTGTCGACATCGAGCCCGGCCGCGGCGAATGCCGGCAGCGCATCGTCGTCGTCACAGACATAGCCTTCCATACTATCCTGCGTCAGGAACACGACGCGCGACATCAGATCTTCTCAACGCCGCCGAACGCTTCCAGCAAATCATCTAACATGCGACCGAGCTGCACGGCCATGACCGCGAAGTCCTGATCGAAGGTGCCAACGACATCATCCGCTTCGCCATCGCCGTGGTCGGTAATCTTCGACTCGAAGCGCAGCCGTTTGATCGAGAAATCTTCTGCGAGCATGAACCGGATCGCTTCGCGCCAGTTGACCGCAAGCTGGGTCACGCGCTTGCCGGCGTCAATGTGTGCGAGCACTTCGCGGCTGTCGATTTCCTGATAACGACAGCGCACAACATTGCGCGCCTCGCGGCTGTTCTGCAGCTCGATCTCCTGCTCGAGCTCGAAGCCTGCCGGCACGCGCGACTTGAGCCAGCGCGTCATGATGTCGGCGGCGTCACCATGGCAATCCAGCGGAACAACGGGTAACACGCCGAGCGCGGTGCGCAGATGATCGAGCACCAGCTCGGCTTTGCTTTCACTGGCCGCGTCCACCATCACAAACTGGCGCTGCAGATCGAAGTAGGCAAACAGGTGGTCCGACTTGGTCAGCGCGCGCGGCAGCAAGTCATGCATAACCTCGTCTTTCAGCGAGGTCTTTTCGCGGCGCAACGCCGGCCTGCCCTCGCGCGCCTCGAGCTGCTCGACTTTTTCCAGCACCTGCTCGTTGATTGCCGCCGGTGGCAGCACCTTTTCCTGCCGCCGCAGGCAGATCATCGTGTTCTGCCCGACCGTGTGCGTCAGCATCTGCCCCGCACGACCGAGCGGCGACACCCAGCCGGCGCGCGCGATGTCCACTTTCCCGCAGGGCGAGAACGTGTGGTCTGCGAGCGCTTTCTCGAGCTTTTCGGGCGTCAGCTCAATGGAATATGTCAGGCGGTAGGGGCGGAGATTCTTAAACCACATAAGCGTCGGTCAGGCAGGCGTGAAGGGTCGGCGATTGTCCGAACTCGACGGCGGAAAAGCAAGGCGCGTGACGGCACGTGCTTTAGTTGCCGGCTAAGGCCTTGATTCGTGCCGCGAGTGGTTTCAGGAAATCCGCATCTTTCCAGTAGTTATTGTGTGCCAGCGGCGACCAGGCGTTGAAAAATGTACCGGCACTGATGGATTTCTCGACACCGACAGCGCGTCGGTATGACGGGCTTAGCGGGCGCAGCGGCCAGCCCAGCACGTCATCCGGGTCGTAGTAGTTTTCCCAGCGGAAGTCCCAGCCGCGGCTGGCGGTCAACACAGGCTCGATTTTCTCCTGAGGTAAGCCCGCGATAAATATCGGAATATTGCAGCCGCTGGTGAGCAGAAACCGGAGCGTCTTGAGGCGCAGGAATTTGCCCTCGCGGGTCGTCCCCGGGATCGACACGCCGGAAGCCGGCGAGAAAATACCGGCGCCTGGCCGTGATTGCTGTGCATCCCAGATGTAGTTCGAAATAACCTGACAGCCGAGCGAATGCGCGACCAGTATTACCGGCCTGGTCGGATCGCCCAGCGCCACTAACGCGGCCTCCATCGCCTCCACGATCACGCGCTGGATCTGCTCGTAGACGCTGCCCGGCATTTGCGGGCGGGCTTCCATCGCCGCCGCGTCGGAAAATCCGTACAGCACAAAGCGCCGCAACCGGATCCAGTCGATGTCCGCCTGGCGCAGCGTGTCGCGCATCAGTCGGCGCTGGTTGGGTTGCAACACCGGCTGGTAGTAAACCGATTGCCAGTGCACGCGCGCCGCCTGCTCGTCGTCCAGCCGTTTTTCGATGCGCTCGCGCAACGGGTCGACAAAATCCTCACCCGTGTCGCCCATGCCGTGTATCACCACGACCGCCAGTTGCTTATCCATAACTGCCTCCTGCATCGAACCCTCGCCAGCCGGCGTCGCGCCTGACTACATCGGCGTTTTCTGAATCTCCAGCACCAGCGCTTCGGCCTGCTCGAATAATAGCGAGCCGCGCGGCGCCAGATTGCGCGCTTTCAACGCAAGATTCTCGGCCTGACGCCACTCGCCCTCACCCAGACGCAGACTGGCCAGCTCGAGCCATGGCAGCGGGTGCCCGGGATCGATACGAATCGCGCGCTCCAACGCCGCCGCAGCGCGTGGCGTGTCGTCAATTGCCTGATAATTCTTCGCCTGCGACAGGAACTGCCCGGCGGCCGGATTCACCGGGCGCAGCGCGTCGCTCGCATCTTCCGCAATCGATCCGCCTTCGCCAGCGAGCGGCGCATCGGCGACCGGCGGGTCCTGTTGCACCGGCGCCATCAGTGAACAACCGGCCAACACAAGCAACAATGCCAGCGCCGGAACTCGTCTCAAAACGTATCTTTCAACCATTGCAGTGCCTTTTCCGCTGCGCCCGGGCCATTGCAGCGTGTGCCGCGTGCCAGTCGCACGTCGACCGGTAAACCAACCTCGACCGCTTCATCGCAGCGCTCGCGGCTCGACGTACCGGTCAGATAATCGATGTAGGCCAGTGTACTCTGCTGCGGCGGTGAAAATCTCACCCCGTCGCGGGCGACATCGCGCATCAGCGCCGACCACACCGGCAACGCGCCGCGTGAGCCGGTGAGTCCCGTCGGGCTGTTATCGTCATTGCCAACCCAGACAACCGCCAGCCGGTCCGCGCTATAGCCGGCAAACCAGGCATCACGGAAATCGTTGGTGGTACCCGACTTGCCAACCGTCACCAGCCCTTGCGGCAATTGCGCCGAGCGCCCGGTACCGCGCACCATCACCTGCCGCATCGCCGTGTTGAGCTGGAACAGCGCATCGCTGCCGGCCACGGTATCGATCGTCAACGGATAACGTTGCACGGTCGCCAAATCATTGGTGACGACTTCACGCACGGCGCGCAACGGCGGGCGCAGACCATCAGATGCCAGTGACGTGTAGAGGTTTGCCACGTCGATCGGTGTCATTTCAACCGCTCCCAGCAATAACGACGCAAACGGCTGCTCCAGTTGTGGCCCGCCAAGCCGCGCCAGTGTCTGAGCAATGCGCTTGATACCGACCTGCAAGCCGAGCCTTACCGTGGCGACGTTTACAGATTCGGCGAGCGCGCGAACCAGCGGCATCTCGCCGTCAAATGTCGCCGAGAAATTTTGCGGCTCCCATAACTTGCCGTCCTCTTGCGCCATCGACAGCGGCGCGTCATCGATCAGGCTGGCCATATGCCATTCACCGCTTTGCAGCGCGGCCAGAAAGACGACCGGCTTCACCAGCGAGCCAATCTGGCGGCGCGCGTCGACCGCACGATTGAAGCCGTTGCTGACCCGGTCGCGACCCCCGATCAGCGCCAGCACCTCACCGGTGCGCGGCTCGACGAGGACGACCGCGCCCTGCAGCGATGCATGCGCGTTGTCTGCCGCGGCGAGACGTGTCAGATGCCCGGACAAATGTTGCTGCGCGCGCACCTGCGCCAGAGGATCAAGCGTTGTAAATACGTTCAGCCCCTGCTGCTGCAGATCATCGCTGGTGTAGTCGCGGGCGAGCTGGCGACGCACGACATCGACAAACGCCGGGAAGTAGCTTGCCGTGCCGTCGAGGCGCCCCGCCACGGCGATCGGCCTGGCCAGCGCACGGTCGCGCGTCGCCGCATCGATCGTCGATGCCTCCGCCATCATGTTCAGGATACGGTCGCGTCGTTCCCGGACCCGCTCGGAAAAACGGCTTGGCTGGTAGTAGGAAGGACCGCGTACGATCGCGACCAGCATTGCGATCTGCGCTTCATCCAACTCGGCGAGTGGCCGCGCGAAGTAGTACTGACTGGCGAGCCCGAAACCATGCACCGCGCGCGCACCATCCTGGCCGAGATAAATCTCGTTGACGTACGCCGTGAGAATTTCATCCTTGCTGTAGCGCGCCTCCAGCAACATGGCCATCACCGCCTCGCGGAACTTACGACGGAAACTGCGCTCGTTGGTCAGGAAGTAACTCTTGACCAATTGTTGCGTGAGTGTGCTGCCGCCCTGGCGGATACCGCCGGCGCGGATATTGGCAAGCGCGGCGCGCATGATCGCCACCAGGTCGATACCGAAGTGGCTATCGAAGCGCCGGTCCTCAACCAGGCGCAGCGTATCTGTCAGCAATGGCGGAATCTGTTCGGGCGCCAGCACCTGGCGGTCCTCGCCGTGCGCCGCGAAGATGCTACCGATGACCAGCGGATCGAGCCGCGCGACCACGATCGCACCGCGGCTGCCGGACAGCCCCGTGACGCGGCCGGCCGATACTTGCACCCTGAGCCGGATCTCGGCCTCGTTGCCATCCCAGAACAACGCATCGCGACGGAACACATCGAACGCGCCTGCCCGGCGGCGATACTCGCCCGAACGCGAAACATTAGCGGCGGACGCATATCCGAGTTGACGCAGATGCTGCTCGAGCTGATCCGCGCTCAGCGCTTTGCCAACAAAAAGTTCGAGCGGCTGCGCATGCACGCGCGCCGGCAAATCCCAGCGCCGCGTCTCGAACGTCCGCGTGATGCGCAGATCGAGCGACAACACCCACAGCGCAAACGTCACGCTTGCCAGCGCGAACGCGCTAAGCCATGGGTGTCGGCGCGGCCAGCTGCGGGCTGGCTTGCGTTTGCGCGCCGGACGCTTGCGCCGTGCGGTCTTCTTGCCGGTCTTTTTCTTGCGGGTAGCCAAATCGTCGGGTCAATGTGACACTCGGTGAGCGGGCCGGAGATTATAAGCGACTACGCCATCACTCATAGGCCGATTGGCACTACGCATGGGGCAATCATGAAGATCAGGATGGACGAGGCGCTGATGCGCCGCGCGCATAGCCATTTGCGCGGCGCCAACCCGGCGCTCGGCAACTGGCTGACCGGTTTGCCGCGTTGCGAGCTGCACCGGGGTCGCGCCGATTTGTTCGACAGCCTGGCGCGCTCGATCATCAGTCAGCAGCTGTCCACCAAGGCCGCGAGCACGATCACATCGCGCGTCTGCGCTCTCGGCGGCGGCACACGCCTGATTGCCGATGACATAGCCGGCATCGATGCGCCGACGTTGCGCGCCGCGGGCTTGTCGAACGCAAAAGTCCGCTACATTCAGCACATCGCCGGCGCGGTCAGCAACGGTGAGCTGAGTTTTCGGTCGTTGGCGCAACAACCGGATGAGGCGGTTATCGAACAGCTCGTTACGTTGCCCGGTGTCGGGCGGTGGACGGCGCAGATGTTTCTTATGTTCGCCCTGAAGCGGCCGGATGTCGCCGCGCCGGACGACGTGGGGCTGCAGCGTGGCATGCAGATGCTGTTCGACCTCGACGAGCGCCCGCAGGGAGACGCGTTTCTACGACTGGCAGAACCATGGCGACCGTACCGCAGCGTCGCAAGCTGGTATTTGTGGCGTATTGCCGGCTAATAACGTCTCACGCGGAACGCCGGATTATTCGCTGCCGCGATCGCTGCCCAATAAGTCGCGACGTTCGTCGCGCATCGCGTTGAGCAGGATGCGCCCGTCGTCGCCCACGCGGAATTCGCCAAAGCGGGCATTCTCGTACAGCGCCGCATCGCCTTCCTGAAAGAACCACGCGTTGGTCAGTATTTCCACGCCCATTCCGCCACGCCTGAACGGGATGCGCACAACGTCGACCGCAACCGGGTCCGCCGCGTCCTGCGCGACAAACTCGCCGACGCCATCGGCGTCAATGCGGACCAGAAATTCTCCACGACGCGGTATGTCGTCACCCAAGCGGGACAACAGCTGGCGCTCAACGGCGAAGCGCAAGCGCATGTAGTCACCCTGCATCAGCGAACGTGGATCAACCGGCGCGAGCTCCAGCAACACGACGCGACCGTTATCCAGCGTTTGCTCGTTGTTGCGCGCATCGTTAAGCACGAATACCACCGCCATAACCACAAGACCGCCGGCAAGCCAGCGCGCCTTGCCGGGCCACATGAGCCACGCCGAAGCCTTGTTGTGAAGCATGCCGTCGAAGCGTCGCAGCAACAGGTACAGCGCAAGAAATATGATGCCACCGCCGATCAGTAACATGGACTTGGTCAGCAGCGTGATTTCGAGCGCGTAATAGTAACGGGCGAAAAAGGTCAACAGCGTTGCGAGCGCCAGCGCGCCCAAAATCACTCTCTGGCTTCTGATCGCCAGTAACACAATCAGGACCGCGCTGCCGGCGCCCGGCAATGCGTACACGACGACAACACCGACCACGGCGGCAATCAGCAACCAGGCAGTGCGGCGCGCGACGCTGATACCGTCGAGTCCGTTCAATATCTTCGACAGTGTCAACAAGATCAGCGCCAGCATAACGAGCAAATCGAACCAGTAAGGAATGAGATTGTTATCAAATCCCAACTGGTCCGACAGAACCGTACCGGAGAACCACAGGCCAAGCATCAGCGTTGTCAGGCCCGTGCCCAGCGCGACCGGCTCAAGCAGTTTGCGCTGCGCCCCCCAGCGCTCCTCGGTCAGCCATAACGCGCAGCAAAACGCCGCCACAAGTGGCGGCCCGAGCCCCGCCACGGCATTGTCAAAGCTCAGGAACGCAACCGCCAAACCTGCGGCAATTGTGGCGAGAAAGCGTTGCAGGAAATCGTCCATAGCCAAGATAAGAACGATAGCCATTACCAGTATAAATACTGCCACCACTGTCACGTTACCATCGGCAAAATCGAACGCGGCTATCGTGATCATCAGCTGGCCGGCCAGGCTCGCCGCCAATGCGAGTTGATTGAGGAAATCGCTGTCGCGTGCGAGACGAAGTAACGTCCAGCTACCCGCGATCAATACGATGCCGATCGCCAGCATCGCGCCGCTGCTGTCACTAATCCCGATCAGCGAAACCAGAAATCCGATCAGGAAAAATGACGCGACCCACGCGGCGAAGCCTTGCAGCGCACGAATAAACCAGACAGGGCGCGGGGTCGGTTCCACGTCCTCACCGTCAAGCAAACCGGCGCGACGCAACTTATCCCATTGCTCGGCGCGCGACATCATGAGCCCGACTCCGACACGCGCTGCAGCCCGTACAGCCAGCGCCCGGCGTAGGTCGCCAGGCCGAGAATAAACAGCGCAATCATTAGCAACATACCGGCATCGAAATTGCCCAGCACCTCGCCAACAAGGCGGATAAACAACGCCACCGAAACCGCAATTGCCGACAGGGCAAAGCCACTCATCAGGACAAGATTAAGCGTGCGAACACGGTAGGCGTAATAGATGATCGCCATCGTTACCAGCCACGCCACAAACCCAGGTAGCGCGTGCGACGCGCCAACAAGAATCGTATTGATCGCCAGCAGCGACGCACAGGTACCCGCCGTGATCACCGCTGTTTGCACCAAACCTGCCCGCCATCGCCGATCACTCACCAGCCCTGGCAAGACCGTCATGGCGAGCGCAAACAGCGCGTTAAACAGACCGAGTGCCCAGTAGACGACAACCTCGTCGACCCACAGCCAGAACAGACTGAAGCTCATGGACGCAGCGAACAACACGACTGCAATATCGGCGACCAGCAACCAGACGATCCATGCCCAGAACGACCGCGTGACAAACACGAAGGGCAGCACCAATAGCGCCCAGCGCGCAAACAGCTGCCAGCGATCCGCGCCGGTCTGATAGATCTGCCCGAACAAAGCCAGCAGCGTACCCATCAACAGCACCACAACCACTTCGCTGGCATGGCAGACGATACTGTCTTTTGGCGATATCACATAGCTGGTGGTCGCCGCGAGCAAAGCAGCTATGACAACGGCGAACTTTCCGACGCGACCGAGTTCGGTCCAATTGAATGCGATGAAAAAACCGATGCCGATCGCAATCGACAAGCCACCGCCGACCAGCAGGAATATCTTGACGACACGCTGCCAGCCTTCACGCGAGGTGTTGGCGTCAACGCAACGCAACGCCGCATCGGTGTTGGCCGGCGCAATCACGCCACGCGCCACAGCATCCAGCACGTTGTCGCGCGCGCTCATCGCAGGTAGAACCGCCGATCGTCCATTTGATCCGTATTCAGCGCCATGCTGCCAACCTCCTGCGGTCTTCGGAACCATCGCACATTCATCAAGTGTGCCACAATATGCATATCGCAAATCGCTGTCAGGTCACGAAACGAGCATCTAACGGTACTGGCTACGTCGACGTGTTAATCGACAACCAGCGGCAGCGGCTAACCGGCGACATCCTCAACACACTACCCCGAACCAGAGAACATCATGACCGGAAAATTGCATAACGCCTTCATCGCCAGCCTGCTGGTATCCATGCTCGCGCTTGGCGGCTGTGCCAGCAGCATCGATAATCGCGACCCAACCGGGGAGCGCTTCCCGGCGACGACCGGCCAGTCACTTGCGGGAGAACAGGTCTCGCTGCCCGACGCGTTAGCCGGCGCGCCGGCTGTGCTGCTTGTGGGCTACAAACAGGACACCCAGTTTGATATCGATCGCTGGTTGATGGGCTTTGCGCAGGCCGGCATCGATGCCCGCATACTTGAGATCCCGACCATCCCGGGCATGCTGCCAAGTATGTTTTCGGGCTGGATAGACAACGGCATGCGCTCGGGGATCCCGAAAGAAGACTGGCGCATCGTGGTCACGTTGTATGGCGAGGCTGCGGAACCGGTGGCCAATTTTACCGGCACAGAGAACGGCAACAATGCGCGCGTAATCGTGCTGGACAAGGACGGCGTCGTGGTGTTGTTTGAAGATGATGGCTATAGCGTGAGTCGTGCGTTGGAAATTGTTGCGCTGTTCGCTGGCGACGCCGAAGGCTGAGTCGTCAGTCACATCCCGCAATACACCCTGGTTACACAAACTTTTTTAGTGAATGATTTGTGCCAGCAAAAGGTGCATTGGTCACATCCCGCTTCAGGCGCTATCGATATCCTGCTACCGTCATCAACCGTGGTGTGGCCAGAATCGCCACTACCTTTCCCGTAGCCGGAGTAGATTGATGGAATCCGACCCCTCGGCGTTTGACCAATTACCACTCGCAGTGCGCATCACTGTTTTTATTGGCGTTGCTGTCGCGACGCACTTGATCGTTCTGGTGATACGCAACACCAGCAAGATGCTATTGCACAATGAGAAAACGCGGCGCTATCGAAAGCTGCGTTCCATCGGCACGCTGGCGGCCAGCACGCTGATTTTCACTTTATATTTTGTCGCCCTAGGACTCATCCTTCGCGATATGTTCCAGGTCAACCTGACAACCTATCTCGCCAGCGCATCGGTGATCGGCCTCGCGGTAGGTTTCGGCTCACAAGGCGTCGTCCAGGATGTTGTAACCGGCCTGACGTTTATTTTTTCAGACCTCGTCGATGTTGGTGACCTTGTCGAAATATCCGGTCAGACCGGTGTCGTGCGCGGCATCACCATGCGTTTTGTCGAGCTGCAAAACGCAATGGGTGCAAGCGTTTTCATTCCTAATCGCACGATAAGCAACATCATCAATTACCCGCGCGGTTATGTGCGCTGCATTGTCGATGTCACTCTGGCGGGCGAACCGGACGCGCGCGACAAGGCCGCGACGATGGCGACGACACTGATGGGCGCGGCGCAGCAACAGTTCGCCGGTATTCTGGTCACCGAACCGTCGAGCGAAGGGCGTATGACATTCTCATCAGGAAAGGAAATACTTCGCCTCAAATTCCGCATCTGGCCAGGACGCGGCGCGCCAATCGAAAACAGCTTCGTCAAGGAACTGAACGCCGAGCTCGAACGTCTGGATATCAACTTCGAACCATGGATGATTTCAGTAGGCTACGAAGTCGAGAAACGCCCCGTCTTCAGACCACGATCACTTTTCAACCGCTAGCCATGGTATGGCTCGGCACCGAGCAGCATAGCAGGGCTAACGCGACTGATCGGGCGTCCGCGAGGCTCAGAAATTCTCGTGCTGGCGGACGTGCTCCCAGCACTCACCGCTTCGATGATATTGAAACGCGGCGTGAGTTCTTCACGATGCTGACGGCGTTCCTCGATCGTCATCTCGCCGATTAATGCCGGGCGCCCAACGCCTGGGGATTAACGCTGGTGCGGATGCGTAACGGCCGACACCTAGCGGAAATAGACGGCCTTAAGCATGGCGACAACATCACCGTCGGCGTCAAACAGTGCCAATGTTTCCCCGCTCCTGCGATGCGTTCGCGCCGCTGATAACACCGTTTGCAACCGCTGTTCGTCGGCCGCCAATAGCGGCGGACACGCCATGCGTGTCGCCATCGCCGCACCGAATGTCGCACCAGTATCGTCAGCCTCAAAGCTACCGGAAAACTGATTACAGCCAACCGTCGCCACGAAGCGCTGTTCTTCATTGTTACGGAGAATAAGATGCGGCTCGCGTTGCTCGGCGGGTGCCGCGACATCGCTACCCATCAATGACTCAATCTTCCAATAGGTATTACGCAACGACGCCGTGGCCCGATTCTGCTCGCATCGTCGTGTCGGTGACGTATTGCCCACGCGCTTGACAACCACGTGCCGGCGCGGCGGCCCCTCCATGGCTTCGCGCTCGACGATGCCGCCCTCGATCGTTGCATACAGCGGCGCGGCCGGCCCGACGCCAGACGCAAGATACAGGCGTTCAAGTGCAATGTAGTCCGCCTCCATGGCGACCGGATAGCTGCGATTCGAGATGCATTCCTTGAATATTGCGGCGTCAGCCATGTAGGTGAACTCGCCGCCCATGAACAAGTCCTGCAATTCAACCGGCATGAAGCCCGGCGTGCGCCGCAAGGAATAGTCCAGCGACGATTCGATGCGCTGGCCGGAAATATCGCGTATGCGTAATTCCCCGGTGCCTTCGACATCGAACAGCAACGGCATCTCAGCCGCACCGTGCAGTGTGATGGTGTCCTCGATCGGGTCCGCATACCAATGGCCTATCTCGTCACGCGCGAGCGGCGCCTCACCGCCGAGCCATTGCCGACGCATGTGATACACCTGATCGCCCCACAGGTCGAGGTGGTAGGAGATGCCCTCGCAGTCGGCGCATGGCAACGTGCCGGTGAATGACCCCGGCAAGCGCAGGCCATTGGCCGCGACGAAGGAATCGTCGTCTGTCGCGGCATCTCGCGTAGCCGGTGTGGCGATAGTTTTTTCGGTTGCCAGCGGAATGTTCTGCCTGTCCGTCGCCACGGTGGCATGTTCGGCCGGCGCGCATGCCAGCAGTAAACAAGCGGCAAGAAGCAATACACCAAGGGCTCGCGCGTTGTACATAGCTATAGACTCTATGGCATTGGTGAAGGTCCGAATGTTTCATCCGCCACTAGCAGAGTCAACTGCACGCAGATAGCAGTGTATCCCCCTCCCCGTCTCGGTGGCTTTTTTTGCCTGTTCGATTAGATAAAGCCACGCTCGACAGATACAAAAAAAGGCCATCCCTGACGGGATGACCTTTTGAGCTACTCGACACATAGCTTACAGATTGTTCCGGACACATGGTTTACACATAACGGTATTTGGGGAGAGCCCGGATGCCTTGGAATGAGTGTAAACCGATGGATGAAAGACTACGTTTCATAGCCAGGCTCCTCGAAGGCGAGAAGATGGCACCGCTGTGCCGTGAGTTCGGGATATCCCGCGTCACCGGCTACAAGATCTATAACCGCTATAAAGACAGTGGCCTTGACGGGCTCAACGATCGCAGCCGTGCGCCCTACCGCCAAGCCAACAAGTTGCCCTTCCAGATCGAGAGAACGATCTTAGGCATCAAGAAGCAACACCCGACATGGGGTGCGCGCAAGATCCGCGACAAACTGCTCAAGCAGTTCGCCATGATCACGCCACCAGCGATCAGCACTGTGCACGCTGTGCTCGATCGCCATGGCCTGGTCAATCGCAAGAAGCGCCGACGCTACAAGGCGCGCGGCACCGCGCTGATCGGCGCTGATGCGCCCAACGGCCTGTGGTGCGCCGACTACAAGGGTGAGTTCATGCTCGGTAATCACCAGTACTGCTACCCACTCACCATCAGCGACTATAAGTCGCGATATCTACTTGCCTGCGAAGGCGTTGGATCAACCCGCTCCGACTTTGCGTTCTCCATTTTTGAACGCGCTTTCAAGGACTTCGGACTGCCGCACGCCATACGCACCGACAACGGCGTGCCCTTCGCTTCGGGCAATGCCCTGTTCGGTCTGAGTAAACTCTCTGTGTGGTGGCTACGCCTCGGCATCCAGATCCAGCGCATCAAGCCCGGGCATCCCGAGCAGAATGGCCGTCACGAGCGCATGCATCTGACGCTGAAGAAAGAGGCCACCAAGCCCGCCGCGTTCAACTTCCTGCAACAGCAGCAACGCTTCGATGACTTCATTGGGGTTTACAACAATGAGCGACCACACCAAGCGCTCGGCGGCGCCTACCCCGGTGATCTGTATACACCTTCACCGCGAGTGTATGAACCACCAGACGAACCCGACTACCCCTATCACGACCGGACCGTAAGGGTCACTCGCTGCGGGCGCATCTGCCTGGGCAGACGCAAAATCAACCTCAGCTCAGTGTTCGCCGGCCAAACCGTTGGCATACGAGAAGTCGACAACCAGATCTGGCTGGTCAGCTTCTTAGAGTATGATCTGGGATACTTCGATAAAGAAAGGGACCGGGTAGAACCCGGCCCCTCACCGTTTATGCCGGACAAAGTGTTAACTATGTGTCCGGAATAAGGTGTAAACCATGTGACCGGTTAACACCCTTTCTTGTATGGCGCGCCTGGAAGGATTCGAACCTCCGACCGCCTGGTTCGTAGCCAGGTACTCTATCCAACTGAGCTACAGGCGCGTAGCTTTGCCCCTCGCAGGGCGCGTGATTATACGAACCGCGCACCACAATTGCCAGCTTGCTGTGAATACTATGCCAGATTCGGGGCAAAGCAAGCATCGAGTCTTGCCAGGAAACGCCGCAGCTACAGACGGCAGAGACACAGAGCATTGAATTAACTGGGGTTTCGGCCCCAATAGGCTATTTGCTCTGTACGAGCCAATGTGGCCCGAACCCCGCGATGCTGGAACAGTCGGTCCGAATGCACTAACGTCGTCAGGAGATCTGCGTCGCCAGATTGCACCTGACTTCAACTAACAGACGGGATTACACATGACACGTACATTGAGCCGCGCTTTCGTCGCACGAACGTTTGCATGCTGCGCTGCGATTGCACTGGCCTCCGGCTGCACAACCGCGACAACCAGCACACAAACTTTTGTCGCCACCGGGAACCCGGAACTGGAGGCCAGCTATGTCGCAGCGGACGCCGACTTCGACCAATATACGTCGCTGTTTGCCAGCGATGTCGGCATTTTCTTTCCCGCCAATGCCGCTCCCGCGCCAGAAGACCAGCAACGTACACGCCGGATTTTCCGTGAGGCTTTTCTGCCGCGACTGGAAGGCTACCGGATCGTCGACAGCACCGGCCCGTCGACACTCGATGTTCGCGCGTCAATCATCGACTACAGGAACGCCGCCAGTTACGACGTCCCTAACGTGCGCCGTGAGCTGCAGGGTGTGGCGCGCGCCGGCGCATTGATGTTCATGATGGAACTGCGTGATTCGCAAACCGGCAGGGTGCTTGCGCGCGGCGCGGACAGCGTGTCGGCACCGCCATTTTCGACATCGCCCGACGTTGAGACAGACTGGAGTGAAGTCGAAGTGGCGGCCGCACGATGGGCGACATTATTCCGCGAATTTCTGGACGCTAACCTGCGCGAATAGCTGTCTGTCGCGCCACTCTGGTTACGTTCAACGCCGTCGTTGCTCTATCGAACGCAGCGTCGCGCCGTTATTCAGGCTTCGCCGCATAAGTATCCAGTCGCTCCGCCAACCGCCGCGCCCAGAGCTGGGCAATCTTGCGCACTTCGGTCGCGTTGTTCATCCGGGTAGATTCACGCATACCCAGTGCATTGCCGGCAACACGCCGGTCAACACTCCTGGCCAATATCGCATTCGAATCCGCGTCACGAATCTCCATGACCAGGGTGGCCGCGCCGACGTCCCTGAGGTAGATGGCCGTTCTGCCTGCTGGCTCCGGCGGCACGAAAGAAACCACATCAACCAAAGCCGCCTGAATCAAGAGCACGTCCGGGCCCGGCTCACTCACCAGCGTAAAGTGCTTGCTCTTGCCGAGCTCATTTAAAAAAGTTTCGGCCATAATCACTTCGAGGCGCGCTTTCTGCGCGGTAATCATTTCGTAGTGATCAGCACCAATACGATTGACAAGAAGACGCCCGGACTCGCCGCCAGGCCGGTATTCGACGCCCACGCCCTGCAGCAGAATCTTTGAATACTGAGAGATATCGATGTCCGGACGTGCCCACGCCTCATCCGCACTGCTGCCTTTAACCGGGTAGAGGCCGTCATAGGTCAACTGCGCCGTATCGCTCGTATCCAGCATCGGCTCGCTGGCACAGCCGGCCGCGCCAGCGATAAGGGCCAGTACTAAAGCAGTGCGAGCAAATGATCGCGCCAGTATCAAAGTCATGGTCATTCTCCTTGTCTGCAACCGGGCATGGGCAGGTTTGCTATCGCAGGTCTCGCGTGTGAGCAAAAAATCGCAGAGCTCCGGTCAACATCGGTTGGTCAATCGATCCTTTGAGTCTATCCAGTCTGCATGGCGATGGGAATACGCCCGCCCGTCGCCGCGCTTTGCGCGCGCCATTGGGGCGTGAAAAAGTGACAGCGTCGTCAGGCCCGATTGGGTACACTGCCGTCATTAATCAATGGATAGGAAAAATCGTGAGAACAATCCTGATCGCGAGTTTCGTAGTAGTGCTTTGCGCCTGCGCCGCACCTTCTGTAACCCGCGTGCAACCTTTGGTCGATGGCGCCGACGCACCTTACCAACGTGTGTTGGTCGTCTCACTATTCAAGTCTTACGGCGCGCGCCGTGATCTCGAAAAAGCGCTGGTCAGGCAGTTGGAGGCGCGCGGTATTGAGGCCGTATCAAGCTCGTCAATGATGAAGACGACCACGCCAATGACCCGTCAGTTCTATCAAGGCCTGGTGGCGTCAGAGAAAGTCGATTCGGTGTTGGTAACCCAGTTGGTCACCGCGGACCTGTCGGCAAAAGCAAAAGATGCAAGCCCACAGGCCACGTATAACGTATGGGCCACGAATTACTTCAACGTCTGGAGTGTCGAGCTGACCGAGTATGTCGAGCCCCAGCTGGTCGAGCTCAAACAGGAAATCGTGCTGGCAGCACATATGTACTCGGCGAGCACGCAACAGCCGGTGTGGGCCATCGAGACTAAAACGACGATCAAGCGCAACTACGACGAGCGCATCAGCCTGGCGCAAATTGACGGCGAGGCACAGGCGATTGTAAAGACGATGTCTACTGATGGACTGCTGGCAGAATAATGCCGGCGATCAGCACGGCTGGCTGATCAGCGTAACTTGAGCAAAAGGAATTGGCGGAGAGAGAGGGATTCGAACCCTCGATGGGCTATTAACCCATACTCCCTTAGCAGGGGAGCGCTTTCGACCACTCAGCCATCTCTCCGCATGATCCTTTCGACCGGGCCGGCCTGGCCGACCACGGGCGCGAAAGTGTAAGCCAGATTGTGGCGAGGGTAAAGGAGACACGGCTCGCGAGTCCCTGCGAGCCGGAATCTGCCGGACGGTTACCTAGCGTTCAGGACTAACTGTCCTCTGAATTGTCGCTATCACCGCTCTCTGTCTGAATACGGTCAAAAATCTCCTGACGGTGTACCGCCACATCTTTGGGCGCATTGATGCCCAACCGAATCTGATTTCCTTTTACGCCCAGTACCGTGACCGAAACGTCTTCTCCTATCACTACAGTTTCACCGACTCTGCGTGTGAGAATCAACATGAACTATTCTCCAAAATCCCCCCCCCGTAGCCGGACCCTCATTGCCCGCTACAGAACCACATGAGTTCGCGACTCCCGGCTTCTGAACCGATCCTGATCGCCCACCCCAAAAGTTCTGCAACGCTACAAACCCGGATGTGTGAACACATCTTCATTAATTTTGCAGCGCAGAAAACCAACACACGCCCGAACACCTGTAAGGCCTCCAAGGCGGGGCAATTACAACCGAAACCGATAGGACTTGCAAAAATCCGCTGCTAATTTCAGCGGACAAATGGGACGTAATTCCCTGTTATCTATGGGAATATATTCCCCGCAAACAGAAAGCGCTTTATCTAAGGCATATGCGGTGTTTGGCTAGCTCTGGTGTTTACCCACCCAGGCCGCTACCGATGCCAAAGATTCATCGAGATTCTCGGGCTGATTGCCGCCGGCTTGCGCAAAATCCGCACGCCCGCCGCCCTTGCCGCCGACGGCCTCTGCGACATGCCGCACCAAGTCCCCCGCTTTGATCGTATCGAGCAACTGTTTTGACACCCCGGCGGCAAGTCTGACTTTGTCTTCGTCGACCGAACCCAGCACCACGACACTGCGCGCACCAAGCTTGTCGCGCAGCTGATCGATAGCATCGCGCAGCGCTTTGGGATCAATGCCGTCCAGTCGCGCCGCCAGTACCCGGATATCGCCGACATCGACCGCTTGCGCAGTAAGATCGCTCGAGCCCCCCTGAGCAAGCTGGCGCTGCAAGGCTGCCAGATCCTTCTCCAGCGCCTTGTTCCTCGCCAGCACCTGACCAACCTTTTGCACCGTCTCGTCGCGCGAGGCACGCACCAGATCACCGACCTCGGCCAGTATCGACTGCATCGCACGCATCTCGGCGAGTGCATTGTCGCCGGTAACCGCCTCGATACGGCGAACGCCCGCCGCGACACCGCCTTCGCTGGTGATCTTGAACAGACCGATATCACCGGTCCGCGCGACGTGAGTGCCACCGCACAGCTCCATCGACGAATCACCGAGTCTTAACACCCGTACGTCGCTGTCGTATTTTTCGCCGAACAGCGCGATGGCGCCGGCTTCAACCGCGTGGTCATACGCCATTTCTTGCGTCTCTGCCCGAGCATTGGCGCGGATCTCGGCATTCACCCGGTCTTCAATCTCGCGCAGCTGCTGCGCGGTCACAGGCTCATAGTGTGAGAAATCGAAACGCAGCTTGGCGTCGTCGACCAACGAGCCCTTCTGCGTAACATGTTCGCCGAGCACAGTGCGCAACGCCGCGTGCATCAAATGCGTGGCTGAGTGATTCAGGCGAATCGCCTGGCGCCGCGCCGCATCGACGTGTGCCGAAACCCGTTGGTTCACCTTGAGCGAGCCTCCGGTCAGCTCGCCGATATGCAGGTGCGCCTTGCCACGTTTCTGCGTGTCATTCACCTCGAAATGGGTATCCCCGGCCGTCAATGCGCCGGTATCACCGACCTGACCGCCACTTTCGGCGTAGAAAGGGGTCCGCTCCAGCAGCACGATACCGGCCTGTCCGGCATGCATTTCTTCGGCGGGCTGGCCGTCGACAAACATCGCGACGATCGGCAGCGCGTCGTCTTCGGTGCGCTCATAGCCGGAGAAATCGGTTATCGACTGGACGTTGATCGAATCGCCGCCCTCGGCAACGAACTTGCTGGCTGACTGCGCGCGCTTTCGCTGCGCCTGCATCGCCGCATCGAATCCCGGCTCATCAATCGTCAGGCTGCGCTCACGCGCGATGTCCGCGGTGAGATCCGGCGGAAACCCGTAGGTGTCATACAGCTTGAACACCAACTCACCCGGCAACTGCGTGCCGGACAGCTCGCTGATCGCCGTCTCCAGCATCTCCATGCCCTGTTCGATAGTCTGCGCAAAGCGGATTTCTTCCTGACGAAGTACGCGCTTCGCGTGGTCACCGCTTGCCCTGAGCTCCGGATAGGCCTCACCCATCTCTGCGATCAACGCATCGACCAGCGTGTAGAAAAAAGGCTCGCGCTGGCCGAGCATGTAGCCGTGGCGCACCGCGCGGCGGATTATCCGCCGCAGCACATAGCCACGGCCTTCATTTGACGGCAACACGCCATCGGTAATCAGGAACGCACAGGCGCGTATGTGATCGGCAATTACGCGCAGCGATGCCGCGTCGCTGACCGGCACACCGACGGCCCTGGCGACGGCTTCGATCAGTCGGGCGAACAGATCCGTTTCGTAAATCGTGTGCACACCCTGCAACACCGCCGATACGCGCTCCAGACCCATACCGGTATCGACGGAAGGCTTGGGCAAAGGCGTCAGCGTGCCGCTGCTGTCGCGATCGTACTGCATGAAAACGAGGTTCCAGATCTCGACGTAGCGATCACCGTCTTCGTCCGGCGACCCCGGCGGGCCGCCTTCGACTTCGGGGCCGTGGTCATAGAAAATCTCGCTGCACGGACCGCACGGGCCGGTATCGCCCATCTGCCAGAAATTATCTTTCTCATCGAGCCGCGACAATCGGTCCGCAGGTACACCGATCTCGTCGATCCAGATTGCGGCCGCCTCGTCGTCCTCACGAAATACCGTGACCCACAGTTTGTCTTCCGGTATCTCAAGTATCCTGGTGACGAATGTCCACGCGAAACGAATGGCGTCGCGTTTGAAGTAATCGCCAAAACTGAAATTGCCCAGCATCTCGAAGAACGTGAGATGGCGTGCGGTGTAGCCGACGTTCTCAAGATCGTTGTGTTTACCGCCGGCGCGCACACAGCGCTGCGAGCTGGTGGCGCGTTCGTAGTCGAGCTTCTCGCTACCGAGAAACACGTCCTTGAATTGCACCATGCCCGCGTTCGTGAACAGCAACGTCGGGTCGTTGCCGGGCACCAATGGTGAGCTGGGCACCACCTGGTGCTGCTCGCTGGCGAAATAATCGAGGAATGACTCGCGCAACTGGCGACTGGTCAGTTTTTTCATGCTGTTGGATTTCCGTCTGGGGCGGGCCCGGCGCACAACGCCTGCAACCCGCGAATCCGCAAATTATTCCACAGCTCGGCGCGCCACGGCAGTACAGAGGATCAATCGGCCCGATTTACCGCATCAATAACGACTGCTGACAGTGCAATTGACCCGGCGAAAAACAGTCAGGGCAAATCAGTGTCGGCGTCGAAAGCGGCTTGCGACTGCTCCGTGTTGAAGCCCCTGTAGGTCAGAAAGCGCAGCTGTTTGGCGCGGGCAGGGAAATCGGCGGGCTGGCCGTCGCCGAACTTCTGTCGGCGCACGCGCCGGGCAAGCGCAAACCAGTCAAATGGGGCATCGCGGATGGCGGTGTCGACCTCGGCCTGAGTCAGACCGCGTTGGTTGAGTTCGGCGCGTATGCGCGTCGGGCCCTTGCCCTGGCGATGCCGGCTGGCAACAAACGCCTCGGCAAAACGGGCGTCGGATTGCAGGTTCTCATCGGCGAGACGGTCGAGCGTCGATGCGACGACGTCAAACGGAAAGCCGAAATCGGTGAGCTTCGAGGTCAGCTCCGCGCGGCTGTGTTCACGGCGCGCGAGCGCATCCATCGCGCGTTTTCGACAACGCGCGGGGGATAGCGGATCTTGCTCGCTGAAACCCAGCCGGGACATGGTGCTCGCCAACGCCGGTCGTCAAAACGACGACCGGCATCATGCGATTCGGATCAGGCCTCCTCGGCCGCCGGTGCTGCCTCGTCGCTGTCGGCCTCGACCACAGGCGGCATCAGGATTGCGCGCACGCGCTGCTCGATGTCATCGGCGATTTCCGGGTTCTGGCGCAGGTGCTCACGAACATTGTCTTTGCCCTGGCCGATTCTGTCGCCGTTGTAGCTGTACCAGGAGCCCGCCTTGTCGACGATGCTGTTGGCGACGCCGAGGTCGATCAGCTCGCCCTCTCTGGAAATGCCCTCGCCATAAAGAATCTCGAACTCCGCCATGCGGAACGGCGGCGACACCTTGTTTTTCACAACCTTGACGCGTGTCTGGTTGCCCACCACCTCGTCGCCCTTCTTGATCGCGCCGATGCGGCGGATGTCGAGACGAACCGACGAATAGAACTTCAGCGCATTACCGCCGGTGGTTGTTTCGGGGCTGCCGAACATGACACCGATCTTCATGCGGATCTGGTTGATAAAGATAACCATTGCGTTAGAGCGCTTGATGTTACCGGTCAGTTTGCGCAATGCCTGCGACATCAGGCGTGCCTGCAAGCCGACGTGTGTATCACCCATTTCGCCCTCGATCTCGGCCTTGGGCGTCAGCGCGGCAACGGAGTCGATAACGATGACATCGACCGCACCGGAGCGCACCAGCATGTCAGTGATCTCAAGCGCCTGCTCACCAGTATCGGGCTGCGATACGAGCAGGTCGTCGACATTGACGCCGAGTTTTTTCGCGTATTGCGGGTCGAGCGCGTGTTCCGCATCGACGAATGCCGCGGTACCGCCGGCTTTTTGGGCTTCGGCGATGACCTGCAGCGTCAGTGTTGTCTTACCTGAGGATTCAGGACCATAAATCTCAACAACGCGCCCTTTTGGCAGACCGCCGATGCCAAGCGCAACATCCAGCCCGATTGAACCGGTCGATATCGACTCGATATTCTTCGCAGCACTGCCATCGCCCAGGCGCATGACCGAACCCTTACCGAACTGTTTCTCGATTTGACCCAACGCTGCGGACAGCGCTTTTTTTCTGTTTTCGTCCATGTCACGACCTTAAAAGTGTGCGTTTACTGAAAATCAGCAGCGCCAGCCGAACTGGCAAACTACTGTATGGATAAACAGATTATTCCATAATCCGCAAAAAAGTGCAGCCGTGATTTTCTGGGCGGATTACAGACATTCTCGGTAGCGCCCGTAATTGCCCGAAAGCCTGTCCGGGCAGGTCTTCGCGACGGTTCAAGGTATGCGGGCTAAGCCGCTGAGAGCGCGATTTATTTGCCGGAGCCCGGCGCGACCGATCAGAGCTGACCGTCGGCCAGACGCTCGTTCATGCCGCGCAAAGCCCACAACACCGTCTTCTCGCGCACCTCGTTGCGGTCGCCGCTGAAACGCTGCATTTGCGCAAATGTCTGGCGCGCGCCCGACCAGGCGCACCAGACTGTCCCGACCGGCTTATCGTCGCTGCCGCCGCCCGGGCCGGCAATACCGCTAACCGCGATCGCCAGATCGGCCGAGGCGAGAATGCGCACCCCATCCGCCATTTCGCGCACCACTGCTTCGCTGACCGCGCCCTGCTGTTCCAGTGTGTCGGCACGTACGCCCAGCATCTGGCGCTTGGCCTGGTTCGAATAGCTCACCACCCCATAGCCAAACCAGACCGAGCTGCCCGCGAGATCGGTCAGCGCCTTGGCAATCCAGCCGCCGGTGCAGGACTCCGCAAGCGCTATCGTTCGTCCGCTGTCCAATAGCAGCGGCGCCAGTCTCGCGACCTCATGGTCGGTCTTCGCCGCTACCGGCAAACCAAGCAGTGAATACGTTCCTGTCACGACAATTCTCCTTCCAGGACGTCATACAGCGCGGCATGTCGCTGCACCATCGCGGCAATCGAAAACTCATTAAGCACGCGCTGGCGGGCATTCTCACCCATGCGCTCACGCAGCGCATTATCGCCCAGCAGCCTGCCGATCGCAGCACCCAGCGCCACCGGATCGCCCGGCTCGACAAGTAGCCCGCTGTGTTCATGCGCGACCGCCTGGGTGACCCCGCCGGCCGCAAAGCCCACCACCGGAACCTGCGCCGCGGCGGCCTGCAGCAAGGCCACGCCCAGGCCCTCCATCAGCGCCGGGTGGACGACCAGCGTCAATGCCGCCAACAGGTCGTCGAGATCGTCGCGAAAGCCGGCGAAATGCACGCAGTCGGCAAGCTCCGCCTCATTGACCGATTGCTCGAGTGACGCGCGCAACGGGCCGCGACCCAGAAATACGACCTGCAGGTCCGGAAACGCCTGGCGCAGACCGGGTAACGCGCGCAGCAGGAAACGATGCCCTTTGCGCTCGATGAGCTGCGCTATGACGCCGATTACGGGGCCGCCTTCGCTCTTGCCGGTGAGGCGCTGGCGGGCGTCGGCCGCCGGCGGCGGCGCAAACCGCGCGGCATCGACGGCGCTGTTAATGACCAGCATCGATTGCGGATCCACGCCTGCGGAAAGCAACACCGACTCGATCGCGTTGCTGATACAGATAACGCGCGTGAACCGCTTGCGCATTAACCAGCGCAGCCAGGCCTGCGGCTCGTTATCGATGCGCCGCGAAATAATCACCGGGATCCCGGTCAGTGCTGCAACCAGTGGTCCGAGCCAATCGGCGCCACGGCGACTATGCACGTGCAACAGCTCAACCTTGTTGTGCCGCAATGCCCGCCACAGGCGCCAGATCAGTCGCAGATCGTGCTCACCCGCGAAATTAATGGCCACGCAAGGCTGGCCAATGGTGTCGGCCCATGCGGCGAGATCGCCGCCGGCCGCCGCCACCAGCAAATGCTGGTGATTGTCGTCACGAAGCCCTTCAAGAAGGTATTTGACCTGCTCGGCGCCGCCGTAGGCATGGCGGCCAAGTTCAAGATGGGCAATATTCAACGCGGGCGGATTCCTTGATGGTGATCGGCAGGCCATCCTGCCACGTTCGACTTGAGCTGCACATACGGCTAGCATGCTTGGCCTTGAATTCTACCGCCTGCAGATGCGCGATGGCCGACCTGTCACAACATACGCCGATGATGCAGCAGTACCTGCGCATCAAATCCGAGCATCCGGATACGTTGCTGTTCTACCGGATGGGCGACTTCTATGAGCTGTTTTTTGATGACGCGCGGCGCGCATCCGAGCTCATCGATATCACGCTGACGCAGCGCGGCAAGTCCAACGGCGAGCCGATCCCTATGGCCGGTATTCCCTACCACGCCGCCGACGGCTATCTGGCAAGGCTCGTGCGCCACGGAGAGTCGGTTGCCATCTGCGAACAGGTGGGCGACCCGGCAACCAGCAAGGGCCCGGTCGATCGGCAGGTCGTGCGTATCGTGACACCCGGCACGCTGACCGATGAGTCGCTGCTGGATGCCTCGCGCGAGAGCCTCGTCGCCGCGGTTGCGCGCGGGCCGGACAGTATCGGTCTGGCGTGGCTGGATCTTGCCGGCGGGCGCTTTGAGCTGACCCGCATCGACAACGACCGCGATGCGCTGGCCGGCGAAATCGAACGCCTGCGCCCGGCGGAATTGTTATACGACGAGCACGACGAACGGTTTTTCTCACCGCTGCAAAAACAATGGGCGTCGCTGCACTGGCGTGGCCGCGGCAGCTGGCATTTTGACGCGCAAACCGCGGCCAGACTGTTGTGTGAGCAGATGGGTACGCGCGATCTGGAAGGCTTCGGCATCAGCGGTAATCCCGTCGCCGTAGCCGCCGCCGGCGCGTTGCTCGAGTATGCGCGCGACACCCAGCGCAACGCGCTGCCGCACATTCGCACCATAGGCTGGCGCCAGCCCGACGAAGGCGTGTTGATGGATGCCGCCACGCGGCGCAATCTTGAGCTTGAGCACAGCTTGTCGGGCAACGACAAACTGACGCTTGCCGGGGTCATGGATCATTGCCGGACCAGCATGGGCAGCCGCGCGCTGCGGCGCTGGATCCAGACACCACTGCGCGACAACGCCGAACTCGAGGCACGCTTTGATGCCATCGATGCCCTGGCAACCACGCCGCGCCAGTCACTGAGCCGCACGCTCGGCGAAATCGGCGATCTGGAACGCATCCTCGCGCGCGTCGCCCTGCGCTCCGCGCGCCCGCGCGATCTTGCCCAGCTCGGTCATGGCCTTGCGCGTGCGCCTGCGCTCGCGGAGACACTGCAACCGCTCACTACCGCCCATCTGGACAGACTGCGCAAGCAACTCGGCGATCACAGCGACACCGCCACATTGCTCGCCAACGCCATCATCGACGAACCGCCGATGTTGATTCGCGACGGCGGCGTCATTCGCGCCGGCTACGATGCCGAGCTCGACGAGCTGCGCGGGCTCGCCGACAACGCCAATCAGTTTCTCGCTGATCTGGAGGCGCGCGAACGCGCAAGCACCGGCATCAGCACGTTGAAAGTGGGCTATAACCGCGTGCATGGCTACTACATCGAAATCAGCAAGGGCCAGTCGGACAACGCACCCGCCCATTACACCCGGCGCCAGACGCTGAAAGCCGCCGAGCGCTACATCACCGAAGAGCTCAAGCAATTCGAAGACAAAGTACTGAGCGCGAACGACCGCTCTTTGGCGCGCGAGAAGGCGCTGTATGCGGCGTTGCTGGAAACACTCAACGAGCGCCTCGCAGGCCTGCAGGAATGCGCCGGCGCAATCGCCGCCATCGATGCGATTACCAATCTCGCCGAGCGCGCCGAGAGCCTGTCACTGACGCGCCCGACACTCAGCAATGCGCCGCGCATTGAGATCACCGGCGGTCGCCATCTTGTCGTCGAACAGGTGCTTGAAGGCGACTTCATCGCTAACGATGCACTGCTCGACACCGACCGCCGGCTGCTCGTCATTACCGGACCGAACATGGGCGGCAAGTCGACCTATATGCGCCAGACCGCGCTACTCGTGATCCTCGCCCGCATCGGCAGTTTCGTCGCCGCCGATGCGATGACCCTCGGCCCGATCGACCGCATTTTTACCCGCATCGGCGCAAGCGATGATCTGGCCGGCGGGCGCTCCACATTCATGGTCGAGATGACCGAAACCGCAAACATCCTCAACAACGCCACCGAACATAGCCTCGTGCTGATGGACGAGATCGGGCGCGGCACCAGCACCTTCGACGGCCTGTCGCTGGCCTGGGCCTGCGCCCACCACATCGGCAGCGAATCGCGCGCCTTCACGCTATTCGCCACGCATTACTTCGAGCTCACCGCGCTGCCGCAGGAAATCCCCGGCTGCGCCAACGTGCATCTCGATGCGACCGAACACGGCGGCGGGCTGGTGTTCCTGCACAGCGTCAAGGCCGGACCGGCAAACAAGAGCTACGGACTGCAGGTCGCCGCGCTGGCCGGCGTGCCGCGCAGCGTGATCCGGCGCGCGCGCAAATATCTCGCACATCTGGAAGCAAACCGCGGCAGCGACGATGGCGGCGGTCAGGCCAGCCTGGATTTCACCGCACTCGAATCCGAAGAGCCCGCCCTGACGCCCGCCCAGCAACAGTTGCTCGACGCCGTCGCTGCGCTGGACCCCGACAACCTGTCGCCGCGCGAGGCGCTCGACCGGATGTATGCACTGAAGCAGCTCGCGAAAGACTAGTTCTGGTCGACGAGGTTTCGTCGGCATAATTTGCGGGTTGCGTGGGCTGGCCGGTAGCGCAACCGCGACATTGTCTTTTCAAAACGTCGCCTTTGGCGCCTGATTGTTTTGAAAAGACAATGTCACGTTCGCGCTACCTGCAATTAAGGCGCATTACCCGAACGTCATGACGATCCAAAACAAAGACACCCCAGCGACAACGCAGCCCGATGGGCTATGACACCCTATGTCCGGAACAATCAGGGCGCGCAGCGACCGTTCCGGACATAGGGTGTCATAGCCCAGCGGACGGCCCAGAACGATGGAACCGCCCATGGTTTAAGAAATGCGCAACCTGATCGGTCACCTCCCGCGACGCGACCATGCTGGTGTGGGTCGCGGCGACTTGCAGATGATCGGTCGCCTGCGGCCAGCGCGTTTCCTCGACGGCGACAGTACCGTCGTTGGGCTCGGGTAGCTTGCCGAGCAAGCGGCCCATACCGATGCTGAGCGTGCCGGCGATGACACCGACCTCCCGATCGCGAAGCTGGTTCGCCCATTGCGCGGCGGACTGAGCGAGCACACCTTCGGCAATGGACTTTCCGAGCAGGCTGTTGCCGCCGGGTAGCCTGGCGATGCGCTCGGCGGCGGCGCTACCTGTCAGCGGCGTGCCGAGACAGACGACGCGACCGATCGGCGCTTCGGGCCATTCACAGAGCATTTTCAGTATGACCAGGCCGCCCAGACTGTGACCGACTAAATGGCAGGTTGCCGCTTCTCGATCGTGTAACTCGGACTCGAGAAACTCACGCAGAACACGCGCGTTATCGCTCAGCGATGCGCGCACGGTGCGATAGTGCAGCTGGTGCGTATTGAAGCCGTAGCGGTCGCGCAGACGGCGGCGCAGGAACGTGGCCTCGACACCTGTCATCCACAGCCCGTGCAGCGTGACGACATGTGCCGGGCCCGTCCGGTCTGTCATTCCGTGGCGGGTTTGGCGCGCAACCGGATACCGGTCTCACGAAGCTGGGCGCTAGACACCTCACCGGGCGCGTCGGTCAACGGGCAATGTGCCGATTGTGTTTTCGGGAATGCGATGACGTCGCGAATGCTGTCGGCGCCGGCCATCAGCATCACGAGCCGATCGAGACCGAACGCGATGCCGCCGTGCGGCGGGCAACCGTAGGACAGGGCGCGCAGCAGAAAGCCGAACTTTTCCTCGGCCTCCTCGTCGCTGATATCGAGCAGCTCGAATACCGCGGCCTGCATCGCCTGGTTATGAATACGAATAGAACCGCCGCCGATTTCCGAGCCGTTCAACACCATATCGTAGGCGCGTGACGGCGCGTTTTCCGGCGCCGCCTTGAGCGCTTCCGCCGACTCTGCGCGTGGCGCGGTGAACGGGTGGTGCAGCGAATGCCAGCGATCGTTGTCGCCATCGCGCTCGAACATCGGGAAGTCGACAACCCACAACGGCTGCCAGCCCTCGGCGACCAACCCACGATCCTTGCCCAACCGTTCGCGCAGGGCGCCGAGCGCATCATTCACAACGCTGGCTTTGTCGGCACCGAAAAAGATGATGTCGCCATCGGCGGCTTCGGTACGCTCAATGATGCCGGTCACCGCCGCATCCGGCAGGAACTTGAGGATCGGCGACTGCAGGCCCTCGCGTCCGGCCGCAACGTCGTTCACTTTAATGTAGGCAAGTCCGCGCGCGCCATAGCGCCCGACGAACGCCGTGTACTCGTCGATTTCCTTACGGCTCAGCGATCCGCCGGCGGGCAAACGCAGCGCGGCAACACGGCCTTTCGGATCGGCGGCGGGGCCTGCGAATACCTTGAATTCAACGCCATCCATCAGGTCGGCGACCTCGACCAGCTCCAGCGCTATGCGCAGGTCCGGCTTGTCAGAGCCGTAGCGGTCCATTGCCTCGGCATACGGCATGCGCGGGAAGCTGGCGGGAAGCTCAACATCCATGACCTCGCGGAACAGGCTGCGGATCATTTCCTCCATCAGTGCCATGACCGCCTCCTCGTCGACGAACGAGAGCTCGATATCGAGCTGGGTGAATTCGGGCTGACGGTCGGCGCGCAGATCTTCGTCGCGGAAGCAACGCACGATCTGATAGTAGCGGTCCAGGCCGGACATCATCAGCAACTGCTTGAAGATCTGCGGCGATTGCGGCAACGCGAAAAACTTACCGGCGTGTGTGCGGCTCGGCACGATGTAGTCACGCGCGCCTTCGGGTGTGGCTCGCGTCAGCATCGGCGTCTCGACATCGACAAAACCGGCGCTATCGAGATAGTTGCGCATCGCCTGCGTCACGCGATGGCGCAAACGCAGGTTGCCGAGCATGTGCTCGCGGCGAAGATCCAGGTAGCGGTACTTGAGCCGCAGCTCCTCGTTGGTCTGCTCGTCGTGATGGAACGGCGGTGTCGCCGACGCGTTGAGTATCTCGAGCTTGCTAACCACGAGCTCGACCTGGCCGCTGGCCATCGCGTCATTCTGCATGCCTTGCGGACGCTCGCGTACATTACCGGTCGCCAGCAACACGTATTCGCCACGAATGCGCTCGGCGTCGGCGAACAACGCCGCCTCATCGGGATTGAAGACGATTTGCAGCAGGCCTTCGCGATCACGCAGATCGACGAAGATTACCCCGCCATGGTCGCGGCGGCGGTGGACCCAGCCGGCAACAGTGATGGTCTTGCCGACGAGCGACTGGTCAACGTTTCCGCAGTAATGTGTGCGCATAATTTCAGAATTCTTAGGTTGTTGCCGTTGACCGATATAGCGGTCTAGCGGCGAAAAGAGCGCGAATGTTACGGTTTGTCTTCTGTGGCTGCAACCGTCGGCAGCAGCGCACCGGGGCGCCACTGAGGCACAATAACGCCCAGCGAGATGATCATTTTCAGCGCCGCCTCAACATCCATATCAAGCACGATGGCCTCGTCTTTGGGCACCATGATGACGAAACCCGACGTCGGGTTCGGCGTCGTTGGCACAAAAGTGCAGATCATCTCCTTGCCGGTGCGATGCTGCACCTCGCCGAGATCGCTGGAGGTCTGGAACGCCAGACTGTACACACCCTTGCGCGGATACTCGATCAGCAGCACGCGTTTGAATGAATCGCCGCTTTCCGAAAAAACGACTTCGGCAAACTTCTTTGCAGCCGAATATACGGTGCGGATCAAAGGGATACGGTGCAGCAGGCTCTCCGACCACGCCACCAGCTTGCTGCCGACAATATTGGCGGTCAACAACCCGGTCAGAAGTAGCACGAGGATCGTCAGAATAACCCCGAGATAGGGGATATTCAGGTCAAGGATGAGCGTTTGAATCTGGTCCGGTAGCGCACCGATGCTCTTGTTCATCACCCTGAACAGGAAACGAAACAGAAGGAAAGTGACGATGATCGGCAGCCATATCAGCAGCCCGGCGATCAGGTAGCGTCTCAACCAGCGCATGTCAGTGGCTCGATTTCATGCCGAGGCCGTCTTGCCGTC
Organism: uncultured Pseudomonadota bacterium; assembly: GCA_942491885.1. Taxonomy (GTDB): domain Bacteria; phylum Pseudomonadota; class Gammaproteobacteria; order Steroidobacterales; family Woeseiaceae; genus CALBPI01. Next base: position 309,008 of record CALOCQ010000002.1, read on the forward strand.
ACCGCCCGACGACTTCGGCTTGTCCTTGGCAGTCGACGGCGTGTCTTTCTTGCTGTCTTTGCCCGCGTCTTTGCCCGCGTCCTTACCCGCGTCCTTGCCCGGCTCCTTGCCGGCCGCAGGCTTGTCGCCGCTATCGGCCAGATTTCGACGGTTGTCTTTCTTGAAATCAGTCTCATACCAACCCTGGCCTTTGAGCCGGAAGCGCGGCGCTGAAATCTTGCGTTTCAGCGCGGCCTTTTGGCATTCGGGGCAGTCCTTCAGCGGCTCATCCGCGATCTTTTGCAGCGCATCGAGCGTATGGCCGCATTCCTGACATACATATTCGTAGATCGGCATGTTCGTCTGTCTCCACAGAAAGACGCCGGGCGTGAATGCCCGGCGCGTCTGATTATACCTTAGTTAACCTCATCGCCGCCGACGCAGGTCGACGCATTAGCGCGCCTACGCCGCCTCAAACACCAGCGTATCCTGTCCGGTAGGTGACGCCCCGGTGCCGATCGAAATCGTATCACCGGGCGAAAACGCACCGCGCAAAATGCGATCGGCCAGCGGATTCTCGATCTCCACCTGAATCGCACGCCGCAATGGCCGCGCGCCGTACACCGGGTCGAAACCCGCATCGGCCAGTCGCTCCATCGCCGCGTCACTGACCTGCAGCGTGAGCTCGCGCTCGGCGAGGCGGGCACGCAGATCCGCCAGCTGGATATCGACGATACGACGGATATGTTCGCGGGCCAGCGAATGGAACACCACCACGTCATCGACGCGGTTGATAAATTCGGGTCGGAAATGCCCCGCCACGACATCCATTACTGCGGCCTTCATCGTCGCGTAGTCGGCCTCGTTGCCGAGCGCCTGAATGCGATCGGAGCCGAGGTTGGAAGTCATGATGACCACCGTATTGCGGAAATCCACTGTGCGGCCCTGACCATCGGTAAGACGACCGTCATCGAGTACCTGCAGCAGCACGTTGAACACGTCCGGGTGCGCCTTCTCGACCTCGTCGAGCAAAATCACCGAATACGGACGACGGCGCACCGCCTCGGTCAGATAGCCGCCCGACTCGAAGCCGACGTATCCCGGCGGGGCACCGATCAGGCGCGCAACAGAATGCTTCTCCATGAACTCCGACATGTCGATGCGCACCATCGCGTCATCGCTGTCGAACATGAAACTCGCCAGCGCCTTGGACAGCTCGGTCTTGCCGACACCGGTCGGGCCGAGAAACAGGAACGAGCCAATCGGGCGGCGCGGGTCGGACAAGCCGGCACGCGAGCGTCGAATGGCGTTGGATACTGCGGTCACAGCCTCAGACTGACCCACCACGCGTTCCTGAATCGACTCTTCCATGCGCAATAGTTTGTCGCGCTCGCCTTCGAGCATCTTGGACACGGGGATTCCGGTCCAGCGCGAGACGATCTCCGCGACTTCCTCATCGGTGACGCTGTTACGCACCAGTTGTGGCTTGTCATGTTCGCCTTCGACGGCATCCGCCAACTGCTTTTCCAGCTCCGGCAAGCGCCCGTACTGCAGCTCCGACATACGCCCGAGGTCGCCCGCGCGGCGCGCATTCTCAAGCTCCAGACGCGCATGCTCGATCTCTTCCTTGATGTGTGTCGTGCCCTGCATCGTCGCTTTTTCCGACTTCCAGATCTCCTCGAGATCGGCAAACTCACGTTCCAGCGTGCCGAGTTGTTCCTCGATGTCCTGCAATCGCTTGATGGAGGCCTCATCGGACTCTTTCTTGAGCGCCTCACGTTCGATCTTCAGCTGGATAATGCGCCGCTCGAGACGGTCCAGCGCTTCCGGCTTGGAGTCAATTTCGATACGGATGCGTGATGCCGCCTCGTCGATGAGGTCAATCGCCTTGTCCGGCAATTGGCGGTCGCTGATGTAGCGGTGCGACAAGGTCGCCGCAGCGACGATCGCGGGATCGGTTATCTGCACGCCATGATGAACCTCATAGCGCTCCTTGAGGCCGCGCAGGATTGCGATCGTGTCCTCGACCGTCGGCTCCTCCACCAGCACTTTCTGGAAGCGCCGTTCCAGCGCCGCGTCTTTTTCAAGGTACTGGCGATATTCATCGAGCGTGGTCGCGCCGACGCAGTGCAACTCACCACGCGCCAGTGCAGGCTTGAGCATGTTGCCCGCATCCATCGAGCCTTCGGCCTTACCGGCACCGACCATCGTATGCAGTTCGTCGATGAACAGGATCACCTGCCCTTCCTGCTTGGCGAGATCGTTAAGCACGCCCTTCAGGCGCTCTTCGAATTCGCCGCGGAACTTCGCACCGGCAATCAATGCACCCATGTCCAGCGACAGCAAGCGCTTGTTGCGCATGCCTTCCGGTACTTCGCCGTTAACGATTCGTTGCGCCAGACCCTCGACGATTGCGGTCTTGCCGACACCGGGCTCACCGATCAGTACCGGGTTGTTCTTGGTTCTGCGCTGCAGGATCTGGATCGTGCGGCGGATCTCTTCGTCACGCCCGACGATCGGGTCGATCTTGCCCTGCAGAGCGCGCTCGGTCAGATCGATCGTGTATTTCTCAAGCGCCTGGCGCTGCTCTTCGGCATTCGGATCCTGCACGCTTTCGCCGCCGCGCAATTCGTCAACGGCGCGCTCGACGGCGTCAGCGACGATACCTGCACTCGCGAACAACGCGCCGATACCGCCGGTATCGCGCACCGCCGCCAGTGCGAAGAGCTCGGAGGAAATGAACTGGTCCTTGCGCTGTTGCGCCAGCTTGTCCGTCACATTGAGTAACTTGCCGAGCTCGGTGCTCAGGTGGACGTCGCCACTGGTGCCCTCGACCTGCGGCAGGCGATCCAGCGCATCGCCAAGGCTCGACCGCAGCTGATTCACGTTGCCGCCCGCTTTCGTCAGCAAGCCGCGCACACTGCCGCCCTGCTGGTCGAGCAATGCCAGCATCAAGTGGACCGGTTCTATGTACTGATGATCGCGACCCACTGCCAAAGACTGTGCGTCGGCCAATGCCATCTGAAACTTGGATGTCAGTTTGTCCATTCGCATGCCAAACCCTCCCGATAATTTGTCTATGTTGCGACTAGATATGGAGGCTTGGTTTGCCGGTTTCAAGCGATGGCGACGGGTATTGCCCCCGCCCTTGACTCAGCGGGGCAGGATCCAGATCATGCTGGCCATCCGCCCGCACGGCGCCTCGCGCCGGTGTGAATAGAAACGCCTGGAATCGCGGTAGGTACAGCACGCCGCATCGCTGAGTCGCACCACACCCGCACGGCGCAGCGCAATCATGGTTAGCGCCGGCAGGTCGGCCTGCCAGCGACCCTGCGCGTTGGGCGCGAAGCAGTTGGTTGCCAGATGATCGTTATCGACGAACGCCTCGCGCACCTCGTTGCCCACTTCATAGGCCGCTTGCGAAATCGCCGGCCCGATCCAGGCGCGTATCGCGTCTCGCTCGCAATCCATCTGGCGGATCGTGTTGGCGACGATGCCGCCCGCCAGTCCGCGCCAACCGGCATGCACGCCAGCCACCACGCTGCCATTGCCACTGGCCAGCAGCACCGGCACGCAATCAGCCGTCATCACGGTGGCCACCTGTCCCGGCCGTCGCGCAATCAACGCGTCCGCCTCGATGCCCGGCTGCCAGTCGTCGGCCTCTATGACCCGCACACCGTGTACCTGGTTGAGCCACAACGGCGCTGTGCCGACGCCAACCCAATCGGTCAGACGGCTGCGGTTGTTAGCCACGGCGACCGGATCGTCGCCTACATGCTCGCCCAGATTCAGGGTGCCGTATGGTGGCGCGCTGCCGCCGCCACTGCGCGTCGTGCTGATCGCGGACACGTTGCCCGACAACACACCGCCGGGTTGCACCCACGGTGGCGAGAGAAAAATCACGTCGGCGCGGCCATGCGCGCCTGATGATCGGCAAGCTCGGTCAGCAGGGCGTTGAAATCCGCGGGCAACGCCGCCTGCACCTCAACGGCCTCGCCACTGTGCGGATGCGTGAATTCAAGCTTGGCGGCGTGCAGCGCCTGGCGCCGGAAACCGCGCAGCGCGTTCGCCAGCTGTTGATCATTGCCCGGCGGTAAACGCAGCCGGCCGCCGTATTGGCGATCACCCACCAATGGATGGCGAATATGCGCAAAATGCACGCGGATCTGATGCGTGCGCCCGGTTTCGAGCATGACGCGGACAAGACTGTGTGCGGCGAACCGCTCGACCACCCGATAATGCGTGATCGCAGGACGGCCATCGCTGCGCACGGCCATACGCAGCCGGTCTTTGGGATGGCGCCCGATCGGCGCGTCGATGGTGCCGCCCCCGGTCAACACACCGTGGCAGACGGCGCGGTATTCGCGATGGATATCGCGCTCGGCGAGCTGGCGCGTCAACGCCGTGTGTGTCGTCAGGTCCTTGGCCACCAGCAACAGCCCGGTGGTGTCCTTGTCGATGCGGTGGATCAGGCCCGCACGCGGCAGTTCAGCCAGCACCGGCCAGGCGTGCAGCAGACCATTTTGCAGCGTGCCGTCGCTATTGCCCGCGCCGGGATGAACGACCAGACCCGCGGGCTTGTTAATCACAATGACCTGCTCATCTTCATAAGCAATGTCGAGTGCGATCGGCTCTGCGGCGACCTTCTCCGGCACCGCCATGGTCGCATTGACCTCGATATACTCTCCGCCAGCCAGCCGCGTTCGCGGTTTCGGGGTTTCGCCGTCGACGGTAATTTCGCCGCGCTTCAGCCAGTCGGTGAGCCGGCTGCGCGAGTATTCGGGGAACATCTGCGCCAATGCCTGGTCAAGTCTTAGACCGGACATGGAAACCGGAACATATTGTTGATGCGCGTGGTGACTCACTTTTCACTCCGGGGCGAGGCTCAAGTTGGAGCGCTCGCGGGCTGCGCGCGGGTTTTGCGGCGCTTGTGTCCGAATACGGTATACTCCGCCGCGCAGAATTCAAGGACTCGTGCCCAGCCGGCGCGACACAAACAGACGTCATGATGCCAATATTCACCAAACCTCGTCGCAGCGCACAGACCCTGCTATTCGCACTGACCGTGGCCGTTGGGCTCAGTGCGTGCGGTAGCGACAGGCTGGAGCGCGAGCAGCTTAATAGCGCCGACGTTATCTATGAGCGCGCGCAACGATCAATGAATAATGGCAATTACCGCGAGGCGATTTTTGTTTTCGAGCAGCTGGAGTCGCGTTATCCGTTCAGTCAGGTCGGCAAGCAATCGCAGCTCGACCTGATCTATTGCTACTACAAGAGCGGCAGCCAGGAGCAGGCTGTAGATGCCGCAGACCAGTTCATGCGCGAGAATCCGACCCATCCGCGCGTCGACTATGCGCTCTACATCAAGGCGCTGACCTATTTCGACCGACCGCCGGGCCCGCTGGACACATGGTTTGATGTCGATCGCAGTGAACGCCCGCCGAACGACGCACGTCGCTCGTTCTCGGTGTTGCGCCAATTGGTCGAACGTTATCCGGCCAGCGACTATTCCGAGGATGCCGTGCAACGCATGCGCTACATCAAAGACAAGCTCGCGAACTACGAGAATGGTGTTGCCGATTATTATTTACGCCGCGGCGCCTGGATCGCGGCACTCAATCGCGCGAAAAGCTCGCTGGAGACATACGATGGCACGACCGCCAACAAGCGCTCACTCGAGATTATGATTGACGCTTACGAGGGCCTCGGGCTCGACGATCTGGCCGCGTCGACGCGTGAAGTATTGACCATTAACTTCCCCGACAGCTAGGCCCGCGCGCGCTACTCAGTCGCCTTCCGGAAACAGATAGCCCGACGTAATCGGGTAGCGCCAGTCGCGACCGAAGGCGCGTCTGCTGATCCGCACACCGGGCGGCGCCTGACGGCGTTTGTACTCGTTGCGCCGCACCATGCTCAACACCTCGATCACCGTGTCGCGTTCAAATCCCATAGCGGTGATTTCGGCGACCGACAAATCGCGCTCAATGAACGCCTCCAGAATCGCATCCAGAATGTCGTAAGGCGGCAATGAGTCCGTGTCCTGCTGGTCGGGACGCAGCTCAGCCGACGGCGGACGCGTGATAACGCGCTGCGGAATTGGCGGCTCGTTCGGTGTAAGCGCGTTGCGATAGGAAGACAGCGCGAACACCAGCGACTTACTGCAGTCCTTCAGCGGCGCGAAGCCACCCGCCATGTCACCGTACAGCGTGGCATAACCGACCGCCATTTCGCTCTTGTTGCCGGTCGTTAATAACATGCGGCCTGTTTTGTTCGACAACGCCATCAGCAACATGCAACGGCTGCGCGACTGGATATTTTCCTCGGTCGCATCCTCGGCCATGCCGGCGAATAACGGCGCCAGTTGTTCAAGCGCAGATGTCACCATCGGTTCGATCGAAATGATGTCGTATTGAACACCCATGCGGCGCGCTTGCAGCGAGGCATCCTCACGGCTCATTTCCGAGGTGTAACGATACGGCATCATGACCGCACGCACGGCATCCTTGCCGAGCGCGTCGACGGCGATGGCAAGCGTCAACGCGGAATCGATGCCACCCGACAAGCCGAGGATGATGCCGGGGAAGCCGTTCTTGTGAACGTAGTCACGGGTACCCTCGACCAGCGCGCGATAGACGCTTGCGTCGCCTTCCAGCGGCTCAAGCGGCGGCGGACAATCAAAACCGAGCTGCTCACCATCGCGCACAATTCGCAATGGAATAAGCGCGCGATCAAACGCCGCGGCGCGCAACACGATGTCGCCGGACGCATCAACGATAAACGAGCCACCATCGAATATGAGCTCATCCTGACCACCCACCATGTTGACGTAGATCAACGGCAGCGCGTTTTCCTGCGCACGCTTGCGCGCCACGTCCTCGCGCCGCTGCTGCACGTGTCGCGAGTAGGGTGAGCCATTGATCGACAACACACAGTCCGCGCCGGCCGCGGCTGCGGCGGCGGTTGGGCCTGCCTCCCAGATATCCTCGCAGATCGTCAGTCCGAAACGCACGCCATCGATATCGAAGACACACGGCATGTCACCGGGCTCGAAATAGCGCTTTTCATCGAACACCTGATAGTTGGGCAACAACCATTTGCGATAGCGGGCGATCTCATTGCCGCCATCAAATACCGCGGCAGCATTGTAGATCTTGCCGTTCGCGTATTCCGGGAAGCCAATGACAAACGCGACGCCAACAATCTGCGCGGACAACTCGGCGAGCGCGCGCTCGGTGCGACGACGCAGCCCGGCATGAAACAACAGGTCCTCAGGTGGATAGCCGCACAGAAACATCTCGGGCAGCACAACCAGTCGCGCGCCCATTTCGTCGCGCGCCTCGATGATGGCATCGCGCGCCTGCTCGAGATTGCCGTCGACATCGCCCACTAACGGATTGAGCTGGGCTAAAACAACGGCAACCGATGGGCTCATGTGATGTTTATCCGTTCGAATGGCGCGTCGGCCATCGTTGCCTAGCCGCCCAGCGACTCAACCATGGCAGTGCCGAGCTCCGCCGGTGAACGCACGGTGCGCACCCCGGCCGCTTCGAGCGCGGCGAATTTCGCGTCGGCGGTGCCCTTGCCACCGGCAACAATTGCGCCCGCGTGGCCCATGCGCTTGCCCGGCGGTGCAGTGACGCCGGCGATATAGCTGACGACCGGCTTACTCACGTTGTCGGCGATGTATTCGGCCGCGGCTTCCTCATCCGAACCACCGATCTCACCGACCATGATGATGCCGGCGGTATCTTCGTCGGCCTCAAACAGCTCGAGACAATCAATGAAATTCATACCACGGATAGGGTCGCCACCAATGCCGACACAGGTGCTCTGACCGAGCTTCGCCAGCGTGGTCTGATAGACCGCCTCGTAAGTCAAAGTGCCGGAGCGTGACACGACGCCGATTTTGCCCGGCATATGAATGAAGCCTGGCATGATGCCGATTTTCGCCTGCCCCGGGGTAATGATACCCGGGCAGTTCGGACCGATCAGGCGGCAATCGTAGTCTTCCAGCGCTGCCTTCACCTTGACCATGTCCAGAACCGGAATGCCCTCGGTGATGCACACGATGACCGATATGCCCGCGTCCGCGGCCTCTAGGATCGCGTCGGCTGCAAACGGCGGCGGCACATAAATCATGCTGACATCCGCCTGCGTTTCGGCAACCGCGTCTTTCACAGTATTGAATACCGGCACATCGAGGTGCGTCTCACCACCACGGCCGGGCGTGACGCCACCGACAATCTGCGTGCCATAAGCAGCGCACTGTTCGGTGTGGAATGAACCCTGATTGCCGGTGATGCCCTGGCAAATCACTTTGCTGTTTTTATCTACAAGAATACTCATTTATTTTTCTCGCTCAGGCTGCCGCAGCAACCGCTTTCTTGGCCGCATCGGTCAGATCGTCGGCGGTGATAATGGCAAGCCCGCTTTCAGCGAGTGTCTTGCGGCCTTTCTCGACGTTGGTCCCTTCGAGACGCACGACCACGGGAACCTCGACGCCCACTTCCTTGACCGCCGCGATGATGCCATCAGCAATCAGGTCGCAGCGCACGATGCCACCAAAGATATTGACCAGAATAGCCTTGACCTTGTCGTTCGACAGGATGAGCTTGAATGCTTCCGACACGCGCTCGGCCGTTGCGCCACCACCCACGTCCAGGAAGTTCGCAGGCTCGCCGCCGTGGACATTGATAACGTCCATCGTCGCCATCGCCAGGCCGGCACCGTTCACCATGCAGGCAATGTCGCCGTCCAGCGATACATAGTTAAGATCGTGTTCGGCTGCACGCGCCTCTTTTTCGTCTTCCTGACTCGGGTCACGCAAGGCCGCGATGTCTTTCTGGCGGAACAGCGCGTTGTCTTCGATGTTGATTTTCGCGTCCAGCGCAACGATCGCGCCTTCCTTGGTCGTGATCAGCGGGTTGATTTCAACCTGGCTGGCGTCGATATCGCCGAACATCTTGTAAAGCGCACGAACCGTCTTGGCGAACGCCTTGGTTTGTGGCTTATCCAGACCCAGGCCATACGCCATGTCGCGAATCTGGTAATCGAACAGGCCGGCAGCCGGCGAAATATTCACGGTCGTGATGCGCTCGGGCGTGTTGTGCGCGACTTCCTCGATATCCATACCGCCGTCGGCAGACACGATAAACGCTACCCGACGCGCGTCACGATTGACGACCATGCTGAGATAAAGCTCGCGATCGATGGCCGAGCCTGATTCGACGTAAACCTGATTGATCGGCAGGCCATCGTTATCGGTCTGTGGCGTGACCAGCCGCTGGCCGAGCATCGCCTGTGTCGCCTCGCGCACCTCATCCAGCGTCTTGGCGAGCTTGACGCCGCCCGCTTTACCGCGACCACCGGCATGCACCTGCGCCTTGACGACCCAAAGTTTGCCACCCAGGGTCTCGGCCGCCTTGACCGCCTCGTCAGCGGAGCTTGCCGGAATGCCTTTGGGCACATCGATGCCATAGTCTGCGAAGATCTTCTTCGCTTGATACTCATGCAGATTCATGCGGATTCCTGATGTTGGGAAAGGGCCCGGCCCTCGGGAATGGCAGGGCTTGGACTACCAAACCCCATATTGTGGAGCAAAGCGGTGGTGGGCGCAAAACGCAACACAGTTCACCGCCGATTGCTGAGCGACGTATACAATCGGATGCCATGAATGACGATACGATCATCCAGCTGGTTGCCGGGCCGCTGTCCGCAGAGCCCGAGCCGGCCGAGGTACCGAGCGACTTCCAGTGGCGTGCAATCAGCGCGCTGGCGGTCTTCCGCCTGCTCATCGCGGTGCTGCTGATGGCCACCTTTGCCTCAAGCAGCGAACCGCGTTTCTTCGGTGATCTCTACCCGCAACTATTCCTGATCGCCCTGCTGGCGTGGTTTGTTGTCGGTGTTCTGGCCGCATTCGCCTGTGCGCGGCGCTCGCTGCCGATCGATCTGGTCACAGAAATGCAGCTGTTTGTGGATATCATCGCAATCGGCGCGCTGTCGCTGGCAAGCGGCGGCACCGGCACCGGCATTGCCGGGCTGCTGATCATCTTCATAGGCGCCGGTGCGGCCATCCTCACCAGCATCATGGCAATGTTCTTTGCGGCGCTGGCAACATTGTCGGTGCTTGGCGTTCAGATGTATCTGAACTTCAGTGGTTTCACCAGCCTGCTGGATTACCCGGCCGCAGGCCTGCTATCGGCCGTCCTGTTTGCCGTGGTGTTCGCGATCCGGCCTCTGGCGCGGCGCCTGGAGCAGAGCGAGGCACTGGCCCGCCAGCAAAACGTCGATATCGCGAACCTCGCAGAGCTGAACCGCTATGTCGTGCAACATCTGCGCGAGGCGATCATCGTCGTCGATGGCAATGACTATATACGACTGTTGAACGATGCCGCAGCCAACCATCTGGGCGTGACGCGGGCCGCCGCGCGCGGTGCGCTTGAGAGTTTCGCGCCGGAGCTCGCAGCGCTGGTCAGCGAATGGCGCTCACGCCCGAGCGACCGCGAGCCCGGCGACCAGACGCTGCTGCCGGGGCAGGATGGCGCGCGCCTGCAGGTCCATGTTGCAGGCTTCGGCGAAAGCGACGCGGACAACCTGCCGTTGCTGATTTTTCTCGAAGATGTCAGCGTGCTCGCCGAACGCGTGCAACAAAGCAAGCTCGCGTCGCTGGGGCGCCTGTCCGCCAGTATTGCCCACGAAATCCGCAACCCGATTGGCGCGATGAGTCATGCCGCGCAACTACTCGCTGAACAGTCCAGCGATAGCGCAACGCAGAAACTGACGGCGATCATCCACCGCAATGCGGAGCGGGTTTCCACCATCGTCGACGACATCATGCAGATGTCGCGGCGCGACAGCAGTCGGCCCAAGCGCATCATCCTGGCCGAATGGCTGGGCGATTTTTGCCAGGAGTACGTGGAGACCGCGCAAATCGATCCGCGCACGATCGCACTGGCCGGCGATGAAGCAATCAGCGAAGTCATTTTCGATCCGGGCCATCTGCGCCAGGTGCTGCTGAACGTGCTCGACAACGCGCGCCGTCATGCCGGTGCCGATGCCGGGCACCCGGTAACAATTGACTGGGGGCGCGCACCGGGATCACGACGCCCGTTCATGGAAATCAGCGATCAGGGGCCGGGCATCGATCCGGCCTTGCATGAGCGCGTGTTTGAGCCGTTCTTCACCCAGCATGCGGACGGCAGCGGCCTCGGCCTTTACCTGTGTCAGGAGCTGTGCGAGCTCAATCGCGCCAGCATCACTTACCGCAATCTTGAAACCGGGGGCAGCGCCATACACATCGTTTTTGCCGACCCCACGCGCTGGAGCGGCATCGGATAAGTGCACAGGCGGCTGAGACGGCCGCGCCAAACTGCTAGCATCGCTGCAGATCAGCCAAGATGGGCGTACATGAATAACAACATCACCAAGAACAAGCGCATCCTTATCGTCGACGACGAGCCGGATCTGTGCGAGCTGCTGACCATGACGGTTAACGCCATGGACGTCGAGGCGAAGACCGCCGCCGACCTGCAGCAGGCAAGGCGTGCGCTAAAATCACGGCGCTTTGATCTCGTTCTTACCGACATGCGATTGCCGGATGGCGATGGTCTGGAGCTCGTCAGCCACATCCAGAAGGAATACCCCGGGCTGCCCGTCGCCGTGATTACAGCGCACGGCAGTGTCGAGTCAGCAGTGACGGCGCTGAAAAACGGCGCATTCGACTTTCTCTCCAAACCGCTCGACTTGAATAACCTGCGCAGTATCGTGGCCACCGCGTTACAGCTCGACGCATCGGAAAAAAGCAGTCAGGCCGCCCTGCTGGGCGAGTCGGACGTTATGGATACGGTACGCGACATCATCACGCGGGTCGCACGCAGTCAGGCGCCGGTGCAAATCCGTGGCGAATCCGGAACGGGTAAGGAGTTGGTGGCGCGGATGATTCACGACGCCAGTGGCCGGCGCACCGGCGAGTTCATCCCGGTGAACTGCGGCGCGATTCCACCCGAGTTGATGGAAAGCGAGTTTTTCGGCCACCGCAAAGGCAGCTTCACCGGTGCCGTCAGCGACAAGGACGGTTTGTTCCAGGCGGCCGACGGCGGCACGTTGTTTCTTGATGAAATCGCCGAGCTGCCGTTGCCCATGCAGGTCAAACTGTTACGCGTGATTCAGGAAAAAAAGGTGCGCCCGGTCGGGGCATCCAGCGAGACTGCGGTCGATGTGCGAATTCTGAGTGCTACGCATCAGGACCTCGCCGCGTTGGCCAGTCAGCACAAATTCCGCGAGGATCTTTACTACAGAGTCAATGTCATCGAATTACCGGTACCGCCGCTGCGTGCGCGCGGCGATGATGTCGCGCTGCTAGCCAATGCGTTTCTGGACAAGTACGCCAACCAGCACAACGCCAGCGTAAAGCGACTGACGCCGGCGGCACTGGATGCGCTGATGCACTATGGATTTCCGGGCAATGTCCGTGAGCTGGAAAATATCATCGAGCGTGCGGTGACGCTGTGCCCGAATGAGCAGCTGGAAGTCAGTGATCTCAGACTGGACGACGGCAGGCCGGCCGATACACCGGCGTCGAGCAATACCGAAGACACCGCGGCACCGGCGCGAATGAGCCGAAATTGGTCGCGGGCCGTTAACCCCGCAGCTCGAGGATGTCGAGCGCCAGGCGATCGTCGATGCGCTGGAGAAAACGCGCTACAACAAGACTGCCGCGGCGAAACGTCTCGGGCTTACGTTTCGCCAGCTGCGCTACCGCATCAAGAAGCTGGGTATCGAATAAGCAGGCAATCGGAGACAGCGCCGGCAATTTCCGGCAACTAGTGACACTTTTTGTCACATAGTGACGACGACGCTGCACGCCGATGCGCAAAATGGCGACAAGTATTTTGTGAAATGGCGCACATTCCTTATTTTTAAGATAATATTTTCAATGGCTTACAGGGGACTACCAGAAACTGGCACAGGCCTTGCTACCCATTACCTGACAGGCGGAAACGCCCGCGGAAACAACAGTTTTGAAACGTAAGAATGTCAGGAGACAGAAATGAAAAAGATCCAACAGGGTTTCACCCTTATCGAATTGATGATCGTTGTAGCGATTATCGGTATTCTCGCGGCGATCGCGATCCCGGCTTACCAGGATTACACGATTCGCTCACAGGTATCTGAAGGCCTGAGCCTTGCAGCTGCTGCCAAGACCGCTATCGCTGAAACGTATCTGAACACCGGCGTTGCTCCACAGAACCGCACGGTTGCCGGTATGTCACCGAACGCTATCGACACCAGTGGTAAGTACGTCACGGAAGTTGAAGTTGCCAACGGCACGATCACCGTCGAGTTTGGCAACGATGCTAACGCTCGCGTCCTGGGCAACACGCTCGCTATTCAGCCTTACATCACCGGCGATGACAGCATCACCTGGTTGTGTGGCAACGCAACGCCTAACTTCAACGCAGGCGTCGTAATCATGCCGACCAGTACAGCTGCTGCAACGGGTACGACCGTTGAGTCTAAGTACCTTCCTTCAGCTTGCCGTTAATCGGTGACTGTATCTCCCTCGGGAGAGGATAGGAAAATGGCAGCGTCACACTGGTGAGGCGCTGCCGTGAGGAAAGAGCCCTTCGGGGCTCTTTCCGTATCCGGGGACTTCGGGACATAATACCGGCCGCTCCGGACAACAGTGACAACCGCAAGCCAGGCTTGCCAGCAACTGAACAATTGGGACCCAGCATGCATTCAGTCAAACGCCAAAGTGGATTTACGCTGATCGAACTGATGATCGTCGTTGCAATCGTCGGGATTCTTTCCTCGCTTGCGATCACCGCCTATCAGACCTATTCGATCCGCGCCCAGATTGCCGAGGGCATCAGCATCGCGACGAATGCCAAAGCCGGTATCTCGGAATCTTTTGTCGACCGCGGTCAGGCGCCTGCCAACCGCTCAGTCGCGGGTTTGACGGCGAATGCTGTAGATACCAGCGGCACCTACGTGACTGCCGTGGAGATCGAGAACGGCCGCATCGGCGTCACCTTCGGCAACAAAGCGAACGCCGCAATCACCAACCAGATTCTCTACCTCACGCCCTACGAGACCGGCGACCTCGGCGTCGTGTGGCGATGCGGGAGCGCGCCGAATTCAGCCGGCCTGCAAACGATGGGTACAGATGGCGGTGGCACCGCCGCCGTTTATGCGCCATCGACCGTGGACAGTCGCTACCTGCCGCAAGCCTGCCGCTAGCGCGACTCCCTGCCGCAGTTTCGATGGTTTGGGCTGAGGTCTGCGGACCCAGCGCACAATTTCGGACTAATCCGCGGCAATTTGTGACCCAGTACACACTATCAAGTTGATCCCCCACGGCTTATCGGGGAGACTACGTGTTGGACATATTTCCCCGTCACCGACATATAGCAACCGATGGCCGTAACCGCATCTCAATCCGTTCTTTCCGGCCTGCCAAGACGCCTTGTGCAGGACGGCATCATTGCTGAGGAATCGGTACAGGAAGCATTAGAAGGCGCAAAGAGCAAAAAGCAGCCGCTGGTTTCCTACATTGTCGATAACTCACTCGCCGATCCGCACGCGATCGCCGTTGCCGCAGCACACGAATTCGGCGTGCCATTGCTCGACCTGGACGCGATGGAAATCGACCTCGACGTCATTCGCTCGGTCGACCAGAAACTACTCAACAAGCACACCGTGCTGCCGCTGTCACTGCGTGGCAAGCGTTTGTTCCTGGCCATTTCCGATCCGACCAATCTCGCCGCGATTGATGAAGTTCAGTTCCAGTCGCAACTGCGCGTCAACCCGGTGGTCGTCGAACAGGACAAACTGACCGAGCGCGTCGCACGCACGCTTGAGGCCATCGATACGACGATGTCGTCATTCGATGACGACGACTTCGATCTCGAGAACCTCGATATCTCGTCCGGTGAGCAAGAGCTCGACGAAGTCACCAAAGACGATGTCGACGACGCGCCTGTCGTGCGCTTCGTCAACAAGGTCCTGATCGACGCGATTAAACGCGGCGCATCGGATGTGCACTTCGAGCCGTATGAAAAATACTTCCGGGTACGCACGCGACTGGACGGCGTCCTGCAGGAAATTGCACAGCCGCCGGCGGCGCTGTCCCAAAAGGTATCGGCACGACTGAAGGTCATGTCGCGGCTCGATATCGCGGAGCGGCGCGTCCCGCAGGATGGCCGGATCAAGATGCGGCTTTCAAAAAACCGCGCCATCGACTTCAGGGTCAATACCTGCCCGACATTGTTCGGCGAGAAAATCGTACTGCGTATTCTCGACCCGAGCAGCGCAAAACTGGGTATCGAGGCGCTCGGCTATGAAGCGGAACAGCAAGCGCTCTACATGAAACACCTGAACAAGCCCTATGGCATGATTCTGGTCACCGGGCCCACCGGTAGCGGTAAGACGGTTTCGCTGTATACCGGGCTTAACATTCTCAATACGCCCGACAGAAACATCTCAACGGCGGAAGATCCGTCAGAGATCAACCTGCCGGGTATCAATCAGGTCAACGTCAACCCGAAAGTCGGACTGACTTTCGCATCGGCGCTCAAGGCGTTCCTGCGGCAGGATCCCGACATCATCATGGTCGGCGAGATCCGTGATCTGGAGACCGCCGAGATCGCGATCAAGGCCGCCCAGACCGGTCACCTCGTGCTCTCCACGCTACACACCAATGACGCACCGAAGACACTGACCCGGCTGGTTGACATGGGTGTGAAGCCCTACGCCATCGCGACCTCGGTCAGCCTGATTATTGCGCAGCGCCTGGCACGCAAGTTGTGCGAAAAGTGCAAAGAACAGAAAGACATTCCGGCTGAAGCCCTGCTAAAGGAAGGCTTCACTCAGAAACAGATCGACAGCGGGCTGACTATTTTTGGCCCTGTAGGCTGCAAGAGCTGCAATGAAGGCTACAAAGGTCGCGTCGGCATTTTCCAGGTAATGGAAGTCAGCGAGACAATGGGCCGCATCATCATGGAAGGCGGCAATGCGATGCAGATCGCTGAGCAAGCCGACACGGAAGGCGTCTGGGACTTGCGTCGTGCGGCGCTGCAAAAAGTTATCAATGGTCTGACCGGTCTTGAAGAAATCAACCGGGTCACGATCGACTAGTAACAATATATGGTGTCTGCGCGTTAAGCCGCACCAAGGACTAAATCATGGCGACAGCAACCAAAGAAATACCGTTTAGCTGGGAAGGCGTAGACCGCCGCGGGCAACGTGTCAAAGGCAAGTCCATCGCGAACAGCGAGGCCGAGGTTCGCGCCGATCTGCGTCGCAAAGGCGTCGTGCCGAACAAAA
Organism: uncultured Pseudomonadota bacterium; assembly: GCA_942491885.1. Lineage (GTDB taxonomy): Bacteria > Pseudomonadota > Gammaproteobacteria > Steroidobacterales > Woeseiaceae > CALBPI01. Next base: position 325,313 of record CALOCQ010000002.1, read on the forward strand.
TTCGCAAGCAATCCACAATGTTTGCCGGTACCCAGAAAATCACGCCCGGAGACATCTCGATTTTCTCACGCCAGCTTGCCACGATGATGGCAGCCGGTATCCCGATGGTTCAGTCGTTTGAAATTGTCGGCAACGGCCATGAAAACCAATCCATGCAGAAATTGATCCTTGAGATTAAGGCGAGCGTCGAAGGCGGTAGCTCCCTGCACGAAGCGCTGGCTAAACACCCGCTGTATTTCGATGATCTGTTCGTCAATCTCGTAGAGGCCGGTGAGCAGGCCGGTGCGCTGGAAACGCTGCTGGACAAGATCGCCACTTACAAAGAAAAAACCGAGGCCATCAAGAAAAAGATCAAGAAAGCGTTAACCTACCCTGCGGCCGTTCTGGTCGTTGCGGTTATCGTTACCGTCATCCTGCTGATTTTCGTGATTCCAGCGTTTGAAGATCTGTTCACCGGCTTTGGTGCCGACCTGCCCGCGTTTACGCGCATGGTCGTCGATCTTTCCGTATTCGTCAGGACCAAGGGCTACCTTATCCTCATCGGTGCAATCGGCGGTGTCGCGACGTTCCTGTATTTCAAAAAGCGCTCCAAAAAGATGCGCGAAACGCTCGACCGGATCTCACTGAAGCTGCCGATCGTTGGCCCGATTCTCGAGAAGTCTGCGATCGCGCGCTACGCACGTACGCTGTCTACAATGTTTGCGGCCGGCGTGCCGCTGGTCGAAGCACTCGATTCCGTCGCCGGCGCCACCGGCAACATCGTCTACGAGAACGGCGTTTTGGCAATGCGCGACGAGGTCGCAACCGGCCAACGCCTGCAACAGGCGATGGAAAATACAGACCTGTTCCCGAACATGGTGATCCAGATGATCGCGGTTGGTGAAGAGTCGGGACAGCTCGACGAAATGTCGGCAAAGGTCGCGGATTTCTTCGAAGAAGACGTCGACAACGCAGTGGACAACATGAGCAGCCTCATTGAGCCGCTCATCATGGGCATCCTCGGCGTGCTTGTCGGTGGCCTCGTGATCGCCATGTACCTGCCGATCTTCAAAATGGGTTCGGTGGTCTGACGAAATCGGGCAAACAACGTTTTGCCCGGTCGTCCTTGTGTCGCACGACGCTCTCCAAGCTTGCCGCGTGACCCGCTGACCTGTGGGTGAGCTGATTACATTAGCGCCGTGGGTTTTCTACGTTGGCGCGACACTGTTCGGGTTGCTGGTCGGCAGCTTCCTGAACGTTGTCATCTACCGTTTGCCAATCATGATGCAACGTCAGTGGGACGCCGAGCTTCTGGCCTGGCAGTCTCACAAGGCGGAGATCGCAAATGGTGAGGCCGCACAACGTGCCGCGAATGACAGCATCTATGCCGACCCCGACGAGACAATGACAACACGCGTACTCGACGACGCAACCTTACAAAATGCGGCGCATTTGCAAGCCGTCGCCGAATCCGACGAAGCCATCAAAGCTGCGCCCGCCGAAGCTTCGCCCGAAACATTCAACCTCGCCACGCCCCGCTCGGCCTGCCCGAACTGTCAACGTCCGATAACGGCATTGGAAAATATTCCGATACTGTCGTGGCTGGCGTTACGAGGCCGCTGCCGCGGCTGCGCCAACCCGATCAGTGCCCGCTACCCACTGGTTGAAGCCCTGACCGGCGTGTTGACCCTCGCCGTCGCGCTGCGATTCGGCATCGGCGTCGAAGCGATAGCCGCCATTGTTCTGACCTGGTACCTGATCGCGTTGTCGGGCATCGACATTGATCACCAGCTGCTACCCGACACGATGACACTACCATTGCTGTGGATGGGTCTGTTGATTTCGTTATTCGATGTCAGCGGTGCAACGCGACTGTTCATCGCGCCGGGCGACGCCATCGTCGGCGCGTTGGCCGGCTATCTGGTTTTATGGAGCGTCTACCAGTTATTCCGCCTGCTGACCGGCAAGGAAGGCATGGGCTACGGCGACTTCAAATTGCTGGCCGCGCTGGGCGCATGGCTGGGCTGGCAGTATCTTCCGCTGATCATCATTCTCTCCGCATTGGTCGGTTCTGTTTACGGCATCACGATGATCGTTCTGCGGCAACGTTCACGCGGCGTGCCTATGCCATTCGGCCCGTGGCTCGCAATGGCCGGATGGTTGGTACTGATGTACGGTGAGCGTATCAATACGTGGTACTTCGAGCTGCTTGGTCTCTGAAGCATGCCCGTCGTCGCCGCAGGTGACGCAACATGAAACATCCGCAACGTTTAACAATCGGCCTGACCGGCGGCATCGCCTCCGGGAAAACGGTCGTGTCCGATCGCCTGCAGCGAAATGGCGCCAGTGTCGTCGACACAGACGTCGTTGCACGCGAAGTCGTGGCACCGGGATCGCCGGGACTGGACGCGATTGCCCAACAGTTTGGCAGCGAATACATCGACAACAACGGCGAACTCGACCGGGCTCGCTTACGTGACCTGGTGTTTCGCCAGGCCGACGCGCGCGCCGCGCTCGAGGCCATCACACACCCGCTCATCCGCCAGCGATGTATGGCACTCGCGGGCGAGGCTAAAGGCCCCTATCTGGTTTTCGTAGTGCCGCTGCTGGTCGGGTCATCTTTCGTCGGACTGGTCGACCGCGTGCTCGTGGTTGACTGCCCAAGACACCTGCAATTGCAAAGGCTGATGGCACGCGATGCGGAAACGCAGGAAAGCGCGCAACGCATCCTGCAGGCGCAATCCGACCGGGCTAGCAGGCTCGCGATTGCCGATGACGTGGTGGTCAACGACAGCACGCTCGACGCGCTGCTCAGAAAAACCGATGCATTGCATGCGTTTTACCTCGCGCTCGCCGATCAGAGCGCAGCGGAAAACCGTGACGGCTGAATTTGCGCTGAAATGGGCTAAGGCGCAAAATGGTGACAACTGAGTACACGGACAATGCATGGTCTTCGTAGTTGAAAATGCGACCGACGCGCCGGGGCAAGCGTCCGCCGCGATCTATGAGCAACCGCTGAATGAGCGGATGCGGACATTTCTGCGCCTGGAATTCCTGCAACAGCAAACCGAACACCATTCGGCGGAGTCGAGCGATATCGCCACCCGGCAGGCGGTGAACGGGCTTCTGGAGATTGGCGCAATACTCACCCGCGGCGATGTGCGCAGCGAGGTACTCAAGGAGCTCGAGCGACAAATTGAGCAATTACAAGCATTTGCGGCCAACCCGAGTGTCGACCATTCGCGCGTGGACTCACTTGTGGACCAATTGCTGCAGTCTCGCGACGCGATCAATGCGATCGGACCACATTACCTGCAGACGCTGAAAGACAGCGAATTTCTTAGTGCCATCAAGCATCGCAGTGCTATTCCGGGTGGAACCTGCGAATTCGACCTGCCGCTATACAGTCACTGGCTGAGACGACCGTATCAGGAACGTCGCGCCGATCTGGATGGATGGTTAGCCGACGTGCGTGCGCTGTGCGACGGGGTTCGCCAGATCATGTGGCTGATCCGGCAAAGCGCCATACCGACCGACTATGTCGCCGAGGCCGGCATGTACCAGCATTCGATCAGCAAGGAAGTCAGCTGCAGAATGCTGCGCGTCAAGGTCAATGACGGGCAAGGCCTGTTCCCGGAAATCAGCGGCAGCCCGCAACGATTCACCATTCGATTTCTTGCGTGGCAGGATATCAATAGCCGACCAGCCCAGACCGACAAAAACGTCGCGTTTCAGCTAAGCATTTGCTAGCGGCGCGCTAGCGATCCCGCAGTTCGCGCACCAGCGCTGCATTAGCTTCAAGAAAATCAACCTCTGCCAGCGCCGCACGCGCACACCAACGCACCTGCTGACCTTCGCGGCCATGCGGCTCTCCGCGCCAGTCATCGACTAACAGGAACTGCAGATGGACACGAGTCGCAGGATAGTCATGCGTCATCGCCATCAACGGCGAGGTTGCCAGCACATCAATGCCTAGCTCCTCATTCAGCTCGCGCACCAATGCAGCATCGGCGGATTCGGCCGACTCGATCTTGCCGCCGGGAAATTCCCACAGGCCTTCCCCGTGCTTGTCCGCGGGGCGTTGCGCGATCAAAACCGCGTCGTCGCGTGTCAGCACACCGGCGACGACCGAAATCTCACGAATACCCGGCACGCGGAATATCAGCTAGCTGAGTGCGCCGTGGCACTGCTTGTACTTCTTGCCGGAGCCGCAAGGGCATGGCTGGTTGCGCCCGACCTTCGGTTGCTCACGTTTGAACGTCTCTGCCGTGGCGGGTGCCGGCTCCTGCTCGCGCTGCGCGCCGCCGCCAAGATGTGGCGCTTCCGCGTGCTGGAACTTTAACGCGCGTGCGGCGCGTTGCCGGGCTTCCAGTTCGGCAATTTCTTCTTCGCTGCGAATTCTGATTCGCGCGAGCTTGGTGACAGTTTCACGCTTGACCGAATCAAGCATCGCCGCGAACATCTCAAAGGCTTCGCGCTTGTATTCCTGCTTGGGGTTTTTCTGCGCATAGCCGCGCAAACCGATGCCCTGGCGCAAATAGTCGAGCGCGGCAAGATGTTCTTTCCAGTCGAGATCGAGTTGCTGCAGCATTACCGCTTTCTCGAGTTGGCGCATCGTCTCCTGGCCGATTGATTCGGTCTTGCTGGCGTAGGTCGAGTCGACCGCGGCCTGCACTTTCTCGCGAACCGAGTCGGCGTTCATTTTGGTATCAGTTCTGAGCCACAACCCAATATCCAGGCTGATACCGAAATCGGAATCCAGCGCGACAGCGAGGCCGGCCGGGTCCCATTGTTCATCAATACTGTTGGGCGGGAAGTACTCATCAATGATCTTATCGACCACTTCGGCGCGAATCTCAGCGACGGAATCCGACACGTCGTCGGCTTCCATCAACTCGGTGCGTTGGTGATAGACGACTTTGCGCTGCTCGTTGGCGACATCGTCGTATTCCAGCAACGACTTGCGCATATCGAAGTTATGCGCTTCGACCTTACGCTGGGCTTTTTCGATCTGGCGGGTTAGCAGCCCGCTTTCTATAGCCTCACCCTCGCGCATGCCTACGCGCTGCAGCAATGCCTTGGTGCGATCGGGATCGCCGAAAATACGCATGAGATTGTCTTCCATAGACAGGAAGAAGCGGCTGGAGCCCGGATCACCCTGACGACCGGAGCGGCCGCGAAGCTGGTTGTCGATACGACGCGACTCGTGGCGTTCGGTGCCGACAATGTGCAGCCCGCCGGCTTCGAGCACTGCGTCGTGCCGCGACTGCCAGTCCGCGCGCAACTTGTCACGCTCGTCATCCGTGACGTCTTCGCCAAGCTCGCGTTGCTCCGCATCGAGGTTGCCACCGAGTACGATATCCGTACCGCGGCCGGCCATGTTGGTCGCAATCGTAATTGCGCCCGGGCGCCCTGCCTGCTCGACGATCTTCGCCTCACGCTCATTCTGTTTCGCGTTGAGCACTTCGTGGCTAATGCCCTGCTTCTTCAGTGCGTTGGACAGCAATTCGGAGGTTTCGATGGACGTCGTACCGACGAGCACCGGCTGCTTGCGCTCACGGCAGTCAACAATGTCTTCGGTGATCGCAGCAAATTTGTCCTGCTGAGTCAGAAATACAAGATCCGGGCGGTCATCACGGATCATCGGACGATGCGTCGGGATGACCATCACCTCAAGACCGTAAATCTGCTGGAATTCGAACGCCTCGGTGTCCGCGGTGCCGGTCATGCCCGACAGCTTGTCGTAAATCCGGAAGAAGTTCTGGAAGGTAATTGACGCAACCGTCTGGTTCTCTTCCTTAACAAACACGCCTTCTTTTGCCTCGATAGCCTGGTGCAGGCCATCGGACCAGCGCCGGCCCGGCATGGTGCGCCCGGTGAATTCGTCGACGATGACGATTTCGCCGTTCTGCACGATGTACTCGTTGTCGCGGGTATAGAGATTGTGAGCGCGCAGCGCAGCGGTCAGATGATGCATCAACCGGATGTTGCCGGCATCGTAGAGGCTCTGGCCCGGCTCGATCAGGCCCGCTTTGGCCATCAGATCCTCAGCACGCTCATGGCCCTGTTCGGTCAGATGCACCTGTTTGGATTTAGCGTCCAGCGTGAAATCGCCGCGCTCCTCTTCGGATAACTCCGGCTCAGGACCCCGCATGTTCATCGGGTCGGGCTGGGCGTCCTCAACTTCCTGCAACTTCAGCTTGGGCACAAGCTTGTTAATGCGCACGTAGAGATCGGTTCCCTGCTCTGACGGTCCGGAAATAATCAACGGCGTGCGCGCCTCATCGATCAGGATCGAGTCAACCTCATCGATGATCGCGAAACTCAGGTCACGCTGAACGCGATCCTGCAGAGAAAATGCCAGGTTGTCGCGCAGGTAATCGAAACCCAGCTCATTGTTGGTCGCATAGGTAATGTCAGCCGCATACGCCGCGCGCTTGTCTTCGGTGACCATGCCGCTCTTGGCGACACCGACCGTCAAACCAAGCATTTCGTAAACGGGACGCATCCATTCGGCATCACGCTCGGCGAGGTATTCGTTGACCGTTACGACATGCACACCGTTGCCATCGAGTGCGTTCAGGTAAGCCGCACACGTCGCCATCAGGGTCTTACCCTCACCTGTGCGCATCTCGCCGATATCGCCGTTGTGCAGCACCATCGCGCCAATCATCTGAACGTCGTAGTGACGCATGCCGAGTGTCCTGTCCGCCGCTTCGCGAACCAGCGCGAATGCCTCGACCAGCAGATCGTCCAGTGATTCACCCTCAGCGTGACGCTTGCGTAACGCATCAGACTTGCTGCGCAATTCGTCGTCTCGAACTTCGCGCAACGAATCTTCGAGCGCGGAAATACGATCCGCAGTTTTTTGATACTTAGCCACCAGCCGCTGATTGCGACTGCCGAAAATTCGCGAAAACAAAGCCACAAAAGGCTCCCAGGCAAAAAGAATGGAACGAGCCAACACGCATTGCGTGCCGGCCCTGGAGAATGCTCGTTATTTTAGGCGGTTCGACCGCCGATAGAAACCATTGTCCGCCAACTGTATAGCAGATAGGTTGGGCGCCATTTGGCGGATTTCAAGGTGGAAACAGCGGTTTGCGCGCTGCAGCTTACGATCAGCGCGTTTTGGCGCGAATGAAGTTCAGCGGATTCTGCACCTGACCGTCTTTCAGTACTTCGAAGTGCAGGTTCGGGCCCGTTGCGCGCCCGGTCGATCCCATGTAGCCGATCAGCTGACCTTTGCTCACTTCCTCACCGACCACGACGGTATTCTCGGCGTTGTGCGCATACCGCGTGATGTAGCCATTGCCGTGATCGATTTCGACCATCGTGCCGTAGCCGTAGCGATTGCCGGAGTAGGTAACAACGCCGGATGCGACTGCGGAGATCTCCGCCGATGCCTTACCCGCGAAATCAATGCCCTTGTGGCGGGCCTTCTTGCCGGTGAACGGGTCGGTACGCGTGCCGAAGTAGGATGATATCCATCCACCTTCGACCGGACGGCCTTGCGGTTTAATGAGCTCCGACAGGTTACGCGTCAGCAACACACTTTCAAGCACACCAAGCTGGCGCGCACGATCCTCGATCTGCACGCCGAGCCCGTCGAGCTGTGCGACCAGCCCCGACTCATCCATATCGGTGAAATATTCTGTTTCTTCGGGACCACCGATCGGCGGTACCGTCTGGAAATCAAACTCGCCGTCTTCGAGACCGGCCATTTCCGTTAAGCGTTGGCCCAGCGCGTCGAGGCGAACAACATGCGCGTTCATCTGACCGATGCGGATCGCGAGGGCATCAAGGGTGTCCTGCGCGTTGCGCTGAGCAACTTCGAGCGTGGCCTGTTGTCGGTCCAGATCGGCCCGCAACTCTTGCATATTCGCCGCGTCAGCAACACCGCCCTTCTGTAAGGCAAGCCCGTAGCCGGCACCGAAAACCAATGCGCCAACAAGGCCGAAGACACTCAGCGTGGCCGTCAAAAAGCCGGCCGACGTCAGTTTGAACTGGCGTGGGCCCCGGGTTCCGTTACGAAAAATGACGACGTTCATTGCGTTTGTGCTGCACCAAAATATCGGGCCAAGCCCGTTGTTTTACCAAAATTCTTGCGGCGGTGCTGCACTAAATCGGCTTTGGGAATGATCGCGGGGCATCAACCCCGGCCTGATTCCCGACCGTCTGTCAGCAGCGCCGCTGTCGTGGGACCGTTTCGCCAATGGCGGAATTCGTCCTGTAGACCGGTCGCTTTGCGTCCCCGCTTTCGCCGGGTTTGCCCTGTGACTTCAACGGACTATGCGTGTCGGCGTCGTACAAAACAATCGACCGGTTCTCAAAGTGGTAGCATCAGCGTTCAGCCTGAGACCCAGTTCACGAAAAACCGCGATCAATGACCACTAAACCTCTGAAATCCTTGCTGGAAGATGGCTCCAGCCCGCTAAATCGCCTCGTTTCGCGCGCCAGCGCGATGCAAAGCCTCTGCGATGTCGTCACCGATAGTGTCGATGCAGACCATGCCAGCCACATCACCGACGTCAATGTCAGCGAAGAGAATGTTCTGGTTGTCGTCGCTGACAGCGCGGCGTGGGCCGCACGTTTACGATTCCAGACCGATGCGCTGTTATCCGCGGCGCGTGCTCACGGCATTCAAGCCGCCCAGTGCAAAGTCAGAGTCAGACCTGTCAGGCAAACACCGGGGCCGGATAAGACACCGGGGCGCTAGTCGCCTCGCCGTAGGTCGCGATTTCGTAGCACTTAGCGTCGGCCAGAACTGCCCGCACCAATTTGTTGTTTAAATCGTGGCCGGATTTATAAGCGGTGTATTCGCCGATCAGGCTATGGCCCAGCAAATACAGATCGCCGACGGCATCGAGCACCTTGTGCTTGACGAATTCATCGTCATAGCGCAACCCGTTTTCATTAAGAATCCGGTAATCATCCAGTACGATCGCGTTGTCCATGCTACCGCCCAACGTCAGACCGCGTTCACGCAGTGCCTCAATATCACGCATGAAACCAAACGTGCGCGCGCGACTGACCTCGCGCAAGAACGCTGTCGATGACAGATCCAGGCTGATATGTTGGCGCTGCTTGTTAAACACCGGATGGTTAAACGAAATTCCGAAGTTGATGCGAAAACCGTCGTAGGGTGCGAGCTCGGCCCACTTGTCGCCGTCCTCGACTCTGACTTTGCGCGTAATCCGCAGCAGCTTCTTGGCCGCATCCTGCTCTTCAATACCGGCGGATTGAATCAGAAATACGAATGGCGCGGCGCTGCCGTCCATAATCGGTACTTCCGGTGCGCTGATATCAACGAATAAATTATCGATACCGAGCGCAGATACCGCCGACAGCAAATGCTCGACGGTTGCGACCTTGTTTTCGCCCTCAAACAGGTTCGTCCCCAGCATAGTCTCGCGCACACGCCGGCCATCGGCGGGAATATCAACCGGCGGCTCGAGATCGACGCGACGGAATACGACACCGGTATTGACCGCGGCAGGTCGCAGCGTCATGTAGACCTTTTCGCCTGTGTGCAGACCGACGCCCGTGGCGCGGATACTTGTCTTTAACGTTCTTTGTCGCAGCATTACAACAGCGCCCCAACGCGGCGAATAGCGGCCGCATGATCTTGAGTCAGACAGGGTTAACGCGTCTAACTTTTTGAAAATACTTAATAAATTGCGCTTTTTCAGCGCGCTTGAGTGCCGCGGACCGATACATGCTGGCACCGGCGCAGGCGACTTGTTGTATTTGCGCCAGATTTTTGCCGCAAATCCACACGTCGTTCATAGCGAAATCAACGACTTGTAACCTGATGGTAACGTAAAATTCACACACCACCAAGCATTTTTTGTGTGCTGCAACAATTCAATAGTGAACGGTTGCAGCATGGCACGCGCCGGGTGAGTGGCGACGCGTGCCATGCTGCCCGCGACCGGTCAGTCGGCCTGACGGCGCAGGAATGCCGGTATATCCAGCAATTCTTCCTGCAGCATGCCATCACTCAGACCATCACCCACCGCGCGCTTGCGCGCGATCGTCGGCTTCTCGAGATCCTGATAGTTAGGCTCGACCGCTGATCTCTGCGGCTTACGGACAACGCGCATCGGCGGCTGTTGCTCCGCACTCGACGGCTTACCCAAGCCTGTTGCAACAACGGTGACCCGGATCGAGTTGCTCATATCCGGATCGATGACCGTACCGACAACAACGGTTGCGTCGTCCGATGCGAATTCGCGAATCGTCTCGCCAACTTCCTGGAACTCACCGATCGACAAATCCATGCCGGCAGTGACGTTGACCAGGATGCCGTTGGCACCGGCCAGGTTGATGTCTTCCAGCAGCGGACTGGATGCCGCAGCTTCGGCCGCCTCGCGCGCACGATCTTCGCCGGACGCAGTACCCGAACCCATCATCGCCATGCCCATTTCCGACATCACAGTGCGGACATCGGCGAAGTCGACGTTGATGAGTCCCGGACGGGTAATCAACTCGGCAATGCCCTGTACCGCACCCTGCAACACCTGATTCGCGGAACCGAATGCATCCAGCAGTGTCGTTTCGGCGCCAAGTACGCTCAGCAGCTTCTCGTTCGGGATAGTGATCAACGAGTCGACATACTTGCCTAGCTCGGCAATACCTTGGCTCGCGATAGCAGAGCGTTTCGCGCCTTCCATCGAGAACGGCCGCGTCACCACGGCTACCGTGAGAATGCCCATCTCTTTGGCCACCTGGGCAACGATCGGCGCCGCCCCGGTGCCGGTGCCACCGCCCATCCCCGCCGTGATGAAGAGCATGTCTGCACCTTCGATCACTTCCTGAATGCGGTCGCGATCTTCCATCGCGGCCTGGCGGCCAACATCAGGGTTGGCGCCTGCGCCCAAACCCTTCGTGATGTTGCAACCGATCTGCAGACCGGTCTTCACACGGATATTTTTTAGTGCCTGGGCATCAGTGTTGGCGCAGATAAAATCCACCCCCTCAATGCCGGACTCAACCATGTAGGACACGGCGTTGCCACCGCCGCCTCCAACACCGATTACTTTGATAACAGCTGTTTGGCTGTGCGCATCCATCAATTCAAACATATTGCTCACCTTTGTCAGTTGGACTCTAAATTTTCTAAAACCGGGATAGCGGCGAAGCCGATCCCCCAAACTCAATAAGGGCGCCTGACCAGCGTCAGAACTGCCCGTTAAACCAGGCACGCATGCGCGCCAGAATTTCTCCTACACGGCCACCACCGCGACTAATAACGTCTTCACGATTTACGCTCTCCAGCCCGTACAACAACAAGCCAACGCCGGTTGCATGGATTGGGTTTCTTACGACATCAGACAGTCCGGACACGTGCTGCGGCACGCCCAGACGCACCGGCATGTGAAAGACCTCTTCGGCCAGCTCGACGGCGCCTTCCATCTTCGCGCTGCCGCCGGTGATCACCAGGCCCGCGGCAATCAACTCCTCGAAACCGCTGCGGCGCAGCTCGTCGCGAATCAGCGAGAACAGCTCCTCATAACGCGGCTCAACAATCTCTGCGAGTGTCTGGCGCGCCAGGCGGCGCGGCGGCCGGTCACCGACGCTCGGTACTTCGATCGTCTCGTCCGGGTTGGCCAGCTGTGACAATGCACAGGCGTACTTGATCTTGATTTCTTCGGCGTACTGGGTCGGCGTGCGCATCGATACGGCGATGTCATTGGTGACCTGATCGCCGGCGATCGGAATAACTGCGGTGTGCTGGATTGCGCCGCCGAGAAACACAGAAATATCAGTGGTGCCACCGCCGATATCGACGATGCAGGAGCCAAGCTCTTTTTCGTCATCGGTGAGAACGGAATAACTCGATGCCAGCTGCTCCAGCACGATGCCGTCGACATCCAGTCCGCAACGCTGCACGCACTTGACGATATTTTGCGCGGCGCTTTCGGCGCCGGTCACCATGTGGACCTTGGCTTCAAGGCGTACACCGGACATGCCGACCGGCTCGCGGATGCCCTCCTGATTATCAATGATGAATTCCTGCGGCAGGATATGCAGGATCTTCTGATCAGCGGGAATCGCTACCGCACGCGCCGCATCGATGACGCGATCGACATCCATCTGGCTGACTTCCTTGTCGCGGATCGCGACGATCCCGTGTGAGTTGAGGCTGCGAATATGGCTGCCGGCAATACCGGTATACACGGAATGGATATCGCAGCCGGCCATCAGCTCGGCCTCTTCGACCGCGCGCTGAATGGAGTGAACGGTCGACTCGATGTTCACCACCACACCCTTCTTAAGGCCGCGTGACGGATGCGTACCGATCCCGATTACCTCGATGGCGCCATCGTCACCGACCTCGCCGACAATGGCGACCACCTTGGAGGTGCCAATATCGAGTCCGACGATCAGATTTTGGTCAGGCTTACGTGACATTCAGAGTTTTCCTTGTGCGGCCGCCGCAGTAGCTGCCGCCTCGATTCGAACTTGATGACGGTCTTCCGGACGCTTCCAGCCGATCGAAAATCCGTTGCTGTAGCGCATATCGACGTAACGGATTTTCTCGCCGTGGCGCGCGACAACCGGTGCCGCGACAGCGACAAAGCGGTCTGCGCGAGGTTGCGTGTGCTGGCGACCGAGCTTCACTTCGATGCCATTACCCAGCACGATTTGCCAGGCGCCACGCTCGTCGAGTGTCACCACACGCAAGCCGAGTCCGGCCTGAATCAGGGGGCCGCGCAAGGCGAGGTATTGCGCCGCTACACGACGCACTTCGGTCTCGGGGCCGGACAATCGCGGCAGCTCCGGCAACGCATGGGGCGCAGATTCGACAAATAACTCTCCGCGGATATTCAGTAACCCTTGCTCGCCCCAGCGGGCGGCCGGTACCTGCTCGGCAACGACGATCTGAATGTGGTCAGGCCAGACTCTTTGCACGCTGGCGGTATCGACCCAGGCAAGCGACTCGACGCGCTCACGAATGCCATCGATGTCCACGCTCAGAAATCCGGCCTGCAGGCTGTCGCCCACGGCTTCATTGACCTGCATTGCGGTCACGCGCTGAAACGATCCGTCGATCGTCAAGGCGCTGATCGGCACATCAAGAACACTACGCGCAACCCAGACTGCAACGACACTCAGGGCGAGCGCGATACCGGCAACGGTCACGCGGCGCACGGCCACGGTGGGCAGGCGCAACACGGCACGCTTGTTGACGACCGGCGTCTTGCGACGCTTGGCTTGCTTAGCCATACGCCGCCTCCTTTTGTGCCTGTCCGGCGATACTCGTTTCCAGTACGCGCCAGCAAAGCGTTGCGAAATCAATGCCCGCGGCGGCGGCCGCGCAAGGCACGAGGCTGTGACTGGTCATGCCGGGTACCGTGTTGACCTCAAGCACCACTACATTGCCTTGCGCGTCCAACATGAAATCGACACGTCCCCAGCCGCTGCAATCCAATGCGCTAAAGCTGTCGCGCGCGAGCGTCGCTAACCGGGCGGCCAACGCATCACCATCATCCAGCGCGGGACAAACATAGCGTGTCGACTCCGATACATACTTCGCCTCGTAGTCGTAGAATTCGCTCAACACCTCGATACGAATCGCCGGCAATATCGTGTCCTGCAAGACACCCACCGTGTATTCGTCACCGGTCAGCAGCGACTCCACCAGAGCGACGTCGTCGAAGGCGTAAGCAGCATCCAGCGCCGCCTGCAGACCGGCCGCCTCGCTCACAGGCGTGGAGCCGAGACTGGAACCACCGCTCGCGGGCTTAACAAAAACAGGAAAGGACAATCCATCCGGCGCAGGCGTGCCGCGTTGCAGCGCGATACCCTGTGGCACCGGAATGCCGAAGGCGGCAAGCACCTGTTTGCTGCGCTGCTTATCCATCGCCAATGCGCTGCCAAGCACGCCGCTGCCGGTGCATGGCAGCCCCATCATTGCGAGCGCGCCGCGCACCGTACCATCCTCGCCACTGCCGCCGTGTAACGCATTCCAGACACGCTCAACGTCAAGTTGCCCGAGCTCGTCAAGCGCGCGCTCACCGGTGTCGAACAACAGCGCATCAACGCCGCGCTCACACAGCGCGTTGTGCACCGCGGCTCCACTATTCAGCGACACCGCACGCTCGCCGGAATCGCCGCCATAGAGCACGGCCACTTTGCCGAAGTCTGCGGGATTGCTCACGACACTCATGCCGGCCTCCCGAGAAAACGCACTTCATGCGTCAGGCTTATGCCGTGGGCTTGCTGCACGGTATCCGCAACATGCGCGATCAGCTGTTCGATATCATCGGCGCTGGCATCGTCCGCATTGATGATGAAATTCGCGTGCTTGGTCGAGACCTCGGCACCGCCGATACGCTTGCCTTTAAGTCCGGCGGCTTCTATCAGTCGCGCTGCGTGATCGCCTTGCGGATTGCGGAACACCGAACCACAACTTGGCATGCCCAGCGGTTGCGTATCGCGACGCTTGTCCTGCAGCTCCTGCATGCGCTCGCGACTCGGCTGGTAGTCCGCCGGGAAGCGCATCGTTGCACTGACAAACCATGCGTCACCCTGACCAGTCACACTGCGATAACCAATCGTGAACGCCGATTTGTCGCGCGACACAATGCTGCCATCGCGGTGCATCAGGCGGACCTGGCTAACCACATCCCAGGTTTCGTGGCCGTGCGCGCCGGCGTTCATGGTCAGCGCGCCGCCGAGCGAGCCGGGAATACCCGCAAAGAACTCGCAGGGGCCAAGCCCCCAACGCACCAGCTGTCGCGCAAGCGTAGTGCACGGCACACCGGCACCGGCGGACACTTCCTGCTCGCCGTTGCGCTCGATATCGCGTCCGAGTTTCTTGGCACTGATAACGATGCCGGGCACCCCGCCATCGCGCACCAGCAGATTGCTACCCAGGCCAATCCAGTGCACATCCACACCCGCCGGCGTCTGCGCCAGAAACGCCGACAACGATTGTTCATCGCGCGGCTGGAAGAACACATCGGCACGACCGCCGACCCGCCATGAGGTATGCCGCGACATCGGTTCGTTGAACTGCACGGCGTCGCCGAACTGCTCGGTGAGGCGCTCGCGAATCGACAACTCCATCGGTGGCGGTGTCGTGCTCACGAGGCCACCTCCATACGTGTTGCAAGCGCATCCGCCAGCTGCTCCGGCAGTGCCTGCGCGGCTGCACCAATATCGCCTGCGCCCATCGTCAGCAGCAGGTCGCCGGGTTGCAGAACATTCGCGAGCGTTGCGGCCAGCGACGCAAGCTCTTCGACGAACACCGGCTCCACCACACCACGGCTGCGGATCGCACGCGCGATAGCGCGACCGTCGGCACCGCTGATCGGCGCTTCGCCTGCGGCATAAACCTCGAGCAAAACCAGCGCGTCAGTGCGCGACAGCACTTCGGCGAAGTCATCCATCAGGTCCTGCGTGCGGCTGTAACGATGCGGCTGAAAGGCCAGCACAATGCGGCGCTCCGGCCAGCCCGCGCGCGCCGCATCGAGCGTTGCCGCAATTTCTGTCGGGTGATGGCCGTAGTCGTCAACGATCTGCACGCTGCCATCGCCAAACGGAATCTCGCCAAGATGCTGAAAGCGCCGGTCGATCCCGGAGAAACTGCCGAGCGCCCGCTGGATTGCCGCAATCGGAACATCGAAGTCACTGGCTACGGCAATCGCCGCCAATGCATTGCGAACATTGTGCAGTCCGGGCAAATTCAGCGTGACCGCAAACGGTTCACGCTCGCCACGCTCAACATCAAAATGGCTGGCATGCTGGTCAAAGCGCACGTTGATGGCACGAATATCGGCGCCGGGATCCGTGCCATAGGTGACCAACGAACGCGCGATCTCAGGCAGCACGGTTTGAACGCCGGCGTCGTCGATGCAGACGATCGCCACGCCGTAGAAAGGCAGGTTATGCAGAAACTCGGTAAAGGAGCGATGCAGCATCGCAAGGTCATTGCCATAGGTACTGAGATGATCGGCATCAATGTTGGTCACGACCGCAACCAGCGGCTGCAGATGATGAAACGATGCATCGCTCTCGTCCGCCTCGGCCACCAGATAGTCGCCGGCGCCGAGGCGTGCATTGCTGTCGGCGCCCTTGAGACGGCCACCGATAATGAACGTCGGATCATAGTCTGCCTCGGCAAGTACCGCGGCGATCAGGCTGGTCGTCGTCGTCTTGCCGTGGGTACCGGCGACGGCCACCGAACGCCGTGAGAAGCGCATCAACTCGCCCAGCATCTCGGCACGCTGTACCAGAGGAATACGCGCTTGCTGCGCGGCAAGCAGCTCGACGTTGTCCGGCGCGATGGCACTGGACGCAACCAACACATCAGCGCGCGCGACATTCGCGGCACTGTGACCAATCATGATGTCGGCGCCGAGTGAGGCGAGGCGTCGCGTGACTTTGCTATCCGCGAGGTCCGAGCCCTGAACGTCATAGCCCTGATTGAGCAAGACCTCGGCGATGCCGCACATACCGGCACCGCCGATGCCGACAAAATGAATCCGATGGATGCGTCGCATGCGTTGATTCACACCGACACCCCCGTCAGCGATTCGTCGCCGAGCAGCGCCGCACAGTGACTGATGACCGCCTTCACCGAGTCACCCTGACGCAGTGCGCGCGCGTTCGACGCCCGCTGCATCAGTGCCGTGCGGTCAGCGCCTAGATCAACCATCAATTCAGTCAGCCGCTCGGGAGTCAGTGCGTCTTGCGAAATCAACAACGCCGCATCGGCCGATACCAATGCCTGCGCATTGGCCGTTTGATGATCATCAACCGCGGCGGGGAACGGCACAAAAACCGCACCCAGTCCTGCGTTGATCAGTTCGGCGACGGTCAGCGCGCCGGCGCGACAGATAGCGTAATCGGCCCAGCCGAGTGCCTCGGCCATGTCGTCGATAAACGGCGTCACATCAGCGAGTACACCGGCTTGCGAGTACGCATCCTGCGCGGCCTCCAGCGTCCCCGGGCCGGCTTGATGACGCACCGTCGGGCGTGCATCTGCAGGCAACAGGGACAGCGCCCTGGGTACGCAGCGGTTCAGCGCAAGCGCGCCCTGACTGCCGCCAATCACGAGCAAGCGCAAGGAACCATCGCGCTCGGCGAAGCGCGTGGACGGCACTGCCAGATCGCGTATCGATGCGCGTACCGGATTACCGACGGTGATCACATCACGTCGCGCAGCGAACGCCCCGTCAAAGCCCTGCAGGACGCGCCCGGCCAACCGCGACAACAACCGGTTGGTCAAACCGGCAACCGCATTTTGTTCGTGAATCACCAGCGGAATTCGCAGCAGGCGCGCGGCAACGCCGCCGGGTCCGCTGACGAACCCTCCCATGCCGATAACCAGCCTGGGACGAACGCGAATCAGAATACGTAGTGCCTGTATCAACGCCCAGATAAGGCGCAACGGTGCGAGTGCCCAGCTCAGAATACCCTTGCCACGCAGACCGGCGATACTCAGCCACTCCATCGGAATATTGGCCGCTACGACAACGCGCGCTTCCAGACCGCGCTCGGTGCCAAGCCATACGACCGGCTGGCCGATCGCCTCCAGCGCATCGGCGATTGCCAGCGCAGGGTATACGTGGCCACCGGTGCCGCCGGCCATGATCATGATAGGCGCGCGCGTCACTTCGCCCTCCCCCGTTTTTGCGGGGCGGCATGTGCCTCGGCGGTTTCATGGTGGACCCGCAACACGAGTCCGATCGCCGCCAACACAATAATGATGCTGCTGCGCCCGTAACTGACGAGCGGCAGCGTCAAGCCCTTGGTCGGCAATATACCGATGTTAACGCCGATATTGATGAATATCTGCAGACCGAGCCAGGTTGCGATACCCAGAGCGACATAGGCCTGAAACCACAATGATGCAGCGGCCGCGCGGCGCGACAGCGCCAGCATGCGTATCACCAGCGTGAAGAACAATGCGATCAGAACGACTGCACCAAGCAGACCAAATTCTTCGGCGAACACGGCGAACACAAAATCTGTATGCGCCTCAGGCAGATAGAACAATTTCTGTACGCTGCTGCCGAGACCAACGCCGAGCCATTCACCGCGACCAATAGCAATTAATGATTGGGTCAACTGGAAGCCGCTGTCGAGCGGGTCGTCCCACGGGTTCAGAAATGCCGTGAGTCGTCGCAGGCGGTAGTCGCTACTCACCGCCAGCCCCGTCATCGCCACGAGCCCCAGAACGACGAACACAGCGAAATCACGAATTCTTGCACCAGCCACGAACAACATGCCTAACGTTGTCGCCATCAGCACGGTAGCCGCACCAAAATCGGGCTCGGCCAACAGCAATCCGGCCGCAAGCACGAGCACGATCATCGGCTTTAACAGCCCGGAGAATTGCGTACGCAACTGTTCCTGCTGGCGCACCGCATAGCTGGCGAAAAACAGGATCAGTGCAAGCCTGGCCGGCTCGGACACCTGAATCGATATACCAGCCAGCGTTACCCAACGCGTACTGCCGTTAACCTCTTTCCCAACACCCGGTAACAACACGAGCGTCAGCAATGCGAATGCGAATAGCAGCAACATCGGGCCGAGGCGTTGCCAGACACTGGTCGGCATCATCAGCATCGCGCCGGCTGCAACGAGACCTACAAACACCGCCTGCAATTGCCGCGCGACAAAAAAGAACGGCGCATTGTGCAGACGCTCAGCAATGCTGATCGACGCCGATGACAGGACGATCAGGCCGATGGCCAGCAATGCCGCGACCAGCAGGACCATGACATAGTCGATGCGCAGCGACGGCAGCGTGCGCATCGGTAACGGTATGTTCAGCATCGCCCTGTTCGAGACACTCATGACACAACCTCGCGCGCCCAATCGGCGAAGCAACGACCACGCTCCTTATAGTCACGGAATGCGTCCTGGCTGGCCGCTGCCGGCGCGAGCAACACGGTGTCACCGTTACGCACCAGCGCGGCGGCCGCAACCACGGCGGCCTGCAGATCATTACTAAGCGTATGCTCGCGTGCGTTGCTCTCGAGCGCTGCGCGCAAGTCGTCACGATTCTCACCATAGGCAATGCAATGGCGAACGCGCGACGGCAAGGCGGCGACAAATGCATTGAGGTCTTCGCCCTTACCGCGCCCGCCGGCGAGCAGGATCACATCGCCGTGCACGGCATTAACCGATGCGAGTGCTGCACCGGTGTTGGTCGCCTTTGAGTCATCGATCCAGGTCACGCCGGCGTGTTCTGCGATGATCTGGTGACGATGCGCCAGACCTTTGAAGCTACGAACCGCATCCAGCATCGCAGACATCGGCAAGTCCATCGCCGACCCCAATGCGAGCGCCGCCAGCACATTGGCCGCATTGTGCCGCCCGTGCAGTCCGCTCCCGGCGACCGGCATCAGCACATTGTCTTCGAATGCAAACCACGTCTCACCGGATGACTCACGCAGACCAAACTGTCGCGGCCCCGGCTCGCCCATCGTGAACGACAGCGTTAACGCTTGCGGGTCGATCGGCGCGTCGGAGAAATCCTCGTCGGCATTGGTAATAGCAAATTCGCAATGCGTGTAGATAGCCAGCTTCGCCGCGCGGTAGCGCGCGAGGCTGCCGTGCCAGTCGAGATGGTCCGGCGAGATGTTCAACACACAGGCCGCAAGGGCACGCAGGCTGCTGGTGCGTTGCAGCTGAAAGCTCGAGAGCTCGAGCACATAAAATGCAACATCATCATCGACCGGCAAGTCGAGTACGGGCGTGCCAAGATTGCCGCCGGCGACACCATTGACGTTTGCTGTTTCACACATATGCGCAAGCAGGCTGACGACGGTGCTTTTACCGTTGGAGCCGGTCACGGCAACAATAGGCGCGGTGGCTTCGGCACAGAACAGATCGATATCGCCAAGTACCGGTACACCCGCATCACGTGCGCGTGCCAGCAAGGGCTCATGATCCGGAATGCCTGGCGACGCAATGATCTGATCGAACGCCGAAATATCGATATCGTCGAATGCACCAAGGTGCAGATTTGCATCCGGCAGCGCACGCTTGAGCGCCTGCGTGTCAGCAGCAGGGTTTCGGTCGGCGAAGGTAGCACCCCGGCCATGCCGTGACAGCCAGCGCGCGACCGAGCCGCCGGTCACGCCGCAACCCAGCACCAGCGTTCGCACGCGACTGCCGAGCTTACTTGCCTCGGCGGCCTGGAATGCACACATATTGCCGGGTACAAACATCATCGGATCTTCAGGCTGGCAAGACCGATCAACACAAGAATCACGGTGATAATCCAGAAACGCACGATGACTTTCGGCTCCGGCCAGCCCTTGAGTTCATAGTGATGATGTAGCGGCGCCATGCGGAACACGCGCTTGCCGGTTAACTTGAACGAGGCCACCTGAATAATGACGGACAGGGTTTCGATGACAAACACGCCGCCCATGATCACAAGAACCAACTCCTGACGGACGATAACGGCAACAATGCCGAGTGCGGCACCCAGTGCCAACGCGCCAACATCGCCCATGAACACTTGTGCGGGGTAGGTGTTGAACCAAAGAAAACCGAGCCCGGCACCGGCGATCGCGGCGCAAAACACCAGCACCTCACCGGCGCCCGCGATATAGGGCACACCGAGATACTCGGAAAAATTAACGTTCCCGGCGACGTAGGCGAACACGCCCAGCGCACCGCCGACCAACACCGTCGGCATGATCGCGAGGCCATCGAGGCCGTCGGTGAGATTCACCGCGTTACTGAAGCCGACAACGATGAAGGTTGTAAACAGCACCTGCAGGATGCCGAGCGGCAACACGACGTTCTTCAGGAACGGAAAGATCAGATTGCTGTCAACGGGCCCGCTTGCGGTGCGATAAAGAACGATTGCCGCGATTAACGCGAACAAGGTCTGCCAGAACATCTTGTAACGACCGGCCAGACCACGGCTGTCGCGCAACACCAGCTTCTTCCAGTCATCGTAAAAGCCGATAGCGCCGAATGCGAGGGTCACCAGCACCACTACCCAGACAAACCGATTGCCAAGGTCCGCCCACAGCAACGTACTGATCGCGACAGCGGTGAGAATAAGCGCACCGCCCATTGTCGGCGTGCCCGCTTTCACCAGGTGCGACTCCGGTCCGTCATCGCGCACCGTCTGACCGATCTGGCGAATCGTCAGGCGGTTGATCATTGCCGGGCCGATAACAAACGAAATAATCAGCGCCGTCAGTGCACCGAGAATGGCGCGCATCGTCAGATAGCTGAATACGTTAAAACCGCTCTCGAACTGCGTCAGGTACTCGGCGAGCCATAGCAACATTGCTATTGCCCCCCGCGCGATGACAGAAGCTGCTCGACGACGCGTTCCATGCGCATCGAGCGCGAGCCCTTGACCAGCACCGTCAGCCCGTCATGCAAACCGGCGGAAACGCTGTCGATCAGCGCCTGAATATCATCGTAGTGCGATGCACCTTCACCGAAGCCTGCGACGGCCTTCGCCGACGAAGGCCCGAATGCAAACAAACGCTCCACCCCGGCGTCGCGTAATTGCTGCCCGACCTCGTAATGCATCTGATCGCTGTCGTTACCAAGCTCACCCATATCGCCGATCACCATCCACGGGTGGGCGGTGGTCGCCGCCAGCGCTTCGCCGGCAGCCACCATTGATGCGGGGTTTGCGTTGTAGCTGTCATCAATAATGGTTGCGCCATGCCGGCCGGTGCGCGGCGCGAGCCGACCCGGCTCGGCCGCGACTGTTGCCAACGCAGCGACAATGTCATCGAGCGCAATACCGGCAGCCAACGCCGTTGCTGCTGCACCGCAGGCATTCAATGCATTGTGGCGACCGGACAACTGCATATGTACGCGCACCTGTCGTTGCTGCGCGTGCAAGGTGAACTGAATACCCGCCTCCGCCAGCGCCCGATAGTCGTCAAACCAGACGTCCGCCGACGGCGTGCTACCGAACGTGACAATTGACGCTGGCGCCGAAAGCTCGCGCCACAGCGTGACGTATTGATCGTCGGCGTTGATGATCGCGGTGTCACCCTCGCCCAGCGCATCGAACAGCTCACCCTTGGCGTGGGCGACGCCCTCGATACTGCCGAATCCTTCGAGGTGCGCGGGACCGGCATTAGTAATGATGCCAATTGACGGATCAACCATGTCCGTCAGCAATGCGATTTCGCCGGCGTGATTGGCGCCCATCTCAAACACGGCACGCTTATGCTCCGGCGACAAACGAAGCAACATCAGTGGCACACCGATGTCGTTATTCAAGTTACCCTCGGTAGCCAGCGTGTGATCACCGCAGCAGGCCGCAATCAGCGAGCGCATCGTGGTCTTGCCGTTGCTGCCGGTGATGCCTATGGTCAGCGGCGACATGCGTGCGCGCCAGTCGCGCGCCAGCCTGATCAACGCCTCATGGGTATCGGCAACGGTCAGCTGCGGCAGCGCGTCTTCGCGATACGCGTCGACGATTGCACCGGCGGCGCCAGCGTCACGCGCAGCCGGCACGAAATCGCCACCGCTGAAATTCGGGCCGTTGAGTGCCACGTACAGGGCGCCCGGCGTCATTGTCCGCGTATCGGTCGATACACCGGTGAACGACGCATCGTGCCCGGGCGCATTGGCGCCGATCACTTCTGCCACATGTCTCAGCGTTGACTGGATCATGCGTCCACCCGCCCGCGCTGGCGCAGCGCAATGCGTGCCTCTGCAACATCATCGAACGGCAAACGCTGCCCGTCGACTTGCTGCGTTTGCTCGTGACCTTTGCCCGCGATAAGCACAAGGTCATCAGTGCCGGCGCCGGAAACGGCAAAATTGATCGCCGTGCGACGGTCGACTTCGACATGTCGCGACGTATGAGCCTCCAGGCCGGACAGCATGTCGTCGATAATTGTCATCGGCGCTTCGCTGCGCGGATTGTCACTGGTCAACACCAGCTCATCCGCATGCATCGCTGCAATTCTCGCCATCTCGGGACGTTTGCCGCGGTCACGATCACCGCCGCTGCCGAAGACACACCACAACTGACCGTTGCATAGCGGGCGCAGGGCGCTAAGCGCCGCAGCCAATGCGTCCGGCGTGTGCGCGAAATCCACGAACACACCCGGCGCCACATCCGCTACGCGCTGCAATCGTCCCGGCGGCGCCGATACGCCGGACAGCGCGGCCGACGCATCGGCGACCGACACGCCCAGCGTGAGTAAGGCCGCGAACGCCAGCAACAGATTCTGCACGTTGAAGTCACCAATCAGCGAAGACGTCACTACGCCTTGACCGGCGTGACTGGCAACCTCGATCGTCAGTCCTTTTGCCGATGCATGCACGGCATCAGCTGTGACGAAAGCGCCATCGCCGCGTGCATCGGTGTCGAGCGAGCGCGTAACGCGTATGGCTCGCGAGCGATGCCGACGCCACAGGGTCAAGCCCGCCTCATCGTCGGTACAAATGACCCGATGACTGAGCTCAGGGTGATCGAACAACGCGGCTTTAGCGGCAAAGTAGCTTTGCATATCGCCGTGATAGTCGAGATGGTCGCGAGACAGATTACTGAATATCGCTGTGTCGATTTGCGTCCCGGCCAGACGCTGCTGGTCAAGCGCGTGTGACGACGCCTCAAGCGCAATTGCGGCGACACCGTCGTCGCGCAACTTCGCCGCAGCGCGCTGGACGCCGATCGCGTCGGGCGTCGTCAACGCCTGCGGCGCAAGATTACCCGGCCTGCCAGCACCAAGCGTGCCCATGACGCCGGCATCGATGCCACAGCTACGCAAGGCTTCGGCGACCAGCCAGCTGATACTGGACTTGCCGTTGGTGCCGGTGGTGGCGACAACACGCAAGTGCGTCGTCGGCTCGGCAAAAAATCGTGCGGCAATGGTGCCGACCGTTGCCCGCCCGCCCGCGAACGACACGACCGGAAGCTGTTCGCGAACAGCCGTGAGGCGCGCATCGTCGGAAGGGAGGTCGGTGAGGACCGCGACAGCACCACGGCGCGCTGCATCAAGTGCGAACTCGATACCGTGCCTGGTGCTGCCCTGATAGGCGACAAAAGCATCTCCCGGACCGGCCTCGGTGCTGTTCGCCGTAATCCCGCTAACATCAATCGACGGTGCGGCGGAGATACCATCCAGCAATGCATCAAGACGCCAGCCTGTGTTCTGTGTCGCGGCCATCATTGGGTCGCCGCCTGTACCGTGCCTGGCGACGCCAGCGTCGGAATCGCATCCGGCGCTACCGCCAAGAGTCGCAGCGCCTCGCCCATGACCTCGGCGAATACGGGCGCGGCAACATCGCCGCCGTAGTAGTCGATGCCGGTAGGCTCGTCAATGACGACAACCGCCGCGAGGCGCGGCGCGGAAGCAGGCACCAGCCCGGCAAAAATGGACAGGTAACGGTCTTCCGAGTAACCCCCGACTGCCGACTTCCATGCCGTGCCAGTCTTTCCCGCAACCCGATAGCCTGGTATCGAAGCCTTGGTGCCGGTACCACCAGGCAACACGACATGCTCCATCATCGAAAGCACCGCACGAGCAGTATCTTCCCGCAGCAAGCGCTGACCTTCCGGTGCGCTTTCCAGACGCTGCAGCGAAACCGGCAGCAAGACACCGTCGTTGCCAAGCGCTGCGTAAGCGCGCGTCAGCTGCAATGCCGTAACGGACAGCCCATAGCCGTAAGCAATGGTCGCCTGACTGATCGCCCGCCAGTCCGAGAAGTGGCTCAGACGACCGGCCGACTCGCCAGGAAAACCGCTGGTGGTCAAACTGCCCAGACCAAACTGAGCCAGCGTTGCCCACAGCTGCTCCGGATCCATTTTCATCGCAACGCGCGTGATGCCGACATTACTCGAGCGCGCCATCAGCGTGGTCAGATCAATACGACCGAGGTTGCTGTGATCCTTGATGCGTTTGGCGCCGACCTGAATGAAGCCCGGCGTCGTATCGATGATTGCGTCAGCCTCAAGCATGCCGTTTTCCAGCGCCGCAGCCATGATCAGCGGCTTGATGCTGGAGCCCGGCTCCATCACATCGGTAATCGCACGGTTACGTTGCAAACCGGACGTTCGCTGACTGCGATCATTGGGGTTGTATGACGGCTGGTTCACCATCGCCAACACTTCGCCGGTACGCACATCCATAACGACCATGGAACCGGACTGCGCGCCATTGCGCTGCATTGCACGTTTCAGCTCGCGGTAGGCAAAGTACTGAATTCGCAGATCGATACTGCTGGTGAGCGTTACACCATGGTGCGCAGGGCGAATACTTTCGACTTCCTCAATCGCCGTGCCATAGCGATCGCGCAGCTCCCGCTTTGCACCCGGCTTGCCGGCGAGGGAATGGTTATAGGCGAGTTCCAGCCCTTCCTGGCCGTCATCATCGATATCGGTAAAACCAAGCAAATGACCGACGACCTCGCCTGCGGGGTAGTAGCGTCGGTACTCGCGCTGAACGTTAATCCCCGGCAGATTCAATGCATTGACGGCCTCCACCTGCTCCGGGCGCAGATGACGCCCGAGGTAGACGAACTCACTGCCCATTTTGCGGTTGATGCTGCGCATCAGTTGCTCAGCGTCCTTGCCCAACGCCTTGGCCAGCAGGGGAAAGTCATCAATCGCCGGCGCCAGCTTTTCGGGTTTCGCCCAAATGCTATCCACCGGGGTTGAAATCGCCAGCGGCTCGCCATACCGATCAGTGATCGTACCCCGGTTAGCCGTAATTTCGGCGCTGCGCAGGTGAAGAGAATCTGCCTTGCGGTTCAAAAACTCCCGCTCGGTGACCTGCCGATAGGCGGTGCCCCCGACCAGCGAAACCGCCATTATCGAAAACAGCCCAGCCAGAAACAGATTTCGCAACTGAAAACGCTGCACGACGGCACGTTTCTTTTCGGCGGCACGCCTCATTGCGATGCCTCCCTTGATTCGGGCAACGCCTCAAACGTCATGCCCAGATCACCCGAGACTGGCTCGAGGCCGACGAACCGGTAATCGCCGTCATCGGAAATAAGAAATATTTCGCTGCTGTCGGGACGCTTTAGCGCAAGCGCGCCGGCCGCCTTTTCCTCGATCAGGCTGTGCGCTGCATAGGCGCGCTGCTCCAGCTGCAAGCGCCCCCATTCGATATTCAACGCATCGCGCTGCTTGGACAATGACTGCAACTCAATAAACAGTGCGCGCGACTGATGCTTGGTATAGATCACACCAACCGCCGCGCCGCACAGCGCGATCAATGCCGCGAATGCCAACGTCATGCCGGTCATGCGTGGCATGCGCGGCGTCAGCGTATTGCGTTGCGCAAGGCTCATCGCAGTCGCTCCGCAATTCTGAGCCTGGCGCTGCGCGCACGTGGATTGCCGGCAATCTCCTCTTCGCTGGCGGTCAGACCACGGCCGATCAAACGCATGCGCGGCCGCGCAGCTTCCGGCATGTCGGGCAGAGGCAGCCCGCGGTAGACCGGATCCTCGGCCGCTGCGGCGCGAAGGAAGCGCTTAACAGGACGATCTTCGAGCGAATGAAAGGTAATGAAGCACGCGCGACCGCCCACCCGCAGCACTTCTATCACGCTATCCAGCGCCTCCGTGATCTGCTCAAGCTCATGGTTGATACGCATGCGGATAGCCTGAAATGTCTGTGTAGCGGGGTGGCGTTTCGACGTCGCGCGGACACGCGCCGGCACCGCGTTTTCAACAATTGTTGCCAGCTGCCCGGTGGTTTCGATCGGCGTACGGTCGCGAGCGGCGATAATCGCCCTGGCAATCCTTGAGGCAAGGCGCTCTTCACCCAGACGGGCGATGTCACGGCGTAACGTCTTTTCATCAACGCCTGCGATGTAATCGGCGGCAGTTTCCGCCTGGCGTCGATCCATACGCATATCGAGCGGCCCGTCACGCAGGAAGCTGAAGCCGCGCCCGGCTTCGTCGAGCTGCGGCGATGAGACGCCGAAGTCGAACAACACACCATCGACCCGGCCCATCACATCGTTGCGACTGGCAATCGCACCAAGATCCGCGAAAGCGGCATGCTCGATTTCGAACCTTTCGTCACCCGCGAATTTAGCGCGCGCTTCTGTCACTGCTGTTTCGTCCCGGTCAATCGCCAAAAGTCGCCCTCGCGATGAGAGGCGTTGCAAAATTGCATCGCTGTGCCCACCACGCCCAAAGGTTGCGTCGACGTAGCATCCGTCTTCGCGAACCGCCAGGCCGTCCAGTACCTGTTCGAGTAAAACCGGCAGGTGCGTCATCACTACAGCGACAACGATTCAAGTTCTGCCGATAGCTCCAGGCCGTCATCGTCTTCTTCAAGCCACTCTGCACGCCGGTCGGCCCAGCGCTGCTCGTCCCATAATTCAAACTTGCGCCCCTGACCGATCAACATCGCGTGCTTCTCGATACCCGCGAACTCCCTGAGTTCTTTCGGCATCAGCACACGCCCGTGGCCGTCGAGCTCCATTTCGCTGGCATGACCAATCATCAGGCGCTGCAAGCGGCGGGCGGCTTTTTGCAAACTGGGCAGACGCTCCAGCTTTCTTTCGATATCCTCCCAGTCGGGAAACGGATAAATAAGGAGGCAGTAGTCCCGATCAATGGTCGCTACCAATTGGTTCGCACAACGCGCAGCGATGCGTTCGCGATACCGCGTCGGTATTGCGAGTCGGCCCTTGGCATCGAGCGTCACTTTGGTTGCACCGCGAAACATGATCGAAAATTTGACGGGAAAATCCCATCTCTCCCCACTTTTACCCACTTCGTGACACTATAGGTAGGGCATTTTTGGCCGTCAACCGATTACGTCAAATACTGGTTACCAGACAGTGACTTAGCACCGGAAGCGCATGCTTGCAGAGCGAAAACGGCCCGAATTACGGACGAAAATTCAGGGTGTTACAGCTACTTTCTCATGCAACGGTGACCAATTAGTCGTTGGACTGCGACAAGCGCCAGACACGCCATCTAACCACCCAGGTTGCGCAAGCCCCGATTTCAGGCCGCCCGGACAGCAATCAGACTGACGTCACAAAGTGGCGATCTGGTGGCGAAAACAGCAAGAAAAGCGCCTTCGCGCCCAAGCGGCGACGCGCTCGCCGGCATCAGGAAGGAAAATGGAGTCGGCCGATAAGCCGGGTTCTGTCGAGGGCAATCATTCATCTGCGCGCCACGTCGCCGTGACGCTGTAGCGACCTACCCGGGAGCGTGTTCGGGACCGACACTCAGGCCTTGCGGCCTATGCTCCCCTATTTGGTCTTGCTCCGGGCGGGGTTTGCCGTGCCACTGATGTTGCCATCAGCGCGGTGCGCTCTTACCGCACCATTTCACCCTTACCACGCCGAAGCATGGCGGTATATTTTCTGCTGCACTTTCCGTAGGCTCGCGCCCCCCAGGCGTTACCTGGCGCCCTGTCCGAAGGAGCCCGGACTTTCCTCCGTGCACAAAGTACACAGCGATTGCCTGGCCGACTCCAGCGCGAACTGTAGGGCAACTACCCGGGAGCGGCAAGCCGGATCAATGACTATCTAGTCCTCGCCGGGGTCGCGCAGTGCGAGTCCGGCCTGATAGAGCGCATTACGCGACAGCCCGGACGCGTCGGCGACGATGCGAGCGGCCTGGCGCACCGGCACCTGCGCCGCAATCAGCGTCTCCAGCAAGCGCCCTGCCGGCATGGTAACGGCATCCGCATCGACCTCACCGCCGCCGATCACGACAACAAACTCGCCTTTAAGCGGGATGCGCCCGGTCGCCACCTGCTGCTGTAAACCCGCCAACTGATCCTGCACAATCTGCTCGTGCATTTTGGTTAGCTCCCGGCCAATACACGCCATTCGCTCAGCGCCGAAAACGCCGATGCAATCCAGCAACATGGCATCGATACGATGCACCGACTCATAAAACACCATCGTGCGGGTTTCGGCCGCCAGTGCGTTGAGTCGCGTTACTCGTGCCGCCTGCTTGGCCGGCAGGAAGCCTTCGAACGTAAAGCGGTCCGTCGGCAAACCGGAGACGCACAGCGCAGTTACAACGGCGCTGGCACCCGGTACCGGAACGATCCGCAAACCCGCTGTTTGCGCGGCGCGTACCAATCGGAAACCCGGGTCGCTAATCGACGGTGTCCCTGCGTCACATATCAATGCCATGCGGGAACCTCCCGAAAGACGCGCGATCAAATCAGGCACAACGTCACTTTCATTGTGTTCATGCAATGCAAAAAGCGGCTTTTTGAGGCCAAACTGCTGCAACAACCGGCCACTGCGTCGGGTATCTTCAACAATCACCTGATCGGCGGCCTCTAATGCCTCGCGCATCCGCGGCGAAGCATCATTGAGATTACCGATTGGCGTCGCCACGATATCGAGGCGCCCGCTCACTGGCGCACCGCAGGCATGCACGCGCTGGCGTCGCAGCAGCAGTCGGTCGACGCGTTATACTTGTCGGGCTGGGACGCTGACATCAGCGATCGCTCCTTGGCAAACAAGACATTTTAGACAACGGACCAGAGCATGATGAACCAATGGCGTAACAAATGCAGCGCGACGGCGAAGCTTGGCGGGCGTCGTGCAACAGCTGCGGCAATAATCTTACTCACGCTGCTGATCGGTGGCTGCGAGTCTTTGCCCGGCGGCAATGTTGCCAGCGAAGCACGCGCGATGCGGCTACTGGATAACGGTGACTATGACAGCGCCGCGTCGATGTATATGTCGCTGGCGGGCGCGCAGCAAGGCACGTTACGTGATCGTTACGTGTTAAGTGCGGCGCGCGCGTGGGTCCAGGCTGGTGACGAACAGCGCGCCGGGATGGCGATCGTCCAGGTCGCTGAACCCGCCGATACGGGTCTGCGCAACAGCTGGCTGATCGCACGCGCCGAGCTCGCTAATCTGCGCGGCGACGGCGATCTTGCATTGCGCATGCTGTCAGCCGCCGACACCGGCCGACTCAGCCTGAAACAGCGCATTGATCTCGAAGGCGCACGCGGTGTTGCCTTTTTTCTAAGCGACGATCCGGCGCGCGCCATCGACACGCTGCAGCGGCGCGAGCTTTGGCTCGCAAACAGCGCCGAGATCCAAACGAATCATGAAATGATCTGGGACGGCCTGCTACAGGCTGATCCGGCCTCTTTGCGCGCCGCGGCGACCACCACCAACGACCCTGTCGTCGCTGGTTGGCTCGCATTAGGCAGTCTTGCCGATGGCAGCCTGCCCGGCGGCCCGGCCAGCGGACTGGCGGGTTGGCAACGCCAATATCCCGGCCACCCGGCCCTGCAATTTATCGTGCCGGGGCTATCCGGCGGTACGCTTCAGGCTGACGCATCGCCACCGCAGTTTATAGCGCTACTGGTAACAGCCAGCGGTCGTACCGGCGCAATCGGCGAGGCTGTGCGCGATGGTTTCCTGACGCGCTACGCCGAACAATATGAGGGTCGGATTAACGCGCCGACGGTTCGCGTGTATGACGTCAGCCAGGACGGCGCGATTCTCGCCTACCAGCGCGCCGTGGCGGACGGTGCGCAATTTATAGTGGGCCCGGTGTTGCGCGGCTCCGTCGAGGCCATCGCCAACTTTGAGACACTGAGCGTACCGACACTGGCGCTGAACTACACGACACCGACACAGTTCCAGCCGGCTTTGTACCAGTTCGGGCTCGCCCCCGAGGACGAAGCCGCCGCGGCCGCCAGACGCGCAATCAGCGAAGGCCACCGTCGGGCCATAGCGCTGGTGCCGGCGAGTGACTGGGGCGAGCGGGTGCTGCAAGCCTTCTCCACCGAGTTCATCGCCTATGGGGGTGAGGTACTGAACTACCAGACCTTTATTCCCAGCGAAACCGACTACAAAAATGAAATCCAGACAGCGATGCTGCTTAACGACAGCGTTTCCCGCTATCGGATGATGCGATCTTTCGTCGGCCAGAATCTGCAGTTCGAACCGCGGCGGCGTCAGGACGTCGATTTTATCTTTATGGCAGCGACAGCCGACAGCGCGAAGCGCCTGAAGCCGCAGCTGCGTTTTCACTACGCCGGAGATCTGCCGGTGTTCGCGACCTCGGCGGTCAACACCGTTTCACGGCGTGATGCGGAAAACGACCTCAATGGCATCCGCTTCAACGACATACCGTGGCTGGTCGCCGGTATGCGCGGCGAATCCACGCCGTTGAGCAACGTTTCGCGCCTGCTGTCGTCGGCACAATCACAGCCACGCCTGTATGCACTTGGCTACGATGCGTTCGACGCTGTGCTGAAAATTTCGACCGCTAACCCCAGCGATCCTGAGGCTATTTCATGGCCGGGTGCAACCGGCCTGTTGACGCTGGGCAATGACAACGCGATTCGCCGTGCCACCGACTGGGCAGTTTTCGAGCGGGGCCAACCAACAGCGTTGCCGTCCTTACCCGATCTTTTTGACCCACTGGACACAATGACAATCGATGAGCCTGAGATGCTTCGCGAAATTGACCAAGCGTCGACCGACTAGTCGTGAACCGGGGCGCGAGCGGCGCAGGCTGGGAACAATTCGCCGACGACTACCTGCACGAGCATGGCATGCGCACGTTAGCGGCAAACTTCCGGTCACGCTTTGGAGAAATCGATCGCATCATGTGCGATGGCGAGACGCTGGTATTTGTCGAGGTACGCTATCGCGGTAGAGGTATCGGTCCACGCGCTGTTGAGACCGTCGACACCCGCAAGCAGCAAAAGCTGCTGCGCACCGCCCAGTTCTTTTTACTGCGCAATCCCAATTGGCAGCGGGCCCCGGCACGCTTCGATGTTGTAGCCATTGATGCAACATCCGATGGCGATGTCGAGGTGAACTGGGTGCGGGATGCTTTCCGGCTGTCCTGACCCATACAGTCGCATGTGCGGCGCAGGGTACTGAAAGTCACGACATTCGGCTAGAATCACGCTTCTGACAATATTCGGAAGCACCATGGACTATCTCAATCGCGTCAAAGCTCAATTCGACGAAAGCATAGCGGTAAAACAGCACGCTGCCGGCGAGCTGCCCGCCAGGCTGGTCACCGGCGCGGCTTTGATGAGCCAGTCGATTTTGGCTGGCGGTAAGATCATGTCCTGCGGCAACGGCGGTTCCGCAGGCGATGCGCAACATTTCTCCTCAGAACTTCTCAACCGTTTCGAAATGGAACGCCCTGGCCTGCCCGCCATCGCGCTGACCACGGACAGCTCAACGCTGACCTCAATCGCCAACGACTATGCCTACGAAGACATCTTCTCCAAGCAGGTTCGGGCATTGGCCAACAAGGGCGATGTGCTGCTGGCGATATCAACGTCGGGCAATTCTGAAAATGTTTGCCGTGCTATCGATGCCTGCCATCAGCGCGGTGGCGCGGTCGTCGCGCTGACCGGCCGGGACGGCGGCCGAATGGCCGCGTTACTGTCGGGCGGTGACTGTGAGATCCGCGTCCCCGCGACGCGCACGGCGAGAATCCAGGAAGTGCACTTACTGGCGATACACTGCCTGTGTGACTTGATTGATCAGCAGGTTATTGTCGCGCAATCCGGCTAGCCGATAACTCACGCGGCAGGTTAGGAACCGAAATCAACAATGCATCGGTGAGGACCCTTGAGGGCCGCGCTGCTCGAAACTATTTAACAACTTTCAGGTGCGGGGTGCGCGCCGTATCGCTGCCACCGTTGTCATCAACCGGATCCGGGTCATCCTGATCGCTACCATCTGAGAACACCATCCCCTGCCCCGTTTCCCGAGCATAAATGCCCAGCACGCTCGGCACGGGCACGCGCACATCAAACGGCTTGCCGCCAAAGCGGGCACGAAAGCTGACCAGCGCATTATCCAGCTGCAAGGTATGCGCGGCGTTATAGCTGACATTCAATACGATCCGCCCGTCCTTGATGTGCTCTGTCGGCACAATGACGCCGTCGGCCATCGCGTCGACGACAAGATGGGGCGTATGGCCGTTGTCACTCATCCACTCGTGCATGGCACGAATGAGATAGGGGCGCTTGGACGTAACGTTGTAGTCGGATTCGGTCACAGCTTCCGCTTACAGGCGCATTTCCTGTTCGAGCTCGGTCAGGCTGGCGCGGAATGATGGACGCGTGAAAATACGCTCCATGTAGGCCTCGATAGCATCGCCGCCTTTGCCAAGATCGATATTGTAAGACGACAATCGCCATAACAGTGGCGCAACAGTCGCGTCCACAAGCGAGAACTCGTCGCCAAGGAAGAAATCCTTCGCCTCGAACACATCGGCGCTTGCCAGCACGCTTTCCTTGAGAATCTTGCGTGCACGTGTCGCCTGCTTCTTCTCTGCCGCCTCCTCGATCTGCTCGGCGAGGTCATACCAATCGTTTTCGATACGGAACAGCGCCAGACGGAACTGCGCGCGAGTTACCGGGTCGACCGGCATCAGGGGCGGATGCGGGAACCGCTCGTCGAGGTACTCAACAATCACGCGTGAGTCGTACAGCACCAGGTCACGGTCGACCAGTGTCGGTACCGTGTGGTAGGGATTCAGGTCCAGCAGGTCCTCAGGGAGATCCTCCCCCTCAACATTGACGATCTCGATGTTGATGCTCTTTTCTGCAAGCACAAGGCGGGTGCGGTGACTGTAAATACAGGTCGGACGCGAAAAGAGGCTCATTATAGAGCGGCGGTTGGCGAGTGATGCCATGGGTTGTCTCCGTGGGAATGCTTCTTATGTGGACGCATCGGCAATTTGCGATGCAACTGCGACGACCGTGCCCCCATGCCGGTCGTCGCAGTTTGGACCGTTGGTCAGACGACTATTTTTTGACGTCTTTCCAGATCTCTTTCTTCAGCATGTAAGACAACAAGCCGAAGATCAGCAGGAACACCATGACCCAGACGCCGATCTTCTGGCGCTGCAGCTGCATAGGCTCCGCGATGAAATCAAGGAAGTTTACGATGTCGCGAACGAACTGGTCGTACTCTTCGCTGCTCAGCGTACCGGCTTGAATCACTTCGAACTTGGCCGCGGCTTCGCCATGACCTTCGGCGTCAGCATCATCCTCGGCGTGCGTGGCCGGCTTCTTGAGGCCTTCCAGCTCCCACAACACGTGCGGCATGCTTCCGCCCTTGAGGACGGTGTTGTTCCAGCCGATACGACTCTTGTCATCGACGTAGAAACTACGCAGGAACGTATACAGATAGTCCGTCCCTTTTGAGCGACCGACCAATGACAGGTCCGGCGGCACGATATTCAGCCAGGTCTCGGCATCGTCCGGGCGCATTGAAACATTAATGGTTTCGAAGGTGCGCTGGGCATTGAACATCAGATTTTCGATCAACTGATCTTCGTTCAGGTCCAGTGCCTCACCAAGCGTGTTGTAGCGCACGTATTTCGCACTGTGGCAGCCCGAGCAATAGTTCATGAAGTTGCGCGCACCGCGTTGCAATGATGCTGTGTTACCCACGTCATTGCCGGCTTCGTCATAGTCACCGCCGCCGCCTGCTGCAATCGCAGCGGGCGCAACCGCCAACAGGAATGTCGACGCTATCGCAGCAGTAGTTCGTGTAATCAGACTCATGCGATTGTTATCCATTTGTGACTACCCTTTCCGGAACGGGCTTTGTCTTGTCCATCTTGCTGTAAACGGGCATCAGCAGGAAGTATGCGAAATACACAACCGTCAGGATGCGCGCCAGGATGACGTAAAGGTCATTGGCCGGCATATAGCCGAGATAACCGAGGCCGAAGAACGAGATAACGAAAGCGCCCAGTGCGAACTTCGTAATCCAGCCCTTATAGCGGATCGATTTCACCGGTGACTTATCTAACCACGGCAAGGCCAGCGGCAACAATACCGCCGCGCCCATCAGTAAAACACCACCCAGTTTGTCAGGAACAGCGCGCAAAACCGCGTAGAACGGTGTGAAATACCAGACCGGCGCGATATGCTCCGGCGTCTTCAGCCGGTCGGCCGGCTCAAAGTTAGCGTGCTCGAGGAAATAGCCGCCGAGTTCCGGTGCGAAAAACACAACCGCAAAAAAGAGAGCCATAAACACTACGATCGCGATCAGGTCCTTACTCGTGTGGTAAGGGTGGAATGCGATGCCGTCAAGCGGCACACCGTCGGCGCCTTTCTTTTCCTTGATCTCGATGCCGTCCGGGTTGTTCGAACCCACTTCATGCAACGCAAGAATGTGCACAACCACTAACATCAATAGTGCCAATGGCAGAGCGATCACGTGAAGGGCAAAGAACCGGTTCAGCGTGATGTCGGAAATTGAGTAATCGCCCCGGATCAGGTCAACAAGACCTTCGCCGATTCCGGGTATCGCACCGAACAACGACACAATCACCTGCGCACCCCAATAGGACATCTGCCCCCAAGGCAGCAAGTAGCCCAGGAATGCTTCAGCCATCAGCAGGATGAAAATGAACATGCCGATGATCCAGATGAGTTCGCGCGGCTTACGGTACGAGCCATACATCATCGCGCGGAACATATGCAGGTAAACGACGATAAAAAATGCCGACGCGCCCGTTGAATGCATATAACGGATGATCCAGCCAAACTCGACATCACGCATGATGTATTCGACCGAGGCGAACGCCTCAGCCGCGCTCGGCTTGTAGTTCATCGTCAGGAAAATACCGGTCAGGATCTGGATCACCAGAACCACGATCGATAACACGCCGAATACGTACCAGATGTTGAGGTTCTTGGACGCGTAGTACTCGGTGATGTGCTCTTTGAGCATCGAATCGAGCGGGAACCGATCATTGATCCACTTGTTGAATCCGTCTTTCTGCTGACCGATGCGTACGTCAGACTCTGATGACGCCATTATGCTGCTCCTGTGTCTGTGCCGATCTCGATAACGTTCTCGCCGATAAACCGATAGGGCGGAATTTCGAGATTGGTGGGTGCCGGAACACCGCTAAAAACGCGGCCGGCAAGATCAAATTTTGAACCGTGGCAGGCGCAGAAAAACCCGCCTAGCCATTCCGCGCCGAGATCGGCCGGCTGTACTTCGAAACGCGGTGTCGGCGCACAACCGAGATGGGTGCACTGGCCGAATACAACCAGAACTTCCGGTTTTAGTGAGCGAAATGCGTTCGCCGCGTATTCGGGCTGATCCGACGCCTGCGAATCCGGATCCGCAAGCAGCGGTATCATTTCTTCGATGTTTTTCAACATATCGTCGTCGCGTTTCACAATGTAGACGGTACGTCCGCGCCATTGCTTGCGCGCCATCTGACCGACCTCAAGCGCGCCGATGTTGACCTCAACAGGGGCTCCCAGCGCTTGCGCGCGCGCGCTTGGTTTTAGTGACCCCAAAAACGGTACCAGCAACATGCCGCCGCCGACCACTCCGGTCGCCGCTGTGGCGATGCCGAGAAAGCGCCGTCTGCTTCCGTCAAGCTCGTCAGTCATTTGTAAAACTCCGCTGAA
Organism: uncultured Pseudomonadota bacterium; assembly: GCA_942491885.1. Lineage (GTDB taxonomy): Bacteria > Pseudomonadota > Gammaproteobacteria > Steroidobacterales > Woeseiaceae > CALBPI01. Next base: position 361,632 of record CALOCQ010000002.1, read on the forward strand.
CCTAGTAAAAAAGTTTTCTGCGCCGGCGGCTACGAATCCGCAATCCACCAAAGCAGGTTGTCTGCTTGTTAAATCTGTCGCTGTTAATTAGTCGCGACTAAGCCTTTTCGCCAAACCCGCCCTGTGGCCGACCGCACACGGAAAACGGGCGCGATACATTGGCTCGGTGCAAATGTGGGCTTCGGCTGTCAGCCCGCAATTATACATACTCATAGCGCCGCTTGCCTATCACAAATCAGGTGCTTGGGTCACAATACGACCTGAAATCCGATTGGACAGCATGACTTGCCCTACAATGTCGACTAATAGTCTAAGAAATCTCGCCCTGTTCATCATTCGCTGCGTTGTCATCGGCCTCGCCATTGCCTGCGTCATCATCCTGCTGCGCCCGGATCTATTGCCGCGTGGCGCCGGCACTGCGCAACCAGCTAACAGCTACGCCGGGGCGGTGGCGGCCAGCGCCGATTCGGTGGTCAACATCTACACGTTGCGACTGACCGCGAACCCGGATCAGGGGGGCGGCAGACCGACCTACAGCGAGCAGACCAACCTCGGCTCCGGCGTCATCATTGATGCGGCCGGCTACATCGTCACTAATTATCACGTGATCGCCGGCGCAAGTGCCGCAGGCATCCAACTCGCAGATGGCCGACTCGCGACGCCGCGGCTGGTAGGCACGGACGCCGACACCGATCTCGCATTACTCAAAATAGAGCTGGACGATCTGTCGCCGATCACACTTGGTCGCTCCGACCAGATGCAAATCGGCGATGTCGTGCTCGCCATCGGCAACCCGTACGGACTCAGCCAGACGGTCACCCAAGGCATCATCAGCGCAACCGGCCGGGGACTGCTTGGTCTGACTACATTCGAGAATTACATCCAGACGGATGCAGCCATTAACTCCGGAAACTCGGGCGGCGCATTGATCAACACGCGCGGCGAGCTTATCGGCATCAACACCGCCGTTATTTCGCGTGAGGTCAATATTCAGGGCATCAGCTTTGCGATTCCGGTGAACCTGGTCAGTGGCGTTGTCCGCGCCTTGCGCGAAGAGGGCCGCGTTTTGCGCGGCTGGCTGGGACTTGAAATGCAGGAGCTGACCGCCCAGGACTGGGCAGCGCTCGGGCTGCCGGCCGACAGCGGCATCCTGTTGCGCGCCGTGAAAATCAATGGCCCTGCCTGGCAGGCCGGGATACGTCCGGGCGATGTGATGGTGTCAATCAACGGCGAGCAGGTGCGCAACAATCAGCAGGCTTTGCTCACCGTGGCCCGCTATGAGCCGGGCACAGTATTGGACATTGTGTATTTGCGAGGCGGCAACGAGGTCACAACGCGGGCAGTCGCCGGCGACCGCGCACTGGGAAACACGATCAGGAACTGAGCCGCGCGCGACTGGATCGCGCGACTAGATAAGGCGGCGCACATCCGCGCCAAGACCACGTAGTTTCTCCTCGATCCGCTCGTAACCGCGATCAAGATGGTAAATCCGGTCGACCACCGTTTCACCGTCAGCGACCAATCCCGCAAGCACCAGCCCCGCGGAAGCGCGCAAGTCAGTCGCCATAACCGGTGCTGCTGTCAGCTGTTCGACTCCGCTGGAAACAACGGTCCGCCCACGCACACGGAAATCCGCGCCCATTCGCTGCAGCTCCGGGATGTGCATGAAGCGGTTCTCAAAAATAGTCTCGGTCACCGCGCCGGTCCCCTCCGCGATCGCATTCAGCGCGCAAAACTGCGCCTGCATGTCGGTCGGGAACGCCGGATGCGGTGCGGTACGCACGTCGACCGCCCGCGCGCGCTGACCGCGCATGTCGAGCTCGATCCAGTCATCACCGGTAGTGATCGTCGCGCCGCAGTCGGCTAACTTGCCCAGCACCGCTTCGAGATGTGCCGGCGCCGCATTTTCAACGCGGATATGGCCACGTGTCATCGCCCCTGCCACCAGATAGGTGCCGGTCTCGATTCTGTCCGGCAGCACCGCGTAATGACAGCCGCCGAGTTTCGCGACGCCATTAATCCTGATCGTCGACGTACCTGCCCCTTCGATGTCGGCACCCATCGCGATCAGAAATTTCGCCAGGTCCTCAATCTCGGGTTCCCGCGCAGCGTTCTCAAGTACCGTCTCGCCACGCGCGAGTGTGGCGGCCATCAGCAGATTCTCGGTGCCTGTTACCGATACCGTGTCAAAGACAAAATGGGCACCGGTCAGACGTTCGGCGCGTGCACGGATGTAGCCGTTCTCAATCCAGACCTCGGCTCCGAGAGCCTGCAAACCGCTGACATGCAGATCGACCGGACGCGCGCCGATCGCGCAGCCGCCGGGCAATGACACGTCGGCACGCCCGAAACGAGCAAGCAACGGGCCCAAAACCAGGACCGAGGCACGCATGGTCTTAACCAGATCGTATGGCGCAACGGGCTCGATGTCGTTACCGGCCGCAACAGACACCTGCATCTGCTCACCGACGGTCGCGACGGCGCCCATGCGTTGCAGCAAAGCAATCATGGTCGTCACGTCGCGCAGATGCGGAACGTTGCAAATGGTGACCTCCTGCTCGGCGAGCAAGGTACCGGCAAGGATGGGCAGCGTGGCGTTCTTTGCGCCTGAGATCGTTACCGACCCCTGAAGTACCCGGCCGCCGCGGATCGCGAGTTTATCCATGATCTGTCATGCCGCGCCGGCCTCTTCCGGCGTCAGCGCACTGATCGACAGCGCATGAATGTCTGCGCGCATGTGCTCGCCCAGTGCTGCATAGACCAGCTGATGCCGGGCAACGGGCCGCTTGCCGGCAAACTCCGGCGACACGATCACCGCCTCAAAATGCACGTTGTCGTCGCTCATGACTTCGATGCGGCTTATGTCAAGGTGTTCACGTATCAGGGTTTCGATGTCGCTGGGCGTCAAAACGGTGCCCTCCAGGAAATATAAGAATCGGCAAGTCTAGTACAAAGCGCTGCCAGCCCCAACGTTAGTCAAGCGGGGTCTCGTCTGATTTGTGTATCATATGCGGCTCGCCGCAAAGGCCGTGTGTCGCGACGAGGCTAATGTCCCATTCCCGGAGGTTCTTGCGCGTTGGATTCCATGGTGTTGAATAGCGGCCTTGTGCTGGTTGGTCTGATCGCGCTGATCTGGGGCGCGGACCGATTCGTTATCGGCGCCGGCGCGATGGCGAGAAACATGGGGGTGCCGACATTGCTGATCGGCCTGACCGTCGTCGGTATTGCGACCTCGGCACCGGAGATCCTCGTTTCAATCGTTGCGGCAATGGCCGATAAATCCGATCTCGCTATCGGTAACGCCGTAGGCTCGAATATCGCAAATATTGCGCTGGTTCTTGGCGCTACCGCTCTATATCGGCCTATTTTGGTCACGTCGCGTACCCTGCAACAGGAAATGCCGGCATTGCTGGCGGTGACGCTACTCGCCGTGGCGCTGTGCCTCGATCTCAAACTCAGCCGGATCGACGGGCTCGTGATGCTCACCGCACTGGTGGTGGTCATGTATTGGATCGTGCGACTCGGCTATCGAACAAACACCAACGACCCTATCGAAGCAGAGTACGAAGCGGAAATACCCAAGAACATGGCAATGAAAGTTGCTCTCGGCTGGTTCGCTGTTGGGCTGCTTGTGCTTTTGCTCGGTGCTGAGCTGCTGGTGCGCGGCGCGACATCGATCGCCTACAGCCTTGGCATCAGCGAGTTGATTATCGGTGTCACGCTGGTCGCTATCGGCACCAGCCTGCCAGAGCTGGCCGTGTCGTTGATTTCGGCCATGAAGGGCGAACAAGGGCTCGCCATCGGCAACATCATCGGCTCCAACATGTTCAACTTGCTCGCCGTCATCGGCGCGGCAATTATTATCCGGCCGACCGGCATTCCGCCGGAAGTCTTGTCTCTGCACTTCTTCGTGATGATCTCATTGACACTTGTGCTGTTCGCGATGGCCTATAATTACAGCGGTGCAGGACGGATTAACCGCATTGAGGGGAGCGCGTTGCTGATCGTATTTGTCTGCTATCACGTTTATGTGCTCAACCAGAGCTTCAGCAGTGGCGGCTGACGCCAAGCAACGACTCGCGCAGGCGCAACGCGTGTTGCGGATCGAGTCGGAGGCCGTGGCCGCGCTTGCCCAGCGCGTCGACGAACAGTTCGAGGTCGCCTGTCAGCTCTGCCTTGCTTGCCGTGGGCGTATTGTCGTGACCGGTATGGGCAAGTCGGGTCATGTCGCCGGCAAGATCGCGGCGACGCTGGCCAGCACGGGCAGCCCCGCATTCTTCTTGCACCCCGGCGAAGCCAGCCACGGCGATCTGGGCATGATCACGCCGGACGACGTGGTACTTGCGATTTCCTACTCGGGCGAAACCGCAGAAGTCCTCACGATCCTGCCGCTCATCAAGCGCCTGGGCGCGCCGCTGGTCAGTATTACCGGCAACCCGCACTCAACCCTGGCGACCCGCGCTGACGCGCATCTGAATGTCCACGTTGACGAAGAGGCCTGCCCGCTGAATCTCGCGCCAACCGCCAGTACGACTGCAACACTCGCCATCGGTGACGCGCTGGCAGTAGCGCTTCTCGACAGCAGGGCATTCACCGCCGAGGATTTCGCACGCTCACATCCCGGCGGCAGCCTGGGCAAGAAGCTGTTGCTGACCGTCGCCGAGATCATGCACGCCGGGGATGCCTCGCCCGTCGTCAATATCGATGCAGGCTTGTCGGAGGTCTTATTGGTGATGACCCAGAAGGGCCTTGGTATGGCTGCGATCGTTGGTGCCGGTAACAAGCTTGAAGGCATTTTCACCGATGGTGACTTGCGCCGTCTGCTGGATCGCCAGATGGACTTGCGCGACATTCTTATCCGCGATGCGATGACCAGTGGCTGCCAGACGATAGGCCCGGGCGCGCTAGCGGCAGAGGCGGTACATTTGCTTGAGACGAACGCGATCACAGCGCTGCCAGTCGTCGATGACGATGGCAAGGTGGTTGGCGCGCTCAACATCCATGATCTGTTCCGTGCGGGCGTCATGTAGCCGTGGCGGTACTGATCGAAATGGCGCCGCCGGTACTACGCGAATTAGCAGGTGGACTGCGCCTTGTGGTGCTTGATGTTGACGGTGTGCTGACAGACGGTAGATTCACGCTTGACGCCAACGGCAACGAAAGCAAAACCTTCAACACTCAGGACGGCTTCGGTATTCGGCGCCTCCTCGACGCCGGCGTTCAGGTCGCCATTATTTCGGGGCGTAATTCGCGCGCCGTCGATGCACGCATGTCAGAGCTTGGCGTAGATCATGTTTTCCAGGGCTGCCGCGAAAAACGCGCCGTCATTAACGAACTGATGGCCAAACTCGGCGTCAAACAGGAACAGACCGCAGCGGTTGGTGATGACATGCCCGATTCGGCGATGTTCGAGGCGGTAGGGCTAAGATTTGCAGTCGCCAATGCGGTTGGCGAACTGGTTGCACTGGCTGATCTGACAACCCGACGCGGTGGTGGACACGGCGCGGTGCGAGAAATCGCCGACTTCGTGCTCGACGAGAAACGGAAGCAGCAACGTGACAACGCGTAACCTGCTGCTGTTCCTGATTCTGACGATCGTTGCGATCGTGAGCTGGCTCGCCGCATCACAACGCGACGCCCGCAACGCGACGCCGGACCGGCGCACGCCGGTTCAAAGCGGCTATTATATTCTGGATGCGCAGATCTATGGCAGTGACGACAACGGCGTGCGCATGTACACGTTGAACGCCGGCCAGGCACTACAAGGATCGCGCGGTGATCCGATTGAGCTCGAACAGGTCGAGATCGCCTATCAGGGTGAGGGCGAAGGCAATGGCGACTGGAAAATCAGCGCCTCGAATGCGACGCTGGATGAGGCCACCAGCATGCTCGTATTAAAGGGCGATGTCGTAGCCACGCGCACGGCTGCAGAGGACAACAACGCGGTCCGCCTGACGACCGAGCGGCTTGACTACAACCCGCAGACGCAGGTCGTGGAAACAGACGCCAGCGTGCGATTTGACGTCGGCATGGGCCGCCTCAATGCGACGGGGATGCGTGCATCCCTGACCGACAACACTATAGAACTGAGGTCGAATATTCGTGGCCAGTTTACCCCCTAGCTACCTTGCGCTTGCGTTGATCCTTGCCGCCGCACCTGCGAATGCGCAAGTCACGCCTGATCGCGCGCAGCGCATTTTCATGGACGCGCAGAGCAGCGAAATCGATCTCGCTGGCAACACAACCGTTTTCTATGGCCTGCGCATCACGCAAGGCGCGACGCGCATAGCCGCTGACCGGGCGGAAACCTCTGCCGGCACAAACTTCGCAGACAGCAACTGGCAATTCACCGGAAAAGTGGAAATTGATGTCGGTACGGCACGCATTCGCGCGCAGCAGGCAACACTCAAATTTCTCAATCACCAACTCGTCAATGCCAGAGTTGCCGGCAAGCCGGCGCAATTTACTGACACCAATGCGCTGACAGGTGTTGTCACCGAAGGCGCAGCGGAAAAGTTCGACTATGACATTGAGCAGGAACTGGTCCGGTTTGAGGACAACGCCAGAATTTCAGATGCGACCAATGAGGTGACCGGCAAACTCCTCGTCTACAACGTCGCGAAACAGCAAATCGTCTTTGAAGGCGACGCCGAGACCGGCGAGCGCGTCAAAATCATCATCCAGCCGCCGGAGGAAGATGCGACCGAGCCAACCGATGATGTTCAGGACCGACCGCGCTGATGAGTATTCTCAGCGTCCAGGATATTGCCAAGAAGTATAAGTTCCGCGAAGTTGTGCGCGGTATTTCGCTGCAAATCAAAAGTGGCGAGGTTGTCGGGCTGCTCGGACCCAACGGGGCGGGAAAGACCACAGCCTTCTATATGATCGTCGGCCTGATCAGCTGCGATAAGGGTCGCATTCTTCTCGACGGGCACGATCTGACCAGTGAGCCGATGCACAAACGCGCTAAACGTGGCGTTGGCTATCTGCCACAGGAAGCATCCGTTTTTCGCAAGCTCAGCGTCGAGCAGAACATCCTCGCGATCCTTGAGGCGCGCAAGACGCTGAGCCGCGCCGAGCGCGATGCGAAGCTTGAGCAGCTGCTCGATGAACTACATATCGGCCATGTTCGTACCAGCCTCGGCATGAGCCTGTCAGGCGGTGAGCGACGCAGGGTCGAAATCGCACGGGCGCTAGCCGCCGAGCCGCAATTTATTTTGCTGGATGAGCCATTCGCAGGGGTCGACCCGATCTCGGTGATCGATATTCAACGTACGATTCGCCACCTGGCAGAGCGCGGTATCGGCGTTCTGATTACCGACCACAATGTGCGCGAAACACTCGGTATTTGCGGGCACGCTTACATCCTTAGCGATGGTAGTCTGATCGCATCGGGAACGCCCGAAGATATCGTCGCCGATCGGCACGTGCGCGAGGTCTATCTCGGCGAAGATTTCCGCCTTTGATGGCTGTGCGCCGGCCCGCGCGCCGCGGGCCTGAGACAATGCCTGTGATAGGCGTCACGGCATGGCTGGAATGCTCTGATACTGTATAGTCCAGCAAACACGCGGAAACAGACTTGCTCAAGCCAACCCTACAACTGAAGCTCGGTCAGTCGCTGACCATGACGCCGCAATTGCAACAGGCCATCAAGCTGTTGCAATTGCCTGTCATGGACCTGAACCAGCAGATTCAGGAGGCGCTTGAAGCCAATGTCATGCTGGAGATGGAGGACCTTCCGGATGCACCGAAAGTCGATGCCTCCAGCACGGCAGAAATCCGCACCCTGACTCAGGAAGACTCTTGGCGTGACGTAGGCCGCGGTCAGGACTCGAACTTTTCGGGTAACGAAGGCCGTTCGATGGCCGACTTCGCAGACGACCGCGAAGAAACCTTGCGTGAGCACCTGCTCAGCCAACTGGAAACCGAAAAATTTACCGATCAGGAACGTATCATCGGCGAGTCGATTATCGATGCGATTGATGACGACGGCTATTTGTTCGAGACGCTTGACGAAATCCATGCAGTGCTCGACGACGGATCGGTCACCACCGGCCAGATCGAACGCGTACTGGTCAAGATTCAGCGTTTCGATCCGCTTGGTATCGGTGCACGCTCTTTGACCGAGTGCATCAGCCTGCAGCTTGCGCCCTACCCTGAGTCGACGCCGGGTCTTACTGTCGCGCGAAGGATCGCGGAGGACTTCCTGCCGCTGGTCGCGGAACAAAACTACACGCAATTGCGCCGTCGGCTATCCGTCGACGATGAGTGTCTGGACCATGCGTTGGCGTTGATCCGCAGCTGCCACCCGAAACCCGGCCAGGCGGTGGACGGGCGGCGCACCGAATACGTTATCCCGGACGTCTTCGTGCGCAAGGTAGACGGCCAATGGATTGTAGAAATCAGCCCGTCCGGCGTGCCTAAACTACAGGTCAATCAACAGTACGCAGCGCTGCTGCGCGGCAATAGCGAGCACACCGTGTTGCGGGCCCAGCTGCAAGAAGCGCGCTGGCTCGTGCGCAGCCTCGAGATACGTAACGACACGCTATACAAGGTCGCCAGCACTATCGTTGAGCGCCAGATCGAATTCTTCGAGCATGGTGAAGAAGCAATGAAGCCAATGATTCTCAAGGACATTGCCGATGCCATTGAAATGCATGAATCGACTGTTTCGCGCGTCACCAACAATAAATACATGCATACACCGCGCGGCGTACTGGAATTCAAATATTTCTTCTCGTCACATGTGTCGACGACCGATGGCGACGAGCAGTCTTCGGTCGCAGTGCGCGCCAAGATCCGCAAATTAATAGCAGGCGAAGACCCGGCGAAACCCCTCTCAGACAGCAAGATAACCGCACTTCTGAAGGAAGACGGCGTGCAGGTCGCCCGGCGCACGGTCGCCAAATACCGTGAGGCGATGAACATCTCATCCTCCAGCGAACGCCGCGTCCGCGCCCCACGCTGATCGTCCGGCGCAATGCGCGGCATTTCCGGCGCCATCTCACAGCCCCGTTTCACGGAGTTGCAGCACGCTGCCAATCGGCGCATTATCAAGACGGAAGGTTTAAGTTATTTGCGCTGTATCACGCAGGTATAAACTTAGTAATATACTGTTTTAATTGATTTTTTTAACAGGAGGAACACAGATACCCAACTTCCCGAAAACTTAGCACGAGGAGCACGCTATGCAGCTTAATGTCACTGGCCACCACATCGATATCACCGATTCCCTGCGCGATTACGTCAGCAGCAAGATGAATCGGATCGAAAAACACTGCGACAATGTCACGGATGTACATTGCATATTGACGGTGGAGAAGCTGCGCCATAAGGCGGAGGCCACAGCGAACCTGCGCGGGGCGCGGGTGCACGCCGAGGCGACAGAAGAAGACATGTATGCGGCGATCGACGGACTCGCAGATAAACTTGACCGGCGCATCATCAAACACAAAGAAAAAATGACAGACCATCATGCCAGAGACGCACAAAAGGCGACTTTTAGCATTACCTGAGCGATAGCTGATGGCATAATTGTCTTACCGGCCCGCGTCGACAGGCCGGTAAGACGCTGTCATGGACGAAACCAGACAAACAACCCATGACCTTTTTCACGATCGCGATCGCGCGATACGATCAACTGCGACACTCGCCATCACATCGCTTGTCCCGGAATCCCAATAATGTCTTTGAACTTTTCTAACCTGCTGTCGCCGGACAGCGTGCATACCAACGTGGCCGCTGGCAGCAAGAAGCATGCCCTTCAGATTCTGAGCGAGCACCTGGCCAGCGCTGCATCCGACGCCACCGCTGATGACATCTTCGATGCGTTGATCGAGCGTGAGCGACTGGGCTGCACGGCGGCCGAGTCAGGGCTCGCTATACCGCACGCCAAACTACCCGGCATAAAAGAGGCAACGGCGGTTCTGATGCAGCTGGAAACACCGATCGACTTTGACGGCAATGAGTTGCCCGCGGTGGATCTGATCTTTGGCTTTATCACGCCTGATGACAGCAGCGAGGAATTGGCCGATGACCTGCGCAGACTGACCCAGACGATTGCCACACCGGCACTCGCCGAACAGATGCGCGCGTCAACAGAGGCGGCAGATATTTATGCAGTGCTGGATCGCACCGCCGCGCACCAGGTGCTCGACATTCACAACGTTGCCGGCGGTAACGGGTAGCAACAACGATGCGTGTCATTATCGTCAGCGGCCTGTCCGGTTCCGGGAAGAGTGTCGCGCTGCACGTGCTCGAAGATCTCGGCTACTACAGTATCGATAATCTGCCGGTCGCGTTACTGGGCAATCTGGCCGACGACTTTCTGAGCGACCCGACACGCAGTGAAAAAATCGCCATCGGTATCGATGCGCGCAACAAGACCGAAGACCTGCAATTACTGAGCGAGCAGATCACGCGGTTAGAAGGGCAAGGCGCGACCTGCGAAGTGCTTTTCCTGCAAGCAGACGAGGCAACGATCCTCAAGCGCTACAGTGAAACACGGCGCAAGCATCCACTGGCCAATATCACTGACTCACTGCGCGAAGCCATTCGATCTGAGCGGGATATGCTTGCGCCGGTGGTCAATATCGCCGATTTGATCATCGACACGACACGCACGAGTATTTATGAGCTGCGCGACCTGATTCGCGAACGTGTCGCATCACGCGACCCGCACCGACTGTCGATACTGATCGAATCTTTCGGCTACAAGCATGGCATCCCATCAGACGCCGACTTTGTGTTCGACTTACGTTGCCTGCCGAACCCGTACTGGCAGCCGAAACTGCGCCCGCAGACCGGCCTGGATGCAGCCGTCATCGAATACCTCAATAGCGACCCGCTCGCACAGCAAATGCACGATGACATAATTACTTTTGTATCGGGCTGGCTGCCCCACTTTGAAAATTTCAGTCGCAGCTACCTGACAGTGGCTATTGGCTGCACTGGCGGCCAGCATCGCTCGGTATTCATGGCAGAGAAACTCGCGGCAACGCTTCGCGATACCCAACGCACGATCAGCGTGCGCCACCACGAGTTAGCGAACCAGACAGGCCCTCTGTTTTCCTGACAACCTCGGGGCAGCACGCTACACTTATTGCACCGTCTGGCAGTGGCCGGACACAACCGGATCGCTGAGTCATGGAACAGTCCGCAGCTGAACAATCCGTGCTCGGCGCGCTTCGCGATGCACTCGAAAGTGGCACAATGCGGTCAGCGCGCCGTATGGTCGCCGGCTTGCGCCCCGGAGAGATCGCCCGCCTGCTCGAATCTTTGCCGGTTGCCGAGCGCCGCCTGGTATGGGAGCTGGTCGATCGTAACAGCGAGGGTGAAGTCCTCGTAGAGCTCGCCGACGACGTACGCGACAGCCTCATCCGGTCAATGGACATCGAGCAACTCGTCGCCGCTACCGAAGGCATGGCGCTGGACGACCTGGCCGACCTTGTCGTCGATTTGCCGGAGGCAATCACGCAACAGGTCATCCGCTCGCTCGACAGCCAGGAACGGCAACGTCTACGCGAAGTTCTTGCCTACCCGGAGGATAGCGCCGGCGGCTTGATGGATACCGACAGCACGTCGGTGCGCGGCGATGTGACCATAGAGGTGGTGCTGCGCTATCTGCGCGCGCACTCGACACTGCCAGACCGCACCGACTCGCTGTTTGTCGTCGATCGCGAAGATCATTTTCTGGGCGCTATTCCGCTGACGACTTTACTCGTTGCCGATCCGTCGATTCTTATCGAGGAGATTATGGAGCCGGATTCGGTGTGCGTAAATGTTCTGACCGGTTCGGCCGACGTCGTGCGCCTGTTCGAAGATCGCGACCTGTTCTCCGTCGCCGTCGTAGATGACGAGAATGTGCTGCTCGGCAGAATCACCGTCGATGATGTCGTCGATGTCATCCGCGATGAGGCCGAGCATTCGTTGATGGGTGCGGCCGGCCTCGATGAGGAACACGACCTGTTCGCGCCGGTGTTTCTCAGCGCCAGACGGCGTGCTTTCTGGCTCGGCATAAACCTGTTGACGGCGTTTCTGGCGGCTAGCGTCGTCGAGCTGTTTCAGACCACAATCGACAAGGTCGTGTTGCTGGCCGTACTCATGCCGATCGTACCCAGCATGGGCGGCGTTGCCGGTACACAGTCGCTGACAATCATCACGCGCGCCATCGCGCTGGGGCAGATTGAGGCCTCGAACGCCGGCTATATGTTGCGCCGTGAATTCGCCGTCGGACTGATCAATGGGCTCTTCTGGGCGATATTGGTCGCGATAATTACAGCCGTCTGGTTCGACACCTGGATAATCGGGCTATTGGTTGCCATCGCACTGGCGGCCAACCTCGTCGTCGCCGCGCTGTGCGGATTCACGATCCCGTTATTGCTTGGCAAGCTGAAGATAGATCCGGCGCTGGCCGGCGGGGTGATCCTGACAACCATTACCGACGTTGTCGGCTATGGATTATTTCTCGGACTCGGCGCTGCCTTCCTGCTGTAAGCGCTAGTACTGCGGCAGCACGCGGTGAATACCGGACAGGTCATCAACAATGCGCTCGGGCCCGGACAATGACGGTACGTCAGCGCCGCTGACGAACGCCTGCAACCGGGTGCGATCACGCATGGCATCTGCATAGCCCAGATCGATCAGCGCACGCGTAAAGCCCGCCTCGAATAACAAAAAGCTTAGCAAGCGACCTTCGGTGCCACCGACGCCTCGCAACAACAAGCGGATCGGTCTCGGCAGTTCGCGCGCGTACTGTAATGCGACCTGACGCAGATCAACACTGGGTAACACGACCATCGTATCGATGGCACGCATCTCCGCAGATGCGCCCTGGCGCGCGCCGGGTGGTATCGACTCGATGAGGCGATTGATCCGCGCAAGGCGCTCGAGGTCGGAATACAGCCCGTCCAGAAATAACGTATCCAGCATGTAGCCGGCGATGTGGCCGAAGCCCGGAAACTTCGCCGCGTCCGATTCGCGCACCACATCGGAACGCTCGTCGCGCACGCCGATCACGAGGATACGGCTGGCGCCGAGATGCACGACCGGCGACAGCGGCGTCGCCTGGCGCATCGCGCCATCACCAAAATATTCGCCGTGCATCGCGACCGGCGGAAAAATCATTGGCACCGCAATGCTGGCCATCAAATGGTCCAGGTGCAGCTTCTCATGGCGCCCGACGCGACGCGTGCGTGCCCATGATTCAGTGTCTTCACAGGCCTGGAAAAAAGTTACCGACTGCGATGACTGATAGCCTGCCGCGGTCACGGCAACCGCATCCAGAAAACCCTTGTCAATGTTGCTCTGGATACGCGGGAAGCGCACGTTGCGCGATAGCAACGCGCGCAACGGCGCATTGTCGAGTAATGAGCGCGGATTGCGAACGCCAAGCCCGCCGAAAACGATGGCGGCGAGCCAATGCAGACTACTCTTCAGCATAGTCTTGGCATCGGTGCGATATACCATCGAGGTTTCGAACCCGCCCCAAACGCGTTCAAGCTCACGAACCGCGAAATGAAAGCGCTGCGCCTTACTCGCCAGCACGACAGAATTGATCGCACCGGCGGAGGTGCCACTGATAATACGAAACGGGTTTCTGGCGCGCGGCGGCAAGAGTTCGGAAATCGCCTTCAACACGCCAACCTGATACGCGCCGCGAGCCCCTCCGCCCGGCAGTACTAACGCGAGCTTCTCGCCCGTGACATCAGATTGTTGTGTTGTTTGCGTCATGATCGCGCCCTGGCCGAAGCGGTTACGCCGCGACCACTATTGCAAGCGTTTGATGCCTTTATCAAGTCCGCTGACGGTCAGCGGGAACATTCGTTCATCCATCAACTCCCGGGTGATCTTCACCGAAGGCGTATGCGGCCAGCGTTGTTCCGGCTCCGGATTCAGCCAGATCGATTTCGGGTAGGCACGCAACAGGCGCTGGATCCAGACCGCACCGGGCTCCTCGTTCCAATGCTCAACACTGCCGCCAGCGTACACGATCTCGTACGGGCTCATGGTAGCGTCGCCAACGAAAACGAGCTTATAGTCCGGACCGTACTTGTTAAGAATCTCGGACACAGGGATACGCTCGTTGTGGCGGCGCCGATTGTCTTTCCACAGACTTTCGTAGATAAAGTTGTGAAAGTAGAAAAACTCGAGGTGCTTGAACTCGCTGCTAGCGGCGGAAAAAAGCTCCTCGCAGACTCGCACGTGGTCATCCATGGAGCCGCCGATATCGAGGCAGAGTAATACCTTTATCGCATTGTGCCGCTCGGGCACCATTTTCAGATCCAGCCAGCCGGCATTGCGTGCCGTACTGCTAATCGTGTCCGGCAGATCCAGCTGATCCGCCGCGCCCTCGCGCGCGAACCGACGCAGCTTTCTCAGCGCGAGTTTGATGTTACGCGTGCCAAGCTCGACGCTGTCGTCGAGGTTGCGGTATTCGCGGCGGTCCCACACCTTCACACCGCGCCGGTTGCCGCCGCCTTTCTGGTCGCCGATGCGCACGCCTTCGGGATTAAAACCACCCACCCCGAACGGTGAAGTGCCGCCGGTACCGATCCACTTGTTACCGCCTTCGTGGCGCCCGTCCTGTTCACGAAGTCGCTCTTCCAGCGCCTTCATGAGTTCGTCAAATCCGCCCATCGATTCAATCTGCGCGCGCTCTTCATCGGTCAGATCAAGCTCCGCCATCTGCGCCAGCCAGTCGGCGGGAATTTCGCCCGACAGCTCAGAAAAGGCCGCTTCGATGCCTTTGAAATGCGCCGCGAAAATCTGATCGAACCGGTCGAACTGGGTTTCATCCTTGACCATGCAGGCGCGCGACAGATAGTAGAACTGATCAACGCTGGTGCCCGCGAGACCGCCGCGCATCGCTTCGAGCAACGTCAGCAATTCGGTGACCGATGTCTTCAGGCCGCCCTCTCGCAACATATAAAAAAATCGTGTCAGCATCGTCTCAGCAGCCGGTGCGCAAGCGCCTCCGCAACGCTATTGCCGCCCGCCGCGATTCAGAAATACCAGCTGCTCGAACAGATGCACATCCTGTTCGTTTTTTAACAGCGCACCGTACAGCGGGGGTATCGCCTTACGATTATCTTGCGCGCGCAACGCCTCCGCCGGAATATCTTCGGCCAGCAACAACTTGATCCAGTCCAGCAACTCCGACGTCGAAGGTTTCTTCTTCAGGCCCGGCATTTCCCGCACTTTATAGAAACTCTCCAGCGCTTCGCGCAACAAGTCCTTCTTCAGATTCGGGAAATGAACATCGATAATGCGCTTCATCGTTTCTTCTTCCGGAAACTTGATGTAGTGGAAGAAGCAGCGACGCAAAAACGCATCCGGCAGCTCTTTCTCGTTGTTACTTGTGATGATGATCACCGGGCGATGGGTCGCGCGTACCGTTTCGCGTGTTTCGTAAACGGTAAATTCCATGCGATCGAGCTCGCGCAACAAGTCATTCGGGAATTCGATATCCGCCTTGTCGATCTCATCGATCAACAACACCGGCTGGGTCTCCGACTCAAAGGCCTGCCACAAGCTGCCCTTGAGGATGTAGTTACCAATATCGTGCACCTTGTCGTCACCAAGTTGCGAATCACGCAGCCGCGCCACCGCATCGTACTCGTAGAGCCCCTGCTGCGCTTTGGTCGTCGACTTGATATGCCATTCGTACAACGGCATTCCGAGTGAGGCCGCGACCTCCTCGGCCAGCATGGTCTTGCCGGTGCCAGGCTCGCCCTTGACCAGAATCGGTCGCTGCAGCGTAACGCCCGCGTTCACCGCCATCATCAGGTCTTCGGTCGCAATGTACTTGTCGGTACCTTCGAATCGCTTATCGCTCATAAATCTATCCAGTCTCGCTTAATGCTTTGCCATAATATCTGCATCGGGCACTTCGATGATCTTCATCGCATTGGTGCCGCCAGCCACGCCACTCAGGTCGCCTTTAGTGAAAATAACGCGATCGCCCGGGTCCACGAGACCGAGCGCATGCAAGCGCGCACAAACATCATTGTAGACCCGCACAGAGTTGGTATGCGTGATATCAAAATCGACCGGGTAGACGCCGCGGTACATCGTCACACGGCGCGCGGTGCGACCGTGACGCGTAAATGCGAAAATAGGAATGTCCGAGCGGATCCTCGACATCCACAACGCTGTAGTACCGGACTCGGTCAATGCGATGATTGCGCGCACATCAAGATGGTTTGCGGCGTACATCGTCGCCATTGCGATCGCCTCATCAACGGCGTGGAACTGGTCCTGCATACGGTGGGTCGTCCGGTAGCGATGTGTCTGGTATTTTTCCGCACCGACACACACCGAAGCCATCGATGCGATCACCTCGGCAGGATACTTACCAACAGCGGTCTCGGCCGACAGCATGACCGCGTCGGTACCATCCATGACCGCATTCGCGACATCGGAAACCTCGGCGCGGGTCGGTATCGGATTGGTGATCATCGACTCCATCATCTGGGTCGCGGTGATCGCAATCTTGTTGCCTGATCGTGTCAATCGAATGATGCGTTTCTGCAGCCCGGTCAGCTCGGCATAGCCCATCTCCACACCGAGATCGCCGCGCGCAACCATAACGACATCGCTGGCATCGATTATCTGTTCAATATTGTCGACCGCTTCAGTGCGCTCGACCTTGGCGACCAGCAGCCCGTGGCCACCGGCGGCCTGAAACAACGAGCGTGCCTGGCGGATGTCGGCAGCACCGCGCACGAATGATACGGCGAGATAGTCAAAATCAAGATCGGCCGCCGTCTGGATGTCCAGCTCGTCTTTTTCCGTCAGCGCGGGCGCCGAGAGCCCGCCACCTTGCAGGTTGATACCCTTGTTATCAGACAGCTTGCCACCCGTGGTGACCACTGTATTCACACGACGCCCGTCAATACCGGTCACGCGCAGCGCGATGTGGCCATCATTAAGCAACAACACATTATCGACAACGACGTCGTCGGCCAGTTCCGGATAGGCGATCGCGACGCCCTCGGCGGTACCGGCATCATCGGCCAGGTCGGGATCGAGAAAAAACGCATCGCCGTTGACCAGATTCACGCTGCCGTCAACGAAGCGGCTAATGCGAATTTTCGGGCCCTGCAAGTCGCCCAGAATCGCGATCTGGCGACCGGCGGCGGCGGCCAGCTCACGAAGTCGCGCACAGCGTCTGACAAGCACATCGCCGCTGCCGTGGGAGAAATTCATCCGCGCGACATCCAGACCGTTGTCGATCATCGCGCGCAGTACGTCGTCATCGTCGGTAGCCGGACCCATCGTCGCGATAATTTTGGTGCGCCGAAGCGCGAATGGTTCACCCATGCATGTTCCCTGTGGAATGCGCCGATGGCTGTTCGCCAGTCAGCATAACAAAGCGCGGTAACGCGCTGTCAGTGATGACGGGCCGCGTGGCGTTCGAGCGCGACGATAGCCGGCAGCGGCTTGCCCTCGATGAACTCGAGGAAAGCACCGCCACCGGTGGAAATGTAACTGATGTCATCGCCGACGCCATATTTCTCAATCGCGGCGAGGGTATCGCCACCGCCGGCAATCGAAAACCCGGGGCTTGCCGCGATCGCCTTGGCGACAACGCGGGTTCCTTCGCCGAACTGATCAAACTCGAAAACGCCAAGCGGACCATTCCAGATAATCGTACCAGCGTCACGCAACAATGAAGCGTAGTGCTCCGCTGTTTGCGGACCGACGTCGAGGATCATATCCGACTCGCGAACATGATCGATATCGCGTATCTCTGCTTCGGCAGTCGCCGCAAACGTTTGCGCGACAACCACGTCGATCGGCAGCGGAATATTCGCGCCCTCTTTATCGGCCAGCATTTCAGCCGCAAGGGTGTTCATGTCTGACTCGGCGAGAGACTTACCCACGCCGTGACCACTCGCTTCAAGAAATGTATTGGCAATGCCGCCGCCGACGACGAGCGTGTCGACAATTTGCGCGAGTGTCTGCAGTACCGTGAGCTTGGTCGACACTTTGGAGCCGCCGACAATGGCAACAATCGGTCGCGCCGGGTTCTGCATCGCACGGCCCAGCGCGTCGAGTTCGGCGACCAACAGTGGACCGGCACAGGCCACAGCGGCGTATTCTGTGACCCCGCTGGTACTGGCCTGAGCGCGATGCGCGGTTCCAAAAGCGTCCATGACAAAAATATCCGCCAACGCAGCCATGCGGCGTGACAGCGACTCGTCACAGGCCTTCTCGCCGGCATTGAAACGTACGTTCTCTGCCATCACGATCTGGCCGGGCGCGACATCGATGCCATCGAGCCAGTCGCGCATCAGCGTCACTTCACGGCCCAGCAGGCTACCCATATGCGCAGCAACCGGTGCCAGCGAAGCACTTTCGTCATAGACGCCTTCGGTCGGCCGCCCGAGGTGTGACATGACAATCACTGCGGCACCGGCATCCAGCGCCATTTGTATGGTCGGCAGCGCAGCGCGGATGCGCGTATCGGATGTGATATGCCCATCCTCAATCGGTACGTTCAGGTCTTCGCGAATCAGAACGCGTTTGCCCGACAGGTCGAGCTCCGACATTTTCTTAACCTGCATCGCTCACCCCCGGGTCAAACCAATCAACAGACCTTGTGCGCGCGAAACCGCACGCTGGACCTGTTCAGCCTGCCGCTTTGACCAGCGCTTGCGCGGTATCAAGCATGCGATTCGAGAAGCCCCACTCGTTGTCGTACCAGGCGCAAACCTTGACCAGCGTTCCCTGCATGACTTTGGTGAGGGTCGCGTCGTAGGTTGACGATGCCGGATCATGGTTGAAATCAATCGATACCAGCGGACCGTCGTTGTACGCAAGCACACCCTTGAGCGGCCCTTCGCTGGCAGCTTTGAGAATGTCATTAATCTCGTCAGTGTTGGTTTCGCGACTGGCAACGAATGTCAGGTCGACCATCGATACGTTGATCGTAGGAACCCGCACAGCGAACCCGTCCAACTTGCCCGCCAATTCCGGCAGCACCAGACCCACGGCCGAAGCGGCACCGGTCTTGGTCGGGATCATCGACATCGTTGCGGAGCGCGCGCGACGCAAATCCTTATGGTAGACGTCGGTCAAAACCTGATCATTGGTGTAGGCATGAATCGTGGTCATGATGCCATGCTCAAGACCGATCGTATCGTGCAGTGGCTTAACCAGCGGCGCGAGACAGTTGGTGGTACACGATGCATTCGAGATCACGTCATGCTCAGCGGTCAGGATGTCATCATTGACGCCGAACACAATCGTCGCATCGACGGATGTACCCGCCGGCGCTGAGATGACAACTTTGCTGGCACCGGCCACGATGTGTGCGGAGGCCTTTTCTTTGGTGTTGAAGATGCCGGTGCACTCGAGAACCACGTCGACACCGAGCTCGGCCCACGGCAGCTTCGACGGATCGCGCTCGGATGTAACGCGGATACGATCACCGTTGACGACCATGTGGTTGCCATCGACCTCGACAGTCCCGGGGAACTTGCCATGCGCGGTATCGTAGCGCGTCAGGTAGGCATTGGTCTCGGCATCGCCCAGATCGTTGACGCCGACCACCTGCAGTTCGCTGCGGCGATTGCTCTCATAGATGGCGCGCAACACATTTCGCCCGATTCGACCGTAGCCGTTAATACCTACTTTGATAGTCATTGTTCCTACTCCAGACTTGGTTTCTTTTGTCCCCGACAGCGCGACCTACGCGCCACCCACCAGCAAGCGCTTCGCCTGCGCCACGACGTTATCGGTCGTAAATCCATACTTCTCAAACAACTGCTCAGCCGGTGCCGACTCGCCGAACTGATCGATGCCGATCACGCCGCCGTTGTCACCAACGAACTGCCACCAGAAATTGGTGACGCCCGCTTCGACTGCCAATCGCGGCGTGCCTTTGGCGCCCAATACCTGCTGCTGCCAGCGCGGCGGTTGCGCACTGAACACGTCGCAACAAGGCATCGACACGACCCGCGCCGCCACATCGTCTCCGGCTAACGCCTCGGCCGCCGCCAACGCAAGCGCCAACTCCGATCCTGTGGCCATGATGACAATATCAGGTTCGCCGCCTGTATCACGCAGGATATACCCGCCGCGACGGATATGCTCGAGCTGCTCCGCGCTTCTGTCGACGAAAGGCAGATTCTGACGCGTCAGCACCAAAGCGCTCGGCGTGTCCTTTTGTTCAATGGCCTCGGCCCACGCAATCAGTGTCTCCGTGGTATCGGCCGGACGCCAGACATTCAGGTTCGGCATCAAACGCAGACTCGAAACATGCTCCACCGGCTGGTGCGTGGGCCCGTCTTCGCCAAGCCCGATCGAGTCATGCGTATACACCAGGATATTCCCGCAGCGCATTAGCGCCGCCATACGCACCGCGTTGCGGGCGTAGTCGGAGAAGGTCAGGAATGTGCCCGAGTAAGGGCGCACGCCACCATGCAGCTGCAGCCCGTTGCCGATCGCCGTCATGGCGAATTCCCGCACGCCGTAGTTGAGATAGTTACCCGCGGGGTTGGCCGCATCGAGCACCGATGAGCCGTCGTGATAGGTGCAGTTCGAGCCGGTCAGATCCGCCGATCCGCCGAGCAGTTCAGGCATCGCGTCGGCCAGATGATTGAGCGCCGCCAGCGACGCCTTGCGGGTCGCCATTGTCGCGCCAGCCGAAGTCGTCTCGGCAAGCGCCTTGCTGACAATCTGTGCCCAGTTATCCGGCAACTCGCCGTGCATGCGGCGTGTCAACTCAGCCGCAGCACCCGGATGCGCCTTCGCATACGAGGCGTATCTCTGCTGCCAGTCAGATTCGTGACTGGCGCCGCGCTTTTTCGCGTCCCAGCCTTCGGCAACATCATCAGGAATTTCGAACGGCGGATACGGCCAGTCCAGCGCTTTGCGCGCCGCCGCGATTTCTTCGTCGCCGAGCGGCGCGCCATGCGTCGAGGCACTGCCTTGCTTGTTCGGTGCGCCGAAGCCAATGACGGTTTTGCAGCAGATGAGTGTCGGTTTAGCTGTTTCGGCGCGCGCCGTGCGGATCGCCTTGGCAATCGCGTCGGCATTGTGGCCGTCGACGTCGGCAATAACCTGCCAGCCATAGGCCTGGAATCGCTTCACAGTGTCGTCGGTAAACCAGCCCTTAACATCGCCATCGATAGAGATACCGTTGTCGTCGTACAGGCAGATCAGCTTGCCCAGTGCCAGCGTGCCGGCCAGCGAGCAGGCCTCGTGCGAGATGCCCTCCATCAGGCAACCGTCGCCGACAAACGTATAGGTGTGATGGTCCACAATGTCGAAGCCCGGACGATTGAACGTCGCGGCCAGATGCTTCTCGGCGATCGCCATGCCAACGGCATTGGTGATGCCCTGGCCCAGCGGGCCCGTCGTGGTTTCAATACCAAGCGCGAGATCGCGTTCCGGGTGCCCGGCTGTGTGCGACCCAAGCTGGCGGAAGTCGCGGATCTGCTGCATCGACAACGGATAGCCACTGAGGTGCAACAATGAATAGAGCAGCATTGAGGCATGCCCGTTGGACAGCACGAAGCGGTCGCGGTCCCACCACTCCGGATTCGCCGGGTTGTGCTTGAGGAAATCGTTCCACAACACCTCGGCGATATCCGCCATGCCCATGGGCGCGCCCGGGTGCCCCGAGTTCGCCGCCTGAACCGCATCCATGGACAACGCCCTGATGGCATTGGCCAACTTCCGGCGTTTGGCCGCCGCTTCACCCTTGGAACTGCTCGACATGGTATTTCCGAAAATTCAGAGCGGCGCATTGTCGCCTTTTGGCGAGGCACGGGCAAGCCGCGGCGGCGGAAAATGCGCCCGCACGGCAAAGACCGGCGAAACAAGGGGTTCGCTGGCGCATCAGTCCCGCTGTTTGCTATAATTTTGGGCTAATTAAAGATTGGGCGCGCTTGACAGGCGCCCGCGCCGTTCCATTTGCGCAACGCACCGTTGCGATATCCCGCTAAAATTCCGGGCGATACACCGACAGGTGATTGTCGCACTTACTAAAATTCCAGACCCCAGGTTAATCGCTACCATGACAAACGCTTATCTGTTCACTTCAGAATCTGTTTCTGAAGGCCACCCTGACAAAGTATCAGACCAGATCTCGGATGCCATTCTCGACAAAATCCTCGAGCAAGACACCAGCTGTCGCGTGGCGTGCGAGACTCTCGTCAAGACCGGCATGGTGCTGGTCGCCGGGGAAATCACCACCAGCGCCTGGGTCGACATCGAAGAGTTGGTGCGCGAGGTCGTGCTCGATATCGGCTACAACAGCTCTGACATGGGTTTTGACGGCAATTCCTGTGCGGTACTCAATGCCATCGGCAAACAATCGCCGGAAATCGCTCAAGGCGTAGACCGCAAGGCGCCCGAAGAACAGGGCGCCGGCGATCAGGGACTCATGTTCGGTTATGCCAGCAACGAAACTGATGTTCTGATGCCCGCGCCGATCACGTACGCGCACCGGCTGGTGAAACGCCAGGCCGAGGTGCGTAAGGCCGGCACGCTGCCGTGGCTGCGTCCGGACGCAAAAAGCCAGGTGACGTTCCGCTACGAGAACGACCAACCGGTAGGCATTCAGGCGGTCGTACTGTCGACCCAACACAGCGCCGATATTTCTCATAACGATCTGCAGGCCGCCGTGCGTGAGCACATCATCGAGCCGGTGCTGCCGGCCGAATGGTTGAGTGATGACACGCTCTACCACATCAACCCGACCGGTCGCTTCGAAATCGGCGGCCCGGTAGGCGACTGCGGTTTGACCGGGCGCAAGATCATCGTCGACACCTATGGCGGCGCCGCGCGCCACGGCGGTGGCGCATTCTCCGGCAAAGATCCCTCGAAAGTCGACCGCTCAGCCGCTTACGCCTGTCGCTATGTCGCCAAAAACATTGTTGCCGCCGGGTTGGCGGAGCGCTGTGAAGTTCAGGTGTCTTACGCGATCGGCGTCGCCGAGCCGACCTCTATTACCGTGCAGACATTCGGCACCGGCAAGATCAGCGAGGCTGCATTGACCGCGCTGGTGCGCGAGCACTTCGACCTGCGCCCGTACGGGATCCTGCAGATGCTCGACCTGATACGCCCCATCTATCGCCAGACAGCGGCCTATGGCCATTTCGGCCGCGAAGATATCGACCTGTCATGGGAACGTACTGACCGCGCCGACGCCTTACGGGCCGCCGGCGAAAAAGCCGCCTGAGCGATCAAGCCCGGCGCCTCCACACAAACACGCTTCAAGAAAAACTGAACCACAAGGAGCTCTCATGAGCAGCAACGCGAAAGCGATACCGACCGAAGACTACAAGGTCGCAGACATCAGCCTGGCCGAATGGGGCCGCAAGGAAATTGCAATCGCGGAATCCGAGATGCCGGGTTTGATGGCGCTGCGCGATGAATTTGGCGCGGACCAGCCACTCAAGGGCGCGCGGATTGCCGGCTGCCTCCACATGACGATCCAGACGGCCGTACTTATTGAAACGCTGACCGCACTGGGCGCCGATGTGCGCTGGTCGTCATGCAATATCTTTTCGACTCAGGATCAGGCTGCGGCCGCGATTGCGACAACCGGCGTACCGGTATTCGCCTGGCGTGGCGAAACAGAGGATGAATACTGGTGGTGTGTTGAGCAGACCATCAACGGCCCCGAAGGCTGGACACCTAACATGATTCTCGATGACGGCGGCGACCTCACCGGGCTGGTGCACGACAAATACCCGGCTATCATGAAAGACGTACGCGGCGTGTCGGAAGAGACCACCACAGGCGTCAAGCGCCTCTACGACATGGCCAAGAAAGGCGAGCTGGACTGCCCGGCAATCAACGTCAACGACTCGGTCACCAAATCAAAATTCGACAACCTGTACGGCTGCCGCGAGTCCCTCGTCGATGGCATCAAGCGGGCTACCGACGTGATGATCGCGGGCAAAGTCGCGCTGGTCTGCGGCTATGGCGATGTCGGCAAAGGCAGCGCACAGAGCTTGCGCGGGCTGGGCGCCACCGTCTGGATTACAGAGATCGACCCGATCTGCGCACTGCAGGCCGCGATGGAAGGCTATCGCGTCGTACGTCTGGACGACGTCGTCGATCAGGTCGATATCATCGTAACCGCGACCGGTAACTACCATGTCATCAACGGCGCGCAGCTTGAGCGCATGAAGGACCAGTCAATCGTCTGCAACATTGGTCATTTCGACAACGAAATCGACGTCGCCCACCTGCGCAAATTCGAGTGGGAAAACATCAAACCTCAGGTTGACCACGTCATTTTTCCTGATGGTCGCCGGATCATCCTGCTGGCCGAAGGTCGGCTGGTTAACCTGGGATGTGGTACGGGTCACCCGAGCTTTGTCATGTCGGCCTCGTTCACCAATCAGGTGCTCGCGCAGATGGATCTGTGGAACAACCCGGAGAAGTACGAGAAGCAGGTTTACGTTTTGCCGAAGTATCTCGACGAGAAAGTGGCGGCCCTGCATCTCGACCGCATCGGCGCCAAACTGACCAAGCTCACGGGCGAACAGTCCGACTATTTTGCAACGCCCGTCGACGGGCCGTTCAAACCCGAGTCTTACCGATACTGACCCGCCGACGACCGGCGCTCGCGAAAAAGGCTCCTGCGGGGGCCTTTTTTGTTTTACGCTCTGGCGCAGGTTGCGACTGCATGGATTGCAATGAAACGACTGCTGCACATTTCTGATACCCATCTGTTCGCGGATGAAAGCGCGACGCAACGCGGCGTCGTTACGGCCGCCAGTCTGGCCGCCGTTCTGGATGCATCGGCGGCACAGACGGCCGATATGGTGCTGATTTCCGGTGACTTGTGTCAGGACGAGAGTCGCGCAGGCTATCGGTTGCTGCGCAAGGCGCTGGCGCGCTTGTCCGCACCTGTGGTGTGCCTGCCCGGCAACCACGATGACCTGCGCTACATGCATGATGAGCTCGCCGGCGAACACATTCAGGTGCTGGGCAGCCACCCGATCGGTAACTGGCGTTTGCTGGCACTCGACTGCACGGTGCCGGGCGCAGTGCACGGCACGCTCGGCGAACAGCGCCTGGCGGCCGCCGATGCCGCACTCAAGGCCAATCCTGAGCTGCCAACGCTGGTCAGCCTGCACCACCCACCCATCGCCTGCGGTTCGGACTGGCTCGATGGCAGCCGGCTGACTGATGGCGATGCTTTCATGCGCATGCTCGCCAACCACCATCAGGTACGCGGCGTGTTGTGCGGGCACATCCATCAGCAACTGGATCAGATGGTCGGTCATGTCCGCGTGCTGGCAACCCCGTCGACCTGCAAACAGTTCGCCGAGAACCACGATGCATATGCGACCGACGATCAGGCACCGGGCTGGCGATGGCTATCGCTGGGCGATAACGATTTTGACACCCACGTCGGGCGTCTCACCGATAGTCGATATCAGGAAGTAATGCGATGAACAGCAGGCTCCTTCTGGCCTTGCTACTCGGCCTGCTGGTCAGCGGGATTACGGCCGCGGACGGCAGCGACAGAGGTCTTGTCTGGCAACTCGATGGCGCAAATAACCGCATCTACCTCGTCGGCTCAATTCACCTACTACGCGAAGCGGACTACCCGCTGCCCGCACCGTTGGAGCGCGCCTACGCCGATGCCGAGTCGCTGGTGATGGAGCTCGACATGGACGATCTTGACGAGTCGGTTTTGGCAGCGAGCCTGTTCGCGATGGGACGTGCGATGGATGGTCAGACACTGGAGTCCCTTATCGGCGAGCAGCGCTTCGCGCAAGCGCGCGTCGAGGCGGCAGAGCTCGGCATCGATCTGTCCTTGTTGATGAGTGTAGAGCCGTGGCTGGCCGCAATGACAATCGAACAAATGGTGATGATGGACAACGGCTTCGACCCGCGCTTCGGGCTGGAAGCCCACTTCACCGCGCGCGCCGTGGAAGACAGCAAGGCGATCGTCGGCCTCGAGCGTGCGGTGGACCAACTCGCGATCCTCGATCAGATGGCCATCGAGACGCAGGCCGAGATGTTAATGATGACGCTGGATGAAGCGGCGCTATTCTCATCCACGCTAAACGCTTTGGTGAGCAGCTGGCGCAGCGGTGATACAGGCTATTTCGAGTCGGAATTCATCGAACCGATGCGCGCATTTCCGGCGATCTATGAGGCCCTGCTGGTCAACCGCAACGCACAATGGGTGCCGGCGATCGAGCTGCTGCTGGATGATGACGACGATGTGATGATTGTTGTCGGGGCGGCCCATCTGGTGGGACAGCATAGCCTCGTCGAACTACTGACCAAGCGCGGCTACACGCTCAAACGACTGGACTGACGTCTCGCGTCAGACTTCGACCATATCGAAGTCTTCCTTGCCGGCACCGCAATCGGGGCAACGCCAGGATAGCGGCACATCTTCCCAACGGGTTCGGGGATCAATGCCCGCCTCAGGATCGCCGGCTTCCTCATCATAGATATAGCCGCAGATCAGGCACATGTATGTCTTCATTTCTAGATTCCCGGACGGTTGCAGACGTTCTGAACGGCTCTCATGTATTCGGCAAGACCCGTTTCATCGGCGCATGATACCAGTACACGCGCGTGCGTGTTTGATGCGCGTTACAATACCCAGATCAACTTAATGAGGTGACACGGTGAGTCTTTTTCAGGAAGCACAACGCTACATCCCGGGCGGCGTAAATTCGCCGGTCCGCGCATTCAATGGAGTTGGCGGAGAGCCGCTGTTTTTCAAGCGCGCAAAAGGCGCGCATGTATGGACAGAGGACGGGCGCGAGCTGATTGATTACATCGGCTCATGGGGCCCGATGATTCTTGGCCACGCGCATCCCGCGGTCATAGAGGCGGTTCAGAAAACTGCGGCAGACGGACTCAGTTTTGGCGCACCCTGCGCGCTCGAAACGGCGCTGGCCAAGAAAGTCTGCGAAATGGTCGAGTCCGTCGAGCGCGTACGCATGGTCAGCTCGGGCACGGAAGCGACCATGAGTGCTTTGCGACTGGCACGTGGCTTCACCGGTCGCGAGACGATCGTCAAATTCGAGGGCTGCTACCACGGTCACTCGGACTCGTTGCTGATCAAGGCGGGCTCAGGTGCGCTGACGCTCGGCGTGCCGAGTTCACCCGGGGTGCCGAAGGCGCTCGCCGACCACACGATTACGCTCGATTTCAACGATGCACAGCAAGTGCGTGACCTGTTCGCCAAGCGTGGCGACGACATCGCCTGCATCATCGTCGAACCGATTGCCGGCAACATGAATTTCGTGCCGCCGGCACCGGGCTTCCTCGAAACCTTACGCGAGGTATGCACCGAGTCGGGTGCGATATTGATTTTTGATGAAGTGATGACCGGTTTCCGCGTTGCGGCCGGCGGCGCGCAGGCGGTGTATGGCGTCACGCCAGACATGACTACGCTCGGCAAAGTCATCGGCGGCGGCATGCCTGCTGCCGCTTTCGGCGGTCGGCGCGACATCATGGAGCACATTGCACCAATGGGGCCTGTCTACCAAGCGGGCACCTTATCCGGAAATCCGGTCGCGATGGCGGCGGGACTTGCGACGCTTGAGCTTGTCGATACGCCCGGGTTCCACGATAAGTTGCGCGCGTCCTGCGACCGCTTGCTCACGGGTTTCCGTGCGGCCGCGAAAGCCAACGACGTACCGATGAACACCGCGGCAGAAGGCGGCATGTTCGGCTTTGTATTCTCGGAAGCAGATGCGATTACGAGTTTCGCCGATATCTGTGCAGCAGATATCGACTACTTCAAACACTTCTTCCACGCCATGCTTGATCGCGGTGTCTATCTGGCGCCGTCGGCTTTTGAGGCCGGCTTTATCTCCGCCGCGCATTCTGAAGATGACATCGACCAAACGATTGAGCGCGCGCATGACGCGATGGCGGCACTCGCCAAAACCGGCAATCGCGCATCGGCCTAGGTGACTACTGCCGGGTGTCGTCAGGCACCCGGCGTAGCACGCTCGTGATCAGCTCGAGGCGCGCCAACGGGTCGGTGATTTCAAGGCAATGCTGTTTCTGGGCAATGCTGAGCGGCAGGATTTCACAGTAGCGATAGCCAACCCAGCTGGCATCGTCCATGCGCCGCGGTAAGTCCGCGTATAACTTGCCAAGATCATCCAGAACGCTGTCCAGCATTTCCGCCAGTGGCGCGAAATCCTCCGGCAGCGCGACCACCGGCTCGTCTTCCAGCAACGCTACCGTCGCAATGCGCAATCCATCTGTCTGGGTGCGCTCTGAGACCATGCGAAAACGCTGTTGGCCGGTGGCCGTGATGCCAAGCAATCCGTCACTGCCCTGATACCAGTCGCTGATCAGCGCCAGCGTACCGACGTCATGCACCAGCGAAGGCCCTACCTCGCGTCCTTCGCTAATCCCGACAACGCCGAATGGTTCGGGGCCGCGCAAACAGCGACTCACCATATCGAGGTAGCGTGTCTCGAACAGCCTGAGCGGCAACGGGCCGCCCGGGTATAACACCGTCCCCAATGGGAACAGCGGCACTTCCTGCGTATTCATGTGGATGCCTGCCGCGCACGAACATCGTCGGCGAGCGATTCACGTAATCCGGAGAAGCCACCGTTGCTCATCATCACCAGTCGGTCGCCCGGCATTAGCGCTGCATTGATTTCGCGGCGCATCTTGGCCGCATCATCGAAGACTCTGGCCGCAGGTACGGTGCCTTCAAATGCGCCAGGTACGTCCCAGTCGCCGTCGCGCGGCGCCAGAACAAACAACGCGTCGACCCCGGTAAACGCGGCCGGCAGCAAACGCGCATGGACGCCCATCCGCATGGTGTTCGAACGCGGCTCAAACGCCACCAGCAGCCTGCCCTCGGGTGCGCCGCGCAGCATGGCCTCGACCGTCAGTCGAATCGCCGTCGGGTGATGTGCAAAATCGTCAAACACGCGGATGCCGGCGTGCTCCGCAATGCACTCGAGCCGGCGTTTGACGCCACGAAAGTCACCCAGCGCTGCAAGTAGTTTTTCCGCCTCGATACCCGCGGCGATGCATGCGGCGATCGCGGCCGCCGTGTTCTGCAAATTGTGCGCGCCACGCATCGTCCACGGCGCCTCGTGCCAGCGACCATTGACGGCCACACGAACACTCGTGTCTTTGTCGGCGAACGACGCAACCACGTCGGCCGCCGCACCGTCATCGGCCGGCGCCAGAAAACGGCTAACCGGCGTCCAGCAACCACTCGCCAATACGTCGCGAAGATTCTCGTCGTCGGCGTTGACGACAACCCGCCCGTTGCCGGGCACGGTACGCATCAGCTGGTGGAACTGCCATTTGATCGCATCGAGATCGGCAAAAATATCGGCATGATCGAATTCGAGATTATTCAGCACGGCAATATTCGGCCGGTAGTGGACGAACTTTGATCGCTTATCGAAAAACGCCGTATCGTATTCGTCCGCCTCAACCACGAATGGCGCCGCGCTGCCGAGTCGCGCGCTGACATCGAAGTTGCCGGGCACGCCACCGATGAGGAAGCCCGGAGCCTGCCCACCAGCCTCCAGCAAATGGCTGACCAGGCTCGCCGTTGTCGTCTTGCCGTGCGTACCGGCGACCGCGATGACGCGGCGACCGCGCAGTACATGCTCGGCCAGCCATTGCGGCCCGGAGGTATAAGGCAGGCCTGCGTCGAGAATCGCCTCCATCAACGGATTGCCGCGACTCACAACATTACCTATCAGAAAAACATCCGGCTTAAGCCCAAGCTGGGCGCTGTCCCAACCTTCAATCAGATCGATATCCAATGCTTCCAGCTGGGTACTCATCGGCGGATAAACGTTCTGGTCGCAACCTGTGACCCGGTGCCCGGCCGCGCGCGCCAGTGCGGCGATGCCGCCCATGAACGTGCCACAGATTCCGAGAATGTGAATGTGCATTACGGCTGGGCGGGGCTGACCAATGCGATCAGCGACAGCTGTGGAATAAAAATGATCAGCGCCAGCATGCAGCCGATTAACAAGCTACTGTTTATCGCAACGCTGAGAATGAAGCCGTCTACGACCAGCGACCAGACGAGCATCATCAGGAGCACGACAATTCGCAGACTATCGCTGAGACCAAGCCCGCCGGCCAGCAGCACGAACAGGTCGATCAGTGAAAAAACCACGCTTGCACCGAACACCGCTGTTAACGTCTGCACAACACGGCTCTGCAGCCGGTTGAGATACAACAGCAACATGACGCTACCGGCAAAAAACGCGGCCGACACCAGATATCGCAGTGCCATCTGTGGCACTGCCTCGGCACTAAGTGCCGCCGTCACCAACACGAGCAGAAACGAACCCGCAACGGCCGTGACCATCAAGGACGTCGAATACGGCATCGCATCCGGCCCTCGCCGCAGCAACACGACCGGTACCATCAATTGAAAAAACTTAAGCAATAAGAGCCACCTCTGCTACATTGTTTCACACTCCGGTCGACGCTGTCTCGACCAACAGCCAGCGGGTGCACTATCCAATACATTGATACACAAGCCTCGATCGACGAGGCGTCGGCGTTGATCTCCGATGCCTCTGGCGCCTGTTTCGACACCGAATTTTTGCGCGAGAAGACCTACCATCCGCTGCTCTGTCTCGCCCAGGTCTTGTGCGGCGATACCATGATGCTGATCGATCCGCTCACCGACGCCGACTATTCCGCACTATGGCCCGCACTGCTCGACACACCGTTGACGCTGCACTCCTGCCGTCAGGATATGGAAGTGATGAACATCACCACCGGCAGATTGCCGAGCCGGGTTTTCGATACGCAAATCGCGGCCGGGCTAATCGGTAAAACGCCGCAAATCGGCTATGCGGCGCTGGTCAAAGATATCTGCGGCGTGTCGCTGGACAAAGCACACACCCGCACCGACTGGAGTCGACGTCCGTTGTCGGCAAGCGTGCGCGAGTACGCGGCTGATGATGTGCTGTACCTGCCACAGATAGAATCTGAGCTGCGCGAGGCGCTGTCTGCCAGTGGCCGACTGGGCTGGGCGGAAGAAGACAATGCCGATTTACTCGACAAGCGGCTTTATGAAGTCGACGTGAGCGAGGCCTGGCAACGCGTAAAAGGATTGGGGCGCACGCCGGAGATTGTGCAACAACGGGTTCGTGCGCTTGCCACCTGGCGCGAGACCACGGCGCAGCAAAAGAACCGCCCGCGCCAATGGATCGCGCGTGACGACGCGCTCATCGGCATCAGCTTCGAGGCGCCCGAAAGCGTTGCGGCAATGGCCGATATTCAAGGCATCAACCCCAAGTTCGTCGACCGCTACGGGCGCAAACTGCTGGACGTGTTGCACGGCGAGCTGCCAGAACCACCGATATTCGCCGGTCGCCCCGACGACGCCGAGCGCGCGCGCGTCAAGGCGATGGCTAAAGCCGTCAAAGCGATCGCTACGGAGTTGGGTGTGGAGGCGGAGATTCTGGCGCCGCAACGCGAGCTGCGTCAGGCCGCGCGCGGTGACACTGAGCTGCGTGCGCTACGCGGCTGGCGCAAGGACATTGTCGGCGACGCAATCACGGCATTATTGCCCTGATTGCGCGGCGCGCTCAGCCTTTGACCGCTTTTAGCAAACGCTCCTGCACTTCCGGCATGCTACCCACCGCATCCACAATGGCCAGTTTGCCCTTGGTGCGGTAGTAGTCGATCAACGGGGCCGTCTGCTGCTTATAGACATCGAGGCGATGTGCAATCGTCTTCACGTTGTCATCATCGCGCATGAGTAACTCGCCACCGGCTTCGGCGACAGCTTCGATGTCTTCCTTCGGCGAGAAATAGATGTTCAGGACCTTGCCGGTTTTCGAACAGGTTCTCCGGCCCGACAATCGCTTCATCAGCACGTCGGTCTCGACGTCCATCAGCACCGCGCGATCCAGCGGCTGGCCGATACCCTCAAGCACGGTCTCCAGCGCTTCGGCCTGCGCCTCGTTGCGCGGAAAACCATCCAGAACGAATCCGTTGGCGCAATCCGGCTCCGCCAGGCGTTCGCGGATCATGCCGAGTACGATGTCGTCCGACACCAGTGCGCCGGCATCCATAGCTTCTTTCGCTGCCTTGCCAAGATCACTGCCGGATGCCACCGCTGCGCGCAGCAAGTCGCCCGTCGAAATCTGCGGAATGCCGCGATCGGCCATCAGTCGCTGCGCCTGCGTTCCCTTGCCGGAACCGGGCGCGCCCAGAAGTACTATGCGCATGTTTGAGCCTGTATAAACGAAAAACCAACCGCCCGCGCGGTCGAAGGGCGAAACCCTAACCGCCCGCCCCGTTCGCGTCAATGCGTGCAGCGACATCGGCAGGCGAATGCGCACACTTTTCGCTATCCTTGAGCCTGCCATGCCAATCCCGGCCCACACTGAACCCAGGATCCAGCCGATGACCCGAAAGAATGCCTTCTACGCCCAGTCGGGCGGTGTCACCTCCGTAATCAACACCAGCGCCTGTGGTGTTATCGAGACAGCACGCAACCACAAAGACCGTATTGCCAACGTCTATGCCGGTCGCAACGGGATCATCGGCGCGCTGACCGAAGACATGATCGACACCAATCGTGAGCCGGCACGCAACATTGCCGCATTGCGCCACACGCCCGGCGGCGCGTTCGGCTCGGCACGTTACAAACTGCGCGGCATCGAAGAAAATCTTGCTGAATATCAACGCCTTATAGAAGTTTTCAAGGCGCACAACATCGGCTATTTCCTGTACAACGGCGGCAACGACTCCATGGATACCGCGCACAAGGTATCGGTAATGAGCAGGCAAATGGGCGTGCCGATCCAGTGCATTGGCATTCCGAAAACGGTCGACAACGACCTGCCTGTCACCGATTGCTGCCCGGGATTCGGCTCGGTCGCAAAGTATATTGCGGTCTCGACGCAGGAAGCCGCGCTGGACGTGGCCTCAATGGCCGAGACATCCACCAAGGTGTTTATTCTCGAGGTGATGGGCCGCCATGCGGGCTGGATCGCGGCGGCGGGCGGGCTTGCCGGCCAGTCGCGGGACGAGGCACCGCACATCATCCTGTTCCCTGAAATTCCATTCGTGAAGGGGCGCTTCCTGAAACGGGTCAAAGAGTGTGTGCGAGATTATGGTTATTGCGTGGTCGTGGTCTCCGAAGGCGCACGCTATCGCGATGGACGCTTTCTTGCCGAAAGCGGCACCCGCGACGCCTTCGGGCATGCGCAACTGGGCGGCGTTGCGCCGGTGGTCGCGCAGATGGTGCGCGACGCGCACGGCTTCAAATATCACTATGCCGTCGCCGACTACCTGCAACGGTCTGCCCGTCATCTGGCGTCCAAGACGGATGTCGAGCAGGCCTACGCCGTGGGCAAACATGCAGTCGAACTGGCGCTGGCCGGCAAGACGGCGGTAATGCCTGTAATCAAGCGCACCTCGGACAAGCCCTATCGCTGGCGCATCACTGAGGCGCCGCTGGTGCGTATTGCCAACAAGGAAAAGCACGTCCCGCGCAGCTACATCACCAAAGACGGCTTTGGCATTACCGCGCGCGCCCGCCGCTATCTGGAACCACTGATTCGCGGCGAGGACTTCCCCCCTTACAAGAACGGGCTGCCGGTCTACGTCACCCTCAAGAACCATCCCGTGAAGCCGAAATTGAAGACCCGATTTGTGGTATGATCGCGCCCGCTGCGGGGGACGCCACAGCCTTTAACGCACACCTGCATTCGTGATTTTGTCGCACGTTTTCGTGCCGCAGTCACAGGTGAGTGAATTCAAAACGTATAAGCCCGGGACTGGCAACAGCCCGAAGGGCCTTTTTTAGTTGGGAGGAATACAAGATGTCCAGCGAGCTTGCCTTATGGCTCTCGATCGGAGCCGGCGCTTTGGCCGTTGTCTACGGTCTTTTTTCAGTGCGGTGGATTCTCAAGCAATCCGCAGGTAACGAGCGCATGCAGGAAATCGCAGCCGCGATTCAGGAAGGCGCATCTGCATACATGAACCGCCAATACGCTGCCATCGGTGTCGTCGGCGTCGTTCTGTTCGCCGTGCTGGGCTTTGTGCTCGGTTGGTCGGTTGCAATCGGTTTTGCCGTCGGCGCACTATTATCGTCTCTCGCAGGCTACATCGGCATGTTTATCTCCGTGCGCGCCAATGTGCGTACCGCACAGGCTGCAACGATTGGCGTCAACCCTGCGCTAAATGTGGCTTTCCGCGGTGGTGCAATCACCGGCATGCTGGTCGTGGGACTCGGCCTGCTCGGCGTCGCCGGCTACTACATGATCCTGCTCGGCAGCGGATTCAGCGTCGACGATGCCATTCATGCATTGATCGGCCTGGCGTTCGGTGGCTCGTTGATTTCAATCTTCGCGCGACTCGGCGGCGGCATTTTCACCAAGGGTGCCGACGTTGGCGCCGATCTGGTGGGTAAAGTCGAAGCCGGCATTCCGGAAGATGACCCACGCAACCCCGCCGTCATCGCCGATAACGTGGGCGACAACGTCGGCGACTGCGCCGGTATGGCCGCCGATCTGTTCGAGACTTACGCTGTGACCATCATCGCAACGATGCTGCTGGGCTCGCTGGTTGCCGAAACTATGGGTCCCAGCGCGATCGTTTACCCGCTGGTGCTCGGCGCGGTTTCAATCGTCGCCTCGATCATCGGCACCTTCTTCGTGCGTACATCGGACGGTGGCAAGGTCATGGGCGCGCTCTACAAGGGCATGATTGTCGCCGGTATACTGGCTGCGATCGCGTTCTACCCGATCAGTACGATGATGATGGGCGAAGCAGGTACCGGCATCTTCGGCGCCGCATTGATCGGCCTCGCGCTGACTGCCGCGATGGTCGTGATCACCGAGTACTACACGAGCACCGAGTATGCGCCGGTTAAGAACATCGCAGACGCATCACTGACCGGTGATGCGACCAACATCATTGCCGGGCTCGGTATTTCGATGAAATCTACAGCCTTGCCGGTAATTGCGGTTTGCCTGTCTATCTGGGGCGCCTTTCAGCTCGCGCCGGAAGGCGACATGCTGGCCGGCTTGTACAACATCGCTATCGCAGCGACGGCCATGCTGTCCATGACGGGTATCATCGTTGCGCTCGACGCGTTCGGGCCGATTACCGATAACGCCGGCGGCATCGCCGAAATGTCGGAATTGCCACCGGAAGTCCGCAAAATCACCGATCAGCTCGATGCGGTTGGCAACACGACCAAGGCGGTAACCAAAGGTTATGCGATTGGCTCGGCCGGCCTCGCGGCCCTGGTGCTGTTCGCTGACTACACGCATGCGCTGGAAACCGCCGGCCAAACGGTCACGTTCCTGTTGTCCGACTACCGGGTCATTATTGGCCTGTTCATCGGCGGCATGGTGCCTTACCTGTTCGGCG
Source organism: uncultured Pseudomonadota bacterium (assembly GCA_942491885.1). Classification (GTDB taxonomy): domain Bacteria; phylum Pseudomonadota; class Gammaproteobacteria; order Steroidobacterales; family Woeseiaceae; genus CALBPI01. The sequence continues at coordinate 396,984 of CALOCQ010000002.1, forward strand.
CGATGGCTATGGAAGCCGTCGGTCGTGCGGCCGGCTCGGTCGTTGCCGAAGTGCGTCGTCAGTTCCGCGAGATCCCCGGCATCATGGAAGGCACCGGCAAGCCGGATTACTCCCGCGCTGTCGACTTGCTGACCCGTGCGGCGATCAAGGAGATGATCAAGCCGTCATTGCTGCCGATTCTGGTACCGGTGATCGTTGGCGTCCTGCTCGGGCCGGAGGCTCTGGGCGGCCTGCTCGTCGGCACGATCGTTACCGGTTTGTTCGTGGCTATCTCAATGACCACCGGCGGTGGTGCGTGGGATAACGCGAAGAAATACATTGAAGACGGCAACTGCGGCGGCAAGGGCTCGGACGCCCACAAAGCGGCCATCACCGGCGACACCGTTGGCGATCCCTACAAGGACACCGCGGGCCCGGCGATTAACCCGTTGATCAAGATCATCAACATTGTGGCACTGCTGATCGTGCCGCTGCTGGTCTAGTCCGACGCGGACCGGAACAAAAAGGCCGCCTTCGGGCGGCCTTTTTTTTGCCCTTGATCAGGCGTTATCGCCCAGCAGGCTCGGCTGACGGATGAAAAACCCCTGCGCGAAGTCGACACCCAGGTCGCGCAGCGTATCGAAGTCTTCCTGTTCCTCGACCTGCTCGGCAACGGTCTGGAACTTCATCGCATCGGCAAGACGAATCATCGATGACACGAGCTCCTGATTAACGCTGTCAGTTGCGAGGTTGCGCGTCAGACGACCGTCAATTTTCAGGAAGTCGATCGGCAGATCGCGCAACCGGCTAAACGCACCCGGGGCGCTGCCGTAGTTGTCCAGCGCAAAGCGGCTGCCCATGCCGTGCAAAACCTCAATGAACCGGCGTGCGCTGTTGAAATTCTCGTAGACAGCCTCCTCGGTTACCTCGAAACAAACGCTCTCGGCCGGGATGCCGCTGACATCCAGCGCATCGACGACGAACTCCAGAAAGCCCTGATCCGACAATGTCTGACCGGACAGGTTGATGCCGCAACTACGCCCGGCCGGTAGCGCGAGGTCGTGATTGGCGATTGCATCAAAGGTGGTGCGCACCACCCACCGGTCGATATCCGGCATCAGCTGATAGCGCTCGGCCGCCGCTATGAATTCGCTCGGCTGAATCAGGTCGCCATGGCGACGATGCAGCCTTAACAAAACCTCACATGCCGGACCGTCGTTGCGGTGCGCACCAAAGGCAATTATCGGCTGCACCGCCAGACCGAAGCGGCCGTCCTTGAGCGCGCCCTGCAAGCGTTGCAACCAACGGATCTCGCCACGCTCACGCGCGACAATCTCGTCGGATTGCGAATAGACATGGACTTGTCCGCGCCCGGAACGCTTCGCCATGTAGCACGCGGAATCCGCCGCGGCGAGGATATCCTGAACCGACCCGCTGCCATCGCCAAGCTCCAGCAAACCGATACTGACGCCAATAGTGAAAATCCGGTCACGCCACACGAAACGATAATCGGCAATCGCCTTACAGGTCGCGTCGGCGATCTCGAGTGCCTTTTCGAGCGGGCAACCCGGTAGCAACATCGCGAACTCATCGCCGCCGATGCGCGCCACGGTATCGCTGTCACGAATTTGCTCGCGCAACAGCGACGCGACTTTTCTCAGTAGCTCATCGCCTGCCTGGTGACCGCAGGAATCGTTGACGATCTTGAAGCGGTCCAGATCAAGATAGGCAACAACATGGCGCAGACTCTGGCCGCGACCCAGCTCAATAGCGTTCTCGACGCGGCTCTCGAACTCACGCCGGTTGATCATGCCGGTCAGGGCGTCGTGGCTGGCCTGATAGGTGATCTTGCGCGCATGGCCGCGGATCTCACTGACATCATGGAACACGACCACTACGCCGGTGAGCTCACCGTGCGCGTTTTCGATCGGCGACGCGGTCAGCTCAACCGAGCAGGATTCGCTGCCCGAGGCGCGCAGCAGCAAGGCGCGGCGCCCCATGTTTACCCGCTGTCGCTGCGCCAGGCATTTTTCGACCGGGTTACCCAGCGCCCTGTGATCCACCTCATCGACCAGTGTTGCGAGCCGCGCAAATGGCATGCCAATGACATCCTTGCGCAATACGCCCAAGGTGCGCTCGGCAGCGCGGTTAAGCGATGTCACAACGCCCTGACGGTCGGTGGTTACGATGCACTCCGCGATGGACTCCAGCGCCTGGTCATACAATGCCGGCCGCGCACCGGCCGGGGCAGCACCAGTCTTGCGCTCGGTAATATCGCGCGCGACCGTGAGCACCGCGGGCTGCCCCTTGTAGGTCGTCAGGATGCCGGTGGCCTCGACCCAGAGGCCACCTTGCTCGGCACTGATTAATTGCAGCTCCTGGCTGGCCGGCACACTGTCGCCCGCGAGTCGGCGCAGCGTGGTCTCGCGCAACAGCGCGCGGTAAGGCGGCTTGACGAGGTCGGTGACGGGCTTGTCGACAAGCTGAACCGCGTCGACGCCCAGCAATGCAGCGGCGGCGCGGTTGGCGAAAAGAATTCTTTCGTTGTGAATCAGCGTGACTTCGGGCAAGGCGCCGGCAAAACGCGAAAACCAGACATCGCGTTCCTGCAGCTCACGCTCCTTGCTGCCCAGCGCGTCGAACAGCAAATTAATCGTGTCATTGATCGGCGCCAGTGTTTTTTCTTCTGTCGCGCCAAGCCGGCGGCCGACGGATGCATCGGACGCAACGTCGCGAACCTCGGCGTGAAGCTTCTCGAGCTCGTCCCGTAAGCGGCGCTGACGGAGCCATTGCCAGGTAGCGAGCGCGACCACGAGCATCGCAAATAACGCGAGTCCGAGCGTAAGAGCATTGATCTGGTTCAGCATGCGACGGGCGAACCCCTGACGACCTTTTCGGTCGTTGTGCGGCGCGGCAGTCGTGCCCGACCACTGCGCCCCGTTGGGTGCGTCGATCGAGCAGCAGCGCGCGCGCCGCGATTATTATATTTATACGCATTCAAGACTAGCGGATACACCGCAAGATTAGTGGCTATTTTGACCATAACGCGTGCTTTTTGACATGCCGCTTTCGGCACCCCGCCCGCTGTGAAATAATTGCGCCCCACGCTTAAGGATGCAAGCCATGAACATTGAATTCGCCCGCCAGCAAATGATCGGGCAACAAGTCCGCAGCTGGGACGTCATCGACGAACAGACGCTGGATGTGATGGCGCGCGTGAAACGTGAAGCCTTTGCACCGCCCGACTGGCGGATTTCGGCATTTGTCGACACCCCTATCCCGATCGGTCATGGCCAGTATATGGACGCGCCCAAACTCGACGGCCGTATTCTGCAAGCGATGGGCATCAGTCCCGGTGAGCGTGCCTATGAGATCGGCACCGGTTCCGGCTATCTGAGCGCCTGCATGGCCGCATTCGGTGCACACGTTCTCAGTGTCGAGCGAATTGAGCCGCTCGCGGCTTTCGCGCGAGACAACATCGAACGCCAGAACATTGCGCAGGTAACGATCGAGCATCAGGACGCGAGCGAGCAACTGCCAAAGCAGCGCTTTGACGTTATCGTTGCCGGTGGTTCCGTGGCCGGCAGCATCGCCGCATTGGAGCAACTGCTGACGGTCGGTGGTCGCCTGTTCGTCGTGCAGGGCGCAGGACCGGCGATGACGGCAATGCGCGTCGAGCGCATGGCCGAGGAGCGCTGGTATCGCGAGTCGCTGTTCGAGACGATGACCGCACCATTACACGGCTTCGGTCCCCTACCCGAGTTTCAGTTTTGAGCGTTGCGCAGATAGAACCCACTGAGCTGGTCACGGCGATGGCCGGCGAACCGTGGACGCTACTCGACGTCAGAGACGGCTGGGAGTTGGAAATCGCAGCGATCGATGGTGCGCTGCATGTGCCGCTGGGCGAACTGCCGGGGCGGATTGGCGAACTTGCAAAGACTCAGCCTATCGCTGTTTTGTGCCATAGTGGCATGCGCAGCGACCGTGCCGCGCAATTTCTAACGATGAGCGGCTTTGAACGCGTTTCGAATATTTCGGGCGGCATCGACCGCTGGGCTACTGACGTCGATCCGAGCATTGCCCGCTATTGACGTTTCTCACGCCCCCGCTATAGTGTACTACTCAACCATAACACCTAATTTCGGACTGCCGACAAACACATGAATACCAAACGGATTTTTCTGGCAAGCATTGCGCTCGGACTCTGCAGTAACGCCGGCGCCGAAGACCTGCTCGACATTTACCAGCGCGCACTGCAATCCGACCCGCTGATCCGCGAAGCGGAAGCCACGCGACAGGCCAACGAGCAATTACGCCCTCAGGCGCGCGGCTTGTTGATGCCGCAGGTCACGGCAAGTGGTACCGAAACCCGGTCGGATTCGTCGGGTGCGGAGGCCTTTACCGGTGAAGTCGGCGGCGTCCCGGTCACCGCCGTGACAAGCTTTGAGAGCCGCAATATCGAAAACACAAGCTGGCAGATACAGCTGCAACAGACATTGTTCCGCTGGGATCAGATTGTGGGTCTTCAGCAAGCCGACAAGCGCGTCGCGGAGGCCGAGGCCAACTACGAAGCTGCCCAGCAAAGCCTGTTGGTCAGAGTGACAGAACGCTATTTCGATGTTCTCGCGGGCAAAGACACACTGGGCGCCAGTGAGGCGAACCGGATCGCTATCGCCAAACAGCTCGACCAGTCGCAAAAGCGCTTTGAAGTGGGCTTGATTGCGATTACCGATGTGCAGGAGTCACAGGCCGCTTATGACCAGGCAGTCGCCGAAGAGATTGCCGCCAAGCGCACGCTGGCAACGGCCATCAACCTGCTTGGCGAAGTTATCGGGGAGAATGTCAGTGACCTTGCCGCACCCGCCGAGACACTGCCATTGGTGGCGCCGACGCCTGCCAATGAAGACGAGTGGGTATCCATCGCACTGGAGCAAAATCTCGCGCTGATCGCCAGCAGAATCGCCGCCGAAATTGCCAGCAAGGAAGTCAGCGCGAGGCGCTCTGGCCACTTGCCTACGCTGGACCTCGTCGTACGTCGTTCAGGTAACGAGGTTGCGCTGGAGCGCTCGAACGGTGGCGGCCCGTTCGCCGATATTGGCAGTAACAACGACAGCGAGAGCATCTCCGTACAGGTTAACGTCCCGCTGTTTTCCGGTTTCCGTACCTCGTCACAGGTCAAAGAAGCCGTTTATCTGCATCGCGCGGCGCGCGAACGCACGCAGCGTATCGCGCGCGAAACCGAACGCCTGACACGCGACGCCTATCTGGGCGTGCTGACAGAAATATCACGCAGCAAGGCGCTGGCGCAGGCGCTGAAGTCGAGCCAGACGGCTCTGGAAGCCACTCAGGCAGGCCTGGAAGTCGGCACCCGGACCACAGTCGATGTGCTTGTTGCGCAACGCCAGCTGTTCAACGCACGGACCCAGTATCTGCGCTCGCGGTATGACTATCTGACCAATGTACTGCGCCTCAAGCAGGCCGCCGGTTCGTTACGCGTACAGGACCTGGAACGACTCAATAACGTGCTGGAAGAAAAGCCCTAGTCAACGCGGCGCGACATCGGGCCTTTGATCAGGGGCTCCAGTCGCTCTAACAATCGATCGACCGCGCCACGGTTTGCCGTCAATAGCTGGGATGCGAGACCACCCATCGAATCACGCAATTGCTCGCGCCTGAATAATGACAGCAGCGCCTCATAGAGCGCAGCCGCGTCGTTGACAACTTTGACCGCACCCTGCTCGGTAAACATCGTGGCAATGTCCTCGGCATTGAACAGATACGGTCCTGACAGGATCGGCAATGCCAGAGCCGCAGGCTCAAGCAGATTGTGGCCGCCCACCGGCACCAGGCTACCGCCAACAAACGCGATGTCTGAAGCCGCGTAGAACATATTGACCTCGCCCATCGTGTCGCCGAGCAATACCGGAATGTCCGCTGGGCAGCCGGCACTAGTTGTACGACGAACAAATCGCATGCCAGCCTTGTCTAGCATCGCCGCCGTATCGTCGAACCGACCGGGATGACGCGGCACCAGTATCAACAGTGCATCAGGGATTTCTTTTAACAGTCGCGCATGCGCCTCGACCAGGATCTCCTCCTCGCCCGCGTGAGTACTCGCCGCAACCCAGACCGGTCGCTCACCGACGTAGTCGCTGGCGAATTGGCGTCCCAGCACTTCGACATTCGGGTCGTGGTCGAAATCGAACTTGATGTTGCCGCTGACGAACGTACGCTCGGCAGGCGCGCCGAGCTCAACGAAGCGCTGCCGGTCGATCTCACTCTGGGCCGCAATAATAATCCCGTTGGACAACGCATCACGGAACAGGCCGACCAGACGCCGGTAACGCGGCATTGAGCGCGGCGAAATTCTTGCGCTGGCAAGTACCAGCGGAATATTGAGCACGCCGGCCTCGTGGTAGAGATTCGGCCATAACTCTGTCTCAACAATTATCGCGAGACTGGGTGACACGGCGCGGTAGAAGCGGCGCACCGCTGTCCTGACATCGTAGGGCACATATGCATGCGTCACCGAATCACCAAACAACAATCGGACGCGATCGGCGCCTGTTGGTGTGACCGTTGTGATCAGGATAGTGGCGTCAGGCAAGCGCAGCTGCAACGCACGCACCAGCGCGGCGGCGGCTTGTACCTCGCCGACTGAAACAGCATGAATCCAGATATGCCGGCGACCAACGTCACTGCCCGGGTAGCCAAAGCCGAATCTTTGATACCAGCGCTCGCGGTAGTTGGCGTCGGAAATGGCCCGCCATAGCCAATACAGCGCCGCAAAAGGCAGCCCTATCAACACCAGCAGATTGTAGAAAAACCGCATGCGAGCCGGCTAGCTGCCGCGGATACGCTCGATAATCGATGTCGTCGAGCGGCCCGGCCGGAATGCGAGCACGCGAACCTCACCGCCCGCGGCGATCACGGCATCACCGCCGACAATTTCGCTGATTTCGTAATCACCGCCTTTCACCAGTACGTCCGGCAACAGGCGTTCGATTAAAGCCGCCGGCGTGTCTTCACCGAACGGCACCACCCAGTCGACGGCCGCAAGCCCGGCAAGTACCAGCATCCGGTCCTCGGCGGTGTTGATGGGCCTGCCCTCGCCTTTCAGACGTTGCACCGACGCGTCGTCGTTTACTGCGACGATCAGCCTGTCTCCCAGCGACTTGGCCTCTTCCAGATAGGCGACATGGCCGGCGTGCAGCACATCGAAACAGCCGTTGGTCATGACCACCTTCTCGCCACTGATGCGCGCCTCGGCGACGAGCGCTTGCAGGGAGTCGAGATCCGTCGCTTCGCGACCGCCCTTGCCGCGCCGATGCAATGCGACGCGTAACTCCGCCGGGGTCACACCGGCAACACCAATCTTCGCGACCACGCGACCGGCGGCCAGGTTGGCCAGCTCCACCGCTGACTGCAAAGTGGCGCCGCTGGCAATGGCCGCACCCAGCGTCGCGATCACGGTGTCACCGGCGCCGGTAACGTCGAATACTTCACGGGCTTCGGTCGACAGGAAAAACGGCTCGTCGTCAGGCTGCACCAGCAGCATGCCGCGCGCGCTGCGGGTAATTAACAACGCACCCAGATCGAATTGCGCAATCATGTCGCGCGCGCGGGCAACGAGCTCGGCATCGTTGCTCCAGTCCCCTGCCGCAGCGCGAAACTCGGCCTCATTCGGAGTGATGATGCTGGCGCCGCGGTAGCGGCCGAAATCGCGCCCTTTCGGATCGACCAGCACAGGCTTACCGGCGTCGCGACAAATCGCGATCAGCGCCTCGGCATCGTGCAGCGCACCTTTGCCGTAGTCGGACAAGATGACGACGCTTGCGGCTTCCATTGAGGCCGTCAACGACGCCGATAGCGAGGCATCGCTGTGCACCGGCTCTTCGCGATCCAGGCGGATCAGCTGCTGGCCCCGGGACAAAACACGTAGCTTGGTAATCGTAGGCTGGCGCGGATCGCGCAGCAGATCGCACTCTACCTGACGCTGCCCGAGATGGGCCAGCAAGCGGTCCGCCGCTGCATCGTCGCCGCTGATTCCGATCAGTTTCGCGCGACTGCCGAGCATGGCGAGATTGACCGCCACGTTTGCCGCACCGCCGGCGCGCTCCTCATCGTGATCGACATGCACCACAGGAACAGGTGCCTCGGGCGAAATCCGCTCGGTACCACCAAACCAGTACTGATCGAGCATGACGTCGCCGGCGACCAGTACGGCCGCACGCGAAAAATCGGGGATAGAAAGCGTCATTGGTTTGCGCTGGCGCGTGATCCAGCGGAATTTCGCCCGCCGGGTCCTATCATGCTACCCGCACTTCGACTCGCCGCATGCCAGACAGGTCATGCAACCGTCCATCATAACGACAGCCGCGGTACTGCACTTGGCACACAGTTGCGCACCCTCCGGATAACCGCCATCGCTGGCGAACGCATCCCGCTGCGCATTCGCCTGCTCGTACTCGGCGCGCTTTTCGTCGACCATTTTTTGCTGATGCTCATCGAGCTCACGCGACTTCAGCAGACCGATCGCCGTCAGGTGCTTCTCGACGATATAGCCAAGCTCGGCAATGATTGACGGCATAAATTTGCCGCCCGGTTGCCAATAACCACCACGCGGATCAAAGACTGCCTTCAGCTCGTCGACGAGGAATGTGACATCGCCACCCTTACGGAATACCGCCGAGATGATGCGTGTCAGCGCGACGATCCACTGATAGTGATCGAGGTTTTTCGAGTTAATAAAAATCTCGAACGGACGACGCTGTTCGTGCTCGGTGCCTTCATTCAGCAGGATGTCGTTTATCGTCACATACATCGCGTGATCGGAGACCGGCGTCTTAACCTTATAGGTCGAACCAATAAGCATTTCCGGGCGCTCAAGACGCTCGTGCATGCGGATGACGTTGGCGCCTTCACCACTCGCTTTGGCGATCGCTTTGGCGGCGTCTTTCGACTCGGGCTTCTTGACTGAATAGCCGACGATTTTTTTGTCAATTTTCATCAGAATTTTCCGTAATAACCTTCTTTCATGGCATCGAACAAATTCGCGGCCGTATGCATCTCGCCGTCGTATTCAATTTGCTCGTCGCCCGCTACTTCAACCGACGTACCGTCGTCCAGCTCAAACACATAGGTCGTATTCTTGAGGTCGCCTTCCTTAACCAATACGCCCTGGAACGCTTCCGGGTTGAAGCGGAATGTCGTGCAGCCTTTCAACCCTTTGTCGTAGGCGTACAGATAAATATCCTTGAAGTCTTCGTAGGGGTAGTCGGTCGGCACATTGGCCGTCTTGGAAATCGAAGAATCGACCCAGCGCTGTGCGGCTGCCTGAATATCGACATGCTGCTTCGGCGAAATATCATCAGCCGTGATGAAGTAGTCCGGCAGCTGCTCGCCTTCCTTGTCCGAAAACGGCATCGCCGCCGGGTTGACGAGCGAACGGTAGGCCAACAGCTCGAACGAAAACACATCAACTTTTTCTTTCGACTTCTTACCTTCGCGAATGACGTTGCGGAAGTAATGATGCGCGAAGCTCGGCTCAATGCCATTCGAGGCGTTATTCGCCATCGACAGTGAGATCGTGCCCGTCGGTGCGATGGAGCTGTGATGGGTGAAACGCGCACCGACCTGCTCAAGCTCTCCCACCAGTTCCGGGGCCACCTCGGCAATGCGCTGCATGTAGCGGCTGTAACGTGCGTGCAACACACGGCCTGGCACCTTGTCGCCCGCCTGATATCCGTCGACAACCATCTCCGGGCGCTTGCGCAACATCTCGTGCGTGACTTCAAAGTCCTCGTTCATGATCGGCGCCGGCCCTTTTTCGTGCGCCAGATCCAACCCCGCTTCCCAGCCGGCAATTGCCAGCTCGCGCGCCACTTTTTCTGTGAACGCAACCGACGCGTCGGAGCCGTAACGCATGCCGAGCATTGTGATGGTCGAGCCGAGGCCGAGGAAACCCATGCCGTGACGACGCTTGCGCGTAATCTCGTTGCGCTGTTGCGGCAGCGGCAAGCCGTTGATCTCAACAACATTGTCGAGCATGCGCGTGAAGACCTTGACCACTTCCTTGAAGCCGTCCCAATCGAACGCGGCGTCGTCACCAAACGGTGTTTTCACGAAGCGCGTCAGATTGACCGAACCCAGCAGGCAAGAACCGTAAGGCGGTAATGGCTGCTCGCCGCAAGGATTGGTGGCGCGAATGTTCTCCGTCCACCAATTATTGTTCATCTCGTTGACCGCATCGATCAGCACGAAGCCGGGTTCGGCGAAATCGTAGGTCGACGCCATGATCATGTCCCACAGACGTCGTGCCGGCATGGTCTTGTAAACCTTGCACGCCACCAGGCCACCCTCGTCTTTCAGGAAATCACCTTCGCCCGGCCATTCGCGCCAGACATATTCATCGCCACCACGCGTTTCAAGCAACGCATCGATGTCATCGCCATCCTGCTCAAGTTCGCGACGGGTAACCGGGAACGCCAGCGCCCACTCGTCGTCGTTCTTGACGGCTTTCATGAATTCGTCGGTGATCAGCAGTGATAGATTGAACTGTCGCAGACGCCCATTCTCGCGCTTGGCGAGAATGAACTCTGCGGCGTCCGGGTGCCCGATATCGAAAGTGCCCATTTGTGCGCCGCGACGACCGCCGGCTGAGGACACGGTGAAACACATCTTGTCGTAGATATCCATGAACGACAGCGGCCCGGAGGTATGGGCGCCCGCACCGGACACGTAAGCGCCTTTCGGGCGCAACGTGGAGAATTCGTAACCGATACCGCAGCCGGCCTTCAGGGTCAGCCCGGCCTCGTGTACCTTGCCGAGGATGTTGTCCATAGAATCCGCAATGGTGCCGGAGACGGTGCAGTTAATCGTCGAGGTGGCCGGCTTGTGCGCCTGCGCGCCGGCATTGGAGGTAATGCGACCGGCGGGAATAGCCCCGGAGCGCAGCGCCCACAGGAACTTTGCGTACCAGGCGTCAGGTTCGATTTCGACGTTTGACAAGGCACGGGCCACGCGTCGATACGTGTCATCGACGGTGCTATCAATTTCCTCACCGGATTTCGACGTCAGGCGGTATTTTGTTTCCCAGATGTCACGCGAGGTTTGTTGCAACGGAATATCAGAGACATCGCTAATTTGCGCCATATCATCGGTACCAGAATCGGTGGCTGTACTCATGCCAGAAAGAACCCCCAAAATTTCAGAGCCGCTGTGCGACTGTTTTAAATCAACCTGACCGCGATTCGGTCATCCCTGAATCCGAACAAATAGACGCCTTATCAACCAGTTACAGGTGCACTGACTGACCGGTCTGCCGGTAATCTTATTTATTTGGCTGGCACAAGATGTTGTGCAGCCGAAGTCGTAGATTATGCTCCTGAGCGCGTCGTGTCAAGCATTGAACCATGCCATTGGAATAGTTGATTATACATTAAAAACAGTAACTTACATATATCTTTTCATTTATCGCATGAATATTTTGTAAAAAATTTGTGCCGTATGACATAAAGCCGTGAACACAAGATGTAGTGTTTACGAAATTCGTCTATTTTTCAGCGACGTGCATGAAAATCACCGTCTTAACCCGTTTTACTCCGGTTTTGCTCCATTGGTCCGCCGGCCACCCTTGAAATCCGCCTGCGGCGCCTCACAACGACAGTAGGTGTAAGACGTTGTGGAACTGACGGACCCCAGCGCGGGTCGGAAATAACGTAGTCTTGAATGCAGGCGACCGGCGATTGTCGGCCAACCTGATTGTCTTGAATTTGTCTCAGGGAATTTTCAATGAAAAAATTGCTTTCTGTTGCGCTCGTACTTTATGCGGGACTTGTCGCCACGGCCGACGCCGCGCTGCCTGACAAAGTCAGCGGCCAACCGTTGCCCAGCCTTGCACCGCTCGTTAAGGAAGTCTCACCGGCGGTCGTCAACATTCAGGTCAGCAGTACGGTGCAACCGCGCAGCCGCTCACGCGATCCGTTCCGCGATTTCTTCGGCGTACCGAACAATCAGGGCCCGCGCTCAATGCGCTCCGCCGGTTCCGGTGTCATTGTTGATGCCGACAATGGCTACATCCTGACCAACCATCACGTCGTCGCCAATGCCGACGAAATCAAGATCACGTTGTTCGACGATCGCTCGTTCGAAGCGACGGTCGTCGGCTCCGACGAGGGTACCGACGTCGCCGTGCTGAAAGTCGAGCAAGCCAACCTTGTCGACATTTCGATAGGCGACTCCGACAACATCGAGGTGGGTGACTTTGTCATCGCCATCGGCAACCCGTTTGGCCTCAGCCATACCGTTACATCGGGCATCGTCAGCGCACTCGGTCGCAGCGGCATCAGCCGTGACGGTTATGAAGATTTTATCCAGACCGATGCGTCGATCAACCCGGGTAACTCGGGCGGTGCACTGGTCAATCTCAATGGCCAACTGGTTGGCATCAACTCCGCCATCATCAGCGGCAATGGCGGCAACGTGGGCATCGGCTTTGCGATTCCCTCGAACATGGCCAAGAGCATCATGCGCCAGCTGCTGGACTTCGGCGAAGTGCGCCGCGGCCTGCTGGGTGTCGCTATCGACACGATCAACGCAGACAGCGCGCAAGCGCTCGGGCTCAAGAACGTCAAGGGCGCGATCGTGCAGTCGGTGAGCCCCGGCAGTGCGGCGGAGCGTGCCGGGCTCGCTGTCAATGACATCATCACGGCGGTCAATGGCGAAAAAATCGATAGCGCCAGCGAGCTGCGCAACACCATCGGGCTCATGCGCAGCGGCGATGACGTGAAGATCACCGCACTGCGCGAGGGCGGTGTGCAGCAGTTTATGGCGACGCTCGACGAACTGAGCACGGGACAAATTGCGAATGCAGCCGAGATCCATCCCGGCCTGAACGGCGCGAGTTTCGCCACTATGCAAGACAACGACGGCATCCTCGTCAGCGGCGTAGCACCAGGCAGCCCTGCCGCCCTGGGCGGCCTGCGAGCAGAGGACCGTATCGTACGGGTTAATCGCCAGCGCGTTAGCAACCTCGAGGACCTGCAGAATGTTGCATCGGCAAACTCGACTGGCGTTCTGTTCATCGAGGTTGAACGCGAAGGTCGCAGCCTGCTGTTGAAATTCACCCGCTAGGCGTTGCGAATGCGCCGCGCGATCACGGTTCTTGCTCGCAGCGGGCTACTCATCGTCGCCGCCACGGCGGCGATGGGTTCGTTCGCGGCCAAAGCGCCGACAGACGACCGCGCCGCGTTTATTACAGCATGGCCCGATGCCCTGCAAGGCCGCTGGTCACCGGACCGCAGGACCGAGGCATCGCTGCGTAAATATATCCTGTGGCCCGACCTGCGTGCTGCCTACTATTCCGCACGCCTCGACGAGACCCCGACGCGCGAACTTGAAGACTTCATGCGTATGCATGCGTCACTCGCGCCGATCCGTCGGCTGCGTTACCGCTATATCTCGCGTTTGGCTGCGCAGGGTAAATGGCGCGAATTCCTGAACGTATACCAGGAGCACTATGCGAACGCGCGTATCGCGTCGCTCGACTGCCACGTACTCACCGCGCGCGTCGACAGCACAAAGCCGAACGATAAAGACACTGTCGCGCTCGCCCGCCGGCTCTGGCTGACAGGCTCGAGCCAAAACGACAATTGCACGGATGCATTCACGACGCTACTCGACGAAGGCGCGCTGAGTGAGGGCGATGTGCGCGAGCGCATGATGCTCGCACTAGAGCAACGCAACTTCAGTCTGGCGCGTTATCTCGCGAAACGCCTGGACGATGAGGATCGCGAACTAACGTCAAGCTGGCAGCAAATCCACGATCACCCGCAACGTGTGCTGGATGACAACACTGCCGCATCGCTGAGCAATGAACAGGCGATCTACGCCCTGAAGCGTCTGGCTTTGCGCGAGCCATTGATAGCGTCGGCACGCGCACGCACGGTGTTGTCGGCGCGCAAAATCGATGACGAGGTGCGCAGCGAACTTCAGCGCTATATCGCCATCGCAACGGCACAGGATCATCACCCGCAAGCCTTGGGCATGTTGCGCGATTTGCCTGGCGATGCGACAGACCAGCGTGCGCTCGAATGGCGCGCCCGCAGCGCGATGCGCCAGGACAACTGGACCGAGGTGCTGCGCGCAATCGGGCTAATGGAGCCAGCTGCGGCGACCAGCGATCGTTGGCGTTTCTGGGAGGCAATGGCACTGAGCATTACCGGCCAGACCGACGTCGCAGACCGGCTGATGCGGGCGTTGGCGCAGGAGCGCAGCTTTTACGGATTTCTCGCCGCCGACCAGTCCGGCGCTGCCTATCAGTTCGCCGATGCCGACCTGGACTATGTGCCCGCCGCTTTCGATGCGCTGGCGAGCGCGCCGGAAATGCTGCGTGCGAGAGAGCTGCATGCCGTCGGCCAGCCCGCACGCGCGCAAAGCGAATGGCGACGCGCCATGCGAGGACGCACGGATACCGATATCAGGGCCGCCGCCGCGCTCGCCCATAGCTGGGGCTGGCACGCCGAGGCCATCGCGGCACTCGGTACGGTCAAGGCTTATGACGACCTTGAGATCCGCTACCCGCTGGCCTATCGGGACGCGATAGAGCGCCACGCGAATAATGCCAGCGTCAGCGCGACATGGGTCTACGGCATTACCCGCAGCGAGAGCTTGTTCGACCGCGATGTTCGCTCGTCGGCGGGCGCCTGGGGACTCATGCAACTGATGCCCCGCACAGGGCGCCAGGTGGCCGCGACCATCGGACTGCCCTGGTCGGGCATCGATACGCTGAAGGACGCCGACAGCAATATCGCTCTGGGCACCCGCTATCTGGCATCGCTGCATCAGCGCTTCGAACACAAGGCGCTGGCGACCGCCGCCTATAATGCCGGCCCGCACCGTGTCGACAAGTGGCTCAATGCAGCGCAGCCGATGCGCGCCGATGTCTGGATCGAGACCATCGCCTACGATGAAACCCGCAGCTACGTGCAGCGTGTGCTGTCGGCTGACGTGATATTTCAATGGCGCATGAACGGCCGGCATGAGCGACTGTCAGTCGCGCTGACGCCCGTTGCACCAAAACAATCTGCAGCAACGCTTGCCAGTCGCTTATAATCGCCGGTCGTCCGCTCGAAACACATTGACCCATGAACAACAACAAGACCTGCGTCATCCTTGGCGGCACCGGCTTCGTCGGTCGCGCGATCATCAACAAGCTGCGCAACGCCGGCTATCGGATTGTCGTGCCAACGCGCAGCCTTGAGACGGCGAAGAGCCTCGGCGTTATTCCCGAGGTTAAGCTGGTCAGCGCGGACGTACACGACCGCGACAGCCTGGCCAAAGTAGTGCGCGGTGCCGATGCTGTCATCAATCTGGTTGGCATTCTCAACGAGCGCGGCCACCACCGCGGGCGCGGTTTCTACGTTGCCCACCGCGATCTGACAGCATCAGTTATCGACGTGTGTCAGCAGGAAGGCGTCGCACGCCTGTTGCAGATGAGCGCGCTGAAAGCCAGTGCCAAGAAAGGCCCCTCCGACTACCTGAAAAGCAAAGGTGAAGCGGAAGACGCGATCAGGAGCGCGGATCCGGCAACGCTGGCGTGGACGATCTTTCAACCATCGGTGATCTTTGGCCCGAACGACTCTTTCATCAATCGTTTTGCCGGCTTGCTTAAGATTGCGCCGGTCATGCCGTTGGCACGAGCCAATGCCCGCTTCGCGCCGGTCTTCGTCGAAGACGTCGCGTTAGCATTTGTACAGGCGCTCAACGACAAGCGAACGATCGGCCAGGTCTATCAGCTGTGCGGCCCGCGCGTGTATTCATTGCGTGAACTCGTCACCTATGTCCGCGACGAACTCGGCATCAGGCGACTTATCATCGGCCTGCCGGATGCCATCGCGAAAATCCAGGCACGGATCTTTGACTTCGTGCCGGGCAAGCCGTTCTCAACCGACAATTTTCGCTCGTTGACCATGCACAGTATTTGCGATCAGAACGGACTCCTAGAGCTCGGTATCGAGCCGACGTCGCTTGAAACCATCGTGCCGACCTACCTGACGCGAAAAGGTCGCAATGAGCGCTACGACGACTTGCGACGCAGCGCCAAACGCTAATAGCCAGCCATGCGGTAGATTCCCGCGGTCGTTTGCCGACCTGCGCTAGCCGATCACAAATCCGTCGCCAGCCGTTCGCTAATCTCTCGCTAATCTCACCAACGCACTCTCACGCGCGGATTCGTCAAGCTCGCCCAGCGCACGCGCCCGTGAATAAAAACACGCCAGCGCCTGATCGCAACTTTCCAACAGAGCCGCAAATGCCGGTGTCAGATCGCTATACAACGAGGATGGCAGGAAATCGGCGTTGTTCGACGGCGGCCTTGACGTTGCACCGTTAGCGCGCCAGGCGCGCTCAAGCCACACAAACACCCGCGCCTTTTGCTCAAGCTTTTCTTGCTCACCAGCGGGCCCCGCATAGATCTCTTGCAGACGCTCACGCGCCGAGGCCATTGCAGCAATCAACGCCTCGCGGCGCTGGTTCATCAACGTCACTGCGGCGTTGTCCGACGCTGGCGCCTCAATTGCACGCGCCGCATTCCAGCGGCGCAGCCCCTCACTGGCGACAAAACTCGCGAACGACTCGTTAAACGCGGTATCACCGTCTACGTAAAACAACTGGTGGGCCAGTTCGTGGAACAACAGCGACACCAGTCCTGCATCGTCACGAGCGAGCATTGTGCTTAGCACGGGGTCCTCAAATCGGCCGAGCGTCGAGTAAGCCGGCACGTTGCGAATAGTGACATCCAGGCCGCGCTGCGCCAGCCGTGCCGCATAACGCGAGGCATCCGCGGCATCAAAATAGCCGCGATATGCGAGACAGCCGACGAATGGGTAGCACCAACGCTTTGCTTGCAGCGACAAGGCCGGCGCGGCAAACACATTGACCACCACGTAGTCGCGCTGCAAATCGACATAGCTGCGATAACTGCCGTTGTCGGGTAATCCCAGCGCTGTGTGCGCAAACGCGCGCGCCTCATCCACGAGCTGCAACCGTTGCCGCAATGTATCGGGCGTCGCGGGATCCGCAACGATCGTTTCGATCGGCTGGCGCGCACGCGATAGTGCCAGCTGTCCCTGCGCGGCCTGCAGGTAGTAGCAACCTGCCTGCAACGACGCGGCACAAACGACCAACAGTCTCGCGAGCCAACGCAACGGCCGACGCTTCGGTACACTATTGCGCATGACTGCGACCGATAATCTCAATGTATTCCTCGTCGGTGGCGCCGTGCGCGACCGGCTGCTGGGCCTGCCTGTCCATGAGCGCGACTGGGTCGTGGTTGGCAGCACACCGGACGAAATGCTGGCGCGCGGCTTTCGACAGGTCGGCAATGATTTCCCGGTGTTCCTGCACCCGGACACGCAAGAAGAATACGCATTGGCGCGCGTCGAACGCAAGACGGGCAGCGGCCATCAGGCGTTCAGTTTCGATACGTCGGCGAGCGTTACGCTGGACGAAGATTTGTCGCGGCGTGACTTAACCGTCAATGCCATTGCGCAGGCAACCGATGGCTCACTGGTCGACCCTTATGGTGGCCATGCAGATCTCGACGCGCGGTTGCTGCGGCATGTCAGCGCGGCGTTCTCGGAGGACCCGCTACGGGTGCTGCGCGCCGCGCGTTTCGCGACGCGCTTCGCGCCACTCGGCTTTACCATCGAGGTCGACACCATGCGACTGATGAGCGACATCGTCGCGAGCGGCGAGATGACATCACTCAGTGCCGAGCGGGTCTGGTCTGAAACGGCGCGCGCGCTCGGCCACAACACACCGTCGGTCTACATTCGAATCCTGCGTGCATGCGGCGCGCTGGCGGCATTGTTTCCCGAACTCGATGCGCTGTTCGGTGTGCCGCAGTCGCCACAGTGGCACCCCGAAATCGACACCGGGTTGCACACGTTAATGGCTGTCGACATGGCCGCGACATTGGGCGCCAGCGCCGAGGTCCGGTTCGCCGTGTTGGTGCACGACCTGGGCAAGGCGCTTACGCCCGAAGATTTATGGCCCAAGCATCATGGCCATGAGCGACACAGTGCGCGGCTGGTCGGCGTCTTGTGCGAGCGCTTGCGCACACCAAAACGCTGGCAGCGCCTCGCCACGCTGGTGGCCGAATATCACACGCACTGTCACCGCATATTCGAGTTACGCCCGGCGACGCTGCTGAAAATGCTTGATGCAATGGGTGCGTTCCGCCACCCGGACATCGTCGCGCAGTTCGCGCTGGCTTGCGAGGCCGACGCACGCGGTCGCGAAGGACTGGCAGAACGTGATTATCCGCAGGCCGAATATCTGCTCGGCGCGCTCGGCGCGGCACAATCGGTCAGCAACGAGACGATCGCCAGGCAGGGGCATGAAGGTGCCGCGTTCGGCAAGGCATTGACGCGCGAGCGCGAGGCGGCCATCGCGAGCTTCAAACGCAACTACGCGCGCAGCACCAGCGCATAGAGAATCAGCGCCGCCAACGCCAGCCTGTAGCACATAAAGGGCAGCATGCCGATGCGCGAAATGAACTGCAGGAAGTATTTGATGGTGATGTAGGCGACCAGCGCGGATAGCACGCTGCCGATCGCCAGCGCCGACCAGTCGACCGGCATCTCGCTGCGCACAAGCTTCAGTACTTCAAGACCGCCGGCCAACACGATCACCGGTATCGACAGCAAGAACGAAAACCGTGCCGCCGCCTGCGCCGATAATCCGAGGCCAAAGCCCGCCGTCATCGTAATGCCGGATCGAGACGTGCCCGGCACCAGCGCCAACACCTGCGACAGACCAATGATCAGCGCGTCGCGCCAGCGCAGCGAATCCAGACTGCGCACCTGCGCGCCGGTGCGTGCCGACCACCACAACAAAATGCCGAAACCCGCGGTCGTGGCGGCGATGACCGCAGGCGAGCGCAGATACAATTCGATGATGTCGCGCAGCAAGATGCCCGCGAGTCCGACGGGCACGGTGGCCACGATCAGGTACCAGGCAAGTCGCGCGTCGGTATCCGGCGCACTGCCCTGCGGACGCGACCACTGCGCGAGGAGCGCGCACGTCATGCGCGCGAGGTCGTCGCGAAAAAACCAGACCACTGCGGACAACGTGCCGACGTGTACGGCAACGTCGAAAGCCAGGCCCTGATCATCCCAGCCAAGCAAAGCGGGCGCGAGAATAAGGTGGCCGCTGCTCGATATAGGCAGAAACTCCGTCATGCCCTGGACGATCGCGAGGACAACAATTTCGAGGACTGTCATAGCTGCATGCCGTAGTCGCGACCGGAGAAGCCGGCCAAAGCCAGCGGGCAATCACGATGAAAACCGATAAAGCGAAAACGTTCGCCCATTTCGCCCGGCAATGTAAGCGTTTTCACACCGCGCGACAATTCGAGCGAGATATCGCTACCCGCTTGCGCCAACAGCTCGGTAATACCGCCATGCAGGAGGAACTGGCTTTGGGTCGTGAAGCCCAGGTACCCGAGACCGCAGTCGCGCAGCGATTCCGCCGCGAGGCTGAAATCAACCCATGCGGTGATGTCCTGAATACCCGGCCACAGCAGTGGCTCGTGATGAGCATGATGTCTGAAGTGACAGGTCAGCGTGCCGCGATCGCGCTCGGGCGCGTAGTAGTCGCGGCGACCGTAACCGTAGTCGGACAGCACGACAACACCACGCCGCAGCGTTGCCGACAGTGTGCCCAACCACGCCGGCATCATCAGGCAGATCTCGCTCTCGTACCCCACTGGCAACGCACGTCCCAGCTGGCGCTGCAGGCTGGCGACGGCGCCCGACAACGCATCGGGCGCAGGACGGAAGGACAGCACAAGCTCGTCGTGCTCCAGAGCAACGGTTTGTTGTTCAACGCCGCGCTCGCCAATGCGAAAGCGCTCGACCGGCAGTGCATCGAGCACCTCGTTGGCGATGACCGCGCCGTCGATGCTGAGCGTCGCCGGGTCATCCACCCACGACACCCGGCCCGCCAGATCGGGCACGTCCCGCTCGAGGGTGGCGCGCTGGCGCGCGCGCAAGTCCGCGCTGACCTCGGCGACGATGTAATAGTGTGCAGGCAACCGGTCGCAGCTCGCGAGGCCATTCAAAATATCCGCCGCCATGCGGCCACTGCCGGCACCAAACTCGACCACATCGCCGCCGTCAATCTCGTCCAGTACGGATGCGCATTGTCGCGCCATCACCCCGGAAAATAGCGGTGACACCTCGGGCGCGGTCGTGAAATCGCCGGCCTCGGCGAACTTTGTCGCGCCGGCACTGTAGTAACCCAGGCCCGGCGCATACAACGCGTCGTACATGAAGCGCGAGAATGCGATCACCCCATCGTGTGCCTGTACCTGCGTGATCAGATGCTCGCGCATGCGCGCGGAATGCTGCGCAGCCGCGGCGTCCGGCTCAGGTAGTAACTCGACAGAAGATGGGCGCAAGGGAAAATGACCGCAGTGGTTTAGATCGTCTGCTAAATTGTCGCACAGCTCTGATGCACGCTCACGCAAAGCCAACCGAGGAAAATCACGTCATGTCTGACAGCAGCAACAACCTGAACGGAAAATGGGTGTTAATCACCGGCGGTGCCCGTCGCATCGGCGCTACCGTCAGCCGCACGCTACATGCCGAGGGCGCCAATATTGCGCTGCACTACAACCGCTCGGCCGACGACGCGCGCGCGTTGCAACAATCGCTGAATGATACTCGCGCCGACTCATGCGCGTTGTTCCAGGGTGACCTGCTGCACGCAGAAACCGTCGACCAGCTGGTCGACAAGGTAGTCGGGACAACCGGCCGGATCGACGTGCTGATCAATAACGCCTCGACCTTTTATCCGACCCCTGTCGGCACGATTACCGAACAACACTGGGCCGACCTGATGGGCACCAATCTGAAGGCGCCGTTGTTCCTCAGCCAGGCGGCGGCGCCACACTTACGCGAAGCCGGCGGCGTCATCATCAACATGGTCGACATTCACGCGCGAAGACCGCTCAGGGATCATCCGGTGTACGGCCCGGCCAAGGCAGGGCTGGCAATGCTGACGCTATCGCTGGCAAAAGATCTGGCGCCCGAAATTCGCGTAAACGGGGTCGCGCCGGGCGCGATCCTGTGGCCCAGCGATGGTATGACCGATGCCGCGAAAGAGAGCATTGTCAGCCAGATACCGCTGGCGCGCGCCGGTGGGCCGGAGGATATCGCCGGCGCGATTCTGTATCTGGTGCGCGATGCGACCTACGTCAGCGGGCAGATTCTGGCCGTCGACGGCGGGCGCAGTGTGGGCTGGTAGCACCACACGGTCTTGGCTCGATTGCGCCAGCGTCAGTAGACGTAAGCGTTCGCCTGTGCAGTAGTTCTCGCCGCGGGTGGGCGGAATGCCTTGATCTCACCGCCCGGCGTTTCGCGTACCTGTGCCGGAGGACAAACGCCTCCCGCGAGCAAGCTTAGCGCCGCCGCAGTTGAGGGCTCCTGAGCATCACCGACGACGAAATCCAGATCGTCGGCTGCCGCACAATCAACCGGCAGCCCGTCGAAATACTGACCCTCACCGAGGCTGTTGACCGTCTCGAACGACGTGGGGCGCAAAATCTTTTCGCAGAACAGCAGACCAACCTGGCCTACCGGTTTGCCAAACGTCGTCGAGCCAACCAGCGCAACCTGCGCCACCCAGGGCTCCATGCTGTTAATCACCAGCTCACTGGCAGACGCCGTGCCACCGGTGGTAATAAACACGACGCTTTGCAGATCCAGAGACTGCGCCCGATTTTCGAAAAACTCGGTTCTGTTTTCTTCGATATTGTCGTCGTTGAACAACGTTTCTGAGAACACCTCACCTTGCGCGACATTGATGCTGCCGCCGAGGTAGTCGCCCAGCAGATCAGCGACGCTGACCAGTCCACCACCGTTGTAGCGGACATCGATAATGATCTCGTTGATCCCCAGCGTGTTGAACTCGGCAAACACGGCATCCAGCTGACTCTCCGCGGTACGGATAAAGGTCGACAGCTCGAAATAGCCGTAGGTTGTGCCATTAATGCTGAACGTACGAACCTGCGGAATCGGATCTATCGTGACGACCGCCTTGGTCAGAACCGCATCAAACTCGCTGTTGTCCGGCTGGCGAATCCGCAGCGTGCGCACGACGCCAACATCCGACGCACCAAACGCCGCACTGAGGCCCTCATTGGCTTCAATTTCCGCAATGCTGCGACCGTCCACCGACAATAGTTGCTGCCCACGTTCAATGCCGGCGTTGTCTGCCGGGCTGCCGCCGAACACGCGCACGAAGCGCACCTCGTCGGTAGCCGTGAACGTTGTTGAGAAGCCGAAGCCCGCGAACTCGCCTTCGCCAAAGAACGCGGCATCGGCCGCCGCGGAATCAATAAAGCTGAAACGGTCCAACGGCTGCACATCGGTCAGGAACACGAGCAGCTCTTCCGGCGTCTGAAACTGCGAAAGATCAACATTGGCTGGCAGCAGATCGTTCCAGAAGTAGATGTCGCGCATCGCTTCGAGAACAAAGTCTTTCTGGCCATCCAGAGAGCATTCGGCGGTGCCGGTTTGCGGACCCGCGAGGCCACCGCCACCGCTACCGCCGCACCCCACGAGGAATCCGGTTATCGTCAGAACTATCAGCAATGGGTTCTTCATGGGTTGTGTCCTTGGTCTTTCGTTTACCGCGCAATTATACCCTGATAATCCGCCGACCTTGCGCAGAGCAAGGCGCCGGCGAAGAGCATTTGTGACACCAGTCACATTCTGGCCGGTAATCAGGGGTCGAATGCGAAGGCGACACGCTCCATCACCGTCGCGGTGCCGCGCATATCGTCCCACAGGGCATGCATCGTGAAACCGTTGCCCGGGTGCGCGAGCTCGGGTGCAAGCTCCGCCATTGGTTGCAAGACGAACGGATATTTCATGATGTCCTTGCGTGGCAGCTTCCACTCCCGACTGACGATGTCTCCGTACATCAACAGGTCAACGTCCAGCTCGCGGGGCCCGAATTTCTCAGAGCCGCGCTTGCGCCCCGCTAAATCGTGAATCGTCTCGAGTGACTGCAGCAACTGCGGCGGACTCAACGTCGTATCAATACGCACAACGAGATTGAGAAAGTCATCCCCGGAAAAACCGACAGGCGGATTGCGATAGACGTTCGAGGCCAGCGCGTTGTCGCCGAGCTTGCGCAGCTCGTGCCACGCCAGCCTGAGATTTTGTTCCGGCTCGACATTGCTACCAACACCGAGATACGCAACGACCGACAGCGACGAACTCACTTCCCCGACCGCGTGCGTTCGATCTGGATACCGACCGATTCAGAGCCGCGGATGGCGGCCGGCTTGTGCACGGTTACCCGCACCCACGGCACGTCAAATTCGCTGGTGATGATGCCCGCGATGCCCTCGGCCAGACTCTCCACCAGTAAGGCTTTCTCGTTGACGACGAAGTCGGTCACGCGCTGCGCCACCTGTTTGTAGTTCAACGTGTCATCGATGCTGTCGCTGGCCGCCGCCTTCGCAATATCGGTGCCCATCTCGAGATCGACGACGACCTTCTGCTCGATCTTGCGCTCCCAGTCCCAGATACCAACTACGGCATCAATGCTGAGTCCCTTGAGAAAAATCTTGTCCATCAGTCGGTCCGTTGAAGTCCGGCCATCATCATAAATCAAACTCACACGCGGCGGGCCGGCATACGCGCACCGAGAGGCCAGCGTGGTGTTGCCTGAATCGTATAGCCACTCTCGCTGTCAGCCGCCCGCAGCGCGCCGGCAAGGGCGATCATCGCACCGTTGTCGGTACAAAACAGCGGCCGCGGGTAATAAACGGAGGCGCCCAACGGCTCGCAGGCACTCGCCAGCGATTCGCGTAACGCTGTATTTGCGCCAACCCCACCGGCAATGATCAACGTCTCGCGCCCGGTCTGTTTGAGTGCACGCTCGCACTTGCGTGTCAGCGTCTCAACGACGGCCGCCTGAAACGACGCGGCAATATCGGCGCGATCTTTTTCGCTCAGCTCGCTGCCCGGCAGCGGCGCGCTGTCTCGCGCCACGCCCTGTAAATCACGCACGGCCATCAATACCGCGGTCTTGAGACCTGAAAAACTGAAATCCAGCCCCGGGCGATTCAGCATCGGCCGCGGAAATGTGAATCTGCGCGGATCGCCCTGCGTCGCCAGCCTGGCAAGCGCCGGCCCGCCCGGATACGGCAAGCCGATCAGTTTCGCCGTCTTGTCGAACGCCTCGCCGGCGGCATCGTCGAGCGTCGTGCCGATGACGTCATAGCGTCCGAGCCCGGCGACATCGACAAGCATCGAATGCCCGCCGGAGACCAGCAATGCGACAAACGGAAACGGCGGCGCCTCGTCCTCCAGCAATGGCGCCAGCAGGTGCGCCTCCATATGGTGTACCGGGATCGCCGGCTTGCCCAGCGAGCGCGCGAAACCATTGGCAAAACAAGCACCTACCAACAGCGCGCCGATCAACCCGGGGCCTGCTGTATAGGCGATAGCATCGAGCTCGCCTGGCTGCGTGTCCGCCGCCTGCAGGGCGTGCTCAACCATCGGCGCAAGCTTGGCCAGGTGGTCGCGGGAGGCTAGCTCCGGCACCACGCCGCCGTACTCGGCATGCCGTGCTATCTGGCTATACAGCTCGTGCGACAACAGGCCGCTAGCCGTGTCGTAAACCGCGACGCCGGTCTCATCACAACTGGTTTCTATACCGAGGACACGCAAATCTATACTCCTGAGCGTCTTTTTGGCTTTACAAACACCAAAACCCGCCTGTAAAATTGGAAATCTTTGTCGCAGCCTGCGTGCACACGCCGCGCGCCGGCCGCGAACCCACAGAATTCATTAAGGATAGGCGATCATATGCCCAGCGTTAAAGTCAGAGACAACGAATATTTCGATGCCGCCCTGCGGCGGTTCAAGCGCGCCTGCGAAAAAGCCGGTGTGCTGACCGAGCTGCGTCGTCGCGAGTATTACGAGAAACCGACCCAGGAACGCAAGCGTAAGAAAGCCGCCGCCGTTAAGCGCCATCTGAAAAAGATGTCGCGCGAGAACACGAGGCGCGTGCGACTGTATTAATCGTTGCGTATGAGCCAGAAGCTCTGCCCGAAACGGTCGCCGCTGGCGGCCGTTTTTGTTTGAGGCACCGATAGACGGGGAACCCGAAAATGTTGAAAGAGAAAATCACCGAAGACATGAAGACCGCAATGCGCGCCGGCGACAAAGACCGTCTCGGCGTCATCCGCATGGCGATGGCTGCGATCAAGCAGCGCGAGGTGGACGAGCGCACTGAGATGTCCGACAACGATACGCTGGCAGTCATCGAGAAAATGGTCAAGCAGCGCCGTGAGTCGATCGCGCAATACGAAAAAGGCAACCGCCCGGAGCTGGCCGCCGTTGAGGCCGCGGAAATAGAAGTGTTGTCGGCATATCTGCCCGAGCCTTTGTCGGATGCGGAAATTGGCAAGATCATCGACGC
The DNA here is from genome assembly GCA_942491885.1 of uncultured Pseudomonadota bacterium. GTDB lineage: Bacteria > Pseudomonadota > Gammaproteobacteria > Steroidobacterales > Woeseiaceae > CALBPI01. The sequence continues at coordinate 422,469 of CALOCQ010000002.1, forward strand.
GGCAATCGCGGAGACCGGCGCCAGCAACATGCGCGATATGGGTAAAGTCATGGCGGCCGTCAAGGCGGCAGCGCAAGGTCGCGCAGACATGGCCGCGGTCAGCGCAACGATCAAAGGCCGACTCGGCTAGTACATGGCAGGCCTCATCCCGCAGAGCTTCATCGATGACCTGGTCGCGCGGGCCGACATCGTCGAGGTACTTGGCAGCCGCATGGAGCTGCGCAAGGCGGGTCGCGAGTACAAGGGCTTATGCCCGTTCCACGGCGAGAAAACCCCCTCCTTCACCGTTAGTCCGGACAAAGGCTTTTTCCATTGCTTCGGCTGCGGCGCGCATGGCACGGCACTCGGCTTCCTGATGGATCACGATCATCTGGCGTTCGTCGAGGCCGTCGAAGAGCTGGCCGCGATGATGTCGCTGGAAGTCCCGCGCGAGGCCGGCGGCGCACCGCGCGACGGGCGGATCGACCAGCTCTACACATTGATGGATCGTGTCGCCGGCATTTTTACCGACGCGCTGAAGGCATACCCGCCCGGCGTCGAGTACCTGAAGCGGCGCGGCATCGACGGCAATACCGCGCGCGATTTCCGCATCGGCTATGCGCCGGCCGCGTGGGATACGCTGCTGAAAGCCTTGCCGGACACGCAGCACTCGATCGAGCTTCTGACCGCTGCCGGGCTGATTATCCAGCGCGACAACGGCGGGCATTATGATCGTTTCCGCGACCGCATCATGTTCCCGATCCGCGACCCGCGCGGCCGCGTCGTCGGCTTCGGCGGCCGCGTCATGGACGACAGCGAGCCCAAATACCTGAACTCGCCCGAAACGGTGCTGTTCCACAAAGGCCGCGAGCTTTATGGCCTTTATGAGGTGCGCCAGAAGCTGCGCGACATTGACCGGCTGGTGGTCGTGGAAGGCTACATGGACGTCATCGGCCTGGCCCGCCATGGTGTGCGGTTCGCGGTGGCAACACTCGGCACAGCGACGACCGCCGACCACATCGACCGGCTGTTTCGTCTGACCGATCAGGTCATTTTCAGTTTCGATGGCGACGCCGCCGGGCGCAAAGCCGCATGGCGCGCGCTGGAAAACGCGCTGCCGAAGTTGGGCGATGGTCGCGAATTGCGCTTTGCGTTTATGCCGGATGGTCAGGACCCCGACTCACTGGTTGCTGCGCAAGGCGTCGGCGCCTTCGAGGAGCGACTGCGCGAAAGCCTGCCATTATCGGATTTCATGCTCGGCGAGCTGCTTTCGCAAGTCGATGCCGAATCCGCAGAAGGACGCGCCAAACTCGCCGAACTCGCCAAGCCGCTGCTTGGCAAGATGCCCGACAGCATCTATCGCGAGTTATTGCTGCAAAAGCTGGCCGAGGCCGTGTCTCTGGCACCGCAACGCTTGAGCGACATGATGGGCAAGGCACCCACAGCGGCGTCAAAACGACCACAGCGCGCTGCGCTGCGCGGCGGTGGCATGCAACGCGCCAGCCCGATGCGTCGCGCGATCACGCTGCTGCTGCACGACCCGGACGGCGCTGCCGGATTCGACGTGCAAGCACTCGCCAGTCTGGAACGTCCGGGCGCCGATATACTCAAACGTCTTATCGAGATGATTCAGGCACGCCCGGGCACCAGCTCCGCTGTGTTGCTTGAGCAGTGGCGCGATCATCCGCATTTTGGTCATCTGCAGAAACTGGCGGCCGCTGAGCTCGAAAACGACGTTAGCATCGACACGCGCGCCGAACTCGAGGGTTGCTACGGCCAGCTACTGGAAATGGCCCGCATCGACCGCGTGGAGCAACTCAGGCTCGCTGCAGCCGGCGAAGGCGGGCTGACGCAAGAGCAGCGTGAAGAGCTCAAAGCGCTGCTGGTACTTAAAAACCAGCGCGATCAAGGCCTTGATAAGACTTGAAAACTGGCTGAGATGCCACCACCTATGCTATTCTTGACCGCTTGACTCCGCCATATAGACCCGAGGGTTTTGCTTTGAGCGAAAAACGCGCACTTCCCACCGACCAGCAGTCACAACTCAAATCCTTGATCGCACGCGGCAAGGAACAGGGTTATCTGACGTACGCCGAGGTCAACGATCACCTGCCGAACGGCATTGTTGATCCCGAACAGATCGAAGACATTGTCAACATGATCAATGACATGGGCATCACCGTCCATGAAAAGGCGCCCGACGCCGAATCATTGCTATTGTCTGACTCCGCTGTTTCGAATGATGACGATGCCGCTGATGAGGCCGAGGACGCGTTGGCGTCTGTCGACGCCGAATTTGGTCGCACCACCGATCCCGTGCGCATGTACATGCGCGAGATGGGCTCGGTCGAGCTTCTGACACGCGAAGGCGAGATCGAAATCGCCAAACGCATCGAGGAAGGCCTTAATGACGTCAGAATCGCGCTGACGGGCTTCCCGCCGGCGGTCGATCAGGTTCTAGCCACGTTCTATGCGGTGCAGGAAGGCAACACCCGCATGCAGGACTTCGTGGTCGGGTTCATCGACCCGAACGCCTCTGACGAAATTCCGAAACCGGGCGCGCGCTCATCGGACACCGATGATGACGAACCGGTCGACACCGGTCCGGATCCCGACGAAGTTGCGCGGCGCCTGAAAGCGATTGCGCGTCTGCAGAAACGCTTCCTCGGCCACATCGAGAAAAGCGGCGCCGCTGCGTCGGCCTCCAAGAAAGTACGCGACCAGTTGGTCGGCGAGATCATGGAGCTCAAGCTGTCGCCGAAAGTCTTCGACGCGATGGTGATCGAACTTCGCCTGACCATCCAGATGATACGCACCGCCGAGCGCGGCATCATGAATCTCTGCGTTCGTCAGGCCGGCATGCCGCGCAAAGACTTCCTCGCCAGCTTCCCGAAAAACGAAACCAATCTTGAGTGGATCGAGAAACACATCCGCGCCAAGCGCAAGCATTCCTCGGTCCTGTCGAAACTGAAAGACGACATTTTGCGCGCACAGCGCAAACTGGTTGCAACCGAAGAGCGCACCGGCCTGACCATCGCCCAGATCAAAGAGATCAACCGCGCGATGTCTATCGGTGAAGCGAAAGCGCGCCGCGCGAAGAAAGAAATGGTTGAAGCCAACCTTCGCCTGGTTATTTCTATCGCCAAGAAATACACCAACCGCGGCCTGCAGTTCCTCGATCTCATCCAGGAAGGCAACATCGGCCTGATGAAAGCGGTCGATAAATTCGAATACCGCCGCGGCTACAAGTTCTCGACCTATGCAACGTGGTGGATTCGCCAGGCGATCACACGCTCTATCGCCGATCAGGCCCGCACCATCCGTATCCCGGTGCACATGATCGAAACGATCAACAAGCTAAATCGTATTTCGCGCCAGATGCTGCAGGAAATGGGCCGCGAGCCGATTCCTGAGGAATTGGCAGAGCGCATGGAAATGCCGGAAGACAAGGTCCGCAAGGTCCTCAAGATCGCCAAAGAGCCGATTTCGATGGAGACGCCGATCGGTGATGACGAAGACTCACATCTGGGTGACTTCATCGAAGACCAGACGGTGCATTCACCGATCGACTCGGCGACTACGGAAGGACTGAAAGAAACCACACACGGTGTGCTTGCCGGCCTGACACCGCGCGAAGCGAAAGTGCTGCGCATGCGCTTCGGCATCGACATGAACACCGACCACACGCTGGAAGAAGTCGGTAAGCAGTTCGACGTCACGCGCGAGCGTATCCGTCAGATTGAGGCGAAGGCGCTGAGAAAACTGCGCCACCCCAGCCGCTCCGACCAATTGCGCAGCTTCCTGCTGGAAGACTAGCCGCCGGAGCGAGCCAGACGAACCATGTCGCCTGCGGGCGGCATGGTTTTTTTTCGTCTGCGATTTGTGTTTGTGCGCGCCCTACTGTGCGCCGATCCGAACCATCGCGGCGCGCTCGGCACCCACGCAGCTTGAACTTGCCGGCTTATCGAAAAACGCCGTTACCTGGTCAACCGCCACGACCATGCTGCTGGCCGAAATGAACATCACGGCGAACAGCAACAGAACGGGCGTACCGTCGAGGATTAGTCGCGCATCCTCGACGTGCGGACGAGCGACGGCAACGCCGGAGCCGATCAGCAAACAGATCGTCGCCACGATATACATATCCATTTGCCAGAAAATTAATGCCGTAAGCGCCGTAAGCGCATAGGAAATATTGAGAACTGTTGTTTGTGGAAGACTCATTGCCGCACTCCGATGGCGTGTCCCGACTCGCTAATCCCGGTGATCAGCGCGCTTTTCTTGTTGTTCTTATCTGTTAGATGCCGCAAGTCGCAAAAACGTTGCATCACCTGAACAATCTATAGACGCGAATCACCGACTAATTGTTCCGTTGTTAACGGATTAAATGGTTTCAGAGAAAACAATGCGTCGAGCGATACACCAAGCGCTTCACACAACCGCAAGGCCAAATCCATGCTCAAGTTGTATTCACCGCGCTCGATATAGCCAATCGTCTGAGGGTGCGCGCCGACCTTCTCTGCCAGTGCTTTTCGTGACAAGTCACGCTCCGTACGCATCATTTTCACCCGGTTGTAATAGTTGACCTGCTTCTTAACTGCCATGACTCAGGCCTCTGTCTCATCGGCCGGCGCGCTCCACGCCACCACGACGCGCGGCGCGCTGAGCGACCATAGAAAGCCAAGAAAGATGAACGACCAGGTGTACAAGACTGCGAACTGATCGCCCTCAGTCAACGCAGTAACGGGCGCGACCATCAGCAGCCAGAACAGCGCAAGAAAGTAGGACTTGCGATACGCCGCGTCGCGCATGGATATCTGCAATTCATCGAGGTGCTCGTCGGTGAGCTCAAAAATGCCACGCGTCGACATGTTGAGCATGCCAAGAAGATAAACCATCACCACGCCACCAATCAGCGCCGGTAACACGTGGTCGTGCGGTATCAGCAACATGCTGCCAGCCAGCAACATTTGCCAGATGAGCACAGTGACCGCGACCGCTCGGCGCCGCAGTGGCGTCTGAAACCGGTCGACAACGGGACGCCTGAACAGTCCGCTCAGATATGATTGAAATCGTGCTTTCATGACATTTCCTACTAATTGAAATACGTAATGTAGTAAATACACTACTTTTTAGTATAAATGTCTGTCAACTCTTTTCTTAGATAATTGCCAAAAATTCGCAAAAATAATCTGCTTTTCAGACACTTGTGGCACTGCACGCCACGAGGATCACGTCGAGTCATACTCGATCCACCGCACGCGGCGCGTGCGCAAGACATCAGCCGCTGCATGCTTTCGCCGATTGCTGCTAGAATTGCGCCCCGCAAACATGAGGGCCTGTAGCTCAGTTGGTTAGAGCAGGGGACTCATAATCCCTTGGTCCCAGGTTCGAGTCCTGGCGGGCCCACCATGTTTGCGAATGCCGAGGAACGTGCTGCGTCCGGGAGCATGAATTGTCCGAAACGGACATTTCAACGTATCCGGACATCAGGAAAAGTCCTACTCAACGGTTGCTAACTGCGAAACGACGATAGGAGGCGACGAAAACGGCCGGCATTGCCACTGAACAGCAGACGGCTGAAGTAATTATTGCCGAAGAATTGTCGGACATTGAACAGCATCCGTATGAGACCGACTGGTTACGCCCGCGTGGTGTATTGTTGGCGCAGACGATGTTTTTCGGAGAAAGCGATATGAAGACGCATGCAACCATCGCAGTCACTTTGCTACTGTCGTTACTGGCCGGGTGCACGAGCCTTTGGCAGGATAGTTCAGGAACGACGCGCAAGGGTGTTTCGAGCAGCCTTGTCAGCTATCTCTATCCCTCCGGCGAGGAGCCACCTCCGTACGCAGAGACCCTGCCGCTGCTCGAACTGCCTCTTCGAGTCGGCATCGCCTTTGTCCCCTCAACCGACTATTCGGACATACCCGGATTTACTGAGGCCTCCAAGATCTCCTTGCTTGAGAAGGTCAAAGCTCAGTTCCTCGATCGAGACTACATTGCCGATATTCAGGTCATACCGGAGACCTACCTGCGCGGCACTCGCGGATTCTCTGGTCTTGAGCAGGTCGGCCGCATGTACCAGCTGGATCTCGTTGCCCTCGTCTCCTACGACCAGGTGGTCACAAGCGATGACACCAAAGCGTCAATCCTCTATTGGACGATTGTTGGAGCCTATTTCATCGAGGGCAGCCAGAATGATGTCCAGACCTTCGTCGATACGGCAATCTTCGACATCAAGACCAGAAAGCTCTTACTTCGTGCGCCGGGTATTGATGGCTCGACGCAGAAGTCGACGCTCGTAGAGAGCAATAAGGAATTGCGCGATGAGCGCGGTCAAAGCTTTGATCGAGCAATGACCAACATGACGGCACAGCTCCAGATCGAATTGGACAACTTCGAAACCCGGTTACAGGAAGACTCAACAATTGCTCAGGTCGACCGAAGCGGCATGTCGGGTGGCGGCGCCAGTGGGCCGGTCAGCGTGCTCGCAATGCTCTTATTGTTTTTGCTTCGCGCTAAGACTCGCTTTTTGCCGGGCAACCGGCTCTCAGTGCATCGTCGGCCTCTATGATCGGCGCCTAACCAACGGCCAGACGACCGCCATACACTGCGTCGTCCGCCAAACCAGGTCTCTCCCGATGCACTTCTTTCGCGTGACACTATTGCTGCTAACCGTTTTTGCCAGCGGTTGTGCAAGTAACGTACGAACAACTGCCACGTCGGACGCGCAAGCCGGAAATTATCCGGTATGTCGTCAACTTTCTTGAGCAGGGCTGTTTCCACGAACGCACATCCCCAACCACCTGCCCTACAGAGCACCACGCCGCCGCGCAAAGCGACTAGCCTTGCGTCACTAGCCCGTCGCGGTCCGCCGGCAGCTCGATGCGGTCGCGCACGGACATCAATTGCTCGACCAATGCATCCCTGACCAACCTGACACGTGCGGTCGTGCGCAGATCGGCGTGCGACACCACCCACAAGCCCGGACCGGTGACGATCGGTATGTCGTCGAAGCGCACCAGCTCTTCGGTGCTGTCGCCCTCGAAGCAGCTCAGCGGAATGACGCAGGCGCCGTTGCGCGCCATTTCGCGAATCGCCGACGTGCTGTTCGAGTGGTAGAGAATACGACCTTCCGGAAACAACGAGATCAGCCACTCGGAATAGCGGCCGTCTTTCTGCCAACCCATCAGCGGCAGTTTGCGTTCGCCGGCCTTGTAGCGTTCGTACCAATGACGGTTGCCGTAGACGCCCACCGACGCATTACAGATATGCGTTGCCACGACGTCGTCGGGTACCTCGTCGGCGATGCGGATAGCCACATCCGCCTCGCGCGCCGCGAGGTCGAGCGTGTTGTTGCTGACATCAAAGGTCAGCTCCAGCTCCGGGTATTGATGCACCAGCGCGGCCATTGCCGGTACCGCGATGTGGGTCGTCCCAAGCTCGGCGAAGGTCACTGTCACGTGCCCGCGTACCTCGGTGCTATTACGCAGTACTTCACGCGAGATGGCATTCGCGCTGTCGTTCATCAACTCGGCCGACTGCAACATCTGTTCGCCTGCCGCCGTGACAACCCAGCGCGTGCCGCGGCTGCGCTCAAACAATGACACGTCGAGCCGTGACTCAAGCCCGCTGATACGCCGACTTACCGTACTTTGATTAATCGCCAGCGCCTCTGCGGCCAGCGTTAGCGAGCCGTGCTGCACGATCGCGAGAAAGATACGGATATCATCCCAGTCGAAGTTATGCATTTTTGCATCCATACTTTGTATATATCGCATTGCTTATGCGTAATTGCAAAACTATTCTGTACCCGTACCAGCACACCCTACCCCCCCCGAACGCGTGCTGGCCTGGAGAAAACCAATGAAGATCTTGCTGAAAACGCTTGCCGCCGTTGCCACGTCGGCCTCACTGATGACGCCGATAGTCGCCGAGGCACGCACCAACGCACGCATGCAGGACGCCTGTGAAACGGCGATCCGCGCGGAGCTGGGAGAAGGACATACGCGCATTCAACGCGTCAGCACCGTCGAACGCGACGGCACCGCCCGGTTCTGGCTCACCGTGCGCCACAAAACGGACACGGCGGCCAAATCAGATCGCTATCGCGTGCTGTGCGCTGTCGCCAATGACGATGCCAAACCGGCGATCGAGCTTGAGACCGGGTGGTGGGAGAAAGGCCACCGCGGTCAGGAGCCAATGGCGACCGACTAGCCCGGCCCGGGATGCCGCAATGGCAAGGGCGGCGCCAGACGGCGCCGCCTGTTATGTCAGAGCCAGCCGCGCTTGCGCGCGGTGTTCGCATACAGCAGGAACACGATTCCAAGCCCAATAACGAGCACCGGCAACACGAGCCCGGCCGCACCGAAAACGGCGAAACCATCCGCGATGCCGAACCCGTAAACGTTTTGCACGATCGCACCCAGCAATGACACCGTAAACAACGGCACCGCCTGGGAATTTCTTATCAGCAGCATCACCGACGCTCCCGCACCGGCAAAAACCGCCACGGCAAACGCGCTGATCGCCCAGGCCGGCATGTTCTCGTAGAAGGCGCGCTCGGCCGCCGGCAATGCGACCAGCGTTTCCGGCGACATGGTCGCCTGTCCGAGATAGGCCGCAACCCCGATAAGATTCCAGAGCAACGCCAGCGCGCCGATGATATAAAAACTGCGTGGTAGCGCAGGCTTGTTTGCGTCCGCCATATCAACCCCCTGTTGTTTGTCCCCGACGCCAGTTTACGCGGTTACGCAAAGGTGGGCGAGAACGGGAGGGCGGCGCTGGGCAGGTGAGCGACAACGACAGGATAGCGCTTGGTCAGGCGGAAACCTTTCCCATCACCGAAGACTGGCTGATGCCATCCTGAAACTGCTGCAGGAACACAATGATGTCATCCAGTGCGAGCGCTGCACCAAACAAGTCGCCCTGCACCTCGTCACAACCCGCATCGCGCAGGAACGCGACCTGTGCCGGGTGCTCCACCGCCTCGGCGATGCAACGCATCCCATAGGCATGCGCCATTGCGATCACGCTGCGACAGACCGCCTCATCATCGTCGGCATTGGCAATACCGGCGGTAAAGTCGCCGGCTATCTTCAGCGCATCCAGCGGATAACGCTTGAGCTGTTTCAGCGACGTGAAGCCGCTGCCGAAATCGTCGATCTGCAAACCGACGCCGAGGCCTTTGAGTTGCGCCAGCAACGGGCCCGCATGATCGGCGCGCATCAGCATCCGCTCGGTGATATCGAGTTGCAGTAAGCACGCGTCAAAGTTCAGCTGCCCGAATATCGCAGTCAGGTCCGACACCAGATCGGGCCGCGAAAAATAGTGGCGCGACAGGTTCACCGACACACTGATTTTCGCACCCGACGCATCACGCACATGCATAAGATCGCGACAGGCCCGGGACAGCACCCACTCACTGATAGGACCGATCTGCCCGGTCGCCTCCACAAGCGGCAAGAAATCCGCGGCACTGATCAGCCCACGCAGCGGATGCTGCCAGCGCAGGAATGCCTCAATCGCAACCGGTGTTGCGCTGTCGAGATCAAACACCGGCTGATAGTGCAGCCGGAATTGTTGCTCGGCAATGGCCCAGCGAAGCTCTTCGCTGATATCGGATTGGCGCGCCGAGCGCAGCCGCAACGTATCGGTGTAGCGCTCTATACCGCTTCGCTCCAGCTTTGACGCCTCGTGCATCGCACTCAGCGCGTTACGCAACAGGTGTTGGCCACTGGCGCCGTCACGCGGATAAACGGCAATACCCATCTGCGGTGTGACATCAATTTGCTCGCCACTGACCGATAACGGCTGGCTGAACGGCGTTTTCAGCAACGTCGCGATTTCGTCGAGTAAAGCGCTGTCACCATCCGGCTCGAACAGCATCGCGAACTCACCATCACCAATGCGCGCAACCGCAGGTGCTTCGTTCTCGGCGAGTCGGTGCATATTCTTGTGCTCGCCGACAAGACTCAGCATCCGCTGTGCCGCGACGCGCTGGACACTTTCCAGACGACCTGTATCCAGCGCCGAGCGCAGGTCATCGAACTCGCGCAATGCGAGGCACAGCAGCATCAAAGGCCGCTCCGACAAACGCGCGGCGCTGATTGCGTCATCAAGTCCGCGCAGGAATACCTGGCGCTCGGCCAGACCCGTCACAATATCTTCGTGGATCAATCGGCTGGCCTTGTCGCCATCCGCGCCGGCATCGCTTATATCGCGCAACACCAACAAGACGCGATCACGACCGTGGGCGCTAACCCGCAACTCGAAGCGATGGCCGCTGTCATGCATGACTTCGGTTTCGGGCTCGCGGGTTCTGAGCACGCGCGTCAACATTTGCTTGAGCAGCGCGGCCATACCATGCGGCAAACAATCTTCTATTGATTCGCCGACAATCGCATCGGGCACGAGATCCATGGTGAAGGTGCGACCGCCAAGCGAGTCCATGACACGCCCGTCGCGCCGGATCACCAGTATCGGGTCCGGCAATGCCATGATCAGAGATGTCTGTGCCACTAGCGCACTCCCCGCATGAGCTGCACCACCGGTGAGATCAATTGCACAGGCTCACGGCTCCGTTTTGTTGGCGCGCATCGAAGCTGCGCTCGAATATTTGTTCACTGACCAGGCGCCCGTCCAGCGGATCGGCGCGGTGGCGCCAGGTCCACAACTCGACGCGGTCGCAGCCGGCCGACGCGCCCTGCCCGACCAACACCTCGGCCCGCTGCAAGTCATGAATCAGCGCGTCGGCATCATCGCCACCGTCGCTCGCCAGCACCGCATTGAGCGCGTTGTTATAAATAGAAAACTGCCATAGATATTCGCTGATGTAGCGCAGGTCCTCAGCGGTCAGTGGCGTACGGGTAATTTGCCCGGCAAATCCGTCGGCGGTCAGCCCGGCGCGGTTCAACGCACTGCATTTGAATACCCGGTTGATCAGCATTGCGGGGTCGTCGCTGGCGACGTCGCGCTGAAATTCAAAATACCAGTCCGATTCAGAAGTCGCCGCCAGCGAGCTCTGGAATTGCCGTGCACTGGCGCTGTCAGCCGACCACTGCAATGCGGCCACGAAGTCGTCGTTACAGACTTCAAAGCGCATCGGCGCCTGTGGCGCGAGACCGATATCGGTGTTGCTTACATGAAAACGAAACTCGCTGCGGTCCGGGTACAAACGCGGCTCGGTATAGAAACCGGTTGGCACCCGCTGTTCGCCACGGTAGACGGTCTGCGCTATCGAGAGGTCACGCGCGGAAGCGGTATTATCCGATGCCACCACCGGTGCACCGCCACCGCCACCGCAGGATGCGAGCGCGACGCACAATGCCGTTACCGGTAAGAGGCGGAGCAGCGCGTTCGGCAGCGCCGAAGCAGCCGTTTGATTTTCCATTTGCCAGCAGCCCTGTCAGTGGTCCTGAAACCGTTAGCGGCTGAACCGGCAAAAACTTCAGCAAGACGAACAACGCGGGCTTACGCCGTGACATAATTCGTTTTTTCCAGTCGACGGTAGACGCACATGAAAGTTGGTATCCCGACAGAGATCAAGGTGCAGGAAAAACGCGTCGGTATGACGCATGACGGCATTGGCGATCTGACCCGGGCCGGGCATGAGGTGTTCGTGCAATCGGGCGCCGGTCTCGGCATCGACATCACCGATGAGCAGTACGCCGCAGCCGGCGCGACGATTGTCGACAATGCAGATGCGGTGTTCGACAGCGCCGAGTTGATTATCAAGGTCAAAGAACCCCAGCTGACCGAATGCGCCAAATTGACGCCAAAACACACGCTGTTCACCTACCTGCATCTTGCAGCGGACAAGCCTCAGGCCGAGGCCCTGTGTGAGTCCGGCTGCACCGCGATTGCCTACGAGACCGTCACTGCCGCCAGCGGTGGACTGCCGCTGCTGAAGCCGATGAGCCAGGTCGCCGGGCGCATGTCGGTGCAGGTCGGCACCCACTTGCTGGAATCTGCGGCCGGCGGTCGCGGTTTGCTGCTGTCGGGTGTGCCGGGAGTCGGTGCTGCCAAAGTTGTCATTCTTGGCGGCGGCATTGCCGGCACCAACGCGCTGCAAATGGCGCTTGGCGCGCGCGCCGACGTCACGCTGTTCGAGAAGTCAGTAGCCCGCCTTGAGGAGCTCGATCGTCACTACGGCACGCAAACGGCGTTGCGCTATTCGAGCCATGCCGCTATCAGCGAAGCGATCATTGATGCCGACCTGATCATCGGCACGGTACTGATCCCGGGCGCCGCGGCGCCCAAGCTGATCACCCGCGACATGCTTAAGACGATGAAAAAGGGCGCCGTACTTGTCGACATTTCGATCGATCAGGGCGGCTGTTTCGAAACCTCCAGGCCGACGACGCATGTCGACCCGACCTATGTTGTCGATGATGTCGTGCATTACTGCGTTGCGAATATGCCCGGCGGCGTCGCACGCACATCGACATTTGCGCTCACCAACGCCACCCTTCCTTATATACAGCGGCTGGTGACGCATGGGCTCGATGTGCTGCATGACGACCCGCATTTCCGTGAAGGGGTTAACGTTCACGCCGGCAACATTACCTACAAAGCGGCCGCGGAAGCCCTCGACATGACCTATAAGCCGTTCTAGACACCCGCTGACACGCTCGAAATGAGAGCGCTGTCTAATTTTTTGTCAATATTATTCCGTTTTGTCTAATTTCTTGATAAACTCTGTCGAAGTTCACGGTGACCAAAGATAGACGGGCACGCGTGAAACCAAAGCTTCGTTCCTGACGAATGTTCCTCACAGCGGCGCACTGTGCGTCGACTTCACACGTCCCCGGACGTGTGGTTTACAGGTTTCGCCATGTCTAACCGACTTCTCAAATCAGTGCTGAGCACAGTGCTGCTGGCCACCGCCGGCTGCGTCGCGGGCGTCGATCCGCAATTGCGTGATGCGAATGCGCCGGAAACCTGGCAACGGGTAGCCGATGCGACGAGGGTCGACAATGACTGGCTTGCCAGCTTTGGCGATGAGACTCTGGACGCGCTGGCGGCGGAGACGCTCACCCGCAACTTCCTTTTAGCGGAAGAGCGCGCACGACTCGAGCAGGCGGCGCAAACGCTCGCTACGACAAAAGCAGCCGCCCTCCCTGTCGTATCGCTCGGCATCGACGCGAGCCGGCGCCAGATCGCGATCCGCGATTTCAGCCAAGAACTCAGCCTCGGCGTGATCGACCAGAGCTTTGGTCTCGGCCTGGACGTGCGCTGGCAGGCCGACATCTGGGGTGAGCTGTCGGACGCCAGCCGTTCGGCCGCTTTGCGTTATGCGGCCAGCGAGGCGCGCTTCCTCGACCTGCGCCGCAGCCTGATAGCCGACACGGCGCGCGCCTGGTATCAGCTCCTGGAGACCCGCAAACTGCTCGAGGTTGCCGAGCAACGCCTCAGCAACGCACAGCAAAGCCTGGCCATCGTAGAGAGCGGCTACCTGCAGGGATTGAACGAGGCGCTCGACCTTTACCTCGCACGCAATACCGTCGAGCAACAAAATGCCAACCTCGCCAACCAGCAACAACTGGCACTCGAAGCGGCGGCGCGACTGCAGCTGCTGGGTGCAGCCTACCCCGACGGTGACGTTGCGGCGAACGGCGACCTGCCGCTGCTGGCCGGCGATATCGGTATCGGCGTTCCGGGCGAACTGGTCAGCCGGCGCGCCGACTTACAGGAAGCCTGGCTGCAGCTAATGGCGGCCGATGCGGATCTGGCCGTCGCCCACAAGCAGCGCTTCCCGTCACTGATAATTGTCGGTAGCGCGAGTGACAACGCGCGACAGATTGGCGATGTGTTCGACGGCGAGCCTTTGGCCTGGTCGCTGTTGGGCAGCATCACACAACCTTTATTCGAGGGCGGCCGGCTGCGCGCGGCTGAACGCCGTGCGGATGCGCGCGTCACCGAGCTGGAACAAGGCTATCTCAGGCTGGTCAATATCGCTTTCGCCGAAGTCGAAGACGGGGTCAGCCGCGCGCAATCGCTGGCAGAACAATACAGCGCCATTGTTGCCAGTCGCGACAACGCGGACGCGGCTCTGGACCTCGCGCTGGATCAGTACAGTCGCGGCCTCGTAACCTACAACTCTGTGCTACAGGCGCAGCAACGTGCGTTTGACGCCCGCGTCGGCGTTGTGCAACTGCAAGGCCAGCAACTTCAGAACCGAATCGATCTCTATCAGGCGCTTGGCGGTGCCTACGACGCCAACGATGCCATGGAAGCAAGACTATGAGCCAACAACCCCATATCGCAGTCAAGATACTCGTGCCTGTCGTCATATTGACGGTACTGCTCGGTATCGGGAAGTGGATCACCGCGAACCCGCCGGAGCAAAGCCGGCGCGGTGGCGCCGGCGGTCCGGGTCTGACCGTCGAGGTCATGACGCTGCAGCCGCAGGACTACCAGATCGTGCTCGAAAGCTACGGCACGGTGCAGCCACGTACACGCAGCATGCTGGTCAGCCAGGTCGGCGGGCAGATCACGCGGGTCAGCCCGGCGTTCCGGGACGGCGGTTTTTTCGATACGGGTGATGTGCTGGTAGAGATCGATCCGCGTGACTACGAGGCCGATGTGAAGATCGCCGAAGCCGGATGGCAGGACGCGCGTCAGGCGTTAGCCGAAGCACAGGCACGCAGCCGCCAGGCGCTGGAAGACTGGGAGCGCCTGGGTAACGAAGGCGAGCCAACACCGCTGGTGTTGCGCGAACCGCAGCTGCGCGCAGCCAAAGCCAGAGTCGAGTCGTCACGCGCGCAAGTGCGCAAGGCGCGACTGGACCTCGAGCGCACGCGCATCATCGCCCCCTACGCGGGTCGCGTGTTGCGCCAGTCGGTAGACCTGGGCCAAGTGGTCGGCACTAACACCATGCTCGGTGAAATCTATGCAACGGATCTGGTCGAGATTCGCCTGCCGTTGCGCAACCGCGATCTGGGCTATATTGACCTGCCCGAGCGGCTGCGTTCCGACAATCAGCAAGCTACACCGGGCGCGCAGGTCGAATTCCTCTCCGATCTGAGCGATGGCAACACCTGGTTCGGCGAGCTGGTTCGCACCGAGAGCGCAATCGATGAGGCTGCGCGCCAGTTGCATGTGGCCGCGCAGATTCGTGATCCCTACGACATCGCCGAGACCACTGATCAGACGCCGCTGAAGATCGGTCAATACGTCACCGCACGTATCAGCGGCAAGACCATCCGCAACGCATTGGTCGTACCGAACCAGAATATTTACCAGGGCACCTATGTTTATGTCGTGGACAACGGCGTACTGGATCGACGCACGGTCAATGTGACCTGGCAGAACGAAACGGAAAGCCTGATTGCCGGCGGTGTTATCGCCGGTGAACAAATCGTCACGACGCAGCTCGGCCAGGTAACCTCCGGAACGCGAGTCACAGTCGCGGGCGCCGCGGAGCGTGACCGGCGCAATGCCGGGTCGCCCAGCGCCGCGACGGCCGTACCCGGGAATCTGTCGCAATGATCGCCTGGTTTGCCCGTAACTCAGTCGCCGCGAACCTGTTGATGTTCGCGATACTGATTGGCGGCTATGTCGCCGTGACCAACCACGTCACGTTCGAGGTTTTTCCGCCCTCAGACCCCGAGGTTGTGACCGTGCAGGTACCGTTGCGCGGCGCGACACCGGAAGATGTCGAGCTGGGTATCGCCGTTCGCATCGAAGAAGCGCTGCAGGATCTCGAAGGTGTTGAGCGCATTACGTCGCGATCCGTCGAGGGCAGCACGTCTGTCGCGATAGAGATCGATTCGTCCTATGACCCGCGCGAGCTGCTCGGCGACATCAAGAGCCGCGTAGACGCCATTAACGGCTTGCCGGCCGAGGCCGAACGTCCGGTGATCGCACTGCAAACGCGTTCATGGTCAGTGATCGAGGTCGTGGTCGCGGCAGATGTCGATGAAGATGAGCTGCGCCACACGGCCGAACAGGTGCGTGACGACCTGTTGAAACTCGACGGTGTTACGCAAGTCGCGCTTGATTCTGTACGGCGTTACGAAATCGCCGTGGAAGCCTCCAGGACCGGCTGCGCGACGCGGGCGTGACGCTCGCTGAAGTCGCCGAAGCCATCCGTGGCAGCTCGCTGGACCTCTCGGCCGGCAATATCCGCACCGCAGGCGGCGACGTTCTCGTGCGATCAAAAGGCCAGGCGTATCGGCAAACTGATTTCGAAGATATCGTCGTAAAGTCCAACCCGGACGGCACGATCATCCGTGTGTCCGATATCGCGCGCGTCGATGACGGCTTCGAGGAGGACGCGGTTAAGGTGCGCTTTAACGGCACCAATGCTGCGTTCATCGGCGTCTCACGCGTCGGCAAGCAAAGCGCGCTCGAGGTCGCCGAAAAGGTGCGTAACTACGTTGCCGAAAAGCAGCCTGAGCTGCCGGTTGGTATGACTATTTCCTTTTGGGACGACGACTCGGTGGTGCTGAAAAACCGCCTTGGCATCCTGTTCTCCAGCGCAATTCAGGGCGGACTGCTGGTGATCCTGTTGCTGACACTGTTCCTGCGTCCGGCCATCGCGCTGTGGGTATTCATCGGCATACCGATCAGTTTCTTCGGCGCCTTCATGGTGATGGCCGCCTTCGATATCAGCATGAACCTGATGAGCCTGTTCGGCTTCATTCTGGTGCTGGGGCTGGTGGTCGATGACGCGATCGTCACCGGCGAAAATGTCTACACACACCTCAAGCGCGGCGAAGATGGACTTGCCGCTGCGATCGAAGGCACGCGCGAGGTCGCCGTGCCGGTGACCTTCGGTATTCTGACAACGATGGCCGCGTTCGTGCCGCTGCTGTTTATCGAGGGTCGCCGCGGCGATATCTTTGGCGCCATTGCACTCGTCGTCATCCCGGTCTTCGTGTTCTCTTTGATCGAGTCAAAACTGATCCTGCCGGCCCACTTGAAGCACATTAAGATCCGCGGCGTCAGCGCCAGCGGCAATCGCTTCCAGCGCTGGCAGAAGGGCTTTGCGGACGGTTTCGAGAACGCAATTATCAGGTTCTATAAACCGGCGCTCGCCTTCGCTATCCGCCACCGCTACGCCACCTTCGCGACATTCTTCGGCGCGCTGTACATCATCATTTCGGTGATCAACAGCGGTCACACCCGCTTCATTTTCTTCCCGCGCATACCGACGGAAACCATTCGTGCCGAGATCGAAATGCCGGTAGGCACGCCGTTCGAGGTCACCGATCGGCATATCTCCACAATGCTCGAGGTCGCGCAACAACTGCGCGCCAAGTATGACGGCATGTATGACGAACCGGTGGTCACCAACCTGCTCGCCTCGACGGGAACCTCCGGTCGCAGCAACGGCTCGAACGTCGGGCGCATCGAGGTCGAGCTGACACCCGCGGAAGAGCGTGTTGGCAAAGTCACCAGCGCCGAATTTGCCGACGAGTGGCGGCGCCTTGTGGGCACTATCCCCGGCGCCGAGTCCCTGAACTACCGTTCAACCTGGGGGCGCGGCAACGCGCCTGTCGATGTGCAGTTCAGCGGGCAATCGCTGGAGCAGCTCAACGCAGTGGGCTCGGAGCTCAAGCAACACCTGTCGAGTTACGAAGGCGTGTTCGATATCAACGACAGCCTGTCGGACGGCAAAGAAGAATTACGCATCGACCTGTCGGCCCAAGGGCTTGTGCTCGGACTCACGCGCGAGGACGTAGTGGGTCAGGTATCGCAGGCATTTCGTGGCTTCCAGGCGCAGCGCATCCAGCGCGGTCGCGATGATATCCGCGTTATCGTCAGGCTGTCGCGCAGTGAGCGCGGCACGATCGATACGCTGAACGAACTGTTGATCCGCGCACCCGACGGGCGCGAGGTGCCACTGGCGAATGTGGCCACGCTGACGCCGGCTAAGGGTCCGTCACAGATAACACGCATCGACGGCTATCGCGTTCTGAACGTCACTGCAGAGGTCGACAAGTCGACGGCGAACATGACGGTGATTCAGTCAGGTATGGCGGATTACATTGACAGTCTGCTGCCACGCTATCCCGGCATCGCCTACACACTCGAGGGCGAGGCCCGCGAGCAGCGCGAAGCATTCGGCAGCCTGTCGGTCGGCCTCGGGCTGGTGCTGTTTGTTATCTACTGCCTGTTGGCACTGCCGCTCAAATCCTACCTGCAACCGATCCTGGTGATGTCGGTGATCCCGTTCGGCTTGATCGGTGCGATCATCGGTCACTGGTTCATGGGCTTCGCACTGTCGATCCTGAGCATACTGGGTTTGCTGGCACTGACCGGCATCGTCGTCAACGACAGCCTCGTGCTGGTCGATTACATCAACCGCAAACACCGCGAAGGCATGCCATTGATGGATGCGGTAAAAGAAGCCGGCGTGGCGCGATTCAGGCCGGTCATGCTGACCTCACTGACAACATTCCTCGGTTTGCTGCCAATGCTGAGCGTCAAGGCAACCGCCGCGCAGTTTTTGATCCCAATGGGTGTCTCACTGGCCTACGGCATTCTGTTCGCGACCTTCATCACGCTGCTGCTGGTGCCGATCAACATTCTGATCGCAGACGATATCCGCAAGGCGCTGCGCACGATGTGGCATTGGTACTTCCCGCCATCAGCAGACAGCTCGACACCCAGCGCGGCGAGTTAGCCGCGCTTGGGTGGCGCGGGCGCGATGCCCATGCGCTTGCAGATGATGCCCAGCATGATTTCGTCGGCACCACCGCCGATGGACGACAGGCGCCCGTCACGATAGGCGCGCGCAACAGGGTTGTCCCACATGTAACCGCTGCCGCCCCAATACTGCAGGCAACTATCGGTAACCTCGCGTAACAACCGGCCGGCTTTCAGTTTACACATCGACGCTTTGGTCGTGACATCGCTGCCGTGGATGTAGTCCTCGACCGCGCCGTACACCAACGCGCGCAGCGACTCGACTTCGGTCTGCAGCTCAGCGAGGCGGAAGTGCACGACCTGGTTGTCGAGAATCGGCTTGCCGAACGTCTTGCGTTGACGCGTGTAATCGATGGTGGACTGTATGCAGCGCTCCATCGCCTTGAGGTTGCCCGCCGCCGCAAACAGCCGCTCTTCCTGAAACTGCATCATCTGGTAGGTGAAACCGTTGCCCGGCTCGCCGATCGTAAAGCGCCGTGGCACGCGGACGTCTTCCAGGTAGATTTCTGCGGTATCCGAGTCGCGCATGCCGAGCTTATCCAGTCGCTCTGAGAAACTGATCCCCGGCGTATCGGTCGGCACAATGATCAGCGACTTGTTGCGATGCGACGGACCGTCCGACGTGTTCGCCAACAGGCAAAGGAAATCCGCCTGCGTCGAATTGGTGATCCACATCTTGCTGCCGTTGATGACGTAATCGTCGCCGTCTGTTTTCGCCGTGGTGCGAATAGCCGCCACATCTGATCCGGCCGACGCCTCGCTCACGGCAATCGAACACACCATATCGCCGGCAATCGCCGGCGCGAGGAATTCGCGTTTCAACGCGTCGCTGCCAACCTTGGCCAGCGCCGGCGTCGCCATGTCTGTTTGCACGCCGATCGCCATCGACACACCGCCGGCGAGCGTGGCACCCATCTCCTCGGAGAAAACAATCTGATAGCTGTAATCGAGCCCGAGGCCGCCGTACTCGGTCGGCTTGGCAATACCGAGCAAGCCAAGCTCGCCCATTTTCTTAAACAACTCATGCGCCGGAAATATGCCGGCGGCCTGCCACGCATCCGCGTTCGGGTCGATTTCCCGCGCGACGAACTGCGCCGCCGTTGCCCGGATTGCTTCGTGCTCTTCTGTCAGTCTCATCGTTGCCCTCCCGGCACGGTCTGTTGGTTATCGCCTGCACGCGATTGTCTGTCGCTGCGCGCGACGCTCATAAGCGGTACTGGCGCGCGGCCAGGTCGCGCATGACTTCCTCGGAACCACCACCAATGGCGTTCACGCGAACCTCGCGATAGATGCGCTCCACGCGATTGCCGCGCATGTAGCCGGCGCCGCCGAGAATCTGCATCGCCTCGCGCGCGCAGAACTCAACCGTCTCGCTGCTTTGTACTTTCAGCAGCGCCATATCGCCGGCGTTGACGCTGCCGTCTTCTACCTGGCGCGTCACCAGCTGCAGATAGCCCTGCGTGGCATTGATGCGCTGCTTCATCTGCGCAATCTTGTGACGAATCACCTGATGGTCGGCAAGCCTTGCGCCAAACGTGTGACGCTCACGCGCCCAGTTTACGGCCTCCTCCAGGCACACGCGCGCCATCGCTTCCATGCCGACACTCATCGCCAGCCGTTCGCTGTTGAAGTTGTGCATGATGACTTTGAAGCCGGCGTTTTCTTCGCCGATGAGCTGCGTTGCCGGTACGCGGACATTGTCGAAATAAATCGTCGCGGTGTCCGACGCCCACCAACCCTGTTTCTTGTCCAGCACGGTGCGCGACACGCCATCGAGATCGGCGTCGATCAGCAACATCGAGACGCCCTTGGCACCGGCCTCGCCCGTGCGTACGGCGGTGCTGAACCAGTTTGCGCGCATGCCGCCGGTGATGTAGGTCTTGCTGCCGTTAACGACATACGCATCGCCATCGCGACGCGCGGTTGTTTTCAGCTGTGCGACATCAGAGCCGCCGCTCGGCTCGGTGATCGCCAGTGAAATATTCCTGTCGCCGGCGATTACCGGTGGCGCGACGCGCTCGGCAATGTCAGGAGCGGCGAAGTTGACGACGGGTGGCAGACCAATGTTGTGCACCATCAAGGTCGCAGCGACACCGCCGACACCGACTCGCGCCAGCTCCTCGCTCGCGATGTTGTGGTAGTGCATGTCGATGCCGTCGCTGGTGCCGCCAAAGCGCTCCGGATACCCCAGGCCCAACAGCCCGATATCGGCGGCGTCTCGCCACAATGACGACGGAATCTCGCCGGCCTCATCCCAATCCGCCGCATACGGCATCACCTTGTCGTCGATGAAGCGACGCAGTTGCGTACGCCAGGCGTGGTGCTCCTCTGTCAGCGCAGGGTTCGGCATGCGCGCGCTGTCAAAGTCGAGCGACATATTAGGCGGCCTGGGTCCGGTCACCGACCTGTTCAACGTGCTCAATAATCAACCCGCTGAGATGATCCCAGAAAGCCTCCGGCAGGTCGTGTCCCATGCCCTCGACGATCTCGAGCCGTGCACCCGGGATCGCATTGGCGGTGTCCGCACCACAGGCGAGGGGCACGAGCGGGTCTTCCCTGCCGTGAATGACCAGCGTCGGCGTGCGCACGTTGCGCAAGGGCTGAACACGGTTGGGTGATGCGGCAATCGCGAGCATTTGTCGTGCAACGCCACCCCGCGTCATGCCGCGTTCATACATCGACCGGATGCGTTGCTCGAGATAGTCGAAGTCAATCTCGACGCCCGGGCTGCTGATCAGTCGCCACATTTTCATGCTGTGTTTGACGCGCGCCTCGATGTCATCGGTACGCGGCCGTGCGATTAATTGGCGCACAATATGCGGCTCCGGTTTCGGTAAACGCGGATTGCCGGTCGTCGACATGATCGAGGTCAGGCTGCGCAGGCGCTGCGGATGATGAATCGCAAGCAACTGGGCGATCATGCCGCCCATCGATACGCCGACGACGTGCGCGTTTTCCATACCGAGGCGGGCCATCAGGCCGCTGGCATCGTTGGCCATGTCCTGCAATTTGTAGGGTGCACGAACGGGCAGGCGCATGCGCATCTTGATCGCCGACCAGACCAGGTTAGGCACACCATGCCCGTCGAAAGTCTGTGACTTGCCGATGTCGCGGTTATCGAAAATCAGCACGCGATGACCGGTACTCGTGAACTTCTCAACCAGGCCGGGCGCCCACGCGTTCAGCGGCATGCCCAAACCCTGAATCAACACCAGTGGCGTACCCGCTTCCGGCCCATGCAGTTCGTACGCAAGCCGCACGTCATTGACGATTTTGTCAGGCACTAAAGGCCTCCTTCGAATATTTGGTCAAGCGCTCCATCATAGGCAACAAACGCCCTAAAAACCACGCCCTACGCTATTGGTTTCCAATGGCGATGCTACTTTGCATGCGCTAGTCTTGGTCCGTGAGTACCCGTTTTTCAGCGATCCTTTTTTTGGCCCTGGCATGCACGCCGTGTGTCGCGGATGACAGCGGTTATGTTGTGGGGCTTGGACTCGCCATCGACAACGGTGATGGCTACGGTGCCAGCGCGCTATTCGATTACAGCTTCAACGACCAAGCGTCGGCTTATATATCGGTCGCAACGACCAGGGCCGACGCGCGGCCAAACGACGTCACCACGCGCGACTGGTCGGTCGGCGGACGCTACAACTTCGGTGTGATCGGTGTCGAGCTATTCGGCGGACAGTCCGGCGACCCGGATGATTTCGATAGCGACGACCTCTCACTCGGGATTTTTCACCGCGGCGAACACTGGCAGTTCGGTGCGCGCTATCTGCAGCGTGAAATCGACCTCATATTCCGGCTTGCCCTGCTCCCCGAAGCGCCGCGCGTAGCGGTGCCACTGCGGGCGGATGGTTATCGTATCAACGCACGTTACCGCCACGATAGCGGCGCCAGCGTCGGTGCCAGTACGCAACGCTTTGACTATGACCGCGACCTGACACCGCTCGGGGGTCGGTTCATCGTACAACGCCTGTCGCCGACGACACTGTCGCTGGCGAGCTCCCTGCTTGACCGCTCGAGCACGCTGGATGTTGAGTTCCCGCTTGAGGGCAGTCGCGCGATCAGCCTGCTGGTCGCGCGTGACACACTTGCCGGTTCCCTCGGCGACGTCGACAGCGTGAGTCTTGGCTATCTGATGCCGGCAGGCCGGCGCGGTGACCTCGACATCAGCCTGGGTTTTAGCAAAGGCGACGGCGTGTTCGACGATGGCAATACGGCATTTATCAGCGTGCTCTATCTCTACTACGGCGGCTTCGATTAATCACGGTTGAGGCGGCGCTGGCGTGCGCGATCGCGCATCCGGTCCAGTGCTTCGCGCCGCTGGTCCGGCGTGAGTTGGCGAAACCGCTGGCGCAACTCAGCCCGCTTCTCCGGCGACAACGCATTCAACCGCCGATAGCGCTGACGCAAGATCTGGCGCTGTGCGGGCGTCAGCTCGCGAAACTGACGTAGCCGGTCGAGCAATTCCGCGCGACGCGCATCTGACAGGCCCTGCCAACGCGTGAAACGCTCGCGCATCACCACCCGCTCTGTCTCATCCATCGCCAGCCAGCGGTCCGCACCACGCACGAGCCGCTCGCGTCGCTCCGCATTGATCGACGTCCAGTCGCCCTCATAGCGCGCCAAAACCTCGCGCTGGTCGGTCGAAAGCTCATCCCAGGACTGCGCCTGCGCGACCACCGACAATAGTGCTAACGCGAGCACTGCCAACCCTTTATATATGCTATTCATCGTCGTCACCCTGCGGCGCCTCGGCAGCCAATGTGTCATTCACGTCAGTCTCCCCTTGCGCTGCGCCGTCCAGTTGCAAATCCGTTTCCATGGCGAGTGGATCCAGCCACTCGCCGTCTTCCTCGACCATTTCGCCGAGGTAGTCAAAAAAATCAAATGCGTCCGTCGATGTTTCGGTGTCGTCCGCCACAGCCGGCGCGTGGGCCATCAACAACAGGCATAAGCCGATGGCGAATTCAGCCCGCATCGAGTATCGCTTCATCAAGCCACGCCAGCATTTCGAGTTCCTCGAGCAACTCCAGCTCCGCAGCCGCCGCCATTTCGGCGTCATCGAGTAGCGGCAACGTGTTCTCGGGCGCGCGATTCAGCGCCACAACCAGCACTGCGCATGCCGCGGCAGTCGCGCCAATCGGCGCGAGCGAAACACCCCATCCGCGCTTGCGTGTTTTTCGCTCTGCGACAAACACCGCTTCCTGTCGCGCAGCACGCAGTCGCGCCGCAATATCGGCGGGCACACTATCGTCGAGTTTCGCGGCAACAGACGCGGCCAGCGCTTTTGTCTCGGCATCGCTCATCGCGTCGTGTTTATCATCCGTGCTCATGGCCAGTGATCTCCAAGTACATCGCGCAGCTTGTGTACGGCACGCGAATAATGTGTCTTGACGCTGCCTTCGCTGCAGTCCATCGCGGTCGCCGTCTCGGCAACGCTCAGGCCTTCCCAGCTGCGTAGCAGAAACGCCTGGCGCTGGCGCAGCGGCAGTGTCACGAGCGCCCGCTCAACCTCGGCGGTCGCGCCGTCCAGCGCGCTGCGTGCCTCGGGTTGCGTTACCTCGGGCGACGGATGCAGCTGACCAATATCGAGTGCGTCATCATCGTCACCGCGAAACGCGGAAAACAATGAGAAGACGCGATTATGAGATGCGCGACGTCGATAGCAGTCACGTATCCGGTTCTGCAGGATCCGGAAGAAAAGCGGCGGCCATTCCGTGGCCGGCCGCTTTGCATATTTGCGAGCGAGTATCAGCATGCTGTCCTGCACGATATCCATCGCATCCTCCGGGTTACTGACTGCGAGCTGCGCCATACGAAATGCCTTTTTCTCGACATCCATCAGGAACTGATTCATCTGTGCCGCAATGGCGCTCATAGTCGTGCCGCAAGTTACTGTGCATCTTCCGGCATCCGGAACACGAAGCTCGCGCGTACGGTCACCAGGGCATCGGTGTCACCAGTATAGCCGACACGCGCGTGGATTCGCTGTAACGCATTGCCCGATTCGAGCTCGACGTTGAGTGCCTCCACGAGGTCCGCGAATTGCCGGTAGACCGTGACAACACCACTGCCGCGCACCGACACCGCGTAGGTGCCACGCCCGCCGGGCGTTGCATTCAACGTCAGCATGTCGAGCGGGTTGGTGAACTGGCGCGGCACACCGCGCACTCTCAGGAACTCGCGTGAGTCGGTGATATCGACATTGATCTCACTCGCACTCGTCGAGATGAACGGCGTCGCTGATGGCGCATCAATGGGCCACAGCACCGTCAACTCACCGGCGCGGCGTGCAAAATCGATGTCGATGACAGTGCGTGCAGTAAAGTCCGCGGGTGCTGCACCGAATGGGGCGACCAGGCCGCGCACGCGGATCAGGTCATCTTCGGTGATGCCATTGAGCGACAACGTGCCGGTGTCGATTTCGTAGAAATCCGGATCCGCATCGAAGCTGCCATCGACGCCGGTGCCGGCAAAATCATAGATTGCCGGGCGGCGACCGTTGTACAGAAACAATTCGGCCGCCAGCGGTTGCACCTGTGCGACGCCAGCCGTGAACTGGCTGTAGCGCATGACAATGCGATCGGCGGACGCGTCAATGGTCTGATCGTTGGCAAGTTCGCCAAAGGCGATGATGCGCTGGCCAACCGAGATACTTTGTGTGCTCAGATCGGCGTTATCGACACCCGGCGCACTGACCGTCGTGCCGTCACCCAGCAGCACGGTGAAGTCGCCGGCGAAGCGCACGCGACCGTCGCCGAACTCAATCTGAGCGCCGCTGACAGTCAATGAATCTGCATCGCGTGCCGTGACGACACCCTTGACGACATCCTGGTTTGCCCACGGCACACTGCTGCCCGCGATCACGATATCAGCGGTCATGCTGCGTCGCGAGATCGATCCGTTAGCGACCACCGGCGTATTCTCATCCAGCATCGCCATAGCGGCGAGGCCATCGTTGCCGGTGTATCCCTGGCCATCGATTTCGTACTGCGTATCAGCGCTGACATTCAACGTGAATTCGCCGAAGTCACCGGTGCGGCGGAAGAACGGGCGAACCTTGAGCGCGACCGTCATGGCCGCCTCGTCGACGCTCTCGATAACGCCGCGCACGCGATGCTCGCGATCTTCTTCGAGCTCTGCGGTTGCCAGCAACAACGGCGACACCGTCACGACCGGCGGCATGACCGTGTCATCAATGGTGTTCGATGCGTCGAGGTCAAAGTCCAGGCTGAACGCGGCCGGAATGCCGCGCGCGACACGAATGACATCGCTGTTGGTCAGTTGCAGACGCATCTCGTACTCGCCCAGCGGCGCACCTGCCTCGTCAATCAGCTCGGCCTCGGCGACATTGCCGGCCTCATCCTGAACGATGACCTGCGCGTCGGTGAAGTCCAGACGAATGCTGGCGGCGACATAGTTACCCGCGGGCACCGTGGCGATACTCAGCAGCTCGGTGACCTCGGTCAGTTCGGTGAAATCGACGCGTGTCGTTAGTGGAATCGTCTCGACCGTGGTGCCATTGGCGCGTTCCAGTCTTAGCGACAATACGTCGACGGTATAGGCCGCGAAGTCGCCTTCCGCGTCGGTCAGTCCGATGTAGACCACGCCTTCATCGTTGTTGGCGGTGGGCTCATCGACGACGGTGCCGGCGCCGGAACCACCGCAGGCCGACAGCATGACGATGCTCGCGATTATAGTGAGATAGATCAGGGTATCGGTGATGCGGCCAGCAAGCTTGTTGCCGATCCGCGCTGTTTTTTGGGTATTCATGTCCGGTCCTCCCGAGACGTTAATGGGCTTACGTTCACTACAACGCAGCCACGCCGGATCGGTTGACAGGTGATGTCAGAATTTCTTCACGCTAGAATTGGATTATGTCGGATCGCAACAAAACAGGACCACTGGACGAGGCCGCGGTATCGCGCGTCATCGAGATGGCGTGGGAGGACCGCACGCCGTTCGAGGCGATCGAGCGCAGCTACGGGCTGGACGAGGCCGGCGTGATCCGCTTGATGCGGCGCGAACTGAAGTCCGGTAGCTTCCGGCTGTGGCGCCAGCGGGTCACAAGCCGCAAAACCAAACACAGTGCGCTACGCAGCAAGGCCGTGACGCGCGGCTATTGCCCGACGCAGTACAAGCAACGCTAGCGAGGACACCGCTATCAGCAACACCGATCTTTTCAGCCCGCTTTCGCTGGATGGCCTCGAGCTAACCAACCGCGTATTGATGGCGCCACTAACGCGCAATCGCGCGATGGGAGACGGCAGGCCCAATGCAACGGCGCAGACCTACTACCGGCAGCGCGCCTCGGCGGGTCTGATCATCAGCGAGGCCGCGCAGATCTCACCTGTGGCCAAGGGCTATCTGGACACGCCGGGTATCTACAACGACGCGCAAGTCGGGGCGTGGAAGAACATCACCGCTGCGGTGCATGCCGCGGGCGGGCGTATTTTCTGTCAGCTGTGGCACGTCGGTCGCATCAGTCACCTGTCACTGCTGCCCGATGGCGCGTCGCCGGTGTCATCAACCAGCCGCGGCGCGAAGGCCAAGACATTCACGAAAAAAGGCTTTGAGCCGGCGTCAACGCCGGTGGCGCTGGATGCGAATGGCATCGCGCAAACCGCAGCGGACTATGCGCACGCGGCGCAATGCGCCAAAGACGCCGGTTTCGACGGGATTGAGATACATGCCGCAAACGGTTATCTGATCGATCAGTTCCTGCAGGACAGCGTCAATGACCGTGATGACGAATATGGCGGCAGTATCGCTAACCGCATGCGTTTTCTTCAACAAGTCCTCGACGCGGTGAGCGGCGTCTGGCCGACGGGACGCGTTGGCGTACGCCTCGCACCACTCGGCCATTTCAATGATGTCGGCGACAGTGACCGCGAGGCGCTGTTCGGCGCCGTCTATGAAATGCTGGGCGCACGGCATCTCGCCTATCTGCATGTGGTCGAGCGCTTTCCCGGCGCAACACCCGACAACAGGGAAGAGGCGCTGATCAAGCGCTTGCGCAAGCGCTATGCCGGCATCTACATCGCCAACGGCGACTACGACAAGCAGGCCGGCGAAAACGCACTCGCGACGGGCCACGCGGACGCCATTGCCTACGGTCGCCCGTTCATCGCCAACCCCGACCTGCCCGAGCGTTTCCGTCGCGACGCGGCGCTTAACACGCCGGACCAGGCGACCTTTTACGGCGGCAATGAGACCGGTTACACCGATTACCCGTCGCTTGATAGCGCCAACGCGTAGACTTGCCGCATGGAACTTGTCGTATTCGATCTTGATGGCACGCTGCTGAACCGCGAATCCGCGATCAGCGACTACACCCGCGATACGTTGCAGCTACTGGCTGCGCGCGGCATTGCCTACACTGTAGCCACCGGGCGCACGCTGCACGCGTCGCGCGGCATTCTCGACGGACATGGTTTTTCTCTGCCGCATGTCTACAAGAACGGCGTCGTGATCTGGCACCCGGAGCGCAATGCGTTTACCCATCGCAACGTTCTTACCAACGACGAACTCGCGCATGTCGTCGCCGCCTGCCTGCAAAGTGACCTGTCGCCGTTCGTGTTCACAATCGAGGGCGACAACGATCACGCGGTCTATCATCCGCCGCTTAAAACCGCCGCCGAGAAGCACGTTGTCAACGAATACAGCATCGCGCGCGGCTTACGCGCATCGCCTCTGGAGATGCTGCCCGACAACGCACAAATCAGTAACATCAGTGCGATCGGGCCGGCATCAAAAATTTCCGGCGTGACCCGTTTCGTTGCCGACGAACCGCACCTGGTGGCCTATTCCGGTGTTGCCATCGAAGCTAAAGATCTGTGCTGGCTCGACGTACACCACAGCGACGCAAGCAAGGGCGCGGCTCTGTCGACGGTGAAAGAGATGCTCGGTATCGAGCGCATTGTCTGTTTCGGCGACAGCGATAACGACATCAGTATGTTCGAGCTGGCCGACGAGAGCTATGCGCCGGTAAATGCGAAAGACCACGTCAAGGCGCGCGCGAGTCAGATCATCGGCCATCACGACGAGGATGGCATCGCGCGGTTCCTGCGCGAACGTTTCGACCTGACGGACTAGCGCGCGGAGCCGGTCGTATGAAGTTAATTGCGAAGAGTCTTGTTCTTGTCATTGGTCTGGTCATCGTTTTGGTGATCGCCGGCCTGCTGACCTCCCCGATCAAACCTGTCGGCTACACGCCGGACCCGGTAGCACCCCTGGCCGATGCGTACGCACCCAACACACTGTTATCGAACGCTGAGCAGGTCGTTCTTGGACCCGGGCCGGAAGACGTTGTCGCCGGCCCCGACGGGCGTCTCTATGCCGGGCTGATCGACGGGCGTATCGTCTCGTTCACGAATCCGAATGATGCGCGTCTGTTCGCGGATACAGGCGGGCGCCCGCTCGGCCTCGCGTTCGCGGCGAACGGCACGCTGCTGGTCGCCGATGCCGGGCGGGGTTTGATTGCCGTCGAGCCTGACGGCAGCATCGAAATTCTCGTCGACAGCTTCGACGATGAACGCATGTTGTTTGTTGACGATCTCGATGTCGATGCGAACGGCGTGGTCTGGTTCAGCGATGCGTCGCGACGCTTCGGCGTGCATGACTACATGTATGACTTCATGGAGGCGAGCAGCACCGGGCGCCTGTTTCGCTATGACCCGAAGACTCGCGAAACCACATTGGCCATGGACAATCTGTTTTTCGCCAATGGTGTCGCACTCGGACCGGACGATCGTTTTGTACTGGTCAACGAAACCGGCAGCGGGCGAATTCACCGGCTCTGGCTCAAAGGCGACAAGAAAGGCGAGCGCGATCTGTTCGCACAAGGCCTGCCGGGCAATCCGGACAACCTCTCCTTCAATGGTAGCGACACCTTCTGGGTCGCAATGCCGGCGGTGCGCGGCAGTGCCGTCGAGGCGCTTGCCAACAAACCGTTGCTACGCAAACTACTCGCTGCGCTGCCCTCCGCATGGCTGGTCCCGCCCGAGCGGCGCGCGTTCGTGATCGGGTTATCGCTGGACGGCGAGCCGATCGCGAATCTGCAATGGCCGGATGGCGAGCTGCATACGATCACCAGTGTGAATCAGTTCGGCAACCGGTTGTATCTCGGCAGTATCGAGACCGACCGGATCGGCATCTACGAACTCGACATCGCCACACCCTGACCGGCGCCGATAACCCTGTGCGACTGTCTGCATGGGCCGCGTATGACGAATGTCATGCCTACAGCATGCCACATGACAATGCCCGCATCGCCCGCAGTCTGTCATTGTAGGGTCCGGTACTTGCCCCGGGAGCAACGCGCATGCCACAACCCAGCGACAACTACGCACTCTCAGCGAGCGGCGTGCACAAACACTACGGCGATACCCATGCCCTGAACGACGTTGCGCTCGACGTTGCGCGCGGCGAAATCTGCGCGGTGCTGGGCCAGAACGGTGCCGGCAAAACCACGTTTATTCATTGTGCACTGGGACTGACGAAGCCGAATGCGGGTGAGTTGCAGGTGCTGGGTCACCCCGCCGGCAGCATCGACGCGCGGCGTGCAACCGGCGTCATGCTGCAGGACACAGACCTGCCCGAGCTGCTGAGCGCGCGTGAACACCTGAGCCTCTACGCCCGCTATTTTCCGCAACCGCAGGCGGTCGATGCACTGATCGACTATGCCGATATCGGCGACTTCGCCGACCAGCGCTACAAGTCACTGTCCGGCGGCCAGAAACGTCGCGTGCAATTTGCGCTGGCGCTCATCGGTCAGCCGCGCCTGCTATTTCTGGACGAGCCAACGACCGGCCTCGACCAGGACGCAAGACGCGCCGTGTGGCGCAATGTCCGTCGCCTCGCCGAGACGGGAACCACCGTTATTCTGACCACGCATTATCTGGAGGAAGCCGACGCGCTGGCCGACCGGATTATCGTCATCAACGCGGGCGAGATCATCGCAGATGGCGACGCACAAGCGGTGCGTGAACGGGTTGGCGGCGCATTAATCAGCTGCCAGACCAGCGTCGATGCGAACACTGCCGCGCAGATGCCGGCCGTGCAGCAGGCGCAAATGAGCGGTCGGCTTCTGAGCATCGTCAGCAATGACGCGGCCGCCACACTCGGCGCGCTGCTAGCCGCTGACCCAGGCCTTAAAGACCTCAGTGTGCGCAAGCCGAGCCTCGACGAGGCCTTCTCGCTGCTGACGGGCAATCACAGGGAGTCGCAACAATGAGCGTAAATCTCGCGGATATTCTTGTCAACGAGACCGGTGCCGAGCTACTGCAATCATTGCGTGCGCCGGAGTTTGTTCTGCCGACACTATTGTTGCCGGTCGCGTTCTACATGATCTTCGGCATCATGATGGCGCGTGGCGGCCCCGAAGTAGCAACATTCCTGTTGGCGACCTACGGTGTTTTCGCGGTCATGGGGCCTAGTTTGTTCGGCTTCGGTGCCGGCGTCGCCAGCGAGCGCGAAAAGGGCTGGCTCAGCCTGAAACGTGCCGCGCCCGCGCCCGCTATCAGCTTTATTGGTGCCAAGTTAATTTCAACACTGGTGTTTGCGTCGTTGGCCTTGATGCCTATCTATGCCGCGGCCGGATTTCTCGGCGGCGTCGCGATGCCGCGTGCCGACTGGATGTTGTTGCTGGCAACCCACTTACTCGCCGTCATACCGTTCGCGCTGATCGGGCTGACGCTGGGCTTTTCTTTTGGTGCTAACGCCGCAATCGCGATGGCCAACATTGTCTTCCTCAGCTTCGCGGTTCTCGGCGGGCTGTGGTTTCCGATCGGGATGTTCCCTGACGTCATGCAGTCGATTGCGCAAGTGCTGCCGTCGTTTCATCTCGGGCAGGTCTCACTATCGGTTGTCGATCCCGACAGGATCAGCAGCCCTGCCACCCATCTGCTAATTATCGCCGCAATGACCCTTGTGTTCGCCGCCCTCGCCGGGTGGGCCTGGTCACGGCAACGCTAGGCCAGCGCGGCCAAAGGAACCCTCCGATGTTGCAAAGAACCACATTTATCGCCGTTGCCGGGACGGTCATCGCTTTCGCCGTGCTGCTGTTCTCGCTGCCCACCGGCAACGCGCCTGATGCATCGCTCGACAGCGCGACCGGCAACGAGCCGTCGAACAGCTTTGTCATCAACAACGTGCGTGTCTTCGACGGCAAGGAATTTCTTGAGTCGACACAAGTCGTGGTGAAGCGCGGTGTGGTCACGCGCGTCGGTAACAATGCTGGCACCAATGTTGACGCCGAAGTCATCGACGGCGCGGTCATCGACGGCGAAGGGATGACGCTGTTGCCCGGACTATTTGATGCGCACACGCATAGCTACGGCGCGGCGCAACGCGATGCCGTGCGCTTCGGCGTAACAACGCTGCTCGACATGTTCACGGCACCTGCCCTGTTGTCCGGCCAGCGCAGCATGCGCGACGGATTCGGGCCAAGCAATAAAGCCGCTTTATTCAGTGCCGGCATGCTGGCGACGGTGGACGGCGGTCATGGCACGCAGTTCGGTATACCGATTGATGTCATCGAAAGCCCCGACGACGCGACCGAATGGGTCGCCAACCGCAAGGCCGAAGGTTCCGACTACATCAAGCTCGTCTACATCCCGAATAACGCCAGGCTTCCGAGCCTTGACTACGCCAGTGCGCGCGCCGTGATCGATGCCGCGCACGCGGCCGATATGCTGGCGGTCGTTCATATCGATACGCTGGCAGCCGCCAGCGAGATGCTCGAGGCCGGGGTGGACGGCTTTGTGCATATTTTCGCCGACGCACCAGCCAGCGATGCGTTCATCGCAGCGGCCAGCGAGGCCGGCGTCTTTGTGATTCCGACGTTGTCGATCATCGCCATGGTTGACGGGCGCGCACCGGGCAAAGCGCTTGCCGACGATGATCAGGTCGCGCCTTATCTGAGCGACCTGCAGCGCAATAATCTTGGCGGCGATTTCGGTGGGCGGATTCCCGGCTACAGCCTGGATATCGCGCTCGACAACGTGCGCCGGCTGCATGCCGCAGGCGTACCTATTCTCGCCGGTTCGGACGCACCCAACCCGGGTACGGCGCACGGTGCGACGCTGCATCATGAACTGCTGCTGCTGACGCGGGCCGGCCTGAGCAATAGCGAAGCACTGGCCAGTGCGACGTCGCTACCCGCGCAATTGTTCTCGGCTGCAGGACGCGGCACGATCGCGCCCGGCAGCCGCGCCGACCTCGTGATGGTTGGCGGAAATCCCGATGACGACATACATGCCACGCGTGCGGTGGACGCCGTTTTTCGTAACGGCTACCGTATAAATCGTGCAGCCGACGCACGGGGGCCCGCCAGCGAGCGTGCATTGCCCGAGTTGCTCGGCGACTTCAGTGACGGTCTGGAACCAGCCAACGGATTGGTCTGGGCGACCACCAGCGATGAAATGATGGGCGGCGGTTCAAGCGCGGTCATCGCGGTTAATGCCGCCGGTGCGCTGGCGGTCGATACGACCATCAGCAGCGCATTCCCCTATCCCTGGGCCGGCGCCTATCTCGCCGTCATCCCCGAAGGCAGCACGATGAATGCCAGCGAATACGTAAGCATTGCGTTCGACGTGCGCGGCACAGCGGCGCGCTATAGACTGATGATATTCGTCGCGGACGCTTATGGAACGCCGCCGACGGCAGAGTTCGAGGTCACCGGAGAGCGCACGCGCATCGTCCTGCCGATGGCGGACTTCGGCGCCATTGACTGGGGGCGACTGACAGGGCTCGCTATCGTCGCGCCGATGCAATCCGGCGACTATGACTTTGAGATCGACAACGTAAAAATGCTGCGATGACGCATAACAATGACGACTGACCACGACCAACCAGGACCGCGGCCCACGCGCGCTGCGTTGGCGCCTGTTCAATCTGGCCTATCTCGGTATTTACTTCACCGCGTGGTTTTTTGACACGCCGGGTACCACCGACATCATCGCTATCATCATTGCGATCTGCGTTTTCCTGCCGATCTATTTTCACGCCTTCGAACAATCCACGCCCGCATACCTGCCGCACATCATGGCAATGGAGCTCATCGCGTGGGCGCTGATGCCATTCGCCGGCATTCAGG
Organism: uncultured Pseudomonadota bacterium; assembly: GCA_942491885.1. Lineage (GTDB taxonomy): Bacteria > Pseudomonadota > Gammaproteobacteria > Steroidobacterales > Woeseiaceae > CALBPI01. Next base: position 456,214 of record CALOCQ010000002.1, read on the forward strand.
GCGTGTTCCACGTTTACGCGTGCGTACAATCCGGCTTCCAGCGGCCCGCGAGACATGCCTTGCTGTTGATCGCCGGGCTCAGTGCCGCTTATCTGGCATTCGCGCTGTTCGCCGGGCTGCCGTGGTTCACCATCGGTTTCGACCTGATGTTCGGCGCACTCATCGGTATCGCCTGCATGGGCGGTGCCGAGGGCATCGAGCGTGAGACGAAACTGCGCCGCAGTCGCGTGCTCGAAAAGCAACGCGCGACGCTGGCGGAGCGCGAGCGTATCGCGCATGATCTGCACGACCTGCTCGGTCACACGCTGACCATGGTGGCGCTCAAAGCGGACCTCGCCGGCAAACTGATGGCCCGCGATCCGCAGCGCGCGAAAGAAGAAGTTAACGAAGTTGCGCAGGCCGCGAGAGATGCTCTGAAAGATATTCGCAGCGCCGTGTATGACATGACCGCGACGACCGTCGAAACCGAAATCGCACTCGCGCGTACCGCGCTCGATGCTGCGGGTGTCGAGCTCGAGGTTGTTAACAATCTGCCCGATATCACGCCACCCATGGGCAAGGCACTCGGGCTTACCATCCGCGAGGCAACGACTAATATTGTGCGGCACTCGAAAGCCGATAGCGCACGCATCGCAATCTCCCAACACGAAGACCGTCTGCGACTCGAGGTTGCCGACAATGGCATCGCCGACGAGCGGGCGATTAACGAAGGCTCGGGTCTGGCCGGTCTGCGCAAGCGCATATCCGCCCTTGGCGGTGAAACCGAAATCAATCGCCAGCACGGCATGCAGATCCTCGTGTCGTTGCCGCTGGCCGGAATCGCTAACCCGGGCAACGCCGCATGATCCGGGTTGTCATTGCCGAGGATCAGGCCATGTTGCGCGGCGCACTCGCCACGCTGCTATCGCTAGAGGACGATATTGAGGTAGTTGCCGAGGCCATCGATGGCGCGCAGGCGATTGAGAGCGTCAAGACGCTGAACCCCGATGTACTGATCACTGACATAGAAATGCCGAAACACTCCGGCATAGAAATCGCCGAATGGGTCCGCGACAAAAAGCTCTCAACGCGAGTACTCATCGTCACGACCTTCTCACGCCCGGGCTATTTACAGCGCGCATTGTCAGCCGGTGTGTCGGGGTATCTGCTGAAAGACACGTCGAGCGATGAACTGGCAGATGCCGTTCGGATGGTAAACAAAGGTCAGCGCTATGTGCCGGCTGAGCTGGCCGAGCTCGCGTGGACAACGCCGGACCCGCTGACTGAACGCGAGCGACAGGTGTTGCAGCTCGCCGAAGCCGGACTGCAGAATAAGCAAATCGCCGCCGAACTCGAACTGTCGGTCGGCACTGTGCGCAACTACCTCACAGAGGCCATGAACAAATTGCAGGCGAGCAACCGGATCGAGGCGTTTCGTATGGCACGCGACCTTGGCTGGCTGTAGGCGATTATCTCCGCTGACTCGCAGTGCCGACTGATAGACTTAGGTATTGCAAAAGCCCGGAACTCTAATGATGGATAAAGAACAACAACTGCTGCGCAACAGAAAGCAGATCCTGATCACCGCGATGCTGGATGGCGCGGCTATCGTCGCGATCGCTTTCGGTATTTTCATGAAGGCCTCAGCCGGCGGCGACGACGTCACGACCAACAATGACTGGGTCAACATGGTGCTCGGTGGCGCTGTAGCCGTGGCGTTCTGGTGCGCCTGGCGGTTTTTCAAACTGATCCGCGAACGCACAGCTTTGATGCAACAATAGTCGCTGCACGGGAAAAAGTATGTTGAGCGAAGCCGCACTGTTACTCATTGATGTGCAGAAGGGCCTCGATGACCCGGTCTGGGGGATGCGCAACAATCCGGATGCGGAGGCCAATATTGCACAGCTGATTGACGCATGGCGCACCGATCATCGTCCCGTGATTCATGTTCAGCATTGCTCAACCAACCCTGCATCGCCGCTACGCGAATCGACGCCTGGCCATGCCTTCAAGCCGGAAGCGACACCGTTGCCGGGCGAGACCGTCTTGCGTAAATCAGTCAACAGCGCGTTCATCGGCACGGCGCTTGAGAGCCATCTGCGCAACAACGGTATTGAGCAGCTGGTGATCGCGGGATTGACCACCGACCACTGCGTATCAAGCACGGTCAGGATGGCCGCAAACCTCGGCTTCGCGACAATGCTGGTCGGTGATGCGTGTGCGACATTCGAGCGCTCAGGACCGAACGGCGAGCATCACAGCGCTGAAGCGATCCACGATATACACCTGGCAAGTCTGGCCGAAGAATTCTGTAACGTGGTCACGACCGCGTGGTGCCTGGCCGACAAAACATGAGTCTTCTGACGGGTGCGTCGGCGTCCCGCGCCGAATTTGCGATCCTGGTTGCTGATGCCGTTGAGTTGATCGGTCCTCGCCTTGCGGACAACCGCAGCTTCGAACCATGCCTCGCTATGCTGGGCAACGACCGCTCAACCCAGTGGATTTTCAGCGACGATGTGCGCATTGCACGGGGCGAAGAGCCCCTGCTTGAGCGTCTGACCGCGACCGCGGCCAATCATGCACCGCTCGCAAGCGCGGTTGTCTATGATGCGCTCACGGATTCGTCGGGCACAGTGGATGCCGGTGACGCGATTGCACTGGCACTCACGCATCGTGATGGCGCGCAACAACTCGCGCTAATCGGTTACCGACACGGTGAACACGACGAAGCGCCGGGTCTAGTGCTCGACGTTGTCGAATTCCTGCCGCCCGATGGCCCCGCATTCGGACACAACCGTTAAGCCGGATTCGTCAGCCGGTTGCGCTGTCCACCTCGAACACCTGGGTCACACGAATGCTGTCGGTCAGGCCGAGCTCCAGCGGCGTTTCCATTCGGTTGAGGACATCAGCCAAGGGCTCGGGGCGCCCGATACCAAAGCCCTGCGCGAAGTCCACCTGCAGCAATGCGAGGTGTTCAAGCACCTGTTCATTCTCGACGAACTCGGCGATTGTCGCCGCACCAATCACCTTGCTGATACCCACTACTGCCCTGACGATCGCCTCCGACAGCGGACTGTCGAGCGCGCTGCGCACAAACATGCCATCGATCTTGATGAAGTCGACCGGCATGTCCTGCAGGTAGGCGAATGAGCAATAGCCGGTGCCGAAATCATCCAGCGCCACACTACAGCCGATCCGGTGCATAGCGCGGATGAACTGGAGCGCCGCATCGAGACGCCGCACCGCCGCCGACTCGGTAATTTCGAAACACAACGAATCCGGTGACAGCCCGCTATCGGCCACCCGGTCGACGACGAACTGCGAAAAACCCGGATCCGAGAGCGATTGCCCGGAGATATTGATCGCAAAACGGCTCAGATTGATTTCCAGCGGATTTTCCGTGTGCGCGAGCTGGCGCAATGCCTGCGTGACCACCCAGCGGTCAACCGCCGGCATCATCTTGTAGCGCTCCGCCGCGGACAGGAACCTGTGCGGTGGAATAAGGCTTCCGTCATGATCAACCATGCGCGTCAGCAGCTCGAACTTGCGTGCGGGCCCGGTAGCGCCGATCGCACGAATCTCCTGTGCATGCAGCACAAAGCGATCGTCGATCAGCGCGCTCTGCAGATTGCCGATTTCGCTAAGATCGTTACGCCGCTCCATAATGCTCGCGTCGAGATCGCGAAATACTACGCACTGACCGGTGCCGCGCGACTTTGCCGAACGCGACGCGGTCTCGGCGATGCTGACCGCGTGCGCACCATTCACCGCGTGCGCCGGAATCAGCGCGATACCAATACTCACGGACAGGAAATGCTTGCCGTCCGACTCGACCAGCGGCGCCTGACCGACCGCTTTCAGGATCAACTCGGCGGTGGCGACGGCCTGGCGTTCGTCGGCGTTGCACAAATACAGGCCCAGAAGGTCGCCGGACAGCGATCCGACAACGTCACGTGGTCGCGCAAACCGCCCGATGATGTCTCGAACGAATACGATCGCCGCGTCACCGGCACTGTGCCCGAAGCGGTCGTTAATGATGTGCAGCCGATCAATATCGATGAACAGAAATGCTCGCGACGCGGCACCATCCTGCTTCAGATCACGATCAATACGCTCGATGACCGTCGCGCGATCAGCCCCGGGCGCGCGCTTGGCGACGCCGGCACGCAGCGCCGCATCGATTTTCACGCACAGCGCACGCGCGAGGCGCAACTCGTCCCGCGAAAATGGCACATTGCGGGAAAAGGCAAGCAAGCCACTTACGTTGGATTGGGTATCCGCAATCGGCGAGCACAGGACATAGGCGCCACGACCGGTCGACGTTGCCAGCGCGTCGGCGAGATGTGCATCGTCACTCACGACGACGCGGCGAGAATCACGCACCGACACAAACAGTTTACCCAGCGCCGGCAGCGTCGCAGCGCGACGTTTCTTATCCTCGAGATGGTCGGGTGGCCAGATCATGCTGAGCCCCATTGATGGCAACATCACCGCGGTCATTCTGCAATCAAGATGCGCTGCGAGTCTCTTGAGCAGACCGTGTATCGCGGGCTCAATCTGGCGCCCGGCCATCAGCGCGTCACATTGCGTGAGAAATTCAAGGTCGGCGTCGTTCTGTGCGTTCGCCAACAGGGCCGACGACAGCTCGCCACGGATCGCCAGTTGACGCGCTATACAGTCAACGGTATCGCGCTCTTTTTCCAATGAGCGGTTATAGCGCCCGGCGTCTTCACCGGAGAACCGAATGATCAGGCGACCAATTAATGGTGCCGTTGGCGCGCAGCGCAGCGGCAACTCATAACACAGCTCGGCGCGCCCCTCGCTGGCCGGAACACGGGCAACGCGCTGGCGCGGCTCGATCGGTAACGACGGCAGCCAATGCCCCGCGTCGGCGTTCGCAGGCGACTGTACGGCTGTCGCACCACTCGTGTCCTGAACCACGACGCCGATCGCATCGGTCAGTCCGTCCAGCAATTGCGCTGCGAATGTCGCCAGCAGCCCATCCGCCGCCGGCTCGTAGTTATTCTGAGCCAACATGTGCTCCGCCTTTATCCACCCTTCTTGCTAGCGACAGGCGGCCGACAAAGTTGAGTCCCGCAGGGCGCACTGGCAAGTAACGAACGGCGGCCGCACAATGCAGGCATGGGAGACACCAGCAACCTGGATATCAGCTGGCGCAGCGCCCTCTTGCTGGCGCTTGTGGTGCCGCTTATGGCCTCGATCGTCGTGTTGTGGTGGCGTGACGTGGAGCGCACCGCAGGACGCTACCTCGGGCTTATGCTGCTCGTGTACTGCGCCGGGATGATGCCGCAGATCCTCGGCTTTGCGAACTTCTATCAGGTGTGGCCCGGGCTGACCTTCGCTCCCTTCGATCTGGAGCTGCTGCTCGGGCCGGCCATCTACCTGCATGTCTGGTATTTGACACAGAGAACAGCAGCGGGCTGGCGCGCCTGGTTGCTGGTCTTTCCGGTTGTGCAGATCTGCTATTACCTCTGGGCCTTTCTGTTGATCGGCGACTATCGCGCCAAGTGGGACTATGCCGCCGCCTTTCACAGTCCTTACGTTGTGCCCGCGGAGGCCGCGATCGCGATCGTGCTCGCACTGGGCTGCGCCATCGCGAGTTGGCGACTGATCCAGCGTTATCGGCAATACCTGAACTCAACGCAATCAACTGCACTCGAGTTTGATCCGAGCTGGCTCAGACGACTGCTAACAGTCATTCCCGTTCTCCTGTCGCTGTGGGCAATACTGACCGTCGTCGATCAGTTCGTTACGCCGATCAGTTATGGCGGCGAGTTCCCGGTCTATGTCCTGATCGGCGCGCTACTGCTGTGGACGACACTGGAAGCCTTGTCTCGCATCCGCACACCGTTCCCGAAAATGCCAAGTGCGGACACGCCCGGCGCGACCGCCGAACCGGCAACGCGCGACTGGAAAGCCGAAGGCAAATCACTTGATCAACAATTACGTCACGAACAGTGGTATCTCAACAGCGCTTTGTCGCTGCGCGATGTCGCCCGCCTCGTGGGCAGCAACGAAAGCTATATCTCGCGTGCCATCAACACCGGACTCGGCATCAACTTCAACCAATTCGTCAATCTTGCCCGGGTTCAACACGCCAAAGCACTGATGAGCGAATCGCCGAACCAGAACCTTCTCGACATTGCCGCCGACAGCGGCTTCAACTCAAAGGCCACATTCAACCGCGTATTCAAGCTGCTGACAGGTGAGCCGCCATCACGCTTCCGCGCAAACCAGGCTCAGCAGCCCTGACAGACGTCTCAAATCATGTAAATGATTGAAATTCCGAGGTTTGAGACGACGTCGCGGGCCGTCCGGCCCATTCTGGTTGCCACAGTCACTGGAGCAACCCGTATGAAACTTTCCGCCCTAGCCCTCTCCCTCGCCTTGTTAATTGTCAGTGGCTGCGCCGCCGACGGTCCGGCCGAGGGACCACCGAAACGCCTGTCGGCCGAAACTGTGGCGAACGATATCGCCATTGCCCGCGACGCATTCGAGCGCGTACATGCCGGCTACACGCGCTACACCGACGCGGCGACCCTGTCCGCGGGCTGGGATGCCATCGTCGCACGCGCCAATGCCGAGGACGGCATGATGGCCAGCGACCTGTATCTTGAAGTTCAGGCGGTGCTTGCGTTGATTCGCTGTGACCACACCAAGGCGAACCTTGCGACCTACCATCGCAAGTGGCGCGACAAGCTGCCGACGTTTTTGCCAATAGTTTGGGACGTCTACGATTCGCGCGCATTTGTCACGCAAGATGCACCAGCGGCGGGTCTCGAACGCGGCGACGAGATTCTCGCAATCGATGGAGAGGCAATGAAATCCCTGATCGACCGTTTTGCACCACTGGTGCCGGTTGACGGATACACAGAGCACGCACGCAGCGGCGAGCTGAGCTACTCGGTTGAACTAAGAGGCGGTGCGATCGAACACTTTCTCGCCGTCGAGCGCACACCGAACCCCAGCGCCACGCTATCGATTCGAAGCAACGGCGAGGCACCACGAGAGGTCTCGGTAGCACGCATCAACTTCGGGGACTACACGGAGATGCAACGCGAGGCACGGGACTGGCGGCGCGAATTTTCCGAGGCTGTGCGCTGGGAGCGTATTGGCGACAACGCGGCCTATCTCGCCGTCGATACGTTCGTCAATTACAGAAACCCCGCGGATCCTGCGGAAATGTTTGATCCGATCTTTGCAGCGCTGAACGACGAGAACCGGGATACGCTGATTCTGGACCTGCGTAACAACGGCGGCGGCTCCAACGAGCCGATGGCTGCGCTGCTGGCACGACTGATCGACGCCCCGACATCGCTGGCGAAAGACATCCGCGTACGCACGATCGATTTCGATACGTTCAAGCCTTACGCCAGCACATGGAATCAGGAAGCACTGAATCCAAAAGCAGAGTGGTTTGACAAGAACAGCGACGGCACCCTGAGTATTCGACCAGAGATAGGCAATCCGTACGAAGACGTATTGCCGGCCGACATCACCTTCGGCGGACAACTGATTGTGCTCATCGGTACCGGAAATTCATCCGGCTCAACGCTGCTGATCGCCAAGCTAAAAGACCTGGGTCGCGCCACGTTGGTCGGCATGCCGACCGGTGGCAGCGCAGAAGGGCCGACCGCCGGCGTGATCTTCTTTCTTAAACTGCCGGGGAGTGAGCTGCGGCTGCGCCTGCCGGTACAGCGGATCTACAACGCAATTGGCGAGTTTCGCGAAGGCTGGGGGATCAGCCCGGATATTGATGCCACGCCCACGCTTGAGCAGTGGTTAGCCGGCGAGGACATTGCGCTTGAGCGCGCCATCGCCTTGATTGGATCGGATCAAGCAGGCAGCGAATAGCGCAACTTTTAGCCCGGCCCGCATCGTTGGCCGGGCTACAAAACGCCACGCATGATCGCGCAGGCCTGAGATCCGTAACCGCCACCAAACAGATTCAGGTGGTTCAACACGTGGTAGAGCCGGTACAACGGCTCTCGTTGACGAGCGCCCGCGGGCAACGGCCATGCCTCGTCATAGGCGTCATAAAAAGCGCGACCGAAGCCACCGAACAAACGCGTCATCGCCAGATCGGTCTCGCGGTCACCGTAGTAGACCGCCGGGTCGAAAACCACCGGCGCGCCATCGCAGGCGGCCCAGTTGCCGCCCCACAGATCGCCATGCAGCAGCGAAGGTGGCGGTCGATGATCGGCCAGCAATGCCGGCAGCGCCCGTAGCAGCGACGTACCCAGTGTCTGCAGCTCGCCGCCAAACCCTTTCGACGCCGCCAGGCGCAATTGAAAACCCAGGCGATGCTCGGCGAAGAATGCGGCCCAATCGTCGCTGCGTGTATTGCACTGCGGCGTCGCGCCGATGAAGTTGTCGCGCTGCCAACCGAACTGCGCTGCGGACGTGCGGTGCAATTGCGCCAGCGCTTCGCCGAGTCGTCGCTCGGCCACCGCCGTCGCCGCGCCGAACGTCAGCCATTCGAGCGCCAGATAGGACACGTTGCCTGCCGTACCGGTTGCCAGCACGCTCGGGACACGAATGGCGCGCGCATCCGCCAGCTCCGCGAGGCCTTCGGCTTCCGCCGCGAACATCTCTTGTGACGCCGCCGTACCCGTCTTGAGAAATATCGGACCGCTCTCGGTTTCGACGCGCCAGGCGGCACTGATGTCACCACCGCCGACCGACGTCGGTGCAACGTTGTCAGGCACGCGAATCGCATGCTGTCGCAACGCCGCCGCAATGCCGGACCAGCCATTCATGCTGTCAGCAGGCCCGCGCAGCCGAATATGGGCACGGGCAAGAGTACGACCAGCATCATCCGCAATCGTAAATTCATCAACATATCCTACCGCAAGCTGCCCGTTCTTATGCCCGGTGCCGGGCACGATTGTCCGGCCCTCTGCGAAAAATGACGACGCCAATGCTACAATTAGCCACAGAATTTCAAGAGGTACACACCGATGCATGATCACACTTTTTCCCGATGGGTCGTCGTTCTCGTCTCCGTCGCGCTGGTTTCGCTGAGCCTTGCCCAGACCGCCGGTGCCGGCATCATCAGTACTCAGCAGGTGCTGCAGGATAACGAGCGGCAAACGATGGTCTCGCGTATCAAGGCCAACCTCGCCGAGGAATCCGTCGCGAGTCAGTTGGCGGCCTTGGGTGTCAGCACAGACCTGATCGATGCGCGTATAGATCAATTAACGACGACCGAACTGGTCCGGCTTGATACGACCCTGCAATCCGAAGTCGCCGGCGCCGACGCCGTTTCGATCATCGGCGCGGTATTCATCGTGTTACTGGTCCTTGAAGTTGTCGGTGTAATAGATATTTTCAAGGGCGTCTGACGCCGCAGCCATGTCGCGCTCGCGCAGACACATAAGCCTGACCTTGTTCGACAAGGCCAGGCTTTTTCTTGTCACGACATTGCTCGCGGTACTGAGCGGTTGTGCAAGCTTCCCTGCCGCGGTCAGTCAGCTGGATGCACCCGGCACCGTCGCGCTCGATGACACGCCTTTTTTTCCACAGGAACGCTTCCAATGCGGGCCGGCAGCGCTGGCCACAATTCTTAATGCCAGCGGACTAAGTGCGACGCCAGACCAACTCGTGGCGCGGGTCTACATCCCCGAAAAACGCGGTAGCATCCGCACCGAAATGATCGCAGCCGTCAGGCAGAATGACCGTCTGCCCTATCCGGTCAACGCTACATTACAGACCATCGCCGACGAATTGAACGCAGGCAGGCCAGTGCTGATCCTGCAAAACCTCGGACTGTCCTGGTACCCGCGCTGGCACTATGCCGTGGTCATCGGCTACGACGCGGATGCGGATGAATGGCTGCTTCGGTCCGGGCTTGATGCGGTGCGGCGTACGCCAACAAAGGTGTTGCTGCATACGTGGCGGCGTAGCGATTACTGGGGCATTGTCGCGTTGCGCGCGAGTGAGCTGCCAACCAGCGTTAATCCGGTCGTTTATGCAAACGTCATCAGCACGCTTGAACAAACCGGCCGGCAAGCGACAGCGGATGTCGCGTGGCAAACACTGGCGGACGCCTTCCCTGATTTCGCAATCGGTTTGCTAGGGCGCGCAAACTCTGCGCTCGCACTCGACGATTTACAAATGGCCGCCGACTATTTCCAGGCCGCCATCGCGGCTGACCCGGCAATGCATGCCGCGCGCAATAATCTGGCGATGACGCAACTGATGATGGGCAATGCTGCACAGGCGTTAACCACCATTCGTCTGGCAATCGATATTGCCGGGGATACGCATCTAATCGATACACTGCGTGCGACAGAACAGGAAATCCTCAACGTTATTTCCAGTCGCTAGGCGCCGATTAGAAACGGCAGGGTCAAATATCGGCCCCGCGCCAGCTATTTGTCGTCGTGATGATGGGGGTGGACTTCGCCTTCGTCTTTGCCGTCTTCAGCCTCTTCGTCGGCATGATGATGCTCATGTTCGCTCGAATGACCATCTTCACCATGGTGATGCTCATGTTCGCTGCTATGCCCGTCATCGCTATGGTGGTGTTCATGCTCGTTGGCGTGCTCATCGTCGGCATGATGATGCTCGTGCTCGTTGGCGTGGCCATCCTCACCGTGATGATGTTCGTGATCGCTTGTGTGCGCTTCATCGGCGTAGCTAACAGCAGGCGCGGCCATTGCGAAAAAACTTACGGCGAATGTCATTGCGACGAATTTTGAAACACTACACATAGCGAAAACGACCTTGTATCCTTAATTGTAAGCAGAGGATGCAACGATCGGGCGCCGAATGAACAGCGGATTTACTCTAATCATTGTTGCATTCGGATCGGTATGCCTGTGGGTAAAATTCGAAATTAAGTGCTACTGCCGGCGTGTCCTGCCACAGTCAAATGATCAAAATGACCGGAAAAAGACTGCCAAATAAAAAAGCGCCGGCTACTCCTCGTCAACCCAGGTGTTAATGCTCGCGGTATCGGTCGATGAACCTGTCCACAGATAGCCGTCCGTCCACAGATAGCCGTCCAGGCCCATGATGTAGTAGTCGCCGTTCTCGTCGACATTCGCGCGGCCACCATAGTGACGCTGTCCGGTAATATCCATGTTGGCGATGTTCTTCTGGTCACAGGCGCGCGGTGTGAAACTTAGCTTTATCCAACCAGGTAAGCCAACGCAGAATGCGTTCGTCGAAAGCTTCAATGCCCGGCTTCGCGATAGCTGCTTGAATCAGCACTGGTTCAAGTCACTGAGCGAAGCCAGGACGATCATCGAAGCTTGGCGACGCACGACCGCACAGCTCACTCGACTATCAAGCACCCGCGGTGTTCGAACAACAGGCGGCTTGATTCTATGTATTTGTCTCTCTCGAGGTGGCTAACTCAAAGGGGGAAGATCAGGGCATTGCCTTGCCTGCAACCAGTGCGGCGACTCGTAGCAAAGGCCAGGCTGCGCTACCCTGCTATTCATGAGTCAGGCACCGTCATCGCACCGCGTATTGTGGGTCTCGTTCCTCGTCAACGTTTTCGATGTTGTCAGCAATCTTGTCGTTGCGCTGCTAACGGGCAGCGCTGTCGTCTTCTCGGGAATGGCGCAGGGCCTTGCCGACAGCCTCGGCTCAGCGCTGCTTGTCGTTGGCCAGCAACGATCAAAGCGCCCGCGCGACGCCAAACATCCTCTCGGCTACGCACGTGAAGCGTTTTTCTGGGGCCTGCTATCGGCGGTGGTGATGCTCGCCATTGGCGCCGGTCTTTCGGCGTGGCGCGGTTATCGACAGCTAGTCGATCCCAGCCCAATCGAGACCACATGGCTGGCACTGGCTGTCGTTGGTGTCGCCGTAGTAACCAATGGCTATGCAGTCAGCCTCACGATTCGCAAGCTTGCCGCTGAAGACGGCAGCCTGCTGGCAGCGATGCGGAACTCGGATGAGCCGCTACTCAAGAGCGCGCTGCTGCGGGACTCGATCGGTACGTTCACTAGCATCGTCGGTGTTGTCGCATTGATCTTCTACCAGTTATTCGGGTTGCCGCTATTTGATGCGTTAGGTGCATTGGTGGCGGCAGTGATGATGGTCGTCGCGTCGGTCATTTTACTCGCCCAGGCGCGCGCACTGATCACTGGTCGCGCGGTATCAGATGAGACGCTGGCGCGTCTTCGCGAGGTTGTCAGCGGTTTAAACGGCGTCGCGGCAGTGAACGAACTTGCTGCCGTCTACTCGGGCACAAATCAGATACTGCTGGAGGCGGACCTGAATCTCGAAGACGAGCTCGATACGACGCGGATCGAAGCATTGCTGGACTTGCTGGAGGAGCGCACTCGCGACGTGCTACCTGATCTTGAACGCGTACGGGTTGTTTTGAATCCGGAGCCCAAGCGTGCCTAAGACTTTCCGGCTGCCACCCACTCGGAAGCAATAGCCGGCCTAACTAATCAGGCGTTGTCGCATAAACCGGTGCTGCGCGCGAGAAGACGCAAAACTGGTCCTCGGGCGCAGCCAGAACGCGCTTCGGGGCACGAACTCTGTTGGAACACCTAAGAGCAGTTCAAAAGTAGCGTTCTCCGCTCAGCGATATGAATGGTGCCGGCACACGGATTCGAACCGCGGACCTACTGATTACAAATCAGTTGCTCTGCCAACTGAGCTATGCCGGCTTTGTCACGAACGGACAGGTTGTCAGGCGACAACGCTGCGTAGTGTAGTCCGCAGCGACGTATTTCGCTAGTCGCCGGCTGGTATTTTCGCCTAATTCTGTGGGCAGCTGGCGCGGTCGCCCAGCAGCACCTTGTCCTCGCCGTAGGACTCGACCAGTGCGCTGCCCTGCTCGCCTTGCTGCAAACGCAGGTCGAGCCAGAACACGGTGGACTGGCGGTAACGGTCGTCCATGCGCGCCTCGATGCCGATCGACTTGGCCCGCAGCTCGGTGCGCTCGGCACCATCGAGGCTTGAGAAAATGCCGAGCGAGATAACGTCTTCACCGGGGTTGCCACCGATCAGGTAGGCCTCCTTGATGCCGCCATCCTGCAGCTTGGCGAGTAGCGCACGGGCCTGCGACCGCGTCGCTATGCTGTCGACATACACCCAATGACCGACGAACAGATTGCCTTGTGCGGCGCGCTGCACAACATCGGCATTGCCCGAGCGCAGCGCACGCAACTCGGCCTGGGCGTCTTCCACTTCGGTAAACGGCCCGATGCTGACGCAGATACGCCCGATGCTCGCCACAACCGCCTTGGCCGGTGCGTCGGGGACGCTATCGAGCGCCGCTGTCGGCACGACCGGCAGCTCCGGCACGGCGTCACCGATAAGCTCGACGCGCTCGCCGATTTCTTCGGGATCAATAATCGTCACGCCGACCGGCTCGGGCTCGCGCACCCAGAACTGCCATCCGAAAAACAGCACGTTCGCAATCACCAGCATGAAGAAAAGGTTTCTCACTCGGCAAGCTCCGCGTAAATCGCCAGACCGTCGAGAACAAGATTAGCGCGGTAGGACGACTCGCGCGACAGCTTTTGTGCGAGCAGCAAACCGTCGCCGCCGGTGAAGAGAATCGTCATCGGTCCGACCTGCAGGTCCGTGTCGCGCGCGAGCTGCATTGCCGCGCGCTCGATGCTGCCGATGAGCGCCGTGAGCGCGCCGTTGCGCACAGCCTCGCTGGTTGAATCACCGAACTGCTCGGCCGGCGGCGTGGACTCATCGACGCGAATATTTGCGGTGCGCCGGGTCAGCGCGCGCTGCATCATCGCCAGCCCGGGAATAATGTAGCCGCCCAGATGCTGCTCAGGACTCGCGAGCGCATCGATGGTCATAGCGGTGCCGGCATCAACGACCAGACATGGCGTAGTGGTCTCCCGGCTAGCCGCGAGAACCGCCATCCAGCGGTCGACGCCCAGCCTGTCCGGCTGCGCGTAGCCGCAGCGCACGCCGGCATGCTCGGCGGCGGTCACCGCCAGCTCAAGCCCGACATCGGCGGTTTCGCGAATCGCTTTGCCGACCCGAATACCCAGCCCCTCGCCGGCCACGTTGCAGGCGATCGCCCGCTCGACACCGCGCGCGAATGCCCATCGCACCGGGTCGTCAACAATCTCATGAGCCAAAGCGCCGGTCTCGGTAATGCGGCCCTGCTCCCACAGGCCCCACTTACAGCGCGAGTTACCAATGTCGAGCAAAAGCGTCGTCATTGCGCCGACCACGCCAGCGGTTTCAGCTCACCGCTGCCCAGCGAACGCTGCTTGCCGTCGCTCATGCCGATAACCTCCAGCTGGCCGGTTGCGTCGACGTCGCCGCAGCGCATCATCTCGCCGTCCAGCTCGGCGACGCGGTCACGCAACCAATGGCGGCGGTTAAACGCGTCGATGGATTGCCTGAGCAGATCGGCGTCATAGCCGGCCATGCAGTCAAGTACGGCTGCCAGCACGGCGCCGGCCAGCGTCGGCAATGTGATGTCGACACTTGCCGAATTCAGGTCAACCACGCCGCGCGCCCAGCTGTGGCTGGTGTCGTCGAGCGAGAAGCCGTCGGGCAGCATCATGTTGACACCGATGCCGGCCACGACGCGAAAGCCACCCTCCGCGGCCTGGCTCGACTCGACCAGGATGCCGCCGAGCTTGCGGTCCTGCCAGACGATATCGTTGGGCCACTTCAGCATGGCCTCACCGAGGCCCAGCGACTCGAGCGCGCGCGCCACGGCGACACCAAGCGCCAGCGTCAGCGAAGCGGGCTGCTCGGGCTGACGCGCATAGGTGTAGGCCACCGACAAGCACAGCCCTGAACCCGGCGGTGAGTGCCACTGGCGACCCTGCCGGCCGCGCCCGGCGGTTTGATGCAGCGCGAGCACCGCGTGCGCGCGGTTCGGCGACGGCGCCGGTTGCGCCATTAGCCAGGTGTTGGTGGAGCCAAGCTCGGCAAACACCGTAATCTCACACGGCGTGTGACTGGCTTCGGCCGCGTGCGCCAGTGTTTCGCGAATCTGCTCGCTATTCATTTACGACGCAGCAACATCAGGCGGTCGTTGCGAGATTCATTCCCGCTGCGCATGCGGGTGATATTCGAACGGTGCGTGAAGATAATCAGAACCGACATCACAAACGCATAGACGAACAATGGCTGCGCGCCGGGCAGCATGAAGACCGCGACCAAAACCCATGCGGCGACGGCGGTGAGCATCGTCGCAAGACCGACAAACCCGGTCAGCATAATCGTCACGAGCCAGACACCCAGCAGTGGTGCCACCAGCACCGGCGCGAACACCAGCAACGTACCGACGAGCGTCGCGGCACCCTTGCCACCACGAAAGCCAAAATAAATCGGGTAGCAATGCCCGATGACCGCTAACGCGCCACATGCATAGGCGAGCCACACGGGCGGCGCTGTCGCCGACAGCAAGGTCAGCGTCGGAATCAGCCCCGCGGCCACGGCCCCTTTGCCGATATCGATGATGATGACGCCGAGCGCAAACACCTTGCCCTGCGTGCGCAACGCGTTGGTGCCACCGGCGTTGCCGCTGCCCAGACCACGAATATCGACGTGCTTGAATTTGCCGAGGAACAGGCTGCCGCTGACGCTGCCCGCGAGATAGGCCAGCAACAGCTTGAAAATAATGTCTGCCATGGCGCGATTATCCCACAGCGACGAGGCTGACGGTAATGGCGCGTGCGCCGCCACGCGCGCTCGTCGGATCCGCCAATGAGCCGGTCAGGAGGACGCCGCGTCGTTTGGTCCGCGGGCCTTTGGCTCGCGACGCTTGCGTGCACCGAAGTAAATTGCTGCGAGCGCCAGTGCGGCCCCGACGAGTTCGAGGGGCGTCACGGCGCGCTGGAAAATCAGTACATCCCAGACAAAGCTGAGCAGCGGTTGTAATAGCAGCGACAAGCCGATTAGCGCCGCCGGCACATGCGCAAGACTACTTGCGATCAGCAGCCAGCCAAAGATATGCGCAAACAGTGCATAGGCCGCCAGCCATCCTGCGTCACTCAGCGTCGGGATCGCCAGCGACTCGCCCTCGACGGCCGCGCCCGCCGCCAGCATCGCCGCCGCTGCCAGCGAAACGATCGCCAGCTCGCGCACGGGCAGTTCGCTCGGCAGCGAGCGCGCCAAGGACTGCGCATGGCGGAACGTCAGCAAGTAGGCGGCATAACACAATGCGGTCAACAGGCCGAAGATCACGCCCAGACGGTAGTCACTGCTCAGCGTCTGCCAGTCGAAGCCGACGATCATCGCCAGCCCGACGAGCGCCACCGGTATCGACAATAGCTGGCTCAGGGACGGGCGCTGACCGAGCAAGAAGAAACCGGCCGCGGTCATCACGAAGACCTGAAAGTTCGCGAGCAACGTCGCCAGGCCCGGTCCTATGAAGCGGATGCTCTGGTGCCAGAACCACAAATCCAGCGCGAACGCGGCGGCGGCGGCGATCAGCGTGACCAGTACGCGCGGTCGGGGCCAGCGCGCGCCGCCGCGTGCCAGCCACCAAAGCAGCAGGATGCTGCCGCCGATCGCAACGCGGTAGAACGCACTATTGGTCGATGACACCGACACCAGCGCAACGAACACCGGCGAGAAGCTGATAAGCGCGGCGCCGGCCAACAGGCGCAGGCGAGGGTTGGAAAACATATTCATGCGATACGCATCGAAAAGCCTGACAAAAAAAACCCCGCCGGAGCGGGGTTTTCGTTTAATCGCAGCGCAGTCCTAGAACATGAACCGCGAGCGCAGATACCATTGACCGCCATTGAAGCCGAATGGGCTGGCCTCAGAGTACAACTGACCGAGGTCACCGGCACCCGGGTTCTCTTCCGGATAGACGTCAAAAATGTTCGCTATACCACCAACAATTTCGATTCTGTCCGTCACGTTGTAACCGAGCTCGAGGTCAATAAGGATCTCGGCACCGATATTATCAACGGCGTTACCCGTGTCATCCCATGAACCGTAGTAATTGGCCCGTACAAGCGTACGCCAGTCACCCTGCAGGTGCGTCCATGTGATGTTACCGCGCAGATTAGGCAGCAAATCCTCGATCGCTTTCACCCTGTCGGCGTCGATCGGGTTGACCGTACCGACACTGTCGACTTTCGTTTCGTTGTAGTTGAATGCAACGGTGATCTGCGAGCTACCGTCCAATGCATCGAAGCCGAACGTTCCGACGATGTCGACGCCGGTCGTGGTGGTATCGAAGCTGTTCGAGAAGAAACGGAATTGCGAAAGGTCATCCAGTCCAAGGAACTCCTGACGGTTAATGACACCGTCAGCGTCGAGACCATTCAACGCGGCTGACACCGTCGTGTAGTTATTACCGTTCGGATCCGCGAAATTCAACGCATCGAGGAAATCAACGTTGGCACCCAGCGCGACACGGTCGCTGAGCTCAATGTTGTAGTAGTCGATGGTCCATGTTGCGGCACCGATATCAAACGCGACACCGAAAGCAAGGTTGTCGGCTTCCTCGGGACCGAGCTGCGGTCGCCCGTTACCACTACTGGCAATAAAGTCGGCGGCAAGCTGACCTGCCGATGAAGACAGTGGCAACGTGCCCTGATCGATCAGTACGCCGGCAACGTTTTGCGTTGTGACGTTGGTGATATTCGCCTGACCGGCCGTCGGTGCGTGGAAGCCCGTCGATATCGCGGCGCGCAAGCGCAGCGCGTCGGTAACGCTGTAGACACCGGCGAGTTTGAAGTTGGTCGTATCACCGAACTCGCTGAAGTCCTCGTATCTTACGGCCGCCTGCATGGTCAAATTATCGGTCACATCAGCTTCGAGATCGAAGTAGAACGCGTTGCTGTCCTGCTTGGCTGATGTGTCGGTCGGAAACCCGCCGAAGCCATTAGAGCTGGAAGAAAAGCCCTGGTCAGCCAGCGGGCCGAGCGCAAATGACGCGGGATCACCGGCGAACAGGTCAAACTCTTCCTCGCGATACTCGGCACCGAACGCGATGCTGAGGTCTGAGGCAAGGCCGACATCAACGCCATAAACGAGAGACGCGTTCAATACGGTCTCCGTCTGCTCCTGGCCACCAGGCGTAAAGTTACGCGGCGTAGCCGGGCCAAGCGACGCGTTGATCGTGTTGCGGATAAAGAAGTCGGTCCGGTTCGAGCCGCGCTGTGCGCTCAGGTCGTATGACAGGCCGTTACCGATGTCCAGATCGCCGCGAAGACCTACCGCGAAGGCAATATCTTCATTGTCACCGCCAAAGCGCGGGACGAAGCCAGCGGGGATGGTATTAGCGAATGAGAAACAATTCGCATTCGCTCCGACAGCAGCGAGAATCGTCGGATCCGGAATGACGCCGTCGAGCGGAATGCCTGCGGGGCAGTCACCGCCGACGCCGACTCCGTCCAGATCGCCAACCAGAACTGACGGTACGCCGGCGGGATCAGCGAGGCCGGTCAGCGGATCAACGAGCGGTCCACGGTAAACGCCCGCGCGCTGCTGGCCGACGGTTGGTCCGACAATGTTGCGGTAGAAGAAGCCGCCTTCGACAGTACGCGCGGCGTAGTTACCGAAGAAATAAAGTTCTGCGCTCTGATTTAGCTCGAATGCAGAGTTAACAAACAACTTAATATCGTCCGTCACATCCGGCTGACCCCAGTATTGAGGCACTTCGTCGGTATACGTATTGATTCCGGAGAATGGCGTAACGGGGGCATAGCCACCGGCTATCGCCGCTGCGACATCGTCGCGAACGACCGACCGAACGGTACCCTCAACATCGTTGAATTCGCCCGTCAGGTTAATAAAGCCTGAATTTCCGAGCGGCAACCCAACGTTACCAGCGATGCGATAGTTATCACCGTCGCCATCGAAGGTTGAGCCATAGTTGGCAATGACCTCAGCGCCCTGAGCCTCATCCCGGAGGATGAAGTTCAACACACCCGCGATCGCATCGGAGCCGTACTGGGAAGATGCACCATCACGCAACACTTCGACCTGCTTGATCGCCAGAGCCGGTATTGCCGAGATGTCCACACCCTGGGCGCCATCCGAGATACCGCCGCCAAGGAACGAAATAACAGAACCACGGTGGCGGCGTTTGCCGTTAACGAGCACGAGCACGTTATCCGGAGACAAGCCGCGCATGTTAGCCGGGCGCACGATAGATGCTGCGTCGCTGATAGGCTGCGTATTCACGTCGAACGACGGCACCGCCGTTCTGAGCATATCCTGCACATCAGCAGATGGGGTCCGCGCGATATCCGCGCCGGAGATCACATCGATTGGTACCGGCGAATCCGCTGCGGTGCGCGCTGCGCGCCGCGTGCCGGTGGTCACGATTTCTTCAATGACCTGACTACCCTCGTCCTGCGCATGGACCGGTTGCGGCTGGATGGCTAGCGCTGGAACCAGCAGAAAAACAAGTGCGGCTTTGGTTGCGTGCCTGTGGGGCATAGCGTTTTCTCCGTCTATAACTTTTAGGTGGCGAGATATCGCCGTTTCTTAAAATGTCTCTAATTGACAACGATGAGCAGGCAAAGCTGCATTCAACAGGCTACCAACGTTGCTAAACAACGACATCTGCGCCGTACTATTGCCTTCTGACATAAAACTGTCAACGGTTTCGACTGTAACCAAACAGGCATGGCCGGATTGATTCGATCCGAAGTAATTGCATTTAGATGATTGCCTAACTATCATACAGTCATGTCACGACAATCCTTATTCAAAGCGCTAGCGGACCCGACACGACGGGAAATCCTCCGTGTACTGCGCGGCGGCTCGCTACCCGCCGGCGAAATTGCGGAGCGCTTCCCGATCACCAAGGCGTCGCTGTCGCATCACTTCAATCTGTTGAAACAAGCCGAGCTCGTTCGCACCGAACGCCGCGGCCAGCAGATCGTGTACTCGCTTAACACGACCGTGCTGCAGGACGCCGCCGGGGTCCTGATGGAATTGCTGAATCCCGAACCAGAGGAAGAGAATCATGACGCGTAAGACCGCAAACCTGATCTGCGTTGTGTTGGTCATCATCGCTGCAATCGCAAGCGTTCTGGCCTACCCAAATATGTCCGAGCAAGTGCCCACGCACTGGAATGCCGCCGGCGAGGTCGACGGCTATTCCGGCAAATTGACGGCAGTCCTGATAGGCCCGCTCGGCGCCCTGTTCATGTGGGGCATCATGCTGCTGATCCCGGTGATCTCGCCCAAGGGCTTTCGCACGACCGAGTTCAGCGGCGTGCTCAACATTATCCAGGTCGTGCTTGTCGCGTTCATGATCGCGATCGGCGGCATGATCATTGCCGCCGGCTTCGGCCATGAGCCATCGGTCAACCGGATAGTGCCGGTCGCGATCGGCGTGCTGCTGATCGTACTCGGCAATTATATGGGTAAGATTCGCAAGAACTTCTTTATTGGTATCCGCACGCCATGGACGCTGGCGAGCGACGAGGTCTGGGCCAAGACACACCGGCTGGGCGGCTATCTGTTCGTGGCCGCCGGTGTTGCCATCGTCGCCATGACGCTGTTCGGCTTCGGCATCGAAGCAATCCTGTTCACAACAATACCTGCAGCGCTGATACCGGTGGTCTACTCGTTCATTGCCTATCGGCGAATCGAGGGCTTCAGCGACGAATAGAGCAGACTCAGCCGGATTTACGCAGCCCTTCGATGCGCTGCTTGAAGGTGGCATCCAATGATGCATCGAGCAGCGCGATCAGCTTGCTCTGTAAATCGAACATTGTGTAGGGCTTACTCAGATAGTCGTCCATACCGGCGTCCAGACACGCCGCGCGATCTTCGCTCATAGCATGCGCGGTGGCCGCGAGAATCGGCACCCGGTCGCCGCCGCATTCCACCATCGCGCGCAAACGCCGCGTCGTCTCAAAACCATCCATACCCGGCATCTGGCAATCCATAACAACAGCAGCGAATTGATGCGAGCCGAAGTGCTCGAGCGCCTGCACGCCGTCGTTGGCAATCGTCACTTCAAAGCCGAGGCGATTCAGCATGCCGGTCGCCACTTTCTGGTTAACCGTGTTGTCTTCAACCAGCAAGATATCGCGATTGCCGACCAGCATCTCTGTATCCGACCTGGCGGTGGCCGTCTGACGCGCCTCTCTGGCCGACGCCGCCACCTCCAGTGGCAGGCTGAGCGTAAACGTCGAGCCTTTGCCAAGTTCGCTTGTTACGGTAAGCGTGCCGCCCAGCATTTCCGCAAGCTCACGACTGATGGCGAGCCCCAGGCCGGTACCGCCGTAACTTCGGCTCGAGGTTTCGTCGGCCTGGTTAAAGGCGCCGAACACATGCTCGAGCTGGTGCTCGGCGATACCAATGCCGGTGTCGGCAACATCAAAGCGCCACTGGCTCTGGTTTTGCTGCGGCGGCGTCACGCTCACGACCACTTCTCCGCCGTCGGTAAACTTGAGCGCATTGCTGATCAGGTTGTTAAGTATCTGGCGCACGCGCCCCACATCGCCCGAAAGACCCTTCGGAAGAACATCCGGACACACCAGGCGCACGATAATCGATTTCTCGGCCGCCTTGCTGCGGAACAGGCGCAGCACCTTACGCATCGTCTCCTCAATATCAAACGGGGCGTCGTGACGGTCCAGCTCACCCGCCTGAATCTTGGAGAAATCCAGCACGTCATTGACGACGCGTAGCAGCGACAGACCGGAGTCGTGCATGATCTCGACCATGCGGCGTTGCTCGACCGGCTGCTCGGAATCGCGTAGTAACTCGCCAATGCCGATGATGCCATTCAGCGGGGTACGGATCTCGTGCGACATATTGGCAAGGAAACGGCTCTTGGCGCGGTTAGCCTGCTCGGCCGCATCTTTGGCGTCGATGAGTTCGCGCGTGCGGTCGTTCACCAGCTGCTCGAGGCCTTCCTTGTGGCGCCGGAGCTCCTGATCCTTGACCTGCAACTCGGCCAGAGAATCGTGCAACAGCCGACGCATTTTGCTGTTCAGCATACCGACACGGGCCGCATGGAACACAAGAACGATAGCCGCCAGTCCGATTACCAACCGTTGCGGAATTGTCTCGGTCGGAGCAACGCCGGGCACCACCAGTGACAGCGCCAAAAGCAGGCTTGCGCCGGACAGTGCCAGGCAAAACATGAGCTCGCGCTCATTCAGTCGCAGGGCGCCGTAGGCGAACAATACAAACAGATTGCCAATGAAGAAAAAGAACAGCTCCGGCAGCAAAATTGCAAAGCCCACCTGCACAACGATATTGGCGCTCATCTGACCCAGCGTCATAAACGGGTCTTTGAAACGCTGCGACCAACCGCTTAGATAGGCGGCCAACGACAGCAGCGTGCCGACCAGTCCGATCGTCAGATAGAGAGCCGCATAGGTCAGAGGGACGTCCGCACCGCTCAGTGAGAAGGCCGCAATGACGACTGCCGATGCGGCATAGGCCCAGGCCAGCGCGACCGCGACCCCGCGCAACCGCGAACGCTGCGCGTCACCTAGTATTATTGCCTCCGCCAAACCCCACCCCTCATTTTGGGCGCCCGGGTGCTGCCGGGATTGCGCCGTCGATATTCTTCACTCTCTTGTATGGCGGCCAGCGCAGCGAAAAATTTAGGCAAATCGCGTGCGAAACAGACGCGCAAAAAAAAGCCCCGCCGAAGCGGGGCTTTTCTGTCGCCGGGTGAACCGGGCAGACAATGCAGCCGGGAGGCTTACATCATGCCGCCCATACCACCCATGCCGCCCATGCCGCCCATGTCAGGCATGCCGCCGCCGTTGTCGTCCTGCGGTGCATCGGCGACCATCGCTTCGGTCGTCAGCAACAGGCCGGCTACGGAGGCCGCGTTCTGCAGCGCGTAACGGGTAACCTTGGTCGGATCCAGGATACCGAATGCGATCATGTCACCATACTCGCCGTTAGCTGCGTTGTAGCCGTAGTTGCCTTTGCCGGCAGCCACCGCATTCAGCACGACTGAAGCGTCGCCACCTGCGTTGCTGACGATCTGGCGCAGCGGCTCTTCTACCGCACGGCGCAGGATGTTGATACCCACGGTCTGCTCGGCGTTATCGCCTTCGAAGTTACCGGCTGCTCTGACCGCGCGAATCAGCGCGACGCCACCACCGGGTACCACGCCCTCTTCGACCGCGGCACGCGTAGCGTGCAGCGCATCTTCGACGCGGGCTTTCTTCTCTTTCATTTCGACTTCGGTCGCGGCACCAACCTTGATCACAGCAACACCGCCGGCCAGCTTGGCCACGCGCTCTTGCAGTTTCTCACGGTCGTAGTCCGAGCTTGAGTCTTCGATTTCACGATTGACCTGATCAACACGTGCCTTGATGTCTTTCGCAGAACCGGCGCCATCGATGATGGTTGAGTTCTCTTTGCTGATCTGAACTTTCTTGGCCTGGCCAAGATCTTCCAGCGTCGCCTTCTCGAGTGACAGGCCAACCTCTTCAGAGATCACCTGACCACCGGTCAGAATCGCGATGTCCTGCAACATGGCTTTGCGACGATCGCCGAAGCCCGGTGCCTTAACAGCAGCGACTTTGACGATGCCGCGGATGTTGTTCACAACCAGCGTAGCAAGCGCTTCGCCTTCCACGTCTTCCGCGATAATCATCAGCGGACGACCTGACTTGGCAACGCCTTCCAGCAACGGCAGAAGATCACGGATGTTGGAGATCTTCTTGTCGAACAGCAGGATGAACGGGTTCTCAAGGTCAGCGCTCTGGCTCGCCTGATCATTGATGAAGTAAGGTGACAGGTAGCCACGATCAAACTGCATGCCTTCAACGACTTCCAGTTCGTTCTCGAGGCCTGAGCCTTCTTCAACGGTGATCACGCCTTCTTTACCGACTTTCTTCATCGCGTCGGCGATGATTTCGCCGATTTCGCTGTCAGAGTTAGCGGAAATCGTGCCGACCTGAGCGATCGCGTTGTCGTCTTCGCAAGGCTTGGACAGTTTCTTCAATTCGCCAACCAGCACAGCCGACGCTTTGTCGATACCGCGCTTCAGGTCCATCGGGTTCATGCCAGCCGCGACTGACTTCAGGCCTTCACGCAGGATTGCCTGCGCCAGGACCGTTGCGGTCGTGGTGCCGTCACCGGCGATGTCAGACGTCTGGGAAGCAACTTCCTTGACCATCTGCGCGCCCATGTTCTCGAACTTGTCTTCCAGCTCGATTTCTTTGGCGACAGAGACACCGTCTTTGGTGACGGTCGGAGCGCCGAAGCTCTTGTCGAGTACGACGTTACGGCCTTTCGGGCCGAGGGTAACTTTTACCGCGTTTGCCAGGGTGTTTACGCCGGCAAACATTTTGTGACGAGCATCGTCACCAAAACGGACTTCTTTAGCAGCCATTCTTAGGTTTCCTTCTGAATTTGCTGTGAATTAATGGATCGCGAGGTCTGGAAGGGCTTATTAGCCTTCGATGACGGCCATGATGTCGTCTTCTTTCATGACGAGCAGTTCATCGCCATCAACCTTGACTTCGGTGCCGCTATATTTGCCGAACAACACTTTGTCGCCAGCTTTGACGTCTAGTGCGCGGACTTCACCGTTTTCCAGGATCTTGCCGTTGCCAACGGCAATGACCTCGCCCTTGATCGGTTTTTCTGTTGCTGCATCAGGAATTACAATGCCACCAGGTGACGTGCGCTCTTCCTCCATGCGCTTAATGATGACGCGATCATGAAGCGGACGAATGTTCATCGATGAGTCTCCTCTAACAAATCACTGTTTTTAATAAGATTTAAAATATTCGCGGCAAAAGCGTTGTTAGCACTCACCCGCGAGGAGTGCTAATGATATAGGCGAAAATTGACATTTCAAGTGCTGGACTGTCGCCAATTGCTAACAATCCGTATCATTCGTGCGCAGGCCAAAACGAGACCGGTGCACCCGCAACAAGCACGCGCGCCGGTTATTCTTGCTGCGATAATTCCAAGACAACACCGGTCTACGACCGCATGGAACCGAAAATGACCGACTTAATACTGTCCCGGATACGCCGCATAGCGCTGGCAATGCTGCTGTGTGTGCCGTTCGCGGCAAGTGCGAACAGCGAGCTGATCCCGCCCGACGAAGCCTTTACCTACACCGTGCGCGACGCCGGTGGCGAGCTGGCCGTGGACTGGAGGGTCGTACCGGGCTATTACCTGTATAAGGAAAAGATCTCGTTTGCGCTGGAAGATGGTACGGCGAGCCTGCAGCAACCGCTGCTGCCGCGCGGCAAAGACCACTCTGATGAGTTCTTTGGCGAGCAACAGATTTACGACGAGGATTTCCAGGTCGTACTGCCGTACGAGGGCCAGGGCGATGCAACGCTGGTCATTAAGTCGCAGGGCTGCTCCGAGGAGCTGGGCATCTGCTTCCCGCCGCAAACCTGGCGCACGAGCGTGGCGCTGGGTGGCAACGGTAGTGGCGCGGGGGCATCGGCCTCGGGCGCTTCGGCCTCTGGTTTGCCGTTCGGCGGCAACACCAGCAATGATTTCCTGCCGCCAGACGAGGCGTTCGCGCCGATCGTCTCGAGCGTCAAAGGCAACAGCATCGAGATCGGCTGGCAGATCGCGCCCGGCTACTATTTATACAAGAGCGAGTTCAACGTCAGCTTCACCGGTGACGAGGTTCGTGCCGGCAACATCGACGCACCGGCCGGAAAACCAAAGACGGACGAGTTCTTCGGCGATACCGAGGTCTACTACGACGGCGTGTTCATCAATGTGCCGTTGACCCGCGCGTCGGGCGAAGCCGGCGTACAAACGCTGCAGCTCGCCTATCAGGGCTGCGCCGAGGACGGCATCTGTTACCCGGTGATCGAGAAAACCTTTGAGATCAGTCTGCCGGCCGGCGTCGCCGGTGGCAGCGCCGTGTCCGCAGCCACGCCCGTCAGCACCGCCGGTGCGGGCGCGCCGGTATCCGAACAGGCACGCCTTGCCGCCCTGATCAGCGAAGGCAATCTGTTTCTCGTGCTCGGCACGTTCTTCGTATTCGGTCTTTTACTGTCGTTCACGCCCTGCGTATTACCGATGATCCCGATCCTGTCGGGCATTATCGCCGGTGACGGCGATAACGTGACACCGCTGCGCGGCTTCACACTGGCGCTGTTGTACGTGCTGGGCATGGCGTTGACCTACACCGTCGCCGGCGCGCTATTCGCCGCTGCCGGCCAGCAGGCGCAAACCGTATTCCAGCAGCCCTGGATACTCATTACCTTCGCCGGCCTGTTCGTCGTGCTGGCGATGAGCATGTTCGGCCTGTTTAACCTGCAAATGCCCTCGGCGATACAGAGCCGTCTCGCGACGGTCAGCGGTAACCAGAAAAGCGGTACCGCGATCGGCGCATTCATCATGGGTGCGCTGTCGTCGCTGGTCGTTACCGCCTGCGTCGCGCCGCCGCTGGTTGCCGCACTGGCCGTCATCGGCCAATCCGGCGATATCATGCGCGGCGGGCTCGCCTTGTTCTCGCTATCGATGGGTATGGGCGTACCGCTGTTGATCGTCGGCGCCTCTGCCGGGCGTTTGCTGCCGAAAGCCGGGGCGTGGATGGAAAGCGTCAAACAGGCGTTCGGCTTCATCATGCTGGGCCTTGCGGTCTGGATGCTGGCGCGACTGTTGCCGGGCGAAATTGTGTTGCTGATGTGGGCGGTGCTGATCTTTATCGCCGGCGTATTCCTCGGCGCACTTTCGCCGCTCAACGAAAACGCCGGCGGCGGGCGCAAACTCGGCAAGGGCTTCGGCATGCTGGCGATGATCTACGGCGCGGTCCTCTTTGTCGGCTCGCTCACGGGCGGCGAGGACCCGCTGCAGCCACTGAAAGGTTCGATGCTTGAGGCACGCGGTGGCCACAGCGCGACTGCCGAGCCGGAGGAGCTCGAGTTCGCACGCATCAAGACGGTCGCTCAGCTGGAACGTGCGGTCGCGGATGCTAACGCGCAAGGTCGTGCGGTCATGCTCGACTTCTATGCCGACTGGTGTGTCTCGTGCAAGGAGATGGAGAAATACACATTCACCGACGAAACCGTGGTTTCGGTGTTGTCCGATACGCTGCTGCTGCAAGCCGACGTGACCGCCAATGACGACGAAGACAAGGCGCTGCTGAAGCGCTTCGGCATCTATGGCCCGCCGTCGATTATCTTTTTCGGACCCGACGGCGAGGAACGCCCCGGCTACCAGGTCGTGGGTTACATGAAGGCCGAGAAATTCGCGGCCCACGCGCAGGCGGCCGTGGCAGCCGGCCAGACAACCGCGCAGCGCTAGCCCCCTAAGCTTGCTATTGTTAGCGCCATGAGCGGAAGACTTATCCTTTACACGTCGGTGCTGGCGATATCTGCGGCACTCGGTTTTCTCGCCAGCTATATGCTGGCCGGCGCGCCGCCGGTCGTGGCAGAACCCGTTTCACTGAAAGAGCGGGCCGGCATTGCCATGGCCGATGTCAGCGCAACACCGGGCGCCGATTTCACAATGCCCAACATGCTCGGCGGCGACAGCAACCTGAGCGACTGGGAGGGCAAGCCGCGACTGATCAATTTCTGGGCCACCTGGTGCGCACCCTGCCGGCGTGAGATACCGCTGTTGAAAACGCTGCAGGACGCGCAGCAACCCGACGGGCTGCAGGTTATCGGTATCGCCTTCGATGAGATGGATGCTGTAAAGCAATACGCCGTCGAGGCGAATTTCAATTACCCGATACTGGTCGGCGAGGAAGACGCCGTGGCGGCCGCCGAGGCTTTTGATATCGAATTAATGGCGCTGCCGTTCACACTGGTCGTTAGTGGCAGCGGCGAGCTGATCAACGCGCATATCGGCGAGATCGAGGCCGATGAGGCCGATGCGATTATTGATGTCATGCGCTCACTCGAGAGCGGCGACATCGATCTTGCGGCGGCACGCGCCGCACTGTCCGACTAGGGCCCTGGTCCGGGCAACGGATACGACACACGCATCGACGACCAACCCACTCAGCCGCGAGCCTCCAGCCAGTCAAGCATGATGGAGATGACTTCGGCGCGCTGCGGTTCGTTGAAGATTTCGTGGAACAGACCCGGAAACTCGTACAGTGCCTTATCGGTACTTTCTGCCTTCTCGACGAGTAACCGCGAGCCTTCCGGCGCTGTCAGCCGGTCGTCGCCACCATGCATGACCAGAAGCGGTATCGTGATGGCCGATGCCTGTTCACGCAACAACGCCATCGCATCAAACAACTCGGCCGCCATCCTCGCCGTGATCTTGCCGGTGTAGACCAGCGGGTCGTTCAGATAATTCTCGACCACCTCAGGGTCGGTGCTGATTGCCGACGAGTCCAGCGCAATCACACCCAGCTTCGGGAACAATTTTGACAGCAATCTCACAATGATCAGCTGCAGTGCCGGCGGCGGATCCGGCGCAATAACGGCCGGGCCTGACAACACCGCGCCCGCATAGCGCGCGGGATTCGCGATGACCGAGCGGGCGGCAATCAAGCCGCCCATGCTGTGACCGAGTATGAACACAGGCTTGCCGGCGAATGTCTGCATCGCAAGCGCATGCAGCGCATCCATGCCGGACAGCAGATCGTCGAAGCACCCAAGTGCCACACGATCACCGGGCGACCTGCCATGCCCGATATGGTCGACCGCAAAAACGGCGTAGCCGTGCTCGACCAGTCGCTCTGCGACGTGTTGGTAGCGCGCGCTGTGCTCGGCAAGGCCGTGCGCGATAAGGATAACCGCCCGCGGCGCGTTGCCCGGCATCCAGCTTTGCCAGAACAGACCATTCGACAAATATCCATCCGCTTGCTGCATCAATCCTGCTCCAGCGTTTCTACAAACAAGGCATGTACATCGGCAACATGCTGCTCAATTGTCTCGACCTGCCACTCAGACGTATCGATCGGCTCCAGCACACTGACGGCCACCGTCGCCGGGTGGAACAACAGATCACCTTTCGGCGAAACATCGAGTGCGTTGCGAATAACGATCGGCACAATCGGTACCCCGGCTTGCATCGCCAGATGGAACGCGCCTTTCTTGAATTCGCCGACATGCGTTGAGATGGTGCGCGTGCCCTCCGGCGCGATCGCAATCGATTTACCCTCGACACGGATCGTATCGACCATACGACGCATCGACTGGATCGCCTTTTCCGGGTCACTGCGGTCGATGAGCACCAGACCGGCGAACTGCATGATCTGTCCGAGGATCGGCACGTTGGCAATTTCTTTCTTGCCAACACCGGCGAGATCGCGACGCAGCAATTTGGCAATGATGACGACGTCGGCCTGACTCTGGTGATTGAAAATAAACACGGCGGGACGATGCAGCCACAGGTTGTGCTCGCCCTCGACGTCGAGGTTCATACCGATAATCGCGCTCGCCAGATCGGCAAACAATGACAACGAAAAATTCTGGCCTTCACTTTTTGAGCCCGTCAGCGCCCAGATCGGCAGGCCGGCAAGAAACGACGGCACCATGCTGCCGGTTGCGGCAATGGTGCGCGCAAGGTCACTCGGGCGCGGCCGGCCGCGACTCGCAAACCGACTGACAGGCCAACCGCGACTTTCGGCGGCTTCGACCAGTTTCGGGTTCGGGTTCAACGGGCGTGCGTGACCGACCCGGTCAAGCAGCGGCAGATCATCATGACTGTCGGAATAGAAGTAGCTGCGGTCGAGATCCAGACCGAGCGCATCGGCGAGCTTTTCGGCCGCGATCACCTTGCCGTCACCCCAGCAGGTCGGGCGCACGATCTCGCCGGTAAAGACACCGTTGTCGGTCTCGAGCTCGCTGCACAATACATGCTCGATTTCCAGAATATCGGCGGCGGCCTGAACCTGGAAACGCGTGGCCGACGAAACGATCGCAACCGTATGGCCCTTGCGCTGATGTGCCTCGACAAGCGCCCGCGCCTCCGGGTAAATGACCTTGGCGATGTGCTTCTCGAACACCTCGCGACCGAGCGCGTCGAGATGCTCGACACTCAGCCCGCGCATCATCCGTGCGCTGGAAACGAGCAATCCCGAAAAACCCAGGTTGCCCAAACCGTATCCCGCGCCGGCGGCTGCCAGCTGCATGACTTGCTGGCGCGACAACTCGCCGCGCATCAGTTGCTCGCGGAAAAACGAAAATACTGAGAAACCCGCAATCAGCGTGCCGTCGAAATCAAACAACGCCGCGATTTTGCCGTCGGCGGGCGCCTCGTCAACGTCGCGCGTCACTTTTGGGTAGAGGTTCACTGGCTGGCTTCCGCGGCGCGCAGCGCCTGTTCAAGGTCTTCGATGAGATCCCCGGCCTTTTCGATGCCGATGGACAAGCGCAGAAGATTAGCAGGAATAGGGCTGTCCTTACCTTCAATTGACGCGCGGTGCTCGATCAGACTCTCGACACCGCCGAGCGATGTCGCCCGTGCGAATAAACGGCAGTGGCCGGCAACAGCCAACGCAGTCTCGGGCCCGCCATGGACACCAAGTGACAGCATCGCACCAAAACCATCCTGCATCTGGCGCGCCGCCACCGCATGACCGGGATGCGATGCGAGACCGGGGTAGCGCACCGATTCAATAGCCGGGTGATGCTCGAAATGACGCGCCACAGCCAGCGCGTTGCTGCTCGCCTGGCGAACCCGCACAAATAGCGTACGCATGCCGCGTTGTAGCAACCACGCCTCGAACGCACCGGCAACCGCGCCGCCCTCCTCGCGCTCATGTTCGATGCGTTGCCAGAACGCATCTTTACGCTTACACGCCAAGGCACCAGCGAGCACATCGCTATGCCCATTCAGTGACTTTGTGGCCGAGTGCATAACGATGTCAGCGCCAAGTTCGAGCGGTCGTGTGTGCACCGGTGTTGCGACCGTCGAGTCCACTGCCAGTTGTGCACCGGCTGCATGTGCGATTTCGGCCGCTTCGGCGATATCAGTGATGTCCCACAGCGGATTGGTCGGCGTCTCGATCCACACCAACTGCGTTTCGCCCTTGCGTACGGCGCCGGCCAGCGCGTCGGGATCGGTCACATCGAACAGCGTCAGGCCAATGCCCCAACGCGGACAAAAATCCACTAGCCAGTTACGCAGCCCCCAGTACATTACCGACGGCGCGACCACGTGATCGCCCGGCTTCAGCGACCGGAATACTGCGGTTGCCGCAGCCATGCCCGATGCGAACAACAACGCGCGCTCGGCGCGCTCGAGCGTCGCCAGCATATTCTCGGCAAGCAGGTAGGTCGGGTTTTGCGCGCGTGAATAGCTGTGCTCAGCGTTGATCAATGCATAGTCGGCATCGCGCGCGTAGGTTGTTGCCATGTGGATCGGCGGCATGACGGCACCGGTCGCCGCGTCGGCATAATGCAGCCCTTGCGCGATCAGTGTTTCATCATCGATAGGTCGTTTCGGGGATGTGTGTGTCATCGCGCCAGTATACGCGAAGCGCTTTTGCGCGCGCTGCGATTAGCGTCAGGTAGCGGCCTGGCAGAAGACGCCTTCGACCCGGTCCTCAAGCTCTTCGCTGGCCTGCTCGAGCGCCGCCAGCGTTTCTGCATCGGGCTGCCAGAACTTGCGGTCGGAGGCTTCCAGCAGCCGGTTCGCGAAGCGACTGGAGGCTGTCGGGTTGAGCGTGGCCAGACGGTCCCGCATCTCGGTGTCGAGCAGGAAGGTTTCCGTGAGTTTCTGATAAACCCAGGGCTGCACCTGACCCGTGGTCGCCGACCAACCCATGGTGTTGGTCATGTGCACCTCAATCTGGCGCACGCCCTCGTAGCCGTGTGCGAGCATGCCTTCATGCCACTTGGGATTGAGCATTCGCGTACGCGTCTCAAGCGCGACCTGCTCGCTCAGCGTGCGCACCGTGCCATCGCCGCGTGTCTGATCGCCGATGTAAACCGGCGGCGTCTGGCCGTTGTTGGCGCGCTTGACCGCGCCGGTGATGCCACCGAGCGTATCGAAATAGTTATCCACCGTAGTGACGCCAAGCTCCACCGAGTCGAGGTTCTGGTAGGTCAGCTGTACATCGGCCAACGCGCTTTGCAGCAAAGCCGTCTGCGCCTGCGGGCGGCCGTCGCAGCCGTAGGCGAAGCCTTTGCGGCGCGAATAGGTTTCGGCCAATTCGTCTTCTTCGCCCCAGCGGCCACTCTCAATCAGATGATTAACGTTCGAGCCATAAGCCCCGTCGTCATTGCCGTAAACACGTAACGCGGCGGTTTCCAGCGAGCAATCGTGTTCGGCCTGATAAGCGAGCGCGTGCTTGCGAATGAAATTTTGCTCTACCGGCTCGTCCGCTGCCGCAGCAAGATAAGCGGCTTCGGCCAGCAATTTGATTTGCAGTGGCATCAGGTCACGGAAAATTCCGGACAGTGTCATCACTACATCAATACGCGGCCGGCCAAGTGTCTCGAGATCGATCAGCTCGGCACCAGCAATACGACCGTAACTGTCGAAGCGCGGCACCGCACCCATCAGGGCAAGTGCCTGCGCGATCGGGCCGCCTTCGCTCTTGAGGTTGTCCGTACCCCACAGCACCATCGCGATAGACTCCGGCAAGCCGTTGCCATTACCGGTGTGGCAATCGAGCAGTCGCCCGGCCTGACGCGCGCCATCAGCAACCGCGTAGCTGCTTGGAATACGAAACGGATCGAAACCATGCAGATTACGACCGGTCGGCAATATCGCCGGCGTGCGCAGTACATCACCGCCCGGTGCCGGCGCAATAAAGCGACCGTCCAGTGCCCGCATCAACGCATTGGATTCATGATCGACACTCAACAAGGCATCGTGCTTCGCCAGCTCGCGGAAAATATCTGCGCCGGACTGGCCGCTTGGCAAACCTGCGAGACGCGCGGCGCGCTCCGGGCTGAGCCCGTCTGCCACCAGTGCCTGCAACGACGCTCTGGCCGGTGTCACGCCGTAGATGGCATCGGCCATCGCCAGCAGTAAGTCGATACGCTCCTCAACAGACGGCGGCTTGCCGACAACATGCAAGCCGTGTGGAATCAGCGTGTATTCGAGCTCGCGCAATGCATTTTGCAAATGATCGATGCGCACATCGCAATCCTCGAGCGACCATAGCGGATCGGCGTCAGCCAGCTCCAGCTCGGCAGCCTGCGACTGGATCAACGCGGCAAGATCGGCGTCAACAACGGCATCCGCGTCGCGCCCGCGCCAGCGGTCAATCGAGTCCTTGAGTTCCTGCAAGCCGCGATACAGCCCGGCCTGCGCGACAGGCGGCGTCAGGTAGCTGATCAGTGTTGCACCGGCACGGCGTTTCGCAATCGCACCCTCGGACGGGTTGTTCGCGGCGTAGAGATACATATTTGGCAGCTCGCCAATCATGCGCTCCGGCCAGCATGCACCTGACATGCCGGTTTGTTTGCCGGGCATGAATTCGAGCGCGCCATGCGTTCCGAAATGTAGTACCGCACTCGCCGCGAAGTCCTCGCGCAGGTAGCGATAGAACGCCGAGAATGCGTGCGTCGGTGCGAAGCCTTTTTCAAACAACAGGCGCATCGGGTCGCCCTCGTAGCCGAACGCGGGTTGCACCGAGACCAGAATATTGCCGAACTGTTTGCCGAGCACAAAAATCGACTGGCCGTTGCTCTGCTGGCGACCGGGCGCCGGACCCCATTGCGCTTCAATCTCTTTAAGCCAGGTCTCACGGCGAACATGATCATCGGTCTTGATGGCCGTATGTACGTTTGCGTCTGCACCGTAGGTCGCCGCATTGCCGCTGATAATTGACTCGCGCAACGCATCAACATCAACCGGTAATTCGCCGACCTCATAGCCGCCGTCGCGCATCGTATGCAGCATGTTGTAAAGCGACTCAAACACGCCCAAATACGCGGCGGTGCCGGTATTGCCTGCGTTCGGCGGGAAGTTAAACAGCACGATCGCCACTTTTTTCTCTGCGCGTGATTCGCGGCGCAATGACACCATGCGCGCAACGCGAGCCGCCAGTGACAACGCCCGCTCGGGACAGCTGTGCATGTCCTGCGGGTTGTCATCTTCTGTGAACGTGCAGGCGTTTTGACAGCCGGTACAGGTCACGCCCGGCGCACCCGCGCGGCCACCGAACACGATTGGACTCGTTGCTCCGTCGAGCTCGGGTATCGCAACCATGATGGTGCTTTCGACCGGACTCAGGCCGCGCTCCGACGCACCCCATTGATCGAGCGTCTGAAACTCAACCGGGTGTGCGGCGAGATACGGCACATCAAGCGCGGTCAGCGCCTCTTCGGCCGCTGCCGAGTCGTTATAAGCGGGACCGCCAACGAGCGAAAACCCGGTCAGCGAAACAACCGCATCGACCGTCGTCGTGCCGTCACGGTGAAAAAACTGGTCGATCGCCGGTCGCGCATCGAGGCCCGACGCGAACGCAGGTACGACCTCAAGCCCTTTCGACTCAAGCGCAGCGATGACACCGTCGTAGTGGCCTGAATTACCGCCCAGCAGATACGACCTCAGTAACAGCAATCCGACCCGCCCGGTCGGCGCATCGGCGCGCGGCAAATTGGTGGCACTGTCGCTGAGACGGCCTTCCATGCGCGGGTGATAAACACCGACGTTCGGATACTCGATCGGATCGGTAACGGGCGCGAGCCTGGCATTCAGGTCCGCGCGCTTGCCAGTGGCATAGCGAGAGACCAGGAACCGCACGAGATTGGCCATGTTCTCGCGAGAGCCGCCGAGCCAATATTGCAAGGTCAGAAAATACGCACGCACATCCTGCGCGGTGCCGGGAATGTAGCGCAGCAGCTTCGGCAGCCGCCGCAACATTTTCATTTGTGCTGCACCGCCGGTGGCCGCTTTTTCCTTCTTGCCGCGCAAGCGCTTCAGCAGCGCCATCGGCCCACTGGCCGGTCGCGACATATCGAAGTCGCCGATCTGAGTCAGCGTGACCACTTCAGTAGCCGACATTGCACAAATGACGGCATCACAGTTACCGCGCCGCGCCGCAATGTCATCCAGAATCGGTTTGAAATGATCTTCCATGAACAACATGGTGACGATCAGGATATCGGCCTTCGCAATATCCTGCCGGCAGCGCTGCAACTTGCTTTCGCTGGCGGTCCATTCGGACGCCGCATGCATCGACAGGCGCAACCCGGGGCACTCGCGAGCGAGGTCCGCAGCCGCATTCTGCGTTGCAGTTGCCAAATGGGTATCCATGGTCACAAGGACCACGCGCATTACCGTGTCATTTTGGCGGACGGACCCGTCTGCGGCCATGTGCGACTCACCTGAAAGTAGCTTGAGGGACTAATCTAAACAGACAGGAAGAAAACGTCAACCTAAGTTGACACTTTGCTTTGTCCAAATAACGGGACACTGTAAAATCCCTATAGATACAGGGCAAAAAGCCGCATGGCTTGTAACCGCAGGGCGCATTTCCGCCCGCATACACTCTTTAAGGCCGTCCGATCGCGCATTGAGGCCGTGCTATACGCTCGCCCGAACATCGGCCAAGCGCCAGATTGGTGGCGATGTGAAGTGTCACGCTATTGCAGCGAAAACGGTCTTAATTGCTGTCAAATACCCCATAACTTGGGTACTATTGCCGCCATCTCCGGCGATCTGGATGCAAATGAATGGCAGGCGAACACTTCAAGGTGCTGCTGATGAACGGGCCCAATCTGAACCTGTTGGGCAACCGCGAACCCGAACATTATGGTCGTCAAACACTCGACGACATCGTTATCGCGCTGCGCAGCGAAGCGCACTCGTTGGCGATCGATTTGCAGGATTTTCAGAGTAACGCCGAGCACGAGATGGTAGAGCGTGTGCACGCAGCGGGCCGCGATGGCTGCGACGCGATCATCATCAATCCGGGCGCATTCACGCATACGAGTGTCGCGTTGCGCGATGCGCTGGTCGGCATCAATGTCCCGTTCATTGAGGTTCATCTTTCGAATATCCATGGGCGCGAAGCGTTCCGCAGCATTAATTATTTCAGCGACGTCGCGGCCGGTTCAATTATCGGCCTCGGCGCACCCGGCTACAGCCTTGCGCTGCAAGCCACCGCACAACGGCTCAGCGCCAAGACAAAAGCATAAGTCACCTGGGGGGGACGCTAGATGGACATTCGTAAAGTCAAAAAACTAATCGAGTTGCTCGAAGAGTCGGGGATTGCCGAGATCGAGATTACCGAAGGTGACGACGCAGTTCGCATCAGCCGCTATCCGAACGGCGTCGCACCGCAGATGCCGCAGTACGCGCCAGCGCCGCCACCGTTAGCAGCTGCACCGGCAGCAGCACCCGCGCCCGCGGGCGAACCTTCTGCTGCTGACAAACCTGCCGAAGAGGAAGGCCATGTTGTCTCTGCACCGATGGTCGGCACCTTCTACTCGGCGGCATCGCCGGGGTCGTCGCCGTTTGTGCAAATCGGCGACCGCGTCAAGACCGGCGACACGTTGTGTATCGTCGAGGCGATGAAAATGATGAACCAGATCGAGAGCGACGTCGACGGCGTGGTCAAATCGATTCGCGTGCAAAACGGCGATCCGGTCGAATACGGACAGGCACTGGTCACCATCGACACACGTGCGTAACGCACGAGGCGAATCACCATGTTAGAAAAAATCGTCATTGCCAACCGCGGCGAGATTGCACTGCGAATCCTGCGTGCATGCCGCGAACTGGGTATCAAGACCGTCGCCGTACACTCGACCGCCGACAACAATCTCAAGCATGTGCTGCTTGCGGACGAGACGGTCTGTATCGGGCCACCTAATTCAACCGAGAGTTACCTGAACAAAGCCGCGATCATCAGCGCCGCCGAAGTCACCGACTCCGTTGCCATCCACCCCGGTTACGGATTCCTGTCGGAGAATGCGGATTTTGCGGATAGTGTCGAGAAAAGCGGCTTCGAGTTCATTGGCCCGTCGGCAGATTGCATCCGCCTGATGGGTGACAAGGTCGAGGCGATCCGTGCGATGAAAGCAGCGGGGGTGCCGACCGTACCCGGCTCGGACGGTCCGCTTGAGGATGATCCCGACGAGAACCAGCGTATCGCCCGCGAGATCGGCTATCCCGTCATTATTAAGGCAGCGGGCGGTGGTGGTGGCCGCGGCATGCGCGTGGTGCACAGCGAAGCATCGTTAACCAACGCTATCAACACAACACGTGCCGAGGCCGCTGCGGCTTTCGGCAATCCGATGGTCTACATGGAGAAATTTCTCGAGCGCCCGAGACACATCGAGTTCCAGGTGCTCGCGGACCATCACGGTAACGCCGTGCATCTTGGCGAACGTGACTGCTCTATGCAGCGCCGCCACCAGAAGGTCATAGAAGAAGCACCGGCGCCGGGCTTGCCCGACGAACTGCGCAAGAAAATGGGCGAACGTTGCGCCCAGGCCTGCGTCGATATCGGCTATCGCAATGCCGGAACATTCGAGTTTCTGTATCAGGACGGCGAGTTCTTTTTTATCGAGATGAACACCCGTATTCAGGTCGAACATCCGGTGACGGAGATGGTGACCGGCATTGATATCGTGCGCGAGCAGCTGTTGATTGCTTCTGGCGAGCGCCTGTCATTCAGCCAGAGCGACGTCGTTATCAAAGGCCACGCCATCGAATGCCGCATCAATGCTGAAGATCCGAAAACGTTTATGCCATCGCCCGGCACCATATCGCTTTGGCACCCCCCGGGCGGCCCCGGTGTGCGCGTCGACAGCCATGTCTACAACGGCTACAAAGTGCCACCCAACTATGACTCGATGATCGGCAAGCTGATTACGCACGGTGACACGCGCGACGTTGCGATCGCGCGCATGCGTGGCGCGCTGAGCGAAATGGTCATCGAAGGCATCAAGACCAACATCGCACTGCACCTGGAAATCCTCCAGCACGGCGCGGTACTGGCCGGTGGCACCGACATCCACTATCTTGAAAAACGACTCGGCCTTTAGCGCCGGCTTCAATGGCGTGGCAACAGCTGACAATGTCGCTGGGCGAGCTCGACCAGCCGCGCACAGAGCAGGCCCTGCTCGACGCTGGCGCCGTCGCGATTACCTATACCGATGCCGCCGATCAACCGATCCTCGAGCCGGCACCGGGCGAGGCACCACTGTGGCGTGACGCCATTGTCACGGCGCTGTTTGCCGAGGATCTCAGCATTGAGCGTGTCGCGCTCACGCTGATAAGCCAACTCGAGCTGCAACACC
The DNA here is from genome assembly GCA_942491885.1 of uncultured Pseudomonadota bacterium. Taxonomy (GTDB): domain Bacteria; phylum Pseudomonadota; class Gammaproteobacteria; order Steroidobacterales; family Woeseiaceae; genus CALBPI01. The sequence continues at coordinate 494,226 of CALOCQ010000002.1, forward strand.
TGCCCGACTTTTCCATTGAGCTGATCGCGGATCGCGAATGGGAACGCGAATGGCTGGAGGGCTTTAAGCCCATGCAGTTCGGGCAACGACTGTGGGTCTGTCCGCATCACGCAAAGGTCGACGCAACAGACGCGATTGTTATTCGGCTCGACCCCGGGCTCGCATTCGGCACTGGCACGCATGCGACCACTGCGTTGTGCCTGCAGCGCCTCGACGGTATGGCGCTATCCGGGGCGCGGGTTCTCGACTTCGGCTGTGGCTCCGGCATTCTGGCGATCGCCGCACTGCTGCTGGGCGCAGAATCGGCGCTGGGCATCGACATTGATCCGCAGGCGTTAACAGCAACCAACAACAACGCCGCGGACAACGGTGTCAGTAGCCGGCTGAGCACGGCCGGTAGCGATGCCACAAGCAGTCTGGGTTCAGCCACATTTGATGTTGTATTAGCCAATATACTTGCCCAACCGCTGATCGCACTGGCGCCGGTCCTGTGCGAATCGCTCGTCCCGGGTGGGCGGTTGCTGTTGTCGGGGATTCTTGAAGCACAGGCCGATGCCGTGCAGTCCGCCTATGCAGGCCAGATTGAGTTTGCGCAGGTGACAAGGCAGGATGGCTGGACACTGCTCGATGGAGTGCGCAGGCATGCTGCCTGATTCTGCGTTAACCAAATGCCCGGAATGCCAGACCGTTTTTTCGGTCGACGGCGAGGATCTTGCGCGTGCCGGTGGCCGCGTGCGCTGCGGCGACTGTCTCGGCATTTTCGATGCGATCGCCAATGCACTGCCGGTCGAGACGGCTCAACCCGCCAACGCCGAGCCCGAAGAGACGGCCGCTGCAGACCTCCCGGCCGAGGGCGATTGGATGGCTGAGCCAGACGCCCATGCGGAACACGAGGAAACGTCGGAACCGGCGTCGCATACCGAAACCGCATCCTCGTTAAGCTGGACGCTACTGGAGCCGATCGACGCGCCGGATGACGACATGTCCGACGCACAACCGACGCAACCCACATCCGGGCAAGACTCGCATGAAGACGACAGCCCGAGCGCGTCAGAATTTCGCTTCGGCGACGATACGCCGCCTGAAATGCTCGAGGCCGAGCTTGACGCCCTGGTTGGCGATGATCGCAGCGATTCGTCCGAAGCAAAATCGCCGGTGGAACCGGACTTCGATCTGACCACGACGATGTCCGATGTCGGTGACGCCGACCTGTTCGACAGCAATTGGGATGACCTGCTCAACGAGCTCGACGAAACGGGCGAACCGGGCGAATCGGTGACAATGACACTGATTGATGATGACTCGACCGAAGCCCCGCCGCTCGATTTCGAACTCGCAGATAGTGATACAGCGGGTGTCGGGACGTCGGTAGACCTCGACCTGAGTCGCGCTGATATCTCGCTGAGTGCGCCGGAGTCGATTGATGCGCTGACACTCTCCACCAACACCGACTATCGCGAAGCACCAAAATTCGATATCTATGCAGCAGATGATGATGCACAAATGCCAGACGCTATCCCGCATGACATTTCTGCGACTGACGACGTCGATGCCGAAATCGGAGAGACGCGGGACAGCGCAATCGAAGAGGTCGCTGCGACCGGCGATGCCGATGCCGACGATACCGAGCCGGACGATCCTGAGCAGGTCGAAGCCGAGCCCGACGATACCGAGCAGGTCGAAGCCGGGCCGGACGATGCCGAGCAGATCGAAGCCGAGGTAATAGCCGTAACAATCGATGCCGCGGAAGCGCCGGCGCTTGACGATGAAGCCGATAGCCCGGCGGAAAAGACCGAACAATTGATGGCCCCGGCCAGCAACGATCCCGCCGTTGCGGATGCCGAGGTAGAGGCTCGCCTCGCCGCCTACCACGCAGCGCTCGAGGCCACGAAGAGCGCGCCGGTTGAGACACAGGAACCGGCCGCGAACGACGAGGACGATGTCGCTTTCGACCCGAGCGCACTGACTGACATGTTCAGCGCCGTGGATATCATGGCCACCGGCGCCGAGGCGGCAGCCGCGGACGCAGGTGACCCGGCCGACGACGCACAGGCGCCCGGATCAGCGCTGGACGATAACGCTGGCGAACTTACTGACGGGCTGGCTGAGGATGATGCAGCGGATGCAGCCGTTGAGCTGGCCGATGACTCAACTGACGATGCCGCGCAAACGCCGGACGACGATCAGCCAGAAGCCAACGAGGATAATGCAGCCGCTGCCATAACGGCGGATGACGTTGACGAAGAAGGCGAGGAAAAGCAGGACACCGCCGCACTGATCGCCGCGATGGGCGCGCAAGACAACGGCGAAGTCATCGTCTTATCCGGCGATCCCGACGAATTCGATGAGTCGGCAGATGCGTTTGCCGAATCGATGATTCTTTCGCCCGACCTCGCGCCTGCGCCATCGCGATGGCGGCTGTGGTCGGGCCTGAGCGCAGCTGCAGTGCTGATACTTGGCGTGCAGGCGCTGCACAGCTACCGCGGCGCCATCGCTACAACCGAGCCCTGGGGTGGTTATCTGTCGGGCGTCTACGGACTGTTCGGGCAAACGCTGACACCTGGCTGGGATGCCACACAGATGTGCGTAGAGCGCTCCGGTGGCGCGCTCGGCACAGACAATCAACTCGATATCGAAACGGTATTCTCGAATCACGGCGATAAGACGATGCCAATGCCCGTTCTGAAGCTGCGTATCACCGATGCCTACAGTGATACGCTGGCCGGTATTATCATTCAGCCACGAGACTACCTGCCGGCAACAGACCCGCGCACAGAGTTGCGCCCCGGCGAGCAGGCAACGGCCATTGCATCGCTGGACTATGCCGAGCCCCGGCTGGACGGCTTCGAGGTCTCCCTGTGCTATCCCGGCGAAGGCGGCGCATTGCGTTGCGCCGTGCGCTGCAAGGACGAAGATGCAAGACGCTGATCGCAGAGGCCCACTACCGCGCATCGGCCACCACCAATTGACCGGGCGCATTCTCTTATCGCCGATGGCGGGCATCACCGATGCGCCGTTTCGCGCGCTTGCCAGACGCTTCGGTGCCGCACTGGCGGCTTCGGAAATGACGACCGCAGACACGGCCTTGTGGCAAACCGCAAAGTCGCTGCACCGGCTGGACATCGACAGCGACGTACGCCCCCGAATGGTGCAAATCGCCGGCAGCGACCCGGGCCAGATGGCTGAGGCTGCGCGCGCGGTCACCGCGCGCGGCGCCGATATTGTCGACATCAACATGGGCTGTCCGGCAAAGAAAGTGTGCCGGAAGTTGGCGGGCTCCGCGCTATTGCAAGACGAGGCACTGGTCGCGGACATTCTGCGCACGGTGGTTACAAGCGTTGACGTACCGGTCACGCTGAAGACACGCATCGGCTGGGACATGGACAATCGCAACATCAAAACGATTGCCGCAATTGCACAGGATGCGGGCATCGCCGCAATAGCCATCCATGGCCGCACACGTGCTTGTCGCTATCAGGGCAACGCACGCTTCGCCGAAATCGGCGAGGTCGCGGGCACATTGAAAATCCCGGTATTTGCCAATGGCGATATCAGCGATGCGCAAAGCGCGCAAAAGATTCTCGATGAGACTGGCGCAGACGGGTTATTGATCGGTCGAGCAACACAAGGCAGGCCTTGGATTTTGCGAGAGATATCTGCATTCATCTCTGCCGGCGTCGTTACAGCGCCTCTTTCAAAAAATGAAACCCATGCTATTATTCGCGACCACCTCGACGCACTGCACGCTTTTTACGGCGAACGAAAAGGCGTCTTGATGGCAAGAAAACACCTGAACTGGTATTGCCGTGAATTCGGTATCGCCGACAAGATCAGACGCGATTTGCTCAGCCGGCGTGATGTCGCCTCGCAACGTGAACTGGCGCGCCAGGTGTTTAGTGGCGCGGCAGGGAGAGACTCATTGGCCGCGTAGTCCCTGATACAAACTTCAGGGATCTGTCGTATTTGGGGAATGGCAAGTCGTGGTCGAAAGAAAGAAAGCAGCAAAGAAAAAGAAAGGCAGCAAGCAAAAGCAACGCCCGCTGGCGCGCATGACTGAAAGTGCCTTACATGACTATTTTATTAAGCTGAACGGCACCAAGCCCGGCGATCTGTATGACCTCGTCATCAATGAGGTTGAGCGCCCTTTGCTACATACGGTCATGGAATACACCGAGGGCAATCAGAGCCGCGCGGCAGAGATTCTCGGCATCAATCGCGGAACACTCCGTAAAAAACTGAAACAGCATTCGCTGGAATAATCCGGCGCCACTACAAGGACGCCGTCGATGACCATCCGCCGCGCGCTGATCAGCGTATCCGACAAACAAGGCATTGCGCCTTTCGCAGCCGCCCTTGCAGAGGCGGGCATTGAGCTCATTTCAACCGGTGGCACCGCCAGAGCGCTGCGCGACGCAGGCCTTGAAGTCACCGACATCTCGACCGTCACGGGCTTTCCGGAAATCATGGATGGCAGGGTCAAAACCCTGCACCCCAACGTTCACGGCGGCCTGCTCGGGCGCGCCGGCGTCGACGACGACGTGATGCGCGAACACAACATCCAGCGTATCGATCTCGCCGTGATCAACCTGTACCCGTTCGCCGAGACAATCAATCGCGACGGCGCCTCGTTCGCCGACGCGATCGAGAACATCGACATCGGCGGCCCGGCGATGATCAGGGCCGCGGCCAAGAATCACGATGCTGTCTGTGTCGTCGTCAGTCCCGACGACTACCCGGAGATCATGCAGGCCGTCGCCGACGGCAAGTCGCCGGACGCCGCTGCACGGCGTCGCCTGGCCGCCCGCGCCTTCGCGCATACGGCAGCCTACGACAGCCACATCGCCGACTACCTGAAGCGCGCCGCTGACCAGCCGCTGCAATCGGATGACTATTCGTTGGGTGGCCAGCGCGTCCAGACCCTGCGCTACGGTGAAAATCCGCATCAATCGGCGAGCTTTTACGCCGACGCGCTTAACATTCCGGGCACGCTCGCCAGCGCAACCATGCTGCAGGGCAAGGCCTTGTCCTACAACAACATCGCCGACGGTGACGCCGCTCTGGAATGCGTGCGCCAATTCGATGCGCCCGCCTGCGTCATTGTCAAACATGCCAATCCGTGTGGTGTCAGCGTCGCAGCGAATCTGCTCGACGCCTATGAAGCCGCCTACGCAACTGACCGGACATCTGCCTTCGGCGGCATTATCGCCTTTAACCGGCCTGTTCCGGGCAACGTCGCCACGGCAATAACAGACAGACAATTTGTCGAGGTCGTTATCGCACCGTCGTTCGATGAGTCGGCAATTGCGGCGTTCGCAGCGAAGCCGAATGTAAGGCTCCTGACGACAGGGCCGCTGACCGCACTACCCGCCGCTGTCGATATCAAGAAAGTTTCCGGTGGCTTTCTGGTGCAGGATCGCGACGATGGGCAAACCGATCGCGCGGCACTGAAAGTGGTCAGCGCACGGGCACCGAGCGATGCCGAAATCAATGACCTGTTGTTTGCCTGGCAAGTTGTCAAATTCGTCAAATCAAACGCGATCGTGTTCTGCCGCGACAACCGCACGATCGGCATCGGCGCGGGGCAGATGAGCCGCGTCTACTCTACGCGCATCGCAGCGATCAAAGCTGCCGATGAAGGTTTGAGCGTCAAAGGCTCGGTCATGGCATCAGATGCCTTCTTCCCGTTTCGCGATGGACTCGACAACGCCGCCGAGCATGGCGCAACAGCAGTCATCCAGCCGGGCGGCTCGATCCGTGACGATGAAGTCATCGCCGCAGCCAACGAGCACGATATCGCGATGGTATTTACCGGCATGCGCCACTTCAGGCACTGACTATGAAAATCCTGATCATCGGCGGCGGCGGTCGCGAGCACGCGCTGGCATGGCGTTGTGCTCAATCACCCCGGGTCGAAGAAGTTCTTGTCGCACCCGGCAATGCCGGTACCGCTTTGGAGCCCGGCGTTCGTAACGTCGATATTGCCGCCGAAGATATTGATGCATTGTTGATGATGGCCACCCGCGAACGCGTCGACCTTACGATCGTCGGCCCGGAGCAACCATTAGTCGCAGGCATCAGCGACCGCTTCAGCGCGGCCAACCTCGCCTGTTTCGGTCCGGGCGCCGCGGCCTCGCAGCTGGAAGGCTCCAAAGCCTTCACCAAAGCATTCCTGCAACGCCACAATATTCCCACCGCCGCGTATCGCGAGTTCGATGACTTCGAAGCCGCCAGCGATTACATCCAGACTCAGGACATGCCACTGGTCATCAAGGCAGACGGCCTGGCCGCGGGAAAAGGCGTCGTCATTGCGCATAGCCCAGAGCAAGCAGTGGATGCGGCTCGCGACATGCTGGTCGATGGCCGTTTTGGTGCGGCGAGCGACAGCATCGTCATTGAAGCATTCCTGACCGGTGAGGAGGCAAGCTTTATAGCCGTGACAGACGGCAAGACGATCCTGCCGATGGCAACATCTCAGGACCACAAGGCGCGCGACGAAGGCGACCAGGGCCCGAATACCGGCGGCATGGGCGCGTACTCGCCGGCACCGGTCGTGACCCCGGCGGTCGCCGAACATGTCATGCGTGACATCATGCAGGCAACACTGGACGGTCTGAAGCGTGACGGTATCGATTACTGCGGATTCCTCTATGCCGGTCTGATGATCGACGACGGCCGCGCAAGCGTACTCGAATTCAATTGCCGCCTTGGTGACCCTGAAACGCAACCCATCATGATGCGGCTCGACAGCGACCTGACGACAATCTGCGAGGCAGCGATTGCCGGTACGCTCGATCAGGAAACTATCGCCTGGGACGAGCGCGCGGCACTCGGCGTCGTGCTTGCCGCCGAGGGCTACCCCGGCGACTATCGCAAAGGCGACCCGATCGCCGGGCTCGACGACGAACACGATGATGTCAAAGTCTTTCACGCCGGCACGGCGATGCGCGATGGCAGCATAGTCACCAGCGGCGGTCGCGTTTTATGCGCGACGGCGCTCGGCGCAACGGTAGCCGCTGCCGCCGGGTCCGCCTACGCAGCCGCTGACACTATTCGCTGGCCCGGCCGCTTCATGCGTCGCGACATCGGCGCCAAAGCGATCGTCAGAGAGCATCAGGACAGCGATGATTAGCGTCGCCGAAGCGCTCGCGGAAATTACCAGCCATAGCCGGACTCTGGAATCTGAAAGCGTCGAACTGGCTCTGGCCGCCGGCCGGGTGCTCGCCCAGAGTATCTTTGCCGAACGCGACCAGCCGCCCTTCGATCGCGTAACGATGGATGGCGCAGCAATACGCTGGCACCAACCGGCAACGACACTGACCGTCAGCGCGACGCAATTTGCCGGTGACCCGCCGCTGACGCTTCAGGCCGTGGACTCTGCTATCGAAATCATGACCGGTGCAGCAATGCCGGCGGGCGCCGACACGGTCGTGCCGGTGGAGCGCTATCAGATCAACACAGATACGACGCCGCCAACGCTTGTTTTCGAACAAGGCTATAGCGCCGAGCGCGGCCAGTTTATTCACCAACAAGGCAGCGACCATCGCGCCGGCGCGACACTGTTGCGCCCGGGCATGCGCATCGGTGCTGCAGAGCTTGCCGTCATCGCCTCTGCCGGCGAGGCCACGGTGCAGGTCGCGCGCCAGCCACGGATCGCCGTCATCGCGACAGGTAATGAGCTGGTCGCCGCAGGACAAACCATTGCCGATCACCAAATCCGGCTCTCAAACGGACCGGCATTGATCGGCGCGCTGAAGCTGGCCGGTTTCGATCAGACCAGCCTGCATCATCTCAATGACGATCGCGCGACGCTGGAACAGCGCCTCGCCGTGTTGCTGGCCGAACACGACGTGTTGATCCTGTCGGGCGGTGTCTCCAAAGGGAAGGCCGACCATGTACCCGACGTGCTCAATGCGCTGGGCGTGCAAAAGCACTTTCACCGCATCGCGCAAAGACCCGGCAAGCCGATGTGGTTCGGCACCGCGGCAGAGGGGAAAATGGTGTTCGCGCTGCCGGGCAATCCGGTCTCAACCCTGACGTGTTTCCGCCGCTACGTGATCGGCGCGCTGGCACAGTGCAGCGGCCTGCAGCCACAATCTCAGGAGATCGCATGCCTGTCGACCGACTGGCACTTCAAACCGCCATTGACCGCGTTTGTACCGGTGAACGTCGCCAGCGACGCGCGCGGCGTGCTCGTGGCAACACCCGTCACCACCAATACATCCGGGGATTTCAGTGCGCTGGCGGGCACCAGCGGCTTCATCGAACTGCCGGCAGACCGCACCGATTTCTCAACCGGTGAGGCCTACCCGCTATTTCGTTGGTAGTGGCTCGCTGACGCGTCGCGCGTCAGCGCTTCATCGCGTCGAAGAACTTCGCGTTGGTCTTGGTGTCCTGCATCTTGTTCAGCAGGAACTCAACCGCGGCAAGCTCATCCATCGGGTGTAACACCTTGCGCAACACCCACATCTTCTGCAGCTCATCCGGATCCGTCAGCAAGTCTTCCTTGCGCGTGCCCGAGCGATTGATGTTGATGGCCGGGTAGATCCGCTTCTCGGCAATGCGCCGGTCCAGATGGATCTCCATGTTGCCGGTGCCCTTGAACTCTTCGTAGATCACCTCGTCCATTTTGGAGCCGGTGTCAACGAGCGCCGTGGCGAGGATTGTCAGGCTGCCGCCCTCCTCGACGTTGCGCGCAGCACCGAAGAAGCGCTTCGGCCGGTGCAATGCATTCGCATCGACACCACCGGTCAACACTTTGCCCGACGACGGTACAACCGTGTTGTAGGCACGTGCGAGACGCGTGATCGAATCAAGCAGAATGATCACATCACGCTTGTGTTCTACAAGGCGCTTGGCTTTTTCAATGACCATCTCGGCCACCTGCACGTGGCGACTGGCCGGCTCATCGAATGTCGAGGACACGACTTCGCCGCGCACTGTGCGCTGCATCTCTGTGACTTCCTCCGGCCGCTCATCGATCAGCAACACGATCAGGTCACATTCCGGCTGGTTCGCAACGATTGCTGATGCAATGTTCTGCAGCAGCATCGTCTTACCGGCCTTCGGCGGCGACACGATCAAACCACGCTGGCCTTTGCCGATCGGCGCCACCAGGTCGATGATGCGCGCGGTCAGATCTTCTTTACTGCCGTTGCCCTGCTCGAGCTTCAGACGCTCGCGCGGGAATAGTGGCGTGAGGTTTTCGAACAGCACCTTACTGCGGGTGTTCTCCGGCGGCTCATAGTTGATCTGCCCGACCTTGAGCAGCGCAAAATAGCGCTCGCCGTCCTTGGGCGGGCGGATAAGACCTGAAACCGTGTCGCCGGTACGCAGGTTAAAGCGGCGAATCTGGCTCGGCGAAACATAAATGTCGTCAGGGCCGGCCATATAAGAGCTGTCGGATGAACGCAGGAAGCCAAAGCCGTCCTGCAAAATCTCCAGTACCCCGTCGCCGTAGATGTTTTCACCATTCTGCGCGTGTGCCTTGAGCACCGCGAAAATCATGTCCTGCTTGCGCGAGCGTGCGAGATTTTCGAGACCCATCGTCTCGCCTAACTCGACCAGACTGGCCGCCGGGCGGGTCTTGAGCTCCGTCAGATTCATCGCGCTCTTGCTGGCCTCGAGTTCCTCCGCCGGAATGACCTCCAGACCGCTGCCATCATCGAACGGTAGCTCGCCGTGATTGTTATTTCGTTTGCGGGAAGGCTTCCGTCTTTGCTTTTTCTTACTACCGCTGTTGCCGCCGGAACGCGATTGTTGCGAACCCCGGTTGCGATTAGGTGCTGTGTTGTTATCCAACTATATTTCTCACAGGTTACTGTCGATAAATTCGGTAAGCGCAGACTTGGACATTGCGCCCAGTTTCTGGCCATGTACGGTGCCGTCTTTGAACAGCATCAGTGTCGGGATGCTACGAATACCGTATTTCGGTGGGGTGTTCGGATTCTCATCAATGTTGATCTTGACGATCTTCACGCGGTCGCCGTATTCGTCAGCCGCGCTTTCAAGCAGCGGCGCAATCATCTTGCAAGGCCCACACCATTCGGCCCAGAAATCCAGCAAAACCGGAATGTCGGACTCGAGTACATCACTTGCAAAAGTTGCATCGCTCGTCTGCAAAATTTTATCGCTCAACGGAAATTCCCCTGATCAGTTCAACTACAAAAAAAAACGGTATTTGGGTTCGGAAGGCCTGGTCGAAGACCGCGGCCGGCGCGCTGCTGCGCGTAATTTAGATGACTATGCGCGCCATATAAGGCACTATGCGCGAGCTTGGCCTGCGGCCAAATGCGTAAAGATCGCTGGTTGATAAATAGATTTGGCAACGGCGGTTGCGCTTTGTTGATCTAATTTCAACCGTTCGCGACGCAATTTGCAAGTATTTGACGCGCGAAATTGAGGATTTGCGCCAAATCCATAAAACATCGACCTCAACACACCGGGAAAATATGTCAGCCGATCATCTCTCTGAACTCGAATTTGCCAGTCTCGTGCTGCCGGAAAGCCTGCAACAGGGCATCAAGGACGCAGGCTTCAAACACGCCACGCCGATTCAGGCGCAAACACTGCCGATGGCGCTGAAGGGCACGGATGTTGCCGGACAGGCGCAAACCGGTACGGGTAAAACCGCCGCTTTCCTGATTGCGCTTTACAATCACTTGCTGCTGAATCCGATCGCCGACGAAGAGCGGCGCACCGGCAGCATTCGCGCACTGATTCTTGCGCCAACGCGCGAACTCGCCATTCAGATTGCTGACGATGCCAAGGTACTTGGCAAACACACCGGTTTGCGCATTGGCCTTGCCTATGGCGGTACCGACTACGACAAGCAGCGCAGTATTATCGAGGACGGTATCGACGTTCTGATCGGTACACCGGGTCGCATCATCGACTATTTCAAACAACGCGTTTTCCACATGGCGCAGGCACAGGCGCTGGTACTCGACGAGGCCGATCGCATGTTCGACCTCGGCTTCATCAAGGACATCCGCTTCCTGCTGCGTCGTCTGCCGCCGGCAGAAGACCGGCTGAACATGCTGTTTTCCGCGACGCTGTCTTATCGCGTCATGGAACTGGCCGCCGAGCACATGAACGACCCTGAGCTGGTTCGCATCGAGCCCGAAAAGGTTACTGCCGACCGCGTTGAACAGAGCATTTACTATCCGTCCAACGAAGAAAAAATTCCGCTGCTGATCAAGCTGATGCGTGACTTGAACATCGACCGCACGATGGTCTTCGTCAACACCAAGCGCGAGGCGGAGCGACTCGAAGACACGCTCAACGCCAACGACATTCAGGCGCAGGCGATATCCGGCGATGTGCCACAGAAAAAACGCCAGCGCATGCTGAAGTCGTTTCAGGACGGTGAGCTAAAAGTCATGATCGGCACGGACGTTGCGTCACGCGGGCTGCACATCGACGATGTGACCCACGTATTCAACTACGACCTGCCGCAGGATCGCGAAGACTACGTGCATCGCATCGGTCGTACGGCGCGCGCCGGTGCGTCCGGCGTCGCAATCAGCTTCGGCTGCGAGAATTACGTCATGTCCCTCCCCGACATCGAGGACTACATCGGTTTTCGTATTCCCGTTGCGAGCTTCGACCATCAGGCGTTGCCGGAAATCGTTCGCCCGCCACGCCGACCGCGCCGCCCAGGCCCCGGCGGCAATCGCGGGCGCGGCGGCAGTGGCAACCGGCCACCGCAGGGCAACAATGCCAAGCCGAGACGGCGCCGGAGTAGTAACTCTGCCGGCGGCTCAGGCAACTAGCGCAGTAGCTCCGCGACGGATTCCACGCAGGGCAGCCCGGGCAGGTCGCGCGCCGGCCTGCTGCTGTCCGGTTTGCGCAAGCCCAGCACACCACCGAGTCCGAATCGTTGGCCGGCGCGCAACACGCTCGCGCTATCGTCAATCAGCACGCAATCGCTGCGTGTGATTTGCTCATGCTGTGCGAATCGCTGCCAGAACGCCTGTGATTCTTTTGCGGCGGCGAAGTCGTGCGAGCTGTAGACCGCATCCATATGACGCGTCACCGCGGTACGCTCATCCTTCAATGCCAGCAACTCGCGATTCGAGTTGGTGACAAGCACCAGCCGAAATCCGGCCAGACGTGCGCGCAATAAAAAATCCTCGGCCCCCTGCAGGTAACCGATGCGGTCCTCGCAACTGCGTTTAAGCGCCATAATGTCGAGACGCAATTGCTCGCTCCAGAAATCAAGGCAATACCAGTTCAGGGTGCCCGCCTGCGCATTGATCCTGTCAAAAACTTCTTGTCTGGCGACCTCGAACGGCCGGTCGCTGTTCGCCGCATACGCCGCGGGTACAACCTCCAGCCAAAAGTGGTTGTCATAGGCGAGATCCAGCAGCGTGCCGTCCATATCGAGCAACAGCGTGCGACGATTCTCAAACAAGGCATTCATCCGCGATCCTCGGCAGCAGGGGGCGTTAGTCTAGCAAAGTCAGCCTTGCTACCATGCGATGTCCGTAGGTGGAGAAACCAATGAACACTAATAATGACTGGGTGGTGCCGCTCGCGCGCAAAGCGGGCGACGCAATACTGGCTGTGTATGACACCGAATTTGAAGTTGAGGCCAAAGACGACGACTCGCCTTTGACGCGTGCCGACATGGCATCTCACCACATCATCATGGATGGGCTCGCCCGCCTCGATGAACAGACCCCGGTCATCAGCGAAGAAGGCGGGCTACCGGAATTCAGCGAAAGGGGCCAATGGCAGCGCTATTGGCTCATCGATCCACTCGACGGCACCAAGGAATTCGTCAAACGTAACGGCGAATTCACCGTCAATATCGCGCTCATCGAGAACGGACAACCGATCTACGGCGTTGTACATGTGCCGGTAACCGGCACCACCTACATCGGCGAGCCCGGCGTGGGTGCCTGGCGTCAGCGCGGCGAGTCATCACCAGAGCCGATACACGTCAGCGCACAAACGCCCGCTTGCGCGCGCGTCGTCGGCAGCCGATCACATGCAGCACCCGCCGTCAGCGAGTGGTTGGTGCGCATAGGCGAGCACGAAATTATCGCGATGGGCAGCTCGTTGAAGTTCTGTGTCGTTGCCGAGGGCGGTGCGGATGTCTACCCACGGCTGGGCCCGACCTCGGAATGGGACACTGCGGCCGCGCAGGCGGTCGTTGAGGGCGCCGGCGGCAGCGTCGTGACACTGGACGGCAAAGCACTTGCATACAACCACAAAGCGGATATCCTGAATCCTCACTTTATGGTTATCGGCAGCCGCTCGCGCGACTGGCTGGCTTTCGTTGAAGACTGAGGAACGGGGCATTGATGGACGACAACATCCGAGAGATCGTCGAACACGAAACGCTCGGCACGCTAACCAAGCTGAAGGAACTGCGGGTGATGCACCGTGATCTGGACGATCTGATCGACCGGCTGGCACACGACTTCACTGTCGATCAGGTGCGCCTGCGCCGCCTGAAAAAACGCAAACTGTTAATCAAAGACCACATAGCGTCTCTTGAATCAGAGATTATTCCTGACCTGAACGCGTAGCCGGCGGATAGACCGCACCGATATGTGGCGTACCGCGTGCCTCCGCCAACGCGACCTGGCGCTTGCGCTCGCGAAACTGCCCGATCTGGGTTGGCGTCAATTGATTAATGCATTTTGCGCAGCAAATACCCGGCTCATATTCGGGCAATGCCATATCCGCGTCTGACAATGCCCGACGACAGCCGTGACACTGCACATAGGCACCCGGCGCGAGCGACTGATCGACACTGACACGTGCATCGAAAACGAAACACTCCCCTTGCCAGCGGTCTTCAATGGATGCATCTGCAGCGACCTCATCCAGATACGTCAGGATGCCGCCTTCAAGTTGATAGAGATTTTCAAAGCCCATACGCTGCATAACAGCGGTCGCCTTCTCACAACGAATACCGCCGGTACAGAACATTGCGATCGGGCGGTCACGCGCATCGGTCAGTTCGCTGTCGATGTAGTCGCTGAACTCGCGAAAATTTCGCGTGCCCGGATTGATCGCACCTTCGAACGTGCCTACTTCGTACTCGTAGTCATTGCGTGTATCAATCACCAAAGTGTCAGGGTCACTCAGCAACGCATTCCACTCCGACGCGCAAACAGCCTTGCCCTGCCCTTCGGACGGGTTCACATCAGCACGACCCATCGAAACGATCTCATCGCGGTATTTGATACGCAGCCTGCGGAACGGTGGTGTCTCTGCCCGGGACCAGCGACCGCGAACGCCCTCGAAGCCCGCCTGCGCGTGCAGCCAGTCGAGCATCGAGCGCAGCGCGGCATCCTCGCCGGACAGCGTCGCATTCAGCCCTTCAGGGGCCACGATAGCGGTGCCCAGAAGTGCACGCTCCGCCGCCTGCGCGCGAACGGCCTCGCCGAGCGCACGCGGATCTGCGACATCGGTAAATCGGTAAAATGAAACGACCTGGCATGTTGTCATGCCGCAAATTATCCCACAGCCGGCAAAATTAGTCGCCAGCACAAACGACTAGTCGTCCCCCTAACCGTCCGAATCAGCAGACACCTTGGTTACTTCAGTGACACTGAGAATACTGTGGCGCAACGGCTCGCCGAGCACCAGTCGCGCATCGCGCTCTATCGCTTCGAAGTCCAGGTTGAAAATCAGTTTGCCCTCGTCATCGGTTTGCACGATACCCGCCTCGCGTAACGTACTGACGAAATCGCGGAACAGCCGCCGGTCAAAAAAGTCCGGTGAACGCAGCCCATAGAGAATCGACAACCGCTCGGCACACAACTGGCAGATTTCTTCCAGCCGGTTCTGGCTGAGCGCACCTGAGCCATATTTATCCAGCAATGCGATGGTCATGAAGTAGCGCTGCAACACCGGCACGATCGACTGACCCAATTGGCTGAGCGCGAAGGCACGCGCAGAGCCTGCCGGCGGACGACGCAGCATGTCGCCGTCGCGGGTCAACAGACCGGCATCGACCATGGCGCCAATCACGGCAAGCACGACGCCATCGAGCGCATCACTGGACCAACGCAAGCGCAACTCCTTGCGCACGAATGGCGACGTCAGCCGCAACAGTCTCTGCAGCTCGGAAGCACTCAACGCGTCGCCGTGGATGTAACATGCGGCCACCAGCGAGTGCAGTGAACTCAAGTGCAACACGTTGTTGCGGAAGTAGGTCAACAGCAATGCCTGTCGCTTCGGCATGTGCACGATACTGCCAAGCGGATGCGCCTCGATCTCGATGACCTTCATCCGCACGCCGTGCTCGATAATATCGTCCGCGCTCATGTCCGGCAGGGTCGCGGTGCGGCTGTACGGCGTCTCGCGGAACATGTCCTGATAGAGCTCGAGCAGACGCCGCAGATCGGCCTCGGCCATCGTCTGTTGCGGCGTGCCGAGCAGCGCCAGTGCCAGCAGGCTGATCGGCGTCGCGGCCGCCGCGGAATTGATGTGCTCGAGAATCTGCCAGCCCAGGCGGTCCGACACGTCGGCCAGCCATTCAGGTTTGCTGCCATCGGCAGCCGGCGGCTCGCGCCATTCAGGCGCATGCGTATCGAGCATCACGGCCAGATCAATCGGCTCACCGATGTTTACGTAGACTCGGCCAAAGTGTTCGCGCAGCGCTTTCAGCGACGAGACGAAACCAAACAGTGATTCCTTTTTCTTCTTGCCACCGCTGAGCTCACCAATGAACGACGTGCCCTCAATGAGTCGTTCGTAGCCGAAATAAACCGGCACGAACATCACCGGGCGGCGCGAGTCCTCGCGAAACGCCTGGATTGTCATGCTCAGCATGCCAACCTTGGGCGCGAGCAGCCGGCCGGTGCGGCTGCGCCCACCTTCGATAAAATACTCGAGCGGATAACCTCGTGTCTGCAGTGCCTTGAGATACGCATTGAACACCGAAGCGTACAGCCGGTTGCCGCTGAACGTGCGGCGCAGGAAAAACGCCCCGCCACGGCGCAGGATCGCGCCGACTACCGGCAGGTTGAGATTGATGCCCGCGGCGACATAGGGCAACGACAGGCCCTGCTTATAGAGCACATAAGACAGCAGCAGGTAATCGAAGTGGCTACGATGACACGGAACATAAATCAGTTCACGACCCTCAGCCGTCTCTTTCAGCCGCTCGATGCCGTTGAGTTCAACGCCATCGTAAATTTTATGCCAGACCCAGGTCAGCAGACGCTCAAGCACGCGCACTGTCGGATAGGACAGGTCGGCGGCAATTTCCATCGCATAGCCGCGCGCCTTCTTCTCCGCCTTGCGCCGGGCACGACTGCCAACTGCACCCTGGTCGGTAATCAACCTGCGCACGCGCGGCTCGCTCAACACTTCGTTGATCAGTGTGCGGCGGTGCGACAGGTCGGGGCCGACAGTCGCCTCGCGCCGCCACCGGAAATGAACCCGCAACACGCGCGATATCTTGCGCAACGTATGGGCGGCGTCTTTCTGTTCTCGCAGGATCGGGGCGAGCTCCATCGGCTCGGAAAATTGCAGCAGCGTATGGCGCCCGTGCAACAGCGTGGTGATGAATTTGCGGGTGCGGCCGGCGACCTCCCAGTCCTCGGAAAACAATAGCGTGAACCACGAGCGCTGCTTGCCGGGCGAGCGTCCCCAGTAGATACCCACGGGAACGAGATAGACCGGCAGCGCATCGACGGTTGATGCAGATGCATCGCGCACATCGGTGATGACATCGACAAGCCGCGTCAGGCGGCGCGACTGTGAGCGCGAGGGTCGTCGGAAAAATACACCTGCCAGCCGGCGCAGGATGACGACCGAGCGGCCGAGCTCGTGCTCAGCGAATTCAAGCTCGCCCGACGGAGCAGGTAGTTGCAGCGCATCGCACGCGCCTTGCAGTGCCAGGAAGTCCGCCAGGCCGCCGGTTTCCAGCACATAGCAGATCCTGGCCGACGGATCAGCTTGCAGGGCACGAATCGCGTCGATGTTTTGCTGCGGCAACAGTTCGGGTCGCACCCATAACCGCATAAGCCGGGACAACGCACCGTAGAACCTGCGCCGGAATCTAGTCATCAAAAATACGCCCTTAAAACTTCGCCGCAAGCCAGTGCAGCAACCCCGCCTGTTAGTTTAGCGCAGTACGGCAGCATTCGGTGGTCACCGGCGCATAGCGCTTGAATTCGGCGCGCGGCTGGGCAATTCTGTGGGTGTCGCGGAACGTGTGCGCGGCAACGCCAAAACCGAGAGGCCAGATTGTGTCCGTGAGTTCCAGATTGCCGGCGCCGCCCGTTCCGGGTGCGCGCGACCTAGCCTTGTTTCTCGATGTCGATGGCACGTTGCTGGCATTCGCCGATACGCCAGACGGCGTGTATGTCAGCGACGATCTGCGCCGCCTGCTGGCCGGGTTGACCGAGCGACTCGATGGTGCCCTGGCACTGGTCAGCGGTCGCAGCCTGAGCAGTCTCGACGCCTTGTTCACGCCACTTGAATTACCCGCCGCGGGTTCGCACGGGCTCGAAATTCGTACCGCGCAATCCATGCATGACTTCGGCGAGCGACTGCCCGCTGAGGTCTTCAGTTCGTTACAGGCGCTGGCAGAACAGACGCCGGGCAGCTTGCTCGAACAAAAACGCTTTGGTGCGGCACTGCATTTCCGACGCGTGCCGGACGATGGTGATCGATTGACCCGGGAAGTGCGTGCTTTGCATCAACGCATTGATAAACCTTTTGAGCTGATCGAGGGCGATCACGTACTGGAGCTCAGTTCGGCGGCCGGTGACAAGGGGACCGCAATCCGTTTCTTATCCTCGCGCCCGCCATGGCGCGATCGCCTGCCGGTATTCATCGGTGACGACACCACCGACGAGGCCGGCTTTCGCGTCGTCAATGAGCTTGGCGGCCTCGCGATCCGGGTCGGCACGCGCGCCGACACACAGGCGACCTGGCAGCTGGACACGATAGGTGACGTGCAGGCATGGTTGCAGGCTTTGACCAATAACGTTGTGAGTCACAAGGCATGAATCGTCAACAGAACAACCTGAACCTGGGCGTCATCGGCAATTGCCAGCTGGCGGCCCTGGTCGATCAGCGCGCACGCATGGTGTGGGCGTGCTGGCCGCAGTTCGACAGCGACCCCGTGTTCTGCCGGTTGCTGCAGGATGACAGCGCGCTGACCGACGCCGATGTGCCCGGCGCCTTCGAGGTTGAGCTCGAGAACTACTCACACAGCGAACAACACTATTTGCGCAATAGCGCCGTTCTGCAAACGACGCTGATCGACAGCAACGACGCCAAGGTGCAAGTAACCGATTTCGCGCCGCGCTTTTTATACCTCGGGCGCATGTTTCGCCCGATCATGTTGTTACGCCGGATAAAGGTTATTAGCGGCGCACCGCGTATTCGCGTTATTTTGAATCCCGCACACGACTACGGCGATGCCGCCCGCCAGCGCGTGCGCGGCAGCAACCACATCCGCTACATCGATGGCGATCACACGATGCGTCTGACGACCGACGCATCGATCAGCCGCATACAGGATGCGTCCTGGTTCGTTCCCGATCACGCGCTGCACTTGTTGCTCGGCCCTGACGAAAGCATCGCCGAGTCACCCGCCGAGTGTTTCCGCGCAAACCTCGATGCGACGCTTGCCTATTGGCAAAACTGGACGCGCGGGTTGTCCATTCCTTTCGAATGGCAGTCGGCGGTGATCCGCGCGGCCATCAGCCTGAAGCTGTGTACGTTTGAAGACACCGGCGCCGTCATCGCGGCAATAACAACGTCATTACCCGAAGCGGCGAATAGCGGGCGCAACTGGGATTACCGCTTCTGCTGGCTGCGCGACAGCTATTTTGTCGTGCAGGCTCTGAACCGACTCGGTGCGACTAAAACGATGGAGGCCTACCTCAACTACATCACCGACCTTGTCGCGGGCATGGACGAGAGTGGCCTGCAGCCGGTGTACGCGATCAACGGTAGTGCCAAAATCACCGAGTGGATTGTCGACAGCCTGCCGGGTTATCGCGGCATGGGTCCGGTTCGCGTGGGCAACCAGGCGCACGAGCAGAAGCAGCATGACGTGTATGGCGCGGTCGTGTTGTCGGCAACGCAGTTGTTTTTCGACGAGCGGCTGTCCAATCCTGCCGGTCAGGTCATGTTCGAGCGCCTCGAAATTCTTGGCGAAAAAGCGGTCGCGCTGCACGACAAGCCGGACGCCGGGCTGTGGGAATACCGCGGTCGCCAGCGCGTACACACATTCTCAACACTGATGTGCTGGGCTGCATGCGACCGGCTTGCGAGAATCGCGAAGCAGCTCGGTCAGGACGCCCGCGAACGCTATTGGCAACAACACGCTGAATCCATTCGCAGCCTGATAGAAACCCGTGCGTGGGACGAGGAACAGCAAGCCTACACAGAAAGTCTCGACCGGCCCGAGCTCGATGCGAGCCTGCTGACGATGCATGAGCTTGGTTTTATCAAGGCGTCCGACCCGCGTTTCGTCGGCACCGTTAAGGCCATCGGCAAAGCGCTGCGACGCGGCCAACACCTGTTTCGCTACAACGCAGCGGACGACTTCGGCGAGCCCGAGAACGCGTTCAACATCTGTACCTTCTGGTACATCGATGCGCTATCGGCGATCGGCGAGCACGAAGAGGCCCGCGCGATGTTTGAGCACATTCTGAAATGTCGTAATCCACTTGGGCTGTTGTCAGAAGACATTAACCCTGACGATCTGACGCTGTGGGGAAATTTCCCGCAGACTTACAGCATGGCCGGCATCATCAATGTCGCGATGCGACTCAGCCGTCGCTGGCAGGACGCCATTTGATGACCCGGCCGGGAATGTCAGCCGGCGCGCGATGCGTCACCGGTCCGAATCAGCGCATATGCGGGGTGCGCGCATGAGCGGGCGGCTGATTATTGTCTCCAATCGCGTCGCACAACCGAAGCGCGGCGGCAAGGCTGCGGGTGGGCTAACCGTCGGTATTCTTGGTGCGCTTAAGGACGCCGGCGGCGTCTGGTTCGGCTGGAATGGCGACCTGACCGACCGCGACTCGCGCGACCCGCAGATCACCGAAGTCGGCAACATTACCTACGCGACGATCGATCTGAACCGCGACGACTATGAGGCCTACTACAACGGCTACAGCAATCGCTCGCTGTGGCCGCTGATGCACCACCTGCTGGCGTTTTTCTCATTCGACAGGAGCGACCTGGACGGCTACCTGCGCGTCAACGCAACATTCGCGCGCAAGCTCGCGCCGCTATTGCGGCCCGACGACGTGATATGGATTCACGACTATCACCTGATCCCGCTTGCAGGCGAGCTGCGCAAGGCCGGCGTGCGCCAGCCAATCGGTTTTTTCCTGCATGTACCGTTCCCGGGATTCGACATGCTGCAGAGCCTGCCCAATCACGAGTATCTTATTCGCTCCATGTGCGCCTATGACGTGGTCGGCTTCCATACCGTGCGCGATCTCGAGTCATTCCGCGATGCGGTAAGCCAACCTCAGATTGGTGGCGAGCTGCTGGACGACGAACGCATCAGCATCGGCGGCGGCACGTTGCGAGCCGGCGTCTATCCAATTGGTATTGACGTCGACGAAGCCACACAGCTGGCAAGCGAGTCGATCAATACACCCGAAGTCCAGGATATGCGCCGCAGCATGGGCGGGCGACAAATGTTGATCAGCGTCGACCGACTGGACTACAGCAAAGGCCTGCCGTTACGTTTTCGCGCCTATGAACGCCTGCTCGAAAATCACCCTGCGCACCGCAAACACCTGACATTGATGCAGATAGCGCCACCGACGCGTGTGGGCATACGCGCCTATGATGAAATCCGTAATGAGCTGGAGCAGACATCCGGGCAGATCAACGGGCGCTTTGCCGATGCCGACTGGGTGCCGATCCGCTATCTCAACAAAGGCTTCGGCCGCGACACGCTGATGGGCTTTTTTGCCTGCGCCGCCGTTGGCCTGGTGACACCGATTCGCGACGGCATGAATCTGGTCGCCAAGGAATACGTCGCAGCACAGAATCCCGACAACCCGGGCATGCTGGTGTTGTCGCGGCTTGCCGGCGCCGCGCATGAGCTGGAAGACGCCGTGCTGGTCAACCCTTACGACATCGACGACGTTGCCGACGGCATTAATCGCGCGCTGGTCATGACACTCGAGGAACGCCGCGAACGTCATCAGGCGATGATGAAAATCCTGCGCAAAAACGATATCGCCGCCTGGCGGCAACGCTTTGTTGCGGCATTGAATAAAGTACACAGCCCATGAAGGCCGCAAGCGCCCAAAAGCGCTGGCTCGTGGCGGACATCGGCGGCACTAATTCGCGGCTGGCTATATGGCAGGCGGACAGCGACAGCACGCGCGGTACGCTGCATGGGTTACGCAAACTCAGCAATACGGATTACACGCAGATCAACGACATGCTGGGCGCCTATCTCGACAGGCTTGATGGCGCGCCGCCCACGGGCGCCGTGCTGGCGATCGCCGGCCCTGTCACCGGTGATGCTGTGCGGCTGTTGAATATTGACTGGTCTTTTTCGGTTTCGGGATTACGCGACAGTCTCGGCTTGAGTGACGTCATCGTCATCAATGACTTTGAGGCGCTGGCGCATGTTGTGCCGATATTGCAGCCCGATGAATACACACAAATCGGTAATGGTGGCGCCGACACAGACGCGCCTGCTGTGATTATCGGCCCCGGCACCGGGCTCGGGGTCGCCAGCCTTGTGCCTGTCAGCGGACATTTTCTCGCCCTGCCGGGCGAAGGCGGTCACGGCAGCCTGCCCGCCGCGAGCCTCGAGGAGGCGCGACTGATCGAAGCGGTCCGCAAACAGTTCGGCCATTGCTCCGCCGAGCGTATGCTGTCCGGCCGCGGTCTGGTGACGCTACACGGTCTGCTGCACGATCAGGTGCTGAGCGCAGCAGAAATCAGCACGCTGGCGCACGACGGCGATACGCGCGCCTGCGCAACGTTTGAGCAATTCTTTTTGTTTCTCGCCACCGTCGCGAGCAATGTCGCCTTGACGCTTGGCGCACATGGTGGGGTCTATATCGGCGGCGGTATCGTACCGACCAATCTCGCCCTGTTCGAACGCTCAGGTTTTCGCGAGCGCTTTCTCGACAAGGGGCGTTATCGCAGCTATCTGGATGCCATCCCCACGCGCGTCATCACCGTTGACACGCCGGCGCTGCTGGGGCTGTCCGGGCTGGTTGCAAACCGCTAGCGGGCTAGTCAGTCACCCGCTGGCGACGACTCAGATCGTCAGGCTAAGACTGCCCTCGGCAAACAAAACACTCTGCCCGCCAATCCAGACACCGGTAACCTCGCCCGCGTGTTTTTGTGTGCGCGCATCCAGTCTGCTGGGGCGCCCCATGATCACGCCTTGCGTGATCTGCCAGGTGTACTCGCCGTCTTCGGCCGCAAGCGTCGTCAACAATGCGACCAATGCACAATTGGCACTGCCGGTCGCCGGGTCCTCCGGTACGCCGTCGAGCGGCGCAAACATACGCGCGTCGATAGTCTGACCGTCGCGAACATAACAATGTATGTCGGGGCACAGACCGTCGCCTGCCGCGTCCTCAAGTAACGCGCCATTCAGGCGGGCGCGCGCCAGCGCATCGACCGACGTGAGCTCAACCATAAGGAACTCGAGCCCGACTGAGGCATTGCGCGGCGGATGTCGGTCGACCCGGATGTCGGCCAGATCAAGCGACAGAATCCCTGCGAGCAATGCGGCATCGACAGGCGGCCCGATCTGCAGCGGCTGCGGTGCCCTGAGCTCGCACCAGAAACCACCGTCCTGAACGGGAACAATGCGCACCGGCACGTCGCCGGCCTGCTCGGAAAAAATAATCTCTCGCGCGCTATCGATTTCGCCGAATACGCCGTCCTGAGCGAGGGCGAAGGCGGTGCCGACATTCGGATGACCGGCAAAAGGCACCTCGCGCGTCGGCGTAAAAATACGCACCTCGAAGTCGCTATCGCTGTCCGGGGGTGGCGGCAGCACAAACGTCGACTCGGAGAAGTTGAACTCGCGTGCGATTTGCTGCATCTGACCGGCAGTCAGGCCGGATGCCTCCGGCAACACCGCCAGCGGATTACCGCCGAACTGCTGATCGCTGAATACATCAACGATGAAGTATCGATACTGCATGCTCAGGGATCGACGTCTTCGCTGGCTCCCTCCATCTCCTCAAGGCGCTTGTCCATCTCCGCCTTGCGCTCCATTGCCATGTCCTCAACGGCTTTCGCTCTGTCGATCGGCTGCTTCAGGGAATCGGCGATGGGCGTTTCCGGCGCGTCGTCCGCCGCCGCATCGTCGTCATTGACCTGCGCCGTGCCCGGATCAAAGCATGCACCCAGCAGGCTGACGACCGCGACCAAACCGACATGTCTGAAGAATCTGTGCATCAGTGTGCTCCGCGAAATAAACCAGTTTCCTAGGGTAGTCGATCCCGCTACCGAAGCGAAACTATTGCATTGGCGTTGTCGCCGGCCAACTGATACTGAACGCGCCGCGGATCTCGCCGGCGCGATAACCGGTCGCGCGATCATGCGGGTATTCGCGCGCCAGCATTTCGGCGACCGACGGGTCGAGTTGTTCACCATGACAGGCCAGGCATAGCGGCGCTGTCGGAATTGCGCGCATGTAGCGGGCAACGCCATCCTCGCTCGCCTCAAAATACGTCAGCTCGTCCGGGTTGTCGGCGTTATCAAAGTCGCGCAGTACCTGCGCCTCCCACGGCTCGGGCGCGTTGCCCGGATTGCGGAAGCGCAAGCTGGTGCGGCGCACCTTGGCGCCACTCTCGCGCGACAGTGCGGCGGCAATCCGTGGCGCCTGCTCCTTGCAGACATCGACCGCGTTAGCGGGTCCACCCTGCGACATTGCAGCCTGTAATTCCGTTTTCAGTCTTTTTCCGAACGCGTCACTGATTTGGCCGCTACGCGCCTCCAGCGACATCTCGTCGGCATAAGTCAGCGCAATCGAAAGCCCCATCAAAACGGCAATAGCCCCGCACAAGGCAAGACGCGATGTCGTGGCCGCATTCATGACACTCTCCCGGGGCGCGCGAGCCATTCATGGCCACGCAACATCAGCTTGTAGTAGATCGGCGGCAACAGGCGCTCCTTCAGATACCAGGCAATTCGCGACGGCTTCTGTCCATCGACGAGCCACTTCGGAAACGACGGCAACAACTTGCCACCATAACCAAACTCGGCCAGCACAACCTTGCCCCGCTCTACGGTCAGCGGGCACGAGCCATAGCCATCGTAGCGCGCGATCGGCGCGCGACCGTGCAAACTTTCGATCACGTTCTCGGCGACCACTGGCGCCTGTTTACGCGCCGCGGCCATCGTCTTCGCATTAGGTGCCGAACATGCATCGCCCAGACCGAAGATGTCTTCATAGACCGAATGGCGCAACGTGTCAGGATCAACATCGACCCAGCCGGCATCGTCGGCCAGCAAACTGTCGCGGATAACATCCGGCGCAACCTGCGGCGGACAGACATGAATCATGTCGAACTCGACGGCCTCGCGCCGGGCCGGCTTGCCGGCTTCGGTCACATCGAACCATGCCGTCTTGCTGTCGCCGTCGATGGCGACAAGGTTGTGGAAGAAATTCAGGTTTGCATCGTAGGCACGCACATATTCCATCAGCGCCGGGACGTAGGCATCGATGCCAAACAGCACACCGCCGGCGTTATAGAACCCGACATCAATGTCTTTGAGGCGGCCTGCGGTTTTCCAGTGGTCGCACGACAGATACATCGCCTTCTGCGGCGCGCCGGCGCATTTGATCGGCATCGGCGGCTGCGTGAACAACGCCCTGCCCGTGCGCAATTCCTGCACCAGACGCCACGTATAATCAGTGAGATCGCAGCGATAGTTGGAAGTTACGCCGTTGCGGCCCAGCGTGTCCGTCAGACCCTCGATTTGCGTCCAGTCGAGCTTGATTCCCGGTGCAACCACGAGCTTGCGGTAATTCACTCTTGTGCCGTCGGTCAGGACGACCTCATGGCGCTCGGGCAAGAACTCTCCGACTGCCGCCTGGATCCAGCTGACCGCTGAGGGCATCACCGACTGCGTAGAGCGCACCAGATCCTTCTTTTCAAATATGCCGCCGCCTGCCAGCGTAAAGCCGGGTTGGTAATAGTGGTGCCGATTGGGCTCAATGATCGCAATATCCAGATCGGGCGCGCGATGCAGCAGACTCGCGGCAGTCGCGATGCCGGCGCTACCGCCACCAACGATGACGACGTCATAGCGCTTCTGGCCGCGGCCCGTTGCTTCGCTGTCAGCGGCAACCGCCGGCAGCGGTGATGGTGCGTGCGCCAACTGGTGGCGCATGCCATCAAGATCATAGCCGGCGTCGGCTGCGGCGTTAATAATTGCGTCCGCGCTCAGATGTCCGGCTTGCGAACGCGCCCACATCTGGATTGAACGTGTGCCCGAGCGGCAAAACGCCAGTGCCGGACCCGGCAGCGTGTCGCAGGCATGGGCGAACGACGCCACGTCCGTATCGCCGATTTTGCCGCCGACAACCGGTATGTGTATGTATTCGAGCCCTGCCGCCGCGACCGCCGCGGCAATCGCCGCGCTATCCGGCTGGTCCGCCGCCTCGCCGTCAGGGCGATTATTGATCACCGTGCGAAAGCCCAGAGATTTCAGCTCGACAACGTCGCCCGGCAACACCTGGTCGGCAACGCAGAGCGCTGGTGATACATGTTTGATTTGCATAATAAAGTCCCCTAGAGCGTCGCCAACACGGATGGCAGCGAACGGAAAAGAATGAATACGCCCATGACAATCAGGAAGACACCGAACAACTTGCGAATCTTTTGTTGCGGCAAGCGGGTGGCAATATGATTACCGGCGAAACTCCCGGCGATACCCAGCACCGTAACCAGTCCGATGACCGGCCAGTCCAGCGACTGGCCCTGCGCCTGTAGCACGTCGAGATATTTGAAAAAACCGCTGAAAGACTTGAGCGCGATGATCACCAGGCTGGTGGCAACGGCGCGGTGCATGCTCAATCCGCCCAGTAGCGCGAGCGCCGGCACGATCAGGAAGCCTCCGCCGACGCCGACCAGACCGGTCAGTACGCCGACCAATAAACCGTCGAGCATGATTTTCGGGATCGAGCGTGCTGCCGGATGGTCAACCGCCGGCAACGGCTTCGCCGGCTTGAGCATGAACCACGATGCGACCAGCATGACCACGGCAAACAATGCGAGCTGCACGATGCCGGCGACCCAGGCTGCCGACCAGGCACCAAGATAGGTGCCCAGCATGCCGGGCGCACCAAACAACAGGACGCTGCGCCAGTCGACCATACGCGCACGCATGTACTGCAAACTGCCCGCCGCGGCGATCGTACCTACAATGGCGAGCGAGCCGGCGATCGCGACTTTCTCATCCTGCCCGAACAGATAAACCAGCACCGGCACGGTGACGATTGACCCGCCCGAACCCAACAGTCCGAGACTCAGGCCAATCGCGATAGCGCCGGGCCAGGCCAGCAGCGAGGCGCTCATGCCGGGTCGCCGGAAATCAACAAGTCAATTGATCGCATCGGATCAGACCGCGTCGATCGGGAGCTTCAGATAGCGCACGCCATTGTCTTCCGCCGGCGGCAGTTCGCCGGCGCGCATGTTGACCTGCACCGAGGGCAGGATCAGTCGCGGCATATCGAGCGTCGCATCGCGCTGCGTGCGGAACTTAACAAATTCATCCTCACTGACACCCTCGTGAACGTGGATGTTATTGCTGCGCTCTTCGGCGACAGTGGTCTCCCAGCGATACTCGTTGCGGCCGGGGGCTTTGTAGTCGTGGCACATGAACAGGCGCGTCTCGCCCGGCAACGACAGGATCCGCTGGATGGACTGAAACAACTGCGCCGCATCGCCACCGGGAAAGTCGGTGCGCGCCGTGCCGTAGTCGGGCATGAACAGCGTGTCGCCGACAAAGGCGGCGTCGCCCACCACGTAGGTCATACAGGCCGGCGTGTGCCCCGGCGTTTCCATCGCCGACAGCGTGAGATCGCCGATCTCGAGCGTGTCGCCTTCGCCGAGCAAGAGGTCGAACTGTGATCCGTCGGTCGCAAAAGAGGACTCGGCGTGAAACAACTTGCCGAATACCGACTGCACTTCTTTGACGCGCGCGCCAATCGCCGTTTGGCCACCTAGCGCCGTCTTCAGATACGGTGCCGCTGAAAGATGATCCGCGTGCACATGGGTCTCGACGATCCAGTCAACCGTCAACCCGCGATCACGAACAAATGCGATCACTTCGTCGGCCGAGGCGGTATTGGTCCTGCCCGACGCCGGGTCAAAGTCGAGCACGGAATCCACAATCGCGCAGTGCTGTGTTGCCGGATCCTCCACCACGTACGAAATAGTAAATGTTGCCTCGTCAAAGAAACCTGTGACTGTGGGTTGCATGTTGTGAGCTCCTTCGTTGTCCTGTGATTAAGCCGCAAACTGCAATCTGCGGCATCTGTTGGTTAATTAGTAGCAAATCGCATGCCAACAAACTTTATGGATAAAAATCAATAATTTAATATTTATCAGTCTGATCCAGATCAACCAAAAGCGCCAATAAAGGCAGCCGTTCGTCGACTTAGCTGCCATAATTGGCAGATGAAGATTCAACCCGAACTGCGCGCCGTTCTCGACTGCCTTGACGATCCGGCGATTCTGCTCAGCAACGAGTATCGCATCCTGATGGCAAACGACGCCTACGAACGGGTCTATGGCGACGGTCAGGTTTTGCGACGGCGCCATTGCTACGAGGTCAGCCATCAATACAACGTGCCCTGCGATCTCGCCGGCGAACTGTGCCCGCTAAAGGCCAGTCGTGAGAGCCGCCAGCCCACCCGTGTGTTGCATGTGCATCACACGCCACGTGGCCAGGAGTACGTCAATGTTGAAACGCGACCTGTTTTTAATGAGAACGGCTCGATTGATGCGTTCATTGAAATTATGAAGCCGTCACATATCGCCAACACCAAACCGGGGCGGCAGGGCCTGGTTGGCAAGTCGCGCGCGTTTCAGGCGATGGTCGGGAAAATCGATCGTGTTGCGACATCGGAAACGTCCGTGCTGCTGGTCGGCGAAACGGGTACCGGCAAGGAACTCGCGGCACAAACGATCCATGAACGCAGCGCGCGTGCCGCCGGTCCGTTTGTGCCGGTGGAGTGTGCCGGACTCACAGAGTCATTGTTTGAGAGCGAGCTTTTTGGTCATGCCAAGGGCGCATTCACCGGTGCGCTGAACGAGAAGACAGGGCTCGTCGAAGCGGCGGATGGTGGCACGTTGTTTCTCGACGAGATTGGCGAAATCCCGCTGAACGAGCAGGTCAAATTGCTGCGCCTGCTCGAAACCCGGCAGTTCAGACGGGTTGGCAGCATCGATGCGCGCGATGCGGACTTTCGACTCGTCTGCGCGACCAACCGCGATCTCGATGCGATGGTCGAGGCAGGCACCTTTCGTCACGATTTGCTGTTCCGCCTCAATGTATTCGAGATCGACCTGCCGCCGCTGCGCCAGCGCCATGAAGACCTGCCGATACTGATCGAGAGCATGCTGGAGCGGCTTGGCAAGTCCGGCACCAAAGCCTTCGCACCGGAGACGATGGACTGTCTCGCAACCTATCCGTTTCCGGGCAATGTGCGGGAACTCAGGAACGTCGTCGAACGCGCGTTACTGATGTGTGATGGCGATACCGTATTACCCGACCACCTGCCCGACAAATACTGCCGGCAGGCCTCGCTCGCGCAACGGGATTCGGAGGATATCCGCACGCTGGCCGACGTCGAGCGGGACTATCTGCGCCGCGCGCTGGTCCATTACAACGGCGATCGCCGCGGTCTCGCCGTGCAACTGGGCATCAGCGAGCGCGCGCTGTATCGGAAAATCGCCGCGCTCAGGACCGCGTCTGATGCTAGTTGAATATTTTTAAGTAGCTACGTTCAGTGAACGCAGAAACGCAGCGAACAACACGCTGATGCGATCAATCGCATCGGTGAGGCGGTGATCACTGTCAACGATGTGCAGCGTTGTCGCGTTGCGTTGCGCGAACCGCACGCTGTTGTCGACCGGCACAACATCATCATGCCAGCCATGCACAATCTCCATCGGGCATGCCGGCGCGTCAGGCGTCAGCGATTCATACCCCGGCATAAAAAACGCCGGAGCAAGCACAAACAGGCCAGCGACGGCCACTTGCTGCGCCGCCGCCGTCGCGACATGCCCGCCCATACTGGAGCCGACTAGAATAACCGCAGACGGATCGCGCGCGGCAAGTGCCGCGAGCAGCTTGTCGACACGCGGCTGTGGCTCACGCATGCCCTGATAGTCAATCGAGTCAACGCTGGCACCCAGCGAACGGGCGACCTCAGCTAAGGCATTAATCTTGCTGCCCCAGGGTCCCGACTCAAGCCCATGGGAAAAAATGACGTGCGCTTGCTGCATGGTGCTTCCTTTCATATTCCTGACAGTTTCGTCGGTTTCGTCGGTTTCGTCGGTTTCGTCGGTTTCGTCGGTTTCGTCGGTTTCGTCGGTTTCGTCGGTTTCGTCGGCGCAATGATAACCGGCATCATGCGTTTCATCATTGTCGTCGAAGCGAAATTTAGCGCAACGGCCCGTCTATTCCGCCCCACATCCATTCATCGAGCGATACCTGCCAGTTGTAGCGACGCATATCGACACGGCCCTTGTCGACGATGACGCCCTCGGCGCGCAATCGCGCACGCTGACGCAGGCCGGAGGCACTGTCCGCCAGTAACGTCAGCTCGCCGCGCGCATTGAGCACACGATGCCATGGCACCTCACTATTGGCCGGCAACATCTTCATCACCCGACCTACCTGCCGCGCGCCGCGTGGCACACCGGCAAGCTCGGCGATACGCCCGTAGGTCGACACGCAACCCTCCGGTATCCGCATCACCGTGTCACGGATTTTTTGCTCTCTGATCTCACGTTCGTCCGGCTTCATCTGCCACGTGCACCGCGCAGCCGCGAGCGAATATCGTCACGCGCAAGTTGCAGGATCGAGTCACGGTCCAGGCTGTTGAGAATATCGTTGACGACGCGTTTGGGGCCGGCCTCCCCCCACGAGCATCCTTCGGCCAGATACTTGCGTGTCACCTGGCCGACGACATAGGTGCTGTAGTAGGCCACTGCGCCCTGCGCACCCGCCGTCAGCATCGTCGACAAACCACCGGTGCCGACCTTCAACGCGCTGGAGACAAAATGAACGGCCCACACTGTGCCCATCAGCGCCAGCGCCTCGGTGGAAATCACACGCACCAGTGCACCGGCTTCATTGCGCGACAGCGGCAACGCAAACAGACGCGACAGGTGCACAACCATACCGACATCGATCGCGGCCGCCGCGAATAAATCGGCCACCGGCATCGGGTTCAGCGCGACGGCGACGCCCTTGCCGATGCAGTAGGTGCGCACCAGCTCATCGGCGATTTCACTGCGTGCGGCGACGAGGCGCTGGCCGACCTTGTCGGACAGATCAGCGGCGAACAACGATGCGTTCAACGCGGCCAGTGTCTTGCCTTCACGTTCGACAATACGCCACAGCGTCTCGCGCAGAGCAGCGAGCTCGGGCTCCCGCGTGCGCTGCTCGATACGCTCGACGCCGCCCTCATCGACGGCAACGTTGAGCGGCGCGGGGCTGGCGGCCGCGGCGATAATACGATCACCGGTCAGCAGCCCCTCGCAACGTTGCAACAACGCATTGAGCAAGGTGTCGCGCTCGGCCGTCGTGTAGCGGTCGATCTTGTTGAGCACCAGCAACACCGGCGGCCCCATTTCGCACAGTGACTTCAGCGCCTGAAATTCGCTGTCGGTCAGATCGGCATCGACAACAAAAAGAATAATGTCGGCACGATTCGCGACTTCGCGCGCGATCGCCTCGCGCTGCTCGCCATCGGCCTCGTCAATGCCCGGCGTGTCGATGACAAAGATTCCGCCAGCCGGTCGTTCGTCCAGCGGTGCCATCGCCGACTGTCGTGTTTCGCCGTGCAACGGACTGACGCTGAATACGGGCTCGCCGACAAGCGCGTTCAACAACGACGACTTGCCGGTGCTGACACGGCCGAAAGCCGCGACATGCAAATGTCCTTGCTCAAGCTTATCGAGCATCGCCCTGACCTGCACATAGTCATCGCGCAGGGAATCGCGCAGCCGCTCCGGCAGCCGTTTGTCCTCGAGCAGATCGGTCAGCGACTCGCGCGCCAGCGCGAGGTGGTGCGCATCACCGTCCACGTTACCGTCAGCGTCGGTTGGTGTCGGCGTGTTCGATGGCGATTTTCGCCACCCGCCGAACACCTTGCTCCAAATACTCATGCATCCCCTTCTCAACGGCATCCGCTGCCGCCTGCGCGGAAAAGTGTCCCTCAGCCTCAAGCGAGGTCGCGAGGCCACGGCCCACCGCATCAAAAATCAACCCATACGCGACCGCGTGCACCAGTCCGCCGGCGATAGTACCGACGCCCGGAAACGCCTTAAGGCCATTACCGGCAATCGCCAGAGACACCGGCAGCGTTTTGCCAACGCGACTCTGACTCAGATTCAGAAAGGACTCAACGTCGAGGTCGCGCGGTTGCTGACCGTAAAGCCGGCATAGCTCACGCGTCATCGCCGTACCCAGATAGCCCTGAATAACGATATCGGTTCCGGGCGTTACAGCCGCCAGCGCACCCACCACCGCACGCCGTGTCGAGCTGCGTACGATTTGCTCGGCGCGTTGCCGGCGATAGCGTTGTTCTGCCTGCTGCAGTTTCTCTGCCGCCAGGGTCAGCAGTGCGTGCTCGCGGAGTGCGTTTATCGCGCTGAGGTCGCCGCCCAGCAGTTCCTCCAGCGCCATCACCAACTGGCTGATATCCGGCTCGCGCACACGTGTCTGCTGACGTTCGACACCCGAGGCATCGCGCGCCACCACCGTTTGTTCACCGCCCGCGATCGTGACCACCAGAGCCGGTGATTTGCCGGCATCGTTATCACCCGGCGCACTCACACGCTGCTGGATACGTTGCAGCAACTGACCCAGCTCATCCTCGGCATAACGATCAGCCTTGTTCAGCGTAATGATCAGCGGTTTGTTAAGCGCCCGCAGCGCACGCAGCGCGTCAATCTGCTGGCGGGTAAGATCGCCATCGGTGACGAAGATCACCGCGTGCGCACGACGCGCCTCGTCGAGCATCTCGCTGTCGAGCGTCTTGCCGACCGCTTCAAGCCCGGGCAAATCGGAGAGGCTGATTGTCGCGCCCGTTTTCGACTGCCACTGATAGCGGGCAATGTCGGTGGTCGAGCCCGCCAGCGGGCTGATCAGCACGTCGGCATCCGGCAACAGCGCTCGCGCCAACGATGATTTGCCGGTGCTCACCTCACCGAACAACGCCAGCGTCAGGTCACCGCCCGCACGATGTGCCTCGAGCGCCGCGAACTCACGCTCCGCATCGGTGGCGTCCATGCCTTGTTCGCGCACCTCGTCGAGACGCTGCTGCAAGGCCGCTTCATCCATCGGTGCCGGCACAGAAGATGATTTCGCGCCAGCGCGGCGCGGCACGACGAAACGAAAAATCAACCACAGGAACGATGCCAGAGCACCGCCGAGCAAAGCCAGAAAACCGTAGCGAATCACCGCCGGCCCATCGAGCAGACGCTGCCAGATGCTGAGCGCGGAATCCGTCAGCATTAGCAGCGCACCGATGACGGCGATAAACAGCAACAACAACGCGAAGCCGATCAGCATTCGCAACGCACCACCGACCTTCATGAGCTACCTCGCTGTCGACCGATGAGGACAATCGCCGCCGAGACGAGCAACGGCAACAAGCGTTCGGCTGCGTCGCCGGGCGCACTTGGCAAGTAATAGAACAACACGGTCAAACCGAAGCCGGCCAGCATCGCCGCAAGCGTCGTTGTAGCACCCAGCCGCCAACCCCACAGGCGCGCCACGAGCAGCGGACCGAACGCGGAACCGATAGCGTGCCATGCAAATAGCACCCGTGAAAAAATGTCCTCCGGCACCCATAACGCCAGCATAACGGCAAGCACTGACAGCACCAGCACAACGACTCGCGCCAGGGCCGGCGCATCGTCAGCGCTCGCCGCCCCGCGCCAGTCATGCGCAACCGCGGCCGCCGCTGTCAGCAACTGGCTGTCGGCGGTCGACATGATCGCCGACAGCACCGCGGCCAGCACCAGGCCACCCAGTACCGGTGTTAACAGAGCATTTGCGGCGTAGAACAATGCCTGCTCGCCGTCGGGTACCGACGCGAATAATGCGCGCGCCGACAGGCCCAAAATCAACATACCGCTGTAAACGACCAATGCCCAACCGATCGCAACGCGCCGGCCACGCCGCAGGGCCGCTTCATCCTGCAAGGCCATGAAGCGGTTGACGACGTGCGGTTGGCCCGGAT
Organism: uncultured Pseudomonadota bacterium; assembly: GCA_942491885.1. Taxonomy (GTDB): domain Bacteria; phylum Pseudomonadota; class Gammaproteobacteria; order Steroidobacterales; family Woeseiaceae; genus CALBPI01. Next base: position 527,650 of record CALOCQ010000002.1, read on the forward strand.
AGCCGAGACCGATTCCCAACGTGCCCAGCACGAAGGCTACGCCCAGCCAGCCCGGATTGTTGTCAACGATGGAACCGGACAACGCCTGCGATAGGGCGCCGGGCTGATCGACCACTGTCAGCAACGCGGCCACCGGCAGCACAACCGCGACCAGCAACATCGTGACTGCCTGCAGCGCATCCGTCACGCTGACCGCCCAGAAGCCACCGACCAACGTGTACAGCATAACGATCGAGGCGCCGACAATGATGCTGGTGGCCGGTGGCCAATTGAAGTTGGCACTGAATGCTTTGCCGGCGCCGTCAAACTGCGCGGCGATATAGAACAGAAAGCAGAAAAGAATGATGGCGCTGGCTACGCGCAGCAAGAAACGCCGCTGGTCACCCAGAGATGCCGGCACGATCACTTCCGACAACGTCAATGATCGATCATTGCGGGCAAGAACCCGCAACCGTGGCGCGATGATAAACCAGTTGATAACGAAGCCGCCCAGCGTCGCCGGAAACAGCCACAGTGCCGACGCGCCCCACGCATAAGCGGCACCGCTGACGCCGAGCAGCGTCCATGCGGACGACGAACTGGCGCTGGCACTGAGCCCGGCGACCCATCCGCCGAGTTTGCCGCCGGCGAGCAGAAAATCACGTGTATCGCTGTTGCGACGCGAGGCCCACAAGCCAATGCCAAGCAGCAGCAGGTTATAGGCAACAAGGGTGTACAGGACGATGGCATCGCGGGTCATCATGCTATGGTAGCCGATGATGACGAGCCATAGCGATAAGCGGCCGGGCTGGCAATTCTGGATCGACCGTGGCGGCACGTTCACCGACATTGTTGCGCGCGCGCCGGACGGGCATCTGATCAGTGACAAGCTGCTATCCGAACAGCCCGGATTCTATGCCGACGCCGCGGCCGAGGGCATCCGTCGATTGCTGCAAAAACATGCACCGCCCGATGCGCGCGTCGACGCCATCCGAATCGGCACGACGGTCGCAACCAATGCCTTGCTCGAAGGCAACAGCCCACCAACAGCACTGATGCTCACCGCCGGTTTCGAAGACCTGCTGGATATCGCCGACCAGCGCCGTGACGCGTTGTTCGCGCTGCACATCACAAAGCGCCGCATTCCTGTCGCAAGCATACAAACAACCGGCGCGCGGATGGACAGCAACGGACTGGTGCTGCGAGCGCCCGATGAACAAACGCTTCATCGGCAACTCAAGGCGTTGCGTGATGACGGCATCGAACATCTGGCGATCAGCCTGCTGCATGGCTGGCGCAACCCCGCGCACGAAATAGCGATCGCAGCGCTGGCGCGAACCGTCGGCTTCACCAATATCGTCTGCGGCAGCGAAGTCGCGCCGCTGCGCGGCTATCTGGCACGCACCGAAACAACATTGCTCGACGCCTGGCTGACGCCCGTCGTGCACGACTACCTTGAAGGCCTGCGACGCGCGTTGGCTAATGTCTGCGACTGCGACGATATCGCCTTCATGCAAAGCAATGGCGGGCTGATCGACGCCGACGAAATCCGCGGTAAAGACGCGGTGCTGTCCGGTCCCGCGGGTGGCATCATCGGCATCGCGCGCTGCGCCGAACGCAGCCAGCTAGCGCGGGTGGTTGGCTTCGATATGGGCGGCACATCAACCGATGTGTGTCTCTGGCAAGGCGAGCTCGAGCAACAATCGGCGAACCGCATCGGACAATACCGGCTGAATACGCCGATGCTGCGGCTCGACACCATTGCCGCGGGCGGCGGCTCCATACTGCGCTGGCAGGATCAGCGCTTTCAGGTCGGGCCGCAATCCGCCGGTGCCGCGCCCGGTCCCGCCGCCTACGGACGCGGCGGCCCGCTGACACTGACGGACGCAAACATTCTGGTCGGACGCTTGCCACATGCGTTCGTGCCGCCGGTATTCGGGCGAGACGGCTGCCAGCCGCTGGATATTACCGCGAGCCGCGCCGCCATTGATGCGATGTTCGAGACGACCACCGGGCACGAGCACAGCGCGCACGATCAATCGTCATCGCGCGCATCGATAGCCGAGGGCTTCATCGCGGTCGCCGTTGACAACATGGCCTCGGCGATACGCCATCAGGCTTTGCAGCGCGGCGAAGATGTACGCCGCTTTACGCTGGCGGCATTCGGTGGCGCGTCCGGCCAGCTTGTGTGCCGCGTTGCCGATGCGCTGCAGGTCGACGAGATCTGGATACATCCGTTCGCGGGGGTATTCTCGGCGCTGGGTATCGGCCTTGCCGACCGCGTCCGCATGCGCGACGTGGCTATCGGGCTGCCCCTGCAAGACAGCAAGGCGCAGCTGCAACGTCACTGTGACGAGGCGCGCCGTCAATGCACCGCAAAGAGCAATGTCACACTCACTTTTGAGGCCGCGTTGCAGGTCACCGGCAGCGACACTGTGCTCAACGTCGCGCTGGATGAACCCGCGGCCATGCGACAGGCATTCAACGAGGCACACATGCGTCGCTTCGGCATGCCGGCCAGTGGCGACCCGCACGTAGCATCATTGCGAGTTAGCGAAATCATCGCCAACGATACGTCCGACAATGCGGCATATGACGCCGACGCGGCAACACCGACAGCCGTGGGTCACAGTCAGTTGTTCGTCGACGGCAAACTTCATGACGCCGACATATTTCAACTCGACGATATCGGCACAACACCAGTGACGGGGCCGGCCATCCTGACCGCCAGCAACACCACCGTGGTGGTCGATGCGCATTGGCGGGCTCTGCGTGACGACCACGGCGCTTTGCGCCTGACGCGCACGAAAACACCTCGCACGACGACAACCATGCACAGCGATGACGCGGTAATGCTTGAGATTTTCAACAATCGCTTCACGCAGGTGGCGGAGCAAATGGGGCGCGTGCTCGAAAGCACCGCGCATTCGGTCAACATCAAGGAACGGCTGGATTTCTCGTGCGCGCTGTTCGACGACTGCGGCCGCCTGATTGCCAATGCGCCACACATGCCGGTGCATCTCGGCTCGATGGGGGCAAGCGTTGCGCACGTGCTCGCCGACGCCACAGACCTTCGTCATGGCGACGTCTTTCTGCTCAACAGCCCCTTCGCCGGCGGTACACATTTACCCGACATAACCGCCATCAGCCCCTGGTGCGATGAGGCCGGCAAGTTGCGCTTCTTCGTCGCCAGTCGCGCGCATCATGCGGATATCGGCGGCATCACGCCAGGCTCAATGCCGGCAACCAGCCGGCACATCGACGAGGAAGGCGTCTTGCTCGACAACGTTCGCGTCATGCGCGATGGCGACTTCGATGAGGCCGGTTTGCGCGCGCGTCTCGGTGACCATCGCTGGCCCGCCCGCAATATCGATCGCAACATCAATGACGTGCGGGCCCAGATCGCATCGCTGCACGAAGGGGTGCGACAGATCGAGCGCATGCTGGAGACGTTTGGCATTGCGACCGTCACACAGCACATGCAGCGGGTCAGAGACAACGCGACCGACTGCGTGCGCCAGGAGCTGGGCCGACTCACCAGCGGCAGCGATACGCTAAGCATGGACAACGGGCTGGTGATTCGCGTTGCGATCCGGGTCGACAAGACACACGGCACGGCGGTCATCGATTTCAGCGGCACCTCGGCGCAGCACGATGGCAACTTCAACGCGCCGCTGTCGGTGACGCGCGCGGCAACGCTTTATGTATTACGTACGCTGGTGGATCGCGACATCCCGCTCAATGACGGCTGTCTCGAGCCGGTCGAGATCATCGTGCCCGAGGGGTGTTTCCTCAACCCCGCATGGCCCGCGGCGGTAGTCGCCGGAAATGTTGAAACATCGCAATGCGTGACCAACGCCTTGTACGCGGCTCTCGGCATCATGGCCGACGCACAGGGCACGATGAACAACCTGACCTTCGGCAATGATCGTGTCCAATACTACGAGACGATCGCGGGCGGCACCGGCGCCGGCAACGGATTCGGCGGCGCGGATGGTGTGCAGAGCCACATGACCAACTCGAGGATGACCGATCCCGAAGTACTGGAGTCACGCCTGCCTGTGCGCGTCGAAGCATTTACCATCCGCAGGAACTCCGGCGGCGGCGGCGAATGGCGGGGTGGCGATGGCGTTGTCCGTCAGCTGCGCTTTCTCGAGCCGGTCGAGTGCTCGATACTGTCCGGGTTCCGGCGCATCGCGCCGCGCGGGCTGGCGGGTGGTGACGATGCCGAATGCGGCATCAATACCGTACGGCGGGCCGACGGCAGTGAGTACGAGCTCGACGGGGTGAGCACCGCAACGCTGGATTGCGGTGACCAGATAATTGTCGCCACACCGGGCGGCGGCGGTTTCGGGCGTGAGACCTGACGGCTGTCAGGCGCTGACCTCGACGCCGTTCCAGAAGGCCACGTAATCCTTGATATTCGCCGCCTTCTCCAGCGGCTCCGGGTAATACCAGGCCGCCGCCGCGTTGCGCTGACCGTCAACCTCAAGATCGAAATAGCGTGCCGTGCCTTTCCAGCCGCAATACGTGGTCTTGCTGTTGTCACTGTAATAGCCGGCCGTAATCGCATCGCGCGGAAAATAGTGGTTGCCCTCGACAATAATTGTCTCGTCACTCTCGGCCACTACCGCGCCGTTCCAGACTGCTTTTGCCATGTGCCTTACTCCGTTCAGATCAGTGAAACAACGGCGACCACGATGATCGCGACATAAACCGCACCGGCCGCAAGTGTGGCCGCACTGATCGAATCATTGCCGCGTCGGCGTTGCCGTGTTGATTTCATGCTCGCGTTCCGTGGTCGTTACCCGCGTTATTTCGTTGTCAAACCAGACACGGATGCAGCGATCAGGCAGCCGGATACTCAAATGCAGTTCGACACGCCGAGGTACCGTCCTGATTTTGCGTTACCGCATACATTAACGGGTGGCTGGCACCGCGCGGCGTGAATGCAACCAGCAATCGCAGCCCGTTATCGCCGGCATTGGTCGCGCCGTCGCAGCGGACAGACCAGCTGCTATGCTCATCGCCGACGAATGCGCCGGCCGCGGCAAGTTCGCCAAGAAATAAACCCACTTGTTGCTCAATACGCTGCCAGGTCGACTCGCCGCGTTCGGCAAATAATGCCCAGCGGGTGCCGCGCTCGATGCGACGCAGGATGAACTTGGTCAGGCGCTGGCGGGTCAGCGAACCACGCTCGCGGTCACGCCCGTTGGCGCAGGTCACGAGCCCCGGAAACAACAAGCGCCGCTGCATGCCCGCCAACAGCGGATTCACGCCCGCCCGCAGCAGGCGCAGCGCATCGTCGGGCTCGAGCACGCTGACCGGTTTCCAGTCGCGATGCAACGCAGCTGAGTTCTGTCGAAGATCGTCGGCAAGCGCCGACCAGACGTGATGCTGCTCGTCCTGGCGACACAAAAGGCCAATGATGGCGCCCGCGGCAGGCAATGGCCGCGCGGCGCCGGCGCGCGTCGTCAGCGCCGGGAAATAGGTCAGCGTACTGGCACTGAAGTTGCCGTCACGCACGCGCTGATTGACGAGTGTGGCGACGTCAGTAGCGTCGCCCGGCGGATCCAGCATCAGCATCGCATTGCGTTTAACGCAAAAGCGTTCGGCCGCAAATACAAAAGCAGGCCCATAGGCCGCCAGGCCGCCGTCGCCACAGGCATACAGGAAATCGAAATGCTCGGCGCCCTGCAAAGCAAACATGCCGGTAGAATCGCGGTCTGAGCCGATCAGGTCATAGTCGGTAACCGCGCTGCCGTCACCGCCATGATCGGTTATCGCGATGTAACCTATCGCGGAGTTGCTGAGCCCCGGGCGCATCTCATCCGGACGGCTGCCATCGTAACTGTCAAGATCGAGCCGTATCAGTGACGATGATTCCAGCTCGCGACCGACGAAGCGCCTGTCCGATTCGAGCGTCGACAGCCCCGAATGGATTTCCTGGTCGGTAATCTGGCGCTCTTTGATATCCATGCGCTGCACGGTCAGATTGAAGCGATGCGGATCATCATCAGTGCGATCGTAATCGACCGATGCGCGCACGCGCTCACCCGAGCCGGGGTTCACCGCGATGAGTCGCATGGGCTTGCCGTCGGTTGGCAACACGATGCGCCCGCCGCTTGCGTTATTCGCCACGCGCACAATGATCGCTTCACGACCGCCGTGCTGAAAAAATTGCGCTAAGGTCAGGCCCATGCTGCTGCCGGCCCACTGGCCGCCAAACAAGCGCTCAAATTCGGCAAGACCGCGAATAGTGACGGGTTCATTCAGTGGGCCGGAAAGGCAGCGCCCGATGAAGGCAGCCACCGGCTGCGGCTGAACGGCGATGCGCTGGTCGCCTCCCGGCGCCTCGACAATGGTCATGCCGCTGTTCAAGCCATGTGGCAAAGAGTTCTCCGTTAACCCGTCACGCAATTGCCAAGACAGCAAACGCTGCTAAGCTTGGACGTATTCTAAGGGTAGCCACTGATTGATGCGAATCGGCCGGCACCTGTAACGCTGTTTCACTCGACGGAAGCGCAATGACCAATAATTTACCGACCGGCTTCAGCTATCTTGGCGCGCACTACAGCGGCCTCGCACGGCGGCTGACACGATTGCCGATCGGCGATTTTCCGACACCATTGCAACGCCTCGGTGACGAAACGCCGGCCTTGTGGGTCAAGCGTGATGACCTGACGCACCCGGTCTATGGCGGCAACAAGATTCGCAAACTCGAGTACCTTCTCGGTAAGGCGCGGCAGCGAAATAGCACTGAAATCGTAACCTTTGGTGGCGTCGGTTCGAATCATGTTCTGGCTACCGCCATTCATGCCGGTGCGGCGCACGCACAGAGCACAGGCCTCGTCATGCCGCAGCGCATGACCGACTACGTCAAAGGCACCTTGCAGCGCCATCAACAGATCGACAGTCGCCTGTTGGCCTCGCCCGCCGCGCGCAAAGCGCGCCTCGCGCTGATGCGCCAGCTGCGTGACGACGCCGATGGCAAACTGACGGTCGTGCCGCTTGGCGGCACATCTGCGCGCGGCAGCATAGGTTATGTCAATGCGGCCTTCGAACTGGCCGCGCAATGGCGCCAGCCTGAGCCTCCGCAAAGGGTCTATGTCGCGGCCGGCACCATGGGCACAGCCGCAGGACTGGCCGTTGGTTTCCGGTTGCTGGGATGGCCCACTCGCGTGGTCGCCGTGCGCGTGACCGCAGCGGTGCAATGCAACGAACCGGCGATGGACAAGCTTTGCCGGAAGATCGGCAAGGTGTTGCATGATGCCGACCGCCGGGTTCGGCGGATCAGCGACGGCGCCAGCCTTGTGGACCTGCGCACGGAATATCTCGGCGAGGACTATGCCGACACGACGGAAGCGTCGCAGGGTGCGGTAGATACGGCGATGGCGCGTTGGCGATTGCCTTTGGAAACAACCTATACCGGCAAGGCGATGGCCTGCATGCTGGATGACATGGCGTCTGACGACGATCGCGGCAACTGGATCTTCTGGCACACCTACAACGGCCGTGCGGTGCCCGCGCCGTCGCAGCTGGCGCCCGCCTACTCCGACTTCTTGTCTTTCTGCCGCTGATCTTTTGCCGGTTGTGGTTGCCTGTCACGTGGCTGGCCGGTTTCGCGCTCGCGCAGACGACGCTGCGCCTCATCGAGCACAACTCGCATCCATTCGCTGTCGTTACTCACTCGTCGCCACCGGCTAAGTCGGCTTCGGCGTCTGCGACCTCGCGCATCATCTCGTCGAGTAGAGCGACGACCTCCTCGCGATCCGGCCCGTCGGCAGGCGGTTCAGTGACGTTATCCACATAGACCATTGACGGGTTTGGCGAGCGCGCAGCACTGTCAAAGCGCCGTGCAATGCCGTCGCCGTCGCCGATCAATGCCAGCAACGCCGCCGCGCCCTGTTCGTCACGCAACATCCAGTGGCGGTCGCGAATAGCGGCCAAAACCTCGTCGATCAGGACCTGCTGGTCGCGTTCATCGTCTTCAAGGCGCGGATAGGCAGCCACGTAGAATTGCTCCTCGCGCCATCCTGCCAGCACCGGTTGATTAACAATCGTCACCGGTGTTCCCAGGCCCGCACTTGCGTACAGCGATTCGATATTTTCCGGATACAGTCGCACGCAACCATGGCTGACCCGCATCCCGACGCCGTAGGGCTGGTTGGTGCCATGCAAAAGATAGCCCGGCATATCCAGCTTCAGGACATGACGCCCCAGCGGGTTATCCGGCCCGGGCGGCACTACCGACGGCAACGGATCGCCGGCCGCCGCATGTTCTGCGCGCACCGACCTGGGTACATACCACGCGGGGTCGGTTGCTCTGGCAATCACCGTTGCCTGGCCGGTCGGCGTAGCCCAGCCGACACGGCCAATGCCGATCGGGTAGGTAATCATCGTTGCAGGGTCGGCGTCTGATGCCGGCTCAAAATAGAACAGCCGCTTGGCCGCGATGTTGAGCACGATGCCCTCGCGCGGCGCTTCCGGCAGCACGAAACGTGTCGGCAGGATAATTTCGGTGCCCGCACCCGGCAGCCACGGGTCGATGCCCGGATTCGCGTTGACCAGTTCGTCGTAGCCAAGCCCGAAACTACGCGCGATATCGGAAAAGGTATCTTCTTCGCGGGCCTCGATCACCTGCACTTCGCCGAACACGGTTTGATCCGGGTCGGTGAGTACAAAGCGATGCTCAACGACGGGGTCGGCGACGACTCTCGGTTGTTCCGGTATTGGCTGACCGGTCCCGCCCCAGCGCTCGCCGATGCCATCGCGCATCAGGCTGCAGCCCGCCGTGGCGGCCAGCAAAAGCGCCAGCGCGCATGAGCGCGCAATGCCCGGCGCCGTGCGACTCATGCGCCGCTAGCCTCGCGCAGCACGCGCGCATAGCCGCCAGTCACCGGCATGTTGTGTTGTGTGGTGAGGCCTGCTCCGGCAAGCGCCCGATGCACGCCAGCCAGTCGGTAGCACGGCACACCCATGAACAGGTGATGCTCGGCGTGGTAGTTCACAAAATACGGCGCCACGAAAATGCGCGCCAGCCAACCGGCCTCGGTGGTGCGCGCGACCCGCCACGGATCAGGTTCGTTGGTCATACAGGCGTGCTCAGCAATGTTGCGCAGGCGCGTTACCAGCATATTCCAGGTCGCCATCGGCAACAGCCATAACAACAGATATACCCACAGCATGTCGGTCGCAACCGCCAGAGCGGCGAACACACATTGCGTGGTCAGCATCGCCCATTCGGAACGCAACATGCGCCGCCGGCCCAGCGCAGCCGCCAGCACCGGCAGAATTCTTAATTTGATAAACGTCAGCCCGGTAAGGTCACGCACAACCTTGCGTAAAAGACTGGCGCGTGTAACCGGAAACGGCGCCGACAACTTGAGGTCCGGGTCTTCGGCTTGTTGTGCGAAGCGGTGATGCTTCAGGTGGTAGGCGCGGTACTCTTGCAGATCGACGCCGACCGGCCAGGCGCATAACCACTGACCAATCAGATCATTCCAGCGCGTGCTCCTGGTAAGTAAGCCATGCGCCGCATCGTGCATCAGGATAGCGAGCCCGAGCTGGCGCGATCCAATCAGCAACACCGCCACGCCGATGGTCAGCGGATTGGGTATGGCGATCGCGAGCGACGCCGCGGCGATGATGACCAGCCAGGCGTGCGCCACCATCCACGGCCCCCGCCACGCGCTGTGCGCCGACAATTCTGCCCAGCGTGCGTCGCCGAACACGGTCTTGCCCTGAACTTTGCTGACCATTCCCATGCGCTGATCTTAGCAAATTAGCGCGATTCGGGATGTGCGAGTGCATGCACAATCAACGGCCAGTGCACGTCGCGGGCCTGCGGGCCCCACAATTCGCGCAACGCAGTGTCGATCCCGGCCAGCGGATCGCTGCCGGTACCGGCAATGCAGCGCTGCACAGCGGACCAGCTCGACAAGTAGCCCAACAGGTCATCGGCCAGCCATGACTGAGTAATGGCGAGCGTCGGCGGCTGCAGGCGCGGCCAGTCGGGCAAGATGCCACGATAGCCGCTATCCACAAGATCGCGCTCGGGCGGCCACCAACCGTCCAGTGTCTGGCGATAAAAGTGGTCGATCAGGGCATCAATGTCCGGGTTTATCGTGCACATTTCATACGTCCATACGGCAACGACGCCATCGCGACGAAGTACTTGTGCGGCATGCGTGAAAAAGCGCGGAATATCGAACCAATGCAGCGCCTGCGCCACGCTGATCAGATCGACGCTGTCGTCGGCAAGCCCGCTCGCCTCGGCAGGCGCGACGGCGAAGGTCACGCCTTCGCAGGCCGGGGCGTTTTCAATCTGCGCGCTGCTGGCGTCGGTCGCCGTTACGCGCTGAAAATGACCTGCCAATGCGCGTGCCGCCTGACCATTGCCCGTCGCACAATCCCACGCGTGCTCGCGTCGGGCGCACTGTGCCACCAGCCACTCGTAGAGCGCGGGCGGGTAACCGGGTCGAAAACGGGCGTAAGTGTTTGCGTGGCCGGAGAAGTGGTCCTTGAAACTCATTGCCGGGTAATGTCCACAACCGCATCCATGCCGACAGCATACACCCGGTCTTGCCCACCCGGCCGGATGTTGGCACCGCCTGTAAAACCGCCGAATGCCGGTAACACCGCATAGTTCTCACGCAACCAGAACACCGGCGCACGCAGGCTATCACCGGCCAGTCGCAACCGCCGCGTCGGATGTAAATGTCCGGCGATCACATAGCGCCCCTGCTGCTCGTATGGCTCGTGGTCGAAGCGGAACGGGCCCTCATCAACCGCCTGCGCATGCCAGTCGATACGATTGGCAAACGTCTCGGGCAGCTGCGCAACGGTGACGCGGTCATGGTTGCCGGCAACTACTGACAATCCAACATCGGGATGACGCTGCAGCCACGCATGCAATTTATCCGGCCAGTCGTCGGCGGCCACCGGTGGTGCATGCATGAGGTCACCCAACACCAGAATACGGGCGACATCGTGGGCGGACAGCACACGATCGAGCCGCGCCAGTTCGTCGTCCATACCACCGTCGGGAATCGCGAGACCGCGCCTGCCGAATACGCCCGCCTTACCGAGGTGCCAATCGGCAATCAGCAGCGTGCGCCGACGTGACCACAGGGCTGCGCGTTCCGGTAACAACAGCAGCGTTTCGCCGGCGCAGTCCGCGCTAACGCCAGAACTGATCGGGCGCGACGGGGAGCCGGTCACGATGCTTTTCTCGGGCGCGTGCCCGCATTCAGCCGCGCGGCCATACGCTCGACGCGATCGCGCCACGTTTCGCTCGACATGATCTGACTCTGCAAACGCTCCGCCCACAACGGAAATGCAAACGGCGACAAACGCTCTGTGGCGTGAATGGCGATCTCCCCCGCCTGCAGCCGCTCAAGCGCATCACGCATTCGAGTCGTTTCAAGCTGCGCATCGAGCACCTCGCGGCGCGCCTGATCGAGCAACAGGTTGCCGTCGTCGTAGCGCTCGAGCACATCGAATATCAAGCCGCTAGAGGCCTGAATCTGGCGCGTCGATTTGCCGCTGCCCGGATAGCCGGTAAAAACCAGCCCGGCGATACGCGCGATATCGCGAAACTGGCGCTTCGCCGCTTCGCTGAGGTTGGCACTTGCGTAGAGATGATCGACCAGTGCGTCGGGACTCAGCCAATCACGAATGGTTTGCTCATCAAGCGCGATTTCCTGTTGGCTCAACAACTCGAAACCGTAGTCGTTGACCGACAACGTAAACGTAATCGGGCGCGACTGGCTGATGCGCCATGCCACCAGCGTTGCCATGCCCTCATGCACCAGCCGCCCGGCGAACGGGAAGAAAAACATACTGGTGCCCTCGCGCGTCTTGCAGGTTTCCACCAGCAGTACGCCCGGCGAAGGCAATCGCGACACTTCGGCCTGGCGTTGCAGCAGCGGCGTCAGAACGCCCAGCTCGCGCCCCATGTCCTCGCCCGCGGCATAGCCGTCGAGCACCGCCAACATGCTGTCGGCCAGCGCCGTCGACAACGGCATCCGCCCGCCCTGCCAGCGCGGCACGGCCTTGCGACCGGCCTTCGCGCGCTTGACGAAAGCGGTCATGTCGCGCACCTGCGCCAGCTCGACCAGCCGGCCCGCAAACAGGAAGCGATCGCCTTTCTCCAGCCGCGACACGAAGGATTCCTCTATCGTGCCGAGCGATCCGCCGGACAGCCATTTGACCCGCATCGCGGTATCGCTGGAAATTGTGCCGATGCTCATGCGGTGTTGGCGCGACAGGCGCCCGTCGGTCATGCGCATGACACCGTTTTCATCGACGACGCGATGGAACTGCGGATAGCCCGACAACGCCTGGCCGCCGCGCGTAATGAAATCGAGACACCATGCCCACTCGCTATCGCTGAGTGCGCGAAATGCGTAGCTTGTTCGCACCTCGTCGAGCATCTCATCGGCGACGAAACCGCCGCCGAGCGCAATCGTAACGAGATGCTGTGTCAACACATCCAGCGATCGTTGCAGCGGTACCCGTCGCTCAATGTCGCGACGATTCCACGCGTCGCGCGCCGCAGCGATTTCGAGCAACTCGAGCGCGTAAGTCGGCACACACCACACGCTCGAGACGGCACCCGGCTGATGCCCGCTGCGCCCGGCGCGCTGCATCAGTCGTGCGACGCCTTTCGGACTGCCGATCTGCAGGACCTGATCGACCGGCGCGAAATCGACACCAAGATCAAGCGATGACGTGCAAACCACGGCCAGCAAATCGCCGGCGGCAAGCCCGGCCTCGATTTGTGTGCGCAGCTTGCGGTCGATCGAACCGTGGTGCAGCGCGATGCGCCCGACCCAATCGCCGCGCGACATCATCAACGCCTCAAACCACAGTTCGGCCTGGGCACGTGTGTTGGTGAACACCAGCGTCGAGCGCGCCGCCTCGATACGCTCAATGACCGCATCAACCAGTCCGATACCGAGGCGCCCCGACCACGGGAAGCACTCGAGCGTCTCCGGATGCAGCGCACTAACGGTGACTGTTTTGGGCGCCTCACCGGCGATCAGCACCTGCTTGTCGGCGCCGTGGCAAAGCACCTGCATCGCCTCATCGAGATTGGCGAGCGTGGCGGATAAGCCCCAGACCCGCAGCGACGGTCGCAATCTGCGCAGCCGCGCGAGGCCAAGCTCCAACTGCACGCCACGCTTGCTGCCGAGAAGCTCGTGCCACTCGTCGACGATCACCGCATCGAGGTTGCGAAACAACTTGCCGCCATCGGCATAGCTGAGCAGCACGGACAAGCTTTCCGGTGTCGTAATCAGCGTGTCGGGTGGTTGCTTTCGTTGCCGCGCTCGCGCACTCGCGGAGGTATCGCCGGTGCGCACCTCGACACGCCAGTCGCTACCGATCGCATCGGCTGCGGCCTGCAGGTTCTTGCGGGTGTCATTGGCCAGTGCGCGCAGCGGCGTTATCCACAACACGCGCAGGCCCCGTCCCGCGATGTGCCCGGATTCGAGCAGTGGGCCCAGCCATGCCGCCAGCGTCTTGCCGCTGCCGGTCGGCGAGTGAATCAAACCCGACTCACCACGCCTGTATGCATCCCACGCGGCGCGCTGAAAGTCGAACACCTGCCAGTCGGCATCGGCAAACCAGCGCTCGACGTGCTCGGTGTTGATAGCCGTCACAACAATGCCTCGAGACTGCTCAGCTGGTCAGCCTGGTCCGGCGCGAGATCGCGGCGCCAGCGACGGATGCGCGGGAAGCGCACGGCGATCCCGGACTTGTGACGCGGCGAGCGGGCAATGGCCTCGAATGCCAGCTCGAAGACCTGCTGTGGCTCAACCGACCTGACGGGCCCGAAGCGCTCGCGCGTGTTGCTGCGGATCCACTTATCCAGCTCATCGATTTCCGTATTGTTCAGGCCGGAGTAGGCCTTGGCGATCGGCACCAGGTCCTCGCCACGCCACACCGCAAACGTGTAATCGGTGTAGAGATTCGCGCGCCGCCCGTGCCCCGGCTGCGCATACAACATGATGGCGTCGACGGTATGCGGCTCGATCTTCCACTTCCACCACTTGCCGCGCTTGCGTCCCGTTTCATAGACACTATCGACGTGTTTGAGCATCAGGCCTTCAACCCGCCGCTCGCGCGAAACATCGCGCAGGTCTGCAAGCGCCCGCCAGCTTGGCGCATCGATGACAGGCGATAACTGCAAACGCTCGGGGAAGTCGGCCGCCAGCGCGTTTAACCGCGCACGACGCGCGCGCATCGGCTCGTCGCGAATATCCTTGCCGCCGTGCTCCATGAGGTCGTAACACAACATGATCGCCGGCGTATCTGAGAGTGTCTTTGCGCCCGGCTTTTTGCGACCGATGCGTTTTTGTAAAGCCGCGAATGACATCGGCATGCCATCGCGCCACGCCATAATCTCGCCATCGAGAACGACACCGTCGGGTAGCCTGTCGGCGGCCGCAACAATCTCCGGGAATTGCTGGCTGATCAGCTCCTCGCCGCGCGACCACAGATACGTCTGGCCGTCGCGTCGTATCAGCTGGCCGCGAATGCCATCCCATTTCCACTCGACCTGCCAATCGTCACGCTGCCCGATCTCGGCCTCGATATCCGCCGCACTCAACTCGCCGGGTTGTTTCTCAATCGGGCTGGCGAGATAGAACGGATACGGCCGCGACAACACAACCTCACCATCGTCCTCGGCGAGCAAGGCCTGCGCGAATGCGGCATCCGGCTGCCAGTCGCCCATGAGGCGATGCAGTATGGTCGGACGCGGCAGGCCGGCCACTTCGGCCAGCGCCGACGCGACAAGGGTTTGTGACACACCGACACGCAACGCACCGGTCAACAGTTTGTTAACCAGATAACAGTCGTCATACGGCAGCGTTCGCCACCAGCCGCAGACGCGCTCGCGCGCCGCATCATCATCCAGCGTCGACAGCGTTTGCAGATGACCCGTGACGAACGCATACAGGCTCAACCCATCGAGTTCCGAGTCGCCGACGCGATCCGCCAGCAACAACGCAATGGTCTCGGCAAGGTCACCGACGTTGGCGTAGGTTTGCTCAACCAGCCACGCCGGCAACTCGGATTGCTGTGTCAGCCATTCACGTAACTTCGCGGCACCCACCAGCCGACGCAGGCGCCTGCCGGAAAGAAAAAACACGGCCCACGCAGTATCGGCGGCGTCGGTTGCCGAGAAGTACGCCACCATCGCGGCGACCTTGGCGCGCGTCGATGTGGTTTGGTCAAGCGTCCGGTAGAGCTCAGTAAACCGGCGCATCATCGTTTCCGGTAACGAACGCGTCATTGCGAACCAGCTCGCTGGCATCGACGCCACGCTCGCGCAGCAACCTGACCAGCGTGTCGGAATGCCCGTGAGTGGTCAGCACCTTGCTGGCGCCAACCTCGTCGATCGTGCGTAACAATGACGGCCAATCGGCGTGATCGGACAATACAAAACCACGATCGTAGCCACGCCGGCGGCGATTACCCCGCACCCGCATCCAACCGGAACAAAACCCGGTTTGCGCATCACGAAAGCGACGCATCCAGCGCGAGCCGGCGGCGCCGGGCGGCGCAATTATCAGCTCGCCGGGGTAGTCGCGTCGCTCGCGTAAATCGACCAGCTCGGTCGGCACCATCTCAATGCCGGCCTCCCGGTAGAGCGCGGTGATTTTGTTGACCGCGCCGTGCACGTGCACGGTTCGCCCGGTGTAGTGCAGCAACTCCGCCAGCACGCGTTGTGCCTTGCCGAACGAATAGCAGAACAACACGCTCGGACGCCCGGCACGTTCGTTGCTTTGCCACCAGTCGAAAATTTCGCCCGCGACCAGGCGCGCCGGCGGCCAGCGATACACCGGCAGCGCGAACGTCGCCTCGGTAATGAAGGTATCGCAGGGCACCACCTCGAACGGCGCACAGGTAGGATCGGCGTCGCGCTTGAAGTCACCACTGACCACCCAGACTTCGCCACCGCGCTCGACACGGATCTGTGCGGAACCGAGGACATGACCAGCGGAATGAAAGGACACCTCGGTATCGCCCAGTCGAACAGGCTCGCCGTAGTCGACGGCATCGATGCGTTGCGAGGGGCCCAGACGACTCTTGAGGATCGGCACGCTGTCGCGCACCGCAATGTAGCGATCAGCGCCTTTGCGCGCGTGGTCTGCGTGCGCATGGGTAATCAACGCCAACGCCGAGCGGCGCATCGGATCGATACAAAAACCACCGGCGGCGCATTCCAGACCGCGCCGGCTCGCTTCGATCAGCGCGCTCATGTCAGCGACTGATCTGTTGCCGACCCTCTGCGGGCAACGTGATGTTGGACAGGCGGTGCAGCTTCAATTCTTGTTCTTGGGCAGCTCTGGAATATTCGGTCGGGTGCAACGGGGACGATGCCCTTCCGCAAGCGCCTGGTTATAGAGCACCAACGCCTGCGGCAGCTTCGAAACCAGCCGGTCGATACGCGTGTCGCTGCTCGGGTGCGTGGACAAAAATTCAGGCGGCTCGTTGTCCTTGCTGTCCTGCATGTTCTGCCACAGCTTGACGCTCTCGCGCGGATCGAATCCGGCGCGTGCCATGAACATCATGCCGACCTCGTCCGCTTCGTTTTCCTGCCCGCGATTGAACGGCAGCAACAGCCCGAGTTGTGCGCCGATCTGCATCGCCGTGGATGCGCTTTGCGCGGCAATCGCGGTGCCGCCAACGATATTCGAAAGTACGCCGACGCCGACCTCGGTCGCTTTGGTACGCGCGATACGCTCCGCCGGATGCCGCTGCGTTACGTGCGCAACCTCATGCCCCATCACTGCCGCAAGCTGTGCGTCATTCTTGGTTACCCGCAACAGGCCTTTGTAGACGCTGATCTTGCCGCCCGGCAGCACGAACGCATTGACCTGATCCTGATCAAAAATCGCGAGCTCCCAGTCGTAGTCGGCAGGCTCGCCTTCCAGCTGGCCGACGATGGCATCGGCGACACAGGAAACGAAATCGATCGTGGCACGATCCTGAACGAGCGGCACCTCGGCGCGCATACGTTCAAATGTGGCATTACCCTGCGCATTCATGTCGGATTCCGACACCATCGACGCACAGCCGCTGGCCATCGTCATAACGAGTGCAGCCGCAATCGATCGGATCGCGCCACAGGAAAGTTGTTTGTTCATCGCTGTATCACTCCGGATAATCGTTGCCCTAACCGCGTCTTAGTCCCGAGATACCGCTGCGTACGGCGTCAAACGCGCGCTCGACAGCACTATCTACGGCACCCAACAGCTTTTGCGGCAGCGGTTGCTTGATTTCATATTTCACCGAGAAAATATCGCGTTCCTCCAGCGCACTGATCAACCACGCATCGCTGGTCGTGATCTCATCTATCAGACCCAATTCCAGCGCTTGCGTTCCATACCAGTGCTCACCGGTTGCGACACGTGCCAGATCGAGGTCGGGCCGGTACTGCGCCACAGCCTCCTTGAACAGTCGATGCACGTCTTCGAGTTCGGCCTTGAGCTTGGCGCGGTCTTCGTCGGTGTTCTTGCCAAACATCGTCACCGTACGCTTGTACTCGCCGGCAGTGATTTGCTCGAAGTCCACACCCTTATCATCGAGCAGGCGATTGAAATTCGGCAGCTGCGCGATGACCCCAATCGATCCGACAATGGCAAACGGCGCGGCGACAATGCGGTCTGCGACGCACGCCATCAGATAGCCGCCGCTGGCGGCAACCTTGTCGACGGCCACGGTCAGTTTGACGCCCGCGTCGCGCACGCGCGCCAGTTGTGCCGCGGCCAGACCATGCTCGTGCACTACGCCGCCCGGGTTCTCCAGGCGCAGCAACAGCTCGTCGCCCTCACCCGCCACCGACAAAACGGCAGAAACCTCTTCGCGCAAAGAGGCGACACCATGCGCTTTCAGGTCACCTTTGAACTCGATCACGAACGTTTTCGGTCGCTCTTCCTGCGACTTGCCCGCCGCCTTGCGTTCGGCCTTGTGTTGTTTCGCCAGTGCTTTCTTCAGGCCGCCGCTGGTGACCGCCTGGCGCAATGACTGGGTCATCTGGCGAAACTTGTCGTTGAGCTTCTCGACGCGCAGGGTTTCGCCAGGGTGCATACGTTTGGATATGCCGGCAATCATCGCCAGCAACACAAACGCCGCGGCGAGGAACGTCACCGTCTTGGCAAGAAAGATTGCGTATTCGGATAAAAATGCACTCATAACGCCGGCTCCGGCGCATCGAAGCCGACATTGTTCTTCTCAAGTACGCGTTCGGCACGATAGCTCGAGCGCACCAGGGGGCCGCTGACGACCTCAAGAAAGCCGCGCTCAAGCCCCTGCTCGCGATAGCGCTGAAACGCTTCCGGTGTGACATAGCGTTCGATCGGCAAGTGGTTGGCGGTCGGGCGCAGGTACTGGCCAAAGGTCACGATATCGCATTTGATTTCTGCGAGGTCATCCAGTGTTTGCAGGATCTCGTCGTCCGTCTCACCCAGCCCGAGCATCAGGCTCGTCTTGGTTAACACATCCGGCCGGTATCGCTTGGCGAATGCCAGCACATCCAGCGTTTGGCGGTAACCCGCACGCGGATCACGAACCGGGTGCGTCAGGCGCTCGACCGTCTCGACGTTCTGTGCGAACACCTCGAGGCCGGAATCGAGCAGCAACGCCACGTCGTCCTCATTGCCGTTGAAGTCAGGCGTCAGCGCCTCGACCGCGGTTTCCGGCGTGCGTTGTTTGATCGCACGGACACAGGCCGCGTAGTGCCCGGCACCGCCGTCCGGCAGATCGTCGCGATCAACCGATGTCAGGACCACATATTTGAGCCCCATCATTTCGACCGCGCGCGCGGTGTTTTCCGGTTCCTCGGCATCCAGCCAGCCCTTCGGATTGCCGGTGTCGACCGCACAGAACTGGCAGGCCCGCGTGCACACAGAGCCCATCACCATGATTGTCGCGGTACCTGCGTTCCAGCACTCGCCAATGTTCGGACACATCGACTCTTCGCAAACCGTACTCAGCCGGCCTTCGCGAACTGTCTTTTTCACTGACGAGAATTTCGCGCCCGCGGGCATTTTTGCGCGCAACCATTTCGGCTTGTTACCGATTGGCACAGGGCCGCGCTCGGGCCGCTGTTTAACGCCATTCTTGATCGCATTAAAACCAGCGTCGGTCGCGTATTTTTCACCGCTGGTGACAATCGGGATGCCACGCAGCTTGGGTTGGTCGTTCGCCATAGGGTTTCCTGCGAATTCTGGCCTGATGGGGTATTGTCTCACGTTGACGCGCGCCCACGGAAGCGCCACAACCGATAGACATGAGGGCAAGATGAGCGAAATACAGGGTCATGCACGGAAAATGGCGGTGGCGAACGACAATCCGGTGGGCTACACGATGCGACTGGACGACGCGCGACTGGCGCTGAATCCAATCATCGGCGAGACGCTGAGTATTGAGTTCACCGGCAATATTCATTGCCTAAATTGCGGGCGTAAGACCAAGAAGAGCTACAGCCAGGGCTATTGCTTTCCATGCAGCCAGCGCCTTGCCGCCTGCGACATGTGCATTATGCGACCGCACACCTGCCACTTTGACAAAGGCACTTGCCGCGAGCCTGACTGGGCGCTGCAGCATTGTTTCCAGGACCACTTCGTGTATCTGGCGAATTCATCCGGCATCAAGGTGGGTATTACCCGTCAGGATCAACTACCGACGCGATGGATCGATCAGGGCGCAACGCAAGCCCTGCCGATATTCCGCACGCGCTCAAGATTCGTTGCCGGCCTACTGGAAAAGGCGATCAGCGGTCATGTCAGCGACCGCACGGATTGGCGGCGCATGCTGAAGGCAAACGCTGAGCCCATGGATCTGCATGCGCGGGCAGCAATGTTGAAAGACGCGACGGCGGACGAAATCGCCGCCATCGAAGCACAATTCGAAGGTCGCTTCGACGGCGCTCCATTTGAAGCACTGAGCGATGAAATCACCGAGATCGGCTATCCGGTAGATATCTGGCCGGAAAAGATACGCGCGCACAATCTCGATAAGACGCCTGTAGTAACGTCACGCCTGAATGGCATTAAAGGGCAGTATCTGATTTTTGACGACGGCGTACTGAACGTACGCAAGTACACGAGTTACGAGCTCACACTACGCGCCTAATAACTTGCGCGCGGAAGCCAGCGTCTGCTTCAGACTGTCCGCACCGATTCGCCAGGGCTGACCATCGCGACATTCGGCCACCTCAAGCGACACGCCATCGTTGTCACGCGACAGCGTCGCCCAGCGCTGATCATCGATGTACAGGTCGATAGACTGGGTCTCATCGCCAGCCTCGGGCTGGTCGGGCGATGTCTGCGGGTGCTTCGGTCGGGTGTCTTGCGCATTCATTGCGTTCTACCAATGTGGCTGGTGTTCAGGGATGGCGATCTCAATGTCCGGGGCATGATATCGCCGTGTTGCGCGTTGCGCCAAAAAAAAGGCCCGGCAGGGCCGGGCCAATCAGGGGGAATTCAAACGCTTAGTGAAGCCGTGACCAGCTCACCAACCGAACCTGTTCAATATCAATGTCGAAGTTGTGCGCCAACAGCACTTGCAGCTCTGCCTCGCTGACCGACTGGCCGGCAGCGTGGTGCAGCTCGACGATGCCACTGAAAAGATTGCTCTTTTTCAGGCTGGGATCATCGACCTTGAACTGCGTGTAGTACTTCGTTTCCATGTCACGAACCATACCCGCGCAGCCCCAGACTGACTGTGACCGGCTGCTCATTATGAAAAACTGATGCGTCGGCCTTGATTTTCCCGCTTTGGGCAGCGAACCCGCTGGGTCTGACCGATTGCTTGCAGTGCACCAGCGAGCCGAGGACAATAAGGTCACTTTAACGTCTGAGTGACACCCTAATGACTTCTCGACCATTTCTGCTAGCCATCGCCATGCTGTCTCTGATCATCAGTGGCAGCGCAGCCGCACAAGCACTGCGAGACAGCCTGTTCACGGAAGCCGATCAGGCCTACGCCGCGGCCCGCGAGGCTGAAGCCAGTGTGCTGGCACCGCGCAGCTATGAGCGTGGCGTCAAAGCTTACGATAGCGCCGTTGATGGTTTCGAACGCGGGCGCAACGTAGAAACGATACGCAACCGGCTGGCAGATGCGATCGCGCGATTCAACGAGGCCACGGAAGCCTCCGGACTGACACGCCTTACGCTTTCCGCCGTTATCAAGACACGCAAAGACGCTCGCAACGCCGATGCACCTGGCTTGTCGCAACCGATCTGGGAAGACGCAGAAGACAAATTTGGCGACGCAATCCGGGTCCTGGAACGTGGCGACCTGAGGAATGGCAAGCGCTACGGTATTGAGGCAGAGAGCCTTTACCGTGATGCGGAACTCGGTGCTATCAAGACCCGCTATCTAAGCGAGACGCGCCAGCTGCTCGCCGACGCCGAGCGTGCCCGTATCGGTCGGTTCGCCCCGATCACGCTTAATCGATCAAAAGATCTGCTGGCACGCGCCGAGAAAGAACTGAACGAGAATCGCTATGACACCGATTTACCGCGCAGCCTGGCGCAGCAAGCGAACTACGAAGCCCGCCATGCGATCTACCTCGCCGAGGTCGTGCGAAAGGTTCGCGACGATGATATCTCGGTTGAAGAGCTGATCCTGTCATGGGAAAAACCATTGGTTGATGTCGCCGGTGCCGCTGATATTGTTGCCGACCTGACCAGCGGCAGCGATGAACTCTCGGCGCAGCTCGCCAATTACATCGCGGAAATGCAGGAACGCAATCAGGCGCTTGGCCAGGAAGTCGAGGAGTCGCAGCTACGCGTCGCCGAGATGAGCGAGGAAATCCGCCTGCTCGACGAGAAGCTGGGCGGCGCGACCGCGGAACGCTCGGCATTGATGCAGCGGCTGCAGCGCCAGGCGCGTATCAAGCAGCAATTCGAGACGGTAGAGAAAATGTTCACACGCGAGGAAGCGAATGTATTCCGCGAAGGCGACAATATTACTATCCGTCTGGTCGGGCTGAGCTTCGCCAGCGGCAAGGCCAGCATTGATGTCAACTACTACCCGCTGCTTGAAAAAGTGGAAACGGCTATCGATGTGTTTCCGCGCTCGAGCCTGCTTGTCGAAGGGCACACAGACTCGTATGGCAGCGACGCAACCAACGCAACACTGTCTCAGGCGCGCGCTGAAGCGGTGCTGCAATACATGCTCAATGCGATGCGAATCCCGAGTTCACGAATCACCGCAAACGGTTACGGTGAAACGCGCCCGATCGCCAACAACGAAACGTCGCAGGGGCGTGCACGCAACCGGCGCATCGACGTCGTCATCCAGCCGCAGCTCGACTAGAGCTGTTTAGCCGATTTCGATCGCCGGCCTGACCGGCAACCCGTCACGATGCCGGCGCCACCAGTCGGCAATGATGCCTGCCGTGGTTGCGTTGACGAGATAGCCGTACTCGCTGTGCACGAGCAGCCGCCCGTTCTCGCGATAATGGTTGAACACATCGTAGTCCTCAATGGCTTCAACCAGATCGAGCGACAGCATTTCGCCATAGTCATTGCGCATGCGTCGGTCGAGCGCTGTCTGCTCGCCGATCGCGACAATATTTACCCAGCGGCGAATATTGTCCGGATAACGCGCCGCACCGCTTTTGTGAATACCCTTGATACCACGCTGGATGATGCGATTGCCCAACGGGCTGCCCAGCGTCATGAACATGTCAGCGCCGACCTTGGCCTGATCATGACGACTGAGCTCCCACAGCGTGTCCCAGGCGATGACCGAGCCGAGACTGTGTCCGACGACCAGAACCGGTTGGCCGGCATCCGCCGCATCCGCCAGCCGGCGCTTCAGGTCCGAGCGCACCTCATCGGCAATGCCATCGCGATTGTGTATGTAGCGATGAACATCGCGCAGCGTAATGCGGATGTCGTCGCTGGCAACGCTGTTTGCAACAAACGGTAACGCGTCGCCGATCAGCAGTTTCCAGCGCGTCAATCGCGTGCGCCATGACGTCGCCTCGCGGACATCGCGCGGCTCCGGCGCAGGTTGACCGATCAACGCATCGATGCCCGGCAGGTCCTGGCCGATGTCGCGGTACTGCCGGTAGAACGCCCATGTCCAGTTGGCGCGATTGAACTGCTCGCTGTGCGCAGCGAGATCCGCGGCGACCTCCGGGTCGACGCGCCGCAAGCCCTCATGCAAACACCGCCAGAGCGCGTCGTAGTGCAATAAAGGCTCCGGCTTAGGCTTCATGCCGGGCACAAAAATAATCAATGGCAGAGCGCTCGTCGTCATATCACCCGGCGACCCCGAGCAGACGCGTCAGCGCAGTCAGGTCCGCGACCTCGACCGGCGGCTCGAGTCCATCCGGCCATGCCTGCGCATGCCGGTTCACCCATATCGCGCGCTGCCCCGCATCACGCGCGCCCTGCACATCAAGATGCGGGTCATCGCCGATATGCAATACGGCGTCAGCGGGGGAGCCGGCGGCCAGTTGTGCAGCCTGAAACATGTCAGGGTGCGGTTTCGCATGGCCAACATCGCGCGCCGACACCTGTGCGTGAAACAGTGTGTCGAGACCGGTCTTTGCTAATGATGCGTTGCCGTTACTCAGTGACACGAGCCGGTATTTTCGCGCCAGAAGCTTAAGCGCCGGCAGTGCGTCGTCGTAAAAATCGACACGATTGCGATGCTGATCGAAGACTTCGAAGGCGGGCTCGACCATGCCCTCATCGTAGCCTGCATGTTCGGCCATCAATGCCAGTACGCGTTTTCGCAGGTGGGTAAGGTCATGGCGCATATGCGGCTCAGCATCCATGACGGTACGGCGCATACCCATGATCTGGTCGCGATCAAGCTGCTCATAGACACGCGGATAGTGGGTATCCAGCCACACGCGCAGTTCGCGCTCGGCCGCGATGATCACCGGTCGTACCGGCCAAAGCGTGTCATCGAGATCAAAACTCAGTGTTGTAATGCCATCAAACATGTCGCGCTCAATCCGGCTTTGCGACGCCGGGTTGGTCAATCGTCGACACCGCGCCGCGACTACCGCTGCGCAAGGTTATCAGCAGCGCGCCGGCAAGTGTCACCACACCGCCGATGATCATGCGCGGCGTGACAACGTCATCCAGCAACAAAACCCCGAAAATCACGCCGAACACGGTCGCCAGCAACAGCAGTGGGCTCACCAGAGAAAGATCGTAGTTGCGCAGCAACTGGTAGGTGCCGCCATGCCCGAGCAAGCTTGCGCCCAGCGCCGAGAAAATCACGCAGGCGATGGCGAGCGGCGATAGCGTCAACGTCGCATCGAACTGACCCGACTCGACAGCCAGCGACATCAGCAACAACGACGGACAGGCAACCACCGCCAACCAGCCTTGCAGCTGAAACACATCCACTTTGACCTTGGCTTTCATCAACGTCAGCCCGGCAGCCGCCACCATCGTCGAACCGACCACCAGCACCACGGCCGGCCAATAGTCAAAAACGCGTGGATCGAAACCGATGATGACAACGCCGACAAACGACAAACCGATCCCGAGCCAGCGACGCCAGCGAATGACCTCGCCGAGAAACAGAACCGACAACAACGTCGAAAACGGCACGCCTAATTGCGTCAGTATCGCTACCGTCGACACATCTTCGGCGAAGGCGAGTCCGCTGGTAATCAAGGCAAAGTGCAACGTGCCCATTAAGAACCCGACCAGAACCAACACCCCCATCTGGCCGCGATGAATACGCAGGAATGGCGCAAGCACGGCGAGCACAATCGCAAATCGCAACGCCGAAAACCACAGCGGTGGCAATTCGAAAAGCGCGTACTTTGCCGCGACCAGATTCAGTCCGAAAGCAACGTTGACGGCCAGCATCAAAAGCCAGTGTGGTGCGGTCATTGGTCATCCATGCCGCGCCTGACGAAATCCGGCGTGGTCGGTTCAGCTAGGCCCGACGGGTTGCGGGGCTTGCGAGGATAGCATCGCCGGACGACCGCCGCCGAGGCCGGCGCATCGTTCCCAGGCGAGCAGCGCATGCTTGCGATCGACACCCCAGCGATACCCGCCCGGCTGTCCGTCGCCGCGCAGCACCCGATGGCACGGTATCAGCACCGCAACCGGGTTCGCGCCCACGGCACTGCCAACGGCGCGTGCAGCGCCCGGCTTGCCGATACGCTGCGCGAGCTCACCGTAGCTCAGCGTATCCCCGGCGCCGATATCCAGCAGCGCCTGCCATACCTTGTGTTGAAACGGCGTACCGCGCAATAACACGTCGACAGGTTGTTGCCGGGCGGCGCCGCCCGGCGAAGACGAGCCGCCCTCAAGCATGACCGCGATCTCCGACGCCAGCGCCGGGTCCGGTTCAAAGCGCGCGTTCGGCCACTCGCCCTGCAATTGCGCCAGACGCGCGTCGCGCGCATCGGCACTGCCGAAGCGCAAGGCCACGATGCCGCGCGAGCCGCGTGCTAACAGTGCGTCGCCGAAGCGCGTTGCTGCGAACGCAAATCGCAACGCGAGTCCCTCGCCACCACGACGAAACTCGCCGGGGCTGACGGCATCGATGCGAACGAACAGGTCATGCAGGCGCGCACTGCCGGACAAACCGCTGGCCCAGGCGGCCTGCTCTACGGTGCTGTTTTCGCCCAGCCGTTGGCGGGCATCACCGAGCGTCAGATGCGCCAGGTAGCGCTGCGGGGAAATCCCGGCCCAACGCCGGAACAGTCGTGAAAAATGCGCCTCACTGAGCTCGACCGCGGCGGCCATGCGTGCCACGTCGGGCTGATCTTGCCGGTTCGCCGCGATCCAGCTTATCGCCTGGGCGATGCGCCGGAAATTCAGATCGGCGCGAGGGTCTGTGTCGGTATCCATAACCAAAGTCTGCATTGTGCGCGCTACAACGACCACCCGAATCCTGCTGCAGCGCTCGCAACGCAGCGATGCGCCGGACCTAGCTGGCCGGGAACAACGGTGGCAATTCGTCCTGCTGCAGCGTCTGCTGCTTGGCGCCGGCACGATGCATGCGCTGCAATGCCGCGCGCAACGCCTTGCCATCCCATGCGCCTTCGCCACCGCGGTAAAGGTGTCGATTCAGGGTCTCAACGGCTTGCGCTTCGGCTGTTGGCAGGCGATCGGCGATATCGCCAAGAGAACGCGCCGGTCGTTCCGGCCAGAAGTGGCGCGCCCAGACCAGCATCGCATCACGCGCGGCGGTGGCATCGTTCGCCTCGCAGACACGCTGCAGCGCCTTGAACGCTTTCTGCGTCGCCCGATACGGCGCCTTGGCGTCCATCTCCCGGCGCGCCTTGCGGCGTGCCTTCGCACGCACCCGCCCGCTGCGCCAGTACAGCCAGACCGTAATCAACCATAGCGCCAGCAAACCGTAACTGATGACCTTCAGACGAAAAATATCGCGCCTCGATTGATCAGAGACTACTGCCGTGTCAGCAACCGGCGATGGCTGTGTCACTTCCGCCGGTGTGGCGGGCGCGGCAACGGCCTGCGGGCTCGGTGCCGGTTCATTCCCGCTGACAACACCGGCAGCGCGCAGTGCCGCCAGCTGCAGTCGCTCGACACGCCACTCGCCGGCATCCACATCGAACCACGGCAGGGCCAGCTCGGGCAGCGTAAACACGCCGCCGCGCGCAGCAATAACCGCGAAACTCTGCTCGCGCGTACTGAGCATCGTGGTCTGCAGGGCGCGCGTTTGCATGTCCGGCTGGTCGGGATAAACCCGCAGCCCGCTTTGTTCGTCGATCAACAACTCTGGCAGCTGGCTGGACATCAACCCCTCGGCCTGCAGGCGCAACCGGATATTCGCCGGCTCGCCGGCCTCGAGGATGCCGTCTTCCGGGCGCATGGACGCCGTCAGCGCGATCGATCTCGCCGGCAGCCAGGCGGCGCCGGCCAATTCAGCGGGCGGCGCAACGACCGGGTCAACGCGCAACTCGAGCGCCTCGGAACTAAACACTTTCGGCGAAGAAATCCGCCCGCGCTCCCACAGGCTCGCAGTGAACCTGACCGATTGAATTTTGTAGTCACCGCTGGCTTGCGGGAACATCGCAAAATTGCGCTCGATGACGGTATACAGACGATTGTCGATCTGCGCCTCATAGCGACGATCTTCGGCGAGCCTTTCGAGCAAGACCTCACCGCCCTCGATACGCGGATCCTCGAGGCTTGTCTGGCGCACTGCCACACCGAGATACAGCTTGATCGTGTAAATCACCTGCGCCTGCACCCAAGACTGTTCGCGGTCGAGCGATACTTCGAAGAAGACATCTGCCTCTCCCGGCGGCGCGACCGTCGCCTCGCGCACCAGAATCGCTATAGGTTCGCTACTCGCGCCGCCGACAGTTAGCGGTGGAATTCTGAACTCGCCGGCCGCTTTGGGCAGCAACACATAAGTCCATCGCCGACTGGTCTGGCGTTCACCATTGATAATGCTGATGCTGCTGTTCTGACTGCGCCCGAGAATATCAAAATGCTCATCAAGGCCGCCGACTTGCGGCTCACCGGACTCGCCATCATCCGCGGTCAGGGTCAACGAAAAAGACTCGTTGAGCTGAACGCTGCTGCGATCTACGGTCGCATACACTTCGGCGCGCGCCTGCAACGGCACAGCCGCCAACACCAGCGTCGCACAGACGGCCAACTGCCACATTGATCGCATCACCAAGGTTCACTCCGGTCGTCGGGCCAGAGGCGATTGCCGTCCTGGTCTGTCTGGCGTCTTTGATATTGATAGCGGAACTTGCGTCGTAACAAGCCGCCGGGGTCATCGGGTACACGGCGCAGCCATTGCTCAAGCGCCTGTTGTTGTTCTGCTTCACTGCGCTCGGCCAGCTGCGCCTGCAGCTGCTCCGCGTCCGGGGCCTCGGGCTGCTGCCCGGCAGCGGCCTCGGCCTCACGCATCGCTTGTTGCAACGCCTCGATATCCGCCTGCTGCTGTGCCTCGTCGCCGGCACGCGCCTCGCTCTCTGCGGACCCGCCGTCGTCGCTCTCGCCGCCTTGCGAGCCGCTACCGCTCTGCTCCGATTGTCCGCCGTCTTCGCCGTCGCCGTTCTCACCGTCTTGCGGCTCGCCCTCGCCGTCGCCGGACTCGCCGTTTTCCTGCTGGTCCTGTTGCAGCGCTTTCAGCAGCTCGAGGTTATAGCGGGCGTCTTCGTGCCCGGGTTCGCGCTCCAACACCGATTCATACGCTTTGATCGCCGCATCAAAATCGCCGCTCTTCGCCAGCGCGGTACCTGCGTTATAGGCTGCCTCGGTGCCGCTCAGCCCGGCAAATTGCGCCGCGCTGTCGCCAAACTCACCGGCCTGAAAACGCGCGGCAGCCTGCCACTCAGGGTCCTCAAAAAGCGCAGCCGCCAGCGCGGCGTCGCCCGCCTCGAGCGCTGCCTGAGCCTGTTGATCCGGCGTTTTCCACATGTCATCCCAGCTGAAGGCTTCGGCCGGGCGAAACGGCATCAATAACAAACATGCGGCCAGCACGAAGCCGCCGCGACGAAATGCAAACGCAATCATTGGCAGTATTAGCAGCAATAGCCACGGGCCCATGTCCAGCCATCGCTCGATGGCCTGCTCGTCGCCGGTCTCACGGATCTCCTGCCCGTCGATGGCGCGCAACTGCAATGCGGCGAGGTCGCTGTCGTCTGTGGTTAATCGTGAGAAACGCCCGCCGCCGGCGCGCGCAACCCGCCGCAGATTGTCGACATCAACTTTTGGCAGCGCAATGTTGCCACTGGCATCGGTCAGGAAGCCGCCACCCGATTGCGGAATCGGGCCACCCTCCTCGGTGCCGATCGCCAACACCGACAAGGTGTGCCCTGCTGCGCGCAGCTCGCGCGCAGCGGTGATTGCCGGCGGTATGTTGCCACCATCGGTGACCAGCAAAATACGTCCGGCCGAGATATCCGCCTGCTTCAGTAGTTGCACAGACTTGACGATGCCGGACTCAGGATAACTGCCACGACTGGGCATCAGGTTTGTGTTGAGTGTCGGCACCAGCGCATCGATGGTGTCAGCATCGTCGGTCAGCGGGGTGACGACGAAAGCGTTGGCGCTGAACACCACCAGCGCGGTTTCACCGCCGGCACGTTCGCGCAGAATGTCCTTGAGCTTAAGACGCGCCCGCGCCAGTCGCGATGGCGCCAGATCGGTCGCATCCATGGAGCGCGACAGGTCCATGGCAATGACCATTGCATCGCCACTGCGCGTCACCGGCACCGTTTGCCGGTCCCACGCCGGGCCGGCCAACGCCAGGCCGCCAATCACGACGGCTAAAAGCGCGACCCAGAACGGCCAGCGGGATGAACCGGCGCCGCTGCCGTCGACCAGCACGAATGCGCGCAAGCGCGGGTCGACCAGCTTCATCCATGCACCGCCATGCCCGACGGCGAGACGCGAATACCACCATATACCCATAGCACCGACGGGC
This sequence comes from uncultured Pseudomonadota bacterium, assembly GCA_942491885.1. Taxonomy (GTDB): domain Bacteria; phylum Pseudomonadota; class Gammaproteobacteria; order Steroidobacterales; family Woeseiaceae; genus CALBPI01. Next base: position 557,056 of record CALOCQ010000002.1, read on the forward strand.
AGCAGCAACAGCCATAGCGGGCGCAAGAAATGCAGCTCAGTCATGACGCGCGCCCCATCCGCTGACCATCACCGGCAATGCCAGCAGGCCGAATAGCGCAAGCGCCAGCGATGCCGGCCAGTAGAACACCTCATCGCGCGGCCGAAAGCCGAGCTCATCGTCGGCAGCGGGTTCGAGCTTGTCCAGTTCACGATAAATCTCGGCCAGCGAGGCGGTATCGCGCGCGCGGAAATAGCGCCCGCCGGTTGTGTCGGCTATCGCCGTGAGCGTCTTCTCGTCAAGATCCGCAGACGGATTGACGAGCCGGGGAATGAACCCTGATTGCAGCTGCATGCGCTCCGCACCAATACCAATCGTATAGATTTTGAGTCCAACTGCCGCCGCAAGTTCAGCAGCTTTGAGCGGCTCGATATTACCGGCGGTATTCGCGCCATCGGTGAGTAGCACCAGCACCTGCTCCTGACTGGTGTCGTCGGCGTCACGAACGCGTTTAACAGCCAGCGCGATCGCGTCGCCGATGGCGGTCTTTTCACCGGCGAGACCAATCATTGCTTCAAACAAGAGCGTCTTCAGCGTCTGGCGATCGAACGTCAATGGGGTTTGCAGATAGGCACGCTCGCCGAACAGGATAAGTCCCAGCCGGTCGCCGGTGCGCCGGTCGATAAAGTCACCACCCACAGCCTTGGTCGCGGTCAGTCGATCCACCGAGCGCCCGCCGAGCTTGAAGTCTTTGGCCTCCATGCTGCCCGACAAATCTACCGCCAGCATCAGGTTGCGCCCCGTCACCGGCGCGCTTTGCATGTCCGCCAGCGCTTGCGGCCGCATTGCGGCGATGATCAGCGCGGTCCATGCAACAAGGCCGACCAGTGCGCGAATACCGACGCTGGTCATCGACCCGCCGTCGCCACGATCAAGCGCGCTGAAGCCACTGCCCGCCGGTACCCGCAACGCGCTGTCCCGATTTGCCGCCGGCCGCAGGCATTAACAGCCTGAATAACAGCGGCAATGGCAATGCCAGCGCAAGCCATGGCCATGCAAAAATCAAACTGTCCGGCAGACCCGGCAAGTTCATGATGCCGCCCCAACGGATTCACGCCGCATCGCGCCGGTCGAGGTCGTCTTCATCGCGGCAATACGCCGGCGCACAGCGCTAAGCATCGCTTGCACGTCTTGCGCCGACAGCACGGCCGCCTCGCGCCGGTAGACACCGTCGACCAGCAACGCGCCGGGATGCGCCGAAAACGGCTGGTCGTCGAGACCGTCGTTCAGAAACTGTTGCCAGCGCGCGCCACTCAATCCGGCACTGGTTTCGCGACCCGTCAACGCGATAGCACTGCGGCGCATCAACGCTGACAAGCCGCTCAGGAACCGCGCGTGATCTTGTGCGGCCTGCCAGTCTGTTTGCAGCGCTGTCAGTTCGCGCAGAATCCGTCGGCGCAGACGCGCGGAACGCCTTTGGTAAAGCGCAATCGCCGCGACCAGTGCGAGAATCAACAGGAAGATCAGCAGCCACCAACCGGGCGCCAGCGGCCACCAGCCAACGGCTTGCGGCAAGTGAATATCGCGCAACGGCAGATCGGCCGGGTTCATTTACGCATCGCTCGTGCCGGACCGCCGCCAACCTTGCCCATCAAGCCCTGCATTACCAGCAGCGGATCGTCGTCCGTCTCTACGGCCTGCCAGCGAATACGATTGCGTTCACACAACGCCTGCAATTCGTCGCGCCGCGCCGAGAATTGTTCAGCCCATTGTTGGCGCTGGCGGCCATGTGTGTCGATCTGCACTCGCTTGTTGCCGATCATCAGCGGGTAGCGCCCGGGCGGCGGCAGTTCACGCTCCAGCGGGTCACTGATAAACAAGACAACAACGTCGTTGTGTCGCGCAATGCTCACCAGCTGCGCACGCGCTTTCTCGGTCATGCCATGGAAGTCACTCATCAGCGCAATCAGGCTGCCGGGATGCGCGACGCGGCGCAGCCCTGACAATGTGCGCTCCAGATTATCCGCTTGCGCAACCGGGGCCTCCGGATTGGCCTGCATAGTCGCCATTTGATGGATAAGGCGCAAGACGGAGCGATTACCAAGCAACGGGCGCAGTTCGACATGTTGCTGGTCGTTAAATATGAAACCACCGATACGGTCGCCGCGTTGCGCCGCCGCCCATGCCAGCAACGCCGCGAGTCGCGCAGCCATTACCGACTTGAATACGCCGCGCGTGGCGAACTGCATCGACGCGCGCTGGTCTACCCAACAAAACACCGGGCGCTCGCGTTCTTCGCGAAATAGTTTGGTATAGGCGCGCCCGGTTCTGGCCGTGACACGCCAGTCAATACTGCGCGGGTCGTCGCCGTCCTGATAGAGTCGCGCCTCATCGAACTCCATGCCGCGACCTTTGAAATGCGACAGGTAGTTGCCGCCTTTGCGGGCGCGAATGCGCATCGCATCCAGTGACAGATGGCGGGCAGGCTCACGCAACCTGATCAGACCTTGCTGCGATACCTGCGCAGGACTGTCAACCGCCTTGGCAGTCTGGCTATCCGGGTCGCCACCGTGCACTAGTCAAACCTCACAACGGTTACGGCACGCCCACGCCGGCAATGATGCGTTGAATGAAGTCGTCCGGCGTCATACCGTCCGCTTCCGCCTCGAAGCTCAGCAGGATGCGATGGCGCATGACATCCGGCGCGACCGCCTGAATATCATCCGGCCCTACGTAGTCGCGACCCTGCAGCCAGGCATGGGCACGCGACGCACGATCGATCGCGATGCTGGCACGCGGACTCGCGCCGAACTGGACCGCATCGGCCAGCTCCTCGTCGAGCCGGCCCGGCTCACGCGTCGCAATCACCAGATTCACGATGTAGCGTTCAAGCTCCTCGGCAAGATGCAGCTCAAGTATTTCCTTACGCGCCGCAGCAACGCTTTCTTGTGAAAGTTCCACCGCGGGCCTGAAGTCATTGCCCTTTTGAGCGCGTGCTTCGTTGCGATTGATACGCAGGATCTGCTGCTCGGTGTCAGCATCCGGATAGCCGACCACGACGTGCAACAGGAATCGATCCAGCTGCGCTTCCGGCAACGGGTACGTGCCCTCTTGCTCAATCGGGTTCTGCGTTGCCATGACCATAAACAGGCTGGGCAGCGGGTAGGTCTTCTTGCCAACCGTTATCTGTCGCTCTTCCATTGCTTCCAACAGCGCGGACTGCACCTTGGCCGGTGCGCGGTTGATCTCATCGGCCAGAATCAGGTTGTGAAACAGCGGGCCCTGACGAAACCGGAACGTGCCGTCCTGCGGACGATAGATCTCGGTCCCTGTCAGATCGGCCGGCAACAGATCGGGCGTGAACTGCAGGCGATGAAAGTCACCCTCGACGCTTTCACTGAGTACCTTGATGGCGCGCGTCTTCGCAAGGCCCGGCGCGCCCTCGACCAACAAGTGCCCATCGCAAAGCAGCGCGATAAGCATCCGGTTAACAAGATGTGGCTGGCCTAAGACAAGGCTGCTGACGTGCGCCTCAAGATGCTGGAATTGCTCGCTCGGTTTCACTGCGTCGTCTCTTATATAAGGTAGGTGTTCAAATTGTGTGGCCGAAACATCGCACCAACGTACCCGGCGTATGAGCGACAAGCGCCCGCATGCGGTCGCCAAGTGTAGTTGATCCGGGCGAGCTCCGACAATGGCGCAATCCGCGAGCGGCGACAATGGCATTAGCCGTCCGAGCCAGCTAGGCTTATCCACCATCCGATCGCTGCCTGGATTCCTGTGACCGCTGCCAGCCTCAAAAATTCACTGATCATCACGCTCGCGCTGTGCGCCGCTTGCGCCAAACCGGCGGCGACGATGGAGCCGGCACCGACCGTCGCCGAAACCGCCACGACGCCCGGCTGCCGCGTGGACAGGCCACTGGTGCTCGAGGGCGACTTGCACGGCGCGCTGGATATTCGCATTGCGGCGTCCGCGACAGAGGTTGCCTGCCGGGGAATGCCAAGGCCGGCCGATCGCGGCGTGCGCCTGCAGTTCGAGCTGCCGGAAGACGAGCTGCACGGGGGAATCGTTCTTATCATCGGCATTGATGATGTTGACCGTGCCGCCACCGGGCAATCCATCCGCAGCACCGTGACGGTCATCGATGAGGGCGGCAACAGATTCTTTTCAACCGGCACCCGACCCAGCTGCTACACCGATATTGCCCGGCACGACTATCGTGACAGCGACAACGTCAGCGAAATTGACGGTGTGCTGTGGTGTACGGCGGCGATTCCGCAAATTAATGGCGCAGACAGTATCAGACTGACCGAGCTTCGCTTCGCCGGGCGCGTCACCTGGCCGGGAGCCGGCTGACATGGGCTGGCTCGCCAGTGGCATCGGGCGGCGCGGCCTGAACTGCCTGCTGCTTTGCGCGCTGATCATACCGGCCGCAAGCGCGCGGCTGCCGGAACGACCCATCGATTTCTCGGTATTGCGCAGCGAATTCCCCGCTGTGTCGGTGATCGCCGAGGGGAAAAGCGCCTGCTATCGCATCGATACCTTACTCGCGGCGAGCGCCAGTCATCGTGCTCGCGGGCTGATGTTCGTGCGCAGCATGCCAGCAGATGCCGGCATGCTGTTTGTCTATCCCGAGCGTCGCGAAATGTCGATGTGGATGAAAAACACCATCATTTCGCTCGATATCCTGTTTGCGGATGACGATGGCGACATCGTGCACGTGGCCGCCAACACGACCCCGCTGTCACTGGATAGCATCAGCTCCGGCGGGCTCGCGCGCTATGTGCTGGAACTCAATGCAGGCGTTGCAGAACGGCTTGGCATCACAGTTGGGAGCCGCCTGCACGTGCTCACCTATTAGTCGTGATATGCGCTACAACTTGTAGCGTTTGATTTTCTCGACCAATGTCGTGCGCTGCATGCCCAACATCTTGGCGGCCTTCGCAACCACGCCCTCGGTCTGTTCGAGAGCATCGGCGATGTAGCGCCGTTCAACATCCGCAATGTGCGCCTTCAGATCGACGCCCTCTTCCGGCAGCTGGATACTGACCAGCACACCGTCCGGCGATATCGACTCAGCCTCCGGCGCCGGCGGATCGGGGACCTCAATGCCACTGATCTCGTAAGGCAGGTCGGCGATGCCGACCGAACCGTGCGGCTTGATAACCATCAAACGTTCGACAAGATTGGCGAGCTCACGGACATTACCCGGCCAATCATAGGCAACCAGCGCCGCCAGGGCATCGTCAGAAAACTCGATGGTGGTGGCATGCTTGCGCTCAATGCGACGCACCATTTCATAAACCAGAGGCGTAACGTCGTCACGACGCTCACGCAGCGACGGCAACTCTATCTCCACAACGTTCAGCCGATAGTAGAGATCCTCGCGAAAGGTCTCTTCACGAATACTGGCTTCCAGATCACGATGTGTCGCGGCAATCAGGCGCACGTCGACCGGTATGCTCTTGATGCCGCCGACCCGTTCAACAACGCGCTCCTGAAGCACACGCAACAACTTGACCTGCATTGCCGCCGGCATGTCGCCGATCTCGTCAAGAAATAGCGTGCCCTTGTCAGCCTGTTCGAATTTCCCACGCCGCATCGCTGCGGCGCCGGTAAAGGCGCCTTTCTCGTGTCCGAACAGCTCGCTCTCCAGCAACTCATCAGGGATGGCGCCGCAATTGACGGCAACGAATTCGCCGCGACGCCCCGACTGGCTGTGAATCTGGCTCGCGACCACCTCTTTGCCGGTGCCGGACTCGCCGGTTATCAGCACAGACGCCGCGGACGGGGCTACCTGGCTAATGATGCTGCGGATCTGATCGCTGGCCTTGCTGTCACCAACATACTCCGGCACGCCGGAAGGCGTTTCCGCGCCATTGTCGTCACGCAGGCGTTCGAGGAGCTCACCGAGTTCATCCAGTCTGACGGGCCAACTGAGCGAATGCGTCCCGCTGTCACCGGATTCAGCCATCGTCGGGTTCAACCACAACCAGAGGCACGCCGGGGTGGCGGTCCTGAACCTCGGCAGCAACCTGCCTGGCCCTGTCCTCGCCGAGACCATTGCCGATAAATATAGCGGTCAGATTCGACGAGGCAGCCGCGTCCTGCCACGCCCCATCGTCGGCGACGCACACTGCGGGCTGATCGAGAAACTCAATCATGTCCTTGAGCTGCGCCGCCCGCTCGGCATCGCGTTCTATGATGAGAATAATGGCTGCCGCTTCACTGTTGTTATTCATATTGGCCCGCGCGTCCCTGCCGGCTGGTGATCACGTCACAACGCATATTTTGCCCTGTGACCAAATAGAGAATAAACCATTTCATCAGGCGTAGTACAACGCGTGCGGCGATTAGTCGGCCGCAAACACAGCTAATCACTAAAGTTTCGTGCGACCACGCCGATACCTCGGGCAAGGAAACAACCAATGGGCGGCACGGATGAGCCTCGTCGACAAAATTCTCAGCCGCAACAAGGAAGGCGGCAAAACCAGCGGTGCAGCACCGGACCTTCTGGACGGCAGTCTGGATACCCTTGACTGCATCCTGAGGACAATGGGAGAAACCGCTTTCGAGCTGGACGAAGAAGACCCGCGGTTCCAGGACTTGTGCAAGGAATATGCACGCCATGTGACGAACGGCGCCGCGATTCTTGATGAAGGCATCGGCGAATCTACCGACGGGACACGCCAGTGGGGCCGTGTGCGTCGCTTCTACACCGATCGACGCAGTCGTGAGAGCGAATTCGTTCAGGAACGTGTGCGTAATTACCGCTTGCTGGTAGAAGACCTTGCGGTGAGCCTGCGTTCGGTCGCCACGCGCGAAGAGCTGACCGAGAACTCGGTCAAGACAAGCCTCGGCGACGTCGAACGCGCCGCAGATCAGGGCGATATCAGAGAAATCCGTCAGGCCATCGCAACGACGATGACCACGGTCGTGCATGCTTTCAATGAGCAACGTCGTCTGTTCGAGAGCCAGATCGCGCAGGCCAACAACCGAATGCTGAGTCTGCGCCAGGACCTCGCCACGGCGCGTGAAGACCTGAAACGCGACGCGCTCACCGACACCTTCAACCGGGGCGCATTTGACACCGCACTGCAGCAGGCCGTCTCGTTGAACTTTATCCTGCGTCAGCCGGTAACCGTGGTCATGCTAGACCTCGACCACTTCAAAAACGTTAACGACGAGTACGGACATGCCGCCGGCGACGATATTCTGCGCTCGGTCGCAGACTGTCTTTCGCGGACGTTTGTGCGTCGCTCGGACATCGTTGCCCGCTACGGCGGCGAGGAGTTCGCACTGATTCTTGGCGATGTCAGCCTCGATACCGCGACCGGTCTGGTACAGCGATTCCTGGATAACGTGCGTACCAGCGTGACTATTCCCTATGGCAAACCCGGCAGCAAAGTGACGTGCTCTGCGGGTCTGACCGAATTGCTGCCGACGGATACCGTTGAGACCGTTTTGCTGCGTGCCGACCGTGCCCTATACCGGGCTAAGCATGACGGCCGCGATCGACTGTGCGCCGAGGCGTGAACAAGCTGAAATAGCTGCAAATCAGCACGCGAAACCCTAAAGTTTCGCCGCTTATTGCCGCTCTCTACTACATGGGCGCCGGCTCCACCGGCCTGGACAATGATTGTCATGCTCGACTTGCATAGGAGGGGCATCAGTTGGATCTTGCAACACTTATCGGTCTGATCGGCGCTTTTGGCGTAATTTTCGCCTCCATCTTCATGGGCGGCTCGGTCAGCACCTTCATCAACGGACCATCGATGACCGTCGTATTCGCCGGTACCTTCATGGTCACCATGATGAAATTCAGCCTCGGCCAATTCCTGCGCGCAGCATCGATCGCGATGAAGGCCTTTATGTTCAAGCTTGCCACGCCGCAAGAGCTTATCGACAAGTCGGTAGAGCTCGCAAAAGCAGCTCGCCAGGGCGGCATCCTCGCGCTCGAAGAGGCAGAGATCGACGATGAGTTCATGAAGAACGGCGTCAACATGCTGATCGACGGGCATCAGCCAGAGGTCGTACGCGAGATGCTGATCAAGGACATGCAGCTAACGCTGCAGCGTCACGAGGAAGGACAAAACATTTTCAAGGCGATCGGCGACGTCGGGCCGGCGATGGGCATGATCGGTACGCTCATCGGTCTCGTACAAATGCTATCGGCCATGGATGACCCCAAGCAGATTGGCCCGGCGATGGCCGTAGCGCTGCTCACGACGCTATACGGCGCGATCCTCGCCAACATGTTCGCACTGCCTGTTGCAGACAAGCTCGCATTGCGCAGCGGTGAGGAGAAAGACCGCAAGAAACTGATCATCGATGCGCTGTTGAGTATCCAGGAAGGTCAGAACCCACGCGTCATCGGCAGCATGCTGGAAGCCTATCTGCCGAAATCCGCGCGCACCAAAGAAGATCAGGAAGCCTAGCCGGCCATGGACGACGAAAGTCCAAAACAAGAGGCCGCAGGCGTCCCGGCATGGGTAATGACCTTTGCCGATCTGATGACACTGCTGATGTGCTTTTTCGTGCTGCTGCTCGCCTTCTCCGAGATGGATGCCGCCAAGTTCAAGGAACTCTCAGGGTCTGTGAAGGAAGCATTCGGTGTGCAGGCGGAAATCGAGGCACGCACGATCCCGAAGGGTACCAGCGTCATCGCACGCGAATTCAGCCCGGGCAAGCCGGACCCTACGCTGATTAATGAAGTCCGCCAGTTCACCGTCGACTCAAACCAGAACACGTTGGAGTTCTCCGAGGATGACGACCAGGTCGACGACAAGAAAAAAGATATAGAGATCGAGGCGGAGAGAATTCGCCGTGCGCTGGAAATTGAAATCAACGAGGGCGCTATAGCCGTCGTCGCCGAAGGTGATCGCGTCGTCATTCACATTCTCGAGAAAGCGTCGTTTCCGTCGGGCGACGATTCTGTACGCGATGTATTCAAGCCCACATTGAACAAAATCAGCAGCCTATTGACCGATTCAAACGGCCGCATCGATGTCGCCGGGCATACCGATAACCTGCCTATCTCAACCGAACGTTTCCGTTCAAACTGGGACCTGTCGACCAGCAGAGCCGTCTCTGTCGCGCACCTGTTACTCGATAATTCCGACCTCGACCCGTCGAGGTTTACGGTGACCGGTCATGCGGACACCCAACCACGTATGCAGAACGATACGCCAGAGAACCGCGCCGCAAACCGACGCGTCGACATTCGCGTTGTCATCGGCGAGGAATCCGAGCCGGCCAATATTATCAGCGCTGAGTCAGCGGACCTTGTGTCCGAGACATCGCCAGAGGAGTAGATGCGATGACCAATCGTCCAGAAATGTCTAAAGACGAGCGCGACATGCGCCGCTCATTCCGCATTCGCGAGCATGCATTTATTAATGTAAAAGAGCTTAGCGACAGTGAATACGCAAACGTGCTTGAGTCGCGTTCGTTGCAAAAGCCATCCGAATTCGGCAACCATGCCCGACTCGTTAATCTTGAAGCGCGCTTTCAGGAAAGCTTCGCATTGCTTGGCACGGCGAGCAGTCCCGTTCGCGATTGCCTGAAGACCCTGAATGAGAAGATCACGTTGCTGTTCGATGAGCAGCCGGATCGCCAGCAGGCCATTCGCCAGCTGACCGAGGGTACGGCCAAAACCTGCGAGATAGGCTCGACCGGCGTCCGCTTCGACTATGACTCGCCATTGGCCGACGGCACCAAGCTGTTCCTGCAGATCATGCTGACCTCGGACCGTCATTATCTTGAAACCGCCGCTGTGGTGCGACGGCAAATGGAACCATTGAATGGCAGCAACGCCGGCTTCGGCGTGGCCGTCGAATTCGTTGGCTTCAGCGAGGCGGAAAGCGAGTTGCTGATCAAGCACTTGTTCCAGCGTGAGTCGCAAAGCCTGAGAATGCGCCGGCTGGAGTTAGGCGACTAGTTCTGGGCCAGGCCAACAGGCAGCCTGCAGGCGTTGTTGCTAACTAATTGCCGATGCTTTTGACCATGGAGTCCATGCGGGCAACAATTTCCGGCTGTAACTCGGCCAGACGCTCGGCACTCAGATTAAGCCGCGCTACCGAGACTTGCTCGTAGTCGAGCGGTGCATCGGGCGTCGATGCACACACCAGTTCGGCCGCCAAAACGACGTCGATAAGCCGCGCTGCGGCTGACCGGTTGTCCGTCACGTATTCGAGCGGCTCCAGCGTCTCGACGATCGTCTCATCAAATCCCCACGACTCGACGATGCAGCGCCCGACCTGCGGGTGCCAGCTATCCGGGTCGTTACTGTTGGCAAGTATATTGACCGGGATATCAGGGAAATCGGCGGCTTTGGTCAGCAGGTAAAGCTTGCCGACCTCATGCAAGAGGCCGCACAGAAATGCCTGTTCCGGATCAACATCAGAACAGTTCCTGGCGAGGACGAACGCGACCGAGGACATAGACACACTGCGACGCCACAGCATCGCGAGGTCCCTCGCTATAGCCGGATGCTCCTTGGCAATAAAGATCTGCTCAACGGCAAGTGTGATTGCCATGTTGCGCACTTCTTTCAGGCCGAGACGCATGACCGCCGCATTCAGGTCATTGATGCGGCTGCCGGCGCTGTTGAACAGCGCGGAATTGGCCGCCTGCATGAGTCGCGATGCGAGCATCGTCTCCATGCTGGCTAGCTGTGCGACACGCTGGATATCGCAGTCTTCCTGTTCCAATGCATCGCGAATCTGAATCACGGCATCCGGGAACGACGGTAACTTGACTGTCTTTAGTTCGAGTTCTTTTGCAAGCAGCTGTAAGAACTGCATATTGTCTTCATTTACCATTGTCGCGTTCCTTGCAGGATCTTAATGTGAGCGTGGGCCGTGCAGGCGAACCAGTAGTTCTGCCTCACCCTGCGAAATACCGCAGCGCCCTGTTATTTGTGTTGCACCGATACCCTGACGGGCCAGCACCGTTGCATCGTGCATCGTCCCGGAGCCGGGTACCCGGCTTTGTTCGAGCTGCGTGTTGGCGAGATCGCGTAACCGTCGCGAGACCGTGGAAACTTCGTCATGCAATGCGGCAAGCTCTGCGTCGGTGCGGCTGCCGGACAACTCGAGTTCTCGCGCTTCGACGAGTTCGGTCAATCGGTTAAGACATCCATCTTGCAGGCTAAGTCGCTTGCGTACCGTGAGCAGCGTCGCAAACGTCACCAGAAACATCAGGGCGAATACCGATGCGAGGACCGATGGATAGGTAAGAATCGAATAGTCCATTATTTGTTCTCCAGATAATCTGCATAGTCGCCGAGCTTGGCGCGCAATCGCAGTAGCGCCTGGCCATGGATCTGGCAGACCCGTGATTCACTGACCTCGAGGATTGCGCCGACTTCCTTCAGGTTCATGTCTCTCTGGTAATACAGCGACAAAACCATACGTTCACGCTCCGGGAGTTTTTCGATGGCCGCCGCAAGCCGGTCGCCGAACTGGATCTCCTCCAGTGCATCGTCGGGCTCGGCGTGATCACTCGACGCGACCTCCTGGGTCCTGTCCGAATCCGCAAACGGCTGGTCGAGGCTGAACAGGCGACAGCTGGCCGAATCGCGAAGGATCGCGTGGTACTCCTCAAGCGGCATCTCGAGGTGATCAGCAATTTGCTGGTCGCCCGGATGCTGGCCGCTCTCGGACTGCAGTTCAGCGATCGCCTCAGTGATGCTGCGATAGCGGCGGTGCACCGAACGCGGCGTCCAGTCCGACTTGCGCACCTCGTCAAGAATCGCACCACGGATACGTATGCCGGCGTAGGTTTCAAAGCTCGCACCGCGACTCTCGTCGTAGTGGCTGGCCGCCTCTATCAGACCCAGCATGCCCGCCTGCACCAGGTCATCGAGCTCAATGCTGGCCGGCAACTTGGCCATGATGTGATGCGCGATGCGCTTCACGAGTACCAGATTGCTGGTGATCAGTTTTTCCGAGGCATGTTCGGTTCGTGCCGACACGGGCTGTGCATAACTCATGCTCGTGCTCCTCGCGCAGCGCCCTGCTGATCGTGAATCAACCGCTCGAAGAAAAACTTCAGGCCTCCGCTGGGCTCGTGCGGCGTCTTCCACGCGTCGATAGTCTCAGCCAGCTGGCCGAATGCCTTGGCCGACCAGCTCTCAGGGTATGCATCAACAACCGCGCGTTGCTCCTGCACGGCCTTCTTCAGATAGCCATCGGACGGGATGGTGCCGGCATGCGTGAGCACGACATCAAGAAAACGGTCCGTCACACGCAGTAACTTCTCGAACAACTCGCGCCCATCGACGCGGCTACGCGACATATTGCTCAGCACGTGAAAACGACGAATGCCGTAGTCGCGACTGAAAACTTTGATCAGCGCATAGGCGTCGGTTATCGATGCGGGCTCGTCACAAACGACGACCAGCGCATGCTGGGCGGCCTGCGTAAAGCGCGCGACATTCTCTGCCAGTCCTGCGGCAGTGTCGATCACCAGCACGTCCGGTTGACGTTCGAGCTGACTGAATGCCGAGATGATCGCCGCCTGTGAGGCTTGCGGCAGATCTGCCATCGTGCGGTCGCCTGACGCAGCCGGCACAATACGAATGCCGGCCGGACCCTGCACGATTGCCTGCTCCAGGTCCGCCTCGCCGCGAATCATGTGTGCGAGGTTATAGACCGGCTGTAGCCCCAGCAGCACATCGACATTAGCGAGCGACAGATCCGCGTCCATCAGCATCACGTCGCGACCGCGCGCGGCAAGTGCGACAGACAGGTTTGCCGAAACATTCGTCTTGCCGACGCCGCCCTTGCCACTGGTAACCGCAATTACCTTGGTCGGGCGCGTTGCCATTGCCTGATGCAGCTGGTGGGCTTGTGATGAGTTATCCATGCGCCACCTCCGCATGTCCGAAACGGCTCGCCATCAATGTCTCATCGGGCATGTATTCATCCGCCATCGCATACTCCAGCGCGCGATTCATCAGCCACATACGGCGGCGCTCGGCGCCGTACAAGTCGTCCGGCACGCGCTGGCCATCGCACAGGTATGCCAGCGGTAAGCCGTGGCGTATCAATACAGACATCGGTGCACCGAGGCGGCAAGCCTCATCGATTTTTGTGATGACCGCAGCGGTCAATTTCGCTTTTCCATAGTGGCGCACAATTTCCTCCAGCAAGTGCTCATCGGCGGTTGCCGCCATCGTTAGGTACAGTTGAATCTCGCGACGCTCGTTGGTCAGCCCTTCGAGCATTTTTGCGAGTCGCACGTCGCGCTGACTGACGCCCGCCGTATCGATCAGTACGAGTTTGAAGTCATCGAGACGCTCCAGCAGCCGCTCGAGGCTGTCTGCATCGCTGGCCTCGAAGACCGATGCGTTGATGATTCGTCCGAACGTGCGCAGCTGCTCCTGAGCACCGATACGGAAGCTGTCCATCGACACAAGCGCAATGCTGCGCGCTCCATGGCGCACCGCAAATTGCGATGCGATCTTGGCGATCGTCGTCGTCTTGCCGACACCGGTAGGGCCAACAAAGGCGGCGACGCCACCCTCACTCAACAGTCGTTCCCCGAACACCGGCAGTGCGCTGGCGAGTTCTGCGATCGGCGCACGCCATGGATGCTGGAGTCGGCTACCTTCTTTCTCCATACGCTCACAAACGTCACCGGCAATATCGGAAGCAATGCCAAGACGCGTCAGATTTCGCAATATTTGGGCGCGGGCCGGATCGGCACAGGCGCGACGCTGCCAGTTCAGGGCGCTGACTTGCTCGTGCAACAGTGCGCGCATCGCGCCGATGTCGTCACGCAATGCGCCAAAGTCCTCGATGCCGTCCTGGCCAACGTTAAGTGCGGTGATGTGGGTGTCGTTCAGCCGGTGGGAATCGAGCGGCGCATCGCCCTTGTCAGCACGCGACAACAAGTCGTGAACCGGGCCGGCTGGTGTCGGATCGTCCACGATGTCCGCGGGCGCATCGTCCGCCTCGCTACTCTGCGTCATTGAATCGCCGCGCCGTAGCGCCTGCTTGACCAACGCTTCGTCGTAGTCGAGTGCTGCGATAATTTCGATATAGTCACCGACGCGGCGGTTCGACAGAATGACCGCATCCGGTCCCTGCTCCACTCTCACCGCTTTCAATGCTTCACGCATATTCGGTGCAAGAAATCGCTTGATCTTCATATTGCGAGCTCCATGCCACTCTCTGGCGCAAATCCTATTGCGCGTTTTTCTTTTACTGTCCGACGGTCGCAATCATGCGAATCTGCCGGTCATCCGGTATCTCGTTGTAGGCCAACACATGCAGGTTGCGAATCCCCTTCATCATCCTTGCAAGCCATGGCCTGACGGTCGGTCCGACCAGTAGCACCGCGGATTGCCCCGCCGCCTCCTGATCGCTGGCCTTCTCTGTCAGGGAGCGGTGGATTCGTTCCACCAACCCTGGTTCAAGCCCTGCGACCGCACCGTTCTGAGAAGAGTTATTCAAGATCTGTTCCAACTCGGGCTCCAGCGTCAAAACAGGCACTTCTTCGTTGTTTCCACTGATGTTTTGGACGATCGAGCGGCCCAGCGCGACGCGCACCGCAGACGTCAGGGCGTCAGGTTCTTGACTCTTCGTGCCCTGATCAGCCAATGTTTCGGCGATTTTGCGGATATTGCGTACCGGGATGCGTTCCGCCAACAGGTTTTGCAGCACGCGCAGAATCGTCGCCATCGGCAGCGTTTTCGGGGTCAGCTCCTCGACCAGCTTGGGCGCTGACGTCGCCAGCCGGTCAAGCAGGTTCTGCAATTCTTCGTGCCCGATCAGCTCATGAGCATGCTCCTGCAGGACCTGACTGATGTGCGTCGCCACGACCGTGCTCGGATCAACCACGGTGTAACCGAGCATCTGCGCCTCTTCCTGTTGCGAATTGTCGATCCACACAGCATCGAGGCCGAACGCGGGATCGCGCGTCTTCAGACCGTTCAGATCGCCAAACACCTGGCCAGGATTAATCGCGAGCTCTTTATCGATCTCGATTTCGCCTTCGCCGAGGGGCACGCCCATCAGCGAAATGCGGTATTGGGAAGGTTTGAGGTCGAGGTTGTCGCGGATGTGTACCGGCGGCAGCAGGAAGCCGAGATTGTCGGTCAACTTGCGGCGTACACCCTTAATCCGGTTGACCAGCGGTCCGCCGCGCTGACGGTCAACCAGCGGGATGAGGCGATAACCCACTTCCAGGCCAATCGTGTCCAACGGACTAACGTCGTCCCACGACAACTCGCGTGTCGCAGGCTCTGCCGCTGGTGCCGCTTCCAGCACCTCCGCTTCGGCTGGTGGCTTACGTGACAACTTGTAGCTGGCATAGACGCAAATACTCGCGAGCAGGATGAAGGCGAAGTTCGGCATGCCGGGGATCAGGCCCAGCGTAATGAGCACGCCGCCGGTCACCGCCAACGTGCGCGGCTGGTTGAATACCTGCTTGACGATCTGGCTGCTCATGTCCTGGGCGTGCGATACGCGGGTCACAATCACCGCAACCGCTGTCGACAGCAACAGCGAGGGAATCTGCGCCACCAGACCATCGCCGATGGTCAGCAAGGTGTAAATCTTGCCGGCCTCGGTGAACGACAGGTCGTGCTGTAGCGTGCCGATGAACAGCCCGCCGATGACATTGATGAACAGGATCAGAATGCTGGCGATCGCGTCGCCGCGAACAAACTTGCTGGCACCGTCCATGGCACCGTAGAAGTCTGCCTCGCCGGCAACTTCCGAACGCCGGAGGCGCGCCGTGTCCTGATCAATCAGGCCGGCGTTAAGATCGGCATCGATCGCCATCTGTTTGCCGGGCATCGCATCAAGCGTGAATCGCGCGGTGACTTCAGAAACGCGACCGGCGCCCTTGGTGACCACGACGAAGTTGATGATCACCAGAATCGAGAACACCACCAGACCGACCGCGAAATTACCGCCGACAACGAAGTCGGCAAACGCCTGAATGACCTTGCCCGCCGCACCCTCGCCGTTGTGCCCCTCAAGCAGCACGACACGGGTAGAGGCGATGTTGAGTGCGAGTCGCAGTAGAGTCACGACCAGCAACACGGTCGGAAAAACACCAAAATCGAGTGGTCGGGAGACGTAAATAACCGTCAACAGAATCGCCAGCGACATTGCAATGTTGAAGGTGAACAGTGTGTCCAGCGCGAATGGCGGTAACGGCACCATCATCATCGCGAGAATGATTAACAACAGGATCGGTACGCCGAGGCCTCGGCTTATTGTGCTCAGTTTCATTGCTGTTTGTTCCGCATGTTGATTGTGTTCATTTGATTAATTCGACCGTCTGCGACCGCGACGGGTATAAAGCGACTCGTCTACAACCGGCACCGGTGGCGTCAGTGAGCGCGCCTGTGCACCGCCGTCGCGAAGCTGGAATACATAGGCGAGAACCTGAGCGACGGCCGTATACAGGCCGGCCGGAATTTTGTGACCGATTTTGGTGCTGTGGAATAGTGAGCGCGCGAGCGGTGGCGCCGAGAACAGCGCGACATTGTGCTCGGCGGCAATCTCACGAATGCGCGCCGCGACCAGATCCTGACCCTTGGCAACGACTTCGGGCGCGACCATCTTGCCTTCCTTGTAGCTCAGAGCGACGGCGAAATGTGTCGGGTTGGTGATGATGACGTCGGCATAAGGCACCGCATCCATCATCCGCCGCGTGGCAACCTCCTGCTGCAGCTGGCGAATGCGCTGACGAACCTCGGGCTTGCCATCCGTCTCTTTCATCTCATCGCGTACTTCCTGACGCGTCATTTTCAGTTTCTTCGAATACTCAAACAGCTGCCAGGGCACATCGATGACGGCGCCAACGATCAGCGCGCTACTGACAACCAGTAGCGACATTGCCGACAGCCAGCAGGCTTTAAGCAATGCCTTTCCGATTGGCATATCACTGATACGCAGTACCTCGTCCGAGATATGCAAAAGCCACAGCACGGCGACGACAACAATGAGCGCGACCTTGGCCAGCGACTTGGATAATTCCACCAGCGCCTTGAGACCAAACATCCGTTTAAAGCCTTTCGCGATGCTAATGCGCTCAAGCTTTGGGGCGAGCGCCTTGCCACTGAACGAGACGCCACCCAGTAACACTGAGAAAGCGAACGCCGCGATGATGACAACAGCACCCAGCGGAATCAGGATGCCGAGTGCATGCGTGGCTTGCCCGGCCAGAGATGACGCCATCGCGTCTGCCTGAAAAATTGATTTACGCTCGATGTGGAAACCGGCGGCGAAGCTCGCCACCAGCTGCTCGCCGAGTGGCGCACCGAATACCAGCAATGCCCCCGATGATGCGAGCATGACACCGGAAGTCGTCAGTTCCCGCGAGCGGGGAACGTCGCCTTTGTTGCGCGCGTCCTGACGACGCTTGGGGGTTGCTTGTTCTGTCTTCTCCTGCCCACTGTTGTTTTGCTCGGCCATCAGGGCGTCCCCTGCATCAGGCCTGCAAGCGTCTCAAGCGCGCCCTCAAACATCGCCGTAAAGGCGGGCTCGATGCCACCCACGCTGAGATAAAGCACGATGAAGCCGAGCAACATCGAAATCGGGAAGCCGACCGCAAACAGGTTCATTGATGGTGCCGCGCGACTCATCACGCCGAAAGACAGATTCACCACCAGCAGGGTCGTGACGGCCGGCAAGGCGATGCGCATGGCACCGACAAACAACTGGCTGCTCCAGGTCAGCACTGCCTGCACGTCGGCGGCATTCAGATAGGCCGAGCCGATCGGGGCGCTGCTGAAGCTATCGAACAGCATCTGGATCAAAGCCAGATGGCCGTTCATAGTCAGAAAGATAAGCAGCGTCAGCATCATATACAGCTGACCGATAACCGGGACATTGACGCCACTGACGCGGTCAATGAAGACCGCGAAACCGAGGCCCATGCTCATAGAAATAGTTTGTGCGCCTAACGTGATCGCATCGAAGACGATCTGCACGACAAACCCCATGATCAGTCCCATTGCCGCTTCCTGCAGCGCACGAATGAGTCCGGCGAGCGAAAATATTTCTATGGCTGCAAGCTCATTTGTCACCAATGGGCCAATCATGATGGTCAGGACGATGGCGAGAAGCGCGCGGATGCGTCGTGGTACGAATGCGCCGCCGAATGCCGGCAACGTGACAACGAAGGTACTGATGCGGATGAACGGCCAGACATACAGCGACAAGAGATCAACGAATGGCATGATTTCGAACGACATGGCGCTAACCGATCAATGTGGGAATCTGCAGGATGAGGTCCCGCGTGAAATTGACCAGCGTGCCGATAATCCACGGACCGGCGACCATCAGGGCGAGGCCCAGCACCAGCAACTTCGGAATGAATGACAGCGTCATTTCGTTAATTTGCGTTGCCGCTTGCAACATGCCGATGAGCAGGCCAATAAGCAGCGCCGACATCAGCAATGGCGAGGAGATCGCAAAAGTGACCCACAACGCCTGTTGGCCGATCGACAAAATGGATTCGGATGTCATCAGGGCGGCCTAGATGAAGAAACTCGAGGCCAATGTGCCGAGCAACAACGCCCAACCATCGACCAGCACGAACAACATCAGTTTGAACGGCAGTGAAATCAGCATCGGCGAGAGCATCATCATACCCATCGACATCAGTACGCTCGAGACCACGAGATCGATAATCAGGAACGGAATAAAGATGAGAAAGCCGATCTGGAATGCGGTTTTCAGTTCGCTCACCATGAACGAAGGAATGATGATGCTGATCGGAATATCGGCAACATTATCGAAGCCGGTATGGCCCGCGATATTGGCGAATAACTGCAGGTCCGAGTCGCGGGTCTGATCGAGCATAAACATGCGGATCGGTTTCATCCCGGTCGTCAACGCTTCGGTCATCGTCATGCTGCCCGCCTGGTAGGGCTGCAACGCGGTTTCGTTCACCTCGGTGATGACCGGCGTCATGATAAAAAATGTCAGGAACAGGGAAATGCCGATCAATACCTGATTTGGCGGTGTCTGTGCGGTGCCGAGCGCCTGACGCAGGATTGAAAGGACAATTATCAAGCGGATAAACGCGCTCATCGACAACAGCAACGCCGGCAGCAGCGTCAGCAACGTCATCGTTACAAGGATCTGCAAACTCAGACTCAGGCTCTGTGGCGCATCCGCGCCGGCATCCGAAATGGTCAACGGCAGCGGCACCTGTTGCGCCATCGCCAGCGCCGGTAATATCAGGCCGGCAATCGCCAGCAACCAGCCAATGCTGTTGCGCGACAGTCTCATGTCTTGTCGCTCCCGCCCGTGCGGCTCTGACTGAACTGGCGCAGGCGCTGTGCGAATGGCACGGCCGTGGTCTCGCTCGCAGTAATAGGTGTCGTTAGTGTGTGCAGATGATTGATGCCGTTTGCCGTGATACCAACGAGCACCTGCTCATCACCCACCTGCAACACGACCAGTCGTTCGCGGTTACCCACCTGACGACTCGCAACAATATTGAGTTCGCCGTTAGCGACGCTGAAGCGGCTTTGTCCTCGGCTGTAGAGAAAAGCGCACACGCCGATGATGCCGAGCACCAGCACCAGATTGAGCAGTAGCGTCATCAGGCCAGGTGCACCGCCGCCCACGACAGACGGTGCTTGCGCGTGCGCAGCTGTACTGGTTAGCGTGGCGACTACGCCTGTGCTGGTTAGCGTCGCGACTGCGATCGCGTTACGGACGCGGCAACGTTGCGTTGTCGAGCGCGAGCGTGTCATTAATTCAGCTGCTCGATACGCTGTGCCGGACTGACGACATCAGTCAGGCGAACGCCGAACTGGCCATCAACAACAACGATCTCGCCATGTGCGACGAGGGTGCCATTGACCATCACATCGAGCGGCTCGCTCGCGCTGCGGTCGAGCGCGACGACCGAGCCTTCGGCGAGATTAACCAGCTCACGAATCGAAATTTTGGTAGCGCCTACATGCAAGGCCAAAGAAACCGGTACATCCAGTACCAGATCCAGATTGACGTCGCTGTTACCCGCCGCCTGGGCGCTTGACGCCTGCATCGCGTCCGGTGCGTACTTCTGCTCGTCGCTGACGCCGGACTGGCCGGCGGTGTTTTCTGTTTCACTCATTTTCGTCTTCCCTGATTCTGTGAGTCGTACTCAGTATTCACTCTCGGTATCGGTCGGTAGCCAACGCATCAAACGAAACGCATTGTTCTCCTCTGCCCTGCCAAAGCCGCCGGTCGCACGCGGCTTGCCGGCTATCAGCAGCCGCGCCAGTTCGGGCGAATCCAACGGCAACAGGTCGCCGGCTTTGAGACCGATCACCTTTCGCAATGGCAGGCGTACTTTCCCGACCATGACGTCCGTTTTCACCTCAGTCCCGGCAAGATGTTGTTTCATACATTCGCGCCAGTGAGGATCACCGTCGTGATTACGCGCGTTGCTGGCGCCTTCGAGGTCATCGGCGATATCCACCAACTGGCGCATTGGCAACAGCACGCGCAGGTAGCCGCCATTACTCCCGGTTTGCACCAGAAATTTGCAGACAATTACGCGTTCTTTGGTTTCGATGCCGCTGCCGAGCATAGGATCAAACTCGCGTGCCAACACCCGCGGCGTCAGGGCGATAAGTTTTTCCCATGCCGGCGGAATAATCTTCAGCAACTGCTCGGTGGCGAGCTCGCTAACGCGCAACTCGCCTTGCGTGAATTGCTGGCGAATCGCGATAGCTGAATCATCGTTGCTGGCGCCGGCTTCGTCACCGACGAAACCGAAGAAGGACTCGACCAGCCCTGCCAACAGGTCGTTGTCGAGGATCACGACGCCGTGGCCGGGCAATGGCGCGAGCTCCAGCAACAACGTAATTACCGGCGCCCGGGTCTTGTTGATTGCGGTTGCATACGTGGCGCCGAATGTTTCTTCCGCGGTGACGCTCGCCGGGCAACGCAGCAGTTGTGACCATTGTTGCTCCAGGCGCTTCGCCATTTGCTGGCAGATCGCCTGCAAGCGTGGGTAGCTGCCGTAGTTGATGTGTGCATCGGGACGAATTTCATAGGGCATGACGCTATGTGCGCTGTCGCCCTGAGTCACGTCACCGATGACGCCTGCGTTGACGCCCTCGAGCAGCGCTTCCTTCTCATCATCAGACAGCAATTCGCCGTCATCGGACGCCGCGGTCAATGCTTCGTCGCCTGCCATCGAGGCTGAAACCGGCGCGTCGGTCGGCAGTGCGTCGTCGGCATTTTTTTCGTCGCCCGACATTACTGCACCACAAGATTTGTGAAGTAGACGGCTTCGACACCCGGCTTGCCGGTCTGCTCGGTGAGAATGCCGTTGATTTCAGTCAAGGCCATCTCCAACATCTCGGCCTTGCCGGCGCGCGTGCTAACTTCGTCGTAATCAACGTCGCCGTACAGAAGGATAAGATTGTTGCGGATCACCGGCGTGTGCGCCTTGATCGCTTCGACCACCTCAGCGTCACGCGTCATCAGTTCCAGCGATATCTGCAGGAAGCGGCTCTTGCCGCGATCGTCCGTGAAGTTGATGAGTAACGGCGGGTGAATGCCCTGGTAGATGGCATCCTTGCCTTTCGCTACTACCTCCGGCGCCTCTGCCTCAGCCTCGTCGGCTACCGGCTCTTCGCCGCCACCGATCATGTCCTGCACCATCGGGCCGGCAAATATACCGATACCCAGAAGCGCGACCGCAGCAACGGCCATGATGATGGTCTTGCCTTTGCCGCCTTTTGGCGCCTCTTCCGTGTTGTTCTCTTCGTCTGCCATGACTTCTCCGAGTTGCGACAGCGTCGCGGTAATGACTCAGAGTAGTATTAGCAAACCTCGTGCCAACTTTATTATTATTATATTTTTCAGTTACTTAAAAAATTAGAGCGTTGGCAAATGACGGAAAATTGGCGCTAAAAAGACAACATCTTATGGGGTGTCAGAATTCAGACGAACGTATCGATGAGGCCCACGCTGCGGTTGAGCACGACCTTCGATCCGTCAGCGGTAACGTCGGACTGCTCGCTCGCATGCTCGCCCTGTGACGGACCGGCCTCGTCGGCCAACGCCTGCTCGCCACTATCCGATGCTGCGCCGCCTTCGGCGCCGACATCTGCCTGCTGCAGGTTCAGCCCCTGCTGCTCAAGCATCTCGCGAAGACGCGGCAAGCTTTGTTCGATCGCATCGCGGGTCAGCGCATGCGCCGCGACAAACTGCACGCGGGCGTTTTGATCATCGACCTCGATAGACATTTCAATCGGGCCGAGATGTTCAGGGTTTAGGCGCAATTGTGCATTCGGTACGCGCGCATGGATCACCCAACCAACACGCTCGCTGAACTGGCGCCCCCAATCCTGATCACCTAATGGGACATCGAGTGACATGCTGCGCGGCGCAAGTGCGCTCGCCTCCTGCAGGCCAGCCGGCAGTGGTGCCAGGTTGCGCAGCACCGGGCCCGTCGTAGTCGGGACCTCCGGCGTGAGCGCAATGCTGCGTTCGGCGCCGGTCATTTTCGGCATTACGTCGAGATCAATCTTTGCCGGTGTGATTGCGGGCGGCGGCGTATTTGCGTTGGGCATCGGAACCTGCGGTGGCGGCACCTTCACGGGCTCAGTCGTCGCGACGATAACAGGCTTATTCGCCAACTCAACAGGCTTGTCGGCCAACTCGACGGGCAGTGTGCTGCCACTGGCCACAGCTTTGGCGCGGCGAATATCGCCGGCAATCTGATTACCTAGCTGACCGCTGGCCGGCGCCTCTTTGGCGCTCGCCGCTATCGTATTGTTTACCGCCTGCTCCACTGCTTCATCGACAGCGACGTCCTGTGCGATCAGAGCCGCATCTTCCAGTATGCCCGGCTCAGGCACGACGCCTTCGGCAAGCGGCAAGAGCTTGCCCGTGTCCGGCAAAGTTTTGCCGGTCTCCCCTGACTGCAACAGCAGCGAGGCGAACTCCAGCGCCGCGTCGAGCGCGCGATCATCGGTGGCCAACGCGTCACCCAGCGTAGCCTCCGGCGTTCCCGCCGGAGCCGGATTGCCTTTGACACCAAGCGATGCAAGTAACGGAGCGTTATTCATTGTTGTTCCTTCAACGGTCTGCCGCGCAGCGGCGCGGCGCTATTGTCTGTGTCTGTTTGCCGTTTCCGGCATCTCTGCTAGTTTCTTTTGCAGTTTCCATGCCAAACGCTCAGTGATTGTTGTGCTGGGGCATCGCGGCACGAGCCAGCGACAGCGCATCGTCTACTTTTTGTGCGGCGGCATCGGCTGCTCGCCGGTTGTCAGACACGATGCGCTCGGTCAGTTGGCCAAGCGACTTGCGTCGCAACCGTTTGTCCTGCCACAACTTGCGCACCGCCGTGCAGCGTTGCTCGGCGTCGCGGATAACGTCTTGCTGGGCATTAATAGCCTGATCGAGCTTGGTCACGAATGCCTGGTAGTCACTCAGGTGCGCGCCTCGCCATTGCTGACAACCGCTGAACTGTGAGACATAGCCGTCGCGATAGCCGGTCAGCTCCTTCAGTGTTTGCTCTGCCTGCGCGAGCGCACCAACAACTTTGGCCAGCGCCTCGGCGGCGTCGCCCTCCTGCTTCTCGGCAAACCGGTTGACCGGCGCCAGACGCGACAATCGATCACGCATGACGCGCTCCCGGCGATGACAGCGCAAACGTTATTTCAATAAACCGCATGTCAACCTGCCTCCTCGACCGCCGGCGGTTCGCCGAGCAGTGCATTGAGCGCATCGAGACTTTGTGTTCGTGAAACCTGTTCGTTCGGCGGCTGTTGCAGGAACTGCTGAATGGACGGCCACAGTGCAATCGCCGCATCAACCTCCGGGTTGCTGCCCGGCTGATACGCACCGATTGAAATAAGGTCCGCATTCTGCCGATAAGTACCCACCGACTTGCGCAGCGCAAGCGCGAGCCCGCGCTGCTCTTCATCGGTTATTTGCATCATTGCACGTGTCACAGATGCCTCAACATCAATCGCCGGGTAGTGGCCCGCCTCGGCCAACTCACGTGACAAAACGATGTGTCCGTCCAGAATCGCGCGTGCCGCATCGACAATCGGGTCGTTCTGATCGTCGCCTTCGGCAAGCACGGTATAGATCGCCGTAATAGAGCCGCCACCCTCAGCACCGTTGCCTGCGCGCTCAACGAGCTGCGGCAACTTTGCGAATACCGACGGCGGATAGCCTTTGGTCGCCGGTGGCTCGCCGATCGCCAGCGCGATTTCGCGCTGCGCCTGAGCGAATCGCGTCAACGAGTCCATCAGCAACAGCACGCGCTTGCCCTGATCACGAAAATATTCCGCGATTGATGTCGCAAGCGATGCGCCCTGCAAACGCAGCAGCGGTGGATCATCGGCAGGCGATGCAACGACGACCGACCGGGAAAGACCTTCCTTGCCCAGCGTTTCGTCAACGAATTCCTTGACCTCACGACCACGTTCGCCAATCAGCCCAACCACGATGATGTCGGCCTCCGTGAAGCGCGTCATCATGCCGAGCAACATACTCTTACCCACGCCGCTGCCGGCGAACAGGCCCATGCGCTGACCGCGACCGATGGGTAGCATTGCGTTGATCGCACGCACGCCGACATCGAGTGGCTCTGAAATCGGCTGGCGCTGCAACGGGTTTATCGGTTCCGGATTGAGATCTACCACGCCGTCGCCGCGTATTTTCGGCCCGCCGTCCAGCGGTCGCCCGCGGCCGTCGATGACGCGCCCGAGCATGTCTTCGCCCACTTTAATGCGCCGGTTCTCTCCGCTGGGAATGACGCGCGCATTGGGTGCGATGCCATGCAGCTCTTCGGCCGGCATCAGGAACAAGCGGTCACCGGCGAAGCCCACGACCTCGGCATCAATGCGCCGTCCGCGCTCGCCAATCACCTCGCAGTGCGAGCCCACCGCCGCACTGCAACCTTCGGCTTCCAGCGTCATACCCACGGTACGCCGCAATACGCCTTCAACGACCAGCGCCGGACGCTGGGTGACGTCGTCAAGCCGGCGGCCGAGGCGACCGGTCAGTAGCGCATGGCTGCGTCTGCTTTCGCCGGAGCGGGTCGTTGCCGTCATTCGCGTTCATCTCCCATCAGCGCGTTGATCATCGCATCGATACGCGACTCAACGCGCGCGTCGATGTGCGAGCTTTCACTCTTGATGCGGCAGCCGCCGCGCGTCAGCGAAGCGTCGCGAATAACTTTCCAGCGCTGCGAGTCCTCGTCTCCGTCCTCGGTCGCGAAAATAGCATCAAGCCGTTCCGCGTCGTCCGGGTGCAGGTGAACTTCAATCTGGCGCGCCGAAATCGGCAGCAGTGAAACGGCGTCGCGCACCAGTCCGACGATGCTCTCCGGGTCGAGCGTGAGCTGGCGTCGAAACAAACGGCCGACCATAACGGTGACCATACGCGCCAGCTGCGCCTCCAGCGCCTCATCGAGCTCGTCCAGCGGCGCGGCCAGATGCGATAACGTGTCGGCGAGCAGTTGGCGTTGCCGGCCGACTTCATCGGCGGCATCGGCAAGACCTTGTTCGCGGCCTTCCGTTAATCCTTTCTGCCAGGCTTCCGCATACGCTTCGTCGTAGGCTTGCTGTTGCAGCTGCTCGAGATCGCCGGCTGTCAGCATGTTCTGCCCGGCGTCGGGGAAACTCGGCGCCTGCCAGCGATCGCTTGCGGCCGGCGTGTCAGACGTATTCGTCATCGCCGTCCCCAAGGTTGATATCGCCCGCATCAGCCATGCGCCGCGCGATCTCCAGAATCTCTTTCTGTGCCGTTTCGACGTCGCTGAGCTTCATCGGACCACGCGCCTCCATGTCTTCCTCAAGCAGCGTGGCGGCACGCTTGGACATGTTGCCAAAGATCTTCTTCTGTATCGCCGGATCGGCGCCCTTCAGCGCAACCACGAGCAGGTCATTGGAGATTTCTCGCAACAGCGACTGAATACCGCGATCGTCGACATTCAACAGGCTGTCGAATACGAACATCATCTCGGCGATACGGTTACCAAGATCCGGGTTCTGACGGTTGATGCTCTCAAGCAGCGACTCGCCATCGTTGCTGTTAAGGGCATTAACGATTCCGGCCGCGACGCGATCGCCGCCGACTTTGGATGTGCGGCTGATGTCGATACTCGACGACTTCGCGGCGATCAGTGTCTCGATTTCGGCCAGCGCACTCTGCTGGACATCGTCCAGCCGGGCGACCCGCATGACAACTTCTGTGCGCAACGCTTCATCCAGGTGGGTCAACACCATGGCCGCCTGGTCGCTGTCGAGATAGGACAGCACGATCGCGATGATTTGCGGGTGCTCGTCACGTAACAACTGCGCAATGGCCTCCGGGCTCATCCATTTCAATGTATCGAAGCCGCTCGCGTCGCCGTCGACCAGAATCCGGTCGATAAAGGCGTCGGCCTTGCTCGCACCGAAAGCATTGGTCAGGACGTTACGGATATAGTCCTCGACGCCGACGCCGAACGAGGCCTCGTCGTCGACCGTAGTGACAAATGATGCCAACACCTCATCGGCGGTCTCGCGCGTCACATTTCGCAGACCCGCCATCGCCATACCCACCGCCTGAACCTCTTTCGGATTCATGTGCTTCAACACCTGCGAGGCCTCCTGCTCGCCAAGCGTCATCAGCAGGATGGCGGCGCGCTGCGTGCCATTCATATCGACGTTATCAGCTGCCATCGTTATCTATCCATTTGCGTACGACCTGTGCGACGCGGGCCGGATCATGACCGGTGATATTGCGTGCGGCAGCGACTTTTTCCTGGTAGCTCAGTCCGCTTCCGGCACCGCCCGGCCCTTCCAGCTGGCCCGCACTGACACCGTCCTGTGAATTGGCGCTCGGCAATAACTGGTTCAGCCCGCCCGGCGCCGGTGCCACGATGCTCTTCAGCATCGGGCGGACAACACCAAAGCCAAGCACCAGGGCGAGCACGACACCCAGGCCTTGTTTACCCATTTCGCGAATCGCGGGTTGCTCCCACAAGGCCGGGCCGTCGACGGGCTCGGCTTCGGGAATCTGGCGGAATGGCGCGCTAAGTACCTCGACCGTATCGCCGCGATCGACATTGAAGCCAACCGCCTCGCGCACCAATGCTGTAATGCGCTCAAGCTCGGCTTCAGTCAATGCCTCGCCGTCCGCCAGCGATGACTCGTCGATCAGCACGGCGACAGACAACCGGCGAATCTCACCGGTCGGTGCGCGGGTGCGGCTGATGGTCTTGTCCATTTCAAAGTTGCGCGTAGAGCTGCGCGATGAATTCACGGCGCTCGCGGCAACCGTACCATCCGGATTAACCACGCCGCCGGCTTCGGGCGGTGTGTTCGACAACGCTCCGGGCACACCTTCCGCCGGTCCGTCGCCCGCAGCACGCTGCTCTTCGCTCACGCGCTCGCTGCGAATGACCTGGCTCTGCGGATCGAAACTCTCGCGTGTCTCCTCGATGATCGTAAAGTCGAGATCAGCGACAACCTCGGCGCGGATACTGCCGGCGCCAAGCAACGGCGCCAATAGTTGCTCAATGCGTTGCCTGTAATTTTGCTCTAGTGCACGGGTGTGCTTGAACTGTTTGGCGGTCAGTGCGTCGTCGTTCATGTCGTCGACACTGAGCAGGCGCCCGAACTGGTCGATCAGCGTAACGTCGGACGACCCCATGCCGGGGATACTGCCCGCCACCAGATTGATAATCGAGCCGGCCTGCCCTGACTCCAGTTGCTGGCCGCCGTACAAATGCAGCAAGACCGACGCGGTCGGTTTTTGCTGGTCGCGAATAAAGGCGGATTGCTTCGGAATAGCCAGATGTACGCGCGCTTCCTGAACCACACGCAGCGACTTGATCGTTCGCGACAGCTCGGCTTCAAGCGCGTGCTGATAGCGTGCCGTTTCCATGAACTGGCTGACACCGAAGCTTGACTGGTCACCGACCGACTCCATGCCAACAGCGTTGGTCTGCGGCAGGCCCTGCGATGCGAGCTGCATTCTCGCGCTGTGCACCTGGTCGGCGCGCACCATGATGGCACCCGTCGCCTCATTCACCTCATGTTCGATTCCGGTGTTTCTCAGCGCGTCCATGACCGCCGCCTTGTCGCGCTCCTCCAGCCCGCTGTAGAGCTGACTGTAGTCCGGCGTCTGCGACCACAGCACTACCGCGAACCCGGCGGCGACGGCGAGCGCAACGCCGACCAGCAACGTAAGTTGGCGTACTGCCGGTATTCGCATCACCGTAGCCAGCTGTATCTGCGGCGGCTGTGTTGTCGTTATTTCACCAGAGGTGACTGTTGCTTCCATGGTCGTATTTCCTGAACCTTAAGGGGTTGCCGTCACACCGGCATATTCATGACTTCCTGATACGCGTTGACCAGTTTGTTTCGTACTTCCGTCATTGCCTGAAACGACAGGCTGGCTTTCTGCAGCGAAATCATCACCTGGGTCAGATCAGCGTCGGGCGCGCCTGCTTCAAAGGCTGCTGCCTGAGCGCCTGCCGACTGCTGCGCCTCATTGACCGCATTTAACGAATTCGACAGCAGTGACGAAAAATCAACCTTGCTGGTTTCCTGCGCAGCACTGGGCTCAAGCTGCGCGTTCATATCGCGAATCTGTGCCAGCAAACTGGCGGAGCTGATTTCATTCATGATCGTGTCCTCATGCGACGGATGCGTGGGCATCCGCGCTACGATGTTTCTCTGGAATATTCAGACCGGCATCACGCAGCCGGGCGATTTTGTAGCGCAGCGTTCGTGCGCTGATACCCAGCGCGCGGGCCGCTGCCTCGCGGCTGCCGGCGCCCGATTGCAGCGCATTCAGGATCAGACGTTGCTCTTCCTGACGCAGATCCTCCTGCAGGTCACCGCATGTCGCGGAAGGCGCAGGCGCATCGACCGGCGTAGGTATCGTCGTGGTTTTTGGTTCAAACGTGTCGGTTTCAAAGCGCAGATCCACTTCGGCAATCTGGTCGCCGGCCAACATGATCAGCGTGCGCTGCACGAGGTTTTCGACCTCGCGCACGTTGCCGGGCCAGGCATGCTTGAGCAGCGCTTTCTCTGCCATCGGGGTCAGTTTCGGCACCGCCCGTTGGCCTGCGCAATAGCGGCGCAGCATGTGTTGGAACAATGCTAATACGTCGCCGCGACGCTCACGCAATGGCGGTATGTGCAGCGGGAAAACATTGAGCCGGTAGAAAAGGTCTTCGCGGAAATCGCCGTCGGCGACGCACGCCGCGAGGTTACGGTTGGTCGTTGCAAGCACACGCAAGTCCAGTGCAATGCTGCGCTTGCCGCCCAGTCGCTCAACTTCGCGCTCCTGTAATACGCGCAGCAATTTAGCTTGCAGCGACAAATCCATTTCGCTGATTTCGTCGAGTAACAGCGTGCCGCCGTTGGCTTGTTCAAACTTACCGGCACTGGCTTGATGCGCACCGGTATAGGCGCCTTTCTCATAGCCGAACAAAGTTGCCTCAAGCATGTTCTCGGGGATCGCCGCGCAGTTGATTGCGACAAAGGGCTGCTGCGCACGCGATGAGTTGTTGTGGATGAAGCGCGCGAATACTTCTTTGCCCGTGCCGCTTTCACCACTGAGTAGAACTGTTGCCTCGCAGCCGGCGACGCGGCCTGCGATGCCGAGCAGACTCACGGTAACCGGATCGCCACAAATGACGTTGCCGGTCTCGACACCGGTCACCGACAGGGTCCGTCGGCGTTTGATGACGCGCTCGACGGTCTCGATCAGCTCGTCAGCATCGAACGGCTTAACGAGATAGGTTTCGGCGCCGAGACGCATGGCCTCGACCGCTTTACTGATGCTTGCGTAGGCGGTCATCAGGATCACCGGTACGCCGGGGAATGCGTCGCGCGACTCGCGCAGCAACGCCAGCCCATCCATCGGCTGCATCTGCACGTCGCTCAGAATCAGGTTCACCGGTATGCTGCGCGCCTGACTCAAAGCGGCTTCGCCGTCGCTGGCATACAGCGTCTTGTAACCGGCGTTTTCAAGCGTGCTGCAAAGCGCCTCACCGACGTTCGGATCGTCTTCGACAATCAGGATCGTTGCATCATCCATGTGCATACTCCAGTTCCCGGAAATCACCGTCCGCCGAGATCGCGAACTGCGCACCACCGCCGACCGTCGGTAACGCTTCATGGGCGGGCTGACCGGGCAGGCAAACAGAGAAAACGCTGCCATTGGCGTCAGATTCAAAGTCGACATCACCCTGGTGTGCCTGTGCGACCGAGCGCACGACGGCAAGCCCTAGACCCGTGCCCTCGGAGCGCGTCGTAAAAAACGGCTCGAAAATCTGGTTGCGTAGTGTCGCGCTAACGCCGCAGCCTGTATCCGTGACGCGCAGCCGAACAAGCCCGGTAGCGTCAATGTCATCACTGAGCGTCACGCTGCCGCCGCCCGGTGTGTGCTGGATAGCATTGGCAACCAGATTATTCATTGCCCCCGCGAGCGCACGGCGGTTAGCACGAATGCGGTAGCCGGGACGCGAGAATTCGGTTTTGAGCGAAATATGATCGGGAAGAATTTCGCGCGTTGCGATAGCGATTTCATTCAACAGTTCCGTCGTTGAAAAGCAGCTTTCGTCCGGCGGCGTGCCGCGAGCGAAGCGCAGCATGTCCTCGACCATCGCCTCCAGCTCATGCAGGCGCGCAGCGATTTTCTGGCGGGCAAAATCGGCGCCACCAGGTTGCTTGCCCGCGGGCTGGGACGCATATAACAAAGCAGCCGTTAGCGGCGTTCTTATCTGGTGCGCCAGTCTTGCAGCCATTTCGCCGAGCATCGCGAGGCGTTCCTGACGCTGCGCTTGTTCGCGCGCATGACGCGCCGTTGTGACATCGGTAAAGACCAGAATTTCGCCGCCCTCGGCGAGCGCACTGCGCGATAGCGTCAGCCAGCGCCCATCGGCTGCAAGCAGTTCGTTGTTATCGTCGAGCGCGCCGCGAAACTGCCGACCGGCAACCTCATTCCAGCGACTACCCAACAAGGTCTCGCCGAGTGCGTCGATAGCGAGTTGGTTCGCATCGCATACCGAGCCTTGCGAGTCGGTAACGATGACTTGCGCCGGCAGCGCTTCGAGCATCTGGCTCAATCGCGCGGCGAGAACTTCCTTCTGCTCGAGTTCGCGATGACGCGCATCGTGTGCGGCACCAAGTGCGCCAGCCAGTTCGCCAACCTGGCGCTGGAGCTGCCCATAGGCCGCGTTCAGCTCCGCGGAGTGCGCATTGAACGCGGCGAACGCATGGGCCAAAGCCGTATTGTCGGAACGTTGCTTGTCCACCTGAAATCCCTTTCGTTACCTTGCCTGTATCTAAGCAAGTTGCGTGCCATATCCTTTGGCAGCAATAAAATCAATAACTTATAACTCTTTCGTTTTTTGACACTCGACGGCTATCGTCAATTAATTGGCGACCTCGCGGAGGTTGCTAGGCAAGACGTAATTTTTCGACCAGCGTGGTTCTGCGCATGTGTAGCAGCCGCGCCGCCTGCGCGACAACGCCATCGGCGCGCGCGAGTGCGGTGTCGATCAGCGATCGCTCGAGCTGTTGCAGGTGTTCTTTCAACACCAGCCCATGCTCTGGCAGCGGCGTTGACTCCACGAGTGTCGCGTCGGCCGTTGCCGGTAAATCCGTCTGATACCCTTCGGGCCGATATTTTTCGGGCAGGTCATCAATGCGGATGACGCCGGTCGGGTGCAGGATGGCCAATCGCTCGACCAGATTGCCGAGTTCGCGAACATTACCCGGCCACGGGTATGCGGCCAGTGCTGACAACGCGCAAGGCTGTAGTCGCAGTTTCTTCTGTCCGTCTTCGCTGTATCCCAGTACCAGTTCTGACAGCAAGCCGGGGATATCGCCGAGGCGTTTTCGCAGCGGCGGCATATCGATAGGAAACACGCACAGCCGGTAGTAAAGATCTTCGCGGAAGCGACCCTCGGCAACTGCCTTTTTCAAGTCGCGATGCGTGGCTGCGACGATACGCACATTGCACTGACGAGTATCGTTGCTGCCGACGCGCTGGTAGCTGCGCTCCTGCAGCACGCGCAGGAGTTTGACCTGCATCGGCATCGCCATGTCGCCAATCTCATCGAGGAACAGCGTGCCGCCGTCGGCCAGTTCAAAGCGGCCTTTACGCGTCGACACCGCGCCGGTAAACGCGCCCTTTTCGTGCCCGAATAATTCACTTTCCAGCAGATCCGGCGGAATCGCGCCGCAGTTGATCGGCACGAATGCCTCGGTCGCACGCGCCGATAAATCGTGGATAGTGCGTGCAACGAGTTCTTTGCCGGTGCCCGACTCGCCGTTGATAAGCACGTTGGTATCGAAGCCAGCCACTTGCTCAATCAATGAACGCACGCGAACGATCGACGCCGAGTTACCGGTCAGGCGCTGACGGCGTTGATTACCGCGGAAACGCGTGGCCTGATGCAGCAAGTGAGACAATCGCGCCCGCTTCAACGGCATCGCTACGGGCCAGGCCGGAACGGCGCGAGCGTTAGTGGAGCCGCTATCGTCGTCGCACAAAACCAGTGCCGGCGTGTTCGCTGCGAGCTGCTTCAGGGTGGCATCGGCGCTGTTCGTCAATGCTTCATGGCTTGCATCATCGAGTACTATGGCGGTGAACTGCTGCCCCAAGACCGCCTGCGCATCATTCGCGTCATACTCGATAACAGGGTAGTCAAGAAAACGAATCCGGTGGCAGATATCACGTGCCGTGTCTGAGTCCGGATGCAACACCAGGACGGGTGCTTTACGGTTTTCGACTGAGTTCTGTGCGTTCATTTAGCCTATCCCTTTGCTGAAGTCAGCATCTTGCCGACCTGTCGCAACCCTGCGACGGCTCAAAGAATAGGCGCATCCCCAAAGCAAACTGTGCTTTGGGTCACAAATCACTGTGAGAAACCGCCCGGACAGGCAGTTTCGAATAAATTATGTGAAATATGTCAGGTGTTTAGGCGTGACTCTTACGTCAGGTTTGAGCATTCACCGTGTGATATGCGCTAACCGCCGAACGACCTTTTCGTAGCGTATCGAGCTCATCGGCCACCCGTTTCCGGTGCCCTTCGACGGCGGCGCGCAGTCTCGAATCAACCTCCGCCATCTCCGCCATGCGGTCCGCATTCATGCGCGGCAAGGCCTCTCGCAATACCTGGTCGCGACGCGCGGCGAGCACTGCCGCCTGCTCGAGGTCATCTTCATCTATCGCTGCAAGCATGGCTGACTCTATTCTCCCGAGGTCCTGCATGGCGGCGCCGCTCACTCTTGCACCGGCCGGTCGGGTAATTGATCGCCGATGGCATCCCAGGCCTGCTTCACTTCACGAACCAGCCCTTCGACTTCATCAATAATCACAACGTCATTGTGCAGGTTGGCGGCCAGCAGCTGGCGCGCCATATAGTCATATAGCGAGATAAGATTGCCGGCCAGCTGATCATTGTGTTGCTCGTCCACGGCAACCTGCAGCACGCCGATAATCGCGACCGCCTGACTCAGGTGCTCGCCTTTGGTCGGGATATCCTGTTCTTTGATGCAATGTCGCGCCATCGCAAGCCGTGCAATGAGGCGGGTCATCAGCGATTGAATCAACGTGTAGCCGTCCGCCGTATCGACGACGTGCTCGGCGGCGTTATTCTTGTAGGCGCGGGTGCCCTGACTGGCGGTTGCATACATCGGATCAGTTCCCGTTAGTTGTTGTTGCGGCCTGGCGTGGGCACGTTAGTAAGGTTTGCGGCGAGGAACGAACTCGTCAGGTTCAGCTGGCTCAACAGCGAGTCGAGACCGTTAAACTGGCGCAGCAAACGTACTTCCAGAGATGCGAGGCGATTATTAAGAGCCTCGTTCTGTTGTTCGAGTCCGCGAATGCTACTCTCTATGCCATCGGTGCGGGTCTGCAGGATCCCGTCGCTGCCGATATAGGCATCAAGCACATTGATCAATCGTGCGCTGTAACCATCATCGCCTCCGAACAGCTCCGACACGGCGCCGAAATTTTCAAGCGTCAACGTGTCGACTCGATCACCGTCCAAAGCGAGTTTTCCGTCCTCGTCCAGCGAGACACCAATTTCGCTCAGCGTATCCAGCAGTGGATCGGCGCTGTCTGTATTCTCGCTCAACTCGCGACGCAACAAGTTGGATACCGCACGCAGTGTTGAATCACCCTGCAAGGCGCCGGCTATTTTGGTTTCGGCGTCAAACGCCGACAAATTTTCGCTCGTAGCTACCAGCGTGTTGTACGCTGAGACGAACGCCTGGAGTGCCGATTTAACGCCACCGCGATCGTTCTCGACCGTTAGCGTGAGTGGCTCTTCGGTTGCTTGCAGCGCGGTGAAGCTGACGCCCGAGACCACCTCATCGAAGACGTTGGTCGGGCTGAATACCGTAAAGGAATTAACCGTCGCTTCTGCATCAGCGGCCGCTTCAGAAAGACTGAGCCCGTTGATGCCGTTAACGGGATCGTACGCAATCGTTGCGAGCCCGCCACCACCCGATTCGGTGATGGTGATTGTGTTTTGCGCGCCCGTTTCATCACCGGACACGACCAGGTAACTGCCGCCATCAGCATTAATTACCGTCGCCTGAACGCCAGTGTTTTCTGACGATGCGTTGATCGCATCAGCTATTCCGGAGACCGTATTCGAGTCGACGCCAATCTCAACATCGAATGCAGCACCGCCAACCGAGATGGTCAAGGTACCCGTACCGACCGTCGTATCCGCAGTCGCAAACGCACCGGATGTCAGCCGTTCCGCAACCGCAGTGCTGACAATCTCGACATCGTATCGTGCGGGTACGGCATTTGCCTCAACGCTGACGTCAATTGCGTCTTCGTTTGAGGACGCAATCGTGCGCGCGCCGAACGTTTCGGCGTCCTGCAGCTTCTCGACTGCGGTTTTGAACGTCGACAATGCCGACTTCAGGCTACCGTAAGCAGAGAGCTTCGACTGGAACTGAGATTCCTTGATCGCCAGGCGCTGTTGCACCGGCTGGCCCTCGGCAGCAACCAACTGCTGCACGAGGCCATTAACATCAAGTCCGGAACCAATTCCCGTTGATACGATACCTACCATAGCCTCTTCCAGTTCCTTTGGCCGTCGTCAGACGGTGAGTTTTACAAGCGCGGGCAAGTCTTCGCCGCCGTTGGCGGCTGCCTTGACTACCGCTTCCGGTGGCAGTTGCCGAATCACCTCACCGGTTTCCCGGTTCATTACTGTGATTACGACGACACCGGTTTCGGAGTCAGGCTCAAACTTGAGCGCCGGCGACAGTCCTGCCGCTTTGCTATTCACTTTTTCTATTGCCTGCTTCAGAGCTGCGCTGTCGACTTGTACGACTGGCGGTTTTTCTTCCACTGACTTCGTTTGGGCGGACGTACCTTCCTGGCTTATCCGGTCCGTTGTTTCACCTGCTTGAGCAATACGCTCCCTTGCTGGTGCACTCGCTTTGCCTTGCTGCTGCGAGTAAGCAATACCACTAATTGTATTCACCTTGTTCTCCCAGGGGTCGGGCGGCTTCCTTGCCGCCCTTCCAGGAAGTAATCAATCGTTGATTACTGCAGCAAGCTCAAAGCAAGCTGAGGCTGAGCGTTAGCCTGCGTCAGTACGGATACACCGGCCTGCTGCAGGATCTGCGCTTTGGTCAACTGAGCGGTTTCCGCAGCGAAGTCAGCATCGAGAATCCGGCCGCGTGAAGCGGACAGGTTTTCGCTAACCGTCTGCAGGTTGGCAATGGTTGACTCGAATCGGTTCTGAATCGCACCGAACTCGCTTCGCAGAGAGTTGATGGTCGTCAGTGCCGCGTCGACACGTTGAATCGCATCTTCCGCTGCTGACACCGTTGTTACGGCCGCTGAATCGAGCGTTGTCGAATCAAGTGCGATTGACGTACCAAGACCCAGCTGTGCAGCAGCATCGGCACCCAGAGAAATATTCTCTGTAGCGCTCAACGTTACCGTACCGCTTGTCGTTGTAGCAGTACCTGCGAAGTCAGCCGCAACGGCAACGTCGGTGATACCACCAGCAGCGCCCGTACCGGCACGTGACTGCTCGACAACGATGTCACGACCATCAGAAGTGCTGAACGTAAGTTCACCCGCTGTGCCGTCAAATGTCGCCGTTACGCCGGTCTGGTTTGAGAACAGGTTAACCTGGGCTGCAAAATCTGCACCGGTCAGGTTAGCGCCGTTCGTGCCGTCGAAGTCATAATCAGTGAAGACGTCAACGCCATTGATCGCCAGATCGAAGTCCGCATCTGTCTGACCGGGCGTGCCGGTAGAAAGCGTTGTGTACGCAGCAGATACTTCGTTAGCAGCAGTCGCTGTAAGACCAGAGATACCGGCAGCGTTAACTGCAGCAACCTTGTCTTTCGCGCTCGCCGAGTCGGAAATTCCGATCTGCACGGCTTCTGACGTACCAACCTGAATCGTCGATGTCGCTGTGCCGCCAACCGGGGTTGCGTTGACACGTGTACCGGTTGCCGATGCGATCTGACCGATCTGGCTCGTGCGAACACCGGTGTTCAGGCTGACGTTAATTTTCTCGCCAACGTTGGCGCCGACCTGGAAGCCCGCGTTGCCGAAGGTTCCGTCGAGTACGCGCAGACCGTTGAACGACGTCTGTGATGCAATACGCTCGACTTCCGCCAAACGCTGCTGTACTTCGTTATCGAGCGCCTGACGGTCAGAGCTCGAGTTGGTCGCGTTAGCAGACTGTACAGCCAGCTCACGAATGCGCTGCAAGTTGTTGGTTACCTCGCCCAGCGCGCTTTCAGCGGTCTGTGCGAGGGAAATACCATCACTTGCGTTACGCACCGCCTGGTTAAGGCCGCGGATCTGCGTGGTGAAGCGCTCTGAAATTGCCAGACCGGCAGCATCGTCTTTTGCACTGTTGATGCGAAGACCGGTAGACAAACGCTCCAAAGACGTCGACAACAGACTCTGCGACCGATTAAGGTTCCGCTGAGCGTTGAGTGACGCTACGTTTGTGTTAATTGATTGTGCCATTTTTAAAGACTCCTAAGTTTTTTCTACCCGGTGCCTATTGAGCTACCGGCCCGAATCGCAATAAAGTCGTAAGACAGATACATTTGCGCTTCAACACCTGTAGCGGTTTGTCCGCGAGAATCTTGAGGGGTTTTTATTAGCAATGTGATTTCCCGTAATTTTTCGAATTACTATTTTTCCCCGGGGAAATTGCACTTTAGAGATAGTTGGCAAAAGCGTGCACCAGTTCACAAGGACATGCTCCATGACTCGCACCGGCGTCCGATATCAACCTACAGGAAGTTGAAAAGCGAGAGCCCCTGCACTCGGATGAAGGATTGCTGCGCCGCCTCCAGCGCGGTCGCCTGCTGAGTCAGGGCTGAAATCGCCTCGGCATAATCAAGATCTTCGATCTCGGATAGCGATTCCTGCAATATAATAGAGGCACCCGCATTTGCATCCAGCTGGCCTTCGGCCGTATTCAGGCGGCTGCCGATCGTTGTTCGCACCTCGAGTACGCGATTGAGCGACTGATCCAGGCCGCTGATACCGCGATTGATCTCGTTATCCAGCAATGCACGCTGCGATTCGGTGGTTGCGCCCTGCTCCAGCACCGTCGCAATACGATCGATCACACTAAATACGTCAGTGTTATCCGCGGGGCGAATAGCGAAGGTGTCACCGCTCGCCGGCGTACCGTCAATACGAAAGCTTAAACCGTCAAAAGCAATGCTGTCGCCGGCGCTAAATGTGCCCGATGCGATCAGTGCGCCGACGCCATCGCGGACCTCGTAGTCACCCGGGGTCGGGAAATCGATGTCGTAGGACTCATAGTTATATGTCTGTACCGCGACGGTCGAATCGCTGTAGATCACGCCGGTGCCCGCATTAGCAACGTTGGCGCCGACCTGAATCTGGCCGTTACCTTCACGAATGCGAGAGAAAATCTTATCACCGGGATCGCTCGCCGCGAGTTGGCGCGAACTGGATATCTGCACAAGCCGCTGCCCCTGATCACCGTTGTAAACGAATCCGCCACTGCTGCGGCTGAATGGCTCGGTGCTGGTCTGATAGCCACCAAACAGGTATTCATCATTCGAATCACGTGTGTTTGCCAGGCCCAGCAATGCATCAACACTCTGGCGTAACTCCGTCGCAATGAACTGCCGCGTCTCATTGGTCTGGGTGGCGTTACTCGCCTGCAACGCCAACTCACGCGCACGCTGTAGCAGCTGCGTGGTGTCCGTCATTGTCTGCTCTTCGAGTTGTAACCTGCTCCGTGCCTGCGACGTGTTGCGTTGGTACTGATCGATAGTCTCCAGCGATTCACG
This sequence comes from uncultured Pseudomonadota bacterium, assembly GCA_942491885.1. Taxonomy (GTDB): domain Bacteria; phylum Pseudomonadota; class Gammaproteobacteria; order Steroidobacterales; family Woeseiaceae; genus CALBPI01. The sequence goes on from CALOCQ010000002.1 coordinate 595,319, forward strand.
CAGATTCAGCGAACGCGCGGCACCAACGGGATCGTCCGAGGGACGCTGGATACGACGTCCGGTCGCAACCTGCGTCTGAATATTGTTCAGATCAGACTGCAGTCGCTGCAACGTGGCGATGCTGTTTTGGAAAAATGCCTGAGTAGATACGCGCATAACCTTTAACCTCTAGCGCCGCGTGGCGTCCAGCAGCGTGTCGAATAAAGTGCTCGCAACCGAGATGATCTGTGCGGCTGCCTGATAGGATTGCTGGAAGCGAATGAGATCTGCCGCCTCCTGGTCAAGATCGACCCCGGACGCCTCCAGCCGACGATTCTCGGCGCTCTGCAAAACCACCGCCTGCGCCTCAGCGCTGGTGTTCGCCTGCCGTGTGAAACTGCCGACTGTCGCAACCAATTGGCTGTATGACTGGCCGACGCTCAACGTACCATCACGCAGAATGCCTTCCGATTGTGTTTCAGCAAGCTTTAGTGCATTGCGATTGTCACCGATCGCATTTACGTTTCGCTCGATCGTGAAACGATCGCCGGTCGTTGGGTTGCCGCTGATGGAGAACTCGCTGCCATTCAGACTAATCGGCGTGCCTGCGCTGAATGTAAAACTGCCGGCGCCATTGACGCTGTAGGTAGTCGGGCTCGTGAATTCGATGACGCTGGTGTCGAAGAAATTCGGGTCGTTGATGTCGACGACTGCGCCGTTGTCGATGCTCGCATCGCTCAGGTTCGCGGGATCGGTAATGCCGCGCACTGGTCCTGCCGCGGCAAACGCGTTGCCGTTGCCGGCGCTGACTCTGAGCGCGCCGATTGCACCGATAGTAGGCTCGATTTCGAACCGGTCGCCGGACAGCGCGCTGCCGGTCACGACAATCGACAAACCACCGGCGCGGAACGGGTCGGCGCCTGTGCCGGTGCCTGTCAGCGTCAATTCCTGGCCGTTGTCCTCGCGAAATAGCCGAAAACCTGCGCCGTCATTGAGCAGGCGGTAGCCGCTGGGCTCGATCTGGCCAAGATCATCAATGGTCACGGCAACAGAGGCGGTTCCCGTGTTCAGTGAAGATGCGGCTGCGCGCGGCCCGCCGACTGCGAAGATATCACCGCCGAGATTGCCCGACGAATCAAGGCCCTCGCCGTTCTGGGCATTTATTGCGCCGGCCAATGCGATCGCGGAGGCACCGAGCGAGCGACGGGTAGGGTCCAGCACGCTTTGCTGAAACTCAAGTAGTGCGCCGATCGTGCCGCCACTCAGGACGTTTTGAATAGGTGTATCGCCGTTTAGCCCTGTGTAGACGACCTCGCTGCGTGTCGGGTCAAATTCCGACGGGCGCACACCGAGTGAATAGGTTTCATTACCGATGACCAGCGTCTGGCCATTGCCGATAAACACACTCAGGCTGCCGCTATCCTCCGGCACGACGGTTACATCAACCTTGGTCGCGAGCTCGCGCACCAGCGTATCGCGCTGATCGAGCAGGTCATTCGGCGGCGTATCACGTCCGGCGGCGACGATCTTCTGATTGAGTACCGCGATCGACTCGGCAAGCTGATTGATCTCGTTAACGGTCTGGCCGACAGCAGCTGACGTTTCATTGCCAATGTCTGCAAGACGCTGGTCCAGCGAGTCGAAACGCGCGACCAGATTTCCTGCCTCCGCAAACAGTGCCTCGCGGGTCGACGGCGACACCGGGTCAACGCTGAAATCCTGAACCGCGCCATAGAATGACGATAGCGCCGGCGACAGCCCGCCTACCGGATCGGCAAGAATGTTATCGATGCGACCCGAAAATGATGCCAGCGTCGAGAAGCGTGCCGCGGCAGCACCGGAGGTGCGTACCTGGCTATCAAGAAACTCATTATAGAACCGCTCGATGCCGGCGACCTGCACGCCCTGACCCACGAAACCCGCGCCGGTGAATTGAGGGTCACGAGTTGAAAGCACCACGCGCTGGCGGTTATAGCCCTCGGTGTTCACGTTGGCGATGTTCTGGCCGACCGTATCAAGAGAGCGCCGGAACGCAGACAGCGCGCTGGTGCCAATGCCAAATATTGAGCTCATGTGATCAATCCACAGATGTTAGTGGTGAACATAGCAATGTCACCGTACGTTCATCGATAGCGACAGCAAGTCGCTTTGCTTGAGTGCGTCGAGGACGCTGCGCATCGTCTCACCGCCCGCTACCCGCCGAATTTTCTCGGCATAATCGGGATCGGTTGCGTAACCGGCGCCTTGCAGCGCGTCGGCGAAGCCACCGACGTCGTCACGTTGTCGGGCAACATCCGCATAGCGATCATTGTCCTTCAGGAAGTTGACATAATCCGAGAAGGTGTCCTTCAACGACTCGTACACACGGAACGGCTCGCGCTGCCGGGTCATGACGCCTTGCTCAAACTCGACAGTACTGCGGTGTGTCAAAGCGCCCTGCCAGTCTCCGCGCGCCTTGATGCCGAACAGGTTGAGACTGTTGGCGCCGCCATCATCGGGCATGACATGTTTGCCCCAGCCCGTTTCCAGCGCCGCCTGCGACAGCACCGCCAGAGGGGTCACTTCCAACCGTTCGGCTGCCTCACGCGCGAACGGCAGGATATCGGCGACAAAGCGCTTCGCATCGCTCCAGCTCGCCGGCGCGGCGTTGACCACGTCGGTTGAGACCGGCTCGCGCAGCGACGACGCGGCCGCAATGTCAGCAATGCCGGCGTCGCGCGCCAGGCCCGGCATGCCGGTCATTGCAATTCTCGCGGCAAGCGCCGGGTTCGCCGCCGCCATTTCGGGGCTGAGGTTCTGTGCGGGAACAAGCGGATTACCCGGCGCCTGGGCGTCGAGCGTTAAAGGTGCTTCCGGGCGCGGCGACGGATCGGTACCGCCCATCTGGCGAACCAGCAGGTCGGCAAGACCCAGCCCCGGACCCGATGCGATATCCGCGGCGATTTGCTGGTCGAACATGTCACGGAACATGCCAGCGCCGCCGGCATCACCGAATATCGGGTCGCCGAAGCTCGCCTCGCGCATGCTCTTCAACATGCTGTGCACAAACAGCGACTCGAATTGTTCCGCGACATCGCGCAGCGCAGCCGACTCGTCGCGCGACGCTAACGCCCGCATGTCGGTGAACTGGGAAAAATCGGTGACGCTGGTCATGTTGGCAAACGCGCAGCGCGCTCAGATCACCAACAGCTCGGCGCGCAGCGCACCAGCCTGTTTGAGCGCCTCAAGAATCGCGACCAGGTCGCCGGGCGCGGCACCAACGCGGTTCACGGCCTGAACGATGTCGTTGAGACTGGTACCGGGAGCGAACAGAAACATGCGATTGTTCTCCTGGTCGATTTCCACGCCCGAGTTCGTCGCGAGCACTGTCTCACCCTCCGAAAACGGCGCCGGCTGGCTAACGAACGGATTCTCGCTGATCGTCACAACCAACGAGCCATGCGCGACCGCCGCCGGCGTCACCGTGACGTTCGCGCCAATGACGACCGTACCGGTGCGCGAATTGATAATGACTTTGGCCGCGGCCGGTCCCGGCTCAACTTGTATGTTCTCCAGCACACTGATGAATGACGTGCGCGCGCCGGTGCCAATCGGCGCCTGTACCCGGACACTCACCGCGTCCATGGCCTCGGCAACACCGCCGCCGAGCATCGTGTTGATCGTCGAAGACAGACGATTAGCCGTTGTGAAGTCGGGTGTGTTGAGATTCAGCACAACAAATTCTTCGGCGGTAAAGTTACCGGCCACCTCCCGCTCGACCGTCGCGCCGCTCGGAATACGACCGGCACTGGGTATGTTCACGGTAATCCGCGACCCATCCAGGCCCTCACCGCCGAAGCCACCTACGATCAGGTTGCCTTGCGCAATTGCATAGACATTACCGTCGATGCCCTTCAGCGGGGTCATTAACAAGCTGCCGCCGCGCAGGCTCTTCGAGTTACCGATAGAGGAAACCGTTACATCAATCGATTGGCCGGGCTTACTGAATGCCGGCAGCTCGGCGTGCACCGATACGGCGGCAACGTTCTTGAGCTGCGGGGTCAGATCGTCGGGGATTGTGATACCGAATTGGGAGAGCATGTTCTCGAGGCTCTGTACCGTAAACGCCGTCTGCGCGGTCTGGTCTCCGGTGCCATCCAGCCCGACCACGAGTCCGTAGCCAACCAGCTGATTGGTGCGAACCCCGGCTACCGACGCAAGATCGCGGACACGTTCGGCATGCGCGCTACTACTGGTTTGTATCATCAGCACGGCCGCGAAAAGCGGTAGTGCGCGCATGAACAGATCTTTTGGTGTGTGTTTTTTCATCATCGCCTCTGGCGTTGGCTGACTAGTTCGGGAACCATGGTGATTGCAGGAATCGTTGTAACAGGCCCATCTTGTTGGCGGCCGCCAATACACCTTTACTGCTGTAGGTAATACGCGCATCGGCGACGCGACTGGACGCGATGCTGTTGTCCGGACTGATGTCATACGGACGGATTATTCCGGACAGACGGATAAACTCATCGCCCTGATTGAGCGTCACCCATTTTTCGCCACGGATCACCAGGTTGCCATTGGCAAGCCGCTGGATGACCGTCACGGTAATATCGCCATTCAGGCTGTTGCTCTGGCTGCTGTTGCCCTCACCGTTAAACTGCGATGATCCGCTGAGTTCGGCTGACAGGATTTCCTTGCCGTTTCGCGTGACGTTCTGGCCGAGAATATTCGGGCTGGCAATATCGGCACTGCTCGACTTACCCGCCGTCGTGCTCGATTGCTTGATTGCGCTCGTGCTCTCTTCTAGCGACACGGTCAGAATGTCGCCGACGCGGTGCGCGCGCAGATCTTCGAACAGCCGGAGATCAAGCTCTTCCTGATAAATCGCACCGATCGTGGTCTGACCTGTCTGCGGCAGCACCGGCGCCGGCGGCGTGAAGTCCTGCGACGGCCCCATCTGAACAACACAACCACCGACAAACGCGGTGCTTGTCGCAGCGATGAGCGCGAACAAACGTTGCGTCAGCGTGCGTACATATTGATTTGGCTTATGCATGGTGATCACTACAGGTTGTTAGTCAGGAACTGCATCATCTGGTCATTGGTCGAGATCGCCTTGGAGTTCATCTCATAGGCGCGCTGGGTTTCGATCATGTTGACGAGTTCTTCGACAACGTTGACGTTCGACCCCTCGAGTGCGCCCTGCTGCAGACGACCGAGCCCGTTAAGTCCCGGTGTGCCCGGCTGCGGCGCACCGCTCGATGCGGTTTCCAGATAGAGGTTCTCACCGCGCGGCTGTAAACCAACCGGGTTGATAAAGTCGACGATCTGGAGATTGCCCACCTGGGTCGGCGATGACTGACCAGCCAGCTGAACAGAGACGATGCCGTCGGCGCCGATGGTTATCGACTGCGCCGCATCGGGAATCGTGATCGCCGGCTGCACGGTGTAACCACTGGCGGTGACCATCTGGCCCTGCGCATTGCGCTGGAACGATCCATCGCGTGTGTAGGAAATCGTGCCATCCGGCAACAACACCTGAAAAAAGCCACGACCCTGAACCGCGATATCGAGCGAGTTCTCGGTCTGTAACATGCTGCCCTGCGTATGCAGCTGTTCGGTCGCAACGACGCGAACGCCGGTACCGACGTTGAGTCCGGACGGCAACACGGTGTCCTGCGATGTCTGACCGCCCGCCTGACGCCGGTTTTGATAGATCAGATCCTCGAACACCGCGCGACCGCGTTTGAAGCCGGTGGTGTTGACGTTGGCAAGGTTATTCGAAACCACCGTCATCTTGGTTTGCTGTGCGTCCAGTCCGGTCTTTGCGACCCATAGTGCCTGGTTCATCGTCTACTCCTTTAGCGCATCCGCAGCAGGCCTGCTGCTGCATCTGCATTTTCTTCAGCTGTCTTTATTGCCTTGACCTGCATCTCGTAATGCCGGGCTAGGTTGATCATCGTGACCAACGACTCCGCCACGTTGACGTTGCTGGTCTCGAGCGTGCCTGTCATCAGGCGCACGCTTGCGTCAGCGCCGGCGGTTGCATCGTCTTTAAGACGCAGCAATCCGTCCTTGCCTTTCTGCAAAGTGTCGATTGATGGATTCACGAGCTTTATCCGATCCACGGTAGCCAGCACCTCGGGACCCTGTCCCAGCGGCTGCACGGAAATCGTCCCGTCGGTCGCGATGCTGATCGACTCACTGGGTGGAATAGCGACGGGGCCGCCATCGCCCATCACCGCATCACCCGCTCCGGTCATCAACTGCCCCAGCGTATTGACGCGCAGATCACCGGCTCGCGTGAAGGCTTCCGTGCCATCCGCTGCCAGTACGGCGATGAATCCATCGCCGGCAACCGCAACATCGAGATCACGTCCTGTGCTCATCGTTGCGCCTTGCGAAAAATCGGTTGCGAATGTCTCGCCGACCGCATTGACCCGTGTCGCCTGACCGGGACCTTGCACCGCCAGCGACTTGAAGGCATGCAAGTCGGCGCGAAAGCCCGTAGTCGAAGCGTTGGCGAGGTTGTTGCTGTTAACAGCCTGGGCAATTTCCGTTTGCCGCGCGCCTGTCATTGCAATGTATGCGAGACGATCCATAGTGTTACTCCGTTACTCCGGCTGCCCTATCGGCGAATGTTGATGACCGTCTGGGTCACCGTGTCGGCCGTCGAAATCATCTGTGCGTTCGCCTGGAAGTTTCGCTGCGCGGTAATCATGTTGACCAGCTGCGCCGTGAGATCGACATTGGACGCTTCCAGTGCACCAGCCTGTATGAGACCAAAACGTGCCGTGCCGGCATCGCCGAGTGCGGCGTCACCGGAATCGAATGACTCGGCCCAGTTGGTGTCACCGTCCTGCTGCAGACCCTGTGGGTTCACAAAACTCGCCAATGCAAGTTTGCCAAGCGGGTTCGACTGGCCGTTAGTGAACTGAGCGAAAATGACGCCGGTGGAGCTGACTTCCAGCCCGGTCAATCGCCCGGTCGTAAACCCGTCCTGTGTGACCGAGTTGACGCCGAAGGCATCGCCGAACTGCGTGGTGTCAACAAACCGCAGATCAAGGTCCAGAGCGCTCGCGCCGTTACCCGGGTCATAGGGTGGCAAGGACAACGCGCCGGCAGCAGGAACTGTCAGCAAGCCGTCGCTGCCGAATATCACAGGCTGGGCGACGCCAACCGTATTGCCATCGATGGTCGTTTGCACCGTCCACTCATTATCGACCGGACCTTTAATGAAATATGACGTTGCGGTGTGCGCCGCGCCGAGCGAGTCGAAAATCGTAACCGCCGTCGTGAAGTTGAAGCTCGACGCATCGTTAGGGTCAAAAACCGGGTTGATCGGCTGCGTCGCATTGGCCGGCAGGTTAATACCGAACGAAATATTCTCGCTGGGCGAAGGCGGGTTGGAACCGGTATTCAGCTGCAGGTCGGTCAGGTTACCTGTGTTGAACAGGCCGTCGGCGCCGACCGGATACGACTGCACCCGCAGTCCGTTGGAGTTGACGACATAGCCGTCGCGGTCAACGCTGAAGTTACCGGCCCGCGTGTATAAACGGGAGCCGTTGTCGCTGAGGACGAAAAATCCTTCGCCCGAAATGGCGAGATCGAGACTGTTCTCGGTGAAATCGATGTTGCCCTGGGTGAACTGCTGCGAGATGTCCGACAGGCGAACGCCACTGCCGGCCGCGCTGGAGCTTACGCTCTGCGCCCCGACCGCGAAAACTTCGGCGAACTGCGCCCGCGACTCCTTGAAGCCCGTCGTGTTGACGTTGGCGATATTGTTGGCGGTAACACCAAGATCGGCCGAGGCGGCGTTCAGGCCGCTGAGTGCGATACGAAATGGCATAGTCTTTTTCTCCGGATACTAAAACAAATGATCAAAAAATCTGGCGAACCTGGGACAGCGAAAACGCGCCCAGCATGTCGCTGTTAATCGTGACGCCCTCACCGTTGCGGCCCAGCGTGACGCTGCCGACGTTGGTGCGAATCAGGGTCGGCACACTCTCCACCTGGTCGCCGCGGGATACCCGCGCGGCGAACTGATAAATACCCGGCGCGGCTACTTCTCCGCCGGCATCACGCCCGTCCCAACTGAAACCGGCCGTTCCGGTCTGCTGCACGCCGAGCTCGATCGTGCGTATCAACTGGCCGCTGGCGTCGAGGACATCGACACTGACATTGCCGCTGGCGCTATCGAGGTCGACCGCGCCGCTGACCGGCTGTCCGTCGCCCGTTGTTCTGACAAGTTCGGAACTCACCAGCATGTCTTTGCCGACCAGCGTTGACGCCTGCAGCGCCTGATCGGAATAGACCGTGTTGCCGAAGTTGTTGAATGCCGTCTGCAGCTCTTCAACACCGCTGGCGGTACTGAACTGTGCAAGCTGGCTAAGGAACTCACCGTTTTCCATCGGCTCAAACGGGTCCTGGTTTTTGAACTGCGCCAGCATCAGCTCGAGGAACTGATCCTGACCGACGCTTTGCGTCTGTGGCCCGGTCGCCTGCTGGGCGAGCCCGAGATTTTGCAGCTGTCCGAATGTGTCAAGTTGATTCATTGTGATTCCCTAAAGATCAGGACCGACCCATCGACAGTGTCTGGATGAGTAGTTCCTTGGTGGTATTCATGATTTCTACGCTCGACTGATAGGAGCGCGAGGCGGACAGCATGTTGACCATTTCCTCAACGGTGTTGACGTTGCTGACGTAGACATTGCCGTCGGCATCGGCATCCGGATGATCCGGTGAATAGCGTTGCTGCAATGGCGCCTGGCTTTCGATAATCCCTTTGACGCGCACACCGACAGACGCTGCCTCGTTCTCGAGCGCCTGACCGAAGTTCGGTTGCGCCGTGAATACGGGCTGGCGTGCGCGATAGACCTTCGAGGGGTCACCGCTGACGCTGTCAGCGTTCGCGAGGTTGCTCGCGGTGGTATTCAGTCGTGTCGACTGCGCGGCCATCGATGAGCCCGCGATATCAAATACTTTATTCAGAGACATTAGTTACCTCCCTTGATCGCAAGCTGCAGCCCGGAGATCTTGCGGTTCAGAAAACTGAGGCTGGCCTGATAGCCAACAACGTTGTCGGCATAGGCGGCCTGCTCGATGTCGGCCTCAACGGTATTGCCATCCACCGAAGGCTGCGTCGGTATGCGGTAGGCAAGTGCTTCGCGGGTGCTTATCGGGTCGCCAGCGACATCCATGTGCTGGCTATGGGTTTTGGTCATCGTCATGCCACCGTTAGTCTCGGCCCGCATGGCAGCGCGAAAATCAAAGTCGCGAGCCTTATATCCGGGCGTATCCACATTGGCGATGTTGCTGGCAAGCACCTCGTTGCGCTGGGCGCGTAGTGCCAGAGCCTGTGCATGATTACCGAATGGCTTGATGTTCATAACGTTCGTCCTTGTCCGCGATACAGGCAAAAATATTGCCGTCACGGAGAAGTTAGCAAACGTCGTGCCAGAACTTCACAAGCTATTGTTTTAAATACTACTTTTTTAACCTCGCCAAATTGTCGGCGTATTTCCCGGCAAGCAACAACCGAATTTCGCCGCGGCGACAGAGGCGAAACGTCAATTCACCGTCACATTTGCCTGCATTTTTGGTTGGCACAGGAATTGCAATTTCCCTCACGGGGCCTGTTTGGATTTCGTCGGCTGCAACACTGCCGACCCGACGACAGACAGCTAACCAATTGTTTTTACGGATATAAAATGACCACTAAGCACAGTATTTCAAATCGCAGAAAATCATCTGATGCCAATTTCTTGACGTTGTGGCTCGGCGTGCTCGTGGTAACCGGCAGTTTCTTGCCGCTATCGGCGAGCGCTGAGTGGCAGCCGCCCGCGGATATCGCGAGCGCCGCCACAAGCTTTATTATTAGTGCACGTCAGCTTGACCCTGAACGCCATAGCGTCAAGGCACAGGCGCCGGATGCACGCCTGCGGCTCATTAAATGCAACAAGCCGCTGGAGGCAGAGGTTCTGTCGGCGCGGCGACAGTCGTCGCGCGTAACGGTCAAAGTCTCTTGTAATGGCACGAATCCGTGGAAGGTCTATGTGCCTGTGCAGATCGCCAGCTATTCGGATGTGGTTGTCGCGCGTCGCAGCCTGCCACGCGGTCATATTCTTAGTGCAGCGGATATTTCGTTACGGCGGGATAATGTTACGCATCACTCGGCCGGCTATCTGATCACCCTGCAATCAGCAATCGGCAGCGTCCTGCGCCAGTCGGTAACCGCAGGTGCGGTACTGACGCCAGGCCAGCTCAAGCAGAATAACGCGGTAGAACGCGGGCAAGCGGTCACGCTGGTTGCCGAACAACACGGCATCTCGATCAGAATGGCCGGCGTTGCCATGGACAGCGGCCCGCTGGGCGCAAGGATCACGGCAAAAAACGCGAACTCCGGTACGATTGTTGAGGGCACCGTCCTGGCCAATGCCGAGATTCGCGTCACCGGGCGGATGAGATGAGCATTGCAACTTCACATAATCCGCTGTTTCTAAAGTACTATTTTTCGAAGCGCTTGCTCAGGGGCGGGATCGCCGCCAAACAACGCTTTTTTTCACAGACCGGGCTAAAGAATACAAAGGTGCGGTCGCTAATACATCTAATGGAGATCAACGTGAGGAATTCACAAGATGGCTAACGAAATTGATGGTGTGTCCAAATCCGGCCTGCCGAAAATCTCTGACGTTACCGCAGCACGCCGCGTCGACGGTGAGAAGGCCAAAGGCGGCGAGCGTACAGCGTCCGAATCACGCGGCAACGATACCGTTGCACTGACCGATGGTGCCCGGCTAATGCAGCGGGTTGAATCTCAACTGGCCGCGGCCGGCGAGACCGACCCTGCCCGCGTTGAGGCTATCAAGGCAGAAATCGCCAGCGGCGACTACCAGATCGATGATCGCGAGATCGCGGACAAGATCCTGCGTAGCGATCGCGAACGCGGCTAATCGTAATGAATGATGATGCGCGCCAGCAGAGATTCCAGCGAACGCACGCGTTGCTAACGGCGACCGTGCGTTCATGCGAACGCCTGTTAACCGCTTTGTTGGACGCGCGCGGCGCGCTCACCAGTAACGATATTGCCGCGTTAAACGGCGCTGTCAGTCGCAAGAAAATACATCTTGCCGACCTCGAGTCACACGAGAAACAACGCAAGTCGCTGTTGGCCGCATGCCGGCACAAGGACGACCTGGTATCGATGCAGCGTTTTATCGATGACAACGATAGCGGGAAACAGCTGACCGAGTTGTGGGCGCGCACGATTGAGTTGTTGGGCAAGTGCCGCAACGCCAACCGCACCAACGGCGCCATTATCGCTGCACAGCAACGCCAGCGCGGCGAGGCAATGGCGGTCATTCGCCAGGAACAACCCGAACCCGAGACTTACGGTCCGGCAGGCAAGACAGAAACCACCGGGCAATACCGCGCGCTGGCCGAAGTCTGAGCACATCATTCAGCATCATCAATGACAAGGAGTAAGTCATGTTGATCGTTAGCCGGCGTAATGCCGAGTCCATATTGATCGAGCCAGCGGAAGGCATTGATCCGGCCACCCCGGTAGGCGAGGTGTTCGGCGATGGGCCCATTCAGATTACGATTTTCTCAGGCGCCGGCCACCGGGTAAAAATGGGCGTTGATGCGCCAAGCGCTTTGTCGATCTGGCGCAAAGACGCCAAGCCCGATGCCGAAGCAGTCTGAAACCACCACGCCAAATCGGCCAGCGGCCGTCTGAAATAACCGCACGCTGAACCCTGCCAGCAGCCGTCTGTCTGCCCGGAACTCATCAAAAATAGAATTTGTCGCGCCCTGACAGCGCGCTGCTTCAAACCAGCTTCAGGTGCGAAGCCCTTGCGGTTGTGCCAATCTGGTCGGCCAGCTCGTCACCAGACACGGCATCCTGCGGTGCAGGTGGCAACGTCACCGCTACGCAAAAACCATCGCTATGCGGTCTGATTGATATGCGTCCGCTGGCCGCTTCCAGCTCACGTTTGCAGATCGAAAGCCCGAGCCCCGCGGCACCGGCCTTACCACTCAGCTTGATGAACGGCTCCAACACACGGTCAGCGGTTCCGGCCGGCAGGCCGGGACCATTATCCTGCATGTGCAGAAGTATTCCCGCATCACGCGTGCGGGCGACATCGACTGAGATGACCATCGAGTGCGGCGCATCGTGATGCACCAGCGCATTGCCGAGTAGCTCACGCAATACCGTACGCGTCAACGTCAGATCACCAACGATTGAATCGTGCGCTACGTTCAGGACCAGGCGCGCCGATGCTGGCGCCGACAACTTGCCGTATTCCGCTTGCAACACATTGCTGATGCTGAATGTCTCCCACTGCAAAGGGCGTTGCCCGGCGCGATGGAAGCGAATCAGCTCGGCAACAAGGCGATCAAGATTCGCCAGCCGGACATCGAGCATGCCGATCGCGTGCATTGCCGCATCAGCATCCTCTCTCAATACGTCTTCCCTCGCGTATGCCGAGAGCTGGCGTGCCGAACGGATCAATGCAGACATATCGTGCGAGAGCACACGCGCGAACGACTGCATCTCACTGTGTTTGGTTTCGCTCAATCTTTGCTCCCAAGCCATTGACGGCGATGCTCCGCCGGACGGCTGTGGCAGCCGCTTCTTCTCTTAGCGACGCGACCCGAATTGACTTTAGCAGCGACGATTGGGTGATAGGTGAACCGGCGCGTCTTCAGAATTGACATAAGACTCGCGATTTACGCAATTGCGGATGCAAATCGCTAAAGAACGAGCTTTCAGCGCCGCTAACCTGATCTACGGACGGTGAATTTCCACCAGATTGATCGTGCGTAACAAAGAAAACGGTGCCCAAGGCACCTTGGCAAGAAGGAACCTGGCCTGTGACGAACCGGATGCGAAGCCTGCATGAAACCATCGAGTCTACTGTTGAGCTCGCAGCCCATCGAATTTCCGATAAGGACGTCTCGCTGAACTGTCGCATCGATCCGGCGTGCCGGAATGTGTTTGCATTCAATCACTGGTGCATGACACAGCTGGTGAACAACCTGTTGAGCAACGCATTGCAATACACGCAGTCCGGCTCGGTCAAGGTTGATGTCGATTGCGACGATTCGAACGGCATGGCAAATATTCGTATCAACATCACTGATACGGGTCCGGGCATCAGCGAGTCAGTTCAGAAAGTGATGTTCGCATCACCGGACCAGCGTGAACTGATGCCTGACAATGAAAACGTCGGCTTCGGTGTCATCATTTCCCAGCAACTGTGCGAAATGATGGGGGCACAATTACAGGTTGAATCAAAGCCCGGCGAAGGCACCAGCGTGACCATCAGTGGCTCAATTGATCGTGCCAAGCCAGAGGGCAGTCCCAGTGGCACGGTTACCGATGCATTCAGAAACACCCAGGCGCTTGTTATTGACACAGACTTATCCGCACGGCGACTACTGGAAGCGCACCTGCGCTCGTGGGGTATCCGGGTTCGCTCTGTTCTGGATGTCACGTCGGCGATCGCGCTGGTACACGAAGCGGCTGCACGTGAACATTCCATCAGCATGGTCTTTATCAGCCAGGAAACCGCACCCGATGATGTGCGCTCCCTGATCGATGAGTTGCATCGCTGTAGCCAACATATCGATGCAATGATCGTTATGACCGGCTCGGACATTACAACAAGCAAGATGCACCTTGCCACGGGCGACCGATTCGGCGTGACACTTGGCTCGCCGGTTCGCCCCTCAGCGCTGTTTGATTGCGTTGCACAACACCCTTATGTGCAGTCACAGGCTCAAGCCGGTGATGATGTTGAGCCGCCACCGGTTGATGCGGATAGAGAACGCCATGTACTGCTGGTCGAAGACAATATCGTCAACCAATGTGTCGCCAGCGAGATTCTGAAACGTATCGGTGTCAGTGTTGATATCGCCAACAACGGTCGTGAGGCGCTCGACAAGCTTTCAGTATCGACCTATGACTTTGTGTTCATGGACTGTCAGATGCCGGAGATGGACGGGTTTGAGGCCACACGCAGAATTCGCCAGCGAGAATCATTACAGAGCCTGCCAGTCGTTGCGCTGACCGCCAATGCGCTGTCCGGTGACCGGCAAAGCTGCCTGGATGCCGGCATGAGCGACTATCTTACGAAGCCGTTCACGCGGGATCAGCTCGAAACCATGCTCAACAAGTGGACCAGGGGCGGCACCGTTGTGGCTACCAAAGCACCTGACGGCACGTCAGAATTTGCCGCTATCCAACTGGTCGACGACAGCGCACTGAATGAAATCCGTATGCTCGATGTGGATGGCGAGTCATCAATTTTCGAAGAAATCATCAGCGAATACATGATGTCGTCAAAAGCGTTGGTTCGCGATATCGATGCTGCCGTGGCCGCGAAAGCGCCGGATGAGGTGGCACGTTGTGCACACGCACTAAAGTCGAGCAGCGCCGCCGTCGGCCTGAAGTTCTTCGCCGACCAATGCGCCGAGCTCGAGAAACTCGGCATGGCTGCGCAGACCGATAAGATTGCCGAATTGTGGCCGCAGGCGGAACACTGTTTCCGGCGCTCAGTTGATTGCCTGGCTGGCACCAGCAAGCGAAGAGTTGCCTGATATGGCCGGCAATATGACAGGAATCTACCGGACCATCGGTGACTCGCTTACAGAGCGGCCACCGCTGGTGCTGATCGTCGATGACGAGGCAACCATCCGGCTGATGACGCGTCGATTCCTCGAGCACTCCGAGTTCATGGTGGTCGATGCGGCTTCGGGTGCGGCAGCGCAAAAACAAATCGAACGCATTCACCCGGATATCATCCTGTTGGATGTCGACATGCCCGGGATGAACGGCTTCGAACTCACCAAGTGGATCCGCAGCCGCCGGGAGACGCGGTTTACACCGATCGTAATGATCACTGGTCGCGAGGACCCGGACTCGGTGAATGCGGCTTATGAGGTCGGTGCAACCGATTTCATCGTCAAGCCGATATCATGGTCGATTCTCGCGCATCGGGTTCGCTACATTTTGCGTGGCTCACATACCCAAACAGCGTTGCGCGACTCGCACGCGCGCGTAAAGGCGATTGTTGAGGCGCTGCCTGATCGCCTGTATTCAATTGACGAAAACGGCCATGTCACGGGTGACAACGCATCGATGGCAAGTTTCGAGGTGCACTCGGGCTCGACGTCATCGATGCGCACCAGCGGCTGGTCAGCATTCGAGCATGCATTTCGTCAGGAAGTGGAACGTTGCGCGTCAAAACATGTCGCGCAGATTTTGAACGTCGGTGAACCGGTGGAGACAGAAATAAGCCTGATTTCCGAAAACGGGCGCCTGCATCACTTTGAGATCCGTCTGGTCAAACAGACCGCGAAACTGGGCCTGGCCGTCGTACGTGATGTAACGACGCAGAAAGAAGCCGCCACCAAGATTCACCAGCTGGCTTACTACGACGCTTTGACCGGGCTGCCTAATCGTCAATATTTCAGCACCGAACTTCGTGCCTGCATGCAATATGCGCGTGAAAACAACTCTCAGTTCGCATTGCTCTATATCGATCTCGATCACTTCAAGCGCATCAACGATACGCTCGGACATACCGCCGGTGACGAGCTGCTCAAGATGGTGGCAGAGCGGCTCGAGCGCTGCCTGCGTGCCGAAGATGTATTGTCGCGGCACAACTCGCATGCTGCGGCTGACGGCCAGACGGGCAACGTCGCACGTCTTGGCGGGGATGAATTCACCCTCATCGTTCGCAATGCCGACGCTGTGGAGAACATAGAAAGCGTGGCGAACAGAATCATCGAGCGCATGAAGCTGCCGTTTGAGTTCTCCGGCCACGAGTTTGTCGTCACGCCCAGCATCGGCATCGCGATGTATCCCTCGGACGGCAACGATGAGGAAGCCCTGCTGAAGACGGCGGATGTGGCTATGTACCAGGCAAAACAGGCAGGGCGCTCGGGCTACTCTTTCTGCACTGAAACAACATCGGTCCGTTCGTTGGAACGACTCGACCTTGAACTTGACCTGCGCCGCGCGCTCGAAGCCAACCAGTTCGAACTGCACTATCAGCCGAAAGTCGAAGTCGGCAGCTGGCGTATTATCGGTGCGGAGGCATTACTGAGATGGCGCCATCCGGAGCGCGGCTATATTTCTCCGGCACGGATCATCCCGATTGCCGAGGATACCGGTCTCATCGTACCGATCGGTCGCTGGATTCTGCACGAGGCATGCCGGCAGATGGCAGAGTGGTCAACGAAAGGGCTGCGCGCGATTCCGGTTTCGGTGAACCTGTCGAGTCAGCAATTCTGGCAGGACGATATCGCATCCGTCGTGGAAACTGTGCTCGGAACACACGACCTCGACGCCGGCCGGCTCGAGCTCGAACTGACCGAAGGGGTGTTGATGCGAGACGTCAAGCAGACGCGTGACGCGCTGCAGACTTTGAAGCAAACAGGAATCGCACTGGCGGTCGACGACTTCGGCACAGGATATTCGTCGCTGGCCTACCTGCGCCAGTTCCCGCTCGATGCACTGAAGATCGATCGCTCGTTCGTTGACGATCTGCCCGCCGAGGATGCCGCAGCTATTTGTAGCGCGATCATCAGCATGGCACGCAGCCTCAATTTGCGCGTCGTCGCCGAGGGTGTAGAAACGATGGAGCAGCTCAAATTCCTGACCGCGCATCATTGCGATGAAATCCAGGGCTACTACTTCAGTAAGCCGCTGGCGGCCGCGGCGTTCAGCGAATTACTGGAAGACGATCATGGGTTCGCCGACCTTGCGTTCGGCGCATCGGGTGATCAACGCTTGAGTGTTGCCGCCAACGCCTCAGCCACATAAGGCAGCTTGGGCTTTGTGAGGCCGGCAACATTGATACGTCCCGAACCAACAATGTAGACGTGCCATTCTTCGCGCAGCGTATCGATCAGCGCCGGCTCAACGCCGAGCAATGAGAACATGCCGCGCTGATCCGCAATAAAGTCGAAACGATCAGCAAACCCGTGCGCCGACATCGCCGCAGAAAACGCACGACGCTGTTCGCACATACGCACACGCATTGATTCCAGCTCGTCCAGCCATTGCTGGCGCAATATATCCGAATCAAGAATCGTCGCAACAATACTTGCACCATGATCCGGTGGCATAGAGATCATCGAGCGAACAATTTTCATCATGTGACTGCGCGTCGCCTGCGCGTCCTTCGCGCTGCGTGTCAGCACGCTCAGGGAGCCGGTCCGCTCGCGATACAGCCCGAAATTTTTGGAACAGGAAGAAACGGCAATCAGCTCCGGCAACTCGGATGCCATAAGACGCACGCCGGCGGCATCGGCGTCGACACCTTGTGCAAACCCCTGGTAGGCCGTGTCAATCATCGGCAGCAGGTTCTTACGCCGACACAAGCTGGTAATGGCGCGCCATTGATCAGGGCTCAGATCGGCGCCCGTCGGGTTATGGCAGCAACCGTGCAGCAGCAATACGTCGCCATCCGGAATCGCGGCGATGTCTGCCAGCATTGCGGCTTCGTCGATCTGGCCACTGGCCGGCTCGTAATAGGTATATTCGGCAATCTCCAGACCCGCCGATCCGAGCAACGGCCGGTGATTGGGCCACGTCGGCGTAGACACCCAAACCGTGCTGTGCGGGCGCAGGCTATTGACCAGCTCGGCCGCCACACGCAGCCCGCCCGACCCGCCGGCGCTCTGTACCGTCGTCACCCGGCCGTCTGCCACGGCGGCATGCTCAGCACCGAAAATGAGCTCGGTCATAGCGCGGTTGAAGGGCTCTGAGCCGGCGATGCCGACATAAGATTTCGTCGCCTGGTGGTCGAGTATCTGATGCTCGGCCGCCGTCACCGCGGCGAGCACCGGCGTTTGACCGTTTTCGTCCTGATAGACACCGACACCAAGATCTACCTTATTCGGTGCGCTATCTTCCCGGTAGGCGGCCATCAGGGCCAGAATCGGGTCACCGGGGAGCGGGTCAATTTCAAACATAACGGTCGTTCCAGAAGCCAAGCCCGCATGTTACCCCTAAACGGCGGCCCGCTAAACCAGGGCCTAATCAGCGCGCTAACCGCGCAACCACGACGCTTCGGGGAGAAACCCGCCCGGATGGCAATTCAAGCTCGCCTCCCGCCTGTCGCTAACAACGCAAGGAGGCGGACATGTCGGATATCAACATCGCTGCCCTGCCGCAACGAACGGCACTCATCAATGCGATCGCTGCGGCATCGCGCAGCAGCGCGCTCAGTTTGCCGTCCGCAGCGCTGAACGGGGGCCCGGCGTTGTCGCGCCTGCCCCTGACCCATGAACAAGCGGCCCAGGTGTTGCGTCATGTCGTCGCCTCGCAACTGCCCGAACTGGTCCAGCACCAATCACCGCAGCATCAGCGCGGGCTGATAGGCGCCGCCACCATCGCAGCCATGGCAGACCAAACCGTCAATTCCACCGATTTGCTGCGCGTGCTTATCGGCGAAACAACATCGGCGCTTGCACGAGCGCTGCCTGCTGCCGGCAACCCGCTGGCCTTTGAATCGGCACGCGCCGCGCTTTGGCAGGCCCTGGTGCAACGCTTCGCCTCCAAACAACAACCCGTCAGCGATGACAGTTCAAGCGATCAGCGCACCGCCGTTGGTCGCGGTGCCCAGGACTGGGCGCCATTCGCGTGGATCGCCACGCCGGCGTCCGCACGCAACACCAAGCGACGGATAAATAAAAGACAACGCGGCGGCACAAACTCAACGGACCAAGACGACCACGTGGAGGGGCACGCCGCCGGCGAGTCACCAACGCGCGCCGAATTGCAGAACGACCCTGCGCTACTGGATATCATGGAATGGCTGCAGCGCCAATCGACAGACAATGATTACACCGCCATCGTCAGCGGCGACGAAAACGGCAGGCAGGCGGGTCGCTTGTTCGATGAAAACGTGTGATCGCCCGATCAGCTGGATTCGAATACCGGCTCGGCTAGCGAGTGCAGCATCTCGCGGTTGAGAATCGTCACGCGTTTACGGCGCACAGCAATCAATGCGCCGCTGCTCAGGCGCGTCAGGCATCGACTCACCGTTTCGGTGGCAAGCCCGAGATAGTTTGCGATGTCACTGCGCGACATCAGCAGTTCCAGCTCATCGCCACACGCGCCACGCAATTGCATACGCGCCGAAATATCGAGCAGGAACGCGGCTATTCGCTCATCGGCCGTGAAGTCGCCGCCGCGCCACTGCTGGCTGGCCAGCCGGCCGGAGAACAGACGGAAGAGCTGACTCTGGAGACTATTTGAACAGGCGGATAATTCCAGCAGCCGGTCGTAGTCGAGCTCGCACAAAGACGCACCACCCAGTGCAACAACATTCGCCCGAAAGCGCCTGTCCTGAACGGCATCAAGCCCGATCAGTTCACCGGCGAAATGAAAGCCCTGCACTTGTTCGCGCCCGTCACGGTCTGTGACAAAACTCTTGAAGCAGCCCTGGCGCACAGCGATCAGGTAATTGAACGGATCACCGCGCCGCACGACCATTGCGCTCGGCTTCACGGCATCACCGATCGTCAACAGACGATCCAGCTTCACCAGTGTTTTCTCGTCGGAACCGGCAGCGACACACAGATCCCCGACCACGCAGCCACTGCAGCGTTTTGCGTCGGGGACGGTCTGTGAATTCAGATTGTCTGCAGGCGGCCGATCGACCGACAGTTGTTGGTACTTTTCCATTGTTTCCTCGCGACAGGAAAGCGGGGAAATAATAGCAAGATGTCCGCACCGGTGCAGCGCTGAAAAACCTCAGACAATACGTGAACAAGCACTCAGGTCGGCACTTGAGCGATCGAAGCAGCCGGCGATACTACGCAAGAACACGATACCCATTGGTGTCACCTCAATGGCGCTCTCGCCGACACTGACCAGACCATCAGTTATGAGGGGTGCGAGCAGCCCCAGTTCGCGACTGAAGTAGTCGTCAAAATTGCACTTGAACTGACGCTCCCAAACGCGCTTGTCACATCGCGCATAACACATAATTGCCTGAATCACCTCGGCGATGCGACGGTCATCGACACTACACTGGTAGCCTCTGGCGATCGCCATGCCGTTTTCGGCGATGGCAGCGGCATACGCTTTTTCGTTCTTTTCCACCTGAAAAAAGTCGTCACCAATGTGACTGATCGCACTCGCGCCGAAGCCCAGCGTTTCATTGCCGGCACCGCCGGCATAACCCTGAAAACAACGTTGCAGCTTGCCGGCCTTCTTGGCCTTGCCGAGATGACTGTCGGGCAACGCAAAGTGGTCCATGCCGATGTACTCGTACCCGGCCTGCTGCAGGCTCGCCACGCAATTACGGAAAATACGTATCCGATTGCTCGCATCCGGCAGGTCCGATTGGCGCAATAAGCGCTGGGCGGGAAACCGATCCGGTAAATGCGCATAGTTAAACACCGACAAGGCATCCGGCATCAGCGTCAGGATTTTCTCGACAGTGGCCGCAAAGCGCTCCACCGTCTGGTGTGGCAGACCGTAGATCAGGTCAATCGAGACACTGCGAAAACCCGCCGCTCGCGCCGCAACTACCAGATCACGGATATCATCAAACGCATGCACGCGATTGATCGCGCGCTGCACGTCGGGATCCAGATCCTGGACGCCGAAACTGACCCGGTTGAAACCCAGCTCAGCCAGACCGGCCAGCTCATCGGCGGCAATCGTGCGCGGATCAATCTCAATAGAGAAATCCCGGTCGGGCCCGTTGTCCAGCACAAAGTGGTCATCGATACACGACATCAACGCCGAACGCTGGCCCGCATTCAGATACGTCGGCGTGCCACCGCCGATATGCAGCTGCTCTACCACGCGATCGCTGTCCAGCAATGCGGATTTGGCCACAATCTCGCGATGCATCGCCGTCATGTAGTCCGACACCACGCCGGCGCTGCGCGTGACCTTCTTATGGCAGGCGCAGTAGTAGCAAAGCGTTCGGCAGAACGGGATGTGCAGGTAGAGCGCCAGCGGCGCCGGAATCAGCTGGTCGTTGCTGCGCGCGAGCGCCTCGAGAAACGCACCTTCGCGCACCGACTCATCAAACACCAATGCCGTCGGGTAAGACGTAAAGCGCGGTCCCGTGACGCCATAGCGTTCGATCAATGACAGTGGTGGGACCTGTATCGCAGTCTGCGCCATTCGGTGGCACTCCTGAGCCTGGCTCTCTATTCGACACCGCAAGCCTAAGCCGATCCGCGCCGCCGCGTAATTGACCTAGATCATTTTGGTCGTCAGGGCGCGCCGATATAGTCGCAACGTGATCGGGCGCTT
Organism: uncultured Pseudomonadota bacterium; assembly: GCA_942491885.1. Taxonomy (GTDB): domain Bacteria; phylum Pseudomonadota; class Gammaproteobacteria; order Steroidobacterales; family Woeseiaceae; genus CALBPI01. The sequence continues at coordinate 616,575 of CALOCQ010000002.1, forward strand.
TCCGCCACCTCCGTCATCCACCGGTCAACGGGACAACGAAAACATGGATAACTCTGCAACCTATAACGATACCGTGGTGCGCCAGTTCGCACTGGCAACGATCCTGTGGGGCGTCGTCGGCATGCTGGTCGGCGTCATTATCGCCGCCCAGCTGATCTGGCCCGCGCTCAGCTTCGACCTGCCGTTTCTGACCTACAGCCGCCTACGGCCCCTGCACACCAACGCGGTGATTTTTGCGTTCGGCGGCTCGGCGCTATTCGCGACCTCCTATTATGTCGTGCAACGCACCTGCCACGTGCGTCTGGCGTTCGACAAGCTGGCAAGCTTCACCTTCTGGGGCTGGCAAGTCGTTATTCTGCTCGCGGCGATCACACTGCCGCTGGGCATTACACAGGGCAAGGAATACGCGGAGCTGGAATGGCCGATCGATCTGCTGATTGCCGTCGTCTGGGTCAGTTACGCGGTCATATTTCTGGTCACGATCGGCCGACGACGGGTCAAGCATATCTACGTTGCAAACTGGTTCTATGCGGCGTTCATTCTCACAGTCGCCGTGCTGCATATCTTCAATAACCTGTCGATACCGGTATCTCTGACCAAGTCCTACCCGATCTATACCGGCGTCGTCGATGCGATGATGCAGTGGTGGTATGGCCACAACGCGGTGGGCTTCTTCCTGACCGCGGGCTTCCTCGGCATGATGTATTACTTCGTGCCGAAGCAGGCCGAACGCCCGATCTACTCTTACCGCTTGTCGGTCGTACACTTCTGGGCGTTGATCGCGATCTACATGTGGGCCGGCCCGCATCACCTGCACTACACGTCACTACCTGACTGGGCGCAGTCGCTGGGCATGGTGTTCTCACTGATCCTGCTGGCGCCGTCATGGGGCGGCATGATCAACGGCATTATGACGCTGTCCGGCGCCTGGCATAAGCTTCGCAACGACCCGATCCTGAAGTTCATGATCGTCGCACTATCGTTCTACGGCATGTCGACCTTCGAAGGCCCGATGATGTCGATCAAGACCGTCAACGCGCTTTCACATTACACGGACTGGACTATCGGCCATGTGCACTCCGGAGCGCTGGGCTGGGTCGCGATGATGACCATCGGCTCGCTGTATTGCCTGATCCCGCGTTTGTACGGACTACAGTCCATGTACTCGACGCGACTGATTGATATTCACTTCTGGATGTCGACGATCGGTGTGGTGCTGTACGCCGCCTCGATGTGGGTATCCGGCATCGCACAGGGCCTGATGTGGCGCGCCTTCAACGACGACGGCACGCTGACCTATTCGTTCATCGAGTCGCTGAAGTTCACCTACCCCTACTACGGTATTCGCCTGGCAGGTGGTCTGATCTTCTTCAGCGGCATGCTGCTAATGGTCTACAACGTCTATCGCACCGTGCCACGCAAGTCGCCGGATCCGATCGCCGTTGCCCAACCCGTTTGAGTGAATCGCTATGCAACACGAAAAAATTGAAAAAAACATCAAGCTGATGAGCGTACTGATTATTGTGGTAATCAGTATCGGTGGGCTGGTCGAGATTTTGCCGTTGATGGCCAGCGGCGCCGGCACCAAGCCGATCGACGGCATCAAGCCCTACCCTGCGTTGCAGCTGGCCGGACGCGACATCTATGTGCGCGAAGGCTGCTACAACTGTCACTCGCAGCAGATACGCCCGTTCCGCTCGGAGACAGAACGTTACGGCCCGTATTCGGTGGCCGGTGAGTTCGTCTATGACCGCCCGTTCCAGTTCGGCTCCAAGCGCACTGGCCCGGATCTCGCGCGTGTTGGTGGCCGCTACAGCGATGAGTGGCACCGCATTCACCTGATGAAGCCGCAGGACCTTGTGCCTGAGTCCAACATGCCGGCCTATCCGTGGCTCAGTGATGCCACTGTCGACGGCGAGCTGGTTGCACACAAGATGCATATGCTGCGCAAGATCGGTGGTGACCCGTATACCGATGAGGACATTAGTGGTGCACCGGCAGCGGTGGACGGTAAGACCGAGATGGAGGCGCTGATCGCCTACCTGCAGGGACTGGGTCTTGCCCGGTCGGCACGCTAGGAGCAGCGCATGGATATCGGATTAATTCGCGGTCTGGTGACGCTGTTCGTGTTTTTGCTGTTTATCGGCATTGCGTTTTGGGCTTACAGCGCCAGACGCAAGCAGGACTTTGACAATGCCGCCAGCCTGCCGCTCACAGAAGACCGGCCTGTAGAGAATAAAAACGCGAGTCTGAACGGAGAACAATCGTGAGTACAAGTTGGAGTATTTTCATAGTTGCAGGCACGGTCATCTCGATCATCGCCACTTTCTGGCTGATTTTGTGGTCGGGCCGACAAGGGCCGGACAACGCCAAAGATACCGGTCACGTCTGGGACGGACTCACCGAGCGCAATGAGCCGTTGCCACGCTGGTGGCTGGGGCTATTCGTCATCACATTGGTATTCGCCATCGGCTACCTCGTGATCTTTCCCGGTCTCGGTAACTTCTCCGGCACCAGCGACTGGTCGCAACAGGCGCAATACGATGCGGAAATCGCCAAGGCGGAAGCGCGCTATGCGCCGATCTTCGCGCAGTTCGCCGACATGCCGCCGGAGCAGCTCGTTGAAAACACCGAAGCGCTCAGTATCGGGCGCAGCCTGTTTTCGAACTACTGCATCCAGTGTCATGGCTCCGCCGGCTACGGCGCGGCGTCATTCCCGAACCTGACGGATGACGACTGGCTCTACGGTAGTTCACTGGACAGCATCGAGTACGCGATTCTGAATGGGCGCAATGGCATCATGCCCGCACTGGGCGCCGTGTTTTCAAACGATGCGGCACTTGATGACATGGTCGGCTATGTACGCAACATGTCGGCCGGGCAGGACGAAAGTTCACCGGCGCATGGCCAATATCTCGCGGTGTGCGGCGCATGCCACGGCCCCACCGGAGACGGTAATCAGGCACTCGGCGCACCCCGCCTGAATGATGACATCTGGCTGTACGGCAGCTCGCCGGGCATGGTGCGCGATGTGATCGTTAACGGCCGTCAGAACATGATGCCGGCACACCGCAAACTGGTCGGCGAAGATCGCGCCCGTCTGCTGGCCGCCTACGTCTATAGCCTGTCGGCCACGCAATCGCAGGCGGACTGATGCGATGACCGACGGCATACGCCACAGCGAGGACTGGTCGCGTGATACGCAGAAACGAGCCCTGCTGATATGGGTCTCGTTTCTGGTTGCGGCCGTTATGACACTGATATTTTTTGCTTTCGTTGACCCGCTGCTGCTGGTTGACGAGGTCAATATTGCTGCGCTCAATTCTCGTGAGATCGGCTACGGCATGGGCTTTTTCTTCTTCTGGGCCGGCACTCTGGCCAGTGGCTGGCTGTGCCTGCGACTGGCACGCCGCAAGCGCCAGCAACCGCGGCCGACAGGGAGCGCGTCATGAAAGAAACCGCTATCCCGGTCGAGAGCGTCTCACTCTACCAGAGCGAAGCCAAAGTCTATCCGCGTGAAATAAACGGACGATTCTCGCGGCTGCGTAAGCTCGCGATGTTTGTACTGCTCGGCATGTTCTATTTCGGTCCGTTTGTTAATTGGGCCGGACGCCAGGCCGTGTTGTTCGATCTGCCGGCACGCAAGTTCTATATTTTCGGGCTTACACTGTGGCCGCAGGATTTTCTGTATCTTGCGCTACTGCTGATTCTCGCAGCGATAACTTTGTTCTTCGTAACCGCATTGGGCGGACGGCTGTGGTGCGGATACGCCTGCCCGCAGACTGTCTGGACCGAAGCATTCAGCTGGATCGAGCGATTGTTTGAAGGCGATCGTCTTAAACGCATGAAGCTCGACAAGGCGCCATGGAGCTGGAACAAAGTCTGGCGCAAGACAGGCAAGCAGATTTCCTGGATCGCGTTAGGGCTGATTACCGGGTTCTGCTTCGTTGGCTACTTCACGCCGGTACGCGAACTCGCGGTGAGTGTTATCAACCTGGAAGTAGCCGGCTGGTCGGCTTTCTGGATTCTGTTCTACGGCTTCGCAACCTACGGCAATGCCGGCTACATGCGCGAGCAGGTGTGCAAGTACATGTGCCCGTACGCGCGCTTTCAGAGCTCGATGTTCGATAAAGACACGCTCATCATTACCTACGATGAGAAACGCGGAGAGCCACGCGGCAGTCGCAGCCGCAACGTTGCGCGCGAAGACACGCCGCTCGGCGACTGTATCGACTGCACGATGTGCGTACAGGTCTGCCCGACCGGCATCGATATCCGTGAGGGGCTGCAATACGAATGCATCGCCTGCGCCGCCTGCATCGATGCCTGCGATGAGGTCATGGACAAGATGAACTACCCGCGCGGGCTGGTGCGCTATAGCACCGAACATGCCATGACTGGCAAACCGACCCGTATTCTGCGCCCAAGACTGATTATCTACAGCGCACTGCTGCTGTTGTTTACGGGCCTGTTTGTCACCTCATTGGCAACCAAGCCACCGCTCATCGTTGATGTGATTCGTGATCGTAATGCGCTGTATCGCGATGTCGGGCGCGAGGGCATTGAGAACACCTTTACCGTGCATGCGATCAACAAGGACCAGCGGGCACACAGTTACACGCTAACGGTGACCGGCATCGACGGCATCCGCATCGTGACCGAGACCGAGGTCACCATTGATGCAGAGTCGGGTCTGCGTATCCCGGTAGCCGTGCGCGTCCCGCATGAGAACGCCGGCGGCGGCCAGAGCATCGAATTCACACTGTCCGCGAATGATGGCAGCAATACTACCCTCAGCGAAGACAGCCGCTTCCGCGGCCCCGTAACGAGTTACTAATATGACAACACTTACCACCCCGGCAACGCCCTGGTATCGCATACCGATGGTCTGGCTCGTCGTCGCGATTCCTGCTCTGACAGTGGTCGGCTGCATGTTCACGATATTCCTGGCCATCAGCAACCCGGACCCGGTGATGCCGCGGCTGGACGATCAGCCTCTGGCGGCCAAGGAGTCTGCCCGGCCGTGACCCAGGCGCACTGCTTTCATTGTCAGGACGAGGTTCCTAGTGGCGTCGATATCCGGATTGATGTCGGCGGCGAATCGCAGCCGATGTGCTGTCATGGTTGTGCTGCAGCAGCGGCATTTATCGCCGGCGCGGGCTTAGCGCAGTTCTACCGTCATCGCGCACCGGATGCCGAGGCCAGCCTGCGACCGCCAGAAGCAAGTTATGACGCGTTTGACCAACCTGACGTCGCCGCGCAATACGTTGCCTGCGACGAACAAGGCGGCGCCGAAGCAACGCTGTATATCGGCGACCTTTATTGCCCGGCATGCATCTGGCTGATCAACGAGCTACTTGACGACCAGCCCGGCATACAAAGTGTCGCCGCAAACCCGGCCAGCCGACGTATCGTCGTGCACTGGCAAGCCGATAAACTGGGACTTGGCGCAATACTGCAACGCATCGCCAGCGCCGGCTTTAAACCCGAGCCTGTCGTTCCCGGCACGCGCATGCGAGCCGAACGTGACGACTATCGCACCGCCATAAAGCGCATGCTGGTTGCCGGGGTATTCGGTATGCAGGCAATGATGTTTGCGATTGGCCTGTACGCCGGCGAATTTCAGGGCATCGATGCGTCAACCGCGCAATTGCTGAGAGTTGTAAGCCTTATCGTGACGCTGCCGATCATCGGCTATTCGGCCACGCCATTCTTTCGCGGCGCGTGGTTAGGCCTGAAGCGACGCGCGCCAGGCATGGATGTACCCGTAGCACTTGCCCTAAGTGTCGCGTTTGTCGCGTCCGCTATCGCAACAATGCGCGGCGAAGGCGCTGTCTACTTCGACTCGATCGCAATGTTTGTCGCGCTGTTGTGCGTCAGTCGCTTCCTGGAAATGCGCGCGCGTCACAAGGCCGATGATGGCGCGGAAGCGATGGCGTCGATGTTGCCGGCTTCTGTACGCCGGGTCGTCGATGGCACAACGAGCGAACGTATTGCACGTGAAGCCATTCGCTCGAATGATCACCTGCAGCTTTGCAACGGCGACATTATTGCCGCCGATGGCGTGGTCATCAGCGGCACACTGACCGTAGACGAAAGCATGATGACCGGCGAGTCCGAGCCACTGACACGACGCAGCGGTGACCCGGTGCTGGCCGGCACCACAGTCTGCAGCGGCGAGGCAGTTATTGAGGCACGCCAGACCGGCGCGGCAACGCAATTGGGCGAAATTGCGCGACTCATCGAGCGCGCACAAACTGATCGCGGCGCGCTGCAAACAGCATCCGATAAAGTTGCCAGTATTTTTGTCGTCAGCGTACTCGCCATCGCCGCCGCGACAGCTTTGGTCTGGTGGCAGCTGGCACCAGCACGCATGCTGCCGATCGTTTTATCGGTGCTGATCGTCGCCTGCCCCTGCGCACTGGCGCTGGCCACGCCGACGGCGCTGGCATCCGCAGCAGGTGCGCTATCACGCCGCGGATTGCTGCTTATTCGCGCACGCCTGCTCGATCGTTTGCAGCGCGGCGCGACCATCGTGTTTGATAAGACAGGGACGCTGACGCGCGGCACACCTGAGCTTACCGATACACGCGTGAGCGTTGGCGCCCGGCCAACAGCGCAACAGTGTCGGGAAATCGCCGCCGCACTCGAGGCCGATTCGGGGCACGTACTGGCGCGCGCCTTTTTGCCTTACAGGAACGCCGACTGCACATTGGACGACAAGCCCGTCATTCACGTCGGGGAGGGTGTCTCCGGCACTATCAACGGCCGAGCCTATCGGATCGGTAAACGGGAATTCGTTGCCGGCGCCGCCGGCGAGAACATTGGCTGCAGCGACACATCCGGCGGCATTTATCTGGGCGACAATACGGGTGTTTTGTGTGAGTTCACCGTGCGCGACCCGTTGCGCCGCGACGCGCGTGAGACACTCGACTGGCTGCAGGACCGGGGCTTCAGAACACTCATCGCCAGCGGTGACCAGCAAGCGGTTGTTGCACGCATCGCCGGGGAGCTCGGTATCAGCGATTTCCACGCAGACCAGACGCCGGCTTCCAAGTTGGCACTGGTTCGCCGGCTGCGCGAGGATGGCAGCCACGTCATCATGGTCGGCGACGGCGTCAACGATGCGCCGGTACTCGCCGCAGCCGACGCGTCGATCGCGATCGGCAGCGGTGCGGCACTCGCACGCTCCAGCGCGGACGGCATTTTACTCGGCAAAGATCTCGGTCCGTTGCGTGATCTCGCCAGAATCTCCCGTAAGTCCCGGCGCGTCATACATCAGAGTCTGGGTTGGGCCGCATTTTACAATCTGCTTGGCGTCAGCCTCGCCGCGCTCGGTTTCGTCGCACCATGGATGGCAGCGATTGGTATGTCTGCCAGCTCATTGCTTGTCGTCGGCAACGCTCTGCGCATCGACCGACAACTACCCGCCGACATCAACGAACAGCGCCGGGCGGATCCTGTGGAGGCAATGTCATGAGCATCCTGATGCTGCTGATCCCGCTGGGACTGATCCTGTTGGGTATTTTTGTCGGCGCGTTTTTCTGGGCAGCGCGTAGCGGGCAGTTCGACGATCTCGACAGCCCGGCCCTTAGTGTGCTGCTCGACGACGATCGCGCGCCGCGCGCGCGCAAGCGAGACACTGAATGAGCGTCGCATTAATTTTCGCGGCCCTCATCGCCGGGCTCGTTGGCAGCGGGCATTGTATCGGCATGTGCGGCCCGATTGTGGGCTTGTTCGAATCCGCACCAAGCGTCAGGCTGTCACCGCTGCGTCGGCGTATGAGCTATCACGCAGGACGTATTCTTTTTTACGCCAGTCTTGGTCTGCTCGCGGGTGCGCTGGGCACAGCAGCGGCGGCATCAATGCCCGTTAAAACGGCCGGATTTGTGCTCAGGTTGCTCGCCTCGCTGGCATTGCTGTTGCTCGGTGTGCGTTTGCTGCTCGGCAAAGGCCGGCTCGCGGCACTCGACCGCATCGGTCAGGCTTTCTGGCAACGCATCTCGCCTTTGGCGCGCTATGTGCTGCCAATGGATAACACAGCGAAAGCGCTTGCCACAGGGTTTATTTGGGGCGCATTGCCCTGCGGGCTGGTCTACAGCATGCTCGCCATGGCCGCCGTCAGTGGGTCCGCGCTTAACGGTGCAATGCTGATGGTCGCGTTCGGGGCAGGCACGTTGCCAACCCTCGCAATAGCGGGTGCCGGCGCCAGTCATGCGTGGCATACGCGCTTTCGAAAAACATTCGGTATCGCAATGATTGTGTTCGCCTGCGTATCGCTCGGCCTACTCTGGCGACCTCACGGTATGCCATCCGACGCTGATATGGCGACGCCTGCAACAGCGACGCATCACGCCACGCATTGAATACGGGTAATAGCCGGCAAATTAAGTGGACGCTAATGTGTTGACGCTAATCTGGTTTGTCGCTGCCTACTTTCCCCAAACAGCGAACTCACTGCCACCCGGCGCGTGAAAATGAAATCGCCGCCCGCCCGGAAACGTGAAGATTTCCCGGCATATTTTGCCACCGGCGTCCTTGACGGATTGTTCGCTTGCCTCAAGATCGTCGCTAAAGAAAACCAGCAGCGCACTGCCGCGTTCCGTCGTTGCCGGCGTGTTCGACCTGTAGAATCCACCATCCAAACCCGAGTCGGAAAAGGCCGTGTAGTCATTGCCGAAGTCTTTGAAAGAAAAACCGAACACGTCCGCAAAAAACTGCTTGGTCGCCTCAATATCCTGCGTTGGCACCTCGGCGTAGTTGATCGTGTGATGTTCGTTCATTCCTGCTCCCTTGAAAAACCGCGCGGCGAATAAGCCAACGCTACCGCCAGCGTCGGCTTTTGGCAATCGTGCAACCTACCTATTCCCATCGGGTAATGCGGTTTCGCGGTTGTTGCCGATTAATAACCAGGTCAGAAACCAGCACTGCATCAGCAATGAGAAATTCCATTCAATAATATTCTCGGCAACATCGTCCTGCAGCCCGAATGTGCCAAGGAGCATCTCGGCCAGCGCGAGGATCCCCATCAGCAAAAGCAGGATGCGCTGAGTAATCACGGCCGCCTGCACGTCATCGTCGGATCGGGCCAGCAATCGAGTCGCCAGAACCTGCGCCACAAGCGTGCCCAGAAAGAACACGAATACGCCGTAGCGACGCATTAGCCGATAGAAATCGCCAGTGGTGCCGAGAAATACGAGGTAAAGCACGAGAAACACAGCCGCTACCAAACCGGCAACATACATTCGTTGCGATGACCTGCCGTCCGACAATGAGAACCGTATCCTCAATGAGCGCCAGAAAACGATAAGCAACACTGCCTGCGGCAACATCAGTGCCTTGAATAACCAGTAGCTCACACCGTATCGGCCGGTGGCACTGATCGACGTGCAACCCTCAATGTAGACAATGCACACCGGCAGATAGCCCGCTTGAGATGCAATGATGTAGCAAAGGTTGGCCGCGAAAACGGGCACAAACTGCAACTGCAAGAATCAGTTTGTTACTGGGGGCTGGTATTTGCATCGTATGATGGCAGATAACTCGAGTTTGCTATGATTCACGCTGGAGCATGGTCGTTTCCGCTATTGGTTTGGACTGCTGACCGGTAGCGGTCCCTGCTATTGCGAAGTCGAAGCGAGCCTGGACTTCAAGAGGCTCAGCGTATCCAATCAGTTGCGGCTTGTTGCGGATCGCTCGACAATGGCATAAGACAACATAAATTTCCGGAGGTCCCTTGCGAATCAGCATAATTGCCTGGCTTTGCGTAATCCAACTCGTGGCAAATCCCGCCAGCGCAGAGCTACCGCGCCACACGCCGGTTCCTGGCGGAATCGCTGTCATTCAGCTGGCAGCGACAAGCAAGCCTGACGTTCACGTCGGCACGCGGCGCGTGGCCGTCGTGCGCGACGGAAACCAATGGGCGGCTGTTTTCGGTATTGCCCTGGATACCCCGCCTGGCGACCTTGCATACACCGTAAAATTAAAAAGCGGCGTCGAAAACCGCAGCGTCCGGATAATGCAGCGCCAGTATCGGGAACAACACCTGACGATCAAGGAAAAACGCTATGTCGATCCGTCGCCTGCAGAACTGGCACGTTATCAGCGAGAACGCGAGGAAATGAATTCAGCACGCAGCAGTTGGACTGAAACCGGCGGGCTCGACGTCTTTGCTGAGGCCCCGGTCGCCGGCCCGCAGAGCGACAGCTTCGGCTCGCGGCGATTCTATAATGGTCAGCCGCGTAATCCGCATAGCGGGATGGATATCGCGGCCGCGAGCGGCACTGCGATCGTGGCGCCGGCACCTGGGCGTGTCGTCGCAACCGGCAATTACTTTTTCAACGGCAACACGGTGATGATCGATCACGGCGAGGGGCTGGTCAGCATGTATTGTCATCTGGCGACCATCGACACGGCACCAGGAGACTCGCTTGAGGCCGGGCAAAAGCTCGGTAGCGTCGGCGCGACCGGGCGTGTGACCGGCGCACATTTGCACTGGGGCGTGTACCTGTCTGGCGTTGCGATCGATCCGGCGATGATGCTTGCCGCATCCGCACGCCAATAAGTTCGCAGTCGATCACAGGCCAGACGGGCCGCACATTACCGTACCTGGGCTTCCTCAAGATAACGGAAGAAGTCGGAGTCTGCCCGCAGCATCAATGTGCTGTTCTCGCCAAGCGACTTATAGCTCTCAAGCGTTCGGAAGAACGCATAGAACTCAGGGTCGGCGCCGAACGCTTCGCCATAAACGCGAGTCGCCTCGGCGTCGGCGTTGCCGCGGATCTGTTCAGCCTCGCGCGCAGCCTCCGACCGGATGCGTTGCAGGTCTCGCTGCATGTTACCGAGTATCTCCTGGGCACGGCCCTGACCTTCGGCACGAAAGCGCTCCGCTATCGACTGGCGCTCTGCGATCATCCGACTCTCCACCTGGCGGCGAACAGACTCGATGTAGTTGACCCGCTTGATCCGTACGTCGGCCAGCTCGATGCCGAGCTCCGGCATCAACCGCTTGGCCCGAGCGAGAATTTCCTGCTCGAGTAGCTGGCGACCCAGCTTGGGTTTCTGTTTCAGATCGACATCGTCGCGTTGGACGAGCGCCGGATCCTCTTTCTCCAGCGCCTCGACGTCCACATCCCAGTCGCGGGACCGAATGATCTCCTCAAGCTGCGTCGACGAAACCATGTCGCGTACGACCGAGTCGACGATATCGTCCAGCCGGCCACGCGCACCGAGTTCGTCGCGCACGCTGCGCAGGAACTGCAGTGGGTCAGCGATGCGCCAACGGGCCGTAGTATCCACCAGAATGAACTCGCGCCCCAGCGTCGGGATCTGCGTGACATCACCGTCCCAGCTCAGCAGTCGCTTGTCGAAATAACGTACGTTTTGCCACGGCATCTTTACGTGTAAGCCGGGATCGGTGATCACGTCGCCGATGGGCTCGCCGAATTGCACAATGATGGACTGCTCGGCCTCATCGACGACGAACAACATGGTGACCCCGGCCACTGCGAGCGCGATGGCGGCGATAGTTGCTATAGCACTTTTCATTCTGAGCCTCCTTCGCGCTGGCTACGTTGCCGATTAACATCCAGCAGTGGCAGCGGACCGACCTGATCATCCTGGACGACGAGTATCTGACCAATGGTCGGCAGCATCTCGTTGAGTGTCTCGAGATAGAGCCTGGAGCGCGTCACCTCCGGTGCACTGCGATACTCGGCCAGCACGGCCGAGAAACGCACGCTCTCGCCAAACGCACGGTTGACGCGCTCGGTCGCATAGCCTTCTGCTTCTGCGATGGCACGAATGGCCTCGCCCTCGGCTCTGGGAATTTCCTGGTTAACACGCTTTTGCGCTTCATTAATCATGCGTTCGCGTTCCTGCCGCGCCTCGTTGACTTCATTAAACGCCGGCTGCACCGCCCGTGGTGGAACGACGTCCTGCAACTCGACCGTAATAATATGAATGCCGGCGTCGTAGCGTTCCATGATCTGCTGAATCTCATCGCGCCCTTGAGACTGAATCTCGACGCGGCCCACGGTCAGCACCTCCGAACCAAGCCGGTTACCGACCACCCGGCGCATGACCGACTCGGAGATATCACGCAGCGTGCGGGTAGGTTCTCGCAATTCATAGAGGAATTTGATCGGATCGTTGATGCGATACTGAACCACCCACTCAACGTTGATAATATTCAGATCACCGGTAAGCATCGCGGATTCACTATCGAAATCGCGCTCACTGTAGCGTGTGCCGCCCTCGGAGCGCACCTCTACAGTACGAAAACCGAATTCCTGCTTTAGCACTCGCTCTGTTGCAACAAACTGGGTCTGATCAATACCGAAAGGCAGCTTGAAATGCAGGCCGGGATCGGAAATACCGATTACGTCACCGAAGCGCTTTACGACCGCACGCTGTTCCGGCTGTACCGTATAGAAGCAGGTCACGAGCCCCCACAGTAATAACACCACGATCGCAGCGAGTATGATCCCCCGGCGGGGATCGTCACTACCTCCGGGGCCGCCGCCAGAGCGCAGCTTGTCCATTATGGATGAAATATCTGGCAGGCCATCGTCGCGCCCTTGCCCCCTGCCGTTTGAGCCAACCGATTTGATCATCATGGATCCCGTAGGAAATTCAATACGCCAGTGTACGGGTTTTGCCCTTCGATTGAACCGCCTGGCTGCAGAGTCATGGCGAACATCATTTCGACAGTGTGACGCTGCTGCGCAGCGCGACAGCCTGTATTCCGCGAATCGGGGATTTGTGAGCCACCACACACTTGGGAGTTGGGGCGCTGTGCTACATTATGGAAAGTCGCTGCGCCGGTCATGCGCAGTCATCATCCCGATTAACGACGCGCTCAGATAAGCCCTTCATATGCACTCAATTTCAGTCGTCATACCGGTTTATAACGCCGAAGCCACTATCGCCCCGCTGTGCGATGAATTGCGTTCTGAACTCGGTAGTCTATGTAGCAGCTACGAAATTATCCTGGTCGATGACGGGAGTCGTGATGGCTCAGCGGGGGTCATTTCAGGCCTGGCCGATCAGCATGATTGTATTCACGCTATCGAACTGGGCAGAAACTTCGGCCAACATAATGCGCTGCTGTGTGGCATACGCGCTGCACGCCACGAATTAATCGTCACCATGGACGACGACATGCAGCATCCGCCTTCCGAGCTGCCCATATTGCTGGAGACGCTCGGTGCGACACATGATGTCGTTTATGGTGTGCCGCGAACCGAGCAGCATGGCGTCCTTCGTGACCTGGCATCGCGGCTGACGAAACTCGCGTTGCAAGGCGCCATCGGCGTTGAGGTCGCCCGCGACGTTAGCGCGCTGCGAGTATTTCGCACGCACTTGCGTGATGCATTTGCCGACTTCTCAAGTCCGTCTGTGTCGATCGATGTACTGCTCACCTGGGGAACGTCACGTTTCACCAGCGTTATCGTCGAGCACAGACCGCGCATGGTCGGAGAATCAAACTATTCACTGGGAAAACTGGTCGCGCACGCCTTTAATCTGATGACCGGTTTCTCCGCGCTTCCGTTGAAAGTGGCGAGCTTGGTTGGTTTCGTGCTCACCCTATTTGGCATTACCTTATTGGCGTTCGTATTGATTCGGTACTTCACGATTGGCGCGAGCGTACCGGGCTTTGCGTTCCTGGCATCGATCATTACGATCTTTTCTGGCGCCCAGATGTTCGCGTTGGGGATTTTCGGTGAATACCTGGCACGCATTCACTTCCGAACCCTGAATCGGCCTGTGTACTTCGTACGCCAGGACAGCGCCAATACCGGTGGCGTTCAGGACCAACGCCAAAACACTGAACACACCTTAACGGCGCAGCGCTAACGCAACCGTGACTATCCACCGTCAGGCGTTACGATTTGTCATCGTCGGTGTAGCCAGTAATGCAATCGCATACCTGCTCTATCTTGGGCTGTGTGAGCTTGGACTGACACCGCGCCTTGCAATGACCATCACTTACGTGCTCGGCGTGATCGTCACGTTTGTCGGTAACCGACGATGGACGTTTGGCCACACCGGACACATATCAACTGCTGCGAAACGTCATCTGGCGCTCTACGGCCTCGGCTATGCGGCCAATTGGCTGGTGCTGACGATAGGCGTTTATCGCCTGGGCATTGCACATCAACTTGTGCAAGGGTGCATGATTGTGTTCTTGGCCAGCGTGTTTTTCATGGCCCAAAAGTATTGGATTTTCGCACCTTCCAAAGCCCCGTTGACAGAGCGCTAAAGCATGGGCCGCGGCTGACCTCCAGCTAATTAACTTCTGGCAACTTTCGATACAGCCACCACCACCCAGCATTGCCAACAACCTCAACTTTATCCGCGTCTGCCTTAAAGATCGCATTGCCCTCATCCACTGGCGATCTGGACAAGAAGTAGTCGTATTGATTCCCGCCGTTTCTCTGCCAATCAAAACTGAAGGGTGACCACGCCAGGGCATCTCCGAACGGTGGCTTCGTCTGCGCGCGATAACGCACCGGCGTGACATCGAACATCGCAAAGTTAAAATCGACCACGCCACGCTGCTCGGCCTGATACCAGGAATTAAAATGCATGAAGACCGGCGCGGCAAACTGATTGCTACGAATTTGGGGTGACAACGAGGCAACACGCTTGCCAGCCGGCATTTGCGCGACAATCGCATCGAATCCACGTGCCTGCACATCAAACGCTGCAAAGCGCAGCATGTTCGCGACAATGCACACGCTGACGATCAGCATGCCAACCCAGTGCCAGCGAGTATTCGCTGTCGGCGAGGGCTCCCACAACAACAGCCATAGCAGCGGCATGAACAGGCCAAAACGTTCATACAGCAACGCGGTACCCATCGCGAAACTCGGAAAACCAAAAAACACTGCACTACCCGCAGCGACCATCAGCCATTTGCCGGGCGAACGTGTCAGGCGCAGGCGCGAAACCAGTGGCAGCGCCACTAAGGTGGCAAACATCAGATACGAAATAACCTTGAATTTACCGTCGAGCCCCGACGCCTGTGTCACCAATTCATGCAGCCGCATACTTAGTGGACGAAACACCATGTAATCGGCGGCCATATAACTGTCGCCGCTGCTAACCGAGTACATCCACAGACCAATAAAAGGCAAAGGCGCCGCAAACGGCAGACACCGCAAAATCAGACGTAGCGGCTGCCGGTAGTGCTGCCCCGACAACCACGCTAGCGCCAATAATGAGCAAAAGCTCAGAACCAGCAAATGCGAGACTAGTAACAGTAAAGAGAAACCGGCAATCCCAAGCGCCATCTGCCAAGTTGGTTGCCGATCAAAACGCGCGGTCAGCAAGAGCAGAATCAGACCCAATGGGATGCTGAACAGGAAAGGCCAGAAACCCCAGAACAGCGCGAGGCTGTAGACCGAGGGTATCGCCAACCAGCGCCAGGCAGGATCGCCACCGAAAGCCTTCAGAACTCTGCCGATTAGCACCGGCGTGGCCACGACAATAGCGCTCACAATAAGCTTGATTGCCAGGTTGACCGGCATTATTAATGCAAGAACAGCCAGCAATACCGTACTGCTCAGGTACGGCGTCAGCCAGTTGATAACGAACAGTTGCTCGTAAACGGGGTTGTCGCGCCAAAGTTGACCGAGTGCCACGGCCTGCGCGGCATGGCCGGGTAAGTCAACGCTTGGCAGATAGTGCGTCAGCCACAGCGGCGCCAGCGACAGCAACAACGCAATGGTAAATAGCCTGTCATCTGAGAAATCTAGCGAGATACGGCTCGCCGCCTGTGTATTATTTTCTTGGCTCATGACCGCTGCGTATGCTCTGCAAGGTGGGCTAACGTGACAGCCTTTCTAACATAATATTTTCGGCATGACCGTGCCTGCCGCACAAAAACGTCTGGCGTCTTTGTTCGCCTTATAAAAGCGTCATGCTTTCAAACGCTGCGAGCCAGAGTTCCCCCCGAAAATCTCCTATCGCCATCGGGCGCTTTGTGCGATTTATACGTTCGGCCCGCGTCGCATCGCCGGCGACGCTACCAGCCGCCGCCACCGCCGCCACCGCCACCACCGCCCGACGACCCACCGCCGCCCGATCCTGACGATGATCCGGGCGGCGACGCAGAGTGACTGACAGCGGAATTGAAACTGCCCGAGAGATTGGATGACAGATCCGTGGCTTTCGTCCAGTTGCCGCTGTACCAGGCCGGACTCCAGCTGCCGCCGCGCGGGTCGCGCACGGACGCGAGTACCGTCGAAAACTTCTCCGACCAATGCTGGTCAACACCGAGCGCCAGTGCATAGGGCAGATACAGCTCAAACAATTGTGGCGTCTTTTGCGGCGGATTTCGCAGGTTCAGCTCGTCTTTTTCGGCAACATCGAGGTAGTCGCGAAAGCCGCCGACCTGGTCGAGCAGTTTGCGCCCGCGCGTGGTGGGACTCTTCATAATGATTGCGAACCACAACATCACCAGGAACAGCACTACGATCAGGCCGATCTGCAACGGCGTCGGCTCAAGGTCCTGCATGAAGCTGGCAGCGGTGAAGCCGATTGCAATCACAATTGCGGGTAAGTTGAGCAAGCCGTTGGTATTGAAGTACTTGGCGTGATAATCGGCCTTCAGGGACTTCGCATGCGCCCGACGGGCGCGGCCGATAACGCTGTGGTTTTTGTTATCGAGCTCGATGCGCGATCCTTCGGCAAATAAGCCGTCGAGCAATTCCTGCTCACCGGCTGCAAGCGAAGGCGGGTCGCTCCTGGGCGTCTTTCTGGTCAGCACGTGTTCTCCGCCCCGCTCTTCGATGTCCAGATAGCCTTTGACCGCCAGATTGACGATAGCCACGGTCATGACCTTGCCGTCGTAGTGCATTTGGCGGATGTAGCGCAGCGACGCAGGCGAAAACCCGGGCGGTGGCTCATAACGCGTCACGATGACACCCTCATCCGGATCGCGCCCGTACCGGCGCCAGACCGGAACGTAGTACGAGAGCAGTACCAGCAGGCCTGCCAGCACGATGAGCACGTTGAGGTTGTCCATGAAGAACCATGTCGAACGCTGCAAACCGGACGGTTCGGCGACGTAGCCCTTTGGCCACGCAACGACGATCGTCAAACCGTTGACCGGCGACAGCGGAGAGCGGGCGGCGAACCTGACCTCGGGCCCGCCGTACAGGCCTGCCGTGTAATCGCGCCCTTTCTCGCCATAGGCACCGGTGTAGGCGTCAATATTGATATCGGTCTCATCCAGCGCGAACGCGAAGCGCACGCTTGCGGACGCCCGATCAATCGGGAAGCCCCATTCAAAGCCGGTGACATTCCAGTACAACTCGTCGTGTGTCTCGTAGAAACCGAGCATTCGCGTGGCGCGATAGTGAAAGCGATACTCATACTCGCCGCTATCGAGGAGATAATCACTGCGACCGAAGTAGACGTCGATCGACTCACGCGGGCGCTTGACGTGATAGCCATCCGCGACACCGTCTCGCGTTACCGAGACAGGGTCGATACTCACCTGATAGCGGTTGCCGGCCTTGTCGAAATAAACGGTGGGTAGCGAGCGGTAGATGCCACGCCGTATTTGCACGCCCTCAGCACGCACGCGGATGGTCTCGGTCACGTCGATGGAGGCGTCGGCATTGATGACGATATCGCTGTGAAAGGAAATAATCCTTTCGTCAGCTGCCGCCGTTGTCGACAACAGTAGCAACATCAACAACAAACGTGTCATTCACCCTGCCCCAGGCGAACAACAGGAACCTTCGCAACGTCGTCCGACGCCTTCTGGAAATATTCCCGCTGCGTGAATCGGAACAGGCCGGCGACGATATTGCTGGGTACCGACTCGATCATGATGTTGTAGTCGCGCACCGAGCCGTTGTAATAGCGCCGGGCGAATTGCAGGAAGTCTTCCGTTTCCGAGAGGTCCTGCTGCAACTTCAGGAAGTTGGCGCTGGCCTTGAGGTCCGGATAACTTTCGGCCAGCGCAATAAGCTTGTTGATGCCGGATGCCAGTTGTTCCTCGACCTCGCCGAGCTTCGCTACCGCCTGACTTTGTAGCGCCTGAGCCCGCAGCTCGGTGACGGCGTCGAGCGTCGCTCGCTCATACTTGGCATAGGCATCGACTGCCTTGACGAGATTTGGCACAAGATCATGCCTGCGCTGCAGCTGCACATCGATATCGCTCCATGCGGTGTCGACCCGGTTGCGGGCAACAACGAGACGGTTGTAGAGCACGACTCCGGCCGTCGCGATTACCGCAAGAATGATCAACGCTATCAACATGCGGCTAGTTTAGCACCTCGCCTCCGTCTATCAGACGGAGACCTCGGCCCATAAAAAAAGCCGCATCCCAAACGGAATACGGCTTTCTCTTAATAAATGCTTGGCAGTGACCTACGATGCCCATGGACGGGCGAGTGCCGCGAAGGGCAGGATGCCCGAGAGCGGTCTATCACATGGGGAGACCCCACACCACCATCGGCGCTGAGCATTTTCACTTCCGAGTTCGATAGGCGCATTTGCCGGCGACCAGGTTGAGTTGGCAAGGCTACTGCTGGAATCTGGTGCGGACCCGACCGTTGCGACTCAAACGGGCAAGAGGTTGCAAGACTACGTGACGAAGCCCGGTCCGCTCAGCGTGAGACTCAGCGAATTGGGGCTGTTGGATCAACGAGAGGAATAGAACGAGTTCTCTGCCAACCGAACACGAGCACCACCCACAAAAAAACGCGACGGCCACAATCTGCAACAGCGATTGAGTTAGTTCTCCGCCGACTGCGTCTGCATGCTCATTTCGCACGAGAGCGGTCACGGGCCGGTAGAGTGAAGGCCATACTTTCAGTGTCGGCTTTCTTTACAGTCTCGAGTGTAGAGTTGATCCGCAAACGCTTTTATGGCCCATCTATTGAAAGCAACTTTCTAATATTCATGCACTTTCTTAAATCTGGCCCAAATTATGCACTGTTGTCTGTGGGATAACGAGAAAAAATCTGCCATAACGTGAAACTTCGGTTAGAAGTGAGGAGATACAATTATGAAACTCAAAACGGCCTTAATTGGATTACTGCTGGGGAGCGCGGGTATAGCGCATGCGGGTCCGATCACATGCGCAACCGGTGCTACCATTAATTCAGGTGGGCCCGGTTTCGGTACCCTCACGGAAACCTTTGACCAATCCGGCTTAGCTTCCGGATACACCTGTGGCGTCGATGATTTCGATGCATACATCGCCACCAACGACACACACACTAACGTTTTTTCTGGCTTTGAATGGTTTTCGCAGCAGGGTACGACCTCCGCTAGCGTTACTTACGATTTGGGAAGTGTTCAGACAATTGACGCCCTCGCCTTGTGGAACGAAGAATCGGCAGGAATTCGCACGCTGGACCTTTTTGGTTCCGTTGACGGGGTCGGGTTTTTCAGTCTGGTATCTGGCCTACTACCAACGGACAATAGTGCCGATGGCTACCTCGCGGATGTTTTTGGATTTGCATCGTCCTCTCTGCAATTCGTGCGCTTAGATATGAGCGGTTGTCCGCAAGACTTAGGAAACGGTGGTACTACCTCTTTCTCGAGCTGCTCAATCGGTGAAGTAGCCTTTCGCGGCTCTTCAGTCTCCGTCCCCGAACCAGGCTCATTGGTGCTTTTGGGGCTCGGTCTGGCAGGCATTGGAAGCGCTCGTCGTCGCAAAATCGCCTAATCGTTCAAACATTGTGTTCGGTAAAAAAAGCCCGCCCTAGTGCGGGCTTTTTTACAGTGTGTGCTAACAAGCGATTTTTCTTTGAAATGGTGCTAGCGTGCCCCAAGAGCTAAAGTAATCGTAGTGAGAGTTCCGCTGGGTTTTGATCTGTCGCAGAAATCCGATCAGCGTGAACTGACCAACACTGACGTGGGATTAGTCGCCACGCCACTGTACGGACACGCGTCGCGCTCCTGGCGTGATCGGAACCATTGTTGGAACTTGAGTACTTTCCCTCGATAATCGTCTTCATTTCTTGAATGTGCAGCGCCTGTGCGACCAATACCTTCGTCAGATGACGATTCTTATCCTCAGGTCGTTTCAGGCGCTTAACCTGTAACGTCCCCATGCCAGCGCACTGTAAATCTCAGCGATAAATGCCGGCGCTGATGTTACGCTGGAGACAGGTCTCGGCCACCTTCAGTCCACCTTTCTGCTGATGAAGCGCTAACCCAATATGCTCCGGTACGTCTCTTTTTCCTCCGGGAATTGCTGCGATCCTCGAAACCCGTTTAGTCGAAGACCCCTCGTTTCGCATACTTTGGTCCAGAGGGCTAAGGTCACATCGAGCGACCGCCCGGCGACCGTTCGCGCTAAACGGACTCAAGCGCCATGCATAAAAAAAGCCGCATCCCAAACGGAATACGGCTTTCTCTTAATAAATGCTTGGCAGTGACCTACTCTCACATGGGGAGACCCCACACTACCATCGGCGCTGAGCATTTTCACTTCCGAGTTCGATATGGGATCGGGTGGTTCCTACTCGCTATTGCCGCCAAGCAAACTGGTATGAGTCGACGTACCGAAAACGGATTACGGCGCCTCAAATAAAGTTAACAACCTGGAAATGTTTTGACGATGTCTAGAGTGTCGCTGAAGGTGATATACCTTTCGCGTCACACCTCAGCAAGACTGCTTTGGTGTTATATGATCAAGCCGCACGAGCAATTAGTACTGGTTAGCTTCACACATTACTGCGCTTCCACACCCAGCCTATCAACGTTGTAGTCTTCAACGGCCCTTCAGTGATCTCAAGGATCAAGGGAAATCTAATCTTGGGGGGGGCTTCCCGCTTAGATGCTTTCAGCGGTTATCCTGTCCGTATATAGCTACCCGGCAATGCCACTGGCGTGACAACCGGAACACCAGAGATACGTCCACTCCGGTCCTCTCGTACTAGGAGCAGCTCCCTTCAAATTTCCAACGCCCACGGCAGATAGGGACCGAACTGTCTCACGACGTTCTAAACCCAGCTCGCGTACCACTTTAAATGGCGAACAGCCATACCCTTGGGACCTGCTACAGCCCCAGGATGTGATGAGCCGACATCGAGGTGCCAAACTCCTCCGTCGATGTGGACTCTTGGGAGGAATCAGCCTGTTATCCCCGGCGTACCTTTTATCCGTTTAGCGATGGCCCTTCCATACAGAACCACCGGATCACTAAGACCGACTTTCGTCCCTGCTCGACGTGTCTGTCTCGCAGTCAAGCACTCTTATGCCTTTATACGCAACGTGCGATGTCCGACCGCACTGAGAGTACCTTTGTACTCCTCCGTTACTCTTTAGGAGGAGACCGCCCCAGTCAAACTACCCACCATACACTGTCCCCGACCCGGATAACGGGCCTGGGTTAGAATTCCAAACATACCAGGGCGGTATTTCAAGGGTGGCTCCACGCAATCTAGCGTTCACGCTTCAAAGCCTCCCACCTATCCTACACAAATAGGTTCAAAATTCAGTGCAAAGCTGTAGTAAAGGTGCACGGGGTCTTTCCGTCTAGCCGCGGGTACACTGCATCTTCACAGCGATTTCAATTTCACTGAGTCTCGGGTGGAGACAGTGTGGCCATCGTTACGCCATTCGTGCAGGTCGGAACTTACCCGACAAGGAATTTCGCTACCTTAGGACCGTTATAGTTACGGCCGCCGTTTACCGGGGCTTCGATCAAGAGCTTCGCTTACGCTAACCCCATCAATTAACCTTCCGGCACCGGGCAGGCGTCACACCCTATACTTCCACTTTCGTGTTTGCAGAGTGCTGTGTTTTTAGTAAACAGTCGCAGCCACCTGGTCACTGCAACCCCCACCAGCTTAAGAAGCAAGTTCTATCACCAGAAGGGGCGTACCTTCTCCCGAAGTTACGGTACCAATTTGCCTAGTTCCTTCACCCGAGTTCTCTCAAGCGCCTTAGGATTCTCTCCTCACCCACCTGTGTCGGTTTGCGGTACGGTCAATAGTTACTGAAGCTTAGAGGCTTTTCCTGGAAGCATGGCATCAACCACTTCTCGGCACAAAGGCCGATGGTCTCGTATCTCGACATTAAGAACCCGGATTTTCCTAAGCTCTCTGCCTACATACTTAAACAGGGACAACCATCGCCCTGATGGCCTAGCCTTCTCCGTCCCCCCATCGCAATAACTATCGGTACAGGAATATTAACCTGTTTCCCATCGACTACGCCTTTCGGTCTCGCCTTAGGGGCCGACTCACCCTGCGCCGATTAACGTTGCGCAGGAAACCTTGGGTTTTCGGCGTGCGGGTTTTTCACCCGCATTATCGTTACTCATGTCAGCATTCGCACTTGTGATACCTCCAGCATGCCTCGCGACACACCTTCACAGGCTTACAGAACGCTCCTCTACCACGCATATAAATATGCGTCCGCAGCTTCGGTGTACAGCTTGAGCCCCGTTAAATCTTCCGCGCGGGCCGACTAGACCAGTGAGCTATTACGCTTTCTTTAAAGGGTGGCTGCTTCTAAGCCAACCTCCTGGCTGTCTTTGCCTTCCCACATCGTTTCCCACTTAGCTGTAACTTTGGGACCTTAGCTGGCGGTCTGGGTTGTTTCCCTTTCCACGACGGACGTTAGCACCCGCCGTGTGTCTCCCATGATTGCACTTTCTGGTATTCGGAGTTTGCATCGGGTTGGTAAGTCGGGATGACCCCCTAGCCGAAACAGTGCTCTACCCCCAGAAGTGATACACGAGGCGCTACCTAAATAGCTTTCGAGGAGAACCAGCTATCTCCGGGCTTGATTAGCCTTTCACTCCTATCCACAGCTCATCCGATAATTTTTCAACATTACCCGGTTCGGGCCTCCAGCAGGTATTACCCTGCCTTCACCCTGGCCATGGATAGATCGCCCGGTTTCGGGTCTACTCCTAGCGACTAAATCGCCCTATTCAGACTCGGTTTCCCTACGCCTCCCCTATACGGTTAGGCTTGCCACTGAAAGTAACTCGCTGACCCATTATACAAAAGGTACGCAGTCACCGAACAAGGAGGCTCCCACTGCTTGTACGCACACGGTTTCAGGTTCTATTTCACTCCCCTCACCGGGGTTCTTTTCGCCTTTCCCTCACGGTACTAGTTCACTATCGGTCGGTAGGTAGTATTTAGCCTTGGAGGATGGTCCCCCCATGTTCAGACAAGGTTTCACGTGCCCCGTCCTACTCTTCGTTACCCATGTGCTTCACCTTTCGCATACAGGGCTATCACCTTCTATGGCCGGACTTTCCAGACCGTTTTGCTAGATATCACAGTTTGATGGCTAACTGGGCTGTTCCCCGTTCGCTCGCCGCTACTCAGGGAATCTCGGTTGATTTCTTTTCCTGCGGGTACTTAGATGTTTCAGTTCACCACGTTCGCTTCGTACACCTATGTATTCAGTGCACGATACTCCGCAAGCGGAGT
>CALOCQ010000002.1:645000-1571914 GCA_942491885.1 uncultured Pseudomonadota bacterium
CCGACCAGAAATACCACGTCATGGCCAAGTTGCTGGAACTGGCGCATTTTATTGATCAAAACGGTATGACCAAGGTGCAGATCAGGCGCAGTCGGATCGAAGCCCGCCTTGATAACCAGCGGCTTGCCGGCTTTCAGCCGCTCGGCAAGACCGCCCTCGGGCAGCACTTCCTCAACGCCACGCGTCAATTCGGCAAGTTGTTTATCCGGATCCTGCATTTCTTCGGCTGACAAGTCGCGACCCTCTGCTGCTGGCATTTATTGTGAATATGAACCGGCGATTATGACGATTATCACGCACACTGACACCCCTGGGGGCCAACACCGATGGCGATACGCTGCGTTTCTCCGCCTGACGACCGCCGCCCACGAGGAGACAAACGCAAAGGCACTGCGTTGATTGCACTTTGACTAATACACGACCAGCGATTAATCTTTGTGAAACCAGAACAGGAACAGTGCGTTGCACCGCAAACCTAGTCCGATTCGGCACGATTACAACACGGATTTAACAAACAAGTCCGGCGGTCCGCGCAAACCGAACCATATTATGTGGTTCTCCGTCGGGCTGGGCCTTCCCATCATTGCACTGGTTTTGGCGATTATCCTCCGCGACGAAGACGACAGTGTCGCGCCGCCGCCCGCAGAACAAGTGCAACAGATCAGCGCCGCAGAACCCACCGATGATTCGCGGGTGGTTTTAGTCGACGAGGCAACCGCAGAGCCGATTGCACCGGCAGCCCTGCCAGTTCCTGAGCCCGCCTTCGATGAGCTCGTCCTGCAAGTCAAATCGGGCGACACGCTGGATGGCATTTTCCGCCGTAATCAACTCAACGTCGGCGAGCTGATTACCATCAGCCGGTTGCAGGCCGCGCGCGAGCCTCTTAGAAAACTCAAACCCGGCGACGAGCTGACCATTCGGCATGAAAACGGCAATGTGCTATCGCTGACGCGAAACCTCAGCATTAACTCGGCGCTTCAGGTGACCCGCAACGACGAGGGCGCGTTCGCAGCGGAACTGATCGAACGCCCGGTCGAGTATCGCCAGACAATGCGCCACGGCACTATCGAAAGCTCACTGTTTGAATCGGCCATGGCCATTGGTCTGTCCGACAAAGTGATCATGAATGTCGCAGGCATATTCGCCTGGGATATCGACTTTGTGTATGACATCCGTGTTGGTGACGAGTACTACGTTATTTACGAAGAGCTGTGGCAGGACGGTGAAAAAGTTGCCGATGGAGAGATCATCGCAGCGGAGTTCGTCAATCAGGGGCGTTCGTTCACCGCGCTGCGCTACGTTAGCCCGCAAGGCACTAGTGACTATTTCAACCCGGATGGTCGCAGCGTGCGGAAAGCGTTCGTGCGCGCGCCGGTCGATTTCAAACGAATTAGCTCCGGCTTCAACCCGAACCGGCGCCATCCGATCCTGAACACCATTCGGGCACATCGGGGGGTCGACTATTCGGCGCCGCGTGGTACGCCGATCATGGCCGCCGGTGACGGTAAGATTATTTTTCGCGGGACCAAGAACGGCTACGGCAAGGTCGTCATTCTGCAACACGGCGGCAACATCACAACGCTGTATGCACACATGTCTAATTTCCACCGCGGCCAGCGCGTCGGTACCCGCGTAAAGCAGGGCCAGGCGATCGGTTTTGTCGGTCGAACGGGGCTCGCGACGGCACCGCATCTGCACTACGAATACCGGCTGAATGGCGTACATCGCAACCCGCGTACGGTCGCACTGCCGCAGGCGGCGCCAATCAGCTCGGAATTTCGCGACGACTTCCTGCGCGCATCCGCGCCAGTCATCAAAGAGCTCGAACGCTTCAAGAGCCTGCGCGTTGCCGGCCTCGATAGCGGCACAAGCAACACGCTCTAGCGCGCCCGCGTGTCGCGGCGGCGATGGTATGCTTGGCGGCCCGTTTTGTACCGTGACAATCCAAACATGAGCGATCCGGATCTCTATATCGGTTTGATCTCCGGCACCAGTGCAGACGGCATTGATGCGGCGCTGGTTCGCATTGACGGGCCCATCGTGGAGCACCTGCATGGCCAGACCGTCGCATTGGACGAAGCACTTAAAACCATGCTCGATTCGGCGCTTGAGGCACCGTCATTGCTCACGGCCGAACTCGCGGGGCAACTCAACACCATGCTGGGTGAGGCGTTCGCACAAGCGGCGTTGCTGCTGCTGGAATCCGCCGGCGTCCCCGCTGGCGACATACGCGCGATCGGCAGTCATGGGCAAACCCTGTTTCATGCGCCGGATAACATGCACCCATACACTTTGCAGGTCGGCGACGGCGCGCTGATTGCCGGTCGCACAGGCATCACGACAATCAACGACTTTCGCAGCGCGGACGTCGCAAACGGTGGTCAGGGTGCACCGCTTGCGCCACTGCTTCACGAGCAGGTGATGTCGGATCCAAAAATTGCGCGCGTCGCTTTAAATCTCGGTGGCATAGCAAATGTGACAGTACTGACGCCGGGTAGTAATACGCTGGGATTCGACACCGGGCCGGCCAATACGCTGATGGACCAATGGAGCGCGATATGCGGCTTCGGAAGCTTCGACCGGGACGGGCGTATCGCCGCGCGTGGCAACGTCGATGAAACATTGTTGGCATCTATGCTCAGCGATACTTATTTCTCGCGAGCGGCGCCAAAGAGCACAGGCCGTGAGTTGTTTAACCGCGCCTGGCTCTTCGGACACATCGGCGGTGATCGGGATGGTTTTGCGTCGATGCCCGATCAAAGGCGCGCTGACATCATGGCGACACTTGCCGAGCTGACAGCAGTGACCATCGCGAATGCGCTGAAAGCGACCGACACCAAACCGGATGAGCTTGTCGCTTGCGGCGGTGGCGCGCACAATCCTGTGTTGATGCAACGCATTGCGGCGCATCTGCCTGAGACCAGGATTGTGAGCTCGGCGCAATTGGGCATTGACCCGGACTTCGTTGAGGCGGTCCTGTTCGCCTGGCTGGCTGCCGAACGGATAGCCGGGCGCTACGTCGATACGAGACACATTACCGGCGCTAAGCGACAGGTTATGGCAGGCTGTATTCATGAACCCCCGAAGGACGAATAGACGGTGAGTGCCGAGAAAAAACCAGTGCAAAGACTAAGCGCGGCGACAGCCGAGTCGATGCTGGCGGAGCCGCAGCATTTCTACAACCGCGAGCTGAGCCTGCTTGAGTTCAACAAGCGCGTGCTTGCTCAGGCCAGCGACCAGCGCATTCCTCTGCTCGAACGCCTGCGCTTCCTGTGTATTTCCTGCACCAATCTCGATGAGTTCTTCGAGATTCGCGTCGCCGGCTTGAAGCAGCGCGAGGAAATCGGCACATCACCGCCCGGGCCGGACCGCCAGAGCGCCCAGGAAGTCCTGACGGCTGTTGCCGCCATGTCGCACGAAATCGTTGCCAGCCAGTACCGACAACTCAATGATAATCTGTTGCCGGAACTTGCACAGGCGGGCATAAACTTCCTGCGCCGTGATACCTGGAACAAGGCGCAGCGCGAGTGGCTGCACGACCATTTTAAAAACCAGATACTGCCGGTCCTGACGCCGCTGACGCTCGATCCGTCACGACCTTTCCCGCAGATCCTGAACAAGAGTCTGAATTTCATCGTTGGCTTGCGCGGCCGCGATATTTACGGTCGTCGCCGGCATCGCGGGCTGGTACAGGCGCCGCGATCTTTGCCAAGGCTCATTCAGCTGCCTCCCGAGCTCGAAGGCTGCGGCGACGAAGACTACGTTTTCCTGTCGTCGATTATTCACCACTTCGTCGACGAGCTGTTTCCCGGCCTCAACATCAACGGTTGCTATCAGTTCAGAATTACCCGCAACGGCGACTTGTATGTCGACGACGAAGAAGTCGATGATCTGATCCGTGCGCTGGAAGGCGAGCTGGCTGCGAGCCGCTACGGCGCGGCAGTCAGGCTGGAGGTTGCCGAGGAATGCAGCGACGAGCTGAGCACGTTTCTGCTCGATCACTTTGAGCTGACACCGGACGACCTGTACCGGGTAGCGGGCCCGGTCAACCTGAACCGGCTGATGATGATCGCCGACACATCACCGAAAATGGACCTGAAGTTTGCGCCGTTCACTCCCAACGTGCCGGTCTCGCTGTTTGGTGTCGACAATATTTTCGACGCGATCCGCAAGAAAGACGTCTTGCTGCACCACCCGTTCCAGTCATTCGCCCCGGTCATCGACCTGTTGGCCAACGCGGCGAATGACCCCGAAGTATTGGCGATCAAGCAAACCCTGTATCGCACCGGGCCGCAGTCGCCGATCGTCGATCAACTGGTCAATGCAGCACGTGCCGGCAAGGAAGTAACGGTCGTCGTCGAGTTGATGGCGCGCTTCGATGAAGCGGCAAATATCGAGCTGTCGACGCGCCTGCAGGAGGCCGGCGCGCATGTCGTATTCGGTGTGATGGGTTACAAGACACATGCCAAGATGCTGCTGATCGTGCGCCGTGAAGGCGGCTTGCTGCGGCGCTATGTGCATCTCGGCACCGGCAATTACCATCCCAAGACCACACGCTTGTACACCGACTATGGGCTACTGAGTGCGCGTGAGGATATTGGCGAGGAAGTCCACAATCTCTTCATGCAGCTAACCAGCCTGACGGCGGTCGAGGGCAACAATTTGCTGCTTACCTCACCGTTCCAGCTGCACAAGAATCTGCTTAGCCACATCCGTCGTGAGCGACGCAATGCACTGGCCGGTAAGCCGGCGCGTATTATTGCCAAAGTCAATTCACTGATCGAACCGGCGATTATCAGCGCGCTCTATGCCGCATCCAATGCCGGCGTGCAGATCGATCTGATCGTGCGCGGTGTTTGCATACTGCGCCCGGGTATCGAGGGCTTGTCGGAAAACATCCGCGTGCGTTCGATCGTTGGCCGATTCCTCGAGCACTCGCGGGTGTATTACTTCGCGAACAACAACAAGGAAGTTTTGTTGTGCTCCAGCGCCGACTGGATGGAAAGAAACTTTTTCCGCCGCATCGAAGTCTGCTTCCCGTTGCGCCGACGCTCGCATATCGAACGGGTGAAGAGTGACTTGCAGCTGTATCTGGATGACACCGCGGAAGCCTGGCAAATGCTGCCCGACGGCGGCTACCAACGCGTCGCACAACCCACCGACAAGGAACCCCTCAGCGCACAGGCAGAGCTGCTGGAACGCAGCGGGGTTCAGTTCTAGTCGGCTACCAGCCGAATATCCCAACCGCGTAGATACTGTTTTTCGCGCTCCAGATCAGCGCGCGTCAACGGGTTGTCGGCGAGCCAGGCCGGGTCGAAAGCCAGACGCGCTATCCCGCCCTTGAGCGAAAGCGTTACCGCGCCCATGGGCTCGTCGCTGCGGTTGCGGTTGATCAGCACCGACAAGCGCAACAGCAACGCCAGCAGCTTGGCCGATTCGCGCCAGCTCTCGCTGAGCATCTCCGACCCGCTCGAGCTCGGGCGCTTGCGTTGATTGGCAAGCAGGAACGCGAGCAACTGTTGTTCGGCAGCCGGGAATCCCGGCATATCGGCATGACCGACAATGTAGGCGCCGTGCTGATGGAAATCCGCATGCGCGATATCAAGTCCGATCTCGTGCAGATGTGCCGCCCAACGCAGGAACAACCGCGCCTGCATGTGATCCATGGATATGCGTTTAACGACCTGCTCGAACAGCAACATTGCCGTATTTTTGACCCGCGTCGCCTGCGCCTGATCGATATGATAGCGATCGCCGAGCGCGGCCACGCTGCGCACACGTGCGTCGGAGTGCTGTAAGCGCCCGACAAGATCGTACAGGACGCCCTCACGCAGCGACCCCTCGGACTCGACCAGCCCATCGATACGAAGTGTACGCATGACCTCGACCAGAATCGCCAACCCGCCGGGCCAGACCTGAGCGCGACGATCGGACAATCCTGGAATCGATAGTCGGCTGATCTTGCCGGCCTTGACGACGCGCTCAATAAGCGCCTCGACATGTTCGGTGCGCAACGGCTCGTTGCCACTAATCATCCCTAATTCGCGGGCGACACTCATAGTCGCGCGAATGGTGCCCGACGCGCCGACGGCGCTTTCCCAGCCGGCCTTGCGGAATTTTTGTTTAACCGGACGCAGCTTCAGACTCGCCGACACGCGCGCCTCTTTGAAACGTTTCGCACTAATGCGACCATCCGAAAAGTGTCGTTCGGTCATCACGACACAGCCCATACCGAGGCTTTCCAAAGCATCAGCCGTCAGCTCGTGACCGACGATCAGCTCGGTGCTGCCGCCGCCGATATCGATAACCAACCGGTTGCCCGGCATCGGCGGCAAACTGTGAGCAACGCCGAGATAAATCAGGCGCGCCTCTTCTACCCCGGCGATGATTTCGATGGGATGCCCGAGAGCGCGCTGCGCCTCGACCATGAAGCCGCGATCGTTGCGCACGCGGCGCAAGGTGTTGGTACCCGCTGCGCGAACGCTATCGGCTCGCATTTCGCGCAGGCGTTCTCCGAACTGATTGAGGCATTCCAGGGCGCGGCTGCGCGCAGAGGAAGATAAGCCGTGTTCGCTCAGCCCTTCGGCGAGACGCACGGTTTCGCGCAGGCGATCAATGATCGTGAGCTGGCCGTGGCGCAAGGTCGCGACCACCATGTGAAAACTATTGGAACCGAGATCGACGGCCGCGATAACATCGACGCCATCGTCGTCAACCGGGGCAGCGCTGTCGGCTGCGTCGACGGCCGCGCTGTTCAATTCAGCCGGCACCCGGTAACCAAACCATCAGCTAAGCCAACGCCGCTGATGCCACACGACATTAAACCGAAAACGATGACCCGCAGCCGCAGGTGGTTTGCGCATTCGGATTACGAATGATGAACTGCGCGCCCTCGAGATCTTCTTTGTAGTCGATTTCGGCACCCATCAGGTACTGGACGCTCATCGGATCAACGACCAGTGTAACGCCGCCGTTCTCGACCTGCAGATCTCCGTCTTCAATGCTCTCGTCGAAGGTGAATCCGTACTGGAATCCGGAACAGCCGCCGCCGCTGATGAACACTCGCAGCTTCAGGCCCGGGTTTTCTTCCTCGGCGATCAGCTCGCCAACCTTGCTGGCCGCCGAATCGGTGAATACGAGGGGCACGGGTGCGGTCGGTGCGATTGTACTTGGTTGCATGTCTGTCATTTTATTCGTCCTGCGCTGGCCATCGTCTGACGGCGCTCAATGCGGTGATAATACGCGATTTGGAGGTTCTTCGCTGCGACTCAGGCTGAGACCGCATCATCGTCGGTGTCGGCCTCAACGGCCGGGGCATCGTTTTGGTGTACCAGCTTGCCATTGATTTCGGCACCGATGGCCATCTCGATCAGATTGTAATAGACGTTGCCTATGACACGTGCCGTCGGACCAAGTTCAACACGAACGCCGGCCACGACGTCGCCCTTGACCAGGCCATTGAGAATCACATTGGGCACCTTGACGTTGCCGTGAATCTCGCCCTGCTCGCTGACACTCAGTGTCGATTCACCATCGCCTTCCGCGCTGACGCCGCCATTGATGATGCCATCGACATGGCTGTTGCCGGAAAAATGCAGATCACCGCTGACACGCGATGACGCGCCAACCAGCGTTTCGATGGAGATATTCTTGCGATTTTTTCGACCCAGCATTGCAGCCCTCTTAGGTTGATTGTCGTCGTTGAATCAACCGGTCGACGTCGACCAGTCGAACGTTTGTTTGATGCCCTGATTGCCGCGGCCACTGGGCGCGAGCACAACATTGATGCGCTGCGGACGAAAACCCTCGGGCATCACCAGCTCGCGCTCGAAGTCCTGAAAATAGCGGAAACCGTAGTTCCAGCGCGTCGATGCATTGTCCGGCAACAGCTGCGCCAGTGGCAAGCTGACAACTTCCCCATCCATCGCACCGTCAATAGAAACCTGCACCTTGCCGTAGACTTCGCGGTGGTGCTGCTTCACCTGAACCAGCACCATGCGCAACCGGTAGCTCGATTCCTCTGTGCCGCGCACCACATGCAAGTCCTGTATCCGCAGGCCGCTTTCGCTTTCTTCCGGTGAGATTATTCCCCGGTAAAACGCAATCGCTTCGCGCTGCTCCTGGATCTTGGTCTGCAGTTCGCGCAGCGTGCCACTGACTTCACGGTAGGTTTCCTGCTCGGTCTTGGAAATCGTCTGCAGCTGAATACGCTGCTCGCTCAGTGACCGGTTGTCGGCTTCGAGCGTTTCAATACGCTTTTGCAACTGATCCACTTCACCGGCGGCAGCGAACCGGTTGAAGCCGGCATGAATACGACCCATCTCATACAAGAGATAGCCGGCAACCATGACCGCCACGATGACCAGCGCCATCAGGAAACGCGTACGATTTGTCTTGGCGTGCTTCATAGAAAACCGGAAAGCTCAAAATCGCCCGGCCGGGCGGTTACAATGCGGAGTTATGTTACGCGTGTCCGCGCTGCTCTGGAAGTGAGCTGGCTCACGCTTTGCGAGCCCGGATCGGCACTCAGGACGTTTAATGACCTACCTCACACTAAAAGCGCTACATATCATTTTCATGGTGACCTGGTTTGCCGGGTTGTTCTATTTACCGCGCCTGTTCATATATCACCGCGCCGCCGAAGATCAGATCAGCCTCGAGCGCTTTGTGATCATGGAAAAACGCCTGTTCGCAATCATGACCCTTGGCGCGATTATCACTCTGGTGCTTGGGCTGAGTCTGCTGGCGATAAACTCAGCACTGCTTCAGGTCGGTTGGTTTCACCTCAAACTGGCCCTGCTCGCCGGCCTGGCGGGCTACCACATGTACTGCCTGAAACTGATGCGCGAACTGGCCACCGGCAACTGCCAACGCTCGGACAAGTGGCTGCGCTTCTATAACGAGGGCCCCGTGCTGTTCCTGCTGCCGATTGTGCTGCTGGCAGTGCTAAAACCGTTCTAGTCACCCGCGTCGCAGTGCCGAAACCGCTCTAGCCGCCCGCGTCGATCAGTCCTGCGCGCTGCAGATCCTTTTGAAATGCCGAGCGCCAGCGATGCGGCCACCAGCGCGGCTGCGGCGGTGGCCCCTCAGGGTGCACATGCGGCGCCAACTCGTGCAGTGCGCGCGCATAGACGCGGCGTTTGAAGTAAATCACCTCGTTTACCGGGCGCCAGTAGTCCACCCACCGCCAGCGGTCAAATTCGGGCTTGTCGGTGGTATCGAAGCACAAACGTTCTTCTGTGCTCACCAGACGCAACATGAACCAGCGCTGCTTCTGGCCGATGCACAACGGTTGGCTGTTGCGGCGCACGTAGCGCTCCGGCAACTTGTACGGAATCCAGTCCGCCGTTGCACCAAGTAACTCGACGTCCTCGGTGGTCAGGCCAAGCTCCTCTTCGAGCTCGCGGAACATCGCTGCCTCGGACGACTCCCCGGGCGCCACGCCACCCTGAGGAAACTGCCAGCCCTTGCGACCGGCGCGCCCTGCAAGCAGGAGTTTTCCGTCGTCGTTGCTGACAATAATACCGACGTTGGCGCGATAGCCTTGTTCGTCTATCTGATCAGAACCCATGCTTTCGTACTCCAGTGCGGCTATTCTTTCACAATCAACTGGCCGTCTCCAGCATGCCGGCGAACGGCTGCAATTACCCGAACCTCACGCTATGCAAGCATCGATTTCCACGCGCCAATCACCCTTGTCGCTGCTATGGGCCTTGGCGCTCATAGCCGCGGCCAGTGTTGTCATTGCGCTGTGCAGCGGCAGCGATGGCCTGCGACCGATGCTAATGCTGGACATTCTGCGCGGTACGCTCGGCGAACAGGACGCGATGGTCGTAACCCAACTGCGGATGCCGCGCGCTTTCAGTGCCTTTGCCGTCGGTGGTCTGCTCGCTATTGCCGGCGTGCTGATGCAGGTGTTGTTACGCAACCCGCTCGCAGACCCCTACATTCTGGGCACCTCGGGCGGCGCCGCCTGCGCGGCATTGGGCGCGATGTTGCTCGGCTTTGCCGGCGCTGCGGTCGACCTTGCCGCATTTCTGGGGGCGGCACTGGCGACACTGGTGGTGTTCGGGATCGGCGGCGTGCGCAGCAGGTTTTCGCCACCAATGCTGCTGCTGACCGGCGTGGTTCTAGCGAGCGGCTTTGGCGCGCTGGTCAGCCTGATGCTGGCGCTCAGCCCGGATGCCAGCCTGCGCGGCATGCTGTTCTGGCTGATGGGCGATTTCAGTCTTGCGCTCGACCCGTGGCCGGTCATTGTCGTGCTGGTCGCTGCGTTGGTCGTTTCACTCGCCGGCGCACGACACCTGAACATTCTCGCCGAAGACGAGGTCAGGGCCCGGCTGCTCGGACTACCCCTGATCCCGGCACGCATCGGCGTATTGCTGCTGGCATCCCTGCTGACGGCATTCGCGGTGACGCAGGCGGGCTCAATAGGCTTTGTCGGTCTGGTCGTACCACACCTGGTGCGCCGCTTTACCGGCGCGGACCATCGACGCTTGCTACCGGCTGCGATGCTCGCAGGCGGCAGCCTGATGATCATCGCGGACACGCTGTCGCGCTCGCTGCTCGCACCGCGGCAATTGCCGGTCGGCACCCTGACCGCAGCGATAGGCGTGCCGCTGTTTCTCTACCTGCTGCGCAACGCGCAGGTGCGCCGGCGCTAGCACCTCACTGCGCGCCGTCCGCCTTGAACACAACCATATGCTCGGTATCGAGCTTGATACCGATATCCGAGCCGACGGGATGATTGTGGTGGCTTGGGACGACCGATTGCAGCCGCGTGTCGCCGGCGAGTTCGAGCTCGTACAAGAATGATGCACCGCGAAACTCCTTGGCCACGACGCGAGCCTTCAGCAAAGCGGCATCGTCGTGCACGACGTCATCCGGTCGCAGCAATACTGCGACCCGCGTGCCCGGAGAAAACGCCTCATCAGGCACCGAATCGAGCACGCCGATGGCGGTCGATACCTGCCCGCTAGCGGTCATCTCGCCGTCCAACCAGCCACCGCCGCCGACAAATTCGGCAACCTCGCGCAAGGCCGGACGATGATAAACATTGTAGGCACTATCCCATTGCAGCAAACGACCGGCGCGCATCACGCCGATGTCATCGGCCAATGCAAAAGCCTCCTGCTGATCGTGGGTCACGAAGAGTGCTGTCATCTCGAGCTCGCGCAACACGTCGCGAACCTCGTGACCAAGTTGGCGGCGTAAGCTCGCGTCCAGATTCGAAAAAGGCTCATCCATCAAAAGCAGTTTCGGCTTGCGCACGAGCGATCGCGCCAGCGCGACGCGTTGCTGCTGTCCGCCGGATAACTCGTGCGGCATGCGGCGCGCGAAATCGCCCATCGAAACCAGCTCGAGAATGTGCGCGGCCTGGCGCCTGCGCTCGGGCTTCGGTTGATCGTGCAGGCCGAACGCGACGTTATCGATAACACTGAGGTGCGGCAGCAACGCAAAATCCTGAAACACCATGCCGACCGGGCGCCGCTCCGGCGACGTGTGCCGATCGACGCCGCTATGCAGGCTACCGTCCAGCGTGATCGTACCGCCGGCAACCCGTTCGAAACCGGCGATACAGCGCAACAATGTTGTCTTGCCGCAGCCGGAGCTGCCCAGTAAACAGCCGATGCGACCGGCCCCAAGCGACATCGACAAGCCGTCGAGAACCCGTTCCTCCGCGTAGCGCTGAATGACGTCGTTAATCTTCAGCATCAGCGTGTCCGCGCCGGGGAGGCCGCGCGCCGATGTAACCAGATCACCGGCAACAAGCCGGCGCAAACGATCGCTAACGCGGGAATCGCTGCGCGCTCCCACTCACCCTCGGTGGTCATCTGGAAGACGCGCACGGCGAGCGTGTCCCAATTAAAAGGACGCGTGATCAATGTAATCGGTAGCTCCTTCATGACATCCACAAATACCAGCAATGCCGCTGTCGCGATACCGCCACGCAACATCGGTATATGCACGCGGCCCAGCAATGCGACGCCCGTCGCGCCAAGACCGCGCGCCGCGTCGTCGATGCGCGGCGTTATGCGTTCGAACGCGCTGCCCAGCGGACCGTATGCAACCGCCATGAAGCGCGCCGCGTAGGCCAGCAACATCACCAATAGCGTACCCGTTAACGTGATCGTCACCGCCGATTGCGGCGCGAGCCATCGCGCGATACCGGTCAGGCCGTGGCCAAGGCCGGCAATAACAACGAAAAAACCGACGGCCAGAACAGTGCCCGGCAGTGCATAGCCCAGCGTCGCTATGCGCGCGCTCCACGAGGTCAACCGGCCCGGTGCACGGCGCTCACTGTAGCCGAGTAACAAGGCCAACAGCGTGACTATCGCGGCTGCCGACAGCGACAGCACCAGACTGGAGCGTAGGTACTCGACATAGCGCAAACCAAATTCGCCGTCGATGCTGCGCCAGGCCCAAAGCAGCATCTGACCGACCGGCACGACGAACGCAATCGCAAACAGCCCGCCGCAGAACAGGCTGGCAAAAATGCCGCGAGCCCCGCGCAGGTGGATCGCATCGTTGCGGTTCTCGAGGTCGGTTGTGGTGTAGCGTGCGCCACCGCGAAACAGTCGCTCCATGCTTAGCGCAACCACGACGAGACCAAGCAACATCACCGACATTTGCAGCGCTGCAGTCAACGAAAACAAGCCGAACCAAGCGCTGTAGATGGCGGTCGTGAAGGTGTCGAAATTGAATACCTTGACCGTGCCAAAATCCGCCAGCGTTTCCATACCGACCAGCGTAACGCCGGTGGCGAGCCACGGCCGCGCCATCGGCAGCGCGACGCGGCGCAGTCCCTGGCCGCGCGACATGCCGAGCGACTGGGCAACCTCCAGACTGCGCAAACCCTGGCTCAGAAATGCCTGACGCGCCAGCAGGAACACATAGGGATACAGCGCCAGAGTCAGGCACGCGGCACTTGCCGCGCCGGCTGTGAGCTCCGGCAAGGCGATACCCAATCGGTCGCGAAACACGCTGGCAACGGGACCGCCGTAGTCGAACACGCCCGCCAGCGCGAAAGCGATGACGTAGCCGGGCATTGCCAGAGGCAACAACAAGGCCCAACCGAAAAACCGGCGACCCGGGAAAACACATACGGCGGTGAGCCATGCCGTGGCAGTGCCAAGCAATAGCGTGGCGATGCCGACTGTCAGTGTCAGCGCGATCGTATTCAGCGTTACGCGCGGTAAAACGAAACTGGCAATGTGTTGCCAGACATCGCCGGCGGGATACAGAAACGAGCCCGCGACGACGGCGAGCGGCGCCAGCATGAGCGCGGCAATAGCCAACGCCGGAAGCTGCCAGATTCTCACGATAGGTAACCGCCGATTGTTAGCGGTAACCGACCCTGTCCATTAGCTTGACAGCATCAGCCTGCAGCCGCCCCGCATCGACGAGCGACAATTCGCTGGCATCAAATGAACCCCACGCGGCCACGACAGGATCATCGGCAATCGTGTCGAGCACCGGATACTCGAGATTCCTGGTGGCAAACAATTGCTGACCTTTCGGCCCGGCCAACCATTCGAGCAGTTGTTTCGCACCGTCCGCGTTCGCCGCATGTGTCACGATGCCGGCACCGGACACATTCACGTGCACGCCGCCTTGCTCAGCCGCCTGCCAGAACACACTGACCGGTAACTCGGCATCACGCTGCAGGCGACCAAGATAGTAGGTGTTGACGATACCCACGGCGCAGCGACCGTCAGCGACAGCCTCGATCAGCTTCGTATCATTGGAGAAGACGTCGGTCGCGAGGTTGTTCACCCAGCCAGTGACAATTTCTTCGGTGCGCGGCTCGCCGTATTGCGCGATCAGCATGGCCACCAGCGACTGGTTATAGACTTTCTTGGAGGTGCGCAGGCACAGCTTGCCCTGCCATTTTGGAAGTGCCAGGTCAGCATAGCCAGTGAGCTCATCGGGTGAGACTGCGCGCGGGTCGTAAACGATCGTGCGGGCACGCAACGACAAACCGAACCAGCGATGCGCGGGATCTGCGAGGTAGTCCGGCACGGTATTGATCAGTAGCTCGGAGTCGAGCGGCTGCAGCACGCCCTGCTCCGCCGCGAACCAGAGATTGCCGGCATCGACGGTCAGTAACACGCTCGCAGGCGTCGCTTCACCTTCTGCCTGGAGCCGCGCGATCAGCGGCTGTGGATCGTCGGTAATGTAGCGCACCGGCACGCCCGTCTCTTCCGTGTAGGCAGCGAAAATCGGCTCGATCAGCTGCTCGGCGCGCGACGAATAGACAACCACTGGCTCGGGCGTTGCTGCTTCAGCACCAGCATCATCGGACGTCGAACCGCCACCGCACGCCGCCAGCATTGCTGACACGATGGGCAAAAAGAAGCGTAGAAACTTGCTCACGATGAGCTCCTGATTCGGAAATGAGAATGATTCTCATTATCGCAGAACGCCTTGTCAGGTCAAGCAAATGCCGCGCTAATCGGCGCTGCGCACGCAGTTCCGTCCGGCAGACTTCGCCGAATACATGGCCAGATCGGCCATCTTCAATAGTCGCTCGCCGATCGACTTGTCGTCTCCCTCGGCCTGCGCAGGCACCATACTCGCGACTCCGATCGATACCGTTACATCGATAGGCTTGGCATCGGGTACCGGGATCGGACTTGCTGACACCGCAGCGAGGATTCTCCCCGCAAGACGCTCGGCATCGAGCTGCGAGGTCGACGGCAGCAGGATCACAAACTCCTCGCCGCCGTAGCGTGCCGCGACATCGCTGCTGCGCACCTGCGCGTCAATGCGGTGCGCGCACTCGGCGAGCACAAGATCACCGGCATGGTGGCCAAAGTTGTCGTTAACCGCTTTGAAATGGTCGATATCAATAAACAGACAACTGAGCGGCGCCTCCTGGCGGCGCCCGCGCGACAATTCCTCTGCGAGGCGCACTTGCAGATAACGCCGGTTGTGCCAGCCGGTCAGGACATCTGTAAAACCACTGCGCAGGAGGCGCGCGCGGTTGACCGTATTCTCCAGCGCGAATGAAGCGATGACGCCGAGATGGGCAAGAAAATCACTACCGAGCGCGCGGCTGTAGCGCTGCGGGTCGTTGCTGGCGAGATTCAGACTACCGATCAAGCGCCCCTGTCGACGCAGACCAATCATGGCAATAGTCGCGTAACTGTCGCGGCCGAAAATCAGTTGGTGGTCGGCGGCGCGATAGCGTCCGAGCCAGGGCCGGTGCAGGCTCGCATACTGCGGCGCCAGCCCCGCCAGCGAGTCAAAAAAACGGATGTTTTTCGGCATGCGATTACCGCCGCCTTCAGCGATGAGCAAATGACGAATCTCGTGGTCGGGGTCACACATGACGAGCGTGACTTTTTCCACGCCGTAGCTATCCATCAGGCCGCCGGTCAGGCGCTGAAACAACTCCATCAGATTTGACGCGGTCAGTATGTCGAGCTCACGCTGCTGGGACTTGCGCAGCAGGGTCTCGTTGGTGCGCGCCTCCTCTTTCATTGCACGCATCTGTGCGCGCAACTGTCGCGTTTCGCTAACGCTATCAGCCATATGCCCGCAACGCCCGCGCTGAAGCTGTGTACTTGAACATCATCGTTAGCGAAAACATCCCGGTTGGCCGCTACCTGTCGTTCGAATGTCTCATAATTGCCCGCCGTTGTCGCTGGGCAGATGCCCGAAAAACGCGAACCCGTCACCCGGCGGTCTTTGACCACCACCGGGCGACAGACTCAAGCGCTTAGTGATCAAGCAGTTCGTCAATCAAACTCAGTGCAACTGCACCGACAATGATCGACTCCAGCGCCCCGTGGTAGGCATAGCCGTTGTGGTAGTGACGATCCCTGACCCGGCAATGATGGCCGCGCGCATGGTAGTAGCGGCGCACATCGTGGCGGTGATTGCGGTAGCCGTACTTGCGATCGCGATAGTGACGCGACGCATGACGTTTACCGCGATGGCCGTAGTCGCGCGACGCCTTGCGATGTGCGCGATAGTGGACGGGTTTGCGGTCGCGATAGTATTTATGTTGCTTGCGGTCATAATGTCGGTCGGCATGACGCTCGATTCGGTCGTATCGATACTCACCGCGTTTTTTGTCGCCCGCAAGCGCATCGGCACTCGTGGCGAACATAAGGCCGGCAACGGCCAGGGTCATAATGGTACTTCTCATGATGGGACTCCTTGTGGGCTTAGCATCACGATTGCAGTGTGCCGTGGGCGGCATGAACCGAGACTGAACCATGTGGCGATGCGGCTGGCGCGGCGGGCCGGTGCATGCGAGCATCGCTACTCCTGCCCGCATTAAGTCACCCGTCAATGCCAAAAGTCGCCGTTGCCACAACTTCGCAGCTCGCCGCAGATGCTGCGCGCGATGTCATAGAGCAAGGCGGCAATGCCGTCGATGCCGCGATGGCGGCGTCGCTGCTCAGCATGAACACGGAACCCGGCGTTTGCGCGCTGGCCGGCGGTTGTTTCATTACGATCTGGGCTGCGGGCCAGGCGCCCGTGACGATCGATGGTTATGTCGCCGTGCCCGGCATCGACAGCAATCAGTCTGCCGCCGCTGACGCGGCCGTCGATGTGCACATGGCTTACGGTGGCGGCATCACGACGACGGTCGGGCCGGCCAGCGTCGCCGTGCCGGGCAGTGTGGCCGCGGTCGCGCGGGCAATGGATACGTTCGGTCGGTTGTCGCTCGGCGATGTCCTCGCGCCTTCCATTCGTGCGGCGCGCGACGGCTTCCCGCTATCGCAGGCAAGTCATCACTATCTGAACTACTCCGGCAAATCTGTCTTCGGCCGTGATCCGGTATCCAGACTCGCGTTGCACCCGGACGGCGAAACGCTGCTCGATGTCGGCGGCCGGGTCTTGCTGCCAGGTCTGGCCGACAGCTTGCAGTACATTGCCGACGAAGGCGCCGGCGCTTTTTACGAGGGCGAGCTCGCGCGCGCCATTAGCGATCACATAACCAGCCGCGGCGGCATATTAAGCCGCAAAGACCTGGCCGCCTACGAGGCAACCATCCGGCCGGCGCTGCAGGTTTCGCTTGGCGACTGGCGCATTGCGTTGAACCCACCTCCGGCGATCGGCGGCTCTATGCTCGGCGCACTGCTGCTTGGCATGCAGCCCGACCAATCACCCGTCGCACTGATGCGCGCCGCGTTGCAGTATCGTCGCGCCACGCTCGATCACTCCAGGTCCCTGACTGAAGACTGCACGCGCCTGCTCGTGCTCGCGCGCGAAGATGGCGCACTACTTGGCAACCGGATCAGCGGATCGACCGTGCACACCTCCGCGGTGGACAGCGACGGGCTGGCCTGCGCGATTACCGCATCGTCCGGCTATGGCAGCGGCGAAATGCCGAACGGCACGGGCCTCTGGCTGAATAATTGCCTCGGCGAACTGGAGCTCAACCGGGCCGGTCTGGCAGCCGGGCCGGCCGGTGCGCGCCTGCCCTCGAACATGGCACCGACCGCGGCACGCAATGGCGACAACGTACTGGCGATCGGCTCACCGGGTGCGGACCGGATTACCAGCGCTCTGGCACAAACAATGCGCTTGTTTATGCTCTGTGATCACAACCTGCAGGCGGCAATCGATGCCCCGCGCGTGCACATCGATGTCGCGCTGGATGCGGACGCTGACGGCGGCAGGTTCGCCGAAACGTTGTGCAGCGAACCCGGCGCCGACACACACGGCGGCGAAGACTTGCCGCAGCGCGCGTTCGATACACCCAGCATGTATTTCGGCGGTGTAGGCGCCGCACTGCTGGCAACCGGCGACGACGGCGTGCCACAACTGCGCGCCGCTGCTGATCCGCGTCGCACGGGCGCTGTCTGTGTTGCCGGTCGCGAATGACAGCGTCATCCGCTGTGCGATAATCGACGAACACGATAACAACAGATAAACACTCAGCAGGTACACCGACGTGACTGAAAACGTAGCAGCAGACTTCCTGCCGGCAACACTACCGGCCAATCCGATGGTTCTGGTCGAGCAGTGGCTGGCCGACGCACGTGCGGCGCGCGATCAACCCAACAGTAATGCGATGACCCTGGCAACCATTGGCGTTGACGGGCAACCGGCCGCACGCGTCGTGTTGTGCAAAGGCTTCGACCCGGACACCGGAGTGATCGACTTCTACACCAACTACCAGTCGCGAAAAGGCCGTGACATAGATAACAACCCGCGCGTCGCGGTGGTTTTTCACTGGGATCATCAGGGCCGCCAGGTACGAATCGAAGGGCATGCCGTGCGCGCCAGCGCGGCGCAAAGTGACGCCTACTTCGCGTCACGCCCGCGCAACAGTCAGATCGGCGCGTGGGCCAGTGAACAAAGCGAGCCTGTGGCTAGTCGTGAGGCGATGGTGGCTCAATTCGAAGCACGCAGTCAGGCGCTCGACAAGGACCCTGCCGCAACGATTCCACGACCTCCGCATTGGGGCGGCTACATGATCTGGCCACGCGCCTGCGAACTCTGGGTCGAAGGCGCCGGGCGCGTGCATGACCGTGCGCGCTTCGAGCGCGACATGGCTATTGATGGCGATGAAATCACGGCCGGCGCATGGCGCGCCAGTCGACTGCAGCCGTGACCGAGCCGCTGCAAGAACAATCGATTGACTGCCCGTTCTGCGGGGAGTCAATCGACATCATTATCGACCTGTCAGCCGGCGGGCAAAGCTACATCGAAGACTGCCAGGTCTGCTGCCAGCCGATGCAAGTGACGTTTGGCGTCAGCAATGACGAACTCGACTACGTTGCCGTCGACCGCTCTGATTAACCTGAACCGTATGCGTCGTCTGCTAACCTGCTGCGCGGCTGTGCTACTCATAAACGTTGCCAGCGCGGCAGAGTTGATGGTCACCGAGGCGACCCGGCTCAGCTTCGACCACTACGCGGGCGACGGGCGCAGCGTTGTGTCATTGATGGAGCGACTGTGGTGGTTACCGGCGGGTGGCGGCACCGCAACGCCGATGACGCCGGTTGGCTTGCGTCTGGAAAAACCACGCTTCTCCCCCGATGGCAAAATCATTATCGCCGAGGGTGGCTGGCGCACCGACCGCATGCATTTGTGGCGGATCAACGCTACCGGCGACGAACAACCGGTGCGCCTGATGGGCGGCGGCTGGCGCGACCACAGCGCCTCCTGGCATCCCGATGGCACTCGCCTCCTGTTCGTCTCCAACCGCAGTGGCACCGAAGACATCTGGGAATATGACCTGCAGGGTCAATCGGCCCGCCGCCTGACACTACAGCGGGGTCGGGAGTACGACGCGCAATACGCCGGCAACGGCTCCATCGTTTACGTTCGCGAGCACAACAGCCGCTTCGAGATCTGCGTGCTCGGTGGTGATGGCCGGACGCGTGTCTTGCTGAGCTCCGCGAACCCACTGTATGCGCCGGTGGTGCGCCGCAATGGCATTCTGATCACTTATCTCGAGCGTCAGGACGACGGGCACAACGTATTAAAGATGCTGCTGCCGGTTCAGGAAATGCTCAGCAAGACGCTGCTCGATGACGGCGATATCGGCAATCACCCCGTGGTGTGGACCAACCGTGATAACTACCTGCTGGTTCGAAACGGACGGATTGAACGACGCGAGCTGGCAGGCCGCGGTTTCGGGCCGCTGGCTTTTACCGCCTGGCTGAGTGTTACGCCGGCGAGTCAGGCGACAACGCCGGACGTCACGCCTGCCGAGATTGCGCCAACCCCGAATACCGGCAATGCTGGTCGCGGTTTCGTGCTGCGGGCAAGTCGCTTGTTCGACACGGCGACGCTCGGCTACCGACTCAACCACGACATCCTGATCGAAGACGGCAGCATTGCGGCCGTGGT
Source organism: uncultured Pseudomonadota bacterium (assembly GCA_942491885.1). GTDB lineage: Bacteria > Pseudomonadota > Gammaproteobacteria > Steroidobacterales > Woeseiaceae > CALBPI01. The sequence goes on from CALOCQ010000002.1 coordinate 664,822, forward strand.
CGCACGACGTCATTGGCCGAAGCACCAGATTATCGACATGGGTGACGCGACGTTGCTGCCGGGGCTGATCGATATCGACGCGCGGGCGAATGATTTCAGCGATACGCAACATGCCCGGCGCGTGCTTGCCGCGGGCGTTACCTCGGTCGCCTATGCGCAACGCAATGCCTCCGGCGAGCCGATTGCAGCATTGCCGGCACCGGGGCCACGTGTGTTCGCACTCGGCCCCACGGTCGACGCGCGCGGCGTGGTCGACAGTCGCGAGCGCATCGCTTTGCTGCAAAACGCGCGCGCCAAAGGCATACCGTCGATCACCGATACCCTGCTCCCCGACCTGATGTACGGGCCGCAGATGCTGGCCGGGGGCAGTTGGCCGCAGGCATCATCGGCTTCGCCGGTCTACTCTGATTTGCGTGGCCTGTTGGAGAAATCCGGAGTGCGCGTCATGTCCGGCAACGCGATCGCCAGCGGCTGGACTGCGGCCGACTGGAACCGGGTCGGCAACTCGCGCTGGGGTTCGATGAACGCATCAGCAGCGGGGCCGGTCGTCACCGCGGCTGGCGGCAATCGACCTGCCTTGGCGACTAGCGCCTTGTCATTGCCAGGCGCATTGTCACTGACCGGCAAACTGATCTCGATGCGGCGCACTGGCGCGTCTGCAAACGCGACATTGGCCGGCGCCACGGTGCGCGCTGCCGATATTCTTGGTCGCCCTGATCTCGGACGACTGCAGGTCGGCGCGCTCGCCGATATTGTTGTCGTAGCGGGCGACCCACTCGACGACATTGGCGCGCTGCTGGACACCGTCGCCATCGTGAGTCGCGGGCAATTTCACAGCGTCGCCGGACTACTGGAAGACACCACCATGCGTTAGCCGAAAACGCTCCGTTCAACGTCGGAATTCTTTACAAACCGCACACCACAGGCGTGATCGAAATCACCTTTCCGAATCCAACCCATTGTTTATTATATGGTTCTCGCTCTTGGCACAAAGGTTGCTTTTACCCCTATGCCCAAGCAACGACGGTGCTGCACGTTACAAAAAGCCAGGGGGGTTGTTGTCACAAAGCTTCATACCTGCGGGCAACAATAAGATGCGCAAAATAACAGCCGGCTGAACATCGGTCAGGCCAAAACGCAGAATCACCGTCGAATAATAATAATAAAAACTCAAGAACCCCGGTCTCGGCCGGGGTTAATTTTTTGTGGACGGCGTGCGCGACAGTCCGCGCTGCTAAGCTATGCGCATGCAGCCTCAACCGCACACTCCGACGCCAGCCATCGATGCCCATGGCCTCAGTATCGACGCGGGCGGCAAACGCCTGGTGGACGCGCTTGATTTTTCATTGGCGCCCGGCGACTGGCTCGCAATACTCGGGCGCAATGGCGTCGGCAAGACACTGACGTTGGAAACGTTATGCGGCCTGCGTGCACCCGCGACCGGCAAGGTTACGGTATGCGGCAGCCCGATTGAGCAGCAGCCCGCACGCCAGCTGGCGCAGAAGATCACCCTCGTCACGCAACACCAGAACGACGCATTCGCGACCAGTGTTATAGAGAACGTCCTGCTGGGGCGCTACCCGCATCTCGGTCTGTGGCAGCGGGAAAACGCCGCCGACCGCGAGGCTGCCTTGCAATCCTTAGCCGAAGTGGCACTCGCTGATTTCGCCGACCGCGACGTGACGACACTATCCGGCGGCGAGCGCCAGCGCGCCGCAATCGCGCAATGCCTGACCCAGAACACGCCGGTAATAATGCTGGACGAACCGCTCAGCCATCTCGACCCGTCGCATGCCGGCATGGTTGTAAAGCTACTGGCAAAACGCGCCGAGCAGGGAAATACAGTCATCAGCAGCCTGCATGACATCAACATTGCGGCACGCTGGGCAAGCCATACATTGATGCTGTTCGGCGATGGGCGGTGGCGCTTTGGCAAAACGACAGAAACGCTCGACGCCGAAGCGCTTAGCGCGCTTTACGACGCCCCGGTGCTCGCACTGAAGGACGGCGACAAGACCTTTTTTGTTGCGGATACCGCTTAGCCGTCACATTGCTGCAAAGACGTCAGAAACCGGTGGACGTGATGCTGGTCAAGCCGCAGGCATGGCCGGATGCAGCATGCCGGCAATTCGCTCATACATGGCCGGGTTGCCGGCGAGTGCGCTGCGCATGCCTAACGAGGGACGCGCACCGTCGAGATCGGTAAATACGCCGCCCGCTTCGTTCACAATGACGGACAGCGCCGCGACATCCAGAATATTGACGTCCGACTCTATGACCGCATCGATCTTGCCGGCCGCCAACAAATGATAGTGCAAGAAGTCGCCATAGCCGCGGATTCGTCCGCAGCGCGACACGATACGTCCGAGGTCCTGCCAGGCCGGACTATCGGCGAGCGTATGCACGTTGCCCAATGACACCGCGGCCTCTTCAAGCACATCAATGTCACTAACGCGCAATTGCTGGTCGTCCATCCACGCGCCGCCGTCCTGCTCGGCGTAGATCAGCTCGCCGTAAACCGGTGCGCTGGAAACACCGAGAATCAATTCGCCGCGGTGCATCAATGCAATCTGCGTTGAAAAAAACGGGTAGCGCCGCACGAACGCCTTGGTACCGTCGATCGGATCGACCAACCAGAGATAATCAGCATCCTCACCGACACGTCCGCCCTCCTCACCATAGAAGTCATGGTCCGGAAAGTTGCTACGAATAACCGCGGCAATTGCCTCCTCGGCGCGAATATCCACCTCGGTCACGGGCGTCGAATCCGCTTTTGTCTGAACCTTAAAATCGCCACGGTAGCCGCTGCGGATAATCTCCGCGGCGCGATTCGCGGCCTCGATCGCAACGTTCAGGAAATCGCTACGGGAAGACGGCATAACTCACCTCAATACTTGCAACGTGTTTGCGCGACCGGCAGCTGTCGCGCGGCTCAGTCTAACGCATGACCGTGATGTTCGTTGGCATGTCGCCGACCCTGCTTGACAGTGAGAACCTACAAACTCTAAAGTCACCGGGCTTTTGGTGAATCTGCGCAGCAGCGCGGATGAACGGGAAGCCGGTGAATGCCACGGCATGATTCCGGCACTGCCCCCGCAACGGTGATCGAGCCAAAGCAGCAACAGGGTGATCTCCCGATGACCCAGCCACTTCGCAATGTATGCGGGGGAAGGCGTTGTCTGCGAAGCGTGATGCTTCACTCGTCAGTCCGGAGACCGGCCAACAGCAATTATGCCGAGGGCGCGGTGGGCGTCGCTACAGGTTGCCGGTTGCTATCAAGTCGCTCGCTACCTCGTTCCCCCACCGGCCACGGCGCCATCAATGCGTCACGATACGGGCGGGTATCGGAAGGGGATTTGAATGAACTATCGGCTTTGGCCTGCACCCATGCTTCTGGGTCTGATCGCGGGCTGCCCGGCATTTGCAGACGAGGATGCCGGCGAGGTGCTCTCGCTCGACAAACTAACGGTAGTCACACCCACGCGCACTGAAACCTCCCTGCGCGACGCGCTTTCCGCGGTTAAGGTCATTACACGCGGTCAGATTGAGCGCAGTCAGGCACGCGACCTCGGCGACATCCTGCGCTTCGTCTCCGGCATCGATGTCGCGCGCACCGGTGGGCCTGGCCAGCAGACATCGGTATTCATTCGCGGCAGCGAAAGCAACCACACGCTAGTGCTGATCGACGGTGTGCGCATCAATCCGGCCACCATTGGTGTCGCCGCCATCCAGAACATTTCACCGTCGCTGATCGAGCGCATCGAAATAGTCACCGGTCCGCGCTCGTCACTGTATGGCAGCGACGCGATCGGCGGCGTGATCAACGTCATCACGCGCACCGCCAGCAATTCAATGTCAACGGACCTGACGCTGCGCGGCGGCGGCGATAATCAGCAGGAAATTGCTGCAAATACCGCCGGGCGCGACGGCGCGTTCAACTGGGGTGCAGGGGTAAACTGGCGTCGTAGCGGCGGCCTTCCGACGCGCGACTTCAGCACGATAGACCGCGGTTACGAAAACGTCTCGGCGTCGGTCAACCTTGGCGCAAACGTGGGCCGCGGCGATATCGATTTACGACACTGGCAGGCCGAGGGGCTTACCGAATACGCGGATTTCTTCGGTGCACCGGTCGACCAGGACTACCGCAATAGTGCCACTGCGCTCACCTGGCGCCAGCCCGTTAACGATAACTGGCAATCAAGACTCTCGCTCAGCCGGATCAACGACGAAATTGACCAAAACCAGTCACCCGATTATCTGCGCACGCGGCGCACCAGCATTGACTGGCAGAATACGATCAACGTCGGCGATCGCCAGACACTAGTAGCAGGCGTTGACCACTACACAGAAGATGCGCAATCGCTATCGTTTGGCACCGGTTTCGACGAACAGATCGAGGTCAGCGCTGGCTACCTGCAGCACCAGTTCAGCGGCGCACGCTTTGACGCTTTGCTGGCAATGCGCCTCACAGATCATGATGCGTTCGGTACTGAATTCACGTGGAATGCCGAAGTCGGCGTCCCGCTCAACGACGACTGGGTCGTGCAGTTTAATGCCGGTCGTGCGTTCCGCGCGCCCGATGCCAGTGATCGCTTTGGCTTCGGCGGTAACCCGACGCTGGAACCGGAATCATCACAACAGTATCAGGCCCGCGTGATCTATCGGCCAGTCGGAGGGTGGCAGTTTGCATTGGAGTTTTTCGACAACGACATCACCAATCTGATTGATTTCGATTTCACTGACTTTACGCTGCAAAACATCAGTGCAGCGAATATTCGTGGCACCGAACTGAGCGGCCAGTGGGCGAGCACCGAGTGGCAACTGGACGTCGCGCTGCTCGCGCAATCGGCCGAGAATGCCGACGACGGCAGCCGGCTTCTGCGTCGCGCGCAACGCAGCGCCACCGTGACCGCGGCGCGACTGATCGGCGAACACTCGGTGAGCCTGTCCGTGCGCGCCGACGGGGCACGCGACGATTTTGGCGGCATCCGACTGCCGGGCTATGTATTGGCGTCGATCGGCGTTCAGTATCAGGTGACACCGCGTTGGCAAATGTCCGCACTGGTCGACAATTTACTCGACACGGACTATCAGACGGCGGCCTCTTTCAACACACAGGATCGGGCAACGACGGTGCAGCTCCGCTACACCTGGTAATTAGACGGAGTAATCAAGATGGGTAACAGGCTTAGCAAAATCTACACGTGCACCGGCGACGAGGGCGAAACGGGCCTCGGCGACGGCACACGCGTACCCAAAGACGCTCACCGCGTTGAGGCCTACGGCACGGTCGACGAGCTCAATAGCGCCATTGGTATCGTGCTCGCGAAGAGAATTGACAACGAAGGGATAAAACGCTGCCTTACCGATATTCAGCACGACCTGTTCGATCTCGGCGGCGAGTTGTGCATACCCGGTTTTACTGCGATCGACGAACACTACGTTACGCGGCTGGAAAATGAACTGGACGCGCTGAACTCAAGCCTGCCGCCGCTGAAAGAATTCATCCTGCCGGGCGGCAACCACGCGGCGGCCGCCTGCCATCTCGCGCGCACAATCTGTCGTCGCGCCGAGCGGCGCGTACATACTCTGGGGACCGAAGAAACGATCAATCCCGAAGGGCTGCGTTATTTGAACCGGCTGTCGGACCTGCTGTTTGTCATCGCACGCGTGCTGGCGCGAACGAGTGGCGGCAAAGAGGTTCTGTGGCAAAAGGGCCGTGCACGCGGTAAACCCGACAGCCCCTAGGGACGCTGTGCCGCACGAGCTTCCGCAAGCGCAGCGCAAATAGCGCGACCGCCCTCGGCAAGCCGGCGTGACGGGCGCGCTACCAGATCGGCCGGAACACCGAGGTGACCCTTCGCCCGGTTGACTGTCATGTCAGGCCAACGCGCCCAGATGCCAGGTGACGCGGCAACACCGGATTCCAGCGCACGCAGGATGACATCGGGGTCAGCCTGAACGACCGACTCGACGGTGATCGCGGGTGCGAGCTCCGGCAAGTCAGCGAAAACGTTGACGCCCCCGCAACGCGTGATCAGGTCGCTGATGAAGTGGCGGCCGTTGACGGTGTAGAGCGGTCGCTCGCCAATCTGGTAGAACACGCGCAACCGCTCACCACTAAACCCCAGCGCCTCGATGTCTGCATCGAAGTTTGCCGCCGCCTGCGCCGCTATGTCCTGCGTGCCCAGTAAAGCGCCTATGCGACGCAAGGCTGCGGATATATCGCGGAGGCTGCGCGTCTCAATAACGACGGCCGGCAATCCGAGCCGGGTCGTTAACTCTTTTGCCGCCTGCTGGCCGCCGCCACCCCAGATCAGCACCAGCGTCGGTCTGACCGCGAGCAACGCCTCCGCGTCGACACGGAATCCATCGCCAACCACAGGTAGCGCACTAATCGATGCCGGAAAGTCCGTGTAGGCGCTGATACCCACCAGCATCGACTCGCCACCCGCGCTAACGACAAGCTCCGCCAGATGCGGCGCCAGGGTAACAATGCGCATATCGACGGCACGCGGTGGTGCCTCGCTCGAGGGATCGGAGCAGCCGGCCAACAGAAAACAAGCCGCCGCGGCGGCCACTTGCAGCGCGTGGCGCATCTAGACGGCAACACCCACCAGCGTCAGCACCGCAACGCCAACCAACCAGAACCATAGTGTTCGAAGCGCCAGGTTTTTGGCCGCGCGTGCCGCGCGAATAAACCATGCGGTGTCCGACTCGTCCGGCTCGCGCTGTAATGCAAGCGCGGCAACCCCTACGCGGCTCAATAGCTGCGCGTTTGTCGCCGCGATACTCGGCATCACGGTATTGCCGGCATCGCGCCATGCGGCACGGCCGGCATCATAGCTCCCCGCCAGAACATAGCCGAACGCAGTAAGGCGCGCAGGCAGCCAGGCGAGTACCGCGTGCACATCGTCTGCACGACGTTCGCAGTCCGGCGCAATCGGCGTTTCGGAATCAGCGCGGTGCGCCTGAAATAGCGCCCTGCGGCGCGCGAGATCGGCGACGCGAAACAGCCAGGCGCCGATCGGGCCTAGCAATACGAACCAGAAAATGACAGCAAAGATCCGGTTGTTGCCCTGAACAAAAACCGCGCCCGGTACTTCGGCACGGCTGTCGGGCGCGTCGCTAAAGCTTCGTTCCAGCAGCGCATGCGCATAAGCACGCTCCGCCTCGTCATCACCCTCAGCCAACGCGCGACACCAGCGGTCGACCTCTTCGCCGATATCCTGCGGCCCGAGACACAGGAACAGCACCATTACGCTCAACACCAGGTAGGGCAAACCGAACAGCGCACCGGCCAGAGCGTATCTGGCAGCTACGACCGGCAACACCGCAGCCGCCAGCACAATAAGCACCCACAGATACGGAGACACCCGCGACCACTGCTGGCTGCGCTTTAACCCGAAATCGAACAGCGGATCCAGCCAACGCAAATCGCGCCAATGAAACAACTGGGTAGCCAGGCGCTCCAGCAGCATTGCAACGAATAAGGCAATTATTGTCATTCAGCATGATCCCTATACAGTGATGCCAGTGTATTGGCTTGCGCCTAGCAGTGCATTAAGTTCGCGCCAATCGAAATTGGGGCCGGGGTCCGTCTTGCGCCCGGGGGCGATGTCGCTATGCCCCACAACGGGCGCGCCGCGCAGCGTCGGATAGGCCGCCCTCAGCGCCTCGATCAATGCCGCCAACGCACCGTATTGCGCCGACTCGAAGCTATGCTCATCGGTCCCTTCGAGCTCAATGCCAACGGAAAAATCATTACAGTTCTCGCGGCCCCGGTGTTGCGATTGACCGGCATGCCATGCACGCCGATGGAATGGGACGAATTGGGTAAGCGATCCGTCACGCGCGATCAGCGCGTGCGCCGACACGCGCAAATGCGCAATCGATTCGAAATAGGGATCCGCCGACACATCCAGCGCATTACAAAAGAACGATTCGATAAAGCCGCCGCCAAACCTTGCCGGCGGTAAAGAGATCGCGTGGATAACAATGAGCTCGGCAACGCTGCCGATCGGGCGCTCATCCTGATTGGGTGACGGACAGTGGCGGCCGGGTGCGACCAGACCACTGGCCGGGTCGATACTGTAAGGCGTCGATTGCGTGTGACGTTTCATGCACTTATGGTGTTGACTGGCACCCTCGCCTGTCAACCGGCATGCATCAATGAGTCACAAGAGACTGTTCGTCGATGAACCGCTGCATGCGGGTCACACCCTGCAATTGGGCGCCGACATTGCTCATTATCTTGGCCGTGTATTGCGCGCACGACCCGCGGACGAGGTATTGCTGTTCAACGGTGACGGGCGCCAATGGCATGCCGGCATCCGGCAGCTTGAGCGCCGGTCAGTCACGCTCGAGGTCGGCAGCGAGGCGGCGGCAACACCGGAATCACCGTTGCACATCACGCTGTGGCAGGCCTTGTCGCGAAACGAAAAGATGGATCTGGTGATCCAGAAAGCCGTCGAACTCGGCGTCGCTGCGATCCGCCCGGTCATCGTCGAGCGCAGCGTCATGCAACTCGACACACGGCGTGCCACCCGCCGTCAGGAACACTGGCGCAGCGTGGCGATCAATGCGGCGCAGCAATGCGGACGCTGCGTCATACCATCGGTTCACGTACCGCTTGACCTGGCCGCCGCACTGCAAACCTACGATCAATCCGGCAGCGCGCTGCTGGCAGCACCTGATGCCAGCAGCACACTGTCTGAATGCCTGAAGAAAAATCCCGGTGCACAGCCCGCGTTGCACTTGCTGATCGGGCCCGAGGGCGGTTTTACGCCCGATGAGTCAGCACTCGCTGTGCAGCAAGGCTTTAGCGCCTTCCGCGCCGGCCCGCGTGTATTGCGCACTGAAACTGCCGCAATCGCATTGCTGGCAATCGCACAATATGTGTGGGGGGATGTTGGCGGCGATTGAGCCGCTCAGGCGCCTTGCTGCATGTCTACCAGGCGTTGTTCGATCACTTCGAGATCGGGCACTAACGGGTACTCGTTGATCATGCGCACCCGCGTCACGACCGGCGAGTCCTCGTCAAAACTGACCGTGCCGTCGACCTTTAGTACGTCGCGGTTGACGCGCACAAGCTGCGGAAAGCCTTGCGTCAGGATGCCGTAATAGCCACCTTTCAACTCCTGATGCGCCGCATGGAACACCACGACGCGCGTGCGTGCCGTCGTTTCCGGCATCGAGCGTCCGAGCATCGCCTCGAAAGACAACGCCGGCAGACTGCGGCCATTCCAGTCGAGTGTGCCAACCAGCCACTCGGGCGCGCCGGGCACATGCTCGGGTCGTGATAAGCGTACGACCTCGGCGACGCATGCCCGCGGCACGATAAGACGATCTTCGGTCAATGGCACCAACAGGCTGTAGAGTTCTTCGGCTGCTGCACTCATCGTTTCATCGTCCCGTCTGCGAGCTATCTTTGCCGCTGTCTTCCAACTGATTGGAGATCGCCTGCATCAGCTGGTGATCCTGGTAGGGCTTACCCAAATAGTCGTTCACGCCGATTTCGATCGCGCGTGCTTTGTGTTTCTCACCACTGCGCGAGGTAATCATGATGATCGGGATCGCAGCGAATCGTTTGTCGTTGCGCACATGACTGGCGAACTCAAAACCGTCCATCCGCGGCATTTCGATATCCAGCAGAATGACATCCGGCGTCTGCTCCTGAATGACACTGACCGCGTCCAGGCCATCTTTCGCCGTCATTACCCGGTAGCCGTTGCGTAACAGGAACCTTTCGGTAACGCGGCGCACCGTGATCGAATCATCGACGACCAGTACCAGCGGTTCGCGCGGTGCATCGTCGATCGTTTCGCGCAATGAGACGATCGGCTGTTGCATGCGCACGAGCGACGGCATATCCAGAATCAATACGACACGACCGTCGCCGAGAATCGTTGCACCGGATACACCGGTAATACCGGCGATCTGCGGTCCCACTGACTTCACAACAATCTCACGACTGGCCAGCATCTCGTCGACCAGCAACGCCGTGGAATGACTGCCCGCGCGCACAAGAATGATCGATACGGCAGCATGATCGTCTTCCGCCATGTGCCCGCCACTACCACCGACCAGAGGGCCGAGTTGGCGCAGTCGGTAGCTGTGCTCGCCGTAGTCGAATATAGACTCAGGCTCGCCCAGCAGACGCTCGACTTCCTTGCGCGGCAGGCGCGTCACACCCTCGACCGTAGGCAAGGGCAGAGCGAACACTTCATCGCCGGTGCGCACGACCAACGCTTGCGTGATCGCCAGCGTGAACGGCAGGCGAATCGTAAAGTTAGTGCCCTGGCCGGGCATTGAGCTAATGTGCAACGAGCCACCGAGACGTTTCACTTCGTTGGCGACAACGTCCATACCAACACCGCGACCCGCCGCCTGCGTAAGCTGCTCCGCGGTACTGAACCCGGGCTCGAGAATAAGCTCGAGTACGGCCTCATCTGTGGCGTTTGCATTTGTTTCGATCAAACCGCGTTCGATGCCTTTACGCCGGATGGCATTGGCATCCAGACCCGCACCGTCGTCCGCAACATCGATGACCATTTCAGCGCCTTCGCGATGCAGGCGAATAGTTATCTGGCCCGTCGGCGGCTTACCCGCCCCCTGACGTACCGTTGGCGCCTCGATACCGTGCACGACCGCGTTGCGCATCATGTGCTCCAGCGGCGGCAGCATCTTGTCGAGCACCTGGCGATCAAGCTCACCGGATGCGCCTTCGACCGCCAGCTCGGCCTGCTTGCCGGTTTCGGCAGCCGCCTGGCGAACCAGACGCGCCAGTCGCGCAACATGGCGCTCGAACGGCACCATACGTGTGCGCATCAGGCCGCTTTGTAACTCCGCGGTCACCCGCGACTGCTGCGTGAGCAGTGTGTCTGCCTCACCGGTAACGGTCTGCAACAGACCTTTCAGGCTGTCGACATCGTTCGACGTCTCGGCAAGCGCCCGCGATAATTGCTGAATCGTCGAGTAGCGATCTAGTTCCAGCGGATCAAAGTCGGCACGTGTGCGGTCGTCTTCGTGGCGCGTGAGGATCTGCGCCTCGGTTTCGATATCCATCTGGCGCAGCTGATCGCGCAGTCGTGTGACCGTCTGGTCAAGTTCAGCCAAATGGAATTCTATCGACGTTATCTGCTGTGCAAGACGACCATGATAGATGCTGATTTCGCCGGCCGCATTGAGCATCTCCTCCAGCAAGCGGGAATCAACCCGGGCAAACTCTTTCTTCTCGCGGCTGCTCTCCCGCGTCGGCAGGCTGCGACCCGGCATTGGCACAACGGTGGCATCCGTGTCGGTCGCGCTATCGACAGCCTCGGCAAGCGCGTTGTCATCAGCTGGCGCGGCATAATCAACGTCACCGAAGACTTCGGTTTCCCGCTGCGATTCATCGTCGCTGATGAGCGCGGAAATTTCGGTGTCCTCGTCGGACGCGATCTCTTCAGATGCGCCTTCGCCTGACGTATCCGACCCGGAGAAACTGGCAGCCGCATCATCAATAAGCGCCTCGAGAATCATCGAACGCTCGATCAGGCTGTCACCACCATCCTGCCCGTCGAATACCGGTTCGTCTTCAGCAATATCATCGGCATGCGGCGTCTCTTCGGCTTGTTCAGCCTGATCCGATACGTAGCTATCGCTATCCGAAATCGCCAGAGTCTTGTCGAAATCGACATCGTCGTCTGCCTGCTCCGAGCTCCGGTCGTCGGCAACGATAGTTTCCTCACCATCGAGGAATTCCTCCTCATCCTCAACCACCCAGCTGTCATCAATTGCGTTCTGCTCAGCCCAATCGCTGCCTGAGATATCCACAGGTTCTGCCGCGTGGGTCGTATCGGCAGGCTCCGAGGCCTGCGTGAACTCGGTGACCTCCGATACTTGCGTCGTATCGGCAGGTTGGTCGGCGCCATCGTCTGCCGCCGTCTGGCTGGCAAAAATATCTTCAAGGTCGATCAGGTCTGCCTGAGTCTCATTGCCGGCAATCGTATCGATCGCGAGCACTTCCTCATCAACAACCGATTCCGGTATTTCCACCATCTCTTCGTTGCTGAACCCACGCGCGGCTGGCGTTGGCTTGTCGTCCGGCTGGTTTGCAACAGAGTCGAGCGCCTCGACGAATGATCCGTCACCGAGTGACGCCAGACGCACCGTACCTTCGAGTGCCGCCATCTGGCCGGGCTGGCGACCGTCGACGACCGCGTCGCGCATCTGGTGCAGCGTATCGAAACTCTGACGCAGCAGCTGGTCGATCGTCGTGTCGGCGCTGACACGATCATCGTCGAGCGCGATCAGCAGCGTCTCGAGTTCGTGACTCAGATTACCGAATGCGCTGATCCCGGCCATATTGGCGCCGCCTTTCAGCGTGTGCAGCAAACGCTTCAGTTCGGTCAGCGAGTCCTGATCACGCAGCTTGCTCCAGCTCTCGAGCGCAGAGTCCGCCGCCTCCAGAATCTCGCCGGCCTCCTCGACAAAAATCTCGGCAATCTCCGGATCAAAGTCTGGCGTTTCGCTGAGCGCAGAATCGGGGACAGGCTGGCTGACGCCGGTTAGCGTTGCCAGCACCTCAGTGGGCTCATAACTGACCGCCGCCGGAGCATCGCCGTCATCGAGCAATGACGTTTGCTCATGCGCAAAGGCTGACGTTTTCTCATTGATAGCATCAACCAGTGGCGCGATATCAATGGCATCGGTATCCGGCTGATTGATCGATGCAATAATCTGGCGGATGGTCTCGCTGCCACGTCGCAACAGAGAAACTGCTTCCTGATCGAGACCAACATTGCTGTCGAACACGCGGCGAACCATCTGGTTCATTGCGCCGCTAAGTGGCGTGGCCCGTTCGAGCGTTGCCGTATTGATGCTGCCGTGCAGCGTATGCGCGGCGCGGTGCAGCTCCTCGCTGACCGTTACCGGGAATGTGCCCGGCTCGATACGACCGGTGAAATGATCGATCATCGCCAGATAGCCGCCGGCCTCCTTGGCAAAAATCTCGTGCAACACGGGGTCCATTTCCAGCGCGGGCTGGGTCGCCATGACCGACTCGCGCGACAACTGCGGGGCCATCGGATCGCCTTCAGCAAATGCGATGGCTTTGGCCGTCAGCAGACCCACATCGGTTGTCGGCTCAACGCCTATCTCGAGTTGCTCGATGAGCTCCGGAACCGCCTCCGCTGCCTCGGCAACGAATTTGACCATGGCCGGCGTCACGCTCAGCGTTCGGTTGATAACGCGGTTCAGCAGATCCTCGACGTGCCAGCAATACTCACCGATCCGCTCGGCACCGACCATTCGTCCACTACCCTTGAGGGTATGGAACGAACGGCGCACGGTTATCAGTGAATCGACGTCGGCCGTGTCAGCCTGCCATTTCGGCAACAGCCGCCGGATGCTTGTGACCTCATCCTTGGCCTCTTCAATGAATAGCTCAAGCAATTCAGGATCAATGGTCGTGGCATCACCGGCCACCACCGGCGACACAATGACCTCGGTATCGTCGGCGATCGTCGCCGTACGAGCGTGCTCATCGTGCTCGAAATTCGGTCGCTCGGTAATCTGTGTTGGCACCAGGAGATCTCTGGGCTCCAGCTGTTGTTGCTGTAACACCTTGGCGACATCGTCCAGCACCAGCAGGCAGGTTTCCGCGTTATCCAGCATGTAGGCCGGTTCCTGACGACCGGCCTCGATCGTCTCCATGTAGTACTCAATACTGACCAACGCGTCTGCCAACCGGTCCTGATGGTCGCTGGCGAGCGTATGGTTCACCGCGTTGAGATAGATCGAGAAGAATTTACCCAGGCGCGAGAACACATTCATCGCGCGCTCGAGCTCGAGAATGCCGAACCCTGACAGGATGCCATCGACCAGCATCGGCGTTGCATCAATGGCGGCACGGTCAATCTTGCCGGCCATTGTCTGCGTCAACGTGTCCTTGATCCGCGCGAGATTGATGATGCACTCACGCATCACGGCCTTGCGTACTTCGGCAAGATTCTCGTCGTCCTCATCGTCCGCCGTATCGGCGCCCTCCTGTTTCGGACGCACCAGCTGGGTCAGCTTGCGTTGCAGTGACGACTCGACATTCAGCAGCGTCGACGCGATTGCCAACAACGATTCCGGACCACCCTGAACGGGATTCTCGCGGATCAGCTCCTTCAGGCGATCGACCTCGGCCAGCACGCTGGCGCGTTGCTGGCCCAGACCAAGCACGCCCAGCGTATCGCTGATTTTTGCCAGCAGCGCTATTTGCGGCTCGAGCTTGCGCATGTCCAGCTCGGCGGTGCGCACATGAATATCGAGCACATCCTTTACGGCTGCAAGATCCTCGCGGATCGCTGCCGCTACGGTTTCCATCAGTGCGACGCTCGGTGCCGCGAGCTCCTCGCGCGCGCTCTCTACCTGCGCCTCACCCGGCAAACCGTCGGCCAACGCAAATGCCTCGCGAATCGCGCGCACGCGCGGGCCCGGTTTCTGAACACGCGCGACGTAGTACAGCAGGCTGTTGAGCAAGTCAGTGACCGGCTCAAGATCGAAACTCTCAAGACCGCCATCAATAACCTTCTTGATCCGGCGGTCGGCCTGACCAAGCAGCCGCTTGACCGAAACGCTGATCGGCAACGCACCGGTGCGCAGCGCCTCGATTACACCACCAACCACCCACCAGAGCCGGTAGACATCGTCGCGAGCAGCCGCCTGCTCGAACGCAAGCGCCATCTTTTCGAGTTTCTGCAGATGGCGTTGCGCGCCTTCGTCATCGGACTTCAAGAGCCCGAGCAAAGCGAGCTGGAATGCAGGCCGAATTTTCTTCGACAGTAGGACAAAGTCTTCGCTGGGCGCGCTGCCACGCTGATCGAGTGTGACGCTTTGCTGCGGCGCACGGTTGAGCAACAGGATGGTGCTTTCCGAGAGCAACGGCTGGCCGCGAACGGCACGTAAGTCATTCAGCATCGGCAACAACACCAATGCGATGTCGCGCCCACCGGCCATCATGCGTTCGAGATATGCCGGTAGCTGGACCATCGCGCGGGTCAGCGCATCCAGGCACTCGGCCAGCAGTTTCTTGTCGTGGCCCGGTTCGAGCATGAAGCGACATACGAGCTCCATCTCTTCTGTCAGCAGCGCACCGCCATAGACCTCGACGACCTTGAGTACGCCACCGGCCTCATGCAAATGCCCGGCACAACGCTCAAGCGCCTGCCGGGTGCTGCGGCCTTCGACCGCATCCTCAAGCATGACGCGCGCTTGGTTAACTGTGTTGTTCAGCTCTTTGCTGACAACAAGAAACGCTTGCTGAATGGCCTCGCTCACCTGATCCCCGTCGAATGCATTTTCGTTTTAGTCCGCATGGATTGCCGGCACCGCGTCAGTTGCACAATTGCACCGCGACGGTTCGCCGACTCCCTCAGCTTGCCTCGCGCTTTTCGCCATCCGCGCCCGCCGCCTGTGGTGGCCGGCTCAAGCGGGTCACGTTCGCAGACTCCGGCAAGCGGAACCCGGAAACACTCTTACGCAATTCCCCTGCCAGTTGCGCCAGTTTGGCGATCGACGATGTAGTAGCGCTGGTAGCCCTGCCCGTCTGGCCACTGATCTCTTTCAGCGCTGCCGTGCGACGGTGAATGTCGGTTGCGACCTTGGACTGTTGTCGCGCCGAGCCGTAGATGTTTTGCACCAGACTCGCGATCTGGTTGGATACCTGCTCGATCTCGTCAAGCGCCGCACCGGCGTTTTCGGCGAGCAGCGCACCACCGACGACGTCCGTGGTCGAGCGCTCCATCGAGACCACCGCCTCGTTGGTGTCCGCCTGAATCGTGCGCACCAGCACTTCAATCTGCTTGGTGGCGTTGGTTGATCGTTCCGCCAGGCGCTGCACCTCATCGGCAACAACCGCGAAGCCGCGACCGGCCTCGCCGGCCATCGAGGCCTGAATGGAGGCGTTCAGCGCAAGAATATTGGTCTGCTCGGCGATATCGTTAATAAGTTCGACGATATTGCCGATTTCCTGCGAACTCTCGCCAAGCCGCTTGATGCGCTTGGAGGTGTCCTGAATGGTTTCGCGGATGGTGTTCATGCCTTCTATCGTGCGCCGCACGGCGTCGCCACCCTTGTGCGCAACGTCGACCGAGTGACGCGCGACATCGGATGAACGCTCCGCGTTGCCGGACACCTCTTCGATCGACGCCGCCATCGCTGCAATAGACTCTGTTGCTGCGGAAATTTCCAGCGCCTGTTTTTGCGCAGCGCGGTTCATGTGAACCGCGGTGGTTTCCGTCTGGCGGGTCGCCGAGTCAACCATCGCGGCAGTACCGTCAATGGTCGTGACCAGCTCGCGCAGCGCCTCGATGGCGTAGTTGATCGAGTCGGCGATAGCGCCGGTAATGTCCTCGGTCACCGTAGCTTCAACGGTCAGGTCGCCGTCAGCGAGACTGCCGAGCTCGTCCAGCAGCCGCAAGATAGCCTGCTGGTTGCGTTCATTCTGGTCCGCCTGCTCGATAGCAGCACGCCGCAAATGCGCATCGCGGAAAAAGTTGACCAGCAGCGCGGCGATGATCAACAACGCGACGCCGAGCAAGCCGAGCGGCAGCCATGGCATCAACGGCGCGATCAGACTCATCGGGAAACCGGGCAACGCAGACGCGGGCAGGTTCTTCACGGCGTCTGCAAGCACCTGCGTCGCGCCGGCTGCTTCGGCAAACGCCGCTGCATTCTCGACCAGCGCTTCGCCGGCCACACCTATCGTCAACATCTGCTCGCTCAATAAACCCGCTGTCGCGGTGTCATTCAGCGCTGCAACATCGAGCGTCGAGCCGCCGCCGCTCAGGGCGCCGACAAGGGCCGTCAAACCGGCGACGGTGTCGCCGATCTCACTGGCCGTGCGCGGCGCATCCGCGGGTGCACCGCGCAGCGACGCGACTTGCGTTTCGAGCATCACCAGACCCTCGCGCAGGCTTTGAACCGCAACCGGCGAATCACTGCTATCGAGCGATGACAGGCGCTCACGTATCATGTTTATTGAGCCGTTGATCGCCGACGATGCATTGTTGGTCTCGCGCACGCCGTCGGCATTGCTCAGAACTGCGCTGGCCTGGCGCGAAACCGGCCCGCCGGTGGCGGCGCGTGTCGCGGCCGTTAGCCGGTCGAGGGCCGCGTTGTCCCCATCAACGGCCGCGCCTGCGTCCAGCGCAATAATTGCCGCGTCGCCGCGTGGCGCCGGCCCGGTAGAGCCCGACAGCCAGACGATGCCGGCAACTGACAACAACAACAGTGGCAACAGCACACTGCTGATTCCGATGATTTTTGATTGTCCTGCTTGCTTCGCCATTTGGGTATTCCGTTATTTCTTAACGCGGGGGCTGGTCAGCCGCCCGCAAAAATTGATCACTTTCCAGCAGCCGGTCGAACGCGAACACCGGCCACTGTTCTTCACCACGCTGAAAAGCGCCGCCGCGAAACCGGTCGCAGCGTAGCCTGGTGGGCGTCGATTCTTCGAGATACTCGCCATCGACAAAGCGGCGAAAACCGCTGACCTCCTCGACCAACAGGCCGGCATGCACATCGCGATGA
Organism: uncultured Pseudomonadota bacterium; assembly: GCA_942491885.1. Lineage (GTDB taxonomy): Bacteria > Pseudomonadota > Gammaproteobacteria > Steroidobacterales > Woeseiaceae > CALBPI01. The sequence goes on from CALOCQ010000002.1 coordinate 682,384, forward strand.
TTAACGCTGATCACGCGCGCCGAACGCCCGCGTTCGGTGCGCCCGCCACCGAGCAACAACGACAGGTCGATAAGCGGCAACAATTGGCCACGCAGGTTCGCGATACCAATTAACCAGCGCTTGGCGCCCGGCACGCGGGTTATCGCATCCGGCACCATCAATACCTCGCGGACCTCGTCGCGGCTGGCAACGAAGTTCTCGCCGGCCAACGAGAAGCCGACACCCACCCATTCGCTGCGCTGCCCCGCGGCATCACCGAAACCGGCGATCGCGGCACGGCTGCGCCGCTCCATTTCCTGCAACAGTTCAAACGGCCTGCCGGCCAGCGCTTTGAGTCGCGATGCAGTCATCAATCAGGCACCCGCCTGAGGTGCCAGCTGTTCTTCTATCTTGCCAATCAGTGCATTTTCGTCTACCGGCTTGACCAGATAGTCGCGTGCGCCCTGGCGCATGGCCCAGATACGGTCGGTTTCCTGATCCTTGCTGGTGATCACGATGACAGGAATATTCGCCGTTGCATCCGTGCGGGTTAGCTTGCGCGTCGCCTGGAAACCGTTCATGCCCGGCATGACAACGTCCATGAGGATCAGGTCCGGTTGCTTCGAAATCGCTGCGGCAATACCCGCGTCGCCTGAGTCGGCGGTGCTGGTCTGGTAGCCACGCTTGTCGAGCATGGTCTGCACGACATGCAGCTCGGTTGGCGAATCGTCGACGATAAGTATGTGAGTCATGGCCTGCACCTTGAAAATTTCGACGTCAGCTTGCTCACGTCGCAAACTGCTCGCTGATCGCACCGACCAGCTCGTCTTTGGTAAACGGTTTGGTCAGATAGCGCTGGGAGCCAACGATGCGGCCGCGTGCGCGATCGAAAAGCCCGTCCTTGCTCGACAACATGATCACCGGCGTGTCGCGGAAAGCGCGGTTGTTCTTAATCAACTGGCAGGTCTGGTAGCCATCGAGTCGTGGCATCATGATGTCGACGAAAATCAGATCAGGCTGATGATCAGCGATCTTTGACAACGAGTCGAAACCGTCAATAGCGGTGAAAACTTCGCAGCCTTCCTTGCTAAGCAGCGTCTCCGCCGTGCGGCGAATCGTCTTGCTGTCATCGATCACGAGAATCTTCAGCCCGCGCAGTCCGTCAGGCTTTTCGCTACTCACGAATGCGATCTCCTTTATACATAAGCGCCATTGTCGTCTGATTGGCGCCTTTCATTGTGTGGCGTGACGCACATTTTGAACGTTTTCAACAAAAACTTTTAACATATTGCAGGATTCGCTGCTACGGAATGCCTACAAGGCGCCGGCGGAACAGCTCGCTGGCGGTATGATGGGAAAAAAATCGAGGCCTGAGAGGCCGGGGAGAGAGCTTGAACGCTGCAAAATACACACTGGGTGTGGTGATGGATCCGATTGCCGGAATCTCACCCGCGAAAGACTCGACGCTGGCCATGATGCTGGAGGCACAGGCGCGCGGTTACCAAATCCGCGTTTTTCAGCAGGGTGACCTGTATGTAGAAGGCGGCGTGGCGCGCGGTCGCGCAACCGAAATGCGCGTTATGGACGAGCGCGACACATGGTTCGAGGCCGGCGAGCAGCACGATATTGCGCTGGATGCGCTCGATGTGATCCTTATGCGCAAGGATCCGCCTTTCAATATGGAGTTTATTTACACTACTTATATTCTCGAGCTGGCCGAACGCGCCGGTACGCTGGTGGTGAATCGTCCTCAGGCGTTGCGCGATATGAACGAAAAAGTCGCGACCACATGGTTCCCCGCGCTGGCGCCGGAAACCCTGATCAGCCGCGACCGCGAACAGATTAAGGCATTCCTGAAGCGCCTCGGCCATATTGTCGTCAAACCGCTCGACGGCATGGGCGGGCGATCCATTTTCACGCTGAAAAGTGGTGACAAGAACACGAATGTAGTGCTCGAGACGCTGACCGACTACGGTCGCGAATTCGCCATGGCACAAACCTATCTGCCGGCGATCATTGATGGCGACAAGCGCGTCCTCATTGTCGATGGCGTGCCGGTGGAGTACATGTTGGCGCGCATACCGAACGCCGAAGACGGGCGTGGCAACCTGGTTATGGGCGCCACCGGCGAAGCCAGACCATTGGGAGACGTCGAGCGCGATATCGCGCTAAGCGTCGCGCCTGTGCTGCGTGAGCGCGGTGTCCTGTTCGCCGGTCTCGACATCATCGGGCATGCGCTCACCGAGATAAACGTGACCTCACCCACCGGCATACGCGAGCTGGACAAGCATTTCCTGACCAACATCTCGGCATTATTGTTCGACGCTATCGAACGCCGGCTGGCGGCCGGCAGCGACTAGACCGGGCACACGATGGGATTACCCGATGGCAGGCTGACACGGCGTCGCTTGATTGGCGGCCTGGTGGCCGGTGCGCTTGCGGGCTGCAGCCGCGCGCCAGCCCCCGAACGCGCCACGTTCCTGACCTTCGCGACCGAAGTTAACGTCACAATCTACGACAGCGATACGTCGCGGGCGCAACGTGCGATCGCCGAATTGCAGGCGCTTTATGCGGTTCTGAACCGCGATTGGTATGCCTGGGGCGACGGCGAACTGGCCCGCATCAACGCGGCACTGGCCAGCACGACGCAGGCACCGGTAAGCGCCGAGCTCGCCACACTGCTGGAGCGCGCCGCAGCATTAAGCGCACTGAGCGGCGGTCGCTTCGATCCGGCCGTCGGCAATCTCGTTCGCTTGTGGGGCTTCGATCGTTTTGACAAGGGCCAACCGCCGGTCGCATTGCCAGGTGACGAGGCGCTGGCGCAGGCTTTGGCAACCAACCGCGGTGGTTTTACGCTGCAACGCGACAGCAGGGGCGCGCGCCTGCAAACGCTGCGGCCCGGACTCGTCATCGATCTGGGCGGCATTGCCAAAGGCGCCGCGCTCGCGCTGGGCATGAATGCGCTGGCGCTCAGCGGTGTTGAGCGCGCCCTGATCGATGCCGGCGGCGACCTGTTCACGATGTCACAATCCGACCGCTCGCCGTTCCGTATCGGGCTGCGCGACCCGCGCAACAACGCCGTCGCCAGGCGCCTGCGATTGCTGCCCGGAGAGGCGGTGATGAGTTCAGGCGACTACGCGCGCTTCTGGGAGCTGGATGGCCAGCGCTACCAGCACATCATCGATCCGCGTAACGGCCTGCCGGTATCAGCCGCGCGCGCCGCTACGGTGATCAGCACCGATCCGGTACTCGCCGATGCGGCCGCTACCGCACTCATCGTTGGCGGGCGCAACGATTTTTCAGCACTATGTGATGCAATGGGTATCGACAAGGCGTTAATGATCGATAATCTGGGTCAGGAACTGGTGACGCCACCGATGCGCGCCAGACTCGAGGCATAGACAACCGCAGCGCACATGGACAACAACCACACCGAATCACAAGTCGTACTCGCGCGCGAGCTGCTGCCCGTCGCACACACGCGCGACGACCGCCTGCCACCCATGCTCTTCATCGCCACACTGTTTTACGCACTGTTGATTCTGGGCATCAGCTTTGACGTCGGCATTCTGCCGGAAGCGTCGGACATCACGTCTCTGGAAGTGACGATCGTCGCCGAAAATACGCGAACAGCGCGGCCCGATGATGCTGACTATCTGGCTCAGGCGAACCAGCAGGGCAACGGCAATACGCGTGATCAGGTGTCGCCGGGGGCGGCACCAACCGCACCCGGCCAGGTAGATATGCCGATGGAGCGCGTCGGCGAGGTGCAGCTTAAATCGACCGTCGGTAACGACGCGGCACGCATGTTGCTGGCCACGAACGCGGCTGCGGCCACCGATGTGTATCGCCCGGAAGACCTGAGCGACACACCTGCCGAGACGGAGACGATTGCGCAAGCCTTGCCAAGTGGCATGGAAAATACGCTGCCGCTGCCGGAAGACGACAACCCATCGCTGTTGATCACCGACGATAATCCGCGCCATCTGGTGGTCAGTGTTAATTCGGCGCAGTCGGATATCGCGCCCTATCTGAACAACTGGAAACGGCGCGTAGAGCGCATCGGCACGATGAATTTCCCGACCGGACTCAAGACCGACGGTCTGACTGGCAGCCCGACGCTCGAGGTCGCCATCACGCCCGATGGCCGCCTATCTGAAGTCCTCGTGCTGCGATCGTCGGGCTATGCTGCCCTCGACCAGGCGGCGATGATGGTGCTCAATCGTGCCTCGCCGTTTGCCGAGTTTCCTGAGGATATTCGCGAGCGCTACGACCTGCTGCGCTTCGCCTACAAGTTCGAATTTCGCGGCGAGGGTTTTAGCGGCACCGTCAGCGTCTCCGAGAACGAGGGCTAGGCGCGCATCTTGCGCCCCATCCGACGCGCGGCGATACTGGCGACATGAGTGAATTTCCGTCATTGGCCGGACAGCTGCTGATCGCAATGCCTGCGCTCGATGACCCGCAGTTCGAAAACACCGTGACGCTCATCTGCGAGCACAATGCGTCAGGCGCGATGGGGGTCACAATCAACAGGCCGCTGGAACTGACGCACGGTGACGTGTTTGAGCAGATGACCGAGTACGACGACCTGTCGGCGACCGACCGCAATCTCACCAAGAGCAATGAACCCGTGCTGCAGGGCGGCCCCGTCAGTCTTGAGCGCGGCTTCGTGCTGCACCGCGAGCGTGGTGATTGGGAGGCGACCATGGATGTCGCACAGGATATCTACGTCACGATGTCGCGCGATGTCCTCAGCGCCATGCTCAGCAACAACGGGCCGGCTGAGGCAACGATGGCGCTCGGCTATGCCGGCTGGGAGGCCGAGCAACTCGAACAGGAGATTCTCGCTAATGCCTGGTTGACCACACCGGCCACGGCCGACATCGTTTTCGATACGCCCTACGCGGCACGCTGGGATCGTGCGGCGCAAGCTATCGGCGTGACACGGGAACAATTGGGCGGACCAGCCGGGCATGCCTGAGGCAACGACAACGAGTACGCTGCTGGCGTTCGACTTTGGTGGTCAGCGCATCGGCGTCGCGGTGGGTCAGACCATCACCGGCAGCGCCAGAGCCTTGACCACGCTGACGGCCATCGCCGGCGAACCTGACTGGCGCAGCATCGAAACACTGATTGACGACTGGCAACCCGACCTGCTGCTGGTCGGATTGCCGCTCAATGATGACGGCAGCGAGTCGGCGCAATGTGTCGCGGCGCGCGACTTTGCCGCCGAGCTGACCACCGCCGGACTGCCGGTACAGCTGATTGACGAGCACCTCACTTCCAGCGAGGCAAGCAACCGTTTGCGCGAGGCGCGTGGTCAGGGGCGCCGACGGCGCATTCAGAAAGCCGATATCGATGCGCTCTCGGCGGTACTGATCGCCGAACAATGGCTGTCGGAGCGCGATGTCCGACGGCAGCCCTAGACCGCCGGTGGTAGACTAGCGCCGCGCCGGCACGGGGCCGGCCTCAGGCACTTTGATATGAATACGCTGGCGACCGACAACACTGCCGACAATCCGAGCGACCAGCTGCAGCTCACTGAAGGCGGCCGGCTGCGCCATTTGCTGACCCTTGAAGGCTTGCCGCGGGCAATGCTGTGCGAGATTCTGGACCGCGCCGAGGGCTTTCTGGCGGCACCCGATCAGCCGGTGGTCCGCACCCATTCGCTGGCCGGGCGCACCGTCGCAAACCTGTTTTTTGAACCGAGCACGCGGACGCGCGCCTCGTTCGAGCTGGCCGCCAAACGGCTGGCCGCGGATGTGCTGAATCTCGACGTCAGCACCTCGTCACGCATCAAGGGCGAGAGCATTCTCGACACCATCTATACGCTGCAGGCAATGCAGGCAGATGTGTTCGTGGTGCGCGACGCCGCCGTCGGGGTCCCCGCGATGATTGCCGCAGCGGTGCGCCCCGGTGTGAGCATCCTGAATGCCGGCGAAGCCGCCGTGTCACACCCGACGCAAGGGCTGCTCGACCTGTTAACAATCCGCCGCGCACGGCCTGATATTGCGTCGCTGAAGATTTGCATCGTCGGTGATATCGCCCATTCGCGCGTCGCGCGGTCCGCCGCGCAGGCGCTGACAACGATGGGAGTCGGTGAACTCAGACTGGTCGCGCCGCAGTCGTTGCAACCCGACCCGGCGCTGTTTCCGGGTGCGACGCTGCATCACAAACTTCAGGACGGCGTGCGCGATGCCGATGTCGTCATGGCCTTGCGCATCCAGCACGAACGCATCAACGATGCGAGCGGCATCCCGGACAGCAGCGACTATTCACGGCGCTACGGGTTGTCGGCCAGAAATCTTGCCGCCGCAAGCCCCGACGTTCTGGTCATGCACCCGGGGCCGATGAACCGCGGCGTTGAGATCGACGATCAGACCGCCGACGGCGCGCGTTCGTTGATCACCGAACAGGTCAGAAACGGCGTCGCCATACGCATGGCGCTCCTGGAAATGGTTATCGAAACAAGCAAGGGCGAGGACTGATGGCAAGCGCAGGCAAGCAAAACCGCGATACGATTTTTGTTGAGGATGCCGAGCTGATCGAGGTTCGCGAGTATCCGTCGGCGCAGTACATCCTGCGACTGCATGCCCCGGAAACCGCGCGCCACGCAAGGCCCGGCACGTTCGTGCACATTACCTGCGATAGCGCGCTACCCATGCGCCGCCCGCTGTCACTGATGCGCGTCAACGCCGAGGCCGGCTGGATCGAAATTCTCTACAAAATTGTCGGCGCCGGACTGCGCGCGCTGAGCGCGCAGCCTTGCGGCACGAAACTCAGCGTCATGGGTCCGATCGGCAAGCCGTTTGTTGCCGACGAGTCACGTCCGATCGCGTTGCTGGTTGGCGGTGGTGTTGGTATCCCGCCGATGATCTATCTGGCCGAAGCACTTGCCGCCGACAAACGCCACAACTGGCAACCGATGGTCTTCATGGGCTCGGAGATTCCATTCCCGTTTAGTTGCGTCGAATCGCAGCTCGAAATCGACGGTATGCCGGCGGACGCCAGCCACGGCCTCGCGCTGGTAGAGGACTGGGGCATACCGTCACGACTCGCATCACTGGCCGGACTGCCCGGCGCGCATCAGGGCTATGTCACCGAACTCGCGGCGGCATGGCTCGCCGCGCAGGACGAACAGACGCAGGCACGTTGTGTCATTTACAGCTGCGGCCCGACGCCGATGCTGAAAGCGGCCGCCGAGGTTGCCGTGCGCTTCGATGTGCCGTGTCAGGTTTCGCTGGAAGAATATATGGCCTGCGCCGTCGGCGGATGTGCCGGTTGCACGGTCGCGGTCAAGACAGCAGACGGCGTGTCTATGCAGCGCGTCTGTGTCGACGGGCCGGTGTTCGACGCTCGCGCGGTGTTCTAGCCGAAGTTGATCTGTGCTTCGAGGTTGGTGCGCGAATCCGCGTTGGTCAGCGCTTCCTGCAAGGTAATGGTGCCAACACGATAGAGCTTCAGTAGCGCCTGATCGAAGTTCTGCATGCCCTGCTCGTTCGAATCCCTGAGCGCCTCTTTGACGGCTACGATATCGCCCTTCTCGACCAACTCGGCGATGTGCGGCGTATTAAGCATGAGCTCGACTGCCGCCACGCGCTTGCCTTCCCGGCTGCGCACCAGGCGCTGCGAAATAATCGCCTTGAGATACTGCGAAAGATCGATAAACACCTGTTTCTGCTGTGCGACAGGAAACATGTTGATAATCCGATCGAGCGTTTCCGGCGCGTTATTCGAGTGCAGCGTGGCAACAGCCAGCTGCCCCGTGCCGGCGATATTGATCGCCGCCTGCATCGTTTCGACATCGCGGATCTCTCCGACCATCACGAGATCGGGTGCGGCACGCAACGCGCTGCGCAGGGCGTTGTGATAGGAGCGCGTGTCGAGGCCCAGCTCGCGCTGGTTGACGATCGACTTAACGTTCTTGTGCAGGAACTCGATCGGATCCTCGATAGTGATAATGTGCGAGGCGGTCTTTTGGTTGCGGTAGTTAATCATCGCCGCAATGGTGGTCGATTTGCCGCTACCGGTCGCGCCAACCATCAGGATAAGGCCGCGCTTGTTGAGAATAAGGTCGCCAAACATCGCCGGCATGCCAAGCCCGTCCAGCGTTGGCATTTCAGCGGTGATGTAGCGCAACACCATCGCGAGGTTGCCGCGCTGGTAGAACACATTGACGCGAAAACGCCCAAGGCCCTCTTCGGATACCGCGAAATCGAGCTCCAGCTCGCGCGCCAGCACCTCCATCTGCTCTTCCGTCATGATTTCCATGGCGGCCTGACGCACTTGCTTGGGCGATAGCGTCATCTTGTTGACCGACATGATTTTGCCGTCAATCTTGATCTTGACCGGTGAGTAGGGCGCGAAGAACAAGTCCGACGCTTTCTTCTCTACCATCAGTTCAAACAGGGGTTTTACGTTCATTTTCTGGCTTGCCGGCAATGATCAGAACATCATTGTGTCGCCGGACTGCTCCTCCATTATCTTGAGACTCGCCGCCTGCTCTTCGCTCAGGCCGCCTTCGCGTTTGCTGTTGAGTTTGATGTTGAGACGCAGCTCGTTTTTGGAATCGGCATTGCGCATCGCATCTTCGTAGGAAATGACCTCTTCCTCATAGAGCTGGAACAGCGCCTGGTCGAAGGTCTGCATGCCCAGGCGCGTCGACTTGGCCATGATTTCCTTGATCATCGCGACCTCACCTTTGAAGATCAGGTCCTGAATCAGTGGCGTTGCGAGCATGATTTCCATCGCTGCGACGCGACCCAGACCGCCCTCGCGTGGGATCAGGCGCTGCGAAATCAAACCGCGTACGTTAAGCGACAAGTCCATCAACAGCTGCGAACGGCGCTCTTCGGGGAAGAAGTTGATAATCCGGTCGAGCGCCTGGTTGGCGCTGTTGGCGTGCAGTGTGGCAAGACAGAGGTGGCCCGTCTCGGCGAACTGAATGCCGTATTCCATCGTTTCCTTGTCGCGAATCTCGCCGATGAGGATCACGTCAGGGGCCTGGCGCAGCGTATTTTTCAGCGCCGCATGCCAGTTCTCGGTGTCGACGCCGACTTCGCGGTGCGTGATGACGCAGCCGTTATGCGGATGGACATACTCGACCGGGTCTTCGATGGTGATGATATGGCCACGCGAATTCTCGTTGCGATGACCGATCATGGCCGCGAGTGTCGTCGACTTACCTGAGCCGGTGCCACCGACTATAATCACGAGACCGCGCTTGTTCATGACCACGTCTTTCAGAATTGGCGGAAGGTCAAGGTCCTCGAAGGTCGGGATCGTCGTGGTAATCGTACGCAATACGGCGCCGACATGACCCTGCTGGACAAACGCGCTAACGCGATAGCGACCGATACCTTTCGGAGCAATCGCGAAATTACACTCGCGGGTCGCGTCGAATTCGCGCGCCTGTTTATCGTTCATGATCGAACGCACCAGGATCGAGCACTGCTCAGGCTTCAAAATAGAGTCACTGGCGCGATGAATCTCACCATCGATCTTGATCGCCGGCGGAAATCCTGCGGTGATAAACAAGTCAGATCCACTCTTCTCGTTCATCTTGCGCAGCAGATTCTGCATCAATCGGGCGGCTTGTTCTCTATCCATAATCTTTGCTCTTCGGTGACGTCAGCGCTCGGTCGCGGGCGCGCGTTAGAAGTTGTCTTTATTGGCGGCTTTGAAGCGGGCTTCTTCTTTGGTGATCATGCCCTTCATCATCAGCTCGGAGAGGTTCTGGTCGAGCGTCTGCATACCCGAACCCTGGCCGGTCTGGATGGCCGAATACATCTGCGCGATCTTGCCCTCACGGATGAGGTTACGAATCGCCGGTGTACCGATCATGATCTCGTGCGCCGCAATACGGCCACCGCCGATTTTCTTCATCAGCGTCTGCGAGATAACCGCTTTCAGCGACTCCGACAGCATCGCGCGCACCATTTCTTTCTCGGCCGCGGGGAATACATCCACGATCCTGTCGACGGTCTTGGCCGCGGAGCTCGTGTGCAGCGTACCGAACACCAGGTGACCGGTTTCCGCCGCCGTCAGCGCGAGGCGGATCGTCTCTAGGTCACGCAGCTCACCGACCAGCACGACATCGGGGTCTTCACGCAATGCCGAGCGCAGCGCCTCGGAGAAGCCAAGTGTGTCGCGGTGAACCTCACGCTGGTTGATCAGCGACTTCTTGCTTTCGTGCACAAACTCGATCGGATCCTCAATCGTCAGGATATGGTCGGGCTTGTTGTCATTAATATAGTCGACCATCGCCGCGAGCGTCGTCGATTTACCCGAACCGGTCGGGCCTGTGACCAGACAAATACCGCGCGGCTGCATCGAAATGTCTTTGAAGATCGCCGGCGCGCCGAGGTCGTCGAGCGTCAGGATCTCAGAAGGAATGGTCCGGAATACGGCACCCGAGCCGCGCGCCTGGTTAAACGCGTTGACACGAAAGCGCGCCAGCTTGGGGATTTCGAACGAGAAATCAGTCTCAAGGAACTCCTCGTAGTCCTTGCGCTGCTTATCATTCATAATGTCGTAGACCATGCTGTTGACCTCTTTATGAGTCAACGCGGGCATGTTCACACGCTTAATATCGCCATCGACACGAATCATCGGCGGCACACCGGCCGACAAATGCAGGTCAGAGGCATTGTTCTTTACCGTGAAGGTCAATAACTGGGCGACGTCAACGGCCATACGGATTCCTTACTGATTATCCGGCAACGGGATTTACCATAAACTATGTTCGCGAAGTATAACGAAGCACCTCAGGCAAAGCGTGATTAGGGTCACGGAAAACCTGAAGCGGGTGCGTAGCGCGATCGAAAGTGAGGCAGCGGTCGCAGGCCGCAACCCGCGTGATATCAGGCTTGTCGCCGTCAGCAAGCGTCACAGTGTGGACGCAATCCGGGCCGCAATCGCTGCCGGACAGCACGATTTCGGGGAAAATTTTGTCGACGAAGCCGTCGGCAAGATCACCGATCTCGGCGAAATAGACCTCTGCTGGCACTTCATCGGCGCCATCCAGTCGAACAAGACCCGCGATATTGCCGGCCATTTCGACTGGGTTCACACGATTGACCGCGAGAAAATCGCCCGCCGCCTTAATGACCAACGTAACGAGACATTGGCGCCGCTGAATGTCTGCCTGCAGGTCAATATCGACGCCGAGCCGCAAAAAGCAGGGGTGCGGCCGGACGACGTGGCCGCGTTGGCGCAATTCGTCGCTGGCCTGCCGCGGCTGCGGCTGCGCGGGCTGATGTGCCTGCCAAGAGCCGAGGAAAGCAAGCAACAACAGCGCATACCATTCGCCAATCTGGCCTCGCTGCTCGACACATTACGCGCAGATCATCCGCACCTCGACACGTTATCGATGGGCATGAGCAACGATATGGCGGCGGCTATTCAGGAAGGCTCAACCATGCTGCGGATCGGCACGGACATCTTCGGCCCGAGACCGTGAGCACAGATCATGCCGGTGAACTCTGTGGGATAATGGCGCGATGAATAACCCGCAATCGTCCGAAAACCGCCCGCCGACCGACAAAACAATCGGCTTCATTGGCGGCGGCAATATGGCGTCGGCAATGCTCGGCGGCATGCTCCAGAGCGGTTTTCCGGCCGCCAGGCTGTTCGTCTCGGAGCCCGACAGCAATCGCCGCGCACTGTTGGGCGAGCAGCTGCCGGGCATTCAGATAGCCGATAGCAATGCGGATGCAGCCCGCTGCGATGTGTGCATATTAGCGGTCAAACCACAGATCCTGGCCGAGGTTTGCCGGAGTCTGGACGGCAGCGCGAATGGCAACCTGTTTGTCTCCATCGCGGCCGGTGTGCGCAGCCATGATATCGAGCGCTGGCTCGGCATCGGCACCGCAGTCGTGCGCGCAATGCCCAATCAGGGCGCGCTGGTCGGGCGCTCCGCGACCGGCGTGTTCGCGAATTCGCATTGCAGTCGTGCTCAGCGCGAACTGGCCGGCTATGCGCTCGCTTCGGTGGGACGCGTAATGTGGTTCGATAATGAGGCTGATATCGACAGCGTAACGGCGATTGCCGGCAGTGGCCCGGCCTACTTTTTCCTGCTGATGGAATTGATGCACAACGCTGCGCGCTCGTTCGGGCTCGACGATGAAACCTCAAGCACACTGGTTACAGAGACCGCCGCCGCCGCCGCAATGCTGGCCGAACGACCGGGCAGCGAATTAACCGCGCTGCGCGCCAGCGTGACGTCAAAGGGCGGTACAACCGCCGCCGCGATCGACACCTTGCTCGCAAACAACATTGATCAAATTTTTTCCGACGCACTGCAGGCCGCGCGCACCCGCGCGGCCGTGCTCGCTGACAATGCCGCCAACCAATAAGGCCCGCCATGCTCGCTGATATTTCGGAATTCCTGCTGCAGACACTAACCCACCTGATCATCATCGTGATTCTGCTGCGGTTGTTTTTGCAGCTCGCCCGCGCCAACTTCAGAAACCCGCTCGCTCAGGCGATCGTGCAGCTCACGTCACCTTTGGTCGTGCCCGTGCGGCGGTTCGTGCCGCCGATCGGGCGAATTGACACCGCCACTATCATGGTCGCCTATGTCGTCCAGGTCATATTGCTCAGCGCACTCTTCCTGTTGCGCGGCATTCCGATCACACCGCTCGTGTTCGGCCTCGCGATCTTCGACTTGCTGCGACTTTCACTCCAGCTGTATTGGTTTGCGATCATTATCAGCGTGGTGCTGAGCTGGGTGTCGCCGGGCAACTACAACCCCGCCGGCGCTCTGGTCGGAGAGCTGATCAAGCCCGTGATAGCCCCGTTCCGTCGTGTGATCCCACCGGTCGCCGGAATGGACTTCAGCCCAATAGCTGCGATGATCACAATCAGCGTCTGCATCATCATTGTCGATGGTTTGCGCGAAAGCATCCTGTTCGGCGCCTGAAACAGACAGTTGGCGGGCTGGTGTTTGGTGATGCCCTCGCCTATTCTCTAAACATCTATCAGGGTGGCGCCTTGCCACGAGGGGAATGGTCTATGAAAACTCAATTGAAACTCTTTGTAGCGTGCACCGCATTGGCGCTTGGCGCCTGTGGCGGCAATGGAGAGCGCGACATTCCCGAGGCGCCCACGGCCGAAGAAAATTCCGCCATATTTGGCGACTACACCGTGTTCTTTCACTCGTTGTCCACCGATGAAGTACCCGCCGAGGTTGCGAAGTCCGTTGGTATCGTCCGGGCCAGGAACCGCGCGATGCTGAACGTCTCCGTACTGCGCACGGAAAGCCGCGAAGCGGTCGAGGCCGACGTTGCCGTAAAGGCGGTGAACCTTACCGGCCAGCTCAAGAAAATGACCATGCGCAAGGTTGAGCAGGGCGACGCCATTTACTATCTCGGCGAACTCTCCGTGTCAAATCGCGAAACAATAATCTTCAATATCACGGTATCGCCGGACGGCAGCGACGAGACCTATCAGGTCAGAACCCAACGCATCTACCATACCGATTGATCGATCGCTTGACGACAGGCTTCCCGGAACGAAGAAACGTCAAAAAACACTGTTTTTTCCATACCGTTTGCGTTTCTTCTGTGTTATCTTTGCGTCCGATTTAGGGACGGGCTCGGCCCGTTTTATTTATTTTTGACTCAGGAGATCTATCCAGATGGCAGCTAAGAAAACAGCAACCGCGAAAAAAGCACCGACCAAATCCGAAATCTATCGGCACATCGCTGAAGACACCGGTCTGACACGCAAGGACGTTGCGGCGGTTTTTGATTCAATGTCTGGATTGATCCAAAAGAATCTGGGCGGCCGTGCTGCTCCGGGCACCTTTACGATGCCGGGCCTGCTGAAAATGCGCGTCGTCAAGAAGCCGGCTGTTAAAGCTCGCAAGGGCGTTAACCCGTTCACCGGCGAAGAAATGATGTTCAAAGCAAAGCCAGCTTCCAAAGTAGTGAAAGTTGCGGCTCTGAAAGGCCTGAAAGACATGGTCTGATACGCTTTTGCGTAGACGAAAGCCCCGCTTGCGGGGCTTTTTTTTGCCCGCGTCAAAGCGGCGCTACAAGCCGTTGGCGTGCTTGAGTCGCAACACCTCACTGCGCGGAACGTAAAGGAGCTCGCCGATTTTGGCGATTAATGCGTCCTCGTACTTATCGAGCTCACCGTCGGCCGCGGCAACACGCCACAACATATCAACAATTGCGGATTTCTCGTCGGCATTCAGCTCCTCATGCAGCGGGCGCGTGAAACCCTGCAATGACACGGAATGCTCCGACTCACTGATGCCTTCGTTGACGATGAGGCAGGTTTCTTCTTCGCTGAGTGAAAATTGCTCGCGCAACGAATCGCGCAGCGTCGCCAGCTCGCGAACATCCAGCACCTTATCGGCCCGCGCGACTTCGGCGAGTAATGCCGCGGTGGCGAGTTTGACAGCCTGTTCACGGTCACCCGCCGGGTGCTCTTCGTTACCGGTCAACAGGTCATCGATTTTTTTCTTGATTGCTAACAACATGCGTCTAACCGTGTTTAGTCCTGTGTTTCAGAAGTGCCAGTCCGGGTCTGCAGCGATTGCATGACGTGCTCGCGAAGCACGGGCAGCTGGCCATGGAAAAAGTGATCGGCGTCCTCCAGCATCGCCATGGTAACGCCCGGCGGTTGCTCGTTCACCCATGCCAACACCTGTTCGGCGTCCACCAACTCATCCTGAGCGCCTTGTACGACCAAGGCCGGCAGGTCGTCCGGAATACGCAAAGATGCATCCATGATGCGACCGACCGGCGGCGCAACAAGCGTCAAACCCGACGCCCGGCGCACATGGCTCGCACGCAGCGCAATGGCGGAGCCGAAAGAGAAACCGGCCAGCACCAGCGGGGCGTCGGCCCAACGACGTTGCGCCCAATCTATGACCGCCAGCGCATCGTCGAGTTCACCGCGGCCTTCGTCGTAGCTGCCGGCACTGTCACCAACTCCGCGAAAGTTAAATCGCACGGCAACATAACCGACCAAATTGAATGCACGTGCCAGCGTGTGCACGACTTTGTTGGTCATCGCGCCACCATGGGCGGGATGCGGATGGCAAATGACCGCTACCGGTGCGTCTTGCGCCAGTTGCTCGGGTATCTCAACCAGGGTTTGCAGCGGGCCGGCCGGCCCGTCGACAAACAATGCCTCACGCCGGACTGACTTCGCCATCGCTGGAGGGCTCCTTCGCGGTCTGTTGTTTCGGCTTGGCAAAATAGACGATCGTATCGCCTGCTTTCGGTTCGATCTCGGTCTGCGAGGCGACGAATTGCACGTTGTCGTCGCCGCTGATGACGAGAATCGGCAGCGCCTCGGCAGGCTGGTCGCCAAGAAAATCACTGTAACTGTAGGTCTCGGTCAAGCGCGTTTTCTGGAACGTCCAGCCACGCACATGATTGCGCCACAGGCGCTCGAACACGGCATCCTTATCAAACGCGATGTTGCCGCGCACCTGTCGCGTGACGGCCTTCGGATCATCGTCGTCGTTGCTGCCCATCGGTAACTGGAACACGCGCGCCTGACCAATTTCCGGCGCGATCGACATGCATACCAGTGCGTTATACGCATCGTTGCTGGTGGCGGCTAACAGTGTTCGCACATGCGCAAGCTCGACGGTCTCCTCGGCGAACTCGGAAAGGATCTCGCCATAGAACACCGGGACGCCGGCCAGTCGAGCTTCGCGCAGCGCGTGCCAACTGGAGTCGGCGACAAGCACATTAACGTCAAGGTTTTTCAGTGTCCGGCCGAGCTCTGTCGACCATGGCGATGCACCGACAATGACCACGCTATCGCGGTGGCGCGACGCCAGGCCCAGCCTGGCCGACAGCCAGTTGAGCGAAAAGCCGTGCAACAAGACCGTCGTGAAAATGACCGCGAATACGAGCGGCAGCAGCACGTTGGCGTCATAGCCCTCATCGACAAGTCGCGGGCCCATGATACCGGCCGTCGCCGCCGCCACGATGCCGCGCGGCGCGATCCACGACAACAGGATGCGCTCCCTGAAGCTCATATCTGCCTTGACGGTCGCGAGCATGATCGCTGCCGGACGCGCGATAAACAGCAACGCAGCGATCAGTGCGGCGCCGCGCCAGCCGATTTGCGTCAACGACGAAATATCGAGATCCGAGGTCAGCAGGATGAACACCAGCGAGACCAGCATGATGGTGATGTATTCCTTGAACCTGCGCATGTCGCCGAAACCGGGCAAGCTCATATTCGCAATCACGATACCCATGATCGTGACGGCGAGCAGCCCTGCCTCGTGTTGCACGTAATTCGATGCAACATAGACGACCAGCACCAGCCCCAGCATTACCGGGCTCTTGAGATATTCCGGCACCAGCCCGGCGCGAAACGCATTGCCCGTCAGCCAGCCACCAACGCCACCAAACAACAGTCCCGAAAGAATCGCGAGCCCCAGAGACTCCGCTACCTGACCTAGCCCTGACCCCTGGCCGGTGAATACAAAGAACTGGAATACCAGCACGGCCAGCAGCGCGCCGATCGGGTCGTTAACAATCCCTTCCCATTTCAGAAACGACGCCGTGCGCCGATTCAGCGCCGCCTGTCGCAACAGCGGCATGATGACGGTCGGGCCTGTAACCACCATGATGGCGCCGAATACCAGCGACGTCGCAGTATCCAGCCCACCGATAAAATAGGCGCAGGCGCTGGAAAATATCCATGCGAGCGGTGCACCAAGATAGACCAGCCGGCGCACGCCGCTTGCCGCGTGCTTGAGCTCCGCGATATTCAGGCTCAGGCCGCCTTCGAACAGAATGATCGCGACACACAGGCCGATCAGCGGTCGCAACAATTCGCCGAGCTGCTCGCTTGGGTCGATCAGGCCGAGCCCCGGGCCGGCAATCAGCCCCGCCGCGGCCAACAACACAATTGCGGGCAGTCGCAGCTTCCATGCAATCCATTGCGCAGTGATGCCGAGAAAGACAACAAACACAATGCCAATCGAGATGTAATCGTGGTCCATAACTACCTGCCGGTTAAGTGACGGCTATTCTAACGCGTGACGCGCCGAATAGCTGCGCCACACGGTCCTCACACCGAACGGTTTCACACATTCGCCAATCATTGCGTTTTTTTTGCGATTTTGCTGCGTGATCGCTGGTGAAACTTGGGCCACTTCACATAGACTCTTCGCTATTCAATTTGTTGGTCGTTGCCATGAGCCTCCTGCAACCTGTCATCATCCTGCTGATCGCCGGCGCATTCGTCGGCGGTGCATTGCTTGGTTGGCTACTGCGGGGCGAACGTCAGGACCGTGGCGATGGCGTACGCCGCGCGCGCATGCAGGCGCAACTCGACGCCAGTCAGGAAAGCGCCGCCAAGTTACAGCGCCAGCGCGATGCGCTACAAAAAAAATCCGACGATGCCGTACATCGACACCACGCTCACCAGCGTCAGGTGCGCGCGTACCGTGAAGGCCTGGATGAACTGGCAATGCGCAATCGCAAGCTCGAACAAAAAGTCGGCCGCGCGAAAGACCAGCTGAAGGAGGCCCTGGGCGAGCGCGAAAAGCTGGCGCGGCAACTGAAACTGATGATCAGACGCACGCGTGCGGCGCGCGAAGTCGGTGAATCGCTACCGGTCACGCCTGCGCAAACCACGGCAAACGGCGACACTGCGATCGACAATGCTGCGACCGACAACGCGACACGCGACGACAGGCCGACGGATCTGTCCGACCTGCAAAAGGTGCGCGGTATTGGCCCGGCCATCGCGAAAAAACTCCGCGCGTTGGGCATAGAGGACCTTGGTCAGATTGCAAAGCTGGACGATGAGGGTATCGATGCGCTGGACCAGGAATTATCGTTCCCCGGTCGCATTCGCCGTGATGACTGGGTTGGTCAGGCACGCACAATCGTCGCGGTCGCTCAAGGCCAATCACTTTGAGATTCACGATTGCGGTGGCGTTATCGCTGACGCTCTGGACGCTAGCCAGTATGTCCGCGCCGGCACAGGCCGCGCTGAGCCTGACCGACCACTGCAACCTGAATGTACGCTATCTACTCGCGCGCGAGAAGGTCAGCTTCCCGCCGTCCAGCGCTGAGCTCAGACCCGGCGCGGCGGCGATTGTCGACAGCATCGCGGAAATTGCGGCTTTCTGTCCCGACGCGGCGATTGTCATTGAAGGCCACACCGACAATCGCGGCGGCGAATCCTACAATTTAGCGTTGAGTCAGGCGCGGGCGCAAAGCGTCGCAGACGCATTGATTGCGCGCGGCATAGCGCCGTCACGACCACGTGTGACCGGCATGGGCAGCCTGCGACCTATTGCCGACAATGCGACGCGTGACGGACGCGCCATCAACCGGCGCATCGGGATACGTTTTATCAAACCCGCAGACTGAGTTCAGCGGGTCTCGTCGGCCGGCACGGAAAACCGGATCAGGGTGTCGCGCGCGCCGGCATTGCCGGCGGGGTATTCAGCCGCGAGCGCTTCTTCGATGGCCTGTTGCTCATATAGCCCGGTGGGCGTTGCGTCGATCACGCGTGCAGCCGTTGCGTGGCCTTGCGCATCCACATCCACCTCGATCATGACAAAGCCGTTGATCGTGCGCTCTGGTGTCGCGACGGGCTGAATCGGCAGTGGCGGCGGCGGCTCGAAAGCCGGCAACTGATAACGCGGCTCACCCATCAACTCGTTGAGATCGACGCTGCTATAGCCGCTCAGTAAATCGACCGGATGGGCAACGATTGTGTCCTCGACCTCACGCTCTTCAAACAGACGAATCAGCCAGGAGGCGAACAGCGACAATGACAACACGACGACGCATGCGCCCGCGAAGCCACCCGCCAGCCTGACGGCCATCGGTGTCGTTCGCGTTGCGCTGTGCCCCGTCGATGCAGACATCATCTGTGTCAGTCGAAGACCTTGCAACGCTTAAAGCTGACCAACTCAACTTCAAACAGCAATGTCGCGTTCGGCGGTATTACGTTGCCCGCGCCACGAGCGCCATAACCCATGGCCGGCGAAATCTTCAGCTGACGGACTTCACCAATCTGCATGCCGGCAACACCGGCATCCCAGCCTTTGATTACCTGACCTCCGCCCACCGGGAATTCGAAGGTTTGGTTGCGGTCACGCGAACTGTCGAACTTGGTGCCGCGACCGTCCTCGGCGTCCGGGTCAAAAAGCCAACCGGTGTAGTGCATCGCCGCGATATCACCACTGCCCACCGCATGATCGCGGCCGGCCGTCGTTACTGTGGCCTCCAGGCCTTCAACGTTTTCGGGAATTGAAGCTTCCACAGCATTGCTCTCCTTGGCGACCGGTTCGCAGTCTGCCTGTTGTCTCTGGCAGCCGGCGGTCGCAAGCATACCGATCATTAATGCGGCAGCCGTGCCGCCCTGAATCAGGTTCATTCGTTGTTGTCTCCAGCGTCGGCAAAATCCAGCGATGCCGAGTTGATGCAGTAGCGCAGTCCGGTTGGCTGCGGCCCGTCGGGAAATACATGACCGAGATGCGCGCCGCAATTGTTGCACAGCACCTCGTCGCGAATCATGCCGTGGCTGGTGTCGCGCTCGGTGCGCACGTTATCGCCCGCCAGCGGCAGGAAGAAACTCGGCCAGCCGGAGCCCGAATCGTACTTGTGCTCGGAACTGAACAGCGGCGTATCGCACACTACACAGTGGTAGCTGCCGTCAGCTTTGTGATCGACGAACTTGCCCGTATAGGCGCGTTCGGTGCCTTTATGCTGCGTCACGGCGCGCTGCTCGGGTGTCAGTCCGTCAATACGTGACTGCATTTCCGATGCGATTTTCTTGTCGGTGGAATTGCTCATACGCCCTCCTCGGTATCTGTCTAGTGTACGTCAATCGCCTTATCGTGGCATGCCGCGGCGCGCTCGCTTGCAGGACATTTCGCCGTCAGGGACACTGGTCCTCCGGCTGACAACAATGACGCAAGCCACCACTCTGGATCCCGATGACCGAACCGCAAGCCATTGCCGAACTCCGCGATGTCGACGTGACTATCGGAGATGCGTGCATTTTGTCGCAAATCAACCTGCGCCTGCCGCCATGCGCAGTCGTCGCAGTGATTGGAGCCAGTGGCAGCGGTAAGACTACACTGCTGAAGCTATTCAACGGGCTGCGCACCCCGGCGAGCGGCGTGGTGTTGCGCGATGGCAGGCCGCTGAACGACGGCAATCTTCGCGACCTACGCATGGATACAGGTTACGCGTTGCAGCAGATCGGTCTGCTGCCGCATCTGACGGCACGCCAGAACATTGCGCTGCCGATGCGTCTGGCTGACTGGCCGGCCGAACGAATCGCCGCACGTATCGAGGTGTTGCTGCAACGCATGCAGCTGTCCGCCAGCCAGGCCGAACGCTTTCCGGCGGGGCTGTCAGGCGGTCAGCAGCAGCGTGCCGGCCTGTGTCGTGCACTCGCCTTGCAGCCTTCGCTGTTGCTGCTCGATGAAGCGTTTTCGGGACTCGATGCGATCACCCGTCTCGAGATCCATGAGCGCTTCAATGCGCTGCGCGAAAGCGAGATCAATGCCTGCCTGCTGGTAACCCATGACCTCGCCGAGGCGCGCCGCCTGGCCGATCAGCTGGTCATTCTGAAAGACGGACAGATTATCCGCCAGGGTCACACACAGGATGTCATGGACGACCCGGGCCACCCATACGCGCGCCAGCTGATTGAGACCTTCGCATGATGCGCCGCATAACCTGCCTGCATCGCGCGCTGCCCGGCTTCGTCGCCGCGACGATCGCGACGCTTGCCACGATGCTTGCCGGGCCGGCCGCTGCAGGCAGCGAGACAGTACGTATCGCCAGCAAGAACTTCACCGAAAGTTACATCCTTGCCGAAATTGCCGCACAGCATCTCGAGCATCTGGGCTTTCAGGTCGAGCGTCGTTTCGGCCTGGGCGGCACCAAGGTGTGTTTCGACGCGCTGACCAACGACGCGATCGATGTGTACCCGGAATATTCCGGCACTATTAATGAGGCGATTCTGAATGACGCCAGTGATGCGCCGCTCAACAGTCGGCTGGCAACGCTGGGCCTGAAAACGCTCGCCGGTCTCGGCTTCAACAACACCTATGTGCTGGCCGTGCGCCGCAGCATCGCCGAGCAGCGCAACCTTCGCCAGATCTCCGACTTACGCGGCGCGCAGGGGCTCAACGTGGCACTCAGTCATGAGTTTCGTGCGCGCAAAGATGGCTGGCCGGCGCTCGCCACGCACTATGATCTGTCGTTGCCAACGTCGGGTATCGAACACGGGCTCGCCTATCAGGCGCTAACGCGCGGCAGCATCGACATGACCGACGCCTATTCCACCGACGGCGAACTCGCCGACGCGGCGCTGACGCTGCTCGAGGATGACCGTGAGTTCTTCCCGCGCTACGACGCCTTGTGGCTCGCGCGCACGACGTTGGCGCCGGACGTGGCCGCAGCACTGCAACAACTATCCGGACGTATCGACGAGACGCGGATGCAGGCGATGAATGCCGCGGCAGCCGTTGATGGCGAGTCTATTGCCGCTGTCGCCGCGCAGTTTCTTGCCGAAGAGGGGTTGGTCGAGGCAACAGCCGGCAATGCCCGCAGCGGCATCGGCCGATCGCTGCTGCGCAACACGCTGCGCCACCTGCAATTAACACTGGCGGCGTTGGCGCTCGCAGCAATAGTTGGCATTACGCTCGCGCTGTTGTTACAGCCGTATCGGCGCACCTCGGGCGTGTTTCTGTATGTGTGCGGCTTGTTGCAGACCATACCGTCGATTGCGTTGCTCGCGCTGATGATCCCGCTCTTCGGCATCGGTGTCGGACCCGCCGTGGTAGCGCTGTTCCTGTATGCACTGTTGCCGGTCGTACGCTCGACGCTAACGGCCGCCAATGCCATCGATCCGGTACATCTCACCGTGGCCGAGGCGCTTGGCATGAATGCGGCGGAAAAGCGCCGCTATGTGCTGATCCCGCTGTCGATGCCACACATAATCGCGGGATTGAGGACGGCGGCAGTCATCAGTATCGGCACCGCGACGCTCGCAGCATTTATTGGCGCCGGCGGCCTTGGCCAGCCGATTGTCACCGGGCTGGCATTAAACGACAGCGGGCTGATCCTGCAGGGCGCCATCCCTGCCGCGCTGCTGGCGATCATTACCGACCTCGGATTCGACGCGCTGGAGCGCCGGCTGGTACCGGCGCACCTGCGCGACGCCGCTACCTCAGGCCGATAGCTCCACCAGCAGGCGGTTGAGCCGGCTTACATAGGCACCGGGGTCCTCCGGAAGGTCGCCCTCGGCTATTTCTGCCTGACCGTAAATGACCCATGCGAGATCATCGAAACGCTCGCCCTCCGACTCGGCCGCGAGTCGCATGACCAGTGGGTGGGAAAGATTGACTTCCAGCGTCGGCTTGCTGTCGGGGACCTCCTGACCGGCGGCCTCGAGCATGCGGCGCATCTGCGCGCCAAGATCGTGCTCTGCGACAACCAGGCAAGCCGGCGACCCGACAAGGCGATCACTACTGCGTACCTCGGCGACCTGCTCGCCAAGACGCTCGCGCAGCTTCTCAAGCAATGATTTGTGCGCTTCGCTGTCCTCGGCGGACTCGGTCTTCTCGTCCTTCTTGCCCGGCAATTCCAGACCGTCCCGGCGGACATCCTGAAGCTGATTGCCATCGAAGTCGGTCAAATGACCCATCATCCATTCATCCAGACGATCGACAAGCAATAACACCTCGATACCGCGCTCACGGAAGACTTCCAGGTGCGGGCTGGCTTTCGCGGCGGCGAGCGACTCGGCGGTCAGGTAGTAGATCTTGTCCTGACCTTCCACCATGCGTTCGACATAGCCGGCCAGCGTTTCTGTCTGCACCGTCGATGTGTCCTTGCTGGTGGTAAAGCGCAGCAGACCCATCAGCTTGTCGCGATTCGCGTGGTCCTCAGCCAGACCTTCCTTGAGAACCTCGCCGAACTCGTCCCAGAACTTCTGGTAGTCGTCGGGCTCGTTCGCGGCCATTTTTTCGAGCATGCCCAGCACGCGCTTGGTCAGCGCGCTGCGGATTGCGTCCAGCGACGGATGCGACTGCAGCAGCTCACGCGACACATTCAATGGCAGGTCGCCGGAGTCGATAACTCCGCGCACGAACCGTAAATACAGCGGCAGGAATTGCTCTGCGTCGTCCATGATGAATACGCGCTGCACATAAAGCTTCAGGCCACGCGGCGCTTCGCGGTTCCACAAATCAAACGGCGCGCGCGACGGCAGATAAACGAGGCTTGTGTACTCGCGCTTGCCCTCGACACGGTTATGGCTCCACGCCAACGGCTGATCAAAGTCATGCGTCAGATGGCGGTAGAACTCCTGGTATTCCTCGTCGGAAACTTCGCCGCGCGGACGTGTCCAAAGCGCCGTTGCACTGTTGATCGTCTCGACTTCACCGTCGTCTTCGCCGTCCATCTGCACCGGGAACGCGATGTGGTCAGAGTAGCGTTTGACCAGACTGGTGACACGGAAGCGGTCTGTGAATTCTTTCTCGGCGGGCTTCAGGTGCAGCGTGATTTCGGTGCCACGCGCTTCACGCTCGATTTCCTCGATCGTGTACTCGCCATCCCCGGCCGACTCCCAGCGCACGCCTTTGTCCGCAGCGAGACCGGCACGCCGTGACTCTACGGTGACCTTGTCGGCGACGATAAACGAGGCGTAAAAGCCCACGCCAAACTGGCCAATGAGCTGGGCGTCGCTGCGGGCATCACCACTCAGCTTGCCGATAAAATCGGCCGTGCCCGAGCGCGCGATGGTGCCAAGGTTGTCGGCCGCCTCGTCACGGCTCATGCCGATGCCGTTGTCGGTGATGGTCAGTGTGTTTGCGTCCGGATCGACCCGCAACGAGATATTCAGCGCGCTGTCGTCGCCCATCAGCTCCGGCGAGGCAATCGCCTCGAACCTGAGCTTGTCGAGCGCATCAGATGCGTTCGATACTAATTCACGCAGGAAGATTTCCTTGTTGGAGTACAAGGAATGAATCATCAGGTGCAGAAGCTGTTTTACTTCCGCCTGAAATCCAAAAGTCTGCTTGTCGCCTTTGTCTGGCATGCCCGCGCTCTCCGAATAGGTGTCGAAGAGGTGAAGTTTGGGGCGCCCGTTCGGTTTTCAACCGTCAGGCGGCCGTCAACTCAGGCTAAAGGGTCGGATTTGATCGGCTTACGCCGAAGCGCCAGGGGCAGGGTTTGATCCGGCTTACGCCCGGGTGCTCAGGCTACGCTCAGCAGTAGTCCGGCGCTGATCAGTAAAACGCCACGCAACAGCGGCGTCACCCAGTGAGCAAGCGCCGCGAGACGCAGGCGCGCGGCGAACCAGAGGTCGTCGGCCATATCCCACCATTGCATCGTGACTTCCATGCGCCCGCCGCTCTATTCGACAAACGGCGACATCGCCGGTTCGATTGGCGTGCTCGAACGATCTTCGAGTTCGCGGTGGGAATCATTCTCGGCAAAGCTGATTGCTTGCTGGACCCACTCCCAACGCTCCTGAGTGTCAGGATTCTTGAACGTGGTGTCTTTAGTTTTGTTGTGTTGCGTATTGGTTTGCATATCGCTGGTGAAACCTGTCATTGCAAATTGAATAGTGTTGTTATGGCGGCGTACGTCTCAGTCGTCGCTGTCGATCCATTGCTTGTCGACACCGTCCTTCCACTGACGGTAGCCCTTCCATGTGTAGAGCGTCGGGTCGAAGGAGGCGCGTCGACGGCTTGCCGGCGCACGTGACAGCCAGCTGCGAAATACATCCGTACCCGTCACCGGCTCGGCGTCATCAGACACCTCTTCGCCGGGGGCGGAATGTTGGCCAGGCCATTCAAAAGTTTTGTCGTCGTGCACAATCCCGTCCTCGCGTTCCGATTAGGATTGAGAGCAAGGTTACGCTCCAATAGCGGGCAGCACGAGGAACTGTTTCACAACGCGAGGGATACAGTTTTACTTAAATATCAACAACTTAAGTGTTGCTCTTTTACGTAATCCAGAATTACGGAAAATCGCGCCGGTCAATCGTCGGTGACAACTCTGAAACAAGGTTGATATTCGCCGGAGATCTTCATACGACGCTGCGAAACGAAGTCACGCAGCAGGTCATCCAGAAGCTCAGTCACGCGACGTGAACCGCTCAGCTCGAACGGTCCGTGTTGGCGGATGTCCTCGACTACAGACTCGCGAATATTGCCGGCAACGATCCCCGAGAATGCCCGGCGCAGGTTGGCCGCGAGTTCGTGGCTCGGCAGCGACTCGGATAAGTCCAGCGCCGCCATGCTCTCGTGGGTCGGGTTGAAGGGCCGCTGGAAGCCCTCGTCGATATGCAAACGCCAGTTGTAATAAAAGGCATCGCCATCGCGGCGACGACGCATTTCGACGCGGTCCAGACCGTCCTGCATTAATGTGGCGACTCTGGCAGGGTCATCGACAACGATCTGGTAGCGCGAGGTTGCCGACTCGCCCAGCGTGCTGGCAATGAAGCGGTCGATTTTCTCGAAATACTGCGCACTGCCCGCAGGGCCCGTGAAGATCAGCGGAAACTCGCGCTTGGCATTATCCGGATGCAGCAATATGCCGAGCAAATAGAGAATTTCTTCAGCCGTGCCGACGCCACCGGGAAAAACGATGATGCCGTGCCCGGTTCGCACGAACGCCTCGAGCCGTTTTTCCATGTCCGGCATGATCACCAGCTCGTTCACAATCGGGTTCGGCGATTCGGCGGCAATAATGCCGGGCTCCGAGATACCGATATATCGCCCGTCGCGAATACGCTGTTTGGAATGGCCTATTGTCGCGCCCTTCATCGGGCCTTTCATCGCGCCCGGTCCGCAACCGGTGCAAATCTGCATGCGTCGCAGACCGAGTTCATAGCCGACTTTCTTGGTATAGAGATATTCGTCGCGGCTGATCGCATGGCCGCCCCAGCAGACGACGACATCAACATCACTGCGCGCGCTCACGACACCGGCGTGGCGCAGGATATGAAAAACGACATTGGTCAGGTGATCCGGCTTGTCCAGATCAAAGCGACGCGTACTGGAGAATTCCGAGTGGTAGAAGACGATGTCGCGCAACACTGCGAATAACAGCTCGCGCGTGCCGCGGATCATCTGGCCGTCCACGAATGCCGATTCGGGCGCGCCACGCAGCGCCAGGCGGACGCCGCGATCGGTCTGCAGAATCGAGATATCGAATTTTTCGTAGGTGCGCATCAGTTCGCTGGCATCGTCGGTCATCGAACCGCTGGTCAGAACAGCCAGCGCACAACGACGCAACAGCGGATAGAGCCCGCCCTCGCCCTCATTGCGCAGCGCATTAACCTCCAGCTGCGACAGGACCTCCAGCGACCCTTCTGGCGAGACTTCAATATCCATGGGAATTTCCTGTAGCCGTCAGGGCAAGATTTCTATGGGCGTGTCCGGCTCTGTCATCAGCCAGATATCAATCATCGCGGTATTCGACACCGCGATGCAGCCGTTGGTCCAGTCCGCACTCTCGTAGTAGCCGGGCGAGTAGCGCGGCTCGTTAGGCTGGCCGTGAATCATGATCTGCCCGCCGGGGTCGACACCCTCGGCGCGCGCCTGTTCAACATCGCTGGGCGCAGGGTAGGAGACTCGAATCGACAGGAAAAAATCACTATCTGTATTGCGATGGTCCAACCGGTAGCGGCCCTCGGGAGTGCGATTGTCGCCCTCGCGCTTCTTGTCACCGACGGGCTCTGCACCTAACGCGATTCGAAACTCGCGCAATACCGTGTCGCCCTGATACAGGCGCAGCGCACGGCCGGACTTATCGACCACAACACGATCGGCCATCGGCAAGCTGTCGATGGCAATAGCCGCGGGCGACAAGCTGCAAACGAGCAGCAAGGCCGGCAGGCAACGCGCGGCGGACAACACCCGCCTTATAAAGAAGGCCGGGCGCAACAGATGCGCCCGGCCTCGATCGAGCGCGGCGTCAATGCAGCGCAAAGCAGTCATTACTTCAGTGATGAACGGCACGCGGCAATTTCTTGGCCTGCGCTACCCAATCGGTGACCTGCTTGGCAGAAGGCACGGAACGCACCAACTTTTTCGCCTCGTTGAGCTCTTTCATTTTCACTTGCAAATTCTCGGCATTGCGCCCGGCCAGCTCGGGCACTGAATCTACGCCGGCGCATTCCAGCAAATCGGAATACTCACTGCCGACGCCTTTGATACGACAAAGATCAGCACGGTTTACCCACTCGAGTATCTGCTTTTCGGTGCAGCCTGAAGCCTCTGCGACTTTCTTGCGTCCTGACTTCGTACCACCCAACTCCAGCAGGTGTTCCTGGCTACGGCAACCGGCAGCCGTCAATTTGGCTGCATAAGTCGGGCCGATCCCCTCAACGTCGATCAACTTCGTCATCTTTCCTCTCCTCAGTCTGATGCAAACGGCGCAGGATCGTTATATCCATGGCCCCCGGTCGATATGGTATTCGACCTTGCCCGTACAGTAAAACCCGAGATCGCCCTAAACCTGCGGTCGTCCGCCGTTTGGCGCCAATGTCAGACATTAATGACAAGCAAAACGTCATACGCGACCGGTACGAACGCCGCGACCTACGATCCAGCCGATCGCAAAACCAATGCAGCCTGCGAAAATCACATAGATCGGCAAGAACCGGAACAGCAGCGACGGCGTTACCGCACGCGTGGCAAGCTCCTGCCAGTCGAACAGGAAAGCCAGATGCAGATAACCGGATAGCCCCAGCGCGGGAATACAAAAACCAGCCCATCCGAGCCAGAAGCGCGGATCGTCGCCGCGGCGCGCAATAACGTAGGCCAGCAATAACCACCCGATCAACGCAGGCAGCAGGTTTCGCAACACAAAATCACCGGTCGGATTCGCCTGCAATAAAAGCCATGCAAAGCCGGCAAAAAGGACCGACATGGCGACGAATATCAGCCTTCCCATGGTCACAAGCCACTTGCTGGCATAGAAATTTTCATGACATTGCTCACAGAAAAAACAGCCACTTGCACCTATATTTAACTATGTTAACTTAACTTGCTCCTGACCCGCATGTCGCGGGTCGCCAAGCTTCTGGACCCTCCCGATGCGTTTATTCGCCGTTGTTTCCTGTCTGTTGTCAGCGTTTCTGGCCTGCACCGTCAGTGCGGACGAGTCAGTGACGGACGACGAAACAGTTGTGGTCGATGAGACAACGGCAGCGAACCCGCTGGACGATTTCCTGCAGTCAAATGCGCTCAGTGCGGAGCGCCTGGAGCTGCTCGGCGAGACCATTCCGCCCGGCAGCTATCGCCAGCTGAGCTGGGCTGCGACCGAACTTTTTGAGGGGCTGCCGGTAGATACGCCGGTATTGGTCGTGCATGGCGCACAACCGGGCCCGGTGCTGTGTCTGACCGCGGCCGTGCACGGCGACGAGCTCAACGGCATCGAGATCGTGCGACGTGTCTTGCACGGATTGCAGCCCAGCCGCCTGGCCGGCACCGTGATCGGCGTCCCCATCGTCAATATTCAGGGCTTCCGGCGCGGCACGCGCTACCTGCCGGATCGCCGCGACCTGAACCGGTATTTCCCGGGTTCGCGCGGCGGGTCGGCTGCATCGCGTATCGCGTATTCTTTCTTTAA
This sequence comes from uncultured Pseudomonadota bacterium, assembly GCA_942491885.1. Lineage (GTDB taxonomy): Bacteria > Pseudomonadota > Gammaproteobacteria > Steroidobacterales > Woeseiaceae > CALBPI01. The sequence goes on from CALOCQ010000002.1 coordinate 710,973, forward strand.
TAATGTCGTGATGAAGTGCGACGCGCTGGTTGACCTGCATACCGGCTCGTTCGAGCGCGCCAACCTGCCGCAATTGCGCGCGGACCTGAGCCACGCCGGCGTTAGCGCACTGGCCAACGGGTTCGGCGCCACGGTGATCGTCAACAGTCAGCCGCAGCCCGGAACATTGCGCTACGCGGCAACGATGTCCGGCGTGCCGACCGTCACGCTTGAAGCGGGCGGTCCGGTCCGCCTTGAGCCGCAGGAAGTCACGCACGGCGTGCGCGGCGTAGAAGCCTTGCTGCACACACTGAAAATGGTAATCGACGAACGCCCGTGGACGGAAAACGAAGAAACCTATTTCCGCTCAGCCTGGGTGCGCGCAGACCGCGGCGGCATCCTGATCTCGAATGTCGAGCTCGGCAGGGCCGTCGACAAGGGCGAGTTGCTGGGGCGTATCACTGACCCGATCACCAACGAGACGATCGGCATCTATGCGCCATCCGCCGGGCGCGTTATCGGGATGGCGCGCAATCAGGTGGTCATGCCCGGTTTTGCCGCATTCCACCTCGGCATCAAAAATCAACCTGTCGACGAGGTCGCCATTGAACCGTTCAATGACGACGTCGAAGACAAATCCGAGTAAGGCCCTAGCGGACTAGCGGCGACTCCAGCGCAGCGATGCGCTCCTCGAGCGGCGGGTGGGTCATGAACAGGCGGCGCAAACCGTGCGTGGTAATCCCTGAAATTCCCATCGCTGCCATTTCCTTCGGCAGATCCGCAGCACCGTGCTGACTTTGCAGCCGCCGCAATGCACCGGCCATTTTGCCGGCGCCGGCAAGCCGGGCGCCTCCGGCATCCGCGCGGAATTCACGCTGTCGCGAGAACCAGCAGACAATCGTGCTGGCCAGAATGCCGAACAAAATCTGCGCGACCAGCGATGACAAGAAGAAACCAATGCCCGGGCCGCCGTCATTCTTCAGCAGCACACGGTCAACGAAGTGACCGACAATGCGCGACAGGAAAACAACGAAGGTGTTAATCACGCCCTGAATCAGGGTCAGCGTAACCATGTCGCCGTTTGCAACGTGTGAGACCTCGTGCGCGAGCACGGCCTCGGCCTCGTCGCGCGTCATGCTCTGCAACAAACCGCTGCTGACAGCTACCAGCGCGCTATTGCGACGCGCTCCGGTTGCGAATGCATTCACTTCGGGCGAGTTGTAGATAGCCACATCCGGCATGCCGATGCCTGCCATCTGCGCCTGGCGCTGCACGGTGTTTACCAGCCATGACTCGATTTCATTTGAGGGCTGTTTGATAACGGTAGCGCCGGTGCTGCGCAATGCCATCCACTTGGAAATGGCCAGCGAGATAAACGAGCCGGTGAAACCGATCACCGCGGAAAAAATCAGTAATTGCGTGAAGTTTATGTTGCCGTTGGCCTCGAGGTAACCCTCCAGTCCAAGCACGCGGAATACGACACTGATCACCACAAGAATGGCGACGTTGGTCAGCAAGAACAATCCAATGCGTTTCATTACAGGCATAGCCTCCAGGGCAAAATCTGTCACAAATACAAAAATGAGGTCGCGCACGACTATTTCAATGGTTCAGCCGCACAACCCGACGACATTACGATAAGCTATCACGCAGCCGGGAACACCATAATTGGACTGATTTATGCGCGCCGAGTTCATCAGCGCCAACTATCTGGCGCCGCGCCACTGGCCATACTGGCTACTGCTCGGGCTGCAGCGCGCGCTGGTCTTGCTGCCGTGGTTCGTGCAGCGTGGCATTGGACATGTGATCGGGCTGGTCGCCAGCCGTACCGCCGCGCAACGTCGCGCGGTGGTGGACGGCAACCTTGCTATAGCTTACCCGCGGCTCTCAAACGCGCAGCGTGACGCGCTCCGCGAGCAACATTTTCATGAGCTCGGCATCGGCCTTATGCAGCTCGGGCTCGCGTGGTGGGCATCCGATCGCAAAATTGCCAGCCTGTGCGATGTCAGTGGGCTCGAGCATTTGCCGACGGCCGACCATCCGCAAGCGACATTCCTCGTTTCCGGTCACTTCACAACGCTCGATATGGTGTCGCGTGGACTCGCGCCTTATGCCAGCATCGACGTGATGCACCGGCCGCTCGGCATCGACTTCATTGATGCCGTGACGTACCACGCGCGGCAACGCTACGGCGCGGTGATGATCGACAAGCACGCACCGAAAGCCTTGATTGAAAGTCTACGCCGGGCGCGCACCGTCTGGATTGCCACCGATCAGGCCGATACCACCGGCAGCAGCGTCAGCGCGCCGTTCTTCGGCCAGCCGGCGCTCACCAACACAACCGTCAGCCGACTTGCCGCGCGCTATGATGCCAACGTTTTGCCGGTGAATTGCATTCGCACACCGGCGGGGCGATTCAGGATTGTCATAGAGCCGCCGATTGTGCCTTTCGGCGGCGACGTGCTGCGCGATGCAACGACGCTTAACCGTATGGTCGAGCGCCACATCAACCACGCGCCCGCCCAATACTTCTGGGTGCACCGGCGTTTCAAGCAACGCGAACGGGACGAGTCATGAGCGATGACACGCGGAATCTTCGCCAGTTCCTCGCGCCACGTTTCTGGGGCGTGTGGATCGGCTTCGCCGCGCTGCGCGCTGTCAGCGTATTGCCATTTGGCTGGCAAATGGCGATGGGGCGAGGCATCGGTCGTCTTGCTATGCGGCTGTCGAAGTCCCGCCGGCGTATCGCGAGCCGCAACCTGCGCCTTTGTTTCCCGGATCTGTCGGATGACGCACGGCGTGCGATGGTCGTCGCACATTTCGAAAGCCTCGGTATGAGCATTTTCGAAATGGCGATGGCTTACTACCGGCCGCAGCGTTTTGACGGTCGCATCAATTTGCACGGTTACGAAAAACTCGAACAGGCCATGCAAGGCAATGTGATCCTGCTCACTGCGCACTTCGGCGCGCTCGAGGTCGGCGGCATAGCGCTAAAACAGCGCGGACTGGTGTTCGATGCAGTGTTTCGTAAAGACCGCGACCCGCTGGTCACTGAGCTCATTCGTCGCGGCCGTGAGAATACCGGGCGTCGTACCATCGAAAAAGCCAATATCAAGCAGATGGTCAGGAGCCTGCGCGAGGGCGTGCCCGTATGGTATGCGCCCGATCAGAGCTATCGCAGAAAACAAAGTGAACTGCTGCCTTTCATGGGGGTTGCGGCGATGACCAACACCGCAACCACCGGCCTGGCGAAACTCGGTAAAGCAACGGTGGTCGGCTTCTTCCCGCACCGGAATGCGGACTGCAGCGGCTATGACATCGACATAACCGCGCCACTGCCCGGCGTACCCAGTGACGATGCAAGCAGCGACACGCTGCGCATCATGCAACTGATCGAGACGCATGTGCGTCGGTCACCCGCGCAGTATTTTTGGGTCCACCGCAGGTTTAAGGAGCGCGGTGAATCGCTGCCGGACGCCTACGCATCGCTCGCTGACGAAGATGACGAATAACCGCTGGTAAGTGCGGCCCAATCGTCCTCGGTAAACTGCAGCCCGGCGGGCTGCGCCGCCAATTTGTCGAGAGAGCGGCGCAGGCGTGCCAGATTGCCAGCGCACCAGCCGCCCGGTTCACGCAGGCAACCACGATCGAAATCGATAACGTGAAACCCGCCGTCGTCGTCGCACAGAATATTGTGCGCGTTCAGGTCGGCGTGAAATACGCCGCGCCGATGAAATCGCTGCAGCAACTCGCCAAGCCGATGCCAGTTTTGGGCGTCCATCGACGCCTCGCGCAGCGTCTCTGACAGCATCCGGGTGTGCGGGATAAGCCGCGTTAATAGTGATGCCGTATACAGCCCCCCGCGCCGGGCGTAGCGCGCGGCTACCGGCAAAGGCACCGGCAGACCGTCTTGCACCATAGCCGCCAGCAGGCGCCACTCACGGAACGCGCGACTGCTCGCCGCCCCGGTGGCGATGTAGTGTTTGTCCGATATCCGCGCGACCATGCCACCGCGCCGGTAGTGTCGCAACACAAAGTCGCCATGGTCGTCGCTGACAAAAAAAGCGCTGCCGCGCCCGGCACCGGCCTTGCCGGAAAGCTGCGGCCAGCGCCCGGCGTCGAACAGATACGCAGGCGGGACGGCGTAAACGCTCGCATCGACAAGATGCCACTGGCTCGCGAGTAGGCCGCCGTTGCCTGTCAGCTGTTCTTTGATCATGTCCGGCACACCGCCAGCGGAAACTGACGTGATTCTACCGCTATCAGGTCGGCCATGGGCAAACGGGCGGCAACGCTGATTAGGGCGGCTTGCCGCGGAGCGTTACACTATACCTCTGTGGCGCGGGCAAGGGTTCAAGCTTTGAGTGATTCCGAAGACATTTGCGTGCTGCGCCTTTCCGCGATCGGCGACTGCTGCCATGCGCTCGCCGTCATTCGGGCGCTGCAGGCAGCTCAGCCTGAGGCACGGATCACCTGGGTCATCGGCAAGACCGAGGCTGGGCTGATGCGTGGCATCGACGGCGTCGAACTCGTTGTCTACGACAAGCAGGCCGGGCGTGCCGGCCAGCGCGAACTCACCGAGGCGCTCGCCAACCGGCAATTCGATACATTGCTGAATATGCACGCGTCATGGCGGGCCAACCGCGTAAGCCGCCTGATACGCGCACAACGCAAGATCGGCTTCGATCGCGCACGGGCGCGTGATTTCCAATGGCTATTTACCGACCAGCGAATCACGCCCCAGCTCAACCCGCACGTGATCGATGGCATGTTCGGCTTCATCGAAAAGCTCGGCATTGCACGGCGTGAGCTGCGCTGGGATTTGCCACTCGACGCCGCGGACTATGAAACCGCCGACAGCATTTCAACACCCGACACGCCGCTGCTACTGATCAGCCCCTGCTCAAGCGATCGTGCCCGCAACTTCCGCAACTGGCCTGCGGAGCGCTATGCGCAAGTTGCCGAGTTCGCTGCGGCCCGGTTTGGCGCAACGATTGTGGTCACCGGCGGCAACAGCGACCTCGAGCAGGAGTTCGGGCAGCGCATCAGCGATGACGGCCCGGCCGGTGTGCACAACCTGGTCGGTCGCACGTCGCTCAAACAGCTGGCGGCTTTGATAGATCGCGCCAGTCTGGTGTTGTGCCCGGATTCCGGCCCGGCGCATATTGCCACCGCGGTAGGCACGCCGGTCGTCGGTCTGTACGCGACCTCAAACCCCGACAGAACCGGCCCCGTGTTGAGTCAGGACACAACCGTGAACGCCTACCCGCAGGCGGTCAAAAAATATCTTGGCAAGAACGTCGATGAGGTTCGCTGGGGTCAGCGCGTCCGACACCCCGACGCGATGTTATTGATCGGCGTCGATGAGGTGACCGAACGCGTCGGGCGCATTCTTTCTTCCGTCAGGCGCTAGCGGCCGCCCGCGCGACACTTGCGGCGACATCACCCGGCAATATCTGGCGCAGACAATTTAAATGCCCGAGCGGACACTCGCGTTTGAAGCACGGGCTGCACTCTAGCTGAAGATCGTGAATGGTCTTGTCCGCCGTTAATGGCGGCGTGAATGCCGGGGTCGTCGATCCGTACAGCGCAATCACATGGCAACCGACAGCGGCGGCGACATGCATCAGACCCGAGTCATTGCTGACTACGGCGCGGCATAACGCCAACAGGTCGATGGCATCGGCGAGCGAGGTTTCGCCACACAGCGAGCGCAGCCCCACACCCGAACGCGACACAATCTCGTTGGCCGGCTCGACATCTTTCGGGCCGCCGAACAACCAAACATCAAAGCCCGCGGCATCGAGCCGGCGCCCAAGACTCGCAAAGTGTTCCAGCGGCCAACACTTTGCCGGCCCGAATTCCGCACCCGGCATGAACCCGATCACCGGCCGCGAAGGTTTCAGCGACAGACGCTGCAACGCCTGAGACTGTGCATCTCCATCCACCCTCAGCGACGGCTGCGGCAGATCGGGCAACGCGCTATTCTGGCTCGTGCCAAGTGCCACAAACCGCTTCACAGTCTGGTCCAGCCGCGCGCGGTCAAACACACGCATATCGTTGATCAGGCCATAGCGAAATTCACCGCGAAACCCGGTGCGACGTTTGATCCCTGCATGCCATGGCACGAGCGCTGCCTTGGCTGAACGCGGTAGCACAATCGCCTGGCCATAGCCTTCTGGGCGTAGCGAATGGCCCAGCCGTCGACGTACGCCCAAACCGAGTTCGCCATGTGCCAGCGGCAATGCAATGCCGCGGCGCACTTCAGGCATGCGCGCCAATACAGGCAGTGACCATGCCGGCGCGATAACGTCGATTTCGCGCGCCGGATCGACCCGGCGCAAATGCATGAACAGCGACTGCGCCATGACCATGTCGCCAACCCATGACGGGCCTACGACCAGTACCGGTTCGCTCATCGACCGGCCAGCGCGCCCAGGTAGTCGGAGACGCCCGCGGCCACGGCACGGAAATCACCGTCGTAGCCGGTCGCTCTCAGCTGCGCCAGATCCGCTTCGGTAAAGCTCTGGTAGGCGCCGCGCAAATGATCCGGGAAAGGTATGTACTCGATCTCGCCGCGACCGTGGAAGTCGATGACCGCATTGGCGACGTCGTTGAATGTCTGCGCGCGGCCGGTGCCGCAATTGAATACGCCGCTGACCGACGGGTGCTCGGCCAGCCAAAGGTTGACGGCAACGACATCGGCGACATACACAAAGTCGCGCTGCTGCTCGCCGTTTGCGTAGCCATCGCTGCCCTCGAACAAACGCAGCTTGCCGGTGTCGGTGAGCTGGTTATTAAAATGAAATGCAACGCTCGCCATACTCGCCTTGTGCTGTTCGCGGGGACCGTAAACATTGAAATAGCGCAGCCCGGCAACCTGAGTCTTGAGGCTGGTGGCATGGCGACGGTAATACTGATCGAACAACAGCTTCGAGTAGCCGTAAACATTCAGCGGCAACTCGTTGCGCGGGTGCTCGGTGAACGACTGGCTCGCACCGTAGACCGCCGCCGACGAGGCATAAATAAAGGGAATGCGACGCGCATCGCAATACCACATCAGTTGCCGGGAATATTCGAAATTATTGTGGAGCATGTAACGACCGTCCCACTCTGTGGTCGTCGAGCATGCCCCCTGATGGAACACGGCGCTGATCTGCCCGAAGTCCTCGCCGGCCGCGATGCGCGCCAAAAAGTCGTCTTTGTCCAGATAATCGGCAATTTGCAGATCGGCGATATTGACGAATTTGTGACCGTCACTCATATCGTCAACAACCATGACCGGCTCTGACGTCTTTGCATTCAGTGCCGCTACGAGATTGGCGCCGATGAATCCGGCACCGCCTGTCACAATAATCATGACCTTGCAGACCGTTCAGTCATCACGGCGCAGCCGGTAGAGCGCGCCGCAGTACGGGCACTTGGCCTCGCCCGTAGCCTCGACCGGAATATAAACGCGCGGATGCGAGTTCCACAGGTACATTTCGGGCATCGGGCACGACAGCGGTAAGTCGGTTTCGGTGACCACATACTCGTCGCGCGCATTGGCACGTTCAAGTTTGCGGGTTTCCTGAGTGCTGGAATCCAAGGGTTCTGCCTCGTCGGGGTTGGGCGCTTATTATAGCAACTGCGCGCCGCTGTCTGCGTCCTTCTCTGCCACTTCGTCAGCAAACGTCGCAGCCCATGCCTCGCGCACCGCGTGGCGCGCGGCTTCAAACTCCGTGTCACCAATAAGCGCAGGCAAACGGTCCAGCGACAGACGATGAACGCGCTCGCGAAAGGCGCGATAGGCATCCTGCAGCGCGCCTGCCGTCGTCGCGTCGAGCAGTCCGCAAGCGGCGAGACTGTCCAGCTGACGGATATTGTCGGTCCAGTCGAGCAATGCCGGCGTGTCGTTCGCATTCGCCAACACCAGATACTGAACCAGAAATTCGATATCGGTGATGCCGCCGGCATCTTGCTTGATATCGAACTGGCCCGCTGCAGCCTTCGACAATTCCCGCCGCATACGTGAACGCATCGACAATACCTGCCCGGCGAGATCATCGCGTCGCACATTCGTCGTCAGGACATCGCGACGGATTGCATCGAAACTGGTGCAGACCTCGCGGTCACCGGCGACCGGACGCGCGCGACTCAATGCCTGATGCTCCCAGGTCCATGCATCCGACTCCTGGTAGCGGCGAAACGCCGCCAACGTCGAGACCAGAAGGCCTGACCGCCCGCTCGGGCGCAGCCGCGTGTCGACCTCGAACAAGTGGCCATGTCCCGTTTGCACACCCAGCAGATGTACGACGCGGGTTGCAAGGCGGGTCACAAAAACGCTGTTTACCAGCGGCTTGTCGCCGTCTGTCTCGCCCTCGGGCAGATCGTGCAAGAACACGATATCCAGGTCCGAGCCGTAGCCGAGTTCGTAGCCGCCCAGCTTGCCGTAAGCAACGATCGCAAACTGCATGCGCCCGGCGCTGCAACCTGCCGGACAACCGTGACGACTAGCAAGACCGTCCCACGCAATCGCCAGCGTTTGTTCGAGAATTATTTCGGCGACGGCGCTAAGCCGGTCGCTGACCTGCATGATCGGAATCTGACCGCTGCAATCAGCTACCGCGATCCGGAACCAGACGGTGCGCGCGAAATGCACAAGCGCCTGCATGTGCGCCTCAACATCGTCTGGACGACGCTCCGCGAGCAGCGTCTCCAGCTCATGCAACAGTGCGTCCTTACGCAACGGCTCCGAAAACAAACGTGGATCGAGCAACTCATCGAGTAGCATGGGATAGTCGGCAATCTGCCGTGATAAGTACGCGCTGGCGGCGCATAGCTGTAATAGCCGCTGCAACGCTTCAGGTTGCTCATTCAGCAAGCTCAGGTAAGCGCTGCGACGCAGCACAGCGCCGGCAACCTCCAGCACACGCCCGGCCAAAGTAGCCGTGTCGTCGAATGACGCCAGCCGATGCATCAGCCCGTCGATGAATTGATCCAGCCGCTCGCGTGCAATGCCTTCGAGGGGCATGCGCTTGATGCGCTCATGGAACGCGCTCAACGCTGCGCTGACACCGTCGACATCATCAACCCCCTGCTCAGATAGCGCGTGCTGCAGGGCCTCACCGGAAAGATCCAGCCAGACAAGATGGCCTGCCTCGTCGCCGTCCTCGTCATCCTGAAACAGCAGCGCAGCGAAGTGTGCCCCGACGCGGCGACGATGGTCGTCGAGCGCGGACATCAACGCCGGCCAGTCGTGCGCGTGCATAGCGATCACCAGCGCATCACGCTCGGCGTCTCCAACGGGCAGACGATGTGTCTGGCGGTCGGCAAGCGCCTGCAACCGGTTTTCGGTTACACGCAGCATGCGGTAAGCCTGCAGTAACTCATCGCCGGCATCACTCGAAAAGCAGCCCGCCTCGACCGCTGCATCCAGTGCAGCGGGCAAGCTTGCAGTGCGCAATTGCGACACCATTCCGCCGCGTATCAGCTGCCATGACTGCGCGATGAATTCGACCTCACGAATACCGCCGGGCCCGAGTTTCAGATGGTCGCTCATATCGCGGCGCGCGACCTCGCTTTGAATCATCTGTTTCATATCGCGCAGCGAGCTCAGGACCCCGAAGTCGAGATAGCGTCGATAGACGAATGGCAGCAAGACCTCGTGCCGGAACGTCGCCACCTCGCCGGCCAATCCGTCCTCGCGCGCGCCGGCGGCACCGACGAACCGCGCCTTGACGAACGCGTATCGCTCCCAGTCCCGACCGTGCTCCTGCAGATAGTTCTCGAGTGACGCCAGACTGACTGCCAGCGGCCCCGCCTCGCCGAAAGGACGCAGGCGCGTATCGACGCGGAACACGCGGCCCTCCTCACCCGGCGCATCGATTAATTCGATCACATGGCGCGCCTCGCGCAGCGCGTATTCGCTGGCCGCGAGGGCTTTCGGCCCATCGCTTTCGCCATCCCGCCCGTAGCAGAAAATCAAATCAATATCGGAGCTGAAGTTGAGCTCGTTACCGCCCAGCTTGCCCATGCAGATCGCGTACAACGCAATCGGCTCGCCGCCGCCATCGCGCAGCTCGCCGTAGCGCGTGTGCATGCGCAGGCGCGCCGCACGCAACGCTTCGACCAGGCAACGGTCCGCCAGCGCACTGAGTGCTAGCAACACCTCATCCAGCGTAAGCATGCCTGCGATATCCAGCAGCGCGATCATCAGCATCTGCTGGCGACGATGACGGCGCAGGCCGCTCGCCACGCCGTGCGCGTCGATGAGCGCTGTCAACGACGCATCCGGAGCGCCGGGCAGACCTTCCGCCTGCTCGAGTGCATCGCGCGCAAACGACGCCTCGGCGAGCAAGGCGTGGCGGATAAAATCGCTGGCAAGAATGCCACGCCACAAGGCCTGACCGTGCGCGTCGGTCGCTATCTTGTAAAGGTGAAGTGCCAGCGCCGGGTGACGCTCATGCAGTGAATCGAGAAGGTGCTGCGCGGTGTCCAGCATCACGGCATCAATACGCGTCGAATACGCGGACCGCTCCAGGCGCGATTTCAGCTCATGCCACATCCGCTCAGTCTAGCGCAGCGGATCAGAAAGGCATCAAAAAAATACGTCGTCGGGCGACGAAAAAGGCGTGTGCTGAAGGGGTTTTCCCACCGCCCGACGACGTACATGCTGTTGGGTACGCTACCCTGTTCTTGTTTTCCACCTATCCATGGCGTTAATTCGCTGTAGGCTCATAGCGGCGCTATATTCAGTGCGATCAGACCCATCAGAAAGACGGCGTAGATTGCCGTCAGTACGATCACGGGCCCCTCAAGATCGCGCCCCGAAGGTTTGTCTTTGCGTCGCTGCCTGCTCATGTCAAATGTGCTCATCTCGATCCAGACTCCGGCCGAATGCTTGCCTAACCCGTGTCTGCCATGAGCAGACCGGTTATCTCAGCAATATTGGTTTTTATCGGAAAATCGATCGGCAACGTGCAAAACGCGTCGACCGGGGAATGAGTAGCCTAGAAAATGCCGGCCTCGAGACCGGCTGCCAGTGTCTGCACCGGCTCCGTAGCCTCGGCGAGAAACCGGGCTTCGTAGTCGCCTTGCAGCACCAACGGCGGCGCAATCCAGCGCCAGCGCAAGCCGGTGGTGATTCGCTCAAGCATCGTGACGGTGCCCGCACCATCCAGCCCGGCGCGAATGTAGGCGACGACCGGCAAGCCCTGCGTCTGCTCAAGGCAGGGGTAATAGATGCGCTCAAAAAAATCCTTGCTGCGCCCGGCCAGGCTGCCGAAATTCTCCGTCGTCGCGATGGCGATACCGTCACACCACAATACGTCGTCTGCACCGGCCTCAAGACTGTCAACCACCCTCAGTTCAACATCGCTGACCTGCGCCAGCACATGATCGCGCAGCGCACGGGTGTTATCCGAAGGCGTATGAGTGACAAACAAGAGTCGGGACATGGTGATTCCACAGCGAAGCGTCAGCACAAGCATACCGCAGCAACGCCGGACGCCGGCAGCGGGTAAGCAGCCGCGTGTCGTTACCCGCTGACCGCGATCAGGTGGCGCAGGTTCAGGATATTGGTGTCCGGACTTACGCCCGCCAGCGCGTCGAGTTGCTCTTCCAGCGGTAGCGGTCGCCCGAGCAGGAAGCCCTGGCCGTAGTCGACACCAAGCCGCTCAAGCCCGGCGCGTACAGATTCGGTCTCAACAAACTCGGCTACCGTCTTCAAACCCATGACCTTGGCGACCTGCGCGGCGGCTGCGACCATCGACTCGGACACCTTGTTGGTATCCATGTCCTGCACAAAGCTGCCGTCGATCTTCAGGATATCCACGGGCATGTCGCGCAAATAGGCAAATGAGCTGAGGCCTGCGCCAAAGTCGTCGAGTGCGAAACGACAGCCAAGCTCGCGCATCGCATGCATGAATCGCACGGCATTCTCACGGTTAGCGATTGCGGCCGTTTCGGTGATTTCGAAGCAGAGCTGGTCGGGACTCAGCGAGCTGCCGAGTACCATCTGGCGTACGTACTCATGAAATGCCGGCTCGCCCAGAGATTGCCCTGACAGATTCAGGGCGAACGATGCCTGATGCAGGGCCATCGTGTCGGACAATTCCTCAACGGTGGCGAAAAAGCGTTGCAGCACGAAACGGTCGAGTTTCGGCATCATCTGGTAGTGCTCGGCCGCGGAGAAAAACTGGTGCGGCAACATGACATCGCCACCCGGACCGTTCATCCGCAGCAGAATCTCGAAGTGTCCGCCCTCGCTGGTGCCGTCAATCGGCACAATCGGCTGCGCATCGAGGGAGAACGATTTATTGGTGATCGCGTCCTGTAGTTGCGCAAACAACTGCAGGTTATCAACGCGGCGAACGATGCTCTTGTCGGTTTCGTCGTAGCAAACCACGCGGTCGCCGCCGTGATCCTTGGCTTTCTGACACGTGATGCGCGCGACCACCAACGGACTGTCATCGCCGATGTCACTGCCACCCAACGCCACGACACCGGCACTGAGCGTTATGGGAAATGCTTTCTCACCACGCAGATAAACCAGGTTATGCGACTGGCTGCGGACCTGTTCGGCAAAGTCGACACCAGCATCGATATCGCGATAGCGCATCAAAACTGCAAACTTGTCACCGCCAATTCTGGCCAGCGACGCACCGGACGGCATTTCACTTTGCAACAGGTTCGCCACGCGCATTAGCACTTCGTCGCCGGCACGCTGGTCCAGCGAGTCGTTGAATACCTGTAGCTGATCGACATCGAAATAGACGAGACAGTGACCGTCCTGATCCGATTGCAGGTCGCTGCACGCCGCATCAACAAGCGCCTCGAAATCCAGGCGCAACATCAATCCGGTCAGCGCATCGTAGCTGTCGTCAATAACGCGGTTTGCATAGCGGGTAATGAAGCTCAGCTGGCGTGATGCCGTGGTCGACAGCGGCCGCGCCTCAACCTGGCAAAATGACGCCAGAATCCCGACCGGCTCGTCCGCATGGTTGCGCACGATATTGAAAATCAGCTGATAGGGCTCCTGCGGTCCGCGAACGGATTTCGGTACTTCGGGGATCTGCAGCAACGTCGGCTCGCGCGAGTCAGAGTATTTCGGAAACAAGCGCTGCAATAAGATGCCATCGACGATTCGCCGATCGACCGATTTCCAGTTTGCGTGGCTGACACTGATGCGAATATTTTTCGATGGAATGAGCAGAACGGAATAGCTCATATTGAGGCGGCGCGTCAGCTCGCCGAGCAGGCGACTGAGTTTCGCTTGCCCATGCGCCTCCGCCGCCATTTTCTCATCCAGCGCGTAGACAAAATCAAGCTCATCGCGCAACAGCGTTACGCTGCGTCGCAGATGATCGGCCTGGTCAGCCCGGGTGCTTTCAGAATCAGTCAACGGCATAAAACAAGGCTCGCGCGGCGCCCGCGACGAACGTGTCGCCGGCTTCCAGATCAAGCACTCATATTATTGATGTCGTCCGCAGGTTTCCGTGATCAGCGTCTCAGGCGCGCAATCCGGCACCCGACGAATCAAAAAAACATATTTATCGATCAGCGACTTACGCGCAGCGCAGCGACCTTAGTAAATACGAAAACCGCCGTGACGACGGCGGCTGCGGCTGTCGATCCACCAGAAGCCACCGGCGAACCCCAAAACCAGGCAAATTACCATCGCGCCCAGTGCAATCGGCCACGGCAGACTGAAGCCATACAGGCGCATTTTTTGCTCATAGCCCGAGTTGATTTCGCGCGCCTCTTCGTACTTCCCGGTGACCGATTGAAGTGATTCGCGGGCTTCTTCCAGCGACGTCTCGAGACTGCTGATACGCGTTGCCGAGCCGCTGTACTCCGTGCGCAGATCGCTAAGCGCCTGCTCGGCCGTTTCCGCCTGTGTGCGCACCTCTTGCACGATCAGTCTCGCCGGCTTGTCGTCGACCAGGTATGCAGCTTTCACATAGCCTTCGGTGCCATCCGGCAAACGCACGCGAGCGTACAGACGGCTGCGTTCCAGCACCTGCATCTGCTGACCGCTTTCGAGCGAGCGAAAGGCACGATCAGACGTGTCCGCCGCGTTGTGCATGCCGAGACGCAGGACATCAGTGACATAGGCGGTGGTTTCCTGAGCATTCGCTGTGCCGAACAGCAAAAATATGGTTGCCCCTGTCATCGCCAACTTACGCATAGTATTTCTCCGTCACCAATTAGCGCGCCGCTGCGGCACGCTCCGCCTGCATATCCGCGCCGTCGCCGCCCCGCGCTGGCTCGTAAGCATACAGCCAGCGCAGCAACGCGTCCTGTACGGCCTCACCACTGCCGCGATGCACGCCCGACTCATTGTGCAAGACAACCAGCACGTAACGCGTGCCATCGTCGGCGAGCAGATAACCGGCCATCGCCGTCACATCGTCCAGTCGCCCGGTTTTCAGATGCGCCCGCCCGGTGAGCGAACCTTGTCTGTGGCGTCGCGCGAAGGTGCCATCGGTGCCGACCAGCGACAACGACGATATGAATTCCGGCATATACGGGCTATGCCATGCAAGCCGCAACAGCTGCGCGAGATCACGCGCGGCAATGCGCGCGTCGCGCGACAGACCCGAGCCGTTATCTATGACCAGGTCAGGAAATATCAGGCCGCGTTCGTCGAGCCAGCGATCAACCGCCGCGCGTGCCTTCGGTAACGATGCCGGCTCACCGAAGTAATGCGCCCCCAGCGTCAGGAAAACCTGCCGCGTCATGACATTGTTGGAGAACTTGTTGATCAGCCGGATCAGCTCGCTGTAGGGCCGCGAGCGCCAGTGCATCATTGGTTCGGAATCGCTGTCCAGCTGGCCATGGCGCACGCCGCCATCGATCTGACCACCGAGTGTCTGCCATTGCTTGCTGATGAGCCCGTAGGCGTAGTGCTCATGATCCAGCAACGTGCGACCGAATGAATAGGTATTGCAACCATCCGGGAATGTGCCGGTGAAGCGCACGCGGTCGCCATTCGGCTCGGCATCAACTTCAATACCGCGCATGTAGCCGCGACATCGCCCGCGTATCAGTTCGAGATCATTGACGATTTCGAGGTTGGGTAGCGCCGGCAAAGCGGTGATGCGAACGCGTCGATTAGCATGATCGGGCTCGAACCAGAAACGAATGACCTTGAAATTGACCAGCAGGGCGTCCGGCGCGACGTTGTAGGCGCGCAGCGGCTCGCCATCAAATGCCGCCGGGTCTTCCGGCTCCAGATCGAAGTAACTGTTGTCGATAACCACATCGCCGGTGATGCGCTGCAAACCGCGGCGGCGCAACTCGGTAAGCAACTGCCACAGCGTCTCTTCTACCAGGTAAGGGTCGCCGCCACCACGCAAACCGAGATCGCCGTGCAGAACGCCGGCGTCGTCAATTTCACCGAGCGCGTAGACCTCGGTATCCCAGACATAGCCGGGGGTCAGCCGATCGAGCGTGGCAAACGTCGTCAGCAATTTCATCGTCGAAGCGGGGTTACGGGGTACGCCGGATTGGTAGTCGAGAACAATGGCGCCGGTTTCGAGGTTCTGCACGAAAACGCTGATACCGCGCTGATCAAGATCGAAGCGTTTGAGCGTGCGCTCGACCACTGGCGGCAGCTTTTGACGCGAGTAGGCGACCTGCGGAATGACCAGACTTATCGCGAACGCAAGCACGAGAAAAATGCAGCTGTGGCGAAGCAATCTGGCAGACGCTTGTGTCGTTGGCTTCATCGGCTATGCTGGTCGCTGCTGCGCTGGCAAAACTTGTTCAACATTATCGCGAGCGACCTTTCAATATGCAAAGCAAAACTCACCGCGACTGGTTGGTCCGTGTCGTCGCAATCGTTGCGTGGCTGTTCAGTGTATCCGCAAACGCACAACAACAGGACCGCTTTCTTGATGATGAGCAAAACCTGTCGCCCGTGTCATTACTTTTCGCGCTGGAGCCGGTCGCCGGCACACCGGTACAGGGCTTTCGCTTCGACCTTCGCGGCGCCAGCCAGTCGATCCGCGACAGCGCGCCGGACAGCAACGTTCTGCTTGACGGCGAAACCGCAGTGGCCAGCATTATCTATACTCACCAACTCGGCCCGCGCGCAGCGGTCAGCGCCTACGTCCCCTACATCTGGCACAGCGGCGGCACGCTCGATGGCTTTATCGATGACTGGCATAGCTGGTTCGGCTTGCCCGACGGCATCCGCAACAACGTCGCCAGAGACCAGCTGGACTTTCGACTACAGCAAAACGGCACCGATGTGTTCAATCTCGAACGCAACGCCCACGGGCTCGGCGACATTCGGCTACGTGCGCACTGGTCGCCGAAAAACCCGGACAGCGACCATTGGTCACTGGCGGTCGCGGTAAAACTGCCGACGGGCGACAGCGACAAGCTCACCGGCAGTGGCAGCAGCGACGTCAGTCTGACGCTCAACTGGCGCCAGCAACCCGAAGCGGAGCAAAAATGGTCGCTTGGCGCGGCAGCGGGCGCGGTTTATCTTGGCAAATCAGACATCGCGTTCACCGATCAGGCCCGCGCGACTTGGCTAGCGCAGGCAACCGGCACTTATCAGGCGACCCAGCGCCTGACACTCGGCGCCAGGCTGCAACTGCACGGCGAAGTGCTCGACAACGTGCCCGACGATATCAGTGGTCCGTCGGTGATGCTGGTTACCGGCGTTAGCTACGCATTCAATGACGACTGGCAGCTGCAGGTGACCGTCGCCGAAGATGTCAAAGTGGACTCCGCACCGGACGTCATCTTCCGGGTCGGCCTGTCACACCGCACGCGTTGAGGCTTGCTCCGACGCAGCGTCGTCAGCCGACTCATCCTCCAGCGACTCACGCAACACGCGCGCAGCAGTGCGCTGCACGATTACCGCGGCTGCGATAATCGCGACGAGCCCGCCGATCACCAGCGCATTGCGCCAGAAGCCGTCCACCTGACCGCCGGCCATCAACTGATCGATGTTACGCGCGATCGAACCAAGATAGACAAATAGTACGACCGGCGGGAGCATGCCGGCGAACGTGGCAAAGAAATACGGCGTTATGCGAATGCGGGTAACGCCGAACGCGTAGTTAAGGACGTTATAAGGCAACAACATCGAGACGCGGGTCAGGAACACGATGAGTGCGCCCTTCTGATCCAGCGCCTTGTCGACGGCGGCGAATTTCGGATAGCGCTGTACTGCGCTGGCCACCTGTGCCCGGGCAACCGTTGCCCCCATCAGGAAGGCCGCCGTCGCTGCAACCGGCGTCGCGACCGCGACCAGCAACACGCCCCAGCCAAAGCCGAACAAAAAGCCACCACTCATAAATAGCAGTGATCCCGGCACCATGATGCAGGCGCCGACGACAAACGCGGCAAAGAAGATCAGGCGGCCCTGCCAGGGATTTTCGGCAATCCACACAGCGGCCTGCTCAAGCCATTGCTCCAGGGGCAAAGTCCAGACAGCCGTCAGCATGGCGGTTAGAAACAGTCCGGCGAATATCAGCCGGCCATAGCCGCCAGCGGTGTCAGGCGATTCAGTTTGTGACATATCAGTGCTTTCCGAAGTGATCTTGTGGGTGTATTCGCATCCAAAGCGAATTTGTATGCGAAGACACTTGCAACCCTGGCGCCGGGGCCTCGCAACTCACAAGAAATGGAGAAACGCATCATGTTTAGGTTCTACACACAAAGCAAGTCGAGAGCCCTGTTGAGCATCGCCGCTATCGCAATCGGCGGACTTTTTAGCACGGCCAATGCAGGCCACCACGAAGAGAAAGAAATGACGGCGACCAACATTGTCGAAACGGCCCAAGCCGCAGGCCAGTTCAACACGCTGTTAGCTGCCGCCGGCGCCGCCGGTCTCGCCGATACGTTGGCGAACGGAGGTCCGTTTACCGTATTCGCACCGACCGACGACGCCTTCGCTGCACTGCCGGAAGGTACCGTCGAATCCCTGCTAAAGCCGGAGAACAAAGAACAGCTCGCCACGATCCTCAAGTTCCATGTGCTGTCCGGCAAAGTCGGTAGCGGCGCATTGGCTGACGGCATCTCAGTCGACACGATCGCCGGCATCAAGGCAGGTATCGCAGCCAAAGGCGACGGCTTCACGATCGAAGGCGCGAATATTGTCGCGACCGACATCGCTGCCAGCAACGGCGTCATCCACGTAATCGACGCAGTTATCCTGCCGCCGAAGCCAATGGCATCGACGCGCGCACCGCAGAATCCGGCGATGGATATTATCGACAGCGCAATCGACAGTGGCGTACCGATGTTCAACCACGGTAATCCGCAGGCAACCGCGGCGATCTACTCGATCGCAGCCAAGAGCCTGCTGAACTTCGCCGACGCCGCCAACCTGTCAGCGAGCGCTCGCGACCGCCTGGACACGGGTATTAACCGCGCGATGGCGCAAAATGACGCTCGCCAGCAGGCCTGGACGTTGCGTTATGCACTGGATGACGTACGCGCTGAGCTGACTCAAGCCAAAATGCGTATGGCCAGCAACCGCTAGGAACTGCACCTTGGGTTCTGTTGCAAACCAGCGAAAAACGCACTACCGTCCAAATCCGGCGGTAGTGCGTCTTTCTGACAGACGCGTTAGCGCTGATTCCGCACCGCAAATCAAAGGGCGATCAGTGAGTAACGAGAAGGGTCTATTGCAAAGAATTGCCAGTGGCGACCAAACCGCCGTTGCGCAATGCATTGATCAATTTGGTGGTCTGGTGTGGTCCTTGACCCGTCGGCTGACGCCGAATGAGGCGGATGCAGAAGATGCCGTGCAGGAAATTTTCCTGGAGATCTGGCGTTTCGCAGACCGTTATGACCCGAGCAAGGCGAGTGAGGCGACATTCATCGCCATGTTGTCGCGCCGACGCTTGATTGACCGGCTACGTAAACATAAGCGTCGCCCGGAAGAAGAATTATTTGATGACGCCATGACTCAGGCGCCGTCTGCGGAAGAAGCCGCGGAAGTCGGCGCCGACGTTGCCCGCGTCGTCGAAGCAATGCAGGGCATGAAACCGGAGCAACAACAGGCTCTGCACCTGTCGGCCTGGTTAGGCATGTCGCACGCGGCAATTGCCGAGGAGCTCGGACTACCGCTTGGCACGGTTAAGAGCCATATAAGACGTGGCCTGTTGACGCTCCGGGAAGATCTCGGCGTGGACAACGGCGCAGCAAGCAGTGGGACACTGTGATGAACGAAAGAAACGAAAAAACAATAGACCAGCTGGTCGAAGAAATTCTCACCGCACCGGGTGACGCGACGTCGTTGTCCGCCGAGGCGCTGGACGCGGTCGCAGGTTCGCTGGACGTTAATTCAGCCGCGAGGTTGAGTGAGGAGATTGAGCTTACCGCCGCCGCCGTGATGCTGGCCGGAATGCCAAAATCAGACTATCAGCCGATGCCCGCCACATTGCGTGCGAAGCTCGCCGCTCAGGGCGCCAAAATGGTCGCCGTGCCCGACAGCAACGTAACCAATATAGCATCGCGTCGCCCCGCACCTGCCAGTACGCCACAACCCGCGAGCAATCGCTGGTTTACCGGTCTCGGCTGGGCCGCTGCCGCAGCGTTGCTGGTCGCATTGGTATTACAGCCGACACAGCAGCCGATAGAGACGGCTCAACCCGATATCGTAGCGAGCCGCGGCGCTTTGCAGCAACAGCCCGCGTCTGTGACCATTCCCTGGGGTGCTTCAGAGATCGAGGCATTCCGCGACGTTACAGGCGATGTTGTCTGGAACAACGAAACCCAGAGCGGTTACATGCGGCTTACCGGTATGCCTGTGAACGACCCGACGGTTACGCAATATCAGCTCTGGATCGTCGATCCGGACCGCGATGCGAACCCGATTGACGGCGGCGTTTTTGATGTATTGACGGCGGGCGGCGAAGTGCTGATTCCTATCGATGCGAAACTCAAAGTACTGACGCCGGCGGCGTTTGCGATCACGCGCGAACAACCGGGTGGGGTTGTAGTTTCGGCAGGGCCCTTACTGCTCGTCGCCGCAAGCTAACCGAGCTACACCGAAAGCCCCGGCGGACAGCGTCTGCCGGGGCTTTCTTGTGCATGCTAGAAACCCAGTGCGTCGCGCCGGCGCTGCTGCTCGCGCGTAGTCAGTCCGGTCGCCATGGCCGCATAGTCGTCGGCCAGTTCAGGCTGATCGAGCTCCCGAGCGGCAGCGGCGGCGCGCTCATAAAACAACGGCTCACCCGGCTCGAGCGTGATTGCCAGTTCGAGTTGGATCAACGCTTGGGCATAGCGATGCTGTACCAGATGGCGCTCGCCCATGGCGAACTGGTAGTAAGGGTTAGTTCGCTGCGCGCGCTGAATCCGGTCCAGCAACGTGTTTGCGGCAGCGTCATCGCCACGCTCGGCCAGCAGTTTGGCTAGATTTGTCATCGCCGAGGTATTGTCGTCGTCCAGTCCGATCGCCACCCGTAATGCCGCCTCTGCGTCGCCAATCTGGCCGTTACGCGAATAGGCGACCGATAGGTTCGACCACAGAAAACTGATGCGGGGAGCGAGCTCGAGACCGGCCCGGAACTGCAAATAGGCCGCCGGCAAATTGCCGGCGGCGAGATACTCGGCACCGATATTGTTGTAGTACTGGGCCAGCGCCTGAGCGTCTGTCAATCGCTGCCGCCCGATCTCACGCCGAACAACATACGGCGAGAAGTCCATCACGTAGGTCGAATTGGCGTTGATGTTGCCACCGACGTTTATATGCCGTGTTGCGAACACGACGTCACCGGCAAGCGTCCACTCGGGCACGACATTGACCTCGTAGAAACTCGCATCAATGCCCGCTTCGCGAGCCAGCGCCACGAACAGCATCGACAGGGTCAGGCAATTGCCATTTGCCGTATCAAACGCCTCGGCGGCGCTGCGCGTTACACGATCGTTGTATCTGAGGCCCAGCGAGCCGGGGTGCAGGACGGCGTTGGTCAGCTGCTCTATACGTCGTTGACGATCCAGGCGTCGGTTGACGGACATTTCAACAAAGCGTTGCATCTCACCCGTGACCAACAACAGCTCATTCATGTTGCGCGGCTGCGGCGTTACCGCCCAGGTGTCATCATCGATACCTTGCAACGTTGCCAGACTGGCGATCGGCGGCGTGGTGCGCGACGGCAAGACACAGCCGGTCATGGCCAGCAGCCACGCGAGCAATACGCCGCTGAGCGCTGCCCGAAGAGTCATAATGTCTTTCTTCACAATCATCTACCCCGCTTCATAATAGACCAGCGGGGCGCGCGAAGGTTGCCGATAGCGTCAGGCCTAGCGGCCGGAGTTGGCGCCAGCGCCGCGGCCAGCTGCGAATACAGCGATGCCGCCCGCGGTCCCGCCGCGCCGCTAACGCCGCGTGGGGCGACTAATATTCCAGCTACGCATACGGTCGCTCAGCGTCGATGGCTTAACGCCGAGCAGCTCTGCGGCGCCACCCGAACCGGAAACCTTCCAGCCGCTTCGCTCCAGCGCCGCGACAAGATTGTTGCGTTCCAGCTCACGCAGTTGGGCATCCGTCATTACTGTCGCCGGTTCAGCGCGTGACTGCGAGGTAACCGTACCCTGCCCGCCGGCGGCGTCGTCGTAGGAGTCGGCATTGGCGTCCGACGGCTCGTCCGGCAGCGAAAGATCAAGCCGCAGACTGTTGCCGGTCGACAGAATCACCGCGCGCTCAATGACATTCTTGAGTTCGCGCACATTGCCCGGCCAGGGGTAGCTGCGCAGCCAATCGGCCTGACGCTGCGTGAGCTGCAGGGGTTTGCGCCCGAAATCCTTACTGGTCTGTTGCAGGAAATGTTGCGCCAGCGCAATCACGTCGTCACCGCGCTCGCGCAGCGGCGGCACGTCCAACGGAAACACGCTCAGTCGGTAGTAGAGGTCTTCGCGAAACAAGCCCTGCTGCACGGCACCATGCAGATCGCGGTTCGTTGCTGCTATGACGCGCACATCGACTTTGCGCGTGCGGTCTTCGCCGACACGCTCGAACTCATTCTCCTGCAGCACGCGTAGCAACTTGCCTTGCAGATCGAGCGGGATTTCGCCCACCTCATCAAGAAAGATTGTCCCGCCATCGGCAAGCTGGAATCGACCGATGCGATCGCGATGTGCGCCGGTAAATGCGCCTTTAACATGGCCGAAAAATTCACTCTCGAAAAGCTCTTCCGGAATTGACGCGCAATTGACCTTGACCATTGGTGCGTTACTGCGCGGGCTGCGCGCATGCAGTTCGCGGGCAACCAGTTCCTTGCCGACGCCGGATTCGCCGAGGATCAGCACGCTGGCAGGTGTACCCGCGACGGCCGCAATTCGCGCCTGCATCGCATCGAGTGCGGGGCTTTCACCGACGATCTGGCCGAACTTCATCGATACCTTGACCTCCTCGCGAAGGTAGTCACGCTCTTCCTCGAGCTCTCGCCTGAGGCGTGCGTTCTCCTCGAGCGTGTCGCGCAGTGCGCGCTCGGCATGATTGCGTTTGGTGACGTCCTTTGAGGCCACCAGCATCCTTGTCACTTCGCCGCGCGCGTTGCGCTCAGCGACCGCCGACATGATCAACTCAAGCGTTTCACCGTTGCGCGTGAGCATATGGCGATCCTGATTATCGACTTCACCGCCGGCAATCAACGCTTCGAGCTCGGACTGGCCGCCGATCTGATCGCGGTACTCAGGACTCATGAAATCGAGTATCGAACGCCCCAGCACATCGGCGCGCCGATAGCCCAGCTTGTGCAGCCAGTGATCACTGACGTTGGTGATCAGACCGGCATCATCCACGGTGTGCAGCATCGCCGGCGTTGCGCGATACATCGCCTCGAAGCGCGCCTCCAGCTGCGCCACCTCGTCGACATCGCGATAAATAGCGAGCGTGCGTAAATACTGGCCGGCAACATCGAACTCGAGCAACGCACTGGTGCGCAGGTTTATCGTTTCACCGTTGCGCGCAACGAAAGACACGGGTACGTCACGCACCGACCCGGCACGGCGCAGTTGCGGTATCAACTCTTCCTCAATGCGCTTTACCGATGGCGGATCGGCAATGTCGACCGGTCGCATTTCGACCAGCTCCTCGCGTGTGTAGCCGAGCTTGTCCATGAGCGCATCGCTTTGATCCAGAAAATAGCCGCGCCCGTCGAGGGCGGCCGCCATTATGGGAATACGGCGAAAAAGCTGCTGATAGCGATCGTCCTGAATGTTTTGTGTGTCGTTCATACCAACTACTTACGGAATTTCGTGAAATAATACACGGAATACCGTCAATTACGAAATTCCGTGAGACCCCGGAAACGCTAAGTTACTGTTAAGTATATTAATAATAGTTGGCACGCCTTCTGCAATAAGGATTACGTAAGCGCGATGATATGAGGTTGCCGGTGACATCTCTCCGGCCATACCGTCGCAGGAAGGTAGCATCATGAGAACGAATATCCGTACAAGCTGGCTGGCAAGCGCAAGTGTCGCAGTGGCCCTGATCGGATCACTACATGCACCGCTCTTTGCAGATGAAAGCCAAAAGGCGGTCGATGAAATCAAGGCTGAGGTTGTAATCGCGGGCAAGACCCTCGATCAGGCGGCCATCCTGGCGCAAACGGCCGAGGCGGCAGTCAGGCAGGCAAACGCCAATCTGACCGCTGACATCGTCATCGATCTGAATGCCGGTTTTGGGCCCGTCACACCCGTTGCGGTCGCCTATAACGAGGTGAATAACTAGTCTCCCCGTCTGCGTCGGCCGGCGTTTCTCCCCCGATTTAACGGCCGGCACAGACAACCCCCGCCTGCCCTGCAGGCAAACAGCGATCCACAGGGATCGCCGGCGCCTCCCCCGCGCCGGACTCGTACGGGGCTGGGATCGACGCACACGCGCCGGTCGCCATGCGCAAGGTCATCCCCCGGCCTTCCAGCCCCGTCTTTTTATTGATTTCTTCCCTGACAGGCCCGATATCCGTTAAGCGAAACACCTGCCGGAAGCCTCCTATGCAAGCCAACGAACACAACGACTGGATATTTGACGTCACTGCCAGCGATTTCGATGCGCGCGTCGTGAAAGCCGAAGTACCTGTACTGGTCGATTTCTGGGCACCCTGGTGTGGTCCCTGCAAACAGATAGCGCCGATGCTGGAAAGCCTTGCCGCACGCTATGCCGGGCGGCTGCATATTGCCAAGGTCAACGTGGACGAAGAGTCCACGCTGGCCAGCGGATTCAACGTGCGTAGCATCCCTATGCTGGCATTATTCAGCGGCGGCAAGCTGGTCGAGCAAGTAGTCGGCGTTCAGCCGGAGACAGCACTGAGCGAGCTGATCGATAAGCACGTCAGCAAAGCGCCGGGCGGTCTGCGCAATGCCGTTCAGGACGCCTTGGCGGCGGGTGATCACCAGGGCGCGCTGCTGTTGCTTGAACAGGCACAGCAGGACGAACCGGAAGACGCCGGCATCATGACCGATATCGCCCGCTGCCAGCTGGCGCTTGATTTACTTGACGAGGCGACCGCATCGCTGGCCGGGTTACCTGCCAACATCGCCGCATCGCACGAGATCATCACGTTGAAAAATGAAATCGCGCTGGCAAAAAGTGCCAGCGAGCTAAGATCACCGGCAGAGCTTGAGCAGCTGCTTGCCGCGCAGCCCAACGATCTGTCTTTGCAGCTCGAGCTCGCACAAGCAGCCGCGGCGCAGCGCGACTACAGCAAAGCGCTGGAGCTGTTCATGTCAGTAATGAAAACGGACCGCGAGTTTCGCGACGGCGCGGGTCGCGAGGGACTGCTGGTCCTGTTCGATATTCTGGGCAGCAGCGATGAGCGAGTCCAGACCTACCGCCGGCAAATGGCGACTCTGCTGCACTAGCCGCCGTTATGTTTGTCGATCGAACGGCCGCGCAAGTTGTCGTTTGCCTCGCTGATGCGTTCACGCACCTTCTTCAGCCACACGCGCGCCCACGCGAACTCAATAGCCAGCACCATCAGACCGCCCGCGATTGCCACCAGGCCGGGGCCGGGGGTTACCAACATGACGACCCCGAATATCAACAACGTGAAGCCCACAACAATGATGACAACGCGCTTTGCCATTTTGTAGGTGCCACCGAGCATCGTTTTCATCATAATGCTAACCACCAAAGGTCAATGCGAAGTCCTCGCCACCCTACCGACGTGAAACCTATTTGCAAAATTTTTGCCTGCGCGATTGCACTTGCGAGTTCAGCATTATTGGCCGAACAATCACCTGGACCGCATGTGGGCACGCTAAATGCGGAGCAATCCGAATCTATTCCGACACTTAGCGACGATATCGGCGTGGTGCGCTTTGTCGTTGCGGTCAGCGCCAGTTGCCGCGACGCAAGCGATCGACTTGCGCTGATCGCGAGCATCGCCGATACAACAGTTAGCGCAACCGTCGCTGGCGACGACCCGTCCGGCGATACCTTGATTAACCTTGATGTGCCGGTCGGGCAGCTGTCGGGCATGCAAACGACGCTGCTGTGTAAACGCCTCCAAACGGGCGAAACAGTGACACCAAGAACGCTGATACGTGACGCGTTCAGCGCCCACATCACCGGCATATGCACGGCCTCAGACGACAGCGAGAAACAACGCAGCGTAAACGCGGCGCTGGATGTTTATATTGATTGCGGCGTCAGTCCCGGCCCAGATGGCGAGCCAGAAAACTGAACGTCTTCTGCCAGGCATCTTCCGCCGCCGCCGGATCAAAATTCGGGCTGTCCGGGTCCACGAAGCCGTGATCGACATCCGGAAAAATGAATATCTCAACATCACGCCCCAGCTCATCGGCCGTCGTCTTGAACTTGCGCACCGTCTGCGACGATATTGACTTGTCATTGGCCGCGAACAATCCCAGCACCGGCGCATCCAGCATCGATATTTTTTCGGCGTCTTCGTCGAGCTGGCTATAGAAGACCACACTGGTCGCGATCTGGCCGGGCATCAGGCGCATGCTCTTGAGCGACCAGTAGCCGCCCGCCGACCATCCAAGCGTCGCAACCGAAGGCGCACCGGCCACTTCAGTCAGAAATTCGTACGCCGCCTGAAGATTCTGGTCCGCACGCTCGGTTGTCTCCAACAGTTCGCGGGAAAGCTCGCCGGCGCGCATGGCACTGGTTGCAACCTCACCGCCATATAAATCGACCGCCAGCACCATGTAGCCCTGCGCCGCGAGCCGCGCGGCCGTCGCCTTGACCGTGTCGTTAAGACCCATCCAGTCATGCACAACGATAATTGCCGGCAGCGGCTCCAGCATCGTTTCGGGATAAACGAAGTGCCCCCGCACCAGCTGGTCATCGAGTTCGCCGTATGGCATTTCGATACCGGCCACAGCGACCGGCTCACGCGCGTCGCCATCCGGCGCTTTCGCGTCCGGTGCCTGGGTCGATGGGTTCGTTCCCGGGGCGGTATTGGTTGAATTTGGCGTCGGCGCCTCACCGCTGTCGCCACAGGCGGTCAACGCAAGACAAGCCAGCACTTGCAGCACAATCCGTGTCCATCG
This sequence comes from uncultured Pseudomonadota bacterium, assembly GCA_942491885.1. GTDB lineage: Bacteria > Pseudomonadota > Gammaproteobacteria > Steroidobacterales > Woeseiaceae > CALBPI01. Next base: position 737,427 of record CALOCQ010000002.1, read on the forward strand.
TATTTGCGTCATTCAACCACCCGTTAAGATCTTCGTCGGCAGCAACGGCGCGCTACCGCCGACCGCGCCAGTATGCATCTATTTTTGCACTGATTACATTGACATAAAAGCATGGCGGCCTGCTTGCGGCGTTTCTGCCGGAATGCGAGTATCAAGGCATGGGTGTTGTGCAGAGAGTCTGCGGCCCGGCGCACGCAGGTGTTGGCCGGGCCGTCGTGGTTGCCGCGGGCTGCTGGCTTGGCGCACTGGCGAATGCCGCGCCTGCAATTCCTATTGATGCGCAGTCCGAACAATGGCTTGAACTCGATAGCGGTGAGTCGGTGACGTTGACCGCGCCGGTCACACCCGGCTACTGGGTGTTTGAGGCAGAGGAACGGTTGCTGGATGTCGTCATCACCGTGCGCGATTCGAGCAGTAGCGCACCGCTCGTGCTCGATGGTCTGGATCGCGGTGCCGCGCAATTGACATGGCTGGTTGAAGCCGTGCAGCCGATGGCACTGAAAATTGAGCTTACCGCCCGCGAAAAAGACGCCCGCACCGGCGCGGTGCGCATCCGCCTTCGTGCTATCCCGCCGGCGCAGGCAGACCAGCAACGTTTGCGGGCATTAGCCACCGAGACCGAACTAAGCCAATTGACGCCGGAATCGGGCGACGCGCAATTGCGCGCTGCGCTCGAGTCGACCGACACGCTGATTGAAGACCGGGCCGCACTGGGCGATAGCGCGCGCGCCGCCAGAGTCGTCCTCATCAGGGCCCAGATTGCATTGCAACTAGGCTCAAGCCATGAAGCGGCACAACAGGCGGAAATTGCCGGCGAACTGTATGAACGCGCCGGCGATACCTATGCGCAGGGGCTTGCACTGAATACCGCCGGCCTCGCCAACACTGACGCGGGTAATTTCGACACGGCCGCGCGCCTATTGAATCGTTCGCGCCCGTTACTTGCTCCGGTCTATGACGGCGTGGCCGTAAATCCGGCCGACAGCAACCTCTGCTACATCAATTTGCGCACGCGCCAGTGGCAACGGGCAGAGACCTGTTACCTGCCGTTGCTGCCACTTGCAGCCGAGAGCGGTGATGTCCGCACACTTAGCACCTTGCAGAATAATCTCGGTGGCAGTTACGCAAAGCGCGGCCAACCAGTGGAGGCCGTCGAGTTTCTGGAGCGCGCATTAAACCAACCTACTAACCTGGCACCCACTAAGTCCCGCGCGCGACTGCTGAATAACCTGGCCACGCAATACCGCCTGCTCGGCCGGGCGCAGAACGCGCTGAACTACTATCAGGACGCTCTACGAATCTACCGGCGCATCGACGATGCGTCGCAGACCGCGCGAACACTCAACAACATCGGTGTCGCCTATGCCAGTCTTGGCGTACCTCAGCAGGCGCTGCCGTTCATGCGCGAGGCGCTGGCGCTGCGCACGCCGGCGCAGGACGAGCTAACCGTTCACGCGATGAACACACTGGCAGCATGCGAGCGCAGCCTTGGTAATTTCGACGCGTCGCGCGGACTGCTTGCAGAGGCCGCTGCGCTGAGCGAACGCATTGATGACCGGGCCGGCAACCTGCGCGCCCGTGTCGCGCTCGGCATCGTCGAGTCGCAGGCGGGAAACAACGCTATGGCGGTCACGCTGTTATCACGCGCCATTACAGAGCTGCGCGATAACAGTGCGGAGATCAGGCTGTTGAGCCAGGCGCTGCATCATTACGGAATTTCGTCAGGCGCGAGCAATCGAGCAGCTGCGCTTCGGTCGCTTGCCGAAGCACTCAAACTACGCCGCGAAATCGGCGATCGATTCGGCGAAGCGGAAACACTGACTGCCACCGCCTGGTCCTACTGGTTTTCTGATGCGCCTGACGACGCCATGCGAAACGCCAAAGCTGCCTTGCAAATCATCGACTCGTTGCGCGCGGACATCGCCAGCCCCGACTTGCGGGCCAGCTATCAGGCGGCTGTTTCCGGCGCCTTCGAAATCCTGATCTACGGGTTGATGCGAAAAACGGACGGCGGCAACGACGCACTGGAGACGGCCGAACGTTTCCGGGCACGCACACTGATTGACGTACTGGATAAAACCGATTCCGACACTATCGCGGCGGTGCCGGAAGCGTTGCTGCGCGAGCGCAGCCGGATCCGCGGGGAAATTAACCGACGGCAGGATGAACGCTTGCGCGGCAGAACTGCCGAAGACATAACGGGGCTGACAGCCGCGCTCGATGTCCTGGACGACCGCATTGCCGGCATCGACCCGCGCTACCGGGCGGTCAGACGCGACACGTCACTGTCTAATGATGCAATGCGCGCACTTCTGGACGAAAAGGATGTCGCACTGCAGTATTTTCTCGGGCGCGAGGAAAGCTATGTCTGGCTGATCACGCGTGACAGCGTGCAAGCGCACAGATTACCGCCGGCGGCTGAAATCAACGCGTTGGCGCGTCAGGCGCATCGGGCGATATCGACACGCGCCGGCAACGCGGCAGTCAGCGCCACTTTGGGCGAGCTATTGCTGGGCCCGTTCGTGGACGCCCTGCAAAATGCGCAGCGTATTTCTATTGTGGCCGACGGCGCGTTGCATTATTTGCCGTTTGATACGCTGACGACCGGCACCATTGCGACGCCGCTCATGTCAGGCGCCATCGTGACCTACCTGCCCTCGCTGACGACCCTGTCGCTGGTGCGCGCAAACGAACGCGGCGAATCATCACGCAGCATCGCCGTGTTCGCCGACCCGGTGTTCAGCAGCCGCGATGCACGCGTCAGCGCGCAAACCGCCGTCGCCACATTGGCCTCTGAAACCCAGCCCCTGAACCGTCTGGCATTGTCGGCACAAGAGGCCGAGGCCATAGCGTCGCTCGCCGGGACCCGACGGGTCGCAAGCTTTATCGGATTCGATGCCACACTCAGCAACCTGCGATCCGAGGCTGTCAGCGCAGCCGGCATCGTGCATATTGCCGCGCATGGCTTCGTCGATGACGAGATTCCGGCAAGAACCGGGCTCGCGCTTTCCATGCTCGACGAAGACGGCGGCGCGCAAACGGGATTCGTCGGACTGCGGGATATTTATGAGCTGCGCCTTAACGCCGAGTTGGTCGTGCTGTCCGCCTGTGAAACGGCATTGGGCGCCAACCTTGCCGGCGAAGGCCTGCTGGGGCTGACGCGCGGCTTCATGTACGCCGGGGCGTCGCGCGTCGTGGCCAGCCTGTGGCAGGTCGAAGACCGTGCCACTGCCGAGCTCATGCAACGCTTTTATGCCGCAATGCTTACCGGCGGCATGTCGCCGGCGGCCGCACTGGCGGCCGCGAAAGCCGATCTCAGGCAGTCACGACGCTGGCGCCACCCCTATTATTGGTCCGGGTTCGTCCTTATCGGTGATTCCGGCGAGCTCAGGTGAGACAAAGCAACAGCACATGACAGGGCTAGGTTAAGTCCGGCGTGTGTGACCGAACCAGCGTGGTTTAACAGTGAAGGGGACAGACATGACAAACGAGAAAGAATTGACGAAGACTGACTATGAATGGGTCTGGGTCGTGCGCTCCGTGCGCACCAACAAAGGCGAAACCGTACCGATGGAGAAAGGCGACCTGCTCTATATCTGCGCCATGGATGCCGACAATGTCCGCTTCCACCATCGCACCAAGGGCAGCACCGAAAACAGCGGCCTCTGGAATAAGGCTGCGGGCTCATTCGATAAAGAGAAGAACACCATTCGCGGGACTCTGCCGGACAAGACATCGTTCGAAATGATGCTCGCCCGCGAAGGCGATTATCACCGCATCACCTGCGCCCATGTCCGCAACCCTGAACAGGGTGAGTGGGACGCCGACGACGAGGTCGGTCGCTAGGCCGGGAAAGGCAGGAAATACCATGACAGCAACGGGTGTGAGACGCGTAGCGCAACTTCTGCCAGAATGGGAACCTATGAAGGGGCCCGAATCGGAAGGTGACAAGCGGCAAACGGCTGCAGATGCCGCGCTGGCTGAAGAACAGCACGCGGCGATTTCGCTCGCCATGCGTATCGGTGACGGCGATACGGCCGCCGAGCAGGCGCTGGTCGAGCGCTACAGCCGCCCGTTGCTGTTTATGTTAAAACGCCGCTGTCGCGATCCGGAGCTCGCTAATGACCTGCACCAGGACGTGTTCCGCATCGTCATAGAGCGGCTACGCAGTCGCGGCATCAAAGACCCGGCGCGTCTGTCCGGGTTTATCCAGAGTACCGGTCGCAACCTCTTGATCGGTGTAATCCGGCGGCGACAGCGTCGCCAGACCTACGCTGACAGCGATAGCGTCGGCCTGGCCGCCGACGAATCACAAGCAACCCAGTATGCGGATCGCGACGCCGACGAAACGGCACAGCATTTGCGCGTGTTGCTCGACGAACTCAACTCGGACCGCGACCGTGCGATCCTGACGCGGTTTTATCTGCTGCAGGAAGACAAGCGCAGCATTTGCGACGGGCTCGAACTCAGCGATCTGCATTTTAACCGTGTGCTTTACCGGGCCAAGAAACGCTTCCGGGAATTGCTGGAATCCAGCGATAGCCCGATCGCCCGCGACATCATCGAGGATCGGCGCGCCGACTAGACAAACAGATGACTAACCAAAGAATTACCCGCCGCATGGTGGTCGAAGAAAACCTGGTAGATCGCTATCTGCTGGGCAAGATGGATGAAACCGAAGCAATGGCTTTCGAGGACTTCTATGCCGGCTCGACGGAAACACTCGAAGAGCTCGAGACCAGCGCCTTGTTGATCGATGGCCTGCAGAGCGCCGGTGGCGGCGCCAGCAGTGCGACCGACGCACGTGTCACCCAACTCAACGACAAGCGCCCGCCGGCACGCGGCCGCGTCATGCGCATGCTGGCCTCGCCCGCCTACGGCGTTGCGGCCTCGTTCGTCGCGCTCGCCGCGGTCCTGGTGGCGGTATCCGGCAATCTGCGCGCACCCGATACGGGTTCAGCACCGGGCAATGCGATTAACATCCCGGTGATTACCATGAGTCCGACGCGGGGTGCGGCTGTTGATGGTGCGCAGAACGGCATACAGATCAGCAAGGGCGACGCCGAGATGATTGTATTCGCGCTGGACGTCGGCATGGCCGGCAACCAAAGCTACACGGCGGCACTGCACACACGCGATGGCGACTTGCTATGGCGCGCTGATGGCCTGCAACCTGACCTGCTCGACTCGCTGACGATGAGCATCTCGAAAGGAACGCTGCCGGAAGGCGACTACCGCATCATCGTGCGCACAGAGAACAACAACGGCGACACGCTGACCTACCCGTTCAGCATCACCCGCTAGGCACCGGCACGCGGGCAATTTGTCAGTTAGACTAATCCCCGTCTGAGCCATCGCGCCGATTGCGGCGCGAGCACAATCGGGAGCCGGCGAACACGTGTATTTCCTGACCGACGTATTGATCTACCTCGCGGTGGCCGTCATCACCGTGCCCGTGACCAAACGCATCGGACTGGGCTCGGTGCTCGGCTACCTGATTGCCGGCGTCATCATCGGCCCGTCGGTGCTCAAGCTGGTCAGCGATGTCGAAACCATCCTGCACTTCGCCGAGCTGGGCGTCGTATTTCTACTGTTCATCATCGGCCTGGAAATGCAGCCGTCACGACTGTGGGTTCTACGCCATTCGGTATTCGGCCTCGGTGCCGCCCAGGTGATACTCAGTGGCCTGGCGCTGACGGGACTGTCGATACTGGCCGGCCTGGATATACGCGTCGCACTGGTGGTCGGCTTCGGGCTCGCGCTGTCGTCAACCGCCTTCGTCATGCAGCTGCTCGCCGAGCGGCACGAACTGCCGGGGCGCTACGGTCGGTCGTCTTTCGCCGTGCTGTTGTTCCAGGACATCGCCGTTATCCCGATGCTCGCTTTGCTGCCGCTGCTCGCGGTGGGCAGCGCTATGCAACTCGACTGGACGGCGATCGGCATCGCCATTGCCGCGATCGCCGCCCTCATCATCGGTGGACGCTATGCGTTGCGTCCGGCCCTGCGTATTGTCGCCGGATCCGACATTCGCGAATTGCTCACCGCGGTGGCATTGCTGGTCGTGATCGGCAGTGCAACGCTGATGTACGAAGTCGGTCTGTCGATGGGCCTTGGCGCCTTCATCGCCGGCATGTTGCTGGCAACTTCCGAATACCGCCACCAGCTGGAAGTCGACATCGAGCCGTTCAAGGGCCTGTTGCTCGGCCTGTTTTTTATCGCGGTCGGCATGTCGGTCAACCTCAGCCTGATCACCGCTCAGGCGGGACCGATTTTTGCCACGGTGTTCGCATTGATGCTGGTCAAGGCCGCCGTGTTATTCGGACTTGGCAGCCGGTTTGGTATGACGGTGGCCGAGCGCGTGAAGCTCGGCCTGATCCTGTCGCAGGGCGGCGAATTCGGCTTTGTTATTTTCACCGCGGCTGTCGGCAGCAACGTCATGCCGCAGTCACTGGCCGACTTCCTGATCGTTGTCGTCAGCCTGTCGATGGCATTGACGCCGCTAATGATGATCGCGGCCGACAAATGGATCGCGAGCACCGGCAACAACAAACCACCGGAATACGACCAGATTGACGACGACGACAGCAAGGTCATTATCGTCAGCTTCGGGCGCTTCGGTCAGATCGTCGGGCGGGTTTTGCGCAGCAAGAATATTGGCTTTACCGCACTCGAATCGAACCCGGCACAGGTCGAGGTTGTGCGACGCTTTGGCAATAAGGTGTACTTCGGCGATGCACGGCGCGTCGATCTGCTGCATGCCGCCGGCGCCGATAAAGCCCGCTTCCTCGTGCTTGCCATCGATGATATCGAGCAATCGGTCGAGGCGGCCGAACTGATACGCCAGCATTTCCCGCACCTGAAAATCCTGGCGCGCGCCCGCAACCGGGTACACGCGCACAGACTCATGGATCTGGGTATTTCCCACCCGGTTCGCGACACGTTGTATTCGAGTCTGAACCTGACCACGCATTTACTGGAATTGCTGGGGCACTCTGCTGAGGAGGCCGGGCACATCACCGACACATTCCTCGAGCACGACGAGAAATACCTTCGCCAGCAGAGCGCTTATTTCCAGGATGAGAAAATGCTGATGCAAACCGCGCAGGAGGCTGCTGCTGAGTTGGCGACGCTATTGCGCACCGATGTCGACCAGGATCAGGGCAAAGACGATACTTAGGCAACCTTGCCGGCATTCAGCCCTTGGACGAAAGCGCTGAGACCGGCGGGGTCGCCCAGAAAGCGCAGCTTCTCGGCGCGGCTAAGACGTTTGAAGCGGTACTCGGCACGGCTGGCCAGCGCACGATCACCGACAAGCACTTCCCCCGCAAGTGTCAGCGGCGCACGCCCACGTAGATAGCGCGCGCCCTGACCCGCAGCATGTTGTGACAGCCGTCGCGTGACGTCCGGACTAATACCGGTGTAGAGACTGCCGTCGTCGCAACGCACCACATAGAGCGACCAATGCGACTGCCTAATGGCGTCAGTAGGTTGGGTCATACATATAGTCCGCAATATAGGCCTTCAGGTCCGCCGGGCGGTCGATACCGGCCAGACCATCGGCGAAAGCCCGCTCAGCAACCGACACGGCGATCTCGAGCGAGATTTCCTGAATTCGCGTCAACGGCGGATACAGTGTTCCATCGGCGAGATCTTCGTCCTTGATCAGGTTGGCGAGCCGGCGCGCGGCCTCCAGGAACATCACATCAGTCACGCGGGTCGCTTCAACGGCAACGGCGCCGAGCCCGATACCCGGGAAGATGTAGGCATTGTTGCCCTGCCCCGGCCAATGCGTTTTGCCTTTGTGCTTGACCGGCGCAAACGGACTGCCGCTGGCGAACAACGCCTTGCCGTCACTCCATTGATAGGCCTGCTCCGCGGTGCACTCAGCGCGCGAGGTTGGGTTCGACAGCGCGAAAATAACCGGCCGCTCGTTTATCTGGGTCATCTTGGCGACGATGTCTTCGGTGAACGTACCGGGAGACCCGGTGGCGCCGATCAGCGCATGTGGCTTGAAGCTGGCTATCGCGTCGCCGAACGGCACAGGTTCGCCTTCCGGCGCATAGCGGCGAATCGAATCACTGAGACGCTCCGACTGTTGCGTGATGACCCCTTTGCGACCGACGAACTGGATCCGGCTGCACGCCTCTTCCTCCGACAAGCCCTCGTCGACCATTGACGATACCAGCAAATCGGCGATGCCTGTTGCCGCCGAGCCGTGGCCCAGAAACATCGTGCGCATCTCAGCCAGCGGCGTGCCGGTGACGCGCGTGGAAGCAATCAGGCCGGCCAGTGCGACCGACGCCGTCCCCTGGATGTCATCGTTGAAACACAACACCTTGTCGCGATAATGATCGAGCAGCATTTGTGCGTTTGGCGTCGAAAAATCTTCGAACTGAATCAGCGCGTGCGGGAACCGTTTCTGCACGCCGGCGATGAATTCCTCTATCAGCTGTTGATAGCGCTCGTCGCGAACCCGTTGCCGCGGGATACCGAGATACACCGGATCATTACGTAATTCCTCGTTGTCGGTACCCACATCGAGCACGACCGGCAACGTCTGGTCGGGGTGAATGCCGGCGCAAGCGGTGTACAGCGCAAGCTTGCCGATTGAGATGCCCATGCCATTGCTGCCGAGATCGCCGAGACCGAGCACGCGCTCACCGTCGGTCACGACAATGACGCGCACGTCTTCGGTCGGCCAGTTGCCGAGCAACTTGTCGACATCGCCCAGATCATCGATCGACACATACAGCCCGCGCGAATCACGGAAAATGTTCGCGAACTCGAGGCACGCCTCACCCACGGTCGGCGTGTAGATCAGCGGCATGATTTCTTCGATATGCTCGGTAACCAGCTTGAAGAACAATGGCTCGCTGCGAACCTGCAGAGCGCGCAGCGCAATGTAGCGCTCGATATCGTAAGCCTTGCGGCGGATATTGCTGAGAATGCGGTTGAGCTGCTGCTGTTGGGTGTTCACCGTCGGCGGCAGTAGCCCGCGCAGACCGAGCGCCTCGCGCTCATCCATCGTGAAGGCCGTGGATTTGTTCAGCGAAGGGTCGCGCAGCACGTCGATGCCGCGCAGTGATGTTTTGTCAGACATGTGTATCCGTTGTTGTCGTGCAGCTAGTCGCCCAGAGCCGCGGATGGTATCGCATCGAGCTCGGCAACACGACGATCCTTCTCAGCCCAGAGCTCGCTGAGCCAGATCTGGAACCGCTCCCGGAATGCTTCGTCGTTGAGGTAGTCGCCCTCGCGCATCCATGGCTCGATAGGAATTTCACGCACGTCGATGACAACGTCATGCAAGCGGCCCGTACACATATCCCAGAACGTCTTCGGACCGCCGGGGTAGACCACCGTGACATCCAGCATGGAGCGGAACTGCTCACCCATTACCGACAGCGCGAAGGCGATGCCACCGGCGCGCGGCTTGAGGAGGTATTCATACGGCGACTGGGTGGCGTCATGCTTGGCCTTGGTGAAGCGCGTGCCCTCGACGAAGTTAATGACGGTAGTCGGCACCTCACTGAAGCGCTCGCAGGAACGCCTCGTTGCCTCGAGGTCCTGACCGCGACGCTCGGGGTGGCGCTTCAGGTAGGCGCGCGAGTAGCGCTTCATGAAGGGCATATCCATCGCCCACCAGGCCAGCCCCAGGAATGGAATCCAGATCAATTGCTGCTTGATGAAGAACTTCAGGAACGGTATGCGCCGATTCAGTGCACGCTGCAGCACAACGATATCCACCCATGACTGGTGATTAGCCAGCACCAGATACCAGTCGTTGCGGCGCAGTGTGTCGAGGCCGGTAAAGTGCCAGCGCGTGTCCTGCGTGACGTCGTGCAAAATGCCGTTGCAGGTAATCCAGCTCTCGCCGCATGCCATCAGCACGCGCGATGTAAACCGCCGCACGGCCGGGTGCGGCAGCAACAGCCGCACGATGGCGAACAGCATGATCGGAATGAACCAGAACACGATATTTAGCACGATCAGCACGACACAGATCGCACCCTTGAGCGTATTCAGCATGGAGGCCCCGTTACAGATGTCGTGGTCATATTATGCCGCAGTCTGAGCACAAGCGCCTCCCGCCTTCAGCTTGCGTTCAGGCGGGCTGACTAACATCACGTTAACAGTCTGCCAGCGTTGGCCGGACGTTAGACGGAGTAAGAACATGTTAGGAAAAAGATCAACCCTGATAGCGCTGGGCGGCGCGCTGCTACTGGCCGGCGTCGCGACTGCCGGCGACGACCTGAGCTACAGCTATCTGGAGGTGCGTTACTCGGATGCGGAACTCGACGACGGCTTTGTGGATATTGACGGCAACGGCTATATATTAAACGGCTCGCTCGAGTTCTCGGATACCGTGCATCTGTTCATCGGTCGCGACAAGCTCGAATTTGACGATAATGTCGATCTGCGCACGCACATCATCGGTGGTGGCCTGGCGCTGCCATTGTCACCGCGCACCGATATCGTGTTGCGCGCCGGTTTTGTCGATGCGTCGTTTTCGACACCGTTCTTCAAGGACGATGACGACGGCTATTTTGCCTCGGCGGGGATCCGCGCGTTACTAACCGACGACATCGAGCTCTACGGTGAGGTTCGCTCGCTGCAACTCGACGATGCCGGTGACGAGGAAGCGGCGACGCTTGGACTGGACTTCTATTCCAGCAAAGGTCTTGCCGTCGGCCCCTCTGTAACCTGGGTCGAAGACACGACAATCTACAGTCTCGGCGCCAGGTTTTATTTCTGAAACCGACGCCAGGCGTTAACTAGCGCCAGGCTTTCTGGATACGGGTCAGCGCCTCGCGGCCCGGGTTCAGTTTTTCGTAGGGCATATCGCGCAGCGGCGTCTGGGTGGTGTTCGAAAGCTCGTGCATGTCGCCCTTGCTCTCGTCGATAAACAACAACCCGGTCACCACCTCACCCATCGCATTGTGGCGCTGTACGTATTCGATCGACTTGCCGCGATCGGTCGGGTCGTACTCGGCATCAACCTTTTTCAGGTAGACATGGCTGCCGTTGTGCATTTCAACCGGGATGCTCGAACCTTCCTCGTAATCCGCCGTGATCTCATCGGCCGGTGCCACGTAGTCGGCCTGTACGACCTGGTGAACGTGCTCGCGGCTCCATGCGTAGCTCTTCGTCGAGCCTTCGTGGTCGTTGAAGGTGACGCAGGGGCTGATGATATCGAGCAACGCAAAACCGTTATGGCTCAGCGCGGCTTTCAACAACGGCACCAATTGCGCCTTGTCGCCGGAAAAACTCCGGCCGACAAACGTTGCCCCCATCGCGATCGCGACCGACACCGGATCAATCGGCGGCTGCATGTTGGACGCGCCCTTCTTGGCCTTACTGCCGACATCGGCAGATGCCGAGAACTGACCCTTGGTCAGGCCATAGACGCCGTTGTTCTCGATGAGATAGGCCATATTGAGATTGCGACGGATCGCATGCGCAAACTGCCCCAGCCCGATAGACAATGAGTCACCGTCACCGGAGATGCCGAGATAGGTCAGCGCACGGTTGGCCGCGTTAGCGCCTGTCGTCACCGATGGCATGCGCCCGTGCACCGAGTTGAACCCGTGCGATGTGCTCATGAAATAGGCCGGCGTTTTCGACGAGCAACCGATGCCGCTCATCTTCGCCAGACCATGTGGTTCGATCTCAAGCTCAAAAACCGCCTGCACAATCGCGCCGGTCACCGAGTCATGGCCACAGCCCGCGCAAAGCGTAGAGACAACGCCCTCATAGTCTCGGTAAGTCAGACCATGCTTGTTACGCGGCAGCCCGGGATGCGCGACTTTCGGCTTCGAGATATAGCTCATCGTTGTTCCTTCATGCCGCCTGACCCGCGCGCATCTGTTGTGCAATCGGTGTACGAACCGACTCCGCCGTTATCGGCATGCCATCGTAGTGCAGCACCGAAATCAGCCGCTTCGGGTCGATATCGAGATCGAGCGTCAGCAAAGAACGCAGCTGTGCGTCGCGGTTCTGTTCGACGACAAATACGTGTTCGAAACGTTCAATGAACTCGCGCACGTCGTTGTTGAACGGGAAAGCACGCAGCCGCATGTAGTCCAGCGCCAGACCTTCGCTGGCGAGTTCATCCAGCGCCTCGACCACCGCGACGTCGCTGCTGCCGAGCGCAATAATGCCGGCCTTGGCGAAGCGCTGTTCGGTGACAACCGGCGCCGGCACCTTGTCGCGCGCGACATCCCACTTGTGCACCAGGCGGTCGACAACTTCTTTGTAGGCAGCCGAGTCTTCAGTGTAGCCGCCAAACTTGTTGTGGCCCGAGCCGCGCGTGAAATAGGCGCCTTTTTCGCTGACGCCGGGCAACGTGCGATACGGGACGCCATCACCGTCAATATCCAGATAGCGATGAAACTTCTCGATCTTCTCAAGCGCGGCTGCGTCCAGCACCTTGCCGCGCTGCGGCACATAGCCCTCGTCCCAGTCGAGCTCCGGCACCATCCAGTCGTTCATCCCAATATCGAGATCCGACAACACAATCACCGGCGTCTGCAGCGTCTCGGCCAGATCGAATGCATCGGCGGCCATGTAAAAACACTCCTCGGGATCTGACGGGAACAGCAGCACATGACGCGTATCGCCATGCGATGCGTAGGCGCAGCTGAGTATGTCGCTTTGTTGTGTGCGCGTCGGCATGCCGGTGGACGGCCCCGTGCGTTGCACGTCGAACAACACGGCCGGTACCTCTGCGTAATAGGCAAAACCGAGGAATTCGTTCATCAGCGAAATGCCCGGGCCGCTGGTCGGGGTAAACGCACGCGCGCCCATCCACGATGCGCCCAGCACCATACCAATCGCCGCCAGCTCGTCTTCGGCCTGAACGATGCAGTAGTTGCGCTCACCCGTCTCGGGATCAATACGTAAACGCTCGCAAAAACCCTGAAACGCGTCCATCAGCGACGTCGACGGCGTGATCGGATACCACGCGCCCACCGTCGCGCCGGCGTAAACGCAGCCAAGACCGGCGGCGGTGTTACCGTCGATCAGAATGTGCCCCGCGGTCTTGTCCAATGACTCGACCCGCACCGGCAGCGGACAGTCGAAATGCTCACGGGCGTAGTCACGGCCAAGCGCGATCGCTTTGAGGTTCGCATCGATCAACTTCGGCTTGCTGGCAAACGTCTCACGCAGCAACGCCTCGATGATCGCATTATCCATGTCCAGCAACGCCGACAGCACACCGACGTAGGCGATGTTCTTCATCAGCACGCGGGCGCGCGCGCCGTCAAAATTTTCATTGCAGATCTGTGATAACGGCACACCAACTATCGAGATATCGTCGCGCTGCAGTAGCCGACTGCGCGGCCAGGTGCTGTCGTAGATCAGCCAGCCGCCCGGCTCGACCGCAGCAAGATCGGCGGCGTAGGTCTGCGCGTTCATCGCGACCATGACATCGACGCGACCGGTCGCCGCGCGATAGCCGTCGCCCGTCACGCGAATCTCATACCACGTCGGCAGGCCCTGAATATTGGACGGAAAGTAGTTCTTGCCACACACAGGGATGCCCATGCGAAATAAGGCCTTGAGCAGCAGGCCGTTGGCACTGGCGGAGCCGCTGCCATTGACGGTCCCGATCTTGATGACGACGTCGTTAACTGATTGCACGCTGGCGCTACCTGTTATCTATCTGCAATTCATTCAGCCCGCTTTGCGTACCCGGGTCGGCTCGGTCAGTGTGCCGGCATAGGACAGCAGCACCTTGGACTTCAGCATGTCCCATGCGCCGGTCGGGCAACGCTCCGCACACAGGCCGCAATGCACGCACAGATCTTCGTCCTTGACCATGACGCGCGCGGTCTGCGGCAGTGCCTCGGAAACATACAACGCCTGGTCCAGATTTTCGGCCGGTGCGCTGAGGCGACCACGCAGATCGGCCTCGTCACCATTGTCGGTAATCGTCAGGCAGCTGGTCGGGCAAATGTCGATGCAGGCATCGCACTCGATGCAAGTCTTGGCATTAAACACGGTTTGAATATCGCAGTTAAGACAGCGCTCGACCTCGGCCATCGTCTGTGCCTCGTCGAAGCCCAGCTCGACCTCAATATCGATCTTCTTGAAGCGTTCCTTGAGCCCTACGTGGGGCATCAGACGGCGCTCGGCCGGGTCATAGTTGTTCGAGTAACTCCACTCGTGAATGCCCATTTTCTGTGCGCTCAGGTGCAGCGTGTCGGGCGGGCGGTCGTTCATATTCATGTCGTTGCAATATTGATGCATCGACATTGCGGCCGCATGCCCGTGCGCGACGCCCCAGATAATATTCTTGGGCCCGAATGCGGCGTCGCCGCCGAAGAAAATGCCCTCGCGGCTGCACATCATTGTCTGCTCGTCGACGACCGGGCAGTCCCATTGATCGAATGCGATACCTATATCGCGCTCGATCCAGTCAAATGCATTCTCCTGACCAATCGCCAGAATGACGTCGTCGCATTCGATGAATCGCTCGCTAACCACCGTGCCGCGGTCGATGCTGCCGTCGTCACCGAATACATAGCGCATCTCGTCGAACAACATGCCTTTCAGCACACCGTCTTCAACAACAAACGATTTCGGCGAATGATTGATAACGATGTCGACGCTTTCTTCCTCGGCGTCCTCCAGCTCCCAGTCGGAAGCCTTGAAAAACTGGCGGGGTTTGCGCGCCATCACCTTTACGTCCGTCGCGCCCAGCCTCAGCGCACTGCGACAGCAATCCATCGCGGTATTACCAACGCCGATGATCAGCACCTTCTTGCCGATCGTTTCGGTGTGCTCGAATGCGACCGATTCGAGCCAGTGAATACCGATATGAATGCGATCACTCTGATCGCGTCCGGGTAAGGTGAGTTCCTTGCCTTTCGGCGCGCCGGTGCCGACGAAAACAGCATCGAAGCCGTCATTCTCGAGCAACCCGGCGAGCGAATCGACGCGGGTTGCGTAATGCACTTCGACACCCATGTTAATAATGTTGTCGATTTCCTCATCGAGGACTTTCGGCGGCAAACGGAACTGCGGAATGTTCGTGCGCATCAGGCCGCCCGGCTTGTCCATCGCCTCGAAGATGTGCACCTCATAACCAAGCGGCGCCAGGTCGTTAGCGACGGTCAGCGATGCACAGCCGGCACCAATGAGCGCGACGCGCTTGCCGTTGCCCTGCGCTGGCGCCTGCGGCAGCCGGTCGCTGATGTCATCACGATGATCTGCGGCGACGCGCTTCAGCCGGCAAATAGCGACAGGCTTGTCTTCGACGCGGCCACGCCGACAGGCAGGCTCGCACGGACGGTCACAGACGCGACCGAGAATCCCCGGGAAAACGTTGGATTGGCGATTCGCCATGTAGGCGTCGGTGAATCGACCCTGCGCAATCAGGCGAATGTATTGCGGAACGTCGGTGTGCGCCGGGCAGGCCCACTGACAGTCGACAACACGGTGAAAATAGTCCGGATTACTGGTGTCTGTCGGTTCCATTCAAGCTCGGTCAGGGCATGCTGCACGCGCACACCATGACGACGTCCCCACGCCATTCAGGCCAATGTTGCCAAGCTTACCCTCGCCCGCTTACGGAAGGAACCTTTTCCGTCACTCGGTGTGCCGCCCCGCAGCATGACTAGCGCGACGAGTCACACATCAGCGGTTGCCCGGCCCTGATCGGAATAACCTCATTGCCGTCAAATGCCAGCTGCCCATTGACCCACGTCGACATGACGCGACTACGGAAACGTGTTCCTGCAAACGGCGTCCAGCCGCATTTGTAGAGCACGCCGGCATCATCAGCCGTCCATTCACTATTGAGATCGACCAACACCAGATCGGCGAAATAGCCTTCGCGCAAATAGCCGCGCTCAACGACGCCGAAAATATCCGCCGGCGCGTGCGACATGCGATCGACCATGAAAGCGATGTCCACCGGAATCTCACGGGTAAGATCGAGTGCCGCAACCAGTGCGTGCTGGGTCAGCGGCAGACCCGCGGGCGCCGCGAAATAATGGCGCTCCTTCTCACTCAGCAAATGCGGCGCATGGTCGGTCGCGATAATATCGAGGCGGCCGTCGACCAACGCCTGACGCAGTGCCTGCCGGTCCGCATTGGTCTTGATTGCCGGGTTGCACTTGATGCGTGTGCCGAGCCGGTCATAGTCGTCGGCGTCGAACCACAGGTGATGGATACAAATTTCGGCGGTTATCCGCTTGGTGCTGCGATGACCGGTGTCGAACAACGACATCTCGGCTGCCGTCGTCAGGTGTAATACATGCAAGCGTGCATCATGTTTCTTGGCCAGCCCGGTCGCCAGCGTCGATGATTTCAGACATGCCTCAGCGCTGCGGATATTCGGGTGCTCGCCGATCGGCACATCATTGCCGTACTGTTCACGCGCCTTTTTTTCGTTCGCCCAGATCATCGGCGAATCTTCGCAATGCGTGACGACTAACAGTGGTGCGTCGGCAAATAAGGCCTCGAGTGCGGCGGGGTCATCAACCAGCAAGCTGCCGGTGGACGCGCCCATAAACGCTTTGATTCCGCAGCTCTCATCAGGCTTGAGTGCGCGAATCTCATCGATGTTGTCGTTGGTGGCACCGAAATAGAATGCATAGTTCGCGTGGCATCGATCCTGCGCGAGCCCGTACTTGGCACGCAGCGCCTCGCGGGTGATCGTGGCCGGATTTACGTTCGGCATATCCATGAAACTGGTGGTGCCGCCCGCAACCGATGCGGCCGACTCGGTGGTCAGATCACCCTTCGCGGTAAGCCCGGGCTCACGAAAATGCACCTGATCGTCGATCATCCCCGGCAGCAGATAGCGACCGGCGGCGTCCACGACCTGCATGTCAGACTCGGCGGTGATTGACGGCGCGATTTTGTCGATGCGATCGCCGGCGATGAGCAGATCAGACTCGACGACCTCGCCTTCGTTGACGAGTGTCGCGTTCTTGATCAGTGTCCGTGCTGCCATCAGTGTTACCCCGCAAAATGATCGGTGGCATTAACAAGCGCGCTTGCATTGCCGGGCTCGAACGCCGAGTGCCCCGCGTCTTCTATGATTTCAAGGTGGCTGCCGGGCCAGGCCTGATGCAACTCCCACGCGGATACCGCCGGACACACAACATCATAGCGGCCCTGCACAATGGCTGCAGGTATGTTGCGAATCTTGCCGATATCGCGCAGCAGCTGTGCGTCGTCCATGAAGCCATTGTTCATGAAGTAGTGGCATTCGATACGCGCCATAGCCAGTGCATGCTGCGCCTCGCCGAACTGCTCGGTTGCCAGTGCGTTAGGGCGCAGGAAGCTGGTGGAGCCTTCCCAGACCGACCACGCGCGCGCCGCCTCCAGCCGGGCTTGCTCGTCGTCACCGGTCAGACGGCGATAGTAGGCGTAGAGGAGATTGCTGCGCTCGGCATCAGGAATCGGTGCGAGATAGTGCTGCCACCGGTCCGGATAGATTTCGCTGGCTCCGTGCTGGTAGAACCAGTGAATCTCTTTGGCGCGCAGCATGAAGATACCGCGCAGGACGAGCTCGGTGACGTGCTCAGGGTGAGTTTGTGCGTAGGCAAGCGCCAGCGTGCTGCCCCATGACCCGCCGAAAACCTGCCAGCGACGAATCTGCAGCGCTTCGCGCAGAACCTCGATATCACCGACCAGATCCCAGGTCGTATTTTCGACCAGGCTCGCGTGAGGCCTGCTCTTGCCGGCACCGCGCTGATCGAACATGACAATGCGGTAGATGTCCGGATTGAAGAACTGGCGCATCGGCGCGCTGCTGCCCCCGCCGGGACCACCGTGCAATACAACGACCGGCTTGCCGTGCGGGTTACCGGATTGCTCATAATAAAGTTGATGGCCATTGCCGACGTCCAGAAAGTCGGACTGGAAGGGTTCAATCGCGGGATATAGCTGACGCCGCGGCTCGGTCGATAATTTCATACGGTGATTATGCGATTTCAGAGCCGGATTTACCAACGCATGGAATTTAGCGAATGGACGCTGGAAGGCCGGTTGTGCGAACATCGCAGTGCTGTTTAAGGGGAATTTCCGGTTGGCCGCAAATGCCACAAGCCGGGCAAGGCAGGGTTTTACATGCGCTACATCTACGCTGCCATCGCGGTACTCGTTATCGCCGGCTGTTCCGGCTCATCTACACAGGAAGAGGCGAACCCGGCCGCCAGTCTCAAGCGCGCCAATGCGGCTGAGCCATCGACGTTAGACCCCCACCGGGCCGAAGGTGTTGCCGCGTCGAACGTACTGCGTGATATTTATGAGGGTCTGGTGGCAGAGGCACCCGACGGATCACTGGTTCCCGGTGCCGCCGCTCGCTGGGAAATCAGCGATGACGGTCTGGTTTATACATTCTTCCTCCGCGAAGCCGGCCGCTGGTCAAACGGAGACCCGGTTGTCGCCGAGGACTTTGCCGCCGGTATTCGGCGCACAACTGACCCGAAAACTGCGAGCAACTACGCACGCCTGTTCCTGCCGCTCGAAAATGCGCAGGCTGTAATCAGTGGCGACAAGCCGGTCGAGGAACTTGGTATCCGCGCCGCCGGTGACAAGATCGTCGAAATCCGCTTGCAGCGGCCGACGCCCTACCTGCTCGGCCTGCTAACCAATCCACCGGCGTTCCCGCTGCATCGCGCTAGCTTTGCCACTTATGGCGATGATTTCGTCAAGCCGGGCAACCTCATATCCAACGGCGCCTACCAGCTCAAGGAATGGCGCATCGGTGACCGCCTGATCACAACCCGCAATCCTTATTTTCATGATGCTGCGTCCGTCTCAATCGAGCAGGTCGAGTTCCTGCCGATCGAAGACACCATGACCGAGCTCAACATGTTCCGCGCCGGTGAACTCGACTTTACCTCGGGTACGCCGAACTCGCTCTATCGCCAATTGCGCCAGACCTACGGGGACCAGCTGGTTGTACATCCCATGCTGAGCACCTATTTCTATGTGTTCGATCTTGGCGAGCCGCCGATGAACGATGTCCGTGTCCGCGAAGCACTGACGATCGCGGTTGACCGCGATGATCTGGTCGACATCGTCCTTGGTACGGGGCAGCCCGGCGCGTGGGGACTCATCCCGCCGGGCGTCGACAACTATGAATCATTTTCTTACGACTGGCGCAGTTTGCCGCGCGAGGAACAGCTTGAGCGCGCGCGCAACCTATACAAACAAGCGGGCTACTCGGAAGCTCAGCCACTTGAAATCGATCTGCTTTACAACACCAGCGACAACCACAAGAAAATTGCGGTCGCGATACAGGGCATGCTACGCGAGAACCTTGGCGCACGCGTCAACCTGATCAACCAGGAATGGAAGGTATTACTCGAGAATCGCATGCAACGCGAGGGCTGGGACCTGCTGCGCCTCTCCTGGTCCGGTGACTACAACGACCCGAACACCTTTCTCGAAATATTCAGCAGCAACCATGCACAGAATACACCGGGGTTTGAGAGTGAAGCGTTCGACAATATGCTCGAGCAAATCGCCAACGAACTTGACCCGGTCGTGCGCGCCGGCATTGCCGCGGATACCGAGCGCTTTCTAATGGAGCGCTATCCGATATTGCCGCTGTACTTTTACGCCAGCAAACACCTCGTCAGCGAGCGTGTCGGCGACTTTACGCCCAATATCGGCGATCGCATTTACTCCCGCTATCTGACCCTGAATCCCTCGCCCTAACGCTGCGCGGTCAGGTACTTACGGGTCGCTAAGCCGGATATTTGGACAAACGCCACGACAGACGTTAGATTTTGTGGCCGCCGCACCCACTGCGGATGGCCAATTTCACGATCACAGGAGTTCCCATGCGCCGCAATTTTTCCGGCCTGATGGCCGCACTCGTCTGTTTAGTCGCGGGCACCGCTCAGGCACAAACGGTCGAGATTCCATATACCCAGTTCACGCTCGAGAACGGTCTGACTGTAATCGTTCACGAGGATCGGAAAGCACCGATCGTTGCCGTCAACCTGTGGTATCACGTGGGCTCGAAGAACGAAAAGCAAGGGCGGACCGGTTTCGCACACCTGTTCGAACACCTGATGTTCAACGGCACCGAAAACTATGATGACGAGTACTTCGGCCCGTTCGAGCGCGTCGGCGCAACCGGCCAGAACGGGACAACCTCTTTCGACCGGACCAACTACTTTCAAACGGTGCCGACCACTGCACTGGATCTCGCGTTGTGGATGGAATCGGACCGCATGGGCCACCTGTTAGGCGCCGTCACACAGGAGCGCCTCGATGAACAACGCGGCGTGGTGCAGAACGAAAAGCGACAAAGTGAAAACCAGCCTTATGGCCGCGTCTTTTCACGCCTCGTCGAAAGCCTGTTCCCCGAGGGTCACCCCTACTCCTGGCTGCCGATCGGGTCGATGGAAGACCTGAATGCAGCAACCCTGGATGACGTGAAAGAGTGGTTTCGCAGCTACTACGGCCCGAACAATGCGGTACTCGTGCTGGCGGGCGATATTACGCCGGAGATCGCGAAGGAAAAAGTCGCGTTGTACTTCGGTGACATTCCCCCGGGACCGCCGATCGTGCGTTTCGAGGAATGGGTGCCGAGTCTTGACGGCGACAGGCGCGAAGTTATGCAGGACCGCGTCCCGCAGACACGCATTTATAAGGTCTGGCCGGCACCGGCCTGGGCCGACGCAGACACAGATACCCTGCAACTCGCGAGCGCGATTCTGGGTGGGGGCAAGAATTCACGACTCTACAAGCGACTGGTTTACACCGACCAAACGGCGACCGGTGTCAGCGCCAGCGTACTGGCCTTTGAGATCGCCGGCGGCGTGTTGGTCACGGCCAGCGTACAGCCGGGCGGCGATGCCGACGCTGTCGAGAAGGCCATGGACGAGGAAATCGCAAAGTTCCTTAAAGACGGTCCGACGCGAAAAGAACTGCAGCGCGTGCGCACACAAGCCAAGGCAGGCTTCGTTCGCGGTGCCGAGCGGGTCGGTGGCTTCGGTGGCAAATCCGACATCCTGGCGGAGAACTTCGTCTATGGCGGCAGTGCGGATTTCTATAAGACCAGCCTTGAAAGACTGGACCAGGCAACAACAGCAAGTATTCGCGAGGCAGCCAACCGCTGGATGACCGGCTCGAGCTACGTATTGAGTGTCGTGCCATTCGCAACTGACCTTAAGGCCGGCGATCAAAGCGCAGACCGCAGCGCGCTACCCTTCCCCGAGGAATTCCCGACAGTCGGGTTCCCTGACTTCGAGCAGGCGACGCTCGACAATGGCATGACGCTGATTGTTGCCAAACGCGGCGATCTGCCGTTGATTAATTTCAGCCTCGTGCTGGATGCAGGCTACGCGGCGGATCAGTTCGGGCTGCCGGGTACAGCGGGCTTTACGATGACCATGCTCGATGAAGGCACCAAGCGCCGCGATGCACTCGAGATCAGTGAGGCGCTCGCCCAGCTTGGCGCGAATCTTGGTACCGGCGCCAATCTCGACAGCGCATTCGTGGCACTGAATACACTGTCCGATAGCGTCGAGCCCGCATTGGACATTTATGCCGACGTGATTCTAAACCCGCAATTCCCGGAAAAAGAAATCGAGCGGTTACGTAAGGCAAGTATCGCCGCCATCGGGCGCGAGCGCGCTCAACCGCGATCCATGGCGCTGCGGGTGTTGCCAAAACTGATGTTTGGTGAGGCGCATGCCTATGCACAGCCGCTGACCGGCAGTGGCACCGAAGAGAGCATCGCACAGATCACTCGCGAGACCCTGACGTCGTTCCACGACACCTGGTTCCGACCCAACAATGCGACGCTGATCGTCGTCGGCGACACCACGCTTGCCGATATCCGGCCCGCAATCGAAGCGCGCTTCGGTAAATGGCAACCGGCCGATGTGCCCGAGAAAACGCTGGATGACGTCGCGCAGGCGGATGCGGAAATCGTCTACCTGATTGACCGCCCGGGTTCGGATCAGTCGATCATTTTCGCCGGTCACGTCATACCGCCGAAGTCCGATGCCAATGACATGGCGATTGAGGCGGCGAACCAGGTGCTTGGTGGCGAATTTTCGTCGCGACTGAACATGAACCTGCGCGAGGACAAGGGCTGGTCGTACGGCAGTTACTCGTTCATCGTCGATGCCGCGGCGCAGCGGCCGTTCGTCCTCTCAGCCCCGGTGCAAACCGACAAGACCGCGGAATCCATCGCCGAACTGCGGCGCGAGCTTCGCGACTATCTTGGCGGGTCGCCGGCGACGGAAGATGAACTCTCACGCGTGCGCGACGGCAACACATTATCGCTGCCGGGTCGCTGGGAAACGATTGGTGCCGTGAGCGGCTCGATATCGGAAATCGTGCGCTTCAAATTGCCGAATGACTACTGGAACACCTACGCTGATCGCACACGTGCACTGACGCTCGAGGCGGTCGCCGAGCAGGCGCAACGGGTTATCAAACCGGACAACGTCATTTGGGTAGTGGTCGGTGATCGTGCCCTGATCGAGCAAGGCATACGTGATCTTGGGCTCGGTGAGATCAGGCTGATCGATACCGACGGCAACCTGCTGCAGTAGGCGACCATGGCGGGTAACGCAGTGGTGGATACTGACTGGCGGGCGCTGACGACCCAGGCATTGCAGCGCGTATATGACGTGGCAATTGAAACGCCATTGATGGAAGCACCACTGTTGAGCGCGAGACTCGGCAATCATGTGCTGGTGAAACGCGAAGATCTGCAGCCGGTATTTTCATTCAAGCTGCGCGGCGCCTACAACAAGATCGCCTCACTGAGCGATGCCGCGCTGGGTCACGGCGTCATTTGCAGCTCCGCCGGCAATCATGCGCAGGGCGTCGCGATGGCCGCAAGCATGCGCGGCGTACCGGCTACCGTGGTGATGCCGGCGACGACGCCCAGCATCAAGATCGACGCAGTACGCACCTTTGGCGCGGAGGTTATCCTGCACGGCGACAATTACGACGCGGCGCAGGCCAGGGCGTTGGCGCTGGCCGAACAGCGTGGGCTGACGTTTATCCACCCGTTCGATGACCCTTTGGTTATCGCCGGGCAATCAACGATCGGCGTAGAAATCGACCGGCAGTGTGACGGGGCGATCGACAAATTGTTTGTACCTATCGGCGGCGGCGGTCTGGCGGCAGGCATCGCACTGGCGATGAAACGCGTGCGCCCCGACATCAAGATTATCGGCGTCGAGCCCGAACAGTCGGCGAGCATGCGCGAGGCAATGTTGGCCGGCGCGCCGGTAACGCTGAAACATGTCGGAATTTTCGCCGACGGGGTCGCCGTCAGGCGTGTCGGTGATATCACGTTCGCTCTGTGTCGCGAGCTGGTCGACGACATCATCACGGTGACCACCGACCAAACCTGCGCAGCGATTCGTGACATTTTTGAAGAGACCCGCACCGTCGTCGAGCCAGCCGGCGCGCTGGCGATCGCCGGACTGAAGAAATACGTTAAGCAACATCGCATCAGCGACCAAACGCTCGTCGCCATCAACTGCGGCGCCAACCTGAACTTTGACCGCTTGCGCCACATTGCCGAGCGCGCCGCCATCGGCGAGCAGCGCGAAGCCTTGTTTGCCGTGCGCATCGCGGAGCACCCCGGCAGCTTCCGGCGTTTCTGCGCGACGCTCGGCAAGCAGGGTGTCACCGAGTTCAATTACCGCTACTCGCCGGGTGCGGATGCACGCATCTTTGTCGGCGTCGCGTTGCAGCACGGCGCCGCTCAGCAGGCCGAACTGCAGAAGAACATCACCGATGCGGGCTATCAGGCGGTCGACATCAGCGACAATGAACTCGCCCAGCTGCATATCCGCCACCTTGTCGGCGGACGCGCGCCGGATCTGGTGGACGAGCGGCTATATCGCTTTGAGTTTCCGGAACGTCCCGGCGCACTGATGGATTTCCTCAATGCGGTCGGTGAGCAGTGGAACATCAGCTTGTTCCATTATCGCAACCATGGCTCCGATTTCGGCCGCGTGCTGGTCGGCATTCAGGTCGACGACGACAACCGCGCGGAACTCGACGAGCATCTGGCTACGTTGGGGTTCGACTACTGGGACGAGACGGACAACCCCGCCTACCAGCTATTTCTGACCTGACAGCGCTGGCCGCAACGCAGGCGCTTGATTAAAGTAGCGCGCGACCTATTCCTTGTACGACGGATCGCGCCGGTCGAGCTTACGCAGCAAACCCGGCCAGACAAGCTGCCCGCCCATGCCGCGCGACACTTCTTTCGCCTGTGCTTTGATGCCGGCCAGAATTTTCGGATCGATCATCGTCAGCTCGCCGCCACCGGACTGCGCGTTGATCTGTATCTGGCAGCTGACCTCCATGAAATACATCGCCTGAAACGCATCGGCTATCGACGCGCCGGCCGTCAGCAGACCGTGGTTGCGCAACATCAGCGCCATCTTGTCGCCGAGATCCGCCACCAGCCGCGGCTTTTCGTCCTCGTTGAGCGCGACGCCTTCGTAGTCGTGATAGCCCAGTGACGAGAGCACGAACAGGCTGTGTTGCGAGATCGGTAACAAGCCGTTTGGCTGGGCCGAGACCGCCACGCCGGCCCGGGTGTGCGTGTGCATGACGCAGGCGACGTCGTGGCGAACGGCGTGGATCGCACTGTGGATGGTAAACCCGGCGGGATTAATCTCGTACGGCGACGGCATCACCTTATTGCCATCGAGGTCGATCTTCACGAGGCTACTGGCGGTTATCTCTTCGAAGAACAAGCCGTAGGGATTGATGAGGAAATGGCCTTCCTCATTCGGCACAGATGCCGAGATGTGCGTGTAGACCAGATCGTCCCAGCCGTGCATCGCGATCAGTCGATAGGCCGCCGCGAGGTCTACCCGCGTTTGCCATTCGGCCTCGCTGACCTGCTCACGAACCGAAAGTGTTGCCTGTGCTGTACTCATTGCATCTCTCCTGGCGTTGCGCCTGACGCGATGGCGCGGTCCACCAGGACCGTGCCGCGTCGGTTGGCCGGCTATTGGGCCTTGTGAAGGTAGTCAGCAACCAGATTGGTCAATGTATTCATACCCAGTTTGAGCGCGGACTCATCCACATAAAACAGTGGCGAATGATTGCTCGGTGCATTCGCAGCGTCCCTGTCTCTGGGCGTACCGCCGAGGAACAGGAATAACCCGGGTGCCTCCATCGCCAGGTAAGAGAAGTCTTCGGCACCCGTGACCAAAGGTGATTCCACGACGTTCTCGTCACCCGCAACACGGCGCACCGTGGGCATCATCAATTCGGTCAGCGCGGGGTCATTGATGGTAACGGGGTAGCCCAGGTTGATGGTCACATCTGCGGTTGCGTCAGCACTCTCGGCAATGGCCACCGCGGTCTTGCGCAGCTTCGCATGGATCTGCTCGCGAATACCCATATCAAAGTTGCGGATGGTACCGACCAACTCGACTTCATCCGGAATGATGTTATTACGCACGCCGCCGTTGATGATGCCGAATGACACAACTGACGGCGCCTTGGTCACGTCGACCTGACGGCTGGCGATCGTCTGCACCGCCATAACAATCTGCGATGCGACCACAATCGGATCAACGCCGCCCCATGGGCGGGAGCCGTGAGTCTGGCGCCCGCGGACCTTGATCGTAAACTGATCCGAGCTCGCCATAGCCGGCCCCGAGCGGTAGGCGATCATGCCCGCCGGCACCGGAGAGAACGTGTGCAAGCCGAACACGACGGCCGGCCTGGCATCGGCGAACAGGCCCTCGGCCAGCATCCGCTCGGCGCCGCCGGTTTCACCTTCGGGCGCGCCTTCCTCGGCCGGCTGGAAAATCAGCATCACGGAGCCGGGCAAATCGTCTTTTACCGCCACCAGCGCCTTGGCAGCACCGAGCAACATGGCCATGTGCGTGTCGTGGCCGCAGGCGTGCATCACCGGAACCTCTTCGCCGCGATAAGTGCCGGTCGCCTTCGACGCAAACGGCAGGTCGACTTCCTCACGCACCGGCAGTGCGTCCATGTCCGCACGTAACGCAACCAGCGGCCCCGGTTTGCCGCCTTTGATCGTGGCAACGACTCCGGTCGACGCAATGCCGGTAATCGGGTTCAGACCCATCGCCCGCAATTCGTTGGCAATTTTCTCCGCAGTCTTGAACTCGCGGTTGCTCAGCTCGGGGTATTGGTGGAAATAACGGCGCCACTCGATGACCTGCGACTCCAGGGCATCGCCCTGCGCCATCAGCGCTGTTGCCAGCGGACTGCTATCGGTTTGGGCATTCGCACCGGAGGCGGCAAAAGCAACAACCGTCAGGGCGGAATACAGGAATGTGCGGACTGGTGTCATGAAAATCGGCCTTCAGATGCGTATCCATCGATATTACCGCATCCTGTGATCTGACGACAAAAAGCGCGCTACCACATGCTGCGCAGCCGCTCGCCGACATCGATCTTCAAATCACGCCGGGGTGCGTCGGCAACAACGCGCGCCTCGTTGTCGCCGTGAAAGCCCGGCGCAAGCGTCGTCATCATGCGCTCGGTCATGAAACGACTGCGCGCGCCATAGACGTGCTTGTCGCCATAGCGATGCTGCTCGGTCACCCAGAACTTCAACGGTGCCATCAGGTGCAGCTCTTTTTTCGCACGCGTCATGGCGACGTACAGCAAACGCCGCTCCTCATCGATTGCCTTGTTGTCGCCCGCCGCGAACTCGGACGGGAAGTTGCCGTCCGTCACATTCATGATGAAAACGCTCTCCCACTCCTGCCCCTTGGCGGAATGTACCGTCGACAAAATCAGGTAGTCCTCGTCCTGTAACGGCGGCCCCGAAAGATCGCCGGTTGACTGCGGCGGGTCCAGCGTCAGCTCCGTCAGGAAGCGCTCGCGCGTCGCGTAACGCCCCGACACCTGTTCCAGCTGCTCAATGTCGGCGAGCCGCTGTTCGGCCGACTCGTAGATCGTCTCCAGATGGGGCTGATACCACTGACGCGCCAGCGTCACGTCAGATTGCCAGCCGCGCCCGTCGCCCGCCTCACGCATGCGCCGGTCGAGCGCACCCATCAGCGCACAGATGCCGGGCCAGTCATCCAGCGCCGCCGCGGGCGGCGCGAAACCGGTCAATGCGCTGAGTGAGTAGTCGGCCGCGGCGACATAGTCGAAGCAGCGCGCGGCATGCGACGGCCCGATGCCGGTCAATAGCTGTAACACGCGGAATGCGGCGACGCGGTTCTTCGGGTTGTCCGCCCATTTGAGAATCGCCAGCAGGTCTTTGACGTGTGCCGACTCAAGAAACTTGAGCCCGCCGTATTTTACGTACGGAATGTTGCGCCGTGTGAGTTCGATTTCGAGTCGGTCGCTATGATGCGCGTTGCGAAACAGTACCGCCTGATCGCGCAGCGCGATGCCCGCCTCGCGTTGCGCGAGCACGCGCTCGACGATGTAGTCGGTCTCGCCGTCGGCGTCCTGCACGGTGACGTAGTGCGGTTTCTGTGCCGAGCGCTTGTCGGAATAAAGATCCTTCCGGTACTGGCGCTCACTTTCCGAAATCAGCGTATTGGCAGCATCGAGTATGGGCTGTACCGAGCGGTAGTTCTGTTCGAGCGTGACCACGCGCGCGGCCGGGACGAACTGGTCCGGAAAATTCAGGATGTTGTCGACCTCGGCAGCGCGAAACGCATAGATGGACTGCGCATCGTCGCCAACCACCGTGAGGCCCTCGCCGTCCGGGCGCAGCGCCATCAGCACGCCCGCCTGCAGCCGGTTGGTGTCCTGATATTCATCGACTAATACGTGCGAAAACATCGCGCTGATATCGCGCGCCAACGCCGGCTCCGACACGAGGTGATACCAGTAAAGCAACAGGTCGTCGTAGTCGAGCACGGCGTGAGTCTGCTTCAACTCGACATAGCCGCGAAACAGGGCGGTCAGTTCCTGCTCCCAGTCCGCGCACCAGGGGAATGCGTCCGCCAGGCATTCGCTGAGCGGTTGCTGCGTATTGACGCAACGCGAATAGATCGTCAGGCAGGTGTCTTTCTTGGGGAAGCGGCGCGCTTTGGCCGCGAGACCCTGTTGGTGGCGCACCATGTCAATCATGTCGGCGGCATCGCCGCGATCAAGCACCGTGAACGACGGATCCAGACCTACGTTGGCGGCGTGCAAGCGCAGCAGGCGATTCGCAATCGAGTGAAATGTGCCCGACCAGGTAAAGCGCACGGCGCGCGAACCACCATTGCTGCGCAATGCCTCACGCACGATACGCTCGGCGCGCCGGGTCATTTCCATCGCCGCACGGCGCGAAAATGTCAGCAGCAAGATGCGGCCTGGGTCGACGCCCTGGAGTACCAGATGGGCGACGCGATGCGCCAGGGTCATCGTCTTGCCTGTGCCGGCGCCGGCAATGATCAGCAACGGCCCGGCAATGACCCCGCCGTTATCGCCCGCCTCGCCATGCACGGCCGCCTTGCGCTGCTCGTCGTTGAGCTTGGCGAGATAGGCGTCGGGTTTTTCCAGCACGGCTGACATCGATGTTGACACCCTGAATGGTGCAATCTGGGGATATGTACAGTAGTGTATGTATCAACAGGTGTCCAGCATCATTGCGGCGGGAATCGCCCGATGACCGCATCGACCGCTTCGCGAATGGCCGGCGACGGATTCTGCCGATCCTCCTCGAGCACGCGCTTGGTCGCCCATCCATGCCAGACGGGCCGTTGGGTGACGCCGTCGAAGATATCGACCGACAGCGTGCCCTCGGTATAGTTTTCAGCAACCACGTCGGTCGTCGCGTAAGCGCGCCCGAACGGCTGCCAGTCCCAATCGCCACGGTATGGCTGCGGGTAGGAGCGCACCTTTAATTTGTCACGTGTGCCCACCGTATAGGCCACCACAAAATCCGCCGTCTCACGATCCTCCTGAAACAGAAAGCCTTGCCGCTCGAGCGCGCCAAGAATGGCGTTGGTTATTTTCTGCTGCGTCAGCGGGCTGATCGGCCGGTCATTCGGGTCTACCGTCACCAGCGGGTCGCTGTCGATCCAGCTGAAGGTCCGGTAGTTATCGAAACGGGCGAACTCGTCCTGATCAGAACCGCTGCGTAACGATGTGCATGCGCTCACCGCAGTGAGCACGAACAGCAGTGGAAAAACAAAGCCGATGCGCTTGCGTGTTGCGTGTTTCACGAGGGGACTCCTTACCTGCCAATTAGTTGAAAATGGTGCGTCGAAAGCAGGTGCAAACCTATAGGTAATTGCCGACGGCACGATACGCGGGAATTACGTATGCCACGATGTCGCACAATGTCGCACAATGTCGGAGCGTGACCGGATATAGCCTTCAAAGGACGATCCAATGACCACAACGAAACTTCTCCCTTTGATAGGGATCGCAATTGTCATGGCACTGGCCGGCTGCAGCGAAGAAACCGTTCAGGCGCGCGGCTTTGTCATGCCGACGGGTGATGCCGCTGCCGGCGAGCGTACTTTTGTACGCCTGCAATGCCAGCAATGCCATACCGTGAGCGGTGTCGAGCTACCGGCGGACACGACAATGCGCGACGGACCCACGCTGATCCGGCTCGGCGGCAACGTCTCTACGATCAAGACACAGGGCGACCTTGTGACGTCGATCATCAACCCGTCACACAAAATCGTTGGCTGGCGTGAGGACGTGACCAAGCCCAATGGAGACTCCGTCATGACGGTGTACAACAACATGATGACGGTGACAGAGCTGATCAATCTGGTGGAGTTTCTGCAACTGCACTATGCCTTCACGCCGCCGGTGTACCCGGTGCCGTAAGGCTGCGGCAGGCGACTCGCCGGGCCATCGCTGGTAACTCACCAGGACTGGCAGCTCGCCAACGCGAGATATCGCCGATATCTTTGCGCCTCACATCACCAGCACCGATAGCGATAACTGCGCGAGCGCCTAGCGCAACTTCGGTTGCTCATTGCGATTGCCGCAATCTATGCAATACGCCGTCCACGGTACTGCCCTGAGACGCGCCGGCTCGACAGGTTCGCCACAACCCACGCAGATTCCGAAGCGACCGGACTCCGCTCGCGCCAGCGCCATGTTGATTTTGCTGAGCTCCTCGATAGCCTCGCGCGCCAGCTCATCAAGCACTTCTGCATTCTCAAGCTCGATCGCCTGCTCACCGGAATCGGCGCTCAAGGTTCTCGCAGCATCCGCATTGATGGCCTGAGTGCGGCGGCGCAGCTCGATGCGCTTTTTCATCAACACATTCAGAAGTTCGCGATAGTCGTCGTCTTTCATAAGCTTTTCATACACACGCCAGCTAACGGGTTGATGTGCACTTTAGCGCGTGCGCTGGCAGGCGTCGCAGTCGTATTTGTCGAAGCGCGAATACGTGTTATACCTATTGCATGCCATGTCGCTACGACCACATTGCTCGCGCACTGACTGTCCCGCCCCGCAGACGATGAGCAGTAACCACGACTCATTAAACAGCCGCTATACCGCATTGCTGGCGGTACTCGACAATGCGGCCGATGCCATCATCAGCATCGATAAGGATGGCCGTGTGCTGACCTTCAACCCCGCCGGCGAACGGATGTTCCAGTTCTCGAGCGAGGAAATCGTCGGCGAGAATATTGCGAAACTAATGCCACAGGCCATCGGCAGCAGTCACGACGGATACGTCGGTAACTACCTGCTTACCGGCAACAGCCGCATTATCGGCGTCGGGCGTGACGTACATTGCCGGCGGAAAGACGGCAGCACATTCGTCGCCAACCTGTCGATCAGCGAGTCGCTGGCTGACGGCGAGGTTATTTTCACCGGCATCCTGCGCGACCTTACCGAGCAAAACGCGATCCGGCAGCGCATCGAATCATTAGGCGGCATTCTCGAGAACTCACTGAGCGCGATTTATGTGATCCAGCCGGACGCGCTGCGCATCAGCTACGCCAATCAGGCGGCATGGCAGGCCTGGGATGAAATACAAGCAGACCGACACGACGCACCGTTACAGGAGATGTTCGACGAAAAAAGCTGCCGGACGTTTGCCGGTGCAATCGATGATTTTCGCACCGGCGCCAGCAAGACGCGCGACTTCGCCGCTACAGCAATGCGCAAGGACAAATCCCGCTATGCGGTTCAGGTGCATTTATTCGCCGGCGAGTATGCCGGCCAGAAAGTCGCGATCGCATCCGTGCTTGATGTCAGCGAACAACAGAAAGCCGAAGCGGAACTGCACCTCAAGGAACTGGAACAACAGCTCATCCTTCGCTATGCGCCGATCGGCATCGCACTGATGAACCCTCAAGGACTGCTGTTCTCCATCAACGAGGCGGCAGCACGAATCACCGGCTATGCCGAAAACGAGTTACTCGGGCGTTCCGGCTTGCGCTTTATGCATACCGACGAACAAATGGGCATGCGCCACCTGTTCGGGCGGCTCATTGATGACGAGTTGGCCTATTCCTCCAGCACGCATCGTTTGCGACATGCCAGCGGGCACTATGTGCCGATCAAGACTTATAATGCCGCCGTCCATGATGAGACTACGCAGACAACGACATTAATTTGCATGTTCGAAGATCTCAGCGAGCAGCGTGAGAAGGAGCGCGAGCTGCAGATGGAGCGCGAGCGACTTGCGCATGCGTCGCGCCTGACACAGATGGGGGAAATGGCGGCAGGGCTCGCGCACGAGCTGAACCAGCCGCTCGCGGCGATCCGCACCTACGCGAGCGCCGGCAAGCGGATGATCGATAACGACACGCCGCACGCGGGCGATTTGCTGGAGGCCTGCGAACGCATCGGGATGCAGGCCAAGCGGGCCGGCGATGTGATTCGCAGGATTCGCTCGCTGACGACACGCCATCAGACCCGACACCAGGTCTGCGACATCAATGCAATCATCCGTAATCTCATAACACTGGTGGAAATTGATCTGCGCCATACCAATGCCGAAATCCGTGTCGATACGCACGGCGTGCTGAACGTCATGGCGGATCAGGTACAGGTGGAACAGGTGTTATTGAACTTCCTGCGCAATGCCATCGACGCTGTCGCCCCGCTTCCGATGCAGCGCCAGCGCATTACGCTGCGCGCACGTTCGGCAGACGGACAGGTACGCGTGGAAGTCATCGACTGCGGCGGTGGCGTTCCGCAGGAACGCAAGCAAACCCTGTTTGACGCGTTCGTGTCGGACAAGAAAACCGGCATGGGCATGGGGCTGTCGATCTCCAAGTCGATCGTAGAAATGCATGGTGGCAAGATCGGTGTCGATGACAATGTCCCGCAGGGCGCCGTGTTCTGGTTTACGCTACCCGAATATACGCGGGCGACGGAGAGCGCTGAATGAACGATACTGCAACAGGCGTAGTAGAGCTGGTGGATGACGACCCGGGCGTGCGTGACGCGATTGCGTTCCTGCTTAAGACCGTGGGCACACCGTGTAACACCTACGCAAACGCTGCCGAGTTTCTCGACCAATACGACGACGACGGCATCAATTGCCTGGTATTGGATATACGCATGCCAGGCATGAGCGGGCTTGAGCTTCAGGAAGAAATCCATCGTCGCGGCTGGCATCCGCCTATCATTTTCATTACCGGGCATGGAGAAATCGCGATGGCCGTACGGGCAATGCGCAACGGCGCGTTCGACTTCATCCAGAAGCCGTTCCAGGACCAGGAGCTTCTCGACAGTATCAACGCGGCACTGTTGATCGCGCGCTCACAACAAAAAAAGCAACGCGACATTAGCGAGATCCAGGATGCCTTTGAATCTCTTTCGCCGCGTGAACGGGAAGTGATGGCACTAGTGACCGCCGGCAAGGCGAACAAGGTCATTGCGTTCGATCTCGGCGTCAGCCAGCGCACGGTCGAGATTCATCGCGCGCGTGTCATGCACAAGATGGACGCACATAATCTCGCCGAGCTGGTGCGAACCCAGATCCGGCTGGAACAGGCCCGCGCGGACTAGCATTCGCCGGCGGCCGGGCTAAGCGTCAATACGTAGAAGACGCGGGCCACCCGCGACTAGTACGGATTTCAACGCTGGTAGCAAACTTCTAGATTGGCAGTGTCATGGCGCACTGCACCATCAACAGTGGCAGTGCACGTCCCCACCAACCGGAGTATGCGTGTGACTATTCACTACACGATTCATCGCTATCAATACGAAATTCACAATCAGTACACTGATAAAGGCAGCAACGACCACGCACTGCTGTATCTCTACGATAAAGACGATAATCTCGCGGCGGTGATTGTTTTTGTGTCCGATGACAAGCCACTCGAGACACCGGTAGAGACGACCCCCGGGCACATCGCATTACAGTTTCATGAACAGCATATGCCGGCGCTCATCGACATGTTGCGCAACGAGAAGCCCGTTATGCTGTCGTATTCTGAAAGCACGAAAGTCGCCCGAATCTCGACCCAGCAGGAACCGGTGGGCGAGCAGGAGCTCAAGCGGCTGTTCCGTTTTCTCTATATCTGACCTCCCCCGGTTTATCCTGCATCGACAGCCCGGCGATAGAGCCGCAATGGCATGAGCATTGCAATTTGCCCGGTAGGTGTTTGTGCGTATGTACTTGCGAATGTGAGTCACGCATCGTTGAGCCAGAAACCTACAAGAGGCTCGAACCAGTATGGCTAAGAAAAACACGTTGCTCACGATTGTCGATCCCGGTGCCGACGACCTCGCCGCCGTCGAACGGGCGAGCTACCTCGCTGAGAATATGAACGGGCAAATCGAGCTTTTCTCTGCGATTTTCGACCCCTACATCGCCGGCGAAAGACTGTTTGATTCCGAGGACCTGATCGCCGCGAAGGAAAAGCGTCTGGCCGAGCAACGCGAGGCGCTGGAAGATATCGCACGCCCGCTACGCGACGAGGGCTTTGATGTCATCGTCGATGTTGTCTGGGACGAGCCCGTCTTCGAAGGCATCGTTCGTAAAGCCATCCGCAGCAAACCAAGCATGGTCATCCGCAACAGCCACTACCACCATGCATTGCAGCGCGGGCTGTTCTCGAATGACGACTGGAACCTTATTCGCACCTGTCCGGCTCCGCTGCTGATCGCCAGAAAAGGCAAGCACCCGGGGGAGCGGATGAACATCTGCGCCGCGATCGATCCTATGCACGCACACGATAAGCCCGCCGAGCTGGACCACCTGATTATCGATGATGCGAAGGCTATGGCTGACGCACTCAACGCAAATTTTTCGGTCATCCACGCCTACGACGCGGCAGCCGTGATTGCCGGCATGGCGGCAGGCTCAATGACGCCGATTATCCCGGACACGGAAGGTATAACCGAAGAAGTCCGCAAGGAGCACTTGCAGGCGGTCAAGGCGGTCACCGACAAACATGGCCTGACCGACGCACAGATTCATCATGTAGCCGGCAACCCGCGCATGGTTTTGCCGGGCTTTGTCGTCGACCATAAAATTGACATGCTGGTGATGGGCGCCGTTTCGCGTGGCTTCATCGAACGGACTTTCATCGGCAATACGGCCGAACAGGTTCTCGACCGCATCCCTTGCGACGTCCTGATACTGAAGCCAAGCAGCTTCCAGACGAGAGTCAAGGCGAAATCACGCCACCGCTATCACCCGGAATAGCCCGTTGCAGCGCCGCCGGGGCGTATTGTCCCTAGCGGTGCAGCATCAAAGCCGGGATGGATGACTTGTTCATGACGTAGTCGGTGAGCCCGCCAAACACACGTTCGCGCCAACGCGGGCGGCTGTACGCACCCATCAACAACAAATCGCATTCCTGCTCGACATAGGTCGACATCACTTCCGCCTGTACGTCTCGGCCCAGTGTCGAGATGCACTCGGCATCGATACCCCAGTGACGCAGATATTGCTGGAGATGGCGGCTCTTCGCACCAACGCCATCTTCTTTGCCCGCGGCAACAATCTGCACGCTTTCCGCCTGGCACAGCACAGAGACAGACGCCTTTACCGCCGCCGCGGCTTCCACCGACTGGTTCCAGCAGATCAGCACACGCTTGCCGACCGACGCCGGCTTGCGCGACGGCAACATCAGGACGGGTGTACCGGTCTGCATCAACGCCGCCATCTGGAACGCGCGGGCGCGCGCGGAGCCCTGATTGCGCGGACGTGAGACGACGATCATGTCGGACATCGGGCCGATGATCGGAAAAACATGCTCCGCGTTGCCCGTCAGCTCGCGCCATATCGCCTGGCCGCCGGCATCGCTCAGCGCATGGCGCTTCTTCAGCGTCATATCGAATCGCTTTGCGGTCTTCTCGAATAACGTGCCCGCAGCCTTACTGCTGAGCACCACGACATCATCGCCGGATTCTGATTTCTTCGCGGGCTTTTTCTTAGCCGCGGATTCATTGCGATGCGGACGCAAGTGGTAGCCCAAAACATCCGTAGACATCCGCCGGGCCATTTCGAAAGCAACTTTTAATGCCGCCGCGCATTCCGGTCGGTCCGCTACGGGTATCAACACCGTTCGCATTAGCCATCTCCTGTAATGCTGGTTGGCCAAAGACTGGCGATGCACGTATCCGCCGTCAATGGGTATTTTCCACGCCGCCGCAGATGCTCGCGGCCGGCGCACGCGCATGATCATCGCATAAATGATTATACTAGGCGTTTTCGCGAAGCCGCATCGGAGCGACTGATGATCATACTGCACCACCTCGAAAACTCACGTTCACAACGCATGCTGTGGTTGCTTGAGGAATTAGGCGTCGAATACGAGATCAAGCTCTACAAGCGCGACCCCGTAACGAGCCTCGCTCCACCATCGCTGGCGGCGGTGCATCCGCTGGGCAAGTCCCCTGTCATTACGGATGGCGACGTCACCGTGGCGGAATCCGGCGCGATCATCGAATACCTGATGGACAATTATTCGGATGGCCACCTGAAGCCGGCCGATGATCCGCAGGCGCAACGCGATTACACTTATTACCTGCACTATGCAGAAGGCACGATGATGCCGCTGCTGATCATTGCCCTGCTGCTGAACCGCGTCGACACCGCGAAAATGCCGTTCTTCGTCAAGCCGATCGCCAAGGGCATCACCGGCAAGATTCGTTCCGGTTACCTGGACGGCAATCTGGCCAAGAACATGACTTTCATGGAGTCCGAGCTTGCCCGCAAGGAATGGTTCACCGGCGACAAATTGACCGCGGCGGACATCCAGATGAGCTTCGTACTCGAGGGGCTCAGTGTCAGCATTGACCTGTCGCAGAATTTCCCGAAAATGGCCGCCATGCTGGCGCGCTGCCAGGCGATGCCTGCGTACAAGCGCGCGCTCGAACGCGGCGGACCTTATAACCTCGGCAGCCGCGTCGACGACTAACCGGCGTCAGAAAGGCGTAGTGGCATTTGCGCTCTGCGTCGGGCGACCGACGGGCTGTGCGCTCACCACGTAGCGCAACGGGCCACCGGGACGAATCGCATCAAATGGATAGCAGGTGATGAGCGTCAGCCGCGCATCATCGCCATCCAGCGTCAGGCTCGCGCGCGAGGCGTCCACAACATCCAGCGCCGTCACCTCGAACACGACGCGTTCGCCGTCCTTGCGGTCGATAACCAGCAGATCGCCGTAGTCGAGGTCGCCGAGAAACCGAAAGTGCGTATCGCGATGCCCGATGATCACACTGTTGCCGGGCTCGCCCGGTAGTGCCGTCGACTGCAAGTGTCCGGGGCCAAACGCCAGTGTCCGCCCGCTGCCGCCGGACAATACGAAAAGCTCGTCGTCGCTAACGTCACTGGTCAGCCGCGCAATCGGGTAAGTATCCGCCCAGGGCCACGGGCGCGTGCCCGACTGCGTGTCTGCGTTGCCCACCTCGCCGCGTTGCCAGGCGCGTTGCACGAGGTGCTGTGCGAGCGCGGCTTTAGCGGGGATATACAGGCCGTGACCGAGGTTGATCATGCCAAGCGCGAGTAGCGTCGTCATTAGTAGTGTTCTCCAGGGAAAAGTCCGACGGCGGGCAAACATCAGCAAGCCCGTCGCGATAGCGGCGCAACCGTATGCGGCCAGCGGCGCGCAACGAGAAGTGCGAGCCCGAGCAACAGCGCAAGTACACCGCTCCGTCGCAACAACGCGGCCGGCGTTGCGGTCGCCGTCATCAGCGACAGCGCTTGTGTCGACTGCCCGTACGGCATCGGGCTGGCGACGTTGCGCCGCTTGAGCATTTGCTGGGTGCGGGCCGGTGTCGTGTCTATCGCGACAAGGCTGGTCGCCTCGCTTACCAGGTGGTGTTGCATCGCCACGCGGGCGATCTGCGCGCGCGCCTGGTCCGCATGCAATCCGCGCCGACGGGCATCGGCGATTGACTCGATCTTGGCGTGCGCCCACATCACGCCGACGGCGTGCTGGCTATCGTTGGCAAGGCCGTCGAGCGAAATCGACTGCGACCACGGCTGCGGGCTACCGTTACGCCACAGTGTCGCGCTGAGCACCGCCGTGCGCGGAGCCGCCGTCGCGTTCGAAAAACGCAGCGCAACATCGATCGGTTCGCCCGCATAGAGGTCGCGCACCGTCGCGGGGAACTGCTCGACCGGCGTCGCGTTCCAGTCAATACGGATGTCGGTGAGCACCGGTTGCGACAACTGGCGGAACAATGCCTGCATGCGTGTGCCGACTTCGCCGACGCTGCTGATCATCATGTGACGGCCGCGGCCAAGTTCCGCCGCCTTGCGCATGAACCAGCCGTTCGGTGCCGAGCCGATGCCGACGGTGAACAATCGTGCATCACCGATCATCCGCTCGATGTCGCCGAACAGCTGCTCTTCGTTGCCGACCGCGCCGTCGGTGATGAAGATGACCTGCCGTACGCCCTCGAACGGCGCATTCGCCGTTAACGCATACTCCAGCGCCGGGCGCATCTCGGTGCCGCCGTTGGCCTGCAGACGGCTTACCCAGGCAATCGCCTGCTGACGCCGTTCGGGTGTCGCGGGCTGTGGCGTTGCGAACAATGGCCGATGGTGATTATTGAACTCAACAACGTTGAACGTATCGATATCGCGCAGCAGATTGATCGCGTACTCGACCGCCGTCGCCGCCTGCGCGATCGATACGCCATGCATGCTGCCGGAAGTATCGATAACCAGCGTTAATTCGCGGCGCGGCGCATCACCCAGCGCGTCGTCGGTGGGCGGCATAACCTGCAACAGCGCGAACTCGTGACGCCCGTCGTTATGACCGAAAGCGCCGACAACCGGCGTCGCGCTGGCCGCCAGCTGCCACTCGATTTCGAAGTCGTGATCGCTGACGTTGTCCGTATCCGCCAGCGTAACGCTGTAGCTGCCCGCGGCCTGCGTCTTTACATCGATACGATGGTAACGACTGACAATCGCCGTCAGTGGTAGCGCCGTGCTTAACTCCATCGACAAATCCAGCGCATAGTCACCCGTGTCGGCGACAGCCATCGGCGGGGATATCTCTTGCGCATCGGCGACCTGGGCGACCGGTGGTGTCCAACCGCTGCCCTCGCGATCCGCTGATGCTATATCGGTGTCGCCCGGGATATATCTCGGCGTCAGAGCCATCGGCAAACGCAGGCTGTAGCGATCATCATCGCGCATCACGCGTTGCTGATATTGGATATGTACGTTGACCGCTTCGCCGGGCGCGATATTGCTGACTTTCGTCGTAAAAAGGTTCGGGCGCTGCTGAGACAGCAAAGCCGCCTTGCGACCCTCGGCGGCAGCCTTGCGGTACATCCGCCGGGCTTCTTCACGCGGCTGAATCTCACCAACAATGCGTCGCTCGCCGATAACCAGTTCGAGATGATCAACCGCCGCGGTGTCCGGCAACGGAAACACATACACCGCCTCGACCCAGTCATCGCTGTCGTTGGTGAACGACTGATCCACCGTGACGCGTGCCACCGGACCGGAAACATCCAGTGCAAATGTCGTCGCAAGACGCGGCGCCTCGGCAAACCGACCGGGCGACATGCCGGACTTGGCGATCAGCAAGCTGCCGCTGCTGACCTCGGCCAGCGAGACGCCTTCGCTCGCAATGACGCCTTGATCCGCAGCGGACTGTGCGACGACCGGCTCAACCATCAGGCAAAGACATAGCAACATCAGGCCGCATTGCGCCTGGCGCAACCGTTCGGCAAAGCATTGCCGCCGTGCCGCATCTCGCCCCCACGTTAGTTTTGCATTCGCCAAACTGCGTATCGGCTTCTTGCGCTTGTTCATCCAGTGCTGCATCGTTATCACTCCCGGCTGGTATGGCGCTATTAGGCGCGGTGGCAGTGGCCGGCGAATGGACAGACGATGACGAATTACCGAGCAAAAATGGCGAAATATGGCACGCACAATGGCGGGCGTTGATACAGCGCGCCGCGTTGCGATCGTTGAAGACGATCTGGCGCTGGGCGAGAACTATCGTGCGGCGTTCGAGCGCGATGGTTACCGCGTCGCGCTGTACAGCAACCGCGCGGATGCGATGGCTGCGTTCGACGCCCAATTGCCCGATCTGGTGATTATTGACGTCAATCTCGGTCACGATGTCGAAGGCGGTTTCGAGCTGTGCCGTTCGTTACGTCAGCAATCCGACGCGCTGCCGATTATTTTCCTGACCGCGCGTGACTCGGAATTCGACGCGGTATCCGGCCTGCGGCTCGGCGCGGATGACTACCTCACGAAAGACATCGGCCTGCAGCATTTACTCGCGCGCGTCGCAGCGCTGTTCCGGCGACAGGCCGCGATCAGTCGGGCCGACGATACGCCCGGGCGCACGCTGCGCCACGGTGCGCTCGAAGTCGACGAGGCGCGCTTCTCGATCACATGGCGGACCGAACCCGTCAGCCTCACATTGACCGAGTACTGGCTGGTGCATGCGCTGGCCCGACACCCCGGCCACGTCAAGAACAGACAGCAGCTGATGGACGCGGCGAATACGGTACTGGACGACAACACCATTACGTCGCACATCAAACGAATCCGCAAGAAGTTCCAGCAACTGGATAGCGATTTTGATGACATCGAAACCGTGTATGGCATGGGCTATCGCTGGCGTCCTGCCTGATAGATTGTCCGGCATGGCTCGCGCACAACTACAAAGATGAATTTTGGCCTGCGACGCCAGTTGCTGTTGATCGGTCTCGCTACGCTGGCGTTGCCCCTGGCGAGCGCGTTGTATATCCGCGAGACAGAGCAGGCCCTGCGCGATGCGCAGGCGGGATTCCTGATTGATCTGGCCCGCGGTCTGGTGCCAGTGCTGGCGGACGCACTGCCACCGCTGCCGGCCGGTGACGCCGATGAGGCGGTGTTCGCCTATCCGCTTGCGCAGACGCCGTCGCTGGACGGGTTTTCCGATGACTGGCGTCTTGATGCAGCGCATCGACCCGGCGTCGTCGGCGGCGACAGACTCAGGCTTCTCGCCGGCGTTGACCGCGACACACTGTGGTTGCACGCGCTGGTAGAGGGCAGCAACGAGCGGCCTGTTTTCGAGCTTGCCTGCACGCGCAGTGACTCGAGTCTCGCAATAGCCGAGCTGGCACCGGAAGCGCCGGGCGAGCTTGCCGCGGTCTCGAATGACGCAGACCTCATCGCACGACTGCGCGGCAACTGGCAACCGGGCGACACGCTGTCACGCCTCGAGTTACGCATACCCGGCGGGCTGTGCAGCGACCGGATCGGCTTGCTGGTCAGCGACAATGGCAGCGAAGCACGCAGCTACCGCGGCAGCATGCCGGGCGCGCTGATTCGCCAATCGGTCGCGCTATCGGCGCGGCTCGATGAAAACCGCCTGCCGGGTATCGAGGCATGGGTCGTCGACCGCTTCGGCTGGCGCATTACGCCGATCATCGGCGAGGCGGTGAGCGCATCGAATAGCGATGAGGCAAGCGGTTTCTCCACCCGCCTTTACCGACGGCTGCTGGGTGACCAAAGCAGCGGGCCAACGTTGCGCGATGCGGCGTTTCAATTCTCCGACGTTATCGTCGCCAATGCACTGGACGGTAAACCGTCGAGCACGCGGCTGACGCTGCTCGGCGATCGGCCCGACGCTGCGCGCGCCGTCACGGTGGCGGCCTATCCGCTGGCGTCTTCCGGTCGGGCCGACAGCGTACTGATGCTGCGCCAGGACAGCGCCGCCATCCTGACGTTGAACAACCCGTCGTTGCTACGATTGACCAACACTATCGTGCTGATCACGCTGCTCGTCGTGACGCTGTTGCTGGCCTTCGCGACGTGGCTGTCGTGGCGGGTGCGGCGCCTCGCCAAAGCCGCCTCGACCGCGCTCGACAAACGCGGGCGGATCCGCGTTGGTCTGCCCGGCCGCAATGCGCGTGACGAAATCGGCAGCCTGACGCGTGACGTCGAGTCGTTGCTCGGCCGGGTCGCCGAACATCAGCGCTACCTGCGCACGATGGCCGATACCTTGTCGCATGAGCTGCGCACGCCGTTGGCGGTCGTCCAGTCCTCACTCGACAATCTGGATCACAGCCCGCTCGATGACGCGCAGCGCACGCTGAGCCGGCGCGCCGCCGATGGCGTGCAACGATTGCGCGCGATACTCAATGCGATGTCGAGCGCTAACCGCGCCGAGCAGGCGGCGATGAACGCCGAATCCGCAACATTAGATATTTCCAGGCTCGTCACGCAGCTTCATGAGGCCTATCGAGCGACGTTCACGACCCACCAGTTTGACGCCGATATTGCCGCGGACGCGTATGTCATCGGCAACGCCGAGCTGCTGGTGCAACTGCTCGATAAGCTGGTCGAAAATGCCGTGCAATTTGCACCGCCGGGCAGCACCGTACGGCTTGCGCTGGAAAAAGCCGACGAACACCTGTACCTGTCGGTACGCAATACCGGCCCGCGCCTGCCCGACATCGATCCGGCCAGCCTGTTTGACACCTTTGTCTCGCATCGGGGCGAGCAGGAGCGTGGTTCACACCTGGGCTTCGGGCTGTACGTTGCGCGGCTGATCACCGACGCTCACGGTGGCACGATCGCGGCCGCCAACTGGCAGGAAGGCGAACACAGCGGCGTGGAAATCACCATCACACTCGCGCGAACCAACGATGTGCCACCCTATAACTGACGATGCGGCTGGTATGATCCCGATAGCAACGCACAGGTTGTAACGCACCGTTCCGGAGACAGAACCGTCAGTACCCCAGATACACCAGCCGCCGGCATCATCGCGCACATTAATCTGGCGCGCGGTTTTCGTGGCGGTGAACGCCAGACCGAGCTGTTGATTCGTGAGCTTGCCAGCCGCGGCTACCGGCAGCGCATCGTCGCGCGCAAGGCGCAGCCACTGATTGTCCGACTGGCAGACGTCCAGAATCTCGAACGCGTACCTGTCAG
The DNA here is from genome assembly GCA_942491885.1 of uncultured Pseudomonadota bacterium. Taxonomy (GTDB): domain Bacteria; phylum Pseudomonadota; class Gammaproteobacteria; order Steroidobacterales; family Woeseiaceae; genus CALBPI01. The sequence goes on from CALOCQ010000002.1 coordinate 779,665, forward strand.
TGGCATCGTCTCGGCAACACGTGCGCTGCGCGGTGCGGCCATTGCGCATGCCCACGAAGGTCGTTGCGTGCAGGCCGCTGCCCTCGCGTATTGGACTATGGGCGTGCCGTATGTAATTACCCGCAGGGTCGTACGACCGCTAGGTAACAATCCGGTGACAAAGGCGATGTATCGGAATGCGGCGCAACTCGTCGGCCTCTCGCGCAGCATCGCGTCGCAGTTACGCGACTATGCACCCGGCAGTGAGATTGATGTCATCCCAAGTGCATTTACGCCGGCCATCGTTGACGAGAGCACATCGAAAGCACTGCGCCGACGGTTCGGGCCGGGGCCTATTGTGGGTCACGTCGGGGCACTCATTCGCGACCAGAAAGGGCACGGCACGCTGATCGCCGCGGCCCGGCAGCGGCCCGGCATGCAGTTCGTATTTGTCGGTAGCGGCGAGGACGAAGCGAAGCTCAAAGACGAGAGTCGCGACCTTGGCAACGTGCACTTCACGGGCCAGGTCACCGATGTCGCCAGCCACCTCGCCGCATTCGATATTTTCGCGTTTCCGTCGCTGTTCGAAGGCCTCGGCTCGATCCTTCTGGATGCGATGCATGCAGGCCTGCCGATCGTGGCGACCGAGGTTGGCGGCATACCGGACATTATCGGCCATGAATACAACGGGCTGTTGATTCCGCCTTCCGATCCGGACGCACTGGTTGCCGCGCTCGATCGCATCGACGGCGACGACGCACTATGCGAGCGCTTCGCGAGGGCTAACCGCGAGGAGATACTGAAGTACAGCAGTGCGTGCATGGCCGATCGCTATGTGCCGATCTATCAACGCCTCATGTCTGGCTAACCTTGTGACACTCTGCAAGTCAGCAACCGCTAGTCGTCGCTGACTTGATCCGCTGTCCGGGCTGCGTTCTGTATGAACGCAATGATGTCCGCGGCCGTCGGCGCCAGACCATCGAACGGGCCTGCCATTGCGGCAACAACGCGCGCATGACCGACCTCGTCATACAGATGCAGCTCCACCGACACACCGGCATCGCGCAAACGCGCGGCGAGTCGCTCGCTGTTTGCTGCATAAACCGTCTCGTCGTCGGTACCGTGTATTAGCAACGTTCTCGGCGCACCGGCATCGACAAACGTGACCGGCTGGCTGTCTTGCCGCGATACCTGCGGAAATACGTTTAGCAGATAGCCGCTCTCGATCGGCAGGAAATCGTAAGGGCCCGACAGGCCGATGAGCCCGGCAATATCGCCCTGCTTCATACCGACGTCTTCGATGAACTGCGTATCCAATGCAAGCATCGCGGCGATATACGCGCCCGCCGAATGCCCGGCGACAAAGAGCCGGCCGGGATCGCCGCCATAGCGGGAAATGTTGTTGTGGACCCAACCCAGCGCAAGCGCACTGTCTTTGATGAAATCCGGAAACGCCACCTGCGGATACAGTCTGTAGTCAGGTAGTACCACGATGATCCCCGCATCGGTCAGCCGCGATGCCACAAACTCATAATCGTCCTTGCTGCCCTCACGCCATCCGCCGCCATAAAAGAACACGACGACCGGCGCACCGGACACACCCTTTTCGGGCACATGTATATCCAGTGTCTGGCGTGGCCCTTCGGCGTAGGCGATATCGCGATCGCTCGTGTAGTGGCCCGATGGCGTCAGGCCGTTGACCACATCGAAAGAGCTGCAGCCCGCAACAGCGAACAGCATTGCCGCCAACAGGCCCGGATACCATACGGCTTGTTTCGACCGGCTTTCCGGCGGCCGTGACCGGCGAATTCGCGAGGGATCGCTCCATATATTGGGCATTTCTTGGTGCTCGGCGGGGTAATTAGCTCAAATGATACTGTAACCGAGCCCGCGCGCCGGTAACATTGCCGATATGAGTCTGATTTCAGAGTTGAAGCGGCGTAACGTTTTCCGCGTCGCGACCGCCTACATTATTGCCGGCTGGATCATCATGCAGGTCATCGACGTCATGTCGCCGGCCCTGCAGTTTCCGGACTGGGTCGCTAGCCTGATGGCCGTCATCCTGATGATCGGTTTTCCGATAGCGATCGTGGTCTCCTGGATCTATGAAGTCACAGAAGACGGTCTCAAGAAAACGACTGCGATTGGCGACCAGCCGAGCATAACCCACCAGACCGGTCGTCGACTCGATGTTGCGATTATTGCCGGCCTGCTGCTCGTTGGCGGGCTGATCATCTGGCAACAGTTGAGCCCCGCTCAATCGAGTGGAGATGCGCCGACCGCCATAGCAGAACAGGACGCGTCCGGTAACGCGCGCAGCACAGATGCTGGTCAAGCATCGGCCGCCATTGCCACCGAGCCAGAGCCCGAGGTCATCAACCAGCGATCGGTAGCGGTATTACCGTTCGTCGATCTCTCGGCCGAGGGCGATCAGGAATATTTCGCGGATGGTATCTCCGAGGAAATCCTCAATGTTCTCGCCGGCGTGCGCGCGCTGAAGGTAGCGGGCCGCACATCATCATTCTCTTTCAAGGGCAAGAATGACGACCTGCGTAAGATCGGTACCATTCTCGGCGTCGCTAACATCCTCGAAGGCTCGGTGCGCAAACAGGGCAACCGGATTCGGGTCACGGCGCAGCTGATCAAAGCAGACGATGGCTTCCATCTGTGGTCACAAACCTTCGATCGCGACCTTAATGACATTTTCGCGGTGCAGGACGAAATCGCCGGGCAGATCCTGAAAGCGATGACCGCGCAGTTTGCCGAATCGCCATTGGAGACACCGAGCGTAAAGCGCACCGATGTGCGCGCCTATGACGCCTATCTGGAAGCGAAAGAACTGATCTATTCCCGCCAGATGGCCGCGATGGAAAGGGCCGTGACCCTGCTGGACGAAGCCATCCGCATCGACCCCAACTACGCCGCGCCGTATGCGCAGCGCGCGCTGGCCGAGTCGCTGATGTCCGATGCGCCCGGCAGCTACGGCACGATCCCGGTAGCGGAAGCACTACCCCGCGCCATCGCATTCGCCGACCGCGCGCTCGAACTCAATGGCGAGCTGGCGGACGGACACGCGGTGCGCGGGCTACTTTACCTGGACACCGGACAGATCGAGCAGGCCACCGGCAGCTTGCGACGCGCCGTCGACATTAACCCCAATCACCTGGACGCGCGCAACTGGCTCGCGCTCGCGCTCAGCACCAATGGACGCTATCGTGATGCTGCTCAACAACAGGTCGCGTTATTCGAATTCGACCCGCTCTACCCGCCGATTGCCGCGAACGTCGTGACCCAACTGTTGCGCATCGGTGACGTCGACCGCGCAACGCAATTGATCACACGCATGGAGCGCTTCGAGAATAACCAGCAGGTTACTTCGTGGGCGGCATCGATCCTGCTTGGCGCGACCGGCAACGTTGCCGAAGCCATCAAGTTGTCAGACCCGCAGAACACACAATTTCCGAATACTGTACGCGGGTCCGGCCTGGCATTTGCACGCCTCGACATTGGCGATATCGAGGGTGCGCGCAGCTACGGTTACGAATTCGTCAATATCTACGCCGATGTCGCAGCCGGCAACCACGACGAGGCGATTGCGGGCGCCAGACGCCTGCTGGATGCAAACCCGGACTACTACGCAACCCAGATTGATTATATTTCGATACTGGGCGCTACGCGTGAGCACGAAGCACTTGTGCGCTACTACCGCGACACCTACGGCGATGACCTGATTTTCGAAAACAAGCTCTATCAACCGTTTCTGGCGGCTCTACCTCCGTTCGGCGACGTGGCCGTCGCGCTAAAGAAAGTTGGCGACCAGAACGCATACGACTCGCTAATGCGACGTTGGCGCACGGCGATCGATATAGGTCGCGCCGGTGGTGCCAACAACCGCGGGTTTAATACGGCCGATGCACTGTGGCATGCGCTCAACGGCAATCTCGACAAAGCGGTGGCGTTTCTGAATACCATCTCTGAACAAAGAAACGGCTTGCTCGGTTTAGGATTATCGGACTCGGCCCTGAACGATCTGCTCGCCGGCCACCCGGGATACATAGAAATTTCCCAGACAAATCTCCGTCGTGTCAACGAGGAACGCGGCAAGCTTGGACTGGAATCGATCGTATTCTAAACGCATAACGCAGAGCGCCGAATCCGGCGTGTATTCCATCCCGGCTAACGATAGACTAATCCCATAAAGCGCCTCGTCAGGCGCGGAAAACACATTCATGAAACAACGCATTATCATCGTCGGCGGCGGTGCCGGCGGCCTTGAGCTGGCGGTCAGGCTGGCGCGCAAGCTCAAGCGCGACAAGAACACCGAAGTCATGCTGATCGACAAGAACCCGACGCACATCTGGAAGCCGCTGTTCCATGAAGTCGCCACGGGCTCGATGAACAGCTACCACGACGAGGCCAGCTATCTGATGCTGGCGCGCAAGCACGGATTCAACTTCATTCTCGGCCGCGTGACGCGCATCGATGCCGGTGCACGCAATGTCAGCCTGGCGCCGATGCTCGACGACGACGGAGAACAAATGGTCGAGGCGCGTGAATACGGGTTTGATCAAATGGCCATTGCGGTCGGCAGCCTGAGCAACGACTTCGGCATTCCCGGCGTACAAGAATTCAGCCGCCAGTTAGACTCGCGCGAGGAAGCGGAACGCTTCCACAAGCATTTCACGACCCAGCTACAGCGCACCAATTTATCGTCTACCGAATCCTCTCTGCCGATTGCCATTGTCGGTGGCGGCGCGACCGGCGTTGAGCTCGCCGCCGACATGCACAATGTCGTCGAGCGGCTGCGCGAGTATGGCTTCGAGCACTTCTCGAAAGAGCGCCTTAGTGTCAGTTTGATCGAAGCAGCACCAGGCCTGTTGCCGCGTCTGCCCGACCGGATTGGCGTTTCTGTAAAACGCGAGCTGGAACGGATCGGCGTCAAGGTGCATGTCAGCACGACGGTCGCGCGAGTTGAGAAAGACTGTGTCGTGACCAGCGATGAGCAGCGCATCCCGGCCAGCATCAGCGTCTGGGCGGCGGGTGTAAAAGCGCCGGCGTGGCTGGCCGACAGCGGTCTGCCTATCGACCGGCTCGGGCGCGTGATGGTCAACGATGACCTTGGCGTCGTCGATATGCCCGGCGTCTATGCGATCGGCGATTGCTGTGTATGCAAGATGGCGGACGGCAGCGAAGTACCGCCGCGCGCACAGGCGGCGCACCAGATGGCCACGATCGCGGCGAAGAACATTCTAGCGCTGCGCCGCGGGCGTCGAGCGAGGTCATTCAAGTACCGCGACTTCGGCAGCCTGGTGAGCCTGAGCAAGTACTCGACCGTAGGCAACCTGATGGGCAACCTGGTGCGCGGCACGATATTCGTCGAAGGCTGGGTCGCGCGAATCGTCTACCTGTCACTCTACAGGATGCATCAGGCTACGATTCACGGGCGTTTTTCGACGTTGCTTATCATGCTCGGCGACCGCATCTACAAGGCAACAAGGGCGTCCGTTAAGCTGCACTGACCCGTTTCAAACCGGGCTTTTCCGGTGGTGCTCCCTGGCAACCCTGCGCGTTGTCAGCCGCCCTCAAACCAGAGCGCTGACGGCGCACGGCACGGGCCGGGGCCGAAGCGTCGCCTCTTGCCGCAAAATTTTGTTCGAATTTCGTATTCGAGCGCTTGTGTTCTGCCCAAAAATGCCTAAAATCCTGCTCACCTAACAATACCGAGGCCTTTATGTCTCCCAGCTAACAGCGCGTTGGCGATCCATGCTCCCCGGAGCGGTTCAGCGCGTTAGCCCACAACGTGTTTACTGCTTACGAGGTAGCTGCCAATGGCGTTTGATGCTGTTGTTGTTCGTCGTAGCGATATCTGGCCGATGCATGACCAGACCGCTAACGCGAGCCCCGATTCCGAGGTCGCTCAAGACCATTTCATTGTTCGTGACGGCGAAGAGTTCGCCGGCACCCACGTGATCATTGACCTGTGGGAAGCCCAGGGCATTGACGAGCTTGATCGCATGGAAGCGGCATTCCGTGAGACCATCGATGTTTGCGGCGCGACACTGCTGCACATCCACCTGCACCACTTCACACCGAACGACGGTATCAGCGGCGTCGCCGTACTGGCCGAATCGCATATCAGCGTACATACATGGCCCGAACGCGGCTTTGCGGCCTTTGATGTATTCATGTGTGGTGATGCAAAACCCGAGCTCGCCGTTAGCGTTCTGAAGAAGCACTTCAGCCCGGCACGCATCGATGTGAATGAGATGCGGCGTGGCCGCGTGCAAAACACGACGCACTACGAGTAGCAGACCCACATGGCATTTTTTGAAGAAACGCTCTACGACGCGATCGCCCAGAAGTTTCGCATCGATAAACTGTATTTCGAGAACAAGACCGACCATCAGCATCTGATGATTTTTCACAATGCGATGCTCGGGCGTGTGATGACACTCGACGGCGTCGTGCAGACCACGGAAGCCGACGAATTCGTCTATCACGAAATGATGGCGCACGTGCCGATCATCGCGCATGGCGCGGTAAAGCGCGTGCTGATCGTTGGCGGTGGCGACGGCGGAATGTTGCGCGAGGTCCTGAAGCACCCGATTGATCACGTCACGCAAGTCGAGATCGATGCGAGCGTCGTGGAAATGGCCAAGACCTATCTGCCGCGCCACTCGGCCGGCGCCTATGATGACCAACGCCTGAACCTGGTGATCGATGATGGCATGCAGTTCGTGCGCGAATCGCGCGACACGTTCGACGTCATTATCGTCGACAGCACCGACCCGATCGGCCCCGGCGAGGTTTTATTCAGCGAGGATTTCTATGCGCTCGCCAAGGCACGACTTACCGAGGGTGGTGTCATTGTCACGCAGAACGGCGTGCCGTTTCTGCAGCCGGAAGAACTGACAACCACCCATCGCCGCCTGCTACGCCATTTCGCGGATGCCAGCTTCTATTGCGCGCCCGTGCCGACCTACTACGGCGGCTTCATGACCTTTGGCTGGGCGAGCGACAATGCCGCCTTGCGCGCTACAGACCCGACGACGCTCGCCGCGCGTGTCGATGCGTCAGGCCTTATGACACGCTATTACAATGCCGCCATGCATCACGCCTGCTTCGCGCTGCCGCAATATATCGTGGCGGCGCTGGCCGAGCCCGCGGCCGGCTGAGCATGTCGCGCTCGATCACGCTCGGCGCCAGCGATGCAGAGATTGCGCGCTATAACGCGCTGGTCGCCGAGCATGGCTCTCCATTGCTGGTGTATGACCCGGCCGTGGTCACGCAACGCTATCGAGCGCTGCAACAAGCCCTGCCGGGCGTGACTTTTTTCTATGCGGTCAAAGCGCTGCCGAGCGAACATGTCATTCGCACCATCGATAAATTGGGCGGCGGCTTCGACGTCGCCTCCGGCGGCGAGACCGAGCTGCTGCTGCGAGAGGATGTCTTCGGGCGGCGCACCATTCACACCCACCCGATAAAAAAAGACAGTGAGATTCGCAGCGCGCTGCGCTACGGCGCAACAACCTTCGTCGTCGACAACGAATACGAGCTGACCAAATTCACCCCCTACCGGTCGCGCGTCGGCATCCTGATTCGGGTGAGCTTCAGAAGCCCCGGCGCCATCGTCGACCTGTCGCGGAAGTTTGGCTGCGCCTGGGAAGACGTGCCGGCATTGATCAGTAAAGCGCAATCGCTTGGCATTCATGTGAAAGGACTAAGTTTCCACGTGGGTTCGCAGTGCAGCGATGCGGCCAAGCATGTCGAGGCGATCGAGCGCTGCGCCGAGCTGATGCGCAATGATCAGGCCGCGCCGATGAGCGTGCTGGATATCGGCGGTGGCTTTCCGACCGACTACGCACGCGAGGGTCTCGACCTGATCGAATTCTGCGCGCCGATACGCAACGCGCTTTCGCAGCTCCCCAAAGACTGGGACGTCATCGCCGAGCCGGGCCGGGTACTGGTCGCGCCGGCCGTTATCAGCATCACCACCATTGTCGGTAAATCAGTGCGCGACGGCGTTCACTGGTACTACCTCGACGACGGCGTGTACGGCTCGTTCTCAGGACAGATCTACGATCACGCCGAGTACCCTTTGCAGGTGTTGAAGGATGGCCCGACGCACACCAGCGTGCTGGCCGGGCCGACCTGCGACTCGATCGATATCGTTGCCGAGTCCGTGCAGCTACCGGAGCTTGAACCGGGTGATCTGATCATTGGCCACGAGATGGGCGCCTATACTGCGGCGACCAAGACGCGCTTTAATCTGTTGCCGGATGCGAAGTTTATAAACCTCGCCGAGGCGACCGGGACGCGTCAATTGCCCGAATCATAGGATCTATATTTACCCTGAGTCTTGCTGTGATAGTCTCTGAGAACGCTGCGCAGCAGCGCCGCGTAAACGTAAAAGCTATAAGGGAATAATGCCAATGAGAAAAATTCTACCTATCGCCACACTTGCGTGCGGTGCACTTTTGCTGCCACAGCAATCTGAAGCGCGTGAGTTTGCAGATATCTACACAGACTGCGGGCTCGGCGCAATGATTGCCCCGAATAATGACGCCGTTGCCGCGGTCACCAACGTGACCTGGGATTTAGGTACAACCGCAATCAGTTCGAATGCGTCCTCAGAAGATACCTGCAAGGGTGGCGGTGCTATGAGCGCTGCGCTTATTTTTAAGAGCTACCCTGAACTCGAGCGCGACATCGCGAACGGCGAAGGTGAGCATCTTGATGCACTTATGGCTCTGGCAGGCGTTGACGCTGCGCAGCAATCGGGCGTAGTAGAAACCATGCGTCCCGAGTTCGCATCATTGGTATCGGCAGAGGGCTACGCGACATCCAGCCGCGAAGAGAAAGCCGCAGCGCTTTACGACTTGCTCAACGCGTCAATCTGACCGTTACGCAACCAGGACTCTGAAACTACGCTATTTGTTTCCGGACCTGAAGGCCGCTCGACGCTCCGGCGTCGGGCGGCCGTTTTTTTGTGCCTTTCTTTTGCTGGTATACGCTAGCGCCAACGCATCGCCGATGCCTGACGATGACGTTTTGAACCAGCTATCGGCGAACCCGACATGGCTCAGACTATTGAAGGCCGACAAAACAGATGATCGGCGCAGCGCTATTAACTCAGCCGATTTTTTTGTCACGGGTAACACGTCCGCATCGCCCCTCGAGGAGCTGACAGCACTTCTCACCAGCATCGATACCCCGGCTGACGTACCCGATCGGCAACTACGTTGTCGCTTTCCGGCTCGCGCATTCTGGCTTTCCCACGAGTTGAACCGGCCGCTCTGGCGTGACTTCGGCCACTGCGAGCGGCTCCTGGACTGGGCCAAGCTTGAGCAACTCGATTCTATTTCGCTGATCATGATCAGCGGCTACTTCGGCAACCCGGCATCGACGTTCGGCCACAGCCTGCTACGCATTAATAACAGCGCATCAGGCGCTGACACGGCACTACTCGACCTCGGCATTAATTTCGGCGCGCAGGTGCCCCCGAATGAAGCAACAATTGTCTACATTCTGCGCGGCTTGTTTGGCGGCTATCAGGCAGGTTTCTCCGATCGCACTTTTTTTGAGCATGACCAGACCTATAGCCGGATCGAGTTTCGCGATCGCTGGGAATACACGCTTGCATTGTCAGAGCGGCAACGCACGTTTCTGACTTTGCATGTCTGGGAGTTGGCTGGCCGCAAATTCACCTACTACTTTCTCGAAGAGAACTGCAGCTACCGGCTGGCCGAGTTACTCGAACTTGTATACGAGACACCGCTGATCGACGACGTATCGCTTTGGTATGCACCGGTATCGTTGTTTCACAACCTCAGGACCATACCAGTCGAATCGCCCGCCTACAGCGATATCCGATATGTGCCATCGGTAGAGACTACGCTGCGCTACAGCCTCGCCCAGCTGGAGCCGAAGGACCTGCAAATCGTCCTCGGGTTAGTCGAAGGCAGGGAGGTTAGTCTGCCGGAGGACACGAACAAGCGTCAGCAACTGTTTTCGGCCGCTCTGGATTACTTCGCCTATCAACTCGCCGGTAGCGAGGAAGACGAGCTTGAAGCCGTCCGGCAGCGCAAGAACGCGGTGCTGCTGCAAAGACTCTCCCTGCCAATTGCACCGGCGCCACGTGTTGCTGCACCTGTGTTGCCGGCACCATCGTCTCTGGCACCGCCCTCCGCGCTCGACGTTGGCGTGGGCAAGAGCGCCTCCAACGATCCATATTTGGCACTGTCGCTGGCCGCCTTTCGTTATGCCGGCACGGGCAACGACGCGCTGGGTCGGTCGTCACTGGTGGTTGCCGATGTGTCGCTGGGCATCAGCGAAGACGCTGGTGTGTTCATCGATACTCTGGACATGATCCGGGCGCGCAAGATTAATGCGCCGTTCCTGCATTTGCCGGGTGAGAGTCGAAGCTCGTGGGAGGTCGCTGTCGGCGCCCGTCGCGCGCGCCAGGATTGCCTGAGCTGTCTGGAATCATTCGCAAGCGCCGCCTTCGGGCGAACCGCGCGAGTCGGCGAGCGATGGCGAGTAAACATGTCGCTGGCGGGCAGTGTCTCGAGTAAAGACGCCGCGCTTGAAGTCGGGCCACAGCTAATGATCAATGTTGCGCGCGGTCAGCGCTGGGCGGCGGAAATCGATGCGGCACTGGTGTATGCGCCGGACCGTGGCGAGACGCGTCAACGTTATCGGGCCAACGCGCGATTCTCAATCAGTAGTCGCGATGAGCTATCGCTGTCAGCGCTATCGGATTTTGGCACCGGGATCCGCGCTTACTACTCGCGACGCTGGTGAAGGCGCGCTCAGATATCGAGATAATCGACAATACCCATCGCCGCCTCGCGGCCCTCGAACACGGCGGTAACGACCAGGTCGGAACCACGCACCATGTCACCGCCAGCGAATACCTTGGGGTTGCTGGTCTGGAACGGGCGCTGCTTGTCGCGGCTAACCTGCACGCGGCCGTCGTCGGCAACATTGACCTTGTGTTCGCCGAACCAGTCGGCAGGATTGGGGCGGAAGCCGAACGCGATAATGACCGCGTCCGCGGGTAACACCTGCTCGCTACCCGGCACGGGTTCCGGACGCCGCCGCCCGTCGCTGCCGGGCTCGCCAAGCCGTGTTTCAACAACCTTCACGCCCGTCACATGATCCGTGCCGATAATTTCCACCGGCTGACGATTGAACAGAAACTCAACGCCCTCTTCCCTGGCGTTTTTCACTTCGCGACGTGATCCCGGCATGTTCTGCTCATCACGGCGGTAAGCGCACGTGACCGACGTCGCGCCCTGGCGAATCGCCGTGCGATTGCAGTCCATACCGGTATCGCCACCACCGAGCACGACCACGCGCTTGCCGGCAAGATTCATAGCGGGGTCGACACGATCGGCGTTGCCGAGCGTCTTGTAGGCATTCGAAATCAGGTAGGGCAGCGCATCATTCACGCCCGGCAGATCTTCACCGGGGAAGCCGCCGCGAACATAGGTATAGGTGCCCATGCCAAGGAACACCGCGTCGTAGTCCTCGAGCAGGTCATCAAATGACACGTCCTCGCCAACGCGGGTGTTCAGAATAAACTCGACGCCCATGCCTTCGAGAATCTCGCGACGTTTGGCGACGATTTCCTTCTCAAGCTTGAACGGCGGAATGCCGAAGGTCAGCAAACCACCAATCTGCGAATAGGCATCATAGACAACTGCTTTAACGCCGTTGCGTGCCAGCACATCGGCCGCGGCCAGCCCGGCCGGCCCGGCGCCAACGATAGCGACCTGTTTACCGGTTGCCACGACGTGCGACATGTCCGGGCGCCAGCCCAGCTTCATCGCCTCGTCGGTAATGTATTTCTCAATATTGCCGATGCTGACGGCGCCAAGGCCGTCATTGAGCGTGCACGCGCCTTCGCACAGGCGGTCCTGCGGGCATACGCGCCCGCAGACTTCGGGCAGCGAGTTGGTCTGGTGTGACAACTCGGCCGCCTCGAGGATATTGCCCTCGCGGATCAGGTTCAGCCAGTTGGGGATATAGTTGTGCACCGGGCACTTCCACTCGCAATACGGGTTACCGCAATTCAGGCAACGCCCCGCCTGGTCGGCAGCCTCTTCGGCACTGAACTGACCGTAGATCTCTTGGTAGTGACCGACGCGAACGTCGGCCGGCTGCTTGTCCGGGTCGCGCCTCGGAATATCGAGAAACTGAAGGGGAAACTCTGCCATGCTTCAGGCCGCCTGACGTAGTGAAGTAATCAGTGAACCGAGCTCCATCGCCTTCGGTTTTACCAGCCAGAATTTGGTCAGGTAATCGCGATAGTCCTCGAGAATCTCAGTCGCCCATTCGCTGTCGGTAAACTCGACATGGCGGCGCAGCAAATCACGTAAATGGTGCAGGTGCGACTCCATGGTCTCGGGCGAAATGCGGTGAATATCGATGAGCTCATGATTGTAGCGGTCGACAAAGTCGCGCTCCTGATCGAGCACATAGGCGAAGCCGCCGGTCATACCCGCACCGAAATTCACGCCGACATCACCGAGCACGGCAATCACGCCGCCCGTCATGTATTCGCAGCAGTGATCCCCGGCGCCTTCAATAACCGCGGTCGCACCCGAGTTTCGCACTGCGAAGCGTTCGCCGGCGCGACCCGCGGCGAACAGCTCGCCGCCGGTCGCACCATAAAGGCAGGTATTACCGATGATCGCGGTATCGCGCGCGGCGAAACGGCTGCCCGGCGGTGGCCGCAGCACGAGCCGGCCGGCGGTCATGCCCTTGCCGACATAGTCGTTGGCATCGCCTTCCAGTGTCAGATGCAGGCCGCCGACGTTCCACGCGCCGAAGCTCTGGCCGGCAGTGCCGCGCAGCTTGACGTCGATGACGCTGTCGCCCATGCCCAGATTGCCGTGCGCGCGCGCGATCTCGCCGGACAGGCGCGCACCGATCGAGCGGTTGAAATTCTGAATATCGTAGAAAAAGCGTGCCGATTCCTTGGCGGCAATGGCGTGCGCCGTATCGACGACCATTTGTTCGGCAAGCTCGCCACGATCAAACGGCGGGTTGCGCGGCTCGCTGCACACACGCGGTTTGCTGTCGGCCAGACCGCCATCGGAAATGATCGGTGTCAGATCGAGCGCTTGCTGGCGCGGCGTTTCGCCCGGCAGGCATTCGAGTAGATCGTTGCGCCCGACCAACTCTTCGAGCGAGCGCAACCCGAGCTGCGCCAGATACTCGCGTGTTTCCTCGGCGACGAACTGGAAGAAATGGATCACCATCTCGGGCAGCCCTATGAAGTGCTTGCTGCGCAATACCTTGTTTTGCGTAGCTATACCGGTGGCACAATTATTCAGGTGGCAGATACGCAGATATTTGCAGCCGAGCGCCACCATCGGTGCGGTGCCAAAACCGAAGCTCTCGGCGCCCAGCATCGCGGCCTTGATGACATCGAGCCCGGTCTTCAGGCCACCATCCGTTTGCAACCGCACACGATGGCGCAGGTCGTTGGCGCGCAACACCTGGTTGGTCTCGGCAAGTCCAAGCTCCCACGGGCTGCCCGCATACTTGACCGAGGTCAGCGGGCTCGCGCCGGTGCCGCCGTCATATCCGGATATCGTAATAAGGTCGGCGTAGGCCTTGGCCACACCGGCAGCGATCGTACCGACGCCGGGCTCGGATACGAGCTTCACGCTGACCAGCGCTTTCGGGTTGACCTGTTTCAGATCGAAAATTAACTGCGCGAGGTCTTCGATCGAGTAGATATCGTGATGCGGCGGCGGTGAAATCAACCCGACACCGGGGCTCGCATAGCGCAGCCGCGCGATAGTCTCGTCGACCTTGTGGCCTGGCAACTGACCGCCCTCGCCCGGTTTCGCGCCCTGCGCTATCTTGATCTGCAACACATCGGCGTTAACCAGATATTCGGCGGTGACGCCGAAGCGGCCACTCGCGACCTGCTTGATGCGTGACATGCGCTCGGTGCCGTAGCGCGCCGGATCTTCGCCGCCTTCGCCGGAGTTTGAGCGCGCGCCCAGACGGTTCATCGCGATCGCCAGCGCTTCATGCGCCTCGGGCGACAGCGCACCGAGTGACATGCCCGCGCTGTCAAAGCGACGCACGATGTCGCTGACCGGTTCGACTTCATCAATCGGGATCGGCTTGGCGTCGAAGCGAATGCCGAGCATGTCGCGCAGCGTCGCCGTCGGTCGCTCATTCACGAGCTGCGCGTATTGTTTGTAAATATCGTAGTCGCCCGAGCGCACCGATGCTTGCAGCGTGGCGATAACGTCGGGGTTGTAGCAATGATATTCGCCACCGTGCACATAGCGCAGCAGCCCGCCCTGATTCACCGGCACACCGGGTCTGAACGCAAGCTTGCCAAGCGCGCGCTGATCCTCCGCGAGGTGCTCGAAGCTCGCGCCCGCGATGCGGCTGACGGTGCCACGGAAGCAGCGCTCGACCACATCCGGCGCCAGCCCGACGATCTCGAATAATTGTGAGCCGCGATAGCTTGCGATCGTCGAAATGCCCATTTTCGACATGATCTTGAACAGGCCTTTGCGAATGCCGCGGCGGTAGCTGCGACCATACTGGCGCCCACCATCCAGGGTACCGCTGACCTTGCCGAGACGCGCCATGTCATACAACACCTGATAGGCGAGGTAAGGATAAACGGCGGTCGCGCCGTAGCCGATCAGGCAGGCGAAGTGGTGCGGGTCGCGCGCGTAGCCCGTCTCGACCAGAATGTTGCAGTCACAACGCAAGCCGTTCGCTACAAGGTGGTGGTGGACCGCGCCGGTGGCGAGCAGCGCGTGCACCGGCAGTTTGCCCTGCTGCAGATAGCGGTCACTGAGACAGACCAGCAGGTTGCCGTCGCGCACCGCCACCTCGGCGCGCTGACAGATATCCTCCAGCGCGGTCTCAAGTGGCACGTCCTTGTCGTAGTTCAGATCGATCAGTACGTGACTGTCGGCGAACAGGTCCTTGCCGACCAGCTGGCGCCACTTGCGCTGCGACAGCACCGGCGAGTTGATGATGATGTGTTCGGCGTCCTCCGCCGATAACTCGAACAGGTTGGACTCGCGCCCGATGTTCGTCTGCAGCGACATGACGATGCGCTCGCGCAGCGAGTCGATCGGCGGATTAGTGACCTGGGCAAACTGCTGACGGAAATAGTCATACAGCGGGCGGACTTCTTTCGATAGCACCGACATCGGCGTGTCATCGCCCATCGAACCGACCGCTTCCTGCGAGGCCTGCGCCAGCACCCGCAGCACTTCGTTGCGCTCCTCGGCGGAGAGGTTGAACATTTTCTGATATTGCGCAAGCGTGGTGCGATCCATCGGCTCTGCGGCCATGCGCATATCGATCAGCTCGGACTCGAGGTAGCGGATGCCTTGCTTGAGCCACTTGCGGTACGGCGCACGCGATTTAATCTGATCGTGAATGCTGGCGGTGTCGAGCAACTCGCCGTTCTCGAGGTCAACCGCAAGCATCTGGCCCGGCCCTAAACGGCCTTTCTCGATAACGCTCGCCGGATCGTAGTCGTAAACGCCGATCTCGGACGCGATGGTCAGGTGGCGGTCGTCGGTGAGCACGTAGCGCGCCGGCCTCAGGCCATTGCGGTCCAGCGTGCACGCCGCGTAGCGACCGTCGGTCATTACGATGCCGGCCGGTCCGTCCCATGGCTCGATGTGGCAGCCGAAGAATTCGTAAAATGCACGCGTCTCCGCATCGAGGCGCTCGTCGGCCTGCCACGCGGGCGGCACCAGCAAACGCATCGCCTGCAGCACGTCCATGCCGCCGGCCAGCATGACCTCGAGCATGTTGTCGAGGCTCGATGAATCGGAACCGTCCATCGAGACCAATGGCTGCAGACCGGACACATCGGGTAGCAGGTCGGACTGGAAATTCTTGGCACGCGCCAGCGCCCAGTTGCGATTGCCTTTGATGGTGTTGATTTCACCATTGTGAGCCAACAACCTGAACGGCTGCGCCAGGCGCCATTGCGGCCAGGTATTGGTCGAGAACCGCTGGTGGAATACGCACACCGAACTCTGCATCCGCGGGTCTTTCAGGTCAGGGTAAAAATCCGCCAGCACCGCCGGCATGACCATGCCCTTGTAAGACAACGTGTTGGCGCACAGGCTCGCGACGTAGAACGACGCGTCGACGTCGGCCAACGCCAGCTCCGCGCGGCGGCGCGCGATAAACAGCTGGCGGTTAAACAACGCTCTGGGCATTGCGGCCGGCGCGTTGACGAAAATATGCTCGATGCAGGGTAAGGTGCGCAAAGCCTCTTCACCACAGACGCTGGTATCGATCGGCACGGGGCGCCATCCGGCGACCTCGAGTCCGACGGCCTCCAGCTGGTTCTCAAGTTCTGTCCGGCAGCGACCCGCCAGCAGATCGTGTTGATTCAGGAACACCAGACCAACGGCAAAGCGCTCGTTGAGTTCAATGTCGTTGTCGGCGGCGACCGCGCGCAGGAAACCGTCAGGCCGCTTCAGCAGCAGCCCGCAGCCGTCGCCGGTCTTGCCGTCGGCGGCGACCGCGCCGCGATGTGTCAGCCGGGTTAACGCACCGATCGCCGTCGCGACAAGCCACTGGCTGGGCTTGTCGTCGAGGTTAGCGATCAAGCCAAAACCACAGCTCGCACGTTCGAACGAGGGGTGATAGAGACTGGTTTTATCGGGTGCGTTCATGCGTTGCTGCATACCTCGTGTTTATCGGCGGCGATATTCGCCGCGCAGCCGTAGCGATCCATCCAACGTGCAAACACGATGGACTCACAATTATTGTCGGGTGACGTCGGGCAATTAAGGCGTCGGTCAGGTGGCGAATCGGGGCTCGCCAGCGGCACAACACGCCCGGCACACGCCCTATATATGCCATCAATGCCGCAGTGCGACAAATAGCGCTTCCGGGCTTTTCTCGTCGCAGCTACTACAGTCTGCAGCCGAATGAAAAGATAGCCGCAATTTAAAGGCTTTTCGACGATTTAACGTCAATTTTGCCGCTATATGCGTACACAGACAGCATCACTAAAGCGGCGGCAAAAGCTCGGTTACGCGCGTAACTAATTGCCCCGCAAACTGACTTTACCGGCACTGCTGAACGGCAGCGGATTGACCAGCGGCAGATCCAGCGCGACGCTGCCATCGACGCTGTAATCGAGCTCTGTCTCACCACCACGCAGGACTCTTGTGCCTAGCTCCTGCAGCGCCGTGATTAGCGAGGTTTCGACGCTGACGCTGAAGCTGCCATCACCGTTCGCCGGCACCCGAAACGACTCGGTGGTGCTGCCGCGCGCCAGCGACATGCCGCCCAGCGTAATACCGTAGTCGACGCGTTTTATCGGCAAAGCAATCGCATTCGGATTGCTCACCGCAAAGCTGATCTCGAAGCGCTGGGTCGTAAGGTCCGCCTGGCCCAGGCGCACGCTCGCCAGCCTGACCTCAGGCGACTCGAAAGGCTGGCCGAAGGTTGAGCAGCCGGCCAATAGCAGCGAAAGTGATAACAGCCCGAGTCTTTGTTTAATTGTTTGCATGACCCCTCCGGATCGACAGGAATAACGTGACCCCGCCGGGTCGATGGTCCTAACGCGGCTGAGCGTCGCCTTCCGCCCAGCGTGCGCTGACAATCTGCCAGTCACTGCCGACCTGCTGCAACTCCAGCACAAAACCATAGACAGACGTGCGCAGTCCGAATCGCTCAAGATTTGCGCCCGCAAAGCGCACCCGCACCTTCGCCTCGGCCAACGTCGGGGTCAGCATCGTGACATTATCGGTATCGGCGAAGATAACAACCTTGTCGGTGCGCAGCATGAAAACGCGCATGATATTTACCACCGCCTGCTTGTCGTTGCCACGCAGATCGTAGTAGCTGTCGCTAATGGCCGCCGCAAGCGGGCGGATCGATTCGTCCTCGGCATGGCTTGCCATGTCTTTTATCAGCGCGCGTATCTGCGCTTCCGGCGATGCGTCGGAACCGCAACCGGCGCTAGCCAATGTGATCACAATCAAAATTAGTCTGAGTATCTTCATGCGCGGATTATTCCATCTGTTGGCGAATCTGTCAGAATGACTGTCAGGCAACGCCGTGACCAACCGGCAGGGAGCACGCTTTGGACGAAAGTCTGGGTCAACAGGACAGTGACGACATTCACGGTATCCTTAATATGTGGTTTCGTGAGCGCGAGCACGAGCTGCCGGGGCTGGATGCCCGGGTCAGCTTCTGGTTCGGCGAGGACCCGGAGCGAGACATTCAGATTCGCCATCGCTTCGGCTCGCTGATCAAGCGCGCCTCGGCGAATGAGCTCGACCACTGGGCAAAAATCCCGCTGGGCCGGCTCGCGCTGATCATCATCATCGACCAGTTCCGCCGCAACGTGTATCGCGGCACACCCCAGGCCTTCAGCCACGACCGCATGGCGCTGAAACTGTGCGTCGAAGGCGCGATCGCGAAACACGACAAGCAGCTGTCACTGGTACAACGGGTGTTCTTTTTTATGCCGATGCAGCACATCGAATCACTGAAGGTTCAAAACAAGTCGGTGACCGTTTTCGAAGGCCTCGCCAAGGCGGCCAGCGGCACCGAGAAAGACACGTTTCAGACCTTCGCCGATTTTGCCGAACTGCACCGCGACATCATCGAGCAGTTCGGGCGCTTTCCGCACCGCAATCCGATACTCGGGCGCGAAAGCAGCGACCTGGAGAAGGAATACCTGCAAGACGGACCCGACTTCGGCCAGGGCTGATCCTCAGCCGCTAGTGGTCGCGCGATAGCGCCACCAGGCGATCGGTCTGGCCCGAGACCCAGTGATAACGACTGACCAGCAATACCGCCGAAATGGTCAACCCGACGACAAAGCCACCCCAGATCATCGCCGGCGATAACTTCAGGTGCAGCGCGGCCGCATAGGCCAGCGGAAACGCGATGATCCAATAAGAGAAGGTGGTCAGAAACATCGGTACGCTGGTATCGTGCAGTCCGCGCAGCGCGCCGGCCGCACCGACCTGCACACCGTCGGAAATCTGGAAGATTGCCGCGACCAGCAGCAACGACATCGCAACGGCATGCACTTCATAGTCGCTGGTGTAGAGCCCGACTATGCCGTCCCGAAACAACATCAGCCCGCCGGCCGATATTGTCATGAACAGCGCGCAGGCGATGATGCCGAGATAGCCACGCATGCGTGCCAGTTCGATATCGCCGCGGCCGATCGCCTGACTGACCAGCACTGTCGTAGCCGAGTTCAGTCCCATCGGAATCATGAACATCGTCGATGCATAGTTCAGGGCTATCTGGTGCGCGGCCGATATATTCGCCGACAGCTTGCCCATCAACAGCGAGACGGCACTGAACAACCCTGCCTCGGCGATGATGCTGACCATGATCGGCAGTCCAAGCACCAGAATCTGGCGCATTTCCAGCCATTGCGGGCCGCGCCCGGTGGTGAAAATATTGAACGGCTTGTAGCGCGGGCTGCGCAGCATGTAGATCAGCAGCGCGAACAACATGAACCACATGGTGATGGCGCTGGCGACGCCGGCACCGACCGCACCCATCGCCGGCGCGCCGAGCTTGCCGAACATGAAAATGTAGTTGCCGGTGACGTTGACCACCAGGCCCAGCATGGAGACGAACATGACCGGACGGGTCCAGCCGACACCCTCGGTCGTGTAGCGCAGCACCAGATAGGCGAAAACGGCCGGCGCACCCCAGACAATCGCGCGCAGGTAGTCGGCCGTCAGGTCGCGGAAACTCGGATCAATGCCGATTGCCACCAGCGCGCCGCGTGCGCCGAAGAACAACGCCGAAAAAACCAGTGCGCTCAGCGCCAGGCTGAGCCAGAAACCCTGACGCGCGTAGCGCCCGATGAGATGGCCGCGCCCGCCACCAATGTGGCGAGCGCTGATCGGCGAAATCGCCATCAGTACACCGAGACCAACGAGGAAGAACAACATCCAGACGCTGCTGCCGACACCGACCGCTGCGAGTTCCTCGGCGCCGATGCTGCCCGACATCGCGGTGTCTGCTACGCCCATGCCGGCCAACGCGAGGTTATTCGCAATCAGCGGACCGGCAAGCCGGAGCATGTGTTTGAATTCGGCCAGACGCGATGTCGGCGGCTGACCCATCGCGGCGCGTGTCATAGCCTGACCGGTAGCAGGATCCTGGGGCCCGGCAGCGTAGCACGGTGCAGCTACACCGGGCGATGCGATTTGGTTACAGTAGGCACTGTTCAGCGAGTCCGCCGCGTTTCGCGCCGGGGTTCGCCCGATTCACTAAACAGGGAACACATCATGTTGCACGATGGGAAATCCAGACGCGTCGCAATCGTGGGCGGCATACGCATTCCATTTGCCCGCTCACATACCGCCTACCGAAAATGCTCAAACCTCGACATGATGAGCGCAACGCTGGCGGCTCTCGTCGAACGCTACGATTTGCAGGACGAGGTACTTGGTGATGTCTCGCTAGGCGCGGTGATCAAGCACTCGCGCGACTGGAATCTGGCCCGCGAATCGGTGTTGAGCTCCGGACTGTCACCGAAAACGCCCGCCTTCGATCTGCAGCGCGCGTGCGGTACCAGCCTGTCGGGTAGCGTCATGATCGCCAACCGGATCGCGCTAGGCCAGATCGACGTCGGCATCGGCGCGGGCACCGACACGGTGAGTGATCCACCGATCGTCTATGACGACGAGTACCGCAGCATCATGATGGCAAGCTATCGCGCTCGCAGCCTCGGTCAGCGACTGAAGCCGTGGCTGGGACTGCGCCCACGGCATTTCAAGCCGGTATTGCCCGGTGTCGAAGAACCGCGCACAAAGCTGTCGATGGGCCAAAGCACCGAAATTACCGCCAAGCAGTGGGAGATCAGCCGCGAGGAGCAGGATGCTTTGGCGCTGACCAGTCACAAGAAAGCGGCCGCCGCCTATGACGCCGGTTTCTATGATGATCTGGTCACGCCGTTCGAAGGCCTGACCCGTGACAACAACATTCGACCGGACACCTCGCTCGAGGCACTGGCCAAACTGCGCCCGGCGTTTGACCGCAGCGGCAACGGCACGATGACGGCCGGTAACAGCACGCCACTGACCGACGGTGCATCGTCGGTATTGCTGGCCAGCGAAGACTGGGCCCGTAAACGCGGCCTGCCGGTGCTGGCCTATCTCGATTTTTGCAAGGTCGCCGCGGTCGACTTCGTCAACGATGAAGGCCTGTTGATGGCGCCCGCCTACGCAGTGTCGGAAATGCTCCGCGACGCCGGGCTCGGATTTGATGATATCGACCTGTTCGAGATCCATGAGGCATTCGCAGCACAGGCGCTGGCAACCATGAAAGCGTGGGAATCGGCCGACTTCTGTCGCGACCGGCTCGGCCGCGATGCGCCATTGGGTAACATCGACCGTGACAAGCTCAATATCAAGGGCGGCAGCCTGGCGATGGGGCATCCGTTCGCCGCTACGGGTGGCCGGATCATCGGCGCTCTGGCGAAAATGCTGCATGAACGTGGCAGCGGTCGCGGGCTTATTTCGATTTGCACGGCCGGCGGCATGGGCGTCACGGCGATTCTGTCGGCACAGTGATGGCGCTGCGGGCCACGACGCGTCTGTTATAGTGTCGCGCTGACAACGCTTGCAATACAGCGGGTTATGACAATAACGGTGTCGCGTCGATGCCGGCTTTTATAAATAAATAATCTTTCGGGGAGACGCATGGAAGGTTTGAGTAGTTTTCTGGCGGCGGCTAATAGCTTCCTGTGGGCGGAACCGGTGCTGTACGCACTACTCGGTACCGGTGTGCTGTTCACATTATGGAGTGGCTTCGCCCAATACCGCGCGTTAACGCATGGCACCGCCGTCGTTCGCGGCAAATACGACCATCCCGATGACCCGGGCGCTATCAGCCACTTCCAGGCCCTGTCTGCGGCGCTGTCCGCGACGGTCGGTCTCGGAAACATCGGCGGCGTCGCACTGGCCATCGCGCTCGGCGGACCCGGCGCCATCTTCTGGATGTGGGTCGTCGGCTTCTTCGGCATGGCGATCAAGATCACCGAAGTCACGTTGTCGATGCTCTACCGCAACACCGACGATCCCGACAACCCGCATGGTGGCCCGATGTGGGTCATCTCCAAGGGCCTGCCGCTGATCAACCCGTCGCTTGCGAAACTGGGCAAGGCGATCGGCGTCGTGTTCTGTCTGACGCTGCTCGTTTCCGCCTCGACCGGTGGCAACATGTTCCAGGCCTGGAACGTCGGCGAGATCACCGAAAGCTACTTCGGCGTGCCGAGCATCGTCAGCGGTATCGTGCTCGCGATTATCGTCGGTGCGGTGATCATCGGTGGCATCAAGCGCATCGGTAAGGTCGCCGGCACGCTGGTGCCGTTCATGGTTGCGCTCTACCTGATTGCCGGCAGCTTCGTGCTGTTCGTCAATTTCGACAAGATTCCGGAAATGTTAGGCCTGATCGTGAAGGGTGCGTTCTCACCGCAGGAGGCGCAGGGCGCGTTCATCGGCGGTACGGTCGCCTACGCATTCCTGATCGGCATGAAACGCGCGCTGTTCTCGAATGAGGCCGGCCAGGGTTCATCACCGATCGCCCACTCCGCGGCGAAGACCGATGAGCCGGTGCGTGAAGGTATCGTCGCCGGACTCGAGCCGTTCATTGACACGATCGTGGTGTGCACATTTACCGCGCTGATCATCCTGTCGTCCGGCGTCTGGAACCGCGACGCGGCCGGCACGCTGAACGTCGAGCCATTCGTCGCAAAGGTCTCCGACGGCGTCTGGCAGGTCGAGCCATCGACCGCACCGGCATCGGACGAGCTTGTGCTTGGCGACGCGGTCTACATGATCGTCGAGGCCGACGAGAACGGCGATACCGGCAACAACCTGCACAAGCTGGACGGTACGATCACCGATGATACGACCGGCCTGGTCATTGAATGGGTGCCATTTAACAGTGA
Organism: uncultured Pseudomonadota bacterium; assembly: GCA_942491885.1. Classification (GTDB taxonomy): domain Bacteria; phylum Pseudomonadota; class Gammaproteobacteria; order Steroidobacterales; family Woeseiaceae; genus CALBPI01. Next base: position 802,607 of record CALOCQ010000002.1, read on the forward strand.
GAGTGGGCCGGGCATGACCGATCTCGGTATCTACCCGACCTATGTCGGCGCAACGATGACGGCGAAAGCCTTCGACACGGTGCAGCCGGGCCTCGGCATGTGGCTGGTCACGCTGGCCTCCTGGCTGTTCGCGATATCGACAGTGATCTCGTGGAGCTACTACGGCGAGCAGGGCATGGTCTATCTGGCCGGTGAAAAATCGGTGCTGCCCTACAAGCTCGTGTACTGCTCGTTGATCATCATCGCCACGATGGGCTTCATCGAAACCGACGCTGATCTCGATAATATGACCGGCGTCGGCACCGGCGTCATGTTGTTCGCCAACGTGCCGATCATGTGGATCATGGGCTATCAGGCGATGCGTGCGTACAAAGCGTACATCGTGAAACTGAAGTCCGGAGAAGTGGATGCACAGAACGCTGCCTGATACAGCGCCTCGTCATCGATTCGACAAACAGCCCGGCGCAGCAATGCGCCGGGTTTTTTGTTGGGTAGCATCGTTTGCGCCGCTACAATAAAGATATGCGCACTACCCTGATTACCCTGATCCTGTTTATGTGTTCGCCGCTGCTCGCCAGCGACGACATCCCCGGCTTCACAGCAGGCAACAACGCCGCGGACAACGGGCTCGCACTCGCTCGTGAGGCCGACCGGCGCGGACAAGGCTTTGGCGACAGCCAGTCGGACATGCAAATGACACTGTTCGACGGTCGCGGCAACAGCGTTGCGCGCACCATGCGTAGCAAGACGCTGGAGATGTCCGACGACGGCGACCGCACGTTATTGTTTTTCGAGGACCCGGCTGATGTCGAAGGCACCGCCTTCCTGACCCATAGCCATGCCGAGCGCGACGACGACCAATGGCTCTATCTGCCGGCGCTCAAGCGCGTCAAACGCATTGCGTCCAGCAACCGCTCCGGCGCATTCATGTCGAGCGAATTTTCCTATGAGGACCTCGGCTCGGACGAGGTCGAGAAATACACCTACCGCTATCTCGGTGAAGACAGTCTTGGAGAGATCGACACCTATCGACTGGAACGCACGCCAAAAACCCAGTCGGGCTATTCGCGCCAGATCGTCTGGCTCGATCAGGACGAGCTGCGTATTCGCCAGATTGAGTATTACGATCGCGGCGAACGCCTGTTGAAGACGCTTACCGCGAGTGACTACCAACGGTATCTCGATCGGTTCTGGCGACCACTTACAATGGAAATGGTCAACATCCAGAATGGTCGCCGCACCATCCTGAACTGGCGCGATTACCAGTTCGGGCTATCGCTGCCGGCACGCAACTTTGAGCGCAATGCGCTGCGCGATATCCGCTAGCGCCACCACTATTCTGCTGGCGCTTGCGTGGCTGGCGTCAGGCGGCGCAGTTGCCGCGGAGTGGACCGGCGAGCTTGCTGCTGAAAGCCGTTATTTCTTCCATGACACGCCGGACCCGCGCCAGCAGCAGTGGGATCTTTCACTCGCCGGTCGCGTCGATTTTTTTCACGATTGGGATAACGAGCGCCAGCGCTTTGCCGCGGCCGTCGCGGGACGCGCCGACAATGCCGACGGCGAGCGCAGCAAGATGGATCTGCGCGAGTTCTACTGGCGCTATCGCTGGCCAACCGTAGAAGTCCTTGTTGGCGTAGACCGCGTTTTCTGGGGCGTCACCGAGGCCCTGCATCTGGTCGACATCATCAACCAGACCGATCTCGTCGAAAACCCCAGCACCGAGGTCAAACTCGGCCAGCCGATGCTGAGATTTTCATGGACACCCGACTGGGGAACCTGGGACTTTTTTGTTCTTCCGGGCATGCGCGAGCGCCCTTTCCCCGGCAGCGGCGGCCGGCTTCGCGGCCCCGTGGAAATCGTCGCTGACGCGGCTGCGTTCGAGTCGCAGGATGGTCGCTCACACACTGACTATGCGGTTCGCTACAGCCACTACATCGGGCCGCTTGAGTTTGCGCTATCGCACTTCAATGGCACCGAACGAACACCGGCCTTCACACTGCTGAGTCCGCCAACGGCGACGTCACCGGCACGTATCGCGCCGTTTTATTTTCTGACCGATCAGACAGCGCTTGAGATGACGTTCGTCGCCGGGGAATGGCTGTGGAAACTGGAAGCGCTGAGCAAGCGGGATGCGTTTCGCCGTTATACGGCGGCAACCGGCGGTTTTGAATACAGCCTGTTCGGCATCGCCGGCAGCGGCATCGACGTCGGCATCATCGTCGAATATCAGTATGACGAGCGCGGCGGCAGCAATGCCAACGCGTTTGATGCCGCCAGCACCTTCGATGATGACCTGGTGGCGGGGCTGCGGTTTGCGCGCAATGACTTTGCCGGCAGTGAGCTGTTGGTGCTGCTAAGCCGGGACCTGAACAATCAGGGTCAGGTGCTATCGCTGGAGGCTTCGCGGCGTCTTGGCAACGATTGGCGCGTCGCAATCGAGGGCCGGGCGTTCAGCAGTGATGACCCTGAGGACCCGCTCGCATTGTTCGACCGCGAGGACTATCTGCAGTTGTCGTTGACGCGTTTTTTCTAGCGCGGTTGCTAACCGGATTAAGGCAGGCTAACTGGCTGGTTCAGCAGCCCGGTCACTGGCGCGTGAGGCGGTAACACTGCTCACGCATGCGACTGACGCCACGCTGCCTGAAGCGCGGCTCGTTTTCCAGCACATCATCATCGCGCAACATCTCGACAGCAAACGCGCCATCACACAGCGCGAGCACCTCGTCGGCCGGCACCGAGAACGGCGGGCCGCTCATCTGTTGTTGCGGATAGTCCAGCGCGACCAGCAGGCAACGGCTGCCGACCGGCAACAGGCTTGCCAGATGCTGCATGTAGCGAGACCGTTCGTCTGGCGCAAGCGCAATCAGCGCGGCGCGGTCGAAACAAGCCGAAATAGTGCCAAGCATGTCGGGTGTTAACGCAAAAAAATCGCCGCAGAAAATACGCACGCGGCCGTGTTCGGAATATTCGAACCCGCCAATCTCACCTCGCACCGGCGTGACGCCCGCCTCCGCGAAAAAATCCTGAACGGCAACCGGCGAAAGCTCGACGCCCGTGACGGTATGACCGCGGGCCGCGAGCCAGTGTAAATCGACGCTCTTGCCGCACAACGGCACGAATACGCCGCTGTCGGACGCCACCGCCAGGTCCGACCACAAGCTAATCAGGTGCGGGTTAACGTCCTGTTTGTGAAACCCTATACGGTTCTCGCGCCAGCGCGAATGCCAGTCTTCGTGACTCATCGTGCTACCAGTGGCCGCTGCCGGGCATGCCCTTAAATGGCCCGGTCAGCTCCGGTGTTATCCAGCCGCCATAGAACCCTCCAGGCTGCGCCACCACCCGGTCATCACCCACGTAGCAGGCGTCCATCGCGCGCGGCATGAAAGCAATCCACCCCGCAATACCGGTAAATTCGATATACGGCTTCGGATAACACCAGGCCGCAGCCGGCGCGTTACGACCGTCCACGACGACGTCAAAATAGGCGGCCTCGCCTTTCCATTCGCACATGCTGCTGCGCGATAGCGGCCGCAAATAGTCCATCGCGACGTCCTCAGGCGGGATGTAGTAGGTCGGCGGGCTGGCCGTCTCGCAGACGCGCCGCGCGCGCTCGGTATTCGCAATGTCGACACCGCCGAATTCGACCCGAACCGGCTTGCCGACATCCTCGAGCCGCGGCGGTCGCGGATAATCCCACACAGAAACCTGGCCGGGGCCCGGCTCAACGATCGATTCCGGGCGCTCACTGTCCACCCATTGCTCACGCGCGGCCAGCACCCAGCCCGGCGGCTCGCGTTGGTCAGACATTATCTTCACCATCACGTCTTTGGCGCTTTGCGTCGAGCGAAGCAAGCATTTTCTCGATACGCGTGCGCGCGGCGGTGAACCGCTCGCCCTCATATTCCTTGCGCATGTATCCCTCGACCTGATCGACCAGTGAGTCCAGATCCGGGCTATCGAACTTGTCCTCCTCCACGTCGATGCGCTCAGCGGCGCTGAACAGATTGATCTTCTTCTCTGTGTCACGACCAAATGCGACCACATCATAGAATTCGCGCCCGGCCTCGTCGCCGGATTTCAGCAGGCTGATTAACGTTGCGACCAGCGATACCGGTATGAGAATAAAATCGCGAATACCGTCAATGACCAGCTTTACCTGAAACACGACGGCATCGCGCACAAGATCAGACTTCGAGACGCCGGTCGATCGTGGCTCATCGGGCGCTTCATTTTCTATCACACCAATCCCCTGTTCACCGGCCACTGTGCTGGCCTCATACCTTTGTGCTTGGTACTGTAGCGCCACATTCGACGCATGGACAACGCTAATAATGGCTCGGTATACCGGAGAGTCACAATTTGAACATGGCGATCAACAGTCAATCGGGCTGCTGGTCGTCAACCTCGGCACCCCGGACGATCCGTCGCCGACGTCTGTGCGCCGCTATCTGAAGCAGTTTCTGTGGGACCCGCGCGTCGTCGAGCAGCCGCGCTGGTTGTGGTGGTTGATCCTTAATCTGATCATTCTGCGCTTCCGTCCGGCCAAATCGGCTGCCGCCTATCGCAAGATCTGGACCGAGGACGGCTCTCCGCTGCTGCTGTTCAGCCAGAGCATCGCGGACGGGCTCGCCGGAAAATTGCAGGGTGACGACAAGGTACCGGTCGTTGCCGAGCTCGGCATGTCCTACGGCTCGCCATCGATTCCCGATGCACTCGAGCGACTGCGCAAGCAGAACGTGCGCCGGCTGGTCGTGTTGCCGCTGTATCCGCAATACTCCGCGACCACCACGGGCACGGTATTCGATGCGGTGACCAGCGCGTTGTCACGCCAGCGCTGGGTACCCGAGTTTCGCTTCATTAACCAGTACGCGGACCGGCCGCGCCTGATCGAGGCGCTTGCCGACAGCGTGCGCGCGCACTGGCAGGAACATGGCCGCGGAGAGCGACTATTGTTCAGTTTCCATGGCATACCGCAGCGCTATTTTCGCGCCGGCGACCCCTATCACTGCCAGTGCCAGAAAACGGCCCGGCTGGTGGCCGATGCGCTCGAGCTCAAGGATAGCGAGTGGTTTGTCAGCTTCCAGTCGCGCGTGGGTCGCGAGCCATGGCTGATGCCTTACACGGATTACACGCTGGAGGACTGGGGCGCCGAGAAGCTTGGCAACATCGACGTGATCTGCCCCGGTTTCGCAGTCGACTGCCTCGAAACGCTGGAAGAGATCGCGCTGGAGAACGGCGAACTCTTCGTTGAGGCCGGCGGCGGCAATCTACGCTACATCCCGTCGCTGAACGACTCAGAGGCGCAGATCGATGTGCTCGGCGAGCTGGTCGTCGAACACATCAGCGGCTGGCCGGAGGCACTGTTGGCACTGAATAGCGACATTGGCGACAGCGCGCGGCGAGCCGACGCGCTCGAACAGCACTCACCCAACGAATAGCCATGCGCTTTCTCGAAGTCAGCGTTGCTGCGCCGGACCTGCTCGAGTCACTCAATTTCTACCGCGCGCTGGGTTTTACAGAATTAACGACCAATGACGCATGGCCGCATGGCTACGCGGTCGTGGCCGACGCGCACCTTGCGATCGGGCTACACCAACGCGATATGGAGCGCCAGCAGATAACGCTGGTACTACCGGATCTGTTGCGCTCGGCCTTGCAACTGGGCGATAGCGAGTTTCTCGCCGAGATGCGTATCGACCAGGACACATTCAATTCCGTCGCGCTCGTGGATCACGACGACCATGGGCTGATGCTGGTCGAAGCCCGCACATTCTCGCCGGACAGCGACATCACGCCGGCGTCGTTGATGGGCAAACTCATCGAGGTCACGCTGCCGATAAGAGATGCACTCAAGAGCGCGCAATTCTGGGCGCCATGGACACAACAGTCTTTGGGCTTGCTGGAGACCCCACGCATGCACATGCGGCTGTCGCTGTGCGGATTGCCGTTGGGGCTGAGTGAACAGGCCAGCGGTCGCTCACCGATGATCAGCTATCGGGTCGGCGATCTGGCAGAACTCGGTATCCGACTCAACCAAATCGGCTCGCCGCTGAAGCCATGCAGCATCGGCATCGATGGCTGCCACGGGCTGGTCACCTCGCCGGAGGGGCTCAGGTTCGCAATTTTCGGCGTCGATTTTCTCGACGACTAGCCGCGCGCATCCAGCAGGTCGCACAAGCGCTCGGCCTGGCGACGAAATGATGGACCGAAGCCGGCCTCATCGCACAAGTGGTTCAGCGCACCGAGATCCGGTGGCCGGCGATGCAGGTTGGTCGCGTCGAACTGCAACGGCACGTCGGTCGGGATGATCGTGAGTTCTTTCGAGATCATCGCGATCTCGCGATGCTCGGCGAGTCGATCTGCGAGCTTGCCGGCGCCCCTGCAATTGACGTCCTTTACCTGATCGAGATTCGCGTAAACCACATCCAGACTGCCGAAGTGATTCAGCAACGCCACGGCCGTTTTGCGGCCCACGCCCGGCACACCCGGAATGTTGTCGACACTGTCGCCCGCCAATGCGAGCAGGTCTGCAATCTGTTCAGGAAACACGCCGAATGTGTCGGGAATATCGTGATAGCCGAGCCGCCGGTTGCCGGCAAAGTCCCAGAACGTATCCGCCGGCGACAATAGTTGCGTCAGGTCTTTGTCACGGCTCACGATCGTGAACGGCATGCCGTGGCTGCGCGCATCGATGGCCAGCGTGCCGATGATGTCATCGGCCTCGTACAAGTCGCTCGCCGCCTCGCGCAAGCCGAGCGCCCGCGCCATGCGCCGGCATTGCTTGAACTGACGGTCAAGCTCGGGCGGCGCCGGGTCGCGGTTAGCCTTGTAGTCGGCGTAGATCTCGTTGCGGTAGGAACGGGCCAGGCTCTCATCGAAAGCCACCGCTATTTGCCCGGGTGATTCGTACTCGAGAAAGTCCGCAAGAAAGCGCGTAAAGCCGTACAGCGCGTTGGTCGGATTGCCGGACCCATCGACCATATCGTCGGGCACGGAAAACCATGCGCGAAAGACGTAAACGCTGGCGTCGATGAGATAAACCATGGTGGCGCAGTGTAGCACCGCGCCGCGCTTGCGATCAGATGAAGTCGCTGCGCGTGGCGGTACCGTTGTCCTCAAGATGAATGCGCACACGCTTGTGCAACGGGCTCGAGCGCGGAAAGTGTGCCAACAGATATTGCATCTGGTCGGCGAGCACGCGACGGCCCTTCAGATAGATATATTCGGCATAGGTCGGCGTGAACGGGATGGCGATCAATTGCATGCCCGCCTGCTCCGGCGTATTGCCGCCTTTGTGGTTGTTACAGCGCCGGCATGCCGTCGCGACATTAGTCCAGCGATCCTCGCCCGCTTGCGATATCGGCGTGATGTGATCGCGCGTGAGCTCGCTATTGGGGAAGCGCATCGCGCAGTACAGGCAGATGTTCGCATCACGCTTGAACAGCGTGCGGTTATTCAACGGCGGCACGTAAGCATTTCGCATCTGCGCAAGACCCTGATGGGTGCCCTGCGTGGCGATGATGGAGTTCACATCAACAACGCTGCGCTGGCCATCGAACGCGTTGTAGCCGCCGCGCACCCGGTAAAGCAGGCTGCCGCAGGCGTAGGCCACCTGACCGGTGTGGTAGAGCCTGACCGCCTCGCGGTAGTCAATCCACTCCAGCGGCATGCCCGCGACATCGGTTCGCAGTACCTGTTGGGAAAGCCCGGTTCCCGGAGTCTCTTCCATCTGGCCGTCTCCTGCCTTTATCAGGCATTCGAGTCACTTTTCGTACAAAGTTAAAGGTTGCAGAACGCAGGCCGAAAATCAATCATTTCCGCAACCCTGATTGCCCCCCGCAATGTGCGCACGGCGTTGGCTTTATGCGTGCAATAATGTCGTCGGCTGGTGTTGCGGCCAAACGACGTTGTGAGCGTCGTGAAACTGCAACCCGATAGTCTGCCATTTCGAAATTGCCGCTAATGTTCAGTCACTTATACACATTCTTTGTCACGGTTTTGTGACATAGGCCCGGAAACGGCGAAACACTTAAGAAATAGCACAACATACTGTTTTTAATGTTATTAATTTTTCTTTCTGCTGGCAATATACTCGCCGGCGCCTCGTTTTTCCCAAAAGTGCGCGAAATCCTGCACTGTTGATCCACAGAGTTATCCACAGGCTTGTCACAAAGCACATCAAAACAACAACCTAGCGATGAGCGGCGTGTTTCCGTGGCCGTCGACGTGCCGTTGCATCAGGTATTTGATTACCTGCTGCCTGCCGGCATGGCGACGCCGGCGGCCGGCTCGCGCGTCGTCGTGCCGTTCGGCCGCCGCCAGTTGGTCGGGCTGGTTTGGCCGGGCGACGGCGGCGCACATTTGCCGGCGTCGCGCCTGAAACCGGTTGCCCGCGCGCTGGACGAAACACCGTTTTTCGCCGAAGACGAAATGGCGTTGCTGCAGTTCGCGGCACGCTACTACCACCATCCTGCCGGCGAAGTGATGGCCGCAGCGCTACCGCCACTATTGCGCAATGCGGATGCCTCACAGCTCAGAACCGAATACTGGTCGCTCACCGTTGCGGGCCATGATGCGCTCACCGCCGCATTGGCGCGCAAGGCGCCCAAACAACACGAGCTTCTCAGCCAACTCGACGCGCATCCGGGCGGGCGCGCAAGCGATGCACTCAACACCGATATCCCGGGCTGGCGGCGCGTCGCCGGCGCGTTGCTCGAACGTGGCTGGGTCGCGCGCGAGGAACGTGCGCTGAGCGTCGATTGGACGCGCACTAACGACGGCGAGCCCGGGCCCACGCTCAATACGCAACAATCAGACGCGCTCGCCGCGTTGACGGATTCGGCCGAGCACTTTTCGGTGTCGTTGCTCGACGGCGTCACCGGCAGTGGCAAAACCGAGGTGTACCTGCAGCGCATCCGGCAATGTATTGCCAGCGGCAAACAGGCGCTGATTCTGGTGCCGGAAATCGGTCTGACGCCGCAGCTCGCCGCACGCTTCGAGCGCCGCCTGGGACACCCGGTCGCATTGCTGCACAGCGAGCTCGGCGACACGCAACGCACCATGAACTGGATCGCTGCGGCAAGCGGCGATGCCGCTATCGTGTTGGGCACACGCTCTGCGGTATTCACGCCGTTGGCAAGGCCCGGCCTGATCATCATCGATGAAGAGCACGATGCCTCGCTGAAGCAGCACGAAGGCTTTCGCTATCACGCGCGCGACCTAGCCGTATGGCGCGGCCAACGCCACAATATTCCTGTCATCCTCGGTAGCGCGACGCCGTCACTCGAGTCGCTGCAAAACGCACGCAGCGGGCGCTATCAGCACCTTCGCCTGACCGAGCGCGCCGGCGATGCCATTCCACCGGCGATTCGCGTGATCGACATGAACCGCTTCAACGCCATCGAGGGCATCAGCCAGCCGGTGCTTGACGCGATGCGTAGACACCTTGAGCAGGGCCAGCAAGTGCTGGTCTATCTGAACCGGCGTGGCTTCGCGCCGACGTTGATCTGCACCGCCTGTGGCGACATGGCCGACTGCCTGAACTGCGATGCACATATGACGGTGCACGCGCGCCGCGGCCAATTGCAGTGCCATCATTGCGGCGCGCGCCGGGCGCTACCGACCCATTGCGACAACTGCAAGGAGCCGATGAAGCCGCTCGGTGAGGGCACCGAACGCGTCGAGCAGGTGCTGGCCGCGCAGTTTCCGGACTACCCGCTGGCGCGTATCGACAGTGATACGACCCAGGCGCGCGGCAGCATGGACGCCCTGATGCAATCGGCCAAGCGCGGCGACACGCGCATCCTGATCGGCACGCAAATGCTGGCCAAAGGTCATCACCTGCCCGGCCTGACGCTGGTGGTCATCCTCAACGCCGATCAGGGCTTTTTCGCCAGCGACTTTCGCGCGCCGGAACGGCTGGCCCAATCCGTACTGCAGGTCGCCGGGCGCGCGGGCCGTGCGGATATCGCCGGCGAGGTATTGATCCAGAGCGCGTTCGCGCAGCATCCGTTGTTACGTACGCTGATTGAAAGCGGATATCACGCGTTCGCAGACCAGGCGCTCGCCGAACGCGCCGCCGCCAGGTGGCCGCCGTTCAGCTACGTGGCCGTCTTGCATGCGGCGTCCAAAGACCCGCAGATCGCGCAAGCCTTCCTGCATCGCGCCAAGGGCGCCATGGCCGCCAATGGCATTGATGTGCTGGGCCCGGCGCCGGCCAGCATGCAGAAACGTGCCGGGCGCCACCGGTTCCAGTTGCTACTGCAAGCCGACTCGCGCAAGGCATTGCAGGCACAACTCGACCGGCTCTCGCACAGCGTTAATGAGATCAAACCGAGTGGCGACCTGCGCTGGTCTCTCGACGTCGACCCACAGGCGGAGTTGTGACGCGGACTTGCGCCCACTGTGCGCGTGCGGCTGCCAAAGCGCGCGCATCCGCGTTAGAATCGCGGGCTGCCCGAGGAAGCCTGCATTGAAAAACGACATTATTGAACTGATCAGCCGCGCACTCAGCGCCATGCCCGAAGTGGCCGCTGATGAAGCGTTGGCCAGCATCGTGCCGGAACTTGAGCGCACGCGCGATCCCGCGCACGGCGATTTCGCCAGCAACATTGCATTGCGTCTGGCCAAGCCGCTTGGGCGCAAGCCCCGCGAACTCGCCGACGACATTGTCGCGGGCTTACCCGAGAATCAGGTCGTCGCGCGCACCGAGATCGCCGGTCCGGGCTTTATCAACTTCTTCCTGAATGAGGACTCGGCCAACGCCGTTGTCCGCGACATCCATGCGCGCGGTGATACCTTTGGTCATGTCAGCGAACCCACCGGCCAGCGCATTCTGGTCGAATACGTCTCGGCCAACCCGACAGGCCCGTTGCACGTCGGGCACGGCCGCCATGCCGCTTACGGCGGCAGTGTCGCGAATCTGCTGCGCGCCGCCGGGCACACAATCGCCGAGGAGTATTACGTCAACGACGCTGGCCGTCAGATGGAGATTCTGGCCGCGAGCGTGTTGATGCGTGCACTCGGCGCCGGCGATAATGCGCCGGCCTTTCCGCTGGCCGGTTACCGTGGCGAATACATCCGCACCATTGCGACCGACTGGTCGGCACAGGCCGCGGTCGAGCTGCCGGGCGCAGCTGCGTTGCTCGACGGGCTTGCGCCGGACAGCGAAGACGAAAAAGACGCCTACATCGATGCCCTGATCGCGCGCGCCGAAACGCTGCTCGGCGATGACTTTGACGCGCTGCGCAAGTTCGCACTGAACGCCATCCTCGATGACATTCGCGATGACCTTGCCGAGTTCGGCATTCGCTTCGACCGGTTTTTCTCGGAGGCCAGCCTGACCGATGAAGGCACCATTGATGCCGCACTCGACAAGCTCAAGCGTGAAGATGTTTTGTACGAGAAAGGCGGCGCGGTGTGGTTTCGTGCGACCGACTACGGCGACGAAAAAGACCGCGTCGTCGTACGCGAAAACGGCAAGAAAACCTACTTCGCCTCTGACATCGCCTATCACCTGAACAAACGCGAGCGCGGCTTTGACCTGCTGCTCGATGTGCTCGGCTCTGATCATCACGGCTACATCGCGCGCGTCCGTGCCGGACTCGAGGCGATGGAGCAGCCGCGTGACAGCCTCGAGGTTAAGCTGGTGCAATTCGTGACGTTGTACCGCGGCGGCGAGAAGATGCAGATGGGCACGCGCTCCGGCAACTTCGTATCACTGCGCGAGTTGCGTGAAGAGGTCGGCAACGACGCCGCGCGCCTGTTCTACATCATGCGCAGCAACGACCAGCACCTCGACTTCGACCTCGAGCTTGCGAAATCACAGTCCAACGACAATCCCGTCTATTACATCCAGTATGCGCACGCGCGCATCTGCAGCGTGTTCGGCCAGCTCGACGAGCAGTCGCTTACACATAATGCCGACGACGGGCTCAGGCATCTGGGGCGGCTCAGCGAGGCGCATGAAAGCGCGCTGGTCAGCCGCCTCGACCGCTACCCGGAAACGCTCGCCGTCGCCGCCGAACGTCGTGCGCCACATATGCTGGTCAACTATCTGCGCGAACTCGCGCACGAGCTGCACAGCTACTACAACGCCCACAAATTTATTGTCGACGATGCCGGGTTGCGCGATGCACGGCTTGCGTTGATTGCAGCGGCGCGCGTAGTGCTCGCCAGCGGGCTCGCCATTCTCGGCGTCAGCGCGCCGGAACGCATGTAGCGCAATGGCGGCAAGAAAGAAAAAGCGCAAACCGGCGCGGCGCAAACGCCGCAGTAACAAAGGCGGCAGCTTCGGCTCAATGATGGTCGGGCTCGTTGCCGGCTTGTCCATCGCCGCGGTGATCTGGTATCTGCAGTCGCCAGAACGCGGCTCAGCGACAGCGGCGCCAGGCACAGCCGCCAAAGCGGAGCCAAAGAAAAGCGCGACCAAAAAAGTCGAGCCGGTCGCGATTGAGGCTACCGGTAGCGGCTATGATTTCTATGACATGTTGCCGGAGCAGGAAGTCGTCGTCAGCGACGACTTTGCCGCGCGTCGTAAGCCTGCCACCGAGCAAGCCACGGACAAAACAGAACCCGTGACCGAGCCCGGCGCCTACATCATCCAGGCCGGCTCGTTCCGCAGCGCAGAAGACGCAGATAGCATGAAGGCGACGCTCGCAATCTTGGGCATGCAGGCGCGCGTGGAAATTGTCGAAATAAAGGACCGCGTGTTCCATCGGGTGCGAATTGGCCCGCTCAAGGATACGCAACGCGTGAACGAATTCCGCCAACGCCTGCGTGATGAGCAGATCGACGTCATCCTGATTCGGTTCGACGGCTGACACTTTACGGCCAGACTCGCGCCAGGTAACAGCGGGACTCGGCCTAACGCATGGCCGGATCCGTGGTGTTGAGCCGGTGGCCTGGGCGCGAGCAGCAGCAATGCAATATCGGGCACCCCCGACTCACCTAGTCCTGCTTCGGCAACAGGTAGTTCTGAAAGAACAACACCACCGCCTGGCGATACACATCGGCATTTTCCTTGCGCCGGTAGCCGTGGCCCTCGTTTAACGCATCCATGTACCAGACCTCGCGTCCGTTTTCGCGCAGCGCGGCGACGATCTGCTCGGCTTCCGATACCGGCACACGCGGGTCGTTGTGACCCTGCACGACAAACGTCGGCACAGTGATCTTGTCCACGTTGTTGAGCGGGCTGATCGCCTCCAGATGTGCACGCATTGCCGGGTCGCGCTCGTCGCCATACTCGACGCGACGCAAATCGCGCCGGTAGTCCTGCGTGTTTTCGAGGAACGTGACGAAATTACTGATACCGACCACGTCCACCGCGGCGCGCAGCCGATCGCTGTAGTGCACACTGCTGGCCAGCACCATGTAGCCGCCGTAGCTGCCACCGAACACCGCGACGCGCGAGGCATCGAGATCCGGCTGCGTCGCGATCCAGTCAAGCAGCGCACCGATGTCACGCACAGAGTCTTCGCGCTTGAAGCCGTTATCGAGACCAACGTAGGTCTTGCCGTAGCCCGCCGAGCCGCGCACGTTCGGCACGATTACCGCGGCGCCGAGTTTCGCCAGCCACAGTTGATAGGTGCTCGAAAAAGTCGCTCGCGCCTGACTTTCCGGGCCACCGTGAATACTGATAATGACCGGGAACGGGCCCTCGCCTTGCGGCCGGTAAACGAACGCCGGAATCTGGCGCGGTGCGTCGCCGACCTTGTCAAAGGTCGGGTAGCTTATGAGCTCCGGCGCGACGAACTGTTCGGTATCGAGCCCGCCGACTTCGCTGTAGGTCCACCGCACAAGCTCGCCTGCGGCCAGCGCCTGCCGGCCCAGCGACAACACGTAGGTGTCGCTCGGCGAACGCGCACTGTTCAGTGTCATCGCAAGCTTGCTGCCATCCGGCGAAAATCTGATCGCACCGATCACGCCGACCGGAACATCAGCAACACGGCGATAGCGTCGACTGCGCGCATCGAGCAGGTACAGCGCAGACACGCCACCCTCATTGACCACGAAAGCCGCACGCCGACGCGTCGGGTCGAAGGCGAAATCAGCAACACTCCAGTCGATATCACCGGTGATCACTTCGGTCTCGGCATCGATTGCCAAAGAGCGGTAGGCCAGACGATTGAACTCGCCGAACTGGTCGGTAATAAAAAACATCCCCTGGCCGTCGTCACTGAAGCCAAGCGGACGATTGGTGGACTTGCGTTCCTCGCCGCCATCCACGCGACGCTGTTCCCCGGTCGCCGGGTCGAGCAACACCGCACGCGAGTCGCTGATGCTGTGATAGTTGGTCAACAACAGTTTCGTGCCGTCCGCGTTGAAGTCGGCCGGCCCCCACCAGCTGCCGTCTGTCGCCTCGAGCGCGATACCGGCGCTATCCGGCGCGTCCGCCTGCATGATCCAGATGTCGTTAGCCTGACCGTCGCGACGGGTCGACTGGAACGCGAGACGATCACCGCTTCTGTCCCACATCAGCGTACCGTTGCGCGATTCACCATCGCTTTGCAGGCGGATATCACCACTGCCGCCGTCGAGCGTGAAGATTTGCGTGAATTCACTGCCACCAATATCCATTGTGAACGACAGGTCGCTCGTGCCCGGGCGGCGCACGACCTCGCGCACCGGCTCGTCAAGGAAGGTGAGCTGACGGCGCATGCCCGCCGGTTGCGAGACCAGATGAATCTGGGTCACATCGCCGAAACGCGTGCTTATGTAGAGCGCTTCGGAGTTTTCGTGCCAATCGAGAAACGAACCCGAGCGCACGTTCTGATAGCGGCTCAGCGAGTCGGCAATCTCCGCCGGAATTTCAGGAATATCGTGCAGCACGAGATTGCCATTGTTCAGGGTGCGGCGGTCGCTTTCGGCGAGCGCCGTGGTCGTCACCAGCATCGCGGCGAACAGCAGGCTAAATCGGGTCAAAGAGTGCATCGTAAAATCTCCGGGGTCATTGACTTCCAGCGGTTCTGTCGCGAGCCGCCCTGCTTAGTGACTGCAGAACATCTTGGGCATCCGCCGCGAGTCTGGCGGGAACGAAAACATGATCATGATAAAAGGCGGCAACGATATTAGCGGGTATCCCGGCACTGGTCAGCGCCTGGCTAACCGCGCTCGTCAGGCCAACAGCATCGAGGCTCGAATGCACGCTCAAAGTGATACGCCGATAGCGCGGCAATTGGAAAAACGCCGTTTCACCCGCCACCGCGTCTACGGGCAAAATCAGCGTCGTCGCCTCCGCTTCACGAAACACCATCAGCGCAGACGTAAACAACGGCCCAGACTCATCATCGACCGTCGCGAAAATATAGTCTAGTGGATCAGCAACCGGCGCCATCTGCGCCAATAGCTGGCTGAGTTCGGTAATTGCGCCCATCACCGTGCCCGCCGGCTAATCGTCGCCGGACTGTGCCTGGCGAAAATCGACGCCGAGCGAACGAAGCTTGCGATACAGGTGGGTGCGCTCCATACCGACGCGCTTGGAAAGTTGCCCTACCTTGCCGTCGCAAAGCAACAGCTGCTGCGACAAATAGGCGCGCTCAAAATGTTCCCGCGCTTCGCGCAGCGGCAATGCCAGTAAATCCTGCTTCACCAGCGGCTCGGCCGGTGCGGCTGCGCTGGCAAGCTCGGTTTCGATCTCTACGAGCGAAACCTCTTCGTCGCCGCCGGCGAGCAGACAGCGCTGCACCAGATTTCTGAGCCCACGCAGATTGTTGGGCCACGGATAATTGCGCAGCCGGTTTTGTGCCGCGATGCCGAAGCGCCGGAATGGCAAACCCTGCGCTTCGACCAGCAAGTCGACGTAGTAGCGCAACAGATCTGGCACGTCCTCTGAATAATCACGCAGCGGCGGCACTTTAACGCCGAGCACGTTGATCGCCGCCAACAGATCGCGGCGCAGCAGCCCGTCGTTCGCAAGCGAATCATAGTCGGCACGCACTGAGGCAACGATGCGCAGACTCAGCGCAATGTCGCGCCCGTCAGACGGGCGGCGGAAGCTGCCCTGCTCCAGCGTTGCGGCGAGCAATTTCTGGGCCTCGGCGCCGAGATCGGCAAGCTCGCTGATAAACAGCGTGCCGCCGTTGGCACGCTCGAGAATACCCGGTTGCGACTCACCGCCCTGCGCCTCGCCGAACAACCGCCCGGCGGCGCTGTCATCTGTTAGCAGCCCGCCAGCAATGGTGACGAACGGCTGCTCATCCTGATTGCCATGCTCGTGCACGAAGCGCGCTATTGCTTCCCGACCACTGCCGGTCTCGCCGGCAATCAACAGGTTCGCCTGGTGTTGCGCCACCTGCGCAACGCGCTCACGTAATTGGCGCATCAGAATACTGCGACCAACCGACTCAACCGCCGACGACAACGATGCCGAACCGTCATAGCGCGTTTTGCGATTACCACCCTGCAGCCCACTCTCAACCGAGCGCAACAATTTCGCCAGCGAAATCGGCTTCTCGATAAAATCAACGGCGCCAAGGCGCGTCGCCTCGACGGCAGTGTCGACGGTGCCATGACCGGACATCATCACCACCGGGCACAACGCGTGGCTCGCCGACGACCATTCACGCAACAGGCTGATTCCGTCGGTATCGGGCATCCAGATATCGAGCAGTACGAGATCCGGATCGAATTCGGCCTTTGCGGTGCGCGCTTCGGCGGCATCCGCCGCGACGTTCACCGAATAGCCTTCCTCGGACAGGATTTCCTGTATCAAAGTGCGAATATCACGCTCATCGTCAACGACGAGTATTCGTGAATCAGTCATGCCATGTCCCTCCGCGTCTCCGCGCGCCGATGCTCGCGCGTCAACATGACTTCGCGTGCCCTTTCGTTGAGTGGCAGTGTGATGGCGACCCGCGCACCACCGCTGTCACGGTTACCGGCCTCTATCGTACCAGCATGCTCTTCGACGAGTTTCTTTACGATCGCGAGCCCCAGTCCGGTTCCTTTCGGCTTCGATGTCACGTAAGGGTCGAACACCTGCTGCAATTTCCCCGTCTGAAAACCGGGCCCGTCATCGAGCACGGTGATGCGCACCATCTGTTCGCCGAATCGCTCCAGCGTTTCCACGCTTACGTCGATATGGCCGTTTTCCGCCGCACCAATAGCTTCGACCGAATTGCGCATCAGGTTATGCAGCATTTGCCGTACACGCCCGTTATCGGCCTCGATCATTGGTGTTTCGTCGGCCAGCTTCAATGCGATGTCGATGTGCCGGCCCTCGGTGCGGTATAGCTCAACGACCTCGCGTACCAGGCGATTGAGCCGGAATTGGGTAATCTGCATGTCTGGCGCGCGCGCATAGTCCGAAAAGGCGTTGACCATTTCTTTCATCGCCTCGACCTGCTGCACAATGGTGTGCGTCGCACGATCTAACACCTGCGCGTCGGCCGCCTCCATCGTTGTCAGATAGCGCCGCCGCAAGCGCTCGGCGGAAAGCTGGATCGGCGTCAGCGGATTCTTGATTTCATGTGCCAAACGGCGCGCGACCTCGCCCCATGCGGCATCGCGCTGCGCCTCCAGCAACGTCGTGATGTCATCAAAGACGATCACATAGCCGGCCGCCTCCGGCGAATCGCTGGGCAACTCGGTACAGGCACAAGTCAGCACCCGGCGCCCGACCTCTTCACGCAACATGATTTGTTCGCGCCATTCGGTCTGACCTTCGCTGAAATGCGCGCGCGCCACGTCGAACAACTGCTGCAGCAACAGCTGCCCTTTCGCAACCTCACCGAGCGGTTCGCCTATCCTCTGATCGAGATCGACACCGAGAATATCAACCGCCGCATTGTTTGCCGTTCGAATGCGCAGGTCCGTGCTCAGTGCGATGACGCCAGTGGACAGGCGAGCCAGAATAATCTCAACGTTGGCACGCTCGGCCTCGACTTGTGCGCGACTCAGCTGCGCCTCGTCGCGCGCGGCGCGCAATCGTCGTGTCATATCGTTGAACGAGCTGACCAGCACGCCGATCTCATCCTTGGGCGGCGGCGCCAACTCCGTTTCCAGGTCGCCGCGTGCGACAGCGACCGTCCCCGCGACAAGTTGCTGGATCGGTGCGACGAGCCTGCGCGAGAAAAAGAACGCGCCGTATACCGCACCGAGCGCCGACACCAGCAAGACGACCGTCAAGGAAAGTGTAAACGTGCTTTTTAGTGGCGCACGCAACAGCACGAGCCGCTGGTAGTCGGTATAGGATTGCTCAACGCTTGCAGCCATCGTAGACAATCGCTGCGTCACCGGATAAACGCCGAGCAACAGCCGCAGGGAACCCGACGTCGGTGAACTCTCGAACGAGATTGCGGTGCGCACTTCGAAATTTTCCTCTCCAATCGTGTCAAGACTGAAGTAGGGCCGGCCGGCGCGAATCTGCAGCAGCATCTCTTCGCTGGGCGCGACCGGCACAGCCTCGACCGCTCTTTCCGAACTCAACGCAATGATGCGGCTGTTCTGCGCAAAAATGACGAGCTCGAGCGCACCGACATTGCGGCGCTCGGCCGATAGCGCGCCCAATAGCTGATCGTCCGGCACGCCCCGCAGTCGTTGCCCGACGGCCTGCGTGCGCCCAAGGCCGTTGCGAATCTGGATGTCCATGGCCGCACGACTTAGCTGCAAGGCATCTTCGAGGCCTTGCTCAACCTGCACACTGAACCAACTATCGATCCCGCGGTTCAGGAACTGTAGCGAAAAGTAATACACAACTGACAGCGGCAGCAACGCGAGTACGATAAAAACCGCCAGCATCCTGCTCTTCAGCCGCGCACCGGGCACCTCACGTCGCAAGTCTCGAATCAGCCGGGTGATATTGCCGATCAACAACACCATCAGAACGACGATACCAGCACCATTGATGACCAGCGTCAGCTGCGACAGGCGATCCAGTTCGGCGGAATTGTTGGAGGTCTTGGCGAGCAGCACCAGCGCGCTCACCGTTAGCACCAGCCCGACGCCGGCGAGGGTAGTGTAGAACAGGTGCTTCAGGGAACGAGCGGCCACGAGAACCAGTCGCTGGCAACGCGCCAGTCATCGCGCCAGAACAAGAAATAGCGAAGCGAAACGGGATATTCGGCAATGCTGATTTCGACGCGCAGGCGCACGGTGTGCGACGCATCATCGCGCAGCAATGCGGCGTCAACCAACGGCAAGCCATCTACCCGACCCATCGCGTTCAATGCCGCGAAAATGGTCGCATAGGAAGTCTGCCGATCCGTGTTCAGATTGCGCAACAGGTAGCGTTCGCTGACCTTGTTGTAGCGCAGCACGTTAACGACCTTGAGCGTGGCGATGTTCGCGTCCGCCCAGAATCGGCGGCTGCGGTAGATCTCGAATTCAAGCGCAACCTCGAGTGCGATGCCGTTCGCCAAAGCCTCTTCAATACGATCGGAGAGTTGAAACTGGATCCGTGCGGAAGCAACGTGAACGCTATCCTGCAGCGTCGAGCTCGCGGAGCGGATGACGATACTGCCTTCGTCAGCCTGCACGCTGCCGGATGCCAGGCACAGCAAGACAATCAGGCTCAGAAATGGACGGTTTGTGCCTGTGCGTGTCATCTGGGGTCAGTGGCCGATATAAGTTGGGTCGAAACGGGCGTCAGCCGGGCCGCTTGCACATCAGGCTGATAAAGAAACCGTCCGACTGGGTGTCGCCCGGGAGCATCTGCATTCCCAAGGATTCGACCTGCATTAGACCGCTATTGTTGCCGTGACGCAACTCATTTGAGAGCAGCAGGTCCTCGGAAATCTCACTGAACTTAGCGATAACATCATGATTTTCCGCGCGCAGCACAGAACATGTTGCGTAAAGCAGACAACCTCCGGGGGCTACCAATGGCCATAATGAGACAAGCAACGCCAGCTGTCGTTCCGCAAACGTGGCAACGTCCGCGGCTCGACGCAGGACTTTGATGTCAGGGTGGCGGCGGATCACGCCACTGCCGGTACAGGGCGCGTCGATCAGGATGCGATCAAAAACCTCACCGTCCCACCATCCCGACGGGTCGGCGGCATCAGCGGCGCGACATCGCGCATGCAGCTGCAGTCGCTGCAGCGTATCCGTGACGCGAGCCAGACGTTTTTCATCAATATCCAACGCCAGCAGGTCGAGCTCATCATCGGCCAACTCCAGCAAGTGCGCGGTTTTTCCGCCCGGGGCGGCACAAGCGTCGAGCACCCGCATGCCGGGCTCGGCGGCCAGCAGGGGCGCCACCATTTGTGCCGCGAGATCCTGTACGGAAACGGCACCGTCGGCGAAGCCTGGCAGCGCGCTGACGCCGACCGGCTTGTCGAGGCGGATCGCATGCGGTGCGTCGTCGGACAAATGCACGGGCGAATCGAGTGCTGCGCCGAGCACATCGGCATAGTCGCGGGTCCCGTTCCGGCGCGCGTTCACCCGCAACCACATCGGCGCGCGCAGGTTGTTCGCCCGCATGATGTCATCGGCGTGCTCCGGCCAGTCAGCGCGCAGCTGGCGAGCCAGCCAGTCCGGATGCGAGGTCAGCAGCTCAGTCGCCGTGCCCAGACCCTCGAGCAAACTATCGCGCTCACGATCAAATCGCCTGAGCACGGCATTGACCAAACCGCGCAGCGGGGTGCGTCCCAGCTCACGCGTTGCGTTGACGGTTTCCGCCACCGCCGCGTGCGTAGGCGTGTTGAGCCGCCAGAGCTCATACAGACCGACCATCAGCAAGCCATGCAGCTGGCGGTCGCGCCGTCCAAGCGGCTTTTTCATCAGCGCGCCAAGCAACGCTTCGAGCAAGCGATAGTGGCGCAATGTGCCATAGCTAAGTTCGGCATGCAGTGGTCGCTGCGAGGGCTCGAGCGGCTCGGCCTGCTCGGCCAGCGCCTGGTCAAGCGAGCGGCCGCCGAAGCGCACCGCAGCGACGGCGCGCGCAGCGGCCGCCCGCGTCACACTGGAGCCACGACTCACTGGCCGTCGCCGAGGCGCTGGCCGACCAGCGTCAGCTGGGTTGCCAGCTCGGCCGGCGTGATTCTGGACCGACCCGGCCGCTGTACTTCGCTGATGCGCACAATGCCTTCGGCGCATGCGACGCGCATGCCTTCGTCATCGACATCGAGAACGGTGCCCGCCGGCTCATCACACTCACCATCGGCGAGCGTTGAGCGCCAGCATTTCAGTGGCTCGTCATCAAGGGTCGCGACACAGCCCGGGTAGGGATTAAACGCACGGATCCGCCGATCGATTTCAACCGCAGGCCGGTGCCAGCGCAGCAAGCCATCGTCACGGGAGAGCTTGCGGGCATAGTTAGATTCGGCATCGTCCTGTGGCGTCGCGGTTAGCGACCCTTCGAGCAATTCCGGCAACTTATCAACCATCAGACCGCCGCCGAGTTGAGCCAGCCGATGGTGCAGCTCGACGCTTGTGTCGCGCACGGTAATCGGGGTGCGTTGCGATGCAAACACCGGCCCGGTATCCAGACCGGCCTCCATCTGCATGAGACAAACGCCGGTCGCCTCGTCACCACTTGCGATCGCCCACGGGATAGGCGCCGCACCGCGCCAGCGCGGCAGCAACGACGCATGCACATTCACGCAGCCGATGCGCGGCGCATCCAGCACGTGCTGAGGAAGCAATAAACCGTAGGCGGCAACAATCAGGCAATCGAGCTGATCGAGACCAAGCTCGCCTACCAACTTTGCGGATTTCAGTGATTCCGGCTGGCGAACCTGCAAACCCTCGTCGCGCGCCAGCGTCTTGACCGCACTCGCGCGCAGCTTGCGACCGCGGCCCGCGCGGCGGTCCGGCTGGGTCAGGACAACCGCGGGTCGAAAGCCGCCGGCAACCAGATGACGCAGGATTACCGCGGCAAATTCGGGCGTCCCGGCGAAACCGATCTTCGGCGCAGTAGCGCCCGCCTCAGAGACGGGCAGCAGACTGCTCCGCGTCGCCCTGCTGGCGTTTGTCGCGCAACAGTCGCTTGCGAATGCGCTGGCGCTTCATCTGCGACAGGTAGTCAACAAACAACTTGCCGTCCAGGTGGTCGATTTCGTGCTGGATACAAACGGCCAGCAAGCCCTCTGCCTCAAGCTCCTGTGATGCACCGTCACGATCCAGAAAGCGCACGACGATACGATCGGCCCGCTCGACCTCTTCATAAAAGCCCGGTACGGACAGACAGCCCTCTTCCATCACTTCGACGCCGTCCTTGCTGAGGATTTCCGGGTTGATCAGCACCAGCGGCTGCTGCTTGTCCTCGGAAACATCTGCGACCAACAGCCGCTTATGCACATCTACCTGGGTTGCCGCCAGACCAATTCCGGGAGCGTCGTACATCGTCTCGAACATGTCGTCGATCAGCGTGCGCAATGCATCGTCTACCTGCTCGACCGGCTGCGCTTTTGTGCGCAGTCGCGGGTCGGGAAATTCCAATATTTTAAGAAGCGACATAAATAACACCCTGAGAGCTGATCTAAGTGGCAGCGGAGGGCAAAAAAAGCCGCTCCCCGCCTGTTTGTGTATTTTCCTACAAAAACGGTCTAAATTTTTGACTTTATTGAGATACATGCCGACAATGCGAGCACAAATAAGGCCGTAAACAGCGTCATGCGGCGATTATGTGACGCACTTGGCAGTTAGACCGCCGGCATGCCGTCATAGTATATGTCATATATATGGCTTAACCGGTCATTCACAACCTGCACGGAGATAGCTTCCACCATGCCTGTCGCAGCGCGAAACCGTACAGCACGTTTAAGTGCCATTACCGCCCTGGCGGTTATCACCGCAGGCTGCAGCCTGAATCCCTTCGGACAATCAGAACCGGAATCGGTTCCGATCAGCCGTGACGGTCAGGCCGCAACGCAGCCGATCTCCATGTCAGACCGTGATCGACGGCCTGTTGAGAGTGGCCCGCGGGTCACGCCCATGGAGTCCGTGCCGCTGGCCAGTGATGCGCCCGACCAATATGTGGTCAAGACCGGCGACACGCTATGGGATATCTCGGCGACGTTCCTGCGCGACCCGTGGTTCTGGCCGGAAATCTGGCAAGTGAACCCGCAGGTCGAGAACCCGCACCTGATTTACCCCGGTGACCTGCTCTCGCTGGTCTACATCGACGGCCAGCCCCGTATTCTGCTGCAGCGCGGCGGTCAGGGCGCCCGTCTTTCTCCGGGAGTGCGCGTCATTCCGCTGGACGAGGCGATCACAACCATTTCCTACGAACAGATCTCTGCATTCCTGACCCGCGCCGCCGTGCTCGAGAAGGAAGAGGTCGACAGCCTGCCGTACGTTTTGCAGGCACGCGGTGACCACCTGATCAGCAGCGCAGGCGTGGACCTCTACGCTCGTGGCGATATTGACGGTGTCGGTTCACGCTACAGCGTCGTACACATTGACGGCCCGCTGCGCGATCCTGATGACAACTCGATTGTAGGCTATGAAGCGCTGTACGTCGGCGATGGCACCGTGCGTCGTGGCGGCGATCCGTCGACATTGTTCGTCAACGAATCAATGCGCGAGATCCTCAACGGCGACCGCCTGCTAAGCCAGGACGTCACCATCCCGCTGAACTTCTTCCCGAAATCTCCGAGCACCGACATCGAGGGTCGCATCATCTCCGTTATCGATGGCGTTTCCCGTATCGGTCAGTACCAGGTCGTCGTCATAAACCGCGGCGAGCGTGACGGACTGCAGAGCGGTGATGTACTGCGGGTCATGGAAGCGGGCGACACAGTCCGCGACAGATACTCCAAAAAGGGCTTTATTACCGGCGAAGAGGTGCGACTGCCTGACGAAAAAGCCGGTACGCTTATGCTGTTCAAGATCTATGACCGTATTTCATACGGGCTGATCATGACGGCGGAAAGCGAAATCCAGGTCTACGATCTGGTTCGCAACCCGGAATAAGCCCGCCAGAGCGCCGCGGGTGGCCCCACCCGCCGGCGTTGTCAGCCTGCTCCACTTACCGGCACACTACTGTCGGAATGGCTGACCTATGTCCTCACCTGATGAAACCCAAGCCTGGCTGACACTGGCCTGTGCGCCCGGTGTGCGCGGCGCGAACCTGCGCCAGTTGCTCGCCCGGTTCGGCTCGGCGCAAGCCTTGCTGGACGCGAGCAACAGCCAGCTTGCCGGGTTCGGTGCCGAACGCACTGACATTCAATCGCTGCGCGAGGCGCAGGAAGCCACCGATATTGCGCCTGCCCGCGCATGGCTGCGGGGCGCCAACCGGCATCTGATCAGCTGCCTCGACAAGCGCTACCCGGCCGCGCTCTCGGACATACCCGACCCGCCTATCGTGCTGTTCGCGGAAGGCGACACGGATCTGTTGAATATGCCGGCGCTGGCTATGGTCGGCAGCCGCAACCCGACGGCGGCGGGCACGGACAATGCCGGCGCATTCGCCAAATTCGTGGCCGCCCGGGGGCTTGCGGTCGTCAGCGGGCTGGCCGCTGGTATCGATGCGGCCGCCCACCAGGGCGCACTGGACGCGGATGGCGCGACGATAGCCGTGCTGGGCTGCGGTATCGACCAATGCTACCCGACTGCCAATCGCGGTCTGCAGCAGCGCATCGCGAGCGAGGGCGTCGTGATCAGCGAGTACCCGCCCGGGCGCGCGCCGATCGCCGGCCAGTTTCCGGCGCGCAACCGCATCATCAGCGGTTTGTCACTCGGCACGCTCGTAGTCGAGGCAACGCGCAGAAGCGGCTCACTGATCACTGCCCGACTGGCTGGCGAGCAAGGCCGCTCAATATTCGCGATACCCGGCTCGATCCACAATCCGCTGGCCCGCGGCTGCCATCAGCTGATCAGACAGGGCGCTTTGCTGGTCGAGGACGGCGACGATATTTTCTCCGAGCTGGGCGGTGCAATCGCCCGCGCAATCGCCACAATTCCTGGCGATGATTTGACTGACAACCGGCATGCAACGCCCGACGACGACGAGGACCCGGCCTACGACAAGGTGCTGGACGCGCTCGGATGGGACCCGGCAAACATGGATCAACTGGTCGATCGCACCGGATTGACGACCGCCGAGCTTTCCTCCATGCTCCTGATCATGGAGCTGGACGGTCGCGTGAATACACTACCGGGTGGCGGCTACCAGAGATGCAAGCAGCGGAAGGCCTGAACATGAAAGAAAATGTGCTCGACGTCCTGATGTATCTGTTCGAAACCTATGTCGACGCCGATGAACAGGCCGAGTCCGACGAGACGCAACTGCGCGACGAGCTGACCCGCGCCGGGTTTCACGACGCGGAAATCGAACATGCGCTGACCTGGCTGGACGGGCTGTCAGCCAATAACGACCTGATTTCCTATAACCCGCAGACCGACCGTGGCATGCGCGTATTTCGTGACAGCGAAGCAGCCCGGATCGATGTGCAAGGACGTGGTTACTTGCTGTATCTCGAACAAATCGGCATTCTGCTGCCCGAACAGCGCGAGTTGGTCATTGACCGCTTGCTGGCGCTGGACGCCGCAGAGATCGATATCGAACAGATCAAATGGGTCGTCATGATGGTGTTGTTCAGCCAACCGGGACAGGAGCAGGCGTTCTCCCGAATGGAAGATCTCGTATTTGAAGAATGCGAGGGCGAACTGCACTGACGCCAACAAACGTTGCCTGCTCATCATCGCGCCGCGTTCACCGCGGCTTTGTTATTTTTGCTTTGATACAAATGGAAGGAATCGGTCGCACTACGCCACCGGTTAACGTGTATGACACGAAATCTCGTCATCGTTGAGTCGCCCGCCAAGGCGAAGACCATCGAAAAATACCTCGGCAAAGACTTCGAGGTGCTTGCGTCGTATGGCCACGTTCGTGATCTGGTGCCGAAAGAAGGCGCCGTCGACCCCGAGCACGGCTACAAGATGAATTACCGGATCATCGAACGAAACGAAAAGCATGTGAACGCGATCGTGCGGTCGCTGAAGAAGGCCGACGCCCTGTATCTCGCAACTGACCCCGATCGCGAGGGTGAAGCCATTTCGTGGCATCTCTACGAGTTGTTGAAAGAGAAAAAAGCGCTTAACGGAAAACCGGTGCATCGCGTTGTGTTCTATGAGATCACGAAGCAAGCCGTGAAAGACGCCATCGCGCAGCCCCGCGAGCTGTCGAACGAGCTGGTCAATGCCCAGCAGGCACGCCGCGCGCTCGACTATCTGGTTGGTTTTAACCTGTCGCCATTGTTGTGGAAGAAGGTCCAGCCGGGTCTCTCCGCGGGCCGCGTGCAAAGCCCCGCATTGAGAATGATTGTCGAGCGGGAGCTCGAAATCGAAGCCTTCAAGCCGCGCGAGTACTGGACACTGGAAGCCGACGTCAACCGCAGCGAACAGGACTTCCTCGCGCGCCTGACGCAATACCGCGGCGACAAGGTTGAACAATTCAGCTTCGAGAACGAGAAAAGCGCCACTGAAGTGCAAAGCACCCTGCGCGACAGCGCCGACGGCTTTTTGCATGTCACCAGCATCACGCGCAAGCAAAGACGCAGAAACCCGGCCGCGCCGTTCACGACCTCGACGCTGCAACAGGAAGCCTCGCGCAAGCTTGGCTTCAATACGCAAAGAACAATGCGCACGGCGCAAAAGCTCTATGAGGGCATCGATATACCGGGCGAAGGCACGGCCGGCCTGATTACCTACATGCGTACTGATTCACCGTCTATCGCTACCGTTGCGATCGAGGAGATTCGCGACGTAATCGGCGAACGCTACGGCAAGGACAACGTACCGGACGAGCCGCGCGAGTACCGCAGCAAATCCAAGAACGCGCAGGAGGCGCACGAAGCGATTCGACCGACCTCGTCGCTGCGCGTGCCTGACACCATCAAAGACTCGCTCGATGCGGACCAGTTCAAGCTCTACAACCTGATCTGGCAGCGTAGCGTGGCATCACAAATGGTGCCTGCCGTGTTCGATACCGTGGCCGCCGATCTTGAGCCCGGCAAGGCGCCCGGGCCGCAGGCCGAAGTCGGCCGGTTCCGTGCCAATGGCTCGATCCTCGTCCACCCGGGCTTTATGGCTGTCTATCAGGAAGGCAAAGACGATTCCGACGGCGACGACAAAGACCGCCGCTTGCCGGAAATGAAAGAAGGCGATGTCATCACGCTGAAGGACCTGCGCGCCGATCAGCACTTCACCGAGCCACCCCCGCGATTCACCGAGGCAAGCCTGGTCAAGACGCTGGAGGAATACGGCATCGGCCGGCCATCGACATACGCGAGTATCATTTCAACGTTGCGCAACCGCGAATACGTGGAGATGGATGGCAAACGCTTCATCCCCACCGATATCGGGCGCATCGTCAACGGCTTTTTGACCGACCACTTCAAGCAATACGTCGACTACGAATTCACCGCGCGCATGGAAGACGATCTTGACGCGGTGTCGCGCGGCGACCGTGAGTGGGTGCCGCTGCTGGACGAATTCTGGCAGCCGTTCACCAAGCAGGTCGACGACAAGGAAAAATCCGTAACCCGCGAGCAGGTGGCACAATCGCGCGAGCTCGGCACCGACCCCAAGAGTGGCAAGCCGGTTTCCGTGCGTATGGGCCGGTTCGGACCGTTCGTACAAATCGGCACCAAGGACGACGAAGAAAAGCCGAAATTCGCCGGCTTGCGCCCAGGGCAGAAAATGAACGATCTCGACCTCGAGACCGCGCTCGATCTGTTCCAGCTTCCGAGAAAGCTCGGTGAAACCGCCGAAGGCGAAGCGGTCTCCGCCAGCGTCGGCCGGTTCGGGCCTTACGTGCGCTACGACAGCAAGTTTGTCTCGATCAAGGGCGAAGACGATCCCTACACGATCACCCTGGAGCGCGCGCTGGAAGTCATTGCGGAAAAGAAAATCGTCGACGCAAACCGGCTGATTCTCGACTTCCCGGATGACGGCATTCAGGTGCTGAACGGGCGCTACGGCCCCTACATCACCGACAAGAAGAAAAACGCCAAGATCCCGAAGGACCGCGAGCCGAAGTCTCTGACCCTGGAAGAATGCAAAGAGCTGATTGCCGCTGCCCCGGAACGCGGCCGCCGCGGCAAGAAAACCACAAAGAAAACAGCCGCAGATGCAGCTGCGAAGAAAAAAGTGGTGAAGAAAAAAGCGAAAAAGAAAGCCAAGAAAAAGGCTAAGAAGAAGACCACCAAGAAAACGGCGGCCAAGAAAAAAACCGCTAAGAAGGCCCCTGCGCGGAAGGCCAAGGACGGCTGAGGGCTCACACGGCTAGCGCTTTAGGCGTATGCTTAAGTTGTCGCCGGTTGCTACAGGTGCGACCGGCAAAGACAGGAGTGAACCATGAGAGCGTTGATCCTTTTAGCCGCAGTCTTGCTGACGACGGCCTGCGGCAAAGCCCCTGAACCAGCCGCGGAAGTCGCGCCTGAGCAGGCGACAGAATCCACCGCTGCCGTCCCCGCTGAGAATGCCGCGCAAGTCGCGGCCAGTGCCCGATTACGGGAAATCCTCAATGGTATGACGGAAGACACACGCGACCGCTACACCTACCGCCACCCGCAAGAGACGTTGGAATTTTTCGGCATTATGCCAGGCATGACCGTGGTTGAAGCACTGCCGGGCGGCGGCTGGTACAGCAAGATCCTGATGCCCTATCTCGGCAACGAAGGCGTGCTGATCGGCGTCGACTACTCGGTCGACATGATGCGGCTGTTCGGTACCATTACCGAGGAGCGCCTTGAGGCCAAGAAAAACTGGGTTGCCGATTGGACCGCGCAGGCCAGCGGCTGGGGTGGCAACGACTCAGCAAGTGCCGAGGCGTTTGTGTTTGGCAGCATGCCGGAGAGCTTTAACGGGCGTGCCGATGCGGTTCTGATGATCCGTGCATTACACAATCTGAATCGCTTCGAAGGTGAAGGCGGCTACCGGACAACAGCACTCAACGACGCGCTCAACGTCCTGAAGCCGGGCGGCATTCTCGGTGTCGTGCAACATCAGGCAGACGAATCCATGTCGGACACCTGGGCAGATGGCAGCAACGGCTACCTGAAACAATCGGCGTTGATCGGGATCATCGAGGCGGCAGGCTTCGAGTTTGTTGATGAAAGCGCGATCAACAGTAACCCGGCAGACCAACCGACAACCGAGGATTTCGTCTGGCGGCTGCCACCAACGCTCGCAACGTCACGAAATGATGAGGCGCTGCGCGAAGCACTGACGGCGGTCGGTGAATCCAACCGTATGACGCTGAAGTTCCGCAAACCGGACTGACGAGAGCTCACGAGTATCTCGGCGAACGCTAACCGGGCAGCGGCATGAGAAACTTCCACGGGATCCCGTTCCGGGTACGCGCGGTTTTGCGCAGCGGTGGCGTCATCGCCTATCCAACCGAGGGCGTATATGGCCTTGGTTGTGACCCCGCATCTGCCTCGGGGGTTGCGCGCGTGATCGCGCTCAAGGCACGCGATGCCGGCAAGGGGCTGATTCTGATCGCCGACCATGTGCAACAACTCGCGCACTGGATCGATCTGGACGCGGCCGGGCTCGAGCGGCTGACTCGTGAATACGCGGCAGCACCACGCGACCGGGCACGCACCTATATCGTTCCGGCATCGGAGGCGTGCCCGAACGGCGTCACCGGCGGCAGGGATACCGTTGCGGTACGGGTGACCCACCACCCTGTAGCCGCAGCGCTGTGCCGCGCTGCGGATAGCGCACTGATCTCGACCAGCGCGAATTTCAGCGGCCGCAATCCCATCACAAGACCGGCGCTGCTGCGCGCGACGTTCGGCGACACCGCCGATGCCGTGCTCGCGCGGCGCACTGGCTCACAAGGCGGCGTCTCGCAAATTATCGACTTCGCGAGCGGCACGGTCATTCGCGGTTAGGCGACGCTGCTGATCGCGTCGTGACCCGCTACAATAGCGGCTGGAAAAGCCAGAGACCCGTGCGGTCGGAAAAGAGGATGAGCGAGACATCATGAACGAGTTTGAAAACAACCTGGACGCGGTACGTGGCTACCTGACCGGGCTGCAAGCCAAAATCACCGACCGCGTTGCCGAGCTGGATGGCAAGGCGACGTTCAGCACCGACCGCTGGGAGCGCGAAGAAGGCGGCGGCGGTATTTCCAAAGTCCTGACCGATGGCGCGTTGATGGAACAGGCCGGTGTCGGCTTTTCACATGTCATGGGCGACCGTCTGCCACCGAGCGCGACCAAAGCCCGCCCTGAAATGGCAGGCCGGCGTTTCGAGGCGATGGGCGTATCGCTCGTTTTTCATCCGCACAATCCTCACGTCCCCACGACCCACGCGAACGTCCGTATGTTTGCGGCGATGTCCGACAACGACGAGCCCATCTGGTGGTTCGGCGGCGGCTTCGATCTGACCCCTTATTACCCGGTCGCCGAGGATGTGCTGTCGTGGCACGAGACGGCGCAGGCCGCTTGCGCGCCGTTCGGTGATGACGTCTATCCCCGCTACAAGAAATGGTGTGACGAGTATTTCTACCTGCCCCATCGCGGTGAGACGCGCGGCGTTGGCGGTCTGTTTTATGATGACCTGAACAGCTGGGAGTTCGACAAGTGCTTCGCCTTCATGCAAAGCGTCGGCGATCATTTCATGAAGGCCTACGAGCCGATCGTCGCGCGACGCCGCGACGATGCCTACACCGACGCCGAGCGCCATTTCCAGCTCTACCGGCGCGGGCGCTATGTCGAGTTCAACCTTGTCTATGACCGCGGTACGTTATTCGGCCTGCAATCCGGCGGGCGCACGGAGTCCATCCTGATGTCGCTGCCTCCGCAGGTACGCTGGGAATACAACTGGCAGGCCGAGCCGGGTAGCCGCGAGGCGGCACTGACCGAGCAGTGGCTCAAGCCGCGCGAGTGGCTCGTCGAGCTCGATCCGGCGGCGGGATGAGCGACGCCCGCCCGCCATTTCATCTCGCCCTGCCGGTCGCCGATCTTGGCGTGACACGCCGGTTCTATACCGACACGCTGGGCTGCGATATCGGTCGCGAGGACGCGCGCTGGCTCGATCTTGATTTTTTCGGCCACCAGGTAACCCTGCACCTCAGTGAAGCCTCGGCAGCCACGGATGCCGCCAACGCTGTCGATGGTGATGCCGTCCCGGTACGCCACTTCGGGGCGATCTTGCCGCCGGACGAATGGCAGGCGCTGGCGCAGCGACTGACCGACAAAGGCTGCGAATTCCTGATCGAGCCGCGCACACGCTTCGCAGGCCAGCCTGGCGAACAATCAACGCTGTTCCTCAAAGACCCGTCCGGCAACGCGCTCGAGTTCAAGAGCTTTGCCGACAATGCGCGCATCTTTGCGCGCGGCTAGTTTGTGGCGATGAAACCCGATAAGCCGCCGCAATGCCAACCACCGTCGAAACTCGCTACGCTGCTTGAGGCACGCGCACCGCTCGACGGTTTACTGCTGGCGCTGCGCCTGCCGCAGCTGCTGCAAGCACCGCGCGGCGACGCGCGACCGATCTTGCTCGCGCCGGGCTATCGGGCCGACGAATTGTCGATGTGGCCAATGAAGCGGTTCCTGACACGTCTTGGCTACGACGTTTACGACTGGGGCCTTGGCCGCAACCAGGGAAATGTCGACCGGCTGACTGGACTGGTCCGCCAGCGCGTCGACGAAATTTTCGAGCAACGTGATGGCGACGCCGTCACGCTTATCGGCTGGAGCCTCGGTGGCACGGTCATGCGCGAGGTTGCGCGGTTCGAGCCTGACACGGTGCGCGAAATTATTACGCTTGGCTCGCCGATTGTCGGCGGGCCGAAGTACACCGCCGTTGGCTTGCGCTTCGCCGGTAGCATGGACCTCGACGCCTTCGAACTCGAGGTTCACAACCGCAACCTCATCGGTCTGACGCAACCGGTCACCTCGATTTACAGCAAGCTCGACGGCGTAGTCGGCTGGCGTGCATCAATCGATAGCTATAACCCGCAGGCGCGTAACATACCGGTCTATAGCTCGCACTTCGGTCTCGGTGTCAACGCAAACGTGTGGCGGCTGATCGCCGACATCCTCGCCGGTAAGTTGCCCGATCCCGACTGAACACGCGCTTGCCGCGCTATCTGCCGATAGCTGCCTGTGGAATAATCAACGCATGAAATTATTGCCCTGTTTGTTGCTGGCAGCGTTGTGTGCGGCGCCGCTGAGCGCCGAAGTACTTGAGCCGCTGCGCGGTCCTCTGCCGGCGGTGGATGCGGCGCTGGCCGCAGCGGACGGGCGCAGCGTCTGGATTGTGCAGCTCAAGACAGCGCCGGCTGTCCAGCGCGCAAGACAGCGTCAAGGCGGGCAAAAGGCGGCAGTATCGCTGGGCCAGCCATCTTCACAACCCTCTGACCGCAACGTTTCGGCGGTTGCGATCGCGGCCGGCGAGACGCTCGGCGAGCAGGCGACAGTACTGGCAAACGCGGGCATCAGCGCCCAGCCGCTGCACAGCTATAGCTACGTATTCAACGGTTTCGCAGCACGACTTACCGGCGATGAGGCCGCACGCCTGCGCAACCTGCCGGGCGTGCGTAGCGTATTCCCCGATCAGATGCGCTCGCTGGCGACCAATTCCAGCCCGGGCTTTCTGGAGTTGTTCGACCCGGACAAAGGCCTTGTCAGCGCACAAGGTCTCAGCGGCGAAGACATTGTCATCGGCGTCATCGACTCCGGCATCACGCCGGAGAGCGCCAGCTTTGCCGATACGCGCGCAGCCGACTCGCCGCGCGCCTGCCAGTCGTCGTGGGGACAGAACTCGCTGCTCGGTCGCTGGCTGTGTAGTTACTATCGCCGCAAACCTGCGGTGCAGGACTATGAACCGCTCGACGACTGGGCCGGAGAGTGCGTCGCGGGCGAACGTTTCGAGACCAGCGCGTGCAACAACAAGCTGATCGGCGCGCGCTTCTATTCCGAGGGCTCTGCCGCGGTAACCGATTTCGATGAAGGTGAGTTCCTGTCGCCGCGTGACGCGGACGGGCACGGCACGCATATCGCGGCGACTGCGGCGGGCAACCGCGTCAGCGCCATACTGAGCGGCAGTGATGTCGCGAAGATCCGTGGTATCGCGCCGCGCGCGCGCATCGCCGCGTACAAGGCCTGCTGGCTGCGCCCCGGCGCAACCCGCGCCAGCTGCGCCGTATCTGATCTGGTGCGCGCGATCGACGATGCGGTCGCCGATGGCGTCGATATCATCAACTACTCCGTCGGCAATACCGATGCGACCGTCAGTAACGCAGACGACGTGGCCTTGCTGAATGCGACCAAGGCCGGCGTGCTTGCGGTCGTGGCGGCCGGCAATGATGGTCCGCTACTGGGCACCATCGGCTCACCCGCCGGGTCGCCATGGACGCTGACAGTTGCCGCATCAAGCCGCGACGGAGAGCGCTTTGTTGAGGCAATGGAAATCACCGCACCGGCCAGCATCTCGGGTCGCTACGCAAGCCTTGAGGGCGCCTTTACCCCTGCGCTGTCAGACACCGGCAGCATCAGCGCCGCACTCGCCGTTACCGACGATAACGACAACACGGCTGAAGATGGCAGTGATACCGGCAGCACCAGCGACGCCTGCCAGCCTTTGATCAACGCTGATGAGATTGACGGCGCTATCGCATTGATCCCCCGGGGCGGTTGCGATTTCTCCGTCAAGATCAGCAATGCGCAGGATGCCGGCGCGCTGGCGGTTGTTATCTATAACAACCTGGGTGGGCCGGTGCTGATGCTGGGCGACGGCGCCGGCATCGACATACCGGCGGTCGCCATCGGCCAGGCTGACGGGCAGCTTTTCACCGATACGATAAACGACGGTAATGCGGTCAACGCGACGCTCGCCAACGGGCTGTTCCTGAATGAACCGGATCAAGGTAATTTGCTCGGGCGCTTTTCATCCCGCGGGCCGTCCGGCGGCGCGCCCGACATCCTCAAGCCCGATGTGAGCGCACCGGGCATCAACATTCTGGCGGCCTATTCGCCGGACGTGGCAAACGGCGTTGCGGGTCAGCGCTTCGCCTATCTGACCGGCACATCGATGGCCGCACCGCATGTCGCCGGTAGCGCGGCATTATTGCTCGAGGCAAATCCGGATTGGTCTCCCAGTATGTTGCGCTCGGCATTAATGACCAGCGCACGTCGCGACATTTTGCAGAGCGACGGCACGACGGACGCCAACCCGTTCGACATTGGCGCCGGGCATATTGTGCCGAACGACGCGTTCGACCCCGGCCTTGTCTACGCAACCAGCGACGACGCCTATGACGCGTTTGCCTGCGCGATCGACGACTTCCCGATCGACGATGCCCGCTGTAGCGCGCTGGAGGCTGCCGGATTGTCGGGCGATCCGTCCGACCTCAACCAACCCTCAATCGCGATCAGTCGCCTGACACTTGAGAAAACCGTGCGCCGCACGCTGACCGCAACCAGCGACGGCAGCTGGAATGCGCGCCTGCTGCTACCGCAGGCGTTTACCGGCGATGTCGTACCGGCGACACTAAACCTGAGCGCCGGTGAATCGGTCGATGTGGACGTCACCATTCGCAGCCTCGGCCAGGCTCAGGATCTGTGGTATTTCGGCGCACTGGAATGGGTGTCCGACGAGCGCACGGTGTACAGCCCTATCGCATTCCGACCGGTACAAATTGCCGCACCGAGAGACCTCAGCGCCGCTGGCGGCAGCGGCGATCTCAGCTTCGATGTGTCATTCGGCTACACGGGCAGCTACGACGCCAGCCTGTTCGGCTTCAAAGCCGCGGGCATTACCCGCGACTCCGTCGATCAGGATCCGTCACGCACGTTCACGCGGCGCACAAATAACGGCGTTACCGCTTTCACTCTGACGGTACCGCCCGATCAGCTCTACCTGCGCATGCGCATGTTCGACGCGGCAACCGACGGCGACGATGACCTGGACATCTATCTGTACTACTGCCCGACACCGGTGAGCTGTCGACGCGTCGGCGAGAGCACCGGCGAAACATCAGAAGAGCAAATAGACATCGCGGGCCCAGCGCCGGGTCGCTATGAGGTGTATGTACACGGCTTCGATACCGACGACGTTCAGGGCGGCCCGGGTGCGAATTTCGAAGTATTTACGTGGCTGATCGGTACGCTGGACACACCGGCAAACTCAAGCATTTCGGCACCAAACTTTGTCAGTGCCGGTGGTCGGGAATCACTGACGGTATCCTGGCGCGACCTGCAGACCGGCGAGCGCTATCTCGGCCTGGTCATTCACAGCACGCCGTCGGGTCCCGCAGCGCTGACCTTGATCAACGTCGATAACTAGGCGGCGTTGCCCAGCGCTGCACACACGTCATGGCGCTCGCAGCCAACGATATGATCGTTAATCAGTCCGACCGCCTGCATATAGGCATACATCGTTGTTGAGCCGACGAATTTAAAGCCACGCTGGCGCAGGTCGGCGCTCAACGCATCCGAAATATCCGAGGTTGCCGGGCACTCGGACTGAGTGCGCCATTTGTTGTGTATCGGCGCATTATCGACAAATGCCCAGAGATACTCATCAAAGCTACCAAACAGTTGCTGCACTCCGATAAACCGCTGTGCGTTTCCGATCGCCGAGGCTATCTTGGCTTTGTTGCGCACGATCCCGGGGTTCTGGCGCAACGTTTCGGCGCGTGCGTCATCGAAGCGGGCCACACGCTCAACATCAAAATCGGCGAACGCCTCACGATAGCCGGCGCGCTTGTGCAGGATAGTCGCCCACGACAATCCTGCCTGAGCGGTTTCGAGAACCAGAAATTCGAATAAGGTGCGGTCATCGTGTACCGGCACGCCCCACTCGTCATCGTGGTAGGCGCGATAGGCTTCACTCACGCCAAGCGCCCATGGGCAGCAGTCTGCTGCGGCATCGTCCTGGCTCATAGTTTTTCTCCGGCTGAGTCAGCAGCGCAGCCCACGCCGCACCATGTCTCTAGTATGTCGCCAACCGCCACTTCGGATGTAGTCACGATCCGCGGCAATCTGCGCGAAAATGCGCGCGCGGACAGCGCGGCTCAGGTCGTGTAGCTAACCGCGGCGAGCGCGCGTTCGCGAACCGCCTCGACGCTGGCCGCGTCGCGCCCGATGATCGCAATACTGCCACTGTCACCGACCGGCAGGATCACGCCTTCGAGACCATCACGCATGATCGACACGGGACCGTCGACGCGCTCTTCGGGCATCAGCAATACGGTGACCGGACCATCGGCGCCCTGCATGACCAGATGCGGCACGAGCCGGCCATTAATCACGCAGCTCTTTGCGTAGCTGACGAGCGCCACATCATCGCCGAGCGTCGCACCGGCAGGCGTGAGCACCGCGCTGAGCTTGCCCGCGCCAACCGACGTACTCACCGGGCGCATGGCGCCGAGCTCCGGCCCTATATGTTCGATGACAGATTCCGCGAGTTGCACGCCTGGATTTAGCGGCGCGTCTACATCGAACTGGCGCATCACCAGCAAGGCGGCCAGCGCGACACTTGCGGCCAGCGCGAGCCGTGCCGTCGTGCCGACTCCGCGTCGGGCTTTGGGTCGCAACGGCACAACATTTTCAACGGCGCCGTCATTTCCCGCAGCCCCTGCGCCCTGCTCCAGCGTTTGCATGTCCGGCAACGCGCCGGTGATGGTGCTCGGCACCGGCACGGCCATCAACGCGCTCAGGCGTCGCTCCAGCTTGCGCACTCTGACCAACAATTTGTCACAGTCCGGGCATGCATTCGCGTGCTGGCGACGGTCATCGCTGTCCGCCTCAGGTTGCGCCAACACCGATTTTTCAAATTCTTCACAGTTCATTGGTTTGCCAATTTGCCTATTCGCCATCGCCAAGGTCAAAATTCTCGATGAGCTTTTTTCGCGCCCGGTGGAGCCGTGTCAGCACAGCGCCATTACTAAGACCCATAATCGCGGCGATTTCTTTCGTCGAATGTCCCATTAACACCTGCAAGGCCAGCGGCTCACGGTAGTCTTCATCCAGATCAAAAATGGCCTGTCGAAGATCATCACCATCGGTGTCATCTTCGGTCGCAAGCTGAAGCGTCGGTATACCAACCAGCTCGTCGATATCGACCGTCTCGAGGCGCTTGCGCTCGAAAAAGCGCGCATTCTCGCGGCGCACAATGGTCAGCAACCACGGTTTCGCGGCATCATCCTCGCGCAATGAGTCCAGCGACTTCCAGGCCCGCAGCATGGCGTCCTGCACAACGTCCTCGGCCAATTGCGGGTCGCGGCTCAACCAGTAGGCGTAGCGGTACAGGTCTGTCCTGTGCTCGCCGACCAGCCGATCGAAGCGCAGTTGCCGGGTTTTGTCTTCAGCATTGCCTTGCATCTAGTAGACCTTGGATATGGCCGAATTATTGCCACAGTCGGCAAATTTTCCTGCGTTGTGTTAAATCCCGCAGATCCGTCGCCTGTCGCTCGCGCCACTTTACTTGGACAGCGTGCCGGAATATAGCGAAAATCGCTGAGCAGAATGAACAAGGCGAAGCTCATGCACAACGACAAGACACCCGGATTTCCCCTGACCCGCATGCGTCGCCGGCGGCGCCACGGCTGGATCCGCGACATGCTCGCCGAGCACCGGCTTGGACCGGCCGATTTTATCTATCCCGTATTCGTACTCGATGGCGAGGGCCTGGAGGAGGATGTCAGCTCCATGCCCGGCGTGAAACGGCGCAGTATCGACCGGCTGATCACGCATCTTGCCGAGGTTGTCGAGCTCGGCATTCCGGCCGTCGTGCTATTCCCGGTCATCGGTCAGGAGCACAAGAGCGAGGACGGCGCAGAATCTCATAACGACGACGGACTGGTGCCGCGCACGATTCGTGCGATCAAGTCGGCCTATCCGGAGCTTGGCGTAATCACCGATATCGCGCTGGACCCGTACACGACGCACGGTCAGGACGGCATTATCGACGACAGCGGCTATGTGCTGAACGATGTCACCGTCTCGATGCTCGAGCGTCAGGCTGTCTGCCACGCACAGGCCGGTGCGGATGTTGTCTCGCCGTCAGACATGATGGACGGGCGTATCGGCGCTATCCGGCGCGCGCTGGAAGTGAATGGCCACATCAACACCATGATTCTCGCCTACTCGGCCAAATACGCGTCTTGCTTCTACGGGCCGTTCCGCGACGCTGTCGGTTCGGCGGGTAATCTCGGCGGTGGCGGTAAACACAGCTATCAGATGAACCCTGCCAACGGGCGCGAGTCATTGCGTGAAGTGGGCCTGGACATCGACGAAGGCGCGGACCTCGTTATGGTTAAACCGGCGATGCCCTATCTCGATGTCGTGCGACGCGTTAACGACGCTTTCGAGGCGCCCGTGCTGGCCTATCAGGTCAGTGGCGAATACGCGATGCTCAAGGCGGCGGCGCAGAATGGCTGGCTGGATGAGCGCGAATCTGTGCTGGAATCGTTGCTGTCGATCAAGCGAGCCGGCGCTACAGCGATCCTGACGTATTTCGCAATCGATGCAGCAAAGTGGCTGACAGAGTAGACTTCGGCTGTGAAATCAAGCTGAATCATAAAGAAAATATTATCAGGGGAGTCGACCAACGGTGACGCAGGAAACAGCCATACTCGATCGTTACGGCGTGCTGGGATACCCCGTCGCGCACAGCAAGTCACCCATTATCCACCGTCTGTTTGCCGAGCAGACCGATCAGGCGCTGAGCTACGAGCTCCTTGAGGTACCCCCGGACAAGCTTGAAGCCGCGGTAAGGCAGTTCCAGAAGGCCGGTGGGCGCGGGCTGAATATCACCGTGCCACACAAGGCTCAGATCACCCGGCTGGTCGATGAACTGTCCGAAGAGGCGAGCATTGCCGGCGCGGTCAATACACTGTCCATCGACAAGGAACGGATCGTCGGCTACAACACCGACGGTATTGGCCTGGCGCGCGACCTAAGCGATAACTGGAAGCTCGACCTGAAGGGCAAACGTGTGCTGATCCTTGGTGCGGGCGGCGCTACTCAGGGCATCCTCGGGCCGTTGCTCGAGCTGCAGCCCGAGATCACCACGATCGCGAACCGCACCGTCAGCAAAGCCAATGCATTGGCGAATCATTTCGGCGCGCTGGGTGATGTCGAGGGCGTACGCTTTCAGGACGTCAACAACGGCCCCGCGTACGATTTGATCATCAACGCAACCTCGGCCGGTATTTCCGGCGAGACCGCACCGTTTCCGCGCGGCGCCGTCGACCGCCGGCGCACCGCTTGCTACGACCTGTCCTACGCGCTGACGACAACACCGTTCATCCAGTGGGCGAAACAAATGGACGCAGCTAAGACGCGCTCGGGCTGGGGCATGCTGATCGAACAAGCGGCCGAGTCATTCCGTATCTGGCGGGGCGTCATGCCGGATACCGAAACGGTTATCAAGCAACTGCCGGTTACCTGAACAACGCTCGCTCTGACGAATTCGGGATCGTCATTGCGTCGAGCTTCTTGACTAATTGTCTATGGCTTGTCGACTAAAAATCAGGCTTCCTCAAAGAAAGTAACCTTTTTTCGGCCATAAGCGCATCTACAATCTTACTGTTGTCGAACTCTCTCCCCGTACCATGACGGTACTACAACAGTTTTATGTAGGAGCGATTAGACATGTTGAAGAGATTTGTTAGCGCAGCGGTAGTGATGTCATCTCTGACACTCGCCGGTTGCGATGTATTCGATGACGATGACGATAGCCCGCTGGTACAGACCAGCAACCTGCGCGTGCTGCACGCGTCATCTGACGCCCCCGCAGTCGACGTACTCGTCAACGGCGCGGCCTTTGTTTCAGGCGCTGATTTTAAAGACGGCACCGCCCTCTCAGTCGTAGAGTCCGGCACTTACACGGTGCAGGTCAATGGCCTGACCCCGGGCTCAGCCACCGCCGTTATCGGTCCGGTCGACCTGACGCTCGAGCCCAATACCGAGTACACGGTTATTGCGATCGGCAATGTTGCCGAAATCGAGCCTTACATCATCACGGCAGAACGCTCTAACGTCACAGCCGGGAACGTTCGCGCGACCGTCGTGCACGGCGCGGCAAACGCTCCGACGGTTGATATCTACGTGACCGAACCCGGTGCTGACCTCGCCGCGAGCGACGCACTGGGCACGCTGTCATTCGGCGATGATCCTCTGGGTCCGGTTGAAGTTCCGGCCGATGAGTATCAGATTAGCGTAACGCTTGAAGGCGAGCCCGCTTCAATCGTCTACCAGACAACTGCAGCGCTGCCCGCTGGCGCCGACATCATCGTAACGGCCGTCGACAACCCGCTGCCAAGCCTGAATGGCGCGGCGACACCAAGCGACGCACCGATCAGCCTGGTCGTCCTTGACGGCACAGGCGCAATCGAGCTGTTTGACGTTGACGCAGGCGTAACCTTCCGCGCAATCCACAACGCGCCGAGCGTTGGCGATGTCGACATCATCATCAACGATGATTTCGATAACCCTGTCGAAGACCTGCCGTTTGCCGGCTTCACCGGTTTCGTTCCGGCTCCTGCTGGCGACTACAACCTTAAGGTCACACCTGCGAACACGCCCGGCGTTATCGCGATTGATGCTGACGTCACGCTCGATATCGGTACCGAGTACTCGGTCTATGCGATCGAAACAGAAGACGGCCTGACAACGCAGGTTCTGGTTGATGATCGTCGCCCGGTCGCAACGCAGGCCAAAGTACGCATCGTGCACGGCTCGCCGACCGCACAGGACGTCGACATTTACGTCACGACCGGCTCAGCCGACATCGACGACGTTGATCCGACCTTTGCAGACATCCCCTATCAGGCGGAAACCG
Organism: uncultured Pseudomonadota bacterium; assembly: GCA_942491885.1. GTDB lineage: Bacteria > Pseudomonadota > Gammaproteobacteria > Steroidobacterales > Woeseiaceae > CALBPI01. Next base: position 843,296 of record CALOCQ010000002.1, read on the forward strand.
GCTATGTCAGCCTTGCCGAAGGCAGCTACTTCGTTACGGTCACGGCAGCTGGCAGCAAGACGCCGGCAATCGGTCCGGCTGAGATTGTAGTCGTCAACGGCGGCGTCTACACGGCGATCGCACGTGATCCGTCGGGCACGAATCCAAACCTGGATACGCTCGGTCTGATCCTGCTGGACGATTTCAACCTCTAGCAACGGGTCCCTGAGGGTCTCAGGGTTTCCCGAACAAGTTGAGTAAACTTGATCTGGCCTCCCCGCGTCACCGCGGGGAGGCCTTTTTGTTGGCAATGGCTCAACGCATCGTGACCAGCTCTTCGGCGCTGGTCGGGTGTATCGCCACGGTATCGTCGAAGTGCTGCTTGGTTGCGCCCATGCGGATCGCCACCGCGAAGCCCTGCATCATTTCGTCGGCGCCTTCGCCGAATACATGGCAGCCGACAATCCGTTGTGACGCACCAACCGTGACAAGCTTCATCGCCGCGCGTCGCTTCTCTGTACCGAGCGCATAGCGCATCGGCACGAACGCCGAGTTGAAGACCTCGACATCGTCGCCGTATTCGGTGCGCGCCTGGGCTTCGGTCAGGCCCATCGTGGCCATCGGCGGGTGCGAGAAAATGACCGTGGCGATATCGCGATACTCGAGGCGGCGATCTGTCATGCCACCGAACAAACGATCCGCCAGCCGGCGACCCGCTGCGATGGCGACCGGCGTCAATGCAACCGCACCGGTAACGTCGCCGAGCGCGAATACGCCGGAAGCGTTAGTTGCCTGCCACTCGTCGACCGGGACGAAGCCGTCCTTGTCCGTGTTTACACCCGCATTCGCGAGCGCCAGGTCAACGGTCTCCGGTTTGCGGCCGATCGCCCAGATAACGGCATCCAGACCGTCACACGCGCGCCCGTCTTTTGCGCTCAGTGTCAGCAAGCCGTCATCGCCACGCATCAGCGACGCCGGCTTGAAATCCTGCTCAAGCGCGATGCCATCCTGCGCCAGCGCCTGCGTGACCTCATCGCGCAGCATCTGATCGAAGCTGCGCAGTACGCCATCAAAGCGCGTGAGGATACTGACCTCGGCCCCCAGCGCCGCAAGGACGCCACCCAGCTCCACCGATACATAACCGCTGCCAACTATCGCCACCTTTTTCGGCAGTACGTCCAGCTCGAAGAAACCGTCCGAGGTGATACCGAGTTCGGCGCCGGGTATGTCCGGCCAGCTCGGCGCACCACCGGTGGCAATCACGATCGTTTTGGCGCGATAGTGTGCCTCGCCGACCGCAATCGTATTCGCATCCACAAATCGCGCACGCCCTTCGACAACGTCAATGTCCTTGTTGTGGAGATTGTTGGCGTAAATGCCGTTCAGCCGTTCGACATAAGCGTCACGATTCTCACGCAGGCGCGACCAATGGTGCGGCACTTGCGGCAAATCGAACCCATAGCCGGCGGCGATATGCTGATCGTGCGCCAGGTTGGCGGCATACCACATGACCTTCTTCGGCACGCAACCGACATTGACGCAGGTTCCGCCGAGTCGCGCTGATTCCACCACCATTACCGATGCGCCGTACTCGGTCGCGCGTTGCGCGTGCGCCAAACCGCCGCTGCCGCCACCGATAACAATCAAATCATACTGCTTGGTCACTCTATACCCCTTAAAAACCAGTCTCGACGCGAGGTCGTTATTGCCCCGCATGCTACAATTGGTCATTGATCCAGCACAGCACAGTAACAACTATGGAAAGTCAGTCACAGCGCGATGCAATGACATTCAAAGACCTGCCTGATTTCGAAAATATTTCGCCGCAACAGATCCGCCCGATCACGGACGCGCTGTTAAAGCGCCTGCGTGATGACGCCGCGACCATCGGCAATGCGACCACACCCGACGCCGACACACTGGTCGTCGCATTCGAACAATTACGCCATGATCTGGCCCGCTCCTGGTCGCCCATCTCGCACCTGAACATGGTGCGCAACACGCCTGAGTGGCAAGCCGCCTACCTCGACGCTTTAGCCGATATCACCGCCTTCTCCAGCGAACTGGCGCAAGACGCCGCGATCTATCGTGGTTATGAACGCATATCCGGTGCGCTGCCCGCGGACGCAGAGACCGAGCAGCGCAAGGCGATCGAACACACGCTACGCGACTTCCGACTGTCCGGCATCGGGCTCGACGATGCGGGTCAGGCACGCTATCGCGAACTGATGCAATCGCTGTCTGCCGCCCAGGCTAATTTTTCCAGCAATTTGCAGCGCTGCACCGACGAATGGCAATGGCACACCGACAGCGATGCCGACGTCGCAGGTATTCCCGCGCCAGTGCTGAGCCAGGCGCGCAAAACCGCCAAGGCTAACGACCAGAACGGCTGGACATTCGGGCTGACACAGCCGGTTTATCAGGCAGTCATCACGCATGCCGCGCATCGCCCGACGCGCGAGCGCTTCTACCGCGCGTGGATGACGCGCGCCACCGCCGACGGCGAACACAATGCGGACTACGACAACAGCGGCCTGATATCAGAGATTTTGTCGGCCCGGCAGGAACTCGCCGCGTTACTGAGCTTCGATAGCTACGCCGATTATTCACTGGCCGCCAAGATGGCCGGATCTGTCGACGAGGTCACCGGCTTTCTGCGCGACCTGTGCGAACGCAGTCTACCGCGCGCGCGCGACGAAATCGCCGCACTGGCCGAGCTTGCCGGCCATTCGCTGGAAGCATGGGACATTGCATTTTTTGCCGAACGTCTGCGTGAACAGACGTTTGCCATATCCGACGAGCACGTACGCCCTTACTTCCCGGTGCAACGCGCGCTCGATGGCTTGTTCGATCTTGCCGGCCGTCTGTTCGGCATCACCCTCAAAGCGCGTGACAACGTCCCCACCTGGCACGAGGACGCGAGCTTCCTGGATGTCATGAATGACGATGGCGAAGTGCTTGGCGGCTTCTACGTCGACCTGTTTGCCCGCGCCGGCAAACGCGGCGGCGCGTGGATCGATGAATGCATTATTCGCAAGTCACTGCCCGGCTCTGTAACGCTGCCGGTCGGTTATCTGGTGTGTAACTTCTCGCCCCCCGACGACGAACGCCCATCACTGCTGACCCACAACGAGGTGGTCACGCTGTTTCATGAGTTCGGTCATATGCTGCACCACCTGCTGACGCGGGTTGGCTATCCGAGCATAGCCGGCATCAACGGCGTGCCCTGGGATGCGGTCGAACTACCCAGCCAGTTCATGGAAAACTTCGCCTGGCACTACGAGGTTCTGAGCGCGTGCAGCGGCCACTATAAGAGCGGCGAAACGCTGCCACGCGAGCTATTCGACAAGCTGCACGCAAGCCGCAATGCGAGCTCCGGGATCCAGATGCTGCGCCAGATCGAGTTTGCGCTGTTCGACTTTGAGTTACATGCGCGAAAAGACGCATCCGAGCCCGGCATCGTACGGGAAGTGCTGGCACAAACCCGCGCGCTGACAACGCCTATCACGCCACCTGACTGGAGTCGTTTTGAGAACGGCTTCTCGCATATTTTCGCGGGCGGTTACGCCGCCGGCTACTACAGCTATAAATGGGCCGAGGTGCTGGCGGCAGATGCGTTTTCGGCTTTCGGTGAGGCCGGCAATATTTTTGATACGACGATCGCAGGTCGCTTTCGCGAACATATTCTCGAGGTTGGCGGCAGTCGTGATATCCAGCATGCGTTTGTCGCTTTTCGCGGTCGTGAGCCACGCATCGACGCGCTGTTGGTTAACAGTGGAATTATTGCGGCGTAAATCCTGCCGTATATGGGCCACTACGATGTTTCGGGCCGGGTTGTGTAAAGCAACTGGCGCATCGACGTTACCTTCCCGTAAACTTTCCCACATCAAGTCGAGCCAATGATCGGATCGCGAGTGACATCAACCCCCAGCAAAACGACAAGTATCTTGCGCCCGCTTCAGGATCGCAGGAACAACTACGATGTCACCGACAACGTCCAGGTGTCGAGCGTGAACGCCGTACGCGATGCAGTACGCAAGTCATTCCTGACGAGTTACCCCGATGCGGCTTTCGATCGTATCTGGCTGGCGTTCCATGACTTTGAGCGACTGTTCACCGGCCGCTACCCCGGCTACCACGGCTGCGACACTACCTATCATGACGTGCAACACACGCTGGACATGACGCTGGCGGTGGCGCGACTGCTCGCGGGTTACGAAATGTCCGCCGAACCGCGCTTGCAACTCGGTGCAGCACGGGCCGAACTCTCGATCATCACGTCGTTGTTTCACGATGCCGGCTACATTCGTCACGTAGAACACGACGCGGAAATACGCAACGGTGCGCATTTCACGCGTACACATGTATCGCGTAGTGCGCAATTCCTGCGCAGTTATCTGCAGCGCGTCGGTCTCGGCCACACTGCCGACACCGCAGCACAGATCGTTCATTTCACCGGCTACGAAATCGACCTGCGCCAATTGTCACTGCCGGACCCTCGCGATATTCGCTGCGGCTGTATTCTCGGCACCGGCGATCTGCTGGCGCAGATGGCAGACCGCTGCTATCTCGAGAAGTGTCGCGACCGGCTCTACGAGGAGTTTGTCATTGGCGGCATCGCATTGCCCGCCAACCCGGACGATCAGGCCAGCATGCACTATGATTCCGGCGAAGACCTGCTGCGCAAGACACCGCAGTTCTTCGAACTCGGCGCCCGCAAGCGACTGGACGAAGAATTTGATAAGACCTATCGCTTCATTGAGCCGCTGTTTGCCGGGCGCAACCCTTATATCGAATCGATTAACCGCAATATTCGCTATTTGCAGTGCGTCATCGAGACTGATAACTGGGCCGGCTTGCGTCGCCAGCCGCCCGTGTATGTCGGTGAGCCGGACACATCCGAGAGTATGCGTGTGATGGTGGCGGAGCTACGCGAAGCGTTCGCGGCAAACAGCGCTCAACAGGTCGCCTGAACAAACGCCAGCGTGACGGCAGGCTGCGGCGTGACGCATCCAGGCGCACATCCCGCTATTCACTGACCCGCATTCAGATAACAGTCTTCGGCATTTCCGTCAGGTAACGGACGAACCGGTTGCGCTCATCGACAAGAATGGCGCAGGGGCGCAAGGGCCGATCGGTCAGCTCAAACGCCATGATGATGAGTTCCTCACCTTCGCTGATCAGGTGCGCCGCGGCACCGTTCATGCAAATGACGCCGGAATCGCGCTCGCCGGCAATGACGTAGGTTTCGAGGCGCGCACCGGAGGTGTTTGAAACCACCAGCACTTTCTCGTTTTCCCACAGCCCGGCGCGCTCGATCAGCTCACGATCAATCGTAATGCTGCCAACGTAGTTGACATCGGCCTCGGTGACCCTCGCCTTGTGAATTTTAGATCGCATTACCCAGCGCAAGATGTTCTCCAGTTCTCGTCTATCGCGGCCGCCTAACCCCTGCCGCGGCAACCGCCCAATCAGGGCCGGCCGGCGGCGTGCTGCGCGAAACGCAGCGATCACAAACCACGAAATCAGCCGCGTATTGTACGCGAATCAGCCGCGCAACATCAGTAGCGGCCGCTTTATGCTGCGGTCGGGGCGAGAACTGTGCTGGCCGGGGACGCCACGCTGCGGCGCAGGTTGCGGATATAGCCGGCAGTCTGACGCCCGGGCCCGTTACTCTACTTTGCCGCATTGCCAGCAGGCGGCAAATTGGGCTTCATTTTCGCTATCACAGGCGCTGCAGCGCCAATTCTCACCAACGATGGGGGTGTTATTCACCTCTTCGATGATCTCGAGGGCGCGCGCGGCATCCAGCGCGTTTCGCACCCACAGCTGCGGCCATACCTCGGTAAACGGCACCTCGCCAAGCACACCACCGAGATTCTGGTTGCGGATCTCGGTGCGGATACCTTCGGATTCGAGCACATTGCGAAAATGCGCCACGGTCACCAGATTATCCGCGCTGTAGATTTTTTTCACCGGCCGCGTAGTCCTGCCAGGAATGCACCCGGATCGCCGCCGGCTTCCAGCACCTCGACCAATGCCGAGCCGACGATGGCGCCATCGGCATGCTGGCAGATTCGCGCAACATCGTCGTGCGAGCGAATGCCGAAGCCTGCGCACACCGGCAACGATGAGATTGCCTTGACCCGTTGCAGATAATCGCTGACCTTGGCGGGCAGACCGGCGCCGCCGCCGGTGATGCCGGTGATCGTCACGGCATAAACGAACCCGCGACTGTGCTCACACAACAGACGCAATCGCTCGTCCGGTGTGGCCGGTGTGACCAGCTGGATCAACCCTACGCCTTGCGCCTCTAATGCCTTGCGCACCGGGCCTGACTCCTCGAATGGCAAGTCCGGCACGATGAATCCGGCCACGCCCGCCGTCTCACAATCCGCGGCGAGCGCGTCAAGACCGTAGGCGAGCATCGGGTTCAGATAGGACATGAGCACCAACGGCGTGCCGATCTCGCTGCGGTGTGCCGACAGCTCGGTGAGGATCCAGCGCAGGCTGACGCCGTTCTCGATGGCGGCGTGACTGGAGCGCTGAATGGTCATGCCGTCGGCCATCGGATCCGAGAACGGCACGCCGACCTCGATCACCTCCGCCTGCGGGGCAATGGCCAGCAACGTGTCGATGAAGCCCTCGCGCGTGGGATAGCCCGCGGTAATGAAAGGAATCAGTGAACCGCCATTTTCTTTGCCGCGCCGCAGCGCGTCGCTTATGCGTTCATGCGCCTGCATTGTGCATTCTCCGGCTAGGGTGCTGGGTCAGCGTCGGCATGTCTTTGTCGCCGCGACCCGAGTTTCCGATCAACAGGGTCTTGCCCTGGTTTGTCTTCGCCCACTCGCGCGCGCCGGCGAAAGCGTGCGCGGTTTCGAGTGCGGTAAGGATACCCTCCAGCGCGCAACATTCATCGAGTGCGTCCAGCGCGTCCTCATCGCCGGCGGCGATGTAGGTGACGCGCCCGATGGCCTGCAGAAACGCATGCTCGGGCCCGACGCCGGAATAGTCCAGGCCGGCCGATACCGACTGCGTTTCCTGAACCTGACCGTCAGGATTTTGCAAAATCATCGTGTAGCTGCCTTGCAGAACACCCGGCGTGCCGGTGGCCAGCGTTGCCGCATTCTGCCCCAGCCCGCTGCCGATGCCGCCGGCCTCGACGCCGATAATTTCGACATCCGCGTCGCCAAGAAATGCGTGGAACAGGCCGATCGCATTCGAGCCGCCGCCTACGCAGGCAAATACGGCGTCCGGCAGCTTGCCGGTGCGCTCGAGCAATTGCGCGCGCGACTCCTCGCCAATGCAGCGGTGCAGTTCGCGCACCAGATACGGATACGGGTGCGGACCGACCGCGGAGCCCAGCAAATAATAGGTTTCGTCCGGGTCTGATACCCAGTCGCGCAATGCCTCGTCGATGGCGGCGCGCAGTGTCTTGTCGCCCGACTCTACCGCGACAACTTCGGCGCCGAGCCGGCGCATACGATCGACGTTCGGCGCTTGCCGCGTGATGTCGACCGCCCCCATGTAGACACGACAAGGCAGACCGAGGCGCGCGCAGGCCGCGGCCGAGGCAACGCCGTGTTGGCCGGCGCCGGTCTCGGCGACCACACGTTTGACGCCGAGGCGTTTCGCCAGCAATGCCTGGCCGATCGCGTTGTTGATCTTGTGTGCGCCGGTATGCGCGAGATCCTCACGCTTGAGCCACACGTCGACGCCCCAGGCCTCGCTCAATCGCGGCGCGTGGGTCATTGCCGTGGGCCGCCCGACCCACTCCCTGAGCTGCGCCTTGAATTCCGCCTGGTAGTCGGGGTCCGGCAGATAACGACGCATGCCGGCTTCGAGGCGCTCTAATGCCGGTACCAGCGTCTCTGGCACATAGCGTCCGCCGAACGGGCCGAAGCGCCCGCGCGCGTCGGGTAACTCTCCGGCGAGCAGCGCCGCAAGCATTTCGCTTTTCTGGTCTTCAGTAAATTGCATGAAAATTCCGTAGTCTTCAGATCGTAAAAAAAATCAGGTTTCGTTAGCGGCGCGAGCGGCAGCAACGAACTCGCGGATGCGCTGCGCATCCTTGCGACCCGGCGCGGATTCAACACCGCTCGATACATCCACACCGAACGGGCGAACGTTGCCGATTGCCGCAGCGACGTTGTCGGGATCGAGCCCGCCCGCCAGCACAACTTCTCGCTGCGCGGCAACGCGCGCGGCCAGCGCCCAGTCGGCGGTTTCGCCGTGGCCACTGTTGCGCCCCTCGAACAGGACGCGCGACGGCAGCGCAGCAATGTCGGCCGTTGCGGGTTCATTGTCACGGTAGACCGGCAATGCGGCCACGCCCGGCAACAGCTGGATGTCTGCGTAGTCGCCGGCATCGGTCTGCAGTAGGTCGGGGTTAATTCGCGCCTGTACCTCGTGCGCGAGATCGGCGGATGGATGGCGCATCACGGCAACGATACTGGCGTGCCCGCGCGCCAGGCCGGCCAGCAATACCGCCTGTTCGACAGACACCGCGCGCGGCGATTTGGCGAACACCAGACCGATCGCATTGGCGCCGGCATCGATCGCGGTCGCGACCGACTCGGCATCCGTCAGCCCGCAGATTTTCACCCACAGACTCACGCCGCGGACCCCGCGCTCAGGAAAGCGGCGACCGTCTCATCGGGCGACGCACTTTTCATCAGTGCAGTGCCAATCAGTGCGACGGAGTAACCCATTCTTGCCGCACGCGCCGCATCTTCGGGCACTTTCAGTCCACTCTCGGCAACGCGGATAACATCGTCGGGCAATTGTTTCGCAAGCTCCGACAAACGCCCGGGGTCGACGGCGAGCGTGCGCAGGTCGCGGGTATTGACGCCGAGCAACAGGCTGTCGTCATTGACCATGTCCTGCGCCACCTTGCTGGCGAGCAACCGTCTGCACGCCGCGATATCGTCATCGTCGAAGCACTCCAGCAACACGAAAAGCCCGAGCGATTGAGCCCGCGCCAGCATGCCCGCGAGCTGTTCATCATCGAGCATCGCTGCGATCAGCAGCACGCCACCGGCGCCGGCAACCCGCGCCTCCGCGATCTGGTATTCGTTGACGAGGAAGTCCTTGCGCATCGCCGGCAATGCGTCGCTGCCAAGCGACGCCGCAACGATGGCCAGATGTTCGAGATCGCCCGCGAACCGGTCCGGCTCGGTCAGCACGGAGATCGCCGACGCACCACCTTTTGCATAGGCGGCCGCCAACGCGGGGCGGTCGAGCGCCGAGGTATCCGCCAACGCACCTTCGGCCGGCGAGCTGGCTTTGATCTCGGCAATGACACTGAATGTCGGTTGCAGCCTAAGCACCGGCGCGGGACTCAGGTCGTCACACAGGCGCAGCAACTGGTCGATGTCACGCTGCGCCATCGCACGCTGCGCACGCGCATGGCTGGATTGCGCCATTGCTCGCAGGAAATCAGCCATGACTAAATGCCGCAATAGATTTGAGCAGACGCGCGGCACTGCCGTCGTCGATGGCCGCGCTGGCGCGCGCTACGCCGTCGAGTGGCGTGTCGACAAGCCCTGCGACCTCAAGCACCAACGATGCGCCAAGCAACAGGGCATCGCGGTGGGCACCGACATCGTCGCCGTTCAGGACCGCGGCAAGCGCCCGTGCGTTTTCATCCGCATCGCCGCCGGCCAGCGCCTCGGGTGCACAGCGCACCAGCCCGTAGTCCTCGGGGGTGCGCGTTTGTTGTTCGACCTTGCCGGGCGTGACATCCCACAACGTAAATGCGGATACCGGCGTCGCCTCGTCCCAACCATTCTCTCCATGCACAACGAACGCGCGCTCGATCGCCATACCGGACAACGCCTCGGCCATCAGCGCAGCAACGTCGGCGCGGAACGCACCGATCACCTGGTAAGGCGTCGCGGCCGGATTGGTCAGTGGCCCGAGCACATTGAATACGGTTCTCACACCCATCGCCTGGCGAACCGGTACGACTGATTTCATTGCCGGGTGGTAGGCCGGCGCAAACAAAAACGTAAAGCCGGTCGCAGCCAGGCAGCGACCCGCCACCGCGGCGTCCATGTCAGGCGGCAGACCAAGCGCCTCCAGCACGTCGGCACTGCCGGACTTGCTCGAAACGGAGCGGTTGCCGTGCTTTACGACTGGCGCACCGGCAGCAGCGGCCAGCAATGCCGTGCCCGGTCGACAAATTGAAACTGCCCGACCCATCACCGCCGGTACCGACGGTATCCACCGTCGGCCAGCGGCAGGTCAATATCCGGGCGCAGTGCGCGCTCGCGCATAACGTTGGCAAAGCCGCGGATCTCGTCGGCGGTTTCGCCCTTCGCACGCAACGCGGCGAGCAGCGCGCCGGCCATCGCGGCGGGCAACGCATCATCGGCCAGCGCCGACATCAGCGAACCGGCTTGCTGCTCGGTCAGGTGCTCGCCCGCCAACAGCGTTTCAAGCAGTGGGGAAAAAGATTGTGCGCTCATTGTGTATGCCCTGTTCGCAGGAAATTCGCCATCAGCGCCACCCCATCGGGCGTCAGCACGCTTTCGGGATGGAATTGCACGCCTTCGATTTGCAGCTCGCGATGCCGCACACCCATGATTTCATCGCGATCGGTACGCGCCGTAATCTCAAGACAGTCCGGCACGCTTTGCGCTTCCGCGGCCAGCGAATGATAGCGCCCGACTTGCAGCGGGTCAGGTAGCCCTGCGAATACGCCCTGGCCGTCGTGGCTGATGTCCGAAGTCTTGCCGTGCATCAGTCGCTGCTCGCGCACAATGCGCCCGCCGAAATGCTGCACGATACTTTGATGCCCGAGGCAAACACCCAGCAGCGGCAGCTCGCCGGCGAACGCGGCGATCATGTCCAGCGATCATCCCGCACCCTTCGGGCGCCCGGGCCCGGGCGAAATCACGACATGTGTCGGCGCCAGCGCTCGCGCCTCGGCCACGCTGATCAGTTTGTCATTGCGATACACATGCATCGTCGCGCCCAACGCAGCGAAGGCCTGCACCAGGTTGTAGGTGAACGAATCGTAGTTGTCGATCATCAGAACCGACGTTGCGTGGAAGTCTGAACGCGCGCTCACAAACCTTCTCCGGCGAGCTGCAACGCACGGCGCAGGATTGCACTCTTGGCCAGCACTTCCGCGTACTCCTTCTCAGGTTTCGAATCGGCAACGATGCCCGCGCCCGCCTGAAAGCTGTAGAGGCCGTCGCGGAACACCATGGTGCGGATGGTAATGGCCTGGTCCATGTCGCCGCGATTGCCGAAGTAGCCGACCGTGCCGGCGTACAAGCCGCGCCCTACGGACTCAAAGCCGTCGATGAGTTCCATCGCCCGCACTTTCGGCGCGCCGACCAGCGTACCGGCGGGGAACGCCGCCGCGAACAGGTCGAATGCATCGTGATCGATCTCATCCAGCTCGCCCTGCACCCCACTCACAATGTGCATGACATGGCTGTAGCGTTCGATCGACATGAATGGCTCAACGGTCACGCTGCCGGCGCTGGCAACGCGTCCGAGGTCGTTGCGGGCAAGATCAACCAGCATGACGTGCTCGGCGCGCTCCTTCGGATCGGCGAGCAGGGTTTCGCTGTTGGCCTGGTCCTCTTCCTCGTTCGCGCCACGCGGCAGCGTGCCGGCGATCGGGCGCAACGACGCCGCGCGCCCCGACAAACGCACCAGCGCTTCCGGCGATGACCCGGCAACCTGCAGATCGCCAAAATCGCAGAAGAACATATACGGTGAGGGATTGAGCAAACGCAACGCGCGATACACCTCGAACGGCGCAACATCGGTCCTGCCCTCGAAACAGATCGACAGGACGATCTGATAAATGTTGCCGGCGGCAATGTGCTCGCGAGCCTCGAGCACGCGCTCGCAGAAAGGTCTCGCGCGACATACTGGCCTCGGCCTCACCGACTGTGTGCCGCATCGTTAACCGGCTCGGGCATGCCACCGCGCAGTCGCTGAATGATATCCTGCGCAGTCGCTTGCGCTCCTGTTCAGGGCCCGCATGCAGCAACGCGATGCGCCGCGTCAGGTGGTCGAACACCAATAACGATTCGGTGGCCATATAGGCGGCCTCCGGTATCGACTCCGCGCGTGGCGGGCCATCCGGTAAATGTTCAAAGCGACGGACAACGTCGTAGCCGGAAACACCAACCAAACCACCGGTGAACGGCAGGCTCTCGGGATTTCCGGCTGCGGACGCGGTGCGTTGGCAAGCGCACCGCGAAGCGCTGCTAGAAACTCTGCCTGATCCGTTGGCACCGATTGCGCCTTGCCGTCGACCATGAAGCCCTCTGCATCGAGCCGCACGTCCAGCGCATGGCCAAACCCGAGAAACGAATAGCGCGCCAGACGCTGGCCTTGCTCGACACTCTCCAGCAGATAGCGCGGGGCAAGATCGGCCAATTTCAGATACACCGAGACCGGTGTGTCCATATCGGCAAGTATGTCGAACGGTGCCTGCATCAGGTCATCCGCTAAATGTTATTCGTGCCCCGCGCCCAGGCACAAAAAAAACCCGCCTGCGCTGGTGCGGAGACGGGTCTTTTGTGTTTCTGATCGCTTATATCGAAAACGCCCTCTCCGGTTAAGGGGAGTGCCACCACCACGCATTGCTGCCCGACTGATTTTCGATACGATCTGTCATGCCGCGAGTATCACCATCAGGGCCGCAGCCGTCAAGTCGCAGGGTTAGCCTTTGGACGCGATGTATTCATCGACAAAGTTCGACAACACGTCGAGCGGAACCGGCCCGTTGCGCAGCACAACATCGTGGAACTCGCGAATGTCGAAGCGCTCGCCGAGCATCGTCTCCGCACGGGCGCGAAGCTCCTGAATCTTGAGCATGCCAATCTTGTAGGCGGTCGCCTGACTCGGCCACAGAATGTAGCGCTCGATCGCCTTGACCGCGTCCCCCTCGGGATTCGGCGTATTCTCGATCAGGTAGTCGATGGCCTGCTGGCGGGTCCATTTTTTGGAATGGATGCCGGTATCAACGACCAATCGCGCCGCACGCCAGATCTCCATCGAAAGCCGTCCGAAGTCCTGATAGGGATCCGTGTAGGCGTCAATATCGGTCGGCAGCACTTCGCTGTACAGCCCCCAGCCTTCCGAGTAGGCCGTATAGCCACCGAAGCGGCGGAACTTCGGCAGTCCTTCAAGCTCCTGGGCGATCGCGATCTGCATGTGATGGCCGGGAATGCCTTCATGATAGGCGAGTGCCTGCATCTGGTAGATCGGCATGTCAGCCATGCTGTAGAGATTCACATAATAGGTACCCGGTCGTGAGCCATCCGGTGCCGGGCGCTGATAGAACGCCTTGCCGGCTGATTTTTCACGAAACGGTTCAACCCGTTTAACGATCATGTCCGCCTTGGGCTTGCGAATAAACAAGGCGTCGAGCTGGGCGCGCATGTCATCGATGTAGGCCGTGGCCTCGGTGATATAGCGCTCACGAGCCGCGTCGGTCTCCGGGTAAAAGAACTCGCTGTCCGTACGCAGCTTCTCGAAGAAGGCCTGCAACGTGCCCTCGAAGCCGACCTGGCGCATGATCTCGCGCATCTCGTCGTGGATGCGCGCCACCTCGGCAAGACCGGTGTCATGAATCTCGTCGGCGGTCATTGCCGTCGTTGTTGTTCTGGCCAATGCGAAATCGTAGAACGCGAGGCCGTCGGGGAATTTCCAGGCGCCATCGTCGGTCGTCGCGCGCGCCGCCAGTGCGGTGACCGTCTCGATGTAGTTCTCGTAGGCCGGCTTGACCGCGCCTGTCAAAGCATCGGCCGCATCGGCCAGCAATGCTTCTTTCTGAGCGTCATCGATATCTAATGCAGCGACCTTGCCACGCAAGTCCGCCATGATCGTGGAGTCGCTGGCGCTATCGTCGAACGGCTTGCCCTTGATGACGTTTTCGCTCGCGTTGATGACATATTCGTAGGTGAACTGCGGCGGCAGGATGCCTTTCTCGGCGCGCAGCGCAACCTGTTCCAGCGTCTGTTCAAACAGCGTCGGTACGCCGCGCAAACGGGCAATGTAATCCTCGGCGTCTTCCTGCGTGGATACCCGGTGAATGTTGATCAGGAATGACGGTACGCGCGAATGCGGCCCACCCATCTGATTGATCGGGTAGTTGTGGTGGCGCCACTTGAATCCGTCGATCTCGCGCTGTGCATCGGCCACAAACAAGTCGTAGCTGACTTTGGTTTGCGCATCCAGCGCGTCGTAGTCAACCAGTGACTCCAGCTCGGCCAGATTGGCTTTGGTAATCTCCAGCTCTTCGCGACTACGCGCCTCGGTGGCCTCATCCCATTTATCATAGTCTTTCTTGATGCCCAGATAGCTCTGGTAGGTCGGGCTGCGATCCACGGCCTCGTCGAACACCCGATCGAAAAACGTATTGGCGATTGCGGATTGCTCCGCAATCGTCTCGGTGCTGGTTGCCGCCGGCTCAACGCTCGACTCTTTGCTACCACACGCGGTCAGCAGCGCCGCCAGCGCCAGCGCAGTAATCGGGATAACTCGCATATCCGAATCCTTTTAGATGATTGCATTCTCAGCGACGTGCGTCGTACGACGCGCCGCTAACTAAGCCCGCGATTATAACCCGTACAAAGTCGGCAATACGATCGAGAAGCCGAGCCACATGATGATCGTCAGCGGTATGCCGACGCGCATGAAGTCGGAGAACCGGTAGCCACCGGCGCTCAGAATCAGCAGATTGGTCTGATAACCGATCGGTGTCGCATAGCTCATGTTGGCGCCGAACAAAACCGCCAATACGAACGGGCGCGGGTCGACGCCAAGCTGTGCCGCCACGCTGATGGCAATCGGCGTACCAATTACCGCCGCCGCATTGTTCGAAACAATATTGGTCAACACGGACATGATCAGCATGAAGCCACTGAGGATCACCGGTATCGGCAATGTCGAGGTCATGCCAACGAAACCCGTCGCCAGGTAATCAGCTGTGCCGGTCGCCATCAGCGCATTACCCAGCGCGAGGCTGGTGACAATGATCATGATGATCGGCACGCTGAGCGCCTCGGTGATGTTCTCCCAGGTCAGGCAGTGCGTCACCAGCATCAGACCGACACCAATCAGCGCGCTGACGGAAATCGGCAGGATGCCGAAAGCGGCCGTCAGAATCACGAACGCCATGACCGCCAACGCGCGCTTGGCGCGATGCGTATGCGGCAGCTCGGTGGTGCCATCCAGCACCAGCATCGTGCCCGTCTGCTTGAGTTTATTCACCGACTTGGCGGTGCCCTGCACCAGCAACACGTCACCCGCACGCAAGCGGATCGAGCCGATGTCCTGGGTCACGCGGGAGCTCGGGAAGCGTGCCCGGTGCAGCGCCAGCGGCAACAGGCCGAAGGTCGACGGAAAGTGCACCGCGTCGAGCGAGCGACGGTGCAACAACGAACCGCGCGTCACGACGACTTCCGCCAGCTGCTGGCCCTCGGCGGTGAATGGCGTGGCATCGTTGGCGTCGGCGTCATTGCCATCCGCCTTGAACAAGCGCGTGCCGAGTTCCTGCTCGTAGGATTTCAGTTGATCTGCCGTATCTTTGACGTAGAGCCGGTCGCCGGCCTGCATCTTCAGTGATGGCAGCTTGGCCAGAAACAATGAGTCGCCGCGCTGGATGCGGTCAACGCGCATACGCCCACCGGTCTTGGCACGCACTTCCGACAATGCCCGCCCGACCGGAAAGCTGCCTTCCGTGACATATAACTGCGCAGCAAACACCCGCGGTGATGTGTCGGCCAACGGCGGCTCGCGTTGCGGAATGAGCTTTGGTGCCACCAGCCACAGAAACAGGATGCCGACACTGCCGACGATCGCGACCGGCAGCGTGAAATCAAACAGGCCAAAAGACTCGAGCCCGAGATCGACCGCCAGACCAACAACCAGCAGGTTGGTCGAGGTACCGATCGTGGTCGCCATCCCGCCGATGATGGTCGACAAACCCATCGGCATCAGGATCCCTGACACCGGTTTATTGGCGCGCAGCGCTACGCCGACCAGGATTGGCAGCAACAGCACAACGATCGGCGTGTTATTCAGGAACGCACTGAGCACTGCACCGAGAACCAGCGTGACCAGCATCGCCAGTGCCGGGCGCACGCTCCACGCCTTGGCGATGATCGCCGCGAGCGGCTGCAGCGCACCGGTGGTTTCAATGCCCTTGCCGACCACCATCAGCGCACAAACCGCGACCAGCGCCTCGTTGCCGAAGCCGGCAAAGAAAAAGCGCGGTCCCAGCTCGCGGCCGTCGATCAGGTAGGGGAACAACTGAAAAACAGCGACCAGCACAACGAGGATCGCCAGGCTGGAGGACTCGAGCGGCACTCGGTCACGAGTAAACAAATACAACGCAATGGCGGTCAGACAAAGGACAAAGACGCCGTGGTTGTTGAGCGCAGCCTCAACCGTCATGTGTTGAGCACCGACGCGATTCGGCAACAGGTTGGTGAATGCAGAGGTGCGCGGTTTGCGGTCAAGGGCGAGGCTCCGGTTTACAGAAAACGGCTCGACCACGCGGGCCGACTAGCTATGCTAGCGCAGCGCGGCCGCGGGCGCACCGCCTGCTACAGCCGGAGATCGCGATCTGGTATCGTTTTGGCATATTCAAACCACGCGTCGAGGCGGGTGAACTATGACATTCACAGCACTACTGGACAGATGGCAGGAAACGCCGGAGGTCAAACGCACCGAAAGTCGCTATCAGATCAGGCTGGACGTTGATGATGCGGCTCGCGTCGAGGCCCTGGCCGCATTGTTTCCCGGCATTGACGCGGACACGGTACTCGCCGACCTGATCCACACGGCGCTCGATGCTACCGAGGCCGCCATGCCTTACCGCCCCGGCGAAAAAGTCATCGAGAAAGACGAGTTCGGCGATCCGATTTATGAAGATACCGGGCTGACGCCGGATTATGTCGAGCTCGTGCGCAAGGCGCGCGAACAGCTCGGCTGACAAGCAAACTGTGACACCACCCAATACCGACGGCGCCGGCGGGCGCCTGAGCTTCGGCGTATTCGCCTACAGCCGCGAAGCGCTTTCGCTGGTGTGGACCACCAGCCGGTCGCTGACGATCTGGTTTGGCGTCCTCACGCTCGTCGCCGGCCTGTTGCCGGCGGCAATTGCGTGGGTCGGCCAGCTGATCGTCGACGCCGTTGTGGCCGCCATCAACGGCGAAGGTGATGCGCAAGAGGCGATTACCTACGTGATCTGGGAAGGCGGGTTGTTTCTCGCCGTGACCGCAGCCCAGCGCGGCATATCCCTGTGTCAGTCATTACTGCGTGCGCAGCTTGGCCACCGCGTCAACGTACTCATCCTCGATAAGGCGCTGACACTGTCGGTTGCACAATTCGAAGACGCGAGCTTCTACGACAAACTCACGCGAGCCCGGCGCGAAGCATCGAGCCGCCCGCTGAGCCTCGTCAATCGCACCTTCGCGCTGATCCAGAATGCGATTTCATTAGTCAGCTATGCCGTGCTGTTGGTGCAATTCTCGGTCTGGGCCGTGCTGATTCTGGTGCTGGCCGGCCTGCCGTCATTCATTGCCGAGACCAAGTTCTCCGGCGACGCCTTCCGCCTGTTCCGCTGGCGCTCGCCCGATTCGCGCATGCAGATGTATCTCGAAACCGTTCTGGCCCGCGAAGATCACGTCAAAGAGGTCAAGCTGTTCCGCCTCGGGCCGTTGTTGCTGCAACGTTATCGGGACATATTCAAGAGACTGTTCGGCGAGGACCGTGCGCTGACAATCCGGCGTGAGAGCTGGGGGCTGGCGTTGGGCGTGATCAGCATTTGCGCGTTCTATGCTACCTACGCGTGGATCGCCTATTCCACGGTGCAGGGGCAAATCACGCTGGGTGAAATGACCATGTACCTGCTGGTCTTCAAGCAGGGACAATCCGCCGTTGCCGCGAGCCTCGCGTCGATCAGCGGGATGTATGAGGACAACCTGTACTTGTCCAACCTGTACGAATACCTGGACCAGCCGGCGCCGGTGGCCAGAGGCAGCACGACCGAGGGTAGCGCGCCCGGCACCGGCCTCACGCTTAACGATGTCAGCTTTCGCTACCCCGGCGCGGAGGACTGGGCATTGCGACATATCTCGCTCGACATCCGCCCGGGCCATTCGCTAGCACTGGTCGGAGAAAATGGCGCCGGCAAGACGACACTGATCAAATTGCTGACCGGCCTCTACCAACCGCAGGAAGGCGAGATACTGCTGGACGGTACGCCGCTGGCCGACTGGGACGAAGCGACACTGCTACGCCGTTTCGGCGTCATTTTTCAGGACTTCACGCGCTACCAGATGAGTGTCGGCGAAAATATCGGTGCCGGCGATGTGCAACATTTCACCGATCAGCAACGCTGGCAACAGGCGGCGACGCAGGGCATGGCGGCACCGTTCATCGATAAAATGTCCGCCGGCTACGACACCCAGCTGGGCCGTTGGTTCGCTGACGGCCAGGAGCTGTCGGTAGGGCAATGGCAGAAAATGGCGCTGTCGCGCGCGTTCATGCGCCAGCAGGCCGACATCCTGATTCTCGATGAGCCTACTGCCGCGATGGACGCCGCGGCCGAGGCCGAGATGTTCGAGCATTTCCGGCGCCTGACGCAGGACAAAGTGACCATCCTGATCTCACATCGTTTCTCGACGGTGCGCCGCGCCGACCTGATCACCGTCATCGAACACGGCAAGATCACCGAGTCCGGCACGCACGATGAGTTGATGACCCTGGGTGGCCGCTACGCGACGCTGTTCACGTTACAAGCCGAAGGTTATCGCTAGCCGCTGTCGCGTTAACCATATTCATCGCTCTCTGATACAGTAAACAGCTTCTTCACGTTGCGATCGGAAGTACCCATGCGCTTATCTCATTTTTCTTCCGCCCGGCGCTTGCTAACGGCGCTATTGCTGAGCTTCACGCTGGCCGGCTGCAATAGCGACGTTGCCGATGTCGCCGAAGAGAAACCACCGACACTCGAGACCGGAACATGGCACGGCGAATTAACCCTGCCGGGGGGCGCGTCATTTTTCGGCATGGAAGTTTCGCGCGAAACTGACAAGTTCACAGTCACACTGATCAACGGCACGGAACGCTTGCGGGTACCTGATGTCACCGTCGACGGCGACCGGCTGACGATGCTGTTTCCCGCATTCAACAACCGCGTCGATGCACGCCTGACCGAAGACGGCCTGAGTGGCTCGCTGACGCTGGTCAAACGCTACGGCAAGACACAAATCATCCCGTTCGCGGCGCGGCCCGGCACACGACCACCGCACCAGCCCGCGAGCGCCGCCGCCAAAGATCTGTCGGGCCGCTGGCAGGTAACGTTCACCGAGTCCGACGGCACGACCTATCCGGCGATCGGCGAGTTCAGCCAGCGCGGCAATCGCCTGCTCGGCACGTTCCTGACGCAGACCGGTGACTATCGATTCCTCGGCGGCAGCATCCACGGGCGCGACATGCGCTTATCGACCTTCGATGGCGCGCATGCTTTTCTGTTTACCGCGTCCCTGGATGACAGTAACCAGCTTGTCGGCCAGTTCTGGTCCGGCACCGAGTGGATGGAAGACTGGGTGGGTGTGCGCAACGAGTCGGCCAGTCTGGCCGATGCCGCCGCACTGACCTTCCTCAAACCCGGCTACGATACTTTCGAATTCTCGTTTCCGGACCTTGACGGTAATCCTGTCTCCCTGGATGACACGCAGTTCGACGGCAAAGTCGTGCTCGTGACGCTGGCCGGTAGCTGGTGCCCGAACTGCCACGACGAGGCCGCATTCATGACCGAGCTGTATGAAAAATACGCCGGCAAGGGTGTCGAGGTTATCGCCCTGATGTACGAGCACCTTGAAGACCAGCAACTCGCCCGCCGTCAGGTGCAGTTGTTCCGTGACAAATTTGATATCAAATACACGACACTACTGGCCGGCATTTCCGATAAGACCGCCGCCGCGAGTACATTGCCGGCGCTCAACCATGTGCTGGCATTTCCGACCACGCTGTTCATCGATCGCGACGGCGAGGTCCGTGAAATCCACACCGGATTCTCCGGGCCCGGCACCGGCGAACATTACGAGAAATTGAAACGCCGCATCTACACCCTGGTGGACGAGCTGGTCGCCGAACAGGTTAGTCCGGCCGAAACGCCATCCGACGCGCTGTCGCCGGAAAGCCCTGCTGACGATGGCGATGCCGATGGCGATGGCGATGGCGACTAGCCTGCGACCACACGCAATGCTGCCAGACAAGAGAAAAGCCTATGCCCTCCTTTGACATCGTGTCACAAGTCGATATGCACGAACTCGGTAATGCCGTCGATCAGGCCAATCGTGAGGTCAAGACGCGCTTTGATTTCAAAGGTACCGGTGCGGTGTTCGAACTGGTCGACAACCAGATCGTGCTGAAAGCGGAAGTCGAATTTCAGCTCCAGCAGATGATGGATATCCTGCGGGCAAAACTGGCCAAGCGCAGCGTCGACGTCGCGAGCCTCGACCCGCAGGAGCCGCAGATATCCGGCAGCGACGCGCGTCAAACCGTCGTCGTGCGTCAGGGCATTGAAACCGACCTCGGGCGCAAGCTTGTAAAAATGATCAAGCAGGAAAAACTCAAGGTGCAATCCGCCATTCAGGGCGATCAGGTGCGCGTCACCGGAAAAAAACGTGACGACCTGCAACAGGTCATCGCCTTGCTGCGCGATGCTGATGTCGACCTGCCATTGCAATACATTAATTTTCGCGACTAGGTCGCCTGAGAGAACCCCATGTCACGACCCACGATGCGCCGCCAGGACCTTATTTTTGCGGACAAGGACGCCGCGCTGCGCAAGGACGTGCGCATACTCGGCAGCATGGTCGGTGACTTGTTGCGTGAGCAAAGCGGCAACCAATTCTACGATCTGGTCGAATCAACACGGCGACTGGCGATCGAGCGCCGTGAGGGGCGCGCCACCTCCCGGCAACTGGCCGAGGCAGTCAGCGATCTTGATCAGGATGTCGTGCACAACTTCATTCGCTCGTTCTCAACCTATTTCCAGCTGGTCAATACGGCCGAAAAAGTGCACCGCATTCGTCGACGTCGCGAATACATGCGCGAAACCGGCGCACACCAGCCGCACGGCATCTACGAGATGCTCGACCAGTTCAAGAAGGCCGGTATCGGCATCGGCGAGATCATGGAGTCGCTGAGTGAGACATTGATTGAGCCGGTGTTCACGGCTCATCCGACGGAGCCGACCCGCCGCACGATCCTGCGCAAGGAACAAAATATCGTTCGCAAAATGGTCGATCTGCTCGACCCCGGCATGCCGCCGCAGGAAGTCAACGCGGCACTCGCGGTCATCCGTGCCGAAGTGACCTCGGGCTGGCAGACAGACGAGCATCCGACCGAGAGCATGACCGTCGCCGACGAGCTCGAACATGTCCTGTTTTTCCTGACCGACGTGCTGTATCGCGTCATTCCGCCATTCTATGAAAACCTGACCGACGCGCTGCGTGAGGTGTATGGCGACGACGCAGCAGAAGCGGACCTGCCGACGTTAACGCGCTTCGCCTCGTGGGTCGGCGGCGACATGGATGGCAATCCGAATGTTGGCGCCAAGACGATTCGCAACACGCTGGCGCGCCAGCGCAGCCTGATCCTCGATCTGTATTACCGCGAATGCGCCTCGGTCGCCGGCAAGCTCAGCCAGTGCCGCGGACGGGTCGGGATCAATGATGAAATCGACGAACGCATCGAGCACTATCGGCTGCATTTCAGCAAGGCGTGGGGCAGCGTGCCCTCGCGCCATCGCGACATGCCTTACAGGGTCCTGCTCAAACTCATCCAGGCGCGATTGCAAGCGACCTACGATGATGATGCGTACCCGTACGAGTCGCCTGAGGAGTTCAGCGCCGACATTCAGATCATTGCCGACAGCCTGATTGCGAATCATGGCAAGCATGCGGGCTTGTTTGCCATGCAACGCCTGCAGCGGCGCGTCGATTGCTTTGGCTTCCACATGGCGACGCTCGACATCCGCCAGGATTCGATGGTGCACCGCGAGGTCATCGGCAAGTGCCTGCAAGACGACCAGTGGATGACACGCAGCGCCGACGATCGGCTGGCAATATTGTGCGAAGCGGTCAGCAATCGGGAAGCACCGATTGAAACCCAGGACACGCAGGTCAGAAAAACCCTGGCCGTGTTTCAAACCATCGCGTTCTGTCGGCGTAAATACGGGCGCCGCGCGATCGGCCCCTACATCATCAGCATGACGCAGGGCGCCGACGACATCATTTCGGTCATCCTGCTGGCGCAATGGGCCGAGCTCGGCAACCGGCGCGGCGAGGTGCCACTCGACATCGCGCCTCTGCTTGAGACCGTGCCGGACCTGCAGAACGGGCCGCAGATTATGGAGGCCTTGTTGACCAACGAGGTCTACCAGCAACATCTGAAGCGGCGCGAGAATCGCCAGACCATCATGGTCGGCTACTCCGACAGCAACAAGGACGGCGGCCTCGCGTCAGCACGCTGGGCGTTGCACCAGGCGCAGGCGGCACTGCGCGACACCCTTGCAGCGCATGATGTCGAGCTCACACTGTTTCACGGTCGCGGCGGTACTGTCAGCCGCGGCGGCAGCAAGATGCATGACGCAGTACTCGGCGCGCCCGCCGGCACGGTCAACGGCCGCATGCGCGTCACCGAGCAAGGTGAGATCATCAATGAGAAATACGGCCTGCGCGCCATCGCGTTGCGCACGCTGGAACAAGCCGCGGCATCGATCACCGAAGCCAGCGTGCTGCACCCGCGCAACGAGACGCTGGCGCCTGAGTGGTCACAGATGATGAATGTAATGGCCGACGAAAGCCGTGCGCATTACCAGGCGTTGACCCGTCACTCAGACGGTTTCTTCGACTACTTTCGTAGCGTCACACCTATCGATGTCATCGAAAAAATGCGCATCGGCTCGCGTCCCGCGTCGCGCCGCGCGCAGCGCGGCATCGATGACCTGCGCGCCATCCCCTGGGTATTTGCGTGGACCCAGAGCCGCTTCATCCTGCCGGGGTGGTATGGCTTCGGCACCGGGCTCGCGCGCGCCGTCGACCAATTTGGTGAAGAACAATTCGGCGAGATGTTCCGGCAATGGTATTTCGTCCGCGCGCTGCTGGCCGACGCCGAAATGGTGCTGGCTAAATCAGACCTCGAGATCGCCGAGATTTACTCCGGGCTGTCGGGCGACTTGCATCAGGAGTTTTTCCCGCGCATCAAGGAGGAGTTCGATCTGACTATCGACATGATCCTGCGCCTGTCAGGCAATACGCATCTGCTCGATGGCGATAAGACACTGCAACGCACCATCATGCTGCGTAACCCCTACGTCGATCCGATGAGCTTGCTGCAGGTAGAACTGCTGCGCGAATGGCGTGCCGGCGGCAGTCAGGATGACTGGCTGCTCGATGCCCTGCTGGCCAGCGTTAACGGTATCGCCCAGGGCCTTCAGAACACCGGCTGACCGGCGTGGCGCCACGTTCCGGCCAACCCCCTGTCACCTCGGTCATGCGCGAGCGGCGTCTCGCGTTCGGGCTGTTGCTCGGCGCCGTCATGTGCCTCGGTATGGGCCAGACAATTACTTTCGCGATCCTGCCACCGATCGGTCGCGAGCTCGGCCTGAGTGAACGCCAGGTCGGCGGCATCTTTTCGGTCTCTGCGCTCATGTGGGTGTTATTCAGTCCGATCTGGGGACGATTGAGCGACCGCTGGGGCCGTAAGCCCATCATTGTCGTCGGCATGCTCGGCTATATCGTCTCGACGGCCGCATTCACCAACGCCATCGCGGTCGGGCTGGCCGGAACTGCAAGCATCATGACGGTCTATATTCTGATGATCGTCACGCGCAGCATTTACGGGCTGATTGGCCCCGGCGTACGCGTCGCATCGCAGGCCTACATCGTCGATCGCACCAGCCTGAAGGACCGCACCATTGCCATCGCGGGCATGTCTGCAGCATTTGGTCTCGGCAACGTACTCGGACCGGGTCTGGGTTCGGCGTTCACGGTGTTTGGTTTGCTCGCGCCGTTATGGGCCATCGTCGTGCTGATGGCGTGCATGGCAGTCGCCGTTATTTTGTTGTTGCCGGAAAACAGCGCACCGGGCTCGAGCTCGGTCACGAGTCGGCTACCGATGCGCGACCCGCGCATCCGGCCATTCCTCATTTACGGGCTGGCAGCCAGCTTCGCCGTCGCGACACCGATGCAGACCAGCGCTTTTTTCTTCATCGATGTGTTGGGATTTAGCCCGGATAGCGCGGCGCAATATGTCGGTGTCGGCTTGTCCGGCGCGGCGCTCGCAGCATTGTTCTCACAGCTGGTATTGGTGCAACGCTTTCGCCTGCCGCCGGCGGTCATGATGATTTCCGGTGCGGCGATCCTTGTCGTGGCGCAACTGGCGATGGCCGCCAGCAGCAACTTCGCACCGATGGTGTTCGCGCTGATGTTGAACGGCATTGGTGCGGGCATGGCGCTGCCCGGTTTCGCCGCTGGTGCGTCGCTGGCCGTTAGTGCCAGCGAGCAAGGCGCCGTCGCCGGCATTACCGGTGCGATGGGCGCGCTCGGTTTTTCGATCGTCCCGGTGATTAACCTGACGCTGTACAAATACGGGCCCAGTCTGCCTTTCCTGTTCGACAGCGTACTGATGAGCGCAGTGCTGGCATTCACTATCGCCAGCCCGGTCTTGCGCAATGCCGGGCGCAATCTCGACGAACTGCCGGAGCCGCCCGCAGCCAGCACCGGGCCGTTGGACTGAGAAGACCGGCGCCAGATCATATCCAGCATGCCCACGGATTCGCGATATCAGGCATGCTGCCGTACTAGTGCCGGTGCGGGCTATAATGCCGCCGTGCACCTTACAACCGACAACCTGACGCTACGTCACTGGCGCGACAGCGACCTCGCTGACTACGCACGTTTTTTCGCCGACGAGGCACAGGTTCGGTTCATCGGCGGCACCTGTCCCGACTACGAAGCATGGCGGCGGCTCGCGGTCGTCACCGGGCATTGGACACTAAAGGGCTTCGGTCTGTGGGCGGTCGATGAAACCGAAACCGGCAAGTTCGTCGGCTGTGTTGGTGTGCAGCATCCGCACGGCTGGCCGGAAACCGAGCTGGGTTACTGGATTGCGGCCGACATGCAACGCAAGGGTTACGCCACCGAGGCGGCATGCTGCGCGCGCGACCATGCCTACGAGGCACTGGGCCTCGACACATTGGTCAGTTTTATTCACCCCGACAATGCGCCGTCGATTCGGGTCGCCGAGCGTCTTGGCGCCAAACTAGAGCGCCACATCGAGTTGCTGAGCTTCGGCCGGCACTGCGTGTATCGCCACCACCGGTATCCACAATGAACACAGCAAGCAGAAAACTTCGTGTATTCCACGATCGCTCGTGCCCGATTTGCCGCGCAGAAATGGAAGAGTTATCGCGTGTCGACAGCAACGCCGAGCTGGAGTTGATTGACTGCTCCGCGCCCGATTTCCACGATGACGAGGCGAGCCAGGCCGGGCTGGAACAGGCCGATCTCGTATCGGCAATGTACGTGCAGGATGAGAACGGTCGCTGGTATCAGGGCCCGGACGCGTTTGCCGAAATCTATCAACGGCTCGGCATAGAGCGAATGGCCAGGCTGTGGGGTTCGAAGCCACTGCGCCCGCTGGTCAACTTCGGCTACCGGATGTTTCTGCTGCTGCGCGGTGTGTTGGCAAAACTCGGCGCGGAGCGTGTTGTGCGCTGGATGGTGCGTCGCGAAGCCCGCGAGGCGGCAAAACGCGCCACCTACTGTGACACCAATCGCGATACCGATTAAGGCGCATAGCGCAACGCCACCCGGCGATATCAGTCGCTAGACACCAAGTAATGGCGGCGCCACGAACAGCCCTATTACCCAGACGATGCCGATGGCCAGAATATTCAACCAGATACCCGCCCTGACCATCTGACCGATCCGTACCCGCCCGGTTGAGAACACAATCGCATTGGGTGCAGTAGCCACGGGCAGCATAAAGGCACAGCTGGCGGCAATCGTTACCGGCACGGCCAGCAGCAATGGCGGCAGCCCGGCCTGCAGTGCGATCGCACCCATTACCGGCAGCAATGTAGCGGTGGTAGCCATGTTGCTGGTGAGCTCTGTCAGGAAAATCGTCATCGCCACAGCGGCGAGCAGCAGCACGCCAATACCGAGCGCATTCAGCGGCGCGAGCGACTCGCCGAGCCACAGCGCAAGACCGGAGCTGTCAACAACGGCGGCAAGCGACAACCCGCCACCAAACAGCAACAGCACACCCCAGGGCAATCGCTCGGTTTGTTGCCAGGTCATCAGGCGCTTCTGCGTGTTATCGCCGCTGGGTATCAGAAACAATGCAACCGCCGCCGCCATCGCAATTGCGGTGTCGGACAATGCGTCGAGGCCGAGCAAAGCCTGCAGCGGACGGCGTAACATCCAGCCGGAAACCAGGCACACGAACACGACCGCGATGCGTTTCTCCGGCACACTCATTGCGCCCTGACGCACGCGCATGTCGCGCAGATGTTGGCGCACGATCGGGCTTGCCGGGATGTCGACGTCAAACAAGCGATGCGTCAGCAACCACCAGGTCACCGGCAGCAGCGCCAGGGTGACGGGAATGCCAACCAGCATCCAGCGCGCGAAACTGATCTGTATGCCGTGCTCGTCTGCAAGATAGGCGACCAGCAGCGCATTCGGCGGCGTGCCGATCAACGTCGCCAAACCGCCGATCGATGCCGAGAACGCCAGGCCGAGCAACAACGCGAGACTGAAGTCCTGTTGCTGACTTTCGCTAAGGCCATCGACGTTGTCATTCATCACGCTGATCACCGACAACACAATCGGCAGCAACATCAGCGTCGTCGACGTGTTTGTCATCCACATACTGATGAGCGCGGACACCAGCATGAACCCGCCAATGAGGCGTTTGCCTTCGGTGCCCGTGCGCTCCAGAATCGCCAGCGCAATGCGCCGGTGCAAATTCCAGCGCTCCAGCGACAGCGCCATCATGAACCCGCCGAGGAACAGAAAAATGGTGGGATGCGCGAACGGTGCCGCCGCATCGCGCATGCTGGCCAGCCCGAGTGGCTGGAACAAAACCAGCGGCAACAATGCGGTCGCCGGGACCGGAATCGCCTCTGTCGCCCACCAGATCGCCATCCATAAACCGACGGCGGCAGCGCGCCAGGCAAGTGGCTCCATGACACCCTGATAGGGTGAAACAACCAACATCAGGACGAACACAGCGGGACCCAGCCAACGGCCTATGCGTTGCGCCAGATGGCTCGTATCGTCTGAATCAGTATCGCTCATGGACTCGATAGTGCCATGAGCGCGAGGGTCATTTTTCGATTTCCCATGGGTCGACCAGCAACACGTCGACCGTTTGTGCCGTGCGCGCATCGATGACCAATGCGAAACCGTCAAGATCCTTGTTGACCACGGGCACGTAGCGCAACGATGCCGCGTCGCGCGCATGCCGCGCCAGCAAGCGATCGATATCGTCCTGCCATGCACTGTCGCGCTCGGCGATCCGTTGCAAGGGCTCGGCGCGTTCAAGCACGACATCGGTGGTGCTGGCTAGCGTTGACCAGTAACGCGGCAGCTGCTCAAGCTGCACACCGCCCTCCAGCGCACGAAACATGAGGTCTTCGCGCTCCTTGAGGTCATCCGGCATCTGCGCAACAACCACGCAGGGCGCACTGCCCGCCGGTGGGCAAACGTCAATCTCACCATCGACATCACGCAGGTCCCTGCCCGCCAACACGGTAAAGCGGTCGACCGAAAACACCATGTATTGCGGGCGTTCGTTGTAGATGACAAACGTGCCATAGACGAGCGCCGATAACTGCACGATGGCGATGAACCACATATCAATCCACAGGCCTTTCTTGCCCGGCCGATAAAGATAAAGGGTCAGCGCGGGGCCCAGCACGAGATCAACGCCGATCAATGTGCGCAGAACATTCTCGGCACCATTGATGCGGAAAAAAGGTGCCGGGTACCAGATGAAAAAAATAATAGCCATCAAGCCTGACACCACGATCAGGCTGAACAGGAAATGCAAAAAAACTGCCTTTTTCTTGCTCATCGACGCTCTCACTTGGACGGATAACTGCGCGGTGCATTTTGCACCCGCGCAGCAAGTATACTGATGCCGGACGCGCTTGCTGTGAGCAGGCGCACATTCAACGGCGCGACTACAGGCTGTCTGTGACGCCGTCACGTCACGCAGCGCCCGGAGCTGATCAGAATGCAGAATTTCGATGTCATCATCATCGGCGGTGGTGCCGCCGGGCTGATGTGTGCTTTTACGGCCGGCCGTCGCGGCAAGCGCGTGCTGGTGCTTGAAGGCAGCAACAAGATCGGCAAGAAGATCCTGATGTCCGGCGGCGGGCGCTGCAACTTCACCAATCTGCATTGCAGTCCGGAACACTTCATCTCCGCCAATCCGAATTTCTGTATTTCCGCGTTATCACGCTACACGCAGTGGGACTTTATCGCGCTGGTCGAAAAGCACGGCATTGCCTATCACGAGAAAACGCTCGGCCAGCTGTTCTGTGATGAATCGTCCAAGCAGATCGTCGCGATGCTGAAGGCCGAGTGCGACGATGCCGGCGTGACTATCGTCACCGAAGCCGGGCTGGAAGGCGTGGCATTCGAGGATGGCGAATATCGCGTCACAGCCCGCCCGGGCACCATTGCCGCGCCCGCGCTGGTGGTGGCCAGCGGCGGGCTCTCTATCCCTAAGATGGGCGCTTCGGACATTGGTTACCGGCTGGCTCGCCAGTTTGGTTTGAAACTTCTGGATACCCGGGCCGCTCTGGTGCCGTTCACGTTCACCGGCGCAATGCATGAGCTCACCGGCCGCCTGTCCGGCGTCAGCATTCCCGCCAGCGTCGCGCACGAGGATATCGCTTTCAACGAGGGCCTGTTGTTCACCCATCGCGGGCTCAGCGGACCGGCAGCACTGCAGATCTCCAGCTACTGGCAGCCGGGCGACGACATTATTGTCGATCTGCTACCCGGCGAGGATGCAGAGGCGATGCTGTTGAGCGCAAAGCGCGATCATCCCCGCCAGCGGTTGCGAACCGTTCTTGAGGGCGCACTACCCAAAGCGCTTGCCGGCGAATTGCAGACGCTCATCTGGGACGACGTCGGCGAATGGTCGCTGGCCGACATAACAGACCAGCGGTTGCGCGAGATCGCCGCAACACTGAATGCATGGCGCATCCGCCCGGCCGCGACCGAGGGCTACAGGACGGCCGAAGTCACGCTGGCCGGTATCGATACCGACGAGGTGTCATCGAAAACGATGGAATGCCGCCGCCAACCCGGGCTGTACTGCATTGGCGAAGTACTCGATGTGACCGGGCATCTGGGCGGGTTCAATTTTCAATGGGCGTGGGCGTCGGGCCATGCTGCGGCGATGGCGTTGTAGCGATACCCGCGGCACGGGCGATGCGGCGATGCCGACGAGCGTTGCGTCAATCGACACCGTTGACAACTGGCAACGATGGATCACCGCCCCACTCCGCCCACGACCCATCGTAGACAGCCACATCTCTGCGTCCCGCCTCGCGTGCCGCCAGCGCTATTACGCAGGCCGTAACACCCGACCCGCAGCTGGTAATTATTCGCGTAGTGCGTGGGACATATTGGTCAAATAGCGCCTCCAGTTCCTCACGCCCGCGCAGCTTGCCGTTTGCGCTCACCAAATTGATCGGCATGTTCAGCGAACCGGGAATGTGGCCACGTCTGAGCCCCGCACGCGGTTCGGCAACCTCACCACTAAAACGACCGGCTGGGCGGGCATCGATAATGGCGACGGCTTCGGCCTGCGATCCGGACTGCAACGCTGCCTGTGATCCGCCGCTCGACGCTCGCTGCGATAGCGCTCGCGAACCGGACAGGACATCGTCGCGCCCCACCAACCAACTGCCATCCGGAGTCGCGCCAAAATCCCCTGGCGCAATCATAATCGGCGCACCGGTGGCGAGTTCGAAACCCGCATCACGCCACGCCGGCAAGCCACCATCGAGCACATAACAATTCGCGTGCCCCATTGCGCGAAACATCCACCACGCCCTCGGCGCAGAGAAGCACCCCTGTGAATCGTAGACAACAACGCTGCCTTTCTGCGTCACACCCAATGCGCGTGCCTGGACGCTAAACTGCGCCGGCGTCGGCAACATGTGCGGTAAGTCGCTGCCGGGCAGGCAGACTTCCGTGTCGAAATCGAAAAACCGCGCACCGGGAATGTGTAGTTCCGTGAATTCGGCCCGCGCATCCCTGGCTTCTGCTGGCAAGTACCAACTCGCGTCGAATAGGTGCAGGTCCGGCTGTCCAAGCATCGCCTGCAAATCATCGGCTGAGATCAGTTCGGACATGCGACACCTTGCGCGAGTTAGGGCGGTTCGCGTCACCCTACGATCGCCAGCAATAACTTGCAAACAAGCCATCGTCGCCCGGGCATCCGGTACGTTAGACGGCAGTGCTGCCGAGCCAGCAAACACGCATCATCGGCGGATGCTAATATGAGCGCCGTATCGCACATCCGAAGACCACAGGAAACACCATGCAGCTGAACACCTCTGCCGACATTATTCTGTCAAACACCGAATCTGTCCCCGGCAAACAGATCGTCGAATTCTACGGCGTGGTGACTGGCAACACGGTGCGGGCGAAACATGTCGGGCGCGACATCATGGCCGGCCTCAAAAACATTGTCGGCGGTGAACTGGTTGGTTACACCGAGTTGTTACAGGACTCGCGCAAAGAGGCCACCGAGCGGATGGTAAAAGAGGCGTTATCGATGGGCGCCAACGCGGTGATTAACGTGCGCTTCGCAACCAGCTCTATTGCTCAGGGCGCCTCCGAGCTGTTCGCCTACGGCACCGCCGTCAAGGTCCGCTGAGGAACCCGCATTGGACGCGACCTCGATACAAATTGCCATCAACATCGGCGTTCCGGTGTTTTTTCTGGTGTTCGCCTATTTTGTCGGCAGCGCACTGGAGTCACGTCATTTCAAACACATCCGGGCGCGAGAATTATCGTTGCGCGATTTCCCGACCTCTACATTTGAACAGCTGCCAGACGGCTGGCACGCGAGTGACCCGCAGCTGATGGTCGGCAATGTCGTCATCTCGCTGGACTACTTCAAACGCATCATTGCCGGACTGCGTGGACTGGTCGGCGGCCGGATCAAGACGTACGAACCTCTGCTTGACCGCGCGCGCCGCGAAGCCTTGCTGCGACTAAAAGAGCAAGCGAAAGGCGCCGGCTACGATGCGATCATCAACGTTCGCCTCGAAACATCGCGGATGGCTAATTCGCAAGGCGGTCAGGGCACCGCCGGTATCGAGATGCTCGCCTTCGGGACGGCCGTCAGACTAGACCGTCGCTAGCCGCGATGCGCTACGAGCCACGCCAACCCGCCGAGGGCATCAACGTCAGCAAGACGCACCCGCTGGCCGAAGCCGGCATTCTGGCTGCCGGCACCGGCGCCCTTTTCGTACTCGCCACATTGTTAATGCTGTTTCTCGTCGACATCATGCTGGGGTTCATCAGTACAGAAACCGAAACACGCTGGTTTAAGAACTGGACACCCAATGACGTTGTCGAGGCGCAAAGCATGAGCGCTGCGGAACAGGACGCCGACGCTCTGCTGCAACGACTGGCGCAACACTGGCCGGAAACGGACTACGAATTCCGGCTGCGTATCAGCGATTCGAGCCAGCCCAATGCGCTCGCATTTCCCGGTGGCCTGATTATCGTGACACGCGGGCTTATGGAGCGCGTGACGTCCGAAAATGAGCTCGCGTTCGTGCTTGGCCACGAACTCGGCCACTATCGAAACCGCGATCATATCCGCCAACTCGGCCGCGCGACGGTGTTCGGCATTTTCTATGCCGCG
The DNA here is from genome assembly GCA_942491885.1 of uncultured Pseudomonadota bacterium. Classification (GTDB taxonomy): domain Bacteria; phylum Pseudomonadota; class Gammaproteobacteria; order Steroidobacterales; family Woeseiaceae; genus CALBPI01. The sequence goes on from CALOCQ010000002.1 coordinate 875,240, forward strand.
ATCACCCAGACCGGCGGCGGCACTTTTGGTTTCGGCATTACCGACCTGACGCTGCGCGGCTTTAACCGCGAGCAGGAAAGCGATGCCGACGAATTCGGCCTGACACTGCTGCAACGCGAGTACGGACATGTCAACGAGGCGACACGCTTCTTCGAGCGCATCGCGAGCGAGCGCAACAGCATCGGTGAGCTGGCCAGTTATTTCGAGACGCATCCGCAGCCCGGCGAGCGCATGCGTGAGCTGCGCGACTATGCGCGCGACCAGGGGTGGTCGACAGAAGGCGAGTTGACGCCGTGGCCGAAACAAACACAGGAATCAATCAGCAATGACCCATCCAATTAACCTTGCGACTTCGTTGATGGCAACCACGGTTGCCGTGCCGCGCGGCATCATGAGTCGGCCGGTGGCCCACCAGCCCGCGCTGCTCATCGAACTCTACGAAATGGAGAACTGCCCTTACTGCCGCGTTGTGCGTGAAGTCCTGACAGAGCTCGATATCGACGCCATGATCTACCCTTGCCCGAAGAACGGCGAGCGCTACCGCCCGGCCGTCGTCGAGATGGGTGGCAAAGCACAGTTCCCGTATCTTGTGGACCCCAATACCGATACCCGACTGTACGAATCGGCGGCAATCATCCGCTACTTGTTCGACACCTATGCGAATCGCCGTGCGCCATCAACCCTCTGGCTCAAAGCGGTCAACAGCACCGCTGCCGGCGTTGCATCCGCACTGCGTGGCGGTACCGGTTTGCGGGTACGCAAATCGGTAGCACCGAAAGCCCCGCTGGAACTGTGGAGCTTCGAGTCGAGCCCGTTTGCACGCCTGGTGCGCGAGCGCCTGTGCGAGCTGGAAATTCCATACCGGCTGAACAACATGGGGCGCACACGTCTCGCCGATTTCATCGTGCCGTCTGTGCGTGAGCGCTTGCTACCCGATTTCCGTCACGAGGGCCGCAACCGCGCCGCTTTGTTCGAGCGTGCCGGTGCCGTGCAGGTGCCCTACCTCTATGACCCGAATACCGGGTCCGGCATGTTCGAGTCAGACGATATTATTGACTACCTGATGAAACACTACGCGGCCTGACGCCGCCGGCAACATCGTCAGGCGGCAATACAGCGATTACGACCGGCATCTTTTGCCGCATACAAGGCCGCATCGGCGCGCTTGTACAGTTGCTCAGCGCCATCGCCGGGCTGCAGCAGGCTCAGCCCGCATGAGATCGTGACGGCAATTTCCTGATCCTCAACGTTGTATTCGGCGGCCGCAATCAGCGCGCGCAGTTTCTCGGCGATTCTCGTCGCGTCCTCGATAGTGGTTTCGGGAAACAGGATCACGAATTCCTCCCCGCCGATTCGGGCGACAAAATCTTTGGCGCGCGTGTAGCGGGCCAGATAACCTGCGACTTGCCGCAGGACGGCGTCACCCGCCTGGTGTCCGAACTGATCGTTAATACGCTTGAAGTGATCGATGTCCCAGAGCGCATAGCACAACGGTTTCTCGGTGCGCATGCCGACCGCGATCTCCTCATCCAGACGCCGCTCGTAGGCGAAGCGACTGTGTACGCCCGTCAGTGCATCGAGCAGCAATAATTCGCGCTGTTCATGCAATTGTTGATCGAGTGCAGCTGTCCGAACCTTGAGCTCTTCCAGTTCGTTATTCAGTGCGGCATTCTGCTGCTCCGCGGCCTGCAGCTTTTCCTCCTCATTGTCGCGGAAGGCGCGAATTCGCTCAGCAATCGCGGCGAAACGCTGCCGCATACGGCCTTTGAGATCATCGATGTTGGTGGAACCCTCGACTTCCGACTTCAGCGAATCAACCTCACGGTCTACATCGGCGTGCAGGTCACGGTGCGCCACGCGTTGTGCGTCCACGCGAGATACCCCGTCGGACGCCCAGGACTCGAGGCTGGCTAGTGTTGCCGTAACCTCACTGACGAAGCGTTCTGCTTCGGCTTTCTGTGCGGACAATTGGCGGAAGGCATCCACCAGTGCGCCGGCCAGTTGCTCGAGGCCCTGTGCCGACGGCGCATCCCCGGCACTCACATCGTTGCTGGCAACGACATCGGCCAGCGCAGGTTCATCCGCGAGACGCGCAGCAAACTGGTCGCGAACCGCCGTTAATGCCTGTTCCAGATCCCGCCCGCCCGCTTTGGCGTCTCGCTGCAGCGCGATCACCGAGTTACAAACGCGATTGACCGAGCGCTGCAGATCGTCAAGTTGCTGGGGCGACTGTGCCTGCTCGACCTGAATACGCAGGACCTCGATCTCCTCGTCGGTCGACGCGGACCAACCGCTGCAGCAGTTGAGCACTGCACGCAGCATGTCCTGCAGTAATTTGCGCATCGCAGAACCGTCGCGCTGTTGCGCCTCCTGCTCCTCGAGCAAGCTACGATATTCCGCTTTCCAGCGCTCGGCTTCCTTGTCCAATGTGTTCCCCAGTTGCCATGCAGGTCGGCGTGGCACGATATTCCTGCCTTGTTAGCGGCAGCATGACGCAGGAATTGAGGACGAATAACGGAACTCAGCCGCTGATACTCCTGTCGGAGCAGATAAGCGACAGCGAATAACCCGCGTAGCGACATCCGCTGCCGTGTTCGCTAGTATCAATGAAACACTGAAGGGGAAAGTACGTGACGACACCGAGAAACCTGTGGCTTGCCGCCATCGCACTGCTGGCACTGAGCGCGACAGCCACCGCAGGCGAGGTCATTGCCGAGTTTTCCGGCGACCGTAACACCCGCACGGCAACCTTTGAAACAGACGGTCCATGGCTGCTGCAATGGCGCGTTAACAGCGACTTCCGTATGCAGTCAGCGTTCGAGCTCAACCTCATTGATGCAGAGAGCGGATTTTTCGACAGCCGCGTGTTGCGCATGCGGCGCTCCGGTAACGGGCTGAAATTGTTCCGTAACGAAGGCCGCTTTCGCTTCGAGGTCAGCGCCAACTTCGCGAACTGGTCGCTTAAGATTGAACAGCTAACCGAAGAGGAAGCCGAGGCCTACAAGCCAACCGGCTACTAGCGAGGCCCCGCGACCGCCTCTGTTGGCCATTACTCAGTCCTCGCGATAGCGCGCAAACCACGCCAGAATATTGTCGACCTTCGCGATCAGGTGCGAAGGTCGGCCCACGAGGTTGTGAGAGCGCTCCGGGACACGCACAAGCGCCGTATCGACGCCAAGCAGTTTCAGTGCCTGGTAGTACTGCTCCGACTCCGGAATCGGCGTGCGGAAATCCTGCTCACCGGTAATCAGCATGGTTGGCGTCGTCACATTGCCCACCAGCGACAACGGCGAGCGCTGCCAATAGGCCATAGGGTCTTCCCACGGCAGTGATGCGAACCAGTACTGCGTGAAAAATGCACTGCCATCCGAGGTCAACGCAAAACTCGCCCAGTTGATCACAGGCTTCTGCACGGCAGCGGCTGCAAAGCGATCGGTCTTACCGACAATCCATGCACTCAACGTGCCGCCGCCCGAGCCGCCGGTGACAAACAACTGCTGCTCATCAATGAAGCCACGCTCGATGACCGCGTCGACACCGCCCATCAGGTCATCGTAATCCTGGCTGGGGTAATTGTGGTGAATCTCGTTGGCAAACTCAGCGCCGTAGCTCGTTGAGCCACGCGGGTTCGCATATAGCACCACATAACCTGCCGCGGCATACAATTGCACTTCGGCCGAGAAGTGTGGACCGTAAGCCGCGAAAGGCCCGCCATGGATCTCAAGCATCAATGGGTAAGACTTGCTGGCATCGAAGTCCGGTGGCGTCGCAAGCCAACCCTGCACCGTGTACTTGCCATCGTGACTTGGCCACTCGATAGACTCGACACTTGCCGCGTCGCGCATGGCGAACAGATCATCGTTCAGCGCGGTCAGTGTGCTCGCGCTGCCGCCTCGACGCGCGTAACCAACCTCCGAGGGTTTTTCAGAAGTGCCGCGCGTGTAGGCAATTGCACCATTGCCGGCCACGGAAAACGCACCGGTTGCGTACGGGCGTCCGGCGCCGGCACTGCCTGCGTCATCGAGCCAGCCAGAGAGACTGCCGCTCGTTGAAAGCTGCGCGATCAATGTCTTGCCGCGCTCCTGATAGCTGACAATCAAACGACTATTGGAGCCCGCCCAGGCAACGGAACCGACGCTTCTGTCCAGATCCGCTGTCAGGTTGCGTGAGTCACCGGTGGCAATATCGAGCAGGTAGACATTCGCGTTGTGATAGCCGAGCTTCTTGTCATCGTAGCCGAGATACGCGATGCGCTTGCCATCGGGCGAAAATGTCGGCGCGAAATCCGGTCCGTCGCGATCGGTCAATGCACGCATGTCGCCGTCAGCAACATCGATCAGCCACAATTCGGCATCCTGCGGATCATCGAGCGGATTGTCGATGCGGTTCGCCGCAACCACGATTTGCCGACCGTCGGGCGACCAGCTGATCGGGCCATTGTGATCGTAGTCACCCTGGGTCAGCTGCCTTGCGCTGCCGCCTTCGGCCGGGATAACGAATACGTGAGTAAACCCGGCAGTGAGGTAGCCCTGACCGTCAGCGCGATACGGCATCGTTTCGATAACGGTAACCGGCTCGGCCCATTCTGCACCTTTCGGCTTGGGCGGTGGTGAGGCCAGCGACGCCGGCTTGTCGGCCACGAGCATCGTGAACGCGATCTGTGTGCCATCGGGCGACCACGCTATCGCAGAGGGCGAATACGGCAAATTGGAGAGCAATGCGGTCTGACCGGTATCCATCCAGCGCACATGCAACTCGGCGCCGCGCGTATCGGCGCCCGTAATATAAGCCAGGCGGTCACCCGACGGCGACCAGCGCGGGCTGCCGAAACGTGTCGTGCCGGACAGCAATGGCCGATGACTGCGGCCATCCGTGCTGGCCAGCCAGATGTCGGTTGTCGACTGGTCGGTCATGATGTCATTCGACAGGCGCAGATACGCAACGTTTTTGGCATCCGGCGAAATCTGCGGATCGAGCGCAAACTCGATGTTGAAGACATCGGTGTTCTTCATGACGCGGCTGTCATCCGCCAGTGCCGTTGTTGTCAGTATTATCGCGGCAAGCGCGGTCGTTACTCGGATCATCGTTGTCTACTCCCTGTCTTCAGGTTCTTGTCGGTCGCGTAAAAGGTCACCGACGAATGACTTGTTTTGACGAATCTCGTCGGCACTCAGGCCGACCAGCTCATACGGCAAAACCAGCCAGTCATCAGTTTCATGCAAATAATAATCGGGCACGCTACCGGTAAGATTGCGGCCAGGCTTATACCAGATCGTCGCCAGCCGGACGTCATCCGGCATATTGCGCTTGAGCTTGCTCGCCAGTCGGTCGCGCACAACTTTGGTCGTCGAACCAGAGCCACATACGTCATCGACAATCAGCAAGCGGTCGTCGGCGTTCAGCGTTTCGAGCAGGTACTGGGTGCCATGCACGCGAATGTTGTCGCCGGCGTTCTGCACCATGGTGTCGTAGTCTGTCAGTCCCCGGTACGAGGTACGTAATGCAATATGGTTGGTCTCCACACCGAGATACTGCAAACACTCCTGAACGTAAATACCAACAGAACTGCCACCCCGCCACAGGCCGACCACAAACGTCGGGCGAAACCCGTCGTTGAAGATTTTGACCCCCAGCCGGAACGCATCTTCGAGCAGGTCCTGTTCGCTGATGTAGGTCTTCTCGGTCATCGCCGCAGTGTAACACCGCCATGCGCTTGCAGTGACGGCTGCCAGCATGCACATTGCTGTCATGGGAGCCAAGCAATACATCAGCGCGCAAGCCTTGCTTGAGGACTCGTTTCGCATGGGCGCCGATATCATGGATAGTGGATTTCGGCCGAGCTTCATACTCGCGTTGTGGCGCGGCGCCGCACCGATCGGCATCGCGGTGCAGGAGTATCTCGCCTGGCATGGCGTCGAGTCCGACCATATTGCGATCCGCACTTCTTCCTACACCGGCATCGACAATCAGTCTCGCGAAATCGCGATTTACGGCATGAACTATCTGATCAAGAACGTCACCCATGACGATCGCCTGTTAATCGTCGACGACGTGTTCGATACCGGCAACACAATCGAGGCGATCATCGGCAAGCTACGCGCGCTGACTCGACGCAACGCGCCGCATGACATTCGCGTCGCGGTGCCCTACTACAAGCCGACGCGCAACCAGACTGGCCGAGTGCCCGATTATTTTCGGCACGAGACCGAAGCCTGGCTCAAATTTCCGCACTCGCTGGAAGGACTCAGTGAGACGGAAGTCTCCGCAAACCGGCCGGAACTGGCTAGAATACTGGCAACCGCCAAGCGCAGCGGCTGATCGCCCGAGCGCGCCTTTCGCAACAGGAAACAGGTCGCCATAGATGACAAGTCTTTTCGATGAGCTAAAGCGGCGCAATGTGTTCCGCGTCGGCATCGCCTATACCGTTGCCGCGTGGGTCGTGGCGCAGGTTGCCGACCTGGTGCTCGAGAATATTGGTGCGCCGACGTGGGTGATCCAGACGCTGCTGTTATTGCTGGCGATCGGCTTTGTTGTCGCGCTGATTATCGCCTGGGCCTATGAGGTCACGCCGGAAGGCATCAAGCGCGAGCGCGACGTCGTGCGCGACGAGTCGATCGTCGCCGACACCGGCAGGCGGCTGAATATCATCACGATCGGCCTGGTCGTGGTCGCCGTTGCATTGCTGTTTGCAGACCGCTTCCTGCTGGCGCCTTCGGGCAACGGTGCGAATGTTCCCGCTAACGCCAACAACATGGATACCAGGGTCGCAGACAACGAAACAGGTCAGGCCGTCAGCGTCGACCCGGGCTCGTCAGCCATAGACGAAAAGTCGATCGCGGTGATGCCATTCGTCAACATGAGCGCCGACGAGGATCAGGAGTATTTCGCCGACGGCATCTCCGAGGAAATCCTCAATGCACTGGTCAAGGCGCAGGGCCTGCGCGTCGCGGGGCGCACCTCATCGTTCTCGTTCAAGGGCAAGGACGCGAATACCCGGGAAATCGCCAACACGCTGAACGTCGCGCATGTGCTCGAGGGCTCGGTACGCAAGCAAGGCGACCAGGTCCGGATCACTGCACAACTGATCAAGGCCGACGACGGATTTAATATGTGGTCCGAGACCTACGACCGCTCACTCGAGAACATCTTCGACGTGCAGGATGACATTGCCAGGCACGTCACCAGCGAGCTGCGCATATTGCTGGAACTCGACGCCGAGGAGCGCCTGGCCAATACGCTGACGACAAACCTCAAGGCCTACGACCTGTTCCTGCGCGGCCGCGACCTGGTCGGCAAGCGCATTAAAGACAACCTGCCACGCGGCATTAAGCTGTTGGAGCAAGCGGTCGCACTCGATCCGGATTTCGCCGAGGCATGGGCCAAGCTTGCGGAGGCAGAGGCGGTCTCAGCCAGCTACATCGGCTCAGACGCCGGGATGGCAAATGCGCGTGCTCAGCGCTACGCACAGACCGCTATCGATCTGCACCCGACGCTCGCGTTGCCGCGCGCAGTCATCGGACTGATGAAACTGGACGAGGGCGATTTTCTCGCCGCCAAGTCAGCGCTGGACAGGGCCTATGACATGGAGCCGAACAATACGATTGTTCTGCGCTGGCTCGGTAATCTCAATCAGGCGCTGGGTTATCACGAGCAGGCACTGGCGCTGAACAGGCGCGCGTATCGGCTTGATCCCGTGTCCGGTATCGATTCGTTCAATGTCGCCGCCTCACAGTTTATCCTGGGCAACCTGGACGAAGCGCTGGCGCTATTTCGACGTACGGCCGAGTTGCGCAATGAGATCCCTGGCGAAAGCGAGGCCGATGTCCTGTACATGAAAGGCGACCAGCAAGGTGCTATCGCTGCCTTCATGCGGTTGTATGAGGACGATGCCTCGATCGCGCCGGCCGATGAGGTATGGAGTCGGTCCGAAGCGGAAGTGTATGCGCGTGGCGTTTACGGTGACAATGACGAGGACAAAGCGGCAGCAGCAGCGCTCGAGCATTTTTTCAGAACCGATGGCGACGATCTCTGGTATTGGCAGCTCGGTCTGATGATCAAGGCCGGCAAATTTGATCGTGCCTTTGAAATTCTCGAACAGCGTCCCGATTTCTTTTTGAACTTCATTGTCGACCAGGCATGGACACCGCTACCAGGAATGATCGAGTTTCGGCAGGACCCGCGCTTTCCGATGATTCTGCAACAACGCGGTGTTGTTAAAGGCTGGCAGGAACTCGGCTGGCCGGAAAAATGCCAGCCGTTGCCGGGTACCGATGGCAGCGATGGCCAGTTCATCTGCACCTGAACGCATGACAAAGCGAACCGTAAAATCGTATTTCTATGAAGGCATCGTCATCGTAGCCTCGATCCTCATCGCATTCGGGCTGGACGCCTCCTGGGACAACTACCAGGAATCGCGCATCGAACAGCGTGTGCTGGGGGAACTCAGGGAGGAAGTCCTGTCGGCGAAGAAATACATCGAGTCCAGCATTACTGAGCTTGAGTCCGTCATAGAAGCCAGCGAGCAACTCGCCGGGTACATCGGCAGTGATACGCCTCCGTTGTCGCGCGAGGTCAGCGAGGACCTCGTAAAGCGGATCCTGGATTTCAATACGCTCGAAGTTCCCACGAGCGTACTGGACTCCGTCATCGCTTCCGGGCAGATCCGGCTGCTCTCGAATCAGTCGCTGCGAGATGCGCTCGCTGCCTGGCCTACCTTTATACTGGACGTTCGCGAGAACCATGAGTGGCACAGGGTCGAAACCGACGAGTATTTGGTACCTTATCTCGCACGCCATGTCGCTATCCGAAACACCACGGACACATGGCCCGCGGGTTTTCCACGAGCATCGCTCGAATACGATGCCATTGCGATGCAGCGCGACCCTGAGTTCGAAGGTCGATTTACCTGGCGTATCAGCCGGCAAGCAGCGACGCTATCGGAGTCGCGGGTACTGCTGGAGCGGACCGAGAACTTACTCGTGTTGATCGAAGCTGAGCTCGATTAGCGCGCACAAAAAAACCCCGCCGAAGCGGGGTTTCTTCTGGCCCCTTGGGGCCGATCGCATTATCAATCGTTGTGCGAGGCACGCCGATCAGACCTGCGATTAACGGTGCGCCCTAGGCCGCGCTGATCTCACCATCCTTGATGTTGATACGCGAACCGTCGAACTTCGTGAGCGTGAAGCCATCGAAGTCAGACTCGTTCACGGTGCGCGACTGATCCTGCAGCATGGCAATCGCCTGTTGCTCGCCGACCGTCAGGCCGTTAACGCCATCCTGGCGATAGTGCACACCAGCCGCATCGCGACCGATCGCGACGTTGTTGGCCAACTTGTTCAACTCGCCGCCGATGGTCAGACTGCCGGCATAAGGTAGCAGGCTTGAACCTGTGGCATCGGACTGAACCGGATCAGGGATAACGAAGCCCTCATTAAAGAACGCCTTAAGCACGGTGACGCAAGCGCCCGCGATGGTCGCATGTCCGGCCGGGTAGGACGGGTGTGTCGGCGAGCCTTCGGTGTACGCCATGGGCAGCAAGTAGCTGCCATTACGGCTGAATGCCTCATTCACGGCACCGGAATTGAGGATGTCGTCGTGCAACTCGTAAGTACGTGCGCCGGTCATATGGAACTGTATGCGGCCACCGAACGCCTCTGGACGCAGGAACCTGTGAACACGCCACTTCTGGAACCAGGCACCGCTAAGCGCCAGGTTGCCGGCCTTGCTGACCATATCGATGATGAAGGGTCCGCCCAGGCTCGTGAACGAGCCCTCGTTGCCAATCGAGCCATTGACGTAGGGGTTGCCCTGGTCAATCGCACCGCCGCCGAAACCGAGCAACACGAACGTCGCTTGCAGGTAGGCCTGGTAAAGCGCATCGCGATGCACAAATTCAGAGAGCGAGCGATTGTCGCTGATGTAGCGCTTGGTCGCGTCAAAGACGAGGGTTTCTGCCGGCATACCGCCGCGCTGCACGTTGAGCCAGTCGCCTACGTTGGTCATGAAATCAACACCGGCCAGTCCGGCCTCATAGCGCTGATCGACATCGACAGGGCCGAAGCTGAAGGGCTTATACAGGAACTGGCTGATGAACGGGCCTGCAAGGTCGCCCGGTGTTTCGCCGCGAAACAGTGATCCGGCTGTCAGGGCACCAGCACCTGGCGTCGCGGTGAAGCTGTTCAGATCGCTAACGGCGGCAGCAATACTGGCATCCGTGTCGTAATCGATGAACGGCACATCGCGCGTCAGCGCCTGCCAATAGACTTCACCCATTTCGCCCGCCACCTCGGCACTGCGAATTGTGTGCGACGGCGGCATACGCGTGGCATGGCTGTCGAGACCGGTGAGTTCGTAGCGGAATGCGCCCTGCGGGTTAGCCAGGCGACGGGCTGCGGTTGGATCGAGCGTGATCGCATCAAAGTCCGCTTTCGCGCCACTGCGCATGGCTGTCTGAAAGGCCTGGAACGCCGTGGGATCGACTTCGCCGAACTGGTCGCTCGGCAGCGTCTTTGTAAAGCTGGCGTAATAGTTCTCGCCCGCATAGCGCTCTTCGTCGTCGTTGTCGAACTGGTCGCTGAGCGTGCTGGTGAAACTGAGATGCTGGTTGGCGGCTGCTTCGCGGATATTGTAGGCCTCGTTCGACCTTCTGCCCGGCCCGCGGCGTGAACGTACTGAAGGATCCCTCGCGCTCGAGGAGAAGTCATCCGCCATTGCGGCGGTCGGCGTCATGGTACCTACCGCTGCACCGGCGACGGCAGCGCCGACTCCCGCGCCGATCTTCAGGAACCCACGACGCGATGTCGCGGCGGGCTCGCTGGCTGCTTGCTTGTCAATAAGTTTGGTTTCGTCTTTCTTCGTTGTCATTATTTAATCCCTGTTTTCTATTTATGGAAACTCGATTCAGCCGGCAGGCCGAATGCGAGTCCTTTTTTTTTGCAGTGATGCGATGGCAAAACCAATACCATCTTTGGCGATCGTCTCCCCCCATGTTCCCCTAGCCCGCGGTTCACTTGAGCCAGCTTTTGTTGTCCCGGATACCCCATAAGCAGTATAGGCAGCGCCGTTAGCAATGACAGGTTTCAACTGTAATGCTTTAGGCCCTTAACATAATAAACCACTGAAAACGTTATAACTTTGTTCAAAATTTAATCAGGCTGCGCACCAAACCACGCATGACACATGTATGCACTTTGGCTGTTGGCACAACAACTTATTGGGACCGAATCTGGAAAAAATGGGTGTTTTTGCAAATCCCCATCGCTCATCGTGCAAATGACCGCCCGCTTTAGCTCCGGGCACCGCCAAACAGGGGGGCGCATTTCTCGAATTGCGCAAGACTTGATGCTACGGACGTATGAGCGGCGCCGCGGCATGCTAGCGCTGGCCCGCTGACTGGATTTTTGTCAGGGCAAGGATTAGCTGGCGGCTGCAGCAGGAAGTCACCCAGCCTTTTTCTCCGCAGCCGGTTGTTATCCGCTCATTAGACAGCGCTCTTCGCACTGTACCGGCGGCTGGCGAGCGGCTGCCATAGCTCGCCAACTAGTCGCTTTCGAAGCCGGCGAGAGATGTGCTAGCCTGATTACATCGTTATCAGGCGGCCACTATGAAAGCTTCGCTTGCCATCATCGGCCTCAGCATGTGCCTTTGCGCATGCGGCACAACACCATCGCAGGACAGCGGCGACGGGTTTGGTGATTGGATCGCAAGCGTCGCGGTTGACCTGGCTGTCGATATCGCCGCCAGCAACGACGATCGACCACGCGGACTGGGCGCCAAGTTTAGTACTGCAACACGTCGACAACGCTAGCAACTAGAACGCGCGCGTTACCCATAGCCTGAGATTCTGATCAGGCGCCGCATCGCTGACACCGATCAGCACACTTCCGAGGACAGACCAGCCACCGTCGAGCGGCACCGACACCATCGGGCCGATCTGGTGCGACTGCTCATCGAAACTGCCGAAGTCGTCGGTCGAGCCATACACGTTGTACATCTCAACGCCGACATCAATGCCGGATGACAAGCGTCGCGCGACGTCGGCACGCGTCTGAATCACGACACCATCGCGAGCGCCGTCACCAATATCAATGGAAGACATCACCAGGAAGCGGGCACGCGTATCGTCGTTCAATTTCAGCTGATTGGTCCAGTGCACACCGATCAGGCCCGGACGGCCTTCGCTGCGAATACGGGCGTCGAAACGAAGGCCCGTTCGCCAATGATCGCTGTCATCCGATAATTCCCAGAATAGCTCCGCCTGAAAAAAGTCGAAATCGAGATCACTGTCCCGTGTCTTGCGTGTCTGCCCCAGCAGCCGCCACATGAAATCACCATCGATTGCTCGCTCGTAGTGAAGGCGCTGAGCAAAACCGTTGCTATCAGGATTAAAGGTGGCGCGGTACTGCAATAACTCATGGCCATCGTTCACCATCGGCGGAAAGACACCAGCAGTGTTCTGTGCAAAGGCCGGCCGCACAATAAGTAGCAACGCAATGGCAAATAGGGAAGCAAAACGCATACTCATGAGAAATCCGATGTACAAAAAGCGCCCAACGACGTGAGCGGATCACGCGCGATTATAGTCGCTTTGGCGCGGCGGACCTAGATCAGGAAATCTCCCAGCGCCTTGCGCTGCAACCAGTTCTCATCCGCCCAATTCGAAGATTGCTCCGCGACATGGATCGTAAAGGCGTGGCGCGAACTTGCCGAGCGGTTTTCCGAGCTGTAATGCGGCATTCGATCTGAGAACAACACCATACTGCCGGCCGGCACTTCCACCGGGACCGCATCGGCCTGGGTCCAGGGCGTATCATCCAGTTTGCGCAAGGTCGCCTCGCGCGTGGCCCAGTCCACCTCATAAATTTCACGCAACGGCGAGTGATGCTGGCCCGGTTGCATCCACAGGCAACCGTTTTGCCGTGTCGCATCCTCGATGGCAATCCAGATACCGGTGACCCCCGGCTCACCCGAAATAAGATAGCTCGCATCCTGGTTCCAGCGCACCTCACCACCGATTCCTGGTTGCTTGAAGATATACATCGTTTGCCAGATCGCGGGCGCGCTGTAGCCGATGGCGCGCAGAGCTGCGGCGATTTGCGGCTGACGGCAGAAGTGCCCAAATGCCGGGTCGAGATCATGCAGCGCATGGCCGATTTTGTTCACGGCGATCGACTTGTCCCGGTTTAGCTGTCCCTCTTCGTCTAGCGCACCGGCCTCAAGAAAACAGTGGATCGCTTCCGCCGAATTGAAAAAGTATTCGTCGCGGCCACTGTCCCGATCATCGGTGCGAAACACACTCTTGTGTTTGTCCGGATCGAATGCCTCGACAATGTCACCGGCAGCGCCACGCAGCGCGTGCATTTGTGCCGGCGAAAACGCCCGCTCGACAACGACGAATCCATCCCGCTTGAACTGTTCTGCTTGCTCGGACGTCAACATGGCTTATTCCGTTGCCGCGAGCGCACTATCGGCCCGTCTGCCCAGACCGCCGGCATGCACGATAAAGTTGTCAATGTCTTCTAACCCGATCCCGGCACGAATATTCGTAAACACGAACGGCTTGTCGCCGCGCATCTTGCGCGCGTCGCGGTCCATCACATCGAGGTCAGCGCCGACCAACGGCGCCAGGTCGATCTTATTAATAACCAGGAGATCCGAACGCGTGATGCCCGGGCCGCCTTTGCGTGGAATCTTGTCGCCGGCGGACACGTCGATAACATAAATCGTGATGTCGGCCAGTTCCGGTGAAAATGTCGCCGCCAGGTTATCGCCCCCGGACTCGATGATGATCATATCCAGATCATCAAAGCGCGCATTCATATCGCGCACGGCGGCGAGGTTCATCGAAGCATCCTCACGAATAGCCGTGTGCGGACAGCCGCCCGTTTCGACGCCGGCGATGCGTTCCGGCGGCAGCGCACCGGAGCGCGTCAGAAACTCGGCATCCTCGCGCGTGTAGATGTCATTGGTAATCGCCGCAAGCGAAAAGCGCTCGCGCATGCGCTTGCACAACGCATCCGTCAGTGCGGTCTTGCCGGATCCAACCGGGCCGCCAATACCTAGGCGCAAGGGTCCTGTATTACTCATGGGTGATGTTAGCTGATAACCGGTGCACAGACCTACTCCAGCGCGCCAGTATGAGCCTTTCAAGGTCGCGTCGGCACCCGTCGATAGCTGGCGTGTGCAAAAAGAACTTGGCGACCTGTAGAGTAGAGGCAAAATTGTCGCTCTGGAGGCATGACATGACATTACCTAATATGCGTTTCGCAAGCTCGCTGCTCGCCTTTGTCGCGCTGCTGACGCTGGCGCCGACAGGCAATGCAAGCGAGTCAGCGCTGCAAGACTGGATCAACGAAAGTATTGCCGGCGGCGCAGATCTGGCGATAAGCGCGGCGCATTACAAAGACGGTAATGTCAGCTACTACTCGGGTGGCTCCACCCAGCCCGCCGGCGGCGAGTCGATTGACGAAACAACGCAATTCCAGATCGGCTCGATCACCAAGACGTTTACCAACCTGCTATTAGCCGAGATGGTCGCGCGAGGCGACGTGGACTATGACACGACGATTGGCGACATACTCGACGGCGCGGTGGAGTTCGCTAATCCGGCTGTCGCCGACATCACCCTGATGCAGCTGGCAACCCACTCCAGTGGACTGCCACGGCTGCCGGTGAATCTGGTAACAAGTGACCCGCTAAACCCCTACAAGGGTTACGACGAGGAGAAACTGCTGGCGGGTGTCGCGATGAGTCGCGCTCAACAGCCACTCGGCAACCACTACAGTTATTCCAACTTTGGCGTCGGGCTGCTCGGCTATCTGCTCGGCCGCGTGCATGGCGATGGCTATCACGCGGCACTGGAAGCGCTTGTGCTGCAACCACTCGGCCTCGAAGAAACAGGCTTTGATGCCAGCAATGCCAGCGCGGGATTCCGCGGTGGCGAAGTTGTGCCGGACTGGACGCTGGACAGCATCGACGGCGCCGGCGGATTGTGGAGCAGCGCAAGTGATCTCATGCGAATAGCCGCGATTCAGCTCGGCGATCTGGACAACCCGTTTAAACATGCCATCGACGACGATCATATTGTTCAGGGTTCCGCGTCGCCGGGCTTCCGTTTGACCCGCGTCTGGCATGCCGCCAACTCAGATGATGGCACCATTTACTACCACAACGGCGGCACGGGTGGCTTCTGGAGTTTCTTTGGCTTTCGACCGGCGAGCAACGAAGCCATCGCGGTAATGGTCAGCGGCGATACCGACCCGTCCAGCCTCGGTTTCAACATGCTGTCGCGCACCGCATTCGTAACCAGTGCGGCAGAGATCGACGATTCGGTATTCGGCCAGTACCAGTTGGCGCCCAACGTTGGTGTCGGCGTCTATGCGATTGAAAGCACACTGGTTGGGCAAGTCAGCGGGCAGGGTCCGTTGCCGTTGTCGGCCATTGGTAATGACTGGTATGCGGTTGGCCCGGTCGACGCTAGTATCCGATTCGTCCGTGATAAAGGGCAGGTTGTCGCAATGGAGCTCGCCCAGAACGGCGTGTTACAGAAAGCGCCGCGTGTTGCGCCTGAGGCGAAGTTGTCCGAACGGGAAGTGGTTAGCGTTACCCCGGAGTCGCTCGCGGACTTCGCCGGTGAGTACCCGCTCAATTCCGCTGTGAAATTCACGATCCGGATTGCAGGCGACGGACTGCAGGCGCAACTAACCGGCCAGCCATTCGTGCCAGTCTACGCGGCCGGTGAGGATGTATTTTTCTACAAGGTAGTCGATGCTGAATTGCGTTTCGAGCGAGATGCGAGCGGCACGGTCAATGCGCTGGTATTGCATCAGGGCAGCATCGTGCAGCGGGCAGAGAAAACGCCCTAGCTCTAAAAAACCGGCACACAAAAAAGGCCCTGAACCAACGTGGGTTCAGGGCCTTGATATTTCAGCAACTGTCGACTAGAAGCTATAGCCGATCGTGATGCCGTAAACGAGCGGATCAATCTCAACCGAACCGAGTGATGTCGATACACCGGCAGAGTCGGTAATCTCCGCGTCCGTATCGATATCGATCCAGCGTAAGTTCGCGCCAATCGACCACTTTTCGTTGATCTCGTAGTCCGCACCAATTTGCGCTGCAAGACCAAACGAACCGTCGAGGCTGAGGTCATTGCCGGCCAACGGCCCGCTCAACTCTTCATCAAAGAACAGTGTGTAGTTCAGGCCGGCACCGACGTACGGCTTGAACTGGCCCGCTGTTGGCAGGTGATATTGCAGCGTGAAAGTAGGCGGCAAATGCTTGGTCTCGCCAACCTGTGGGCCACCGTTAACATTGATGTCGTGTGAGAACGGCGTAGACGCCAGCACTTCAAGCGCCCAGGTCTCCGAGAAGAAGTACGTGATCGTAAAGCCGAGCGATGTCCCGTCATCAACATTGACCACGTCATTGTTGTCCGACTTCGGCGCCACAACATAGGGACCGGCCTTAAATTGCCAGTCGCCCTTTTCCTGCGCGATTGCATTACCTGTCATCAACGCGACAGCAAGCACGCCAAACACGATTTTCTTCATCTCATTAGCCCTCTTTAGGATTGGAAATCATTTTTTCTGCGCGCAGCATAATGAGGACATCGAAAAGTGACTATCAGGACTTACCGCAATCCGTTGCGGGTTGTGCGAATCGTAAGCAAGGGCCGAAAAATGTTTCGACAATTCCTGATGAAACGTCAGGAGCGGAACAGGCGCGAGTACAGCTGCTCGTGCTGCATCACGCCGATATCGGACAGCATCGTGGCGCTGGACACGGCCTGCAACGGCGTCTCGGTCGCCAGCCGCACCGCGCGCTGCACGTCGCCGGGGGGGGGGGGGGGGGGGGGGGGGGGGGGGGGGGGGGGGGGGGGGGGGGGGGGGGGGGGGGGGGGGGGGGGGGGGGGGGGGGGGGGGGGGGGGGGGGGGGGGGGGGGGGGGGGGGGGGGGGGGGGGGGGGGGGGGGGGGGGGGGGGGGGGGGGGGGGGGGGGGGGGGGGGGGGGGGGGGGGGGGGGGGGGGGGGGGGGGGGGGGGGGGGGGGGGGGGGGGGGGGGGGGGGGGGGGGGGGGGGGGGGGGGGGGGCAGGGCCGCCGTTATGCGCTGACCGTCTGTCTGACCCACGGCACCAGGCGCACAGCCGCGGACACCAGGTTCGCGACAAAGCCATGCGCATAGGCGGTGAGTGTCGCCTCGCGGGGAATGTCGTGGCTCGACGCAATGGCGCCGACACAAACCGGATAAGCCACGTCCGAAGCATCCAAAGCGAGCAATGCGTCAGCCGCAGCGCAAGGCCAGGCTGCCGCAATCGTATCGATGAAAGCGCGGCCCTGCGCCGTACTTTCGAGGCGCAGCTCGCGGGCGTTGCAAAATGCCAGCGAAAGCTCGTTCGCCTCGGCGAGTGCGACAACATCGCTACCTGCACGCCAGCCGGCGTTGACGAAGACAAGGTCGCTTTGCCCGCTGCCAATCAGCAGCAAGTCCTGCAACCAGCTCTGCACCGAGCCGGCATCGCCAAGCAACCCGTCGGAAACGCGCTGCTCCAGCCCATGGGAAAAAGCATAGGCGCCGACGGGGAACGACGGCGAGAGCCATGTCATCAACTGGTAGGTCGCCGAATCAGTGGTCATGTGCATGCTCACCTGAGTACGCACCACCCTCGGGTTGAAAGGCTGCCTCGGTCTGCTCCACATCACCGCCAAGCCCGCGCACCATGTCAACAATCACGTGGTCATCGCGAATGATCAGCCGCTGGCCTGCAATCTCTGTCGGCAAGTGCCGATTGCCGAGATGCCATGCAATGCGCACGAGGGTCTCGCGGTCAGGCGCAGAGATGATAGCGACCGGTTCGGGCAACGCTTTGACGAGCACACTGCTGCCATCATCGAGCAACAGGCAGTCACCATCGGCCAATGCAACGGGCTCGGCAAGATCAAGCAAGAAGTCTCGATCATCGCTGGTTTGCATGCGCAGGCGGCGCCGATGCCGGTCGTGGAAATCAAGGGCAACAAATTCGCTGGGCTGTGCCGCGACATTGTTGGCCGTTATGACGCGATGAGCGAGCAGCACTACAACAACCGGATCAGAACAGGAAGTAGCGCTGCGCCATCGGCAGCACGTCGGCCGGCTCGCAGGTCAACAACTTGCCGTCGGCATGGACCTCATAGGTTTCAGGGTCGACCGAGATATCCGGACAGTGGTCGTTGAGCAGCATGTCGGCCTTGCCGATGTTGCGCGTATTGGTGACCGGCAGCGTTTTCTTGGCGAGGCCGAGCGTGTCGGCGATACCGGCCTCATGCGCGGCCGCGGATACGAACGTCACCGAGCTCTCGGTCATCGACTTGCCGAAACTCGCGAACATCGGGCGGTAGTGCACGGGTTGCGGCGTCGGGATCGATGCATTCGGGTCGCCCATCGGGGCCGCGGCAATGCTACCCATTTTCAGGATCAGATCGGGCTTGACGCCAAAAAATGCCGGCGTCCACAACACCAGATCGGCGAGCTTGCCCGGCTCGATCGAACCGATGTGTTCAGACATGCCATGCGTAATCGCCGGGTTGATTGTGTATTTGGCAATGTAGCGCCGCACACGCAGGTTGTCGTTATTGCCGGCCTCCTCGTCGAGCCGCCCCAGTTGCTTCTTCATCTTGTCGGCGGTCTGCCAGGTGCGGATCAGCACCTCACCGACACGGCCCATGGCCTGGCTGTCGGAGGCGATAATCGAAAACGCGCCCATGTCGTGCAGGATGTCTTCGGCCGCGATGGTCTCGCGACGGATCCGGCTCTCGGCGAACGCAACGTCCTCGGCGATTTTCGGGTCCAGGTGGTGGCAGACCATCAGCATGTCGAGGTGTTCGTCGAGCGTGTTGACCGTGTAGGGCCGCGTCGGGTTAGTCGACGACGGAATGACATTCGGCAGACCGCAGACCTTGATGATGTCCGGCGCGTGACCGCCGCCGGCGCCCTCGGTATGGAATGCATGGATCGTGCGGCCCTTGAATGCGCCCACCGTGTTCTCGACGAAACCGCTCTCGTTGAGTGTGTCGGTGTGGATCATGACCTGCACATCCATCTCGTCGGCGATCGCAAGACAGCAGTCGATGGTTGCCGGCGTCGTGCCCCAGTCTTCGTGCAGCTTCAGGGCGCAGGCGCCGGCCAGCACCTGCTCGCGCAGCGCCTCGGGTAGCGATGCATTGCCCTTGCCGGATAACCCGAGGTTGACCGGAAACGCATCGAACGACTGCAGCATGCGACCGATATGCCAGGCACCGGGCGTGCAGGTTGTGGCGTTGGTGCCCGTCGCGGGGCCGGTGCCACCACCCAGCATTGTCGTCACACCGGACATCAGCGCCTCTTCGATTTGCTGCGGGCAAATGAAGTGAATGTGCGCATCGAATGCGCCCGCGGTAAGAATCTTGCCCTCGCCTGCGATGGCCTCGGTGCTCGGGCCGATAACAATATCCACGCCCGGCTGCGTGTCCGGGTTGCCCGCTTTTCCGATCGTGTGAATCCGCCCGTCACGCAGCCCGACATCGGCCTTGTAGATGCCGGTGACATCGACGATCAGCGCGTTGGTGATTACCGTGTCGACGGCGCCGTCGGCGCGACTGACCTGCGACTGTCCCATGCCGTCGCGGATCACCTTGCCGCCGCCGAACTTCACCTCTTCGCCATAGGTGGTCAGGTCACGCTCGACCTCAATAAACAGGTCGGTATCGGCGAGGCGCACCTGGTCGCCCGTAGTCGGGCCGAACATGGCGGCGTAGTCGGTCCGGGCTATTTTGCGTGGCATTCGTTTATTCCTCGCAGGCGGGGGCTGTTATTGGGACGCGTCCGTAGCATGCGGTGCGCAAGGTCAGTACGGTGCGCAGAGCGCGCAGAGCGCATGCGGAGTACAAAGCACACGCAGAGCGCGAGGTGTATACGAACGCTTGCGTGGCCGTGACAACAACTTCACAGCGGCCCCATGACTTTCTGATTGAAACCGTAGACGACGCGCGCACCGCGTAACGCCACCAGTGTGACATCGCGGCTTTGGCCGGGCTCGAAACGCACTGCACTGCCGGCGGCGATATCCAGCCGCATACCGCGTGCGCTGTCACGGTCAAACTGCAACGCCGTGTTGGTCTCAAAGAAATGATAATGCGAGCCAACCTGCACCGGACGGTCACCGGTATTGGCAACGGTCAGCGTCAGTGTCTCGACGCCTTCGTTGAGCGTAATATCGCCGGGGGCACAGATCACTTCGCCGGGAATCATCATGGGCTGCTCCGTTTATCGAATCGGCTGGTGCACAGTGACCAGCTTGGTGCCATCGGGAAAGGTCGCCTCGACCTGAACGTCGTGAATCATTTCCGCGATGCCTTCCATCACCTGATCGCGCGTAATA
Organism: uncultured Pseudomonadota bacterium; assembly: GCA_942491885.1. Taxonomy (GTDB): domain Bacteria; phylum Pseudomonadota; class Gammaproteobacteria; order Steroidobacterales; family Woeseiaceae; genus CALBPI01. The sequence goes on from CALOCQ010000002.1 coordinate 895,632, forward strand.
ACATGCGCGCCTTCGTCCATCAGCGTAGCGACAGACTTGCCGTCGCGCGCGCCCTCAATGACGAAGTCCGAGATCAGCGCGATCGCTTCCGGGTAGTTCAGTTTGACGCCGCGTTCCAGCCGGCGGCGTGCAACCATCGCGGCCATGGACAACATCAGCTTGTCTTTTTCTCTCGGCGTCAGGTGCACGGGTTGCTCCGCTGGTTAGAGATCGAATACGCGCGGCAATGAAAACGGCGCAAACCGGTTTTCACCGTCGGTTAATGACTGTATTGCATTAAAAACGCGAATCATAGTGTCGCGCAAGGCCGCGGCATCGCTCGCGACAAGGCGCATTGTGAGCAACGCACCGAGGCAGCTCGCACCGCCGGCAACCGCGCACTGATTCAGTGCGCCGCGCAGCGGTTGCAGGTAGCGCTCGACGTCATCGGCGACGAGCACCAGCGACGTGATGGCATGCCCGCCGTTCGCGATCGCCGGGCGATCAAGCGCCTTTTGCACCGACCCGAAAACCGTATCGTCAACCGAGAAACCGTCCGCGAATACCAACTCACCGTCGATGCGTAGCCGCCAGCTATCGAATACGCTGCCGCGTTCGACGCGCTCGCCCATCGCCGTGCGGCCAAACACGATCGACTCCGCCGCTATTAGCGACGCGCTGCCGGCAAGCCTGATCTCCGTGTTACGTGAGAAACGCCCGCCGTCAAACAAGATTGTTTCCTGCGGCAACCAGACGGCTGTCGCGTCTGGCGCGACGGTCAGTGTCGTGTCAATTCTCGCATCCGCACCACGCGAGCGGTAAATCCGCTCTGCGGCCTGGGTGGTCACAATAGCCGCCGCGCCCGCCTGCCACTCGACGGTATTGTCGATGACATCGCCGTCCGTGAGCCCGCCCGCCGTGTTGATCAACACAGCCTGTGGCGGCGCGTCTGCCGCGCCGCGCGGGAAGCGCACCTTTCCGCAACCGCTCTGATGCAGGCCGTGCAATACACTCAGCGCACCGCGGCGACGGAACGACACCCGCGTCGTGCCGACTGCGCGCTGCAGCGCGGGCAGCGCCGCCTGCCCGCGCAGCGCTTCAGTCATTAACAAGCTCTTGTTCGACGTCTGTGTACAGCGTGTCTTCGTAGAGTTTCAACACGCCGGCGGCGTCGACCGCGATCGCGACGGAATGCGACGCGGCATCGCTGCCCGGCTCCGGCTCATGCAAGCTTGTGTTACCGATCTGTTCGCCCTCCGTGACGACATCGATACGACCTTTACGGCAGGTAAACAAAGCCGGATTAATCACGTAGGCCAGCGCCGAGGAGTCATGCACGGGAAAGCCGTCGTGCTCGGAATTGCGCCGATAGAAATCCGCATAGAAGCGCGAGATCTTGTAGATGAAGTCGCCGGTATCGCCGCAGTTCTGTTTGATCCGCAGCAAGACGTCTTCATGCATGATGACCTGCATCGTGACATCCAGCCCGATCATGACCAGCGGCCAGTGGGCAGCCAACACCGCCTCGGCGGCATGCGGGTCACCCCAGATATTGGCCTCGGCATGCGGGGTCACGTTGCCGGTATGGCCGTCGACGCCCAGCGCGCCGCCCATGATCACGACCTGCTTTACCTTGCCGGCGATATCGGGCGCGGCCTCGAGCGCAAGCGCGAGATTAGTCAGGCGCCCAACGCCAACCAGCACGACCTCACCAGGATAGCGGCGCACGCAATCGATAATGAAGTCCGCGGCCGGCAGCGAGCTGACTTCACGCCGCGGCTCGTTGGGGTTGATGTTGCCCAGGCCATCATCGCCATGCACCAAAGTTGCAACCTTGCCCGGCGGAATAATCAGCGGTTCAGCCGCGCCGCGAAACACCTGCACCGGCATGTCGAAACGATCGGTGATGTAGAGCGCGTTGCGCGTCGTCAGCTCGATCGGCGCATTGCCGAGTACGGTCGTAATACCGAGCAGGTCAATTGCGGGCGAGCGGTCCGCAAACAGCAACGCCATCGCATCGTCGATTCCCGGGTCCGTGTCGAAGATAATTTTCTGGCGCATGATCAGGCTCGTGCATTGCTCAGATTATAGTGTGGCAGAAATTTGCGGGCGGGGGTTGGATTGCTTCGCTACGCTCGCAATGACGACCTCACCGTCATCGCGAGCCCGACCGTCATTTCGGGCGGGGGTTGGATTGCTTCGCTGCGCTCGCAATGACGACCTCACCTGGATTGCTTCGCTGCGCTCGCAATAACGACCTCACCGTCACAGCGTGCCTGCCCGTCATTGCGAGCGCAGCGAAGCAATCTCCCCAAGGCACACAACGCCCAGTTCGCTATACTCCATCGCATGAGCACTTCCCTGCAACAGCCGATCGATAGCAGAGACAAGGTCTGAGCAGTTGACCGAATCATCACGCAAACCACTCATCACCGTCATCGGCAGCGTCAATGTCGACTATGTGATGCGTGTGCCAACGATCCCGCGATATGGCGAGACGGTGAGCGGCAGTGCGTTCGACGTGACCCTCGGCGGCAAGGGCGCCAACCAGGCCGTCGCCTGCGCGCGGCTCGGCGGCGACACGCATTTTGTCGCCTGCGTCGGCGATGATACCGGCGGCGAGAAGTCCGTGGCGGCGTTCAGGCGTGACGGCATCAGCGTCGGCGCAATCAAGACGGTCGCCGGGTTGCCCACCGGCAGCGCGATGATTTTCGTCGATGACAATGGCGAAAACTGCATCGGCATCAATGCCGGGGCGAATGCGCGTCTCGATATCTCCGTCATCGAATCCTGCCTTCCAGTGATCGAAAACGCCGGTTTCCTGTTGATGCAGCTCGAAACACCGCTCGACGCACTCACGCTGGCCGCCTCGCATGCCCGGCAACACAGCGTACGCGTGATCCTGAATCCGGCGCCCGCCGTCGATGCAGTGTCTGCTGGGCTACTGGCCAACGTCGATATCCTGACGCCGAACCAAAGCGAAGCGGCAAGGCTCGTCGGGTTTGATGTCGCATCGATCGACGACGCATCGCGCGCGGCGCGCAAGCTCCAGGAACTCGGGCCCGTAACGGTAATAGTAACTCTGGGCAACGATGGCGCGTTGGTGCTGGATGACGACGCGATCGAACACATCCCGTCACGACCGGTCACAGCGCTGGATACCGTCGCCGCCGGCGACACCTTCAATGGCGCGCTGGTCGTCGCGCTGGCGGATGGCAAGTCCATGCACGACGCGGTGCAGTTCGCCAATGCTGCAGGCGCGCTGGCGGTGACCCGGCGCGGTGCACAGGACTCAATCCCGCTGCGCGATGAAGTGCTGGCGAAACTCGGCGCCAATTAGCGCCGCGCGATTAGCGTGCGGCTAGTAACTCATATGGCGGCTGCCATCCCGGCAGCGCAGCGATTCGCTGCAACCACGCACTCACCTGACCCGGCACCGTGACCTCGGCCTCATCGGCATGAAACAGATAGCCGCACAACGAGAAGTCCGCAATGCTGGGCGCATCACCCAGCATAAAACCATCGGACGCGCGCAAATGCGCATCCAGCAACGAGACATCATGCGTGTAGCGCGCGAGCAGCCACGAGCGCGCGTCATCGGCAAGCCGCGAATCCGTAAATTTCCGGTCGGCACGTAACTGCGGCAGACACATGCCAATCTTGTTCGCCTCCCAGAACAGCCACTCATGGCAGCGCTGCAACAATTCGGCATTCTGTGCACCAAAGTCGCCGAGCTTGGCCGCCAGATGCAACAGAATCGCATTCGACTGCGTGTATGCCCGCCCCTCATCAAGCAACAGCGGCACCTCGCCGAAGCGGGCGTGGCGGCGAAACTGCTCCGACCGCGATTCGCGCGGCGAGAAGATATCGACATGCTCGTACTCATGCGCGACGCCGGCGACCGCCAGCATCAGCCTGACCTTGTAGGCATGCCCGGAGTCCGGATGACCGAATAATTTCATGAATGCCTCCTTGCTCGCTTACAGATCGGTGACGGCGCAACATAGAATAAAGCCACGGCTCGTCCGTAGATGCTGCACCAAGGATTGCGCTATGAGCAACACATCACAGAATACGCTGTTCCCGTCGCACGAGCGCCGCGCGCAGCTGAACACAGCGCTCTCAGCGCAAATCGATAGCGCGCTGGCGAAGATTGCCGCAGGCAGCGCATCGCCAACGCTGGACATGGGCGCGTTCCGGCAGAAGCTCATGCAAATAGACTTCGACGCGCCGCAAGCGTGGGACGATCTCACCGACTGGACCATCACCAGCATGCGCGACGGCCAGGTCCACATGACGCACCCGCGCTACTTCGGACTGTTCAATCCCGCGCCGACCTTCCCCGCCGAATGCGCCGACCGAATTGCTGCCGCCTTCAACCCGCAAATCTGCGTCTGGTCACACGCCCCGGTAGCGGTCGACATCGAGGCGCATGTCATCAGGCGACTCGCCGCGCGCATCGGCATGCCCGCCGAGTCGGGCGGCCACTTCACCAGCGGCGGATCGGAAGCCAATCACACCGCGGTCATCTGCGCGCTGACCGCGGCCAACACCAACTTCGCGACTCAGGGCGCGCGCGCCTTTACCGGGCAACCACGAATCTACGCATCGAAGGAAAGCCACCTCGCATGGCTCAAGATCGCGCACGAGTGCGGCATCGGCAGAGCGGCCGTGTGTCTGGTTGACACTGACGGGTACGGGCGAATGGATCCGGTCGCGCTGGAACAGGCCATCAACGACGACAACGCGAACGGGCACGTGCCCGTGTTGATTGCCGCGACTGCGGGCACTACAAATGCCGGCATGATCGATCCGCTCCATGCGTGCAGCGATATAGCCCGACGCTCGGCGCTATGGCTGCATGTCGACGCTGCCTGGGGCGGCGCGCTGATTGTTTCCGATGCGCTGAAGCACGAACTCGCTGGCATCGAGTGCGCCGATTCCGTGACAATCGACGCACACAAGTGGTTCGCGACAACAATGGGCGCGGGTATGTACTTCACGGCGCATAGCGACGTGCTGGCCGATGCTTTTCATGTCTCGACCAGCTACATGCCGTCCAATGATCAGGCCGTCGATTTGTACGTGAACTCGATGCAATGGTCGCGCCGCTTTATCGGCCTGCGATTGTTTCTGTCGCTGGCCGCGGTTGGCTGGGCCGGATACGCAGAACATGTGGAGCGCGGTGTCGCGCTGATTGATCGGCTGAATGATGCGCTCCGTGGACACGGCTGGACGGTGGTCAATGACTCACGCATGGCGGTGACGTGTCTGGTTCCGCCGAAAGACAGCAAGCCCGTGAAACAGATTGTGGATGAGATCGTTGCTGATGGGCGGCACTGGGTGTCGATGACGAAGTTCGAGGATGTGCCCGTAGTTCGCGCCTGCATCACGAATGGAAAAACGGCGATAAAAGATATTGATAGCTTGGTCTTAGCGCTTGAAGTCGCGGCAAGCGCCTGAGTTACGGCAACGCATCCGCCAACCCGGCCGCCGCAGCCGTATCAATATACTCGCGCACATCACTCACCCGACCGTCTCGCACCTCGGCAACCACACACGCGGCAACGCGCAGATCGCTGCCGTCCGGCAGCGTCCCGCAGACATCGTGCTCCTCGACGAAGCCCTCGCCCGTCACAGCACGGCGCGCATTTTCATAATGGAAATCCGGAATTACCCGCTTCACCAAGGCCGAAAATGCCAGCAGTGACTCAAGATCCATCGCAGGGCCGCCGTTGCGGCTCGCCGTCAGGCCTTTGTGGCACAGCGCCCGCGCGGCATCGGCATCACCGGCCTCAAATGCGTCGAATAACGCTTCTGCCAAATCATCGTTTCGCATAGCACCAGACCCTCGATATCGATATGTCTCAAAACCGTCGCAGATTCGTTGCGCAGTAGCAAGTTAAGCCGTTCGCCATCGCACCCGGACGATGCCGGGCACGAGGGTGGAAAAACCCCAAACTGAGGTTTATATTCAATGACATACTCTGCCCGGGCGGCTTGAGCGCGGCAGCGCGGCCTGGCAACGCCCGCACCCACCCCGTTTGCCGGCTTCACAGGCAACCTCACCCGAATCAGGAGCCTCATGGGCAAGCTGACCACACACATTCTCGATACCAGTAATGGCATTCCCGGCGCGGGTATTTCGCTTCGCCTATACCGAATCGGCGCTAGACGCGATTTGCTCGTATCGGCGATCAGTAACGATGACGGGCGCTGCGATGCACCGCTGCTGGCGGACGAGGCATTTGCGCTCGCCACCTACGAGCTTGAATTCGACGTTGCCGGGTATTTCGCCGCACGCAGTGCGCCGGTCGCCGAGCCGCCCTTTCTGGATGTCGTGACGCTTCGGTTCACGATTGCGCAAGATTCGCACTACCACGTGCCACTGCTGGTATCGCCGTGGAGCTACAGCACCTACCGGGGCAGCTAGACGATGGCGACCGCAGTCCGATTCCTGCTTGATGGCGAAGTCATCACACTGTCCGATGTCGACCCGACGCGCACCGTGCTGCAATACCTGCGCGAGGACATTGTGCGCACCGGCACCAAGGAAGGCTGTGCGGAAGGCGACTGCGGCGCGTGCATGGTGGTCGTCTGCTCGCTCAACGACAATCGCGACGGGCTGACCTACGAGGCGATCAACTCCTGCATTCAGTTCGTCGCAACGCTGGACGGCAAGGAGCTGATTACGGTCGAGTCACTGAGTCCACCGGGTGGCCCCCTGCATCCTGTGCAACAGGCGATGGTCGACAATCATGGCTCGCAATGCGGCTTTTGCACGCCCGGTTTCGTCATGACGATGTTTGCGATGTACAAGACGCAGCCGCCGGCAGACCGCGTTGCTATTGACGACGCACTCGCCGGCAATCTGTGTCGCTGCACCGGTTATCGCCCGATTATCGATGCGGCGGTCAGGATGTACGACTACGCGCCGGGCGAAACCGACGGCCATCGCCATGCAACACCGTTTGCGCCAGGCACGGTTCGGGCGAACACGCATGAGGCCGAGGTCATCGCGCAGCTGCGCGACCTGCAACATGCATCGGCACTGGCCGTCGGCAGTGGCGCACGCCACTTCCACGCGCCGCACAACCTCGCCACACTCGCCGAGCTGTGCGCGCAGCATCCGGACGCAACGATTCTTGCCGGCGGCACCGATGTCGGTCTGTGGGTGACAAAGTTTCACCAGCAGCTCGACCGGGTTATCTACATCGGCAACGTCGCTGAACTGCAGCGTATCGAGGTTAGCGAAAACCGCATCGAAATCGGCGCGGCGGTTACGTTCACACAAGCAATGCCAACGCTGCTCGAACACTATCCTGACCTGTCCGATCTGCTGCGACGCTGGGCATCGCCGCCGATCCGCAACGCGGCAACGCTCGGCGGCAACATTGCCAACGGCTCGCCGATCGGCGACTCGATGCCCGCACTCATCGCGATAGGGGCTCGCGTGGTTCTGCACAGCGGCGATGCCCAACGCGAGATTGCGCTCGAGGATCTGTATATCGACTATCGCAAGAATGACCTGCAGCCGGGTGAGTTTGTCGAGCGCATCCTTGTGCCGCTGTCCACTGACGGGCAAGTCGTGCGCAGCTACAAATTGACCAAGCGGTTCGATCAGGACATCTCGGCGGTGTGCGCCGCGTTTTCCGCCGTCATCAGGAATGGCGTCGTCGAGACCATCCGCATCGCCTACGGCGGCGTCGCCGGCATCCCCAAACGCGCTGAGCACTGTGAAGCAGCTTTAACCGGACAGCCTTTTGACAGCGACACGCTGGAGCGCGCGATGCAGGCGATGGACGATGATTTCACACCCCTGAGCGACATGCGCGCCAGCGGCGCGTATCGCCGTGAGGCGGGTCGTAACCTGCTTAAGCGTTTCCATATCGACGTCACCGGCGATGGCATAGCAACGGATGTGTATAACTATGGCCGGTGACAGCAACGTGCAAGGCGCGGTCGGCAGTGCGCTGGCGCATGACAGCGCGGCGCTGCACGTCAGCGGGCGCGCGATTTACACCGACGACATCCCCGAGCCACGCGGCTTGCTGCATGCCGCGTTCGGCACCAGCAGCATCGCGCACGGACATATCCGCAGCATCGATCTTTCACCTGTGCGCGCCGCACCCGGCGTCGTCGCCGTAATCGATGCGTCGCATATTCCCGGTGACAACAACTACGGCGCTGTATTGCCGGACGACCCGATACTCGCGGATGATCTGGTCCAGTACGTCGGGCAACCCATTTTCGTTGTTGCCGCGCGCACGCCGGAGCAGGCGCGCAAAGCCGCGCTGTTGGCGGACATTGAATACGATGCCCTCGAGCCGATTCTCGATCCGGAGAGCGCACTGGAGAAGGAATCGTTTGTTCTGCCATCGCAGACCATCGCCTGCGGGGACGCGGCCAAAGCGATTGCCGCGGCGCCCATCGTGCTGACGGGCACCGCGCGGGTCGGCGGCCAGGATCAGTTTTATCTTGAGGGCCAGATCTCGATGGCGATTCCGCGCGAGGACGGCGACTATCTGATCTACAGCTCGACGCAGCACCCGGGCGAAATCCAGCATGCCGTGGCGAATGCGCTGCAGCTCACCAACAAGGACGTCGTCGTCGAATGCCGCAGGATGGGCGGCGCTTTCGGCGGCAAGGAAAGCCAGCCCGCTTTGATCGCCTGTGCGGCGGCCGCGATGTCGCGCCACACCGGCAAGCCGGTCAAGCTGCGGCTCGACCGTGATAGCGACATGATCATCACCGGCAAACGCCATGATTTCATCAGTCGCTATCAGGTCGGTGTTGATGGCGACGGGCGCATTCTCGGTATTGCATTCGAGCATGCGTCACGCTGCGGCATGTCGGCCGATCTGTCCGGTGCGATCAACGACCGCGCGATGTTCCACAGCGACAACACCTACTTTCTCGAACACGCGACCATCGCCTCGCATCGCTGCAAGACCAACACCGTCTCCAACACCGCGTTCCGCGGCTTCGGTGGGCCGCAAGGCATGTTCGCGATCGAATATGTCATCGACGAAATTGCCCGCAAGCTCGACCTCGACCCGCTCGATGTGCGGCGGCGCAACTACTACGGCACGAGTGATCGCAACGTCACGCCGTACGGTCAGGTCGTCGAAGACAACATCATTTCCGCGATTACCGATCAACTGGAAGCCAGCAGCAACTACCGGCAACGGCGCGACGAGATTCGCGCCTGGAACGCCGCTAGCCCGATACTCAAGCGCGGCATCGCGATGACGCCGGTGAAGTTCGGTATCTCGTTTACGGCAACGCATTTGAATCAGGCCGGCGCGCTGGTCCACATATACACCGACGGCACGGTGCACCTGAATCATGGTGGTACCGAGATGGGCCAGGGCCTGTTCACCAAGGTCGCCCAGGTCGTCGCCGAGACACTGCAGATCAATATCGGGCGCATCAAGATCACCGCCTCGGATACCAGTAAGGTGCCGAATGCCTCGGCGACAGCGGCATCCAGCGGCTCCGACCTCAACGGCATGGCGGCTAAAGTCGCGGCAGAAAAGATCAAGACGCGACTGGCCAGGTTCGCCGGTGAATACTTCAAGACCGACGCCGACAGCGTGCGCTTCGAGAACAACCGCGTGCATATTGGCGAACAGGTCATCGCGTTCGATGCGCTGATCAAGCTCGCCTACATGGCGCGCGTGTCACTTTCCGCCGCCGGTTTCTACAAGACGCCAAAGATCAACTACGACAAGCAAACGCTGACCGGGCGCCCGTTCTACTACTACGCTTATGGCGCGGCGGTGAGTGAAGTCGTTATCGACACGCTCACCGGCGAACATCGCGTGCTGCGCGTCGACATCCTGCATGACTGCGGCAAATCGCTGAACCCGGCAATCGACATGGGCCAGGTCGAGGGCGGTTTCATTCAGGGCGTCGGCTGGCTGACCAGCGAAGAGCTCTGGTGGGACGGCGAAGGCGCGCTGAAAACGCATGCGCCGGCGACCTACAAGATCCCTGCCTGCTCCGACCTGCCGCCGGATTTTCGCGTCAGCCTGCTCGAGACTGAGGGTAATCGCGAAGACACGATCCATCGCTCGAAAGCCGTGGGTGAGCCGCCGCTCATGCTCGGCATCTCTGTGTTTCAGGCGATCAAGGATGCGGTCTGTGCCAGCGCGGCGCCGGGTAACGATGCGCCGCAGCTGGATGCGCCGGCGACGCCCGAGTCGGTGCTGCGCGCGGTAAGCGAAGGCCGGCGTGATGCATAACTGGCCACAACAATTGCTGGCACAGCGTGACGGCGACACACCCGTCGTGCTCGTCACCGTTGCCGGCATCCGTGGCTCGGCGCCGCGTGAGATCGGTAGCAAGATGATTGTCACGGAGCGTGGCGTTCAGGGAACTATCGGTGGGGGTTATCTTGAAAACGAATGCATCCGGCTTGCCTGCAGCGCCCTGCGCGACGGCAACGCGACGCCTGCCCGCAAACTGCGTCGCTTCGCACTGGGCAGCCAGTGTGGCCAATGCTGCGGGGGTGTTGTTGATGTCTTATTTGAACAGGTATCGACCGACGCACAATGGGTCAACGAGTTGGCCGGGCTGCAGCAACGCGGCGAGCGCGTTGCGTTGGTCTCGCTGCTGGAGACCGGTGCAGACGCGCACAAGTGGATTGTGCGGGAAAGCGATCCTGCGTCGGGCAACCCTGCGCTGGATGAAAACCTGGTTACGCGAGCGATTGAGATGCTGCGCGAAGGTCATGTTGCCGGCACACTAAAAACAAGAGCGCACGACCACGCGAACATCAACGCGCTGATCGAACCGGTGGGACCGGCGCCGCTTTCTGTCGTGTTGTTTGGTGCGGGCCATGTCGGCAAAGCCTGCGCGCAGGTCCTCGGCACGCTGGACGCGGAAGTCCTCGTGGTCGACTCCCGGCCCGAGTATATCGAGCACGACTGGCCGGAAAACGTCACCGCCGTCTTCGCCGACGATCCGGCGCTATTGGTCGCGCATTGCCGGGCGAACAGTCACTACCTGATCATGACGCATGATCATGCAATAGACCTGACGCTATGCCTGGCGGTACTGGGTCGTGACGATCGCGCGTTCTGCGGGCTGATCGGCTCACGCAGCAAACAACGCCGTTTCGAGAAAAAGCTGCGTGCCGCCGGCATCTCCGAACAGCAGCTCACCACGCTGACCTGTCCGATTGGCATCGACACTATTGGCGGTAAGCACCCGGGCGAGATTGCGATTGCCGCTGCGGCACAGATCGTCAGCCTGCATCAGCAACGGCTAGCCGGCGCGCATTCCGAACCACGCGTAGTGACGGCATTGCCATCAACTCTGCACAACGATTCAAGCGGCATGACGCTGAAACCACAGGCACGTTAATGGAAACCTATCTCGTCGAATGGCTGAGCCTGTTGGGTCGCTGGCTACACTTTGTCGTTGGTATCGCGTGGATCGGTTCGTCACTATATTTCGTCTGGCTCGACAACCATCTGGTTTTACCCAAGCTTCAGGCCGACGGCGAAAAAGGCGTTGGCGGCGAGCTGTGGTCCGTGCATGGCGGCGGCTTTTATCACGCGCAGAAATATCGCGTCGCGCCTGCACAGATGCCCGAGACATTGCACTGGTTCAAGTGGGAAGCCTACACGACGTGGATGTCGGGCATGTTTCTGCTCGCGCTTATTTATTGGTACGGCGCCGAGGTTTATCTGATCGACAGCAGCGTGCGCGAGCTGTCGCATGGCATGGCCGTTGCGATCGGCGCGGCCTATCTCGCCGGCGGCTGGCTGATTTACGACGGGCTGTGTCGCTCGCCCCTCGGCCGCAACAGCAGCGTACTCAGTGGCGCGCTGTTCCTGCTGCTGGGCCTGGCCGCCTGGAGTCTGTGCCAGTTGTTCAGCGGCCGCGGCGCCTACATCCACTTCGGCGCGCTGATCGGCACAATCATGGTCGCGAATGTGTTCTTTATCATTATTCCCGGTCAACGCCGCATGGTCGAGGCGACCAGCAAAGGCGAGCCGGTGAACCCGGCGGACGGCATCCGCGCCAAGCAGCGCTCGGTACACAACACCTACCTGACGCTGCCGGTGTTATTTGTCATGATCAGCAACCACTATGCGATGACCTACGGGCACGCCTACAACTGGCTGATCCTGATGGCGATGACGCTGGCGGGCGCGCTGATCCGCGTGTACTTCGTGGCGCGCCACAAAGGTAAGGCCTCACCAATCCCGGCTGTGCTAGGGGTAATCATCATTGCCGCCGTTGCCGCCGCGATCGCACCGCGACATGCGAAGACCGTTGTCGCGGTAGACACGGCGGCACTCGAGATTCTCGCGCCGGGGGCAGGCTATAACTTTGGCGATGTCGTCAATGTGGTCGTAGCCAGATGCGCGGGCTGCCACGCCGCCGCGCCCACTTATCCGGGGTTTTTGTCACCACCCGGTGGCCTGGTACTAGAGACGCCCAGTGATGTTCTCCGCCATGCAGACAAGATTTATGAACAAAGCGCTATTGCCCAGATCATGCCGATCGGCAACCTGACCCATATGCGTGACGAAGAACGCGCACTGATCCGGCGCTGGTACGACGCCGGCGCCGGCAACGACTGGGTGCCCTAGCGCAGCCGATACGGGAGTTTTCTGTCATGACTTATCGCCGAAGACTAATGTTGATACTTGCTGCCTCAGCTTTGTGCCAGGCCACGCTTGCTGACGGCCCTAATGACAACGATACCGGCATTGTTATTTCCGCCGGTATCGGCGTTAGCTCGATCGAAGACGAAGACGCCCCCGGCGATACGTTCGATGGCAGCGGCACAGCGATCAATGTCGATATCGAGTGGCGATTCCTGCGCAATCTGAGCGTCGGTATGACCGTCGGCACGCTGGGCGAAGATACCGATGACTTTAATGGTGCCGAGACGACCATCGAGGTCGATACTTTCGGTTTCTTTCTACGCGGGCTGCTGCCGGTTGGTGAACGGGTAACGCTTCACGCGCGTTACGGGCTGACCAGTTATTCAGTTGATATTGACCCGGGCTTTAATAGCATCTTCCCATTCAGCGATGATGCTGATGACTTCGGCATCGGCATCGACTATGCGTTCAGCGACAGCGCCGCAATACGGCTGGAAACACGGATACTCGACGGCGACAATCAGGAATCCGGCGGGCTCACAACGATCGGCCTGCGCTGGCAATTCTGACTCACACCGTCAGTGCGAGGAGTGACCGCAGGTCATTGCGAGGAGCGACCAACGGTCATTGCGAGGAGCGCAGCGACGCGGCAACCTAACAACGCGGCAAGACGTCATTGCGAGGAGCGCAGCGACGCGGCAACCTACAACCCAAAACCGGAGCACTCAGACAATGGCTTACTGGCTCATGAAATCCGAACCCGATGCCTACAGCATCGATGACCTGAAACGCGACAAGCGCGAACCCTGGGATGGCATCCGCAACTATCAGGCGCGCAATTTCATGCGCGACGACATGAAAGTCGGCGACAAAGTGTTCTTCTACCACTCCAGCTGCCCGGAGCCGGGCATCGTCGGCATCATGACTATTGCCAGCAAGCCCTACGACGACCCGACGCAGTTCGACAAGAAGGCCAAGTACTACGACCCGAAAAGCGACCCGGAAAAGCCACGCTGGCAACTCGTCGACGTGAAGTTCAGCAAAAAGCTCAAAAGCACCATTACTCTCGCCCAGCTCAAAGCCAACCCGGACCTCGAAGGCATGCAGCTGCTGAGAAAAGGCAATCGACTGTCGATCATCCCGGTCAGCGAGGAGCATTGGAACGAGATCCTGGATATGGTCTAGGCTCGGCATTGGCATGTCGCGCCGCGGGTGAGACACTAACCCAATGAGCTATCCGCGCGACCTCATCGGCTATGCCGACCAGCCACCCCACGCCCGTTGGCCTGGCGATGCACGTATCGCCGTGCAATTTGTCATCAACTATGAGGAAGGCGGCGAGAACTGCGTGTTACACGGCGACCGCGCCTCGGAGGCCTTTCTGTCCGAGATCGTTGGTGCTGTCCCGTTCAAGAATGCGCGGCATATGAACATGGAGTCGCTATACGAATATGGCGCGCGCGCCGGCTTCTGGCGGTTGCACGAGCTGTTCACGAGCCGCGGCCTGCCGCTCACCGTGTTCGGCGTTGCAATGGCAATGCAACGCAACCCGGCCGTGGTTGCCGCCATGCAGGCGGCAGGCTGGGAGATCGCCAGCCACGGCTACCGCTGGATCGACTACCAGAACATGGATGCAGACACCGAGCTCGAACATCTTGAGCACGCCATTCGCATCCATCGCGAGCTCACCGGCGACGCGCCGAAGGGTTGGTATCTGGGTCGCTGCGGGCCGAACAGCCATGCGCTGGCGGCGGCCCACGGCAACTTCGCATACAACGCGGACAGCTACGCCGACGACCTGCCCTACTGGGACTACCAGTTCGACACACCACAACTGATGGTGCCCTACACGCTCGACGTCAACGACATGCGCTTCACGACCCCGCAAGGCTTCAACTCGGGCGATCAATTCTTCAGCTACCTGAAAGACAGCTTCGATTGCCTGTACGCGGAAGGTGCGCGTCGACCGAAAATGATGTCCGTCGGGCTGCATTGCCGGCTCGCCGGCAAGCCGGGTCGCATCATGGCGCTCGCACGCTTTCTCGATTACGTCCAACAACATGAGCAAGTGTGGGTCGCGCGACGCATCGACATCGCAGAGCACTGGCGCAAGACCCATCCGGCGATGCCCCGCTGACATGGCCAACCTTCTGACCAAAGATTTCAGCCCTAAGCCGAGCGCCATGTCGCACGGTGCTTTTATGGCGACCTTCGGTGGCGTCTATGAACACTCGCCGTGGATTGCGGAAGCGGTTTATAACGATGGGCTGCGTGCACGCCACGACGACGTCGATGGCCTCGCCCAGGCGATGGCCGAAGTCGTCAACCGGGCGAGCTTCGATCGCCACAAGGCGCTTATTTGCGAACACCCGGATCTGGCCGGTCGCGCGGCGGTTGCGGGCGCCTTGACCGCAGAATCCACTGCCGAGCAAGCCAGCGCGGGTATCGATCAATGCACGCCGGCGGAGTTTGCGCGCTTCACCACTCTGAATGACAAATACAAGCGCCGCTTCGGCATTCCTTTCGTCATGGCCGTCAAGGGCAGCAACCGACATGCCATTCTCGCGGCATTCGAAGAACGGCTGAAGAATGATCCGCGCACGGAGTTCGAGCGCGCCATCACCGAAATTCACAAAATCGCCCATCTGCGGCTTGGCGCCATCGCCGATGCTCAGGCAAGCGCGCCAATCACTAGCCGGACCAACACAACATGACTGCACCAACAACGCATCCGTTTTCGGGGTTTGTCGATCTCGCGCAGCCGCGACTCGGCAGTGAAGTGGTGTTTGCGACCGATGATTTCTTCGCCGACAAGGCACGCCTGATCTCACCGGCAGCGCCTGTATTTATCCCCGACAAATTCGATGACCACGGCAAATGGATGGACGGGTGGGAAAGTCGCCGCAAGCGCATCGCCGGTCATGATCACTGCATTGTCAGGTTGGGCGTTCCGGGGATATTACGCGGCGTTGACATCGACACCAGCCACTTCACCGGCAATTTTCCGCCACACGCATCAATCGAGGCATGCATTGCCGATACCGAGCACCCGGACAAAGACGCCGGCTGGACAGAAATCGTCGGCAGGACACCCCTGCAGGGCGATTCGCATCACTTCATCAGCATTAAAGATGAGCGCCAGTTTACGCATTTGAAATTACACATTTATCCCGACGGCGGCGTCGCGCGGCTACGTGTCTATGGCGAGATCCGGCCGGACTGGTCGCGCTTCGATCGCAACACAGCAATCGATCTGTTTGCTCTCGAGAACGGCGGGCGGTCAATCGGCTGCAATGACGAACACTTCGGCAGCATGCGCAACCTCAATGCGCCGGGGCGAGGCGTCAACATGGGCGATGGCTGGGAAACAGCAAGACGCCGTGTGCCGGGCAACGACTGGGTCGTGCTGGCGCTCGGCCATCCCGGCACGGTGACGTCGGTCGAAGTCGACACGGCACACTTCAAAGGCAACTACCCGGACCGGGTGATGCTGCAGGCCACTTTATGCGACGACGCCGACGACGTTGCCGTCGCGAATAGCGAAAACTGGCCCGTATTGTTACCCGAGAGCAAGCTCAAGATGGACCAGCAGCACCTGTTCACCGACGAGCTGCAATCGATCGGGCCGGTATCGCATCTGCGAATGAATATTTATCCGGACGGCGGCATCAGCCGCCTGCGTATCAACGGGGTATTGACCGATGACTGACCGAACGCTGCATTTGCAAGACCTGACCGCCGAGGCGTTCGCGCCTTACGGTGATGTTATTGAGCGTCGCGATGACAAAAAACTGCCGATGAACGCCGACCGCTTCGCGCGCTTCAACGACCTGGCCGATGTCGATACCGGCAGCGCGCCGGGCAACGTCAACATCAGCATCATCGATTGCGTGCAGGTGAGCGCGCTGCCCTATGACATCGCGCTGCTCGAGCGCCACCCCAAAGGCAGCCAGGCATTCATCCCACTGGGCAATGAGGCGTTTGTTGTGGTTGTCGCGCCGGCCGCCGACATACCGGACGTCGGCGCATTGCGCGCATTTCGTTGCAACGGTGATCAGGGCATCAACATGCATCGCGGCATCTGGCATATTCCGCTGATCGGATTCCGTGCCGGTCAGACCTTTCTGATCGTCGACTATAAGGGCGGCGACAACTGCGATGTTTTCGAGCTGCCCGAACCCGTCAGATTGCAGGGAACGCTGTGAGTCTGGCGGCATTTCGCGGCCGCATTGTTCATTGCCTGCGCGACCCGGGCGAACACACTGACCCTGACGCGATCGAGTCGTTCGACGACGGACTGATGCTGGTCGAGGACGGTCATGTCACGGCCGTCGGGCCGGCCAGCGAGCTGATGGCAAGCTTACCCGACGATATTGCGCCCACGCACTACCCCGACCACCTGATCATTCCCGGCCTGGTCGACTGTCATATCCACTATCCGCAGACCGACGTCATCGCAAGCCACGGCACACAGTTGCTCGACTGGCTGAACACCTACACGTTCCCCGCCGAAGCGGCTTTTGCGGACAAGTTACACGCGACCGATACCGCAGAATTCTTCGTCGATGAGTTGCTGCGCAACGGCACGACAACTGCGCTCGTGTTCGCAACGGTGCACCCGCAATCCGCCGACGCCTTGTTCGAGGCAGCCGCGAAAAAGAACCTGCGAATCGGCGCCGGCAAAGTCATGATGGATCGCAACTGCCCGGAGAACCTGCGCGACACGCCGCAAAGCAGCTACCGAGACAGTCGCGAGCTGATTGAACGCTGGCACGGCAACGGTCGCGCGCACTACGCCATCACGCCGCGCTTCGCAGCGACAAGCAGCGACGAACAACTCAAGCTGGCCGGTCGCCTGGCGGAAGAATTTCCGGACGTACTGGTGCACACCCATCTCGCAGAAAACACCGACGAAGTGGCATGGGTACATGAGCTGTTCCCGGCTGCGCGGTCCTACCTTGATGTCTATCAACAGGCGAATTTGTTACGCGAACGCTCGGTGTTCGCGCATTGCATCCATCTCGATGACGATGATCACGCTGCGCTCGCCGACGCCGGCGCTGCGATCGCATTCTGCCCGACCTCCAACCTTTTTCTTGGCAGCGGGTTGTTCGACCTGCAGCGCGCCCACGGCCACGGCATCCGCGTGGGGCTGGGCACGGATGTCGGCGGTGGCACCAGCTTCAGTCTGCTGCAGACGGTGAGCGAGGCCTACAAAGTGGCGCAAATGCGTCGTCAGTCGCTGACCAGTTTCCGCGCGCTCTACCTCGCCACGCTCGGCGGTGCCGAGGCACTCTACATGGACGACAAGATCGGCAACTTTGCGCCCGGTAAGGAAGCCGACTTCACGGTAATCGACTGCGCATCGACGCCATTGTTGACGCGGCGCAATCGGGCGACACGCTCGCTGGATGAGTCGTTATTTGTGCAACTCATGCTCGGCGATGATCGCGCCGTTGCCGCGACCTACGTCATGGGCGAGATCGCGCATCGCCGCTAGTCGGCTGACCTGCGTCACGTAATCGCACACAAGCACAGGCCAATTCGCCAATAACGTGATGCTGTGACTCGCAGCCGACGCGGGCATTGGCTACCATCGGCGCATGAATAGCACAGACTTAATCGAGCGCCTCGCTTGCCCGCGCTGTGATGTCGCGCTCGCTGATCGTGACAACGCCCTGCATTGCAAAGGCTGTCAGACGGACTATCCGCTGCTGGACGGCCTGCCGTTCTTGTTCGCCGACCCGGGCGTCGCGCTGGATGAATGGCGTCAGCGCTACCACGCGCGGCTGCGCGATATGGAGCAGCAGGTTGATGGTCTGGATCAGGCGTTACAAGACCCCGAATTGTTAGCGCTTACTCGCAAGCGGCTGGAGCACGAACGACAGGCCCTGCTTGCTCACCGTGAAGAACTGGCGACGCTACTGAAGTCGCTCGACATGACCTTTCTGGCGGCCGACCACACGACCTATCTTGCTTTGCGTACCCGCCTGCCCGGCGATCAGGGGCTGGTTACCTACTACGCAAACCTGCATCGCGACTGGTGTTGGGGTGACGAGGAAAATGCACAGTCAGCCGAGTTGGTCGCGGATGCGATTGGCGCCGACGGACCGGGCAATCTGCTGGTGCTTGGCGCCGGTGGTGGCCGGCTTGCGTATGATCTGCACCAGGCATTCTCGCATCCGTTAACCGTAGCGCTGGATTTCAATCCGTTGCTGATGATTGCCGGCGCACGCCTTGCCGAAGGTGCGACGCTGCCTTTGCATGAATTCCCGCTGGCGCCCGGATCCGCCGACGATGTCGCGATAGCGCGTGCGTTGAGCGCACCAGCACCGGCACGTGACGGTTTGCATTGGGTACTCGCCAACGCACTGCGCGCACCGTTTAAACCCGCGAGCTTCGACACGGTCGTCACACCGTGGCTGGTCGATGTTGTCGACGAATCCCTCGAACAACAGGCGGCACGCTGGAACCAGATACTGCCCGTGGGCGGGCGCTGGATATGGTTCGGCTCGCATGTGTTTCGCAGCCCGGATGCGAGCGGACGGCTCAGCGTCGACGAGTCCATGGCAATCATTGAACAGCACGGATTCAGTACGCCGACACTGACCGAGGCCGATATCCCCTACATGGCCTCGCCGGCTAACCGCCATTCGCGCCGCGAGCGCGTGATCGTGATGAGCATGAGCAAAACCGCCGATGTCGAAAAGCCGCCGCGCCACGTCGCACTGCCCGAGTGGTTAGTACGCAGCGATCTGCCGGTGCCGCCGAGCAACGCGTTTCAGTCGCAAGGCATGGCCAGCCGCATTCACGGCTTTTTCTTCTCGATGATCGACGGTCAGCGCAGCCTCGAAGACATGGCTGTGCTGATGGAGCAGGAGCGACTCATGCCGAAAGACGAAGGGATCGCCACGCTGCGTAATTTTCTGATCCGGGCGCTGGAAGAAAGCGAAGGCTACTCGACGTTCTGAGCAGTCGGCCGCGGCGTACGCCGAAATGGGTTCCCGAAAGATCGTTTTGACCAGGCATGTACGAGTAACACGGTCGCTGGTACACCGACATCAAGGCATGGCGCATCGAGCGCCCTCATCGTCAGAAATTGTGTTTGAGCCCAACTCTACAAACGATCAAACACCGCCTCGCCGCCCACGAATGTTGCTGTAACTTCGACGTCCTTCAGTCCTCGCGGATCCATCGTCAACAGATCGTCCGACAGCACAACGAAATCCGCCAGCTTGCCGACTGTGAGCGAGCCTTTCGTCTGCTCCTCGTAGCCGGCATACGCTGTGTTTAAGGTATAGGCTCGAATAGCCTCTTCGATCGTCAGGCGCTCCTTTGGAAACCAGCCGCCTTCGGGCTGTCCCAGGAGCGTCGTGCGCGTCACAGCCGCATACAGGCCAAGCATCGGATTTAAGAAGTAGCGCGACGCATTCGTACCGGGTGAGTCGGAACCAAAGCTTACGACCGCGCCCGCATCCCAAAGCCGACGAAATGCGTAAGCACCACGCGAGCGATCACGGCCGATCCGCTCTTCCATCCAGCGCATATCGTCTGACGTGTGAAAGGGCTGCACCTCGGCAACGATGCCAAGCGACCCTGCGCGTTCGATATCTCGATCGGTCATGACCTGCGCATGGACGAGCCGAAAGCGCCTATCACGCTCACCGTTTTCTGCAATGATTCGCTCGAGCATATCCATCAGGTAGCCGTTCGCTTCATCGCCGATGGCGTGCACGGTGAGTTGAATGCCACTGGCATCGGCTTTCATTGCCAATCGCTCGAGGTTGCTCTGCATTTCCTCGGGATCGCTCGGGCTACGCTCGAATGGGAACATGATGTCGCGCCAGATACCACGGCTGTCAGGGTTGTGGGTATACGCCTCGTAGAAGCGCGCAGAACTATTGCCCATGATGCCGTCGATCCACGCCTTGGTCGCACCGAAGCGAATCCAGTCGTCACCGAATCCGACCTTGATCCCAAGATCGGCCATCGAGTCCCAGCGATCGAGCGGCGGACGCACTCTTACACGCGCCGTCATCTCCCCGGCATCGCGAAGCTCGCGATAAATATCGACATAGACCGGTGCAGACGTAATATCGCAGTAGCTCGTGACGCCAACGCTCGCCATCTTTTTCCAGGCCTCACGCGTCTCGGCAATGCGTTGCTCCCGGGACGGCTGTGGAATCAACGCATCGAACAGCGTCCGGACGTTGTCCCGGACGAGCACCGTCGACTCGACGCTTGTCGCGACCGGGTTGAACAGCGCACCGGTTGGTTCGCCGTTCCTGTCACGCTCGACGATAACCCCTTCGGGGTCAGGCACGCCTTTTCGGATGCCTGCGCGGTCGAGCGCGACACTGTTTGCGAGGTAGACCTTTCGATCAAACCTGCGCACCAGTACCGGGCGGTCAGTCGTGAAGCCGTCGATCAGCGCGCGGTCTGGCAGGAAAAAGTTGCCGTAGCCATCGTTGCGGTCGGCCTGACGTCCGGCGGCTGCGACATCACCTTCCGCCCACGTCTCATACGCAGACCAGTCGCCACCCGTGATCCACGTGCCGGGCGCATAACGCGCATCGACAGCACGGATGCGCTCGACGAAACCGGACTCGTCCGACACATCGAGCAGGTTGAGCCCATACAAGAGCTGCCCGGTCGACTCGAAGTGCACATGATTGTCATAGAACCCAGGGGTCACGAACGCGCCATCGAGATCTATCACCTCCGTATCCGGCCCGATGTGCTGGTCGATACCGACATCAGAACCGACGTAGATGAAACGGCCGTCTAACACTGCGAGTGCCTCGGCACTCGGATTGCTGTCGTCGACGGTCCACAGCTTGCCGTTTCGCGCCACCAGGTCGGCGTGTTGTGCCGACACCGCCGGTGCTGCAATGCAGCCGACAATTGCCAATAGCGTGGTGATCTTCCTGAACGTCTTCATGTTCCTCTGATACATATAACGCTGTTCCTTTTGTTCGACATCCTGGCAACAGTCGCCTAACGGCCAGAAGTGGTCGTTCGCGAGACTCAATCAAATGGGTTCGACCCCTATACCGTCAATCGGATGCGGGCATTAACTCAAGCAAAGAGTAAACTGTCGCTACGACGCCTGACGTCACCGCCGGCTTGGGAGAGATTTTGAACTGGGGGCTGTGGTGGCTGGGTACCTTCGGCCCACCCTGTGCCGCTCGTTCAAAATCTTCGGCCGGCGTGCCGCCAACCTTGAAGTAAACGCTCGGTATATAGGGGTCGGTAGTAAAGAAACCAAAGTCCTCCGCCCCCATGCCGGATTCCGCCGGTGCGATCAACGCGTCTTCGCCCATTTTCTCTGTCAGCGCTGTCTTCAAGCGTATTGCCATGGCCTTGTCGTTGAACGTTGGCGGAAAGGCAAACTCGCTCACACGCACATCTGGCATTTTATCCTCCGGCAAGCCGGCGGTCCTGGCTGTTCCGATAGCGATCCGTTCGATGGCGTTCAACAGCTGTTCGCGAACCTGCGGGTTCAGGCTTCTTACCGTCAACTGCAAGTCGGCGCGCTCGGAAATAATGTTGTGCTTGGTTCCGGCATGGAAAGCGCCAACGGTAATGACCCCGGCGTCGCGAGGTGCGAGTTCGCGACTAACGACAGTCTGCACATTATTCACGAATTGCGACGCAATCATGATCGGATCTTTACCTTGATGTGGATAAGCGCCGTGTGCGCCAATGCCGTAAAACGAAATGTCGACCGTATCCGCCCCCGCATAGGGTGAGCCTTCGTCAATGGTGACCTTGCCCGACAACGCATTGGCGTCAACATGGAAGGCCATCGCATAATCGGGCTTGCCAAATCGTGCCCACAAGTTGTCAGCTACCATGGCCGATGCGCCGGGACCTCTTTCTTCGGCCGGCTGGCCAATCAGCATCAATGTGCCAGACCACTGATCCTTGATGGAGGACATCAACCGCGCAGTGCCCACAAGGCTGGTGATGTGCACATCGTGCCCACACGCATGCATCACACCCACTGAGTTGCCATCCCAGTCGGTTGCGACGATCTTGGACGCATTGTCCAACCCTGAATCTTCAACCACGGGTAAGCCATCCATATCCGCTCGCATCATAACCAGCGGTCCGTCGCCGTTCTCCATGAGCGCTACAATACCGGTACCACCGACTTCTTCGGTCACCGTGAAACCGGTTGCACGCAGTTCTTTGGCAAGGCGCGCGGCAGTATTGAACTCCATTAAAGACAGTTCAGGATTGCGATGAAAATGATCCCAGAGTGCACCGAGATGTTCGCTGTAGTCCTTGGCGACAGCTCGCTCGATGTCGTCGGCGTAAGCGACAGGCAAAGCGGTCAATGTGAAGCCGAGGAAGGCAGTTGCGAGTAGTCGAAACATTCTGGTTATCCCGTGCAGATTTGCTAATAGCATTAAATGTGTTACCGAGCACTATACGCAATTTTTAGTCGCGAATAACGACCGGACCAAGTCCTGCTGACGAGATGCAGTCATAGAGCTGTCTAACGCCCGAAAGGGGTCGTTTGAGCGACTGGCATTGAGGGTAAAGCGGGCCTCGCCATTCACCAAAAGTGGCCGTTCGACAACGGCAATATTGCCCCTGAACCGACAGCTTAGGCTAACCGGGTACGCTCAAAGCTCACGCTCCAGGAACGACACCGTCTGCGCCACCAATTCCGCGGAGTATCGGTCGTTATCACTGAACAGGCCAAAGCCGTGGTCAGCACCATCGATGATGTGCAATTCCACCTCTCGCGCGCTTTGTGCGGCCTTCGCGGCATTGCGCGATACATCGACCGGAACGACGGCGTCATCGCTGCCGTGCACGAACATCAACGCACCGCCGTAACGACTGATCGCATCCATCGGTCGCGATGACTGCATATCCTCGAACCACTCCGGGCCAAGCTGCTGCTCCTGTCCCCAGGAGGTTGTGAACGTTGCATAGCCTTGCTCAATCGCCAGGCTGCGAGCGGCCGCGTAGGCCTCGTTGCCACCGAGCATTTTCACGATACTGCCGGCTCCATTCTCAAGGGCCGGCGCCCACAACACCATGGTGTCGATGTTGCCGTCGCTTTCGCTCAGCAGCGCGGCGACCCGGCCGCCCATGCTGAAACCGACCAGCCCGATGCGCGATGGATCGATGTCTGCATGGGAAAATGCGAAACGCTCGGCGTTGCGGACATCCGTCAACATGTTGCGCAGGTTGTTGTTGTAGAACGGCTCCGTACTGTCACCGCTACCTGGAAAATCCATGCGTATCGAGGCGATGCCGGCATCGGCGAGCTGCAGGCCTAACCGCGCGAAGCTACTCGCCTCATGCCGGGTGCCGCCATGACCGTGGATCAGAATCGCCAGCGGCATCGACGCACCGCGCACCGCTTCCGGTTGCGGAACAACCCAGGTAACCGGCACATCGGTATCGCGCGACTTGATCGTGAAATCGGCGACTACCGGGGGCGCCGGTGGTAACGCCGTAGAGGGAGCAGGAATCTGGCACGCCGCGAGCATGCTGAGGCACGCTGCCAGCAACATGCATCTTAATCTGTGGGCGGGAGTGAAATCATGCATGGCAGCAGCCTTGTTTAACGGTTGGGTTCGCCGCGGAAATGCTGATCGGCTTGCTGAGGGCAACGACCAACATCGCGCACCCCAGACCGGAACCACGGTTCAACCGGCATGCGTCGCAGCGAACGCATCCAGTTCCCCGATATAGCGCCGCTTGTCGTCGTCAGCCAACCACGAAACGGTGAACGCGTTTTTGCTCAACTGCAACAACTCGTCGTCGCTGAAGTCGGCAGCTTTCTGTAGCGCCTTGAAATTATCGGTCATATAGGCACGGAAATAGGCGGGATCATCGGAGTTGATCGTAACCCGCATACCTTTCTCCAGCATCGTACGCACCTCATCGGCCGCCAGAGAACTGGCGCAGAAAGTGTTCGACACCGGGCACACCGTGAGTCCTAGTCCGCGCCGCACGATCTCAGCACACAGCGCGTCATCTTCGAGTGAATTCACGCCATGGTCGATGCGGTCCGCCTCGACCTTTGTGACGACATCCCAGATGTGCGACACGCTGTTGTCCTGATCGACATCGCAATGCATAGTCAGCTTCAGCCCCATTGCGCGAGCGCGGGCGAACACATCCTCGAACTTCAATGGCGGATTGTCTTTCTCGTCGGAGTCGAGCCCCACACCGATGATGCGATCCAGATACGGCTCTGCCATCTCCAGATGCGCCATCGCCGACGCCGCGCTCATATCGCGCAGGAAACACATGATCAGATTCGAACGCACACCGAGATTTGCCTCGGCATCTTTCTGGGCGCGGCTGATGCCATCAATGATGGTGTGGAACTCGACATCGCGCGTGGTGTGCCCCTGCGGGTCGAAGAAGGGCTCCACGTAAACAACGTTGTCGGCCGCGGCGCGCTCGAAGTAGTGATAGGTCAGCTCGTAGAAGTCCTGCTCCGTTCGCAGCACATTCATGCCGGCGTAATACATCTTCAGGAACGACGGCAGGTCATCGAAATCGTAAGCCTCGATCACCGCCTGCGGGGAGTCATAGTCGAGCGCGATACCGTTGCGCTGCGCAAGCGCAAAAATGTGCTCCGGCTCAAGTGTGCCTTCGAGATGGACGTGCAGCTCCGCCTTGGGCATATCTTCAACGAACGATGGCATGCGGGACTCCGGCGGTTGCGATGGCGTGGTTAAGCGATCCTAAACGCGCCGCTTACCGGCACGCAAGTCCGCGACCGTTCGTCGGGCCCCAACGGCGCGACAGCGAACGAAATTCGCGCTGTTGGGGCGATCGTGGCTATAGTCGAGGGCTGTAGGAATCACTGAGACCACCTGATGAAACGACTGATTGTGATGATCGCCGCTTACTGCGTGACTACCAGCGCTGTCGCCGCCGAATGGTTCGAGGCACTCAAGGCATCCGGCGACGACAAGGCGCTATATGGCGTGTTGCATGCCATGCCCAAAGGCGGCGACCTGCACAACCACAACTCCGGCTCGGTTTTTTCCGAAGACTGGCTGGATATTGCGTTGGCCCAGGAAGCGCGCGGATACGTCTACTACACGAAGGTGCGGATTAACAATTGTCGTAGCTTTGCGGATGCCGACAGACGATACCTGATGTTGTTCAGGAATATCCTCGAGGATGAGCATGCGACGCTGAGCAAGTGCGAGCAAGACGAGTACGTGCGCCTGCAGGACATGGACGGCGACCAGAAATCCGGATGGCTGAACAGCATTCGGCTCGACCGCGCCGACGAGGGCCGCGAGGCATTCTTCGAAACTCATTGGCAACGGCTCAACGCCCTGACAATGAACCCATACGTACGCGCTGAGGCGTTGTATCGCAACGCAAAAACGCTGGCCGACGAAGGTGCTATCTATCTGGAGACGCAGGTCGCCACCCGCGGCGCGATGCGCGCTGACGGCACGCTGCTGACGCCTGACGAGATGGTAGAGGTGTATCGCGAACGCATGCGACAGCCGGATGCGGCGTCAACCGGCATCACAGTGCGGCTGCAATTGATGCTGTTGCGCTTCACCCCGGACGCGGAAGACAACTTGCGGATTCTCTATCAGATTGCGCGCGACAACAGCGACGTTATCGTGGCCCTGAATATGGCCGGGCGCGAGGACAACGACAAGGGCTATCCGCGCCGCTTCCTGGACACCTTGCGCGAGTTGCGTCGCGACTATGACCTGCCCCTCGCGATCCATGCCGGCGAGGTGGACGAGCCGAACGATCACGTGCGCGACACGTTGCTGATCGGTGCCGATCGGATTGGTCACGGGCTGAACCTGATCACCGACGACGAGCTGATGCTCGACATGAGATACGGTCCCTATCTCGTCGAGATCAACCTGATCAGCAATCTGTTGCTTGAGTATGTCAGCGATTATTCGCAGCATCCCTTCCCGGAGTACCTGCGCACCGGCATCCCGGTTGCACTGTCCACCGATGATCGCGGCATGTGGGATTCGACGCTGACCGACGAGTTTTTTGTTGCGGTCAGGGAGTTCGACCTTAGCTGGGATGAGGTCGTATTGGTAAGCCGCAATTCATTGCAGTACGCCCTGGCGGACAGCGTAACGAAAGCCCGGCTGATGAAAGATTTCGATCAGAAAATCCGCAAGTTTGAACAA
The DNA here is from genome assembly GCA_942491885.1 of uncultured Pseudomonadota bacterium. Taxonomy (GTDB): domain Bacteria; phylum Pseudomonadota; class Gammaproteobacteria; order Steroidobacterales; family Woeseiaceae; genus CALBPI01. The sequence goes on from CALOCQ010000002.1 coordinate 922,402, forward strand.
AAGATGCGGCGCGGCAGGTTACCGGGCGCCGACAGTCTGCCGGACCCACGCATGTTTATCTGTGCACGCTATGGTGTTTGTCAATGAGCATGGAAAAAGAACAACCCGCTGCGCAATATCCGGCTGACACACCACTGTTCCATTTGGTACCTGCGCAAACCTGGCAGGCCACCGACAAGAACAACGTTTATTTTGCGGCTACCTATGAGCAGGACGGCTTTATCCATGCAACAGCCGATGCCCGTCTGTTGCTCAGCATCGCCAATCACTTTTATCGCAGTAAGCCCGGCGACTGGCTGTGCCTTCAGATGACCGTCGGCAGCGTGACCGACACCGGCGTTGCGGTTGTATTCGAGCCCGCCGCACCGGTCGGTGAAACCGCGCCGGAGATTCCGGGCGTTACCGGCGACCTGCTGTTCCCGCATATTTTCGGCGGCCTGGCGCCCTCGGCGGTACTGGAGGTCCACACGGTGAGTCGCGATGCCGATGGGCGATTCATCGCGATAGACGGTGTTACCTGACGGACTTGCTAACGCTATAAGAATGCGTACTTCGCGGCGAAAATCGCGGCGATGACATAGACCGCCGACGGACACTGCGCCGCACGCCCGCTGATGACCTTGATCAGCACATAGCTGATGAAACCAAGGCCGATGCCATCGGCGATCGAGAATGCCAGTGGCATGGCGATGGCGGCGATCACCGCCGGCGCGCTTTCGGTGATGTCTTCCCAGTCCAGATCCGCGAGGCTGCGCGCCATCAGGCACGCGACAAACAACAACGCCGAGGCCGTCGCATAGGCAGGCACGCTGAGTGCCAGCGGCGCAAGGAACAAACAGGCGATAAACATCAGGCCGACCGTTACCGCGGTCAGCCCGGTACGTCCGCCGGCCTCAACGCCGGCCGCACTCTCGATATAGCTGGTCGTCGACGACGTGCCGGCCAGCGCGCCGATCGCTGTTGCGGCGGAATCCGACAGTAGTGCGCGACGCAGTCTCGGCAGTTGATGGTTCTCATCGAGCAACTTCGCGCGCGTCGCGACACCCACCAGCGTACCGGCCGTATCGAACACATCGACAATCAGGAACGACAGAATGACGGTCACCATCGAAAGCTGCATCGCACCGGCAATATCGAGCTGGAGCAGAACCGGCGCAATCGACGGCGGCGCCGAGAACACGCCGCCGAAGGCTACCTGGCCGCTAAGCCAGCCGATCGCAGAGGCCAGCAAGATGCCGACGATCACGGCACCGGAAAAGCGCCGCGCCGACAGCGCCGCGATGACGACAAAACCGAGCAACGCAACCGCCGGCTCGAACGCGGTCAGGTCACCGAGACCGACCAGCGTGGCTGGGTTGTCGACCACAATGCCGGCGTTCTTCAGTGCTATGAAACCGAGAAACAGTCCGATACCCGCTGCCATGCCGAGTTTGAGATTGCGCGGAATAGAGTTGATCAGCCATTCACGAAACGGCAACACACTGAGCAGGATAAACAGCACACCGGAAATAAACACCGCACCGAGCGCGGTTTCCCAGCTATGCCCGCCACCGATGACGACAGAGAACGTAAAGAAGGCGTTCTGGCCCATGCCCGGCGCCTGCGCGATCGGGTAATTCGCCAGCAGCCCCATCAACAGCGAGCCGACCGCCGCCGCAATACAGGTCGCGACAAAAACGGCGCCGGTGTCCATACCCGCCTGCGCGAGAATCGACGGATTGACGACGGCGATATACGCCATCGCAAGGAAGGTGGTCAGCCCGGCGACCAGCTCGGTGCGTATGCTGGTCGCGTGCGCCTTCAGCGAGAACAGTCGCTCGATAACGTTGCTCATTACTCCGCCCGCGCGGCGGGCAGCTCATCGGCAAACTTGTCCCAGCCTTTCAGCAACGCCTGCACAACTTCGTTGCCCACCAGGAAGGCGGACTCGAGCGCCGGAAAGCCCTCATCCGGATACGGCGCCGTCTTGCTCCATACCGCTGACTTGCCTTTGGGTGGCATCGTGAAGTTACTGGCCGTGCGCAACACCAGCACGCGCTCGGCATCGACGTGGCCGGCACGATCCAGCCTGTGCAGGGCCGTCAGGGTACCGCTGTCTTCCATGTTGGAGGTCATGAAGTTCGCATCATCGCCGGCATAGAGTTTCAGCCAGTCGTTGGCCCAGATGTTGAGCATTTCACCGTGCCAGTAGGTGCTCGCACTCAGCGTATCGCCGATGGTCACAAACGGTGGTTTTTGTGCCGCCGGATAGCTGGAATAGAGCTTGCGATACTCGGCAATGCCCGGCGTGTCGCCAAGCGGCACGTTGCGGCTGATCGCATAGGCCCAATCGACGAGTCCCGGATTCAGTGAGAACGAAATCGTATTCAGGGTCCAACCACTACTAAGGTCGACCGGATCCTGCGTCGGCTCCTTGGCACCGAGCGGCACCATCCCGTAAGGCCAGTGGTCGGGAATCTCGCGCCCGTCAATCTCGTATAGCAGGTCGCCGTCAACCACGTGACGCGCCCATGCCGCCGAGCCCAGAGAAAGATCCTGAGGATCACCGCCCGAGATGCCCGCGACCAACCAATAGGTCTTGCTGAAATCGAAACGCGGATCCAGCCCCAGCGCCATCACCGAGGCCGTCGCGTTGGGAATACCGCCGCCGAGCAACACCGCCATGACGCCGTCATCGTTGGTGTAGAGGCTTTCCTCTCCCATCGGAAACGGATACACGTTGTCCAGAGACAGGCGTTCCAGCCACAGCTGCAATTCACCGGGCGTATCACCGAGTGGCTCGCCGCGCTCGAACATCGCCAGAACGACAACCTTTATGGGGCGCGGCTCTGGTTGTTCCGCGAACGCCGGCACAGTCGCAAGCGCGAGCAAAGCAATGACAAGAACTGATCTGAGATATGGCATCGAAACCCCTTAGCAAGCCGCGAGTCACGAATGACCGCAGGCTGAACACACGCCCCGCCGCATTGTGTCGCGCCGTGGCGCGTCTATGCAAGCACAGGTCGGGCAAGTATTCAGGCCAGCGGAATGCCGGTGCCAGCGCGTTCCCCGCTCGCTGTAGCAGGTGAGGTTTGTTGCCTAGTTGATGTTGTCCATGACACGTGCCCGCTCATCAGCCAGGGCCTGTAAGGCGCGTGCGTCCTCGATCAACGCTTTGGCGGTCGCGGGGTCAGGCAGCGGGCCGATGTGCGTGTTGCGGGCAAGGGGATCATCGGCAACGGGTTCTGCCGCCGACTCATCGGGCGCCCTCTGAACGACCGTGCTGATTGCGTTGGTTTTCGGATCGATGCGCAGCACGCTGTGTGGCGAGTCATCGGGCGCCACATTGGTAAAGTGCCACTGCCCGTCGGCATCCTGCCAGCGATATATCTCGACGGCCTCACCGCCCGGCGTGACCGCGGCGGTGAGCGGGTTGCTGCGCAGTTTGCTGAACAGGCCGCTAACGCTCGCAGCCGTGTCCCGAAGAGACCATAGCGGCGCGCCATCCGGGCCTTTGATGAAATAAGGCCCGCTGATCGCCATGATCACTGCGAGCAGCATCAGTTTTACAAACAGCTTCATTTTGATAATTTAGCTCGCCGCGGCGCGAAACGTATTGCTCTGCGTCGCAGTTTTGAGGCGGAAACGTGGTGGTTTGGCTGCGGATTCCCATCTTTTTTTGCAACCTATGCCGGGTGGATTCGGCGCATCGGAGATCGAGCCCGCGATGTTGTCGGCGTCAGTAGCTCCGTGAAGGTGTCGGAGAACTTGACAACTAAGGTCGGCCCATGAAGAAAGGCCATTCTAAGCGCATGTTTTTGCTGGTTTTATTATTTTGGCCCGAATCTTGCTTTTCATCAGACAGTTAATCAATATTTTCGGAGCTTCCTGACGATGAAACTGATCCAGACAACATTTGCCCTGATAGCTATTGCGATAGCCAGTTCGGCCAGTGCAACAGTTATTCGGGTTACCGATGTGCAGAATCCTTACGTTCACTTGGGCGAAGGCCAGCAGCATACGGTTTATCATGACCTCACCGACAACGGTGTGCCGGATCAGTTCCAGGCCACCGACGCCTGGTTGCGTCTTGGCTTTTCGGACGGTTTTTTCCACGGAGACTGGGCACTTGATGTTGCCTCCATAACCGCGACGGGCCTTTCCAAACAGTTCGAAGTCGACGGTACGCACGTGTGGGGCCTGGATATTCGCTGGGTATCGTTAGGCGCAGATACGCTGGACGATCTCAACCTGGACGGCATTCTGGCGGTCACCGTTACGGCTGTGAAGACCAAGAAAGGCTACAACGATTTCTGGTGGAAAACCTCCAAGCTTGTCGCAGACCTTGAGGCCGTTGAAGTTCCGGCACCGGCCACGCTGGCGCTGCTTGGTCTCGGCCTTGCCGGAATGGGTGCTGCCGCGCGTCGACGTCGCACGATCTGATAGTTTTGTAGCAGCCGTTTCGACGGTTGATCTCGCAACAAAAAAGGCACGCTAGAAATAGCGTGCCTTTTTTTGTTGGCGCGACAATCAGGGCGCCCGGTGTTTACCTACGATCGCACTCCCGCGGAAAACCGCAGCGCGCCGTCGTCAATCCGCGACCAGCGAAAGGCCTTCAAATCCAGAAAATAGTTCTGGTTAACCGTCCATGGCCGTCGTGTCGTCTGGCGCGGCAGGTCCGCCGCAGCGCGCGCGATATAACCCGAACCAAGATCAATAAAGGGGCGCACGTCGTAGGCCTCGTCGTAGTGTGGTACGACGGTGGTGTAACCGTGCTTATCCATGTGCCCGAGCAGCCGGACAACCCATTGGGCGATCAGCTCGCACTTCAGCGTCCATGACGCATTCGTATAGCCCATCGTCAGCGCCAGGTTCGGAATGCCGGACAGCATCGCGCCCTTGTAGGTAATGAGCTGGTTCGCCTCAACCCGCTCGCCATCAATCGAGATCGTCGCACCGCCGGCCACCTCGAGTGCCAGCCCGGTCGCCGTAACCACGATATCGGCCCCGACACTCTGCCCGGAAGCGAGCCGCACAGAATCACTGGTAAAGCCTTCGATGGTGTCGGTCTCGATATCCGCCTTGCCGGACTTGATCGCCTCGAAAAAGTCGCCGTCCGGTGCGAGGCACAACCGCTGATCCCAGGGGTTGTAGGGCGGCTGGAAATGCTTTTTCACATCAACCCTGTCGCCGATCTCCGCTTCAATATGATCGAGAATCTGCTTCTTGATGATCGCCGGGCGGCGGCGTGAGATCTGAAAAATCAGCATCGAATAGAGAATATTCTTCCAGCGAACAAGCCAGTGTGCGACGCGGGCGCCGAACCAACGATGCAGCCAATTCGCGATCGCATCACGCCACGGCAGTGCTGCAATATACGTCGGCGTACGCTGGATCATCGTAACCTGCGCCGCCTCCCTGGCAAGCTCCGGGATCAACGTTACCGCCGTTGCGCCGCTGCCAATGACCGCGATGCGCTTGCCGCGGATATCCAGCGATTCCGGCCATTGCTGCGGGTGGATCACCTGACCACTGAACTGGTCGATGCCGGGAAAATCCGGCGTGTAACCGGCTTCGTAGCTGTAGTAGCCGGAACACAATAATAGGAATCGGCAGCGCATGGTCTTCACGCGGGACTCACCCGCGATGTCGATGCTCAACACCCAGCGTTCGGCCTGGGAGTCCCAGTCCGCCGCGCGCAGCTTGTGACCAAACCTGATGCGCGGGGTGATACCGGCCTCGTCCGCGGTATCGCGAATGTACTTGCGGATACTCGGGCCATCCGCGATCGCCTTTTCTCCGAGCCACGGGCGAAAGGTGAAACCGAGTGTCGGCATGTCGGAATCCGAGCGTATGCCCGGATAGCGAAACAGATCCCAGGTGCCACCCATGTTGTCGCGCGCCTCGAGCACGGCCAGTTTGTCGTCGGGGCGCGCGCGCGTCAGATGCCAGGCCGCGCATATACCGGAGAGACCGGCACCGATGATTATCGTGTCGTGATCATCCTCGGCGGGTGGCGTACTGGTTTGGCTCTGTTCGCTCATGGCCTCGCCAAATTACCACAACGTCCTGATGGTTTACTGGCTTATCACCCACGGATTTGGCAACCTGCGCACAGGTCAAATATAAGGATTCGGCATGAGCAAAGCGACCGTCGGTGGCGGCATGAAAAAGGTGTTGTATACGTTGCGCACGGTGCAGCGGATCGGCATCAGTCATGCCAGCAAGGCACTGCGGGCAAAGAACACCTGCAAGGCATGCGCGCTGGGCATGGGTGGTCAGCATGGCGGCATGACCAACGAGCAGGGTGAGTTCCCGTCGGTATGCAACAAGAGCGTGCAAGCGCAGTCCACCGACATACAGCCGGCGATCCCGCTGGAAGTTTTCGACCATCCCATCGAGGAGCTGGCTGAGTTAAGCGCACACGAACTTGAGCATATCGGCCGTCTGGCAACGCCGCTGCACAAGGCGGCCGGTAGCGATCGTTACCAGCCGATTGACTGGGACGAGGCGCTCAATATTGCAGCGACACGTCTGGCGGCAACGGATCCGGCGCGCAGTTTCTTTTACTCGTCCGGGCGATCGTCCAACGAGGCCGGCTTTGTGTTTCAGCTGCTGGCGCGCGTCTGGGGCACCAACAACGTCAACAACTGCTCGTACTATTGCCACCAGGCGACCAGCGTCGCGCTCGGCGAGACGATCGGCACCGGCACCGCGACGGTCGAGCTGGCCGACCTCGACCGCTGCGACCTCATCGTTGTTGCGGGTGCCAACCCGGCCTCCAACCATCCGCGATTTATTCATAAGCTCAAGGCCTGTCGTGAACGTGGCGGTCAGGTCATCATTATCAACCCCGCCAAGGAGTCGGGACTGGTGCGTTTTGCCGTGCCGAAAAGCGCGCGCTCCATGCTCTCCGGTGGTAGCGAAATTGCCTCGATGTATGTCCAGCCGCGCATCGGCGGCGATCTCGCGCTATTCAAGGGTGTCGCAAAAGCCTTGCTCGACAGCGGCGCCATCGACGACAAATTCATCAAGCAACACACCGTCGGGTTCTCAGACTTCCGTGACGACGCGATGGCCGCGAGCTGGGACGCGCTGGAGTCGGCATCGGGCGTTGCCCGGGAGGAAATTCAAACCCTGGCGGCACGCTACGCCGAAGCCGATACTGCGGTCTTCGCCTGGGGTATGGGCATGACCCATCACCTGAACGGTGTCGATAACATTGAATACATTGCGAACCTGGCGCTGCTGCGCGGGATGATCGGCAAGCACGGCGCGGGACTATTGCCGCTGCGCGGGCACTCCAACGTGCAGGGCATCGGCACCATCGGCGTCAAGCCGGTGTTGTCCGAAGATGTCTTCACGAAAATGGAGCAGGCGTTCGGCATTGAACTACCGCGCAGCGACGGCTACGACACGATGGCAGCGATGCAGGCCGCCGACGTCGGAAACATCGATGTCGCCGTGCTTCTGGGCGGCAATCTTTTGTCGTCAAACCCCAATCAGAAATGGGCAGAGCGCGCCCTCACCCACATCCCTTTCCGGGTGTCGATGACGACAACCCTTAATCGCTCACATGTTGCCGGCATCGGCGACGGCGAAGTTTTGGTGCTGCCGGTCGCGGCACGCGATGAGGAATGGGAGCCGACGACGCAGGAGTCGATGTTCAACTTTGTGCGGCTCAGCGACGGGCAGATAATTCGCCACGCCAATGTGCGCCCGGAAGTAACGATTCTCGCCGATCTCGCAACGCGGTTATTGCCGGAAAGCCCGGTAGACTTCCAGGCGTTCAAGAAGCATCAACGCATCCGCGATGTCATTGCCACGGTCGTTCCCGGTATGGCAAAGCTCGCCGACATCGAAGTGGCGCGAGAGGAATTCCACATCGCCCGCAGACTGATGCACACGCCCGAATTCCACACTCGGGACGGCAAGGCCCACTTCCGGGTGCGCCACTTGCCAAGGCAGGATGGCAATGCCCGGGATGGCGGGTTTTCTCTGACGACCGTGCGCAGCGAAGGGCAGTTCAACTCCATCATCTACGAGGAACGCGACAGCTACCGCGGCACCGAAACGCGCTGGTGCGTCATGATGAATCGCGACGATATGGCGAAGGCGGGACTAAGCGAGGATGGCCAGGCAACTCTGCGCTCGGCGCATGGTGAAATGCGTGACGTCACGGTCTATGCACATGACCTGCCGAGCGGATGTCTGATGGCCTACTATCCCGAGGCGAACGCGCTCACCGGCACGGACGTTGACCCGCGCAGCAAGACGCCGGCATTCAAGCACACACGCGTGCACATTTCAGCAGCGGCGGCCGGATAGCGCGGCCCGACGACGACGCGCACTAGCAACTTTCGCTGCCAGCACGCGGATGTTCGAAAGTATCCGCATCGTCGTTGCCTTCACGCGGCGTCAGGCACGCAAAGTCTTTTTCGACCAGTATGAGCAGACTGCCATCACCGGTATCGCAGCTCGCACTAAGCGACACGTCATCGCTGCTGGCCCACTCGCACAACGCCGCGCGAGGAAAGCTCACCGTCAGTGCTTGTTGGCTCAGGTCCGCGCCGGCAACATCGCCGGCGAGCAGCTGATAGACGAATTTCTGTCGGTCAGGCAACGCCATTTGTGCCATCACCTGTCCGCCATCGGCGATACTCGCCACTTCGGTTACCGTCAGCCGCAAGCGCAACGTGTCGTCTTTTATTCGTAACTTCACAACAACTCCCGGAACAAAGCCGCAACCCTGACGGAAGATGATCTCACAGCCGGGCCCGAGCCGCTTCGGATCAGGGCGCCATGTCGAACAACAACACTTCAGCCTCATCACCGTTGCCGGTGATCGTCAGCGCGAGTTCACCGTCGATGGCGACGCCGTCTCCGTTAGCAAGACGCTCACCATTCATATCGACGCTGCCGCGTGCGACCTGCAGCCAGCCTTTTCGACCGCTTGCGATCAGATGTGTGACCGTATCGCCATCAGTAAGGACGCTCGCGAACAGATCAACATCCTGATGAATGGTCACGGAACCATCGCGACCGTCAGCGGAACCCACCAGCCGCAACTGGCCAAGCTTGTCATCGCGATAAAAGCGTTTCTGCTCATAGCTGGGCGCAAGCCCGAGCGTGCCCGGCATGATCCAGATCTGCAGGAAGTGCACGCGCTCACTGTCGGAGGCATTGTATTCGCTATGCTGCACGCCGGTCCCTGCGCTCATGCGCTGGACATCACCGGGCGTGATCACGGATCCGGTGCCCAGGCTGTCCTTATGCTCGAGCGCGCCGTCCAGCACGTAGGAGATAATCTCCATATCGCTGTGGCCGTGAGTACCGAAACCGCGCGCCGGCTCGACACGATCTTCGTTGATAACCCGCAGCGGTCCAAAGCCCATGTGTCGCGGATCATGGTAGTGGCCAAACGAAAAGGTGTGGCGACTGTCGAGCCAGCCAAAATTGGCGACGCCGCGATCGTTGGCGCGTCTTGTCGTTTGCATGTCAGTGCTCCTGGAATATCTTCAGAATTCGTCTAACCATATTAGGATCTGCCCGGCCTGGCGGCTAGTATCAGCATTAGTCGCGCTGGATTTGCGGCTCGATGCACTCCAACCCCGAGTAAGAAATATGGAATGGAAAACATTCGCTGTCGTGTTCACTACCGTTTTTCTGGCCGAGCTGGGCGACAAAACCCAGATCGCTGCAATGCTATTCGCGAGCAAATCACCGGGCAGCCTGATGACGGTCTTTGTTGCCAGCTCGCTTGCACTGGTCGTGGCCAGCGCCATTGCGGTCGCCGCCGGCGCCCTCATCGGCAATACGATCAACCCCCAGCTGGTATCGCTGATCGCCGGCGCAGGATTTGTGATTATCGGTGCATGGATAATAGTGAGCGCACTCGCGGGCAACCCGCCGCCGGCCTAGCGCCACTTCAGTGGACTGGGAATTCCCTGGAACAGGTGGCGCACCAGCCCGAACAGGAAAGCGGTGCTTACGCCGAACAGGATCAGCCCGCCCATTGACTCGAATGTGCCCAGCAACTGCCATTCGGGCGACAGGATGATGTCGCCGTAGCCAAGCGTGGTGTGGGTCGAAACCGAGAAATATAACGCGCGTTCCAGATCGTCGAATTCGCCAAGCAACATGAACAGCGCCGCCCAACTCCAGGTCTCGATCGTATGTATGGCCGTAATGCCCAGCACCGCGATCACCATCAGGATTGATGTACCTAACTTGTGGTGGGCCTTCTCAAGCATCGGGGCAATCTTGCCGAGCAGCGTAACCAGCCCGACCAGTGCCCCAACGTGGAAGCAGATGGTCACCATGGTCATCAGCATGCCCATGATGAGTTGTGTGTTCAGCGCGATCGTCACGCAGCAGATAATGCCATGAATCGATGGGGCAGGTTGTCAGCCCTTGGTGCCCGTCGGCAGGCGGCAGCATTAGCCATCCTTGAGACGCAGTCACGATGCGTCCCCAGACAACCCATTTATTCGTAAATCCCGATCTGAGTGGCTTTATTTTTCGATTTGCCCTGCCTATCGAGCATCCGTATAAATGCCCACTGTTAGCAATTAACGAGGAATCGAAAATGAAATTTTTAGCAGCGATGAGCATCTTTTTGATCATGAGCGTCGCCAACGCGTCTGAAACAGAAGTCGATGAGACGGCGATCAAGACGCCGGAACAGGCCATGCAGGCACTGATCGACGGCAACGAGCGATTCCTGTCCGGCAACACGCTGAACCAGGACTTCGCCGCGCAGATCGAGAAAACCAGCACCGGCCAGGCGCCTTACGCGACCGTGCTGTCGTGCCTCGATTCACGCATCCCGCCCGAGATTCTGTTTGACCAGGGCATCGGCGACATCTTCGTAGGTCGCGTTGCCGGTAACGTCGAAGACATCAACATGATCGGCAGTTTCGAGTTCGCCAAGGGTATCAAAGGCACGAAACTGTTGGTGGTCATGGGTCACACGGCATGTGGTGCCGTCGGCGGCGCCTGTGCCAATGCCAAACTTGGCAGCCTGACCGCATTGCTCGCGGATATCCGCCCGGCCGTCAAACTGGTCGAGACCCGTCATCCGAACAAAGACGTTTGTAAAGCGCCTTACCTCGACGAGATCGCGGTTGAAAACGTCAACATCACGATTGCCGATATTCGTGAGAAAAGCCCCGTCATGAGCGAACTCGAAGCCGAAGGCAAACTGAAGATCGTCGGCGCGATGTACGACATCACCACCGGTAAGGTCACCTTCCTGTAAACGCATCCACTACAACCCCGGCCGGGATCCCGCTACTACGCATCCCCCCCAGGATCCCGGCCGGTCCTTATGCGCCGGTTTTTTACCGGGTGTTATGAGAACTGCGTCACAAAACGTGCATCGACCTGACGCGACCCCGCACCTCCCACATGCCTCTATAGCTGGTGAAATGTGCTCCACATCGGAACACATCAGGAATAGGGCAGGGGCGGTAAGAGATGGCACATTCAATACGGACATTACTCATCGCGGCGGCCGGTATCACCGGCGCGGCATACGCGATTCAACTCGGCACGGTGAACCCCACGCCGGATAACACGGCGACCAGCTACATTATTCAGGGTGATGCACTGATCGAGGCGCGCGACGCAGTCAATGCGACCGGCGCAGAAATCACGCACGAACTTGGCATAATCAACGCCGTCGCGGCAAAGCTGACCACAGCCCAGCTCGCAACCCTCAAATCGACGCTCGACCTGAGCATCCACGAGGATTCGACCCTGCAAACGGCAGGTGGTCCGATTCCCGACGCTGAACATACACGCTTGATCGGTGCCGACCGGCTACACGCCGAAGGTATTGATGGCATGGGTGTCACAGTTGCCGTGCTCGACACCGGCATGTGGTACAGCCACAACGACATCAAGCGCGACATGTATGATGACAACAAGCTCATCGTTCAGTACAACGCAATAGAAGACGAGATTGCGAACGCCAAGGACAAACACGGTCACGGCACGCACCTGACCAGCATTATCGCCAGCTCGCAGATTTCCGATAACGGCAATGTGCAGGGCATCGCGCCGAACGTACGTCTCGTGAACATCAAGGCTTTCGATGGTGAGGGCAACGGCAGCTACGCGGATGTCATCCGCGGGCTGGACTGGATGGTCAACAACCGTGGCGAATACAACATTCGGGTGGTTAACCTGTCGTTCGGTGCCACGCCGCGTTCGCACTATTGGGATGACCCGATCAATCAGGCGGTCATGCGAGCCTGGCAGGCCGGTATCGTAGTAGTCGCCTCTGCCGGCAATAGTGGTCCGGACGCAATGACCATTGGCGTACCGGGCAACGTGCCCTACGTCATCACGGTTGGCGCCCTGACTGACAATTACACACCGAACGATGCCAGCGACGATCGACTGGCCCGTTTCTCGGCAGCCGGCCCGACCTTTGAAGGCTTCGTAAAGCCGGAAGTCGTTGCACCAGGCGGCCATATGCTGGGCATCATGGATAATGGCAACCATCAGGTCGCCAACGATCACCCGGAGTGGGTACAGGAGAACGATCGTCTGTACGTCATGTCCGGCACGTCGCAATCCGCTGCCGTCGTCACCGGTGCGGCTGCACTGTTGTTGCAGGCCAAACCGTGGCTGACGCCCGACCAGGTCAAGTGCCAGCTGATGAGCTCGGCGAAACCCGCCGTCGATGCTGATGGCAAACTCGCCTACAGCGTGTTCCAGCAGGGCGCCGGCATGATCAACGCCTATGCCGCGGTACAGAACGATGTCGTGGACTGCGCAAACAATGGCATGGACATCAATCTCGATCTCGCCGGCTCCGTGCACTACGGTGGTCGCGCCAATCGCGACGAGAACGGCGACTATTACCTGATGGGTATCGACGGCTATCTGTGGACCGAAGGCTATCTGTGGACGGACAACGGCGTCGGCGCCAACGGCTACCTGTGGACTGAAGGCTACATGTGGACAGATGGCAGCGCCGGTGCAAACGGTTATCTGTGGACAGACGGTTATATGTGGACGGATGGCAGCGTCGGCGCCAACGGCTATCTCTGGACCGACGGCTTCCTGTGGACGCAGGGCTACCTGTGGACGGAAGGCTATCTGTGGACCGAAGGCTTCTTGTGGACCGATGAAGGTGCGGGCACTGCCGGCATCAACCACTGGGTCGATCAGGAGTAGTTTACTGAACGCAGGATCATCGGGCGGTCTTTACACTGCCCGATGATCCACCCCCGAGAGGGCCGATACGAACCAGCATTCGTGTCGGTCCTTTTTTTGTTCCGTTATTTCGCGTCTGGCGATTGCAGAGCAAGCCGTTATACTCAACCGGACCGTCGAAACCAACGAGTACCGACAATGCCGATCCGCGCCCCTGCTGCTGCCACCGCGCTTTTCCTGCTGCTCGCGTGTCATAGCGCATCTCCCGAAGACACGACACTCTACGACGAACAATCCCCGCTAAGCGCGACCCTTTCAGCACCTCTGAAGGCGGCCAGCGATGCCCGTAACAGCGACGACGGCGAATACTTTGAAGGCACCTGGCAATACGTTGATGCGAACGGTGAGCCGGTCACGCTCGCGGTCGGCATCCGCGCCCGCGGCAACTTCCGGCGTGACAACTGCCGCTATCCGCCACTGCGGCTTAACTTCAAGAAATCCGAGGTCAAGAGCACATTGTTCGCCGGCCAGGACAAGGTAAAACTGGTCGGGCAGTGCGGCCCGGGAAAGCGCTTTCGGGAATGGCTGATGCTCGAGTACATGAGTTACCGTGCCTACGCCTTACTCACTGATTTCCACTTTCGCACGCGACTGATCGAGCTCACCTACATCGACAGTGCGGGCGGCAAACCTCGCACCGACCTCGCCTTTATCATCGAAAGCGATGAGGACACGGCGAAACGCCTCGACGCCCGCGTGATCGAGGAGTCCGTCAGCCCGAGCCGGCTCGATGCGCAGCAATCTGCGCTGGTGGAAGTATTCCAGTTCTTCATCGGCAACAATGATTATTCGACATCGCGTGCCCCGCCCGGGCGCACCTGCTGCCACAATTCGCGTTTGCTTGAGAGCAATGACCCGGAGCTCGGGCTGATTCCCGTGCCCTATGATTTCGATCACGCCGGCATCGTCGATGCGGAATATGCACGACCGCCCGACAATGTGCCTACATCGAGCGTTCGTGAACGCTATTTCACGGGCATCTGCAAGGATGATGCTGCGTGGGCGGCGGCTTTCGCAACCTTCCAGAGTCAGCGCAACAACCTGACGGCAGTCTTCAAGCAGGCCAAACTTTCCAACAAACTACGCCGCGAAACCGATCGCTATGTCGAACAGTTTTTCGCCATTATTTCGGACCCGGAATGGGCCCGCGCAGACATCATTGAGGCGTGTCGGGCGCCGTAATTTTCTGGATGTAGCGCTCGGCGTTTTCCGGCTTGGGCATCATCGTTGCCATTGCACGCAGATAGGCAACAACCCCGGCGACGCCTTCGTCAGCGGTCGGCAGCGCAAAGCGCCTGCCTTCCTGCAACACATGAGGGCCGTCGGCATCGATCACCAGGCTTGCACGCGCACCACCGTAATAGCTCGATAGCCCGACATCCGCCAGAATCACCTTGCCGCCGAAGCGTGGCAACACCGTACCCACCAGCGGCGTATGCGCGATGACGATGCGACTGACGCCGTAGTCTGCCAGCATCGCATCGAGTAGCGCCTCGTTCTCGGGCGTTTCGGCCATCACAGAAAGGCCGCGATACCACAGTGGCCCGTCAGCCGCGTTAATGATCGACTCGTCGTCGGATGCGGGCGCATTCGTGAGTTCGCCGCGCACGCTGGCATTGATCTCGGTGACGTCCAGCCGCGGCACCGACGGGTCTATGCCGCCATGCACAAACAAGCTGTCGTTGATCCGCACGACGGCCGGGTTGTCGAGTACCCACTCGCCGAAATCCCCGTTAGGTGCCCATGCCAGACGATGCTCAACAAATCCGAGCGGATACTTCTTATTCCAGGCCTCGCGATATTCGTCGTCAAACACCGGCCATTGTTCTTCCGGAGTATTGCTGCGAATGTGGTCAACGTTGCGCTGGTAATAATCGTCCTGACGCCTCTTTGAACGTCGATCTGTCAACGCAGCATATTCGCCCGGGTGCACGTAGCGCAGATCGCCGCGCATCATCATCGTTTCATGATTGCCGATCATCGCATGCACTTCGCCACCGGCCTTGCGGGCCTGTTTCTGGAGCTTCTGCATCAATGCGATGATCTTGTCGGTATCGGGCCCGCGGTCCGGCAGGTCACCCATCTGCACAAGATGCGTCTCGCCGCCGGTCCAGCGACCGCGCTTGTCGATGAGATCGGCCTCTTGCAAGACGGCGAAGAATTGCCCGTAGTCGCCGTGAACGTCGCCGACAGCGACGACGCGCTCGACGCCGTCGCGTTCGGTTGCCCAAACACTCGCGGACAACAGCATCGCCACGCATACGGCACGAATGATGAGTCTGCTAAACATCACTTGTCCTTGGTTGAATCGATACCCGCCTGGCGCTCTATCGCGGCAATCTGCTGGGCGGCATCTTCCTGTTTGCGCACCTGGCGCTCGCGTTTTTTCACGGCGGCATGCTGCGTTTCCAGGCCATCGCCGAACAGGCAGATCGACAGCGTCGAGTAGTTGAAAAACACCGTCATCACGGCGGCGATCTCGATCGAGCCGACGCCAGCGGCGATACCAACGCCGATCGCAACGAAAATAAATAATGTATCGAACGTGTCACTCAGCGTGCGACGAAATCGCACGCCGGCAACGATGCCGGCGAGACTGAACGCGAGCGCAAGGCTGTGTTGAACAACGGTAACTATGCCCGCAACCACAGTCGGCAATATGAGCGCCGTTTCATCCAGGGAGTGGTCCTGTTCGCCGTCCTGATGGATGCATTGGTACAACCACGAAACGGGCAACATCAGCAAAAGCGTGCAAGCCATCGCCAGAAACAATTTGATAGCACCGTCGAGACGCGACTCGCCGTTAACGCCGGCGCCACTCAGCTCCGCCGCACGGCCTTGATCACCCTGCATCAGCGCCTCGTTCAGCTCGCGCAGGGCCGGATCCTGACGCGCGACTTCCTCCAAACCCCCGACCGGGAAATGCGCGGCGACCGACGGCAGTGCCGTCCATATAATCGCCACCAGAATCGCCAGCACCGCGTAGTAGCCGGTAATGCGAATCGCCAGTGCTATCAGCGGTTTTCGATTGTCGGCCAGAGTGGTGCCGTTCGGGTCAGACTGAGTCATCGCCATATTGTATACAAATTCCGGCAACGCATAGCGTCAGGTCGCCATCGCATCAGCGCGCAATCCAGTCATCCTCACCGGTCAGCTCCCAGCGACCCAGTGCAATCGGAATGCTGTCGATCGCATTCAACTGGTCAAAGAACGACTGCAGGCTGAACTCGCCACCGTACGATTCTTCGAGGCGCGCATAGTCGGCGAGCGTCTGCTCAAGCAAATATTTGCCGGTCACATAGCTGGTGCCGTAACCGGGCTGGCGCAGGTACAGGTGCTGCTCGAAGATCAGCAGCTCCTTCTCGGTCTTCATCCAGCCCCGCGGCGTCCATTCCATATGGACTCCGCCCGCCTCGGCCATGGTCATTTCATTGGCATGCGCATACAAAGACCCAAGACCGCGTGCAGCGCGCTGCGCCAGCAGGATCCACACCAACTCCCGTGACCGCGGGCTGTCATCGTAGAGGCCGGCGTGCATGAACATTTCCTCAACGCCGGTGGCCGTGCCCTCGTTGCGGCTGTCGAAAATATTGTAGAGCAACGCGCCCCGGCGTATCGGGCTCGGATGCGGCTCACTGTCCATCCGCGCCAGCTCGAACCAGTGATAGAAATGCGTGAACAATGGCAGCGGGTCGTAGTGCGCCGTGATCCAGAAAAAGTTGCGCGTCTCTTCCGGCACGAATACGCCTATGCGCTCGCGCACCGCCGGGTCCATGTAATCCTTGACGGTGACAATGTCGCGGTCCTCCAGAAAGCGCATGAAGCGGTCAACCGCCTTATTGGCTTTGTCGGCGTACTCATCGGGATTGGCGGCGGCGACCATCGGTGGCAAGTCGCGATTGCGTTGCTCCTCGAGCTTCAGAGAAGACCAGGCTCTCGCCAGCTCGCGCTTTAGCAGGCGCTCTTCGTCTTCCCAGCTCATCGGCACCAGATGCACGTTTTGCTGGTACCAGCTGTAGTTGTCCTTGCCCAGCCCGGACGGTCCGGTCTTCGACGGCGCCTCCGCTTCGAGCCAATCGATCAACTCATTACTGGCGGTGATCGCACTGTCGACGCCATCGCGCAGCGAAACGCTCGCATCCGGACCGATGCGTTCCGCGAGCGAAACCAGCGTATCGCGTTGCTGACGGATATCGCGAATCCCGGTGATCCACAGGTCGCGTGCGTTGCCCGTCAGATTTTGCTTTGCCTGGCGCATCAGCGGCGCAATGACAGCCAGCTCCGCTGCGAGACGTTCCCCGGCAACAGCATCCAGAGGGAACGGGTATTGCCACAATTCGACCACGGCGTGGTGCGTCGGGCCCTCGTGCGCCGGTACATCGCTGCGATAGGTCCAGACGGAATTATAGAAGGCCGGGTCGCGCACCCAGGGTTTCAGTACACGTTCGTTAAAGTCATAGCCGTTCATTTCCGCCCGCACTAGATGCCAGTCGACCTGCTGGCTGACCGGCCACTCATCGATGTCGAACGCATCGAGCCGCGCCCGCAATGCCTGAAATGCGGGGCGACGCGCCACGAAGCGTTGCGCCGTGTAGTCCGGGGCGCCATCAAGCAACGGCGGCGACTCGAAGTCACGCCAGTCGGCGAACAGCGCCAGCAGCGCATCATGGTCGGCCGACTCAGCGCTCACGGCGAGCGGCAAACACAGCAAGAAACAGCACAGCGATAGCGCGATGCGCTTCGCGAAGATGGATATATTCATTAATTAGGTCCATGGTTCGAACGCCGATCAGCAGCGTAATATAGTCTGCGCGGTAGGATAACCCGTCACCGGCGGCCATTGACAGCGAGCCGAAAGGCATAGATCGCACAGCCAAAGGTCAGTAGCGCACCAAAGCCGAACATCGCTCGACCGAGCTTTACATTGCTCTCATTGGAAAGGAAAAACAGACCGCCCGAGAATCCATCGGCCGGCGCGAACAAAGCCGCCCATATGCCCAGCGCACAAAACACGAGCAACAACACGCCGGCAAAAAGGTCCAGCAAACGCTTGTGTGCCTGCAGCAGCGCCATGCAACCGGCGAGGATGAATACACCGCCGGCCGCTGCGAGGACCCAGCGCGGCGCCTTGATGCTTTCGGGTGGCACATGCACGATATCGAATGCGATCATGATCGGCCACAGCCCGGCCAACACGGCCAGAGCGCCAATGACCGCATAGCTTTTCGTCGTTGCGCGTGGCGCCATGTTGTATCGCTCCGGGTCGACGCACGGTTTATGCAAACCGGGCGTGTTTCGCAATCGTCGGGGCATCATATCTCGTCAGGCACGCCGAACGCCGCGAACTATCCGTGATCAATAAAACTCGTAGTCAAATATAAGGCGCAGGGTGCGGTCGGGGCTGATGCTGTCGAGCCCGACAAAGTAGCCAACCTCCCACTGCAGCCTGCTGCCGCCGCTGAGTCGTTTCATGCCGGCGGCAACCGGACCCATGGCGAGCGTATCCTCACCGACGTGCAGTTCAAGACCGGGTTCGAACGCCGGCGACAGACGATGACGCAATTGCGCATGCACCGCTGTCTCAAACTCATCCTTTATGCCGCTACCCCATTCGTAGGCGAGCTCAAAATTTGCGGTACCCACCCAACGTCCCATCTCCCGCACGGCGATCACGCTGCTGGAGACTTCCCACAGCCTGTCGTCGATCTCGCGCTCGAGCTCAAACAGCAGACCCCAGTCGTAGGCGTATTCGCCCTGCTCGGTCAGCTGGTGCTTGACCTCGATTTCGTAGGCTTCCAGGTCAAACGGGTCGTTGTCAGTCCTCACGCCGATCGCGTAAATCTCGGCGGCCCAGCTGTCATTCAGCGAACGCGCAAAGCTCAGGCTGTATTGATCACGACTACCCAGCACGTCATCGTCGGACAGAAATGCACGCAGCTCGAATTCTTTTTCAAGCGGCTGCACGTAAGGGTCATAGACGCGATCTATCACCTGACCGTCGGCAAACACCGCAGACGCCGACAGTGCAAATACGAGTGCCAACGCCGCCAGCCAGCGCGCGTATTGTGGACACCCCGTCATGCCGGGACCATTGTTTGCCGCGACTGATGGCGTCGACCGAGCGCATACATCAACGCCATCAGGGACAGACTGATGACGTAGATCACGACCTCAATAGCCGTTGGTGTCGACTCGTAACCAATCAATGCGTAGAGCAGCTGACCCAGCGGCGAGCCCTCGGCCAGTAGCGCCGAGCTGTCCCACAGCGGACCAGCCGCATCGATCCAGTTCGCCTGCACCAGCAACTGGGTCGCCTGCGCACACATGCCGGCACCGATTAATGCGAGCGTCAGCTGGATCGCGATCCGTGCACGCCGCTCCGGCTGCATAATCAACAGGTAATACAACAACACGCCGGCACTGACGCCGATAAGCAGGCCGATCGCGGAGCCGGTTGCGACGCTAACGAAAATATCTCCCGCCCGCCAGAAGCCTGTCAGGTAAATCAGCACTTCCGAACCCTCGCGGGTCACCGCGAGGCCCACCGCAACGGCCATCAACGTGGTCAACAACTTGCCGGGGCGTTGCGTCCCGCTCAGGTAACGTGCGCCCTGATACAGGCAGAACAACAATGCGGCGAACACCAGGTATTGCATCGTGGCATTGATGACTTCCTGCCCGACGCCATCAAACATCGAGGACAGCACATCGAAAAACACGGCGTACAGAACAGACCCAATTAAACCTGCGACCAATGCACCGGTCACCCACGAACGAGCCGTGAGCCCCATTAGCCGCGTGAGCGCCAGCAGAATGCTGATCATCAGTGCGGCCTCCAGCGCCTCACGCGAAATGATGAAGACGCTATTCAACAACATCGGATGCGTCCTCAACGATAACCTTGCCGAGTGCCGTTTGCGGATTGAACTCGCCGAAGAACGGATATTCGCCGGCCTTTAGCGGCCCGATGAAGACGATCGCCTTGCGACCACCCATGATGACCTTCTCGCGATTCAGCTCGTAGCTCTCGAACTCTTCGGGTGTACTGTCGCGATTGTAGATCACCAGCTTGACCTTGGTGCCCGACGGGATGCGAATGACATCGGGCTCGAACAAATGGTTGCGAATCTCTATCACCACTTCCGGCGGTGCTGCGAGCGCCTGATTAGCCAGCGCCACACCAATAATCAGCGCTAGCGTCGCTCGAAATGCTGCTTTGACGCTCATCATCAACTCCTCGGTACCATTAGCACCGAATCTGGCTCATCCGGAAAAATAACCCGCACTATGAGGCCGCCCCTGCTGCCCGCATTATCAATTGTCAGCGTTGCCTGATGCAGTTCGGCGATGTGCTGGACGATCGACAGTCCGAGCCCGCTGCCCTCGACCTGACTCGCATGACGGTCGCTGCCAACCCGGTAGAAACGCCCCAGCACCTGCCCAAGCTCGGCAACCGGTATGCCGGGTCCCGTATCGCGCACTTCCAGAACAACACCCGCGTAATGGCGATCTACAGTAACGGTAATCGTCGCGCCTGTTGGCGAGTACTTGCTTGCGTTCATGATCAGGTTGGTCAGCAGAATTGAAAGCGAGGACTCATCGCCAACCAGCGTCTGGCTCGAGCCGGCTAGCGCCACCGACTGCCCACGACGGTCAATCTCGCCATATACCTCTGCTATGACCCGCTGCGCCAACGCATGCAGATCCAGCGATTGCATGTTTGCCTGATAGTGCTCCGGCGACATGCGATATAGCAGCAGGATCTGTTCTATCAGGTGACCGAGCCGACCGAGGTCCTTGTCCAGCGACTGTATCTGCGCCGCATGCTCCGGTAGCTCTTCTTTCAGGTTGTGCAGGTGAATCTTCAGCGCGCTCAGCGGCGTGCGCAGCTCGTGCGCGGCGTCGGCCGAGAAGCGTCGCTCACGCTGCACCGACGCTTGCAGACGACGCAGCAGATCATTGATCGCAGATACGACCGGCGCCAGCTCCTCGGGCGGGCTGCTGGTCTTCAGTTGCGAAAGATCGTCGGCGCGCTTGCTTGCCAGCTCATTCGCCAGTTGCCGCACCAACGACAAGCCGTTACCGACAACCAGCCAGACGATCAATGCAATCACCGGCAGGCTGATGATCATCGGCATGACCGCCTGGATGACGATGCGGTCGGTCAGCTCGATACGCAGGTCGATGCGCTCACCCACCAACACTCTGCGACCGGAGTTGTCGTCGATCGTACTCAGAACGCGCCAGCGGTGCCCTGAGAAATTCTCTTCGCTGAAATGATCCGTCAGCGCCGTGATCGGTGTCTCGGGCGCGTTGCCGGAGCGTTGCAACAAACGCCCGTCGGCGGACCAGACCTGAAACGCCAGGCGCCCCGATGGCGGCGGCGTAACGACGGCGCCGCTATTGCTCTGCACCGCGATGAGCGCTGCGGCATCGGTGAGCTGAATATCAAGCAGCGCCTGTGTGCTGCGCGTGCCGGACTGATAGCCTTTGAGCACCGCCAGGAATACACCCAGCGTTATGGTCGCCATCAGCGTCGCGATCAGAAATAAGCGAATCGATTTCATGGCTTGCGAATGGTGTAGCCGACACCGCGAATCGTCTTGATCAGGTCATTGCCAAGTTTTTTGCGCAGGTGATGAATATGCACCTCGATCGCGTTACTGGAGACCTCTTCGCCCCATGGGTACAGGCGCGTTTCCAGCTGTTCACGGGTTTGCACTTTGCCGGTGTTTTCTATCAGCATCTTCAGCAGCGCATACTCGCGGCGCGCAAGCTCGACCGGCTCGCCGTCGCAACTCACCTCGCGTCTCAGTGTATCCAGCGACACGGTGCCGACACGAATCGTGCTATCCACAACGGCACTCAGGCGCCGCTCGATGACACGCAGGCGCGCAATCAGTTCCGGGATCTCGAACGGCTTCGACAGGTAATCATCGGCGCCCAGATCAAGCCCGGTAACACGCGCATCGATGCTCGCGCGCGCGGTTAACACCAGCACCGGTATCGATGTCCCGGAACTGCGTAGCTCACGCAACACGTCCAGCCCGTCCATGTCGGGCAAGCCGAGGTCGAGCACAATGATTTCGGGCGGTTCGGTAGCGACCACGTGTAATGCATCGCGCCCGCGCGCCACACAGTTAACAGCAAAGCCCTCGCTGCGCAGGGCTTTGCTCAATCCGTTGGCCAGCGAGCTATCGTCTTCGACCAGCAGCAATTGCATGCCGGTTACCGCGACAGTAATGCGCAGCCGCGCATCGTAGCGTGAATATCAGCCGCCGAGCTTCTCGTTGACCTGCACCAGCGCGGCGCGGATCTCCGCCTGGCGACCAGCATCCGCAAGTTCGCGACCGGGACGCAATTGCGCCTGCTGCGCCTTGAGCAGGTGCTCGCGGGCGGCCTCGAAGTCCTTGTGTTCACGCAAGTAATCAGCATAGAAGTAGTTAGGGTCAATACCATCCGGATTCAGCTCGAGCGCCTTCGTTAACAATTGTACGGCTTTCTTGTCACTGCCAAAACCGAGCGGCCAGCCCGGCACCTTGAAATAAAGCGTGCCAAGGCTCGTATACGCGGAACCGTTTAACGCGTCCGGATCGATCTTCATCGCCCGCTCGAGGCTCTTGCGCGACTGTTTGGCATACGAGAGCGCGCCCAGGCCACCTTTAACACCGGCAAAGCTCGAACGGATGATGCCGTCCCAGATCCAAACACCGGCGGCATCCGGATGTTGCTCGGTCGCGGTCGCGGAGTGTTCCAGCAAGGCCTCATAGGCCTTGATCTGAGCATCGCCACTATTTTCGTAGTTTGCGATCGCCCACTCATGCTGCAGCGCGGCGACGGCTTCATCCGCCGACTGGGCGAAAGCCTGCAAAGGCAGGCACACGGCCAGCACGATTAACGTGTTTTTCATCAGTCGTAACATTTTACTTTCCTCAATTTATCGGGGTCTGTGCAAAACGGCGGATCAACGGCAACTGCTTGCGCAACGAGCTGTCGACCAGCCCCGGCATTAGTGCATTGACGCGCACAAAAAGTTTTTCCGGCCAGCCGAGATAGCGATCTGCGTCGCTGCGGCGGAGAATGCTTCGCAACACCGCATCCGCGACCAATTGCGGATCGTCGGTGGTGGTGCCCAGCGCCTCATTCATCGCATTGATGGCGTCCGAATTCAGATCAGTACGGGTAGCGCGCGGTGCGATGTAGGACACATCGACCGACGTGTCGGCCAGTTCGCGGCGCAGTGCTTCGGTAAAGCCGCGCAGTCCGAATTTGCTCGCACAGTAGCTGGAAAACCCGGGGTAGCCGATGCTGCCGAACGTCGAGCCGATATTCAGGATCAACGCTTGCGGCTGCTGCTGGAGCAAGGCCAGCAGGTCGTGACACACGAGCATCGGCGTGAGCAAGTTCGTTTGTATTTGCTGTTGTATGCCCTGTTCGGTTTGCTCGGCAAACAAGCGCAACTCATTGACGCCGAGACCGTTGATCAACAGGCTCGGCGGATCGGCATCCGGCGCACGGCAGGCGTCGAGCAACGTGGCACGGCCTTCGCCGGTATTAAGGTCGGCGATAACGATCCGGTGTGTTGTCCCGGTCAGCTCCTGCATCAATGCACGAAGCTTTTCGCCGTTGCGCCCGACCAGCAGCAGTTTCACATCATGGGCATCCAGCGCTTTTGCTATGGCGCGGCCGATGCCGCCGCTGGCACCGGTGAGCACTATGGTTTTGCCATCAATATTCATCGTGGTGTCCTATGCCGCCTGCGCCAGCGCCGGCGTCAGTGTGCGGAAGATATTCGCGTACAGGTGGTAGAACATTTTCGCGCTGTGGATGATCTGCGCCTGATCGGTCGGGTCATCGATCCGGTTCATCAGCTTCTCGAAGAACTGCACATGCTCCTGATCGAGCGCGCCGTGTGAGCGCAGGTAGGTGAATGCCTTCGCAGGCAGCTTCAGCGCATCCTTGATTGCGCCGGCAGCGGCATCGGCGGTGGTCACGCTGGTACCCTCGAGCACATGCACCATGCCGAAGAAGCCGACCGGGTTTACCCGGTTTATCGCGTCGTAGGCGTAGGCGACCATCAGTTCGGTCGCCGCAGACGGTCGCGATGCACGCACCGCTTCCTTGTCAAAACCACAGGCCTCAATGTCGTTGAGTATCCACTCCTGGTGACCCAGCTCTTCCTCGATGTACTCGGCAACCGCCTCACGCAGCCATTCCTTGCTTTCCGGCAGGCGGCTGCCGGCGGCCATCAGCAATGGCACGGTATGCTTCACGTGATGGTAGGCCTGTGACAGGAACGCCAGATAATCTTCGACAACGATATCGCCGGTCATACAACGATGGATAATCGGTGACGCCAGCAGGTACTGGCGTTCCTCGCTGGTCTCTTTCTGCAGCCTTTCAAAAAAACTCATATCGCCACTGCCTCCGGCGGTTGATTAAATAATTGTTCGAGCGTCGTGCCGAATTGCTGCGCGATATCGGGTCGCCTCGGGCGACCGTTTTCCGTCATCAATCCGTTCGCGTTGCTAAGCGGCTCACCGAGCCGATGCCAGACAGCGATGCGGGCGTAGTCCGGGAGCTGTGCATTGACGGCGTGAATCCACGCGTCAATCTGCTGGTCGGACGCCTGCGGTTGGCGCGGTGATACGAGCGCGACGCAGTACGGTCGCGCATCACCGAACACGACCGCCTGCTGCAGCACAGCGCCGGCCACGAGTTCGCTCTCTATCCACTCCGGGGAAATATTGCGCCCATAGCTCGAGATCATCAGCGCCTTGCGTCGACCGTCTATCGTCAGATAACCGTCGGCATCGAAATGGCCGAGATCGCCGGTGCGCACGCGGCCTTGTTTCCAGGTGTCCGGCTGGCCGGCGTAGCCCAGGAAGGCCAACCCGTCGACGACAATTTCACCATCGTCAATGTGTACGCCAAGGTGCTCGAGCGGCTGGCCGACCGTGCCCGGGCGCGCATGGCCCGGGCGATTGAGACTAACCACCGAACCGCATTCGGACAGGCCGTAGCCCTCATGAACCGGCAGCCCCGCTGCCAGCGCTTTTTCGATCAGGCTGGCGGCGGTCTTGCCACCACCAACGGCCACAAATTTCAGCGATGCGGGTGGCGTCCAGCCGGCATCGGTGGCGAGCGTCAGCGCATTGAGCATTTCCGGCACAAGGATGATGCTGTCCGGCCGGTGCAGACTGATGGATTCAAGCAGGCGGCGAATGTTCAGGCCGGACGAGCCGGTGAAGCCGATCTCCGCCAGCGATGGAACAATAACCTCGCCCCCGGCCAGCAATGGCGCGTAAACCCCGGCGACGTTTTCCAGCAGCGTACTCAGCGGCAACAGGCACAGGTGACGGGGCCGCTCCAGGCCGACCGCCTTTACCAGTGAGCGCGCGACCGTCAGCTGATGGGCAAGCGACAGGCAGACCCCCTTGGGGTTGCCGGTGGTACCCGAGGTATAGGTAATCTTGGCCGTCGCATCGGGCACCAGCGCCGGCAACGAGGACTGCACCGTGTACATGCACACCCGGCCGGCCGCGATGCGCGTCTCGACCACACCCAGCTCACGCAGCATTGGCAGCAGTCTCGCGGGCTGGTCGGTGATCAGCGTATCGATGCCGCCACTGTGCAACGCGAAGCGAAGTTGTTGATCGGAGAAAAACAGCGGCAACGGTACGATTCGCACGCCCGCCATCTGGCAGGCAAGGTCGGTGACAATCCAGTCGAGTCCGTTATCGGCATACAGTGCAACGCCGCGGCTAGCGGAGCGCGTCAATAACTCGGCAACCTTGGTGACACGTTGTTTCAGGTGTTGCGCATCAAGCACATCGTCGGCGCTGTCGGTCAGCTGAAACGCTTGCGCCGCGTGTGCATACAGCGCGTCAAATACGCTGTTACTCATGACGCCAACCTGCCGCCGAGCGCATCGATCGTCTCGCGCCAGCCCTCAATCAAGCTGGCAGGCATCGTGGGATTGGCACGAATCGCGCTGTCAGCGGCAATACTAAGGTCGCCGCTTATGACGTGCGGCATAGCATCGTAATAGCTGCCCCAGTCGGCACGGTCGATGCCGGGCGCATCCGCCGAAGCCGCGCATACCCGTCGCGGTCCGAACTGCATCTTGTGCAGCATTGCCTCGACGTTACCCGTGGCCGTGCACAGCACCCAGCGGAAGCCCGCATCGCGCAGCAAAGGCGCAAGTGCCCCGAACAACAGGTAGCTGCTGCCGCGCTCGATGGATACCAGGCTGCCGATCTCAACGATCTTCGAGCGATCGACCGGTGTCTTATACAGTTCGCTGATCGCCGCCTCGGCCGAGCCAGGGAGATAGTTCTCCAGAAACAGCGATTGCTCACGCGCGGGTCGCAGACCGACGATTGCGGATGGTTTATCACCGGTTCGTAGAACCAGAAGGTAAGGCGGAAACTGGCGCAGACGTGCGCCGTACTGAGCGGCGAACTTATCGCCGATCAGAGACTCAAGCTCGCGACGCGCCGGCGACACTTCGGACTCGAGCGTCAGCGAAAACGGGCTCGGTGCCAGCATCCGGGCGGCACGGTATGCGACCTGCGGGGACGAGAGATTGTTGTTTTCCATGAACCATCACCATTGCTGTTCGGGACGGTTCCAGATTACGGATGCTTCCTTAAGGGAAACTTAGCGAACGGTGTGAATCAGCGCACAATTTTCGAGGTAGCCAATTGGCTATGGCGCTCGCCGCAAGAGACTTATATTCTTATAAATTAATGCCTTATGAGGCTCTGATTGCAGATAACGAGCGCCGGGTAAGCATCGGGCTGCCAGGCATCGATGCCTTAACGCAATCGCTTGGCCTCATAAACCTGCATCTCGGGCGCCTCGACGGTGAGCGCCGACAACAGCCGGACGAAGTCCGCCGAGGCCGGCACCTCGAAGTGCGCCTGCAACGACGCCATGTCCTGCCATTCCTCGTAGAACACAATGCGGTTGGGGTTTTCGGCGTCGATCTGGGCGCTGTGACGCAGGCAGCCCGGCTCCTCACGTGACCGGCGAACGTGCTCGAGGCTGAGCTCGAGCGCGTTACCCAGATCTTGCGGCGTGGCCTCGGCGCTGCCCCAGACAATAATCATGTCAGCGATTCCAGGCGCTGCAGCCGCGCGCGCAGCTGCTCAAGTTCATCGACAAGCTCGAGCGCAAGCGCCGCACCCGGCGTATTGACATCGAGGTCGCGCGCCAGGCGTTCGACAAACCGCACGCGCGTCACCGTTACGGCTGTGAATTGCCATTGCGAAGGCTCGTTGCCGATCGGGTCTACGACCCCTTCGTCGACGAGTCGCACGATGCGCCGCTCGTCGACGCTGCACAATCCGCACAGCTCCTGCATCGACAGCATATGGCTGTTATCCAACATATCACCTTGCAACACAGCGGATAGCCTTTGGTCATTCATCGGTATCACTCCAGTTCGGCGCGAGGGTTGAAATCAAATGCGTCGGCAAACTCGCGGTAAGCGGCCTGCTGCGCATCCGTGGCAGCCGGCGGCAAGACAATCTGCAGCACGACATAAAGGTCGCCCGGTGCCTTTGCCGGCAGCCCGCGACCCTTCAGGCGCAATTTCGTCCCGGCCCTGGATTGCGCGGGTATTTTCATATCGACACGCCCATCCGGGATGGGCACCTGCACCTTGGCACCCAGAGCCGCCTCCCATGGCGTAACCGGTAACGTCACATAAACATCTTTACCCTCGGCACTGAACACCGGGTGCGGCGCAAAGCCGATCTCGAGAAAAAGATCGCCGGCAGCGCCCTGCCCCATGCCCGGCGAGCCTTGCCCCGCCAGTCGTATTTGTTGTCCCGCCCGGATGCCCTTGGGGATACGCACATTCAGGGTACGCTCACGCACGCTCGGTCGCCCGTCGCTGCCGAGCTCGGTGTGTTTCAGCGAAATGCTGCGTGTGGCCCCTTTGTAGGCGTCCTCTATCGTGGCGGTGATCTTCGCGACCGTATCTTCGCCGCGCATATGGCGTTGCCGTTGGCCGCCGCCCGAGAAGCCGCCGCCAGCGCCGAACAGGCTCGAAAAGAAGTCGCTGAACTGTTCCGCGCCGCCACCACCGAAGTCGCCCTGATGGTGTTCGAAGCCTTGCCCCCAGTCCGGCGGCGGACGGAAGTCCTGTCCCGCCTTGTAGTTAGCGCCGAGCTGATCATACGCGGCACGCTTTTCGGGATCGCGTAGCACGGCGTAAGCCTCGCCGACTTCCTTGAAACGCTCCTCGGCGTCCGCAACCTTGCTCACGTCGGGGTGATACTTGCGCGCGAGCTTACGGTAGGCGCGCTTGATTTCGTCCTGCGGCGCATCGCGCGCGACACCCATGACGTCGTAGTAGTCTTTGAATTGCATGATCCGCTTCGATGTCCGGAATAATCAACAGCCCACATTCTAGCGCGCGACCCGGGCTGCGGTATCAGCAGTTTCCGCAGCACACGGGACCAGGCCCTGGTATCAGCAGTTTTTGCAGCGCGCGGGAAGCGCATGCCGGCCAGAATTAATTGACTACGGTTTTGAGCTCATCGCCCAGATCTAGGAGATGCAGTCCATTGGCGTCGCGGCGGATTCGCGTCACCGAGGCGTTTGCCGGTCGGAAACAGACCGTCTCCGGCCGGTTGTCGAGTGCGCCGACGGCCGCGTTAAGCACCATAAAATGGGTAAAGATGACCGTCGTCTGATCCGTATTCATCAAGCGGTCGATGATGCGCGCCCGCCACGCCAGCAACGCGACATCCTGCATTGACCACGTTTGATTCATGAGTTCGCCAAGCCAGTTCGAACGATCTTCAATGCTGACAGGGGAAGGTATTTCGCGAAAAGCGGCATCGATCGCGACATCAACGCCCATCGCTTCGGCCAACGGCGCCGCCGTTTCGCGCGCACGGGCAAGCGGACTGCTAATCACGGTCACCGGTCGCGCGAGCTCATCCATAAGCGCAGCCGAGGTCTGGCGCGCCTGCGTCTCGCCGCGCGAACTAAGCCCCGGGTCCGGCTCATCGCCCCAGCGCGCCGCCGCCTCGCCGTGCCGCACGAGATACAGTGTGTGATTCGAATGGCTCATTATTTAACATAAGCTCAGACAAACGCGCGCAACTGTCAACCTCGAATCGCCGGAAATGAATCGTCCGACAGCATTCGAATACCGCGATGCC
Source organism: uncultured Pseudomonadota bacterium (assembly GCA_942491885.1). Lineage (GTDB taxonomy): Bacteria > Pseudomonadota > Gammaproteobacteria > Steroidobacterales > Woeseiaceae > CALBPI01. Next base: position 951,789 of record CALOCQ010000002.1, read on the forward strand.
GACACTTTCCGGCTGGCAGCTGCGCCGCTTTTGATGAACAATGCCCGCACCATTTATTGCCGGACCCACACAATGACCACAACACTCTACGACCTTTCGGTCGGCTCATTCATTCAATCCGTTGAAGCGGTTTCCGGCGTCATGGCCAAAGGCCGGGCTTTCGCGCAAGCCAACGATATCGACCTCGACGAGATTGTCACGACACGCCTGCGTGACGACATGCTGCCGTTTCGATTCCAGATCCAGTCGGTGCAGCATCATACGACCGGCTCGATCGACGCGATCATGTCCGGCAAGTCATCACCACCGACCAAGAGCGACCCGCAGGACTACGCGGCGCTGGAGGCGATGATTGGCGAAGCCGCCGAGCAGCTCAAAGCCGTGGACAAGGACGCCTTGAACGAGAAATCGGGCCAGCCGGTCGTTTTTTCGATGCCCGGTATTGAGCTGCCTTTCACCGCTGAGGACTGGGTGTTGTCATTTTCGCTGCCCAACCTGTATTTCCATGCGGCGACCGCCTACGACATCCTGCGTATCAGGGGCGTCGAATTGTCCAAGCGCGATTTCCTCGGTGCCCTGAAGCTCAACCGCTAAGCAACGCCGCAGTACACAAACCGGAGAACGCAATGTTTACCCACATCATGATCGGCGCAAACGATCTCGAAGCCTCAAAAACATTCTATGACGCGGTGCTCGGCACGCTGGGCATAGGCGAGCCGACGAAAGACAAGGAACGCTACTTCTATCGCGGTCGCGGCATCAGCTTTGCGATCACGACGCCGATTAACGGCGAGGCGGCGACGGGCGCAAACGGCGGCACCATCGGTTTCGCAGCGGCTGACACCGCGGCGGTCGATGCGTTTCACGCGGCCGGGCTGGCTAGCGGCGGCACAGCCTGCGAGGAACCGCCAGGCGTCAGGGAGAGTGGCTTTGGCGGCCTGTATCTTGGCTACCTGATCGACCCGAGCGGCAACAAGATTTGTGCGATGCACCGGATCGTCGAATAGGTAACTGACACCTCATCGAACTAACGCAAGCCTGCTGATTAGTAACCGTTTTCAGGAATTAGTCAGTCGCGGTAACCGTCAGGCGTAGATAACCCATGCCAGCGCCGCGCATATCAATGTCGCGATGACCGGGATCGCGACGGTCACAATCGCGATTTCCTTGTAAGACTCTTTATGGTTCGACTGCATGATGACCAGCGTTGCGATCACCGCGCCGCAGTGCGGCAGCGAATCGAGCCCACCCGATGCCATGGCCGACAAACGGTGCACCACCTCAACCGGGATACCGAGGTCAATATAGGTCTGCGCCATCGTTTGCATGAATATCTGCAGGCCGCCGGCGGACGAGCCGGTAATCGCTGAAATCACGCTGACCGATGCCAGCATCGACAGGATGGGCGGCAGTTCGATCGTCGTCATGGTTTGCACGAACCATTGAAAGCCCGGGGTTTGGGTCACGACCGCGGCGAATCCGATCACCATCGACGTATTCAGCAACGGCATGATCGCCGAGTCTGCGGCCTCGCCGATATCGGCAACCGGGCGGCGGCGTGCTGCGGGAAACAGCGCAATCAACGAAACCGCGCCCAGCATTAGTGCAAACGATGGCCAGAACACCGGTTGCGACAAGGCGAATGCCGCGACAGCATCAATCCGCCCGCTGACATCGTCGCCGGCATCGGGCGCGAAAAACTTCGGTAGTGCAATCGTTAACAGGACGACGGCCAACGGGACGATCGAGAGCAACGCGCCCGGCAGAGAATCATCGTGCTCGATCTTCAAGGATTCAACCGGCCTGTCTACAACGCGCTTTCGTTCGCGTTCCAGGTACCACATGCCCATGCCGAGCATCAGCGCCGAGCCGACCAGACCGAGGATTGGCGCGGCGTACAGGTCCGTACCGAGCGCCGTTGCGGCGATCACGTTGTTCAACGACGGCGTACCCGGCATCGCCGTCAGCGTGAAGGTGCCTGCGCCAAGTGCAGCGGCGCCGATGAGCAGTCGCTTGGGTATGCCGGCGCGCTCGGTCAGCTCCAGCCCGAACGAATAGATCGCGAAAATCACGACGAACACCAGCACGCCGCCGTAGGTCAGCAGGGCTGCGGCCAGCGCGATGATCCACAGGCTGCGCTCGGCACCCAGCTTCTCCGCCAGCGCATGCGCGATACTGCCCGCAGCCCCACTGACAGTCATCAGACGGCCGAATATCGCACCGGCAAGAAAGAGCAGAAAGAACCTGCCAAAGAATGAGAATGCACCGAGATTGCCGAACGCGAACGATTGCGTGAGGCCCTGCGCGATATCCAGGCCGTTGCTGACCAGCACAATGGTGGCAGCGGTCAGTGCCGCGATAATAATGTTGACGCCCTTAAGCGCCAGAAAAATCAGCACCGCGAGTGCAAGCAATAAACCGAAGATCCCCATAACGTCATCCATTCAGGTATTTTGCCCACAAGCATAGTCGTTCTTCTAAGGAGTACAACGTCATGAGCTGGAAGAAACTGGACTCCAGAACAATCTATGACAACGCGTGGATGCGCGTGCTGGAGGATCGCGTCATTAGCCCCGGTGGCGGCGAGCACCAGTACGGTCATGTGCACTTCAAGAACGTGGCCGTCGGCATCGTGCCACTGGATGCCGATGGCAACACCTGGCTGGTCGGACAAACACGCTATACCCTCGCCGCCTATTCCTGGGAAATCCCCATGGGCGGCGCACCATTGACGGAGCAACCGCTCGACGCGGCCAAGCGTGAGCTGCGTGAGGAAACAGGACTGGAGGCGACGCAGTGGACGGAACTGATGCGCCTGCATACCAGCAATTCGATTACCGATGAGCGCGGCGTCGTCTACGTCGCGCGCGGGCTGACGTTGCGCGACAGCATGCCTGAGGAAACCGAAGACCTGACGGTGCGGAAACTGCCGCTTCGTGACGCCCTGAAAATGGTCGAGAAAGGTGAGATCACAGACGCAATCAGCGTCGCTGCATTGCTGCGCGCTGATCGCTGACCGGCGCAATTGACAGCGCTGTCAATTGACCTGATTTTCGACTATACTCTTCGACCCATATTAAACAAAAATCACACCGTGCGTCACCCAGTAATTGCCTTACTTTCGTGCACTGATTCGACCGGCCGGGGCGCTACTCGCTCAGCGAGCCCGATTCGCACGCCCGGCCTGTTTCGCGTGTTTATTCTGTGCCTGCTTTTACAGCCCGCGCTCGCGCTCGGGTCCGACAGCCACGCACCCGGGCGCAGCGAGTATCGCGCACCCTTCGCAAGCCAGTCCCCGACCGTTGACGGTGTTGCCGACGAGGCTGTGTGGGCAAAAGCGGCATGGCGAAACATTGACCAGCGCTGGCTCGGCCCCGAGTACACGCGCGAAGACTTCCACGGACGCTTCAAGGTCGTATGGGATAAGGGGCGTATCTACATTCTTGCCGAGCTCGTCGACGACATTCTTTTCGACAGCCACCGCGACCCGCTGACGCAATACTGGGACGACGATTGCCTCGAGATATTCGTTGATGAGGACTACTCCGGCGGCAATCATCAATTCAATCACAACGCTTTTGCCTACCATATGTCTCTCGACAATCAGGCGATCGACATTGGTCGCGACGAAAAGCCGCGTAATTACTCGAGCCACACAGAAAGCCGCTGGCGTCAGCATGCCGATCACATCGTCTGGGAAGTGGCGATCGAAGTTCACCCCGACAGCTACATTGACGATCAGCCGGGCCAGACACCGCTCGAATTAATGGCCGGCAAGATCATCGGTTTGATGGTCGCCTACTGTGACAACGACGGCAGCGAGCTACGCGAAAATTTTATCGGTTCGGAAGCCGTCGACTCCGGACCCACAGACCGCGGCTGGATCGACGCCGGGCTGTTCGGCTCGGTCGAACTGGTTGAGGAGCCTTAAGCGTCATGGCCACTAAACAGAAAGCCGTATTAACCGCCGACGACCGACAGGTGAGCGGCGACTTTATCGATATCGACGGCGAACGCTACTATGAGATCCGCAACGTCGATGAAATGGATCCTTTTTTCATCAGCCTGATTTCAAACAGCGACCACTGGCTGTTTGCATCGTCCAACGGCGCACTGACGGCCGGCCGTGTGTCACCGGATACCGCTTTGCTGCCCTACGTGACCGTCGACAAGATCCATGACAGCGTCGACCACACAGGTTGCAAGACGCTGATACGCCTCGGCGACGGTGATCAACTACGCATCTGGGAGCCGTTTGCGCAGACGCGCGACAACCGCTACACGACGACCCGCTGCCTGTACAAAAACCTGCTCGGTAACAAATTGCGCTACGAGGAAATCAACGAGACGCTGCAACTGGCGTTTCGCTACACCTGGTGCACCAGCGCGCGCTATGGCTTCGTGCGCCAGTGTGAGATCGAGAACCTTGCCGACACGCCGGTTAGCGCCGAGTTGCTCGACGGCCTGCAAAACATCCTGCCCGCCGGTACGCCGCGTTTCGCGCAGACCAACACCAGCAACCTTGTCGATGCTTACAAGTGGACCGAGTTGGACGCGCAAACGGGTCTGGCGTTCTTCACGCTGTACTCCGGCATCACCGATCGCGCGGAGCCGTGCGAATCGCTGCGCGCTAATACGGTGTTCAGTCTCGGCCTCGACAGCGACGCGATCATGCTGTCGGCCAGGCAACTGCACGGGTTCCGCGAGGGCCACACACTGACGGCCGAACACCACACACGCGGCACGCGGGGCGCCTACTTTTCGAGCGCGACGCTGTCGCTTGCGCCTAACGAAACGCTGCGTTGGCTGCTGGTCGCGGACCTGGAACGAGACCAGTCGGACGTGGTCGCACTGCGTCACAAACTCGGCGACACACAAGCCTTGTGGGCGGCTATCGAAAACGATATCGCCGCGGGCTCAGACGCACTGGCGCGGATCATGGCCAACGGCGATGCCTTCCAGATTACCGGCGAAGAAACCGTCGGCGTGCATCATTACGCCAACGTGTTGTTCAATATTCTGCGTGGCGGCATTTTCGACAACCACTACGATGTTTACGCCAAGGATTTCGCGCGCTCGCTGCGCTGTTTCGACCGCGGACTGACGCAACGCCACCAACAATGGCTGGACAAGCTGCCGGCGCAGTTGCACTTCAGCGATCTGCTGGAAAAAGCATCCGCCTGCGGCGATCCGCAACTTCTGCGACTTACCCAGGAATACCTGCCGATTCGTTTCGGCCGGCGACATGGAGACCCGAGTCGCCCGTGGAACCAGTTTGCAATCGAGCTGTACGACGACGATGGCGAACGCATCCTGTCCTATCAGGGCAACTGGCGCGATATCTTCCAGAACTGGGAGGCGCTTGCCTTCAGTTACCCGGATTTCGTTGAGAACATGATCGCGAAATTCGTCAATGCGTCAACGATGGACGGCTACAACCCCTATCGCATCACCGACCAGGGCATCGACTGGGAAGTTGAAGAACCCGACGACCCGTGGAGCTACATCGGCTATTGGGGCGATCACCAGATCATTTACCTGCAAAAGCTGCTCGAACTGTCGCAGCACTTCCACCCGGCCAAGCTTGCAGAAATGCTGCATCAGCCGATCTTCTGTTACGCAAACGTCCCGTATCGGTTGCGCTCGTTCGACGCGATGCTCAAGGATCCGAAGAACACTGTCGACTTCGACACCACGCTGGCCGCGGCGATCGATGCACGCATCGCGAGCCAGGGTGCGGACGGCAAGCTGGTTCGTGCGGCAGACGGCAGCGTCTACCTCACGACGTTGCTGGAAAAGCTGCTCGTCCCGTTGCTCGCCAAGCTCGGCAACCTGGTCGTCGACGGCGGCATCTGGCTAAATACGCAACGCCCGGAATGGAACGACGCGAACAACGCGCTTGTCGGCCAGGGCCTGTCGATGGTGACGCTGTATTACATGCGTCGCTACATGACGTTTCTACGTGAGCTGCTCGCGGATGGCGACGATGACACGGAGTTGTCCATCGAGGTTTGCGACTGGCTGGTAGAAACCGCGAAATCCATCAGCGAAATTCGTGCAATGCGCGATGCAGGCACTATCGATGACAAGCAACGCTATGACGCGCTGGTATCGCTTGGTCAGGCATCCAGCCATTATCGGGACCGTGTCTACGCGCAGGAGGGTTTCAGCGGCAAGACCCGTCAGCCCACGGCAACGATTCAGGCATTGCTGGACGATGCGCTCGCGATCACCGACAACAGCATCGCCGCGAACCGCCGCGATGACGGGCTCTATCACGCCTACAACATTGTCGGCATCGACACCGACACACTGAGCGTTGATACGTTATACCCGATGCTGGAAGGTCAGGTCGCTGTGCTCAGCTCCGGCGCAATCAGCGCGCCGGACGCCGTCACGATTGTCGATGCGCTGTTCGACAGCGATGTGTTCCGGCCGGACCAGTCGTCGTTCATGCTGTATCCCGACCGCGCGCTACCGGACTTCCTCGCCAAGAACGTTATTTCAGCCGGCGACATAGATGCGCTGCCGCTAATCAAGACGATGCTGGCCGCATCCGATACCCGGATCGTAACGCGTGACGCCGATGGCAATTACCGCTTCAATGCCGACCTCATCAATGCAGGTCGGCTGGATGCCAGGCTGGCGGACGCGGCCGCGGATTATGGCGAGGCCGCCAACGATGCGAGCAATGCCCTGCGCCACCTCTACGAGAAAGTCTTTGACCACCAGTCGTTCACCGGACGGTCCGGAACGATGTTCGGCTTTGAAGGGCTTGGCTGCATTTACTGGCACATGGTTTCGAAGTTGTTGCTCGCGGTTCAGGAAAGCTATTTCTCGGCATTGTCGGAAGACCCCGATAGTGCCGCATGCCGTCAGCTGGGTGAGCAGTACTATCGTGTCCGACGTGGCATCGGTTTCAACAAGTCACCCGCCGAATATGGCGCGTTCCCGACCGACCCCTATTCGCACACGCCCGGACATGCCGGCGCGCGCCAACCGGGGATGACCGGTCAGGTGAAAGAGGAAGTGTTGACACGCTTCGGTGAGCTGGGCGTGCGTGTTCATAACGGAACCGTTACGTTTGCACCAACGCTGTTGCGTCGCCGCGAATTCCTGCCGGACACGCATTCCTACCGTTACCTCGCCGTTGACAATGAGTGGCGCGAGCTTGATGTGCCGGCCTCTTCGCTGGCATTTACCTGGTGCCAGGTGCCGGTCATTTACACGCTGAGCGACGCGGCGGAACCATCAGTCACGCTGACCACAGGCGGCGACAAAAAAACCACATTGGCCGGGAATGCCCTGGGCGCCAGTGACAGTGCGGAGATTTTCGCGCGCAGCGGCAGCGTCACACAAATCATCGTGACTTTGAACCCGGACATGCTGTTCGGCGACTAGATCCATTTTTTGAGGCGGGCTTAGCCTGTCATATATTTTCGAGGGAAACATGTCGAATCATTACAAAAGAAATCTGGCACTCGCCGGAATCGATTTTTCCAAACATAGTGATGAGGACCTGCGCAAGCTGGTCCGGGAACTGCTTGATGGCGGCATCCATGGCCTGTGCTTCAGCCCTTACACCGAGGGCCAGGGGCCCGGCACAATCATCACCGAGGAACAGATCCGCAGCAGGCTCGCAATCTTCGAGAGCTGTACAAAGTGGATACGGACATTCTCGTGTACCGATGGTCACGAACTCATACCCGCCATCGCCGCAGAAAAAAATCTCAAGACCATGGTTGGTGTGTGGCTCGACGATGACATGGAACACAATGACCAGGAAATTGAAAATGCGATCAGGATCGGTCAGGCGGGACATGCCGACATCCTCGCGGTCGGCAATGAGGTCTTGCTGCGTGGCGAGTTGAGCGAAGACCAGCTGATCGACTACATCAACCGCGTGAGGAGCGCGGTTCCCGGCGTCGAGGTCGGCTACGTCGACGCCTACTTCGAGTTCGTCGATCACCCGAGGATCACGGCGGCTTGCGATGTCATCCTGGCTAATTGCTATCCATTCTGGGAAGGCTGCCCGGCGGAGCATGCGCTGCTCTACATGAAGGACATGTATCGTCGCGCGCAACAGGCAGCCAACGGCAAGAAAGTCATTATCAGCGAGACCGGCTGGCCGAATGCCGGCACGCCAACCGACGGTGCGGTGCCTTCGATGCAAAACGCAACGCGCTACCTGCTGAATACGTTCCAATGGGCTGAGCAAGATAATATAGAAGTGTTCTATTTCGCGGCACTCGATGAGGCCTGGAAGACCGGCGCCGAAGGCGATGTTGGTGCTTACTGGGGGCTGTGGGACAAAGATGGCCAGCCAAAATATATGTAAGTGCATGGCCGGAACGTATTCGTGCTCATGCGATAGCTAACCGGACATGGCACCTGCTTCCACGAATGCGCTTTGCTGGTTGATACGGTATTGAAAACGACAAAAGCAACAATTTTTGATGTGGCAAACCGGGCCGGTGTCTCGATCAAGACCGTGTCGCGTGTCGTCAATCGCGAACCCAATGTACGAGCTACGACGCGCGAGCGCGTTGAAGCCGCTATCGCAGATCTGGGCTATCGGCCCGACCGGTCGGCACGCAATCTGGCGCGACAGCGCTCCAACCTGATTGGTCTGATTTACGATGACCCCACCGTCTACGAGCTACCAAGTTCAGGTTATATCATCCGTATGCAGCAAGGTGCCTTGCGTGCCTGTCGCAACACACAGCATGAGCTTTTGATTCATCCTTGTGATTTTCGCAAGCAGCGGGTTGGGACCGAGCTAAAGGCCCTGATAGACGACTCCAGACTGGCCGGAATCGTACTCGCGGCGCCGTTATCAAACATGCAACGCATCGTGAATGCCATTGAGGCGACCAGGACGCCTTTTGTGCGACTGTCACCCGGCCGGCGCATCAAGCGCCAGTCGAGTGTGGAAACGGACGATCGCAATGCAAGCGCAAAGATGACTGAGTATCTGGCCAGCCTCGGGCATCGTCGCATTGCCTTTATCGCCGGTGATACCGAACACGACGCGGTTGCCAATCGTTTGCTGGGGTATCAGGACGGGCTGAAAAACGCCGGCCTCACTTTTTCCCAGCGGCTGGTCGTCGTGGGAGACAATTCGTTTCGATCGGGTCAGGCGGCAGCCGAAAAACTGTTTGCACGCAAGTCAGTGCCGACCGCAATATTCGCCGCCAACGACGACATGGCGGCAGGCGTTTTCCGCGCCGCACGCAAACGCGGCATTGCGGTACCAGGCGAGCTTTCAGTAGCCGGATTCGACGATATTACGCTTGCTCGTCAGTTAGACCCGATGCTGACAACCATCCGCCAACCGTTGGCCGGCATGGCCGAGCGTGCCGTGGAAATGCTCACTATAAGAAATCCATCGGACGAGGCCTCATCGACGCTGCATGAGTGCATTCCGGCAACGCTAAAGATTCGCGAGTCGACCGGGCCTGCACCACGCTAGCGGACGAAGCGTCCGGACAAAAAAAACCACCGCGCTGTTAAACAGTGCGGTGGTTTTCGGCTTGCTACGTCTAATCCGGACTGTTCAGCCGCCGCCGGGAAAGACCAGACCATCGTCAAAGTTCGGTGGCGTTGCCGGCCGATAAAAGTAGCCCCACTCATTGATCAGCGACAGCGCAAGCAGTGGATCACCGGGAACCAGCCGGGCAAATCCGGTGGCGTTAGTACGATAAATTGCATCGGCCACAATTTCATTGAGCGGTACTGAAAACGGAATTGCACGATTGGGGTCATTCGGATCAAGACCGGAGCAACAAGCGAAAAATACGACGGAGCCAAAGAAGTTATCCAGCACCGAGCGATAGGCCCTCAAGGCCTGCTCCTGAATCAGTGGGTCACTGTTGGCGTCAAACAACTCGTGTAATGCCAGTGCCGTGTAATACTGGTTTTCGCCTGATTGACGACGCGCCAGTGCGGTCGCAAAAAGGTAGAAACGTGCCTTGGCTCCGGTGGGTCCCACGGGTATCTGGGCGGCCAGATCAAACTTGGTCTCCGCATCCGGGTTCATCTCGTCGAACTCGGCGGTCGCTACCGTGACAAACGGGTTATCCGGATCGCCGAGCACGCAGGGCTCGTTGTTGATACCCACATCGGCGCACGCGAGGTTCAGCAGCGTATCCGTCGGCAGCTGCACTTCGTTGAAGAGTGTCCCATCGTCCGGGCCCTTTTCTGCACTGCTACCGCAACCGGCCAGGCAAATAACAAGACTGGTCAGCAGAAGTAATGGTACGCGCTTCAATGAAGCCGGACGTGTATTTGTGGTGTTTTCATATCTCATGAGCTGTTTCCTCAACATTGACCGGCGCGTGCTCAGAAGTGGAGCGTGAAGTAGGCGACGGCCTGGAAGATGTAATCATTATTGCCATCCAGGAATTCATCGTCAGGGGAATTTTCATCGTTGGTCCGGAACAGCGCCCGGACACCGATCTTGGTTGAGTATCGGTCGTCCATGCGTTGGTCCAACAACAATGAATAGTCGAGCTTGTACTGCTCGGGGAAGGTGACGTTGAACTGGCGCTGGAAGTCATACGGTCCCCAGGCGTCTTTCTTGAAGTAGCCGGACAACACATGCTTCCGGTTCCAGACCGCCTTACCGTGTAGTTCATAGAAGTCGCGTGTGCCGCCGTTCGGGTCGCCGGTCGACTGGTCAAAGCCACGGATGATCGTCGTGATATAGCGCGCATTCGGGCGGTTAAAGACCATGCGACTGGATACCGTCCAGACATCTTCAGATGGCAGTCCCTGACCGAAGGACGCGTTAATGCCGCCTTCGTCGAAGAAGAACAGATTCGCGTCGGTGGGCGTCGGATAACTCGTGTAGTTGGCACCAACATTAAACGCAAACCCCGCGTCTTCCCGGTAGTCGTTATCCCACTGGTAGAAGGGCGTCGCACCGGTTGGGTCATAGGTGACAAACAACTCGGCGGATCGCGCTTCCCGATTACCCAGTACCGCGAACGGATCGGCATCCGTGTCGCGCGGCAGGATACCCGGTCTAAGGACTCCGCCCGGCTCAATTGAGGGCGGCACGAAAGGATTGGCATGAACCAGGTTGTCCCGGTACAGGACCCGCGGGAAGAACATCCAGTTGCCGCGGTTAATCATCATGCCGGCTTCGTATTCCTGTTTGTTACCGTTACCGGAGTACGGCAGGCGCGTTCCGAACTCACGCAGCTGGTCACCACCGATCGCCGTAAGACCGGCATATTCGCCGGCAACATAAGACAGGGTGCCCAAAAATGGGAACGTGAGCTTGGCCTTGAAGCCCAGCGTATCTTCGAAATCGATCTGGTCTATAAAGACATTGCCATCGTCAAAGCGGTCATAGATTTCATCAATACGTTCGGGCGCCGAAATGATGCCGCCGACCTCAAGCGTGACGTCCTCCATCAGATCTTTTTCTGCGTACAGGGTAGTGGTCCTGGACTGGCGAAGTGTGGCGCCAGCCGCGCCGGTCGCCTGACCAAGACGCGCGACGTCTTCCGAGTGCATGAACGTCCAGTTAATACCCGCCGCCGCGAAGTCGTATTTGATGATGACTTTCGGGTTAGCGCCCCAGTAGACTTCGGGACCGGCCAGCAGCGTAAGCCCGTCGAACTTGCCTTTACCGGTAATCTCAACGCCTTCCGGCGCCTTACCGTTCCAGATATCGATGCCATCGATGTCGGTCGCCTCGCGAATCAGGCCGTAGAAGTCACCTTCGTACTTTTTGTGATAACGCGGCGTATGGTAGAACGCGTTCAGATCGAAGTGCTCCAGTTCAAGCGTGGCATCGAAGTCATAGATTTCGATACGCTCACGGTCAGCAAACGTATCTGTACCGCGGATCGTGGGATCGTTCGGGTCCTCCGTCTGAACCGTTACCGGTAACCCGCGACGGCCGTAACGAATTTCGAGCGGCTCAAGATCAGCGACACCGCCGAGGAGGTTTACGCTGAACTGCCCCTCGAGGTTGTCCATGGGGTTAAAACCAAAGTCCAGGAAGACCATCTGGCCGTCCTCAAACTCGACACCGTTCTCGCCGTCAATTCGGATGTCTTGCTCGGTGCCCTTCAGAGCAAACTCGAGGCGCAGCTCACCACCGGTAAGCGACAGCTTTTTCTTGTCTTCGGCATTCTCACTCTGCAACAGGCGAACCTCACCCTTCAGACCGAGGTACTCCATATTAATGTTGTCGATTTCCTGGTTGATCGCCGATTTCTTGTAGGTATACGGATCCATCGCCCAGATCGCGCTCAGCGTATCGTAGGCCGTACGCGGGCGAGCAACATAAACACCGTCGGAGTTCGCCGGGCCAAGTGCCGTGATGCCGAACCATTCTTCGTTCATGTTGTTCTTGCCGGGCGCCCAATCGAACAGATAGGCCTGATTCGACCAGGAGGCGTTGTTGTCCTGGGTATCGAGGTTTTCTTCCTGCAGATACTTCCACCACTCATCACGCCACTCAAAGACGAAGCCGCCTATCGCGTTACCTTCCTCTCCGTTGCCATAGGCCTTGTTGTACATCTCACGCCATTGTGACTTGAGAATTTCGGCCTGTGCCAATTGATCTTCACGCAGTTCGCGCGCGTTGTAGGCATCGCTACCAAACTCGAAGAACAAGACCGGAAGGTCTAGCTTCTGCTCAACGTCACGCCACAGGCTCGTAAAGGTCTTGCCGCGGTATACGTTGCTACCAAGAATATCGAGGTCGGGTACCAGCTCTTTTATCAGGTCGATGTACTGAATGTCACCGTTAACGATACTGAATGGATGGTTCGGTGCGATCGCCTTGCCGCCCTTGATCACCTCATTGAACAGGCTATACAGGAAACGTGCCTTGGCGGTGTTTTGCTCACCTTCAGGCAGGTTCTCAATCTCAAAACTAGACCATGACAGGCCGTAGTTACTCTCATTACCGAAGGCGAACATCAACACGCCGGGGGTGTCCTTGTACTGATCAACGAGCTCAAGCGAGTCTTTCAGCAAGGTCGCACGCGTCAGCGGGTCTGAGTAGTCAGTGAACAGGCACCCACCTGCCGCCGATGTTATAGCCGTAACGGCCCATCAGCGGGTTGATCACGCTCATGATGCCGTGTTCCTGATAGATGTAGGTTACCCATCGTGGTGGAATCATGCCGAATGTGCGAATCGCGTTAATCCCGGCCGCGCTCATCAAACCGAAATCGTAATCGAGCACCTTGCGGATATGGTCGTCGCCCTTGTCCCACAGGTTGTAGGTGTAGTTCTCACCTCGCGGGCTATAGCCCCAAACCACGCCCTTGACGAAGAAGTCCTCGCCGTTGACCTGAAGCTTCCAGCCGTTCTCGTCCTTGTAGGTCGTCACGACATCGGACTGCGCGAAACTGACCTGCGGCAGACAGAGTGCCAGCGCCAGTGCGAACAACCCGAAGGCGATCTGAAAACGTTTCGTAAGTCTTAATCCCGCCATAGCGATCACTCTTATAGGTTTGTTTTCTTTGCAAACGTCGAAATGTTTCATTGTCTTTATTCGCTCCCGACGTTAGTTGATTGTGAAGGTGACGTTGTCGAACGAGATGTCCTGAGCACAGCCATCGACCGGGCCGCAGGAGACTTTCAACGACAGTACCAGGCCACCGCTCACGTCCCACGGACCACCGTTTGGATTCGCGACGAACCCGGTTCCCGCGGTAACCGTGCCTGTAACAGGCGTCCAGGTAGTGGTCGGGGAGAGCGGGGTTGGATCGCCGTTAAGGAAATTCCGGCCCCCCTCATCCTGGCCGCTGGCATTCAGGAAGATCACTTCGGCAAATACGGCAGCACCGGGCTGCGTCACGGTTCCGTACACATCGAAGGTAACGGTGATTGTATTGCCAGCTGTTACCGTACCTGCGCCCAGACCCTCCTGGCTTATCACGGCATCGTTAAAGGAAGTTGTAGAGCCGTCGACAATCAGCCTTGCCACGGTGCCTGTCCGACCACCCTGGCCGCTGCTGTCGGCAGCAATCGATCCGAGACCGCCACCGACGTCATCAAACAAGCCTGTAGTCCAGCCATCCAGGCTGCCGCCATTGTCTTCGAAGTCGCCGTTGACAAGGACGGTGCTGCCGCCACCGCCACCACCGGTAGAACAACTCGTCGCCAGCGCGATGTCGTCGAAGTAGAACGTCCAGTTATCCGGCTCGGTTGCCGCTGCGCCATTCACGCCGTTCTCGAAGATCAACGTTATGCCACCAACGCCGTTGCTGATATTCGTGCCGAAATCGAAGCACAGCTCCTCCCAGCCGGTGCCACCGTGGCTAACGGTCACTTCCTGCGTTGGCGCGCCCTCCAGCTTGAACAGCACCGGTACCACGCGGGTCGCCCTGACCTTCATCGTGAATGCTGTCGCATCAGCCAGCAGGTCAAACGTGCCACCAAGATCGAGCGTCGCGCCACCGAAAGGCTGATCCGCGAACTTCTGCATGCGACCAGCCTGCGCACTGGTATTCAGACCAGCAGTATCGGGGTTAGCAACGACGTCGGCCTGACCGCCGCCGAAGCCGCCACCATCGCGGAACACATAGGACGTTGGATCGGCTTCAAAGTCGATCGGCAACAAAGACGTCATCGTTCCGCCGCCGGTGGGGCAGCTGGAAACAAGCGTGATGTCATCGACATAGAACGTCCAGTTGTCCGGTTCGGTTGCGGCCGCGCCGTTCACCCCATTTTCAAAGATGAACGTCAGTCCGCTGACACCGGTACTGGTATTAGCACCGAAATCGAAACACAGCTCTTCCCAGCCGGTACCGCCATGGCTGACGGTCACTTCCTGGGTTGGCGCGCCCTCTAACTTGAACAGTACGGGTACGACGCGGGTCGCCCGGACCTTGATCGTAAAGGCACTGTTAGCCGCAAGGTCGAACGTACCGCCAAGATCGAGCGTTACACCACCGAATGGCTGATCCGCGAACTTTTGCACCCGTGCTGCCTGAGCACTGGTGTTGAGACCACCGGTATCCGGATTGGCAACCACGTCGCCCTGGCCGCCACCGAAGCCACCGCCATCGCGGAACACATAGGAGGTTGGATCGGCTTCGAAGTCGATCGGCAGCACGGATGTGCCTCCACCGCCGCAACTGGCAGTCTGCTCCACGTCATCGACATAGAATGTCCAATCGTCCGGGTTGTTGTTAGCGTCGCCTACCGTTCCGTTGTCAAAGATGAACGTGATCGCGTTCGACGCGCTGCCTGTTGTGCTGCCGGTGAAGTCGAAGCACAGCACTTCCCAGCCGGTACCACCGTGCGAGGCGGTGCGTTCCACGTTCAGCCCCTCAAGCTTGAATAACACCTCTACCGCTCGCGTCGCATAGACTTTGACCTGATAGGCCTCGCCCGCGGAGAAGTCAATGTCACCGCCCAGGCCGATAGTGCTTCCCGCAAAGACCGCACCAGCGAATTTCTGCAACTGTACGACCGTTGCACTGGTGTTAATGCCGGTGTTGTCGGGGTTGGCGACAAATGCCGAAGCACCGCCGTCAAAGTCGCTGAGCGTTGCCGGACTGCCTGGCTCGAAGTCGAATGACGTCGGTGCAGCGCTACCGCCACCTCCGCCGCCGCTACCAGAGAACGAGATGTTATCAAAGTAGATAACGTTCTCCTGCGCTCTCGCATCAAAGTCAGGGAACACGACAAGTCCAACGATATCCACATTGGCAGGGTTACCAATGACCGCGCTGAAATCGAACGTCAGTTCCTCCCACTGGTTGACCACCGTATTCGCAACCCTGATCTCGCCGGTCGAGGCAATGCCCATACCGTCGGGCTTTTCAAACTTGATACCGACGTCACTGATCACCGGTTTCCAAACCATAATCTTGACGATCTTGTTCGTGTCATCGAGCGTGAATGTCGGCAGGTCGTTGGTGTTCGTACCAGCGAAAGTTGCACCAGCAACACGTGCCGTGAATTTCGCGACTGTCGCAGACGTGTTGATACCGCTGGCATCCGGATTGGCAATGATCTCGAGCGGCGGGTTGTCATCGTTTTCGAACACGCCCCATGTGAATCCTGCACCCGTCGTCGGAGACTCGAAATCGATAGCCGCCGTTGGCGCACCACCACTGCTGCAATCGGCTACCTGCTCAAGCTCGTCGTAATAGAACGTCCAGTCGCCCGGGTTGTTGGTCGCATCGCCATTAACGCCGTTATCGAAGATGAAGGTTATTGCCGTGGACTGAGACCCGGCCGTATCGCCGGTAAAGTCGAAGCAAAGCTCCTCCCAGGTGCCGCTACCACTATGGCTGACGATGCGCTCTTTGCCGAGGCCTTCAAACTTGAAGGTCAGCGGTACGGCGCGCGTCGCCCAGACTTTCGCCTTGAATACTTCGCCCGCGGAGAAGTCGACCCGCCCGTCTAGCGCGAGGGTACTGCCGCCGAAGAGATCGCCCGGGAATTTCTGCATCCGCGCCGTCTGTGTCGTCGTGTTCAGTCCGGTCTGGTCCGGGTTGGTAATGACGTCAGACGCACCACCACCGAAACCACCTGCCGGGCCAAAATCGTAGCTTGCCGGATCGGCCTGGAAGTCGACCGGGAACGTAGCGATCGGACCGCCACAATCAGCGGCCTGTTCTATCTCATCGAAGTAGAACGTCCAGTCGCCAGGATTGTTGGTCGCGTCACCGTTGACACCGTTGTCGAAAATAAAGGTAATCGCATTGGATGGCGAGCCGGCGGTATCGGCCGTGAAATCGAAGCACAGCTCCTCCCACGTACCGCTGCCGCTGTGGCTGACAATACGTTCCTTGTTCAGACCTTCGAACTTGAACGTCAACGGCACTGCACGGGTGGCCCAGACTTTCGCCTTGAATACGGGACCCGCCGAGAAATCAACGTTGCCGCCCAGCGCCAGCGTGCTGCCGCCGAACACTTCGCCCGGGAATTTCTGCATGCGCGCCGTCTGTGCCGTGGTGTTCAGCCCGGTCTGGTCCGGGTTGGCGATGACGTCGGACGCGCCGCCGCCGAAGCCGCCCGCCATACCGAAGTCATAGCTGGCCGGATCCGCTTCGAAATCAACCGGAAGCGGACCTGTGCCACCACCGCCGCTACAACTCGCATCCTGCTCAAGCTCATCGTAGTAGAAGACCCAGTCACCGGGGTTGTTGGTTGCGTCACCATTAACACCGTTGTCGAAAATGAAGGTAATTGCGTTGGAGGCGGACCCTGCAGTATCTGCCGTGAAATCGAAGCAAAGCTCCTCCCACATACCGCTGCCGCTATGGCTGAGGATGCGTTCTTTGTCGAGACCTTCAAACTTGAAGGTCAGCGGTACAGCGCGTGTTGCCCACACCTTCAGCTTGAAGACTTCGCCCGCGGAAAAATCAACGTTGCCGCCAAGGGCCAGCGTGCTGCCGCCGAAGACTTCGCCAGCAAATTTCTGCATGCGCGCTGTCTGAGTGGACGTGTTCAAACCGGTCGCATCCGGGTTGGCAATCACATCAGAAGCACCGCCACCGAAACCACCGGCCGGACCGAAATCATAGCTGGCGGGGTCGTCCTCGAAATCGATCGGGAACGGCCCGCTGCCGCCGCCGCTACAACTGTCAACCTGCGCTATATCGTCAAACAGGAACGTCCAGTCATCCGGGTTGTTCGCCGCGTCACCGTTCACGCCATTATCGAAAATCAGCGTAATGCCGGTCACAGCCGAGCCCGCTGTATCGCCGGAGAAATCGAAACAGAGCTCCTCCCATGTGTCGCTGCCGGTGTGATTGAGCTCGCGTTCTTTATCGAGGCCTTCGAATTTAAACAGCACCGGCACATTGCGTGATGCGAGCACCTTCATTTTGAAGACTTCGCCGTCGGTGAACGTAATGCCTGCCGGGCGATCGATCGTCGTACCACCAAAGACCTCACCGGCAGTCTTGACCATCTGAGCGACCCTGTCGCTCGTATTGATGCCCTCTTTGCGGTCGTTCACGATTACAGCAGTCTGGCCACCGCCAAAGTCTGCAAACGAAACGCCCGGACAAGCGGTCTCAAAATTAATGTCATCGCAAAATCCCGGTGGGGTCGTTACCGGTGGTGCAGGCGTCCCAGGGATTGACTCGGGACCGTCGCCGGTGCCGAAACACCCGGCCAGAACCAGGCAGGGGACAACCGACATGAAGAGTCGGGGCAGGCGCGTATTTAATTTTGCGTACATGACTGAAATCTCTAAATTAGGATCGTTATAAATGTTTTGTTCTTTTCAATGTTGCTGCGAGAGCTTCGCAGCAAGCCGTATCGGTACAACCGAAACGACTATGGCTCGCCGCTATACACCCTTATGTAATCGACATCCATGGTTACCGGGAGCGCCGTGCTGTTGTCTGGAGGGCCAGGCAAATTACCCCCGACTGCGACGTTCAAGATCACGTAGAAAGCCTGATCAAAAGGTGCCGGATACGGCGCAGCTGTAGACCTCCAGCTGTTCTGCATCGCATACAGAACATCGTCTACGTACCAGCGCATTTCGTTTTGATCCCACTCCAGCGCGTAGGTGTGAAAATTCTGTGTGGCATCAGTCGGAACCGTATAGGTATTCGACGTGAACACGTTTGCCGGTGATTCGCCGCCGTAGTGAATTGTGCCCAGCACCTCATTGCCACCGGCGCCGCCCAGGTTCACGGCTTCCATGATGTCGATTTCACCGCTGGCGGCCCAGCCGCCATAGGGGCTGTTCTGCGCCAGCATCCAGAATGCCGGCCAGACGCCCTGACCGCCGGGCAATCGAATGCTTGCCTCGATCCGTCCGTATCTGAATGCGAATCGATCGCGGGTGTTGATACGGGCTGAGGTGTAGTCGTAGCCGCCGACCTGCTCGGCGCGCGCCGTTATCTGCAGCATGCCGTTGCTGAGCTCGGCGTTATCGGGGAGGTAGTATTGCCGCTCGTTGTTGCCCCAGCCCGGAATGCCGTACTGGCTGCCGTCACCGGTTTCAAGAAACCAGATCGCCGGATCGAGTTGGGCGCCGTCGAACTCCTCACTGAAGACAAGTGTCAGGTTGTCGCCTGGCGAAACCTCGTCGTTTGACAGTGTGATCGTTGCAGCGCCGGAGCCGGTGATGTTGGGTCTGTTAACGACCCTGTCGATGTCCGTTGAAACTCCGCTCAACGGATCGGGGCGATTGTCGCTGCATGCAGCTGCAACAAACGCAAAGACACCGACCCCAACCAGGCGAACGAACGCCTGCACCCCAACTCTCATAACCTCTCCCCCCGGAGAATATCCTGGATGCACCGCTATTGCAGCGGCGCTTCCGGACAACGATAATTAGCAAACAATGACAGCGTTGTCAATTTATCTCGACAACACGCAGACATCAACCTTGTGGCGAACGACCGACATCAGTGCGGGCGCGCATGACATAACCATCAACGCTACCCAAACGCGCCAAACACAACGTTATCAAGCCTGCACCTTGTTCGGCAAGTAAAGCGCGCATTCGAAAATGTAGCAATTTCACAACAGTCGGGATTATGTCTGACAGACTTGCAGAAAAGCCAAACGGAAGATCGGCGAAAGCCGATGAAATCGATCAGGGCTTCTGAAAACGAAGCTTGGGCGTGCGGTCTTCAAAGAAAATACCCCAATGCTTCTCGGCGCCATCAAGATTCATGGGGTCGCCCTTCCATGGCTCATCAAATGCCTCAAAGAAAAATACGGTCACGTTCGCGTCGGTCGCCCATTGCTCGATTTCGTCGTAATAGCGCGCCTGGTTTTCTTCGCTCGCCTGCTCGGGAAATTCCACTGCCGTGGTGGCCCAGCCCGCTTCCAGAATCGCGATCGGCACATCAGGCAGTGCGGCATGCACACGATGCATGTTCTCAAGGGTATACGAGAGCCCTTCTTCGATCGGCTTGTCTTCCCACACCGGATAGGTGTGAACACCAATAAAGTCCACCTCCGCCGCCAGCGGGGCGCCATCCTCAATCCACCATTCGTAGTTGTCTGCCACAGTAACCGGCTGCTCAATAGCAGCCTTCACCTGGCGCACATAATCGATCACCGCAGGCAAAGTCACCATGTGGTCGTTCCAGCTGACCAGCGCCTCATTGCCTACGTTCACGGCGACAACGATATCGCTGTATTCCTTCGACAGCGCAATTCCCCGCGCCAGCTCTTCTGCGTTAAGCACGACGTTCTGCTTCAGCTCCTCTTCCGGTATCGGCTCGTCCAGCCAAGGGCAACCCTCGTGATTGCTGACCTCGGCCTGCAACCACATTCCGAGCAAAACCTTGATCGGTAATTGTTCCGAGCGAATCAGCTCAAGCGTGGTCGCAGACAGTTCGCGGGAGTCATATAGACGGATCAGGCTGAAACCGTTGTCTGCCAGGATATTTAAATCCTCGAGAATTTGATCACGGGACGGGTTTTTCGCACCGTCACCGCGATCGGGGTGCTGGCCCTTGCGAAAAGGAGAATACGCCATCGCCATCACCTGCCCTTCTAGCAATGCATCAGGCGATTGTTGCAGCACGACACCAGTTGTTGCCGCTGTCTTGGCGGTAGTCGCCGCTTCGGTGGCCTTCTCATCACCTGGCGAGCAACCGCTCAGCAGGAATAATGTAAAAATGAGGCATGGGAGCCTTAGCAATCGTCTGATCATTTGAATCCTGCCGTTATCGTTCGCGCGTTTGTCTGTTATGAGCATTGCCTGTTTGCTGCAGATGGGTGCCATCCATCTGGCGCATTCGCGTGTATCAAACAGTGCCAGCCAACACCGGGCAACGATAGTTAGCAAGATTTGACAGCGCTGTCAATTTGCTACACGATCCTTCGACGGGTAATAGTGCGGGTGTTCCATGGGGGGAAACAGCGGCATGAGTGACGCAAGTGCAGGCGCGACCGCGCCGCAAGACAGGATTCCGTTCACGCAAAAAGTCATCTATGGCTTGGGTGCATTCGTTAATAACCTGCTGGCCGCCGCTATCGGTGGCATGGTCATTGTCCTGAACCTTGGCCTGGGCATGAACCCGGCGCTGGTCGGGCTGGTGAGTGCGCTGCCGCGACTGACCGACGCGATTACAGACCCCTTGATGGGCTACATCTCGGACACCACCCGCTCACGCTGGGGCCGCAGGCGGCCATACATTTTCTGTGGTGCTATCGCCGTCGGCATTATCTACGCCTTGTTGTGGCAGTTGCCCGCCGACAAGAGCGAAGCGTTTTACTTCTGGTACTTCCTGTCCGGCTCGCTGATTTTCTACCTCGCCTATACCGTGTTCGCGACACCCTGGGTAGCACTCGGCTACGAGATGACACCCGACTACAACGAACGTACCCGACTGATGGGCGTGCAGAACTTTATCGGCCAGCTCGCCTACGTCATTGCGCCCTGGTTCCTGCTGATCATGCAAAGCGAGCGCTGGTTCGACAATATGGTCGACGGTGCCGCCGGGCTTGCGATCGTCATTGGCGTATTCGTAATCGCCGTTGGCGTACTACCCGCTATTTTCCTGCGTGAACGCCTGTCGAACAACATCGCACTCGAGTGCGAAGACCTTGGTCCGGACTGTGATGAGCCGGAGGCGACGCCCGAACAGAAGGAAAGCGCCGGCGCGATGCTCGCACGCAACCTGGGTTGCTTCTTTCAGGGCTTCGCGACATCACTGAAATTCAAGCCATTCCTGAAACTGTGTGCGGCAACGTTTCTGGTTTTCAACGGCTTCATGTTGATTGCTTCGTTCCAGTTCTACGTGATCATCTATTACGTGTTCAGCGGCGATACCGTTGAAGGCGCCAAGTACGCCGGCTACTCCGGCACCCTCGGTGCGATTTCGACCTTCGCCGTGATTGTCTTCGTAACCTGGATAGGCACGCACATCGGCAAACGCAAGACCTTCTTCCTCGCCACCGGCGTATCGATGGTCGGTTATATGCTCAAATGGTTCTGCTACAACCCGGACATTCCATGGTTGTTGCTCGTGCCTGCACCGCTTATGGCATTCGGCCTTGGCGGCTTGTTTACGCTGATGCCATCGATGATCGCCGACGTCGTCGACGCTGACGAGCTCAACACAAACGAACGCCGCGAAGGCATGTACGGCTCGATCTTCTGGTGGGTGGTCAAGCTGGGAATGGCTGCCGCATTGGCGGCGGGCGGATTCCTGCTGAATGCCACAGGCTTTGACGTCGACCTGGGCGGCAACCAGAGCGAACGCACAATCACGTTGATGAGAATGTTCGATGCCTTTATCCCCGCCATCACGTCGGCCATTGCCATCTGGGCGATCGCAACATTCTCAATCACCGAAGACCGGGCACTTGAGATACGCGAGGAACTGGAGCGTCGTCGAGGCACGATGGGGGCAGCGCCGGCTGCGACTTGAGTCTTCAGAATTGTCGGCGGCAACACACCGTGGCGATCGATTTTAGCTGAACTATGACAAAGGGCCTCTCGGGGCCCTTTTTTTACAACGGAAAAACCGACCTGTCGCAACGCTGTTGAGGGTCGACAGCAACAGGCGTAGAACCTAGACTCGAAGAGTTTACGAAACACCGGGCATGTATCAGGATGATACGAGCAAGATCGCGGTCCAGCACTTCTCAGGCAACTATTGCTGCGGTAAGCGTGCTGTGGCTATGCGCGCCACCCCAGGCAACCGCCCAACTCGAAGAAATCACGGTAACCGCGACCAAGCGCGCGACAGGCCAACAGACTGTCCCGTTCACAGCGCAATCGGTCGATGGTGACGAACTGCGCGCCCGCGGCGCCTCTAACGCGGAAGAGATTCTCGAGCTGTTCGCTAATCTGAGCATCAACGGGTCGAACGAGGTCAATACCGGCTTTACGATCCGCGGCGTCGGCACCAATAATTTTCATGGCAACGTTAACCGGGCTGTCGGCATCTATCAGGACGATGTGTCGATGAGTACGCCTTTCAGCGGGGTGCTGGGCATCTACGATGTGGCACGGGTCGAAGTCCTGCGCGGCCCGCAGAACACGCTATTCGGGCGCAACACGACGGGCGGCGCTATCAACTTCATTTCGCGCCAGCCCGTCATCGATGGCGATACTGATGGCTATCTGCTCGGCACCGTCGGCCAGGACCGGCAGATTGATATCGAGGGCGCGTACGAATACGACTTCTCGGACACGCTGGCTGGCAGGTTGTCTTTTCAAAGCGCTAACCGCGACGGGTTATTCATAAACGCAGCGCCGGGACGGGAAGGCGAGCAAATGGGTGTGCGCGACCGCCAATCATTCCGCTTGCAGGCCGTCTGGCAACCCGGCGTGGACACGACGGTATTATTCAACGCGCATGCCGGTTACAACCGTGGCAACAACATCGGCAACAAGGCTATCGGCATCCGTGACCCGGGCAACCCTGACCAACCGTGTGATCTGGCGGAAATTATTCGCGGCAGCGACTACCAGACCCGTAACAACTGCGTTGCGGCGAACGGGTTCAACCCGTCGTCGAGCGACTGGGCCACGGTGTATAACGCATCCGGCGCACAGTCGGACATCGACGTCGAAGGCGGCTTCATAAAGCTTGCGCATCGATTCAAGTCGGGCATGACGCTGACCTCCATCACCGCGCTCGAAAACACACGCGTGCAGCAAGCCGACGATACCGGCGGGTTTGATGAGATCCGACTGACACCGACTCAGGACGGCGACTATGAACAGGTCAGCCAGGAGCTACGACTTGCCTCCGACGATACGCAGCGGCTCCGGTGGATGGGCGGCCTCTATTACTTTCGCGAGGATATGCTGCTCGGCACTCACGTCATCAACAACGGCCCCGGCGTCATCGCATCCAATATTCTTGACCAGCAAGATACCGACCTGTCCGTTTACGGCCAGCTTGATGCCGATGTCACACCGCGGCTGACGCTCGGTATCGGACTGCGCTATACCGACAACCGCAAGACAGCGCCGTCATCCATCTTTCGCGTGCTGCCGCGTGTACCGAATGGACTGACCGATCCGCAGCAACTGATTACCAACGATATTGTCGAGAACGCCACCGTGGTGCCGATTGTGATCGCGTTCTCGGACCTGAGCGCGAACCTCAGGGATACCGGCGGCAATGCTTACGCCAGATTTGCCATGAACGAGTCGACAATGCTGTACGGCGCCTACTCGAAAGGCTTCAAGTCCGGCGGTTTTGATACGCGCGCCATCGCGGCACTGACCCCCGGCTCGGATGTGGGCAGACCCGTAGGTCCCGAATCCCTGAGCGCCTGGGAGCTCGGCGTGAAAACAACGCTGGCGAACGACCGGCTGCGACTGAATGCAGCGCTATTCATTTACGATTGGAGCGACCTGCAGACGTTTGTCGTTGTTGGCGGCGTGCCGGGGTTTGCAAACGTTCCTGAGTCCGAACTGTCCGGGCTCGAAGTCGAAGCGCAATGGGCACCCGATAACAACTGGCTGATTTCGGCCAACATCGGACTGCTTGACACCGAGGTCACTGACGCCGGAAACCTGACCAGCAGTGTGGATGTCGGTCATGAGTTGCCGAACGCGCCGGAATTTTCGGCGAACCTGTCGGTGCAACGCAGGCTCGCATTGGGCGCAGGCGAGCTTACGCTGAGAGGTGACTGGCGTTACGCGGGCGAACAAAAAGATACGTTCCTCTTTAGCAGCGACGCCTACTCAACCAAACCCAGCACGACATTCCTCGATCTCCGTGCCGCGTTTGTATTCGGCACAAGCGACCGTTACGAGATCGCCGTTTGGGGCGAGAACATGACAGAGGAACGGACCTGTTTTGATATCGGACTGGTGGATAACCCCGAACAGATCATGGGCCAGCTGAGCAGCACGGGCGCCTGCTCACCCAGCCCCGGCCAACGCCGGTTCGGGCTGACGGGGCAAATGCGCTTCTAGCCAAGCATCGTTGAAATCTTGCGGATCAGCTCATCGCCGGTAAACGGCTTTGGTAAGTATTGATAGAGCCCCGACTCGACCCCTTTGAGCGCCGTTTCCTCGGGAATATAGCCCGAGCAGATCAGCACCTGGCCCTTCGGGTTGGACGCAATATAGGCCTCGATAATCTCGTCCAGCGGCACTCCCGGGAACACCGCGTCGGCACTCAGGACATCTATTGCCGCGGCGTCTTGTTTAATTAACGCCATTGCCTCATCGCCGTTGGATGCAACAACTACGTCGTAGCCGCTGTTGGTCAGCGATATCACCAGCAGATCCCTCGCCAATGGGTCATCCTCCAGCACGAGGATTCGGCCACTGTGATCTGTTGCGACCACATCCTTTTCTTGCGGCTGCTGTTTGTCAGGATCGACATCAAAACGCGGGAACAAAACCGTAAAACGCGCGCCCTCGCCGAGCTCACTATCGACGCTTATGTGGGCATCGCTTTGCTGGACGATGCCGAATGCCGTTGCCAGACCAAGCCCGGTACCCTCACCGATATTCTTGGTGGTGAAGAAGGGCTCAAAGATTCGCTTGCGGATCTCCTCGTCGATACCCATACCGTTGTCTTCGACAGACAACTTCACCCAATCGTCGGGGCCTGTGGAAGGCAAGCCGGGAATTTCGCTGCCGGATGAATTGGCGCAACGAACATGAATATCACCGCCGCCCGGCAAAGCATCGCCGGCGTTAATGACCAGATTAAATAACAGCTGCTGCACCTGGCCTTCATCAGCGAATATCGAACCGGTCGAATGGGCCTCAACATGCAGTGTGACGTTCGCGGGCAGCACACGACCCAGCGTACGCATGGCACGCTCCACGAGCTTATCGAGCGACATATATTTGGGCGATCGCATTTGCTTGCGCCCAAACGTCAGCAACTGCGCTGCAAGCTGCTCGCTGTGGTCGATCGCCTGGTCCATTGCCTGATAGGCCTGATCGTGCATTTCTGGAGAGTCGTTGCCCTTGAGGATGTCGTTCCAACCGCGCAAGACCAATAGTGCGTTATTGAAGTCATGTGCGATGCCTGCGGCGAGCTGCCCCAGCGCCTCTAGCTTTTGTGATTGGTTGGCCCTCGCCTCGGCCTCCTGACGCGCCTGCTCTGCCTCACGTCGCTGCTGCTCTTTGACCCTCAGGCGTTCGACCGATTTTTCCAGCGCAGTGACAACATAGAGCACCGAAAAACCCAACCCGGCCCAGAACAGCGCAGACACAATGGTTGAGCGCAGCCACAACTCAGGTGTCGGGATACCGGCGACGGCGGGCACCGGACCACGCCACACACCAGTCGATATCGATGCAGTTATTGCCAGCAGGAATACAACGAACAACCCAAGCACACCCAGGAGCGCATTACGCCCGAGCAGGAGCGCGGTGAGCACGATGCAGAACGCACAAGCAAGCACGGGACCTGGATTCAACCCTGCGAGTAGATAGAACGCCATCGATGCGAGCACGGACACGCCGACGATCATCCAGGCGCGCAGCGAATAGGACACACCGCGCTTGGTCATCAGGTGCAACGCAACCGCAGCCACACCCAACGCCAATCCGGCCCAAAGCAGCGCAGTAAAGCGCCCCAGAACCATTGATGCAAAAATCGTAGCAACAGAAATGCCGCCGCAAACAAAGCCAACGCGAGTCAGCAAACCCTCACGCCAAAAGGAATCTCCGGCTTTGATCTTGATTATTGATTGATTCATAAGGCGGTCAAAGCACGACTATTCGGCCGGTTCTTTTTCGTAGACCCGCACGTAATCAACAAGCATGCGTTGCGGGAATATGCTGTCGTCTATCGGCCCGCCTGCGCGGCCCCACGCCCCGCCGACCGCGACATTCATGATCAGATGGAACGGTTTGTCGTAGGGCCAGGACTCCCATCCTTCGCCCTCGTTCATGTAGGTGAAGTAGTGAACGTCATCGACAAAAACATCGATTCTTTCCGGCGACCATTCGAGTGAATAAACGTAAAACTTCTCGTCGATATCGTCGAGCAGGATACGCCCTTTGCGCTGCTCCCATTTGATCCAGTAATAGGCCTCGTTGTGAACGGTGCCATGCACGTGGCCCATCTGATAACCGACGTGCTCCATGATGTCGATTTCACCGGACTTCGGCCAGGCGTCGCAGGTGCTGCTGCCCTGCCAGTCCTCACCTTCCTCACAGGTCGTCGCGTAAAAGAACGGGTCCGTCGGCAACATCCACAGCGCGGCCCACGAACCCTGTCCGCGCGGTAATTTCGCCCGAATCTCAAAGCGCCCGTACAGGAAGTCGCCTTTCTCAGCCGAGTGCACACGGCCCGAGGTATAGCGGGCGTTGTCGTAGTCCTCGCGATGCGCCTCGATGATCAGATGCCCGTCGTCGACGCGAAGATTCTTCGCGCGCTCCGTATAGGCCTGATCTTCGTCGTTGACCTTGCGTGCCGACCAGATATTGGGGCTCCACTTGGCCGGGTCCGGCGCGCCCTCGTAGTCGAACTCGTCGCTCCAGACCAGATTCCACTGCGGTGCCGGACGATTCTTGTCGCGCACTGCGATCGCGCTGAGCACCGGCTGCATCGCCGCGGCGCTGAATCGTATGTCGAGATTGCCGTCGGTAACGCGGACGTCCGGCACCGTCACCGTCAGCGCCGAAATCACTTTGCCATCGCGCGAGGCCATGATGTCGAGCGCCTCGATGCGGCGCTCGCCCTCGATCAAGGTATCAAACACGCGCTCACCACCGCCGACTTCGGCCGGCTCGGCAAAATGCAGGGTCACGTCGTACAGGCCATTGGCGAGCGCCCGCTCAACGCGAATGTCACCCTCCCGATAGGTCCTATACAGCGTCGGGTCCTGCGAGCCCTTGACGCGGTCCATGGTTGCGATGTCGCCGCCGGTCACGAAGGCCTCGGCGTCGTAGGCGGTGCCATCGATGCCGGTGTAGGCCGGACCACCGACGTTTACAGCCCAGACCAGATCGGTCGCCGGCTGGCCGGTCCCGGTTGCATCGGGCGCAGGACCAGCGGCCTCGCGGACATCGGCTTTACAAGCGGCTACCAACGCAATGGCGCTGGCGATTACGAGGTGTCGGGTAATGCTCATGGCGGCTCCTTCGACGCATGACTCCTGCAACGCCCCCGCGCGCTGACGCCGGAGGGTCGATGGACATATAACCACGAAGCAAGCATGCGTGACAAAGCACATGTCGCCGCGAAGTGAACACATGCGACACAGCACGGGTGCAATGACCGGTTGTTAGGTTACGGCTGCTACGTCGCAGCGGCTGCCCCTTGGCAGCTGAGCGTGACCGGCTAGGCTTTGCGGACGACGTTCTCGATACGCCCGAAAATGGACGCGCCAGCCGCGTCGTTCATCTCAATGGCGACGTTGTCACCGAACGACATGAACGGTGTTGCCGCCTTACCGGTTTGAATGATCTCGATCATCCGCACTTCAGCGATACAACTGTAGCCCACGCCGCCGTCTTCGATCTTTTTACCTTCGCCGCCTTCAAACTTGTTCGAAACGGTGCCCGAGCCGATGATGGCACCTGCGCACAGCTCGCGTGTTTTTGCGGCATGTGCGACGAGCTCGGCCATGTTGAACGTCATGTCGGTCTTGACGTTCGCCTTGCCGAACGGCTTACCGTTGTATTCCACCAGCAACGGCAGGTCGATCGTATTGTCCGACCAGGCGTCGCCGAGTTCATCCGGCGTCACGGCAACCGGCGAAAACGCCGAAGACGACTTGCCGTGAACAAAGCCGAAGCCCTTCCTGAGTTCGTTGGGGATCAGTCCACGCAGCGACACGTCGTTCACCAGCATCACCAGCTTGATATGGCCGGCGGCTTTTTCTGCCGAGACGCCCATCGGTACGTCGTCGGTGATCACCGTGATCTCGGCTTCCATATCGATGCCAAAAGCCTCGTCGGCAGCCACAATCGGGTCACGCGGAGCGAGGAACACATCGGAGCCGCCCTGATACATCAACGGGTCGGAATAGAAACTTTCCGGCACCTCGGCATTGCGTGCTTTGCGCACAAGCTCGACATGATTCAGATAGGCCGAGCCGTCCATCCATGCATACGCCCGTGGCAGGGGCGACGCGCATGCGCTCTGATCAAACGCCATGCTCTCCGCATCGCCTTCGTTCAGCGACTTGGAGCGCGCCTCAAGCAACGGGGCGATTGTTGCCCAGTTATCCAGCGCGGCTTGTAAGGTCGGCGCGATATCGCTTGCGTCCACAGCCCGCGACAAATCGCGTGAGACGACGACAAGGCGACCATCCCGGCCCTGATTCAGTGAAGCTAATTTCATTGTTGGCTTTCGCTCTCTTGTTTGATCTTTTCGTGAAGCCACGCGGCGTGGCGCGGCGCTTTCTTGGTCCGTGACCATTCGTCCAGCATTTCCGGCGCGACGCGCTTGAGCGACGCCATCTGCTCCGGCGTGTGGATATCTGCGGCGAGTTCCAGGCGGTGGCCATTCGGGTCGAAGAAGTAGATCGACTTGAAAATGCCATGATGAGTCGGGCCGATGACCTCGATGCCCGCAGCCTCGAGACTGGCCTTGGCAGCCATCAGCGCGTCGACGCTTTCGACGCGCAGGGCAATATGCTGCACCCATTCCGGGGTGTTGTGATCGCGATCCATCTCCGGCTGTTCCGGCAGCTCGAAAAACGCCAGCACATTACCGTGGCCGGCATCCATGAAGATATGCATATACGGGTCGTAGGCGCCGGTGGACGGCACATGGTCCTCTGCGATCGCCAGCTGGAAGTCCATGCCGAGATGTTTGGCATAGAAGTCCACGGTCGTTTTCGCATCACGACAGCGATACGCCACGTGGTGAAATCCGTGCGTGCGAATACTCATCAGGCGCCCGCCTTCACATCCAGAACGCCGCGGCTGATCTGGTCGCGCTCGATAGACTGGAACAGCGCCTTGAAGTTGCCCTCGCCGAAGCCATCGTCGCCTTTGCGCTGAATGAACTCGAAGAACACCGGACCGATTTGCGGCGTGCCGAAAATCTGCAGCAACAAACGCGGGTCATTGTCGTCGGTGCTGCCGTCGAGCAGGATGCCGCGCGCCTGCAGCGTATCGGCGTCTTCGCCGTGACCCGGCAAACGTTCGTCGAGCATCTCGTAGTAGGTATCCGGCGGCGCGGTCATCAGCTCAACGCCATTCGCACGCAATTGATCGACGCAGCCCGGCAAGTCGTCACATGACAAAGCGATGTGCTGGATGCCTTCGCCGCGGTGTTCTAGCAGGTACTCCTCGATCTGGCCCTTACCGTCCTCGCCTTCCTCGTTGAGCGGAATGCGGATCTTGCCGTCCGGCGCGGTCAGCGCACGCGACTTGAGGCCGGTGTACTCGCCCTTGATATCGAAAAAGCGGATTTCGCGGAAATTGAAAATGCGCTCGTAGTATTCGGCCCAGTAATCCATGCGCCCGCGATAGACGTTGTGGGTCAGGTGATCGACAACATTGAAGCCACAACCGGCAGGCTTTCTGTCGACGCCATCCAGATAGACAAAGTCGATGTCATAAATCGACAGATCATCACCGTAGCGATCCACGAAGTAGATCGAGCCACCGCCAATCGCGCGAATGGCCGGGATCGACAGCTCCATCGGCGCAACATGCGTCTCGGCCGTCTCCGCGCCTAATTCAATCGCGCGCTCGTAGGCGAGCTTGGCGTTCTTGACGCGAAAAGCCATACCGCAGGCGGACGGCCCGTGTTCGCGACAGAAGTGTCCGGCCGGCGACTGCGCCTCGTAGTTGGTGACAAAGTTAATGCCACCCTGACGCCACAAATGCACGTTCTTGGAGCGATGGGTCGCGACCCTGCTAAATCCCATGGCCGAAAATATCTGCTCCAGCGGCCCCTCTTCGGGGGCGGAGAATTCGATGAACTCGAAGCCATCGAGACCCATCGGGTTTTCAAACAGATCAGCCATAACACGCTCCACGATACGGGGTTAATTAGTTACATATAAAACTATAGGCTTTTAGTTGTGATTGCAACTATTTTCTGGCTTTATATACGCATGGATAACGACACAACAGCCCATATTGAGCTCGATACGTTCTGGCCCTATCAGGTCACCGTGCTCGCCGACCAGGTCAGCCGCTACACGCTGAGCGTCGTCAAGACCGTCGCCGATCTGAACCAGAGCCAATGGCGGGTATTGGCGGCCGTTGCCGACAAACCCGGGCGGACCGCGGCCGAGGTCACGGCGATCACGCCGATGGACAAGACCATCGTGAGCCGCGCGGTAAGCTCTCTCATCGATCTCGGATTCATCGAAAAAACGGCTCATAGGTCGGACAAGAGGCGGCTGTCACTGGGACTGACACCGCACGGGCGCCAATGCTACATGAAAGTAGCCGCGATGCTCGAGCGCACGCTGATGGTGCCCGGTCGGGACGCCACGACGCAGCAGGCCCTCGTTTCCATGCTGAAGTCGTTCAGCGAACATATGAACCGTCTGGCACCGGAATCAAAATGAACGGCTGACGGCGCGCAACGGTTATCATGCATGCACGGCAAGAAAAAGCCGCTAATCTGACCGGAAGTACAATGCGCCCGCGACGAATTATTCTTTGGTCCACCAGCACTGCAATGCTCCTTCTGCTAGCGGTCTTGTGCTGGCTGTGGTTTGCCGATCTGGGCGTATTCAAGCCGCGTATCGAGCAATGGGTCAGCGAGACGACCGGCCGCGAGTTCACGATCGACGGACCGCTTGAGATCAATCTTGGCCGCGAGTCCATCATCGTCGCCGAAGGAATCCGGCTCGGCAATGCCAAATGGTCCGACCAGCCCGACATGCTGTCGATCGAACGTATCGAGGTACGACTCGACACTTTTTCGCTATTCGGGCCGACAGTGATTATCCGGCGGTTCGATATGACCGGCGCCCGGATCGATCTGCAGGAAAATGAGGACGGGCTCAACAACTGGACGTTTGACGTGATCAGCGGCGCGCCCGCCGATACGACACCTGCCCGCCAGCCTGGTGCACTGATCCGCAACGCAGATATCCGCGCTACAGAACTCGTCTATCGCAGTCCGACGAGAACCGGCCCGCTTGCGCTGCGCATCGCCACCTTCGCGCTGCAGTACCGCGATGATGACTTTCTCGATGTATCTCTGGACGCGCAACTCGGCGCTCAACCGGTGCAAATACATACGATCATCGGCAGCTGGGATGCGCTGCTCGCACAAGAAAATGTGCAATATACGCTTGAGGGGCAGTTCGCCAACTTCGACATCACGAGTAAAGGCGAACTTGATGACCTGGCGAGCCCGGCGAGACCTTCGCTCGAGTTCGCGCTCACGGGGCCCGA
Source organism: uncultured Pseudomonadota bacterium (assembly GCA_942491885.1). Taxonomy (GTDB): domain Bacteria; phylum Pseudomonadota; class Gammaproteobacteria; order Steroidobacterales; family Woeseiaceae; genus CALBPI01. Next base: position 984,013 of record CALOCQ010000002.1, read on the forward strand.
CGTCAACGACTTGCTCAGCGCACTACAGCTCGAAACCGGTGGCAGCGGCGACGTCGATCTGAGCGGCTCCCTAAAGCCACTCGAAAACGGCCCGATGATGCTGGATGTTCAGGGACGCCTGGGGCAAGCCATGATCGACGCAACCGGTTCCCTGGCCGACCTGCAAGATCCTGAGCAATTCGATCTGAAACTCAAGTCGTCAGGTCCTGATCTGGGTCGTTTGTTGAGTCTGGCCGGCATCCATATGCTGGCGAATGCGCCGTTTGAGATCGAAGTCGACGCGTCGCGGCAAGGGCCTGTGCTCGCCATTGATCGCGCGCAGCTTCTGCTGGCTGGTTCCCGCTTCGACCTCAATGCACGCCTGCCGTCTTTTCCGGGACTTGCGTCGGGCACCGCAGACTTGCAAGTCAACGGGCCCGACCTGGCAACAATACGGGAATTGCTGCAGCTGCCCGGTAACGCCGAGGGGCCGTTCTCGCTGGACCTTAGGCTGGCGGCCGATGCGAACGGCGATGAGCGTGTTCGCCTCACGCTGACATCAGCGCTTGGCGATGCGCAGGCCAGCGGTCGTATCGTCGCGGTCGAAGACTTTGCCGGCAGCGAGTTTGACTTCGACCTGACCACCAGGAGTCTTGCCGGAACGGGTAAGGCGTTTGGTATCGACAAATTACCGGACGTAGCTGCGAGCGCCAATGGCGCGATTGTCGTCGAGAAAAATGCGGTTCGCCTGACCCGACCGTTAGCGGCGCGCGTCGACGACGTCAATGCCACATTCGACGGGCAACTGTCGCTGGCAACAAACCGCGTCGGCTCTCAGCTTGGCGTTACTGTGCGCGCACCCAATCTGGCAAGGTTTACCGGACTGTTCACTGATAGCAACCGGATACCGCCTTTGCCCGCTGATCTGAGCGGCACACTGCGTATCGAGGACAGTGAAATTCTTATCGACGGCCTGACGGGAACGGTTGGACGCTCTGAAATTACAATTGACGCCGCGCTCGCCCCGGAATCATTGCCGGCCGGAAGCAACATCAAAGTCTCGGCGAGCGGACCTGCCTTCGAGGAGTGGGTGGCGCACCTGCCAGGCATCGCGGTCACGCCTGGCAGCTACCGCCTGTCGGGCGCGGTCGTACTTGGTCGCAACGACATTCGGTTTCACGACATTGCCCTTACCCGTGAGCGCGGAAATCTATCCGGCAATGTCCTGATGAGCCTGGTATCGCAAACGCAACACATCGACTTTGATCTCGCAGGTAGTGGTAAGAGTGTGCACGCCATCGCCGCCTCGCTCGGCAGCCTTGCGCTGGCGGAAGCGCCATTCGTCATCGCAGCGCGCGGCAAGTTGCGTAATCAGGCGTTGTCGCTTGAACAGTTTGACGTCGAGCTCGGCAAGGCGCGATTGAAGGTAGATGGTGCGTTGGATCTTTCCGGCGGCGGCAGTTCCAGCGGGCTGGACATCGATCTCAATATCCCCGATCTGGCCGATTTCGGATCGCTGGATCAACGCCGTTTTCGCCCGCAACAACTCATCATAAATGCAAGCGTCGAGGGCGACCGGAACACGCTGCGCATTCCTGATCTGAGCGCCCGGCTCGGCACTACCCACCTGCAGGGATCAGTTCTGCTGAAAAATGCAGACATTCCGGATGTAACGATTAATCTGAGCGCCGACTCGATAGAGCTCGGGTCGCTACTGGAGCCAGATCCGGCAAGCACCCCGCCAGCAACGCAGCAAAAACGATCGCGCCTCATCCCGGACAAGGAGATTGCGTTCGACGCCATGAAGCGAATTAATGCTGCGGTCACACTCGACTTCGGAGAGCTCCGGCGGGGCACACTGCTGCTGAAGGCGGTCAGACTGAACGCGACCTTGCGGGACGGCGGCCTGACTGTCGGGGAAGCCGGCTTCGACGCGCGTTCGGGCTGGCTGGAAGCACGCGCGACGCTCGAGCCTGACGAGGGCCGGGGGAAAGCCACGTTGGCAATCAAGGCGCAGAACTTCGCCTCGGGTTTTCTCGGGTTTGAGCCAGGGCCCAATACCCGCGCCGATCTGAATGTCGACCTTTCAACAACCGGGACGAATGTACGCGCGCTGGCAGCAAATGCGAATGGCGCTTTGTTGCTCGATGCACGGGAATTTGAACTGCCGAACGACCGGCTGCTAAAGCGTTTTTTTGGCGACTTGCTCAACGAGATTATTGGCACGATAAATCCTTTCGCCAAGAACGAATCACGCGCGTCGATCAGTTGCGTTGTATTGCCCATCGAGATCATCAATGGTCAATTGCGTTCAGCCCCACAAGCGCTGGTGCAAACCGACACGCTCAGAATTGTCGCGCAGTCGTCGGTCGACCTTAAGACCGAAAGGATTGAAATGGACTTCAACTCAACGCCGCGAAGCGGCATCACCATCAGCGCAGGCGAGATCTTCAATCCCTATGTCAAAGTGGTGGGTACGTTAGCCGCACCCAGACTAACGATCGATAAGAAGGCAAGCCTGCTCTCCGGCGGTGCGGCATTCGCAACTGGCGGACTTTCAATTCTCGCGAAGGCCGCCTGGAGCCGGTTGGCCAAGTCAGATACACCCTGCGAGACGGCAGTGGAAGACGGCAGGAAGCTCCTGCAAGGGAAATTCGCCGAGCTGCCGACAAGACGTCAGGTCGCGTCTCCATAACCCCGATGCGGGCAGCGCGGTTTACCCGCATTGCGATGCATCGGGCGACGCGCAGGTCGCGTCACGGCAGCGCTGCAACGCCCGGGTCAGCCAGCGAGGCAGCCCTTGTCGGCATAGGCATTCAGGCGCTCGGGATTATTGACGATACGGTAGAAACTGCTGATGTAGGCGCGCACGCTTCTGATCCGACGCTTCATAAGACCCTCAGGTAACAGCATCGATTCTATCTGCTCGCGACGTTCATTAAACAATGCGACTGCGCCGTTCAGGTGCTCGCGATGTATGCAGCGGCCGCGATAAAGACGTTGACGAACCGAGTTGATAGGCAGCGTCTCCGACGGTGACGCATAGCGCGTGTTGATTAACCCCGCCTGATCAAAATCGTACGGCACCACCACCCACCCACTCTGCTCGCCAGCGCGCGATAAGACCCGGCCGTTGTGGCAGCAATTACTATCATTCTGGCCGAGCAACATCGACCAGTCCGTATTTCCGATCATGAAGTGAAACAATGCGGTGCGCGTCGCATAGTCGGCGTCCAGCTGTGCGACGCCGATCGCCGGCGTCTTCTGTTGCCGCAGTTGGAGGCGATCAGCCACCTCGCCAATTGATTCAATGAAAAACGCCCTGGCGTCGATCGTATGTCCGGGCCTTTCGGTGTCAACATAAGTCACGTCTACGAGACGTACCCGAAACGACGTATCGGTAAGAACCCGGAAGGCGCGGTAAATGCTGTACTCCTGCAGCAAATACTGGGCAAACATTGTTGTACTCGCACAATGGGTGACCAGCTTGAGTTTCTTCTGCCCTTCGAACAGGGTACCCGCCACCTGCTTTTTCTTCAGCACAACCGACAACGGCGGGAAACGGCACTCTTGCAGACGTGAGTTGCCACGCGTGCTGATCCGAATAGGAAAAGAAATCTCCCTGTCGTCACCGCCGGAATAGCTCAGCCGGCCGGCCAGCAACGGCCGCTCGGCAGCCTGCTTCACCAGTGTCTGTAGCGGCAGCTCAAGTGTTAATTGCAACGGCGTATCTGAGGCGAACAAGGGTAGTTGCTTGGCGCTGGCTTGCGTACTGCAGGACATCCACAGCAGGCATGCAAGCACGAACACATTTGCCAGCCTATCGATCATGGCATTCCAGCAGAAGAATCTTAAAACACCAACGTCACAAGAGTCATGACAACAAACGTCGCCGGGAACACCCAGCGACTTGTCCGATCGAGCGCCAGAGCGGTTTCGGTGCGATCGGTGCTGGCTAATCGCCCGCTGACCAGCGCCTCAACAAGCGCCAGAAACACCAGCAGCGAAGACGACAGAACGAACTTGTCCATTGAGGTCAGGTAACCGACTCTCGGCAGCAGGTCATTCACGGTGAACTGATAGGCGATCAAAGTCAGCATGGACGTAGATGAGAGCGAGAGTTGCGGGCCAAGCGTGCGCGGATCGACCCAGAATACGGCCCACGACATCATCACGATCAGCACCAGCGGAAACACAAATTTATAAAGGTAGTAGTCCGCAAGGCGCGACGCCGGAATACGAAAGTCGAAGAGAGGCGTCGAGCGACCCAGTCGGGGCAGTATTTGCTCGCCCGCCTCTGCCACAGGCTCACCGATCGCCCAGTCCGGGATGCTCATCCGTTCTGCACGACCGGTCCATTGTTCGGAGATCTGAAACCGCAGCTCGTCTGCATCATAGATCAGACTGCCAAGTTGCAACCGGATGCTGCGCTGGTCAAACGGAAAATCACGCATGTTTTCCGGGCTAATGATGTCCGCACTGTATCTGTTGATCGCGACCACATTGCCGGCGCGCGTAACTGTGAGTTGCGGCGGACGGCGCGAGCGAATCGTCGCCGAGTTCATCAACTCCACCTGAGGCGTCCATATTTTTTCGAACTCATGCTCGCAGCCGGTCGAATTCCTTAAGCGCTGGTCGTGCCACGCGATCGTTAGCAGTACCTCAAGCGTGACCGTCTGATCGACATCCCGGATGGCGCTGACATCGGTAAGCATCAAACCGATCACAACATCAGTAGGCGTGCCGTCGGGATCGGGACGTAGCGAAGACTCGTAGCCTGAAAGGTCACATTCCGAGGCCACGGTGTCGCTTGCGTACAATAGCGATGACGCCAGACATCCGAGTACCAACAGTCGAGCAGTGATTCGCATTAATCGGTTGCTCGCGGTCGTCTTTCTAAAAGTCGACTCTCAGCGACAAAATAGCGCCGGAATAGCGCCAGTCCAGATCACCATTCAGTCTCTGTTTGTCAACGCCAACGTCGAAGCCGACACTATTAAAGCCGATGCCGACCGATGTACGTTCAGTGACGCGGTAATCAACGCCGACGAGCCAGTCGACCAGCCCGCCACTGTAGTCATTGTATTCGAGTGCGAAGAACTCGGCGCTCGCGCGCACTGACCATTTATTGTTGAAGGCGTGCTCGCCGCGCAGCCCGATCACCGGCAACGGTGCGGTGATCCCGCTACCCGAACGCGCGCCGATTGATTCGGCCGCGAGCTTCGTGCCGATGTCCGCCACATACACGCCCCCGGTCACACCAAGATAGCCACTGTCACGCTGCACGAATGACCAGGTATAGGCGAGCTTGTAAATATTGAGGTCGAACTCGGAGCTGACGACCGTATCGACAGGATAGATAACGTCGTCGAAATCGATTTCCGTCTGCACGCGTTTCGAGCTCGACCGCGAAAGATCGAAAACACTGAAATCAAGTCTGTGCGACTCACTGATCCGGAAAAAACCATCGAGCCTGACAACGGTTCCCGATTTCTCAAGCCCGAGATCACTTTCCAGATCGATCGGCGTACCGTCACTGCCTACAGACCCGTCGAGTCTGGTCTTACTATCGCGTTCCGTCACGAACGCACCCAGGCCGATACCGAAGCGCTTGGAATCATCATACTGGGCCGATGCAATCGGCAAGCCCGGCAGAAAGAAGACCAGTAGCGCCGGCAGGACCGCAACCGTGCGTCGACGCGAGTGACGGCGCCTGTTGTTCCGACTATTCATATGATGAGTCTCCCTTCAATACCGCTGCGCCATTCAACAATGGCTCGTGAGCAATCAAAACCGGAAGGCGACTTCAAGAAGCACACTTTCCAGCGTCGGCTTCTTGCGTAGCGAATCGGCTTCTACTTCCAGCCAACGATAGCCTGCCTTGACGGCGATGTCGCGAGCGATATTCCAGCGCATTCCGGCCGCGACCCCATATGAGAAGCTTGTAGAGTTGTAGGACCGGTAGAAATCGCTGCAAATGTAGCCCCACCATGGATCCCACCAGCAACCGGTTACCGGCGCACCTTCGGAGACGTTGGAATCAAAGTAAGTCCAGCCGAGGCCGCCTTCGACATAGGGCGTGACAGGACCTTGCGAGAACAGGTAGCTGGCGTTGAACTGGCCACTGAAAACACTGGCACGATTGCTGATGGAGACGGCCGGTGATCCGTCGTCAGGCACCAGCAATGCATCGAATCGTGGTCGCACCCAGGTCGCATCGAAACCGATCGCCAGTTGATTGGACAGGTAATAGTCGATACCCGCCTGAAAACCGGTCCTGCTGGCCAGGTCGAGCGTGCTGCCTTCGCGACCTTCGACGGAGTCCGACAAGCTGCGAACCAGACCCAATGTATATTCAATTTGTCCGGCTCTGGGGCCCGACTGACCCGGGGCCGCGACCGCGGCCGTACACATTAACCAAAGCGCAATGCTTATCGCTGTCTTCATGATAATAGTCTCCTGCAGTGTCGACGCGCGCTCGAATACGCGCGACACCATATTTTTTAAGGTTTGACGACCGACCCGCTAAGCGGCAAGGTTTGACGGCCAACTTGGCAAAATTTTACCCTATATCCACCAGCGCTACTACGAATCGGCTGAGCCACCCGCTTGCGGCACGACGCGCCGACCTGCCCGGGCGTCGACAAGATGTCGAATACAGGACCTACCCCGTCACATGAATATGAAGCCAGACCCGATCGCCATGCGCGTTGCGCTATCGCTGGCAGCCATGCTGCTGTTCCCGGCCAACGTCACTGCCAGCGACGACTTCCGCCTGGAGGCAACTGCGCTAGGCGGCTATCGCTTCGGTGGCGAGTTCGTGATCGAACAGACGCAAGACGCCTATAAGCTCGACGACTCGCCCAGCGTTGGCTTCATTCTGAATTTCCCGCACGCCGAGAACACGCGTTACGAAATCCTGTATTCGCATCAAGCCACAGACGCAAAGTTCAGCGGTACGAGCGCTACTGATACGGACGCGAACCTTGATTTCTATCTTCTGCAAATGGGCGGGCTTTACATGGGCGCGGGTAAGACCGTCAGGCCCTACCTGGCGGCCACGCTGGGTGCGACGCATGCGAAATCCCGCGTTGACAGCGATACCTTCCTGTCCGGCTCAATCGGCACCGGGCTGCTATTCCAGCCGCATTCACGGCTCGGCATTCGTCTGGAGGCACGTGCTTATGGCACGTTGACCGGCTCCGAAACCAACCTGTTTTGCCAGACGGGGCCCGACGCCAATTTCTGCGCCATCGAGCTGAAGGGTGATTTACTGACGCAACTCGAGGCATTCGCAGGTATTGTCTTGCGGTTCTGACGCACAGAGCGGTGTTAGCTTTTGGCATCCACCTGCAGTTCGCGCGAGCCTTATATCGTCCGGCGTCTTTGACAATAGTGGCGACAAGGGGCTACATAGCACCTTAATAACGGCGCCGCGAATAACCCGGGCGAAAGCAAACGCCGCGCGGCAAACAATATAGATTCAACAAAAATACGCGGCCCGAACGGGCCCAGCAGGCCCAAAGCATGAATGACACGAACGGCTACGGTGACAGCCAGCAATTCAACAAGAACATGATGACGTCGTTCATTCAGATAGCCGCGCTGGTGATTCTGGTGAGCTACTGCATCGTAATCGTGGGGCCGTTCGCAGGGCTCGTGATCTGGGGTGTCGTGCTGGCCGTTGCCATTTACCCGCTGCACCTAAAGCTGACTTCGGCACTCGGCGGCAAGGAAAAACTTGCCATGACGCTGTTCATAATTATCGGTCTCGCGGTCGTGCTGTTGCCCGGCTGGATAGTGGCGAAGTCGTCGATAGCCTCCATCATGAGTTTTGCTTCAGAAATAAAGTCCGGCACTTTACGCATCAACCCGCCTTCCGATAGTGTCGCGGACTGGCCGCTGATCGGCGGGCGGCTCTACGCCGCGTGGACGGGCGCGGCCGAGGACCTGCAGGCAACGTTAAACCAGTTTCAACCTCAACTGCGCGAACTCAGTGAATGGGCGCTGCGTAAGATCGGCTCGCTGGCGATCGGTATGCTGCAAATGGCGTTATCAATCATAATCGCCGGCGCGGCTATGCTCTATGCCCGCAACGGATATACGCTCAGCAGCTCGGTAGCGAAGAAGATAAGCCCCAATCGCGGCCAGCATCTCACCAACATTTCGATCGCAACAATCCGCAGCGTCACCAATGGCGTGCTCGGTGTCGCGGCGATTCAGGCAGTGCTCGCCGGTATCGGCTTTTTCGCCATGGGCGTACCCCACCCGGGCATACTGACGGCGATCGTGCTGATTACATCGATCATCCAGGTCCCCGCATTACTCATCATCGCACCGATCGTCGTGTGGGTGTTTTCATTCGCCGGGCCTTTACCGGCGACACTGTTTGCCGTGTACATGATGGTAGCGGCGCTCAGCGACAATGTGTTGAAGCCGATTCTGCTCGGGCGTGGTGTCGATCTGCCGGCGCTGATTGTTCTTATCGGCGCCATTGGCGGCATGGTCGCCTATGGCATCGTCGGGCTGTTCCTCGGCGCCGTGATTCTTGGCCTCGGCTACACGATCATTACCGACTGGCTACAGGTGCAGGACGAAGCACCGTTGCCGGATTCTTCCGAAGCCCCGTAAACCGGCGAAGCTGTGAATCTTTGGCGCACGCTGCTGGTCGTATCAACCCTCTGCATTGGCGCCTGCGCCACCGTGGGGCCCGATTATGAGCGCCCCGAATCGCCGCTGGGGCCGGATTGGTATGAAGCCGACCGCGAACGCTATGACACCGATGCCGCGGAGCAGATTCTGTGGTGGCAGGCACTCGGCGACCCGGTTCTTGATGAGCTGATAAAGACGGCGCACCGGCAAAATAACTCGTTGAAAATAGCCGGTCTGCGGGTACTCGAGTCGCGAGCGCAGCTTGGCATCGCCGTGGGTAACCAGTATCCGCAGTCACAAGCACTGGCAGGTGACGCAGCTGGCGTTCAGGCGAGTGAGAATGCGGCAAACACGGCGGCCGGAGACCTCAGCTTCACGCAATACAACATCGGTGTGGGTGCCGCCTGGGAGCTGGATTTCTGGGGCCGCTTCCGGCGCGGAATCGAGGCCGCCGACGCGGCGTTTCTCGCCTCCGTCGCCGGCTATGATCAGGTCATGGTGCTGGTCACCGCCCAGGTCTGCGGCAACTACCTCGCCGTTCGCACGTTGCAGGAGCAGCTCCGGATCACCAATGAGAACATCGCGATTCAGCAGCGCAGCTTCGACATCGTTGACGTTCAGTTCCGTAATGGCTCGACATCAGAATTAGATGTGTTGCAGGCGCGCACGCTGCTAATGAGTACCAGGGCGTCCGTCCCCGCATTGCAAACCCAGCTCTATCAGGCGATGCACTCGCTGAGTACGCTGCTCGGCATGGCACCGGGTGAACTGCGTGAACAGCTGAGCGATACTGGCGCTATTCCGGTCATCCCGGCAAGACTTGCCGTTGGCCTGCCCGCCGACCTGCTGCGACGGCGCCCCGATGTGCGCCAGGCCGAGTACCTCGCCATGGCACAGAGCGCGCGCGTCGGTCTGGCGGAGGCAAACCTGTACCCGAGCTTCTCGCTGACCGGGTCGATCGGGCTGTCTGCCGCGGGCAATACGAATACAACCCGGAGCGGCAAGAGCGGCCTCGGCCAGCTGTTCGACGCCGACAGCCTGACCTATTCCATCGGCCCGAATTTCGTCTGGCCATTTCTTAACTATGACCGTCTCAGGAACAGCGTTCGTGTTCAGGATGCACGCCTGCAGCAATCCCTGGTGGCCTATCGCGAATCGGTCCTGCAGGCTGCACGTGACGTCGAAGATGCGGTCGTCGCGCTCGACGGTGCGCTGCAACAGGATGTATTGCTGGCCGAAACGGTGAACAACGCGCGGCGCTCCAGTGATGTCGCGTTGCTGCGTTTCAACGAAGGCTTCGCCGACTACCAGCGGGTCCTCAACGCACAACAGGCTCTGTTTGCCCAACAGGGCCGCTACGTCAGCAACCGCAGCAGTATTGTCAGTAGTTTTATTTCCTTGTACCTGGCGCTGGGCGGCGGCTGGCAGGTACGCGCCGATGCAGAGCTGATCGATGCAGAAACACGCAGCACGCTCGAACAGCGCAGCAATTGGGGTGGCCTGATTGACGCCGCGCAATCCGATGCCAGCACAACACCAACCGAGTCACCGTCGCGCTAGCGACCGTTGTTAACGAGATCTGACCATGACCGAAGATAAAGAACCCGCCGCGCAGGACGAGGGACAACCCGAGGCGCAACCCGTGCAGCCTGATCCGGTGCGCAAATGGACGATCAGAATTCTTGTTTTGAGTATCGTCATGCTGGCGGGCTATCTGGCCGCCGATCGTCTCACGCCCGTATCGTCGCAAGCTCGCGTCCATACGCTGGTCGTGCCTATAGGCGCCGAAGTATCAGGAAGCGTTATTGAAGTTGTCGTAGAGAACAACCAGCCTGTGCAGGCCGGGGACACGCTGTTTCGCATCGATGACGATCGCTACCGTCTGGCGGTCACGAGCGCCGAGGCCAACCTGCAGTCTGCGCGTCAGGCGACGGGAGCCTCTGTCGCCGGTGTTGATGCCGCTGCTGCGGCCGTCACCTCAGCACGCGCCGGATTGTTGCGCGCCGAACAGGATGCCGTGCGATTACGGCGCATTAAGCAACAGGACTCGGGTGCGATATCAGATCGCCGGCTCGAGAGCGCCGAAGCGTCGCTGACGGTTGCCCAACAGCAGCTGGCAGCGGCCGAGGCGAATCTTGAACAGGCGCGACAAAACCGTGGCAGCACCGGCGATGACAATTCGCGGATTCAACAGGCGCAGTCGGCACTCGACCGCGCCCGACTCGATCTCGAGCGCACACGGGTCGTAGCGCCCGCCGCCGGTGTCGTGACAGACATACGCGTCGACCGTGGCAATTTTGCCGGCGCCGGCGCCCCACAGATGACCTTCATCGCCGCCGACGATGTCTGGGTACAGGCAGACTTCACCGAGAACAATCTCGGCAACGTGGATCGCGGTGACGCCGTCAGGCTTGCATTTGATATCTTTCCGGGCCGTGTTTTCAAAGGCACCGTTCGCGCCACCGGCTTCGGTGTGGCGGTGGACAGTGCGCCGCTGGGCAGCCTGCCGACCATCAACAACAATCGCCAATGGCTGCGCGACGCACAGCGCTTTCCGGTCATTATCGACTTCGAAATGCCCGCTGAGGACAAGCGGCGCCTGAAGGTCGGCGCGCAGGCCACGGCAATGATTTATACCGGCGACAACTGGTTCTTCAACACGCTTGGGGCAGCCTACATACGGATCGGTAGCATTCTCTCTTATGCCTATTAACGCTGCATCGCCGGCTGCTATCACCGGGTATTCGAGTGTTGCGAGCCGGCGGATACTCCGCCTCGCGCTCGGCACCGCACTATCGCTATGGGTTTCGCAGGCAGTCGGTTGGACGATCTCGTATATCGCGCCAGTATTGACAATGCTGCTATTGGCGATGCCGATGCACCGGCCAAAGCCGAAGTTCTTTATCACTGTGGTTCTGGCGCTGACGATCAGCGTACACGGCGCCTTCCTGTTCCTGCCGTTTCTGCTGCACCAGGAACTGGTCGGATTGCTGCTGTTGTCGTTGGCACTGTTTCATTGTTTTTATTTTACGGCGCGCGGTGGTACTGCAGTAGTCGGCACGCTTGTCACCATTTCGCTTGCGATGACAGTGGCGGTAGGCAGCGTTTCGGTCGACGCACTACTCGGCGTGGTCAGCGGCCTGACCGTTGGCGCCACAGTCGGCGCGTTGGTCGCGCTGATCGCACATAGCCTCATTCCCGACCAGCCGCTCGAAGCGATAGTCGCGAGCGCGGCGAGCGATGACGGTAAAACAGAGACCGTTGTTGATCTTCCGGCGGCGAGACGCAGCGCGATGCGGTCGCTCGCCGTCGTCTTCCCGGTCGTGTTCTGGTTCTTGCTGTCGGGTGCCAGCGCGGGGAATATGGCGGTCATGGTTAAGGTCGCAGCGATGGGTCAGGAGGTCTCGCAAAAGGGTACGCGCGCCGCAGCCGGGTCGCTGATCATGTCGACCGTCGCAGGCGGGCTCGCAGCGATTGTGTGTTGGCAGGTCCTGAGCATCTGGCCGTCGCTTGCTATGTACACCCTGTTGATGCTTCTTGCCGGCCTGTATTTCGGCAAGAGAATTTTCAGCGGCAACGGCTTGCATCCGGATGCGGCGACGTGGAACTACGCGTTCCTGACATTGATTGTCGTACTGGCGCCCGCGGCATTGGACTCAGACTTCGGTAGTGATGCCGGCGCACGCTTCTACGATCGCTTGTTTATGTTTTTCGGCGCGACCGCTTATGGCGTTACCGCTGTTTATATTTTCGATGCTTTCTGGCCCGGGAGAAAAAAATGATTCACCGCCTCGCGATCATCGCTACGATCGGTTTGTTGACAGCGTGTTCACCCGACGATGGAACCGGGGACAATACCGATGCTGACAGAACCAACAACGAATCGCCTGCCCTCGCTAATGACGCAGCCGAAGAAGGCATGCCACAAACCCAACCGGAGAGGACCGTGAGCGTCAGTGATGCATTACTGGAAGATATTCGCTGGACGCTGATCGAGTTGCGCGGTCTGCCGGTCGCGGTGTCCGACGGCGTAGAGCAGGCCTACCTGGAATTGCAGTCCGCCGAAAACAAGGTGGTCGGGCACACGTCATGCAACCGCTTCTTCGGTCGTTACGAACTCAAACCGGGCAACCGGATTGTATTCGACGAGAACATGGGCATGACGATGATGGCCTGCCCCGACATGACAACCGAATCGTTGCTGATGGAGGCGATCAGCAACGCCGACAACTATGCGATCAAAGGCAATCAGTTGTCGCTGAACAAGGCGCGTATGGCGCCGCTGGCAAGATTTTCGAGCGAGCCACAATAGCTGCGCCGACAGTGCGCGTTCAACCGTTAAATCTTGCGCCGGACGTCGCTACACAAAACCGCGTATGGCCCGGTGATCACTTGTCCCTCAGGTCGGAAATATAAGCACTGACCAACCCGGCAACCAGCACAGCAACATAGAACTGTCCTGCCACTGCTTGCATATAGGAAAGGCTGCGCGCCATGGCCGTTACCGGTGTGATGTCGCCATAGCCAAGAGTGGTCAGGGTAACGAAGCTGAAGTACAGCCAGCCACTATCCGAACCGGGACCGAAGCCGGGCGAGAAGCCGCGGAATGAATTCGGGACAAATTGCTCCAGCAGTGAATAGGCCAGCGACCAGATGACCCCGAGCAACAGGAACACGCAAATCGCCCCGACCAGTCGATTGGCGTTCATCTGCGTACCGAAAATCACTTGCTTCAGCGAATAGCTGATTGCGACAAGTAAAAAGCCGATCAGGGTTATGTTCGAAGCGCGCCTGATAATCGGCCACTCGAATTCAACAGAGACCACATTCAGCGCCACACCCACCAGCGCCAACATGATGCCAACGGCGAAAAACCGCCCGCCGCCTTTCAGGCTCCACACACCGACCAGCAATGTGACGGAATAGATGATAGCGCGAACACCGCGCGCGTCGTGCATGCCCAGATCGTGCGCGAGTGGGAGCATGATAAGCAGGAACAGCAGCGCACCAAACAAGTAAAAGAAATTCGATTTTTCCACGCTTGACCCTGCTATTCGGCGTTTATGAACTTGTCGCTGCCAACCCGGACGCCGGGAATTTTAGCACCTGACCCAACCCGCGGTCCGACTGTTTTGCTTTTTCGCATGCGCCGGACCTGTAAGATCACGTTTGCAACGCAAGCATCGTGTGCAGATCAGCAGGTCAGGTATCGGGCAGATATGTCGCGACAATACGGGGAACAACAGATGACAAGCGAGCGCAGCATTGCACGGCACATGATCAGGATAAGCGCGGTGATTGCGCTTGCGTGTGCGGCCATCGGATGCGCCAGCGTTGACTTCGACTATCCCCGCGAGGAGTCATTTGTGATCGACAAGACAGGCGACACTAGTCTCGCCGAAAGTGTAGCCCGGCTGGCGCGTAACCAGCCGCGAGCACTCGCCGGGTTTCATCCGATGGGCGACGGTATCGACGCGCTCGCCGCGCGACTGCTGCTGGCCGGGCGGGCGGAGCGCAGTATTGATGTGCAGTACTACCTGATCAAGAATGACCTCGTCGGCCGCGTTTTCATGCTCGCGCTACTCGATGCCGCAGATCGTGGCGTGCGTATTCGATTGTTGATCGATGATGTTTTTACCGCCGGATACGATGCCGGACTCGGCGCGCTCGATTCACATCCCAACTTCGAAGTACGAATTTTCAATCCGTTCAATCGCGGCGCAGCCGGCAGGACTCTGGGCGCGGTTAGCGGCTTCACCCGAGTGAACCGGCGCATGCACAACAAGTCGTTCACGATCGATAACCAGATCACCATAATTGGCGGGCGTAACATCGCGGATGAGTATTTCGGTGCGCGCAAGGATTCGAGCTTCAGCGATCTGGACGTCATTGGCATCGGCCCGGTAGTGAACGAAGTATCGACGATGTTCGACACGTACTGGAACCATGAGACCGCGCTGCCGCTCGGTGCATTTTCCAGGCAGCTCGACAACGACGAGGCACGCCTGGATACGCTGCGTGAATCACTGACGGCGTCACGCGAAGATGCGCAAACCTCGCGTTATGCGGAAGCTGTTACGGAGCGCGTGATACGCCAGCTTGATATGGACAGCAATGCATTCACCTGGGCAACCTATACCCTGGTCTATGACTCACCCGACAAGGGCGTGCGCGCAAGATCAAAACAGGCAGGCTCAATTTTGACGCCGTTGCAGGCGGCCTTGACTGAGGCTGAAGACGAAATACTCATCGTATCGCCCTATTTCGTGCCGACAAAGAGCGGTATTGCCACGCTGTCTGAGATTCGCGCCAGAGGCGTCGGAGTCACCGTTATCACCAATTCGCTGGCCGCCAATAATCAGTTCACGGTGCACAGCGGCTATGCACCATCGCGAAAGCCATTGCTTAAGCAAGGCGTAAAGATTTACGAGGTGCGACCGGATATTGCGGTGCAAGGCACGGAGTTTATTGACGCGGATAACCCGCGTGCGACGCTGCACACCAAGGCGTTTATTGTCGATCAGCAGCGCGCCTTCATTGGCTCGTTTAACTTCGATCCGCGCTCGGCCAACATCAATACGGAAATGGGCGTGATCATCGACGATGCAGAGCTCGCCCGGTATTTCGCGGGCCGCGTGCAAAGCGCGCTCAAAGAGAAAACCTACACAGTGTTTCTGGATGAGAACGACAAACTGCGCTGGCGCGGCTTTGATCGGGGTGAAGAAGTTGTTCTGAAGAAAGAGCCGCAAACCAGCTGGTGGCAGCGCTTCAAGGTGTCCTTCGTAGGATTGTTCCCGGTAGAAGGGCAGCTCTGAACCGGGAATCGCGCAGCCATCCCGAATGAGATGGCCGCGCGTTTGGAATTATTCCTGCGTCATCAGCGTTTCAAGACCACTGCGGACCGTTCTCGCCCATTCCCGCCCAAGACGACGGACTTCGGCGCGATTGAGGGCCGGGCTTGAGATAGTCAGACTGCTGCCGGTGCCGCGCTCGGCAGCACGACGATCAATAGCACGCGCGAGGATCGCATCACTCATCGAGTCGTGCAGTTCAAGCACCAGCGTTGCCTCGCCAACGCGGTCGATCAGGATTGTGCTGCGACCGACAGTATCCGGCGGGACACGCGAGATGACGTCAAGTAACCCGGCGCGAACGGTCAGCACATCGGGACCCGGTTGATCAACAACTTCGAATACTTTGCTGCGCTGGAGCTCTTCTACAAACGCGCTTGTGATTTCTTCCTTCACCAGCGCTTTCGTTTTCTCGTCGAGCTGAAACTCGCTCTGCCCCGCCCTGCGCATCTGGCTCTGGCTTGTGCCGGCGCGACCGCTGTAAGCCCCGGTAACCGGCCGAAACTCGATGCCGACGCCATCGAACAAAACCTTTGTGTATTCGGAGGCGTCAATGTCTGTTCTGGCCCACACTGCATCCAAAGCCGTGTTATCGACTTTCGTCAGACCATCATGGGTAACTTCTGCATCGGGGCCGCTTTGGAATTGCGGTGCCGTGGTGCAGCCGGTGAATGCTGCGAGCAGCGCACACGTTGCGACTAATTGAATCTTGTTCATGACTTCCTCTTTGAAAATTTGTGCCGGTAAGATCGACTGTCCAACCGGTTGCCCGGTGATTTTAGCGCAACATAACCTGAAAGAAGGACACCGCGGGGATGTTCGGTATTGTCGAGCTTTGGCATTGGGCTCAGAAAGAGTAGCCGAGCGAGGTGGTCGCCGTGTAGTCAGACTTTCCGGCACCGGCCGGCGGGTCACTGGTATAAGAGTAGCCGATCCCCAGCTCCAGAAATAAATCCGCATAGACCTCGCGCCTCAGACTCAGGTCCGACTCGGCACGATAGCGGCTGAAATCCTCAATCAACGGGTAGATCGTTGACGTGAAGCGAAACGAAGTATCCGGTGCCAGGTTGCGCCTCAGATAGCGAATCTCCAAACGCGCTTCCGCCTCGGTGGTGCTGTCCTCGTCACCGATGAAGGATGTACGCGCGCCCTGAGCGCCCGCCGTCAACGAGAACTGCGTCTTGTTGGTCTGGATGAAGTAGTGGCCCAAGGCGCCACCCGCCGACACACGCCCGCCAACACCGAGCTCATCGTTTTTCTCCCAGCCGGTGAACCAGTCGGTGAACCACCGGTCCTGACGAAAGCGCTGGTAGTTGAAGCTGACGCTCTGGCGCGCTTTGGTCGGCTCGCTTGGCTGATCGGTGACTGAGGAATTCAGCCGCAGACCCAGCAGGAAGCTCCGACTGCGGTAGCTCACATCTGAAGCGAGGTTGGCGGTCGTCACCTCGCTGGACTTCTGCGTCTGGATACCGAAGCTAAATGAGCCGTCGAGGCGCTGAAAGAAACTGTCGCTGGTCTCGATCGGCGTGATTCTTATGACCTGACTGGCTTCGACGATATGCTCGCCGGACCTGGTAACGACACGAATATACTTACTGTCTTGCGCCGGCAATAGCTCGCCGAAATAGCGGGTGCCATCTGCCAGCTCGACCTGCAGATCCTGGCTGCTCGTGACCGCGACAATATCCTCCCAGTCGATGCTGACAGTCCCCATCGAGTCAGTGCTGTAGCGCAGCAGACCAAATTCCAGACTTTTCAGCTCACCGGTCACCGCGTTACCGTTAATCAGGATAACAACGTCTGTCTTTTGTGCCAGCGCGTGTTGCGGCATTAATCCTGCCAGCGCAAGAAAGACCAGCGTCAGGACATGTTTGTGGTGGCGCATGGGCGTAGTATCACTCAAGTTGATTGGGCCCGCATCGCAGGCAATACTGGACAATATATGGAATCCGAAACCGATATTCGAGGCCAACGCGACCACGCAGCCATTCGTTTGCAGCAACAAACGACGCCGGCGCAACTGTTCGCAAGGCTGATCATCTTTTTCACGATCCTGATCGGTGCCGTTGCAACGCTGGCCTTAACGGCCCCGGATGCGCTGCGCTGGCTGCCACTGGCCGGCACAGATGCCCTCGAGGCGGCGCGACTCGACGTAGCTGACGATGTGCAGGACCTGCTGCCCGCGACCGGCACCGCACGCGCGCAGCCCACGGCGTCGGTCACGCCGCGACAGGCGGGGCTGCTGCTATTGTTCCTGGCCAACAGTCTGGTGTTTGCGATGCTGGTCATGTTACCCATTACCTGGACCTACAAGGCGACCCAGCAGCAAGCCGGCTACCGCAAAACCTTTGTTCGGGCGCTAATCGTGTTGCCGGTATGTGCGACAACGATCGTGCTGCTGATCCAGGACAGCCTCGCGCTGGCCTTTGGCCTCGCCGCGCTGGTCGCCGCAGTGCGGTTTCGCGTGGCGCTCAAAGATCCGCTCGACGGCATTTATATTTTCGCGGCGATATGCGTTGGGCTGGCCGCAGGCATCGGGTTTATCGGAATCGCCACTGTCATGGCCATCATATTCTGCTTCGCCAACACATGGCTCTGGCACATCGACTACGGACAAAACCCGCTGGACGACGCCCGCTCGGAACGTGATCGGGCCAGAATCGACCGGCCTTGATGCGACACGCCACCCGTGCAGGCAATGGTGCCGCGCAGCCACGCAAACCGGACGTCTGCCCGGAGGGCAAACGCCACCCGGCCGGCCCCTACTGAATAACCAGCGGCGTGCGGAGCGTTGTTTCGAGGAGCGTGCCGCGCGGCACGTTGATGCTCGCACCGGACGTCAGGATAGACACGCCAGCACCAATCTTGGCACCTTTCTTCGCGCCTTTGCTGCCACCGATCAAACCACCGACAGCAGCCGTTCTGGCCGAACGCGCAACGGTTCGTCCGGCCTCAGGGCCGGTCTGTGCCATAAGCCCCGATGTCGCGATTGGAAATAACTGATCGTCGATCATGATGTCGGTGAACTCCAGTGTCAGCTCCGAATTACCCACAACACGGCCCGACTGTTTGGACGATGAAATCCTGCCGTGCAGGAATGTACCGCGTGGCGCCACCGTGACGCCGCCGACCACGATCGCACCCTCGAGCTGCCCGCGGAATCGATGACCCGCGCCGTGCTGCTGGGTATTAACGTTTTCAACTGTCCGGATAACCAGCCGCGTTCCGACGGGAACCGTCAGCGCGGGTGCTTGTGCCTCGGCTTCAGCGGCATCGACGCCACTGCTGAAGAACACACCCAAGACCTCGTCTTCCTTGTAGGCCTCGATGCCCTCGCCGGTGTCGAACATGATGACGCCATTGCTACTGCCGATAAAATCGCCCTCAAGAACGCTACCGTCCGAGAGTTCAATAGAATCGGCCAGTATCGGCGAACTGATAAATATCGCGAAAACTGCGGCCAGTAAAATCAGGTGTCGAGGCATGATGGATATCTCCGTTCACGGGTGAGCAAGCAATCCAGAGACTGTCAAGCGCTGGTTTAATAAGCAGAAGCCTATATTGTCGGTAGCGACGGGACAAGGTAGAGTCCTGACCATCATCATCCGGGTGCGGGCAGCTCCCGGAGCGGCGCGCACCTGCGGCGGCGCAAACTTTAGATCAACATTGGAGAACTCTCATGGCAATTCGACGAGCTGGCTTATTTGCACTGGCGCTGCTCAGTATGGGCCTGGGCGCGTGCGCGACAGGCTTCAACGCCACCTACGACAACGACCCGGGCCACGACTTTTCCGGCTACCAGACTTTTGCGTGGATCTCCGATAACCCGATGATCGTGGGACCGACCGACCGCATGGTGAACCCATTGGTCGAGCCGCGCATCATGTCGGCAATCGAAGATGGCATGGCGGTGCGCGGCTATAAGAAAATCGACGATGCGGACGCGGCCGATTTCGTCATCTCTTTCACCATTGGCTCGCGTGAGGAGATCAAGGTCAGTTCATACCCGTCCACTTATGCGGCGTACGGTTATGGTCGCGGCTGGGGCGGGCGTTATTACGGCGTCGGCATGGCGACCGAAACACAGGTTCGCCAGTATCAGCAGGGCATGCTTGCCGTCGATATTTTCGACGTCAAAGAACGCCGGCCGGTCTGGCATGGTGTTGCGACCAAGTCCATTACCGAGTCCGATCGCAACAACCTCAATGAGACCATTGAGGCTGCGGTAACCGCCATTCTGAAGGCATTCCCGCCGCCGCAGTAGGCCTTGACGAGTATCTCACTGCACAAGAAACGTCATCATCTGCGCAAGCACGTCGCTGCGCCGGTTGTCGCGACGGCAATACTGGCAGTTTCCGGCATTGCATCGGCGCAGGAAGTAGCAGAGATTCCGTTTTTCAACGCGCCGCCCGGTTCGGCGGCGCTCGGTGGCGGCTTGCGGATGGGTCAAAGCCCCTACCTTGCCAGCGACAGCGAGGACGAACGCCAGCTAGACCTGATTCCGCTGTACCTCTACGAAGGCGAATACCTGTTTGCCAGAGGTACTGCCGGTGGTCTGCATGTGCTGCGCAACGATGCACTCGAGCTCAACCTGTACGCGCGCTATCGCTTCCAGCGACTCGACCCGGACAGCAATACCTTCTATGAGGGGCTCGAAGAACGCCGCCAGTCTGTCGATGCCGGCTTCGAGCTGGGGTTGAAACAGCCATGGGGTGAGCTGAAGCTGGACTGGGTTACAGACATGCTCGACCGGCATAATGGCCAGGAGATCCGCGCGTCGTATCGCTATCGCGTCGAAACGGGGCCATGGTCGGTTTCGCCCTTCGTCAGCTGGTCCTGGCAGAGCGACAAGCTCAGTGACTATTATTTTGGTGTCAGCGAAGCCGAAGCGACCGCCGCGCGTCCTGCTTACGCGCCGGGTGAGTCACAGTGGATCAGCTTCGGGTTAAATACGGCCTGGCAGGCGACAGATCGGGTCGTGTTTTTTGGCAATGTCGCGTTCGGCGGCGCGGGCTCCGAAATCACCAACAGTCCACTGGTGGAAGAGGACGGATTCTCCAGCGCGTTCGTCGGCGGCACCTACATGTTCGGCAACGCAAGACGACCGGACGCCATCGTCGACAAGGAACGCGCCGGCGAGTGGTCATGGCGCGCCAACTACGGCTACCAGGCTGACGGCAACATCGTCAGCGAAATTGACCAGGGTGATTTCAGCAAGAGCGGCGTCGCGGACACCAACATCGCCGGACTGACGTTCAGCAAGCTGCTCGGCAACAGTGAGCGTGTCGACTTTCTTGGGCGTATCGCGCTGTTCCGCCATTTCGAGGAAGACGAAGGCAATGGCAATTTCTCGAGCTATGCCGCCTACATCATGGCGATGGGCAAGGGCTACTCGCCGTGGAGTGGCGACGAGGTGTTCCGCTGGGGCTTTGGTTTCGGCATGTCGTATGCCGAACGCGTGCCGATCGCAGAGCAACGTAAACAGGCCGCCAAGAATGACAACACCGCACATTTCCTCAACTATCTTGAAATGTCGCTGGACTTCCCGTTACGCCGCATATCGCGCAGCCGCTGGCTGGAGAACTGCTATGCCGGTGTAACCATCGTGCATCGCTCGGGCATATTCGGCTCGTCTGACTTCCTCGGTAACGTTTCCGGCGGCGCCGACTGGCTGACGGGCCACCTGGAGTGCAAACGATGAAACGCCGGATAATGATGATAGTCATGATCGCCCTGGCCAGCGCAATGCCTGCCGCCGGCGAATGGCAAGCGGACGACAACAGTAAGGTGGAAGTGAAATCGGCGCGGGCTATCGCCGCATTTCGCGAGCGCGCACCACGCTCAGAGCCGTATTTCGACGAGGCTTATGCCTTCGCGATTTTCCCGTCGGTAACGCGCGCCGGGTTTGGTTTTGGTGGCGCATACGGCAAGGGTATTGTGGTTGAGGCTGAACGCACCATAGGCACTACCAGGTACTGGCAATTCACGTCCGGCATCCAGGCCGGCGCACGCAACTTCAGCATGATCGTGTTCTTTAAAGACAGGCAAGCGCTCGAGTACTACCAGCTTGGCAAGACCCAGTTCATGGGGCAGGCCGGTATCGCTATCGCGACGGTCGGTATCGCCGGCACGCCCGCCTACAGCGATGGCGTTGCGGTCATCACGCTGACGCGCCTGGGGCTGATGGGAGAGTTCACCGTGTCAGGCGCGAAGTTCACCTACAAGCCGCTGACGCCGGAATAAAGGTGAGCAAAGCCTGGCGCAGCATTGTGTTACTCGCCACGCTCGTAATGAGCCCTGCGATCGCGGGAGAAATCCCCGGACTCGCACCGCAATTGCCGCCCTACCATGAGCGCGATCTGGAGATTTCATTCAGCAATGACTTCCTCGGTCGCGGCGGCTCTGTCGATGATTTTCGCACCCAGCAATTCACGGTGTCGGCGAAGCTCTCCGGGCGTTGGCTCGCGGTGCTGGATCACAGCATCCTGACCCTCGATGACGGCATTGATACAGGACGAGCAGATCAGCTATCGGCGTCATTCGGCTACCAGTTGATCAACCGCAACGCGACAGGCCGCACCGACACGCTAATTGCAGGCTTGGGTTTGCGCAGTAGCGGTGATTTCGCCGGCGATCGCATTCAGAACGGATTTCATCGGCTGATCGGCAGCGAGATCGAAACTCTGCCCTACCCTGATGCCAGCAGCACGGACGTCACGGCATGGGTGGACGCCAATCACTACCGCAGGTTGCGTGCAAGCGGCGACGCCGGCCTGCTGACAAGCTGGGAGCGCGGCATCTGGCTTCGCGCCGGTTCGCTGCTGACCAGCGACGGACAATGGGACGGTACAACTGCGTTGCTGGCGGTCGCCAGACGCCCATCGATCGACCTGTGGCTGGGTGTGCGCAGCGACTGGCGCTCAGGCTACGATGACGTGGTGCTGCGTGAGACGGCGGCCGCGGAGGAAGATGTCGCGCTGACGCTGGGCGTTCGATTCGGCCCGGTGGTTATCGAAACGGTTCAACAGCGCGACAACGACGCATCTTACGGTCAGCTGCGGCTGGTCTCGACCGGGCACAGGCACAGCGCGGCGGCGGCTCATGGCGATCGCTTCGAGCTCGACTTCGCTGTCGTGCTACCGGATGTGCACATGCGATTGGCGGGCAAATACCCCAAGCGTATTTTTGGCTCAGAGGGGGGCGCATGGCGACAATCCCTGCTCGTCGCGGCGAGCTACGGCGAACCTCAATATGGCAGCAACACGCGCCTGTTCGTGCGTAGCGGCCAACTCGACATCGGGCTGGAATTCGAGCGGCCCTGGTCGGGACGCGCTGAATGGTTGAGCATTTATGCAACGACGACGGCCGGTTGGCGAGAACAAAAACTGATTGCGCTGAGCGCGGCACAGGAACAGCAATCAACGGGAGCAGGGCGCGCGATTGCGACGTTCTCGGCGGGATTCCGCTTCAATGCGGCGGGCACAGAAAACCGTTCTGGTTTCCGCATACAAACCGGCGTTGTTGCTGCACTACCCTTGTCGGGCGCGAGCCTTGCCGTCGAAGGACAGTCCTACCGCGTGCAGAAATCCTCAATCAATCTGACGCTCGGCTTCGCCGCCAGCTTCGACTAGCGACACCTTGACCCGACGCTAGAAGCCCACGCTAAAAAATAGCTTCGGGCCATGCTGGCGCAACTTCAATTTGCCACCCAGGTCTTGGTCCTTGGCGGTCAGATTCAGCGTGTAAAAGTTGTAGCCAACCCCCGCGCTGAGAAAATCGCCTAGTTGTCGCTGCAGGTCGACGCTCAGAAATCCCATGAAACCGCTGTAGCGATCGAAGTCGAGCGCGAACAGGTTCAGGTCGGCCGCCAGGCGCCAGTCCTCGTTCAGCGCGATAGCGCCCAATGCGCCAACCGTCGGCAGCGGCGCTTCGGCACTAAGTCGTTCACTTTGCTGCGAATCGACCTCGGCGAGCCGGGAATCAAATTGAACGTAGCTGATACCCGCTTTGACGGCGAACTCTTTTTGCGTGTCGCGCAGCAGCGAATAGGCGTAGGAGAAGCGCAGCAGTGACGACTCGAGGCGGGTCTCCACATCGGTTCCGGCGCCCAGAGCCAGGTCACCGAAAATCAGATCCTGATCGAGCGTAGTTGTGGACCGTCGCTGCGTTCGAAAATAACCGAGCTCAAACTGATGGTAGTAGCCGTTGCGTATTCGGGCATCAATCTGGAACACCGTTTGGCGGTCCGCCACACCGAGCAGGTCCTCGATATCCACCGGGTCACCGCTCTGCCCGCCATCCGTATTTCGCTGCACTGTGGTATTGGTCAGGCTGCTGAATGAGCCCAGCCGAATCTCGATGCCCTGCTCTCGCAATGGTCCCTGATAGCCACGCGGCAGGAACAGGTCGGCGTTGTAGGCCAGACCAAGCGATGCGGACCATTGCCGGTCGCGACTCACAATCGGGCTATCGACAATCGTGTCATCGAGAAACTCGACGCCGATGCTGGTCTTCAGAAGCCAGCGTGGTGCCAGCTCATAGCCCAGCGCAAACCCTGCCCACAGATTATTCGCCGCGCCGGGCTGGTAGGCGGGTCGCTGCGGGGTCGACTCCTGCGCCGACACGGAAAAGTAATGGCCGCTGTAGTCTTTGCTGAGATGCGTCAGCTTGATGGCGGGAACGAAAAACCCGCGCGGGAATTTCAGTGGCAGCGAAAACTCGAGCTCGCTGGTCGTGCCGCTATGCCGGTTGGGCAGGTCCCAGTAAGACCGAAACTGGATATTGACAGGCGAGCCCCGCCAGCCGATCAGCGGCCCTGATTCCAGCGCCCAGCCTCTTTCGCCGATGCCCACGAGCTGATCGTTGTTGGCGACGCCCGGACCCAGCGTCTGCACGCGCGCAATGAGGCCGTACTCCCACTGCTTCTCGGTGACGACGCGCAGGCCGAAGTTCTCGCCGCGAATCAGCAGCCAGTTGTCGGTAAACGCGGAATGCTCAAAGCTGGTCAGGTAGGGATAGATCAACGTTGAGTTAGCGGTGCCGGCGTAGGGGTTCTGTGTCACCGAATAGGCCATACCGAGCGCATAGTCGTTCAGGTCTGTAGCGCGCAAACGATCCAGCACCGACTCCGCTCCGGCATTGGCCGTGACGACCAGCAGAACAAACATCGACAAAAGCGAAACGCAGATCTTGTTGGCCAACGGCATACCGACACTTTGTTACCATTTCCCTCGCAGCGTACACTGAAGCCGGCATCGGATCAGCAACAGTCGCCTGCATTCAACCCGCCGGATCCGCTGTCGTTACCTGCCTTGCCTGCACCTGGAAAACTATCTTGCTTACCTACCGACCTGCCCACCTGTTGCCGTTGATCATTGTGTTGCTGTTGTCGGGCTGCGGCGAAGACAAGCCGGCCAGGACGGCTGCCGTCAGCTTTGCGCCCGCGACGTTTGTCGGCAGCGAGTCGTGTCAGGGCTGCCACGATGCCGAGTACGCAGGCTGGCAGGGCTCACATCACGAGTTGGCGATGCAACCCGCAAACGCCAACACAATACTGGGCGATTTCGACGACGCGAGCTTCGACTACTTCGGCACCGAAACGCAGTTCTACACCCGCGGGGACGACTACTACGTCAAGACTGCCGATGAGACCGGCGAGGACCGCGAATTCCGGATCGCCTACGCCTTCGGCGTCGAGCCGCTGCAGCAGTATCTCGTCGAGTTCCCCGGCGGTCGGCTGCAAACTCTGGCGTTCTCGTGGGACACGCGCGCAAAAGCGGACGGCGGCGAACGCTGGTTTCACATCTATCCGGACGAGAACATCGAGCCGGACGACTCATTGCACTGGACCGGGCCGCAGCAAAACTGGAATTACATGTGCGCCGAGTGCCACTCGACCAACGTCGTCATGGGCTACGACGCCAACAGCGATTCCTTCGACACCACCTACTCGGAAATCAGCGTGGGCTGTGAGGGCTGCCACGGCCCCGGTTCCGCACATATCGAGCGCGTCAAGGCCGGTGTCGAAGGCGGCAACTATGGTTTCGACGTGAATCTGGACGATCATAAGAACGCCAGATGGGTCATGAACACGGAGACCGGCATCGCGAAACGCAGCGAGCTGCGCATGCAACCGCAGCAGCAACCGGAAGCCTGCGGGCGCTGCCATGCGCGGCGCGGCATCATCGCGCCCGAATACGAGTACGGAAAGCCGCTGGCCGATACGCACATTCCGGCGCTGCTCGAGGAAAACCTCTATTTCGCCGATGGCCAGATTCTCGACGAGGTCTATGTCTACGGCTCGTTCCTGCAAAGCAAGATGTATCAGGCGGGCGTTACCTGCACCGATTGCCATGACCCGCATACCTCGAAGCTGATCACCGGCAGCAATCCGAACGACGTTTGCAGCCAGTGCCATCTGCCGGCCAGGTTTGCGGCGCCCGAACATGCCCGCCACGCACCGGCCGATGCCGGCTGCGTCGACTGCCACATGACCCCGCGCACCTACATGGTCGTCGACGATCGCAGGGACCACAGCTTCAGAATCCCCCGCCCCGATCTGAGCGCAGATATCGGTACGCCGAACGCCTGCACCACCTGCCACAGCGACCAGGACGCAACATGGGCGGCGGCCGCCGTGAGCGAATGGCGCGGCCCCGATGCGCCGGCGCTGGAGCCGCATTTCGCGACCGCGCTTGACGCCAGCCGGCACACCTTCGCCAACGGACAGTTGCGTGACGTCATCAACAACGCCCAACTGCCGGGCATCGCCCGCGCCACTGCGGTGTCCGAGCTGGCGCAGCCATTCGGCAGCGGGGAATTCGAGGCGCTGCAGAAATCGCTCGCCAGTCCGAACGTACTGGTGAGGATCGCCGCGCTCAGGCAGCTGCGTACGTTACCGCCCGAACTGAGGTTACGTTTGCCGGGCGCGAGACTGCTTGCCGACAAAGTGCGCGGCGTGCGCATCGAAGCGGCAATTACCTTCGCCGATATGTCGGACCGGCTGCCGGCCGATGAGGCGCGCGCATGGCCACAAGCCGAAGCGGATTTCCGCACGGCTTACGGGGCGCTCGCCAACCGTCCCGATGCGCTGGTCGCGTTAGCCACCTTCGAGACAGCCGAGCAGAATACGGATAAAGCGATGGCGCTGTACGAGCAGGCACTGCGCATGGAACCGCGTGCGGTTACAGCACGCGTCAACCTGGCCGACGGCTTGCGGCGTGGCGGCGAGGAGGCGCGCGCCGAAAAACTTTTGCGTGATGGCCTGGCACTGGATACGGGCAACGGCGCATTGCGTCACACGCTCGGCCTGTCGCTGGTACGCAGCGGTCGTCCGGAGGCGGCGCTTAGCGAATTGCGCCAGGCCGCAGAACTCGAGCCCGATAATCCGCGCTTCGCATACGTGCTTGGCGTCGCACTGAATTCTCTGGGTAAACCGCAAGAGGCATTACAGGTGTTGGGCGAGGCGCATGCGCGATTCGCCGGTGACTACAACATCGCGATGGCGCTGGCCACGATGCTCGCCGAGGCCGGCAATCAGAAAGATGCGCTGGAGATCGCTTACACGCTGGCGAGGCGCCATCCGGAAGACCAGGGTGTGCTCGGTCTGTTGCGTTCGCTGGGCGCGGTTCCCTAGCAGCCGTTAGCCGGACCAGGTCGACTTTGCCGGCCGGCCCCCTTTCGACACTGCAGCGGGCTGCAACCTCTGGCGCGGCGAAACGCTCGCGTAAAGTTACCCGGCTCCCGATAGCCAAGCGACAGCGCGATGGCGGCGATTGGCTGGTCGGTTTCCTCGAGCAGACCGACGGCACGTTGTATGCGTACCTGTTCGACAAGCGCACGATAGGACGTGTTGCTGGCCCTGAGCATTCGCTGCAACGAGCGCGGACCGATGCCGGCCATGCTGGCCGTGCGGTCGAGATCAAATTCGCCCTTCATAAGCCGCAGCTGCAGGATAGCGCGGATCGCAGCCAGCGGCGTTTCCGGCTGCTCACTGGCCGCTGCACAAACATCGGCAAAGGTCAGCTGCTCGCCGGGCACGATGCGTTGTCGCCTCGGCGCAAGCAGATCTGCGCGATCCAGTGTCAGGCCGACGAAAGGCGTGCCGAATCTGACCGGGACACCGAGTGCCGACTCGAATTGATGCGCAGCCGCGTCTTTCGGGTAGCAGACGTGGGCCCGTTGCGGTAGCCACTGCCCACCCAGAAATCCCTGTACCAGCCGGATCATGGGCGGCAGGATGTGATCCGCGTGGTGCATACCATGTACCCGCAGGCCGGGGCGTCGGTAGCTCCACTCAACGCAACCATCCTTAAACTGCAGCAAGGACCGCGCATGGGGCTGGAAGAGTTTCAGACCCCGGATGAATCGTTCCAGGGCAACATGCAGCGTCGGTGCCGACGCACTGTACGCCGCCCAGACACCGTACTCGTGCGGCTGCATACGCTGACCAACGCGCAACCCGAAGTTACGCTCGCCGGAGGCCACCCCCGCGCTTTCGAAAAGCGCGATCATGGATGCGAGCGGCATACGGACTTGCGGGCTCGCAGTCAGCTCGAGCGGCAGGCCCTGTTCGTCGAATACCCGTCTAACCGCATGTTTGCCCGACGACGCTTCAAGCAAATCCGGCAATGGACCCATCCCAACGGCGCTGGTCATCGGAATACTGGCGCGGCGCATGTGATTATTCCTTTCTAAGTGTCGCAAAATGATAAGCGAAAGTAATGCCGCTGTAAAAAACTGAGGTACGCTCCCCCTTGGATCGCGAAACTATCCGGACTGTCTGGATCGACGGTCGAGCCGCAATGCGCTCGGCACGATAAGGCACCGCGGGGTCGCGGCGCCGATACAATACGCAAATCATTTTGTTTGCCCGCGATTAGCGGCCAGGCTTGCTTTTAGGATATGAAAACAGGAACGCCAATCATGACGATAACCAAATTTATACGGGCACTCGCCCTGCCATTGCTGCTGGCCGGCGCGCTAGGCGGCACGGCGCAGGCACAGGATAAACCCAATATCCTCATTGTCTGGGGTGACGATGTGGGCTGGTTTAATACCAGCGCTTACAACCGCGGCATGATGGGTTACAGAACACCCAACATCGACAGCATCGCAGCTGAAGGTGCGTTATTTACCGACTGGTACGGGCAGCAAAGTTGCACCGCAGGGCGTGCGGCGTTTCTTACCGGTCAGAGCCCGTTCCGCACCGGCCTGCTGAAAGTCGGCCTGCCGGGCGCGAAGGAAGGTCTGTCAGAAAAAGACCCGACCATCGCCGAGCTGCTCAAGAACCATGGCTACATGACGGCGCAGTATGGCAAGAACCACCTCGGCGACCTCGACGAGCACCTGCCGACGAACCACGGTTTCGATGAGTTCTTTGGCAACCTTTACCACCTCAATGCCGAGGAAGAGCCGGAAAACCCGGACTATCCGAAAGGCGCCGAGTTCGCCAAGAAGTTCGGTCCGCGCGGCGTTATCAAGTCAACTGCCGATGGCGACGTTCAGGATACCGGCCCGCTGACCAAGAAACGTATGGAGACGGTGGATGAGGAAGTCACCGCCGGTGCCATCGATTTCATGGAGCGTGCCGTGAAATCCCAGAAACCGTTTTTCCTCTGGTGGAACTCCACCCGTATGCATGTCAACACACACCTTAAGCCCGAATCTGACGGCGTGACAGGCCTGGGTATCTATGCGGATGGTATGACCGAACACGACAAGCACGTCGGCCAGATTCTCGACAAGGTCGACGAACTCGGCATCGCCGACAATACGATCATCATGTACTCCACCGACAACGGCGCCGAGATGTTCACCTGGCCCGATGGTGGTATGTCGCCGTTCCGGAATGAGAAAAATTCCAACTGGGATGGCGGTTATCGTGTGCCGACATTGATCAAATGGCCCGGCGTCATCGAGCCCGGCACAGTCTACAACGACGTGTTCTCGCATGAAGACATGTTGCCGACCATCCTCGCGGCGGTTGGCGAGCCGGATGTGAAGGAAAAGCTGCTGAAAGGTCATCGCGCCAACGGTCGCAATTTCAAGGTTCACCTCGACGGCTATAACCTGCTGCCATACTTCAAGGGCGAAGTCTCAGAAGGACCACGCAAGGAGTTCTTCTACTGGACCGATGACGGCCAGCTTGCCAACCTTCGCTATGGACGCTGGAAAATGGTCTTCATGGAGCAGCGCGCGCATGGTTTCGAGGTATGGCAGGAGCCGATGGTGACATTGCGCTTGCCGAAACTGTTCGACATGCGTGGTGACCCGTTTGAACGCGCGGATCACGAGGCTGAGATGTACAACATGTGGCGCTTCGACAGGGCCTTCCTGGTTCTGCCGGCGGTCGACTATGTAGCGCAGCACCTGGCGACCTACAGAGCGTTCCCGCCGCGCCAGGAAGCCGGCAGTTTCAACCTCGACAAGGTACTGGAAACGCTGAAAGCGAACCCGGGAACCAACTAGTTACGGGTTACAGGTATTCGTTACCATCTGCCGGTCAGTGCCTGTCGCTGACCGGCAGTTTTGTCTCAGGACACATGCGGCGCAATTGCGGGGCAAAGGCATCATCGGAATCCCGAACAAACAGCATCGCGATGCCGACAACAACACTCAGCTGCGGCTGGCGAAAACCGCCCGCCGGCAGCATTGCCTAGAGGCTTCGGGGCCAGCAGACCAGAATCCATAATGTCAGCCTTCCCGATTGCCGCATACGCACCGAGGACGGATTACATGCACAAACTGATAATGACTCTGGCAGGCAGCGCGTTGGTCGCAAGCCTTGCCCTCGCGCCGCGTGCTGACGCAGCCGATAAGCCGAAACTGATTCTGCAGATCACCGTCGACCAGTTGCGCGGCGATCTGCCTACCCGTTACTACGATCGCTTCGGTGAAGGCGGCTTCCGCTACCTGTGGGAATCCGGCATCGTCTACCGCGACGCACACCATGCGCATGCGAATACCGAGACCATCGTCGGCCACGCCACGCTAGCCACCGGCGCGCATCCTTCGGCACATGGCATGGTCGGCAACCTGTGGTTCGATCGCGAAACCGGCTTCACGACCTACAATGTCGAAGACCCGAAATACACACTGTTGACCAAGGGGGCATCGGTCGATGCCAACACCGAGATCGACCCGACGCAACGCGCTGCGCGCAGCGAAGGCCGTTCACCGGCGGCAATGCTGGTCACAACTTTCTCTGATGAGTTGCGCAGCAATACGAACGGCAACGCCAAGTCGGTCGGCGTCTCCGTCAAGGATCGCGGCGCAATCTCGATGGCAGGACACTCAGGCACAGCCTACTGGTTCTCCAAAGCCAGCGGCGAGTTCGTCACCAGCACCTACTACCTCGACAAGTACCCGGACTGGGTCAATGCGTTCAATGACAGCAAACCCGCGCGACGTTTCGCGGGCACGACCTGGAGCCTGCTGCACGACCAGGACACTTACCTGTTCGGTGACTCGGACGATCGCGCCTGGGAAACAGACGTGGGTGGTTTCGGCCGTACGTTCCCGCACAGCTTCGGCGATGGCAGCAGCAAGTACTACACGACCTGGCTGACATTGAGCCCGGCCGGCGACGAGCTGGTGCTCGATTTTGCCAAACAGGCACTTGTCGCCGAGCAGCTCGGTCAGGATGCGATCACCGACTATCTGAGTGTGAGCTTCTCGTCGACCGACTATGTCGGTCACGTGTTCGGTCCGTCCAGCCTCGAGGCAGAAGACAACATCCTGCGACTGGATCGTACGCTGGCGAAGCTATTGGCGTTTGTCGACGAAAAAGTCGGTCTGGAAAATACCTTGATTGTTCTGTCCGCCGATCACGGTGGTCCGGATGCGCCGGGTTACCTTGAAGGTTTGAAAATTCCTGCAGGCTATGTCGACCCGGACAGTTGGGACAAAGCGGCCGCCATCGAGCGCATCAAGTCACAGTTCAGGATCAAGGGTGAGCTGATAGAAACCTACGACCATCCCTACCTGTATTTCAGCACCGAGGTCAAAAATGACAAACGCATCGACCAGCAGGCACTCGAGGATGCCGTCGTTGCGGAGCTGACGAAGTTTCATGGCGTGTCGTTGGCGGTATCGAGCTCGGCATTGCGGGACGGTAATCTTCCCGACACACATGTGTACCGGGCGGTGGTGAACAACTTCAATGCGAAACGATCCGGCGAGGTATTTATCGTCTTCGAACCGAACTGGTTCATCAACGATTTCGATGGTCTGGTGGTGGCCTCCACACATGGCTCGCCGTGGAACTACGACACCTATGTTCCGGTTGTCTTTGCCGGCGCGGGGCTCACGCCGCAGCATGTCGAGCGCCGCATCCATACGATCGATGTCGCCGCGACGCTTGCCGCCTACATGGGCATCAAGCCGCCTTCCGGTGCCACCGGTTTGCCACTTACAGAAGTACTGACGGACTAAACGTTATGGCACACGATCAGATAGAGGCGCTCCGCGAGCGCATGCAGCAATCCATCATCGGCCAGGAGGGCGTGGTCGAACGGATCATCATCGGCTTGCTCGCCAATGGCAACCTGCTGGTCGAAGGCCTGCCGGGTCTTGCCAAAACCCGCGCCATCAAGGCACTGGCGAAGAATATCGACGCAGAGTTCAGCCGCATCCAGTTCACGCCCGACCTGCTGCCGTCCGATGTCACGGGCACCGAGGTGTATTACCAGAAGGACGGCCAGGGTGAGTTCCGTTTCGAGCCGGGCCCGATTTTCGCCAACATCGTGCTGGGTGATGAGATCAACCGGGCGCCGGCCAAGGTGCAGGCTGCCATGCTCGAGGCGATGGAGGAGCGGCAGGTGACGGTCGCAGGCACGACGCACAAGATGCCGCCGTTGTTCCTGGTCATGGCGACACAGAACCCGGTCGAACAGGAAGGCACATACCCGTTGCCGGAGGCGCAGATGGACCGCTTCCTGATGCACGTCAACATCGAGTACACACCGGTCGAAGACGAGGTGCGTATCGTCGAGCTGGTGCGCAGCGAAGAAATCGCCACCAATCGCGCCGACAGCGACAAACCCGTTAAAGCACCGCCCGAGCGCATCTCGCAGCAGGCCGTGTTCGACGCGCGCCGCGAAATTGGCCAGGTGCATGTGTCAGACGCGATGGCACGCTACATGGCCGACCTGGTCTACGCGACGCGCACGCCGGAAAAATATTCCGACGATCTGGCGCGCTGGATCGATGTCGGCGGCAGCCCGCGCGCATCGCTGGCGCTGGACAAATGCGCCCGCACGCATGCCTGGCTCAATAAACGTGACTTCATCGACCCGGACGACGTACGTGCGATCGTTCACGACTGTCTGCGACATCGCTTGATGCTCTCTTACGAAGCCCAGGGCGAAGGCGTGCGCGCCGACCAGGTTATCGACGCGATCGTCGAGCACGTCGCGCTGCCCTGACCACGGCATGAGCTCCGATGCACGCATCCATGTGTCGCTGGCGCACCTGCGCAGTCTGCAAGGTGGTGCGCGTGGACTGAGCTTTCTGCCACGCCAGCCTTCGGCCAGCGTGCTCAATGGTCGGCATGCATCACGACTGCGGGGGCGCGGCCTGAATTTTGAGGAAATGCGCGACTACCTTCCGGGCGACGATATTCGCTCCATCGACTGGAAGGCGACGGCGCGCACCGGCACGCCGCATGTGCGCGTCTTTACCGAAGAACGCGATCGTCCCGCATTGCTGGTGGTCGATCAGCGCATGTCGATGTTCTTCGGCTCACAGCTCAATATGAAATCGGTAACCGCGGCAGAAGCAGCGGCAATCGCGACGTTTCGCGTGCTTGACGCCGGCGACCGGGTCGGCGGCATTGTCTTTAATGACGATGCGCACGTCGAGTTCGCACCCAAGCGCAGTCGTCGCACCGGTTACGCACTGCTCGAATCAATCGCACAAATGAATGCGGCGTTGCACGCGGACAAACAATCCCGGTCGGCACTGGGCGGGCTCAACAACGTCCTCGGCAATGTCGCGCGCATCGCCCATCACGACCACCTGGTCCTCGTGTTCAGTGACTTTGATGGCATTGATGACACGACGCGCCGACGGCTGAGCAGCATCGCCATGCACAACGACGTCGTGCTGTTCCTGGTTTACGATCCGCTGTCCGAAGATATTGAACCCGGCGACAGGGCGGTAATCGGCGACGGGCGAATGCAGGCGGAGCTCAATCTTGGCTCGCAATCGACGCGTTCCGCAGTCAATGCATTCACGCGCGACAGACTGGCACGCATTTATCGCTGGCAAACCGAAATCAACCTGTCGGTGCTGCCGCTGAGCGCCGGCGAACAGACACTGCCTCAGATTCGGCGGCTGATGGGCCAGCTCGCGCCGCGCCGGAGCGTGCGATGAACGAACTCGACGGCCTCGACCTGCCGCAGCTGCTCGACCGGATGCACGGCCTGGCCGAGCCGGCGCCGGTTGCCTGGCTGCCGCAGACCGCAGGCTGGTGGATTGCGTTCGGATGGCTGCTGGGCGTTTTGCTGCTGGCCGGCTGGCGATGGGCCCTGCACAGACGACGCAACCGTTATCGGCGTGCCGCAATAGCCGAACTCAGGACCATCGAGACTGCAGCAGAGTTACCCCCCGCGGAATCGGCGCAACGCATCGCGGCGTTGCTCAAGCGAACCGCGCTGGCGGCCTATCCGCGTCGCGACGTCGCATCGCTTTACGGTTGCGCATGGGCGCAGTTCCTCACCGAGACGACGAATGGTGACCGCCAGATCGCCGCGGCCGCACAGATGCTGGCGGCCGCGGCCTACAGCCCCGACGCGGACGGCACGCGCATCAGTAAGCCGGCCCGGCGCTGGATTCGACTACATCATGCTTGAACTCGCGTATCCCTGGGCAATGCTGGCGCTGCCGTTGCCGCTGCTGGTGTGGTGGCTGATGCCGCCGCAACGCGAGCGCGTCAGCGCGCTGCGGGTACCCTTCTTCGAGCAGATCACGGCGGCCGCGGGCAGCGAGGCACGCGCCGGCGCCGTAATCATGCGGCGGCGGTGGCTGCAGATGCTCGTTGCGACACTGGTGTGGGCGTTGCTGGTTACCGCACTGGCAAAACCCGAGTGGGTTGGCGAGCCGATCGTGCGCACGGAAGCCGCGCGCGACATCATGCTCGCGCTGGACCTGTCCGGCTCGATGGACTACCGCGACTTTCCCGGCGAAGACGGCGAAGACGTTTCCCGTTTCGATGCGGTACAACGCGTTGTTGATACGTTTGTCGCCGAGCGCGACAGCGATCGCATAGGCCTGATCGTATTCGGCACCAAGGCCTATCTGCAGCTGCCGTTTACGCGCGACCTGCAGACTGCGCGCGCGCTGGTGGAGTTGATGGAGGTCGGCATGGCCGGCCCCAAGACGGCGCTCGGTGATTCCATCGGCCTCGCCATTCGCGCGTTCGAGAACAGCGAGGTCGACGACCGGCTGCTGATCCTGTTGACCGATGGCAACGACACCGCCAGCAAGATGACACCGATCAATGCCGCGGATATTGCCGCGCTCAACGGCGTCGAAATCTACACCATCGGCATCGGTAATACCGAGGCGACCGGCGAGGACCGGGTCGATTTCGCAGCATTGGCCAGCATCGCACGGCGCACCGGCGGCGCATTTTTTAATGCGGAAGACGAGACCGCACTCGATACGGTTTACCGCAAGATCGACGCCACTGCCGTCGCCGACGTGCGCACGCAATCGTGGCGACCGAGGACTTCCCTGCTGCACTGGCCCGCCGGCCTCGCCGTGCTGCTGATGCTGTTTGCCTATGCGTTACTGTTGCTGACGTCGCGACGCGCCGTTACCGACGCGGGGCAGGTGGGATGATCGAGCTCATTCATTTTATCCGCCCGTTGTGGCTCACTGCGCTGCCGGCTATTGCGCTCGCATGGTGGCTGGTGCGGCGACGCGATGCCAGTCAGGCGCGCGTCGGGGACTTCGTCGCGCCGCATCTGCGCGAGGCACTCACGGTCAACCTCAATGCACGCCGCGGGCTGCGTGCCGTGGATGCCGTGGCAATGGTGCTGACCGCCAGCGTGCTGGCGGCAGCCGGGCCGACCTGGAGCAAGCAGCAAAGTCCGTGGTTTGCTGAAACAGCCCCGCTGGTCATCGCCATCGAGGTTTCCGACTCGATGCGCAGCAACGACTTGCAGCCCACGCGGTTTGACCGTGCGCGCTTCAAGATCATGGATTTGGTCGAGGCGCGCACCGGCTCGAGAACGGCGCTGATCGCCTACGCGGGGTCGGCGCATATCGTCGTGCCGCCAAGCACCGACGCCGATGTCGTGCAACCGTTCCTCGAAAGCCTCGACCCGGCCATCATGCCGGCCGGCGGCAACGATGCCGCCAAGGTCCTGCCGTTGGCAAAAACGCTGCTCGGTGATCAGGCGGCGAGTGGCACGTTGCTATTCGTCAACGACGGTTTCGAGGCGATCGACATCGCCGCGCTGGCCGCATTTTCCAGTGAGCCGGATTCGCCGGCGATGGCCGCACTGGTTATTGGCACCGACGATGGCGGCGTGGCGTTCATGCCCGACGGTAGTCCGGTGATCGGCAGCGATGGTGCGCGACTCGACACTCGCATTGATGCTTCGCTGTTACGACGCGTGGCATCCGAGGCAGATATTTCGGTCGTGCGTGCCGTGACCGGCGACGGCGACATTCGCCAGCTGATGCGCACGATCCAGTCGAACCTGCGCCTGGCCGATGATCCCGATGCCGAGTGGCGCGACGAAGGCTGGTGGTTTCTGTGGCCGGCGGCGCTATTGTCGCTGTTGTGGTTCCGGCGCGGGTGGACCATGCAATGGTGACGGCGACCGGCCAGCGACTGCGTATGCCCGGATTTGCCGTGTTGCTGTCCATCATCACGGCAATTGGCGCCGCCGCACTGGGCTGGCAGTCGCTGCAGGCCGGTGATTTCGTCTCGCTATGGCTGACACCTGATCAGCAGGCGCGACAGGCATACGAGCGACTCGAATTTCAGGCCGCCTACGAACGTTTCGAGGATCCGGCCTGGAAGGGCATCGCGGCTTACGACTCCGGTCTTTACGAGGATTCGGCTGCGGCTTTCGGCCGGCTTGCCACGGCAGAAGGGTTTTTCAACCGTGGAAATGCGTTCATGAAGGCACGCGACTACGGCAAGGCCATTACCGCCTATCAGCAAGCGGTCGCAGACGCGCCCGAATGGCAGGAAGCACAAGAGAACCTGACGCTGGCAATCTACACGCTGGAATATATTGAGCGCGTGCGCGAACAATCCGACACCGGTGATGAAAGCGAGCTTAGCGCCGACGACTATGTTTACGACAATACGCAGGAACGTGGCAAGGAAATCGAAATAACACAGCAAAGCACGATAGCGCTCGCGTCTGCCGAAAAGTGGATGCGCGGCGTCGACACCGAGACACGCGAGTTTTTGCGAACCCGCTTCCTGCTTGAGTCAAGCCGGGAGGAGCGTCGCTGATGCGGACGTTAATCCTTGCAACACTGTTGTTAATAGTCGCCAGCGAGACGCACGCCCAGCAGCAACCGATTGTCCGCGTCGAGATCACGCCGCAAACGGTCATCGTCGGCCAGTCGGCCGAGCTGACTGTAACCGTTCTGGTACCAACATGGTTCACGCGGCCAACGGTCTATCCGACCTTCGAACTCGCCAACGCCATTACCCGGCAACCCGACGATAACTCCTACCCGTTCCGTGAGCGGGTCGGCAACGAATCCTGGTCGGGAATCGCTCGCAGCTACGATATCTATCCGCTGCTCGGCGCGACCTACAAAATGAGCGGACAGACGATGACCGTTTTCTACGCAAATCCCGGCGCAGAGGCGCTGACCGCCGAGATCGCGCTTCCCGAAGTGATGCTGCGTGCGACGGTACCGGCAGGCGCCGAGTCGCTTGAACCCTACATTGCGGGGCAACGCCTCGAACTGACGCTGGACATTGACAGCGGCCCGGACGACCTGTCGGTTGGCGATGCCGTGGTTATCGACTACACGGCAGAGCTCGATGGACTGCCGGCGATATTCCTGCCGCCACTCGCACCCGAGCTCGCGTTTGACGGTGTATCCACTTACCGGGATGTCCCCGAGGTAGCCGACGATGCGCGTGCACGACGTAGCGAACGAGTCACGCTGGTATTCGACGCCGGTGGGGAATTCCTGATTCCGGACGTCGAGCTCAGGTTCTGGAATACCGCCACGAACGCGATCGAGACGGTCACCGCCGCCGGCGTTACGCTTGCGGTCAACGGGCCGCCTGCCCGGCCCATGAGCGATGACGAAACTGTCGAAAGCAGCTGGCTTAAATCTATTCTGATAGCTATCGGTGTAGCGTTGCTGGGTCTCGCCTTATCGCGCGGGTTACCGCTCGCCATGCAACGCATTCGCGTCGCCGTGGAACACCGCAGAGCCAGCGAGCACTATGCTTACCGGTCGCTCGTCAAAGCGCTCGGTTCGAACAACACCGGGACGGCCTACCACGCCCTGCTCGCATGGCTCGATCGGCTCGCTCCGGGTATGAGTGCCCGCACCTTCGCAGCACGCTACGGGGACGCACCGCTGCGCGAGGCTATCGACACACTCAGCGCAAACATTTATGCGAACGCCGGCAACAGCCCGGAACCAAAACCTGTCAGCACAGCATTGTCGGCGGCACGCAAGCGCTACCTCGCCAGGCATGCGCCGGGGCGAACAACGCCGCTGCCACCGCTTAACCCCTAGGCACGGCATCCTATGAACGCAAGGCGAATACGCAAAACATCCGCCGTAATGGCCTGCCCGTCGCCCGGACGCTATTGCCACGCTATATCCGGAGTATTGCGTGAGCCGGCGCGGCTTAGCTGCGTCGCGTTGCTCTCGGCTTTGCTTTGCGTGTCCACGGCGCACTCCGAACAAGAAGAAGCTGCGCCGCGTGAATTCGATCTTGATGGTTTCGAGCTTGCAGAGGGCAGTAATGCCGGCGATCTCGACATCGAGCATGCGGATGCCATCGCCGAGCCCATCAGGAATCGCAACTTACGCTGGCCCGAAGACCTTGTCATCGCGCCGGTACCCGGCCGCTCGCCACAACTAGGTTGGAACATGAAGCTGGTGGGCGGCTACTTCATCGGCCCGGGCGACCGGGAAGCGGGTACCACGCCGTCTGTGCTCGGCGGGTTTGCCATGGGCGCGGAGAATGGCAGCTATGCGTACGGTGCGCTGGCCAACTTACACCTAAAGGAAGACAAGCTGCGAGTCCGGCTAGGCGCCGGCAAAGCCGATATTCGCTACCGGTTTTATGGCGTCGGCAACGACAGCGATATTGCTGTGGACATCGTACAACGCGCGCCGTTGTATTTTGTCAGCGCCAGCTGGCGCGTATCGCGCAGTCTCTACTTAGGTCTGGGCTACAATCGCGGCAACGTGAACACACGTTTGCGATCCCAATCAGAAAGCGGCGGCTTCGATCCCCGCCTTGATGTCGATATCGGGGCCTATACGATCCCGTTGCAAATCGACAGCCGGGACCACGAGCAGTTTCCGCGCAGCGGCTGGCTGGTTGATGCGGAGGCCAAGCTCTATCGTGAATCAGCCGGCAGTGACTTCGACGCCGAGGTTTACCAGCTCGAACTCAACCACTACCAACCGATGCGCGATCGCGATGTGCTCGCATCGCGTCTGACGGTGCGCACAGTCGATGGCGATGCGCCATTTTTTCTGTTGAGCACATTCGGCGGCAGTACCGATCTGCGCGGCTACCCGTCCGGACGCTATCGAGACCGGATGATGTATGCGATGCAGAGCGAGTACCGCTGGCAAGTGAACGATCGCTGGGTGTTGACCGGCTTCGCAGGATTCGGTGAGATCGCCGAAAGTAGCGCAGACATCGGCGGCGATTTCCTGCCTGCTGCCGGAATCGGCGCACGCTTTGTACTGTCCGAAAAACATCGTGTCGGGCTGTCAGCGGATATCGCCATCGGCAACGACGGTACAGAATTTTACCTCGGTGTGGGTGAGGCATTTTAGCCGCGTTGGGTGTACGCCCGGGGGTTTTTTCCCTCGCCAAGCAGGGATCTTTTCCCTCGCCGACCTATGCTAAGCTCGAATGACATTCTCGGTTTTCAATATACGCTTACGCAGTATCCGGGTGACCGCCCCACTGCCGCTTTAAGGGAATTTTCTAATGACCGGACGTCTTCATTTTCCTGCAGCCATGTTGGTTGCTCTTTGTGCGCTTGCGGTCGCAGGCTGTGGTGGCAAGAATGCGCTTTCCCCGCAGGAAGTCGTCGCCGAAGCGTTCGACGATCTGCGCGACCAGGTGACACAGATTGTCGGTGACACGCAACGCCGCAGCACGGCCGTCGAACTTGTTAACCGGCTCGAGCAGGACTACGACACGCTCTATGCCACCGTCGAGCAGCGGCGTACGCGGGTGCGCGCGCTGCACGCCGACTACGATGCGACACGCGAGTCATTAATCGCGCTCGCCGACCAACTGGAGTCGGACATGCGCGAAGCACGCAAGGCGACCGGCGTGACACATCGCGAACTCATGGCTGCCATGACCGCCGACGAGTGGGCGAAGGTCAGCAAAGCCAATACCAGGACAATGAAAGCCGCGATCGCCGCGCTGCAATCCATTTAAGGGGCGGACGACTATGTTAATAGCACTCATCGTGGCACTACTGCTGGGTGGCGGATCAATATCCGTCATGGACTACATCGCCGACACGAAAAAAGACGTGAAGACGATTATCGTCGAGCCGGATCGTCGTGCCGATGCCCTGGCGACGCTGAAGCAAATGAAGAAGAGAGCCTCTGCGCTGAAGAAAGAATCCGGCAAGACCAGCAAGCGCCTGACCAGGGCGCTGAAAACACACGACGTCACGGAAGCAGAGATCGATGCAATCTGGGCGGAGCATTATGCCGCGGTTGATCAATTCAACCGCGACATCATCGACCTGCGTTTCGAGTTAAAAGACAGCGTGACGCGCGACGAATGGCAGCAGCTGTTCGCGCGGCAATAGTGCCCGCTATCGCAACGGCTGCCCAGCGCCGCCGGCTTTAACTCAACGCCGACGCTGCGGGCGATTGCCGCCTCCACGCTGCTGCTGATAGTTTTGCGTGCGCTGCGCACCCTGCTGGCGCGCACTAAAGTCACGCTCGAGCTGTGGGCGTACCGCTCTGTTGTTCGAGTAACTCCCGCCGCTCTGACGCGTGCGTGAATCGAAACCCGAATTACCACGAGATGGCCTGGTGGCCGGCTGCTGCGCCGGCCGGGCTGCAGGTCGCTGCGCCGGGGTAGATGCAGATGGGCGGGTCGCCGGGCGCGTGGACGGTGTCGC
This sequence comes from uncultured Pseudomonadota bacterium, assembly GCA_942491885.1. Lineage (GTDB taxonomy): Bacteria > Pseudomonadota > Gammaproteobacteria > Steroidobacterales > Woeseiaceae > CALBPI01. The sequence continues at coordinate 1,024,835 of CALOCQ010000002.1, forward strand.
CCTGTCGAGATTGCCCGACGGCTTCCACTGGCCTTTGTCGCGTTGCTGCCAACCGCCGTTCCCGTCGCGCTGATACACGTTGCCGGCGCGATCGGTGAGCACGTTATTCTGGACGCTGTTTGCGGGCCGTGCCATACGGTCGCCCGGGGTCGCCGGACGGTTGGCCACGCGGTCGCGCGTTTGCGGCCGGTTATACAGGTTCGGTCGCGCGGCCGGTCGATTGCGACCGCCACCGATATTAATGCTGTTATCAATATTGATGTTGGTCTTGCGATAACCACCGTAAGGTACCGGGCGGGGGTATGGTCGGTAGCCACCGACGCCCCACCACGACCCATGTCCGCCACTGGAGAACGTGAACCGGAACGGACCGTTGGTCCATGAAACGCCGAAGCCCCATCCGTACCATGGGTTGTAAGACATATGGAAACCCCAGGTCGGGTAGCGCGGATAGTAGTAGCGACCATACCAGGGGTTGTAGTACCAGCCGGACCCGTATACGACGGCGCCACGGTAGTAGTAACTGCCGTAGTAGGCGGGCGTATAGCCGACATAGACCACTTGTGGCGTGACGTCGTAGACCTTCACGTAGGTCACGTTGTGATGCGGGTTAGAGGCCGGGATTTTGTAGATGGCATCCGGCACTTCGGTCGCCACCGTCCATCCGCCCGTCGCCTGAGTCGAGACATACCAGACACCGGCGTCGCATGCGTAAAACAGATCGCCATAACGGAACACCGACGACGCGGTGTTCTGCGCGTACTCGACCTGCAAATCCTCTATCGGTGAAAATTCCGGGGTGCCGTCGTACTGCACGCTGAACGAGCTGTCGTCGCGCTTGATCGCCGCGGTCTGCGGGATCGTGTTGTCGAGCACCGCGTCGCGCGCCTGCTCCGTGCCGGCGACCTGGCTCAGGACCGCACCGTTCACTGAGTCTTCCGGAATCGCGCTGAAAGCGACCGGCAGTTCGTCGTTCGGCACATGCGACCACTCAAGCTCACCAACAAGCCCCTCGCCCCGGTACCAGCGACCCGACAGCAGCACGTAGTAGTTCTGAGTCGTCAGTTCCAGGAACGCGTTGCTGTCGGTGTTATCCATGTACAGCAGATCCATCCCCTCGACCGGCGCCCACGATGGTTCGCCGTCCGAAACCACCAGCTCGGTCGGCTCGGTGGCAACAATGATGCGCACGTCGTCGACGAGCGCATCGTCGTCTTCCGCCGGCTCAACCAGTTTCTCTATGTCGCTCGGCACACGCTTGGTGCGAGCCCATGGACCTGAAACCTGCTTCGACTGGTACCAGGCGTTGCTGCCGATATACAGGTAGTGGCTCTTGCCGCTCTTCACAATCAGAAACGGCGTGTTGATGACCCGCTCGTATTTTGAGCCTTCGATTGCCTGAAACACGGGGTCGCCATCGATCGAGACCAGCAAAGCCGGTTCGGTCGACAGCATGATGACCGGCGGGGCGTGCTTCAGCTCAGTCGCGGCGAGACCTGTATCGTCGGCCTCCAGGTCGGCAAGCAACTGATCTACCGATATTGAGAAACTGGAGCGCTCAACCTGCTGCTCTATTAAGTCGGCGAGCTGCTGCTTTTGCGCGTCAGTCGCGTCCGCAAAACGCACATCGATAATGTCCACGTCCCGTATCAGCGCGGTGCGCGCATCGCGATCCGTATCAATCTTCGCCTCGAACCAGACCGCGCCGAACACCGGCACGTTACCTGATGCCGCGGTCTTCACCGACACGGCGGCGCGCCCGGCAAGGCTGTTGCCCGAGAATGCCTCTATCTGCGGCTGATAGAGGATCACACTGGAACCATCCTCCGCGGCGATCTCCTGCGGCCAGCTGACCGCTGACGCCCGTGGCGAAATCGCCAGCGCAAACAGGACTATCGCAGCTGCAACCCATAACCGAAAATTAATCATCATGTGCTTGTTTCCATTTGTATCAACGTCAGTCAGCAAAGCCACCCGACTGTGACCCTCGCAACCCATCCGTCTGTATGTCGCAGCACCCTCTGAGACAGGAGCGCGCCAAACGGGTATTGCGAATTGTACCACCAGCCATGCCGTCGTTCGGCTGTCAGCCTGGCAATCCTCGATGCTTTTGACGACCAAGAGTTTCACATGCGAACGAGCGAACGCCCTATAATCACCGATTGTCCTTGCGCGAACCGCCATGCCCCAACACCTCATCTTTGCCGCACCGTTCTTTATGGACGCCACGTTGCGTTTTCTGCGCGGCGCCGTGCAAATGCCCGACACAATAATCTCGCTGGTCAGCCAGGACCCGGCGGAAAAGCTGCCGGCCGATCTGCATCGCGCAATTACCGGGCACTGGCGCATCGATGATGGTCTGGACCCGCAGCAGCTTGCCGACGCCGCGCGCCAGCTCGCGAAGCGCTTTGGCAATCCGGTCGCCTTCATCGGCGCGCTTGAGCAATTGCAGGTACCGCTTGCACAGGCGAGAGAAGCGCTGGGTTTAGACGGGCTGAGCGTCGATGCGGCACGCAATTTTCGCGACAAGTCACGGATGAAGGATGTCTTGCGCGCTAACCATATTCCCTGCGCGCGTCATGCGGCCGTCGGCAACCGCGCGGGCGCCGAGGCGTTCGTGCAAAGAACCGGCTTCCCGATTGTTGCCAAGCCCGCCGACGGTGCGGGTGGCAAAGCCACCTACCGGCTGGATGGTCACAGCGATCTGGAATTGTGGCTGCAGCGCCATCCGCCGCAGCCGGAGCATCCGGCACAACTCGAAGAATTCATGCGCGGCACCGAGCACTCTTTCGACAGCGTCTTTATCGATGGCGAACCCGTCTGGCACTCGATCTCACGTTACATGCCCTCACCGCTCGAGGTCATGGAAAACGAGTGGATCCAGTGGTGCGTCCTGCTGCCACGCGACATCTCCGGGCCCGAATATGACCCGATCCGCGAGGCGGGCTTCGCGGCCGTCAAGGCACTCGGCCTGCGCACCGGCTTGAGTCATATGGAGTGGTTCCGACTCGCCGATGGCAGCGTCGCAATTTCAGAAGTCGGTGCGCGCCCGCCGGGCGCACAGATTTGCACGCTGCTGTCCTATGCGCACGATATCGACCTGTACCGGGCATGGCCGCAGCTGATGGCCAACAAACGCTTCGACGTTCCCGAGCGGCGCTACGCGACCGGTGCCGCATACGTCCGCGGCCAGGGTCGCGGACGCGTGCGTCATATCGCCGGCGTCGATGAGGTGCAGCGCAAATTCGGCTCGCTGGTAGTCGAGGCGAAACTGCCGCAAGCAGGCCAACACCGCAATGACAGCTACGAGGGCGATGGCTACATCATCGTTCGTCACCCGGATACCGACGTCGTGCAAAGCGCGCTGTCGGAGATTGTTGCCACCATTCAGGTGCAGCTCGGATGAGCGAGTCAAAAAGACAACTGATCCTCGGTCCGCAGCGCCCGCGCATCTACATTGGTGACGCGATGCGCCGCCACGCTATGGGGGAAGGTCCGATTGGCGTGATTTCCGCCGGTTGGCGCGAGGCCGAAGGCGACATTGATGACGTACACGACGACGTTGGGCTCGCGATGACGGACCTCGGCCTGTATGCGCGCAGCATCGAACTTTTCGCGGCCGAGCCTGCATTGCATGCCGCCTACCGCGAGCGCCAGGAGCGACTGACAGAACAGCAGCGCATGTATCGGCTGCGCCTGAAGCACCTGAAAACTGCGGTGCGCCAGACGTTGCGTGCCGACGGCCCGCCCGCGGTCATCGCACCGGAACGCCGCCATGCCGTGTCGCAACTGCGCGCGCTGGACCGCCACCATCAACGCCAGATCGATAACGCGCACAAGCGCTTCGATAACGAATTCAATGTCGTGAGCAATGCGGCGTTGGCGGATCACACTAACGAGCTGCAAGAAATGCTGTCGCCGATCAACACCGTCATTATCACCGGCGGCAACCTGCTGGTGCTGATCAACCGGCTGCGGCTATTCGGCCTCGACAAGGCGCTGGCGAACAAGCACATCGTCGCCTGGTCGGCCGGTGCGATGCTGCTCGGCGATCGTATCGCACTGTTTCATGACCGTATGCCACAAGGCATGCGCGATGCGGAGATTGTCGATAGTGGCCTGGCGCTATTGAAAAAGACCATTGTGTTTCCGGCCGCGAAGCAACGTTTACGCACCGGCAACAAGTTACGCATGAGCGCGTTGAGCCGGCGATTTGCGCCGTCGATCTGCTGCATGTTGAACAACGGCTCCACGGCATTGTTTGAAGACGGCCGGCTCATCGCATGCGATGCCGCCAACTATCCGACGTTGAATGGCGCTATCCGCCCGATGGTGGCGAAATGAACCCGTTACTCGATGACTTGCTGGCACAGGCGGAGCGCGACCCGCAAGGTCTCGACGCAGCGATCGATGCGATGACGTTCCCATCGGCCGACGAGAGAGACATTACTTTCCTGTATCGCGGCGAAGCGGAGGCGGTCTATCTTCGCTGCTGGGTGGCCGGACTGGATACCGCGCAACCGTTCGAGAAACTTGCCGCCGGCGATCTTTGGGCGGCGACCATCGAGCTGCCGAAAGGCTCGCGCGTGGAATACAAACTCGAAGTGGTTCGCGACGGTCACAGCGACCTTATCCTCGATCCGCTCAACCCGGTCATCGCACAAGACCCGTTCGGCGCCAATTCGGTTTGCCAGGCGCACGGTTATGAACGACCGGAATGGAGTGAACGTGACCCGGACGTACCGCAGGGATCTCTGCATGTGCTGCAGGTGCCAAGCAAGACATTCGGCGAGCACCGCGAAATACAGGTCTACGTACCCTCAACGTTCCGACGCAATCGCAGCTATCCGCTATTGGTCGTTCACGACGGCATCGACTATCTGCGTTATGCCGACTTCCAGAATGTGCTCGACAACCTGATCCACCGGCTCGAGATTCCACCGATGATCGTCGCGCTGACGCAGTCGCCGGACCGGCTGAGTGAATATGCCGGCAATGACCACCACGCGCGATTCATCGCCGATGATCTTTTGCCATTCATGCAAAAGGGTTTCCCGCTTGTAGACAAGCCGGATGCGCGCTGTCTGATGGGCGCAAGCTTCGGTGGCGTCGCGTCGCTGCACGCCGCATGGCGTTCGCCCGGCCTGTTCGGCAATCTGCTGTTGCAGTCGGGCTCATTCGCTTTCAGTGATCTGGGGCGCCATCAGCGCGGGCCGGTATTTGACCCTGTCGTTACGTTCATGAATGCGTTTCGTGCGGATACCGTTACGCCTTCGGAACGGATTTTCATCAGCTGCGGTATGTACGAATCGCTGATCTACGAGAACCGCTCGCTGGTACCGCACCTGCAACATAAAGGCGTCGAGGTGCGTTTCGAGGAGGCGCGCGATGCCCATAACTGGCAGAACTGGCGCGACCGGCTTCGCATTGGCCTGTCGTGGGTATTTCCGGGGCCGGCCTGGATCGTCTACGAATAACAACAAGACGGTGACAGGGCTTGGGGTTTAGTATCAGAGATCGCGCCTAAAAAAGGACTCAGACACGTGGCAAATATCACCAGACGCATTGGACTCTCTCTCGGCGCCGACATCTGTTGGCCGATCTGCTATGAGTCCCTAATGCGCGAGCTTGATCTCTCGATGAAAATCGATGGCGACACGCTCGACTTCGATGTTGAACGCGTTCACATCACCCCATTCAGCCTCACCCAGCCCTGTCGCTATGACGTGGTCATTGACCGGCTTACGCACTGGTATGGCACATCACGCGAGTGGATCAAGAAGGCCATCGTCACCAACGATATGTACGTATTCAACAACCCGTGGTCGCTGCAGTCGATGGAGAAGCACACGACCTACGCGGCGATGATGCGCCTCGGCATCCCGGTGCCGGAGACCTGGCTGATACCGCCGAAGGAATACGTGGCATCGGCGGACCTGGAGCCGACACTGCGCCAGTACGCTGACCTGTTCGATCTGGATGCGATCGGCGAGAAAATCGGTTACCCGATGTTCATGAAGCCTTACGATGGCGGCGCCTGGGTTGGTGTGACCGCGATCAAGGATGCCGAAGACCTGAAGGCCGCCTATGATCGCAGCGGGACGCGGCTGATGCATTTGCAAAAAGGCGTGGTGCCGTTTGACGGTTTCGTTCGATGTGTCGGTCTCGGGCCGCAGTGGCGCTGCGTCAACTACGACCCCGACGCACCGCTGCATGACCGCTACCGCATGGATGTCGACTTCTTGTCGGATGACCAGTCGCAGCGGTTGATGGATATCACGATGGTCATCAACGCGTTCTTCGGCTGGGACTTTAACTCCTGCGAATCATTGCTAAGCGACGGTGTCTGGCGACCGATTGATTTCGCCAATGCCTGCCCCGACTCGCAGGTCACCTCGCTGCACTATCATTTCCCGTGGTTGATCAAAGCGAACCTGCGTTGGTCGCTGTTCTGCGCGGCGAACAAGCGCCGCATGAACACCGACCTTAACTGGCGTGAGTACTTCGATATCGCCGACCAGGACATTTCTTTCGACGAAAAACTGGCGGGCTATGTCGCTATCGCGCGTCGCCGCTTTGATATCGACGAGTTTCATGAGTTCTGTGCGACGCACCTGAGCCACCTTGACGAAGTCGCCTACGAGTATTTTGGCAGCGAGTCCGTGCGCTCGGCGATCCGCCTGAAAGTCGAGGCGCTGTTCCCGGCGCACGAGTATGAGCAATTCACCGAACTGTTCTGGCAACGGATACAGGAATGGCGTCGGGTCGAAGGCCAGCAGGCATTCCTGTCGTGAAGGAAACCACCCGCTGGCATTCGCCGCGTGTCGAACAGGAAGTGCGGCTGGTGCGCTGGGGGCACTTTGGCACACCGGTACTACTGTTCCCCACGGCCGGCGGGGACGCCGAGGAAATCGAGCGTTTCCATTTGATCACGGTGTTGCAGCCGCTGATCGACGCCGGGCGCATCAAGGTGTATTCCACCGATAGCATCGCCGGTAAGGCATGGTTCGGCGGCGAGCACTCGGCCGAGTACTGCTCGAAGCTGCAGAATGCCTTCGACGCGATGATCTACAACGAGATCACACCGGCGATTCGCAATGACTGCGACTCGGCGGATATCGAGATTATCGCGGCAGGCGCATCGATTGGCGCATTCAATGCGGTCGCTACGCTCTGCCGCCATCCCGACGCCTACCGCATGGCCATCGCGATGAGCGGAACGTTCGATTTATCGAAATATCTCGAAGGGCAGTTCTTCTCGGACTTTTACTTCTCGTCACCGCTGCATTACCTGCCCGACCTGGATGGCGCGCAGCTGAAAATGCTGAAACAACGCTTCGTGCTGCTGCCAACCGGCGAAGGCCGCTGGGAAGACATCGGTCAGTCCTGGCGCATCGCCAATCTGCTCGGCAGCAAAGGCATACCGAATCGCGTCGACTCGTGGGGGCCGGACTACGACCATGACTGGGTGACCTGGCGCGCCATGCTGCCGAAGTATCTCGACGAGTTCGCCTAGGCGCGCATCCTTGTCTGCCCGCCGCACGGTTCAGGGTCGCCGGATCATCCGTAGCATTCAGAATCGCCGCCTCGCCCGGCCGACAAGCATCACTGCGCGAATATCTGCAGCTCCGAACCCACGGCATCGGCCATGCGCAGCGTTTCTTCGAGATCCGGGTGGCGCAGCATAATAAACCCGTCCGAGACCAGCGTCTGGCGCCAGTTTCTGCGTGGCGTACCCGGCGGTAACAGCGTATTCCACACGACATGCTCGCCGAAGCGCCGCTGCAGTTCGTCCGCGCCTTCGAAGTGCGAGATACGCCCGACACCTCGCGCGCGCTTGTAGATGGTCGCAACGTTGTAGCGACGCTCCCAGGGCTCGCGTATTTCGCCGTGCACGATCGCCTGACCCCAGGCACGGAACACATCGAAATCACAGGCGAACTTCATTTGATCGACCTGATGCGCACCCGGCGGACGCCCGCCGATTTCACCGAAGACCACCTCGCCGCTGGACTTGCGGTACCACTCCATGTGCGTGAAACCGGTGCCAAAGTCGAGCGCCTTGATGACGTCAAAACCCATGCGAACACCATCACGAAGCACAGGGTCGTCGACGTCGCGCAGCGCAATCACCTGCGGGCTGATCCATTCATTGCTGCGCGCAATTAGCGGTCGCGGCCGGTAGATCGCAATGTTGTAGTAGGCGATCTTGCCGTCGATGGTGATCGTGTCGAAGGTGTATTCGTCGCCATCGATGAACTCCTCCACGCTGACCTTGGGCACATGGCGCAACAGCGGCATGACATCACGCAGCTCGTTGCGATTATTAACCCGATAGGTATCGGCGGAGCCCGCACCATCGATCGGCTTGATGATCACCGGAAAACCGATCTCCTCGGCCGCGGTCCAGCAGCCGGCTGCATCGTCGACGGCAACGTGGCGCGGGGTGCGAATGCCGGCATTATCCAACGCCACTTTCATGGCCTCTTTGTCGCGGAACAGATTCGCGTGCGCGCGGCTCATTCCCGCCACGCCGAAGTGCTCACGCAACTGCGCGGCGAGCATGATGCCCGGCTCCCACAGGCACTCGATGCGATCCAGCGACTGGCCCTTGAGCGCCTCATGCAACTGGCCGATCACCGCAGCGGCGTCCCATAGTGAGGGCACCTGCACATAGCGCGCCAGCGAACGACGCACGAGCTCCGGCAGCCGGTCCGGCGACTGATCGCCAACACCAAATACCGTAGCGCCGCTTTCGGCCAGCCCGCGGGTAAATTCAGGCATATCGGCCGGATAACCGGGCGAAATGATCAATACATTCATTCGGCGCACCCCAAAGCGCGAGTAATCTCGCGCGACACAGATTCAGCGTTGTAGACTAGCAATGTTTTGTCGCAGAACCTATTGGAGCCGATCATCGCCGCACCGTTAAAGATTTGCCTGGCCACCGCTGAATTTGCGCCGTTGGCAAAGACCGGCGGACTCGCCGATGTCAGCGCCGCGCTTTCCGCCTACCTGCACAAGTCCGGGCACGACGTTCGTGTCCTTATGCCTGCCTACGCGACGCTAAAGACCGACGGCTGTGATATCCGGCCCGCGCCGGGACTGGAGTCGCTGACGATAAAAATCGGCGGCTGGCAGATCCCCTACAGCATCGATCAACTCACGCTAACCTCGGGCCAGGTTGTACACCTGCTGCGTTGCGATGCGCTCTACGGCCGGCCGGGACTCTACACGCAGGATGACGACGAACACCTGCGGTTTCTGATGCTGTCGCGCGCGGCGATCGAAATGTGCCAGCACATGCAGTTCGCGCCGGATATTTTCCATTGCCATGACTGGCATACCGCGATGATCCCGCTGTTTCTGAAATCGATCTACGCGTGGGACGGCCTGTTTGCCGGCACACGCTCGGTGCTGACCATCCACAACATCGGTTATCAGGGACGTTTCAGCAGCGACATTCTCAACGATCTTAACCTCGACAATGATCGCGACAAGCTGCATCAGGAAGACCTGAATCGCGGCGAGATCAACTTCATGAAAACCGGTTTGCTGTTTGCCGACCTGCTGACCACCGTCAGCCCGACCTACGCCAACGAGATTCAGGGCGAGGAATACGGCATGGGGCTGGACGACATCCTGCGCTCGCGCGATGGCAACCTGATTGGCATTCTCAACGGCGTGGACTACGACGAATGGGACCCGGCCACCGACACTCTGATCCCTGCCAACTACACCACCAAGAACCTGGCCGGCAAGCAGAAGTGCAAAACCGCACTGTTGCGTGAAATGGGCATGCGTGTTGATAAAGACGTCCCGGTCATAGGCATTGTGACCCGACTGGTCGGACAAAAAGGCGTCGACCTGATGGAACGCGTGTTGCCCGACCTGCTGAGCCAACGATCATTCGCGCTGGCGGTACTTGGCAGCGGGGAGCAACGCTACGAGCAATTTTTCGAGTCACTGCACCGGGCGGTGCCCGAACGGGTCGGATACTACCGCGGCTACAACAACAAGCTGTCGCATTGGATAGAGGCCGGCAGCGATATGTTCCTGATGCCATCCGCCTATGAGCCGTGCGGGCTGAACCAGATGTATAGTCTGAAGTACGGTACGATTCCTGTCGTCAGGGAAACCGGCGGGCTCGCCGATTCGGTGCAAATGATTAATCCGCACGACAAGACCGGCACCGGTGTCTTGTTCCGTCACTATGACGATGTCGGCCTGCGGTGGGCGATTTCACATGCGCTGGATTTGTTCGGCGACAAGAAGCTTTGGGGAAAAGTCATGATCAACGGTATGCAGAAAGACTTTTCCTGGCAGCGGCAGGGTGATGTATATGTGTCGCTGTTTCGCCGGTTGATCGGCCAGTGAATATCATATTTGTAGAGCCCTCGTTCCCGAGCAACCAACGAGAGTTCGTGCGCGCGCTGCACGCGGTCGGCGCCAGGGTTATTGGCATCGGCGAACGGCCCGCCGATTATCTCGATCACGAAGTGCGCCATTGGTTGCACGACTACGTGCAAGTGAAGTCCGTCGTACACGAGCCCTCATTATTAAAGGCCGTGCAGTATGTGCAAAGCCAGCTGTGGGTAGACCGTATCGAGGCGACGATCGAAGCGCATATCATGGCCGTCGCGCGCGTGCGCGAGGCCACCGGCATTCCCGGCACATCGACGCGTACCGCTTATTTGTGCCGCGACAAACCGGCGATGAAGGACGTGCTGCGCAAAGCCGGTATTTCGTGCGCGCAATCAACGCGGGCGGAATCCGCGCAAGATGCCCGCCAGTTCGCGGCATCCGTCGGCTACCCGCTGATCATCAAGCCGCCCGATGGCGCCGGCGCGTCGGGTACCTTCCGGGTCGGCGATGACAAGAGGCTGGAGCAGGTTATCGTCGAGTCCGGTCTCGCGGATGGCAGAGCGATGGCGATCGAAGAATTCATCGAGGGCCATGAGGGTTATATCGACACGTTGACGATCAACGGCGATGTGCGCCACGAATTCATCACCCACTATTACCCGAATGTGCTGGAAGCGATGCGCGAGCGCTGGATATCCCCGCAAATGGTAACCACCAATCGCATCGACGAACCCGGCTACGAAGAGGTACGCCAGATGACGCGCGACGTTATTCGCGCGCTCGATATCGGCACCTCGGCGACGCACATGGAGTGGTTCTTCGGCCCCAAGGGGCTGAAGTTTTCGGAGATCGGCTGCCGCCCGCCCGGCGTCGGCCAATGGGATGTCTACAACGCCGCCAATGAGTTTGACCTCTATTTCGAGTGGGCACATGCACTGGCGCACGACGATATCCACACGCGGCCGTCGCGCCGCTACGCCGCCGGCATGATCGCGCTGCGCCCCGATCGAGACGGGCGCATCAGCCACTACAGCGGAGCGGACGTGATTCAGCAACGCTACGGCGACAACATCGTCGCGGCGAAACTGCCCGACGCCGGCACGCCGACGCAACCGGTTGAAGCCGGCTACATGGCCAATGCCTGGCTGCGCGTGCGCCACCCCGACTATGACCGTCTGCGCGCCATCATGAACGACATCGGTGAAACGCTGAAGGTGCATGCCTCATGAGCGACATGGAAGACCGCAAAGCCCGCTTCAGGGCGTTGCAAAACAACCTTGAGGTCGTGTGGCAGGCGTTGCAAAGCAACGAGTCGCATCCGTGTACGTCTGTGATCGTGCCATCGATGAGCGTGGATCAGGAAGAGCTGGCAAAAGTGACCGGTGCCGGTTTCTACGAAGAACGCCTGATGTTCGCGCTCATTCGCCTGCGTAACCCGAACGCGCGATTAATCTACGTCACCAGCCAGCCGGTGCATCCCGACGTGGTGGACTACTACCTGCAGCTGCTCGATACGGTTTCGGCGAGCCACGCGCGCAGCCGCCTGACGATGGTGTCTGTATTTGATTCGACGGCGCGACCGCTATCAGAAAAAATACTCGAACGCCCGCACCTGATGCGCCGCCTGCGCGCCGCGATCGGCGATCCGTCCAGCGCCTATCTGACCTGCTACAACGCGACCGAGCTCGAACGCGACCTTGCGCTCAACCTTGGTATCCCGCTTAACGGCCTCGATCCAAGCCTGCTGCATCTCGGCACCAAGTCCGGCAACCGAAAGATTTTTGAGCAGGCCGGCATTGCCTACCCCGCCGGCTTCGAAGACCTCCACAGCGAGCAGGAAATCGTTGATGCGCTGATCGCCTTGCGCGAGAAACGCCCGGGTCTTGCGCGTGCGGTCATCAAGCTGAATCAAGGCTTCGGCGGCGAAGGCAATGCGGTATTCCGCTATCCGGATGAGCCTGTTGATGAGGCTTCCGTGCGCGGCGCCCTGGGACATCTATCGTGGCTCTCGGGGCAGGAAACCTATGACGTTTTCATGCGCAAGTTTGCCAAGATGGGTGGCATCGTCGAGGAGATGGTCGACGGCGAAGACGTACGCTCGCCCAGTGTGCAGATGCGCATCCTTCCGGATCACAAGGCACGCATCGTATCGACGCACGAGCAGGTACTGGGCGGTGCGACGGGCCAGGCGTATATGGGTTGCCGCTTTCCCGCCGAGGCCGACTATCGTGGCTTGCTACAGGAAAACGCGCGCAAAGTTGCCGACGTCTTGTGCGAGAAAGGCGTTATCGGCCGCTTCGCGATCGATTTTCTGGTCTCGCGGAATGGTGACGACTGGCAGGCACATGCTATCGAGATCAACCTGCGCATGGGCGGCACGACGCCGCCATTCCATGCGCTCGAGTTCCTGACAGACGGCAGCCTCGACGAAGAGACAGGCCTGTTTCATACGCCTGCCGGGCAACAGAAGTTCTACAAGGCGACGGACAATCTCAAGTCGCCCGCATACCGCGGTTTGCTGCCCGAAGATCTGTTCGACATTGTGCTGCGCCACGGTATCGGTTTCCGGCATGCGACCGGCACTGGCGTGTTGTTCTATATGATTGGTGCACTGTCCCAATACGGCAAACTCGGCATGACCTGTATTGCAGACAGCTCGCAAGACGCGCAGGTATTGTTTGAACGCACGGTCCAGATACTCGACGACAGCACCAGCGGCGATGAACATGGGCAGGCGCTGCCGATGAACGACCGCTATCTGGAAATCGAATAGCAGAAAGACGGCGCATGACAAGAGGCAAACATGGAACTTGAGTGGGGCGTAATTCTGACGCAGCTGGGCGGCGGGCTGGCCTTGTTCCTGTATGGGATGCGCCGCATGACCGAGGCGCTAAAGACGGTCGCCGGCAGCGGCATGAAAAACCTGCTCGCGCGCTTGACCACTAACCGTTTCACAGCCGCGTTCGCCGGCGCCATTATCACCGCGGTAATTCAATCGTCTTCGGTCACGACCGTGCTGCTCGTCGGTTTTATTTCGGCAGGGCTGCTGACGCTAGGCCAGTCGATCGGTGTCATCCTCGGCGCCAACGTCGGCACGACGATCACCGCGCAGGTCATCGCGTTTCAGATTTACAAGTATGGCCTGCTGATGATCGCGCTGGGCTTCTTCACCGAAGTGCTGGCACGCCGCGAACGAGTGCGGCAATGGGGCACGGCACTGATGGGCCTCGGCCTGCTTTTCTTCGGCATGGAGCTCATGAGTATCGCCACCGGGCCGGTGCGCGACTGGACGCCGTTCGTTGATCTGATGCAATCCATGCGCAACCCGCTGCTCTCGGTTGCCGCCGGTGCTTTGTTCACGGCAATCGTACAAAGCTCCTCGGCCACCACCGGTATTGTTATCGTGCTGGCCAGCCAGGGACTGATTACGCTTGAGACCGGTATCGGGCTTATTTTTGGCGCTAACATCGGCACCTGCGTGACCGCGATCGTATCCTCGATTGGCCGTCCGCGGGAGGCGTTGCAAGCGGCATGGGCTCACGTGATATTTAATATCGCCGGTGTGCTGCTGTGGCTCGCATTCATACCGCAGTTCGCGGATCTCGTCCGTGTGATCTCGCCGGTAAGCGGAACTCTGGAGGGGCTGCAACGTGCGGCCGCCGACACACCGCGCCAGATCGCCAACGCCCATACGATTTTCAATATCGCCAATCTGGTCATCTTCATCTGGTTCACAGGGCCGTTGGCCAGGCTGGTGGAACGCCTCGTACCCGCACCTCCAAAACCAATAGCCATAGCGCCGAAATACCTGGATGAGTTCTACCTTGACCAGCCGGCGCTGGCGCTCGATCAGGTACGCCGCGAATTGCTGCACCTGGGGGGCCTCGTCAATGCCATGGTGCAACGGTCGTTCGACGCCGCAATTTCAGGGTCGCAGAATGACGCGAATTCACTTTCGCGGGCCGATGATGATGTCGACAAGATATACGAAGAAATCATCCGATATCTCGGCAAGCTGTCGCAGAAGACACTGATTAATCCCCAGCCAGAATATCTGCACGACTACGTCGGCATCGCCAATTACATGGAAAACATGGGTGATGTTATCGAAAAGGATCTGGTTGTCGTAATCGGTAAACGTATCCGCAAACAGCTCGTGATATCCCCTTCTACTCAGTCGGAGCTGCGTGCTCTGGCGAGTGAGGTTTGCGGTGCTTTTGAACAGACGCTAGAAGCCATCGAAAGCGCAGACGCCGATGACGTGCTGGATGTTCTTGAAAGCAAGAAAACAGTAGCCGCGCTTGCCGATGAGGCGAGCGAGCATGTCGCGCGGCGACTCATAGCCGACGAGCCGAACCGGCTGGAGAACTTTCAGGTCGAAAGTGAAATCATCGAGATTTATAAGCGCCTTAATTCTCTGACCCGGCGTATCGCCAGACTGTCTGTTGAAGTCCATGAAACCGATTCACCTGAGTAGTGTCTGATGCACCCGGCGCAGTTCGATTATCCGGATGAGTCCACTCGGCGTTAACGTCCACTAACTCCATCAAAACATCCTAGATTAACGGGCCCGCTTCAACGGCTGGAAAAGAAGATGGCGAGATGGATGCTTTTGGTTGCATTGGCAATGCTCGGGCTTGCCCTGCCCGACCGCGCCAAAGCTGAGAAACCCGTTGAGGATTCACTGCAAACCGATTTCTTTGACGAGCTCTGGCGCTCGGTGGAGATCTATGGCGACCGTGACGGCGAGGCCTTTCCGTTTGTTAAATTCCGCGGCCGCTATCATGGGCAGGCGTTTAGCGTAGACGGGGAACAGGAAAGCGCCCAGGACTGGGAGAACCGGCGTATTCGAGCGGGTCTCGATCTGCTGTTATCAGAGAAGCTGGAGTTTGCGTTCGACCTGAACCTGCGTCGGGACGGCACCGGCAAGGTCATTGATAATTTCGACTTCCTTGCCTTTAACTATGCATTCAGCAAGAACACAGCATTGTCGGTCGGAAAACTGCGTCGCAACCCGCTAACACGTGAGGACAGTATTTCTTCAAACCGGATTCTGACCGTCGAGCGGTCATTATTGTCGGCACGGTATTTTATCGACAACGCGGGTGGCGTATTCATCGCCCACCAGGCCGGCGACTGGGCATTCGGCGGCGGCGTACTTTCCGGCAGCCGCGATGACGACAACCTGAACCTGCCCACTCTGGATGGCAGCTTGTTGTTCAAGGGTAACGTCGCGAGAAAGATTTCGCCCATTACCGAGGTTCGTCTCGACTATCTGTACAACCCCGGTGACCCGAACAACAACACCGTTGAGCCGTTTCGCAATGTCGTGTCATTGAACTCGTACACGCGCTCGGGGCGGTGGGGCTTGATGACCGACCTTATCTACGCGAAAGCCTTGCCCGAGGCGCGGGGCGATTTATTTGGCGTGGTTGTCCTGCCCCATTTCATGCTGACCGAGCGGCTACAGGTAGTTGGCCGTTACACCTACTCGAGATCGGATCAACAGGACGGTATTCGGCTGCTAAGACGTTATGAGCGACGCGCTGTGCCGGAAGGCAATGAATTCGGCGACCGCCACCAGTCGCTGTATGCCGGTCTTAACTACTACTTCTTTGGCCACAAACTAAAAGTCGTCTCCGGCGTTGAATACACCAACTTCGATGCGATCAATGGCAACGAAGCCATATTGACTGCAACAGCGGCGCTGCGGTTGTACTTCTGAGGCGGCCGACAGGATAGCGAACAAGTACTGCTTACCCGAAATACATCGCTGCAAATTTCGCTTGCCAGAAATCACCACATCAAGTCATCGGGAATCTGATAATCCGCGTACAGGTCATCCGCTACCTCCGCGCTTGCTTCCTGCTGATGTAGAACGACCGTCTCGTCTCGCTGTGCAATTTTTTCCGCCACGACTGCAGGAACCAGGTCATAGGCATCGCCAAGCTTCACAATAGCAAGCGTACCTTTCGCGAGCTGCTCTCTCGCTAACGGCGTAACGTAGATTTTCTTGATACTTTTTCCGTCAGTAAAGTTATACCCGACAGCATCGTCACCCTCCGCCTCGGGCTGACGATTCATTTCTATCAATTGCTTGATCTGCGCCGTTACTGCCTTGGCATCGGCTGCCGCTTTGCGCTCGGCATTAAGCTTCTGGTCACGCGCCACTTTCTCCGCTTGCGCCCTGGCTAACGCCGCCTTTGCCTCATCAACTGCAACTTCTTTTGTGTTCTTCTGCAGCTTCCTGGCTTTGTATTTTTCTTGCTTCGCTTTCTTGGCCTTCCTGGCGTCGATAACGCCCGCCTTTAACAGCTGATCCTGAAATGAACTCATCTGCTAACTCCCGCAGTAATTGGCCATACGCACGTCAAAGATTCTTGCTGCCATATTGAGCGCTGTGGCTTCGCCGATCTCAATATTCTCGAGTTTACTACACACTTGGCGCGACGCTTAGTGGTAGGTGGGCTGCCCGCCTCACCGGATCGCGTCAGGTAGCGACGAATTCGAAAGCAACGCGAAACGTCATCACGCGCTGCGTCTTGCGTCGGAGCGCTTTGTCTGCAACGCTCACCCGGAAGCTACATTAACCCGTTGCTGGCGGAAGGAGAGAACTTGGATATCTCGAAAATGATCTCTGCGCTGGAAAAGACGATTCTGGTTATCATCTCGAAGCCTCTGCCATACTAATTCTCGGTTTGGCTGCGGTCGCACTTCGCTTCACGACGATTAGTGGCGCGCCCAGGGATTCGCAAGCCTGAGCTCAGGAGCAACCCGGCCGCTGGCAGCAGACGTCTATGAGGCCCACACCCGCCTTCGGCGTTCTGTGGCAATTCTGAAATCATGTGCGCCTTGATTGCAAGCTGACATCTTGATAGCGGGAAGATCAGGCGTATTATGGAGCTTGGTAGATGGCTCATTGCGGTCACCCGGTTAATTTAAGTAAGTAGTCATTAGGCGTATTGTCTGGTGACACATCATTCTCTGGAGATAACATGAAACAGAATATTCACAATGTCGAACGCGTTGTTCGCGTCCTGGCCGGGCTTGCCATCGTCAGCCTGGTATTCATCGGGCCGCAGACACCCTGGGCTTGGCTCGGACTTTTTCCAATGGCAACCGGACTGAGCGGATGGTGCCCACCCTACGCGCTCTTCGGGATCAGCACGTGCAAGACGCCGACGTAGACCAAGCAAAAGTGCGCACGTGATTTTTCGGTTCGGGATAGCGGAGAGCGGTCACTAATGCGTTCGACGCTCTACCCCATTCGAAGAAGATCCCGCCCGGGAGCAACACCGGGAACAATGATCGCGCCGTCCGAGGCCTCACCGCCAGTGATCAACATGATGGCGTTCGGGCACAATTCCGTGGTGGAAAAGAAAAACATCACCACGGATTCCATTGAACCGTTGCGAGGCACACATACCGTTACCTGGATTGATGTCGTGGGACTGGGGAGTGCGCAAGTCATTGCCGAGATCGGAGCTGTATTCGGGCTACACAAGCTGGCCCTGGAAGACGTGCTCAATACCCACCAACGCCCAAAGGCCGAAGAGTTCGACGACCACATCTTCTTTGTCACACAGATGTTTCGATCGGGGGTGAGCGCTCGCACGGAGCAACTGTCAATATTTCTTGGAAAAGACTTTGTGCTGTCCTTTCAGGAGGAACCCGGCGACTGCCTGGACCCCGTTCGCGAACGGATTCGCCAGGGCAAGGGGCGAGTGCGTGATAAACAGGCCGACTATCTGTGCTACATGCTTCTCGATGCGGTTGTGGACGACTTCTTTCCGGCGCTGGAACAGTACGGCGAGGAACTCGAGTTGCTTGAAGATGACGTCATTGCTCGATCCAAGCCAGAACAAATCGGACAGCTTCATGACCTGAAACGCGAGCTGTTGACGATGCGCCGATCCGTGTGGCCGCATCGCGAGATGATCAATGCCGTGATTAGAGATGAGAATCCGTTAATTGCCGCTGATACGCGGCTGTATCTGCGTGACGTCTATGACCACACAGTACAGCTCATGGACATCGTCGAGACCTACCGGGAAATCGCCTCCGGTTTGGTTGATGTGTACATGTCCAGTGTCAGCGCCAATCTCAACGAAATCATGAAAGTGCTGACGATCATCGCGACGATCTTTATTCCGTTGGGCTTCATCGCCAGCCTGTACGGCATGAATTTTGATCGCGCATCACCCTGGAATATGCCGGAGTTGGGTTGGCGGTTTGGCTACGCTTTCTCACTGTTTCTGATGGGCATGATGGTCGTAGGCCTGCTCTATTACTTTCGCAGAAAGGGTTGGTTGCGTCCGACAAGTAAGCACTGATGGGTCGGCATGAGGGGCGATCACACACAACGCCATCGGCAGCTCCGGTGCCGGGCACGTCGCCGTGCGCACCGAACGATCGACCAGTGAGGACAATATGAACGGCGCACAAGCACTGATCCAGACACTTTACGACGGCGGCATCAGCGTTTGTTTCGCAAATCCCGGCACCTCCGAAATGCAGCTGCTGGCCGCGATCGACGGCCAGCCCGGCATGCGTGGCATCCTCGGTCTTTTCGAGGGCGTTGTGACCGGCGCCGCCGACGGCTACGGCCGCATGGCCGACCGGCCCGCCGCAACGCTGCTTCACCTCGGCCCGGGACTTGGCAATGGCCTGGCCAACCTGCACAACGCCCGTCGCGCGCGCTCGCCGGTCATCAACGTGGTTGGCGATCACGCGGTACACCACCTGCAATACGATGCGCCGCTGACATCCGATATCGCTGGCGTGGCCGCGCCGATGTCGGACTGGGTGCGCACCTCCGCAAGCCCGGCGGATCTCGCCGTCGCCGGTGCCGAGGCGCTGGCCGCCGCGCTGCACTATCCCGGCCAGGTCGCGACGCTGATCGCGCCAGCCGACCATGCGTGGGGCGGCGAGGCCAGCGCGGTAGAAGCGCCCGGAAAGACACAACCACCGCGCGCCGACGCGTCGACACTCGACGACGCTGTCAACGCGCTGCGGCGCGATGGTAACGCGGCACTGTTCCTCGGCGGACGGGCGCTGCGCGAAGATGCGCTGGAGCAGGCCGGCCGGGTGGCAGCGGCAACCGGCGCACGGCTGATCTGCGAGACGTTCCCGGCGCGCCTGCAACGCGGTCACGGTCGCATTGCGCTTGAGCGGCTACCCTATTTTGGTGAAGTCGCCGCCCAGGCGTTGAGCGAGCTCGACGCGATCGTATTCGTCGGTGCACCGCCGCCCGTCTCGTTCTTCGCCTATCCCGGCAAGCCGAGCTGGCTGTCACCGAAAGATGCAATCCTGGTCGAGCTGGCCGACCCCCGCCACGATGCGCTCGACGCCCTGACGCGTCTCGCCGACAGCCTCGGCGCACCGGCACGTCCGGGCGGACGGCAGGAGCCATTCCTGCCAACGTTGGACGACGACGCCACGCCGCTGACGCCGAAATCAGCCGGCGGCGTGCTGGCGCACCTGATGCCGGACGACGCGATCGTCTGCGACGAGGGCGCGACCGCCGGACTGGCAATGTTCGGCCTGACGGTCGGCGCCGCCCGCCACGACTGGCTCACGCTGACCGGCGGTGCAATCGGACAGGGACTGCCACTTGCCACCGGTGCCGCAGTCGCCTGCCCCGAGCGCAAGGTCATCGCACTGCAGGCCGACGGCGGTGCTATGTACACCGTGCAGGCGCTGTGGACGATGGCCCGCGAGGAACTGGACGTCACGACGGTAATAATGAACAACGGCAGCTACGCGATCCTGAACATCGAGCTGGCGCGCGTGGGTGTAGAAAATCCGGGCGAGACCGCGCTGTCGCTGCTCGACCTGACGCGCCCGGCGCTCGACTGGGTCAGCCTGTCGCAGGGTCTCGGCGTGCCGGCAGTGCGCGCAGAAACGATCGGCGAGTTCCGCGAGGCACTCGCGCAAGCGTTGTCGACGCGCGGGCCACGACTGGTCGAGGCCGTGATTCCGCCGCCGGGCGCCGGCTGACCAATATCTCAATGCAACAAGACGTTTCCTTTATCCTGTTGTCCGAAACCGATACCGTGATAGAGGAACAATGATGGGCCGATTTGCGAATATTGAACGTCTGAAGCCGCGATCTTTTCGTCGTTTGGCAGGTCAGCTCGCCTCATTGGTTGAGCGACGCCTGTGGTTGCAGGTACTCATCGGTATGGTCGCAGGTCTGGGCACCGGCGTGGCGCTGGGTCCGACGGCAGGGTTAGTTGAACCGGCACTGGGCGCACTCATCGGCAACTGGCTGGCAATTCCCGGCCAGTTGTTCCTTGCAACCATTCAGATGATCGTCGTCCCGCTGGTGTTCGCCTCTATCATTCTCGGGCTCGCCTCAAGTGAAAACGCCGAGCAGCTCAAGCAGCTCGGCGTTGCTGTCGTTGCTTACTTCATCGTGACGACTGCGATCGCAGCTGCCATCGGACTTTGGCTGGCAACGCTGCTAAACCCCGGCAAATCACTGACCGCCAGCACATCGTTGTCATCTGCGGCGGCGAGCGAAACGGAAGTATTAGCGACACCCAGTCTTGCCGAGTTACCGCAAGCACTGCTGGGCTTGCTGCCAGGCAATCCGCTGAGCGCTATGGTCGAAGGGCAGATGCTCCAGGTCGTTATCTTTGCGATTATTGTCGGCGTTGCTTTAGTGACGATGCCGCCTAAGCAATCCAGACCCATGCTTGACCTTTTGTCCTCGCTGCAAGAAGTGTGCATGACTGTGGTTCGATGGGCGATGTTGCTCGCACCTGTTGCGGTGTTCGGACTGATGGCTCGCCTCACCAGCCAGTTGGGGCTGCAGGCTCTTCTCGGCATGTCGCAGTACGTGCTCGTCGTGTTGGTCGGGCTGCTAATTTTATTGGCGGTCTACCTGATCATCGTCGGCGTTTATGTCCGCCAGAGCCCGCTGAAATTTCTCGCGGCAACAAGAGAGTTATTGCTACTCGCATTCTCCACGTCCAGTTCAGCTGCGGTGATGCCGTTATCCATCAAGACGGCACAAGAGAAACTATCGGTGCGCCAATCGGTCGCCCAATTTGTCATCCCTTTGGGGGCGACCATCAATATGAACGGCACGGCGTTATACCAGGGCGTTGCCACGGTTTTTCTGGCGCAGGTCTATGGCATCGAGATCGGCCTGAGTGGGATGGCGTTGGTAGTGGCGCTGTCGGTCGGCGCCTCCATCGGCTCACCGGCGACACCGGGTGTGGGTATTGTGATACTCGCCACCGTTCTGGCCACGGTAGGTATCCCGCCCGAAGGGGTTGCGTTGATTCTCGGTGTCGACAGAATTCTGGATATGAGCCGCACCGCGATCAACGTCGCCGGCGACGTTGTCGCCAGCCAGGTTATGGACCGATGGGTTGGCGGAGCCGAGACCGCAGCTTCGACGGCCGAACCCGGGGCCGGCGCCGAAATTCCGGACACCTGAGCGTTACCATTTTTATGGCGCACTCTTGGCGATGCCGGCCAGCAGGCGTCCGGGAATGTCCGCACCCGTAATCGCATGTCTGACATCGGTCCATACGATTTTCTAACGTTGTTGAATTGCAAGCATCATTACTCCGCGGCCATTTATCCGCAGGTATTACAAGTTGTAGTAGAAAAAATGCAATGTCGAACCGAAGCTCCATATCCAAGTCCGCTTGTTTGATGTTTGCATGGATCAATGCCTACCGGGCATGAGTTTCTGCAGGGCAAGTAGTTTAAGATTGGGACCCTTAGACGACCGCTTGCCATGAACGAGTCCAGAATTTACCCGGCCATGGCAAAATCTCAGCCCACAAATCGAGACAAACACCACAATGATTTTAAGAATGCGTAATTCATTTATCCTGCTCGCTTCGTTCGCGTTGCTCTCCGGCCATGCTTTGGCCGACAACGGCGCAGACAAGACCTGGCAATTCTCTGTCCAGCCCTACCTGTTAGCTTCTTCAATTGATGGCGACGCCGGTGTCGGCCGCGTGGCTGGTGTACCGGTTTCGGTGAGTTTCAGCGATATTCTGGAGAATCTCGATATCGGCGCTATGCTGCATTTCGAGGCCCAACATAGCAACGGTTGGGGGGTTGCACTGGACTACGGCTTCATGAACCTGAGCGCCGATGTGTCGGCAGGCGTTGGTGGCGTGTTGGATGCGAGTGTGCGACAGGGCATCCTCGAAGCCATGGCGACCCGTCGTTTCGATTTTGAGTCGGGTATGCTGGAGGCATTGGCGGGTATCCGCTGGTGGGACAACAAAGTACGCGCGGCATTCGACCCCGGACTTTTGCCCGGCAGTTTTTCGACCACCATCAGCGAAAGCTGGGTAGATCCTTTAGTCGGCCTCAGGTGGACAAGCCCGTTTGGTGATCGCTGGCACTATCGCTTGCGCGGAGACATTGGCGGATTCGGGATAGGCTCGGATTTTTCCTGGAGCGCCAAAGCAACGCTGCTTTACCGTATGGCGGACAAGTACGTTCTCGAGTTTGGCTACTCCGCACTCGATGTCGACTACGATAACGGCAAGGCTATCAATGGTGGTTTTTTTGCCTACGACACGATTACACACGGCCCGATGGTCGGACTTGCTATTGAGTTTTGACTCACCACTAAGACACGGCCATGTTGGACGGCGACAGACGACAGCCAGGCACAAGCAAGCTCAACATTTACCCAGGAGTAACCGCTATGGCGAAAGCACAGCCCAAAGCACCTGAACCGCATATCCACGGTCCTGACTGTGGTCACAACAAAGGCGATGAGCCGCAGCAGCCTTTCCGGCACGGCGAACCCAAACTTGGCCGAAATGATCCCTGTTCGTGTGGCAGCGGCAAGAAATACAAGAAGTGTCATGGAGCCAATGGCTGACCAACATTCTGAACGAGCACCAACACGGCTGATAACGATATCGCTGCGAGCGTTGAACCGGTTTGCACACCTGGTGCTGGTGGTGTGGCTGGCCTGAATCGTGGCGGGATTAGCCGGCCAAATGCACCCGCTTGAGCGCTACACCGCGAACAACCGATACTTCGTCATCGGTGTTCGTGTCCATGCGCTTCTACAGGAACCAGGCTTCAGGTGACCGGCGCTTCACTCCAGGCCTTCCGTCTCGATCTTCAGTCCCTCCCCGCAGTGCTTACAATGCACGGCGTCGGGATCATGGCGCACTAGGCCACACTCCGGGCACTCATGTTTAACCTTGGCCGGCTGGAATATGGCGCGTGCCAGTCTTACGAACAGGGCAACACCGAAGATCATTATGAATACCGAGAGTATCTTGCCGCCGGTCGTATTGAGCGTGATGTCGCCGAAGCCCGTGGTGGTCAGCGTGGCGACGGTAAAGTACAGCGCGTCGATGTAGTTCGCTACGCTGGTCTCGTCCTGGAATCGCAATACGTAAACAATCGAGGTCGTTACAAAGACAAACACGAACAGGTTTACGGCAGCGAAGATGGCGTCCTCATGAACGCGGAAGTAGCGTACATTGCGGCGCAGGTCATGCAGCAGGTGGTAGGAGTGAATCAGCCGCAGGCCGCGCAGCACTCGCAACATCGCGAGGTTTTCCGTCAGCAGTGGCGCCAGCAACAGGCTGAGGATGACGATCACGTCGGCGATCGTATAGATGCGCATCAGCATCTGTCGGCGGTTGTCAGCAATCCACAGTCTCGCGCCGAAATCCAGCAGGATCAGCAGGCCAAGTACGAAGTTGACAGCCACCAGCAATGGCTGCTGCTGGCTTGCCACTGTCAGCAGGAAGTAAACGATACTCGCGACATCGAATGCGACCAGCGAATAGCGAAATATCCTGGCGTTTCGACTACGGCCCGTATACAGCAGGCGTACGCTGCGGTGCAGGCGGCTTTCGTCCTTGCTGGCGGTCATTGGATTCTGCGCTTCGACACCCGATCCAAAATACCGCAATGGCAGGGGAAGTGCGAGCTGTCCCTCAACACAAAATAAACAAGCCATGACTGCTAAGCGTGGTACAGCAGAAATGACAACACATAGCGTATTTTCGCCCGCCTTCGATCTCCGCAAGCAGGCATGCAGTCGCCTCATGCGCTAGCATTAACATAGCAAAGCCGCTCGTCGCTGACTCGCCCACCGAATGGTGCAGCGACCGCCATCCCGGCGACCCCATTTGTTCCTGGTCGAGCTTTCGTTGGTCCACTCGTTGTACCGGCTTGCGCAGCTGGTGCTGGTGGTGTGGCTGATCTAAGCGTTGTGATTCGCAAAGGAACGGAAACCGGGCAATGCGTGTTTGCTACCCGCCCTTCCGGGGAACTAACCGGAAACTCAGCTAGCCACCACGCTGATGGGCTCGTTCAGGCCCCAGGCCTTTCAGGTAGCCGGTGCTGAACTCGCCGGCATTCCAGCCGCTTCCTGCGCCGCCTCAAATCGGCGTAGCACACGAAGCGACGGCCGATCGTTCAGAAAAACGGCAATGCCTTCACCTGTTCGCTGTTGGCACACCGCGAGATCCGCTTGCGCGTCGCTCAGGCGCTCAGCCTGAATGAACACCTCTGCGCGAATGAGGCGCGTGAGCCACAGGTCGCTCAATTCGACCGAGGCATTTGCCGCGCCTATCGCGGTTTCGATGTCCCCCTGCGCGCTGGCCATCTGGGCGCGAAGCGCTTCGGCGTAGGCACGGCGCGTTTTGGAAAAACCTTCCGACAATGTGTCGATGATGGCTTGCGCTTTCTCAAACTCGGCCAGCCGAATGTGCGTCATCGCTGCCGGCACCACTACTGCCGTATCACTGGCTTCGATCTCAAGGGCCGCTGTTGTAGCCGCCATTGCTTGCTCATTATCTCCCGATATCAGGAATGCATCGGCCCGCATGACATGCTTGAGCGCGACGGTACTCAGCGCGCCGCGCGCCATTTCCGACTCGATTGCCGCATCGAGCGTTTGCAACGCGATATCAACGTCGCCGCGATACAACGCGAGATCCGCGATGCCCTCGGCGGCAACAGATGTTGCGAACTGGTCGAGGCTCATCATCTTCTGGTACGTCGTCTCGGCTAAGGCGAGGTCGCCGGCGACGGCCGCCGCTTGTGCCAGGACGAAGTTCGCATAGGCGTTGGCGGGGTCAACACCGAGCACCTGGTCCGCAACCTTGGCCGCCTCGTCAAACCGGCTTGCGTACATCGCGTACAGCGAGAGGTTTGCGCCGTAGGCGCTTTGGTCCGGGAAGCGACTGGCCACTTCACGACCGACTTCGAGCGCCCGCCCGAAATCCATCGCATAAAAAGCCGCCACCGCGAGGTTGTTGTGCGCCACGTTGTCGGCGGGATAGCGCTCGACGAGCCGCTCGTAGGTATCCAGCGCCTTTGCATAGTCTTGCTGGCTGATAAGGTAATAGTTGCCAAGCGTTCGCAGCTG
This sequence comes from uncultured Pseudomonadota bacterium, assembly GCA_942491885.1. Classification (GTDB taxonomy): domain Bacteria; phylum Pseudomonadota; class Gammaproteobacteria; order Steroidobacterales; family Woeseiaceae; genus CALBPI01. The sequence continues at coordinate 1,050,582 of CALOCQ010000002.1, forward strand.
ACCGCGCTCAGTCAGCGTGTCGAGACCGGCCAGCGCCGACTCCCAGTGCTGGCTCGCCGCCTCCGTGCGCCCAAGGTATTCCTCGGTCAACGCCAGACCGGCGAATGCCCGTGCGAAACCGGGGTCGAGTTGCACCGCTTTTTCGTAGTGCACAACAGCCTCATCGAGTTTGCGACTGAGCTGCAGATCCTGCGCCTTCAAATATTCTGCAGCGGCCTCGAGGTTAGCGACAACGAACGATTCACTTTCGCCGGCGCCAGCGGGTTTCTTGGTATCGCCGAGTTCACGGCGCAATTTTTGAGAAATTTCCGCGACGACACTCAGAATGTCGGCATCAGTTTTGGCCCGCTCGCTCACCGAAAACAGCTCACGTTGATCGCCCGGTGCAAATCCTGTCGCCGAAACGATCAGCCCGGTGCCTTCGCGACGAACACTCCCGCCGATGACGATATTGATTCCCTCGCGCAGCGCAACAAGCCCGGCGGTTTCAAACAGTAGATCGCCGTCCTCGCTCCCGTCGATATCAGCGGCTATATCGGCCGCACGTTTGCGTGAATAGGACGCGACGAACGGCGCCACCTCGAGCCCGACTCGCAACGACTCTTCGATGATGCCGGAGAACAAATCGTTACCCGCTTCGTTTTTGAAATCCGCAATCAGTATAGACAGCGATTGCGGCGCGTCCGGGGTTTGTCGAAGATTGCCGTACAAAGACAAGGCCAGGGCCGCCACCAACAGGCTGATAACAACAAAATAGATCCGCCGATCCAGTGCCGGATGCCGTACTTCATCGTCGGTTACCTGCGTGCGACGGATGCCATCGGGCGTTATGTCGAAGAACCACGAGAACGCCAACACTGCAGGAAAGCCGATCGAAACCAGCACAAGCAAGACGGCAACGACGACGTCCGGCGCCTCGAAAGCGTCGACCAAAACACCGGAGAACTCGATCAGCGCCCAGGCGCCAACGGCATAGGCGATGGCAGCGCGGATGACGCCTCGACGCTTTAATTGTAGGAAAAAACTACCGCCCGGCTTCATAGTCGTACTTCTTCTTATTGATGATTATCGAAATCGTTGATCTGACAACAAACGACTGTGTGCGTTCTTCCATTCTAGCGGCACACCTCATTGCCCACCATGTTTTTTGAAGCCGTTGAAAGGGAATTGTTTACCAACGCCCGTTGAGCTACGGTAAGACTATGATTTTGTGCCATACTCGATTGTATCGCTGATAGTTTTTTCGAACCTGGGTTCCGGATTCTGGAACTCCGATTCAGCGACTAATACGACTTGCTGCGCTCCAGGGTCGGACCGGCAAGCATAAGAAGAAATGGTGGCCATGAGCCGCTTATCGGGGACTATTCGAATGACTTCACCTATCCGCTTCGCACTATTGGTTTGTGTGGCGCTGACGCTCGTTGGCGCAGCAAACGCACAAGACTCTATTTCTATTGGCGCCAACGTCAACATGGTCACGGGACAAGCGTTCCCCAATGGCGACCCCTTCCAGCGCCAGCAGAATGAGCCTTCGGTCGCATTCTCCAGCCGCAACAACCTCCACTTACTGGCGGGCGCCAACGACTATCGTGCAGTTGATGTACCCGGCTTACCAGGCGGGCGTGAGACGGGTGACTCCTGGCTGAGCTATTTCTGGTCCACCAACGGTGGTGCGACCTGGAAGTCGACGCTGATCCCCGGCTATCCGCAAGACCCGGCGTGCCAGAGTGCAAGCCCACCGGCCCTTTGCGACTATGCAGCGGGCGCTGACCCTGTGGTGCGTGCCGGTGTGAATGGCATGTTCTACTACTCGGGCATTGTCTTCGAGCGCTCTGATCCTTCGCGCAGTGCGATCTTTGTTTCGCGCTTTATCGATCTGAATAACGACGAAGGCGGCGACCCGATCCGCTTTATCGATACGACGATCATCGATGCCAACGACGATGGGTCTGTCTTTCTTGATAAATCATGGATCGGTGTTGATATCCCGCGTGCTGACGTCACGGACACGGTTGTCGTTACGCAAAGCGACGGCTCTACCGTCAATCAAACCGTAGCCTGCGGCAATATCTATGTCGGCTACGCAGCAATCGGCGGTGAAGGCCAGGACCTGCGCTCCGAGATCCGCATGGCGACATCGACAGACTGCGGCAACATCTGGACTAACCAGGTCATCAGCGAAGCGGACACGCTGAACCAGGGCGCCAACATTGCCATTCAACCGGTCACCGGTGACGTGCACGTTGCCTGGCGTCGCTTCGACACGGTCGAGAGCTTCCTCGGCATTTCGCCCGTCGGCTGTCCTGCAAGCCCCTCCTCATGGGAAGTAAACAGCGCATGGCCCGTTTCGACAATTACTGTCGGCGGTACGACCTACTCGGTGACAGAGGCACAGGAACTGCTGGGGCGCAAACACCGCGGTGATGAATCCATCAAGCTGGCGTACGAAGTCATTGCCGCCAAACTGAATTTGTTGACCGGTGGCGGCGACCCAGTCCCTGGCTTCAATTCTTACGCGTGGACACAGGAACTCACCGGCTTTATCGACGAAGCTGAGGCGTGGTTTGTTGATAACCCGATCGGCTCCGATCCGAAACAGACTGCCAAGAAAACAGGGCAGAACATCAAAAAGAGCATCCAGAGAATTCTGCAGGGCTCCGGTAGCTGTTCCAATGATGTGACCGTCGCCGAAGAAACGACAACGGGCGCATCGAACGCGATCATGGTTGCCAGCTCCGACGATCTGGGCGAGACATTCGGCGAAGCCGTCGTCATCGACGAGTCGACGACGTTCGACCAGGGCAGCACCCGTTTCTCTTTCCGCACGACAGCATATCCAACGATTGCTGCAGACCCAACCGGGCGCGTCTATGTCGCATGGGCAGCACGCGGCTTCGCGACGATTCGCGGTCAGGAAGATGACGGCGACGCTCGCATCGTCCTATCAACATCAGGTAATGGTGCAAGCTGGAGCCAGCCATATGCCGTCGACGAGCCCAACCGTCAGGGACACCAGATCAAACCGTCTATGCTGTTTGCCGGTGGCCAACTGACACTCGTCTTTTATGATTTTCGTGAAGATGTCTCCGGCGTCTTTGAAGGCTTCGTCATCGATCTGCCTGAACCGGATCGTTTGAGACACACAGTCGACGTCCGGATAGCAACAGCTTTGCCCGGCGTGTCACCGCAGTTCACCGACTACAGCCTGCTCTCAGGAACAGACGATCCAGTCGACCCATCCAACCCGGCATCGCGCTATGCATTCGTCGCAACTGGCGATGAGTTCAGCATTGAGACCACGCAGGTCGAATACATGGTGCCAAACTTCCCGATGTTCGCCGACGGCACGACGCCGTTTATCGGTGATTACGTCGATGTCGCAGCACCGAACCTGATCCTCGACGGCGACACCTGGCGTTTCGCCAGCCAGGCTGGTGACGTGCAGGTCTGGCAGGCCGTGTGGTCTGACAACCGCGATGTTATTCCGCCGCCTGATGGTGACTGGTCCAAGTACGTGGCGCCGATCACCCAGGCCCAGCCAAGCTTCTTCGACCCCACAGTGACCATTCCGAGCTGTACAGAGGTGTCTTTCCCGGATGCGTTACCACAGTTCCAGGCTGGCTCGTTGTATACCGGCACCCGTAACCAGAACGTCTACAGTGCGTCAATCAGTAATGGCGTTATTGTTGCCGCTCCAGGCAATAATCGTCCTTTGGGCAACGATGATATCGGCGCACCACTGCAGCGCGGCTTTGTGGTCTATGTGCAGAACACAACGGCGCAGGCTCGCGAATTCCGCCTTTCACTCCCTGAAATCCCAATGGGTATTGAAGCGTCGTTTCGCGCCGGGTCAGGTGATCACGCAGAAAGACATCGAGATCCCGGCTTACTCGAGCGCGGTAGCCACTGTGTCTGCGCTACGGTACCGGCGCAGCAGTGAGCGAAACGATTCCCGTCTCGGTTGTTGAGATCTGGCGGTACGCTTGACGGCTCGGTACGTTTAAACAGCGATCCGGAGCGCCCGATCCGCTGCAAGTTACGCTTTCTACAACGGAAGTGCACAACCCGGCAATTCTTGAATCCGGCGATTCTCAATCCGGCCATCCTGAATGCCTCTGTTGATGCCTCGGAGTTCATGACCTGTACCGACGACCCGGCTAAGTGCGTACTCAACCCCGCGATCTTCAACCCGGCTGTCTTGAACCCTGCCATTTTGAACCCCGCGATTTTCAACCCGGCGATTTTGAACCCAGCTATCTTTAACCCGGCGATTCTGAACCCGGCGATCTTTAACCCGGCGATTCTGAACCCGGCCATCTTCAACCCGGCAATTCTGAATCCTGCAATTCTCAATCCGGCAATTCTGAACCCTGCCATCTTCAACCCGGCGATTTTCAATCCGGCTATTTTGAACCCGGCGATTCTCAATCCTGCGATTTTCAATCCAGCCATTCTGAATCCCGCGATCCTGAATCCTGCGATTCTGAATCCAGCGATTCTGAATCCAGCGATTCTGAATCCAGCGATCCTTAATCCGGCGATCCTCAACAGCCTCTCCGAGCGGCCCAGAGCAAGTCGACGTAACCTTTGCCGTTACCAACAACGGTAATGCTACGACCGCTTATGACCTGGATCTCGCGGCAGAACAGATTGACGGGCTCGACTATGAGGTGCTCGTCTATCGCCTCAATGAGACACCGGTCGCCGATGGCTGCACGCTCACCACCGAGGCACAGCAGCAGCTGATCTTCAGCCAGGACGATCCGCTCAATAAGGGGGTCGACGGAAGTTTCTATCTCGAGCCCGGCGAGCAGGTGCTCGTCACGTTCCGCGTATTTCCAGACGTCGAGGCGGAAACCCCGCTTGATCCTGTCGCTACGTTTGTGCCGGATGACCTTGGCGGTATCGTCAGCGCGCAGCCGCCGAACACCAATCCTGCAAGCATGCCGCCTGCCGACGCGTTCGGCCCACCGGCAAATGTCATACCGGCCACAGCGGGCGGCCTCCTGATTGGTGCTGGCGGCACTGCACCGATCAGTGGCGGACCATTGACCGCCGGGCAGCAAGTTTCGGTTACCGCGACTGGTTTTGTGCGCGGGGGCGATCCGCTGATTTTCCCTCTGGTCACGCCTGACGGCAGTGGTCCATGTGGCGGCACTTGCCTGTTGCCAGGCGCGCCAGCCTTTAGCCTCGTTGGGCGCATCGCAGGTGGTCCATGGCAGCTAGTCGGTGAAGGTCCGACGATACTCACAGCTGCGAGCACCGGCGAGTTGGAATTCGCGGTCAACGACAACGGCTACGATGACAACACGGGTAACTTCTTCGTCTCGGTATCGCCAGTCGCGCGCTGCGACATTGCCGGTGACTGGTCTGGTACCTATGTCCAAGGCAGCTTCGAGTATCCGATCGTTGTGACAAACTTTACCTGTCCAACACCGGGCAGCGTCACTGCGGACGGTGAGTACCCTACGCTGGAATGCTCCGGCGACTGGACGCTCGACGCAATTGTAGGTGACACACTTTTCGTCACCGAAAACGTCATTGGCTCAGCATGCGTGCCTGTAGTGGCGCATGAGTTAACGCTTGATAACGGCGTATTGAACGGCGTCACACCGGCGTTCAGTTCATCGTTCTCAATGTTGCCAACGACCACGTCAACCTTTGCCAACGATGCAGACGAATGGTCAATCGCTAACGACAGCGGCGGCTGGGTAGCAACAGGCGGTAACCCGCTGGGTTACCTTGCCGGTTCCGATTCCGGTGGCGCTACAGGCTCAACAGCCTGGTACTTCAGCGCACCGGACAAGTTCCTCGGTGATCAGTCAGCATTCGATGGTGGCACGCTTAGCTACGACCTGCAGCAAAGCGACAATGCTCCGACGCTGACCGATCTACCTTGGGTCATCCTGCGTGGAAACGGCGTGACACTGGTGTATGACGCTGGCGCAAGTGCGCTACCGGGCACAGACTGGACGCCGTTCGCGGTGCCGCTCGATGCAAACGCGCCGGGCTGGTACATCGCCGATGACGCATGCTGGACATTCAGCATCGTGTCACTCGACGTGTGTAACTTCGCCGGCGCCGCACCGACTCCAGCGCAGTTTGCCAGCGTGCTTGCTAACCTGGATACGTTGCTGATTCGTGGCGAATACTCCGTGACGCTGGATAGCGGTGGGCTGGACAACGTCGAGCTCGTCTCGGGGATATCACCGGCGTTCACCGAAATCGTTATCCAGGATGACACCGATATCGCCAACAGTGGCGTTCTGGTTGTCGCCAACGACCTGGGCATATCGCCCGGAGCGGTCACGGTTAACGGCGTGACATTTGGCACAGACCAGAGCGGACAAGCGCCCGGTGAGTGGCAGGTGAGCGGCGGCAACACGTTCTCAAACGAAAGCCTGTCGCCGGAATTGGACAATCTGCTGGATGACCTGGTGTTCGTGAACTTCGGACGGGCGAATGTCGATTCGACATTCAGCATCGGCGGGTTAACCCCGGGCAACGACTATCGGTTGCAGATGTTGTTCTCGAACGACATCAACAACACCGGAAACAACGTGGAAGTCACCGTCGAGGGTGAGACCTGGCTACTGGATAGCTGGAAGCCGGATCCGATCAACCTTTCTACTGAGTTCACGGCGACCGGCACAACGGTTGATATTGTGTTCACCGGTGGTCCGGGTTCGTCGAGCGAGTCGGGTCGCGCCGTCTTGAACGCCTACGTCGTGCACGACATCACACCCGGTGTAGGACCAGTGGCAGGCACCGTATGGCGTGCAGACATTGATTTCACAAACGTGAGTCCAGATGGTCCATATGACTGTTTGCGCCATCAATGGGTCTTCAATGAGCCTCTCGCCCCAGGTGAAGGATTCACTTTCGAGATCTTCGACGAGGAAGGCGGCCCGGCTATTGCGAGCCAGGTCTTCACAAGTAACTTTGCATCGCCGATAACCAACGTCGGCTTCGAGGTATTCTTGTCCGGTACGGCACTGGCCGACGGCGTCGGCTACGAAGTGATGACTTTCACCCAGCCATTCGATTTGGATTCGCTGTCCTTGCGCGGCGACACAACCTGTATCACTGGCGCTCAGACGCCATTCATCGATACGATCCTAACCGTCGATCCCTGAGCCCTTCGCGACAGAAGAATGGACCGAACCACATCATTCTGAATATGTGGTTCGGTCCGCCGCTCTGGCATGGAGTTAGCTTCCTGTAGCGCGTGCTAGACTCATCTAGACGACTATCACCGCATGATAAATGCCACCACCGATCGCCATTAAATGAAAAGCATTATCAGAGAACTGCGACGCCGCGAGGTGTTTCGCACTGCCGGCTTATATGTCGGCATCTGCTGGATCGTAATCGAGGTCGGCAGCGTTTTGCTGCCGGTTTTCGACGCACCCGAGTGGCTGTTCCGCGGCATGATCATCGCCGCCGTCGCCGGCTTCCCAGTCATGCTGATTCTGGCATGGTTCTTCGATGTTAACGAGGGAGGCATCAGCCTCCAGGGCGACGTTCAAGACACAGCTCCCGAGAAGATGGGGGCGCGCAAGTCGGACTTTGCCATCATCGGTTTTCTCGGTGTCGCGCTTGTCGTTTCACTCTACTTGAACGTATCTGACGAATCGCCTAACGACACTGTGCTCGAGCCGGTTGCGGTGCTGATTAGCATGGTTTGCATGGCAGCGTGCACGACCAGCTTTCCGGATTGGCGTTCTGGAAGAGGCGCTGACTGTCGGCATAGAAGTAGCACCGCATGTGACTGTTATTCAAAGGCGCTGCAACTCCGGGTCTGACATCGGCATGCCAGCTTGCACAGCAGCAAGGTATTGAACAGCTGTCCTGGCAGGGTCGTTAACAGCGTCCGGGAATGGCTATCGGATGTGGCGTCGAAGGCATCGATGTTGCCAATGGCGAATCCATTTTCACGGTCGACGAGAAAGCTGATTCGCGCGAGGCGTATTGCTAAGGCTATCGGCGAAATCACGGCCGACGCGCGGAAGAAACTCGGCGATAAGACCAAAGCAAGTGACACCGACGAACATGCGCAGCAATTCACGGCTGCCTCTCTGGAAGCGGCTCAGGCTTACGCGACCGGGAAGACACTCGAACGCGCCGGGAAACTGACGGAAGCGGCGACCGCTTACGCAGAAGCAACCGTGGCGGATCCTAATCTTGGCAGGGCATTTGCCGGCCTCGCGCTGGTGGAGTTTACATTGGGTCAAACCGACGAGGCCGACCGACCCATTGGGCAACGGCGCTATGGCTGCTAGGACGATGACCGAACGCGAGCGACTGCGGATTCTGGGGCGCTACGAGTCTTCCGTCACGATGGACGACGGCGCGGCAGCAATCATCTATGCCCAGCTAGTCGACAAGTATCCCGCAGACGTCAGTGCACGCGAACAATACGCCGAAGTTTTGCAGCGGCAATCCAATTTCACGGCAGCGGAGGAACAGACGAGGAAGATTCTTTCAGCCTTGCCCGCCGACAACCAACACCGCTCAAAGCTGGCGTTATATGCCATGTATGCCGGCGACTGGGAAACCGCCAAGACTGAGGCAGAAAAAGTCATCGCTGCGGACCCGGCCTACGGAGCAGCCTACTTGCCTGTTGCGATCGCCGCGCTGGGGCAAGGTGAGTTCGAGGCAGCACGCGAAGCCTACGCTGCAATGGCAACAGTTGGCGATACTGATGGTTTATCCCTTATCGCAGAACTGGGCTTAGCCGATATCGACCTGTTTCTCGGCAGATACGACGCCGCGGAACAACGCCTGGAGGCGGGAATCAAGGCTGCAGTTGATAGCGGCAACAATCACCTCGCGGCGCTGAAAACGATCGCGCTCGCGCAATCGTACAGCGAGCAGGAGAATCTCTCGGCAGCTATCGCAGGGGCCAGCGATGCATCGCGCCTGTCGGATGACATCGCGGTGCAGGTGCAGGCTGCCTTGATATACATACGCAATGATGATCTCACCACAGCAAACGCGATTAGCGACGCCCTCTCGGCGAGAGCCGATTCGCACAGTCGGGCCTACGGACAAATGCTATCCGGCTTGGTATTGGAGCGCGAAGGCAAGACAACCCAGGCTATTCTCGCCATGCGCGACGCAACAGAAACAGCTGACTTATGGCTGATTCGCTACCAAACCGCTTGGGCGTATCTGCGCGCGGATAATTTCCTCGAAGCACTTGGTGAGTTAACAACGTTGCAGGAACGCCGTGGCGAAGCCGCAGCAGCGTTTTTTGACGGTGCGCCAACTTACCGTCTGACGTCCCAATTAACGCTTTTGAAGGGCGAGGCGCAGCAAGCGTTGAACATGCAATCGGCGGCCCGTAAGAGCTACGAAAAGTTTATTTCATTGCGCCCGGATGGTGAGGCGATTGCCGAAGATGCGAAAGCACGAATAGCCAATCTCAGGTGATTGGTTGTCGCGCTGACTCAGTCGTCCGCGGCCGTCCATTCCCGTGTGTTCCGTGCGATGTATTCCTGGTAGCGCTCACCGTCCCACGACTGATGACGGCGGCGCGGGCTTGCCGGCGGCGACGCGTGCAAGCCGGGCTGCGTCCGAGCGCTCGTGGTCGGGTGCGGGTGCGGGTACCGATGGGTCCGCGCGGCTTTGGTCCGGGCGCGTGCCCTACTCGTTTGCGGGCGGCGCCTCCGCGTCGGCTTCCTCGTCCTCGTCGGGCAACAGCACGAGCTCGCCGTAGGTGACGTAGCCCTCCAGGTAGGCCATCCGCGCTTCGATGCGGTCGGATACAGCCTCGCAATACTCTTCGAACGACACACTAACCATGCCGATGAACACCCGACCCGGCCGCGAGACGCAGTCGCGGCGGCCGCTATAACGAACACGCGTGCCCGTCCTGATTCGCAGCCGTTGGATATCGCGACGAATCGCGCGCTTGACGAGCTCCTTGTCGCCCCATTGTGCCTTCAGCGATTCCGCAGCCGCCCTGGCCGCAGCGAGTTGCTCGGGGCGCAACCTGTTATGCAGGGCCTCGGCGGCGGCAACGATCGGTTCGTGCCCGCGCTCTGCGGCCAGCAGGTACCAGGCGCCTGCCTGAACCGGATCGCGTGGCACGCTCAAGCCGTTTTCGTGCATGTAGGCGACCATGTACTGGCTATACTTGTCACCGACTGGCGCCAGCTCCTTGCTGTAGAGCCACATCGCCTTTCGGTACTTGCCGGCCTCGAACGCCGCTTCCGCCTTCTCCTGAATACGTATCATCGCGTCGGTCGGCGCCCATCCGGGAAACGCCGTCTGGCTGCTGTCCTGCGCACCAGCGGCGCCGAAGGCAGCAAAGCCGAGACACATAGCTGCGAAAATCCGGTAGCGCATGGTTAGGCCCTCAGTAATATCGTCCGAATATAGGACAAACCGACCGTTGATCGGGTAATAATGTTGCCACGCCGATCGGGGCCTTTGCCAGTGCGGTTTGCGGGGCAAGTACCGAGTAATGCGAAAAGCGGCTGCGCTACCGCACTCTGGCGACGCGAGAAGCCTCGGCTGATGGGTACAAGGAGAACAATATACTCACTCAGCCGTCCACGCCGCTGTGTTCCTGGCGATGTAGTCCTGGTAGCCCGGGACGCCGCCGAAGGCCAGATTACTCCTTGCCCGAGGCACTGCGATTTCCTGGTCTGCCATACCATCGTCCCGGTAACGCTCAAGCATTGCCCAGCCGCCTTCGGCGTCACCGAGTAGCGCCTGGCCGAGAGCCAACGCATAGTATTCCCTGTCGAGCTCAAAATCAGACCACTGGCCCTCGTTTCTGCCAGCGAGCACAGTATAAAATCGCTCGCGGTACTCCTGGTAGCGCTCACCGTCCCCGACAACCGCTGCAATCATTGCCATGTCAGAGAAGGCGTCTAACTTGACGCGTTCAATCATCACCGGCAGGTCTTTCTCTTTGATCTGCTCGCGAGCAAAGAAAAGGTTTGCGCCAATTGTTGCGCTTCCTCTTCATGACCGCCTGCATGACGCAGTATCAAAGCCAGTTTCCCACTGCTGACGCTATGGACTGGATAGCACTCCGACGTCGGCGGCTCATACGCGGCACGCGCCGCGTCCAAACCCTGCGTGGAGTAAGTAAGCCAGGGTCGTACGGGCTGGAATCTCGCCTTTGGGTTCAAAGCAATCCTCCGGTTCATGATCTCCAGCGCTTCGGCATCTTTGCCGCGCAGCATCAGCACATTTCTTAGCTGATACAGCGATGCCTCGTCTTCGGGGTATAACAGAACTGTTCTTCGCGATCAGCTTCTGCTTCCGGCAACATCCGGTTGGCCACGAACGCCATGCTCAGCTCATTGGCTACGGTTGCTGACTCCGGATCGATCTCTTTCGAGCGTCTCGCAGCCTCCAGGAATCGCTCACTTTCTGAAGCCGCTTCAGGCTGGCACTCAGGTAGCGCAGGATTCCCATATTGTTCGGTAGTTCCTCCGCTTAGCGGTTCGAGCAGTGCCAATGCCGCTTCGTAATCCCGCCCAAATGACAAAGACGCTGGGTTGTTCCGACCACCAGTATTTCGGCGATGTGTTCGAAGCTATCTTCAGAGACGCCGAGACTGAGTTCGAGGCAGCGACCCGGGCTGCTGAAGAACGGCTGGAAAAAGCACTGGATCAACTGTACGAGATCGTCTACCTGGCCGACATCGACGACGCGGCGTTGGCTAGTCATCTCGGCAGGCTCGCGTCCCGGCTTGAAACCGCGAGCGGCTATTGCGGGCACGACATCGACACCGGTGCGGTGATGAATCGGGTCAACGACGACGATCTGCTCGCTCTTACGGGCTACGAGATAATTTGCATCGGACTTGCGAGTCTGCGCGATGCGGGGAATAACGTACCAATCGACGCAGCAAGCAGCGCAGCGCTTGAGTCGGCCAACACGCAATTGACGGCGGCGGCGAGCAGAGTACCTGGAAGCGCATATGCTGTCGATACTCACCGCCGCCGAATTTCCGCGAGATGCGCCGGCAAGTCAAGCTCACTGGCCACGGATGCCGGCTTTTACGGCATCCCCGACCCGATCAACAATCAGCCGCAGCTCAACGTCACGCTGGCTTGGCGAGCACGCGATCCGCTGGTCGGGCAGGATGAGTTCACCGGCAAACTGACGTACGAGCATATACGGATTCGTCAATATCAACGGTCTGGCGACACTTTTCGGACAGAAAGGGGGCGCACCGATGATGGCCGGAATCAGTGTCTCCGCAACTACCTGACGGAATATCGCAGACGCCGCGATAACGCGGTGACAGATTCCCGTTGAGCAACGAGTACAGCAGGAAGCAGTCATACAACTACGTCGTTGATTCAACGATGACAACACTGGACCTGCCCAGCGAGAAGAGCCTCGTTGCGTCGCTCGGTTACGGACGCTATGTCAGTTTTGCAGACGAGCTTCGCAGCAGAACACGTTTCGAACCTAGCGCGAGTTATGAGGTGGATGGTGATACCGCACGAGAGACAGACTATTCGCAACCGCGTCGTTCTCACAGCAAGTGACCGATAATGCGGCGTTGTCGCTGTCGTTCGTATATGCCAACAAGCCCGAGTACCGCGGTGAAGTCGGCACCGAGTTGTCCGCCCGGCTTGGCATCAACTACAAGCTCTTCAGTGCCGGCGAAAACTGACCTATCGCGACGCTAAAACTGATCGAAAAAATGTATGCGCCGTTGCGCCACAAGCTGATGTCGACGTCGAGGTTGTTGTTTACCTTGTAGACCTATAGCAAGGCAGACGATTGAGATGCATTGATGACAGAGAGCTAACAATGGGCCTGCTGCAATTACGTGCTTTGTATGCTTACCGTTCCCCCTGAACTATATCCGGCTCGTCATCAGCCTGTAACAAATTGGTTCTACTTTAGTTGTTCCATCTCGCTTCTCATGAAAATTTCCCCATGCTTAATTTCCTTGTCCTGGCCGCGACAGTGACCGGCATCATCGTATTCCTGCACTGGTACAGTTACCGCTACCTCAAGCGCAATATCGTCGAGCGGCAACGCTGGGACCTGAATATCTGCTGCGGTACGACGGACGGTGGCGGCGTGAATGCGGACATCGTCCGGCACGGAGAGCTGCCGAACTTCGTAAAGATCGACTGCATTTATAACCTGCCTTTCGCCGACGGAGAATTTGACACGGCGCTGTGTTCTCACACGGCCGAGCATGTTGCGTATCCACAACGATTCGATCGCGAACTTCAGCGCGTGGCAAAGAACGTCATCTACATCCCTGCCCCCTGTTTGGGACCTGGCAGCAGCGCTCAATGTCTGGGAACACAAGTGGCTATTCCTGAGCATACGCAAAGTACACACCGCTTTGCCGGCGCGGATTCCTCTGCCGTTTGCCCGCCGCATTCAGGCCAGATTCGGGCAGAAGATCGCTGCCTGAGGACGCTCCCGCCGAGCGCCCGAGTCATCGACCAGCTTGCCAAATACCTACCGCTCCGGCTTCAACCAGGTCCTCTCACCACGCACTCTCCAGGTACGCAGCTTGAGTGGCAGCGCCTCGTTAACCAGCCAGTAGTCGAGCAAGTTCGCGTAGAACGGATTGCGCTGGCACACCACTGACGCCGCCGGCCCAGATTGACTCGGTACCACGGCTAAAGAAGTTCTGTGGCTCGCTGACAAAGCGGCGTACCGGTCCGCTACCAAACATGAACTCGTTGACGCTGTCGGCGCGCGCGCTGTGCGATGACGCGTCGACGACGTTGAAGCCGCCGTCCGTCGGGATACCAGGCAAGCCGGGCACCGGCTGCGGGAACACGCCGGACGGTTGTGACGGAATGCTGAAAGCGTCCACGAAGGGATGGTCGAACACGATGCGGTGCAGCTTGCCCCAACGATAGTCGTGCTGGTCAGTGGAGTAAGCGAACGCCTCGGCGAACGCATCACCGGCCAACAGATCAAGCGCATTGCCGAGTGACAACAGCAGTTTGAAATCGCGTTGGTCGGCCGGATCGTCGATACCGGGCACGGCAAAGAAATCGGATGATCCCGGTGCCGCCATTGGTACGCAGCAAATGCTGCAGCGACGTCATTGCCTGGGCACTGCCGGGCGTTGGCAGTCCGGCCAATGGCTGGTCGACAAACTGGCGCACCGCCTGGCCGCGCCAGACGCTGTAGATCGTCGCGGCCACGCTATCCCGGATCTCCGCTTCGCTCGGCGCGGGGAGTTGGGTCCAGTCGGAGACCACAGGGTCGCCAACGTCGTAGCCTGCCTGGATACCGGTCGGCGTCGTGAAGTCCCAATGGGAGAGCCGTGCGATCGCCTCTGCGATACGCGGGTCGGCCCCGAGTGCGGCCAGCGCTGCGGGCTTGCCCGGCGCGCAGGCATTTTCGAACGCGGCTAACAAGTACGGCACGAGGACACGTGCGTCGAGCAGCGAGACGTCGGCCTGGATCGATTGCAGATCCGATGTCGACAGCTGGCCCTGCGAGGCGATGTAGTCGCGGATGCGGCGCGTGATGGTGCCAGCGCGGAAGCCGCTCGCGTAACCCGGGTTCAGGTAATAGATGCCCTGCCCGCCGACACGCAACTGGTTCAGCGGGTCGTTGTCGAGCGTCGTGCCCGCCGGGTCGTTGTTGGCGTTAACGAACCAGCCGGCCGGCGGGTTGATCGTAAACGGCATTTCGTCCTGGGCGAGTACCTCGTAAGGAATAGCCTGGCCAGGTTGCGGGTTTTGCACGGGCAGCCATTCATGATCGCCGCTGGTGCCATCACGGATGAACCACGGCGGCACCAGCGCCCGGGTGCGAACAGTCCCGGCACCGTACCCGGCGCAACCGTGCCCTGCTGCAGGTCGGCGCGGATCGGCATCTCGCCGCTCGTGAAGTAGGCGAGGTTGCCGGCCTTGTCGCCGTAGATCCAGTTTTGCGAGCCGAAATCGAACAGCGTCAGCGCCGCGCGGAATTTCTTCAGGTTGCGCGCTTCGTTCCACAGCCGGAAGGTGTCGAGCTCGCGGGTGGCGCTGAAGCCCGTGTACTGCACACTCACTGCCGGCACGATCGAACCCGGCGCCGGCGCGGCCAGCAGGTCGAGGATCGGGCCGTTGTTGCGGCGCGGCACGATGATCGTTTCGGCGGGGATGTCGCCGCCCGGCGGCGCCTGCACAAGGAACCCGCCGGCGTTGAAGAAGAACTGTTCCGGTATGCGTACGACCGGTTCCTGTTCGCCTTTGAAGATCGTCGCGACCGGCGTGCCGGTGTTATCGAAGACAAGCAGCTCAACGAACGTATCGGTCACGTCCATCGGGTTCGTCGTCGCGCCCCAGTGAATGAATTTGTTATAGCCGAGTACAACGTAACCGACGCCCGGGAAGCTCGAGCCGAAGACGTTGAAGCCCGGCGACTGCAGGCCGATCGGGTAAAACGTCGACGGCGTGTTCAGGGACAGGTGCGGATCGTTGGCGATGATCGTGCGACCCCTGGCGCCAAGTGCCCCCGTCACGCCCCATTCGTTCGAGCCGATCGTGCCGTCGGCGTCGAGTCGTTTGCGGATGAAATCGGAGCGGCGCATCTTTTTGTCGACCGATTTCGCGAGGCGGTCCATGTCGTTGGTTACTCCGGCCTGCGGCATTGAACGGGTGCTCGCGGCTGCATGCGCGCTTGATTTATGTGGGTGGGAACCCTTTTTTCCCTTGTTCTTTTTCACCTGAACAGCGACTACATCGGGGCAGGCAAACGGATCCGCCATCCCCGGCACCGGTATGTAAGGATACGCGCCGGTTGCATCCGGTATGGTCGATGCGCAGTCGAACGGCTGCGAGCGGAACACGTCCTGGGTGAACACCGCAGCACCGGCCGGGCCGAGTGCACCGACATAAGCTTGCAGGTTCGATGTCAGCCCCGTATCCAGGTCGAAAGACAGACCGAACGCGATCGCCTTGCCGATCACGACGCTGTCGATAATGTTCCACGGACGAAAGTCTTCACGGTTCGTGAAACCCAGCGCAGCATACTCCGGCGGCAGGCCGGGACCATACATCACCCAGTCGTTCACGCCACGCGCGTAGGCCTCGAGCCCGGCAATGGTCTTGGCCGACAACACGTCCGCGGAACGCTCGG
Source organism: uncultured Pseudomonadota bacterium (assembly GCA_942491885.1). GTDB lineage: Bacteria > Pseudomonadota > Gammaproteobacteria > Steroidobacterales > Woeseiaceae > CALBPI01. Next base: position 1,066,668 of record CALOCQ010000002.1, read on the forward strand.
CGGCGCGGCGCAAACCGATTGTGCGCGCCTGCACATCACCGGACAAAGCCGACGGCCCGAACAGCTCGGCTAATGTGCCGCTCGGCTGGCGCCGGGTCAGGTCCATCTGGAACAGACGGTCCTCCGCGTGCACCCAACCCTGCACATATAAGAGGTCGTGGCGGTTCCAGGCACGGATGTGTGCGATGCCCTCGGCGTCGCGCACGATAACCGCCCGGCCCTTGAGGCCCGGAAGCTCGAGTTGCTGTGCCGATGCCGGCACGCTGTAAAGCGTCGCCGCAAAAGCAGCAGCAACCGAAAGAATAATACTGGTGAATGCGCGCATGACTGGTGTCCCCCCACAGAACGAACGCTAGCCGCGCCATGGGCCCGATGCGTTCCCTGCACCGTGGCGCCATCGCAAGCGGTTCAGCGGGGTGGTTGCACCGGATTCTCATAAAGACCGAACCGGTACACCGCGACTGCTGGACCGCTATCAATGCGGCCTCTTACTGGCGAAATTGTCTTAGCACGCTAGCAGGGCGGTGCTGGGTTGGCAATTGTGGGAAACCAGTATGAGGTTTTGGTTCGGTTCTAATCCCAGCCAAGTCCCTCGCCTGATCGTCGGCTAAGAACGTTCACAGAGACGTCTTATCACGTCGCGTTAATCTACAACTTTACGTCGGCTTCAGCCCACAATTGAGCAAACTTCGCATCCAGCGCCGCTGTGTCCTTCCCCTGCGCCTCAAGACTCTGGATCAACCCAAACACAGCCCAGCCATTCCGCGGATACTGCTCCAGATCTTCCCGATACGTCGCCTCGGCCTCTTCGGCCCGACCAGCGACAAGCAATGCCTTACCAAGCGTATGACGTGTCGGGTAATACCAGAATGGCGGTTCGGTGTAGGGAAGTTGATCCTGCACTTCAACGGCAATCTTGAAGTGTTCGATGGCCTGCTCGACATTGTCCTCGGCCATCGCGATCGCACCGAGCGTGAGTTCGTCGGCGATCGTTAACAGCATGGTCGCCGGGTAGTAGATCGAGTCGAGGAATTGCACATCGCTTGCGTCTTTCAGCGGCACGAGTTTTGCCCGTTCGGCTTTCGCCAGCGCGACCTCGCCCTGGTTGGCATAAGCTGTGGCGCGCACGTAATGCCAGATGCCGTTCGAGTACTCGAGGTCTTGCGGTGGCTGCGGCTCTGCCAGCACTTCATCCCAGCGGCCGAACTGCGTTAGCGCGAGCATAGGGATAGTGTTGAAAAACTCGACGCCGGGGAACTGCTCGATCATCTCCAGCCGAACGTTGGCGGCGACTTTGCGGGCGGCCTCGATGGCGACCTTGCTGCGGCCTTCCATGCTCGAGGCGGCCCACAGAAAGTGAATGTTGTGCGGGTAATAAGCCGCGGGGTAGAACCCCTGCGCATTGCAGGCTTCGATGTACGCTTCGTCGACGGCGGCGGCGCGTACATTGGCCTCAGAGGCGTCGTTGTAGCGCCCTACCCGCCAGTAAATGTGTGCCGGCATGTGCACGAGGTGGCCGGCACCGGGCACGAGGTTCGAGAGCGTATCGGCGTGCGGCTCGGCGCGTTCCGGGCTCGATGACGCTTCCACCGCGTGGATGTATAAATGAATCGCGAGCGGATGGGCAGGTGACCGTTCCAGCACCGTCTCGAGCGCGGCGAGGACCTCCTCGGTCAGTGGTCTCGCATTGTCCGGGTCGACCCAGTAGTCCCACGGCATGGTGTTCATCATCGACTCGGCGAACAGGGCCGCGGCATCGTCGTCATCGGGATATTTTTGGTGCAGCGCGCGCATGCTGTCGACGTAAGCGAGATCAAGCGGCGGGCGTGACGTTGATGGGTCGCCGTTGTAACGTGCAGCGAGCGCGTCGATGTAGTCGCGCTCCTGTTGGCTGACGCGGTCTTTCAGCGCGAGCGCTTTTTGAATCGCTGCATACGCCTGCGTGCGATCGCTGTCCGACATTACGACCATACCGTTACTGGTCACATTGATGTTCGGGCCGAGCGCCAGCGCCTCACCCCAGTAGCACATGGCGCAGTCCGGATCGAGCCGTTGGGCGGCCTTGAACGAGCGCACGGACTCGGCGTGGTTGAAGGCGAAGTCGATAATCAAACCCTGGTCGAAATAGCGCTGCGCGCCGGGGTCGCGGGTCGTTATCGCATGGCTGTGGTCGCCCATGCCATCGAACAACGGCGCGCCGGCCTTGGCGACGAGCGCGGCAGTGTCGAGATCCGGGTTGGCAGCCTCAGGTTGGTCGGCCATATTGGCGCAGCCGGCCAGCAAGGCAGTTATCGCCAGGATGGCGGCGGTTCTGATCGTCATGGTGGTCACCTGCGTTTGTGCGTTGCGAGAACGCCCGCAAAACAGGATTCGCGGGGACTTAGATCATTTCCTGGCGACAGTGTACGCCTATTGCAGACGCCCCGCTTTTGCCGCTCGACGGCTACGCGTCGCTTTGCGGTGACATCGCTCTACCAAACCTGCTTGTTGGTGTCGGAGGTTTATTGATTGTCTGGCGGCATGGCCTGACCGCAAGGGCGGGCATCGAACGGTACCAGTTCCGCCCGGCCATCGGCCCGGATTCACTAACAGAGAACGGGCCGACCCCCTCTCGGGAACCGGCCCGCCATATTACGCAGGCCGCTCAATAAGGCATCGGAAACAACCTCGAACCCTGTATCGTTCCCTCATAAACACACTCGGGGAAAATCCCGTTTGGGTCGGTGATAATGCTCCTGAATTTGCCGGCCGCTTCGCCAAATTGATCAGCTTCAGCGTGCTCTGTACTTCGTATCTCAGGGTCACGCCAGGCGCCGGATTAATGAATCCGAAGAACCCGGCGCCATAGAATTTCTTGCCGAGTTTGAAAGCCTGTCCAACGCCGCTGCCAAGAAGCGGGTCCACATTTGTGATCTGGCGCGCTCCGCGCGATCGTGGCCACGTTCGTGAATGGCGTCGATGGACCGCAACCACCGGGATCCGGCGTGCCGACGAGTTCCCATGTGCCGGCAATCTTGTGAACCGCTGGACCGGCATTGACCGTTCCGGAAGCAAAGGCCAACACGGTAGCTACGAGGGCCAAAGTGGCCAGTTTTTGCGTTACTCTGTTCATATGTCACCTGTTCAGTTATTTGACGAGTTGGGCTCGGATCGACCATCGATCCTCGCTGTCGGCGCCGGTGCGAGTTCCCTGCGCCTTATCGAAAAGAATGCTCGAATCGTTCTGAAACGCCTTTCTCAAGATCTGAAATGATCTGATAGCTGCTGAAGGAGCCGCACAAACCGCATGCCGACGGCCGCAAATGACAACGCATTCGTTTTTAGGGGCTATCGTCTCGATGCGGCTCAGCGTCGGCTTTGGGACCCTGGTGGCGCGTCACTGACGCTCAGGCCGAAGGAGTTCGACGCCCTGCTGATGCTGGTGCGCAACGCGGGCACACCGGTCGGCAAGGCTGAGCTGATGTCGGCGTTGTGGCCGGATACCGTGGTCGAGGAAAACAACCTGAACCAGCTCATCTCGAGGCTGCGGCAGGTGCTTGGCGACGACCGCCATGATCCGGTGTTCATTGCGACAATTACGGGGCGCGGCTACCAGTTCGTCGCTGCCGTCGAACGCCCGGATGGGGACGCTGACGAATCGGATGTCGCCGCCAACACTACTTACAACTGGCGCTGGGCGGCGGCGGCACTCGTCGTGGTGGCCGGCATCGCGCTTGCACTGACCCAGTTCCGCGACGACGACGTCAAGCCGCCGTTCACGCTCGACGATGCTGCGCTCGTCACGGCCTCGCCGGCCTCGAACGTGATGCCGGCTCTATCACCGGATGGCACGATGATGGCGTTCGTCAGCGATCGAAGCGGCACGAATCAGATATGGGTCAAGGGGCTGCCCAGCGGCAAAGCGGTCCAGTTGACCGATGGCCCGCTCCCGGCAGACTCGCCAAGCTGGTCACCGGTCAGTGACGCGATCCTGTTCCGGCGACGTGCGTCGGACGGTGGTTCGTCGATCTGGCTCGTCGGTGCGCTGGGTTCGGCGACGCCACGACTGATAGTCGAGGACGGCGCCTACCCGCGGTTTGCCCCTGATGGTCGTTCATTTGTATTCACACGAAAGCGCTATGCTGAGGACGCAGTTGTCAGTGAAATTCACGTCGGCTATCTCGATAGCGGTGAGACGCGTGAGCTCAAAGGCCTCCCCCGAACACCCGGCTTTGCCGATCCAATGCCGGCAATTAACGCCAACGGCGACGTTGCATTTGTGCTGGCGGACGAAGGGCCGAGCGGCGACCTGTGGCTGTACGATGCGGCGACCGAAGAGTTTCGTGTATTGACCCGATCGAGTGGTGAATTTGCCGGTGTCTGGGCCCGCAGTCCGGTCTGGCTGCCAGATAATGAGACTATTCTTTACTCGGCCTCGGCGGACGACCCATCGAATTCGCACTTGTGGAGCGTCAACACGCAAACCACCGAACCGGTTCGTGTGTCGTCCGGCGTCGGCGGTTACACCGAGCCGGCCGTGTCCAGTGACGGATCGAAGCTTGCGTACGCCTATGCGCAACCGCTATGGCACCTGGTTCGCACGGACCCTCAAACGGGTGAGCATCGAAATATTCACGACAGCCGCGCGATCATCGCTTTGCCGGCAGTGTCCCGCGACGGCGAGACGATAGCGACGTTCGGCGAGAGCATTTAGCGATTCCGGTTGATGGCGGTCCGACGAAACAGCTGACTTTTGGTCCGCCTGGCCAGGCAACTCTGCCGACATGGTCACGCAGCGATGACGCCATCTACTATTATCGGGGCCGGTCGCTGCATCGGCTCGATCCGGAAACCGGGATGGACGATCGCATCCTCGATGACTTCCATTGGTCAAAACAAAACTGGCTCGCTGTTCACGGCAGCAAGCTTGCGTACCGCATCAGAAGCCGTTGGCCTGGTCGAGCGCGCAGCGTGATTCATGATTACAACTCAGGCGAAATCCGTAATTTCGATGACAAGTTGCTGCCGAGCGACTGGTCAAGGGATGGTAAGAGCGTGCTGGGACGGCGCTTGGGCGACTACGCGTTACTGCTCTGTGAAGCTGAGACAGCGCATTGCCAGCAGCTCATGGACGGCGACGAGGTAATTTACGGTGCGCTGCCACGCTGGTCGCATGACGAGACGCGCGTGTTTTTCAGGCGGGCGCAAAACGATAAACCCGGCTACGCCGATATCTGGGTCGTCTCACGTGAGGGTGGTCCGGCGCAGCGACTGTTTGAGCTGGGACCGTATGAGCCGCTAAATTTCTTCTTCGTAGTCGCGCATGACGACACCATCATCTGGCCGCGGTCGGGTAGTCGCGGCAATCCGGAAATCTGGATGTCGCGGAATTTGCGTGTTGCGGATTAGCTTTCTCCCCGGCTGCAATCACGCGGCCCAGAGGATCAGCACGGCACGAGCTGCGCCTGTCATGCCGCGGCGGTGGGTCGATGATATCCTGATCACGGCACACGCGCGACTCCTATTTTCTAATTCATCAGGTATCGAATGAGCGCAGAGTCTCGCTATCACATAGACACACCCGGAACCAAATGGGGTTCAGCCGAGAAGAAAATGACGGGTCGAGTTCGACGGCATGCAGCAGATCGGCTTCCGCGACCTCGAGGTTAATCCGCCCCTGCACCAGCACGCGGGCCCGGAGGTAGCGCTCGTAGGCATCGAGGTCACCGGTCAGCGTCTCTACCTGCACCGATTTCGCCTTCTCGTCGATGACTTCGCCAAGCGCGGCGACGATAGACGTGGCGATGTCGTCCACGATCTCGAAGACGTTTTCTGCGGTCAGCGGTCGGTCGTAGGTCTGCGACCAGGGCGTGGAAATCATCCTCGGTATCAATCAGCTGGGCGGTGATCCGCAGCACGTTAAGTTTCAAAACTAGTGATGCCAATTTGCGGTCGGCCTCAGCGCCCGCCACCGCAGTACAATGAGTGGTTATCCGCGCTGTTCAGTCAGTGCAATTACGTATTTTTTCCGAGCCTCACAAGTACCAATAATATGTTCAGCAGTTGAAAACCCGCTGGCAAAAAAAAGAGAGTCATTCATTGTGTGCCTCTTAAATGGAGGACGGGGCTGCCTGCCGGGTCATTCATGGGAAAGGGAGGAACGCGACAGCGAAAGTCCGGCAGCGACAGCGGGGGGCCCACAGGAGAGAGAAGCGAAGTCAAAATCAAAAGGGGCCACGAGATCGCCGCACCGAGGAGCGAAGAGGGCGACGGGGAGAGGCCGAGGCGGCTCGCCAGCGTTGTGGGGCCCTCGGGGGAATGTCAAGTCAAAATCAACAAGGTTGGCCACGAGTCGCTCGCACCGATTCGGAGTCGAAGGCGGTCGATCCGCAGGCGCGCACTGGAAGGCGAGAGGAAGGCGGGACCGCACAGAAGAACGAGAGGAGAGAGGTGACCCCGAAGCGCCGCGGGGTCGACCAGAGAATAGGGACGCCAACCGGGGAAGAGGCAGGGAGAAAGCGAGGAAGCGGGGAGCGACCGGAGGCAGTCCCGGAAAAGGACGCAGCGGGCTAACCCAGAGCGTGGGGGGTGAAGGGGGGGGAGGGGGGGCGGGAAGAGAGGAGAGAGAGGGGAGGGGGGGTGAAGAGAAGGGGCGGGGAGGGGGGAAGGGAAGGGGGAGGGGAGGGGGGAAAGGTTAGGACGGAGGTGAGGAAGGAAGGTTCGGGCGAAGGACAGCATGTTGATCGTTGAGGCGCCAAAAGCGAAGAAGGCGGTGTCGAGGGCTACCCCGAAGCAAAACCGGGAGGATGGACGTTTGGAAGGGGAATTTCGAGGCGCCCGGGTAGGGGGCGAGGGAGGAGGAGGGAGGCGGAGCGCCGCGGTGCCGCGGCGTCGGTCATCGGGGCTCCGCGTACCGTCACGGGTACCAGCGCCGCGAGGCCCGCACTGACGCCGCAGTACCGTCATCGCGAGCGCAGTACCGTCATCGCGAGCGCCGCAGTACCGTCATCGCGAGCGGAGCGCGGCGATCTCCCCAGGCCCGGCGCAAATATTCGGGGAGGTTGCCGCGTCGCCTGCGGCGCCTGCTTAGTGACAGCTGCGCGTGTATTCCTGAATGCGCTCTGATAAGGAAGACTTAATGAAATTGTGAAAGGAATGGAACGGAAACCGCCGCTTGGAATGGGGAAACTATTGTGAGGGCGCCACATTTGATATCCGAAGGTGATAGAGAAGTAAGGAAAAGGATGGGGGGGGGTGGGGAAACTATTGTGAGGGCGCCCTTGGGCTCTCGACACATAGCTTACAGATTGTTCCGGACACATGGTTTACACATAACGGTATTTGGGGGAGATCCCAGATGCCTTGGAAAGAGTGTAAACCAATGGATGAACGCATCAGATTTATAGGCAGGCTCCTCGAAGGCGAGAAGATGGCGCCGCTGTGCCGTGAGTTTGGCATCAGCCGGGTCACCGGCTACAAGATCTTCAACCGTTACAAGGACTGTGGGCTGGATGGCCTGAATGACCGCAGTCGAGCGCCCTACCGACAGGCCAACCGCTTGCCCTACCAGGTCGAGCGTACGATCTTAGGCATTAAGAAGGAGCATCCCTCCTGGGGTGCCCGCAAGATCCGCGACAAGTTGCTCCGCGAGTTCTCATTGATCAAGCCACCGGCCGTGAGCACTATCCACGCGGTGCTCGACCGGCACGGCCTGGTCAAGCGCAAGAAGCGGCGTCGCTACAAGGCGAGCGCGGCACGAGCACTGATCGGCGCTCACGCGCCCAACGGTCTGTGGTGCGCCGACTACAAGGGCGAGTTCATGCTCGGCGGACAAGCGCTACTGCTATCCGCTCACCATCTCCGACTACCGTTCCCGATATCTCTTGGCCTGCGAGGGCGTGGCTTCCACCCGATCCGACTTTGCCTTCAGCATTTTCGAGAGGGCCTTCAAGGACTTCGGCCTGCCGCACGCGATTCGGACCGACAACGGTGTGCCTTTCGCCTCCGGTAACGCCCTGTTCGGCCTGAGCAAGCTCTCGGTCTGGTGGCTGCGCCTCGGCATCCAGATCCAGCGCATCAAGCCCGGTCATGCCCGAACAGAACGGCCGCCACGAGCGCATGCACCTGACGCTCAAGAAGGAAGCGACCAAGCCCGCCTCCTTCAACTTCCTGCAGCAGCAGGAACGCTTCGATGACTTCATCGGGGTTTACAACAATGAGCGCCCGCACCAGGCGCTCGGCAGGCGCCTACCCCGGCGATCTCTATACACCTTCCGCGCGCGTCTATGAACCGCCAGGCGAGCCCGACTACCCGTTTCACGACCGGACCGATCCGCGTGACCCGCTGCGGGCGCATCTGCTTCGGCCGCCGCAAGATCAACCTCAGCTCGGTGTTCGCCGGCCAGACCGTTGGCATACGAGAAGTCGAGGATCAGATCTGGCTGGTCAGCTTCTTGGAGTACGACCTGGGATACTTCGATAAAGAAAGGGACCGGGTAGAACCCGGCCCCTCACCGTTTATGCCGGACAAAGTGTTAACTATGTGTCCGGAATAAGGTGTAAACCATGTGACCGGTTAACACCCAAAAAATATTGGCGCGCCCGGCAGGATTCGAACCTGCGACCCCTGCCTTCGGAGACTAGGGGTCAAGAGAATTGCCCGTTCACTCAGTAGTAAGAACCGGCCAATACTTGCCGCTCGAGCTTCCTCACATATCCCAAGACTTGCCGCCGGATGATCGCCCGGAGCTGCTCAGGACTGGCTGCATGTGAATAGCTCGTAACTGGCAAAATCCGCGAATCCACCAACCCTACTCAGCCACAGATAGTTGCCTTCGCCGCAAGTGCTCAGCAGGAAGCAGAACCTCCAGGCGAGACGCAGACGCATCACGCAGTGAGCCATCGAATGTCGCGTTCGCCAACACCCAGCTCGCTTCGGCGATTTGCCACTCAGCCGTACCTTCGGTTTGCTCTCGCATTTTCAGGCTCTCGCGAGCGAAGCCGGCCGCCTCGTCTCTTGCATCAACAGCCAGCTTTGCTTCTGCCATCCACAACAAGGCGTCAGCCCGCCACACGCCGCTAAGGCTATCAAGCGATGTCTCGAGCAGCCGCAACGATTGTTCGCGATCTCCCGTCGCCAGCACGATGCGTGCCAGGACCGTTCTCGCCCGCCCAGCCGCCGCGTGCGACGCGCCCAGTGTTATCTCCATACTTAACAGTGCACGGCGCGCATACGGCTCTGCAAGGCTCGATCGGCCAGATTGCCACAACAGAATTGAATAATTGATTTCCGCCGCGATCCGATACAACGACGTTTCCGGCAGAACTCGCGTGGCCAATGCGACCGCCGCTTCAAGGGGCACTTCTGCTTCACTGAGCCGCCCAACGCTCAATTCCATTGCACCAAGATTATTGTATTTTGCGACCAGGTCCGGGTGCTCGGGACCCAGCCGCTCTTTGCCAAGCGCTATGCATTCGCGCAGCGCGTCGCGTGCCTTTTGACCGAGCCCGAGCTGGCTGTAGTCGAGCGCCAGGTTGCAGCGTGTGTCGATAATGTCTGTCGCAAGGCGCTCGCCGTTGGCGTCCGCCAGCGCGATGGCGCGTTCACTGACCTCGGCTGCTGCCCCATGGTCTCCTGTCGCTCGTAGACCGAAGGCAATGTTGGCGAGACTTCGCGCTAGCGCCGACTCGTCGCCCGGCCGCAGTTGCAGATTGATTTCGTGCGCGTGTTGCATTGCATCGAGTGAGCCTTGTGGATCGGAGCGGCTAAGGGTCGTACCCAGTCGAGTCCAGCTGTGCCATGACTCCAGCGACGTCGCCAGACCCAGTTGCCGCAATTGCTGGATAGCTTCACGGTGCAACGTGGCGGCTGGGTCGTATTCACCGCGCGCCGTGTGTTCGTCCCCAAGATCGTTGAGCGCGTCGACAATTCTCACGTGCGGCGCTTCTCGCTGCGCCTGCCAGTAGTCGAGCGCTCGGCGACGAATTTCAAAAGACGTATCGTAGTCGCCAATCCCGTAGTAGCCACTTGCGATCAGCTGCTCGACTTCGGTACGAACGTCCGGCGCGTCGGGCAATTCAGTCGGCAGACGTTGCCTGGCATCCTCCATGAGCTGCAGCAGAGTGACATCACCTTCTCCACTGTTGTAAGGGCCCGCCCGCTCAAAGAGACTCTTTACGAAGCTCGCCACCTGATGCGACCGTAACGCCTCTGTCTTTGCGACACTGTATTGCCATGTTGCGATGCTCAGTCCGGCCCCAAGGCCAAGTATTACGATAGCTGTGGATGCTACGAGCAAGCGATTGCGCCGAATGAACTTGCGTGTTCGGTATCGCCTGGTCTGTTGATGAGCAGAGACAGGATAGTGGTCGAGTGTGGCAACGATATCGCGTTGTAGCAGATCAATCGACCGATATCGGGCCGAGGGCTCAAACTGCAGACACTTCTCAATGATTGCCTTAAGATCAGCTGTCTCACGTTCTTCCACAAGCTCGCGTAACAGCGCACCCAGCGAATAGACATCTGACTGGACACCAGGAAGCTCACCCGCGCGTTGCTCCGGCGCACCAAAGTCCGGCGAGAATGCGCGAACGCCCTCAACCTCGGGCGACACTTGTTGCTCCGACAGTAGTCGACCAATCCCAAAGTCGAGCAACCGCGCGCGTCCATCAGCCACCATCACATTGCCCGGCTTGATGTCGCCGTGTACCACCAGAGATCGATGGCAATAGGCGACCGCATCACAAAGCTGCAAAAACAGATTGAGTCGATCATCGAGCGACAGTTCCCGCACGGCCCGGTCAATTCTCTCTCCATCGACGTATTCCATAATGAAGTACGGGCTTTGGTCGCTGGCAACACCTGCATCGATGATGCGGGCGATATTGGGGTGTTCGAGGCGAGCAAGATGCGCCCGTTCCTGCTCGAACATGGCCCGGCTCGCCTCGGATGAGACGAACTTCGGCATGAATTTGACCGCAACGGCCTGCTCGTAGGCGCCATCACAACGTTCCGCGAGATACACAACGCCCATGCCGCCGCGACCAATACGTTCGGTTAGACGATAGGGGCCAAGCTTCTCTCCAATCCGGCTGTCGTCATCCTCGTTAACAAGCGCACCGAATAAATCCGGCGCCACTCGATCAACGGTGTTGTTAATGGAATGCTGGGTATCGAGTGCGTGGCTCAGCAGACGTCGCAAACGTACACTGTGCTTCGGATACGACGCGTCAAACTCAAGCAACAGCGAATCCCGGTCTGCGTCAGCTGCGTCAAGAAGCGCATCGAGCAACTGCTCGACGATGGCATCGTCGCTTGTGTCTTTTGAATTCAAATCGCTATCCGCGGCTCCGTACCGGTTATTACGAATACTGAATGGTCATTACGCCATTCAATCGCTGTCCGAGAGCCGTTCTCGCAGAAACGCTTTGGCCTTCATCCAGTCTCGTTGAGCGGTGCGCTCCGATACTCCAAGGACATTGGCCGTTTCCTTGTCATCAAGGCCAGCGAAGAATCGACACTCGATTACGCGCACAAGGCGTGGATGTTGATCTGCCATGTCGCCAAGCGCCTGGTCAATGTTCAGCAGCTGAGCAGCCTGGTCCTGAACGGCGACATTCGCATCCTCTATATCGACGTGCGCAACCTCGCCACCGCGTTTCTTGGCATTGCGGGTCCGGGCGTAGTCGATTATGACGTGCCGCATGGCTTTCGACGCAATGCCGAGGAAATGCTCACGACTTACCGCTGTACCCGGTATGGCCTTGAGTTTTAGGTAAGCCTCGTTGACCACGGCGGTGGTCTGCAAAGTCGCATTGCCATGGACTTTCGCTAACTGAAAATGCGCCAAACGACGCAATTCCTCGTAGAGAAGCGCAACCGCACGATCGTATGCGCCGACATCTCCATCACGATGCGCTTCGATCAGCTGAGTGATGTTTGCGTACGCCGCAATACTCGTGCCCCCGTTGACTGCTGATTTTCTCAGGATTTCATATGCTTGCAGCCAGTCTAGCGGCGCGGCGATTGAACCGTCAATTTTTCTGCGCAGGCAATGGCGAAAACGCGTGACGGATTCCGTAAGAGATAGCAGGGACTGAACCATCAGGAGATCCGGAATGATTCGAATCGGTTACACGTTGTTGCTCGTCACGTTATTGGCCGCTGCGGCCTCGCAAGCTGCAAATATCGACAATGGACTGATTGCCTGGTACCCGTTTGACGATGGTGCCATCGACAAGACCGGCAATGTCGAACCTGTTGGTACCGGACGAGGCCTGCAGATCGTCGCTGGCAAGTTCGGCGGCGCCGTGCATCTGGACGGCAAGTCATATGTGACGATACCGGTCGACCTGAATCCTGATGTAATTCCGGATACCACTATATCGATGTGGGTAAAGACCGACCCTCCGCCCGATGATCCTGCACTGGCCAAACAGCTGCCAAACGCGCTGTTTGTCCTCAGCGAGAGCATCGGCTTGTCAAATCTCGGCAACGACAGCACCTACTTTTACGCCAGGTCGCTGAACAACTCTGTCGTCGGACCGAAACACGTTGTTCGGCGCGGGCAGTGGCAGCATGTTGCGTTGGTGCGCTGGATAGAAGACAGACCGGGTCGAGACGGAAATAAGATCCCGCATGTTGTCTCGCAACTGCACACCGGCGGGCGAATGACCGAGTCAGCCGTCCCCTTCAAGGGCCAGGATATGCATGTCGACCTCTACCTTGGCACGGGCTCTCCTCGCTACGAACACATGTTTCGCGGTGCAGTCGATGAGCTGCGAATCTATGACCGTGCCTTGAGCGAGGAAGAAATCGGCTTGCTGGCAAAAGCGAAAGTTAGCGCGTTCCCGGGTGATCAGTTTGAGGGTGATCCACGACAGTTCCCGGGCGACCAATTTGAAGGGGGCCCTACACAGTTCCCCGGCGATCAGTTTGAGGGTGACCCCGCGCAGTTCCCAGGCGATCAATTCGAGCCCGGCGAAAATGCACTTCCCGGCAATACGCCAACAACGGATTCGTCCGCGCTGAACAATGTTAATTCTGGTGACGTCAGCCTCGTTGACATGGCTGTGGACAACCCCGTCAACGATAATCGCGGAGCCGCGACTCCGAACACGACGCTACCGGACGCAAACAACAATCCATCCATCATCCCGCCGAATCAAACGGCTGATGATTTCCAGGAACGTATGGATGACCCGGACTTTCAGGACAGCCTGAAAGCGGTGGATTGGAACGTAAAAGGCATGATTCCTTTGACCGCGGAAGATAAAGCCAATATCTACCCGGGGTCAGTCGTCAACATCAAGATTCGAGTCGACAAAGACGATCCGGCAAATCACATGCCCGACGTCAAGCTGGCACTGAAGGGCGATCAGACACGGGCCGAATCTGTACCGCTGCGAGTCATGACCAGCGAACAGATACCCACCGCCCGTCGCGATATTCCGATGACGATTACGATCCCCGAAGACTTCGCCTTCGAGCAAGAGGACGCGAACGGCATCTACCATGCAAACACCTGGCTACTAGCGGCCGACGGTCGACCGCTGCAGGACGCAGTTACGGACAATAACAGTCGGTCACTCTCAATTCCGGTGCTGCGGCCGATGCAAGAGGAGGATTGCGGTGGCGTGATTGCCAATGACGGTGGGACCAGAACAGCAACAGGGTGTTTGCGCGGTAACAGCCCACAAGCGCCGTACTTTGGAACCGATTCGCAATTTCAAGTATCCGCTAATGGTCGCGTCTTTACATCGATCAGCGGGGAACACCACACCAGCGGAACTAGCTCCCAAACAACGGGACCGAATAACGGCTTGATGGTGTCACTCACGATTGGTGAGAAAGCCGACAAGCCATGTTACCTAGAATCCGAAAGCAATCAGGATCCAGCTCGGCTCTTCGATCGCTGCGGAGGAAAATTTGGCGAGCATTACAGAATCCTCGTGCCCATAGATTCGGCTATGACTGCGATCAAGGTCTGCCAGCGCAAATCGAATAAAAGAGTAAAGGGCCTGATGATCCAATCGCGGCAGATAGATGCAAATGGAACGTTAAGCGATACAGCCATATGGTCTGCTCCGGTTGCACTCGCAAACTGCAACAAATGGGCAACGCCAGCCCGATGCCCGGACGGCAAAGTAGCGGCGGGTATGCAAGCCTCGTTCTATGCTGATGGGCGCATCAGCAGCCTCAAGGGGATCGGACTCATCTGCGGAAACATTGTGCTATCACCCGAATCGGGCGGAAGCTGATGCTTCGCTTCAGTAAACTCCAGGCTTTAGCCGTGATCTCATTGGCGGCCGGGGCATTTGGCTGTTCAGAAAACCCAGCTCCAAATGCCGTCACCCAGGCGGCTACCGCTCAACCGCCATCGCAATCTCAGCCGCCAAGAGGAACGCTTTCTATAGGCGATGATTCTTACGGATTCGACACCGTCACCTGCATCGGTATGAACCCGGCAACGGGCATTGCGACCGATCGTGCCAATCGAGACAACTACCCTACCGTTACGTTGAAGGTATTCGATGCAACGCTTTCCGGCGGTGAGGTCATCAACACCGTTTCTGTTCAATTCAGGAGCGAATCCCGCGACGAGCTCTGGTTATTGCAGGACGGCGACGTTGAGAAAGACGGCAAGATCTTCGAAGCGTCGGGAACACTGAAAGGACGCCGAATGGTCACGCAACCAAACGGCACCCTGAAATCAGCGCCATTCGCCGACAACGACCTCCGACCGTTTCACGCTCAACTGCAATGTCGATAGGAGAACGCGAATGCAGATAAAGAAGGCATTACTGTTCATGACGTTGCTTGTCGGCAACGCTATAGCAGCGGATGAAACGATGACCACTGCTCCGCCCGGAGTCGACCCCGACGTCTCCTTCAGTGGCATCCGACATATTGAATCGATCGAGGGCGCAGTCGACATGATGATTCGTCAAGCACCCGGCAAGTCGCGCATCGAAATGCAAAATAAGCGGACCCCTATGACGCTAATCCAGCGGCACGATCTCGGCGTCAACTACATGCTGATACCCAGGATGAAAATGTACCAGGAGATCAAGCCGGATCAGCTACAGATCAAGATGGCAAACCTCTCATACCTCAATGTTGAAGAGGCCGGCAGCGACGAGATTGGGGGCGAAACCTGCGCAAAGTATCGTGCTCAGTTCGAGAACAACCAAGGGCATCGTGGCAAAGGTCACTACTGGGTAAGCACGCAGGGAATCATGATGAAAGTAGAAATGACAATTGACCGCCCAGGCCGGGATGCAGAGCAAGTTAGCTTTGTGATGAGCGACGTCGAAGTTGGCCCTCAGGATCCCGCGCAGTTCGAGGTCCCCGATGGCTTCGCGAAGATGAACTGATGGGCGATAAATCATATCGATTGGACCGGCTTGCTCCTATCGCTGTTTTTGGCTTGCTCTCAGTGGGTTGCGGGGAAGCCGGGTTGGATTCAGTCGAGCCTACTGAAGTGAATCCTTCCGCCGCCATTGCAACAGCGGAGGCCCCGACTACTCCAGGCATTGGTCACATCACCATCCGGGTAACTGGCACGTCAGCCAAGAGCGTTAATGGCACCCTGTATTCCGGTGACTGTGACGACATGCGACCACAGGATGACGACCTGGAAGTGATGACCTTTTCCGCACCGTGGAAAAACGTCGGCGCCGGAGGGAGCGGCGGTGGTGGCCGTTATGGTAGTCCTGTAACGCGTCTCTTGGATTTTGAGAAGTCGGAAGATATTCCGCGCAAGACTCTGCGGCTCAGTCTTGATCTTGAACAAACCGACCACACGGTCGCGCAGCTTGTGGCATCCCTGCCCAAAATTGCCGATGTTCAGTTCGGCGATCGTCAGGTTGGCCTGTACTACGTGGAGGAAACAAATGAGCTACGAATGGGCTATGTTGCGTTCTTCCCACTAGCGCGAACAGAAGGTTTGCCGCAGGAAGCTGAGTTCACCGGTCGATACGTTGCTGAAGTTGGTTTCCAACCGGTAGGACCCTTGCACTTCCAAGGTTGGTCCGTGGACGAAATCATCGCCCTGTATTCCAGTTTCTCGACTGCACGCTGTTTCGGCGAAGGACTTGCCGCAGGGCTCGCGCCACTATTTCCGGAACTTGTCTATGAATAGCAAACAATTTCGTCACGTCGGGGCAGCCACCCTGGTCACCTTTCTTGCGGGATTGGGCCAGGCGTCGAACGTCGTTCACGCTTACGAGGGTCGTGTCGATCGCCAAGACGAAAACCACTACTTCAATTTGCACGACTGGGATGTCTACGACGGCCGCATGCGGTTCTTATTCCAGACGAAGCCATCGCGCGACCAATACTTATCTGACCCGCCGAACTGGCCCGATCGGCTGTTCGTTACTGAAGTAGAGCCAGGCGGAAGCCACACGACGTACGCGCTTGGCACGTCGGACATGCGACGAGTCAGCTTCGTACTCAGGCGCGGCCACCCGGAGGTGTTCGCGATTGAAAAGCCGCGTGAACCGAATGGCCCGCACCATTTACAGGTCTGGAATATCCACGCCTCGGAGATGACGCGCTCGACGGCTCTGCCGCAACTCCCCCACCAACCTCGTTATTGGGACATTCACCCAACCAGCGATGGCCACTTCTTCTCGGTCGGATCAAACTCCCAGACGACCGGCGGCTATCAGGGCCCTGTCAATCTCACCTGGACTAAAACCTCGGCGTTCGGCAAAACGCTCGCGTCGGGGGAACTGATGAGGAAAGATGCGCAACTCGGTGCAAAGGGCTGGTTCATGCCAGCAAACGGAGGTGTCGGCCTGGTTGTGTCGTTAGGGGTCGCAGCGGAAAACGCCAAATCGCTGGACACTGAAATTGACACGCCAATCCGACGAAAAATTGGTGGCGAGGAAGTTGAAGCCCATGTCATGACTGAAACACGGTTGCTCATTACAGACGCGAACGCAAAGCTCCGGATCATTTCGAGTGCGCTTGAACGATCCGTCATGTTTGATTTCGAATTCGCGTCCGACGACCCGGCCGCCATGCGCGAGTACCTTCGGTTGAGCGAAGAGCGCACCAGGGCCATTCAGGACATCGAAAAGACGCATGCATTCGGAGCGCGTCAAATAGCCAAGGCCACTGGACGTAATGAGCTGCTAGTGAAAGCGAATGCGAGGCGGTACGGAATGCTCAGCCAGCAGCCGGGCGGACCAAGAACCAATCCGGATCGATTCGGAACCTGGTACCTGGAGTTTGCCGACGACGGTACGCCGCAAAGGGAGCTATATCTGCAGCCAATTGCTGACAAGCTGGAGGGCCGCATCGTCGACTTCCTGGCAGAAAAAGACGGCGGCCTGTTGCTCCTCGGCGATCAGGGTTCTGCCGGCATGTCTGTGTCGCGGGCGTCTTCGACCGGAGAGCTCGAATGGACTTACGACATATCCGGCCGTGTTGATCATACTGAACCCGCAGGGCTGGTCCGATCAGGTAATCGGCTTTGGGTCTTTGGCCGATCCTTGCAGGATCAAGGCCACGCGACGCTGTGGCTTACAGACGTCGACCCAGCAACGGCGCGCCGTAGTATCAGTACTTCGATTCCAGAAAACGACTCGAATCCAGAGCGAGTATCGGCACCGACAGGTGCCTTCGAAATGCCTGCTTGCGCGTGCACCTGCGAGGAAGGCGACGCGATTAACCAGGCGTTGGCAAGTGCTCAGCAGGTGCGAACTGCCGCAGATATTGAAGCCATGGAGAATAATCCTGCAATGCAAAAAATGATGTGCTTGGCGATGTGCCAAGCCGAGTATGCTGTGTGCAAGTAGACGGTAGCCATTCGAGCGGCGAGTTTCGGGAAAAGCAGCCGCTCAAACTCAACGCGAAGAAAGGGTCAGAAGTTTCCGTTGATCGCTTCCGCACTAGATGGGCCGATACGGCCAATACTCTCCGCTCGAGCCCCCCTGGTTGTTTCCCAAAACTTGCCGCTCACGAACGGCCGCTCTCGGCGAATGGCGAGGTCTGCTATACCCTCAATACCAGCCGCTCAAATGGCCGCTTTCGGGGTATCATGGGGGTCTGCAAATGACCCGAAGCAGCCGTTCATCCAATGGTGCTTAGACTTCATCTACTTTAAGTAAATCCCAGAATTGACAATGCTAGACGTAGGCGGACAATCCGTACTGCGACAAAGGCAAATCCAGCCAAAGTTGGATACGCAAAGCCACGGGGCCTCGCTTCCTCCGCGACGCATTCTGCTACGCGACGAAGGACCCCAAGATCGCCGGGCTGGCGCTATCGATGGGCAACCCGTGATCCTCGAGGGAGGGGCGATGAACACATCACTCGAAAAAGTCATTTCTCTGCTGGTAGTGGGGTTGCTGCTGTCCGGGTGTTACACATACATATCGCCTGAAGCCAGTGAGGAGTTGAATGCCAGATCGGGTCCGTTCTCGGTATCGGTATACCCGGTGAATGTGATCCGGCCGCCGGGAACCATCCAACCGAACATTCGGTTGGCGGAGAATGTTGTAACATTCCTGGAAACGGAGAAGCTGGCGAACCCCGTGCTGGTAAAGGAACCGATTCTATACGACTTCGTGTTCAGCCCCAACCAGGCCAAGATCGTTGCGCACAGTGCGAAGGCCTTCGCAACCCAGATCAGCGAAGCGGGTATTGGAACCGACTACGCACTACTGGTAGAGATTATGATGTTGCCGGATGGACTGCCTGGTGGCATCCATTATTACCTGTCCGATTCGAAGGGTGAACTCGCAGACGGATCTTTCACCAACGACCACTGGGATGACTTCAAGGCAGTTCAACCGAAAACACCCGATGACGGCTACGAGGTCGCGATTCGCATGTTGCGCAGAAACTGGGGGAAATGAGCACACGCGTGGGCACCACGGGCAAAGTGGGCAGATTTGTCGTCACCGGAAATGCCTGCTTCTGGCCGTTTGCAGACCCTCACCACTTCCCTAAAGCAGACGTTTGAACGGCAGGTTTCGGGAAAAGCAGCCGCTCAGCCTGGGTGGCGAGTAAGGGTCACATCTTGCCGTTTGATACGAGATCGGAAATGGGCACCGTTTGGGCACCAAATGGGCACCGCCGCAATTCGCTGAACAGCGAAAGCGGCGTAACTATTTGAAAAAATTGGCGCGCCCGGCAGGATTCGAACCTGCGACCCCTGCCTTCGGAGGGCAGTACTCTATCCAGCTGAGCTACGGGCGCGTGGGCATGGATTGTAGCGCACTACATACCGGGCGGGCGAGCGTTCGGCGCAGAGCAACTACATACGCAATTGAGACTTTCCTCAATTCGGCCAGTCGCCACGCGTCATAATATTGCTGCTCGGGTAGGCCTGACCAGAAACTATCGAGGCCACCATTGATATCCAGAGTTGCGCCTGTGATGCAGCTGGTTTGTGGCGTTGCGCGCTGGAGACCTCCGGCCCCAGCCTTTTAGCGAATCCTGACACGCTCGAAGGCGCCGTTGCGAGCCACGATGGCATCCATTTCCGTCATCATGTTGTTCGCCTTGAGAAACGCAAAGTAGCGGCGCGCAGCCAGATAGGCGTTGAGCTCATTGAGATTGGGCAAATCGGCAACGTGCTGCTCAACGCGCTGCCAATGAGTACGCGCTGTTTCGCTGTCCTCGCTCATCCAGGCCTGGATCGCGAGCGCCACATTCAGGCGCGCCATCCTCAAGTCGTCAGCTTCCCAGTTTGACGACGCGATACTCGAAGCCGCGGCCAGGTGCAGTTCCGAGGCGCCAAGGCGACCCTGGCGCTGGGCTGTATCAGACGCACCAAGATGCGCCCAGTAACGCGATAAGTAGTTGCCATCCTCACCGATCAGTTCGAGCGCCCGCTCGTAGGCGGACTGCGAGGCATCGAGGTGGCCGAGTTCGCGGTGCAGGCCAGCGACCTGCCTCACGAACGCACCAAGCTGTGCCGCGCCAGTGCCCGGCAATCGTTCGCGGAGTGTCAGAGCAGCATCCGCCGTGACCATCGCGCCCTCGGGGTCACCATTGAGCCACTGCGGCGTAGACGTAGCAATTAGCAGGTCTGCATACTTGGCTGAGTCGGTGCCGTAGACAGCCTCGAAAACGGGAGCTGCCTCTTCATAATATCCGAGAGCAGCGCCAAACTGTGCCTGCCATTCATGATGAATACCCAGGTTCATCAGCAGCTGGCCGACCCAGACGTGTTTCTCGCCAAGTTTGTCGATGGCGAGCTCCAGCGCCTGATCATAGTACTCACGCGCGGCTGCGAATTCTCCCTGCTCATCGCTTATGGTTGCGAGTGTATTGATCAGGCTGACGTGGTGAGCAGGGTTCAACGTGAGAGCCTCATCCTGCTCAAGCGCGCGTTCGAGCCAACGCTTGCTGTCCTCGAAATTGCCAAGGTTGCGATATCCGGACGACAAACTCGTTGCAATGGCCATCTTACGCACCGATACCCAGCGCTCGCCGGTACTCTCATACTGCGTGACGTACTCCCAACGCGCCTTGTTGATATCAAGCGCGCCGTTGAACTCTTGCCTAACGTTCAGCAGTACCTGTTTTACGTTGTCGGCCTGATCGATATCCCACGGATCCGCGTCGCTGCCTTTGGCAGATTGGCGCGAAAGATCCGCAAGCTCATCGACCACATCCAGCATGCCAAACGAATAATAAAGCCCGGCAAGCTCATTCAGTGCCGGAACCCTGATATGCGCCTCTTCGGGCACGATATCTTTAGCTCGCGCGGCGCCTGCCTCCAACATCTCTCGAACGGAGATCGCATCAAGCTCTCGTGTGTCGACGGCAACGGAGCGAAACACCTCCTTGAAGAATCGCACGCTGGCCGCCGTTTCCTGTTGCGCGCGCTTCGCTGACTCCGACTCTTGCTCTGCCCGCTCTGCCTGCGCTTGCGCTTCGTCGCGTGCGGCGGCGAGTCCTGTGGTGTACCAGACTGTCGATGCTGCGATCGCGATTATGGCCACGGCTCCCGTGCCGACGGGCAGCCAGTTTCTTTTCAAGAACTTCGCCAGCCGGTAGCCAGCACCGGAACCGGCGATCGCAAGGGGATACCCGGCAAGGAAACTTCTCAGATCATCCCGTAGCGCTGCCGCTTCGGCGTAGCGGGCATCAGGGTCGCTGCGCAGTGCATGCGCAACAACAAGACGCACATCACCCGGCAGTCCTTGTTGCTGCTTGGCGCTTAACCGAATCTCGCCACCGCTGGCTGCCGCCTGAATGGCATCGGACAGTGTTTTGCCGCGCTCAACAGGCTCGCCAGCGAGCACCTCATAAATCAAGAGGCCAAGCTGATAGATGTCTGACGCCACACTCACCGGTTGACCCAATAGTTGCTCTGGGCTGGCGTAGCGCGGCGTTAGAGGGCGCCCCCTTGTCACGGCGTCGCCCGTCGTATCAATAAGTTTGGCGATGCCGAAGTCCAGCAACTTCAACCGACCCTGAGCGTCAACGAGAATGTTAGAAGGTTTGAGGTCGCGGTGAACAACGAGCCTGGAGTGCGCATGCGCAACAGCATCAACAACGTCTACGAGCAATCCGACGCGCCGGTCATTCGATAGCGCATGTTGCGCGCAATACTCAGTGATCGGAGTACCGTCGATTAGCTCCATAACAATATACGGCCAGCCCTCGTCGGTAACGCCGGCATCGAAGAGCTGCGAGATATTGGGATGGTTCATGCCCGCGAGTAACTTTTGCTCCTGCAGGAACAAATCCCGTACGCGATCACCAATGCCACTGGCCGCCGATACCTTTATCGCAACGTCTCGGTCGAAGCTGCCGTCGTTGCGACTCGCTCGATATACCCGTCCCATCCCGCCCTCAGCGATCAGGCCGATGACCGTGTAGTCTCCCAGGACACGCCCTATCAGGGCATCGGGCTTCTGCGCCCTCAGTTTGGACAACGCGTCAAGACCGCCCCCGGTTGCGAAAGATCCATCTGTATGGTCACTCGTCATTGGCGAACCCTCGTGTCTCGCTAGTACCTATACCAGTACATCGTAAAAACACCGTACAACCCGCCAGTACGAAATGAGAAATACCAGAAATTACATGAACCCCATCGGGAAGACGGTTTTTCGTTCTGGTTTCCGACCTACCAGATAAGCACAAAAACAGAGATGAGCGAGGTCAATACCCTCGTCCTGTCGATGCTGCCCATCAACGCAAGTCCGCCGCCGGTCGAAAAAGGGTCGTTGTCCGAGTTTTCGTTCATGTCTCACACATGCACGGTTAGTCGATTACGGCAAGGCAACGGTATTCAAACTGTTCCGGGATTCGAGGCCCTACGAGGACAACCAGGGATCAAGGCTAAAACCCCTGCCTTCGGAGGGCAGTACTCTATCCAGCTGAGCTACGGGCGCGTGGGCATGGATTGTAGCGCAATAACTGCGGGGCAAGCGAGTGATTGGCACAGACTAGTTGATATGCAATTGAGGCTCACCAGAATGCGTCCAGTCAGTGCGCTTCGCAATATTGATGCTCGGAGAGGCTCGACCAGGAGAATATAGGGACCACCGCTGTGGCTCAGCCTTGCTCGCACGATACGGTATCATTGGCCACCCGATCGCGGCACTTCGTCGACTGCGATCCCAACATCAATCTGGAAGCTAGTCTTGGAAATCACTGGAAAAATCACCACCCTGCTGGACGAGAAATCCGGCACCTCATCACGCGGTCCCTGGCGAAAGCAGGAATATGTCATGGAAGTCCCGGGCGACTACCCGAAGCAGGTCTGCTTCATGGCTTGGGGCGACAAGATCGATCAATTTGCTATCAAGCAAAACGAGACGCTTACCGTACATATCGACCTGGAAAGCCGCGAGTACAACGGCCGCTGGTATACCGACGTCAAAGCCTGGCGGGTCGAGCGCCCCGGGAATCAAGACGATGCGCAGGAAACGGCGCCGCCCCCGGATGAAGCGCCACCGCTGACGTTCGACGACGACATCCCGTTCTGAGGAGGAGCGAGTCCCAAGGCGCTATTCCGCCAGCGCTTCGATAAGGCCGATCTCGAGCGCCGTTTCCTGGCCGATGACTGATTGCTTCAGGCTCTTCGGCTCAACGGCTTCACTCGCAGAGAGCGCAATGCGCCCGCCCATGATCTCGGCGAAACGCTGGGGGAACAGTGGGCGACGATCCCGCTCAGCAAGGCCAATGGGTGGAATCGGCTGGTTCGTTCTGAGGTCGTATTTGTCCGACGCGCCGATCGTGTGCAGGAACTCATGTGTCAGTACGACATTGTTTCTTCCCTTGTATGCGCCGCCGGCATAGGCATTGACGATCGCGAACATGCCTTTGCGAACCCCTATGGAGTCTTCGAGCACGCGGTGCGATTCCGGATTGTGGAAGCGAACAAAGATGTGTACGTCAGGCGGGATGTCTTGCAGGCCCCGCGTCACACTGCCTACCCACCAGCGCGTGCGCAGCGACCAGAGCATCGTGCCAAGGATGCCCGGCCGTTCCGCGAGACGCGGCGGCTGCTCCAGAAGCTTGGGACCCAGATCCATGCGCACCGGGCGCTCAAGCGACACGCCGTAGCGAGCAACTTCTCTTACGAAGAACGCCTCAACATCAGCAATACTCTCGACGGAGAGCGAATCGATGTAGCGCTCGGTAGCGGGATCGCCGTCGGCGTTGATCGGATACACCGTTACCCATAGCGTATTGTTCCAGTCTGTGCTGCGCGCGTGCGACAACCACGCGTTCAACGCGACGAACAGCAGCACACATAGCAGGACAAAAATGCGGATGAGCTTGAACATGACCGTATTGAGCCAGAGCACACGATCTGTGTCGTGAACCTGGTTCACCATAATGATTTAAGGCGTGACAACTTGCGCCTACTTCTTGACCCATTTAACTAACGCAGGATCCTCGCGCGGTAGCGCCGGCCCTTGATCGGGCGCGTCGATAGTTGCCGTAACGCGGTCTTGGCCTGATCGCTCCGCACAGCGACATAGCCAATCGTGTCGAATAAGTCGATACTGCCCACATCTTCGCCGGCGACGCCGCCCTCCGCGGTCAGCGCACCAAGCAAATCGCCGGGCCGCAGCTTGGACTTGCGCCCGCCATCGATCTGGATCGTTGTCATCGTGGGGATCAGTGACGCGCCCGTGCCATCTGATTCGTGGCTATAGAATTGCCGGATCTCGGTGTCTGGCATCAACGCCTCGACTGCGCGAAAGCGCCGACTCTCGCGTGCCTCAACGAGACTCACCGCAACGCCGCGACGCCCGGCGCGACCGGTGCGCCCGATGCGATGCACGTAAACTTCAGTTTGCTTGGGTAGTTCGTAATTGAACACCGCGTCCAGCGCGTCGACATCGAGGCCACGCGCAGCGACGTCGGTCGCAATCAGAACGCTTGCGCTGCCACTGGAGAATCGCACCAGCACTTCATTGCGCTCGCGCTGCTCGAGATCGCCATGCAGCGCAACGGCACCGATATCCTGTGTCTGCAGGAATGCCGCGACCTCCGCACAGTCGATCTTGGTGTTGCAAAAGACAAGGTTCAGCGCGCCGCCCCACTGACGCAGCGCACTGACCAGCGCTTCCCGGCGATTGTCCCGGGTTACCTCGCACCAGTACTGATCGATGTCGGCGGGTAGCTCATCGTCGGTCACGTCGACCGTCACCGGCTCACGCTGGATCCTGCGGCTCACAGCAGCAATGCTATCCGGGTAGGTCGCGCTGAACAGCAAGGTCTGACGATCACGCGGCAGTTTCTTTATCACACTGTTGATCTGATCGGTGAAGCCCATGTCCAGCATGCGATCGGCCTCGTCGAGCACAAAGGTCTTGACGTCGCCAAGCGACAGGGTTTCCTTGCCGAGATGTTTAAGAATGCGTCCGGGTGTGCCAACAACCACGTGCGGGGCGCGGTGCAGCGAGGCAACCTGCGGGCCAAACGGCGCGCCGCCACAGAGCGTCAGAATCTTGGTGTTGGCTATGCCGCGCGCGAGCCGCCTGAGTTCTTTCGCGACCTGGTCGGCCAACTCACGCGTAGGGCACAGTACCAGCGCCTGGGTGCGGAAAGATGCCGGATCGAGGCTGTTGAGGAGGCCGAGACCGAACGCTGCCGTTTTGCCGCTGCCGGTTTTCGCTCTGGCCAATACGTCGTTGCCGGCGATCACGTGCGGCAAGGTCCTGGCTTGCACCAGCGTCATTTCGAGGTAGCCGATCTCGGTCAGGTTGCCGAGTAATTCGGGTTTCAGTTCGAGTTCTTCAAATTTTGCTGGTGCAGACATGCGGGGATAGTACTCTGTGCGGCGGCGTAATGGTTGCAACGATAATGATTGTCAGAAACTTTTTGCGTAGAGTCTGGTCTTTATCCGTATTGAAAGCTGGAACGTCATCATGAAAAATCGCTTCATCCCGTTGGCACTGACACTCTCCGTGGTTGCTGGTGGCTGCTATGCTGAACAAACCGGGAAAGACACGAAGAAGGTGCTGTCGGACGGCACCATTGCCGCATTGGAGCAAGCCGATATCAGTATTGCAGAGCAAGCAGCCGGCATCGTTGCCGATGAACTGAATTTGCCGATCTCGATGGTCGAGGTGGACAGCGTGCGACCGGTGGAATGGCGCGACGGCAGCATCGGCTGCCCGCAGCCGGGTCAGGCCTACGGCCAGGTCATCACTCCGGGTCACAAGATCACGGTACGCGCGGACGGCAATCTCTACGTCGTTCACGAGGCCAATGGGCGCGCCTTTCTCTGCAAACGTAACAAAGCCAAGGCTGAGCTGACGCCTGACCGTGAGTTCACCTGGGCAGCGCAGGCGGCAGTCGCACGCAAAGATCTCTCGCAAAAAATTGGTGTCCCGGAAGAGCAGATCATCATCGCCAATGCACGTCCCCGCACCTGGCCGGACGCGTCTCTGGGATGTCCCGCTCCCGGCGATAACAAGCCCGCAGCCATGCCGGTGCCGGGTTACGTGATCACGTTGCGCCACGGCTCGCGCGACTATACCTACCACACTGATCTGGATCGTGTGATTGCCTGTCCGGCAATAACGGAAGACTAAAAAAAACCGCCCGGCAGAAAACTGCCGGGCGGTTTATTCGCCGCCAGATTGCGGCGTCAGGTTATGGACATAAACCGAAGTCACATATCGTGAAGCCTTCGTCGTTCTCGATATCGATAACAGTCAGCTTCTGCAAGCCGTTCGCATCGCTATGTGAGATCGCACCCAGTCGCTTCGAGAGCGGCCCGATTGGCAAATCCTGCCAATCGAACGTGATCGGCACCGTCTCACCGACTGTCGCAACGCTTGGTGCAGCGACGGTCAGGTTGCCGGCATCATCAACCACCCCGAACTGATTATCGAACAGGAAGATGTTCGCACTATCGACCTCGGTATCGAACGCGTGAACAAACAGCACGTACGGGTTGAACACGGCTGCATCGAACGGGATCGGCAACGTCACATCGACCGACTCGTCCGATCCGCCGTTGGCGCTTGACGCGATCTGCGTACAAGAGCCGCCCGGACAGTAGTACAGATACAAATCAACGTCGTCGTTGCCCGACGTGTACTCGTTGTACAGCGACCAGCGCCGGAACGCGGTGCCGGGAGCGACGTCGTCAATGATTAAAGCAAACGTGCTCGGATCGGCGAACGAGAATGCGAAGCTGTTGTCCGGGTCGTCAAGCAACGGTGGCAACAAAGAAACCGCCGCTTGATTCAAACCATGCGTCTGCGCGGTGTAGGGGCCACTGTAGCCAAACGTCACATCGAATTGGTCACTGCCGGCAGCGCCGGTACCACTAATTTCGTCTTCGGTGATAAACGCGATGGCATTAACAGCAATCGGGCTGCGCACGTCGGCGTCGCGGCGATTCTTCGCTTCCCAGGTCAGGGCACCGAATGACCAGACGTTTGGCGCGCCGGTTTCATTAGTGATCGTAACCTCATAGCTGGCGGTCTCACCCGGTCGCAGCGAAAGCTTGCTCGGTGATACAGACACGTCGAACCCTGGCGGCGCCTCGACATTAGCCGTGTAGCGCTGCTTGCGGTTACTCTTGGAACCGAAGTAACGTGCGCGCGGGTTGTAATTACCGACGGCGGTGACAGTTCTTGTCACCGTCTGGCTACCGGGCAGCTCACCGACGCCGATTGACGGCAGGTTGAGATCCGCCGGGTTTGTCGACAGACCAAGCTGCTCTTCGATGAAGGCACAGTCTGCAGGTGTCAGAAGAGGCGAGACCGTGCCGCAACTAGCGGCCAGGTAATCCAACGCACCGGCGTCGTACGACAGCCCCGGGCTGACCGCACCATTCGGCACCACGTGACCGGCACCGAAATCGAACGGATCCGCCGGTGTGGCACCGTCTTCCTTAACGATGTCCTGACGCGCGGTTGTCATCAATGCGGACTTGATCTGAGCAGGGCTCCAGTCAGGATGCGCCTCCTTGATCAGTGCGCCAAGACCGGCAATGTGCGGGCCTGACATGGATGTACCCGAGAGATAATCGAACAGGTCACCTTGCGAGCCGTCCGCCTGATCAGGCGAGTAGGCAGCAAGAATCTGCACGCCGGGCGCTGTGATGTCCGGCTTGATCCAGTCCGGCTCTACAAGGTAGGGCCCGCGTGACGAGAAGTTGGCCATGATGTTGCCTTCCCGCGGTTCGGTGGTGAAGGTCATGTCGTTGATGCTCGCATTCACCACAGAGTTCGCCAGCTCGGCAAGAATCTGCAGACCGGGCTCCTGATCGATCATGACACCCGGAATGCTCGATGTCAGATCCGTAGTCGTGCCGCCCATGACCGTTTTCGGGCTGTCGTTGGTATAGACCAGGACGGCTGAAGCGCCAGCGTTGACGGCGTTCTCAACCTTGTCGGTGAAGGCACAGGCACCACGTGCGATCAGTGCAATTTGTCCGGTCAGGTCGTTTGTGAGCGGCGTACAGGCTTCGATAGGATCTGCTGCCACCACGTCAGCCGTGATGTCACCGCTCTCGCTGAGTGGCTGCGTGATCGCACCTTCAAGCGCGGAGTAATCGCCGGCCACCGACATCGGTGAGTTCACGCTGGCAGCCAGCGTAAACAGGTCACCATCGGCGGTCGATGCAGCAACCGTGGTTACCCAAGGTTCGCCGGCGTTCGTGGTCGCGAAGCCGGGGCCGCTGTTGCCGCCGGAGCGCGCGACAAACACGCCAGCATTGCTGGCATCGAAGAACGCGAGATCCTGCTGATCAACAAACGAGGCAGCGGTGCCTACAGAGAAGTTCAGGACATCGACGCCATCGGCGACTGCCTGGTCAGTTGCTGCCGCACTGTCGGAGAAAAAGCAGCTGAAATTAGTCGCGCCCGGTGCCAACCAGCAAACCTTGTAGATGGCCAGTCGCGCGCGCGGCGCCATGCCGCTGATGCGACCGACGCTGGTGCCGTTCAAACGTGCTGTAACGTCGTTACCGGCAGCGGTACTCGCCGTGTGGCTGCCATGGCCTGACGAATCGCGCGGCGACAAAAACTCGTTTTCAACAACGGAGCCAGCGCCTGCTATGAAGCCGTCAACGTACCAGCGCGCGCCGATCAGTTTGTTGTTGCAATCGGTGTCGCTCCAGCCCTCACCCGGCTGGCAGATACCTGACCAGTCTTCCGGCGGTGCCGAGTAAACCACTATGTCTTGCAGCTTTGTCAATTTCTTACAGACATACCGGGCAAAGAAACCACGTGGCTGTTCACAAAATGCTGGCAACTCAATATCGAGCGTGTCGGAGAAGCTGGGGTGCTCCTGCACGGCGCCGGTATCCAGAACACCGACGATAACGTTTTCACCACGCAGACCAAGGTCGCGACGAAGACCGCCACGACGATCGTTCAATCCGAGAAAATCCGGCGTGTCGGCGGTATCGACCTGAACCGAGTAGTCTTCCCATACATTAAGCACATCACCGCTGCGACGCAGCGCTTCTGCTTCGCCGGGTGAAAGCTGTACTGCAAAGCCATTCATTGTGTGGCAGTAGCTGTAGATCTTGCGATCGCTGGCGCCCATGGCGGAAAGCATTTCATCGTGCAGCGCTACCAGATGACTGGTATAGGCCGAGACATGCGGCGCGCTGGCGTCGTAGCTCTCGCCGGGCGCTGGCGCCGTTGCGGCGAAGCCGGACAGGCCGCCGTCATAACTGACGCCCGGTTTCCCGTGCATCTGGACGACATAGGTTTTGAGCGCCGATTTGGCGCCGGCATTTGGCGACACATCAGTCAGTTCAATCGGTGATTGCTGCTGTTGCAGCATCGGCGGTGGTTCGATCGCCAGCGACGAACCGGCAATAAATAGAAGCGCGACCGCGCCTAAAGCCCTGAGCATGATGAATCTCCCTTAGCGTTTTTCGACCGCGGCATTGTCTTCTATGGACAATAAGCGGGGTTTAGCTGCTTGTCTGACTAGTTCGGCAAACGGAAAAACCGCGATGCCGCAGTAGCCGACCGGCAATATGCAACCCGGATGCCTGCCGACGTCTCCTGACAAAAATAGAATTTCGTGACGCAGTTCACGGTTTCCCGATACTCCAATAACCAAGAGTGGGTTGCAAGTACCTATTAGAACCGGCGTCCAGGATCGCTGGCATCCAAACCCTCCTGTCCGAATGCGAAATCTGAATTTGTCTTTACTGCCAGCAACTTGCAAATCGAGAGCGTTGCTCGACGGCTAGCAACTATCGTCCGCGACACCATATCTGTGCAAAAGCTTGCGCCACGAGATTGCGGATATCGGATATTACATAACGTTTAATTAAGGCTAATCTTTTTAGCCAGCATGCTGTCGCCGTGTGACACCGGATAACCCAGCCCGACCCAGCCAAATGCGCCTTCCCAAAGTACGGCAAGGTTCTCGAAACCGAGATCGGCGAGCTGGCCGTTCACGTAGTCCGCCGCCGCGCGTGGGCACTCGCAATAAGTAACGATCCACGTACCATCACGCGGCAGGTCTGCGGCAAGCTTACTGAAATCGCCGCGGTCGTAGTAATACGGCATCGGCACGCTGCCCTCGATGTGCGACAGCTGCCAGAGCGCCATGTTGCGGGTGTCGAGCAACACCATGCGACGCCCGTCCTGCATCGCACCGTACAGATCGTCCGCCATCACATAGTGATCATCCTTGAGCGCAAACTCCGGCGCCTCGCCTTCGGGGTTCAGCACGTACTGGTCTGGCGTTGGTGGCGTTTTCCATACCGGCTTGCGAACTTCCCAGCCGGTGGCACGGGCACGGATGAACGACGTCAGAGCGTCGATCTCATCGCCGGACAGGCGATCACCGAATGCCGCCATGGGCGTGCCCTGGCGTCCGTTGGTAATCGCATGTTTGATAAACGAATCCCGCGTCATCGCCAGCATGGCCGGGTTGCCGAGTGCGGTACCGGTGATGCCCTGCCCGCTGTCGCCGTGACAGCTGCTGCACTCTTTTGCATACAGCGCCTCACCGAGAACGACATCGCCATCAATGGGCGTTTCATCCAGACCAATTTGCGAGACACCCGCCGTACTCTCGAGCCAGAACGTCATCTGCCGGATTTCGTCTTTGCCCAAAGGCCCGCCGATATCGGAATAAAAACCGGCCATCGGAGTACCGGGGCGGCCATAGGCAATCGCCATGAAGCGTTCGAGCTGACCGGCCTCGAGCAGCGACTGCGAGCGCAGCGACGGGGCATGATCATTCACATGCCCTTCGCGGTCCTTGCCGTGGCAAAGCGCGCAATATTGCTGATAGTTGTTTGCCGCGAGCTCGGCTTGCGCGTCGGTGAGACGTTCGTCGGCTGACGCGGGTTGGCCTGCCAGCAGCAACAACGACGCACAGAAACCGGATAGTGAGAAACAAATCTTGTACTTCATCGCCATAGCCGGGTCCTCATCACACCTTTACACCTGACTGCATAATATCGGAAATCGATGATCATGAACGCCGCCAGCAGCAAAGACCTGTGCCTGTCCTTGCCAGGTGCAACAAGGGGACATCTGCGACCGGTGATGTCAGACTCTCTATTCGAGTTTCAATTACAGTTTGCTTGTGTCCGAACCTGTCAAATCAATCTTGCTCGCCGGTGCCAGCGGCTACATCGGTCGTAGTGTCGCCCAACGTCTGCTCGCGGCGGGCTACCGTGTCACGGCGATCGTGCGCCCGGGCAGTAAATACGTGCTTCCGGACTGCGAAACGATCCGGGCTGAGCTCACCGATGTCGACGCACTGAACGCCGCACTGGGTGGTGTCAGGTTTGACGCGGTGATTTCCTGCATCGCGTCGCGCAGCGGCGCGCCCGACGATGCATGGCAGGTCGAATACCATGCCAATCGCAATCTCCTGAACGCGGCGAAGGCGGCTGGTGCCGATCACTTTGTTTTGCTATCAGCTATTTGCGTGCAACGCCCGCGGCTCGCCTTCCAGCATGCCAAGCTTAAGTTTGAATCCGAACTCCAGGCGGACGGCATCGACTACACGATCGTCCGGCCGACCGCGTTCTTCAAATCGCTGTCCGGTCAGATCGAACGCGTCCGCGCCGGCAAGCCCTTCATGGTGTTTGGCGATGGCACGCAAACGGCATGTAAGCCCATCAGCGAGCGTGATCTGGCGGACTACCTGGTGGATTGTCTGAGCGATCCGGCACGACGCAATCGCATACTGCCGATCGGCGGACCGGGCGCAGCACTCACCGCACGCGAGCAAGGCGAATTATTGTTCGAGCTCACCGGCCAGCAAGCGCGGTTCCGACACATCCCGCCGGCGCT
This sequence comes from uncultured Pseudomonadota bacterium, assembly GCA_942491885.1. Taxonomy (GTDB): domain Bacteria; phylum Pseudomonadota; class Gammaproteobacteria; order Steroidobacterales; family Woeseiaceae; genus CALBPI01. The sequence continues at coordinate 1,098,378 of CALOCQ010000002.1, forward strand.
GTTCACGATCGTCGCGTCGTTGCTGACGCCAATCGGCAAACTCATTCCGGCGATTGCTGCGAAAGCCGAGTTCGCCCGTATCGGGCACTACTACGCCACGGAGTCGATGCTGGTGTGGGATGAACAGGACCAACGCTACGATGCCGGCGCAACCCCGGGCACAGGCAACATGACGCTTCGCGAGCACTACCAGCACGTGCTCGACAAGGGCATTGACGGACACGAGGCCGGCGAACACAAACTGTTCTAGGCTTGCGGCTTACTCAAGCGCCTGTTTCAGATAGCGGTATTCCGCGGCAATCAGCCGCTGGCTGTCCTTGCCAATGAAATCAGCGAGCTTGCCGCCGACCAGCGGGATGCCACAGGCCACCTCCAGCCGGATGTCATTCACGCAACCGCTGGTTTGTGGTTTCAGGTTCAGAGTGCCGCTGATTGTGACAGGCACGTTGTCGATTTCGATGGTCAGGTCGGCATGGTAAGTGTCGTCGGAGGCCTTGCGCCATGACTCGGTCTGGGTGACATGATTCCATGGTTGAATGAAACGCTTGAGCACGCCCGGCACCTCGGCGGGCAGCTCCCGCGTGACTACAACGATGACACCATCGCCACGCTGCTTCGAGCTTTTGACGCTCACGTTGCGGGCACCCAACGCCTCATGCTTGGCGATCAATTCGGCTTCGTTAACAAACATCGAATACAGATGCGCTGTGTCGGTATCGTAGACATGCTGGGTTTTGATTTTCACCGCATGCTTCCGTTTATGGCCTGTTGCGACCGAGTTCATCGTGCGCCTCGACCCACTCCTCGGATACGATCGCGCCACTCAGCGACATCTCGCCACACAGCACAGTCGCCGCAACGATCTCCGCCAGCTTGCGTACTTTGCCCTTGCCGTAGCAGTCCATCAGCTCGAGACACTCGCGCTGCGTTGTCAGACCGGTTCCACCGCCGTAAGTCGCAACAATAAGCGACGGAATAGTGATGGAATAATAATAGTCACCGTTCGGCATCAGCTCCGCATAGACGGCTGCGGCGGAAGACTCAACGACGTTGGCAGCGTCTTGCCCGGTAGCAATGAACATCGCAGTAATAGCATTTGGCGAGTGCGCACCGTTGTTGTTGACGCCGGACATCATGCTCGCCAGGTTGACGATCTGGCGCCCGCGATAAAACAACTCGACGTTGCTGCGCATCATGCTCTGCATCAGCGCCGCGGGGATGGTGGCCTCAGCGGTCACGTGTTTGCCACGCGTGTGCAGCATGTTGATCTGTGACGCCTTCTTGTCGGTTGCAAAATTCGACTCGAGATAGAAGTGCTTCATCTTCGGATAGGTCTGGCGGATCCAGTCGCAGGCCACCTTGGTCGCCTTGCTGACCATGTTCATGCCAGCCGCATCGCCGGTCGTGAAATTGAAGCGCAGAAATAGAAAGCGACTGGCCGCATATTGCTCGATGTCATGCAGCTTGCCGACCTTGGTTGCAGTCTCGGCATGCGCTTTAATTTCGTCGAAATGCAGCTTGAGCCATTCACCGAATTCGCGTGCGTCCCTGGCATCATCGAACACGAACACCGGTGCGCGTTGCATCGCATCGTCGCTGACCGTTGTCTTGATCCCGCCGGCGGCGCGCAGCATTTTCATGCCCCGGTTGTAACTTGCAACCAGCGTGCCTTCGGTGGTCGCCAGCGGAATATAGAATTCGCCCTTGGCGTGCTCACCATCGATCAACAATGGTCCCGCCACCCCGATCGGCACCTGAGCAACACCGACAAAATTCTCGATGTTCCCGGGCAACACATCCGGTGAGAAAGAATACTTGCCAACGTGCTCCAGCGCCTGCCCGGTCTGTTCTTTCAGGAAGTCGCGGCGCGTTTTCGCGGCGGCGTCGGTGTAGTCGTTCTGCTTCGAGCGCGGTATTGATGGTGACATCAGTGCTGGCCTCCTTCCTATGGCGATGACTTGGCGGGTTTCGTGTCCTGACTCGACGTCTTGCGCGTCGATTTTTTCTTTTTGGCCGGACGCTTGGGTGATGTTTTACCCACCTTCGCGGCGCGTTTCTTGCGCACGGGCGCCTTCTTTGGTTTCGATGCGGCGGTAGCAAAGCCGAGCTTATCCTCGAGTTGTGGCAATGCAGCGCGCATATATCCCATCAGATCCGACAGGTCCGGTATTGCCGCGGCGCCGGTGACGACACCGATATGCAGCTCGCCGTTGTAGGTGTAGCTGGTGATATTGATCGCGAGACCCGGCGCGATGGTCGAGATCGGATACACGGCGAGCAACGGGGCATCGGCCAGATACATCTGCGTGGCCGGCCCGACCACATTCGAGATAACCACATTGCCGAGTGGCGGCAGGACACCACCCAGGCCTGTGATCTCGCCAAGCTGAGCCGCGCTTTGCAATATCACGGTATACGCCTCGGCCGCCTCCGCGGGCATGCTGCGAAACTCTGCTTTGACATCATTGGTGTGCTGGTGGATGTGCTGCAGACGCCGGACCGGATCGTCATCGTCCTGGCCCAGCTCGAGCAATGCAATCGTGATCTGGTTCTGTTGCCCCGCATTGTCGCGCCGCAGCGAGACGGGCATTTGCGCGACCAGCGGCTTGTCCGGCGCATCATGGTGGTCCTCGAGGTAGCGCGTCATCGCGCTGTCGCACAGCTCCAGCAGCACATCGTTCACCGTGACACCGGCATGCGCCGCTATGGACTGCATCCGTTGCAATGACACCGACATGACATCGGCACTGCGCCGGCGGGTCAGTCGCGAATTAAATGCCGTGCGCGGGGCGGTAAACGGAATCGGCAGTTCGCGGCCACTGAGGCCCATGGCACGCAGCCCGTGCAGCAAACCAACGCGCGACAGCGACAGGCCCGAAAGCGCGGCGCGACCGGCGCGCTTCGCGGTACCGAACAGCGCCGCCATGATACCCGCGCGTTGCTGCTCGTATTGCTCGGCGTCGAAATTCCAGAACGCGACTTCGTTATCCGGGTCCGCAACGTCACTCAGCGACGCCATCGCGACCTGCGACAGTCCGATGCCATCCATGTAGGCATGATGTACCTTGAAATAGATCGCAAACCGGTCCGGTTTCAGGTGTTCGAAAAAGTAGACTTCCCACAACGGAATGCTGCGGTCGAGCTTCTGTGCGTGTAGCTCGGAGACGCGCTCCAGCAAGTCCTCCATGCTGAAAGGTGCCGGTAGCTGCTCATGGAACATATGGTTTTCCATGTCGAATACCGGATCGCTTTGCCAATCGGGTCGACCGACAACCGAGGTGTGCAGACGCTGATCAAACGGCGGCTTCGGATAAGTCAGCTTCGCCTGCGCCATCAGCTTGCCGACATAGTCACGCGGCGCACCCCGCGGCAGATCGAATATCTGCAGCCCGCCGACATGCTTCGGACTCGCATCGGTTTCAAACGCGAGGAATGCGTAGTCGAGTAAAGGAACTCTGGCCATGGTGTTCTCCGTACAGGCCTAGGCCGCGTTCGCTGCCACCGCGGGCGAATTGTCCGACCGGTTAGTTCGCTCGACGCCCGTGAAGCGTGCCATTGCCGGTAATAAAATCAGCGCACCGAGCATGTTCCAGATAAACATGAATGTAAGCAGCAAGCCCATGTCAGCCTGGAATTTGATCGGCGAGAATATCCATGTACCCACGCCGATCGCCAACGTGAAACCGGTGAACGCGACGGCGAGGCCGGTCGTTTGCAGCGTCCGGTAATACGCCGTTTTCAGGTCGTAACCCTTGCGCAGCTGGGTCTCCAGCTTCGCGTAAATATAGATGCCATAGTCGACGCCGATACCGACACCGAGCGCGATGACAGGGAGCGTCGCCACCTTCACACCGATGCCGAGCATGGCCATGATCGCCTGCGCCAGGACGGACGTCAGCGCCAGCGGCAGGATGATGCAAACCACCGCGCGCCACGAACGGAAAGTGAGGAATACGAGAAAGCTGACCACGCCGTAAACGAGCATCAGCATCTGGTATTGCGCCTTGGCGATAACGATATTGGTCGCCGCCTCAACGCCCGCATTACCGGCGGCCAGCACAAACTCAACCGCATCGCTGCTGTTTGTGCTTGCGAAGTCTTCGGCCGCGGCCACGACCGTTTGCAGCGTTTCGGCCTTGTGGTCGTTCAAGAACAAGATAACCGGCACCATGCTGCAGTCGGTATTCAGAAGCTGGCTCGGCACCCGCGACAGCGAGTTGTTGGCGATGTATTGATTGCGGCTAAGTGTGTGCCACTTCGGGTTGCCTTCGTTCATCGCCATGATGACCAGCTTCGAATAATCGACCAGCGACATCACCGATTGCACACCGGGCACATCGAGCATGATTTGCTGAAAGCGATCGATCAGCGCCAGTGCCTGATAGTCGGTGCATTGCTGCGGTTCGGTTCGCACCATGACGACAAAAACGTCGGTGCTGGTCGAATAGTTCGCGGTCAGAAAAGCGTTGTCGAGGTTGTAGCGCGAGTCCGCACGCAATTCCGGCGCGCCCGGATCGAGATCGCCGATCTTGAGGTTGGCGCTCAGACCAAACCCGGCCGCGAATAACGCGAGCGCTGCAACAACTGCTATTGTCGCCGGGCCCTTCTCGGTAAAGCGGGCGAAGAACGGCCAGATCTTCGAAGGATTATCACGGCGACGGTCCATGAAGCGCATGCAGCGCTTACTCAGCCCCGTATAAGACAAGACGATCGGCAATAAAACCAGATTAGTAAGAATCAGTACCGCGATACCAATACTCGCGGTCAGCGCGAGTTCCTGAATCACCGGAATGTCGATAACCATCAGGGTCAGGAAGCCGATACCGTCGCTGATCAGCGCGATGATGCCGGGCACGAACAGGACGCGGAATGTTCGCCGCGCAGCCTGCTCAGCACTGGCGCCGTAGTAGAAGCGCAGACCCACGTTGTTGATGATCTGCACCGAATGGCTCATGCCGATCGCGAATATCAGAAACGGCACCAGCATGGAATAAGGGTCGAGACCAAAGCCCAGCGTATGCAGCAAGCCGAGCTGCCACACGACCGCAATCGTCGAGCACAGCAGTGGTACCGCGGTCGCATAGACGCAGCGCGAGTAGATGCTCAACAACACCAGCGTAATCAGGAACGCGATGGCGAAGAACATACCCACCAGAATCGCACCATCGATCAGGTCGCCAACGATCTTCGCGAAGCCTGTGATGTGGATTTGAATCGTATCCGTCTGGTACTTATCGCGGATCAGGGTCTCGAGATCCTGCGAGAAACGGTGATAGTCGAGCGGCTCACCGGTTTGCGGGTTCTCAGCGGTCAGCGGCGCAATGACGGTCGCCGAGCGGAAGTTGTTGGCAACCAGACGCCCGATCTGGCCGGAACGCTCGACATTGGCGCGCAGATCATCCAGCGCGGCGGGGGTGCCATCATAGCTTTGCGGTATTACCGCACCGCCGCGAAAACCCTCCTCGGTGACTTCGGTCCAGCGAATATTCGGCGTCCAGATCGACTCCAGACCGGCGCGGTCAACGCCGGTGACATAGAACACCTCGTCGGTGATCTGGCGCAGCGTTTCCTGAAATTCGGCATTGAAGATATCCCCCTCGGTCGTCTCGACGACGACGCGCACGGTATTGCCAAGCGCTGAGAGGTCGGTGCGATGCTGCAGGAAATTGGCGATGTAGGGATGCGAGGTCGGAATCATCTTCTCGAAACTCGCATCGGGCCGGATGCCACCAGCCTGATAGCCAAGGAAGAGCGTTGCCAGTATCAACACCCCGACCACGAGGCCCCGATTATTGAATAGCAGATTCTCGAGCAACTGCTCGATGCGACCGCCGCGATGATCGTCAGTTAACGGAGTGTCCTTGCGTTCTTCATCGGTCATTATTCACTCACTCGATAACCTTGGTGTGAGTGGGCGCACACCCTGAAAGCCTGCCACTACCAGATCACCCGCACGGTTGCGGCTGACGGCACTGAGTGGATCGCGGGTGCCGGTCTCCATTGCCTGAAAGCTCGCGCCATTATCACGGCTCGACAGCATCGTACCGCCCGATCCGACCAACACGAGTGATCCGTCTACTGACTGCGTAGCGTCGAGCAACGTTGCCCGTCGCGGGTTGTCGATGCCGGTCCAGCTGTCGCCGTTGTCTGTAGAGCGGAAAATTCGCCCGCGCAACCCGTAGGCCAACATGCTGTTATCGCTGCCTGCCACAAGGCCGAACAACGAGCCACCATAGCCTGGGTCCAGCCGCTGCCAGCTACCGCCCATGTCATCGGAGCGGAACAGCGCGCCCGCCTCACCGGCGATAAACAACGAACCGCCGGCGGATTGGGCCAGCGCGTACAAATGATTGTTGTTCGGATTTTCCAGACGACCGGAAACCAGCGTCCAGTTGTCGCCGCCATCTTCTGTGGCCAGCAAAACGCCATAGGCGCCGTAGACAAAGCCAACCTTGGCGCTGATGAAGGTCGCACCGAGCAGCGGCGAGGTAAGACCATCCTCGGCGATCATCTCGGCATCTTCCAGATCGAACTGCGCGTCTTCGAGCGCAAGCAGGGCGGATTCCATGTCCGGACTTTCCTCTGAAATCGCGGCCAGCTCGGCCTCGCGGCGCTCGATTTCACGCATCGCGGCGTCGATCTGCAGCGCGACGATGCCGCGGCCGTCGAGCGGCATGGTCCAGTTGTCGCCGCGATCATCGCTGCGCAAAACAACGCCGTCGTGACCGACCGCCCACAGTGTTTGCGGCCCCGACGAGGTCACACCCGTCAGCATCACCGACACCGGCACGCTGGCGTGCTTCCACGTAACGCCATCGTCATCGGATACGACGATGTGTCCTTGCTCGCCGACGGCGATCAGCCGCCCATCGAGCAGCGTGATGTCGAGGACCAGCCTGTCGGCCGCAAGCGCCGACGGAATCGCCGCGATATCGGTGGGCGTATCCGCATGGCTAGCCGCAACGACCAGGGTCAGGGCCGCGGCCGCGACACTGCGTCGCAGCCAACCGCCGGTCACACCAGAACGCACCGCTTATCGCCGGCCAGACCGACGCAGCGCTGCTGGCGTGTATTCGACACTGCTTGCCGGATAGTCCCACTCGTAGCTGTAGCCGGGCAGCTCCACGTCCAGCCCGATCGGCAGGTAGCGCCCTGAGATCAGGTCGTGCGAAACCTCAACGCCGAACCACGGCACTTTGACGTGATAGTGAGTCATCGCGTGCGCTTCCTTGACCCGCCACAGTTCGCCGCGCCCGTCATACAGATCGGCGATCGCAATTTGCCACTGGTCTTCGTCAACATAGAACACGCGCTTGGCGTAAATGTGGCGTTGACCTTCCTTCAGCGTCGCCTCAACAACCCAGACACGGTGCAGCTCGTAACGCAGGTACTCGGGGTTCATGTGGCCCTTACCCAGTATGTCGTCGTAGCTCAGTGACTTGTCGAGTAGGTCAAAGCCGTTGTAGGGGATGTAGATCTCGCGCTTGCCAACCAGTTTCCAGTCGTAGCGGTCGGGTGCACCGTTATACATATCGAGATCGTCCGCCGTGCGCAGACCGTCGGATGCCGTGCCCGGACCGTCGTAGGCAATGTCGGGTGCGCGTCGCACGCGACGCTGACCGGCGTTGTAGACCCATGCGGCACGCGGCTCTGAGACCTGATCGATGTTCTCATGCACCAGCAACACATCGCCCTCGAGTCGGGCCGGCGCCTTGATGGTCTGTTTGTAGTAGAACAGGCGATTAGGCGGCGAGCCCTCAATCTTACGGCCCCAGGTCAGCTGGTCTTCGAACACCACCGGGCTGAACGCACCGTTCGCCTGAACGGGAATCTGCGTGTAGGTTCGCTTGAGGCTGCCGCCGCGGTAGCGCAGCACGTGATTCCAGATTACCTCCAGGCCGGTGGCAGGAATCGGAAACGGAAAGTCCGACTGCACATTGGTCAGGCCGTTGCCGCCACCAACCAGTGTCGCGGTTTGCGAGCCAGCCTTCACCTCGTCATAAACAGACTGCGGATAAGCGGCCGTGCGACGGCTCTGGTAGACAGGCATACGAAACGTCGACGGGTAGCGCTTCAAAAGCGCGACCTGACCGGGCGTCAGCTTGTCCGCATATTGGTCGGCATTCGCTGCCGTGATGGTGAACAGCGGCTTGTCGTCGGGGAATGGGTTAACCAACGCCTCTCCCGCCTTGTAACCCGCAGGCATGGTCGCCAGACCGCCGCTCCACGCAGGAATGGTGCCGTCGGCATTGCCCGCTTTTTCGGCGCCCATCGGCGTCAATTCGGCCCCACCCAGACGGGCGGCCTCCTCGGCACTGATACCGGCAATCGCGCTGGTAGAAAACGTCAGCGCACAAAGTGCCGCCGCAGTCCTTATTAGTGATCGTTGCATTGCTTGTTCCCCCTCAGAAATCAGAATTCAACGCTGACGCTGAACGACAGGAAGTCCCTGTCCGTCTGTGTATTGTAGTCGCCACCGGAAAAAGTGGTGTAGGAAAGATTCGCGGAATAGCGGTTCAGGTAGTCGGCACCCAGCCCGAGACTCAGCGCCTTGCGGTCCTCAATGAAATTCGTGTTAGGCGAATAGCCGTCCACATCGTGCGACCAGGCAAGACTCGGTGTCAGGTTGATGCCCGCAATCGCGCTGTTGTAGGTGAGCCCCGCGCGTAACCGGTAGCCCCACGACGTGTCTGTCACGAAGCCGTCGAGCTTGCAGTTTTCCGGGTTTGTATTCGGCGGCGGCACAACCACGGTCACGGGGAAACCCGGTGGTGTCTGATAGCCGGCCTCACAGGTCAGAAAGTCGCCCGGGATCGGCAGGCCAAGTGCCGTTACAGGAATCGGCTCGAAGGCAACGCCAAACGTTGACGAACGACCGTAGCGAAGCTGATTCTGCGGGGCGAGTGAACCCACCCAGTTGGCACCGAATTCGGCGGCCAGCGACAGACGATCCGCGCCCATCACCTGCTCGAAGAACTTGATCAGTGTGACCTGCGCCTGGGTGACCGGCAGCTTGTCGAAACCGGCAACCAGGCTGCCGGGAGGTGCCGCCAGCACGCGCGGTGTCAGTGGACTGTAAGGCGCCTCACCAACCGCGGCCGCGAGCAAGTCGTTGGCGTTTAACTGCACCGGCTGTTCGGGCCGGTAGCTGACCTCACCAGAGACCGCGACACCGACGAAGTTGGTCGCAAAGGTGGCACCAAACACCTCTATGTCTTCCGGAAACTCAACCGTGTAGCTCGGGTTTCCGCCGAGCGGGTTGCCGGGAATAAACGGCACGCCCGGAGGACCGCCGTTGGCTACGTTCGACGACGTATTGCCGCTGAACAACGGCGACCGGCTGTGGTGATTGATATAGAAAAGACCAAACTCGGAGCTGTTCAGTTGCTCGGCGAAGTAGCGCAGCGCAAACCCGAACTGGCCACCGTCATCCGGCTCGAGATCAGGGTTGCGTTGTATAAACAGGTTGTTCGCAATAATGACTTGGTCCGGCAACTGGTTGCTCAGCACCACGCCACCGCAACCGCCCGCCGCAACATCAAGGTCGGAAAAATACGTGCCGCAACCGTCGATGACCGTCGGCTCCCACTCAAGCTGATAAAACACGTCGAGACTCAGTGCCTCGGTGAGGCCGACCGACATGGAGAACATGTTGACCGGCAACAGGCCTTCCTTGATTTCGGCACCCGGGCGCCGGAACGCCGAGACATCGAGCGGGTTGATGATGTTCACACCGTTCTGGATGAAGGTGCTTTCGCCCCAGCTCAATACTTGCCGGCCGAGCCGCAGATCCAGAGGTATATTGTCGCCGATCAGGAAATTTCCGTAGACAAAAGCGTCGAGCAACTGGATGCCGCTCGCTTTGGCGAAATCGTCAAAACCCGAGTCGTCGAGCTTCTGATTCGGCGTGTACGCATTAAGCAGGTTGCCGTGCGCACGTTTGCCGTTTTCCAGTTCCTGGTCGTACCAGTACTTCACACGCATGAAGAAGCCGGTATTCTCACCGCGAACTTCCAGATCATGGACACCCTTCAGAATCAGCGAGTAAATATCGCCATCGTCGAAGTTGAGGTTGCCGTCGTCCGTCGTGCCCGCCGAGGCGCGCCCCATACCGCCGGTATTGCCCGGTGTCACGAGACGCAAGTCGCGCTCCTCGAGACGCCAGCTTGCACCGACAGAAATCTGAGAATTCAGTGTGACCTCGAGATCGCCGAGCTCGAACTCAGCTGCGTGAGCGCCCTGCGTCAGACCGAGATATCCACAACATGCCACTAGCATGCAGCCCACCCTGCTGAATATCGTCATGGCGTGCCCCCTTTGTTACCGCCAGAATAAGATCGTACGGTACCACCAAAAGACAGTAGCACCACGATCAATATCGTTCAGCGATCAGGTGCTGACCAGCCGTGGAAATCCGCAGGCACCTGCGGATAACACGTATGCCAACGCAGGGATGTTGTGTGTATGTGTTTTTAATAAATTCATGCCCAATCGCCAATAGCCACCGCCATCGGCTGGCCTGTCGAGGCCGGCCAATGGTGGTGGGTCAGATTGATTGGGGAGGTATCGCCTTCGCGATCAGCGCCCTGGCGCGGTCGGTCGCGGCTGCGGAGTGCGGATCAAACGATCCGCGCTCGCGAAACGCGCCTTATCGTCTCAGGCGCAGTTGCCTTGCATGTCGCCTTGCCAGTCGGATTGCGGCGGGCGTTGGCTGTTGCGGGCTCTGCGGATGCGCTCGTCGATGGCCCGGTTGAGCGGGTCGCCGGCGATGGCCGGGGCGAACGCAAATGACGCGATTGATTTCATGCCGCGCAAGCTAAACGTGTAGCCGTCGCGGGCAGTTCTGCTTTTCTCTGACATGATGTCATCTCCAAAAAAACGGCAGTATTGCCATGTATCGGTCCGGGAAAATCCCCGTCGAGGCATACACAATAAGGGCCGCAGAGACGACTCACAAACGGATAAAATTCAATACAGGCCTGAGAAAAATTCAACGCCCGTTGCTAAAGTTCTCGAGGATCCAGTCGCGTAGCTTGGCGACCGCCGGGTCATCGGCGGCCTTCTCGGCGCTGACCAGGTAATAGCTTACATCGGCTATCAGCTCCTGTTCGAACAGTCGCACGATGCTGCCGTGTTTGAACCAGAGGTCCGCGAGCGGCACAGGCACCAGAGCAGCCCCTATGCCCTGCTCGACCGCTCGCACGATGGCAATCATCGAGTCCAGCCGCGTGACTTTGGCGTTATCGGGCAATGCGATGCCCGTCTCCGCCGACCACTGTGCCCAGGCCTTCGGGTGGGTCTCGTGAACGATCAACGGAAAGTCACTGATGATTTTTTCATTCCTGACCTTCAGCGTTTTCCTGAAGCTCGGCGAGCCTGCCGGGACCGTACGCAGCGGGAACAACAAATCTGAGCGCATATTGGCGGGTGGGGATCGGAACAGGCGTATCGACAGGTCGGCGTCTGTCGGGTGCTTCTCCGCACTCTCGTCGCTGGTGCCCACCTGGATGTCGATCTCGGGATGAGCGGAGGTAAATTTGCTCAAGCGAGGCACAAAATACTCACTGGCGAAAAACGGCTGCACGGAAATACGAATCGTGCTGATAACCTCGGCCGTCTTGAAGCGACCGACGATACTGTCTATTTGCTCGATCAGCGGGCCGATCTCCGCGTACAAGGATTCACCGGCAGTCGTCAGGCTAAGATCACGGCTGTTACGCTCGAACAGTTGTTGACCAAGTTCCTCTTCGAGATTCTTGATCTGGTGGCTGACCGCCGATGCCGTGATGAACAGCGCTTCGCCCGCTTCGCGAAAACTCTCGAAGCGCGCCGCGACACAAAACGTTCGCAGACCACGTAAGGATGACTTTGCTGTCGCGCTCACATCATTCCCTCACCAGCATGATCTCAAGATCTTCCAGCGACCGGCCCTTGGTCTCGGGCAGGATACGCATCATCAGAACAAGGCCGAACGCGGCGAACAACCCGTAGATCAGGAAGGTGGCTGCGTTGCCGAGCGTTTCAAGCTCCCATGGAAACACGAGCTGAACCGCAAAGCTAACTGCCGAGTTGATCAGACCCGCAAATGAGATCGCCAGGCCACGCAGCTGGTTCGGGAAAAGCTCGGAAAACAGCACCCACATAACCGGACCCAGCGAGATCGCGAAGCTGGCAACGAACCCGAGTATCGCCAACAACACGACGCGCGGGTCGAGATCAACGGCGTTGCTGACCAGCGCGGACTGATATTGTCGATAGGCATCGACACCGATCTGCGCACTCACGGCGCGGCGAAAAGCGACATCGCTGTCGTAGGCAATATCGATGAGCGGGCGCAGGCGCGCGCCCTCCGCGGCTGCGGGCAGTTCGGCAAGACCTTGTTCCGAAAGCGTATAGGTCGCGTTGCCGAAACTATATGCCAGCGTTAGCAGGCACAGTGTGATGCCGGCCATGCCAATGCCCAGCAGCGGCCTGCGCCCGATTCTGTCGATGAGCAACATCGCGGCCACGGTAAACACCAGGTTCACGACCCCGACCAGAACCGCTTGCATGAATGCGGCGTCCGTCCCGATACCGGATTGCTCGAAAATCATCGGCGCATAGAAGAAGACCGAATTGATGCCGGTAATCTGCTGCAGGATTGCGATGGACACGCCAATCAGCAACACCAGTCGCATCGCCGGGCGGAACAGTTGGCGCAACGACGCCGCGGGCCTGGTGTCCTCGCTCGCAAGACTTGCGCGTATTTTCGCGAGCTCAGCGTCGGCGCGCGCAGCGCCGCTGGTCTGGCTGAATACGTCGCGCGCCTCGGACTCACGCCCGCGCATGGCAAGCCAACGGGGACTCTCGGGGACCAGAAACAGCGCCAGAAAATAGATCACAGCGGGCACTGCCTCCACACCGAGCATCCAACGCCAGCCCCATTCATCAAGCTGCAACATCTGCGCCCACGGCATATCGGACTGGCCCCAACGCAAGATCATGTAGTTGGAAAAAAATGCCACGGAGATGCCGATCACGATGTTGAGCTGGTTGAATGAAACAAGTCGGCCGCGCGCGGCCGGTGGTGCGATCTCTGCGATATACATCGGCGCGATGATCAGCGCCGCTCCCACACCGAATCCGCCAAGCATGCGCGCGACCACCAGCAACAGGAAATTCGGCGCGATCGCAGATGCGACCGCCGATAGTGCAAACAACAACGCGGCAATTTTAAGCATCGGCTTGCGCCCGATACGATCGCTGATTGGCCCGGCGACCAGCATGGCGAGTGTCGCCGTTAAGGTCAGTGATGCCACCGACCATCCGAGCTCGAGGCGGGTCAGCGCAAACTCAAGCTCAATAAAACCAACGACGCCGGAAATCACCGACGCATCAAACCCCATCAGAAAACCGCCGAGCGCGGCTATCAGGGCTATCACTGCTGTCGAGCGCCCGGCCTGCTTCACATCAGAGGCCATGGCTCAGTGGCCGTCGACAATTCGGAATTCGGTTCTGAGGCTGGCCTGCGAACTGCCGCCGACCCAGGCATGGAACTGACCGGGTTCGGTGGCGAATCGCATGTCACGGCCGAAAAACCCCAGGTCGTCGGCGCTGAGTGTGAAAGACAGGTCAGCGCTCTCGCCGGGCGCGAGGGCGACGCGTTGGAATCCTTTCAGCTCGAGCACCGGGCGCGTTACCGAGCCGACGAGGTCGCGGATATACAACTGTGCAACCTCGCTGGCGGCGCGGTCGCCGGTGTTGGTCAGTCGCGCCGTAATTGTGATCGGCGCACCGTTGACGATCTCTGCGCTGCTTACGGCGATATCGCTGTATTCGAATTGCGTATAGGACAGTCCGAAGCCGAACGGATACAAAGGCTGGGCGCCGGCATCTAGATGAAAGGCCGACATGCCGAACGAAGTCTGCGGCGCTTCGGCATCGATTTCGTCGATATGCACAATCGTGTGCGGCAATGGCGGCTTACCACCGTGCTTCTGGTTGTAGTAAATCGGTATCTGCCCGACCATGCGCGGGAACGTCGCCGGCAACTTGCCCGACGGCGATTCGACACCGAACAGCAGGTCGGCGATTGCCGGCCCGCTCATCGTGCCGGGGTGCCACGCGAACATTAGCGCGTCGACCTCATCGACGATGTTGGTGAGCGTCAAAGGACGGCCGGCGAGAACCACCGCAACGACAGGCTTACCCGCCTCGCGAATGCGTCGCACCAGCTCAGCCTGATCGCCCGGCAGATTGATGTCGGCGCGGGAATGCGCCTCGCCGGAAAGTATCGACTCTTCACCCAGAAACAGTACGACGGCATCGGCGGCCAACGCCGCATCAACCGCATCAAAAAACTGCGGCCCCGCCCTGCTCCGCGAATTATCCATGGCCGCGACATGCGTCACCGTGACCCGATCTCCCAGCAGTGTTTCGATGGCCTGTTTGGGCGTGACACTGATGCTCGCATCGCCGTCGAAAATCCAGGTGCCGAGTTGCTCATAAGGCGCGTGCGCCAGCGGGCCGATAACCGCGATGTTGGTGAGCGTGTCAGCACTTAGCGGCAACGTGTCGCGGTCATTCTTGAGCAGAACGACACTTTCAAGAGCGCTCTGGCGCGCGATGGCTAATGACTGATCACTGCCCGCGGACGAGTGCGCTGACGCGTCGGTGAAGGGGTGTTCGAAAAGGCCCAACCTGAACTTGATCGCCAGAATGCGGCGCACGGCATCGTCTATTAGTGCGATGTCTATATGGCCGTCGGCAAGCAGGCCTTCAAGATGGTGGTTGTAGGCATCGCCGGCCATTTCCATATCCACGCCGGCGACCAGCGCCTGCAGCGCGGACTGTTCGTCGTTCTCGGTCAGGCCGTGAATGCTCAGCTGGCGGACCGAGTCCCAGTCGCTGACGACAAAGCCATCGAACTGCCACTCGTCGCGGAGAATCTGGCGCAGCAGGAACGTGTTCGCCGTGGCGGGTACGCCGTTGAGGTCGCTGAACGACGTCATCAGCGTGGCCACGCCGGCATCAACGGCTGCCTTGAACGGGCGCAGGTGAACGTTGCGCAGTTCGTTCTCGGGAATATTGGTCGTCGCGTAGTCGCGGCCGCTTTCCGACTCGCCGTAGCCCGCGAAGTGTTTCGCGCACGCAGCAATGCTGGTTGGATCTGCCAGTGACTCGCCCTGAAAGCCCTGCACCATCGCGACCGCCATCACACTCGACAAATACGGATCTTCGCCGAAACTCTCGGCGATACGACCCCAGCGCGCGTCGCGCGCCACGTCCATCATGGGTGCGAACGTCCAGTTCACGCCGCAGGCTACGGCTTCGACGGCAGCGGCACTTGCGGCCCGTTTAACAAGCTCCGGATTCCATGTAGCCGCCTGACCCAGCGGGATTGGCATGACCGTCTTGAAGCCGTGAATCACGTCGCGTCCGACCAGCAGCGGGATGCCCAGGCGACTTTGATGGACCGCGATTCCCTGCAGCTCATTCAGAACATCAACATCGACGTTATTGATTACCGAGCCGATGCGTCCGTGCTGCAAACCCTCCGTCAGATAATGCGGCGGATAGCCTTCACTGGCGTTGACCTGACACATCTGGCCGATCTTTTCGGCAAGCGTCATGCGTTCGAGCAACGCATTTACCCGGAGCTCAACGGACGCGGACGCGTCGCCAGCCTTTTTCGCGCTAAACTTAAACATGACTTATACAACCGACCTGTTCGTTAGCAGCGATGGTCACAACATTTGACAGCGCTGTCAATTTGCTTGAGCATAAACCGTTAACCCGTACACCGCATGCATCAAACCGATGCAATACCCTGAATTGACTGATTTTAGCCCAACCGGCTCTTTTAGCGTCGGTTCTTCAGTATGGGTGGCGAAACATCAAACCCGGCCGCGACCGGCCCGGTGAGGTAACTTAAACAATGTCTGATCAAGAACAGAGCGACATGCGCCCCGTTGGCGTCGATCCAGCACCAGCGATTTGCTACTCCGGCTACCGTGAGGGCCAGGATCCGCGACAAGGCATCTATCCCAGCTATGACGAGGTGCGTGAGGACCTGCTGTTGCTTGCCGACGACTGGAAGTTGCTGCGGCTTTACGATTGCAGCCAGCACGCCGAAACCGTGCTCGAGGTTATCCGCAAGGAAGGCCTGGATTTCAGGGTAATGCTCGGCATCGATAACGCCGCCGAGGCCAGCAACGAAAGCTGCCCGTGGGGCGCGCGTTTCAGCGACGAGCAACTTGCGCTGAACCGCACGACCAACGAACAGGCTGCGGCAACGATGATCGAGTTCGCCAACCGCTACAACGATATCGTTTTCGCGGTGTCGATCGGCAATGAGTCGAGCGTCGAGTGGACCGACCACCTCGTGCCGGTGGACAGGCTGTTGCACTATCTGCGCATGGTGCGCCCGGCGATCAAACAGCCGGTCACCTTTTGTGAAAACTATGTGCCGTGGACAAACAAGCTGGAGCCTTTGGCCGACGAGCTGGATTTTCTGTCCGTACATACGTATCCGGTTTGGGAGTTCCAGACCATCGAGCATGCGCTCGCTTACACGGTGCAAAACTACCGCTCGGTTGCCCACCATTATCCGGACAAGCCGGTGGTCATCACGGAAGCGGGCTGGACGACTGCGTCCAACGGTCGCGGCATCGAACCCTGGAATGCCAGCGAAGAGTTACAGGCAGCTTATTGCCGGCAACTCAGAAAATGGGCGGCTGACGAGAAAATCATTACGTTCGTCTTCGAAGCGTTCGACGAGCCGTGGAAAGGCTCAGCGGACCCGCTGGAGCCGGAAAAACACTGGGGGCTGTTTACAGTCGAAAGAAAGCCCAAGCTGGTGCTGGCTGAGTCCAACACGCAAAGCTAGGCGCTAGCCGTCACCGAGCGCCTCGTTCAGATAAGCCGCCATGCGCACGCCCGCCTGCATCAGGCGTTGATTAACGGTGGCGCGATGCTCATAGATATATGACCAGCGTAGCTCGCGATTCTGGCCGGGATAAATCCCGTCGCGTATTGCTGCACTTTCGCTAACCCAAACGACCGGATCTGTTTGCAGCCAACCCGCGACCATCTCCGCCGTCATCGTGCGGCTCAGCCAAGCGGTCAGCTCGGTGTAGGAAAGCTGCTGTTCATCGACCAAAGCGGTGTCCCACACGCTGTGCAGGTTGGTCGGTTGCCCTTCCCATACAACGGTAAAGTCGTTGCCACCGCGGTCCTTACCGTTGCCCGCATGCAGGGGCTGATGCAGGTCGGCGATGATGTGCACGATAAAACGCAGCGCAAGCTGGCGATCCTCAAGGCTCGCGCGCGAGTCAACCAGCGTTGTGCGGAAATTGGCAAGCGCGCTGATTGCATCGCCTTGCGGTGGCGCGCCGACTTCCGGATAGGTTTTACCTTCGGGAATCGTCACGTAGTGCCACGGGTTGGCGGTGCGACGCCAGAACTCGTCGGGGTTCGAGCGCATGAAATCCGGCCAGGTAGACGCCTCGGCAAGGTCTTCGACGCCGAGAATCTCAGCGACTGCAGCGCGTGCCGTGTCGTCCAGATAGCGTTCGGCAATCTGGCTGCTGACGCGGTGGCCGGTTTTGCCCCAGCCGGATGCAGCTGGCGCCAACATCGTCGTCGCCAACAACAAAAACATCAGTCGAATCATCACACTCGTCATCACGTCACCTCAAGCAAAGACTGTCGGCCCGCCCGTCGGGCAAGCTAGAATTTCTCGGGCCGAAGCACCGTTACATCGGACAGATACATGATCATCGCGAAGTCCGCGTAATAGTGCTCGCGCAGGAAATCACCAATTTTCACCGCGGTCGCCTCCTCGCACACAACCTCGATCTGGATGTTACTGCTCAGAGACCACCCGGCATCGCGAACGCCGCGTGAGCCCTTGCCACGTGCATCCAGCACGGTGAAGCCGCTGGCTCCCAGCGTGCGCAGCTCGCCGCGCAGCCGCTCCTCGAGCGCTGACTCGGTCACGATAGTTAACAGTTTTCTCGATACTGGTTCCATATCAGCCCGCCATCGCTGCATGCGCCCACTGTGAAATTGCAATATACACAGGGATACCAATGAAAATATTAAATGGGAACGTCACGCCCAGAGACGCAGCCAATGACAATGTCGGATTGGCCGACGGTAACGCGATACGCATCGCCGCCGGCACCGCGATATAAGACGCGCTGCCCGCCAGCACGGCCAGCAACGCCGTGCCGCCAACTGACAAACCAATTGTCATGCCCACGAACACACCGATGCAACCGAACGGGACCGGAATTAACAAGCCGAACAGGATAATCGCGAGCCCGTTGTTGCGCAGCGTCTTCGCCTGGCTCGCGGCGATAAGCCCCATTTCCAGCAGGAACAACGCCAACACGCCTTTGAACAAATCAAAGAACAGCGGTTTGATCGGGGCTAAGTTTTCCGGCCCGGCGATCCAGCCGATAAACAGACCACCGAGCAACAGCACGATGCTCTTGCCCAGGAAAATCTCATGGCTGAGCTCACCCCAGCGAGTCTCGGTGCTGATGCCGCGCGCGAGTATGATGCCGACGACGATGGCCGGCATTTCGAGTAAAACGAGGAACAGTGGCATCTGCGGCTCGAAACTGATGTTCGAGGTGTTCAGCACCGCGACACCGACAGCGTAAGTGGCCACACTCACCGAGCCATAGTGTGCGGCGATCGAGGCAGCATCGACGCGTTTGAATTTAGCGAGCTTGAGCAGGATCGGAAACGCGATCAGGGGCTGAACGATCCCCATCAACAACACCGCAAGCATCTGCGGCAGGATCGTGCCGAGCGACTGCTGCGCGAGCTCCACGCCGCCCTTCAGACCGATGGTCAGCAACAGCAGCATGCTCAGCAGCTCGTAAATCGCTGGTGGCAGCGACAACTTGGAGCGCAGCAAACCGGCGATTACGCCAAGCAGGAAAAATAAGATAATGGGATCGATGAGTGATTACCTGCCGATGTCTGAAAATTCGAGCGCCGCGAAAGACTACCGCTTCGCCACCGCGAACGAAAGCGCGCATTGATCGCTATTTCTGTGCCAACTCCGACAGTTGCTCAATCAATGCACCGGCATCGCTTAACGCCAGCATGATGACAAGGTCGCCCGCTTCGGCCCAGTCGAGCGCATCCTGCAGCGACTCGGCCTCCGTATCGTGGTGACCGATCTGTGCCGGCTCGGCACCATCATCCAGTAATGCATCGCGCATCAGACCGAAGACTTCGCCGGGCTCGCGACCGCGATAGTAAGGCGCAAGTTCAGACACGATGACGCGCTCAAGGCCAATCGCCCATGCACCGCTGGCCAACTCCCGAATCTCGCCGTCCGTGCGATCGCCCGCCTGACCGAAACACAACACACGGCGCCGAGCCGGGTGCGCCGCAGCAATATCAAACAACGCCGACATCGCATGCGGGTTATGAGCAAAATCGAGCAGCACATCGACGCCATCGATATGAAACAGATTGCAGCGGCCTGCGTTGTCGTTGACCTGCATCGACCTCAGGCCGGCCGCGATGTCCGGGTCCGCAACATCGAGTGCATGTGACAGCGCCGCGGCGGCCAACGCGTTGGCGATGTTGTGACGCGCGACACCGTTGAGCGTAATCGGTATCTCGTCGAGCGCGCACACTGCTTGCCAGTGCTGGCCATCGAAACGCGCAATGCTGTCATCGATGACGCTGAACGCCGTGCCACCGTCCTCAATATGTGCGACGACGACCGGGTTGGCCGGGTCCATGGCAAACCAGCACCTGGGCACAGTCAGAGAGGTGGCCCGCGCGACGAGTATCGGATCATCGGCATTCAGCACCGCGACCGAGCGCGCATCCAGCGCCTGCATCACCAGCCATTTGAGATCCGTCAGCTCGACGATATTAGCGGAGCCGAAATCACCGAGGTGGTCTCTACTGATATTGGTGATCAACGCAGCGTCGGCTCGCGCGACACCAAGCCCCCGACGAAGCAGGCCACCGCGCGCCGTCTCCAGTACCGCAACATCGACATCGGGCTGGCGCAACACCGTGCGCGCGCCGCCCGGGCCGGAATAATCGCCGCGATCGACAATCCGGTCATCCACCGAAATCGCATCGGTCGAACTCATACCCACGGTCTTGCCGGCGGCACGAAGAATGCGGCTGATCAGCCGGACCGTTGTCGTTTTACCATTGGTGCCGGTGACCAGCGCGACCGGGACATCATGAATGTCGTCCCAATCGATCGCAGCGGGCAACGCATCGACGGGCCAGGTCTGCGAGCCGCGCCCGAGGCCAACAGACACCTCATCGTCGTCCCACAGCATCGCAACGTTGTTAGCAGATGCGGCATCGCCGATCTCGAGCATTCGCGGCCGTTGCTCCTCGGCGATCAACTCGCGAAAACGCACGAGCGCGTCATCGCGCGTCTCGGGCGCGTCCTCATTGCCCTGCAATTCGTTGAGGACATGCAGACAAGCCCACTCGGCAATCTCGACCGCCGCATACAACGCATCGATCGGTGCCGCCATCACGAGGCTGACGCCACCAACGAATTGGCGGTGATGAAGCTGCGGCTCACCCCATGTCAGCGCATCGCATATTTCGCGCGTCGTGGTGTTCCAGCCGGCGATGAGCGCATCCATATCGCTGGCGCGTGGCACCGCGACATCGACGATTGCCGAGGGCAATGGCCAGATGACGTTAAGCCCCGTGAGCCGGCGCGCATCAAGCATGCGCATGGTTTCGCTGTTACTCACGCGGACAGGCCTCCGTCGACGCGGCTCAGTCGCCCGCCTCGCGCGCGAGGCGCACACCGCGCTCGTCCTGAATCAGTTCCAGATCGTCAGACAGCTCGAAGGCAAGTCCTTCCGGAAGCTTCAATGGCTCGCGTGTCGCCGGCGTGCCTACGGCATCGGTTGTTTTTGCGTTGTGATAGATGATCTGCTTCCAACAACGCCGGATGTCATCGCCCAGTACCAGCAGCAAGTCGCCCGGCGCGGAAATATCCAGACCGTGTTGCGTTGCTTCGGCTTCCTGCTCGATGATCTCAATATTCGCCGCGTCCACGCCGGCCGCCAGCAACGCATCGCGCAGCATTTTCGGCACTTCATCGTCGGCACGCCCGCGCGTCTTGTCGTCCCGGCGGCAGACAAAGTGGTCAAAGAACGGCGCCGCTATTGTCGCGATCTCACGAATGTCTTCATCGCGCCGGTCACCCGGTGCTGCCAGCACAATGATGCGCCGGCCATCGACATCGAGACGCCCCGCCAATTCACAAATGGCGCGCACCGCGGCGGGATTATGCGCGTAATCGAGGATCACCTTGAACGGGTGTTCATCGAAAATATTCATCCGCCCCGGCGCCTGGAAGAAGGTCGAGCCGAAGGTGCGCAAGCCCTGACGGATATTGTCGAGGCTGATGTCCATGTTGTAGGCGAGCGCCGCGGCGAACATCGCGTTTTGCACGTTGTGCATTGCCTTGCCCTCGACAGTCGCCGGGATCAGGTGCGTCCACAGCAGCGGGATATGGGTGTCCTGGCCGTAGATTGTGATCATGTGTCCGTTGATCGCCTGCTCCAGCACGAACGCCTGCCCGCCTGCCTGGATGTGCTGCTTAACCAGCGGGTGGTCGGGGTTCATCGTGACGTAGCAAAGACGCGTCGCATCGGTGTAGTCGGCCATGCGCAGGCAGTGCGGGTCATCCGCGTTCAGCACCGCGGCATCCTTGGCGATCTCGATCGGTACGCGCTTCACTTCGGCAAGCTGCTCCAGCGTATCGATACCGTTCAGCCCGAGATGGTCTGCCGAGACGTTCAGGCAGCAGGCCACGTTACACTCGCTAAAGCCGAGACCACTACGCAACATGCCGCCGCGCGCCGACTCCATCACAGCAGCATCGACGGACGGGTCACGCAATACCATCGACGCGGACACCGGCCCGGTCATATCGCCGGAGACCGACAGTGAGCCATCTATATAGACGCCATCGGTCGACGTCAGCCCGACGGTAAAACCGCTGAGCTTGAGAATGTGCGCGAGCATCCGCGAGGTCGTCGTCTTACCGTTGGTGCCGGTAATTGCGGCGATCGGAATGGTGCTCGGGGTGCCTGTCGGGAACAAACCGTCGATGACCGGGCCGGCAACATCACGCGGCGTGCCTTCGCTCGGTGCCACATGCATGCGGAAGCCGGGGCCGGCATTCACTTCGCAGATTGCCCCACCGGTTTCGCGGTATGACAGGCTGATATCGGTGGTCAGGAAATCCACGCCGCCGACATCCAGGCCAATCGCTTTCACCGTGCGCTCGGCCATCTCGCGGTTGTCGGGGTGGATAATGTCGGTGACATCAATCGCGGTGCCGCCGGTAGACAGGTTCCCGGTCGAGCGCAGGTAGACGATCTCACCCTCGGGCGGCACGGATTCGTGCGTGTAACCGTGCTGTGCCAACAGCCGTTCGGCCTGATGATCGAACTCCAGCCGGGTCAGAACCTTCTCGTGGCCAACGCCGCGGCGCGGGTCGGCATTGACGACATCGACCAGCGCCTCGATCGTGCTCTTGCCATCGCCGACAACGTGCCCGGGCATGCGCTTGGCCGCCGCAATCAGCTTGCCGTTGACGACCAGCAAGCGGTGATCGAGTCCTTCAATATAACTTTCGACCAGCACCGTGCTGCTGTGCTCGGCTGCTTTCTCATAAGCGACTTCGACTTGTTGCGCATCGGTCAGGTTGATCGACACGCCGCGCCCGTGGTTCGCATTCAGTGGTTTTACCACCACCGGGAAGCCGATCCGTTCGGCGGCCTGACGCGCACGCTCAGCGCTGCGCACGGAATACTGTGCCGGCACGGGCAAACCGAGGTCGCGCAGAATAGCGGAGGTTTCTTCCTTGTCCGATGCCAGCTCCACGGCGATGTTGCTCGTGTTGCCGGTGCAGGTCGCCTGCAGCCTGTGCTGGAAGCGGCCGTGCCCGAGCTGAATCAGGCTGTAGTCGTTGAGGCGCATCCACGGAATGCCGCGCTCCTCGGCGGCGGCCACCAGCGACGCGGTACTCGGACCGAGCGCACGGCGTTGTGCATAGCGAATGAAGTTGTCGCGTGCGACGGCAAAATCCCAGTCGGGGTCGACACCACCATCACGCAGCGACTCGGGCAGCAAATGCTGCAGCATTTCGCGGGCGAGGCGGCTCGCCTCAAGCCCGACATGACGATCGTGGTAGGCAAACACCATCGTGTAGTGCCCTTCCTGCCCGCCGACAGAGCGCGTGCGGCCGTAAGTGACGGGGTAGCCGGCGATGTTCTGCAGCTCGATCGCCACATGCTCCATGATGTGGCCCATCCAGGTGCCTTCATCTTCGCGCAGCCGCCGCACGAAGCCGCCGGGCTCGCGGTACGAGCAACCGTGTTCATGCAGGCCGGGCAGCCATTCGAGCAGCGGATCAATGAATGCATCACCGAGGCGTACTGACGGCCATTTCTCCAGCTCCCCAAGATCGAGGATGTGGCGAATGACCGGAAAGCGGGCGTAAATATTGGGCCCGACATAAACATTCGTGGAGACGACGCGCATCTACTTCCCTCTTTCCTGGCTGGCTATTTTTATACTAATAACACCGGCGGCCGCAGCCGCCCGGCACGCTACTCAGAATACGCGGTGCGCGTTTCAATATCGAATCGGCCGCCGCTGATCAGAATGTGCAGCCGGACACCGATCAGGCTGACCGGATCGTCACGCCGCGCTTTGTCCATCGACGAGTAGGTCAGATCGCTGGGATCGATAATCGTGATGCCGCCGCTGCCGAGTACCTCAAGGCTGTCACCCGGCTGGATGAACGCCGCCGTGTCCTCATCAAGACCGATGCCGACGATGAACGGGTTGTAGGCAAGCGCGGTCAGCAGTCGCCCGAGCCTGTCGCGCTGGCGAAAATGCTGGTCGATGATGAAGTTGTTGGTCAGACCAAGACCCGGCGCCAGCGTGACGCTGCTCGGGGAAGGCGTACTGCCCTCGATGCCGCCCGCGATCATGTGCTCGGGCATGAATGCGGCACCCGCCGATGTGCCGGCCACATGCATACCATCGGCGTTGCGCCGGCGGATCATCTGCGCGACATCGGTGCCGCCCAGCGTCGTCGACAAGCGTAATTGGTTGCCACCGGTCATGAACACGCCGTCGGCTTTCTCGAGGTAGTCGAGCATTTCGCTGTCACTGCATTCCTCGCGGCTGTTGAACGGCAGCACACGCGCGTGATTAACCCCCAGACGGCGAAACAGCTTCTCGTAGTTGCGACCGGTATCCTCCAATTCGGAGGCGGTTGGAATGATCGCGATGCGCGCGGGTTTACCGCCGCAAATACTGACAAAACGGTCGAGAATTTCGGGATTCCTGAGTCGTTCCTCGGCACCGCCGATAGGAATGACGTAGCCGCGCTTGGCATTGCTGCCGGGTGATGGCGCCATGATAAGTCCTGGTCCTGTTATGCGGTCTCGAAACCGCCGTGAATTTCCTGCTGGCCGCGTCGCTTGTGCCAGCGGCCTGCTGCCATAACGCTATCGATGCGATGCGATGCGTCGAGAATAATGAGGTCGGCATCGCCGCCTGCACGGATGCGACCCTTGCCGGCGAACCGCAACAGCGTCGCCGGGTTGCTCGTGAATGCCGGCAACACAACGTCGAGCGCCGCACCGTCCGCCAGCAGGTTGGCAAGCGCGCCGGGAAGGCTCTCGGGCTTGCCGATATCCATGCGCGTGATTTCGCCGTTGTTGTCGAAATGCGGCAGGCATCCGCCGCCGTCCGAGCTGATGGTGATGCGCCCGACCGGCGCGCCACTGTCGAGATAGCGCAGCAAGCCTTCCTCTGCCGTGTAGGCGTCCTCGCCGTCTTCGACCGGGAATGCCGTCAGATCGATAAAACAACCTTGCTCGGCTAGTGCAACGGCCTCGGCGAATAACGCCCGGCGGCGGTTGCAATGGGTCGGATTAAACACGCGCGCCGGCAGCTCCGTCGTCGCGAGCGCCTCACGCACCATCGACAGGCCGCGCTCGCCATCGCCGAGGTGCAAATGCAGGATGCCCGCTTTACCGGTCATTAAGCCCGCGACATGCGCGTCACTGGCGACCCTTAGCAATTCGTCAAGCGAAGGTTGGCTGGAGCGATGGTCGCTGATCGCGACCTCACCGACGCCGATGACCGGCTCGAGGTTGACGATGTCGCTGCGTACATCGCCGGTAAAAGTCACCGGCGGCACGCGATAGCCACCGGTATAGCAAAACGCGCTGAGACCTTCGGCACGCAGGGCACGCGTTGCGGCCAGTAATTGCCCCGTGTCGCGCGTCGTGTCGTCCGTGCCCAACAGCCCGACTACCGTGGTGACACCGCTGCTGGTGAAATGACTCAGCGGCACGGGCGGTACGCGGCTCGCGTAGCCCGACTCGCCACCGCCGCCCGTCGTGTGCGCGTGGCCGTCGACGAAGCCGGGTATTAATCGCAGCCCGTCGGCATCAAACACTTCGACGCCGAGCGATGCATCAAGCGTTGGCACGTGCTCGCCCATCCACAGGATGCGCCCGCCACCGATCAACAGGTGACGACGTCCGAGGGACTCAGGCGCGAACACGCTGGCATTGGTGATTAGCTGTAACAAAATAATCGGATATATCGGTGACGACAGCCGGTAATGATAGCGCAATGTGCGCCGTTCAGTAGCGCCTCTTAGTCGGGAGCGCCCCTTGTTCGGTGACGACGCCGGCCATGGTCATGGCTTTATCAGCGCGCGATGAAGCTGCCGCCGAGTGCCTTGTAGAGTGCCGCAAGCGCGGTTGCCTGATCGGTGCGCGCCAGTGCCAGCTCGTCCTGCAACTCGAGGTCGGTTCGTTCGGCGTCCAGTACGGAAAGGAAACTGTCGGCGCCGTTGTCATAACGCAGGCGCGCGAGACCGCTGGCCTCGTTACTGCTCGCGATCGCCTCTTCGAGTACCGCCACCGTTTCCGTCGTCGCACGGTAGGTGGCCAAGGCGTTCTCGGTCTCCTCGATCGCGAGACGCCAGGTTTGCTCGAAGTTCGCCAGCGCCGCATCGGCGCGCGCCTCGGCAGCACTGATGTTCTGGCGGACGCGGCCAAAGTCGAGGAAACGCCACGATAGCGTCGGTGCAAACCGCCAGCGCTCCGCGTCGTCATTGCCGATGGCGCCGCGCTGTGCACCGGTCCAGCCGAAGCTGCCGAGCAAAGTGAGTTTCGGGTACAGCTCGGCCGTTTCCACGCCGATCAGCGCGGTGAACTCGGCCAGGCGTCTTTCCGCCGCCAGCACGTCGGGACGTCGCATCAGCCAATCGGCCGGGGTGCCGACCGGCACGAGTGCGGGCATTACAGGCATGCCATTCGGCTCGCTCAGGCGCGCTCGAATTTCTGTGGCCGACGTTGCGGTCAATACGGCGAGTCTTTGTTCGGCCTGAGTGCGGCGGGTACGCGCACCCGGCAACGCCGCTGCGATTCGCCGCTCCAGCGACCGCGCGCGCGCGACGTCCAGTGCGGTGCCACGGCCGGCCGCAAGGGCGTTGTCCAGAATCGAGACGTTCTGCGCCTGATTGGCAATGTTGCTCTCAAGCACAGCGATGCGCATTACTGCGCCGCGCCACGCGAAATAGGCCTGCGCAGTTTCGGCAACAACGCTGAGCTCCGCAGCATACAGCGCGGCCGTGTCTGCCTGATCACGCATAACAATCGACTCAGCGGCGCGGCGCAGGCTACCGAACAGATCTATCTCCCAGCTGAGGTCGAAGCCGGCGCGGTAACGCTCGACGATTTCGTTGTTACCGAACCCGAACGGGTCTTCGCTACTTTCGGAGGTGCGCTCGACGTCGCCACCCGCATTGATCGTCGGGAACAGGCTGAATACGCGCAGCCCCGACAGCGCGCGTGTTTCGGCCAGCGTGGCCTGCGCCTGGGCTATCGTCTGGTTGTTCGCTCGCGCCGCCGTAATCAAGCCGGCAAGTTCGGGTTCCTGAAAAGCGAGCCACAATGATTCGAGGTCACCCGACGGGCTAACGTTGGCGACGTCCGGTGCCTCGACAAACTCGTCCGGCAACGCGATATCGGGACGCTCGTAGTCGGGCCCAACGTTACAGCCGGCAAGCAGGACCGCGCCAAATGCTGCGCTTAACGTACGCATGTGACGGCACCTACGCATGTGACGGCTCCTGTGGCGCTGCGTCATTGCGTGTTTCGAACTTGCGCAACAAGACGTAGAGCACCGGCGTGAACACCAGCCCGAAGAAGGTCACACCGAGCATGCCGAAGAAAACGGCGACGCCCATGACGTGGCGAATTTCCGAACCCGCGCCGGACGCGAACACGAGCGGCAACACACCGGCGATGAACGCAAAACTAGTCATCAGAATCGGCCGCAGACGAATGCGACAGGCCTCGACCGCCGCATCAACAATGCCTTTGCCGGCACGCTCCAGATCACGCGCGAACTCGACGATAAGAATTGCGTTCTTGCACGCCAGCCCCATCAAAACGACCAAGCCAATCTGCGTGAAAATATTGTTGTCGAGGAACGTCGGCGGCACCGACATCGGTGGCGGCGGAATCATCCCCCACTGAATCTGCAAGCCGAAGATCAAGCCGTTGATCGTGTTCAGCATCCAGATGCCGCCGATGGCCGACAGCAGGCACAGCGGCACGATAAGGATCACCGCCAGCGGCAACGTCCAGCTCTCATAGAGTGCGGCCAGCACCATGAACACAAGCAAAATACACAGCGGAAAAACGAGTAACGAGGCGCTGCCTTGCGCCGCTTCCTGGTAGGTCAGCCCGGTCCACTCGAAGCCCATGCCCTGGGGCAATGACGCGCCCGCCATGGCGGCGACCACGTTGATTGCCTCGGCCGACGACAGCTGCGCGGGGTTGATGCCGCCGGACAAATCAGCCGCCGGGTAGCCGTTGTAGCGAATCACCGGGTCAGGCCCGAAGGTGCGCTTGAGCTCCAGGACGCTTGAGATCGGAATCATGCGACCCTGATCGTCGCGAACCTTGATCCGCGAAACGTCGCTGATCTCGTCGCGGAACTGCGCATCCGCCTGCACGTAGACGCCATAGGTGCGACCGAAGCGGTTGAAGTCGTTAACATAGGCGGAGCCGAGGTAGGCCTGCAACGCGTCGAACACCTCGTTGAGTTTGAGGTTTTGTTCTTTGACCTTGCGCCGGTCGACGTCGGCCTTCAACTGCGGCACGTTTGCCTGGAATGAACTCAGGATCGAATTCGCATCGAAACCGGGTGTGCCGCGCAACTGGCCGGCCAGGGCGTTCGTCGCATTCGCCAGCGCAGCAAAACCGAGTGTGTTGCGGTCCTGAATGTACATCTCGATCCCGGACGAGTTACCGAGCCCAAGCACCGGCGGCGGCATCAGCGCGAAACCCAGCCCCTCCTCGATCGCGCTGAAGCGCCCCGATAATGCCGCCGATAGCTCGACGGCTGTAGCCTCTCGATCCGCGGCCGGATCGATGCCGATAAACATCGTGCCGATGTTGGGCGTGTTAACAAAGTGCACACCGTTCAGACCCGGGAACGCCACCGTGTTGGCGACACCCGGCGTCGCCAGAGCGACCTCGGCCATTTCGCGCAACATGTCATCGGTGCGATCAATGGTTGCACCTTCCGGCAACAAAGCGACCGCGAACAAATACTGTTTGTCCTGCGTCGGAATGAACCCACCGGGCACGGCACGGAAACCCATCACCGCGACGCCGAGCAGCAGCACATAAATCACCATCAACCGGCCGGAGCGACGGATGTAGCCGTTGACGCCCGACGCGTAGGCCTTCGAGCCGCGGTCGAAGACGCGGTTGAACGGGCGGAACAACCACCCGAGCAGGAACTCGATCACCTTGCCGGTGCGTTGCAGTGGTGCGTCACGCGGGCGCAACAACACCGCGGCCATGGCCGGCGAAAGTGTCAGCGAGTTGAACGCCGAAATAAGAACCGATGCGGTGATGGTCACGGCGAACTGCCGGTAGAACTCGCCGGTGACGCCGCCGAGGAATGCGAGCGGCACGAAGACCGCGGCCAGCACCAGCGAGATGGCGATGATCGGGCCGGAGACCTCAGACATCGCGGCGTGTGCTGCATCGCGCGGCGACTTGCCCATTTCGATATGTCGCTCGACGTTTTCGACGACGACAATCGCGTCATCGACGACGATGCCGATGGCGACGACCAGTCCGAACAGCGTCAGCACGTTGATCGAGAACCCGAGCAACAACAACACCGCGAAGGTACCTATGATGGAAACCGGCACCGCCAACAGCGGGATGATTGACGCCCGCCAGGTTTGCAGAAAGACAACAACAACGATGACCACCAGCAGGATCGCTTCAAGCAACGTCGTCACCACCGAGCGGATCGATTCGCGCACGAAGACCGTCGGGTCGTAGGCGACCTCCCAGCTCACGCCTTTGGGAAAGCCTTCGGCGAGTTCGGCCATCTTGGCGCGCACCGCCGTGGACAGCTCGATGGAGTTTGCGCCCGGACTCTCGAAAATCGGGATCGCCGCCGCGCTTTGGTTGTTGAGCAGGGAGCGCAGCGAATAGGTTTCCGCGCCGAGCTCAATGCGCGCCACATCGCGCAGTTCGGTGATTTCACCGGGCGCGCCCGATTTCAGCACGATGTCGCCGAACTGCTCTTCGGTGACCAGCCGGCCATCGGCGCTGATCGACAATTGAACCGGGGTGTCCGGCTGCGGCGGACCGCCGATCAGTCCGGCCGAGGCCTGAATATTCTGCTCGCGGATCGCGTTGATAATGTCGCCGGCGGTCAGGTCTCGTGACGCGGCCTTTTCGGGGTCGAGCCAGACACGCATCGAGTATTGACCGGCCCCGAAGACGACCGCCCGGCCGACGCCCGGAATGCGCGAGATTTGATCTTTTACGCGAAGATTGACGAAGTTTGATAGATATTCGCCGTCATACGTGCCATCCGGCGATGTGACGTGAACGACCATTGTCAGCGTCGGTGACGCCTTTGCCGTCGAAACACCGAGCTCGCGTACGGCTTCCGGGAGGCGCGGCAACGCCTGGGCCACGCGGTTTTGCACCTGAACTGACGCCAGGTCCGCGTCGGTACCCCCGGCGAACGTGACCTCAAGATTCAGAGCGCCGTCGGAACTCGCCACCGACTTCATGTAGATCATATTCTCGACGCCGTTAATCGCCTCTTCCAGCGGGGCGGCGACCGTCTCGGAGATCGTCGTCGGGCTGGCGCCGGGATAGCGCGCCGTCACCTGAATCGTCGGCGGCACCACATCGGGGTACTCACTGACCGGCAAATTGGGTATCGCGATGAGCCCGCAAACCAGAATAAACAGCGACAACACCGCCGCGAGGATCGGACGATCCACAAATGACTTGGCCAGATTCATGTTCTAGCCCTGCCCTTCCCTGTTTCTGCCCGGCGTCGGCCGCCGGCTCACCCTGTCCCGCCGGTGCACCTTGTGGATTGCCGACGGCCCTTAACGGATCGTCCATCGGCACTTCGCTGGGCGCGACCGGTGCGCCAGGGAAGAAAATCTTGCGTACACCGTTGACGACAACGCGCTCGCCGCCCTGCAGGCCGGCGGTGACGATGCGCAAACCTTCTACGGCGCGGCCAAGCTCGATGTCGCGTCGCTGTGCCCGGTTTTCATCGTCGAGCACATAAACATACTTGCGGTCCTGATCGGTCAGCACCGCGACGTCGTGGATCAGAAACGCCGGATGCGAATTGCTCGCCAATAACTTGACCCGTGCGAAGAGTCCTGGAATCAGGTACCCGTCCGGGTTCGGCAGCACGGCGCGACCCTGGATCGTGCCGGTCGCCGGATTGATCTGGTTATCGACGAAATCCATATTGCCGCGGTAGGGGAAATCGGTGTCTGACGCGAGACCCACCTGTACCGGGTTGGCGGTGTCGCGCGAACTCGGCCGCTCGCCGGTTTTGGCCTGCGCCTGATATTTCAGATAGATGCGCTCGTCGCCCTCGAACACGACGTGAATGGGGTCTATCGATACCAGCGTCGTCATCAGCGTCTCGCCAGGCGTTACCAGATTGCCCGGACGCACCAGCGCCTCGCCGACACGCCCGCCGATCGGCGCCCGTAACTCGGTGAAGCCAAGGTCGAGCTGCGCGCGCTCGAATTCCGCGTCGGCGCTGGCAAGATCGGCACGCGCCTGCTTGAACTCGCCGTTGCGCTGTTCCATCTCCTCGGCAGACAGCGCTCGGGCGGCAAGCAGCTTCTTGCCACGATCGATGTCTTGCTGGGCGAGATCAACACGTGTCTGCGCACGCACTACGTTCGCACGCGCAAGCGCCGCATTCGCCTGGTATTCGCGCTGGTCGATCGTGAACAGCAGCTGGCCCTTCTCGACGACCGCACCTTCACTGAAATGCATCGCGCGCAGATAACCTGCGACCCGCGGACGTATTTCAATGCTGTCGACGGCCTCAATACGCCCGGTGAACTCGTCCCACTCGGTCACGTCGCGCTCGACCACGCTGGCAAAACTGACGTTCGGCGGCGGCATCTGTCCGGCTGGCTGCTCACCACCACAGCCGCCCAGCGCAAACGTTGCGGCCAAGAATGTGATGCCCGCTTTTACAGCGGTCGATGTCCTTGTCGATTTCATACCGTATTCCCGGGAGATGTTTGTCTTGGTTTTTTGTCAACGTCTGTTGGGCTTGTCTCAGTGTCCGTCCATTCGACGGCGAGTTGCTCCATCAGGTCGACCAGCTTCGCCTTGAGCGAGCCCGGTAATTCCGGGCACTGGAAAAAGTCGGCCCAGAACATGCCGAAGGCGGCCATTCGTAATATTTGCTGGCGCAGCGTGCGGTCGTCCCACTCGATATCGGCCAGACGCTCAGCCTCCTGCTCGCGCACCGGCGATAGCACCGACGGGTCATGGGTAGCGGCGCCAACCATGCCGGTGACAAAGCGTCGCCGCTCCGCGTCGGGCGACGTGTGTGCGCGCAGATAGGCAATCAGCTCGGCCAGCTCGTCAGCCACGTCATCCGGCCTGTGCCCTGCCTCGATCTCCTTCCAATGGCTGATATCGTGCTCGATCAGCGCCTGCAGCAACGCCTGCTTGGTCGCGTAGTGGTAGGTAATGCCGCCGCGCGTGACGCCGCTGACCTCGGCGAGCTCGTCGAAGGTCAGCGCGCCGGCACCGCGATCAACAACGATCTGGCGGGCCGCTTCGAGCACTTTTGATTTGGCTTTGGGGAGTCTGGACATCGTATAACTATACAGAACATTCTGTATAAAAATAGTAAAGCGTTCGCTGACAGCCAGCGCGCTCTGGCAACGCTGTGCGCGAATTTGCTATGCACCGGTAGTTCGTGCGGATAAGCTATTCGGATGACATATTGCCTCGCCGCACAGGTCGAATCCGGCCTCGTTTTTATCTCCGACTCGCGCACCAATGCCGGTATCGACCAGCTCGGTATCTACAGCAAGATGCACGTTTTCGACGACCTCGACGGGCGTTTTTTCACGCTATTGAGTGCCGGTAATCTGGCCACCACACAGGCGGTAGTAGCCCGGCTGCGCCGGGATTTGCGGGATTCGGCCGAGACCAGCCTGGCAAGCGTCACGCGCATGCGGGAGGCGGCAGATTATGTCGGCGAGATCAGTCTCGCGGTTCAGGAAAAATACGCGGGACACACGGATGGCGAACCGTTCAACGCGGAAGCCAACTTCATATTCGGTGGTCGCATCGGCACAGCGAAACCGGAACTGTTCCACGTCTACCCGCAAGGCAATTACGTCGCCCCGACAACGCTCGCGCCATTCCTGCAGATCGGCGAACAGAAATATGGCAAGCCTATTCTGGATCGCATCATCCGCTATAACACCGACATCGAAACCGTCATGCGCTGCGGCCTCGTGTCGATGGACTCGACCATGCGCAGCAACGCAGGCGTAGGTGCACCGATCGAAATGATGGTCTATCGTTTCGACGGCAAAGGACCGTCAGGGCACCTGGTGTTCGAAGAAGACGACCCGTATCTGCAAAAAATACGCGAGGCCTGGGAACAAGGCTTGCGTGCCGCGTTCGATTATCTGCCCGACGTCGAGTGGCCCGACCCGGACCACGCATTGCGCGTCATCGAGTCCGACTCAGCGAGCTGAGTACGCCCTCACCACACGCCGCACGAAATCGATCTTCGCGATAACCGGCTCGCTCAGCACGAACGGATAAGCATCGGGTAAGCCAAGGCTGCGCGTCAGCTCATTCATGTTGATGAGCAGTTCGGCCACATTCGGGTACCAGGCGTCGCTGCGTGCCGGTTTCTTCAGGCCTTCCGCCTCCGCTGTCTCGAGCAAAGCACTCAGGTGCAGGAAGTGTGCCCAGCACTCTGCCCAGTCCTCGGCCGGGTGCGCCATCGCATAGTCGCTGATGTAGCTCTCACGGTCAGCGCTGTCACGCCCGCCGGAATAATAGGCCGACAATGCCATCGCATAATCATTGCGCTCATCACCAAACAGTTCGCGCGCCTCGCTCAGCAAATCGCCGGTGACCAGCATCGGAAAATAGTAATGGCCGGACTCATGTCGCATGTGTCCGATAAGCGTCCGGTAAGGCTCATTCATCTCGGCGCGCATTT
Organism: uncultured Pseudomonadota bacterium; assembly: GCA_942491885.1. Lineage (GTDB taxonomy): Bacteria > Pseudomonadota > Gammaproteobacteria > Steroidobacterales > Woeseiaceae > CALBPI01. The sequence goes on from CALOCQ010000002.1 coordinate 1,131,996, forward strand.
GCTCGCGGAAGGTGTCGTCGGCCTCGGCCGCATTAATGGTGATGATGCCGGCACGATGGCCGGTCGTGACGTGCGCGTCCGGCACGTGCGGATTGGTGCGGTGATCTTCCTTGAACTCAAATGCCAGCGTCGCCGGGTCGACCGGCAGGCGCAATGACATCAGGCCGTAAATCAGCCGGCGCTTCGCCGACTCGAGCTTGCGCCATCGTTCGCGATTGGCCTCTTTGTGCTGCGACGGGATGATCTGGCTGGTCGCGCAGGACAGGCAAAGATCACCCCCACTGAGCGCAACCCAGTTGCACACGATCTCGCCCTTACGATTGGCGCAAAGGCGCGGCGCGTCGACGGCGAATTCGCTGCGCATCTCGTGTCGCACCGGATCGTAGGCCAGCACGCGATCACAAACGACGCAATTATGATTGTCGAAAAATATGCGGTTGCCGCAAGCGCAATTAAAAAGCCTCATGTGTTTTTCGCCCGGAGAAACCAGGTATTGGCAACTTCGGCGTGAACGCGCGCCAGATCTTTTTGTAGCGTATCCATTAGCTGGCTGACACCTGCCGCATCGAGTGATTCGACATCGATGGCATCGAGCTCGGCCGGCACCTCGGCCAGACACGCCAGCACGACATGATTGATCGGCAGCTTATCGGCACTGCTTGCGGCAACATCAATGCAGCGGCGAATGGTGCGCGGGAATGCCGGGTCGTTGGTCAGGAAGCGGATGACTGACGGGCCGCTCACGGTAATCTGCACGTATTGACGATACATCTGGAACCCTGACACCGATTTGAGCACGTTGGTCCACAGCGTTGAGCGATAGCGCTTGCCAAGTGATTCACTGTGCGTCAGGTAATTTGCCGCGACATCGATCACGCGCGTTGTCATGTCGGCGCGCTCCAGATTCTGGCCGAGGCGCAGGAACTGCAGCGGACTGTGATGGCTCATCGTGGTGATCAGCGCACCGTTGATCTGCTGGCAGCGCGCAATGCACTGCGACAACACCTCGAAGCGGTCTTCACCCTTGGCCGCCGCAGGCAGCTGGTCGCGCGCGTACTGGTAGAGTTCGTTGACGTTCTCCCATGCTTCGGTCGGCAGAAGGTCGCGCGTGTTGCGCAGGTTCTCGCGCGCCATCTGCAGACAATAAATCAGCGAAGACGGGCTGCTGGCCTGGGCCAGCAAATAGTTGATGATTGCCGCTTCACCCGTACCCGTGGGCGCCTCTTCCATGTCGTCGGCGGCACCGAAGATACGAATAAGCTCGTGCCAATCGGTACCGGACTCAATCGGAAGATCGAGCAATAACTGTGAGTATTGCTGGACGATTCGGGCGGTGTTCTCGGCACGCTCAAGATAGCGGCCAAGCCAGTAAACGCGCTCTGCGGCTCTGGAGAGCATCATGATGACGCCTCCACGATCCACGTGTCTTTGCTGCCGCCACCTTGCGAGGAATTGACGACCAATGAGCCTTTGCGCAGCGCAACGCGCGTCAGGCCACCAGCGGTGACGGACACGTCCTCGCCTTGCAGCACGAACGGTCTCAGATCGAGATGGCGCGGCTCTATCCTGCCATCGCAAACCGTCGGTGCGGTGGACAGTGCCAACGTCGGCTGGGCAATGTAGTTGCGCGGGTCAGCCTTCAGCTGTTCACGGAATTCCGCGTGCTCTTTGCGTGTCGCATGCGGGCCCACCAACATGCCATAGCCGCCGGACTCGTTGGCCGGCTTGACCACCAGCTCGTGCAGATGCTCGAGCACATAGGTCAGCGAGTCGGGATCCGAACAACGCCACGTCGGCACGTTGGGCAGCAGCGCTTCCTCGGACAGGTAAAACTTCACAATCTCGGGGACGTAGGAGTACACGACTTTGTCATCCGCAACGCCGGAGCCCGGTGCATTCGCGAGCGCAACGTTGCCCTTGCGCCAGGCGCGCATCAGCCCCGGCACGCCGAGCATGGAGTCGGCGCGGAACACCTCGGGGTCAATAAAGATGTCATCGATACGGCGGTAGATAGTATCTACACGCTTCGGGCCGTCGATCATTCGCATGCAGACCATATCGTTATCGTCAACGAACAGATCGCCGCCTTCCACCAGCTCGGCGCCCATGGTGCGGGCAAGATAGCTGTGCTCGAAATAGGCCGAGTTGTAAATGCCGGGCGTCAGCACGGCAATCTCGGCGTCCTGTTCCCGCCCGACAGGCGCGATCGATTGCAGCATCGCACTCAGATCGGTCGGGTACTCGCTGACCGCGCGGATATTATGGTCGCGGAACAACTGCGGAAAGACGCGCTTGATGACGTTGCGGTTTTCAAGCATGTAGGACACACCGGACGGAACGCGCAGGTTGTCTTCGAGCACATAGACTGTGCCGTCGCTATCGCGCACCAGATCGGAGCCGCAGATGTTCGCCCACACCCCGAAGCGCGGCGATGCGCCCATACAAGCCTTGAGATAGTTGCGCGAGCTATCGATGATCGACGCCGGCACGATACCTTCCTTGATAATCCTGCGATCGTTGTAGAGGTCATCGATAAACATGTTCAGCGCTTTCAGGCGCTGGGTCAGACCGCGCTCGATGGCGTCCCATTCGTCGCCCGGAATACACCGCGGCAGCATGTCCAGCGGCCAGGCGCGATCGATGTTGTCACCGTCAGAGTAGACGGTGAAGCTGATGCCCATATCGGTGATAGTGCTGTCGACGGCGCGCTGTCGCTGCTCAAGCGCTTCGCCGTCGAGCGCACCGAAATAGTCAATGACGCCCCGGGCGCCGGAGCGCGCCGCGCCGGTCTCATCGACCAGCTCGTCATAGAAGTCGTTGTGGTTGTAATCTTTTAACGTGGTACTCATCCGATCAATGATAACAGGTCGACGAAATGTCTTGTTTCGTGGATCTAATGTCTTGCTTTGTGCATCCAAAATGGTGCATTTGTCGAAACTTGGACTAATATGTCCGCCCGCTTTAATTCTCAGGATTCTGCCCGCATGATTTCAACGTCCCAACTGGTGCGGACATTTCAGGTCGGCGACTCCGAGGTGCACGCGCTCGATCACGTCGATCTCGACATTCAGGAAGGCGACTTCGTTGCGGTCATGGGCCCGTCCGGCTCCGGCAAGTCGACGTTGATGAATATCCTCGGCTGCCTGGATACGCCCAACGCCGGCGAATACCACCTGCTCGGCAAGGAAATCGGCACGCTGGATGATGAGGCGCTGTCGCGTATTCGTAATGAGCACATTGGCTTTGTATTCCAGAGCTTCCACTTGTTGCCGCGGATGACCGCGCTGGAAAACACCCTGCTGCCGTTCAGATACAGCGACAAGCAAAGCGGTGATGAGCGCGAGCGCGGTGAGAAAATGCTCGGCCAACTCGGACTCAGCGACAGAATGGATCACCGGCCCAACCAGCTTTCCGGCGGCCAGCGCCAGCGCGTAGCGATCGCCCGCGCACTGGTAAAATCGCCACCACTGCTGCTGGCGGACGAGCCTACCGGCAACCTCGACAGCCGCACTTCAGACGAAATCATGCAGCTGTTTACAGACCTCAATAGAAATGGGCAGACCATCCTGATGGTCACTCATGAAGACGAGGTCGCGCAATTCGCGCGGCGTGTCATCCACATGCGAGACGGGAAAATTGAACGTGTTCAAATCAATCGCGACTAATACAGTTATTGCAGCGCTAACGCTGCTCGCCGCCCCGGCCATCGCCAATCCGCTGCTGAGCGGCGTGATCGAGGATGTCGATGCGCAGACCATAGAGATGCCCTCATTGCCGGGTGCCTGGCAACGGCGGATAGAATGGATGGCGCCGGAAGGCAGTGAGGTCGCGGTGGGAGAGGTGGTCGTCAAGCTTGACCCCGGCTCGCTGATAGCGGAAGAGGAAAAAGCCCGCGCCGATCTCGAGAAGCAGCGTTTCACGGCTGAACGCGCTATTGATGAGCTCAAGCTGCTGGTGCTGGATACCAAACGCGAACTCGCGCGGGCACAATCCGACCTGCGGCTTGCGGAGCTGGACGCGGTAATTCCTGTCGACACCATTCCACGGCTCGACTATGAGCGCTACCAGCTGACCTTCGCGACAGCGCGCCAGACCCTGGCACGCGCCGAGAAGAGTCTCGTCAACCAGCGCGCTGCTCTGCGTGACCGCGAGGCGCAGTCCAGGCTCGAAGTCGAACAGGCGGAGCTCGCCTACAAACGCATTAATGACGCGCTGAAGGCAACGGAAATATTTGCCGAGAAAGCCGGCTTTGTGATCTATGCCGATAACCAGTTCACCGGGCGCAAGATCTTCCCGGGCGACACGCTGTACAGCGGACTCGAAATCGCCTCAATCGCGAGCCGCGACGACCTGCAGGTTCGCATGTGGGTGCACGAGGCCGACTTCCTCGACGTTAAGCCTGGCCAACCGTTGCAAATCGCAACGGATGCGCAGGGCATCGAGCCGTTCAATGCGATCGTGAGCTGGCGGTCGAGCCAGGCCATCGCGCGCGAGGACTGGAGCGATAGCGGCTACTTCGAAGCGCTCGCGCGCCCCGTCGATGCGCTGGCACCCGCCATTATGCCTGGCATGAGTGTACTGGCAGTCATCGCTGCACCGACGGAGTAAGCAAATGCGCTATCTGATGTTCTCTCTGCTGCTTCTGAGCGCGCCGTCGTTGGCGCAACAATGGAAAACACTGGAAGCCCAGGACCGGCCGATAACGGTCAGCGCCAATGGCATTGTTGCACCCCGTCAGGCGCTGCGATTCGGGCCGCCGCCGTCGCAAAGCTGGCGCATCACGATCACCAAGCTCACCCGTGAAGGCACGCGCGTCAAAACCGGCGACGTGCTGGCGGAGTTCGACGGCTCGGCGACCGACGACCGGATAAAGCAAAAACAGGGCGAGCTGGCGACGCGACAGTCGGAACTGACCTCGTTGTTTGAAGAACAGGCGCGCGAAGTCGAAGAAGACAAGGTGCGGCTCGCAGAAGCAGAGAGTAACGCCAGCAAGGCCGCCCGTAAGGCAGCAGTTGATGCCACTGTATACGCCGGCCTGGAATACAAGAAGCTGCTCGAAGAGAAATCGATCACGGCCGAACTCTACGCGGCGGAGCAGCAGCGCTCGACGTTGGTCAAGCGTGTCAGGGCATCGAAAAAGGCAGAGCTGGAGTCGGACATACGCCGTCTGCAGAGCGAGCTCGACGGTGCGAAGACAGAGCTTGAGTCGTTCACGATCCGCGCGCCCCGGGACGGCCTGGTCATCGTCGGCACCGATCAGGAAGGCCAGAAGCTGGACGTCAACGATTCGGTGAATCCCGGCATGACCGTCGTTGAGGTCATCGACGACAGCGACCTGATTATCGAGGCCGAAGTCCCCGAATTCGCGGCCGCGAGCATCACGGTCGGTCAGCCCGTCAGCATTTCACTCGATGCCGCCGGTGGTAGCGAGCTGCGCGGCAATGTTATTGAAGTTGCCAGTATCGTGCGGCGCCAATCGCGTTATTCACAAGCGATGGTTCGTGGCGTGACCATCGAGGTTTCGGACGAAGCGCAGAAAGCGTTGCGTCCCGGCACATCAGCCAAGATCACATTGACCGTCGACACGCGCGAGGCGGCGCTTGCCGTGTCGGAAGACACCATCAGGTATCGCGATGGCAAGCCGGGCCTGATGGTGCGCGGTGACGGCTGGCGTGCGGTCAAACTCGGCGACACCAGCGCAGGTTTGCGCATCATTGAGAGCGGCGTCTCGGCAGGCGAAGAGGTAGCACTATGATTTCCCCTACAACACGTATTCTTTCTGCTGCTGGTATCACATTAATGCTCGCGGCGTGCGGTGGCAGCGACGACGCCCTGCCCACAATCACCGCCGAAACCCGCAGCGTTGAGTTCACCGTGTCCGCGCGCGGAGAGCTGATTGCGTCTGAGGCGCTGCCGGTTGCACTGCCGCCGGGCGTCCGCATGGGCTTCAATATTTCCTGGATGGCGCCTGAGTTCTCGGAGGTCAAAGCCGGCGATGTGGTCGCGCGCTTCGACGATACGCAGATTATTGAGACCCGGCAGAGCACCGCATTGGCGGTCGCGAAGTCCGATTTCACGTTATCTGACATGGCGCGTATCGGCAATCTGGAGCAGATCCGCATCGATCATGAATCCGGCCGGGTGGATGGCGAACGCGACATCTCCGAGGCATTCGCAAGCGTCGATGAGCGACTGATGAGTCGTAACGAAATCATTGATGCCTTGTCAGACGTCGACTACCTGAATGTTGAGGCAGCATTCCTGGAGTGGCAATGGGAGACTTTCGACCAGCGGATGCAGGCCGAGCAAAACACAATCCGGGCTGAACAGCAGGGTGAGAAGGCCAAGCTCGACAAGCAGGATATCGCGCTGAAAATGATGGAGCTGCGCAGCCCGGCAGACGGCACATTCATTTATGCCGAGACGCGATGGGGCGGCAAGCTTGGCAAGGGCAAGCGCGTATTCCCGGGCATGCCGATTGGCCTTTTGCCGGTGCGCGGCAAGGTGCGCGCGCGTCTGTATGTTGCCGAGACCGATGCGGTCGGCCTCGCGGAAGGACAAGCCGTTCGCCTGCGCCTCGATACGGCAACGGATCGTGAATTCACCGCGAGTGTCATTTCGGTATCGGCGGTGGCGAGCCCGCTCAAGCGCGGCGAGCCGCAGAAGTTCTTTACCATCGAGGCTGACTTTGACGAGATCGATGTCGACCTGATGCGCGTCGGCAGCCGCTTGCGTGCCGAGATCGTGACCACCAGTCTCGATGATGTCATCGTAGTGCCGACGCAGGCCGTCTACGGCGACAGCGATAGCGCGTATCTGTTTATTGCCAAAGGCGGCAAGGCGGAGCGTCGTGATGTGACGCTCGGCGAACGTGGCCCGGACCTCGTGCAGGTGACCGCCGGCATCGACTCAGGCGAGCGCATTGTTCTGGTCACACCGGAAAACGCCGGATGAGTAATAGTGCCGCGACCGGATTACTGATCGATGTGCGCCAGGCGCTCAGCCAGCTTTCGCATCACCGCTTGCGTACCGCGCTCACCCTTCTGGGTATGGTGTTTGGCGTCGGCGCGGTAATCGCAATGCTTGCCGTCAGCGAAGGCGGCAAACGCGAAGCGCTGCAAATGATCGAAGGCATGGGGCTTCGCAACCTGATTGTCGAGGCGAAAGAACTCGACAGCGAATCGTTGAAAGAAGTGCGAAAGTATTCGACGGGGCTAAGTGTCCGCGATGCGCAGGCCACGCAAAGCACGCTGCCGTTCGTCGAAGCCTGGGCAGGCAGCCGGGCATTTCGGATCTGGAGCCTGTTCAGCCGCGAAGGCGAAAGCCGGGCCAAGGTGATGGCCGTCAGCCCGGAGTACTTCGATCTGTCGAGCCTGAGCGCACAACGCGGTGCACTATTTACCGCGGCCGACGATCAGGCCTACGCCCAGGTGGCGGTGCTCGGCAGCGAGACGGCGAAGTCGCTGTTTCCGAATGGCGATGCCGTTGGCCAGTATCTGAAGGTCAACCATTTGTGGCTTGAGGTCATCGGCGTGCTGCGGGACCAGCAGCTTGAGCAAAGCGAGTTCGAAGGCCGCTCGGTTGGCGGCGAGAGCGATATTGTCTACCTGCCGCTGCAGACGGGATTGACGCGACTGAAGCGCGAACCGTTGAGCGGCGAGCTTGATGCGATCAAGATGCGCCTTACCGGCGACATCACACCGGCACAGGCGGCGGGCGCTATCGAGCACCTGATCAATCGTCGCCACAGCGATCAGAATGACTACGAAATTGTCGTGCCCGCAAGACTGCTGGCACAGCATCAGCAGACACAGCAAATCTTCACGGTGGTCATGTCAGCGGTCGCCGGCATTTCATTGCTCGTCGGCGGCATAGGCATCATGAACATCATGCTCGCGAGTGTCATGGAGCGTAAGTCAGAGATCGGCTTGTTGCGGGCAATCGGCGCGCGCGAGTCCGACGTGGTGCGACAGTTCCTGATTGAGACATCGGTCATCGCCATGATCGGCGCCGGGCTCGGCGTGCTGCTCGGCGTTATTCTTGCCTATACGATCGCCGCCTTCGCCGGTTGGGCCGTGGCCTGGTCGCTGTTGGTCATCCTGGTGGCAGTGGTTACCTGCATCGCCATTGCCGTTGGCTTCGGTGTGTACCCCGCGATGTCGGCCGCGAAGCTTGATCCGGTGTTGGCGTTGCAGTCGGATTAACGATGCAAGCAATCTGCTCTAGGACTTCGCCACTTTTCGAACCGTAAGCGTCTTGACGCGCCGATCGTCGGCTTTCGTGACTTCGAGTCTATAGCCTTGCCAATCAATGTACTCACCAACGCTCGGAATACGCTTTAGCGTTTCAACCACGAGCCCGCCGACGGTTGTTGCATCCAGACTGGCGTCCCACTGGATGCCAAGATGTCGCGACACGCGACGAAGATCGACAGAGCCACGCAGCACCAGCGTACCGTCGTACTGCTCACGAATGTCTGCGGAGGGTGAATCAACTTCATCATAGATCTCGCCAACAATTTCCTCGAGTACATCCTCAAGCGTCACGATACCCTGCACGCCACCATATTCGTCAACGACCATCGCAAGGTGTTTGTGCGCCTGCTGAAAGGTCCTTAGCAACTGAGGCACCTGCGTGGCTTCCGGCACGACCAGTACTTCACGCTGTATTGCGCTCCAGTCGATCTCACCATCGGGATTGTCCTGCAACCAGAACATCAACTCCTTGACCAGTACGATTGAAGTCGCGTTATCGAGATCGGACGACGTGGAGACCGGAAACCTGCTGTGACCGGACTCGCGTACGTAGCGCTCCACTTCGGCACGGGTCATTTCTGCGTGCAGGAAACGCACGCCCTGACGTGGCAGCATGACGTCCATCGCTCGCATGTCACGCAAGTGGGTGGCGCCAACAATAATGTCAGCGGTGCGCATGCCCACCGCTCCTTCACTACGGCCCAGTGAAGCATGTAGTCGCAACTCTTCCGGGGAGGTCACGGGCGTCTTCGTCGCCGGGCGCAAGAGTCGCGAAATACGCTCGCTAACGGCGACCATCGGCCAGAGCAGGCGGACAAGCCATTGCAGCCCATAGGCGACCGGACCCGCCAGGGTTGCTGCGTAGGTGACGCCAAGCGTTTTCGGAATGATCTCGGTAAAACGCAACACCGCAAGCGTAAACAGGATCGAAAACAGCCATAGCGTTTCTGCGCTGAATGCCGTGCTGTAACTTGCACCGGCCACCGCCGCACCAATGGTATGAGCCGCCGTATTGAGGATCAGAATTGCCGCAATCGGTACGTCAAAGTCCTCCTTGAACTTCGCCATAAGCCGGCCGGATTTCCTGCCATCCTGCACCATCGTCTCCACTTGAGGACGACTAACGGATAACAGAACCGATTCGAATATCGAACACATAAACGATACGACCAGAACGACCGTAACGGCGGTGATAAAGATAACCATGATTGCTCCCTTAAGCGCGATCGATAACCCGCGCACAAGCATATCAGGCGGCTCCGGCGATCGGGATGCACGACGCTCGCGGTAGAGCAGTCAAAGAGATACTACCTACCGTTAGCTGAAGCCGCCGCGAGTTTCGTAACAGCATGAATAGCAAGCGGAGGTAGCCGCAGGCCATTGTCGCTATTTTGGCAGTGGTGCGGATTCTCAAGCACGCAACGCGGATAAAAAAAGGCCGACCCATTGCCGGGCCGGCCTTCGTTTTTTACGCAGACTTCGTTCTTATCAGAAGCGAATCTCTACACCGGCACGAATTTCCCACAGCGAGGCAAGCTCGACGAGGTTGTTCAGCGGGCGGTCAGTAAAGTTTGTGTAAACGTACTGACCCTGTGCGTTAACCTGGGCATCAACGACGTCAACCGCGAAGAATTGTGCATCGTAGGTCTTGCCCCAATCCTTGTTGAGGAAGTTACCAAAGTTGTAGATCTTCAGGAATGCACTGCCATCAACGCGATCAGTAAATGTCGGGAATTCCTGATCAATACGAAGATCCCAGCGCGTCGTCCAGCGTGCATGTTTGGCGTTGCGGCCAACAAAGCCGGGCGCCAGACCTTCACGAACAACAAAGTTCGAAAATGCTGCCTGATCGAAGCCGGGACCGTAGACAACGTTCGTGTCACCAGGACCCGTCGGAACATACAACAGGTGACGACGCGAACGCTCACCTTCGAGGTCGTTCGTATCCATCACGTAGCTCTGCGGTTGGCCTTCCTGCGCAAAACCGTTCAGCGCGATACGAGTCTCGTACTCACCGAACCATTCTGCAGAGTAAAGCGCACGCAGCGTGAAGCGATGCGGTACTACGTAGTTAGACGGGCCAACACCGGGGTTGTTGATGTCGAGCAGCGTCGTGCTTGAGAAGTTAGAGCCAGCCGTTGACGACGTCATTGGCGATACATCTTCGGCAGCCGTGTAGGCATAACCGAACAGCACATCAAATCCGTTGTCCCACTCTTTACGCAGGATCAGCGATGCAGTCGTGGACTCAGGATTCTCACCGGAGTTGGTCAACATCAGGTTGTTCTCGCCAGCACCCGGAATGTAACCATAAATCGGTGCGCCGGCACTGGTGAGCCCCGTGATCTCCTGAGACACATCGACATAGTACGCCGGATTTTCGGCGCGCGTATAAAGGAGGTCAACATCTGCCTGAATACCCCACCATGGTGTCTGGTAGGTAGCACCAATGGCCGCTTTCCATTCGCCGGGCTGCTCGTAGTTCGGGTCAATAAGTGCCAGATGTTACTGTCATTTGCCGGCGTTGTCGGCGTAACAGCCGCGACCTGGTCAAACAGCTCCTGCGGCACACTCGCACCCGGATTCGGGCCGTTCAGCGGAATGCTGAGCTGGGTCGAAAATTGTTCTGGCACCGTCGAAGTTAGGCAACTCGCAGCTGCACGTTGGTCAGGCCATCGTTCGAGTCCACGAGTTGGAGATCCAGACAAACGGGTTGCCGCCGCTGAACAGTCCGAGGCCACCACGTATTGACAGGTCCTGGCTGTACTCCCAATTGAAGCCGAGACGCGGCATCAGAATATCGACGCCGTCAATGTTGGCATCGTTACGGAAGCCGTTTGCTGCGGTGAACGTTGGGTTGAAATGCCGGACGGTCGTCAGATTCAAAACGGTCGTAGCGCAAGCCGGCAGTAATGGTCAGGCCATACTGGTCGAGGAAGAACTCATCCTGTAAGTAGAAGCTCTGCGCCGTATAGCTGTACTCGGCCGCGGCATCGTTCGCGTCGTTGGTACCACCACCGGAACCGTAGAAAATACGGCTCGGACGGCCCAACTCGAACTTGTCGATACCTGACATGCCGCAGTTCGGATCGAGGAAGCGACCCTGTGCATCGAGCGTGTCACAGAATGCGTCGTTGTTTTCCGAATCGTCAAAGTAGTCATACTCACCACCGCGTGCGTGCTGAACGAACAGGTTGAAGATATTCACCTCTTCCTGCTCATAACCGAACGTTACGACGTGGTCGCCAACCAACAACTGACCGATCGCCTTGATGAACTGAGTGTCGTAGTTCAATGCGTTGGCCTGACGGGAGTCATCCGCGCCGAGGTAGACCGTGTTGCCGTCGACTTCGATCTGGTGATCGCCGAAGTCTTTCGGGCCGACGGTAACCTGAGAATCATTGAGCTCGAAATCAGAGTAGAACAGCTGTGTAGAGAACGCATCCGTCCATTGGGAGGACAATATCAGTGTCGTGTTCTCTGATTCTGCACCCTTCGTATAGAAGTGGTTGGCAAATTCGAATTCAAAGTCATCGCCATCGGAGGCGCGATCTTCAAAACCATCGAAGTAGTTGTAGATCAACGCCGCGTTGTGGCGATCGGTGATGTTCCAGTCGAGGCGCACCAGGTATTTCTCAAACTCGACGGCGCCGTCGGTCGGCTCGCCGCCCGGATTGTAGTTATAAACGTTCTGGGCAATGTCGTTTATGCGATTGAAGTCCGTCTCGCTGAACCAGGGACGCTCCAGACCGTTGCCGGAACCGTCGAAGCCCTGTGCAAGGAAACGCGGACGCTCGTTGTCTTCGTAAGCCGTGAAGAAAAACAAACGATCCTTCAGGATCGGGCCACCGAATGTGAAACCACGACGCTCTTCCTTAAACGCAGGCGAACTGAAGTCCTGATCGATTCCGCCGAGCGAATCGCCGCGTAAGTCTTCGTTCGTATACTCGTAAAATGCGTTGCCGTAGAACTCGTTGCTGCCCTGCTTGGTCACCGAGTTGATATTACAAGCGGAGAAACCGCCGTAGGTGACGTCGAAAGGCGCAAGCTCCACAGCGATCTGGCTCAGTGCATCGAACGGGAAGGGCTGGCCGACCGCGGTCGAGTAACCATTTGAGTTCAGGCCGAAGCGGTCATTCTGGCTGACGCCATCAAGCGTGACTGAGTTGAAGCGCGGGTTCTTACCAACGCAGTTAACTTCAAAGCCGCCGCCCTGATTGTCCAGGTTAAGACGCGGGTCGACGCCGTAGACGTCGACGATGTCGCGGTTAAAAGCAACCGTACGCTCCAGCTCGTAGCTGTTGAATGTCGCTGCCGGCCCCGGAGCGGTATCGATACCGGTTGAGGCCTGCCCTAGAACGACGATTTCTTCCATCGCTTCAGTGGAACCAAGATCTACCGTCAGGTTGTAGATATCGCCGAGTGAAATCGACGGGATCGTCACTTCACGCTGACCGGGAACCGCAACAGTGTAAGGACCGCCAACGGCCAGTCGCGAGGCGAAAAAGGTGCCCGAGCTGTTGGTTGTGTACGATCGGGTGGTCCCGGAACGCTCGTCTGTAACCGTAACAACGGTGCCGCTGACGGGACTTCCCGACGCGTCGATAACCTTGCCGCGGATAGATGATGTGACTTCCTGGGCCTCAACGACCACAGGGGCCGCTGCCAGAAATGCAGCGCACGAAGCCGCAATCAGGCCTGTATTTCGCAAGCGCAGAACAATGCTCTTCATTGTGTTTCCTTGAATCTGTATTTTTCGCATGGTGACGATGACAACCGTGTAGCGCTCCGCGACGCGGCTTTCCCCGAATGTTATTTTTTATCGTAACGAGCCGAACCCTGTGAGGGAAAAGCAACACGTTGCTTACGGCTTAAACTGGAGCGATGAGTATATTGTCACCTCATGTCATTTTTGTGACAAGTTCGGTAGACATTTGTGACGGATAAAAGCGCCGGAAACCTTATGGCTTTACAGGCTCAGCGCGTTGAGTGAGGTTGTTGGCGAAGAGTGACAACTGCGCAAGCTGCGCGCGAGCGGGTATTTTGTTGCGCGAACGCGACGTTTCGCGCTGGTGTTACATGATGTAGTGGTCTAATATTAAGGCAGCGAAGAGAAACATCAGGTAATTGATTGAATACACAAACATTGGCATCGCCGGCTCATCGCCGTCACAGCGACTCAGCTGAATGGCATGGCGCAAGAAGACGCCGCCGAGCAGCAGGGCGGCTGCGAGATAGATAAGGCCACTCATTCCGGCGAGCCACGGCAGGATAGTCACGATGACGAGGAGCACCGTGTAAAGAAGTACGGATAACTTCGTGTACGGCACACCATGCGTCACCGGCAGCATCGGCGTGCCGACCTTGGCGTACTCGTCGCGGCGCGCAATCGCTAACGCCCAGAAGTGCGGCGGCGTCCAGACGAAGATGATCAGAAACAACAACAATGCGTGCGCATGGACCTCGCCGGTCACAGCAACCCAGCCCAACACGGGCGGCGCGGCGCCGGCCGCGCCACCGATCACGATATTCTGCGGTGTCGCGGGTTTCAGATAGACGGTGTAGATCACCGCGTAGCCGATCAGCGAGGCAAACGTCAGGATCGCGGTCAGCGGATTGACCAGAGCCCACAACATGATCATGGACACTACACACAGGGCGCCGGCGAAAAACATCGCCTGACGGTCATTGATGCGACCGAGTACCAGCGGGCGGTTGCGCGTGCGTGCCATCTGCGCATCGACGCGGGCGTCGATGATCTGGTTGATTGCCGCCGCCGACGAGGAGGCGAGACCGATGCCGAGCGTGCCGAACACCAGCGCATCCACCGGCGGCATGCCGGGCACAGCCAACAACATGCCCACGACCGCCGTGAACACGATCAGCATAACGACGCGCGGCTTGGTCAGCTCATAGTAATCCCGCCAGGGAAAAGCGAGTTGGCTGGCGACATCCGCCTCAGCTTTGGACATATCGGCTCTCATGATTGAGGAATATCATCGCCAACAGCAATAGCGCACCGCCCGCATTGTGCGAGGTGGCCAGCCATAACGGCAATGACAGCTCAATTATGCCGATTCCTATCGAGATCTGCAGTACCAACGCTGCGAGCATCAGACCAATCGCCGGGCGCAGGCGGCGCCCGGCGTTGCGCCACGCGGAAACCGCGAGCGCGAGAATCAGTAGTGTGACGACAATTGCGCCGATACGGTGGGTCAGATGAATGGCCGCACGCGCTGCGCCGTCGAGCACGCCGCCTTCATAGTCGATACCGATGCCGCGCCACAGCACGAACGCCTCTGAAAAATTCGTCTCCGGCATCCATTCGCCCTGGCAGGTCGGCAAATCCGGGCACGCCAGCGCCGCGTAGTTGGTGCTGGTCCAGCCGCCCAGCGCGAGCTGCATGGCTACGACGATCAAGCCGATCAGCGCGAAACCCGCAACCGGCGCCGGACGCAGACGGTCCCCGCCGCGCCAGGCACGCAAGGTCAGCCAGAACAGCAATCCAAGCGTGGTCATACCGCCCATCAGATGGGCCATGACAATGGCGGGCTTGAGCAGTAACGTCACCGTCCACATACCCAGCAAGGCCTGAAAAATAATAACGCCGCCGAGCACTGTTGGCAGCACCACGGGTTGCTCCGGGTCTGAGCGCCGCGCACGCCACGCCAGCACGACAATCGAGAAGACAAACAGCCCCAGCGTGCCTGCCGCGTAGCGATGGATCATCTCGTTCCATGCTTTTTGCGTTTCGACCGGGCGCTCGGGGTAGACCTCGGCCGCCGTGGCAAGCTGCACTTCCGTTTGCGGAACGGTCAGGGTGCCGTAGCACCCCGGCCAATCCGGGCAGCCCAGGCCGGCGTCAGTCAGGCGCACCCAAGCGCCGAGCACGACGACGAATAGCGTCAGGACGGTGGTCGGCGGCAACAGGCGCTTGTACCAGCGCGCCGCACTGCTTTTGTTGTTCATCAGATTCCTGTTTTCACGGGGACAGCGCCGTTCGTGCAAAGGTCGCAATCAGCGCAATTCAAAGCCGGGGGCCGGTAGCCATAAAGCAGCTCCGGGCCGCGTATGGTAGACGTTGGGGCGCCCGCGTCCAGTGTCAACAGCGGTTTTTTGCGCTGATCATGCTGCGTACAGCAAAAAGTACCGCTATCGGCAGATTCGTGCATTGACGCCGACTCGACACCCTTTCGGGCCAGACCGCCTGCGCAAACGCGCCATGCCAGTCCTGCGCAATGTCTTGCGAATAAGTGGCCACTGCACTCGCCATGCATCGGCGAGTATGTACTATAATAATCAGCTGACTTGCGGCGCGGTACTTGCGATTTTGCGCGGGACCGCTACCCTCACCCATCCAGTTTGCGGAGCAGAAATTTTGAGCGCTCAGGATCGACAGTTTTTTGACCTCTTTATGGTCGTTTTGGCCGTTTTGGTCGGTATCTCGGTGATTATTTACGTGATCTCTGACCGCATTTCAGATGGCAGTCAAAAACAATTCATCGCCGCCACCGCCGAGTACCAGGATCAGATCGCCGATCGCATCCAACCCGTCGGTAAAGTGCTGATGCCTGGCGAAACCGGCGCGGCCGCATCGGCAGTTGCCGAAGTCGCAGCGCCCGTCGTCGCCGAGCTGACCGGCGCGCAGGTTTACAACAATGCCTGCGGCGCATGCCACACCAATGGCATCGGTGGTGCACCGAAACTCGGTGACGTGTCAGGTTGGCAGCCTCGCGTCGCACAAGGTCTGGAAATTCTGCGCAGCCATGCCGTGAACGGCTACCAGGGCAGCGCCGGCTACATGCCTGCCAAGGGCGGCAATCTGGGTCTGAGTGACGAAGAAGTGTATCGCGCGGTCGACTATATGATCGCGGAATCGCAACCCTAGTAACGGCTGGGCGCCGGATCCGGCGCAGGTCGCGGGGGCGCGACATCGGGCATCAACACATCATTTCGGCGCGACAAGCGACCGGATATGATTGCAGAGTCTGCGACGCAGGCCAGCAGATGTTCGTACAACCGAAGGGGGAGAAGCAGCGTGGCATCCCGGGAAAAGAATAACGGCGACTCCGGCGACACGCCGGGCACCAACGACGACGGCCAGTGGCATGCGGTGTCGGCGGCCGAAGCCCTGGAGGCGCAGCGAAGCCGCAACGAAGGCCTGGACGAGGCCGAAGCGAGTGAGCGCCTGGAGCGCCTCGGCCCGAATATGCTGCCCGCCGCAAAGCGCCGCGGCCCGATTCTGCGCTTCCTGTCGCAGTTCGACGATGTTCTGATCTATGTCCTGCTTGGTGCGGGCATCGTGACCGCGTTGCTGGATCACTGGGTGGATGCGCAGGTCATCTTAGCCGTGGTGGTGATCAACGCGATCATCGGCTTCCTGCAAGAGGGGAAGGCAGAGAGGGCGCTGGAGGCCATCCGCAGCATGCTCGCGCCCAAGGCCACCGTGATTCGTGGTGGCGAACGCATGTCCGTGCCCGGCAGCGATCTTGTACCCGGTGACATTGTGCTGCTGGAGTCCGGGGAACGCGTGCCGGCGGACATCCGGCTTCTCAACGTCAAGAACCTGAAGATCGAGGAGGCCATCCTTACCGGCGAATCAGTCCCGGTCGAGAAGTTAACCGAGCCCGTCGAACCTGACGTGCCGCTGGGCGACCGTGCGTCCATGGCTTTCAGCGGCACCCTCATCACCTACGGGCATGGTAAGGGCGTGGTCGTCGAAACGGGCGGTCGCACGGCGATCGGGCGCATCAGCGGCATGCTATCCGAAGTCACGACATTGCAAACGCCGCTGACGCGGCAAATGAGCGTTTTCGCGAAGTGGCTGACGGGGTTCATCCTTGGCCTGGGTGCCCTGGTCATGGCTTTCGGCTATTACTTCCGCGACTACAGTTTCGCCGATATCTTCATGGCCGTAGTCGGCCTGACGGTCGCGGCGATCCCTGAGGGGCTGCCGGCTATCCTGACGATCACCCTTGCCATTGGCGTTCAGCGCATGGCCAGGCGCAACGCAATCGTGCGCCGTCTGCCGGCTATCGAAACGCTGGGTTCGGTGTCAGTAATCTGCTCGGACAAGACCGGCACGTTGACGCGCAACGAAATGACGGTCGTGTCCATCGCCACGGCCCGCAAGTTGTTCAAAGTAAGCGGTGTCGGGTACGCGCCAGATGGCAACTTCTCGCTGGACGATCGCCAGGTGGACATCGCTGACTATCCGCTGTTGCAGGAAATGACCCGGGCCGCGTTGCTTTGCAACGAGGCCAGCCTGCGCAAGGTCAATGACCAGTGGGTCATCGAAGGCGATCCCATGGAAGGCGCGCTGCTTACCGTCGCCTGCAAAGCAGGTCACGATCCCGGCGAAGAGGCCCGGCGACTGCCGCGAACGGATGTCATTCCGTTCGATGCCGAACACCGGTTCATGGCGACGCTGAATCACGATCATGGCGGCAATGGCTGTATCTATGTCAAGGGCGCGCCGGAGCGCATCCTCGAGATGTGCAATACGCAGCAAGGGTTTGGGGAAGACGAGCCTCTGGACAGGGACTATTGGTATGCCCAGGCCGAGACAATCGCCTCCGAAGGGCAGCGCCTGCTGGCCGTCGCCGCACGGACCACTGATAGCGAACACACCATTCTCAACTTCGATGACGTCGAAAACGAACTCACATTTGTTGGCCTGTTCGGCCTGATCGACCCGCCGCGCGACGAAGCCATTACCGCCGTCGGCCAATGCCAGGACGCCGGTATCCGTGTCAAGATGATCACCGGTGATCACGCAGGTACTGCCATTGCCATCGCCCGGCAGCTCGGGCTGGACAAGCCCGATACCGTCCTTACTGGCGTGGACATCGACACGCTGGACGATGCCGCTTTGAGCCAGCGCGTGCAGGACACGGCAGTGTTCGCGCGCACGAGCCCGAGTCACAAACTGCGGCTGGTGATGGCGCTGCAGGCCGAGGGCGAGGTGGTTGCCATGACCGGGGACGGCGTCAACGACGCGCCGGCCCTTAAACGGGCGGACGTGGGCGTGTCGATGGGACTCAACGGCAGCGAGGCGGCTCGCGAAGCATCGGAGATGGTGCTTGCGGACGATAACTTTGCGACGATCGTCTCGTCCGTGCGCGCGGGTCGCACCGTCTACGACAACCTGAAAAAAGCCATCCTCTTTATCCTGCCGACCAACGGCGGCGAGGCGCTGGTCCTGATTGCCGCCATCCTCGCTGGTGTCACGCTGCCGATTACCGCGGTCCAGATCCTGTGGGTCAACATGGTGACCGCGGTCACCCTGGCCCTCGCGCTGGCCTTCGAGCCGACCGAACCGGGCGTCATGAAAAGGCCGCCACGCGCTCCCGGTGAGCCCATCTTGTCGGGCTTCCTCATTTGGCGGGTGGTCTTTGTCTCGACGCTGTTTCTCTTCGCGCTGTTCGCGATGTTCTCACTGGCGAACGCGCAGGGCGCGACCATTGAAGAGGCGCGCACCGTCGTCGTCAACACGCTGGTCGTGCTCGAGATTTTTTATCTTTTCAGTGTGCGCTACCTGCAGTCGACGTCGATTTCGCTACGCGGCATCGTCGGTACGCCAGCGGTGCTGATCGCGGTGAGCGCAGTCACGTTGCTGCAGCTCGTCTACACGTACGCACCTTTCATGCATACGTTTTTTGAGGCCCGCCCCCTGAGCTTCATACAGGGCGTCCAGATCGTCGCCGCCGGCGTGGTCGTGCTGGTCGTGGTCGAGATCGAGAAGTGGGTACTGTTTCGCCTTCGCAGCGGCGCTCGCGCCTAGGCAGCGCGCAAAGACTGAGCCTGATCTGAGACGACCGCGATTGACTCTGCGCCGTACTTCCCGGCGCTAACCATCGAAGCCACCCAGCCGGAACGCCAGCGCCTCCGCGATATGCGCCCCACCTATGTCGTCCACCTCATCAAGGTCAGCAATCGTGCGCGCGACCCGGATAACCCGGTGGCAGGCGCGTGCGGACAGCGCGAACTTGCGTGTTGCTTCGGCCAATATTGGTAACGCCGGGGATTGTGACAACAGGATGCCCTGCACCTGCCCCACCGGCATGCGGGCGTTGCTGACGCGCTGGCGGCTGAGCGCGCGGTCTCGTGCGGCGGCGACATGGGCCGACAACGTTGCACTGTCGGGGCCATCCGCCTTGGCGCGCAGCGTGTCAAAGTCGATGCGATGCACCGCGACGGCGAGATCGACACGGTCGAGCAGCGGTCCGGAAACGCGCGCGCGGTAGCGGTTGACCTGGTCCGCCGAGCAGCGGCATTCGTTTTTCGTGTCGCCCGCGTAGCCGCACGGGCATGGGTTCATGGCGGCAATGAGCTGGAATCGTGCCGGATAGCTCACCTGCATGGCGGCGCGTGACAAGTGAACGACGCCGGTCTCCAGCGGCTCGCGCAGCATCTCCAGCGTCTGGCGTGCGAACTCCGGTACTTCGTCTAAAAACAGCACGCCGTTGTGTGCGCGGCTCACTTCGCCCGGTCGCGGGCGCGCGCCGCCGCCGATGATGGCCGCGGCAGAGGCGCTGTGATGCGGCGCGCGAAACGGTCGGCAATATTGCCCGGCGACATCGAAGGGTGCGCCGAGCACCGAACGAACGCTGGCGCAGGCGAGCGCCTCGTCCGCGGTCATGTCTGGCAACAGCCCCGGGAGACGCGCTGCCAGCATGCTCTTGCCGGTGCCGGGCGGCCCCTCCATCAACAGGTTGTGGCCGCCCGCCGCGGCGATGGTGATCGCACGTTTCGCCGCGCGCTGTCCACGCACATCCGCAATGTCGGGATAGTTTTCACGTTGCATCCGGCGCGGCGGCCCGCCGGCCTCGGCGCGTGCGATCGGCTTGTCCCGGCTCAGATGTGCCACAACATCGGCCAGCGTTGCGGCAGCGTAAACCTCGCTGACATCGGCCGCGAGTGCTTCCCGGGTGTTGGCATGCGACACAATGAGCGCACGGCGGGCCGCGGCGGTTCTGGCGGCGGCCGGCAACACGCCGGGCACGCCGGTCAGACGACCTGCCAGCGTCAACTCGGCGAGGCTCTCGAAGCTCTCGAGCAGGTTGTCTTCAAGTTGGCCGGACGCGGCCAGGATGCCGAGTGCGATCGCGAGGTCGAAGCGCCCGCCGTGCTTGGGCAGGTCGGCCGGCGCCAGGTTGACGACGATCCTCGAAACGGGGAAATCAAAATGGCTGCTGAGCAGCGCGCCGCGCACGCGATCGCGGCTCTCGCGGACGGCCGCCTTGGCAAGACCGACGATATTGAACGACGGCAATCCACCGCTGGTCTGTACCTCAACAGTCACCAGCGGTGCGTCGAGGCCGTACTCGGCGCGACTGTAAAGACGTGCGTAACCCATTGCTGCCGATCCCTCCCGGCAGCGGGGACACGCCGACGTCTAGTCGTCTGCGGTCTTCTTCGCGGCCTTCCTGGTGGTCTTCTTGGCGGTCTTCTTCCTGGCTTTCTTCCCGGCGGCAGGCTTCACCGCTTGCGCCTCCAGCATTGCGAGCGATTTCTCCAGCGACTCGAGCTTCGCCCGCGTGCGCGCCAGCACCGCGGCCTGCACATCAAACTCCTCGCGGCTGACCAGATTCATCTTATCCAGCCCGGATTTCAGCACTGTGCGGAAATTGCGCTCGATGTCTTCGCCCGCTGTGCGAATGTTCTGCGGAATTGCCTGCGCCAAGCGCTTTGCCAGGCCCTGTACCGTTTCATAATCAGTCACGTCATTTTCACCGTTGGGTCGTGTTGCTGTGGTTTGCGAATCAGTGGAATAGTGCCAGAAACCGTCACCAGACGCCGCGCCTGTTTGCAGTGCAAGCCCGCCCTGGCAGCGCACTATATTGGTGCAATCGGTGTCTGTATCGATCTCTATATTATTGAAATTTATATATTTTTCGGGTTGGCACGCAAACTGCTAATACCTCCTGACTAGTATACCTCCGCCTGTTCAATGCCCAGACGATTCCGACCTGCAACAGAACGCAGCGAGGCTTCGGGCAACTGACCGGGCCAACAAGCAACAGCAAAAGGACCTTTGAAGGAGTCTCCATGAAGCTGATCACAGCCATCATCAAGCCATTCAAGCTCGATGACGTCCGCCAGGCCGTCGCCGACATTGGCATTCAGGGCATCACGGTTACCGAGGTTAAAGGCTTCGGGAGACAACGCGGGCATACCGAGTTGTATCGCGGTGCCGAATACGTCGTCGACTTTCTGCCGAAAGCGAAGATCGAACTTGCCGTCGACGACGCCATTGCCGAACAGGTCGTAGAGGCCATCATCAATACGGCGCGCACCGGAAAAATCGGTGACGGCAAGATCTTCGTCACACAACTAGAACAAGCCATTCGTATTCGCACCGGTGAAACCGGCGCCGAAGCCGTATAACGACTACCCAGGGAGCAACAGGTGGAAGAACTTACCAGTACCGTCGCAGGCATAAGCTATGCCCTCGACACATTTTATTTCCTCGTCATGGGCGCGCTCGTCATGTGGATGGCAGCGGGCTTCACGATGCTCGAAGCCGGCCTTGTTCGTGCCAAGAACACCGCGGAAATCCTGACCAAGAACGTCGGTCTCTACTCAATCGCCAGCATCATGTACATGTTGTGCGGCTACGCGATTATGTACCCGGGCGGCGACTTCGAGGGCGGCGTATTCAACGCTATCGCTAACATCGGCATCCTCGGCAGCAGCGACAATGACGTGGCCGCGGTTGCCGCCGGTGACGCTTACTACTCCGGACTGTCAGACTTCTTCTTCCAGGTCGTGTTTGTCGCCACCGCGATGTCGATCGTCTCCGGTGCCGTCGCAGAACGCATGAAGCTCGGTAGTTTCTTCCTGTTCGCGATCGTTCTGACCGGTTTCATCTACCCGATCCAGGGGTTCTGGAAATGGGGTGGCGGCTGGCTGAACGCTGGCGGCTTCCTCGACTTCGCCGGCTCCGGCGTTGTACACATGACCGGTGCCGCAGCCGCTCTGGCCGGCGTGTTGTTGCTCGGCGCGCGTAAAGGCAAGTATGGCAAAGACGGTGCGATTCACCCGATCCCCGGTGCCAACCTGCCGCTGGCGGCGTTGGGCACCATGATCCTGTGGCTCGGCTGGTTCGGCTTTAACGGCGGCTCGCAGCTTCAGGTAACGGGTGTCGAGAACGCCAACGCTGTCGCGCTGATCATGGTCAACACCAACATGGCAGCAGCCGGTGGCCTGGTCGCAGCATTAATGTTCGCACGCCTTTGGTTCGGCAAAGCGGATCTGACGATGGCACTGAACGGCGCACTCGCCGGTCTGGTGGCGATCACCGCGGAACCCCTGACGCCAGCCCCGCTCGCGGCAACGTTGATCGGTGTCGTCGGCGGCCTGCTGGTTGTCGCGTCGATCGTCGCACTCGACAAGCTGAAGATCGACGATCCGGTTGGTGCCATCTCGGTCCACGGTACCGTTGGTATCTGGGGCCTGCTGGCCGTGCCGATCACCAACGGTGATGCCAGCATGGCCTGGCAGCTGATCGGTATCGCCAGCATCTTCGCCTGGGTATTTGCAACCAGCCTCATCGTTTGGATGATCATTAAGATGACGGTCGGCATTCGGGTTTCCGAGGAAGAAGAATACGAAGGCGTCGATATCGCCGAGTGCGGCCTCGAGGCTTACCCCGAGTTCGTAGCGGCAGACTCCTGAGTCATCAGAATGTCATAAATAGTGCGTAATCTCGGACTCCTGATGTTTGTTTGACCCCCACAGAGAACGAACATCAGGGGTTTCCGGGACAATGCTCAGAACCCTTTTTACGGGCCCTTCAAGGGCCCGTTTTCTTTTCTGCAGCCTTAAGGATGGGGCGCCAATGCGCTGTGCTAAACATAATCCGTGTTTTCGGCCAATTCGTGTGACGTGCTACTCATTTCAATCTGCGAGCCAGTTCACCGTACTGCCGCGTTTTTTGGTTTAATGTATGTCTTGCATAAGGTTCCTTAACGGGCGCCCCTTTGTTTAACGGAATGGATCGCTGGAAATGACGGCTACTATTATTCGACTCATGATCACGCTTGGGCTCGCGGCGTTTTTCTCGTCAATGGCGCACGCGCAGATTTATACCTGGGTCGACGAAGAAGGCGTGGTGCACTACGCAGATCAGCCAGAACATAAAGACGCTGTGCCCAGTAAGATTGAGACTGACCGTACTGACCGCGCCGCGGCGCGCCAGAGCCTGGCTAACTCCATCGCGCAAAACCGTGAGCAGACAAATCGCTTCTACGATTCGCGTCGTGACCCGGAAGCTGAAGAGCTGGATCCCGCGGAGGCCGCAAGACTTGCCGAGTTTCGTGCCCAGAGCTGCGAGGCCGCACGCAACAAAATGAATAACTTCGCGCAGGCGCGTCGCCTCTACACGCTGGATGACGAAGGCGCGAAAGTTTATCTTGATGAAGACCAGACGCTTGCCGCGCGCGCCGAAGTACAGGCCGCAATCGCCGAATACTGCGACTAGACGCAAGCTCGGGGCGCCCGCCCCGACATTCCCTGCAAAGCGGCAATTTTGGCGCTAAGCTAGGCCTCCTTGGGCGGCCTCGGCCGTCCGCACCGGACGGCGACTAACGGGGACTCCATTGACCAAGCACACGATTCGTATCGCGACGCGCAAGAGCGATCTCGCACTATGGCAGGCACATCATGTGGCCGACCTGCTCAACAAGCTCCCCCAAGTCGACCGTGTCGAGCTGGTACCGATGGTCACCAAGGGCGACCGTATCCTCGACAAGGCGCTCAACAAGGTGGGTGGCAAAGGGCTGTTCATCAAGGAACTCGAGCACGCGATGGTTGAGCGTAACGCTGACATCGCGGTGCACTCGATGAAGGATGTGCCGGCATCGATGCCGGATGGGTTCACGATAGCCGCCGTGCTGGAGCGCGAGGACCCGCGTGACGCGATTGTCGGCAGCACGCTGGACGCACTGCCCGCTGGCGCAGTCGTCGGCACCTCGAGCCTGCGGCGTGCGTCGCAGTTGCGCATGCTGCGCCCGGATCTCAACATCAAACCGGTGCGCGGCAACGTTAATACGAGACTGCAGAAGCTCGATGACGGTGAGTTCGATGCCATTCTGCTTGCGTGTGCAGGCTTGAAACGCCTCGGCATGGCCGAGCGGATTGAGCAATCACTTGCCGTCGAGCAAATGCTGCCCGCCGTTGGCCAGGGCATCGTCGGTATCGAATGCTTGTCGGCGCGCGATGACCTCGTCGCTTTGCTGGGCCAATTGCAAAGCGATCTTTCGGTGCGCTCGATTACCGCCGAGCGCAAAGTCGCGCTCGATCTGGAGGCCACCTGTCATTCGCCACTCGGCGTGCATGCGCAGATCGCTGACGGTGGCACGCTGACGATCGAAGCATTGTTAACCAGCATCGACGGGCAAACCGCGCTGCGTGAGTCGGCAACGGGCTCCAGCAACGACGCTGAAAAGCTCGGCGCCGAGGTAGCGAAACGCATGCTCGGCGGCGGCGCCGCTGAACTGATCGCGCAGGCGATCTGAGATCGGCGATCTTGCCAACAAAGGCGTGCTGATCACGCGTGCTGTGGCGCAGGCGGAGCCTTTCGCCCATGCCGTGCGTGACGCCGGCGGCATGCCGGTATTGCTGCCTGGCATCAAAATTGAAAAGGTTGATGCGAAGCCGCCTGCCGGTAAAGCGGACTGGATCATCTTCATCAGCCCGAACGCTGTTGCCCACGGCCTGGAGCCGGTGCGTTCTTTGATCGACGCCGGCGCGCAGGTTGCGGCTATCGGGCCGAGCACGGCGAGAGCGTTGGCCGAAGCGGGTATCCGCCAGCCACTGAGCGCCAGAGACGGCTTCGATTCCGAATCGATGTTGCGCCTGCCGGTTTTCAGTTCACTGACCGGCGAGCGCATCATCATGGTTCGCGGCGTGGGTGGCCGCGAGCTGCTGATCAATGAGCTGCGCGCACGCGGCGCCAGCGTCAGCGTGTTTGAGGTCTACCGTCGGGATCGACCCACTTTAAGCCGCGAACAAGTACAATACCTTGAAACGCGCTGGGCGCAGGGTGTGGTAGCAGTAACGACATGCCTTAGTGTGGCAACACTGCACAACCTGATGACATCGCTGACAACACGCTGCCAGCGCATGTTTATGGTCACGCCACTGCTGAGTCCCAGCGTGCGGGTACTAGAGCGCGCCGAGCAATTGGGTCACACCGCGTTGCGGGTGCGCGCAAGCGGGCCGGAAGTTGCCGACCTCGTCGATGATTTATTGGCGATGGCCAGGGCCGGACAGATTTAGCAAACGTCAGAGGCGATACATGAGCGACGGCAAGACTCCAGAAGACGCGCCAGAAAACAAGCAGGCGGCAACTGAAGACAGCGCGGCTGGCGCAGCTGCGGACAAGCCGGGTAGCGCAACGGATAGCCCCGGCGCAGCAGACAACGCAGATGGCGTGGCCGACGCGCACGATGAATCGACCGGTACTGATAAGGCCGACAAGAAAAAGCCAGCGCCACCGGAACCAACACCGGATGACAGCAAGACGACTTTGCCTGCTGACAGCGAGCCCACTTTACCCGATGACAGCGCCCCCACTATGACCGAGCCCAAGCGCAAGCGCAGCTTATGGCTGCCGGTCGCGATCCTGATCATCGTTGTCGCGGCGATTGGCTATTTCCTGTTGCAGCAGGGCGGTACGCCCGACGAACCGGCGGCACAGACCGACACGGCCGAGCGCGCCGTAGTGCAGACGCAAAGCGAGAACCTGATCCCTGCCGCCAGCATTGCCGATATCGACAAGCTGCGTGACGAGATGCGGGCGCTCAACAACAATGTCGGCGAGTTATCGACCGCGCTGGACGCGGCGAATGAGGCGCTGGCCCGACAGACGCGCGACAACGAGCGGCTGAAAGACAGCATCGAGCAACGCGTCGACCTGCTCGATTCGTTACCGGGACGCGTCGAGAACACCGAAGACGCGCTGGCTACATTGCAAGGCATCTCCGCCGGCTCACGCAATGCGTGGCTGTTGGCCGAAGCCGAGTACTACATGCAAATTGCCAACGCCCAGGTTCAGCTGGCAAACAATCCGCAGCTTGCGGCAACGGCGCTCGAGCTGGCCGACCAGCGAATCCGCGAACTGGGCGATCCGGCCTACACACCAGTCCGGCGCGCGATGAGCTCGGAGATCGCCGCTTTGAAAGCCGTCGCGGGCACTGACATCGAAGGCGTCACGTTAACGCTCGGCAGTCTTGCATCGATGGTCGCCACGCTGCCGCTGATCAACGAGATCGACGTACCCGAAGACAGCCGCAACACGCCTGATCTGGACACGCTTAGCGGCTGGCAGCGGATGAAGGCGTCTGTAAATTCAGCGCTATCGGGGCTGGTTCGAATCCGTCAGTCGGATGAGCGCGTCAAGGCGATGCTGTCGCCGGAGGCGGAATACTTCCTGCGCCTGAACCTGCAGCTGCAACTGCAAGCGGCAAGATTGTCGCTGTTACTCAGTGAGACCGCCGGATTCCGGCAAAGCCTGCAGGATGCCTCCGGATGGATGCGCGAGTATTTCGACAGAAATGACCCGGCCGTGCAGAACGCACTGAAGATGATCGACAACATCACCGACACGCAAATCGTCGTACAGCGCCCGGATGTATCCGAGTCGTTACGACTGCTGCGCCAGCAACGCACCGTCGAGGCGATCGCTGAATGAAACTCGCGCTCGGCATTATTTTCGCGCTGCTGATCGGCACGCTCGGTGCGCAGTTCCTGATGGCCGACCCTGGCTATGTCGTCATTGATTTTCGTGGCTACATTATGGAGATGTCGGTTCCGGGGATGTTGCTGGTGCTGGCCTCGATCGCGTTGGTTGTCTGGCTCGCCGTTAAAATCATCCGCGCACCGCGCAGGATGGGCGAGGCCGCGGCGCGCTATCGAGACGGTCGCGCAGGCAAACGCTTCACCCGCGGGCTGATAGAAATAGCCGAAGGTAACTACGCCAAGGGCGAGCGCATGCTGACGCGCGGCGCAAGCAATGCCAGCGCGCCTTTGTTGAACTATCTCGCCGCGGCCAGAGCCGCTCAACTGCAAAACCAGGATGAGCGCCGCGACAACTGGCTGAAGCTCGCCTACGAACACCAGCCGGAAGCGAGCAGCGCAATTCTGCTGACGCAAGCGGAGCTGCAAATTGCGCATCAGCAATACGAGCATGCCCAGGCGACGCTGAAACAGCTCGACGAACAGGAACAGGGGCGGGGCCAGGCCGTTGTGTTGCTGGCAAAGCTATATCGCGAACTCGAGGACTGGCGCTCGCTCGGCGAATTGCTGCCGCGCTTACGCCGTATCGGCAAGCCGAACAAGGAATTGCTCGACGAATGGTCTGTCTTGTTCCACGAGCATCGTTTGCGCGAAACCGCCAGCGTCAACGGTGACGTCAAACGCGAATGGCAGGAGATCCAAAAGCCGCTGCAGAAAAACGTCACGCTGCGGGTCGCCTACATCAATGCACTGACGGTGATCGGCGCAGACGATGCCGCGGAGCTCGAGCTGCGGCAGATGCTCAAGACCACCTGGGACGCGCGGCTGGTGACCCAGTACGGCCTGCTGAATACCGCAGACCCGGCAAAGCAGCTGCAGCATGCCGAGAAGTGGCTGACCAAACATGACAGCGATGCCGACCTGCTGTTGACCGCCGGTCGCCTGTGCATGGCCAACAAACTGTGGGGCAAGGCTCGCAGCTATATCGAGTCATCGATCGCCACCAAGGCCAGCCCGGATGCGTATTCGAGCTACGGCCAGCTGCTGACCCAGCTCGGTGAAAGCGGCGCGGCGGCGGACGCGTTCCGCCATGGCCTGAGTCTCGTCGCCGCAACCACGCTCGCACTGCCCAAACCGCTAGACTGACAGCGCAATGTCCGACCACCTGCTGATCATCGGCGCAGGCTACACGGGCGAACGCCTGGCACGCTTGATGCTCACCGGCGGCTGGAGTGTCACGATGCTGAACCGCGAGCCACCCGAGGTACCGGGAAGCACGGCGCTGGCTATTGATCTCGACAACCCTGGCGGCCTCGAAAGCGCGCTGCAACCGATCGTTGATGCCCAGCGCCGATTTTCGATCGCTTATCTGGTGCCGCCGGCGAATCCCGACCCGAACGACACCGTTGATGACCCGCGCTTGCTGGCGTTGCTGGACGCCCTGCCCGCATCGCCGACGCGCGTCGTGCTCGCCAGCACCAGCGGTGTCTACGGCGACCATCAGGGGCGCGACGTCGATGAGGCAACACCGCCGAATCCGGCAACACGCCGCGCGAGCAATCGCGTGCGACTGGAGCGCACGCTGTTGAAGAGGGCCGCACAAACCGCGATGAGCACCGTCATACTGCGAATTGCCGGTATCTATGGACCGGGCAGGCTGCCACTGGATGCCATCCGCGCGCTGCAGCCGGTCATCGATCCGACGGAATCAGGACCGGGAAATCGCATTCATGTCGACGACCTTGCGGCAACCTTTGCGCGCGCCCTGACACACGCCAACCCGCCGGCGATCGTCAATGTCGCCGACGGAGACCATTGCTCATCGTCAGCATTCACGCTGGAAGTGGCCAGACAGGCGGGGTTAGAGGCGCCACCGACAATTAGTCGTGCGGTCGCACAAGAGACATTTTCTGCGATGCGCCTGTCGTTCCTGAACGAGTCGCGTCGCCTCGACACGAGCTGCCTCAGGGAGCAGCTCGGCGTTGAGCTGCGTTACGCCGACCACCGGCAAGGCATTGCCGCCATCCTTGGCGACGACGCGCGTTGATCAGGGCTGCGAGCGCTTCGACTTCAGCCACTTGAGCAACGGCTCCCATTGCTCGGTATCCGGCCATGCCAGGTATTCGGGCAACTCGAAAATGCCAAGCCCGCGCGTGTAGGCGCGCACGTAGTTCTGCGCATCACGTAGCCAGGTCAGATACGGCACGTTCAGCCGTTCAAGATAATCATCCAGATCATCGAAAATCAGCGTGTTCTCGCGCACGCGGTTACCGACCACACCGATCTTGGCTTGCTTGCGCTCGATCTTGCCCACCGCCTGCAGCTCCGCAATGAACTTGCTGGTCGCCTGCATGTCGATGGTGGATGGCAGCACCGGCACAATAATCGTCTCGGCGTGCTTCACCAGCGCGGTCAGTTCCGGGCCGTGCGAGCGGGCCGGCGCGTCGATGATCAGCACATCTGCGCTGCGCGGCAGATGCTTGAGCCCGTCTTTGGCGGCGTCCAATCCGATAATCTCCGGCGCGTCTGCTGGTCTTACGTCGATCCAGTCCATTGACGAGCGTTGCGGATCGTAATCGGCGAGCGCAACCGCCTGACCCTCAACCGCGTAGTAAGACGCAAGGTTGGTCGCCAGCGTGCTCTTGCCGCAGCCGCCTTTCGAGTTCAAAACCAGTATGTGTCGCATCGGGTGCCCTCAGTCTGAGTGTTATTATTGTTAAAATATAATTCGCTTTGACAAAAGTCCATCAGCTACCTTGATCGCGCAATAAACGTGATAATGCTCGCGATGAAAATTCCCTTCCTGAAAATGCATGGACTTGGCAACGACATGCTGCTGCTCGACACGCAGCGTCATCCCCTGCCGGCTGCTTTTTCACTATCCCCACAGCTTATTCGTGCGATCGCCGACCGGCGTGAGGGCGTCGGCTTCGACCAGCTTCTGGTGATCAGTGATGCGACTGATACATCGCATATCGCGCACTACCGTATTTTTAACAGTGACGGTCATGAGGTGGAGCAATGTGGCAATGGTGCGCGCTGCATTGCCGCAGCGTTGGCCGAACGCGACACAATTGCGCGTGGCGAGAAATTTCGGCTCAGCAGCCCGGGCGGCTCTGTCACCGCGTCGATCGTCGACGACAACAATGTACAAGTTGACATGGGAATACCGAATTTCGATCCGAGCGCCATTCCGATGCTGGCCGACGCGCAATCCGCCTCCTACCCGATTGATATCGATGATCTGCACTTCGACGTTGCGGCGGTGTCGATCGGCAATCCGCATTGCGTCGTATTCGTCGACGACATCGACAGCGCGCCGGTCGCAGAACACGGTGCTCTTATCGGTGCGAGCGACTATTTTCCCGAGGGCGTTAACGTCGGTTTTGCGCAGGTTTGCGATCGTCGCCACATGCGCTTGCGCGTGTTCGAACGTGGCGCCGGTGAGACGCGCGCCTGCGGCACCGGTGCATGCGCTGCGATGGTCTGTGCGCGGCACAATGACATAATGGATGATGAAGCAGAGATTTCCCTGCCCGGCGGTAAGCTCGTGATAAACTGGCGCGGTCCTGACAGCAACATCTTGATGACAGGACCCGCAATACTGTCGTTCGAAGGTACCCTGACATTATGACCAGCAGCGCCAAACCTCGCGTAAGCAATGATTTACCGGCCACAGAAATCAGCGAGAAAGCGGTCGTCAGCTTCCTCAAAAAACACCCAGAATTTTTCGATAATAATCCGCGTTTGCTGCAGAGCCTGAGCCTGCCGCACGAGTCCGGCGGCACGGTATCGCTGGTCGAACGCCAGATTTCCTCGTTGCGCAGCAATGAGCTCGCGATGAAACGCAAACTCAACGAACTGGTCGGGCTGGCGAGACGCAACGACGCACTGGCAAACCGCATCCATGCGCTGGCATTGGCCATGCTGGAGGCCGCCACGCTGCAGGAAACGCTGGTGACGCTGGAAGAGCGTTTGCGGCGTAGTTTTTCTGCCGACCAGGCCGTGTTGGTCCTGTTCGGTGACAGCAACGCATTCGGCACTGTGCCGAAAATGCGTTTTTTGCGTATACACCAGCGCGAAGACGCGCTTCTGCGCCCGTTCGCGACCTTCCTCGAACGCGGCAACCCGCGCTGCGGTCAGGTGCGTGATGCACAACGCGATTTTCTGTTCGGTAGCGACACTGACGAAATCGGCTCCGTCGCCATGCTGCCGCTGGGTGCCGATGCAGAGATCGGCTTTCTTGCCATCGGCAGCAACAATGCCGAACACTTCCACCCGGCGATGAGCGTGGATTTCCTCAAGCGTATCGGTCAGATCATCAGCGTGGCGCTGTCACGGTTCTGATCCACATGAGAGGTCGACATGGATGAGCCTCAACGCGCGCTGATCGACCGCTTCATCAAACACCTCGCCAACGAGCGACGCCTGTCGCCGCATACCCAGTCCAACTACAAACGCGACCTTACGCAACTGGCAGACTGGTGCACGGAGCAATCCGTCACCGACTGGATCGATGTCGACAGTCAGCACATACGCAGCTTCGCGGCACTGCGTTTTCGTCGCGGCAAGTCGCCGCGCAGCATTGCCCGCATGCTCTCGTCGGCACGGTCGTTTTATCGTTACCTGATGCGCGAGAAGCTCGCCAGGCGCAATCCCGCTGACGGCGTCACCGCGCCGAAACCCGGTAAGCGCTTGCCCGGCACGTTGGACACCGACACCATGGCCGCGCTGCTGGATATTCGTGGCGACGAACCGCTGACGGTGCGTGACCGCGCGATTCTCGAGCTGCTCTACAGCTCCGGCTTGCGGCTCGACGAGCTGGTCTCACTGGACTTGCCCGAACTGGATCTGGCCGATCGCACGGTGCGCGTCACCGGCAAGGGCGCGAAGCAGCGCATCGTGCCGGTCGGGCGCAAAGCAATCACGGCGCTGCAGCTTTGGCTCAAGGCGCGCGTCGGCATGGCCGACATCGCCGAGCGGGCGGTGTTTGTCAGTAATCGCGGAACACGCATCAGCCATCGCGGCGTGCAATTGCGCGTGCAGCATTGGGCGAGGGTGCAGGGGCTCGATGCACGCGTCTATCCGCACCTGTTCCGGCATTCCTTCGCGACTCATGTACTGGAATCCAGTCGCGACCTGCGCGGCGTTCAAGAGCTGCTCGGGCATGCCGATATCGCCACCACGCAGATCTATACCCATCTTGATTTCCAGCACCTGGCCCAGATATATGATCAGGCGCATCCTCGCGCCAAACGTCGCGACGATTAATAGCCGCCGCGCCTGTTGGTGTGGCGCACAAAACCACCACTAATCGACCGGCCCTGCGCCGCCGGCGTGACCGGAATTCAGGAACACAAGCATGCAGCAGTACAGAGGCACAACAATTGTGTCGGTCAGACGCAATGGCAAGGTAGCCGTGGCAGGTGACGGACAGGTGAGCATGGGCGACACCGTCATGAAGGGCAATGCACGCAAAGTGCGCCGTCTGTATGACGATAAGGTGATCGCGGGCTTCGCCGGCGGCACCGCCGACGCGTTTACGTTGTTTGAGCTGTTCGAACAAAAGATGCAGCAATACGGCAACCTGACGCGTGCCGCGATCGAGCTTGCTAAAGACTGGCGTACAGATCGCCGGCTACGCCGTCTCGAGGCGCTGCTGATCATCGCCGACCACAGCAAGTCGCTGATCGTCACCGGTAACGGCGATGTGATCGAGCCCGAGCACGATATCGTCGCCATTGGCTCAGGCGGCTCGTATGCGTTGGCCGCGGGCCGCGGCATGCTTGAGTCGAGCGACCTGGACGCCAGCGAGATTGCGACGCGTTCGCTGAATATCGCCGCAGATATATGCGTATACACCAACAATAACATCACGATCGAAGAAATTGATGCTAACGCTGGCGGCGAATAGGCGATTCACGCAGCATCACTTTTCACGCATTCAGGATTAGAAACATGTCGATGACTCCCCGCGAAATTGTCCAGGAACTGGACAAA
The DNA here is from genome assembly GCA_942491885.1 of uncultured Pseudomonadota bacterium. Classification (GTDB taxonomy): domain Bacteria; phylum Pseudomonadota; class Gammaproteobacteria; order Steroidobacterales; family Woeseiaceae; genus CALBPI01. The sequence goes on from CALOCQ010000002.1 coordinate 1,164,992, forward strand.
CACATTGTTGGCCAGACGGCGGCGAAACGCGCCGTCGCCATTGCGCTGCGCAACCGCTGGCGGCGTATGCAGGTCGACGAGACGCTGCGCCCCGAAATAACGCCGAAAAACATCCTGATGATCGGCCCGACCGGTGTCGGTAAAACCGAGATCGCACGCCGCCTGGCGAAGCTCGCCGGCGCACCGTTCATCAAGGTGGAGGCCACGAAATTCACCGAAGTTGGCTATGTTGGTCGCGAAGTTGACTCGATCATCCGCGATCTTGTCGATGTCGCCGTCAAAATGACACGCGAGCAGGAAATCGCCAAAGTCCGCCATCGGGCCGAAGACGCCGCCGAAGAACGACTCCTGGATGTCTTGCTGCCCGGCCCCGCGCAGACGGATGGCAGCCGCAATGAATCGGAGACCCGGCAGAAGTTTCGCAAGAAGCTGCGCGAGGGCGAGCTGGACGACCGCGAGATCGAGATCGATCTGGCCGCAAGCAGCATGGGCGTTGAGATCATGGCACCGCCGGGCATGGAAGAGATGACCAGCCAGCTGCAAAGCATGTTTCAGAGCGTCGGCCAGGGAAAACGCAAGACACGCAAGCTGCCGATTCGCGACGCCTTGAAAATGCTGATCGAGGAAGAAGCCGCCAAGATGATCGATGAAGATGCGCTGAAGCTCTCGGCGGTCGAGGCTGTCGAACAGAACGGCATTGTGTTTCTCGATGAGATCGACAAGGTGGCGCGACGCGCTGAATCGCATGGCGGCGGTGATGTGTCGCGCGAAGGCGTGCAACGCGACCTGTTGCCGCTGGTCGAAGGCAGCACCGTGACGACCAAGTACGGGATCATCAAGACCGACCACATCCTGTTCATCGCGTCGGGCGCGTTCAGCGTCGCCAAGCCTTCCGACCTGATTCCGGAGCTGCAGGGCCGCCTGCCGATCCGCGTTGAGCTCGATTCGCTAAAGACCGAAGAATTCGTGCGCATCCTTACCGAGCCGGATGCATCGCTGACGCGCCAGTACATTGAGTTACTCGCCACCGAAGGCGTCAAACTCGAGTTCGTCGAGAGTGGCGTACGACGAATTGCCGAGATCGCCTTCCAGGTCAACGACCGCACCGAGAACATCGGCGCGCGGCGTTTACACACGGTAATGGAGCGCCTGCTCGACACCATCAGTTTCGAGGCCGCCGACCACAGCGGGCAGAGCTACCAGATCAATGCAGGCTACGTGGACGAACACCTCGGCGAGCTGGTGGCAGACGAGGACTTGAGCCGCTACATTCTGTAAGGCGATAAAGCGACAGCCTGTAAAGCGATGAATAATGCCTCACCACCGGTCGAGATAAAGCTGCGCACAAAGTCGGCGTGCCTTGATTTGCGCTGGCCGGACGGCAGCGCGGCCTCGTTACCGTTTGAATACCTGCGCGTCTCGTCGCCGTCAGCCGAAGTGCGCGGACATGGTCCCGATCAGGCGGTGCTGCAGAGCGGCAAACGTGAAGTACGCATCGTGCGTATTGAGCCGGTAGGTCATTACGCACTGAAACTGGTGTTTAGCGACGGGCATGCGAGCGGTCTCTACAGCTGGCAGTATCTGCGCGAGCTCGGTGACCAGCAAGAGACGCGCTGGCAAGACTATTTAGACAAACTACGGACGGCGGGAAAATCCCGCGATGGCTGAGGCGCACTGCAGCCAGACCCGCCGGTTCGCGGTACACTAACGCCCGCAATCATCAACGCCCGGACCGACATGAGCACAGATTCCGATTCCCGCAACACCCATTTCGGCTACCAGACCGTCGACGTCGAAGAAAAAGCCGACCGGGTGCGAGGCGTGTTCGACTCGGTCGCAGGCAATTACGACCTGATGAATGACCTCATGTCGGGCGGCATTCACCGCATCTGGAAACGCACGACGATCGACAAGGCGGCCGTGCGCCCCGGCCAGCAAGTGCTGGATCTCGCGGGCGGCACCGGCGACCTCGCGGCCGAGTTTGCACGCCGGGTAGGTGACAAGGGTCACGTGGTGCTGGCCGACATCAACGCAGCGATGCTCGAGCAAGGCCGCGCGCGCATGCTGAACAGCGGCATCGTCGGCAACCTCAACATCGCACAGGTCGATGCCGAGATGCTGCCGTTCGCCGACAACACATTCGACCTGATCACCATTGCTTTCGGATTACGCAACGTGACGCGCAAGGAAAAAGCGCTCGAGTCTATGCTGCGCGTGCTCAAGCCCGGCGGTCGACTGCTGGTACTCGAATTTTCCAAGCCGCACGAGATGCTGAAACCGGCCTACGACCTGTTCTCGTTCTCGGTACTGCCGGCGCTGGGCAAGCTGGTCGCCAATGACTCGGAAAGCTATCGCTACCTGGCGGAATCAATCCGCATGCATCCCGACCAGGAAACACTCAAGTCGATGATGGAAGACGCCGGTTTCGAGCGCGTCAGTTTCGACAATCTGACCGGCGGCATCGCGGCCCTGCACAGCGGTTACAAACTGTAAATGGGGCAATGGCAATGATCGATCTTGGATTACTGTTCAAACCGCTGACGCTGCTAATCAACAAACGCATCGCGGAGCAAACACCGGCGCGTCAGCTGGCCGATTCGCTCAATGGCGAGTCGATGGCGGTGCGTGTTCGCGATACCTCGCTTGCGATCTACCTCAGCGTGGAACAATCCCGGCTTGGCATTCACACACGTTATGCAGATGAGCCGGCCGTCGTGCTGACGGGAAGCCCATTGTCACTGGCGGCGCTCGCGGGCAAGGATCCGCAGGGTGTGATCCGCGATGGCCACGTTCAGATGAGCGGCGACGCGATGCTCGGTGCAAAATTCCAGCAGCTGCTGAAGTATGCGCAGCCTGACCTTGAGGACGAACTCGCCGGCGTGGTCGGCGATATAGCCGCAAACCAGGCCGGTAACATCGCGCGTGGGCTGGCCGGCGTCGCCGGCGACCTGAGCGACCGGTTTCACAACAGCTTCGGCGAATACCTGACCGAGGACCGCCAGTCGCTGCCATCGCAGGAACAGTTCGCAGGATTTCGCAGCGACGTGGAACGGCTGCGTGATGATGTAGCGCGGGCAGATGCCCGGCTGAAGCTGCTGCAAACCCGCTACAGCGAGACCAACTAATGCTGACGCTGTCGCGCGCCAGGCGCCTGATCGGGATTCAGCGTGTGCTGGTCAAATACAGCCTCGACGACCTTATCGCCTCATCCAAATACCTGAAGCCGCTGCGTGTCGTCTTTCTGATCGGCGGGCGTCGCCTCGATCGCGACGAGCCGCTGGGCAAACGTATTCGCCTCGCGCTCGAAGAGCTCGGCCCGATCTTTATCAAATTCGGCCAGGCACTGTCGACGCGGCGTGACCTGCTGCCGGCCGATATCGCGGCGGAGCTCGCCAAGCTTCAGGATCAGGTGCCGCCGTTTGATGGCGCGGAGGCGCGACGCATCATCAATGACGCGTACGGCTTCGATCTGTCCGAGATATTTGCAGAGTTTGATGAAACGCCGATGGCGGCGGCATCGATCGCGCAGGTGCATGCGGCAACGCTGCACGACGGCAAGGATGTCGTTGTCAAAGTACTGCGTCCCGGCATGCGCGAAATGATTCGCCGTGATCTGGATGTCATGTACGGCATGGCCGAACTAGCCCAGCGCTACCTGCCCGACGGCAAACGGTTGCGGCCGGTCGAAGTGGTCAGCGAATATGACAAGACGATCATGGACGAGCTGGACCTGCTGCGCGAGGCCGCCAATGGCTCCCAGTTGCGTCGCAACTTCGAACATTCCAACAAGCTTTATGTGCCGGAAGTTTACTTCGACTACTCGCGCGTCTCGGTGCTGGTTATGGAGCGCATCTACGGCGTGCACATCAGCAACATCGAGGCGCTGCGTGCTGCCAACACAAACATCAAGCGACTTGCCGAAAATGGCGTTGAAATCTTCTTTACGCAGGTATTCCGGCACAATTTCTTCCATGCCGACATGCACCCCGGCAACATTTTTGTTCGCACGGACGACCCGGAGAACCCGGTCTATCTGTCGGTCGATTTCGGCATCATCGGCACGCTGAACCTCAAGGACCAGCAATACCTGGCCGAGAATTTCCTCGCCTTTTTCGATCGCGACTATCACCGGGTCGCGCAATTGCACGTGGACTCGGGCTGGGTACCGCCCGATACCCGCGTTGATGAGCTGGAGTCAGCGGTGCGCACCGTTTGCGAACCGATTTTCAACAAGCCATTGGCGGAGATCAGCTTCGGCACGGTGTTGCTGCGTTTGTTCGAGACCGCGCGGCGCTTCAATATGGAGGTCCAGCCGCAGTTAATTCTGCTGCAAAAAACGCTGCTGAACATCGAAGGGCTTGGCCGCGACCTGTATCCGGAGCTCGATTTATTTGAGACCGCACAACCCATCCTCAGAAGCTGGATGGAAGAACGCCTCGGCGGTCGTGCGGTTCTCGATGATTTGCGCACCCAGTGGCCGGAGATGCGTGAGACCCTGCGCGAATTGCCGACGCTGGTGCGGCGGGTCGGCGAGCAGGCGGCAAACGGTCAGTTCCGGGTCAGAATCGACGGCAACGAGATGACCGAGCTGCGCGAGGAGTTGCGTGCGCAAAACCGGCGGCGTTATTTCGTCACGCTCGGGTTAGCGACCGCATTAGCTGGCGGGCTGATGATCATCCATGTCGAGCCTGCGAGCTACGGCTGGATAACCGCGACCGGCGGCGCGTTGCTGGCGTTGTTGGCGCGCCCGCGCTAGCGCAGCGACGCCTGCATCTGCTGGTAGTCGTCGAGACGCTCGCGGCTTGCACCCAGCTCCTCGGCCAGATAGTCGAGATGATCTTCAAGCTGGCCTTTGCGCTCGGCAAGATCCTTGGTCTGCGACAGAATGTATAAACGCTCCTGAGCGGTGAGGCCTTCGCCAATCATGCGCAGGGTCTCCTGCGCAATGTCATCGTCGATCTGGTCGATCTCGCTCTCGGTACTGGAGATCTCGTTGACCAGCCGCGTCACGTCGTAGCGAAGTTCATAGAGCGTACGACCGTCTTCGTAAGCGCTGAGGAACGCCGGCTCCGCGTGTACGGGGCAAACACCGTTATAGCTGCCACCACGTTCGCCCAGGGTATAACCGTTCTGCGGGCGACAAAATTGCTGCAAGCCTTCATCGCGACCGGCCTGGTATTCGGCAAGATCCGGCTGCACACCAGCCTTGGCGCAGGCCTTGCGATAATTTCCGATTGTTGCGCCGCTGCGGCCCATCAGCCCATCTTCATAGCCGACGGTACGCCAATCTGACATCTGGCATTCCTCCGCGCTCATCGAAGCGCAACCACCCAGCGCCAACATTGCCAGTGCAATAATAGTTAATCGAAAATACATCATCGTCGCGTCCTCCCGGATTCTGGGACAGACGTTAACTGCTATTGGCTGAATCGCAGATGAACCACGTCACGAATTGCGGGACATACGGTGATACCGGGATTATGTCTTATCGGCTGACGGTGGCTGGCTGAACCAGAACTCGATCTCGGCGGTGAATACCTCAAAGCGCGCCGCATGCGGCTGGTTGGGCGCAAGCTCATACCAGTCGCCCGGGCCAAACCGCTGCTCCCCGTCGTCCGTAATCAGGATGAGTTCCCCAACGGTTATCAGACCAACGTTGTGAGTATCGTGGTCGTGGCGGGCGATCTCGGTGCCGGCCGGGTAGGAGGCGAACAGCACCTCGCAACCGTCTGCCGCGAGCCGGTAGGCGTCGAACGGTCCTGAAAAAGGCTCAAGCGCCGTCACAAGCGCCGGGAAAGGTGACGCGATCTGCGGTGTTTCGGTCATAGCGGTGGGTCTCTGATCCAATCCGGCAGCGCGCCGAACTTTCGTTGTGGAATAATGGCGCTGTCCTCGGACGAACTCAAATGTCAGGCTGCCATAGAGCAGCCGGCAGCGTCGTGCGGACGCGGTTCAACAGAGGGGACAGGTCGAATGCCCGGCCAGAAAACACAACTGTTCACAGCGCGCACGGCGATGTCGATCGTCGTTGCCAACATGATCGGCACCGGGGTGTTCACCAGCCTGGGCTTCCAGCTGCAGGATATCCAATCGGGTTTTGTGCTGATGATGCTGTGGGCGGTTGGCGGCGTCATCGCGTTCTGCGGGGCGATGACCTACGCCGAGCTGGGCGCTGCGCTGCCGCGGTCCGGCGGTGAGTACTACTTTCTGGGCAAGATCTATCATCCCGCCGCAGGCTTTGTGTCCGGCTGGATCTCGGCGACGGTCGGCTTCGCCGGGCCGACGGCGCTCGCCGCCATCACCTTCGCAAGCTACCTGGGATCGACCTTCGAGAATTTGCCCGTACGACCGGCCGCCATCGCTTTGGTTGCAGTGCTCACGGTGCTGCATGCGACCCACCGGCGCACCAGCGGCGGTGTTCAGCTGGCATTTACGTCGATCAAAGTCGTGCTTATCGTGGTGTTTTGCGTGCTGGCGTTCGCGTTGGTCGGGGAGCCGCAGGACATCGGTTTCGCACCCCGCGCCGGCGACGGTGCGCTGCTGACCAGCGGTGCGTTCGCGGTATCGCTGATCTATGTCAGCTACGCCTACACCGGCTGGAACGTCGCGACCTATCTGTCGAGCGAGCTCGATAATCCACAAAAGAATCTGCCGTGGGTGCTTGGGCTAGGAACCGTGCTCGTGGCGAGCCTGTATCTCGCGTTGAACTACGTGTTTCTGTATGTAGCGCCGATTGATGCAATGCGCGGACAGGTCGAAATCGGCTATATCGCCGCCGAGAATGCGTTCGGCAGTGGCGGCGCGGACATCATGGGCGTGGTACTGGCGCTGCTGCTGATATCCACGGTCAGCGCGATGATCATCGCCGGCCCGCGTGTTTATCACGCGATCGGGCAGGACCATGGCTTCTTCAGGGTACTGGCAAAGACCAATCGGCACGGTGTACCGGCGTTAGCAATCTATGTGCAAGGCGCCCTGACGATCCTGTTCATCATCACCTCGCCGTTCGAGTTCATATTGCTGTTTTCCGGCTTCACACTCGCGCTGAATACCTTCGCGGCCGTGCTGGGTGTCTTCGTGCTGCGTTGGCGCCAGCCTGATTTACCGAGGCCTTTCCGGGCCTGGGGCTACCCCGTGACGCCGCTTGTTTTTCTGGCGCTGACCGGCTGGACGCTGTGGTTCGTGCTCACCGATGAGCCGCGTGCGGGACTGCTCGGGCTGGGCGTGATTGCTGTGGGCGTGGTGTTCTATTTCATCACCGCGCACGGGCGTGATGCGGGCGCAGCTATCGGCAGTGACCCCGACGTACGCGGCTAATGCCTAACAGTAGAGCACCAGTAAGAGTAAGACCGAGCATCGAAACTGGCTTGGCACTCAGTCTTATCTATCACTCGTGCACTACGTTAGCGGAATAGCTCACTCCGTTTTGTAGGTCTTTCGCATGTAGGCGACAGACGCCCGCACCAGCGCCTTGAGCGTCTTCAGATCAATCGCATCCAGGTCCTTGATGTAGAGGCAGGACTTGCCGAGCTTGTGTGGCCCGAGTTTTTTCATCAATGCCGCGTGACGATCAAAGCCGCCCATGATGTAGATCGTCAGGTCTTGCTTGCGTGACGAAAATCCGGTCAGCATGAACTCACCTTCTCGCCCGGTTTCGTACTTGTAGTGGTAGGTGCCATAGCCCACGATCTGCGCGCCCCACATCTTCGCCGGCCGCCGCGTGACCGCGTGCATGATCTCATCAACCTGATGACACTGACGCCGGCGTTTGTCGTCCGCGATCGCCGCCAGATAGTCAGCGACGGATGCCTCGCTCGGCTGCGTCTTGTTCTTTGCTGTGGCCATAACTTTCCCCGTTGCTGCGGCGGGAATTCTTCAGCGTCGTCGCTGATCCGCCAGCAATACGATAACACCGGCAACCACGGACTTGATCAGCGCGCCGGCGATAAACGGCTGGATGCCGTTGAACCATGCCGCCGCCGGACCAACGCTGAAGCCCAGCATACCGCCACCGACGCCCAGAATGATGGCGTGCCCGCCCAGCATGATCAGAAACAGCCGCCACACCGGCCGGCGCAGCAGCTTCTTGTCGGAAAGCCAGCCGATGAGACAGGCCGCAAACCAGAAACCGAGCAGATAACCGCCGCTGGGCCCGAACATGGTCCCGAGACCCGACCCGCCATTGGAAAACACCGGTAGCCCGAACGCACCGGCGAGAAGATAAATGGCAATGGCGGTGCTGGCACCGTTAAAACCCAGAAATGCGCCCGTCATTAGTACGGCAATCGTCTGGCATGTTTGCGGAATGCTGGTACCCGGCAAAGGGAAATTGATTTGTGCACCGATGGCGATCAGCGCGGCAAACAGGGCGACACCACCCAAAAACCTGAGGTTCAAAATCTGCTGCTCCGGCCAGCCAGAGCAAACTGGTCACTTGGGGCGTTTCGGCCATACCCGATCATTCGGCGATCTCCGCGGTACACGTGGTGGGCCGGAACTATAGCGCATTCGGGGTGCCGCCCCTAGCAGCCGTCCGATTGCGCATTGTTGCCGGAAAATTCAAATCTGAGACGATATATGCAGACGCGTCGTTTGCTGCAGCATATACAGGTAAAACTGCAGCAATTTCTGTTTTATGCAGCATTTTATGAAACAGAAGAACAGATTACGCTTAGAAGGCACTCTTTCAAACCACTGTTTTTATTAGTTATAAAAGATTTTTCCGAAAGTATTCCGTTGACTCGTTCTTGGGTTGGATAAAAAACGCAGCAAATATTCAGGACACCTCGGAACATCATACATGCTGCATTTTGTTGCACCTGAGCCCGCCATCATCGCGCCGGTATCGCATCGACAAAATACGGCGCGATCGCCGCTTTCCAGGCATCGATCTTTTGCGGCAGGCGCATTGCGGCGTGGGCAGGGCTGGTCGATGGCAGCCGGCAGGTGACCAGTTTGGCCAACGAGTCGGGCAAGCCCGGGCGCACGTACTTACGGAACGCATCATCGGCGGCCGCACCGTTGAAGAACACCGCCCGGATGCCCGGATAATCGGCCAGCAGCCCGGCCAGGTCGTTGGCAACAATGGTTTGCTGCCGGATATCGGCATCCAGACTGCCGGGGCGCTCGCATTCACCAAGCACATCCCACATTGCCACACCGGCTTTGACGAGCGCGTCCAGCCTTTGCGGATAGCCGAGCGTTGCATCTACTCCGAACAAGGCCTGCATGATCGGCCAGAACCCGTTTCTCGGATGCGCATAGTACTGCTGCTCGTCGAGCGAGCGCCTGCCCGGCATCGAGCCAAGCACAAGAATACGCGGTGCCCCTGCTATAACCGGCGCAAAACTGCGTGCGAGGTCCCGCGCGGAGTCATCAGCCATCATCAGGCCCATGCGGCGGGCGCTGGGTGGCTATCGGCAGACGCCAGCCGTAGCGAATGGCCATGAAACGTAGCGAGAAACAGGCGATCGCGCCGGCGAACATCGCTGGCGCACGCGCCAGACCCAGCGCATCGGCAGCGACGACGATTATCGCCCCGACCAGCGCCGCACTCGCATAGAGCTCCGAGCGCAGCACGGCAGGCACTTCGGCTACCAGAACATCGCGCACCATGCCGCCGCCGATACCGCTCAACACGCCGAGCAACACCGCGCTGGTAGGCGTCAGGCCGAAAGTCAGTGCTTTCGACGTGCCCGCGACCGCGAACAGGCCAAGACCCGCCGCGTCCAGCATCTGCACCGGGTTGCGGAAGTGCTCGACGAGGTCGCTCTTGTAGAAGACCACGACGCCCGCCACGCAGGCCACCACCAGGTAGCGCCAATCGGCCAGTGATGCCGGCGGGGTCGCGCCAATCAATGCGTCGCGGATGATGCCACCCGCGGTGGCTGCGGCGAATGACAGCACCAGCACGCCAAACAGGTCGACCTCACGGCGCACGCCGACCGTCGCACCACTGGCGGCGAACACGAACGTGCCGAGCAGGTCGATGATTGATATCCACGATGGCATAACGTTTTCCTTCCGGAAATGCGGGAGTGTAGTCGATGCACCACGAGCTGTAATGTAGGCTCATGATTGAGCTGTATGGCCCACGCTGCGAGGCACAGGTATGAATGACGACAAAATCGAGGTCGAAAACATCAATACCCCGGGGCGTAAGACACGCGTCAATGCAGGAAAATACAGGGCGATGCGTGACGCCTACCTGAAAGCCCTGCCTGACAAGGCGCCGGGAGCGACCCAGAGGGAGATGCTGGAACGCCTGCAACCCTATCTTCCACAAGACCTTTTTCCAGAGGGTAAGACATCGGGATGGTGGGCAAAGACCGTCCAGCTGGATCTTGAGGCGAAAGCACTGGTTATTCGCACTGCGACACGGCCAATTCGCTGGCACAAAGCCTAAAGCTGGGCCACTGCCGGCCGCTAACTGAATGTCGGCATCGGTTTTACGACCTTTGCTATGAATCGGTGATGCGTGCTGGGAGAGGACGTGGCAGACCAACAAAAGAATAATCTCGGCCGTTATGAATTGAAGCGGATTCTCGGGCGTGGCTCACAAGGGCGCGTCTATCTCGGCTATGACCCCGACCTGCAACGCGATGTGGCGATCAAGATCCTCACCTCTAACAAGGCGGAGTTCAATCTCACCGGCAGCAATGGCGCGCCGCTGGAGGCTTTGGTTTCCAGCCGGCTGAAGCATCCCAACATCATCCCGATTCACGATATCGGCAACAGCGATATCGGCCCGTATCTGGTGTTCGGCTACGTTACCGGCGGCACCTTCGCCACGGAGCTTGCCAGTCGTGGCCGCTATGAGCTCGCCGAGGCGGTGCCGCTAATGGCGAAAATCCTGGCTGCCGTTGCGAAAGCGCATGAAGCTGGCGTTTTGCACCTTGATCTGGGCCCGCGCAATATCATGCTGGACGCCGAGGGACGGCCGCAGATCATGGACTTCGGTCTGGCCCAGTTCGTGAACTTCCAGCGCGAGGATCTGGGGCTGGCCACAGGCACGCTGCGCTACATGGCACCGGAGCACTTTCTGCGCCAGGAACTGGGGCCGTTCACGGACGTCTTCGCGCTGGCCTCGACTTTCTATGAAATGCTGACCGGCCAACGTGCAATACCGGGCGAGGACATGCCCTCTATCCAGCGCAATATCGTCGCGGCCAGCGTCGACTTCGAGGCATTGCGCGCGTTGCCGCATAGCGAGCACATCGTTCGATTCTTCAAGGGCGCGTTTGTTTCTGACTACGAGCAACGCTTCCAGAATGCGGGCCAGATGCTCGAAGCCTTCAATACAATGATTACCGCCGCCGGGCTCGCCGATGCCGCGCGCACCGACAGCCCGAGTCACAGCACCGTCGACTTTTTGCTGCGCCGCATGCAGCACAAGAAGGACTTTCCGGCCATCTCCAGCACGCTGACCGAGATCAACCGGCTGGCCGGCGACGATGCCAATGCATCCGCAGACAAGCTCGCCAACGTGATCCTGCGCGACCTGTCCCTGACCAGCAAACTACTGACGATGGCGAACTCCGGCTTCTACGGCAGCCGCGCCGCCGAAGTCGGCAGCGTGTCGCAGGCCGTCGTATTGCTCGGCGTGCAGCAGGTACGCATGGTCGCATCGAGTCTGACACTCTTCGGGCACCTTAAGGGCGACTCGCACACACTGCGCGACTCGATGACCAAGTCGTTCCTGAGTGGCCTGATCGCCCGCCACCTCGCCCGACGCGCCAAGCTGCGCGACGCCGAGGAGGCCTTCATCGCCGGTCTTTGCCAGAACCTGGGTGAAAATCTCGTCATCTACTATTTCGGTGAAGAGCACGAGGTCATCGAGAAGGCGCGCGAGGAAGACGGGCTGACGCGACGCGAGGCGACACAACAAGTGCTCGGCATTGCGTATTCCGAACTCGGTGCAGCGGTCGCAAAAATCTGGTCGTTGCCGCACGCCATTGTCGATGCCATTAACGGCGTGCCGGACGGCGCGCTGCCGGCCCCGGCCGATGACGGCGAGGCGATTCGTAATCTGTCCGTGCTTGCTAACGAGTTGTGCAACCTCTTCGCGACCGAAAGCGAGGCGGAACTGACCGCAGCGCTGGACGCGCTGTGCGAACAGTTCTCGGCGACCACAACATTGCCGCCGGCCTATCTGCACAAGTTATTTGAAGCCGCATTCGACAAGCTGAAGCAATTTGCCCCGGTGTTTGAGATCAACGTTGCCGAAAGCGCATTCTGTAAGAACGTTGCCGCATGGCTGAAAATGCGCGGGCGCGAGCTCGCGGCTGAGGCCGAAGCAGAGGCTGAAGCGGATATCCCCAGCGCCGCACGCGGGTGACATAAACCAACGCGGCGTGGCAAAACACACGCCGCTGCTCTAACCTTTGCGCCTTGATCTTATGATTGAGGTTCTCCCATGAGCGATGTGCAAGTAGGCAAGCCACAAACCGGCTTTCTGGGCTGGGTCGAGCGTTCCGGCAACCGCCTCCCGGATCCCGTATTCATCTTCTTCTGGCTCATTGCCGGGCTGGTGGTGGTCAGCGTCATAGCCCAGCTATCCGGCATGTCCGCACCGCATCCGACCCGCCTGGACGCTAATGGCAACGCCATTGTTATCAGCGCGCAAAGCCTGCTGAGCGCGAATAATATTCAGCGCCTGTGGGTCGATATGCCGCAGACCTTTACCCACTTCCACCCGTTGGGCTATGTGCTCGTTGTAATGCTTGGCGCGGGTATCGCGGAGCGCTCCGGTTTATTTGGTACCGCCATGCGCGGTGCGGTGCGCAACGCGCCGAAATACCTGCTGACGCCGATGGTCGCGCTGGTCGCGATGGTCGGCAACCTGGCCGCCGATGCCGCTTATGTTGTTCTGATTCCGCTGGCCGGCGTTTTGTACGCCGCGGCCGGTCGCCATCCGGTAGCCGGCATCGCCGCAGCGTTTGCTGGTGTCTCGGGCGGCTTCTCCGCCAACCTGCTGCCCGGCCAGCTCGATGCGTTGTTATTCGGTATCACCGAGGCCGCCGCCGAGAGTCTGGTACCGAGCTGGGATGCCAACATCGCCGGCAACTGGTATTTCATCGCCGCCATGACATTCATTTTTCTGCCGGTCATCTGGGCCGTCACCGATCGCATTATCGAGCCGCGGCTCGGTGCTTTTCGCGCCGAGGGCCACCTCGCCAGTCTCGCTTCTGATGGTGATAAGCCGCTGGATGCGGGCGAGAAGCGCGGCCTGAAACTTGCCGGTCTCGCCGCACTCGCCATCATCGCGCTATGGATCGGTTTCACCATCGGGCCGGGCACACCGCTGATCGACGAAGCCGCATCGCCGGAAGCGCGCATGCGCCCGTTCTACAGCTCGCTGGTGGCCGGCTTCTTTGTGCTGTTCGTGGCCTGTGGCTGGGCCTATGGCGCGGCCAGCGGCACGGTTAAAGACCACCGCGATATCGTCAGAATGATGACCGAGTCGATGGGCGACCTTGCCTACTACATGGTGCTGGCATTCGCTGCTGCGCACTTTGTCGCGATGTTTAACTGGTCTGAGCTCGGGCTGATTTTCGCCATCATGGGGGCCGATGTGCTGGGCAGCGCCGACCTGCCGATGCCGATCCTGCTTGGCCTGCTGGTGCTGTTTACCGGCTCTATTAACCTGTTCGTCGGCTCGGCCAGTGCAAAATGGGCGTTGCTCGCGCCGGTCATGGTACCGATGATGATGTTGCTCAACGTCAGCCCGGAAATGACCACCGCCGCCTACCGCGTCGGCGATAGCGCAACCAACATCATTACGCCGCTGATGGTTTACTTCCCGCTGATACTGACTTTCTGCCAACGCTGGCAAAAGGACTTCGGTCTCGGCAGCCTGACGGCGACGATGATTCCTTACTCGTTGTGGCTAATGGTCACCGGACTCATCATGACAATGACCTGGATCGCACTCGGACTGCCACTTGGCCCCGGAACCAGTGTCGGCTACCAGTTGCCTGTAGGCTGATAACGAATATATGGACGAACAGGATCTTTCGCGTCCCAAGGGACGTTCTTTAAAACCGCTGCGCACGTTGTGGCCGTTTATCCGACCGTACCGCGGGACTTTGATGCTGGCATTGGTCGCCTTGCTGGTCGCCGCCGCGGCCATGCTGGTGTTGCCGATCGCTTTCCGGTTTGTCATCGATCGCGGCTTTGCCGACGGCGGCAACCTCGAAACCATCAACCAATACTTCGGCTGGTTCCTGATCGTATCCCTGGTGTTCGGTGCGTTCGCTGCGATGCGCTTTTACCTGGTCACCTGGCTCGGTGAGCGCGTTGTCGCCGATATTCGCAATGCGGTGTACCGCAATATCATTCGTATGGACCCGACCTTTTTCGAGGTCACGCGAACGGGCGAGATTCTGTCGCGACTAACGGCTGACACCACGCTGGTGCAGAGCATCTCCGGCGTCAGCCTGTCGATCGCCTTACGCTCGACTATCACTTTCGTTGGTGCGCTGTGCCTGCTGCTGGTCACCAGCCTCGAGTTAGCCGGCTACATCCTGCTGATGATCCCGTTGATCGTGGTGCCGCTGATTGCTGTTGGCCGACGCATTCGCAGTTTGTCGCGCAGCGCCCAGGACAAGATCGCCGACACCAGTGGTCTCGCCGGCGAGACGCTCAATGCAATGCAGACCGTGCAGGCGTTCAGCATGGAAGACCTGCAGACGGAACGCTTCGGCGATGCCGTGCGCCAGAGCTTCGAGGCAGGTGTGCGGCGCACCAAGGTACGCGCGCTGATTTCGGCGATGGGCATTATTCTGGTGTTCGGCGCGATCACCGTGGTCTTGTGGCTGGGCGCGCGCGCGGTGCTTGCCGGTGAAATGACCGGCGGTGAGCTCGGTCAGTTTCTGCTGTATGCGGCGTTTGTCGGCTCGTCTGCGGCGAGCCTTAGTGAAGTCTGGGGCGAAATCCAGCGCGGCGCCGGCGCCATGGAGCGTCTCGCGGAATTACTCGCCGCGACGCCGGCGATTCAGCCGCCGCCCAACCCGGTGGCGCTGCCCGAGCGATGCACCGGCAATATTGCCTTTCACGATGTCAGCTTCAGCTATCCGTCGCGACCCGACGATTTGGCGCTCGACAACGTGTCCTACCAGATCGAAACCGGCCAGACGGTCGCGATTGTCGGGCCTTCCGGCGCCGGCAAGAGCACCAGCATGCAGTTATTGCTGCGTTTTTATGACCCGCGCGCCGGCCACATCAGCATCGATGGCATCGATATCAAGTCGACCGACCCGCGCGAGCTCAGGCGCCAGATCGGTTTGGTGCCGCAGGAAACGGTGCTCTTCGGCACCAGCGCGATGGAGAATATTCGTTTCGGACGCCCGGGCGCGAGCGACGACGACGTGCGTGCTGCGGCCGAGGCGGCGGCGGCCGATGAATTCATCGATCAACTACCGGACGGTTTCGACAGCTTCCTCGGTGAACGCGGCCTGCGGCTGTCCGGCGGACAGCGCCAGCGCATCGCGATCGCCAGGGCAATCCTCAAAGACGCGCCGATATTGCTGCTCGATGAGGCCACCAGCTCGCTCGATGCGGAAAGCGAGCGACTGGTGCAAACCGCGCTCGACCGGCTAATGAAGAACCGCACGACACTGGTAATCGCGCATCGGCTGGCGACGGTAAAGCAAGCCGACAAAATCATTGTTATGGATCATGGCAAGGTTGTTGCGAGCGGCACGCACGACCAGCTGGTTGCCTCAAGCGAACTGTATGCGCGGCTGGCGAAATTGCAGTTTGGTGATATCGCCGCCTGAGCCCGTCACTCGCTATCGACATGCTGGTCGAGCAGCGCCCGATACAGTTTCGCACCGATATCGATCAACGCATCCGGGTAGTCATAACCGTCATCGTGCAGCTGCGGCTGATCCACACCCGAACCGAGACCGAAAAACGCACCGGCATAGCGATCGGTAAAGTAGCCGAAGTCCTCCGACCAGCGAAACGGCTCCTCCAGCGTTTGCACATCGAGACCGGCACGCCCGGCCGCACGGCAAATACGCTCGACGCTTTGCGCATCCGATGTCGTGGCAGCGAATCGCTCATGCCATGAGATCTCACACCCAAGACCCGCATCAGCAGCGGCTGTTTCAGTCAGCTGAACCAGCGCATCGCAGGCGCGGGTCAGATCGGCCGTCGTGTGTGCACGCAGAACACCGGTAATCACGGCTTCGCCCGGTGTCGTGCCAAAGTTGCGGGTGGCCGTCCTGGCGCCGAGCTCGGCGTAGGTGATCGTGCCCAGTACCGGCGTGTCAGTAACGGATGCAAGCGACACATGGAAATTATTCACCGCCTCAACCAGCGACGCCACGGTGCCGGACGGATTGACGCCATCCTCCGGATAGCTCGCGTGTGAGGTCGTACCGCGCAAGGTCACAACGAAACCCGTAGAGGCCTGGGCAAACAGGCCAGGGCGAATCAATACCCGCCCCAGCGGATACTTCGGCACATTGTGAAACCCGTAGACAAAATCCGGCGCTGGCAGCGCGTTGAAATCGCCATCGGCAAGCACCGCCAATGCGCCCGTTCCTGTTTCCTCGGCCGGCTGGAACAGCAGATAAACACGGCCGCGGCGAACCGGTTTTGAGCGCAGGCCCTCGGCCACGGCGACCAACGTTGCCATATGACCATCATGGCCGCACTTGTGCGAGACCCCGGCTACCGTCGAACGATGCGGAATATCGTTGGACTCGTGTATCGGCAATGCGTCGAGTTCCGATCGCAGCATGACGGTCGGCCCTGGCGTGCCGCTGTCGAACACCGCGCAGATGCCCGTTTGCATATGGCCCAGACCCTCGATGATCTTGGTCGGCTGACAGTCAGCGAGACGTGCGCCGATCGTTTGTGCGGTCTGGTACTCGCACTCTGAAAGCTCCGGCTGTGCGTGCAATTGGCGTCGCAAGGCGACGACGTCCGCGCGACCGGCTTGCGACGATGCGCTATCAAGCGAGCGTGACATTCGCGCCTCCTTGCCCGCCAACGGGCGTTAATTTCGACGACGCCCTGAGTATACGAAAGCCCTGCCGCTTGCGTCAGGACATTCCGATCGAGCGGTTTTCCGGATCAGGCTCGCGGTGCGGACCATAGGGCTGGAATACCCGGAACAGCATCGGCAGCACGGTAATGTCGGTCAGCAATGCACTGACCATCGCGATGGCGGTGAAGACGCCGAAATAAACGGTAGGTATGAAACTCGATAGCACCATGACCAGAAAGCCAATGGTGATCGTCATCGTCGTGTAGTACATCGCCCGCCCGATGCTGTCGTGCGCCCTGTGCAGCGCGGCGCGATAG
This sequence comes from uncultured Pseudomonadota bacterium, assembly GCA_942491885.1. Classification (GTDB taxonomy): domain Bacteria; phylum Pseudomonadota; class Gammaproteobacteria; order Steroidobacterales; family Woeseiaceae; genus CALBPI01. The sequence goes on from CALOCQ010000002.1 coordinate 1,182,308, forward strand.
TCATGATCGACACGCCATTCCTCTTCGTAGCGATGCACGTAATGAATGGTGTCATCGACACCGATGCCCACGGCGATCGCGGCAATCGTGATCGTCATTATATCCAGCGGGACGCCGAGCAGGCCCAGCAGCCCGAGCACAAACAACGCCGGGATGATATTTGGCACGATTGCGATCAGGGCAACTTTCAACGAACGCAACAGTATTGCGAATGTCAGCATGATGGCGAGAAAGATAACGGCCAGCGTCTGGATCTGTGACCTGAACAGGCTTTGCAACAGATTGTTATAAAGCACCACCATGCCGGTTAGCTGGACGCGCTCACCGTATTGGCCACGTGTTTCTTCCAGGTGCGACTGAATCTTTTCCAGCAGGGCATCGCGATTCAGACCGCGGCTCGTCTCAAAAACACGCAGCGCGACCCGCAATTGCTGCGCGTCGCCCGACAGATACGGAGTTATCATTTCTGCGCGCAGATCATCGGGCAGTTTTTTATATAAGAGCGACAGCGAAAAGTTGTCGTCGGCCACATCGGGCTCCAGCGCTTGCAGGACCTCCAGCCCGGTCGCGAGCGACAGCACCTTGCCGGTTTCCGGAAGGCCCTCAAGGTAGTCGTGAATAGCGCGGACGTCGCGCAGACGACTGGCATTGAACCAGTAACTCGTCGCGGTAATACCACCATCGGAATCATCGTCATCGGCAAGCGGATCGTCCCAATCCAGGTCCGCCGGGTCGACTTCGGGGGCATCGATAATCACGTCCATCGGCGTCGTACCGCCAAGTTGTTCGTCGATCAGCAGCATCCCCTGATGAATTTCGGTCTCGTCGTGAAAATAGTCGATGAACCTGTTCTCAACCGTCAGCCTTGAAATACCAGCAACCGAGATTGCGAGGATGCCAACGGCCATGACGATGACACCCAGCGTGTGATGCTCGGCCACGCGGGCAAAGCGGCCCAGCAACGGGCCGATGAAATCCGGCCCGCGCACCTGGGCGCGCGCCGGCAACATGACCAGCAGCGATGGAAACAACGAAAAGGCGACAAACATGGATGTCGCCATCGCGAACATCATGATCCAGCCGAAATCGATCACTGGCCGAATATTGCTGACGACAAGTGATCCGAAGGCGACCATCGTCGTCAGCACGGTAAACAGGCATGGCACGATTTTGCTGCGCAGCGTAGCGCTCACAAGCTTGCGCACGTCGCTGCCAGGTTGCAGTGACTCGAGTTCGCGATAGCGCACGATAAGGTGAATGGTCAGCGAGAAGCTGAAGATCAAAACCAACGCCATGAAATTCGACGACACAACGGTTACCGGCCATCGCGCGAGACCAAGCGCGCCGAGCGTCATGAAGCCGACCGTAGCGGCGATCAGCATCGGCAACATTACCCAACGGAGCTGGCGAAAAATTGCCAGTAGCAGGATCGCAAGAATGCCAAGTACGGCTGCTCCGAAAATCACCACATCATGGCGAATGAAGCGCCGCATGTCGGTCGCGATCATCGGGATGCCGCCAAGGTATAGATCCGCGTTTTCCCTGTAGTCATCGAGCACGGCGCGCACACGCTCTATAACGGCAGCATCCGCGGCCGTGAGCGTCTTGGCATAGTCATCGAATGCGCGCTCCGCCTGCCTGCGCGCCACACGGTCTGCACTGTGCGTATCGAGGGCGGGTTTCGCAAGACGCAGCGCATCGCGCTGGCTCAGCAATTGGTAATACGTCTCATCGCGCGCCAGCATGACCTGAACCGCGCTGGTCCGGCCATCCGGGCTCATCAGCCGGTTCCGGTACAGTGGGCTGGACGTCAGCTCCACCGCCGCCAGAATCGTGTCTGCATCACCCTTCCGTAAGGTTGGCGCACCATCACTCAACGCATCGATAGTCAGCGGTGGACTCTGCAGCAACGGCACGTCGAGGATACTCGTCACGCTCGCCACCCGCGGAATATCCCGCAAGCGGTCAGTCATTTCCCGCAGCACGGCAACGCTCGGGGCAGAGAGCATCTCGGCGCCGGGAGAGTAGGTGACAATCAGATAGTCATCCGAGCCGTAGCGCGCCCGAATGCTGCGGTAGTAGTCGAGCGCGGCATCGTTTTCGAGCACCAGGGAGTCCGCCGAGACGTCGAGCTGAAAGCGGGGAATGAACATTCCCAGCAGCAGCGCAATAATCGCAACGCCAACCAGCGTCAGGCGCGGCCGGCCGATAACCAGAGATTCGTAGTGGTCGAAGAATCGCATCTTTCTTCACTATGCCGGCTGGCGTGGCGAGCAACAATTGGGACAAACCGCAGCCTTTGCGCACGGTTTACCGGCGCATGGCGGCTTGCAATGCGCCGCACCTTGCGCACAATAAGGCCCCAGCCCGATATACGACCCAACGGAGCAGAATTTGTGACTATCAGGAATTTCATTGCTCTGAGCGCAGGCATCATCGCTGTTTCAGCACTAGCAGGCTGCGGCACGGGCCCGGGCGACTCCGTTACGTCAAACGTCACCACGAAAAACTAAATGACACAAAACGACAACAACCCGTTCGACCTGATAGATGCCGAGTCGCCGGTTGCCGAGCGGCGGCCATTGGAAATCGAACAGCACGGCATTAAGCGCATCGACAACTACGCGTGGCTGCGCGACGCTCAATGGCAGGAAGTGTTGCGCGACCCGGGCGAGCTTGATGCGGATATCCGCAGTTATCTGGAGGCCGAAAACGGCTACTACGAGACGGCGACGGACGACCTCGCGGCGTTGCGCGAGCAACTGTTTCAGGAAATGCGCGGCCGGATCAGGGAAGACGATAGCTCGGTGCCCCAGGTTGACGGTGACTACGCCTATTCGGTGCGATACCGCGAGGGCGGCGAATACCCGATCTACGTCCGAACGTCACGTAATGGTGGCAAGGAAACCATCCTTTTTGACGGTGACAAGGAAGGCGAGGGCGAGGACTTTTTCCGTGTTTCCGATGTCGCCCATAGCCGCGATCACACACTGATCGCCTATGGCGTCGACCGGCTCGGCTCCGAATACTACGATTTGCGGATACGCAACCTGGCGACCGGTAACGAGTTCGATGAGACCGTCGGCTCTACCGACGGAGACGCGGTCTGGGCTGCGGACTCGAAATCGTTTTACTACGTTGAACGCGATGACAACCAGCGCCCCAAACGCGTCAAGCACCACCTGCTCGGCAGCGACCCTGCCAACGACCGGCTGGTGTACGAAGAGGCCGATGACAGCTATTTCCTTAGTATCGGAGAAAGCCAGAGCGGTGAATACATTTTCATCGGCAGCAACAAGGGCACATCTAGCGAGTATCGGTTCCTGCGCGCCGACGCGAAACCGGGCACACAACCAACGCTGATCGCGGCACGAGCGGAGGATGAACTCTATTATCCCGAGCATCATGGTGATTCGTTTTACATCCAAACCAATGCTGACGGCGCCGTGGACTTCAAGATCGTGCGCACACCGATCGCCACGCCGGGTCGCGATAACTGGGCAGACTGGCTGGCACACGAGCCGGGCACCTACATCAACTTCTTTGTCCCGCTGGCCGACTGGTTTGTGCGTCTCGAGCGTGAGAACGCATTGCCACGAATTGTCGTTTCGGACTATTCCGGCGAGAACACCTACACCGTTGATTTTCCGGAAGCAGCGTATAACGTTGCGCTGTCGGCTGGCTATGAATACGACACCGATAATCTGCGCTTCACTTACGAGTCGCCTTCCACGCCCGGGCAGACTTACGACTTCAACCTGAAGACACGCGAGCGCGAGCTCCGCAAGACCCAGGAAGTGCCAAGCGGTCATTACCCGGAACTGTATGCCGTGGAGCGATTGTTCGTGACGGCGGACGACGGCGCGAAGATTCCTGTGACGGTTCTGCGCCTGAAGAGCACGCCCGTCGACGGCGCCGCACCACTTTTGCTGTACGGCTATGGCAGCTACGGCGCGACGATGGAGGCCTGGTTCAGCACCAGCGTGTTGTCGCTCGTGGATCGTGGTGTCGTGTATGCAACGGCGCATATCCGCGGCAGCTCGGCGAAAGGGCGCCAGTGGTATCTCGACGGCAAGCTGGAAAAGAAGAAAAACACCTTCTCTGACTTTGCGCAGGCCGCCGAAACGTTGCAGGAAAAAGGCTATGGACGGAAGGGCGAGACCGTCATCTACGGCGGTTCAGCCGGTGGTCTGCTCGTTGGTGCAACACTGAACCTGCGCCCCGACCTGTTCGGCGGTGCGATTGCGGCTGTCCCGTTTGTTGATGTGATCAACACGATATCCGACGCAGAGCTACCGTTGACGCCGCCCGAGTGGGTGGAATGGGGTGACCCGATCACAGACCCCAAAGCCTATGAGACCATCACCGCCTATTCGCCTTACGACAATATCCGCAACGATGTGGAATATCCGCCGTTGCTGGCCACCGGTGGGCTCACCGACTACCGCGTCACCTATTGGGAACCGGCAAAGTGGGTCGCACGCATGCGTGCAGAAGCCAAAGGCGGTCCGTTCTTCCTGAAAATGAATATGGACGCCGGCCATAGTGGCTCGGCGGCACGTTTCGAACGCCTGAAGGAGCGCACCCACGATTACGCGTTTGCGTTGCGGATCTTCGGTTTGGTCGAACGCGAGCCCGTTTCGCATACAGCGCCGGACGGTCAGTAATGCGCACCAACAGGCAGGGTAGCTAGACGATGCGCGGGATTATTCTGCGCATAGCGATTACCGCACTCGGTCTTTGGCTGGCGGCGACAATCGTGCCCGGCATAGTTATCACGACGCCGGGTACATTGATATTAGCGGCGTTGCTGATGGGGCTGGTCAATGCGCTCGTGCGCCCGCTTGTGCTGCTATTGACGCTGCCGCTGACGATCATAACGCTGGGGCTGTTCCTGCTTTTTATCAACGCCGCAATGTTCGGTCTGGTCGCAGCATTTCTCGACGGTTTCAGCGTTTCCGGGTTTATTGCCGCACTGCTCGGCTGGCTGATCGTCTCGATCACCAGCACGGTCGCCTCGTGGTATATCGGCCCGAAAGGTCGCTACCAGGTGATGGTTATCGAGCGGCGACGCTAGCGCCAGCTTCGGGCTTAACCTCAGCCTTACCTTCAGTCGCAAGTCGCTCCTCGGCGATAGCGAGCGCCGCGACCGACGCCAGCTTGTTCGGCGTGCGTTTGAGGTTTTGCTGCAGCGCCTCAACAGCCTCTGCGTAGCGGCCGGCCTCGATCAGCCGCTCACCGAGCAGCTCAAGACTGGGTTTCGCCGGGCTGGGTGGGCCGAATCCGAACGGTAAATCCATCTCCAGCGCGACCGCCGATTGCAGCATTCGAATGCCGGCGTCGGTGTCGCCGGCCGCTAGCGTGATGCTCGCCTCAAGCTGCAGCAATTCGACGTCCGGCTCACGCCGTGACGGTTGGTCCTGAGGCACACCGCTTTCATCCCAGGCCTGTTGCATGGCGATCAGTTTGTCGCGCGCCATAGCCAGTTGCGCGCGGGCATCAACAACGTCTCCCTGACCAAGTGCAACAAAACCATCGACGATGGCGTTCTCAAATGCTGCCGCATGCGCATCCCCGAAGTCGACTCGCAGGCCGGCAACGTCACCATCCCAGTCCCCGGTATCGAAAAGGTACAACGCACGCTGCCAGGCGTAGTAGCCCAGCCGGCGGGCTGAGGACTCGTCTGCCGCGTTCTCACTGCACAACAACATGATGTCTTTCGCGTCCGCGAGCTTGGCGTGCTGCAAATAGCCGTACATCAACCATGACGGATAGTGACCACAGCCGGACGGCCCCAGGTCTCGCGTTGCCCGCTCCTCATTGACCAATGCCGACGCGCGCTGGTTGGCCTTTATGACGCCGTCCCAATCGCCTAACGCGAGAAAGATATGTGTCGTCATATGCTGCGCATGTGCAGCATTCGGTGCGATGTCGGCGTAGGCCTGCGCCGCGCGCAGCCCCAGGGGTGCGTGCACCGGGTCATCGGTTGCATGAATCAGATAATGCGCGACGCCGGGATGGCGCGGGTAGTCGACGATGTAATCCTGCATCGTCGCCGCCGCCTTCATATAGGTCGCAAAGTCCCGCCCTTCGTGCGCGGTGCCCATCAGCGACAACGCATAGAAGCTGGCGACGTCAACGCTGCCCGGGTATTTGTCGTGCAGCGTCGACATAAACAATGCGTAGCGATCGTCGCGGGCATGTTTTTCGCCGTCGCCATACAGCACATCAATCGCGGCGAGCAAATCACGCTCCAACGCGCTGCCCGCTTTTTCCTGACGGGCTTCAGGGCTGTCGGCGAAACGGTTCAGAATCGCCAGCCCCGCCTCGCGGTCCTGCTGCATCCAGATCGGGTGGTTATGTGTCATCGCCTCGCCCCAGTAGGCGAGCGCGAAATTCGGGTCCAGCCGCTGCGCTTCCCGGAAATCTTCGGCTGCCGACGAATATTCGAAATTGTGCAGCTGCGCGAGACCATGGTGAAACGACTGCTGAGCCGCGTCGGCGCCTGTGTTTTCAAGATAAACATGTCCGACGTCATCAAGCTGCAAGTCGGGCCTGGCGTGGGCTGAGCCCGCCAATGCTATGGTCAGTACGAGAAGGAGCGGTTGCAGCATTTTCATATTCATTACGCGAGACCTACCGGTAATTTTGGAACAGGCGGGGTCGAGTATAACGCGCAAAATATCAGCGGCGCAGCAGACCTCGTGATCTGTGCGGGGTTCGCGCGGCTAGTCGGTCAGGACGTCAGGGCGTCAGGACAGGGGTGTAATCAGGCGGACTTGGCCGCCACTGCTCCAATCATCCGACTGCCAATAATTTCAGCGAGCAACACATCGTTGAGTTGAGGCATCGTAAACGGCTTGGACAGGTAGCCGCTCATGCCTGCTTCGATGCAGCGCTCACGGTCGCCCGACATAGCGTTTGCGGTCAGCGCAATGATGGGTAATGCCGGGCGCTGATTGGCAGCCTCATGCTCGCGAATCCTGCGTGTCGCGGTGAAACCGTCCATGACGGGCATCTGGCAATCCATCAACACGGCGTCGAAGACCTCACCCTGATCCAGCAAGACGTCCAATGCCTCTTCACCGTTATTGACGCTAACCGACTCACAGCCGAGTTTCGTCAACATAGCGCTGGCCACCAGATGGTTCACTTTGTTGTCTTCGACGATCAAAATACGCGCATCGATGGGGTCGGGCGTGGACTCACCTGTGCGCATAGAGCCCGTGATCTCGAACGGCGATCCGGAAACACCGGCCGCAAGATTTTCGAGGCAGGTAAACAGGTCTTTTCGTCGGACAGGTTTTGTAAGCAACGCATTGATGTCATTGCCCTCGACATCGGTCGCCGATATCGGCGTAGACAGATAGTGCATCACGACAAGCTTGGCGCCCTTATCTGGCTGGCCTGCGCGCAGCGGACCGGATAGCTTAATACCGTCCTGTCCGGACATATGCGTATCGACGATGACATAGTCAAAAGCACGTGTGTCGATCTCGCGCTGCGCGCTTCGCACATCAGCGACGGGCGTAACATCGACTTGCCACGCCGCCAGTTGACGGCCGAGCACACTACGATAGGTCGCGCTTTCGTCGACCAACAGCACACGCATCGGGCCAAGTGACAGAGGTTTTGCATCAACTTGTTGCTGGCTGGAATCGATGGTCAACGGAATATTCGCCGAGAAGGTAGTACCGCGCCCAACCTCGCTCGTCACATTAATCTGCCCACCCATCAGCTCGACAAGCTGTTTCGAGATCGCCAGCCCCAACCCGGTACCACCGAAGCGTCGGGTTACGGAGCCGTCTTCCTGCGAGAATGACTCGAAAATCCGCGACAGATTCGCCGATTCGATCCCTATGCCCGTGTCTTCGATAAGAATGCGGATATCGGGGCTCGAGGCGTCCGCTACCTGCAAGCGCACAACCACCTCGCCTTCGGCAGTGAACTTGATCGCGTTGCCGATCAGGTTCACCAGTACCTGGCGAATACGCAAACTGTCTCCGATACGCGCGGCAATCAGGTCGGTCGGAATATCGCAGACCAGATCGAGATTCTTTGCCACTGCCTGTTCGGCAAGCAGCTCCCCGACATCTTCAACCAGGTCACGCAAATCAAACGGCTCTTGCTCGAGCTCCAGGCGTCCGGCCTCAACTTTCGAGAAGTCGAGAATATCGTTGATAATGCCGAGCAGTGAGTCGGCAGAATAGTGGATGTTTTCCGCATAGCGACGTGACATCGCATCCAGATCGCTGGAGCCGATCATCAACTCGGTCATACCAAGCACGCCGTTCATCGGCGTACGGATCTCGTGGCTCATGCGGGCCAGAAACTCGCTCTTCGCCACACTGGCCGCCTCGGCCTTGTCTCTGGCTTCTTTCAGTTCGCTGACAAATAACTCCAGGCGTTCATTAGCCTCGGCGAGGCTGCGTGTCCGCGCGTCGACCTCGGACTGCAGCTGATCGCGATGTGCTTCGAGTCTTGCGTCCCGCGCCTCAAGCTTGCTGAGCATGTCATTGACGGCGCGCGCCAGCGCGGTAATCTCGTCGTTGCCGTCGACGTTTGCCCGCAGTGAGAAATCCTCGTCTGCACGGACGGACCCCGCCAGCTTGGATAACGTCTGAATAGGCTGCACGATCGCCGGCGCCAGCAACGAGGCCAGCGCATACGCAATACCCGCGCCGAGGAAAATCGCTATCGCGGTCCACATGCCCGTCCTGTAGAGACTGTCGAACACCGGTTGTTGCGTCGAACGAATGAAGATGGTGCCAATAACGTCATCGTCGAAGAAAATTGGCTGCACCAGCTCAAGATAGTCCATACCCAGTGTGCGGCTGCGCGCAGCCGCACCGGCCGCGGTGATCCATTCAAGCGGTGCCTCGGTGATTCCCGGCACCCGCAATTCGGCAATCTGGCTGCCATCCGCAGTGAAGATAAGCGCAAGCTCAATATTTTGCTGGGCGCTCAGTGACCGCAGTACACGATCGGCTTGTGCCGCGTCTTCAAAGGTCAGTGCGCCGAGACTGTTTTTGCCGATGACATCGGCAAGCGTCTCGACTCTGGTGTTCAGATCGGCGCGTGCCTGTATGGCCTGACCAATGAGAATGAACAGCGATGCCGCAAGCAAGGCCGCCACCGACGCCGCAACGATAATGAGCTGTACCTGGCGTGTCAGAGATTGCGCGCGAAGTCGGCGAATCATTCTGCGTCCCCTGTTACCGGTTCAACAAGTGTCGCCAGCTCGAGCAGCTGAGAACTGAATTCGAGGCCCGCCTGTTCGTAGGCGGCCACGTTTATCGTCAATCCGACACGCTTGTTGCGCAGCGACAACCCGACCATGCCGCCGTTCTCGGCGAAGTCAGCAACATCACTGATAACCAGCACAGGTTGCGTATTCAATGCGGACAGATACTGCTCGGCCCGCTTCGCCTCCTCCTGCGCAATGTAGATGGCATGGCAGGCGCTAAGGTCCGATTTAACCGAGATTTTCGACAAGCTGATTTCACGATCACGAATCGCGCGGCCGGTCAGCCGGGCCTTTGCCGTCTCGAAGCTTCGATCGCCGGCGATACAAATATTGAAGTCGGTGCGCTCGTCACCGTCAGGCCAGGTAACGAACCGTGCGACCTTATAACTCAGCGCCAGCTTCACATCATCCTCGGTAATCGCATCCGCCACAGCCGCGGTCGGACCTGTCAACAGCAAGAAAGCGAGGCCTGCCAGCCATCGAATACGCATCGGCCTACCCTTTAACCGCTCAGTAGCTGTAACGCAGGTTGAGGTAAGCCGAGCGCTCGATCTCGGTCGGGAATATATCGGCAAACTCGGACTGGTACTCAAGCTGACTGCCCAGCAAATTGCGAACGCCGGACGACAACAGCCAGCGCTCACCCAGCTCCATCCTGACATTCAGATTGGCCTGCCAGTAGTCATCAATCTCGCGCAGTCTGATTTCGTCGACATAACGTACGAGCGCGCCGATATCGATACGATCGGTGGGCGACCACTCAGTGCGCAGGCTGAACTGCCACTCAGGGTAGGTGCCGCTGATATCGATCGCCGGTGGCACCACGTCAGGAGTCTCGCGTGCATACGACACTGCCGTGCGAAAACGCAGTTGCTCGAATGGCATCCAGTCGAGCGATATCTCGCCGCCGCGGGTGCGGGTGTCATTCGCGTTACTGAATGTCGAGACCGCGATAACACTGTCCGAGGTGGCCAGACAGAATGGGTCGACGAAGACAGAAGTGCCGGACGGATTACACTGGACATCGGTTGGTACCAGCGATCGGATGTCCTTATATTGCATCTCGAATAGCGCGATATCGTAGCTCAGATTTTCGCTGAGCTGACCGCGCATACCGAGCTCAACGGCGACATTGCTTTCAGACTTGAAATCAGGGTTGCCGTTGGAACCTGCCCTGAGGGGCAATGGAAACGGGTTAGCGGGGTCGCCCGGCGCGATTGGCGAATTGATATCTGTGATGGCGGTCCCCAGATCGGCCGGAGAGGGAGTTCGCACGGCGCGTGTAGCAGCAGCCCAGACGGTATGTTGTTCGGCCGGTTTCCAGAGCGCCCTGACGGTCGGCATGTATTCCAGCGTGTCTTGCGACAGCTCGTTGTTTTCCAGTTTGAGGCCTACCTCGATGCTGAACTTATCAGGCACGATCGATATATCGTCCTGAATGAAAACGCTGATGACACGATCGCCGTCGATATCGCCGACGAAGGTAAGGCGCTCTGAGCCCGAGAGATCGTAGCGATTGGCGCGCAGCCAGCCGCCGGTCACGACTTCATGACGCCCGAAAGTGCGCTGGTGTTGTAGATCGAAACTGTAGGTTGTGCGTTTTTCTTTGTAGAGCGGTGCATCACGGTCTGTGTGATCGATATAGGCCTGGGCACTGGTGCGCGCACCGCTGTCATGTTCTCGAGTCCAGCTCGCCAGAACGAAAGCCCCGCTGACATCAGCGTCGACGTCACTGACAGCCTGGTAAGGCGGCAACGGATCGAACTGCACGAGCGTATGGCCCATCGTGCCGACATAGCCTTCGGCGGTGATCGTAAGCTCACTATCATCACCGTTGATATCGGTGCGGAAACTGCCTCGAATCAAGTCCCACTCGTCGGCTCCATCGCCGCCGCCGACCAACTCATTACCGTCAGCTGATAGATATTTCACAAACGCCCGATAGCTCGCGGATTCTGTCAACTCGCCTTGTCTGTGAGCGGCGAAGAAGGCGGCGCCCTCGGGGTCCAGGCCACCGCTAACAGCTACACCCGGCGCGCCCCGGGATGATTTGGTAATGATATTGATAACACCGGCGACCGCATTGGTACCCCAAACCACGGCACCCGGACCACGAATGACCTCAATACGATCAATCTCATCGATCAGCGTGTGCTGCACATCCCAGAAAACGCCCGAGAACGTGGGGGTATACAGCAGGCGACCGTCCTTCAATACCAGCAACTGGTTCGAATAACGTCCGGTGTAGCCGCGGCTGCCAATCGCCCACTTGTTCGCATCGATTTGCAGCACGGTGAGGCCGGGTGCGAGACGCAGTGCGTCGGGAATGCTGCGCACACCGTGTCTCTGCAGGTCATCCTGCGTGATAACGAACACGGCCGACGTCGTGTCAGCCAGTCGCTCGGACTTACGTGATACGGATGTCACCTCGAGATTCACAAGCTCCTCGACGCTCAGATCGAAAAGATCGTTCGGCGAATCTGACCACGCCGCCGCGGAACTGAAGACCGATGCGATAGACAAGGCTAATAAGGCCTTTGAAGAAATGTCTGTCATTCTGGACACCTTTGATCATCCTTTTTCTCAGGTATGCACATGATTTAGCGGCTAAAGCCTGCGTTGCTTTAGCGATTGATTCTGTTCGATTTGTGCGCAGTTATTGCAGTTAGCAAATCGATGGGTGAAGCTTGGTATTGGGTGTTTTTTGCGCCGCCATCAGGCTTCTCGGGAAAAGCGGACGCAAACGGCACCCACGAACGCAGAACATGCCCCTCAGCCCAGCATCAACGGACTATGCCCATGACAACCGAACGGCCCAAATCACTTTTCATGACCGTCCTGATGACACCGGATCTCGCGAACTTTTCCGGCGCCGTACACGGCGGCGCCTTACTAAAGCTGCTGGATCAGGTGGCCTACGCCTGCGCAGCACGCTACTGCAAATGCTATGTCGTGACTGTTTCGGTCGACCAGGCAAGGTTTCGGGCCACGGTGAATGTCGGTGATCTGGTCACCTTCAAGGCGAACGTTAATTTCACCGGAAATACGACACTCGAAGTCGGTATCCGGGCGGATGCCGCACAGCCGACAGAAGGCCACAGCCGGCACGTCATCAGCTGCTATTTCACGATGATGGCAAAGAACGAAAACGAACAGCCGATACCGGTACCGCCGCTGGAGTTCGATACCGACGTTGAAAAGCGCCTGTTCGAAGCCGGGCGAATGCGCCGCGAAATGCGCTATGAAATGCAACAACGCAACAGCGAATTGCATGTCGGCGGCGAGGGCCTCGACGCAATTCGCACGAATGTTGGTGTCTGACTGGCTTACGGCCGGGGGTTGGTACCTTGCGGCTGAGGGCTAACGGCTGACCTCTGGCGCCTTACGGCCGGGGCTAACCGCTGGCGGCTGGGCAACTCGCGAAGCGCCACATCATATACCCAGCAAATGCTCCAGGCCGACGGTGACGCCGTCATCGAGCGTCGCCACCTCGCGCAATGAAAGCAGGATACCGGGCGTGAAGCACGCGTAGTCGGTCGTGTCGTGGCGGATGGTCAGGTACTGACCCACCGTGCCGAGAACGACCTCCTGATGCGCCCGCGAACCACGCAGACGGAGCGAGTGCACCGGGATACCTTCGACAGTGGCACCCAAAGCGCCGGGTGCGATTTCATCGCCGCGCGGGTGGCCTTTACTGGCGCGTGCGCCGGCCATTCTTGCCGCGGTATGCAGCGCCGTGCCAGAGGGTGCATCCGGCTTGTCGTCGTGATGCATTTCAATGATCTCGGCGGACTCGAAGTGTGGCGCGGCCAGTTCGGCGAAGCGCATCATCAACACCGCACCGACCGCAAAGTTAGGTACGACGATGCAGCGCGAAGACTGGCCTTCCCAATCACTCCGCAGTGACGCAATCCTCGTCTCGGTATATCCGGATGTGCCAATCACGACATCCGCGCCGCTATCCCGCCAGCGCGCGACATTCTCATCGGCCGCCTGGGGGTTGGTGAGTTCGATAATGACGTCACACTCTGACAGCGCGCCCGGGTCGGCACTCGCCGCATAACCCAGAATGTCTTCGCCGTCACGCCCGGGCGCATACAGCCCGCCAACCATAAGGTCCGACGCTGCATCCAGCGCAGCAAGGGTCAAACGGCCCATCTTTCCATTGGCGCCTGATATCCCGATCTTCTTCATGAAACCCTTACCCCTGTTATCGCCGTGCGGCCCGCTTCGTCGTCATTCTAACGTAATCGCTGTGCTAGGCTTCGAGCCACAGATCACAACACAGATTCTTACAAGGAATTGATGATGACCCGAACAATCCAGTTGTTACTAATCCTGGCCGCGACGAGCGTGCTTTTCGCGATACCGCAAGCCGCCAGCGCGGATGACCAGAAATCGATCCTTATCACCGGTACCAGCACCGGCATCGGGCGCAACCTTGCCGAGAAGCTCGCGAGTGAGGGCTATCACGTCTATGCCGGCGCCAGGAAAGACAAAGACCTCGCCGCGCTGAACGCGATCGAGAACATCACCGCAGTGCGTCTGGACGTCACCAAGCAGGACGAAATCGATGCGGTTGTGGCGCTGATCACCGAGAAAGGCACGGGGCTTTATGCGCTGGTGAATAACGCCGGTATCGGTGGTGGCGGCAATATTGTCGATACCGCCATCGAAGATCAGACACTCATCTACGACGTCAATGTCGAAGGCGTCTATCGCGTCACGCAGGCGTTTGCCCCGATGATTATCGCGTCGAAGGGTCGCATTGCTACGACCGGCTCAATCGCCGGTACATTGTCATGGCCGGGTGGCAGCGCCTACAGCGGCAGCAAACACTGGATCGAAGCACTGTCCGATGCACTGGCAGGGGAAATGGCGCCGCTCGGCGTGTCAGTCAGCGTCATCGAACCCGGCAATTACCAGACCCATATTCGTCGCAGCAGCGTGCTGCGGGCGTTCGAGAAAGTAACCGCGGCCGGCGGTGAGGTTACGCCGGAGATGCAAAAAATGTACGACGCGACTGAAGAGCGCGAGCTGTCGTACAAGAAGCCGGACGAGGTCACCGAAGCGTTCATGCATGCCTTGTTCGATGATAAGCCGCTACGTCGCTATGTCGTAGTGCCCAATGAAGAAGAGCAGGCACGAACGATTTCGACCAAGATCGAGCAGCTGGTACAACTCAATCAGTGGGGCCCCTATAGTTACAGCCGCGACGAGCTCGTCGAGATGCTGGACAAGGCGATGCCCGCAGCTTACTAGTCGGTGCCGCGATCGAGGTCAATGTAGGCGATACGATCACCGGCGAAGGTGCCCAGCCAAAGCACCGTATCGACCTGCAGGGCCGTGGTCACATTGCTGAATTGTTCGTGTGCCGGGGAATCCACTAGCACGCGCGTGCGCAGCGTACCCGGGTCGGCGGCAAGCGCGGTAAAAGGCCGCGCACATCGTGTTAATGATTCGAGGCTGAATTCGGATGTCATGGGCACGTCGCCGCACACCAGGTCGGCGATGTTCAGCCCGGCGGTAAGCAGTTCGCCATTGCTACCCCAATGCAGGTTGTCGGGGATAAAGGCCAGCGTTTCACTGCTGCGCAGCAATCGTGCCGGGTTGGTATTCGAAAAGGCCATTATCTTCACCAGCCCGGATGAAGCGATGTAGAACTCGTTACCATCTGCGGACACCTCGATGCCATTGGCATACGGCATTTCGGTACCTTCAACCTGGACGAATCCGACATCTCCGGGCGACCAGCGATACACCGCGCCGGTAGGCTCACCGGCGAACGCGGCGCTGATTGGAATATCCGTGTATAGCGGAATGGTCGCGAGCAGCGATCCGTCGGCCAGTGATGCGACGCTGTTGGCCGCCATCTCGTCGGGCAATAAGACGCATCCAATCCAGGTAACGACAGGGGCGTCGCCACTCGCATCGATATCGAAGACCTCGATGGCTTCACGCTCGCCATGGCCGACGACAAAAAGTCTTGCCGCGGCGTCGCCAGTGCGACGGATGTTCAGGCCGTGCGCGACGAATCCGGTCGGATCGGGCGACCCCGGACAGGCGCCGAAGTTCTGCATATCCTGTCTCGCGCGCGGCGCGTCGCCCGGATAGAGGTTCGCCCATGTTTTTTGTTCGGCATCAATAAAGAACAAAGACGCACCGCCACTGAAACCGCTCGCGATGATCCAGTCGGTATCCGGAATCAGGACAAGATCTTCGGCGCTTGCGGGACCACACAGGTAATCGAAGTCACCAAAGCCCTCGCATCCGTCCGCAGCCATCGCCGGCGTGGAGCCGAAGGCCAGGAGGGCTGCGCATAACGCAGCGAAGTGGGCAAACAATCGGCGTGGCTTAGTCGTCATTCTCGTTCTCCGTCAAGCGGGCGGCAGTGGCGAAATCTCGGCGGCCGACACATGCGCGGCGTAGCCCGCCCCTGCCTCAGTATAGATGTTGAATACGGTCGCGGCGCCTGCCTCACGCAAGGTATCAACTTCATCGGGAAAGCGGGCCGTCGCTGCGACTTGACCCGTAAAGGATGCGGCGCGAAGTTGCTCAAGGACCGCGAGGCTGGTGCTGAGCCGGGGCAAGGCCAGCAGCACAAGATCGAGCGTGTGTGTCGACTGGGCCCGATCCCAGAAATCCGAATCACTCGGATCCCCCAACAGCACGTTACGTTGCGTTTTGCGCTGGCTGCGTACAGTCACCGGGTCGATATCCATACCGACTACGATCGGACCATGCATCTCGACCATCTTGTCGTAGGTGCCCGTACCGATGCCGCCCATACCGACAACAGCAATCTTCGCGCCTTCGATATCAATAGGCCGATCATCGGTCAGTCGTTCACTGCGCTGGAGCCGCCGCCAACGTTTTCGATGCCGGCTGTAGAGGTTGTTGGCAGCCGCATTGAGGCCGGCCGATATCGCAAATGACAGTGACAATGCGATAGCGATGACGATAAGCCATTCCGCCCCGATCCAGCCATTGGCGACGCCGATGGCCGCGACAATCAGGCCAAACTCGCTAAAGTTGGTAAGGTTTAACGAGGCGAGCAAGGCGGTTCGCGCCCGCAAACGGAATTGTGTCAACAGGCCAAAGAACAGTGCCGATTTAAGGAACACGAATGGTGTAATAGCTGCGCCGAGCACTATCGTCTCAAGCGTGAGCTGACCCGACATACCAATCGACAGGAAGAACCCCAGCAGGAAAAGGTCCTTGAAGCCGAGCATCGTCTTGGACAGCTCTTCCGCCCTAACGTGGTCTGCGATCACGACACCGAGCACCAGCGCGCCCAGATCGCCTTTCAGACCTACGAGCTCAAAGACTTCGGCGCCGCCCAATGCAAGCAGGAATCCGTACAGAATCTGTAGTTCGCCATGACCGACGTAGTTCAACAGTTTATGTAGCAGCGGACGTAGCGGGATCAGCGCAAGTACGCCGAGTGCCCACAACGAGGGCAATTTGCCGGTGGAGATCGCCAGAAACCCGACCGCGGCAAGATCCTGCATGATCAGGATGCCGATCGCGATGCGCCCATGCAGCGACGTCAGCTCGCCTTTTTCCTCAAGCACCTTGACCACGAACACAGTGCTGGAAAAGCTCAGAGCGAACGCAATCAGCAGCGCGCGTGGCAGGTCGAGACCGGCCATGAATGGCGTACCGAGCAGGGCGAGCGCATAGATCAGAAAACCGAACGCAACAACGACGATCGACATGTGCATTGCCGTCACGGCCCACACCTGCGGTCTCGCCAGTGTTCGCAGGTTTAGCTTCAGGCCTACGGTAAATAGCAACAGGGTGATGCCGAGATCAGACAGCTTCTCCAGCATCTGACCGCTGGCGAAACCCTGTGCATTGAGCAGGAACCCGGCGGCAAGAAAGCCGACCAGCGGGGGCAGGCCTATCGAGCGCGATAACAGGCCCAACGCAAATGCCAGAGATATCCAGGCGACATCGCCAAGCGCAATCGCCATCCATTCAAAATCCATGGGCTTAAGTATGGCCCATCAGCGCGGGGATGTCGGCGCAATGACGCTTGGCGCGGCGGCTATTTCTCCAACGTGACCGGACTGACAAAGCCCTCTGGCTTGACGGTCAGGACCGAGCAATGCACCTGGCGCAGAATGTTTTCGGCGGTATTGCCTACGAGAAACCCGGGGATGCCCGATCGGGCAACGGTTCCCATCACAATGAGTTCCGCATCCAGTGACTCAACAAGAGCCGGCACCAGCTTGCTGGCGCTGCCATGAGTCAGATGAATCTTGGGCTTCAGATACTCTACCGCCTCTTTGCCCTGCGACGCACAATGCCGGGCGACCAGGCTCTCGAGCCACTCTTTGCGTGCAGACTCGTCGTCACGAAACAACGCGTCGACCTCGCCACTGGACAGCCCGCTACGAGCCGAGCGCATGAAGCCTTCATGCTCCAGCCGCCAGGTGTGGACGATGTGCAACTCTGCAAAATTCGACAGCGCCAGTGATGTCGCCATCTGCAGTATCTGACCATTCAGGTCGTCGACCTCAGGGTCGTCGGAATCATAGTCGAGTGCGGCCACGATCTTGCGATAGCCTTGATCCTGAGCCGCATTGATTACCCAGACCGGGCAAGGGCACTTGCGCAACAACTTCATGTCCGTGCCGCTGAAGAACTCGGCAAGACCGTCCATCGTTTCCGCACTCTTGATAACGAGGTCGCGTTCGTGACGCAGCACCTCGCGAATGATCTCCAGAAACGCCTTGCCCACGAGCACCTTCAGATCGATCATCGACCTGTCCGCAGAGGTCTGCGCGATCAAAGCCTCAAGTTCTTCCTCGCGCTGTTCGACCATCGCAGCAAGCAATTTTCGCGTTGTGGTCTTGGTCGACTCCTTTTCCCTGTCAGACGCATCAACGTTGCCGACGACCGTAAGCCTCGCCTGATTGGTACCGGCGAGCGCGACAGCCTGGGCAAGCGCCGTAGCATCATCCTTGCCCGTCGCTGCGATAAACAGAATATTGGTGAAACGTTTCATTTGAGAATCCCCATCTTGATCGAGTATTCCAAACGCATGGAACAGACGTCTATACGGAATACCCGAAGCCGGGTATCCAAGGCGATTCTGTAGTCTGGCTTAAGATCACCCGCCAGAGAAAGCGCGATTGTAAGATAGCTTGCTATTGGCTATATCCAAGAATGTCTCAACTCTGCTTCAATAGGACCTAAGAACAGTGGACCTTTTCACTTACATTTATCCTGGCTATCAGATATGAAAGTCATCTTGGCATCGTCCTTATTCCTGCTGATAGTTCTGTTGCTTGGCCTCAGTGTCTGGCGCTGGCTGGATCACAAGGCCGATGCGGCAGAACGGTCTCGTTTGATCGCACGTCAGCCTGCTGCGCCAAAGCTTTTCGATCCTGCAATGGTTGATCAACTTCCTGAAGCTGCGCGTCGATATTTCACGTTTAGTATTGCTCCGGGTACGCCGCTTTATACGGTCGCGGAACTGTCAATGGTCGGCCAGTTCAGTCTCGGCTCGAAACAATCCCCTGACTACATGAAGATGACCGCACAGCAGACTCTGGCTGCACCCTACGGGTTCGTCTGGAAAATGCATGCGTCGCGTCGCGGTTTTCGTATTTCCGGGTCGGATAGCGGGAGATGGACCCGATTCTGGATATTCGGCGTGGTTCCTGTCGCCCGGATGGGTGGTGACACCGACCACGCAAGGTCGGCATTCGGTCGCTATGTTGCAGAGGCCGTTTTTTGGACACCCGCCGCATTGCTGCCCGGGCCGGGGGTAGAGTGGCAGGCAGTCGATGCCGACACGGCACGGGTCGTCATTACGCGCGGAGACCTGCGACAGGAAGTTGAACTGGTCATCGACGATGACGGCCGAGCCACTATTGTTCGGTTTCCCCGATGGACCAATGCCGGTTCCGGAAAAACATTTCGCTATCAGACCTTTGGCGGCTACCTGTCTGAATACCGTACGTTTTCAGGCTTCACAGTGCCGACCCATGTAGAGGCGGGCAACCGTTTTGAAAGCGACCAGTACTTCCCGTTTTTTGTGGCTGACATAACTGACATTGACATTCCCCGACCAGTTCAGAAATAGGCGTTGCCGTTGATCCTCATTCTTATGACATTACTGCTGCACATTGTGGCGCGTGGCGAGATGTGTTTGGTTAGCGGTGATCTGGCTACGGCTCTCTCTTAGTCTGAAGCAAGCGCTTTGATTACCAGCTCGGCGAGCGCCAATTCAAGCTCCTGCACAATTGAACTCGAGCTGTCGACGATACCGATGTCGGTGTTGATCTGGAATGCGATGCACACATCGTGATCAGCGTAGTAGCGCAGGCTCGAGCTGTAGCCGGGAATCCAGCCTGCATGACCGTACACCGGACCGAAGGCTCCTCCGCGATGAATAGCAACACCCAAGCCGTATTGAACGTCTGAGTTTGTTGAATCAATCGATACTGCTGAGAGCAGATCACCCAGATAGGCGCCGGACATTGCCTTTCCAGCGAACAACGCGCTCCCCCATTTGGCCAGGTCGGAGGAGGTGCTTACCAGCCCGCCACCCGTCCACTCGACACCCGGATTCCAAACCATCATCCCCGGGCTGCTGGTCGTTTCTGGCGGAAAGCCAAACAGGTTTTCTTCGTCCATGTATCCAGTAGCGAGGCCTTGCAAATCAGGCCGGTTTGATGGACTTGTATCAACCAGTTCCAAAGACGCAATAAACCGCGCCTCTACAACATCGTAATAGTCCTGAGCGGTCGCCTTTTCGATGATCAGCCCCAGCAGGATAAAGCCAGTGTCTGAATATGACCAACCGCGTCCGGCCTCGAAGAGCGGAGGCTGATCAAGAACAAACGCGATGAGCGCCGCGGGTGGAAAAGGATTTTCATTGCCACGCCAGCGTTTCGATGCCGCCGCGTGAAATGCAGCACTGTGCACATGGTCGGGTAAGCCGGAGCTATGGTTCAGCAAATGTCGGATAGTCATCGAGTCATGGTTAGGCAAACGGGTAAACCATTCCCGATCGGCCAGCCAGGTTGAAACCGGGTCATCGAGACCAAGCAGCTCGTCATGAGCAAGAGCTATCACCGTAGCGGCGACAAACGTCTTGCCGATACTCGCCGCCAGCATGCGAGACTTTGGCGTCATTGGTGAGCCGGTTCGGCGGTCTGAAAAGCCTGTCGCGGCGGCCCCGATGAACCCGTTTGGCAAAACGTAGGCGGCTGTTATGCCCGGAAGCTTATTGTTCTTTTGAAACCTCTCCAGTGTTGCCTGAAACTGTCGCGTAAGGTCGGACGTCCCGGCCAGCGCAGGCGGTGCAGAAAAACACAGCGTCATCACACCCACGAGAAGTGGAGTCAAGACGGAGCGAACGGCTATCGCAGACAAACGCGTCACCCACTACTGCCATGAACATCAGGTATAACCATGGTCACCGCATTTTCTCGGGAGAACATAGATTCCCGATTCAGCCACACGATAGCGATCGCAACCAAAACAAAGAAATAGGTATCGTAGGGCTGTGCATCCGGCCAAAGCGGATTGATGAGTTGAAAATGAAAAATCGCGGGTAGCAGAATGCTGCCTCGGGAAGCATTAAACAACGGCGTGATGATCACCGCTAAACTAATATTGCCGACAAGGAAAGGCGTGAAGCTCCAGCCACTCTGTAACGTGCCGCTCAGATAAAACGCCGGAATATGCCATACCCCCCACGTTACCCCGATCAGCAAACCGGCCCAGACAGGCGCCATGTAACGTTGCAGAATCGGTTGTGCAACGCCGCGCCAGCCAAACTCTTCGATCGGCCCAAGAAACAGCATAAACGCCATCGCGCCCAATGCTGCGTTGACACTGTCGAAGGCGAGCGGATCCGAGAACAGATTACCTTTTACCAAAGAACCGGCAGCGAATGTCAGCGGCACACCAATCAGAAGGAATGCTGCCCAGCCGATCGAACACCGCCAAAGCAAAAAACGCGACAGAAATGCCTTTAGTCCACTTAACCCGCCGCTGTTGAGCACAACGATAAAACCGGCAATCGCCGGCCCCCACGTAGCGAGATAGAACGCCGGATGGCGCCCGGTTATTTGACCAAACCAGGCGCCAGCCTCTTCCGGGCGAAAAATATACAGACCAACAATTGACCAGGTGATGCCGAAAGTTACCAGAACAAAGGTCAGCAGGCCGCTGGATGTAACACGCCACCGGTTGCGAATAGCAAGCGCCTCG
Organism: uncultured Pseudomonadota bacterium; assembly: GCA_942491885.1. Lineage (GTDB taxonomy): Bacteria > Pseudomonadota > Gammaproteobacteria > Steroidobacterales > Woeseiaceae > CALBPI01. The sequence goes on from CALOCQ010000002.1 coordinate 1,203,789, forward strand.
GTCATAGAGCGGCTCCTCAATCGCGATTCCCCACCGTTAAGGCGTTACAGCAATTTGCGCCTGATACGCTACCCGGCAGTCACGCAGGTTCCGCAGCCTTTTGGCCTGGCACATACGTCTGGTAGATAAACACGGTGGCATCAATGTCGGCGAGTTGATTCATTATCAGCGGTCGAACATCATTCCAATCAAGCCCACCGACACCGGTTGCCAGTCGCGGCAGCGCGACCGATGAGAGATTCTCTGCAGCGATGAGCTTCTTGAGTTCCCGCAATGCCTTGTTAACACCAGTGACGCTCGCCTTGCCGGGTTTGCTGCCGTGATCGTAACCGCCTTCCTGCGTAATCAGGTTGACGATGCGCGCGCCCTTTGTGCCGCTCCAGATCCACGCGCTGCCAATCTTCGGGTGCTGATGGTGACACCAATGATGGAAGTCCTTGTGCATGGCCGGGTAGTCTTTGTGCAGCGATGCGGCCAACCCCTGGTCCATCGGATCATTGGCAGCGATGCCATGGGCGATTGCCTCGGCGCCGGTTAGTAGAATGTCCCCTTCGACTTCGTAGATCACTGGGCTTACCCCTTTTATTGATAGTTGATCTACACATTGGGCCGCACGGCGGCGGGTTGCGCCATACGGATTTCCCCTTATGTTCACGTCGGTGGCTTCAACAGCGTCGTAACCAAGCCCGCCTGCCAGTCAAAACTCGGAACGCGGCAACGAAACTTCTATGACAATGCGGCGAAGACGACGCACGGATGCTATCCGCTCAGACCCTTACGAATGGCGTCAATGGCCTCGGTATGCGCGTCTAGTGAGACATCCGTATCGTCGTGATCCGCGATGCCCAGATTCATTAGCAAAGGAAAGTTCTTCGCAATCAGCGGTTCAGATGAAGCCCTGTGGTTATAAATCAGCTTCGACACACACAAGACTTCTGAAAGCGTGGCGGCTTCTTGCGGCGGGAGATCCGTCTCCAGCTGTGACTCCAGCGCGAATGCGAGTTCCTCAGCCATACCCCAGGTCTCGGCAATCGCCTTGCCAATTGTCGGATGCCAGTCGTGGAGAATACGCTCCAACTCAGCAGCCGGCAGGTCAGCCTGCTCCTGGGACTTCATCAGGATATAAAGCCGGCCGATAACACTAAGCAGGCCGGTGAGGAGGGCTTCGTCGGGACTCACTTTGGTGTAGTTCTTCGCAACGACATAGCAGCTCGCAGCGAGCTCTACGCTCTCCTGCCAGATCGCTTTCAACGCATCGCGGTATTCGCCAGATCGCCCTTCGTTTTGTTCAACCTGGCGTAGAGCAAAAAGAACAACAGAGCTTTGAACCATCTTGTTGCCCATTCTGATGATGGCCTGGCGAACGTCGGTTATTTCCATGCTTGAGCGCATCGCCGCGGAATTGGCCAGTTGCAAAACACGTGCTGCGAGGGCTGGATCCGAACTTGTCAGGCGAACAACTTCGTTGATATCGACCTCGTCAGCACTGAATGCCTGCTGAATCCGTATTACTGAATCCGGAAACATTGGCAGTTCCATATTGCCCGCATTCAGATCGTCGGCCAGTTGTTGTACGAAGCTCGCTGCGGTTTGTAGTTCTTGTGCGGACACTGATGACGACCCCTGCTGATTCCCAGTTTCGGGTAGCGGCAGAGTCCGGTGGAACTTTAACCGGCGCGACAATGTTCAATAGCGGCCGATTACTTGTTGTGATCCCCGCTATTTCTAATCACCGCTGCAAGCAGAGCTTAACCGGCCCTTGCGAATCTCCGGGGGTTCTGCACGATCCTGACAAGCAAGCGCCTGACACTCAAGCCAAGCGCGTCATCGTTGATAGATGACTTTCCCGTCAACAATCGTCATGATGATTTCGCCAGTCAGAATATCGCTGGGGTACTCATCAGCGAGTGCAAAAGGATCGACGCTCATCACTGTGAGATCGGCCCAGCGGCCGGCCTCAATGACGCCGACATGATCCTCGCGGAAACTGGCATAGGCTGACCATAAGGTATAGGCGCGCACGGCTTCATCCATGGTCACGCTTTGCTCCGCATACCAGCCTTCCTCGGGCTCCCTATTCGGATCTTGCCGCGTGACAGCCGAGTGCAGCCCGTAGAAAATGTTGTGGTCAGAGCCGGGGTTGTCTGAGTTGAAGGTCAGGCTTGTTCCGGCCTGCCTGAGTGAGCGCCATGCATAGGCGCCGAGGATGCGCTCTGGCCCCAGACGTTCTTCCGCCCAGGCCTTGTCTTCCATTGCATGCGGCGGTTCCATCGACGCGATGATCCCCAACTGACCGAGTCGCGGCATGTCGGTGGGGCTTAAGACCTGTGCATGCTCGACACGATGGCGATTTTCAGCGGTAGCCGGGTCTTCCCGGAATACTGCCTCCAGGATATCCAGCGCCTCACGATTGCCGGCGTCACCGATGGCATGAATCGCAATCTGGAATCCGGCCTTCATTGCCTCCGCGTTGAGCTGCTGATTAAAACCGTAGTCATCACCGCTGACGCCGCGGTGCCCCGGCTGGTCAGAGTAGTCTTCGAGCAGACGCGCGCCGCGGGAACCGAGTGCGCCGTCGTAGTAGGCTTTGACAGTACGTGTGACCAACATGCTGTCTGCGTCGCGGTCGGGTCCTTTCGCAATCCACTTGCGAATCAGGTCTTCGTCACGCAGCGACAGCATCGCATACACCCGAATAGGTAATCTGCCTTGCGCTTCCAATGCTTCGAGCACGCTCATCATGCTCGTATCCAGACCCGCATCATGCACGGCAGTATAGCCGTCAGCCGCCATCTGATTGAGACCGAGCAGGACCCGCTTCTCCAGTGTCCGGGACGATGGTTTTGGAATGGCGCCGCTCAACATTTGCACGCCCTGGTTGAGAAACAATCCATTCGGTTCACCGTCGGGGCCGAGTCGCATTTCGCCGCCGACAGGGACTTCTGAAGTCGCCGTAATACCCGCTGCATCAAGTGCCATCTGGTTACCCCAGCCACCGAAACCATGAAGGCTGTCCATGAATACCGGGTGGTCCGGAACTGCTCTCGTGAGCAGTGTTTTGTCGGGATAGTCGTTGGCCCAGGCACCATCATCCCAGCCACGACCGACAATCCATTCGCCTTTCGCGACTGTCTTGGCGCGTTCAGCAATCAGCGCTACTGCCTCCTCCTCGGTAGCAACGCCAATCAGGTTGACCTGGTCCAGTAATTGGCCGAGTCCGAAGACGTGAGTATGTGAATCGACCAGACCCGGAATGACGGTCGCACCTTCGAGATCGACCACGCGACTGTCTGGGCCCTGCAACGCGATTGCGCCCTCATTGCTACCAACAAAGACGATATCGCCGTTACGGATCGCGATCGCTTGCGCATCAGCACGCCAGCCGTCTTCGTCGCGTGGTGCATCGGGCATGATCGTGCCGTCCGGCGCCGGCTCGTCCCAGTTCATCGTGTATACGTTGCCATTCGTCAGTATGAGACTGGCGCCGTCATCTTGCAGAGTCTCGGCGGGCTTTTCAGTACAGCCGATAATAACCGTGCAGATGACGATCGTTGACAGCAGCGTAGTGTGTTTGAACATTTGCGTTTCTCCGTTGAGCCTCACAGTGTTCGTCGCGCGGGCTCGGTATGCCACTGATCTTCCCCCCAAGAAGGTAACCATTGCAAGAGAGACTTTTCCGACCAATGTGGGCCTTGGGAGGTCTCAGCCGGATCATCGTCCAATCGACTGGTCACAGAAATTTCATCCGGACAACAGCGCCGTTCATGTCGTCAACAGCTTGCAGATGGATGCCTCCAGTCACGCGATTGCCGTTCCGACGCGCACGAGATTGGATCCGACTGGGATTTTAATGCTGCGAACGTCGTCCTGCTGGATACAGCAAGCGACACACTTGAACTCGGCACGCGTTTTCGCTGGAAGACCTTCGGCATGACAATCGAGTGTACGGTTGAAGAATTCGAACCGGCTGAGCGATTGGCCTGGTAATCAGAATCCTTCGCGATGTCTGTTTACCACGCATGGCGCATTTCACCACAACCGCAGGGCTGCCATGTCCTGACGGAAGAATCCCAGAACGGGATAATTCCGAGGATCGGAAAGCTCCTGACGCCTGGGCGAATGCATAAGTTCCACCAAATCTGGCTTGACCAACTGAATGAAGTTGCGAAAGTCCCTGCCTGACCAATAGCTAACGACTATTCTTGGTATACCCGGGCGCTCTTCTGACGCGATTGGTTGCAGGTTCTACGCCGAATAAGTCGAATAGGCCGCCGAGACGAAGGCGGCTTTAGTGCCAAAGGCATCCTTAACCCAGTGTTTCTAGCCTTATGGCTCCCGGTCCTGTTGTACCTGCTCTGCTGGGGACTTGAAAAGCGGCGTATCAACTGAAAAGCCCCAATAGCGAGAACTAAGCTCACGACTTTGTTCACTACGACAAATTATCAATATGACGATCTGAGGCAAGGGTCTGGCGTTCGCGCCGGTGTAGCATAAAGTCCCAGGCGAGTTTGCTACCGATGAGTATCAAGGCAAAACTGGTGTAGGACAGTAGTCCAGGATAAGCGACAATGAAAATCAATCCAGCAACTACAGTAACAAGTAGTGCGATACATCGTCGAAACGGCAGCCATATCAAGGTGCTCATACGAGCGTGTTGATACTCACCACGGAGCACGAAATTGATGATGAAGGAAATTGCGTGCCCAACCAAGAACAGCACGGAACATTTGAGGATCAGTTCGATTTGATCGGTCATAAAGTTATTGCCGGGTATCCCGGTTAAGGCTTCATGTGCCAGCACAAGTGCATAAGCTGTCAACGCCAGCATCGTTATAAAGGCAGCGCCTGATTTCGCGATGGCAAGGATCGAAATCAGAAAACTGCTGCCCCGCGAAACATGTATCCACTTATTCTCATAAGGATCGCCGAAGAGTGATGCCGTCAATAGCTTGAGCCCGCCGAACAACCCAATCCAAAACGCTTCCCACCAGTAGACGAGAATGACCTGAAACAGCGTCAGGTCGAGAGCAAAATAGATGAACAGCATGCTGGTGTTGGCCGCCAACAGGGTCATTGCAGCCAGACCACTCGCACCTATGTGCTGCGAGTCAGGCTTGTTGTCGGGGAGCAATCCGGATTTCGCGTCCATGCAACAATCATATCGATGAGAGCCGCAACGGCAAGTGCGCGGTTCACGATCTGCGGACCCATTGATTAGCAGTCAATGGCTCTACCGACTGAGCCCAGTGAGCTTCATCGCGACGTGTAAGTACTCAGTCGCTTTTTTGGTATCCACATGCGGAGGTAACATCAGCCGAGGGAGTCGGACAACGCAACGTTGTTTAAGGAACGATTGCTGGCGTGTTAGTGTCGGGTGTCGAGCTCGGCAGCATCTGGATTTTATCCGGACTTGTATGCCAGACTCATTTTGAATCAGGCAAATCGTAACAACAGACAAAACAGGAAAGCGTATTGGCTATCAAATTTAGAACTGTCATTGGCATTGCCCTGATGGTTCAGATCCTTAGCATTGGTCTTGCGGCAGCGGACAGTCAGCATGACGCAAAAGCCACCGACGGGCATGAGTACGAGGAGAACATCGTAGGGCTATTCGTCGGTCTTGCAAAAGAAGGCAGGCGCGAAAATGGCTTTGCTTTGGGTGTTGAGTACGAATACCGTCTGAATAGTCAATTCGGTATCGGTGCAATTGCTGAACATACCTTCGGCGATATCGACGCATGGGTGTTCGCTATACCGTTCGCCTATCATTCGGGGCGCTGGAAAATGTATATGGCACCCGGCTTGGAAGACGGAGACGCAGGCACAGAGTCTCTTGTACGCATCGGCGCTGAATATGGCTTTCATCGCGGCAAGTGGGAGATAGCACCGCAAATTGACGTAGATTTCGTGGATGGCGAGGAGATCTTCGTCATCGGGGTGGTTTTTGCACGAGGCTTTTAAACCAATGCGACAGCATCCTACAATAACGACGGGTCACCCGCAGCGAGTTGCCGCGTATTCAGAAATTACGCCAATCCGATAGTCCGCGGCGCTTTCGACCTGGCTGAACCGAGGGAATTAACTCCGACACTTTTAGTTACCGAAAACCATCTTTCGACGACGGAGTTTATTTTCCTTTTTTTGTTTTCTCGTTTCACCAATAGTGTTTTGTGGTAATTAAAAGTGTAGGACGTTGAACGGCGGCTTTTTGAGAGTAGCGGTCACAGTGAGGCTACTTCCAGTAAATGGCTTAGCGGCTGCAACCGGCCAGGAGCGGTCGCTATTAACTCGTCAAAAGTCGATGATTCAGCTATCGGCATGGCCGTAATTTCTCCAATAGTCACGCAAGCTCAGGAAAGATTTCCAGCAGCCACTTAGCAAACCAAGTATGAATGGATAAAACATCGTCTGTAGAGGGAGACCCATAATTTCCACACCTAACAGGTAGACTACGACGGAGGCGACCAGACCGTAGAAACCGTGCAACACGATGTAGGCCAGGCAGATACAGAAGCTTACGATCAAACGGGTAAGTAGCGTGTGTGGCTGTGTCTGGTCCTGCTTCGACAGCAAATCTCTTAGCAGGCTAATCATATGTTTCCAATTGGTCCGCAATCGCCAATTTCACAAACTTCTGCTTCGGGTCAGTAGCCGTCATTCTACCTCGAATCACCTAGGCGGCGGCTTCCGGCCAATTGCGGTCAGTCAATCTGCGACAAGAAGGGGTTTCTCTGCCACTTCATTCTGATCTGAATTGAGAAAAAGACGTATCGTCACTGTCCGCCAACCGGTTTCGCCATTCAACCAGATCCTGAAACTCGTGTGCCAGATTCGAGTCTTTCCAGCAGCTCTGCGTCGCCGGGCCAAGTGGAGGGTCAGTCTTCGCAATGGGCGCAACGACTTCCAAAACCACCGCCATCGCAATGTCAGCATAGCTGAAGCGGCCCATTAGAAAATCGCCACCTGCTTGCGCCAACCCTTCACGAGTACGGTCAAGCGCTGTGCGCAAGGCACTCGGCTTCAACAGGTGAGCATACTTTCGATCGAGCCGAGCCACAGCATCGCGCGCCAGGAAGCGTAGTGGTGGACGCAGAAACCCGGGTACGAATACTGGAAGTGACTCCTCCAGTGCCCGCGGGTTCTCCAGGATGCTGCGAACAACGCGGGTCCGGCCCTCGGCAAGAGCGTCCTCGCTCAGACTGTCCCACGGCGCTACCAACTCCAGATCTCCCAATCGCCTGTCGCCTGCCATCTCGTTCGCGTAGCAAGCGATCTCCCATGAGCCGCGATAAATCTTGTTGCCTGCGAAGAGTACCGGGACGGAAACGGCACCGGTCCACTGCCGCATGCGCAATCGCAGCCCTGGTTCGCTTAACGTCGGCGTGTACTCACGATAGGTGTATGCAAACCCGCAATTCTCGAGTGCCCATCGTGCTTTCTTGGACCACGGAGAAAACGACTCGCCGATCAGGATCATCTGTGTTTTCGATCTAGTAACTTGCGCACCAACTTGAATTTCTGATATTCCACGTTATTGCGGAAACGCTTTCGAACCAAGACCGCAGCCCTCACGATTCCGCGATAACATGCGCAGACTGCAAGAAGAGACGATTCGAAACTTGCGAGCGTTAACGTACGGGACCCGGTCAACATTTTGAGAATCGACGACCGTCGGCTCAGGGTCATCAGCAGAAAGTATAGCCCAAGAGCTCCGAGCGGCGGCTATGCGAAGTAAAGTAGTCGTTGGTTTCCTAGCCTGGATAACTTCTGCACTCGGCCAGGAGGAGCCTCTCGCATCTCTACGAGTCACCATGAAAGCTCTCATATGCAGCGGCTTCAAGCTCGCCTTCGTCAGCAATGAGCTCCTCGTTGTCCGCATCCATGATCCGGTGTGTTTTCCTGTAATTAGTGTTATCGGAAATACACGGCTAACAAATGATTCACCATTGCCCTGAGTGACGATTTATGTGATTAAGAATGTCGGACTTCCAACGGACGGTTTTCCAGATAGCGGTCGCAAGAGTATCCGGTTTGCGGAAACTACGGGCTTCCGCTTTCGGCCAATAGCAGCCCGCTGCATCGAACGGCGCAACAAAATCGATGTCGACCTGCAATTGAGGGCAGTCCCTATTGTCTTTGACAATCCCGCGAGTGGGGAGCATGTCGAGTACACACTCCCCGCCTGATCACAGTTACCCGCGCGAAGCCCCCGATCACTCCTTACCGTTGAGTATTTCGCGATCCGCACCGCCCAATGCCGTATGACAAGCGATGCAGAGTGGCGCCCGGCCGGAAAGGTCACTACCCTGAAAATTCAACACTGAACCGTCCGGGTTGTATTCGGCCCAGAACCAGTTGTTGTTGTCCGGGTCATAACCAGCCTCACGCTGGAACATTATCGTCAATGCCTCATAGTGCTCTGATGGGGCGCCTGCATACACCTGCTTTACCGTCAGCCCCGACTGCGCGCCGTAATTGTGCTTGACGATCAGCCGGCCTGCGGCGCCATCGATCACAGCCTTGGTGACGATCAACTCCTGGATGCTACCGTGTGGCCGCGATCCTACGAATGGATGACTACGGACTCGCTCATCGCCGACAAGCTGATTTTCCGCCATGTACTTCCACACCTTTTCAGCAAATGCATTGTCGACGGGTCGTCCGGCGCCAGAGTCTGACTCCGCCGTGAGCGAGAAAGCGGAGATCGAAATTACCGCCACCACGCCGACCAGCAGAGCCGCCCATTGCGAATTAGTTCTGCTCACTCCTATTCCCTCGCTGCCATGGATTCGGCGTCCACGCTATCGGCTGCAGCCAGTGAGTCCTGCGTACCGCCAACAGCATCTTTACCGGTTCCTTTGCCGGAACGAAGCACCGGATAGTATTGCGTGAACACCCAGTCATCTGCCGCTGCACCAGCATGGCATCCGTTACATGACGCCGCCGGGAATGCCTTCGCCGTTGCCGTTAGCGACTTGTGATCTGGTGTCGAGAAACTGAAGTAGGCCCAGTTGCCAGGCTCGTTCGGAAAGTCCTTCTTGCTCTTGATGGTCGCCTCGAGGCCTATGAAATCACCCTGGAAGTAGCCATTGCCGCTAACCGCAGTTTTCGAGCCTACGCTGACAAGCTCCTTGATCAGAATAGTGCCTTCACGAAACTCACCGGTTTTCTTCCAGTGCTTCCAGCTCTTCGGATCAATGTAGACATTGTGGTGCTCAGGAAACGCGGCCTTACCATCGTTCATGTCGTTCGGCGTAACCGGCGTGCCTACATACACCCACTCGCGATAACCGGTCGGGCGTTCGAGCTCACCTTTCTTGATTTCGTAAGCGTCGGCCAACGCGGTGCTGGGCAAAATTGATAAGGCGCTAACCGCCGCCATCGTAATTAGAACAGTTCTCATTGATCTGGCTCCTATCGGCATAAAGATTCTGCTGACAGACCAACGTATGGCGAATACCTGTCAGCAGGATTCACCGTAGGGGTTCAATGCACAGAGAGAAAAGTACGTACTTGCGGAAGCGGTACGTTATTGCTGCGAACGGAAACGACTCGGCGTCGTACCAACGATACGTCGGAAGTGGCGCCGGAAATGACTCTCGTCGGCAAACCCGAGTTCGCAGGCTATTTCGACGACAGTCTTACCGGCATCGCTGCGCAGCAATTCCCTTGCGCGAGCGATACGTAGCTGCAGCTGATATTCATGGGGCGGAAATCCGGTGGCCTGCTTGAACATGCGGGCGAAGTGAAACGGCGAGAGATTGAACTCGTCTGCGAGCGCCGATAAAGAGACCTTTTCGTCGAGCCGATCGTTCAGGTACTCAAGGCTTCTGCGGTGAATGTCAGCGGTGAACCCGACTGATTCGCGATCGTCGGCCAGATCCCGCAACTCAGCTCTGCTCTGCCGGTAGAGCTGCGCCGCGATCAGCGTTATTAGTGAAGACGTCACCAGGTCCATGCCAATGTCATTATCCACGACTTCATCGCGCAGCAGCTGCAGCAGGCGCGTTAATTTGTCGTCCATGATTCGAAATAGCGGTTGTAAACGCGGGCACTCGCCATCCTGGGACTGGAACTGCGTGCTGACGTCGGCCAGGTACGTGGGCAGCATCGTCAGATGCACCGATTGCGACTCATAGCTCCAGTCCCATTCCATCGGAAAACCGGCGGGTACAAACGTGACTTCGCCGCGCGGGCAGGTCTGCCACTCGCGTCGGCCATGTGCAGTGCGCAACACCGAGTGCACCGGGCGACCGTCCACGGGCCTTCCTACCGTCGACATCAACAAGTGCTCTCGCTGCCCTTGCGGCAGGTTGACGCCACCAGGCGGGCGTCGACGCACCAAAATTTCAACACCGCTGCCTAAAGACGCGCGCGACTCAATAGAGTTAGGATCTACAGCTGAGGCGGCCTGTGGTTTGACTGTAGTAGTCATTAAGAAAGCGTATAGGTACGCGTTAGGCGCCGCAAGAGCGCCATGACAGATTGTGCAAGAGGAAAATACCGATGGCATCGAAATCATCGAGCTCACGCAGCTATTCGACGCTGGTCGCATCAGCAAGAGAATGCCGCCTGTGCGAAGCATCTTTACCATTGGGCCCAAGACCCGTCTTCCAAGTAGACCCGCGAGCAAAGATCCTGATCGCCGGACAAGCGCCGGGGCGTCGTGTGCATGAAACCGGCGTACCGTTCGACGATCCTAGTGGCGAACGACTACGCGAGTGGCTCGGTGTTTCTCGGGAGATCTTCTACGACCCGACCAAAGTCGCGATCTTGCCGATGGGTTTTTGCTATCCGGGCACGGGCAAGTCAAGTGACCTGCCACCCAGGTCCGAATGTGCACCCGCCTGGCGCGAGCAGATATTGCAGCATTTACAAAATCTGGAACTGACGCTGGTGATCGGCCAGTACGCGCAGAAGTGGCATCTGCCGGAGGCTACGGGCAACCTGACCGACAAGGTCCGCGCATGGAAGCAGCACGAAAAAGGCACAATCGCGCTGCCGCATCCGAGTCCGCGCAACAACATCTGGCTAAAGAAGAATCCGTGGTTCGCAGAATCGCTGTTACCGCATCTGCAACGATCCGTTAACAAGGCGCTAAAGTGCAACTGACCAAAGCCGCCGAGTCGGCTGGGTGTTCACCCGCGATGGTCAGATTGATGTCGGCAGCGCGGTTCGATTGTTGCTGCGCACCGACGGCGAGGTGGCTGGATGAACTTGGCCTCATTGACCACGGTGGCCGCCTCAGGATCACCAGTCTCAATGCCCTTTAGGAATTTCTGGATTTTGTCCTTCTTCGACATCATACGAGCCGGCCACCTAAGATCACTTTCGAACTACACTCCTGCGGGAGCCTCGCTATCGTCAATCATTCGCGATGGAACAGCTAGCGTCCGCATTGGGTCAGTAGGAGTCATCCTACCTCAAATAACCTGGGTGGCGGCTCACGGCCAGGAGTAGCCTCTCGCATCTCTACGAGTCACCATGAAAGCTCTCATATGCAGCGGCTTCAAGCTCGCCTTCGTCAGCAATGAGCTCCTCGTTGTCCGCATCTATGATCCGGTACGTTCGTTGATCGCCGCCGATGCTTGCTTCGCCATCTAGTCCGAGAAGCAGTCCGTACATCGTGTCGGTCAGTGCGGCGTCGAGTACAGACCTAAGTTGAGCTAACTGCGTAGAATCAAGCCTCAGGCCACCGATTAATTCTTGGACGTGACATTCCGACTCGGGACTTAGGAACTCGTCGATAAGTTCGTCTTTTTGCTTCGCCCAATTTGCTGCAAAGGTCTTAGCATCCATAGAATCTACCATCTGCTATCAGTTTATCGGCGAAATCCTGAGCGGCTGGAATGGGTCACAAGCCGTCATTGTAACTCAGACAAACCGACCGGCTGGAATGCGAAGTAAACCAGCTGGTCATTCATGCTCCTGGCGACCGTCTGGGCCCGGCCATAAGCAGTCGTCGAGAGTATCGTAGTTGGGGCAGCGCCACCTCACTGGCGGGCCGCAGGACCGCCCAAAAGTATCATAGGTAGTCATGCGAGCAGAGAGAGTTTTAGTGAAAACGTTGGCTTGTCAAATTTGTCCCGAACAATTACCGAGTCACCGTCGACAACGACGTCTTTGAATTGATAAGCGAAGATTGTTTCATCTGGCAATGTTTCAAGAATGGGTTCTTCGAAAACGACCGTGCCTTTGCGTTCGAGTTTCAGTTTGAGCACAAACCGTTCCGGATCCATCGTACAGATCAGGCTGGCTCGAATTCCGTGTGGCCGAAGGAGCTTCTTCCTGATTATCCATCGGTTTTGATAGTTTCCTTGTCGGAACTCGTCAACGGCACTATGTATAGCGACCAAAGGAACTTCATATTTCTTGGCACAGGTTGATATGCCCGTGAGCAGCATGCTGATGAGGAATTCATGTAGCTCATTCTGATCCAGTGACTCATAGCGACTCTTTTCAAACAATACGGGCGCGACTGCGACATTCTCGCCTTCGATTCGGCATGGATCGCGCAATGTTTCGCACCCCTGGACGAAGATGGCACGGAATCCGTTTGTCTGAAACCTTAACGGCATGATTTTCCGTCGAACAAAATTGCAGAGGTAGCGCGAGCGAAACTGGAAGTCGCTCCGGTAAATTCGCTCATACTCGTCCCTGTTGAGCCCAAGTGATATATCTCTAAGAAGCATTAGGCTCGATTACTTAGAATCCCGGCAAACTGTTAGGTTTCTAGGAGAGTTACCAACAAACGACCAGTTACCGCTTTGGATCACTAGCAGCCTGCCAGCAGTTTATCACCTGGGTGGCTGCTTTCGAGTGGATACCGGCCGCTCATAAAAATCAATCACGAGCGTCGCCTAACGGCCAGAAGCAGACCTTCAGATTAGATGAGATAGTCCACAGGACCTGAGTAAGACGCATCTTCCAAAATGGTGGTCAAGCTCCTTCAGATGGCTGCTCCGCGAAATGCAGCAACACACCGGCTGGATCCCACACATACGTTATCAATAAGCCCCAGGGCATGAGTTCGGGTTCTGCGACTTTCGTACCTTCAAAGCGATCAACAAGGCCTATGGAACAGAAATGCTCGTACCAATCCTGCGCAGAAGTAACCATGAATTGCAGCATCAAGCTATGTGCATAATTATTGTGGTTCTTCGGCAATAGAAGGAAACGATAGTCAAACCCCGTGTCTACCTCACATACTTCGCCTGCATCCCAGTTGATCTTAAATCCAATGTGCTCATAGAAAGCCTTCGATATTTCATAATCATTTGACGGCACAAATGGTCTGAAATCGTTGATATTCAACATCGACAATACTCGCTGGTCCGGGGGCGAACGGTCTTCACCGTTAACCTCAATGAAATCGAATGTGCCCAGACAATTATAAATTGATTATGTGGCTGCTTTGCGTCATTAACTGCCTCCCATCATACCCCGAAAAGCAGCCGCTCAGCCGCTGGTATAGTTGTGTTACCTGATGTCGAAGCCAAGGTGGTTTCCGACACTTTTAATTTCCAGAAAGCAATGAACTGGGGAAACTAACTCTGTCACTTTCAAATTCGCAACTTTTTGATTTGTTGTCGACATCAACTGAGAGATCAACTAACTAACTCCGTCACTCACCTTCACCATTCACTGCAGGACCAAATTGCGGAACTTCTCTCGAATTGTTGCCAGCTCGGCAAGGACAGCCGCCAAGTCAATCGATTCATCTCGGAAACTCAAGACTTGGCTGACCGGGTTGTAGCTACGGTGAAATAGGCGCGGCAGACTCGAAAGTCCTACCTCAATCGGATCGATGCTCAAGTCCGAATAGGCAGCCGAGTCGTTCCCGTCGAACCAATCCTCGACCCGCTCGTCGTAGTGTTACTGGTGAACATAACGAGCCCGCGAAATTTGGACTCATGATCTGCCGACGATACTATCTCGCAGGTCGTTCGGGGTCTTGTTCATAGACGGTTAGCATGATTAGCAGAAAGAATAGCAGAGCTTACCTGGGCGTCGCCTTCCGACCAGAAGCCGCCGGTCGCACGAGACCTAGCTGTTGGTCTGGCAGTCCCTAAGCGCTTCGCGTGCCGCGGGAATCCAAAAAGGGTATGGTTACGCGGTCCCGGCAACGTTGTATCGCATCGGCCGCAGCCACAAACCTTTCCACGATAACGGAGCAAACATGCACGACATCCTGACGACACACACCGGCAGCCTGCCGCGACCCGATGACCTGATCACAATAATGTTTGCCAAAGGCGACGGCGTGCCCGTGGATGAGAAGGCGTTGGCTGAGCGTGTCGAAAGTGCTGTCGGGGAGACGGTGCAGAAACAGCTGGATGCCGGCGTCAGTGTCATCAATGACGGCGAGATGTCCAAGCCGAGTTATGCCACCTATGTGAAAGACCGTCTGAACGGGTTTGGTGGCGAGTCGCCGGAAAACTATTTCTTCGCCGATCTGGCTGATTATCCAAAAAGCATGGAGCTGGTTGCTGCGAACCCCGGCCGGCGCAAGCGCACGGCACCGGCCTGCAACAGTGCGATCAGCGTTTCCGACGCCGAGGCCGCCGCGCTGGATATGGTGAACCTTGCGAACGCTGCGAAGGCGGCGGGCGCCGAACGGACCTTCTCGAGTGCGGCGTCGCCAGGCGTCGTGTCGCTGTTCTTTCCGAATGCCTACTACGCTTCGGACGAGGAGTATGTGTTCGCGATCGCCGAGGCGATGCGGCACGAGTACGAAGCCATCGCTGCCGCCGGCGCGACCGTGCAGCTGGACTGCCCGGACCTTGCGATGGGTCGTCACACGGTCTACGCGAAGCTCGATGACGAAGCGTTTCGCAAACGTGTGCAGATGAATATCGAGGCGCTGAATCATGCGGTGCGTAACATCCCGGCCGAGCAACTACGCATGCACCTGTGCTGGGGGAACTATCCCGGGCCGCATCATTGTGATGTGCCGGTGACCACCATCATTGATCTGGTCTGGAAGGCCAAGCCGAATACGGTTTTGTTCGAGGCGGCGAATCCGCGCCACGCACACGAGTGGCATCAATTCAGCGACATGGATATTCCGGACGACAAGATTCTGTGCCCTGGCGTCATCGAGCCACAGTCCAACTACATCGAACACCCGCAGCTCGTTGCGGATCGGATCGAGCGCTTTGCCCGTATCGTTGGTCCGGAGCGTGTGATGGCTGGCGTTGACTGTGGTTTCAGTGTGCATGTCGGCATGCGCGGCATCGACCCGGATGTCGCATGGGCGAAGCTTGCGAGCCTCGCGCAGGGCGCTGAAATCGCATCGAAACGCGTCGCCGGTTGAGAGTGACTCCGGGGTCTATCGATGTCGACTGAGCAACCCAAGCCGCGCAAGGATAGCGAATACCTGAGCACGCTCGCGCGGGGTCTGTCGGTGTTGCGTTCGTTTACCAAAGAGCATCCCGAGATGACGCTGAGCGAGGTCGCCGCGGTGACCGCTCTGAGCCCCGCCGTTGCCCGGCGCTGCCTGAACACGCTGGTGCAGCTTGGTTACGTTGGCAAGAAGGGAAAGCTGTTCCTGCTCACGCCCGAAGTCATGCGGTTCGCCTCGGCGTTTATCGAGTCAATGGGATTGGAGGAGGTGGTTCAGCCCTACTTGCAAAAAGTCAGGGACAAGACCGGGGACTCCGCCTCACTCGCTGTCCTGTCCGAGTATGAAATCCTTTATCTGGTGCATGTCTCAACCAACAGGATGATTCGCCTGGTGGCTGGCGTGGGTACACGCTTTCCTGTGTACCCCACCTCGCTGGGTCGTGTGTTACTCGCCCATCAGGACCCCGCGCGTATCGACAGTTACATAGAGCATGTGCAGATGGAGCGTTTAACGACGAAGACGGTGACCTCGACGCGCGAGTTTCGCAAGATTCTGACGCAGGCGCGCAAGGCCGGCTATGCGTCAATTCAGGACGAGCTGGATTATGGGATTGTGTCGGTGTCGGTACCCGTGTTCGGGCCACAAGGTGAGATCCTTGCAGCAATCAACTGCTCGACAGCGACCTCACGTGTGACCCGCGACACAATGGTGACTACGCGATTGCCGGAGCTCAAACAGGCGGCCAAACGCATTGAGGTGGAGCTGCGTCGCTACCCGATTCTTGTTCACTCGATCAGGAGCGCGGCGTCCTAAGACTAGCGCTGGGTTTCTGCCTGCAGGCAGAACGCCCGGATCGCATCATTAAACGGCCTGGGCTCAGTCAGGCTGCTCAAATGTCCGCCGTGTTCGATAATCACTTCCTGCGCATTCGGTGCGCGCGCCAGGATTTCGCGCGCATGTTGTTTGCGTGCAGCCGTTTCATGGCCGCCGGTTATCAAGAGAACTGGTATTGTCAGGGCGCCCAGCGCGCCGAGCAGGTCGCCGTCGAACGCGTAGCTGGCAGCGTCGAACCCGGCCAGGTCGGCGCCTCGATAGTCATTTAGAATCGACGCCAGGAGACGGGCTTCGTCGGTCAGGCCGGGCGCCAGGCTCATCATCGGGTGCGCAAGCCACTGTTGGCGGACAACGTCGAGTAGGCCCGAATTAGCCAGCTTGGCAAAATGTGCAACAGGGACACGTTCCGACTCGGCACTAGTCACTTGCAGACCATCGACGACGGCTCCTTGCAATATCAGTGAGCGCAGCCGCTCCTGGCGCGTTACGGAATACCGCAACGCGATGCGCCCGCCTTGCGACATGCCCAGCAGGTGCACTCGCTCGAGCGCCAGCGCATCAAGAATTCGATCAATATCGTCGAGCTCGAGACGCAAATCAGGTGGAGCCGTTGATCTACCGAAACCGCGCCTGTCAAAAGTAATGACCCGAAAATCACTCGCCAGCCCGGCAACCTGCGGTGCGAATACACGGTGGTCCAGTGGCCAGCCATGCAGCAGCAGCAGGGGCGGGCCGTCGCCGTGGCTTTCGACAAAGATACGGCCGTTGTCCACATCGACCCACTGATTGTTCGTCGCTGGTATCAGCCGTTCGTCTCGACGTTGCCCTGCGCGCCGGTCCATAGCGCGTGGCCGGCAGGGTTGCTCATTTCTTCGTGCAGGTGACCGACCAGCCCGGCACACCGTGCCGTAAGCACAATTCCGCGCATCAGCGTCGAGGGCACGCCCGCTTCGCCGAGCACAGCGCCAATCGCCGCGCTGATGTTGGTGACCAGTTGTTTGCCCAATACCTCATTCAATGCGGATTCGAGCGTTCGCATGGCGGCGATAAAGTCGCCTTTAGCACCGGCGGCTTCGCAGACTTCTACCAGGCGGTTCACGCGGCGGTCGTTCTCGGAATGGATTGGGTGGCCGAAGCCGGGTAGCGGGCGTTTGATTTCGCGGTAGGCGCGGACCTCGTCCAGCGCTTTTTGACGGCGTTCGCTTTCCGGTACCGCAACGATGCGCTCCAGTACCGCACCGCATTCGCCAGCCGTGCCGGCATAGCGGTCGCCCACACCGAGCAGGCCCGCGGCAACGGCACCCTGGAACGATTCCGGGGCTCCATGATGTGTCAGGCGGGTCGCTACGGCAGAAGGCACGAGGCCATGCTCCATGATCGTGACCATGACCGCATCAACAATCCTGCTTTGTGTCTCGGTTGGCATCTTGCCAAGCGACTGCAGAAACATCAGCTCGGTAAATGACACTTTTCCGATCAGCTCGTCGACCAGATTCTTTCCTCTTATCAATATGTTATCGGCATCGAAGGCGCAAATTGCAGTGTTGGCAGGTTTACCGTTTTTAATGCTCATGGCGAGTCCTCAGGGTGCTGTCTTGGGTGCGGCCGCAGCCGTTGGCGAGGTGGAAAGATAGCTCAGCAAGACACAGCCGGGCAATTTGTTCGCAAAACGAATTTGATTTCGCATATCGAAAATACTACGATGCATGGGTCGAATGCACAACTAGCTTTTGGGGGGATCCAAATGAAGCACGTCGGTTTCGCAGTAGCGGGTACTATCTTTTCACTGATTGCGGCAGATGTTGCGGCGCAGAGCGCGACACTCGACGAGGTTGTGGTCACCGCGCGCAAGCGTGCCGAGACGCTGGAGGAGGCGCCGGTCTCGGTCAGCGCATTCACGGCCGCCGATATTGAATCGGCGGGCATAGAGACGCCGCGCGACTTCATTGCCCTGACCCCAAATGTCACGCTGGTTGAAACCCAGAATGCAGGTAACGCCTTTATTAATGTGCGCGGCATTTCTCAGGCGCGCAACAGCGAGATGTCGGTTGCGGTGCTGGTCGACGGTGTGCTGATGCCAAATCCCGCGCAATTCACGCAGCAGCTGATCGACGTGCAGCAGGTCGAAGTCCTGCGCGGCCCGCAGGGTGCGCTGTATGGCCGAAACGCGATCGGCGGTGCGATCACTATCGTAACGAAGCGTCCCGGCGACGAGCTGGGCGGGCGGATCGAAGTAGGCGCGGATTCAGGTCCCGGCTTCACGGTGCGCGGCACCGCGAGCGGTCCGGTCGGTGATTCCGAGGCGTTGAGTTTTCGAGCCACGGCTTCCTACGTCGACACCGACGGTTTTATCGATAACGCATTCCTGAATGAAGAGGCCGATCCCTACAAGGATCTCTCGGCGCGACTGCGATTGATGTACGAGCCGAGCGATACGTTCTCCGCTGACTTGCGGTTAAGCACGTCCCGCCTTGAAACGCAGGCGCTGTACTTCACGATCGATGCGGAGGCCGATGACACGGATTTGCCGGTGCGCGTCAACAACCCCGGCAGCAATGAGCGCGACATCAACAACCTGAGCCTGAAGCTCGAGTGGAACGGTGACGTTGGTACGTTTACATCGATCACCGCTTACGATGATCTTGAGGAACTGCTGTCCGGCGACAACTTTAACTTCGTGCCACCTGAAGAGTCGCTGATCAATTTTTTCCCGATCGGATCGATCATTACGTCCCTGACAGGTGATGCTTTTGCTGATCTTAGCCAGACGCAGTATCTGGAAACAGATTCAATCAGCCAGGAGTTCCGTTATATCTCTCCGGCCGAAGAACGTTTCCGCTGGATCGCCGGTGTCTACGCGATCAGCACCGATCGGTATATCTCAACCGGTAACCAGGTCGATCGCGGCAATGGCGTTTTCCCCGTGTTCAAGACGCCGCGCGTATCGCTGTTTGTTGACCCGACCGACCCCAGTCCTCAGCTGAGTCTGCTGGCTGATGAGCAGGAGAACTTCGCATGGGCAGTGTTTGGTGAGATTGCCTATGACTTTACCGACACTTTCGAAGGCTCTCTGTCGCTGCGCTTCGACGAAGACACGCGCGAGAATACGACGCTTACCCAGGCACTCTACGACCCGACCGGCGGTATCGGTATTACCGAGGGCGAGGTGCGCAAGGAATCCTGGAGCGAACTGCAGCCGAAAGTCACGCTGCGTTATCGTCCTACCGATGAGCTGACATTCTACGGTGGCTATAGCCGGGGTTTCCGCAGTGGTGGCTTTAACCAAAGCGGTGTCGGTGCGGCCGTGCTGGAGCCGGGTGTTGAGGATTTGTTCGAAGCGCAGGTCGCCGACACGCTCGAAGCCGGCGTGAAGTCAGTGTTCGGCGGCGGCAAATATACGACGGCGCTTAGCATCTACCAGACGAGTTTCGACAACGCCTATTTCTTCTTCTTCGATCCGACCACCAGTACCCAGAACCTGGGTGGCATCCCGGAAGTCGACTACATCGGGCTGGAGCTTGAGGCGAATGCTCAATTTAGCGATATCTTCAGTGCCAATTTTGGCCTGGGCTTGACCGACAGCGATATCAAGCAAGCGGCTGACCCTGCTGATAACGGTAACCAAGCGCCACTGGTATCCGAGTACACGCTGAATATCGGTGGCCAGATGCGCTACCCGCTGAACTTTGGCAACGGCGATGCAGCAGCGGTTGCTCGCGTCGACTTTCAGCGCATCGGTGACACCTGGTGGGATCCGGGCAATATCTCCAAGCGCAGCCCGGTCAACCTGGTCGACATGCGTCTGGGTGTTGAAGTCGCAGACAACTGGTCGGTCACGCTGTGGGCGAAGAACCTGTTCGATGAGCGCTACAACGCCGAGTTCTCACCCGGCCCGGCGCCAGGCCTGAACTTCCTGTGGCCGGCACCGCCGCGTCGCTGGGGCGCTTCGTTCGTCAAACAATTCTGATCACTCTTTCTTACGGAGGTAAACGCCAATGAGTGCTAAACCTGTAATCAAAAGCAAGCTGCATCACAACGCGCATGTCACAACCGATATGCCGGCGGTGCGGGACTTCTACGAAAAGATAATCGGTTACCCGTTGATCGCGACCTGGTGCGAAAAGGCCGATTTGTTTGGCAAGGAACGCACTTACATGCATTGCTTTTTCGATATAGGCAATGGCGAAAGCCTGGCGTTCTTCCAGTTCCGTGACGAAGACGATTCGCAAGAGTTCGGACCTGAACTCGCACTGTCACCATTTCGCCACCTTGCGATGAAAGTCGATCAGGAAACGCAGGACGGCATTCGTGATCGTCTGGCAGCGGCAGGTTACAAAGAGCCCGATACCTACATACTGGATCACGGCTATTGCTACTCGCTGTATGTCATGGACCCGGCGAAGCTGCTGATCGAATTCACAGTCGATCACGACGACGCCGATGCGATCAATGCTGAGCAAAAGGCGAAGGCGCACGCGGAGCTCGATCGCTGGCTTGCCGGTGATCACTCGCCCAACAACGAACAATTCCACCGCTAGGGGTAGACGAGCAATGACGATATCAGCATGTGTGGTTTACCACAGCGGCTACGGTCACACAGAAAAGCAGGCTGAAGCGATTCTCGCCGGGATTAAGGATGTGGCCGGCGTAGATGCGGCGGCGGTCTCTGTTGCCGCCCTCGCAGACGCCGACGCAGAGGCATGGGCGACGCTTGATGCCTCCGACGCGATGGTCTTCGGTTGCCCGACCTATATGGGTTCCCCGTCTTCGGCCATGAAAGCATTTATGGAAGCGACCTCGGGGCGTTGGATGGAGCAAAAGTGGGCCGACAAGCTCGCTGCCGGTTTCACGAACTCCGGCTCGCAAAACGGCGACAAGCAGAACACGCTGATCGATATTGCGACGTTTGCAGCGCAACACGGCATGGTTTGGATCAATCTTAATCAGCTGCCCGGCAACAATAATTCCGGTGGGTCGGTAGACGACCTGAATCGCCTGGGCGCGTCGTTGGGTGCGATGGCGCAGTCCAACGTTGACCAGGCCGCTGACGTCCAGCCAGGCAAGGCGGATCTCGCCAGTGCGCACGCCCTCGGTGAGCGCGTGGCGCGTTGCGCGCAGCGCTGGTCGTCGTAACCGTCCTGCACCGGACGCCGGTGCCAACGAACAGGAATCGTATTCATGATTTATGACCAGGAAATGGAAACGCGCCCGGTAGCGGATCAGTTCGCGATCGATCGCGATGCCTACCGCAAGCAGGTGGCATACCTGTTCGAGAACTCGGTGTTCTACCAGCGCAAGTTGGCGGAAGCGGGCTTTAACAGCCCCAAAGATGTCGGTGATCTCGACGATATCGCCGCGCTGCCATTCACCGAAAAGGACGAGTTGCGCAAGACGCAGGCAGACGCACCTCCCTTCGGTGACCATCTGGCGTGTCCGCCCGAAAAATTGTTGCGTGTCTTCAGCACCAGCGGTACGACGGGTGTGCCGTGTTACCTGGGCCTGACGAAACGTGATGTCGAAACCTACGCGACGAATGTCGCGCGCGGATATTCCGCAGCGGGTTTCCGTAAAGGTCAGCGCATAGCTGTTGGTTTCAACGCCGGACCATTCGTTGCCGGCGCCGTGTACTACGGTTTCGACAAGATCGGTTGTACCGTTATTCCGGTCGGCACGGGCAACACAGAGCGTCTCGTTACGGCGATTCAGAAGCTCAAGGCGACCGGCGTGAGCTGCACGCCTTCATACGGTTTGTACCTGATCGACTGGTGCAACCAGCACGGTATCGATACCCAATCGCTCGGACTAAAAAACATGATTACCGCCGGCGAGCCGGGCGGCGGCGACCCGTTAATCAGAAGTCGTATCGAAGAGGCGTTTGGCTGCAAGGTTCGCGAGTCGATGGGTATCGGTGATATATCGCTGAGTGCCTGGGCTGAGGACGATGATGGAAACGGAATGCACTTTATGGCGCGCGGCGCAGTGCATGTGGAGCTGATCGATCCTGTGAGTGGCGATCCGATTTCCTGGGACGATGGTGCCGAAGGTGAGCTCGTCTATACCGCGCTGCAACGTGATGCCATGCCGCTGCTGCGCTTCCGCAGTCGCGATCACGTCATCGTCAACATGCAAACAAATCCGACCGGTCGCACCGGCCCACGCATTCGCTGTGTCGGTCGCACCGATGACATGCTGATTGTCCGCGGAGTCAATTTGTTTCCGTCGGCAATTCGCAGCATCCTCAAGGAATTTTCCCCGGATGTCTCCGGCATGTTGCAGGTACGACCGCTCGAGCATGGTGTGCTGCAGACGCCACCGCTGCCTGTTGTAGTCGAGTTGGGCGACGGCTTCTCCGGCTCGACCGACGATCTGGCCAAACGCATCACGACCGAGATTCGTGCCCGCCTGTTGGCGACTACCGCCATCACTTTGGTACCGCACGGCACCTTGCCGCGCGAAACCTACAAATCGAAACTGATTGATTACTCGGATGTGCCGGCAGCGAAAGCCGGTGCTGCCTGACGGATCATGATCTTGTTTCGCGCGCCGTCACGATGACAAGCCTGCGCCAGGTGCAACAAGTGCTGTCTGGACAGCCCGCAACCGACGGTGCGGGTGTCAAGATGACGAGAGTCATTGCCACATCTGCGCTCGACCATTTCGACCCGTTCCTGCTGCTCGACGAATTTCGATCGGATGATCCGGACGACTATATTGCCGGCTTTCCGAATCACCCGCACCGCGGCTTTGAGACGGTCACATATATGCTGGCCGGCGCGATGGAGCATCGTGACAATCAGGGTAATGCCGGGCTATTGGGCCCCGGAAGCGTGCAATGGATGACCGCTGGCAAAGGCATCATTCATTCCGAGATGCCGAAGCAGGAGGATGGCCTCATGTGGGGCTTTCAGCTCTGGGTTAACTTACCAGCTGCTGACAAGATGACGGCGCCGCGCTACCAGGACATCCCGGCCGATGCGGTACCTGAAATCGCTTTTGGTGACGGTACTACGGTTAAGGTGATTGCCGGCATGCTTGGCGCGGCCACCGGTCCTGTTAAAAACGTTGCCACCGATCCGCTGTATCTGGATGTGTATATGCAGGCGGGCAGCAGACAGCGATTTTCGGTGCGGCCCAGCCACAATGCGTTCGTCTACGTCTACGGTGGCGAAGTGAGCGTTAGCGGTCTGCCGTCGGCGACCGTAGCACGCAACGAGATTGCGCTGCTTGATCGCGCAGGTGGTGACAGGGTCGAGATCAGCGCGGTCGAAGATAGCCGCTTCTTGCTGATAGCAGGCATGCCTATTGGCGAGCCCGTTGCACGCCATGGTCCCTTCGTCATGAATACAGAGGCCGAACTGCGCCAGGCGTTCTTCGACTATCAGTCGGGTCAGTTATAGCTAAGCCTGCAGGGTCAAATGCACATATCGGCAATTCTCTGGACCGCATTGCTGGTGATTGTGGCGGTCGCAATTTCTTCCGATATCGGCGTGCTGCTGGGCAAGTTCGTCGTTGAGCCGCTCGCGCACTATAATGGAATTTGAAAAGCGGAAAGGGTAGCAGACCTGCCTGGGCGACTCTTCACAGCCAAGAGCTGACCTTTTCGACAGACTCAAAAAACCCCGCACTCGGCGGAGCTTTGTTCTGACTGTTGTAGCTTTTGGTTTATCAGGCTTTCTTCTTGCGTCGGGCCAATCCCATTCCAGCAAGACCCAGCCCTAACAGAGCGAGGATGCCGGGTTCCGGCACCGGAACGGCTGCGTAAGTAAACGCAAGATTATCTATTGCTACGCTGGTGCTTCCAACAGGTGTTAGTCGCAATTCATCAAATAAAATATCAGTGAATCCGAAGAAATTGTTGAAATTTGAATCTACAGTATTGTTTGGGAAGGTGTAATCGAACGATTCAACAATAACACCGTCAAGAAGCGCCGTGAGCGACATGCCGCCGAAATTTGCAGTCATCGCCGCTGTGGCCTCGGTAACAGCCTGGCTGAACTGGATTGAGATGTCGGCGAAGCCAGAGAAAGCGAAATCGATCACTGCCGGCCCAGAGAAGTTCGGTCTCCGTGAAACTGAGTTTTGGTAGCTGACGCCGGGAGTAAACGTGACCCCCAGCGAAGCGAACTGGTCAGTGACGAGTGTGCCGTTACTTAATACAACCTCTTCAAAGCCGATCGTCTGGCCCGGCGCACTCAGACCAGTGTCTGAGGCCGTGATAACAGTAGCCATGGCTGGCCCAGCAGCAAACGACGAAATCAGAAAGAGTGCTGCAATTATCAGTTTCATTTGTTTCAAGCATTTCTACAGTAAATCAAATGTGGTTTGGTGGAGTTTCAGCAAGAATCATACCGACTTTAAATTGGGCAGAAAAACTAATAGCTTAGAATGTCACCCATTTGCCGCAGCAACGAAGCTGTAAAGAAAACCGACATAAGCTGTCTGATTCAACACGCTTGGTGGCTGAAAACCGTTCGGAATGGGTCAGCAGCGGCCCCTCGTCAGAGTTTAGGCCAGGCGAGAGGCTAATGTCTTCTTTGACTCGTAAGCGAACCAGAAATCACCGTGCGAAAAACCATGCAATCCCAGTGCAGTTTGTTGCAATGCTGGCAACGAACGCAACGAGAACCGGGCTTAGTGAAGGTGGTTTCCGGCACTTTTAATTACCAGAAACCACCAGAACTAAAACCAGGTAACTACTCAACAGTAACGCTCTTCGCCAGATTACGCGGCTGATCTACATCCGTGCCTTTGAGCACGGCGACGTGGTAGGACAACAGCTGCAGCGGCACGGTATACACGATCGGTGCGATCAACCGATCCACGTGCGGCATCGGAATAACTTTCACGCCTTCTTCACTTTCGAGCCCTGTCCTGCTGTCAGCGAAGACATATAACTGACCGCCGCGTGCGCGCACCACCTGCATATTCGACTTGAGCTTATCCAATAGCTCGTTAGTCGGGGCAACAACAATCACGGGCATATCATCGTCGATAAGTGCCAGCGGGCCGTGCTTTAGTTCGCCGGCCGCGTAGGCCTCGGCGTGGATGTAGGAAATCTCTTTCAGCTTCAGCGCACCTTCCATTGCGATCGGCCACATCGGGCCTCGTCCGAGAAACAGCGTGTGGTGTTTTTCGCCAAAGTCTTCGGCCAGGTGCTTGAGGTCTTCGCTCATCGCCAGCGTCTCTTCGACGGCCGCGGCAACATGGTAGAGATGCGGTACAAGCTCGGCCTCGAGTTCGTCGCTCATGCCACGCTGGCGCGCCATCATCAGCGTCACAAGCAAAACGGACAGCAATTGCGTCGTGAACGCCTTGGTGCTGGCGACGCCGATTTCGGGGCCGGCATGGGTCATCATGACGAGATCGGATTCGCGCACCATCGAACTGTGCGCGCTGTTACAGATTGTCAACGAGCCGATGTAGCCGGACTCCTTTGCAAGTCGCAACGCCTCGAGTGTATCGGCGGTTTCACCGGATTGAGACAGGGTCACGAACAACGTGTTCTTCGGCACGACGACTTTGCGGTATCGATATTCGCTGGCGATTTCTACCTGGCAGGGTACTCCGGCCAGAGACTCGAGCCAGTACTTACCGACACTGCCAGCATGGTAGCTGGTACCACAGGCAACGATATGTACGTTCTCGACTTTCGGCAGCAACTCGGTCGCGCGTGGCCCGAGTGACTCGGGCAATACGCGGTTATTGCTGACGCGGCCGTACAAGGTGTCGGCGAGCGCGGCGGGTTGCTCGAAAATTTCTTTCAGCATGAAGTGACGGTATGGGCCCTTGTCGGCCGCGTCGCTGGTTGCCAGCGTTTCGTGAATCTCGCGCGACACCGGGTTCGCGTCGACGTCGAAAATATTTACCGATTCGCGTGTGATTTCGGCGAGGTCGCCTTGCTCAAGATAGATGAATCTCTGCGTCACCGGCAGCAGCGCCTGGATGCCGCTGGCGACGAAGTTTTCGCCGATGCCAAGGCCAATAACCAACGGGCTCGCGACGCGGCTGACTACAATCCGACCGGGATCTTCCGCATCCACGACGAGCAAGGCATAAGCGCCTTCGAAGCGCTGCGTCGCAGCGCGCACGGCATCAACGAGTGTCATTCCATTCTTGATGAAGTCGTAGACCAGATGCGCCGCAACTTCGGTGTCGGTATCCGAGTTGAATTTGTAGCCCTTGGCCAGAAGCTCGTCTTTGATCGGCTGGAAGTTTTCGATGACGCCGTTGTGAATGACAGCAATGCGGTCGTTGGACAGGTGCGGGTGGGCGTTTGCTTCGGTGACGCCGCCGTGTGTTGCCCAGCGCGTGTGCGCGATACCGAGATGGCCGCTGAGCGGTGAGGCGTCGAGCTTCGCCTGTAAACCGGCGACCTTGCCAACCGCGCGGCATAGGCCTAATGAGCCGTCCGACTGCAGTACCGAGACGCCGGCCGAATCATAGCCGCGATATTCGAGGCGCCGCAGGCCCTCGACTAGAATGGGTACGACATTGCGCTCCGCAACGGCGCCAACAATTCCACACATAGATGCTTCTCCATACGCCGGTCTGTGCCCGCGTATTACGGCCTTCGCCGCTGTTGTTCTTCCTGGGCGGCTCGTGTCTGTAAGAACACGAGCGCTGATTATTTCTTGGTCGGGCGCTCCCAGCCATCGATGCTGCGCTGGCGTCCGCGCTCGAGGGTCAAAGCGCCATCGGGCGCCGATTTGGAAATCGTCGAGCCCGCACCGATAGTTGCGCCTTTGCCGATCTCGACAGGCGCCACCAGTTCAACCCCGGAACCAATGAATGCGTTATCGCCAATGATGGTCTGGTGTTTGTTGGCACCATCGTAATTGCAGGTAATAGTACCAGCGCCGACATTGACGTTGGTCCCGATCGTCGCGTCGCCGATGTAGGTCAGGTGATTCACTTTGCTACCGACGCCGATATCACTCTTTTTGATTTCCACAAAGTTACCGACCTTCGCTTTTTCGGCGAGCCGGGTGCCGGGCCTCAGTCGCGCGAACGGGCCGATGATGCATTGAGCGCCAACCGTCGCAGCCTCGATAACCGAGTTTGCAAGAACCTCGGTGCCGTCACCAATACTGCTATCGGTAATGACGCAGTTAGGTCCGATATGTACACCCTCGCCGATAACGACACGCCCGATAAGTACGGCATTAATATCGATGAAGCTGTCACGACCACAACTAATGTCCCCACGCAGATCGATACGCGACGGGTCGGCTAATTGCACTCCGGCCCGCATCAGAGATTCGGCGGCGCGGCGCTGGAATATGCGCTCGGCGGTCGCGAGTTGAATGCGATCGTTGATACCCAACATTTCATTTTCGGTTCCGGCCATCACGCCCTCGACGGCGATATCGTCGGCCACTGCAAGCCGCACGATATCGGTCAGATAATATTCGCCCTGGGCATTCTGGGGTCGGAGTTGCTCGAGCCAAACGGCCAGCAATTTCGCGGGCACGACGAATACGCCTGAGTTGATTTCACGCACCGCACGCTCATCTTCGGTTGCGTCTTTTTCCTCGACGATCCGATCGACTTGTCCATCAGCGGTTCGGATGATGCGCCCGTAGCCGGTCGGGTTGTCGAGAGAAACCGTGAGCACACCAACAGCGTTGTCTGCGGTCTTCTCGATCAGACGATTGACAGTTTCGGCGCGCAGCAATGGAACGTCGCCGCACAGAATCAACACGCGGCTGTTTGGATCAACAACCGGCATCGCCTGCTGCACGGCATGACCGGTACCGAGCTGTTCCGCTTGCAAGGCCCACTCAATATCGTGATCGGCGAAAGCGCTTTTGACGGCATCGCCACCGTGGCCATAGATCACGACGGTGCGTTGCGCGGCGAGCGCGTCGGACATGTCGAGCACATGGGCGAGCATCGGGCGCCCCGCGAGCGGCTGCAGCACCTTTGGCAGAGCCGATTGCATCCGTGTGCCCTGACCCGCCGCCAGGATTACGATATTCAGGGGAGGCCGTGTTCTGTTCATTTGCCCATGATACCGCATGGATGTGTTGATTCGTGTGACGATGCGCACGTAGCATGATGTGATGGTTATCAGATACGCATCGCGGCGGCGGACGCTGGCTGTCGGTCTCGGACTGGGGCTAATGCTCACCAGCGCCGGCTGCGACAACAGGGTTTACGTGCGCGACGGCGTAACCGACGGAGACCGATTCTCGCTGCCGGGCTATGTGTACGTCGATAGCGACCCGATTTTACAAAGCTGGGTTGCCTATAGCCTTACGCGCAGCGTGTGCCAGCTCGAAATTGGCGGTGAAAACCCGGCAAGAAACTCGAGCTTTGACTGTGAGCGCATTTCGCGTGAGGCGCTGGTTGAGCGGTGGACGGATCTGGGTGGGGTTCCGGTTGTAACGCCCGACGCCGAAGTCGCGCAATCACCCGGCGCCCAGTACCTTGATGAACTGCGGGCGGTATCAGGAGCGGGTTTTCTGGGCGAGTACGTTTGGGTTTATTTTGAGAGTCCTGACTGGCAACAGCCGCCGGATCTGGCGCTCCGCGAGTTCGGGCGATGGCGGGATGAGAATATCGGCCGACGTCATAAACCGAGAACTCAAATTGTCGGTTCATGGGGCTATATCGAGCCCGACAGCACGGATTAGCCTATTAGCGCGAGACTACGCGCTATCTCCTCGGCGCATGCATCGGGGTTGGCCTGCAACAACAGATGCGGACCGTCGATTTTTACATGCCGGACATCGGGCAGGTTATCGAGCAGGCTTTGCGAGTAACGTGGCCGCAAGACCCTGTCTGATGTCGCGTTGATCACGGTTACCGGTATGTCGATTGTGTGAAGAAACGACGTGGCATCCATCTGCGACAGCGCCTGCATTCGACTTTGCGCGCTGCGTGCCGGCACAGCCCGCACCACATCAACGATCTCAAGAATCCTGTCGATTTTGTGCACGCCGTTAAGACAAAAGACGCGCAGGATCTGCTCGCTGACCGGTGGCGGCACGAACGACGCCAAGCGGAGTTTCTGCGCCAGCGACAACACCAAACCCAAAGGCGGTTTGGCGAACGTCGTCGACAGCACGGCACAGCGGTAGTCTCGATTGCCACGACGCAACAACTCCAGCGCGATAGGACCGGAGAAGGATTCGGCGACCAGACAGACCGGATGGTCATCCGGAATTTGCGCCTCGGCACTATCGATGTAGTCGGACAATGACGCAAAATTATCGTAGGCGATACAGTGGGCCCGGTGATGCCCGTCCATTGAGGCAAGCAGTGGCCGGAACAGTTCACCGGTACCATCGAAGCCGGGCAGCAACACCAGTACAGGCTCGGTCACGACCGATACACGTCCGCTTCGTTGGCTGATTTCTGCTTCACGATCATGGTGGTCCTGAGCTCGGCTTGTGACGGTCGGGCGAAGGGAGCCGACGCAATGGATTCGCGTCATTGGCAAGTCATCGATGTTACCCAGACTAACACGCAAGCCGACGCCGCCTGCGCTTATACAGGCGTCATGACCATCGTTAGTTTCGTGAATGCCGCGCGGATGCCGCGCGCAATCTGTGCCGCAACAGCGGCGCCGGCTAGCGGGCTTTCAGTTTCTGCGCGGCCCGATAACGGGCCTCGGCCTCGGCCAACTCACGTTGTGCGCGCTGCAGGTCGGTCGCTTCTGACGCGCCTTTCAATGCCTCTCTTGCAGCTTCCCGGGCTTCAAGCGCCGCCGCTTCGTCGAGCTCATCGCCGCGCAGTGCCGTGTCGGCGAGCACGGTCACCATGTTTGGCTGAACTTCGATCATGCCGCCGGTGATATAGAAAAACCGCTCTTCGCCATCGGCGTCCTGCACGCGGACTTCACCCGCCCGTAGCGAGGTAAGCAACGGTGCATGACGCGGTGCGATACCGATCTCGCCCATCTGAGCTGGCGCGAACACCATGCCGGCTTCGCCGGAATAGATTTCGCCCTCTGCGGAAACGATGTCGACTTGCAGCATTGCCATGTCCTAGTTCTTCATGCTCTTGGCTTTCTCGACCGCTTCTTCGATCGAACCAACCATGTAGAACGCCTGTTCCGGCAAGTGATCGTAATCGCCATCGACGATGCCCTGGAAACCACGGATGGTTTCTTTCAGCGAAACGTATTTGCCTTCGGCGCCGGTGAACTGTGCCGCCACAAAGAACGGCTGCGACAGGAAGCGCTGGATCTTGCGAGCGCGCGTCACGGCCTGCTTCTGTTCTTCTGAAAGCTCGTCCATACCAAGGATGGCGATGATGTCCTGCAACTCTTTGTAGGTCTGCAAGACGGCCTGCACGGCACGCGCGCAGTTGTAGTGCTCATCACCAATGATGTTCGGGTCGAGCAAGCGGCTGGTGGAATCCAGCGGATCAACCGCCGGGTAGATACCCAGCTCAGAAATCTGGCGTGACAGTACCAGCGTGGCGTCAAGGTGAGCAAAGGTGGCTGCCGGCGACGGATCGGTCAAGTCATCCGCAGGTACGTAGACGGCCTGGAACGAGGTGATCGAGCCGGTCTTCGTCGAGGTGATGCGTTCCTGCAGAACCCCCATCTCTTCGGCCAGCGTCGGCTGGTAACCTACCGCTGACGGCATACGGCCGAGCAGCGCCGATACTTCGGTTCCGGCCAGTGTGTAACGGTAGATGTTATCGATAAACATCAGTACGTCGCGGCCCTCATCACGGAAGTACTCCGCCATCGTCAGGCCCGTCAGCGCTACACGCAAGCGGTTACCCGGAGGCTCGTTCATCTGGCCATAAACCAGCGCTACCTTGTCGAGTACGCCGGCTTCTTTCATTTCGTAATAGAAGTCGTTGCCCTCACGAGTACGCTCACCAACACCGGCGAATACTGACAGACCATCATGCGCTTTCGCGATGTTGTTGATCAGCTCCATCAGCGTAACGGTCTTACCAACACCGGCACCACCGAACAGACCGACCTTACCGCCCTTGGCGATTGGCATAATCAGGTCAATAACCTTGACGCCGGTCTCCAGCAGCTCGGTAGAGGCGGCCTGATCTTCGTATGAAGGCGGATCGCGGTGAATCGGCATGCGCTCTTCGGTTTTGATCGGGCCGGCTTTGTCCTGCGGTGCACCGAGCACGTCCATGACGCGACCGAGGGTGGCCTGGCCAACCGGGACACTGATCGGCGCGCCGGTATTCTTGACCGCCATGCCACGCTTCATGCCCTCACTGGCACCCATCGCAATGGTGCGAACAACACCGTCGCCCAACTGCTGCTGAACTTCCAGCGTCAGGTCTGTGTCTTCCATGACGAGTGCGTCGTAAATATTCGGGATCGCATCACGCGGGAATTCCACGTCGACGACAGCGCCGATAATCTGCACGGTCTTTCCAGTGCTCATTCGTTTTTCCTCGATCAGTTCCGCAGCCGTAGCTGCTTGATTCAAAATTTGTCGTTAGCCACTGACGGCTGCCGCTCCGCCCACGATCTCGCTGATTTCCTGCGTGATCGATGCCTGGCGGGCCTTGTTGTATTGGAGTTGCAGCGAATCGATGATGTCGCCTGCGTTGTCCGTAGCGCTTTTCATGGCAACCATTTTCGCAGCCATTTCGCAGGCGAAGTTTTCAACCACGCCGCGATAAATCTGTGACTCAACGTAGCGCGTCAGGACATCATCCAGCAGCTCGCTCGCGTCAGGCTCGTAAATGTAGTCCCAGTATTTCTGCAAGCTGTCTTTGTGCTCGATCTCGCTGACCGGCAACAACGTGACTGACTGTGGCTTCTGGCTGATCGCACTGACGAATTCATTGTGCATCAGAAACAGCCGATCGATATCGGATTCGCTGTACTGGTCCAGCATCACCTTGATCAGACCGAGCAGGTCGTTCATCTGCGGTTTGTCGCCAAGCTGGGTTACCGTCGCCGCGACCTTACCGCCGAGACGATTGAACAATTGCACGGCTTTGGAGCCAATAAGCGCCAGCTCAACCTTCACGCCTTTTGCTTCCCATTCGGCCAGCTCACCGACGAGCTTCTTGAACAGGTTGACGTTAAGACCGCCACACAGGCCACGATCTGACGAGACGACGATATAGCCGACGCGTTTAACGTCACGCTCGTCGAGCCAGGGATGGCGATAGTCCGGGTTGGCTTCTGACAGGTGAGAGATGACGCGTCGGATGCGCTCAGCGTAAGGGCGTGATGCTTCCATCTGCGCCTGCGCCTTGCGGATCTTGCTCGCGGCCACCATCTCCATCGCGCGCGTGATCTTCTGCGTGCTCTTCACGCTCTTGATCTTGGTGCGGATTTCCTTTTCGTTTGCCATGCTCTTGTCCGGTTCTGTGGTCGGTCAGTAAAAAGTCTAGTAGACGCCGGTCGACTTAAAGCCATCAAGCGCTTCGCGCATACCGGTTTGTATTTCTTCACTGAAGTCGCCCGTGCTGTTGATCTTCTCAACCAGCTCGGCAAAGGTTGAATTCGCGAAATCGTGCATGGCTTCTTCGTAGTCGACGACCTTCTCAACAGGCACGCTGTCGAGATAGCCTTCGTTAGCCGCGAACAATGACAGTGCCATCTCGCCGACCGACAACGGAGAATACTGTTTCTGCTTCATCAGCTCGGTAACGCGTTGGCCGCGCTCGAGCTGTTTACGTGTCGCCTCATCGAGGTCAGACGCAAACTGCGCGAATGCCGCGAGCTCACGATACTGCGCCAGCGCCAGTCGAACACCGCCACCCAGCTTCTTGATGATCTTGGTCTGCGCCGAACCACCTACGCGTGATACGGACAAGCCGGCGTTGATCGCCGGGCGAATACCGGCGTTGAACAGATCGGTCTCCAGGAAGATCTGGCCATCGGTAATCGAGATCACGTTGGTCGGTACGAACGCGGATACGTCACCGGCCTGGGTTTCGATGATCGGCAATGCGGTCAATGAACCGGTCTTGCCGGTGACCTTGCCACCCGTCTGCTCTGCAACGAACTCCGCGTTGACGCGTGATGCGCGCTCGAGAAGACGTGAGTGAAGATAGAAAACATCACCCGGATACGCTTCGCGGCCTGGCGGACGACGCAGCAATAATGAGATCTGGCGATAGGCCTGAGCCTGTTTGGTCAGATCGTCGAAAATAATCAGCGCGTCTTCGCCGCGATCGCGGAAGAACTCGCCCATTGATGTGCCGGAGTACGGCGCAATGTATTGCATCGCCGCAGACTGCGCCGCGGAGGCGTTGACGATGATCGTGTGATCCATCGCGCCTTCTTCTTCGAGCTTACGAACGACAGCAGCGACAGAGGAGTCTTTCTGGCCGATGGCGACGTAGATGCACTTAATGCCGGTGCCTTTCTGGTTAATGATCGCGTCAATTGCGACGGCAGTCTTACCGGTCTGGCGGTCACCAATGATCAGCTCACGCTGGCCACGTCCGACGGGCACCATCGCATCGATCGCTTTCAGGCCGGTCTGTACCGGCTGATCGACCGATTTACGATCGATAACGCCCGGCGCCTGTTTCTCGATAGGCGAGGTCTGGTCGGTCTTAACCGGACCTTTACCGTCCATCGGCTCGCCGAGCGAGTTCACTACGCGTCCGAGCAGCGCTTCGCCGACCGGGACTTCCAGGATACGGCCGGTCGTCTTAACCGTGTCACCCTCGGAGATGTGTTTGTAGTCGCCAAGGACAACAGCACCGACCGAGTCATGCTCGAGGTTCAGCGCAAGGCCAAACGTGTTGCCGGGAAACTCCAGCATTTCGCCGTAGCGGGCATCGGCCAGGCCGTGTACGCGGGTAATACCATCGGATACAGCGATAACCGTACCGACATCGCGCGCCTCGGCGGCAGCATCGAAGTTCTCGATTCGTTCTTTAATCAGATCACTGATCTCAGACGCTTTAAGTGACATGTCTCGTTCCTTTTACTTGGCGAGAGACGCGGACAGCCGATCAAGCTGCGCACGTACCGAGCCGTCGATGACGAAATCGCCGGCGCGAATAATTGCACCGCCGATCAGGTCTTCATCGGTTGCCGTAGTGGCGTTAATTTTGTTGCCCAGACGCGCCTGTAGCGCGCTGACAATGGTTTGCTTCTGCGCATCATCAATCGGACTGGCCGTGGTGATCGTCACCTCGACGATATTCTCTGCGGCGGACTTCAGTGCCTCGAAGCGCTCGGCGATCTCCGGCAGCACGCCGAGCCGGTCGTTTTCGATCAGCAAGCGCAGCAAGTTGGTGCCATCGCTGCCGCCAGCCAAAGACTTCGCAGCAGGGATATCCGCGAAAATGGACTGCAACAGCTCTACAAGGCGCTTATCGCTCACTTTCGGGTTGTCGATCAGCCGCGCGATCGAGGGGTCATCAACCACGAGGCCGGCTGCCTGCAGTGCACCGGACCAATCACCCAGCGCATTGCCGGATTGCGCGAGATCGAATATCGCCTGTGCGTAGGGCCGCGCCAGTGTGTGCTTGTCTGCCATATCGTGTTACCGGCCGCTCAGATCTGGCCTGCCATATCGGCAAGCAGGTCCTGATGGGCTTTGTCATCGATTTCGCGCTTCAGAATCTTCTCGGCGCCGGCAATAGCGATCGCCGACACCTGACCACGCAGCTCTTCGCGAACGCGGTTGGTTTCCTGCGCGATCTCTGCCTGCGCGGCGTGCAGCTGACGCTCACGTTCGCGCTGGCCTTCGGCTTTGCCTTCCGAGATGATTTCGTTCGCACGTGCCCGCGCCTGGTCGAGGATTTCCGCGGCCTGACCGCGCGCCTCGTTGACGAGTTCGTCGACGCGGGACTCGGCCTTGGCCAGGTCCTGCTGACCGCGTTCTGCGGCGGCGAGACCATCGGCAATTTTCTTGCGGCGCTCTTCGACGGCTCCCATCAAAGGCGGCCAGACTTTCGTCATGACCACCCAGACGAACACCAGGAAGGTGACCATCTGGCCGAGCAGTGTCCACATTGAGATTGTCACGTTAGCGCTCCCTTATGCCTGTCCGTGATGTTTCGCAGAAAAGGTCATTACCCGGAAACGGCAGCGATAAGCGGATTAGCGAACAGCAACAGTGCGGCAAACGCGACGCCAATAATTGACAGCGCATCGAGCAGACCCGCGATGATGAACATACGTACCTGCAGCATGCCGGCCAGCTCGGGCTGACGCGCAGCGCCTTCCAGAAACTTGCCACCCAACAGGCCGAAACCGATACCGGTACCGAGCGCTGCGAAGGCGAAAATAAGACCGACAGCGATAGCGGTGCTGCTTTGGATTTGCGCGATAAATTCCATTGTGACTCCTAACAATTACTCTTTTGATGAGTGAAACAGTGACTGAAAACTAGTGCTTCTCGTAGGCCAGGCTTAAATAGACCACGGTCAGCGTCATAAAGATAAAGGCTTGCAACGGGATCACCATGATGTGGAACAATGCCCACAGGCTGCCCGGGATCCAGTTGACGTAGAACGGCAACATGGCGATCAGGATGAAGATGAGCTCCGCCGCGTACAGGTTGCCGAACAGTCGCATGGCCAGCGAGATCGGCTTCGCGATCAGCTCGACAATATTGAGGATCAGGTTGAACGGCACCAGGATCGGGTTTTTGCCGAACGGGTGGAACAGCATTTCGGCGCCGAAACCGCCCCAGCCCTTACCTTTTACGCTGTAAACAAATATCAGTATCAGCACGGTCAGCGACAGGCCAAACGTGGCGTTCGGGTCGGCCGACGGGACAATACGCAGATACGGGATGCCGGACAGCTCGGCCGCGTAAGGCAACAGGTCGACGGGCACGATATCCAGCAGGTTCCAGAACAGCACGAGCACGAATATCGTCAGCGCGAGCGGCGCGACGAATTGGCGCGGGCCGTGGAAACTTTCGCGAACCGAGTCATCAATGAATTCGAGAATCATCTCGATGAATGCCTGAAACTTGCCCGGAACACCAGCGGTAACGCGGCGCGCAGCCATCCAGAAAATGCCGACAAACAAAAAGCCGCACACCAGCGAGAAAAACATGGTGTCGATGTGCAACGTCCAGATGCCGTCACCGACAGTCAAATGCTGTAGATGATGCGAGACGTATTCTGTCGGGGTCCGGTTTTCTGAGCCGCTAGCCATCCGATCGCTTCACTCTTGTTCTGTGTTCATCACATCCGCACCTTATATATAGGGGCGAACACGTCCGTATAAAGTTACTCGTCTGCTTTTCCCGTCGCGTCGCTGAAACTCCAGAGGAGAGCAGCGAAGAACACCAGCAGCGTCGCCGCAAAGGTGCTCAAAAACGGCAAAAACAAATCGCTGAAATACTTGGCCACCAGGCCAAACATCAAAGCCGCCGCCATCAGCTTAAAAGCTTCGGCGCGATAAAATGCCGCCACAATCACTTGTGGCGGCGCAAATTCCGTCCGGGAAAAAACCCGTGCCATGAAATGAAAGCTGAGTAGCGCGCTACCCAGTCCACCAGCAAAGGCCGCGAGGCCAGCCGGTACGCTTTCAATCAGCCAAACAATCGCCCCGACACACCCGATAACTGCCTGCCACGCTACGATGCGGGCGGGGACAGCGCTTAAACGCACTGTTCTCTCCTTGCTGTTTTACGGGCCGAGGGCGACTAAGCAGCGGAAGTATAATGGCTCTTGTGCGCTGCGGCAAACGCTAGCGCACAATATTTTCTGTGTTTATGCCGGTTTTTTCGTAGTTTCGACATAAGCGGGAATTCTGTCTATTGAGAAGCCGCGCACAGCGTGGGCTAAATGCAGGGGGTACAGTTTTCCGGACGCTGGACGCTACGATACACAGGACGTGCGTGCAATCGCACCATGGCAGCACACCTCAGGAATGGATGACTGACACAGATGACCGATATTAGCCGCGACGAATTGCAGCAGGCGCTGGAAAACGGCCAGCTGCTGGTTCAATACCAGCCCAAAATGGCCCGCATGACGGGCCGTACCGACTGGGTGACCACCGAAGCGGAAGCGCTGATTCGCTGGCGCCACCCGGTGCGGGGGCGTGTTTCACCGATGGACTTCCTGCCGCAGGCCGTGGAATTCGGGCTGATGCCCAAAATTGGCGACTTCGTTCTTCGTGAAACCCTGAGACAGCTGGTGCGCTGGCGTAAGGATGGCCTGCAGCTCAACGGTTGCGTCAACCTCGACACCAGCTTGCTGCAGGATCTGGAGCTGGCGGGCAACTATGAGCGCATTGCGGGCGAGTTCGGCCTGCCTTGCGATGCGATCACGTTCGAGGTCGCCCAACCCAATATTGCCGGCGCTGAAGCGGAGTGCGCGCAGGTCATGTCGGCCTTGCGCCGCAAGGGCTTCCGCTTGTCGCTCGACGATTTTGGTGCTGCGCGCCAGTCATTGAGCGCGTTTGGCAAGCTCGACTTTGACGAAATCAAGATCCACGCGTCGCTGCTGATACAGGCACGCGATAACGCGATTACGCGCCAGGCGCTGGCTGCGGTCACCGGAATGGCACACGCACTGGGCATTACGGTTTGCGCCGAAGGCGTCGAGGACGCCGTCACATTCGATTTCCTGAAAGAAATCCGTTGCGACAAGATGCAGGGATTCTTCATCTCCGAGGCCGTCATGCCTGAGATTATCCAGAGCTGCTACCCGGCCGTCGATGCGGCAAGCGCGATGGATGTGATCTCGGAAGTCACCGGCATGTACCGGAGTGAGCAGGCACAGGCCTGACCCGCGCGGCTGCTAGCCTATGCGCTCGAGGATACCCTCGAGTTCGTCCAGACTGTTGTAGCTGATCGTCAGGCTGCCTTTGCCGTTGGCATGGTGCACAACCACCGACGCGCCCAGCTTTTGCTGCAAATCATTCTCTAGACGCAAAATATCCGGGTCTTTACGCTTTCGCAGCGGGCGCCTTCGGCTTTGCCGGCGCATTCGCCGCACGCACGCGTCTCTCGGTCTCGCGCACAGACAGCCCACCGGCGGCGACTTCGTGCGCAAGCGCGATCTGCGCTTTACTGGAGCTCACGCCGAGCAGCGCGCGCGCATGGCCCATATCGATTTTTCGCGTCTCGACCAGCTTTTGAACTTCTTCCGCCAGATCGAGCAGCCGTAACAGGTTACTGACCGCGGCACGCGAGCGGCCAACCGCTTCGGCGCCCTGCTGATGGGTCATTTCGAATTCGCTGATCAGCCGCGACAATGCACGCGCCTCCTCCAGCGGATTGAGGTCTTCGCGCTGAATATTCTCGATCAACGCCATCGCCACGGCTTCGGTGTCCGAGACATTGTGAACCACGACCGGCACTTTGCTCAGCCCGGCTATCTGCGCGGCGCGCCAGCGGCGCTCGCCGGCGATAATCTCGTAGTGTTGTTCATCGCCTCCGGAAACCGGGCGCACCGCGATGGGCTGCACAATGCCCTGCGCACGGATAGACGCAGCAAGCTCCTCAAGCGTGTCCTTGCGCATGTCGATACGCGGTTGATAGCGGCCGCGCTGCAACAGGTCCACCGCCAGCTCGCGCTGCGTCGCCGGCGTTACGGAATCGGGCGCAGTGCCTGCGCCATCTGCGCCGGACTTCGGGTCAGAGGCGGACTGGCGCGCGGCATCGCCGAGCAATGCACCGAGACCGCGTCCGAGACTTTTTCGCTTGTTTGCCATGGCTGATGACGTCCTGAGGGTTAAGTGGCGCTACCCTATTGCGCCGCGGCGGCCGCTGCAAGCGACTCTTCACGGCGGATGATTTCGCCGGCAAGCGCCAGATAGGCGAGTGCGCCGCGCGAATGTCTGTCATGGAACAACACAGGCCGGCCGAAGCTCGGGGCCTCAGCCAGACGCACATTGCGCGGAATAATGGTGCGGTAGACCTTGTCGCCGAAGTGTTCGTGCAACTGCGCGGATACATCGTTCGCGAGATTGTTACGCGGGTCGAACATCGTGCGCAGCAGGCCGTAGATGCCGATCTTCGGATTAACCGTATCGCGCACCTGATCGATGGTGTTGATCAGCGCGGTCAGCCCCTCGAGGGCGTAGTACTCACATTGCATTGGAATCAATACGCCATCCGCCGCTGTCAGCGCATTCACCGTCAGCATGTTGATGGACGGCGGGCAATCGATCAGCACGAAATCGTACATCCCCAGGACCGGCGCCAGCGCTTTGCGCAAGCGCATTTCGCGGCCGATTTCCTGCAACAACTGGACCTCGGCAAGCGTCAGGTCCTCATTGCCCGGCAACAACGCAAAATTACCCTCGGGCGCACTGACGATCGTGTCCGCCGCGCTCGCC
This sequence comes from uncultured Pseudomonadota bacterium, assembly GCA_942491885.1. Classification (GTDB taxonomy): domain Bacteria; phylum Pseudomonadota; class Gammaproteobacteria; order Steroidobacterales; family Woeseiaceae; genus CALBPI01. Next base: position 1,243,187 of record CALOCQ010000002.1, read on the forward strand.
TCGTTCAGCAAGACGTCGCATGTAGAGTGCTCGAGCGACATTTTGTCGATACCGCAGCCCATGGTGGCGTTGCCCTGCGGGTCGATGTCAACCAGCAGGACGCGACGCTGCGTCGCAGCTAGCGACGCCGCCAGATTGACGCTGGTTGTCGTTTTGCCGACGCCACCTTTCTGGTTGGCGATGGCCAGTACTCGAGTCATTGCGGGCTCCAAAACACAGTTGAGCAGAGCTCAGTTACGGCGGATGACGACGATATGTCGCGCGCCATCTATAAAGGGTACCACTACCGCGTTGACTTCGATCTGCCAACCATCGCCTGCGCACTCAAGCTCCTCGGGTGCAAGGTGGCCTTTCATCGCAAGAATGTGTCCGCCCGGCTCAAGCAAGTGCTCTGTCCAGCTAATGATTTTCTCAAGACTGGCAAACGCCCGGCTGGTAATAGACGAAAAGCGTTGATCGGGCGCGTATTGCTCGACGCGCGAGTGCACGGTGGTGACATTCGCCAGGCCGAGATCGGCCGCCGCCTGCTCAATAAAACGGAGCTTTTTGGCGTGACTGTCCAGCAACACGAATTCGCGGTCGGGGTTTAACAGCGCGAGCGGTAACCCCGGAAAGCCACCGCCGGTGCCAACATCAAGTATGCGCTGACCATGCAAAAAGGGCTGCAGCGACAAGCTGTCGAGGACGTGCTTGTGCAGCATATCGCGAGGCTCGGTAATCGCCGTCAGGTTGTAGGCACGATTCCATTTCGCCAGTAGCCGGATCAACTCGAGCAACCGGCCGGCAACGTCGCTGTCAATGGTCAGGCCAAGCTCAGCAACGCCCGCTTCAAGATCGCGCCGGAGGAGTGATTGATTGTCCACGCTCTGCCCTACCTTGTGCATTTTCGACGAGAAGCGCTGTCCGTACTGCGCAAAAAAAACCCCGGCGCGTCGGACGCGCCGGGGTTTCTGGCTGTCATTGCGTTACTGGTTAAGAATACGCAATTCAACACGACGGTTCGCGGCCTTACCCAACGGCGAACCGTTGTCGGCAATAGGCTCCGCTTCGCCGTAACCGCGAACGGTCAGGTTAGCTTCGTTGACGCCTGCATTAACGAGGTAGTTGCGTACCGCGCGTGCGCGACGCTCGGACAAGCTCTCGTTGTAAGCAGCGGCACCGTCACTGTCGGTGTGGCCTGCGACTTCGACCTTGAGATCGGCGTTCTTGCGCAGCGTCCCGGCAGCTTGTGCCAGACGTTGCTCAGAAGTGTCCAGCAGGACGTCCGAATTAGACTCGAAGTTGACGCCGGACAGTGTAATGACGTCTTTGATTTCGCAACCCCTGATGTCAACACGAACGCCAGCAGGCGTGTTCGGGCATGCGTCCTTGCTGTTCACAACGCCGTCTTTGTCGTCGTCAAGCTCACAACCTTTCGCATCAACTTTTGCGCCAGCCGGTGTGTTCGGACAGCTGTCTTTGCTATTCGCTACGCCGTCTTTGTCGTCGTCAAGTTCGCAACCTTTGGCATCGACTCGCGCGCCAGCCGGTGTGTTCGGGCATGCGTCTTTGCTATCGGCAACGCCATCGCCATCCGAATCGACTTCACAACCGTTGGCATCAACCATGGCGCCGGCCGGTGTGTTCGGGCAACGATCGCTCATGTCGGCAACGCCGTCACCGTCGCTGTCGACGAATTTGGTTTTCTTGTCGCCGAAAGCGAATTGCAGGCCGAGGCTCCAGATGTTGTCGCCCAGCTCTGCGCCGCTCAGCTCCGCGCGATAGCGATACTGGAGACGAAAACCGAAACGGTCAGACGTCGAGAACAGCACGCCGGCGCCCAGGTTGCCGGCGACGGTGTTGTCATCAGCGCCGCTGTCAAAATCTGTTTGCAAGTTGCTGATACCGGCGAGGAGGTACGGAGATACGAGACTCTCGCGATTAAAAACGGCCAGGCCGTTCACACCAAGTTCAAGGTGATCCTGAGCATTAGGGCCGCCCAAGGCACTCAGCGACACACTATGTGCGAATGCTTCGATACTCCATCGCTCTGTGTACGCATACCCTACCGCCAATGAGAATCCGTAGCCGTCTTCGACATCGCGATCCGGATCATCATCAACCAGATCATACGACGGTGTTACGTAGATCTGGCCTTCGCCATCACCGGCGAAAGCCGGCAACATAAATGCAGCGGCAGCGATTGAAATAACACCGCGCTTAAAAATACCTAATGTCATGAGAACATCTCCCTATTCTGGAATTCGTTGCGAACACGCAACAAAGGTCGCGGATTCGGGCAAGGCCGTATTGTGAGGCTTAGGCAGTCTATCGACAACCAAAAGTTCGGTTTTTTTGCGCGTCTGCGGCATCATTGACGCGCTGCAGTCAACACGCTCAGGGTCGGCGAGTCGACCCGAAGCAATCGCCGCCGGCTTGAAAGTGTGCCGGAAACCACGGACTCTGCTGGCGCGCCCTGGCGTGAAGGCGCCGACAATCACGACCTGCGAGAATGCTCAGGGAGCCCATAACATGACCCAATCCAGCTGCCGTCGACTCATTCTGATACTAGGTGATCAGTTAGACCCGTTTCATCCGGCCCTCGCGGAGGCGGACAAGGATCGCGATCGCGTGCTGATGATCGAGTGCGATCAGGAGTCACGACACGTCTGGACGCACAAGCACCGGATTGCTTTATTCCTGTCGGCCATGCGTCATTATTCGGCGGGGCTCGAGCGGGACGGGTGGACGGTCGACTATCACGATCTCGATGACGGCATCCCCGACATACGGACGGGTCTGAAACAGGCCATTGAACTGCACAAGCCCGAAACACTTTGCGTGGTGCAGCCTGGCGAGTGGCGACTACTCGACGATATCCGAACGTCAGCAAAGGACTCCGGTCTCGACCTCACGGTTGTGGAAGACACGCACTTTCTGGTCACACCCACTGAGTTCGCCGACTGGGCGAAGGGCCGCAAACAACTCACGATGGAGTTTTTCTATCGCGCCCAGCGCAAGCAGCACGATGTGCTGATGGACGGCGACCAACCCGCCGGCGGCGAATGGAATTTCGATAAAGAAAATCGCAAGGCGTTCGGTAAGAAGGGGCCTGGCGCGTTGCCGGAGATTCCGCGCTTCGAACCGGATGAGACGACGCGTGAAGTGATACGCGCCGTCAACGACCGGTTCGGCGATCACCCCGGCGAACTCGAAAACTTCGCATGGCCTGTCACGCGGGCCGACGCCGTGCGGGCGCTGGATGCGTTTGTAAAACAGCGTCTGCCGCTATACGGCCGTTTTCAGGACGCGATGTGGCAAGGCGAGCCGTTTCTCTACCATGCGTTGATCGCGTCGTCTCTGAACCTGAAACTGATCACGCCGCGCGAGGCCATCGACGCCGCGATATTTGCATGGCAGGAAGATGCCGATCGCTACCCCATCGCCGCAATCGAGGGTTTCGTTCGCCAGATCCTCGGCTGGCGCGAGTTTATCCGCGGCGTTTACTGGCTCGAGATGCCGGACTACAAATCGCTCAACCACTTCGATCATCAACGCGCGCTACCCGACTGGTTCTGGACCGGCAAGAGCGACATGAACTGCCTGCGACAATCCATTGGTGACACGATAAGTAACGGCTATGCCCATCACATCCAGCGCCTGATGATCATCGGCAACTACGCAACGCTTGCAAGGCTGAACCCACAACAAGTGTGCGACTGGTTTCTTGCGGTTTATGTCGATGCTGTGGAGTGGGTGGAACTACCTAATACGCTTGGTATGGCACTGCATGGCGATGGCGGCATCGTCGGCTCCAAGCCCTACGTTGCCAGCGGTGCCTACATCAACAGGATGAGCAACTACTGTGGCGAGTGTCGCTACGCGGTTTCCAAACGCACCGGTGATAACGCCTGTCCGTTCAATGCGTTGTACTGGGACTTTCTCAGCGAGCATCGCAAGGCACTGGAGACAACCCCGCGCATGCGTATGGTGCTGAAGAATCTGGATCGCTGGGATAGCGAAGAAATTGACACCATCAAAAGCGAGGCGGCCGCGCATCGCGCGTCTTTATCGGCCGATGGCTAACCACAACCGGTCGGTGCCGGCATCAGTGTTTGGTCGTGTAGAGACCTTCTTGCGCCGCGAAGTATTCCGCCAGCAGGTCAATATCATCGTCTGACAGGCCCGCCGCAAGCCCGGCCATCACAGCGTTCTTGCGAACGCTATAGCCTTCCGATTGTTCGGCATTTGCCAGTCGGTACTGTTTCAGCGCATTGGCAAGATAGTCCTCGTGCTGGCCGGCAAGGTTCGGCCAGATTTCGTTGCTGCTGATGCCTTTCTCGCCGTGGCAGGCAACGCAGGTCTGCGCTTTTTCCTGACCCGCAGCGACACCGGACGTAACGACCGGACCTTCTTTGGCTTCACCGAAACTTTCGAAATAAGCCGCAATATCATCGATGTCCTGGTCAGACAACACACTGGCGTTGGCACGCATGGTCGGGTGCGACCGCTCACCGGAACGATAAGCACGCAGCGCGATCGTTATATAAGTCGCATGCTGACCGCCAAGCTTTGGCACGCGATACGACGGGTATTGATTGCGGTAGCCAGCGATGCCGTGGCAGCCGAGGCACGTATAGGCAAGCACTTCGCCCTGTTCGGCGTCGCCTTCAGCGACCGCCGGCGATGCAAACGCGGCCAGCAGCACCGCCACGGCCAACAGCTGCAGCGCAGCAAGCAGGTGAGATTTTTGGGTCATCAGTTAGTCCGTTGTTCGAAATTGCCGTTCACGCGACGCTGCGCGGGCGGGCTGATTCGCGGCCATGCCGCGCGAGGTGCGCTAATGGTAGTGCCTGCGCAGCTCGATTTCCACAGCGGTGTCACGTTTTGAGAGCACCGGCCGGGTGCGTCTAAGGCCTGCTCAATGCCATTTTTGCGACCCAGACGCTACACTGCGTTCCCGACCCGATAAACGCCATCAAAAAGGCAACATCAAGATGAGAAAGCTGCTGACTATCGTTGCCGTGTTACTGATAGCCACGGCGCTACTGGGTCCCGGCCTCACGGGCCGACTCACCGAGCGGGCCGTGATTGAGAACAATGACGCGCTTGCGGCATCGCTACCGGACTGGCTGATGTTAGTCGAACAACGATTCGACCGCGGCTGGTTCACGTCAACAAGCCAGTATCGACTGGTGCTGACCGATCAGCGGCGTGTCGCGATGTTTGCGCAGCGCCTCGGTGTGGGCGAATTTGCCGATCAGCCGGCCATCACTGTGGACAGCGTCGTCGCACACGGACCGTTGGTCGGTCTTGTGACACCGGCGCTCGGGCGTGTGCAAAGCCGCTTTCTTGTCGATGGCGATGACGGTCGAAAACGTCTTTTGCCGTTCACATTGACATCAACACTCGGGCTTACCGGTCACACGGTTTTTGTCGGCAAACTCAGCGCGGGCGGCATCAGCAACGACAGACTCACTGCCGAGTGGGCTGATATCGAGGTGACGCAGCGCATCGATAACAAGCTGGCGCAGATGTCGATAGAGATTGTTGCGCCATCGCTGAGTCTGATGCCGGGGCCCGGCAGGAACACCACCCGCTTTGATGACCTGGAGATCGATACAAAATTTGCGCGCAATGATGGTCGTCTTGAGATCGACTCGACCTACACTGTTGGCCGCAGCGTCGTTGACAGCGACACGACTTCACAAACGCGCGGCACGTTCGACATCAGCGACATCCCGTTGCGCGCAATGCCAGCCTTGCGCGAACCCATGCGCGAAATCATGTCATCAGGTATCGGCGTATTGCCGGACGTGCTGCAGGCGCATATTCCGGAGTTAATGATGCTGCTGGATGGCAACCTGACACTCGCCTGGGTCCAGCAGACACGATCGGATGCGGGCGACATCGATCTGGATTTCGATATTCAGCTGCCAACCGCGGCATCTTTGTCTGAGGGCAATCCGCAGGCCGTGCTTGAGCAAATCATCATTGGGGCGAGCGGCAGCCTCAACATCAAACTGTCGACTCGCTATGCCGACAAGTTGGCGGCCAACAGTACGCAGATGTATGAGCAGCTAACGATGATGCGCGGTACGGGTGTACTTGCGCCGGATGCATCGGGCGACTATCTGGTCGCCGACATCGACTACGCCGGCGGCTCGTTGTCCGTCAACGGAATACCGATGCCGGTATCGCTACCGCCCACGGCAACGTCAACGCCATAATCCGGCACGAAAGGTGGCAGCGTGTCGCTAAGATGACATGCGACGCGCGACGCGTGCGGATCATCGCCGACTTGCAGCAGCGGGCGTTGCTCTGCGCAGATCGATGTCGCATGCGGACAGCGTGAGCGATAACTGCAACCGGCCGGCAGATTCCATGGCGCCGGTAACTCCGTGTCCTGAACGATTCTCTGGCGGCGCTTCTCGATAGCGGGGTCAGGTACCGGTGCGGACTGCAGCAACGCGCGTGTGTAGGGATGGCGCGGTGCACCATAAACGCTTTCGATGGCGCCTTGTTCAACGACACGCCCGAGATACATCACCATCACGCGGTCACTGACTTCGCGCACCACCGCGAGGTCGTGCGCAATAAACACGATCCCTAAAGAAAGTTCGCGCTGTAACCGCGCCAGCAAATCCAGAATACCCGCCTGTACGGTCACATCGAGTGCGCTGACCGCTTCATCACAAATGATGACCCTGGGTCGCGTCATCAAGGCGCGGGCGATGCCGATACGCTGACATTGCCCGCCTGAGAATTCATGTGGATAACGATTGAGCATGCTGGCATCCAGACCCACACGCTCAAGCATTTCGACCACGCGCTGCCGGCACGCGCCACGCTCGCGAACCAAGCCGTGAACTAACGCGGGCTCCTCGACGATTTGCTCGATAGTCATGCGCGGGTCAAGCGACCCTAACGGGTCCTGGAATACAAATTGTAAATCGCGGCGCGCGCGCTGCCGGTCGGTGCCGCGTAAATCGCCGAGCTCTGTACCGAGATACTGGACCGAGCCGCTATCGCGCCCGATATCGAGCAGCGCGCGGGCGAGCGACGATTTACCACAACCCGACTCGCCGACGATGCCCAGCGTTTCACCCGGATACAGGTCCAGATCAACGCCGCGTACCGCGGTGAAACGTTTCGGCCCGAACCAGTCCGGGTCCGGCATCGCATAGCGCACCACAACATCGCGCGCTTTCAATAAAGGTTGCGCGTCACGATCGACAAAGCGCTCCCGATTCAGCGGTGTATCGAGTCTCGGCACTGCATTGATCAACGCCTGCGTTGCCGGGGCGGCTGGTGACGCGAAAACAGCGTCCGTACTGCCCTCTTCAACGACGGCGCCTTGCTCCATGACAATCAGCCGGTCGCAGATACCGGCGACCACACCAAGATCATGTGTGATCAGGATCAGCGCGGTTCGGAACGACTCCTGAAGATCGCGTAACAGTTGCAGAATGCTGGCCTGGACCGTGACGTCGAGCGCCGTGGTCGGCTCGTCCGCGATTAACACATCGGGGCGGCACAGCAGCGCGGCCGCAATCATGACGCGTTGGCGCATTCCGCCGGAGTATTCGTGGGGATAGCTGCTAAGGCGGCTGCGTGCGGCCGGCAATTGCACCGCGTCAAGCATGCGCACAACTTCGGCCGCGGCAGTTTCCGCCGAGATTCCGCGTTGCTCAATAAGCACCCGTGACATTTGATAGCCGATCGTTACATAGGGGTTCAGCGAGGTCATCGGGTCCTGAAACACGATCGACAAGCGACGACCGCGAATCTTGCGCAATGCGTTTTCACCCAAGTTCAGAATCTCCTGGCCTTCAAGCCGCACGCTACCGGTCGCGCGACCGTTCTCAGACAACAATCCCAATATCGCCGCCATTGCCTGACTCTTGCCGGAGCCTGATTCGCCGACCAGCGCCAGCGACTCGCGTGCATCCAGCCGGAAGTTCAGATTGCGCACCGCGTGAACCTCGGCATCCACCGTATCGAAGCGCACGTTCAGGTCATCGACGCACAACAGATTCATCGATGGCCGTCCTTCGGGTCGAAGGCGTCGCGCATGCCGTCACCGATAAAATTCAGACACAATAATGTCAGCGCAAGCAGCGTTGCAGGAATCAGCAATATCCATGGCGCGATACTCATCAACTGCGTGCCTTGTTGCACAAGCGCACCCCATGACGTCGCCGGTTCCTGCACGCCCAGCCCGAGGAAACTGAGGAACGACTCGATCAGAATCACCTGCGGGACGGTCAGCGTGGCATAGACCGTCACGATGCCGAGCAGATTGGGCACAATGTGCCGGAAAATAATGCGCCGTCGCGACGCACCGATTACCTCTGCGGCCTGTACGAACTCGCGCTGGCGCAAGGCAAGCGTTTGGCCGCGTACGATACGCGCCATGTCGAGCCAGTTGACCGCGCCGATCGCGACAAAGATCAGCAGGATATTTCGCCCGAACAAGACCATCAGCAGAATGACGAAAAACATAAACGGGATGGCATAAAAAATATCCACAATCCGCATCATCACGTGATCGGTGCGCCCGCCGATGTAGCCGGCCGTAGCGCCCCAGGCCACACCAACGATCAGACTGACCAGCGTGGAGACCACGCCGACCAGCAACGACATCCGCCCGCCATGCATCGTGCGTACAAACAGGTCGCGACCGAGGTCGTCGGTACCGAACCAATGCGCATCGGCAAGCTGCGGAGCAACGAGGATCGCCTGCAAGTTCATGTCGTAGTAGGTGTGCGGCGAGACCCATGGGCCGACAATCACGGTAAGAATAATCAGGCCAAGCATCACGCCGGATACTTTCAGTAGCCGGTCACGACCCATTGCGGCGAGCGCATGCCAGCCAAGGCCGCGACGACGCATTTGTGGCACTGTCCCGCTCACGAGTAACGCACTCTTGGATCCAGCACGCCGTACATCAGATCGACAATCAGATTGAGCGTGATTAGCAACGAGCTGTAGAGAATTACCAGACCCATAACCAGCGTGTAGTCGCGGTTCAGGGCACCCTGGATAAATAACCGGCCGATACCGGGAATGTTGAAAATCTGCTCGATGACGACTGAGCCCGTCAGCACCGCAGCAATCGCCGGGCCGAGGTATGAGACCACCGGGATCATCGCCGGCTTCAGCGCATAGCGAAATACCAGCGTTCGTCGTGACAGCCCTTGTGAACGGGCCGTGCGGATAAACTGACTCTTTAAAACTTCGAGCATGCTCGCACGCATCAGCCGGGCGATGTAGGCAATCATCGGTAAAGAGAGTGCAAACACCGGCAGCACATAGTGCAATGGGCTATGCAGGCCACTGGCCGGCATCCAGCGCAGCGTGACCGCAAACAACAACACCAGCAAGGGCGCGATGACAAACGACGGCACAGAAATACCGGTCATCGACAACGACATCAGCAGGTGATCACTAAAACGGTTCTGGCGTAATGCGGCATAGACGCCCGCGGCGATCCCCAGTATGACGCCGAACAACAGCGCCAACGAGCCCAGCAATGCCGATACCGGAAACGCGCCGGCGATGAGTTCACCGACTGTCGATTGCGGATAGCGAAAAGACGGCCCGAAATCGCCTCGCGCAATGCCGCCAACGTAATTTGCGAACTGGCGCCAGAGCGGCTGATCGAGCCCGTAGGCGGCCTCGAGACGCGCCTCGGTTTCCGGCGGTAATGCACGTTCGGTGTCGAATGGCCCACCGGGTGCCGAATGCACCAGCACAAACGCCACAACCATAACCAGGAATAGGGTGGGAATCGCACTCAGCAGTCGTGACAGGGTGTAGCGCAACATAGCTTGCGGTTTATTCCTCCGGCCGAACCGGGGCCAGGCTCAGGTAGCGACTGTAGTGCAAGTCGAGCGGATTGTCCTGCCAACCTTCAACGCGCGCGCGCACCATATGTTTGGAAACGAAATAATGCAGCGGAATAACCGGCACCTGTTCCGCAACCAGATGCTCCATCGCCTGTAACGCTGACGCCCGCCGCGCTGGATTCATCGTCGTCTCAGCTGCCGCCTGTAAAGCGTCGTAGCGGGCATCGGAGAAACCCGAGGTGTTGGCCGCGCTGTCGGTTGTCAGCAGTGCCAGAAACTGACCCGCATCGTTGTAGTCCGCGATCCAGCTGCCACGAATCAGACCATTAAAATCGCCGCTGCGCGCCTTGTTCAGCAGCACGCGGAATTCATTGTTCTCCAACGTCACACCGATACCTGGCAGAGCACGCTGCCACATAGCCTGCAGCGCCGCTGCAACCACACGATTTTCATCCGAGCTGGCGTAATTAAGCGTGATGTTGACCGGTCCATCACTGATGCCGCGTACATCCTCATATAGCCGCACCGCCTCGGCCTGTCGCGACGCCTGATCGGTCTTTGCCGACGGATGCTCAAAGCGGGGGTACAGCTCACTGCCGTTGGCCGTTTGCGGCGGTACTAAGCCGAACGCCGGCTGCTCACCGCGACCCAGTACGCGGCTTGCCAGCGCCTCGCGATCAATGGCCAGCGACAGGGCGCGGCGCAGCGACAACGGCGGTGGTTCGCGCATATTGAAGCTCAAATAGACCACGCCGAGATACGGCGCGACGCGCAGTGTCGGTTCGGGGGTATCGGTACGGAACACCTGGCGCGGCACGCGGCTGGTAACGTCGAGACCGCCGCTGCGAAACTCGTTGTATTCGGTCAGCTCCTGATCGAAGGCCTGATAATAAACCTGGCGAATCGACACCTGGCCGGCCGCGTGAAATACAGCATTGGCACGCAACTCGATACGCCCGGCATTGTTATCGTTGGCTAACACATAGGCGCCATTGGTGAGCGCTGCGCCGTCGCGCGCACGTGGCGACAAGGCGGGGTGTGCGACGCGCTGGAGAAAATCCGGTTGCGGTGCGTCCAGCGTGACTTGCAACGTCACCGGATCGAGCGCCAGTACGCCGAGCTCAGCCGGCAGTTTAGCGCCCAGCAACACGTCATCACCATTGCGCAGCGGTCGCAGCAATTCGGCGTAGAACGCAGCATTTTTCGGGTCAGCCAGATAGCGCCACGCGCGCACAAAGTCCTCGGCCGTAAGCGCGCTGTTGTCTGACCATCGCAGTTCTTCGCGCAGCACAAACGTGTAGATCAGCTGATCGTCCGATTGCTGCCACGATTGTGCGCTACCGGCGACGAGCTGGCCCGCGCCATCGCGCGTCAACAGCCCTTCAAACATCTCGCCGACGACTTTCAGCGCAGCAACGCTGCGCGCTTGTTGCGGATCGAGTGTTTCAGGTTGTGCGGACAAGCCGCGACGCAAATGATCAACCGGGTCGGCTGGCTGCGGACCGCTGCAGGCGACCAGCGCAAGGCCCGCCGCAAGAAGTATGAGCTCGTGCGGGCGCATCAGGCGTCAGGCGCTCTTCTTCAACGTCCGCTTTTTCAGATGTATCAGCAGCAGTGAAACCGCCGCCGGCGTGACACCGGATATTCTCCCGGCCTGACCTATGGTGTCGGGACGCGTATCGGTGAGCTTCTGGCGCGCTTCATTGGACAGTCCCTGCACCGATGCATAGTCGATATCCGCAGGCAGGCGCAGCTCGGCCTGTTTGCGTTGCTGTTCGATGTCGCGTTGCTGGCGTTCAACATAGCCCTGATATTTGACGTCAGTTTCGACCTGCAGGCTGATCTGTGCAACGAACTCATCACTGCCCAGATAATCGTCAGGTTGGTACGCCGGTTGCGCCGGCTTGCCGACCACATCCAGCGCCAGCAACGATGCATGGGTTACTTCGGGGCGGCGCAGCAAATCGATCGCATGCGTTTCGCGCGACAAATCCCCGCCACCGTTGGGCAACGCGCCGGCCTCCAGGTCGCCGGGGCGCACCAGTATTTTTGCCAACCGGTTATGTTCGCCGGCCGCCGCTTGCTGGCGTGCCTCATAGACACGCCAACGCGCGTCATCCACGAGGCCCAGCTCGCGGCCGGTCGGCGTGAGTCGTCGGTCCGCATTGTCTTCGCGCAACAACAAGCGGTGCTCCGCGCGGCTGGTGAACATGCGATACGGCTCGAGCGTTCCCTGCGTGACAAGATCGTCGACCAGTACGCCGAGATAGGCCTCATCGCGACGCGGCACCCATTGTTCGCATTGTTGCGCGTTGCGTGCAGCATTCACGCCCGCCAGCAGACCCTGCGCCGCGGCTTCTTCATAGCCAGTGGTGCCATTGATCTGGCCGGCAAAATACAGGCCCGGCATCGCTTTCGTTTCGAGCGTTGCATGCAGGTCGCGCGGGTCGAAAAAGTCATACTCGATGGCGTAACCCGGGCGCGTGATGTGCGCGTTCTCGAAACCACGAATGCTGCGCACGAAGTCCACCTGGGTCGCATACGGCAGGCTCGTAGAAATACCGTTGGGATAAACCTCGAACGTATCCAGCCCCTCGGGCTCAACGAAAATCTGGTGCGACTGCTTATCAGCGAAACGCACGATCTTGTCTTCGACCGATGGGCAATAACGCGGGCCTATGCCTTCTATGTCGCCGCGAAACATCGGCGACTCGTGCAGCGAGCCGCGGATAATGTCGTGGGTTTTTTCGTTGGTATGCGTGATGTAGCAGGGCACCTGGCGCGGATGTTCGCTACGGCGACCAAGGAATGAGAACACCGGCGCCGGATCGTCGCCGTGTTGCGGCTGCATCGCATCGAGGTCGAGTGAGCGTGCATCGAGGCGCGGCGGCGTGCCGGTTTTCAGGCGCGCAACGCGAAACGGCAGTTCACGCAGGCGAGCGGCCAGACGATTCGACGGCGCATCGCCGGCCCGGCCACCCTCGGTCTGTTGCGTGCCCATGTGGATGCGTCCACCGAGAAATGTTCCGACGGTTAATACGACCGCGCGGGCGGTAAACGTCAGGCCCATTTGAGTAACGACGCCGCTGACCTTGCCGCCACTAACGGCGAGATCGGTGACGCTGCTCTGGAATATTCTCAAGCCGGGCTGTGTTTCCAGCATGCGCCGGATTGCCTGGCGGTAAAGCACGCGATCCGCTTGCGCACGTGTGGCACGCACGGCGGGACCCTTGCTGGCGTTTAGCGTACGAAACTGGATGCCGGCGCGGTCAATGGCACGCGCCATGGCGCCACCCAGCGCATCAACCTCGCGGGTCAGATGGCCTTTGCCGATACCGCCAATCGCCGGGTTACAGCTCATTTGCCCGAGCGTCTCTATTGATTGCGTCACAAGCAACGTCGACGCACCGGCGCGCGCGGCAGCCAAAGCCGCCTCGGTACCCGCATGGCCACCGCCGATCACGATGACATCAAATTGCTGTTCGTCCGACACGTATCAATATCCGTTTCTAATGTTCAGCCGTGCATTGTAACGCCCGAAAAATGCGCACAAAAGGCTAGTCGATCGCAAAACACAGGGTGATTTGCGCGCTGGCAACGCGGGCGGGACGGGATATGGCGCCGGTGTTGCGACAGCGATGCCGCGCCAGACGGCCCGCCGGTAGCAATCAATCAGCAGCATGAGGGCAACGGAGAGCCCGCGCGTTTCACCATTAAGTCGTTAATATTCAATAGACTACGAAAAGCAAAATATATCACGCGAGGCAATTGGACGGCTTTATGTGATTTTGGAAGGTAGGGCCCATCGTTCTGTTTTTTCTCGGATAGTTGGGCATACTTTTGCGCTGTTCGTCATAGCCCAAGGATTATCGAGTGGCCTATTTTCTCAACTACGCCCGCTGTCTTCTCGTCTCGCTGGCTGCAGGTTCCGCAATATTGGCCGCCAAACCGGCGGCCGCGCTGGAACTTACACCCTGTCGGATAGATGCCGGCAGCGCGATGGATACCACCAGGGCCGAGTGCGGCGTCTTTGAAGTCGCGGAAAACCCCGATGATCCGGACGGCAAGATCATCGGCTTGCATATCGCACTGGTGCCATCGCTGAACGTCGAACCGCTGGCCGATCCGCTGGTGCTGTTCGCCGGCGGTCCGGGACAATCAGCCATCGATTCGTACATCACGATGAGCGGCGCTTTTGAGCTTGTTCGCCGCGACCGGCAAATCCTGCTGGTTGACCAGCGCGGCACCGGGCGCTCGAATGCACTGACCTGCCCGAGCATCGACCCGTCCATGGGCACCGAAATGGATTTCGATGTGGCAAAACGACTTACGCAGGAGTGTCTTGAGCAGCTCGACGGCGACCCGCGCTATTACACGACCAGCGTGGCCGTCGGCGACATGAATGCGGTACGCCAGGCTCTGGGCTTTGAGCAACTGAACCTGTGGGGCGGTTCTTACGGCACCCGCGTGGCGTTACACTTTCTGAAAACCTACCCGCAGCACACGCGCAGCGTCATCATTGATGGTGTCGTACCGGCCGACATGTTGCTGGGTCCCGCGATCGCGCTTGATGCCCAATCCAGTCTCGACCAACTATTCGATCGTTGCGATGAAGACGCTGCCTGTGCGGGTGCGTTCGGCAATCTTCGCGATACATTTGATACTTTGCGTGCGCGCCTGACCGAAGCGCCCGTGACTGTCGACATCACACATCCACGTAATGGCAGCATCAAGCAACAGACCCTGAACAATGAAACGTTGGCCGGGGTTGTGCGCCTCACCAGCTATTCGCCGCTCATGCGCGCGCTGTTGCCGCTGATGATTGACGAAGCATCCAAGGGCCGTTATCAAATGCTCGCCGCACAGGGTGCGTTGGTCGAGGACCAGTTCGAAGACATGCTCGCGGTCGGCATGCACAACGCCGTGGTGTGTACGGAAGATGCGCCGTTCTTCGCTGACGACATTGACGTTAGCGCGCTCGAAGATACCTACATGGGCGCATTGCAGTTCGAGTATCTGCGTGAGATTTGCGCCATCTGGCCGGCGGGTGTTCTCGATGACGGATTCAAGGATGCAACCGTTAGCGACTTACCGGTACTTGTGTTGTCAGGCGAACTGGATCCGGTCACGCCGCCGGCCTACGGCGCACGTGCCGCAGAGACACTCAGCCGCTCACGTCACATCGTCGCGCCACGACAGGGCCACATCGTCTCGGGCGCAGGCTGTATGCCGAAACTCATCGATCAGTTTGTCGATGAGCTCGACCCTGCGTCGCTGCAACCCGAGTGCATCGAAAAGCTTGGCTACACACCCGTTTTTGTCAGCCCCGTCGGCCCGACTCCTTAAGGCATCGCTATGATTGAAGTACAAAACATCGCCAAGTCATTTGGCAAGGTCCAGGCTGTCAAAGATGTCAGCTTCAGGGCGGATGACGGCAAAATCACCGGCTTGCTGGGTCCGAATGGCGCCGGGAAATCAACCACGCTGCGCGTGCTGTACACCGCGATCGCACCGGACAAAGGCACGGCACGCATTGATCAAACCAATGTGCAGCAGGACCCGTTGTCGGCACGACGCAATCTGGGTGCCCTGCCTCACGGCGCCGGTCTTTATCAGCAATTAACGGCGCGCGAGAACATTGCCTATTTCGCCGCGCTGCATGGCGTCGAGCCATCCCGACGTGCTGAGAAAGTGCAGGAGATGATCGACCTGCTGGAGATCAATGACTTCGCCGACCGGCGTACCAAAGGCTTTTCGCAGGGCCAGAAGATAAAGGTCGCTTTAGCGCGTGCGATGGTGCACGAGCCGCAGAATGTCATTCTCGACGAGCCGACCAACGGCCTGGACGTTATGGCGACGCGCAGCCTGCGCAGCATCATTCGCAAATTGCGTGAGCAGGGTAAGTGCGTGTTGTTCTCATCCCATGTCATGCAGGAAGTCGCCGCACTGTGCGATGAAATCGTCATCATTGCTAACGGCCAGGTCGCCATCACCGGCACCACGCAATCGATACGCGACAAAACGGGGTGCGAGGATCTCGAGGACGCGTTCGTCAAGGCCATTGGTACAACGGAGGTGACGCGATGAAACACCTCGGCACCATATTCGGCAAAGAAATTCGCGACAATTTTCGCGACCGCCGCACGATGCTGTCGGCGCTCGTATTCGGACCTCTGTTCGGCCCCGTGTTGTTCGCCATCATCATCAGCTTCACATTGAAACAAGCCACCGGCGCAGCCGAGAAGCCGCTGCCGTTGGCGATCGTCGGGGCGGTCAATGCGCCGAACCTGGTCAACTTCCTTGAGCAGCAAGATACCGAAATAGAGCGACTGGAATTATCCGAGGATGAATCTGTCGCGGCCGTCAAAGACGGCGAGCATGAAATGATTCTGATCATCAATAACACCTTTGGCGAAGACTGGACCGACGGGAATACCGCGCGGGTGCAGCTGGTACTGGACGGATCGGATTCCAGCACCAGCCGCCAGTCGCGGCGCGCGCGCGCGATGATCAGCGCCTACGCCAATCAGATCGGCGCCATGCGGTTACTGGCGAGAGGCATCGACCCATCTATTTCCCGACCGATCAATATCGACGAGATCGACACCTCGACGCCGAGCGGCCGGGCAGCGCTAATTCTCGGCATGTTGTCGTATTTCCTGCTGTTCTCGATGCTCGCCGGTGGCATGTATCTGGCGATCGATACGACGACCGGTGAGCGCGAGCGCGGGTCGCTGGAACCGTTGCTAACGCTGCCTGTTAAGCGTTCGACGCTGTTGCTTGGCAAACTGCTGGCCACCTGTTTCTTCATGATCGCCTCGCTGGCGCTGGCGCTGATCGCATTTTCCAGCGTGCTGCGATTTATCCCGCTGCAGCAACTGGGTATGAGTGTCGGCTTCGGCCCGCAACAGGTGCTGTTGGCATTTGTGGTTACCGTGCCTTTCGCACTGATCGGTGCGTCGCTGATGACCGTTGTTGCGTCATTCGCCAAGAGTTTCAAGGAAGCACAAAGCTGGCTGACGTTCACGATGCTGGTGCCAACGTTGCCGATTATTGTGGCGGCCGTCAGTAATCTGAAGCCAAGCCTGCAGTGGATGGCCGTGCCGAGTCTGTCTCAACATCTGTTGATTCTCGATCTTGTTAAAGGCGAGGCGCTGAGAGCCGATTTCATCGCCGTATCTGTGGGTTCGTCGCTGCTTGTTGGCGGCATCCTGGCGCTCATCGCCATCCACTTCTACAAGCGCGAAAGCCTGCTTATGTAGGCCTTACGCGGCCGGGATATTTCGCTAATTCGTGACAGCAGGCTCATTAATCGCGCCGGTTCTGGCGATATTATTGGGAGATGATGCCGGACCCGAATAGAAATCAGCAAGCGGCGCAGGCTCTGCGCATGAGGCGCTTCCTGTTGTCTGCATCGTTGTATGGCATCTGGATCGTCATGACCTCGGCCGCCTATGCGTTCGACATGATCTCTACGCCGCCCGTCGCACTGTGGACGATCGGCGCCGGCGTCATCGCCACTGTTGTCGCGCTGTGGGCACTTTTCTTTTCCGGCGCGAATCTGAGGCTGTCCGACCCTTCGGCAACCTTTGCCCAATGCCTGATCGGGTTCATCTGGGTCACCGTGCTCATGTTCTGGATTCCGGAATGGCGCGACCTGCTGATCTCGGTTTCGCTGATCGTTCTGATGTTTGGCACCTTTCAACTGAGCGCGCGGGAGTTTGCAGCTCTGGCGGTGTTCGCCTTTTCCGGCTATATCGTAATGACCGGTCTGGATCTCGCGAATGGCAAGAGCATGCTCAACTCGCACGATCTCGTGTTGCGGATATTCGTTGTGGGCAGCCTGCTGGTCTGGTGTGCCTATTTCGGCAATCAGGTCAGCGCGCTACGCGAGCGGCTGCATGCGCGCAATGCGAGCCTGACGGATTTGCTGAAAGAAGTGACGCAGCTTGCCGAACGAGACCACCTGACTCAGGCCTACAACCGCCGTTCGATTATCGAAACGCTTGGTCGCCTGCGCGAAACGGCTTTGCGCTACGGCGAGACCTTCAGCGTGGTCATTGTCGATATCGATTATTTCAAAGAGGTCAATGACCAGTTCGGTCACCTTACCGGTGATCAGGTGTTGGCTGATTTCGCCAGCCGCATGCGCAGTGAGTTGCGATTGCTGGACGAAATGTCGCCGGTCGTTGAAGCGCGACGTCTGGGGCGCTACGGCGGCGAAGAATTCATACTGATGTTACCTCGCACATCACTCGACGGCGCACGGCAGTGTGCCGAGCGGATCCGGCTCAGCACCGTGTCGCACAGCTTTCACAAAGATATCCGTATCACGATTTCCGGTGGTGCCGCCGAATTCCGCGCAGCAGAGTCGATCGACAGCCTGCTGCGACGTGCCGATCGCGCGCTTTACGCGGCGAAAGAGTCTGGTCGCAATGTTGTGCATGCGCTGGCGGGCGATCAGCGCATACCGCGTCGTAACGAAGTCGTGAATCTGGCGGACTATAAGCCAGAACAGTAAGCCTGGCGCGCGGCACTATTTGCCGATGCAAAACTCGCCGAAGATTTTCCCAAGCAGATCATCGCTGGTCACAATGCCGGTGATCCCCCCTAACGATTGCTGACACAGGCGCAACTCTTCGGCCATCAGCTCGCCGGCTTGATCGATTTCCAGCCTTTGCACCGCCGTGTCAAAACGGGCGCGTGCATCTTCCAGCAACAGCAAATGGCGGCGGCGGGCCGAATAGCTGCCTTGCATATCTTCTTCAAGACCCGCGAGCCGGTGCAGATAACGGCGTAATTCTTCGATGCCCTCGCCGTTGCGGGCCGACACCCACAACAATTCCATGCGGCGGCCCGCGACATAAATACTGTCTGGTCTATCAGGACTATCCATCAAGTCGACCTTATTGGCGATCGCCGTAGCAGCCACGTCGGCGGCGAGATCTTCGAGCAAAGACGCAAGCGTGTCGTTACGCCCGCGGTCATTTGCATCAACCATCAGCAACGCGTGATCGGCCTCGGCAATCGCACGCCGCGTGCGGCGCACACCCTCACGCTCAACCACATCGTCGGTTTCGCGTAAGCCCGCGGTATCGATCAACGTTACCGGCAACCCATCGATAACCACCGACTCGCGGATCAGGTCGCGGGTTGTTCCCGCAATATCGGTGACGATCGCCGCATCGTCACCGACGAGCACATTCAACAGGCTTGATTTGCCGACGTTCGGCTCACCTGCCAGCACGATCGTAAGCCCGTCATTCAGGGCACGCCCCGCTCGCGCCTGGCGTTGCAATTCATCAAAACGCGCGCGGACCGAAACGACACGTGCGCGCAGCGCCGTATCGTCCAGAAAATCGATTTCCTCTTCCGGAAAGTCGATAGCGGCTTCTACGTGCACGCGCAGATTCGTAATTTCCAGCGTCAATGCATTAACCGCGTCTGAAAACGCGCCACTCAGAGACCGCATCGCAGCACGCGCGGCCTGACGTGACCCGCTATCGATCAGATCGGCGACCGCCTCGGCCTGGGCAAGATCCATCTTGTCGTTGAGAAACGCGCGCTTCGAATACTCACCGGGCTCGGCCGGCCGTGCACCGAGCTCGCAGATGCGCTTGATAAGCGCGTCCATGACAACCGGGGAACCGTGACCCTGAAGCTCTATCACATGCTCCCCGGTGTACGAGTGCGGTGCGGGAAAATACAGCGCAAGTCCGGTATCGATAGACTCCCCGCTTGCATCGTTAAAGCTTGCCAGCGCTGCGCGGCGAGGTTCAGGTATCTGGCCGAGCAACCTGCGCGCAATCGCCGGTGCCAGGTCACCGGAAATACGCACCACACCAACGCCCGCCTTGCCGGGCGCAGTGGCGGCTGCAACGATCGTTTCACTTTGGGAATTACGCGTGTTCACGGCGGCTAAGGTGCGGTAAAAGCACCTGTGATGCAATAAAGTGCGTCATCGGCGGGTTTATTCATTCAGCTACAGGTTATTCGCGTCAGGAGCGTAAGGCTATGAACACAGAGAAAGTGACATTCGAAAATCGCGACGGCGTGAGCCTCGGCGGATTGATCGATTGGCCGGCCGATCGTCACGGCGGCTACGAGGCGATAGCTTTATTTGCGCATTGCTTTACCTGCACCAAGAACCTGAAAGCGGCGACCAATATCTCGCGAGCCCTGAATCAACAGGGTATCGCCGTGATGCGGTTCGATTTCACGGGACTCGGCGACAGCGATGGTGATTTCGCCGAGACAACGTTTTCCAGCAATGTCAGTGACATTGTCGATGCGGCAGTGTGGTTGCAGGGATATGCCCGCGCGCCCGATATTCTGATCGGACACTCGCTGGGCGGGACGGCCGTGCTGCAGGCTGCCAACGAAATTCCGTCGGCGCTCGCTGTGGCGACCATAGGATCGCCCTCGACGCCAGCGCACGTCCGGCATCTGTTCAGCGATGCCGAACAGGACATCGAGCGGGACGGACAGGCGGAAGTCTTACTTGCCGGGCGGCCGTTTACCATCAAGAAGCGTTTCATTGACGATCTGGCCGAGCACCCGGTGGCCAAGACGGTGCGCAACCTGCGCAAGGCGTTACTGATCATGCACTCGCCGGTAGACACGACGGTCGAGGTCAGCAATGCGAGCGAATTGTTTGCGCAAGCGCTGCACCCGAAGAGCTTTGTGTCGCTCGACAAGGCAGACCACCTGCTATCCGACAATCGCGATTCCGAATATGTCGGCACGGTGCTGGCGGGGTGGGCACAGCGCTATTTGCCCGATCTTGTTAAGCATGAGGCCGCGGCGGCCGGACATACGATAGCCGAGACGGGGCAACACGGATTCCGCACCACCATCATGGCGGGCGAGCATCTTCTGTTTGCGGATGAACCGGCCGATCTCGGCGGTAGCAACAGCGGGCCATCACCGCACGGTTTACTGTCCGCGGCTTTGGCCAGTTGCACAAGCATGACCTTGCAGATGTATGCGCGGCACAAGTCTCTGCCCTTGGAGTCAGCGCGTGTTGATGTCAGCCATGAGAAAGCGCAGGACGCTGATGGCGCCTATGACCATTTCAAGCGCGACATTATGCTGATCGGGGCGCTCGACGATGAGACGCGCGCGCGCATGCTGGAAATAGCCGATCGTTGTCCCGTGCATCGCACGCTGCATGGTCGCGTGGTGGTCAGCAACCACCTGAGCGAACAGCGGCGCTAGTCGCGCGCCTTACGCGCCTCGGCCTCAACGACGCGGTTGATATTCCACTGTTGCATCACACCGAGCAGCGTGTTGGTAAACCAGTACAAAACCAGGCCGGCGGGGAAGAACGCAAAGAACACCGTGAAGATGATCGGCAGCACTTTCATTACCTTGGCCTGAATCGGGTCGGCCGGCGCGGGATTGAGTTTTTGCTGCATGAACATCGCCGCGCCCATCAACAAGGGCAGGATGAACAACGGATCGCGGCTTGAAAGATCCTGAATCCACAGCAGGAACGGCGCCTGGCGCATTTCAACCGACTCAAGCAGTACCCAGTAGAACGCCAGGAAGAACGGCATCTGGATAAGTATCGGTAAACAGCCCGCGGCCGGGTTCACTTTTTCGCGTTTGTACAAATCCATCATCGCCTGGGACAACTTCGGGCGGTCATCCTTGTAGCGTTCCTGAATAGACTTAAGCCGCGGTTGCAGGTTGCGCATCTTGGCGATTGAGCGGCCGCTTTTTTCGGTCAGCTTGTAGAACACAAGTTTGATCAGGATCGTTACGATGATGATCGACCAGCCCCAGTTGCCGACGAACTCGAAGACTTTCGACAGCAGCCAGAACAGTGGGTCGGCGAGCAACGTCAAAATGCCGTAGTCGACCGTGAGCGGCAGGCGCGGCGATACTTCGACCAGCTGCTCCTGGAGCTTGGGCCCGATGAATAGCGTCAACGGAATATCCTGCACGCTACCGTTAGCAATGCTGACCGGCGAACCGACCAGACCCGCGACGAAGGTGTTGCCACTCAGGCCGAGTTGATAACGCGCAACGGCGTCCTCTGCCGGCACGATCGCGGACAGGAAATGGTGTTCAATGGCAGCGACCCAGCCATTACTGACACCCTCGATATTGACGGCGTCGTCGCGCAGGTCACCGATAGAATACTTATCGTATTTTTCGCCATCGAAAACGACCGGACCTTTGAATGAGTAGCTTTCGACGTCAAACATCGAGCGGTCGGGCGATTCGGTCATGTGCACGATGCGCGCATAAGATGCGGCGGTCCAGTCCGCACCGCTCGCATTGTTAACACGGAGATTCAGATCGATGTCGTAGCGCCCGCGCTCAAACGTATATTGTTTGGTTACCGTCAGACCATTGCCGTCCGTCCACTGCAGCGGCACGACCAGGGTGTCTTGGCCCGGCTGCATCGTGAACTCTGTCGCCTGCGCGGTGAAGGTCGCGCGGTGATTTGGTTCGCGTGTCTTGTCGCGCGTGGTCAGGCCGGTGCGGAACACCGCATAGTCCGACGGTGTGGAATCCAGCAAGGTAACGTAGTCGTCGGGGCGATCCTTCGCGACCGGGTAACGCGGCAAGGTCGCGAAGACGATATCCCCGCCGATCGGGTTGATGTCGACTATAAGAACGTCGGTCTTCACACGCACCAGATCAGCTGGCGGTGCATCGCTGACGACGTCACCACCAATCGCAGGCACAGCCTCCGACGACGTCGCAGCGGGATCATCCAGCATCGGCAAATCGTCACCTGGCGGCGTCAGCGCTACGGGCGTGCCATCGTCAGCGACGGCAGCAGACGGAGTTACGGCCGAGGGGGCGGGCGCATAGTCTGCCTGCCAGGCTTGCCATGTCATTAGAAGCATCAGGCCAAGCAAGGCCCATGCGAACAATCGTTGGTTGTCCATAGGAGTGTCTGTCAGTCGGGAATTTGTGTTGTCGTCGGATCAACAGCGATGCCGTGATCCGATCGGAGGGCTATTATGCGGAATACGTGCGTCATGTTCGCGGCTTTTTTTCGCTCAGGACGCGAAAATGCGTTGTCAGGCTGCTTATCAGGGCATGCGCAGACGCTGTTGTCGCCGCCGGCTGATTGACAACCACAAAGTCGGCCGGCGCCAATTCGGCGGCGGCGTGGCGAAAAACCTCACGGGTATAGCGCTTGAGGCGGTTGCGTTGAACAGCCAGACGCGCATGCTTCTTGGAGATGGCAAGTCCCAGACGAGGGTGCGTTTGGTCTGAATAACAGGCGCGCACCATGAATAGCGCGTCGCGGGAGCGGCGGCTCTTGCGAAATACGCGTTGGAATTCTTTGCTGGTGAGGATGCGCTGGTTTCGCCGGAAAGGTGATTTTGGCGTCGGCATCACGATAAGACGTGGCGGTCACCGCGGCGGCACAAGAATAGTGCCGCGCAACGGTTAATGACGCTAATCAGGCGCTCAGGCTATGACGGCCCTTGGCACGCCGACGCTTGAGGACCAGACGGCCGCCTTTGGTTGACATACGAGCGCGAAAACCGTGGGTACGTTTGCGCTTGAGTGTGCTTGGCTGAAAAGTGCGTTTCATGACACGAATCCTGAATGTTGTTGATGACACCGGCCAATGCCGGCGCACACGGGTTTTGCCGCTTACGACGTAACCGTGAAAAGGCGCCAGAAGATACGCTGTGGGACCAGTGCTGTCAACGTCCGGACACGCAAGTTGTGGATAACTTTGGATTCACAGTATAAGCTTGCCGACCCGTTTCGGGGAGGTCGGCATCAATTGTCGGCATGTCGGTTTAGCCCCTGGTTGGATGGTGAGCGATTGGAGTCGGATAACGCACTCTGGACACGTTGTTTGCGTCGGCTTCGCTCTGAAGTGCCGGAACAGCAGTTTAATACCTGGATACGGCCTTTACAGGCCGAACACGTGGACGGGCGACTAAACCTGCTGGCACCAAACCGGTTCGTCGTGGAATGGCTCAACGCACAGTTTATGGCGCGCATCCACGTGATTGCCGAAGAGCTCGACGGCAAGCCGGTCAGTGTCGTGGCAACAATCGGTTCGCTTACCGAGGACAAACCGGAGCCTGCAGCAGCAGCGCCCGTTGCCGCCCAACCGGCGCCAGCAGTAGCGCGAATACCCATGCCCGAAAGCCGGCTGATGCCGAATTTTACGTTCGAGACGTTTGTTGAAGGTAAAAGCAACCAGTTAGCACGCGCTGCGGCATCCCAGGTTGCCGAGAATCCGGGTACAGCCTACAACCCGCTATTTTTGTATGGCGGCGTCGGGCTGGGCAAAACGCACCTGATGCATGCCGTTGGAAATGGCGTTCTCGCGCGAAATCCTGATGCACGGGTCTGCTATGTGCACTCGGAGCGCTTTGTCGGCGATATGGTGCGAGGCCTCCAACACAACACGATCAGCGAGTTCAAACGCGCATACCGATCACTCGATGTGCTACTGATCGACGACATTCAGTTTTTTGCCGGCAAAGAGCGTTCGCAGGAAGAGTTCTTCCACACGTTCAACACACTGCTGGAAGGCCAGCGCCAGATTATCCTCACATGTGACCGCTATCCGAAGGAGGTCGACGGCCTCGAAGAACGGCTGAAATCGCGCTTTGGCTGGGGTTTGACGGTCGCTATCGAGCCACCCGAGCTGGAAACTTCGGTAGCGATCCTGATACAAAAAGCCCAGGTTGAAGGCGTCGAGCTACCTGATGAGGTTGCTTTTTTTATTGCTCAACGAATCCGTTCGAACGTCCGCGAGCTGGAAGGTGCGTTGCGACGTGTCATCGCGACCGCCAGTTTCACGGGACGCGAAATCAGCATCGAGTCATGCAAAGAGGCCCTGCGGGATCTGCTGGCGTTGCAAGACAAGCTGGTCAGCATTGAAAATATCCAGAAGACTGTTGCCGAGTACTTTAAAATCCGGATGAGTGAATTGTTATCAAAACGGCGCAACCGTTCGATAGCCAGGCCGCGTCAGATAGCCATGAGTTTGTCGAAGGAACTGACGCGACACTCACTGCCCGAGATCGGCGATGCGTTTGGCGGCAGAGATCACACGACGGTGCTGCACGCATGTCGTAAAATTAAAGAGTTACGTGAAACGGAAACGCGCATCGATGAGGATTATAAGAACCTGTTAAGAATACTGACCGGATGATGTTGGTAACCTGTGGATAACTTTAGCACTCGGGCTTATCCACAATGTGTACACAACTATCAGAGGGTGTTCTGGACAACTAATAAGGTTCATTTTTTATATCGAAGTATTTGTTTTTATTAGGTTTTAAAAAGTTTCACACAGAAAAACAGCCCCTTAATAATAATAAATATTAAATAAAATACTTAATTATATATAGAGCCGATACTATGAAATTGAGCGCCAGCAGACAGGCACTTTTATCATCGCTACAAGCCGTCATTGGTGTCGTTGAACGACGTCAGACGATGCCGATTCTTGCCAACATTCTTTTGCAGGTGAAAGATAATGTTTTGTCACTGACTGCAACTGATATTGAGGTTGAGCTGCAATCTTCCAGCGATGTCGATATGGATATGGCGGGTGAGATCACCGTGCCTGGTCGCAAGCTGTTTGATATTTGTAAAGCGTTGCCGGATGGCGCTGATGTAAAGCTTGCCGTTAAGGGAGACAGGCTGACGATTCAAAGCGGTCGCAGTCGGTTCAGTTTGTCGACGCTACCTGCGGCGGAGTTCCCGGTAATCGATGATATCGAGGCGGGACAGGCCGTGGAGCTGCCAAGCAGTGTGGTGCACCGTTTGCTCGACAAAACTTATTTTGCGATGGCTCAACAGGATGTGCGCTACTACCTGAATGGCATGCTGATGGAAACCGATGGCAACATCATTCGTGCCGTGGCGACGGATGGCCATCGGCTGGCGTTGTGTGAGGCGCAATTAGCCGACCAATCGTTGCCGGTTCAACAGGTGATCGTTCCCCGCAAAGGTGTGCTCGAGCTGCAACGTATGTTGGGCGATGACGGCAATTTGAAGTTTGAAATGGGCAAGAATCACATCCGGATTTCTTCCGGGCGTATCCGCTTCACATCGAAATTGATCGACGGACGTTTCCCGGACTATCAACGCGTGATTCCGGCCGACACACAAAATTTCCTGACAGCAGACCGGGATACATTGCGCGCGGCTCTGCAACGTGCGGCGATCCTCTCGAACGAGAAATATCGCGGTATTCGGCTGGAGATCAGGGATAGCGGCGCAAAGATCATGGCGCACAACCCGGAACAGGAAGAAGCCGAGGAAGAGGTCGAAGTTGAATACAGCGGCGACGACATCGAGATCGGTTTCAACGTCAATTACCTGCTGGATGCACTGGGAGCGGTCGATCAGGAGACAGTTCGAATCAGCCTTAACGATGCCAACAGCAGCTGTGTGATCAGCATGCCTGACATCGAAAAGAGTGATGCGAAGTATGTCGTGATGCCGATGAGGCTCTGATAAGACTGTTGGTCCGGTTGGCCGCGCGATGATTTTGCAGCGGCTGAAAGTTAACAACTTCAGGTGCATCGAGGCAGCCGACCTGACGCTGGACCAACGGGTGACGATGATCGTCGGCGACAATGGTGCCGGCAAGACTTCCCTGCTGGAGGCGGCCTATTTCCTGGGCCGCGGAAAATCATTCCGACAACCCAGAACCGATCGATTGGTGCGCCACCAACAGCAGTCGTTTCAATTGTTTGGTCAAATTCAACATGATGCAGGTCAACACAAGATCGGCATCGAGGCCGGACGGGCGCAACACCGCATTCGGATCGACGGCGAAGAACAGTCAAACCTTGCGACGATCGCAGAATGGTTGGTCTTGCAGGTTATTGAGCCAGAGATTCACACTCTGATTGCCGAAGGGCCTGAGCGGCGGCGAAAATATCTGGATTACGGCGTGTTCCACGTGGAACCCCAATATTTGTCGGCCTGGCGGAACTTTCGTAAAGCCCTCAAGCAACGTAATGCGGCACTGAAACAGGGGCAGAATAATAGCCAGCTTGCACCGTGGGATCGTGAACTCATCGAGCATGGTGAAGTTGTAGATAGTTACCGGAGCGGTTACGTGCAGATGTTGCGAGAACCCGTATCGACGGTCTGCAGCGCCCTGGGCCTTGATGGCATCGATATCGAGTATCGACCTGGTTGGGATGACGCGTTGTCGATGCAGGATGCGTTAGCGAAGAGTCTGAACAGGGATCGGCAGCTTCAGGTAACCGGTGTCGGTCCCCACAGGGCCGATTTGCGCTTGATCTGGCAGAAGCGCGCCGCAAAGACTCAGGTCTCCCGGGGCCAGCAGAAACTACTTGCCGCGGGGATGATTCTGGCCCAAACCAGGGTTCTTGCAGGTTTGAATGACGATCAGGTGGTGTTGCTGGTCGATGATCCGGCGGCGGAGCTGGATAAGAACTCATTATCACGGCTGATGGCTCAGATCGCCGAGATTCCCGGCCAGCTGATTCTCACGGCGATAGACCGTGACCTGCGCGGCTTGCCGGAAGAGGGTGCGGTGTTTCACGTGGAACGTGGGATCGTATCGGCGGCGTGATTTAAACACGGCGCACTTTGCCGCAGGTTGTGGCGACGCAGCTGGTGATCGCTACCGATGCACACGGATAACCGTACGTTCCACGTGGAACAACAGCGACCGCGGCTGCCGATGACGGGGTATCCAAACCCGACTACCCCCCCCCGACGCATTTGATTACTCTGGTATATCGCTATGGCTTCCAAACGCGGGACTGTTCCCATAACTCGTTATGCGCGCCCTTCTCATTCGAGACCAATCGCGCCGCGGCAGAGTCGGCTCGCGACCTAACCAAAGCTGGCGGCGTGGCCGCTATTTACAGCGCCCCCGACACCCTCGCAGTGCTATAATGGGCGATCGTTCAAAAGGTGGCCTGAATGTCAGACTCAAAGCAATACGACTCCAGTAATATCAAGGTCTTGAAAGGCCTCGAGGCGGTCCGGAAACGCCCTGGGATGTATATCGGCGATACCGATGACGGCACGGGTTTGCACCACATGGTGTTCGAGGTCGTTGATAACTCGATCGATGAGGCGTTAGCCGGTCATTGCTCGACAATAACGGTGATCATCCACGACGACGATTCTGTCAGTGTGTCCGATGATGGCCGAGGTATCCCCGTCGATATCCACCCCGAAGAACAGCGCTCGGCGGCCGAAGTCATAATGACCGTTCTGCATGCCGGCGGTAAATTCGACGACAACTCGTACAAAGTTTCCGGCGGCCTGCATGGTGTCGGTGTATCGGTCGTCAACGCGTTATCTGAACAACTGATTATGACCATCCGACGCGATGGCGCGTTGTATCGGCAGGAATACAGTATGGGCGAGCCGAAGGCCCCGCTCGCAGAGGTCCGGCCGACAGAGCAAACTGGCACGCATATACGGTTTTGGCCGAGTGAAGAGATATTTGCGAATATCGAGTTCCACTACGAAATCCTTGCCAAGCGCCTGCGTGAGCTGTCTTTCCTGAATTCTGGCGTTCATATCGAATTAGTCGACGAGCGCGATGACAACACCGATGTCTTCAAGTATGAAGGCGGTATCCGTGCCTTCGTCGAGCATCTGAACCGCAACAAGACTACTATCCACGAATCAGTCTTCTACTTCTCTACCGAGCGCGACGATGTCGTTGTTGAGGCTGCGTTGCAGTGGAATGATGGCTATCAGGAAAATATGTTCTGTTATACGAACAACATTCCACAGCGCGACGGTGGTACTCACCTGGCCGGCTTTCGTTCGGCGCTGACGCGAACACTCAACACCTATATCGACAAAGAAGTCGCGGGCAAGAAAGGCGCATCGCCTACCGGCGATGATGCTCGCGAGGGTATGACCGCCGTGTTGTCGGTGAAGGTTCCAGACCCTAAATTCTCCTCACAAACCAAGGAAAAGCTGGTTTCCTCTGAGGTCAAAGGCATTGTGGAGTCCGCAATGTCCGGGGCTCTGGAAGATTTCCTGATGGAAGATCCGGTTGCTGCCAAGCAAATCGTTGCCAAGATTATCGATGCGGCACGGGCTCGCGAAGCGGCACGTAAGGCGCGTGAGATGACGCGACGCAAGGGCGCCCTCGATATTGCCGGGTTGCCCGGCAAGCTGGCTGACTGCCAGGAGAAAGATCCGGCATTGTCCGAGTTGTTCCTTGTGGAGGGTGACTCGGCGGGCGGTTCCGCGAAGCAGGGTCGTGACCGGCGGACGCAGGCAATTCTTCCCCTGAAGGGTAAAATCCTGAATGTGGAAAAAGCACGGTTTGATAAAATGTTATCTTCCGCAGAAGTGGGAACACTTATAACCGCACTCGGTTGTGGCATTGGTCGCGACGAGTTCGATATCAATAAGTTACGCTATCATCGCATTATTATCATGACTGATGCTGACGTCGATGGTTCCCACATTCGTACGCTTTTGTTGACGTTTTTCTATAGGCAAATGCCAGAATTAGTGCAGGAAGGCTATATATATATTGCTCAGCCCCCACTTTATAAGGTAAAGCGGGGAAAACAAGAAATCTACGTCAAAGACGACCAGGAGCTCAACGCATATTTGCTTTCCAGTGCAATGGATGGGGCTCAGCTCCGTGTATCAGAGGGCGCTCCGCCCATGGCCGCAGAGGCCTTGGAGAATATGGCGAACGCTCACATGCGTGTTGAGTCAGATATTCAACGCTTGTCGCAGCGATTCGATGAGCCTGTACTGCGTACCCTGATGACCATGCCTGCGTTGGATCCGGAACTATCCGCTGACGACGGCGCGCTCCTGGAGTGGGTCGCCAAATTTAATGCGGTATTGCCGAAGCTCGATCCAACGGTTCGCCAGATCACCGGCAGTGCCGCGAATTACACGGCAACGCTAGAGGTTGCGAGCGCCGCCGCAGAAGCGCTTGAGGGCGATGATGTCGAGACTGGCGAAAGCGTTGATGTCGAGCGTTGGCAGGTTGTCGTCGCGAAAACACGCCACGGCGTTACCTATCAACAACCGATCGGACAGGATTTCTTTCAGCGCGGGGACTATCGCAGGCTGACCGACTTCGGCGAGGAGCTCAAAGGCCTGATTGGCGAAGGCGCCACGGTAGGTCGCGGTGATAAATCGCAACCGGTTGAATCGTTCGCTGATGCGGTGACCTGGCTGATGTCGGAAGCACGCCGTGGCCAATCGATCCAGCGCTACAAAGGTCTTGGCGAGATGAATCCCGAGCAACTCTGGGACACGACGGTTAATCCGGAAACCCGGCGCTTGATGCAGGTGAAGATTGAAGACGCGATACGCGCAGACGAAATCTTTACGACGCTGATGGGCGACCATGTAGAACCGCGTCGTGAGTTCATCGAACAAAACGCGCTTGCCGTTTCGAACCTCGACGTTTAGTCGGGCTTAGCTCGTCCTGGCATTTTTGCCACTTCAGCTTCGATCCAGTCCTGAACCTCGGCGTTAACCTCACGAATGTCGCGACCACCGACATAGACCGGCTCGCCAATCACAAATGTGATCGTACCGGGATGCTTCATCACCCCACGTCGCGGCCAGAATAGTCCCGCGTTGTGTGCGACCGGGATTATCGGCACGTTGGCACCACCGGCCAATGCTGCCCCACTCATGCCGTAGCGCCGTGACTCCCCATGCCGTACGCGCGTTCCTTCGGGGAAGATCATGACGTTCACACCTTCGCTGAGGCGTTCTTTACCCAACCTCACAACCTGGTTAACCGCACGTCGACCGCCACCACGATCGATCGCAATAGGTTTTAACAACATCATTGCCCAGCCAAAAATGGGTACCCACATAAGCTCGCGTTTCAAAACCCAGGTCTGGCGCGGAAAGATCATAATTTCCGCAATAGTTTCAAACGCAGAAGAGTGTTTCAGCAAATAAACGGCCGCCGATGAAGATATGTTTTCGCGACCTTCGACGACAAAATCGAGTCGGCAAAGAACCCTCACGCTGTGCATCACCACCTTCGCCCAAGCAACCGCAACCTTGAAGCGAATTTCGTGAGGAAAGGGGGCTAGTAGCAGAACCCCGATAGCAAAGAAAAAGACGCTGGTAAACATCCATAATGTAAACAGCAAGGATCCCAGCCATTGCCTGATCATGCTGTGCTTCCGATCAATTCGTCAGCAACCATAGCCAGATCGTCGGCAACGCGAACACCGGCCCACCATGATGGCTCCCCGGCCATTACAGCAGCAAGGCTTTGCATTCCCTTGCCTGTTCTTACCAACCAAAGCCGGCAGCCGCGCGATGCGCCTGCTTCGAGATCCCGCATCGAGTCGCCCACAACAATTGCACCTTCCAGCGGCAGCGACATACGTCTGGCAATTTCATCCAGCAGGCCTGCCGCAGGTTTCCGACATGCACATCCGTCGTCAGGGCGATGCGGACAAAAAACAATCAGATCTATGACTCCGCCCGCAGCAGCGACCAATCGGCGTAATTTTCGATTCATCGCATACATCGCATACCGCTCGAATAACCCGCGCCCTATACCTGATTGATTGGTCGCAACGGTAACTTTAAAGCCCGCCTGACTCAGCCGTGCAATCGCCTCGATGCTGCCATCAATAGGTATCCACTCTGATGCAGACTTAACAAACGCATCACTATCGACATTGATCACACCATCACGATCAAGGATGACCAAACTTTCCTGCCGGCTAATCATCCACCGCCCGCGCCGCCTAGTTCGGAAATATCGGCAACCTCGAGAAACAGACCACGTACTTCCGTCAACAGCGCCATGCGATTGCGTCTGACATCAACGTCATCTGCCATCACCATGACGTCATCAAAAAACTGATCGACCGTCCCGCGCATGCTACTCAGGCGCGTCAACACCCCCGTGTAATCCCGCGACACAAGTAATGGCGCTATCGCTTGCCGTGCGTCATGCCAGAATCGATAAAGTGCGCGCTCCGCCGGCTCGGTAAGCGCGTTTTCATCCAGCTCCGCATAGGCATCGACTCCACCACCACGCAGCATGTTACCGATGCGCTTGTTCGCTGCCGCCAACGCACTCGCTTCAGGCAAAGTAACGAAATGGGCAACGGCCTTCAGTCGTGCGTCGAAGTCGACCATCGACCGTGGCTCGCGGGCCAATACAGCATCGAACAAGTCACCGCGCTCGATACAGATCGATTGATCATAGTAGTGACGCAGGCGTTCCGTCACATAGTCGTAAATATCATCCGCGAGTTCGGGGTGTTTACTGGTATCGATCGGTTGCGCCTCAACCGCCGACACAATTAGCGCACGAAAATCAACGTCCAACGGCGCCTCGATTGAAATTCGCAACAAGCCGAGCGCTGCGCGCCGTAAACCAAACGGATCGCGATTACCGCTAGGCCGCTTGCCAATAGCAAAAATACCCGCAAGCGTGTCGATGCGTTCCGCCGCGCCCAGAATCTGACCACTCAGATTGCCCGGAATCGCATCGCCGGCAAAGCGTGGAAAATACTGCTCACGAATTGCACTCACAACGTCGCTGTCCTCGCCGTCGTTCTGAGCGTAGTAGCCGCCCATCACACCTTGCAGATCCGGGAATTCCCCAACCATGTCGGTGACCAAATCACAGCGCGCAAGCTCGGCCGCGCGCAGCACCGCAGCGCCGTCAACATCCAATGACTCAACCATCGCGGCGCACAGCTTTGCGACGCGCGCCGATTTATCGGCAAGACTACCGAGCGCTTTCTGATAGACAACACCTGACAATCGGGCACGACGACTATCGAGCGAACGCTTGCTGTCGTTCAGCCAGAAAAACTCGGCATCAGCAAGTCGCGGTGTCACTACTCGTTCATTGCCGCGTTGCACCTCCATCGGCGATTGGCTCTCAATATTGGCGATGGTGACAAAATGCGCCATCGCCTTACCATCCGCATCAACGACCGGAAAATAACGCTGATGAATTTTGAGCGTGCTTTCCAGCACCTCGACAGGCAATGTCAGGAAGCGCGGATCAAAGTCGCCAACAACAGCGACGGGCCAATCGCATAGCGCTGCGATCTCATCGATCAATGCGTCATCGGTATTTACCTGTCCGCCGACCTTCGCAGCAGCGTCACACGCTATCGCCCAAACCTTGTCGCGACGCTCTTTGAAATCCGCAATGACGTACGCCTTGCGCAGCACGTCCGGATAATCGGCCGCCTGTTTGATCAGGATATTGCCCGGATGGTGGAATCGGTGTCCCTGTGTCTCACGACCCGCCTTGATATCAAAAATCGTGACTGGCGGCACGTCGTCGCCGTGCAAAATCGTCAACCAATGCAAAGGCCGGATAAAAGCGTTCTCTCCGACGCCCCAGCGCATCCGCCGTGGGATCGGTAAACCGTCCAGTGCCGTGCGGACAATATCGCCGAGCAGCTCGGATGAAGAAACGCCAGCCTGCACCGTATGGTGAACCAGCCATTCGCCTTTGTCGGTCGTTTCGCGTTGCAGCGCATCGACTGTGGTGCCCGCCTTGCTGGCAAACGCCAGTGCTGCTTTTGTCGGCTCCCCATTGTCGTCGAATGCGATCCGTACAGGTGGACCCCGCATGACGATTTCCTCGTCGGGTTGCTGCTGGTCGAGATTGTTGATCAGAATTGCGAGCCTTCGTGGTGCCGCGAAAACCCGATGGTCGTCGTGAGTCAGTCGGGCAACCGCCAGGCCTCCCACAATAAGCTTGCCGAACGCCTTCGCCAAACCGGGCATGGCCTTGGGCGGCAGTTCTTCCATGCCGATTTCTATCAGGCAATCTTTGCGATCGTTGTTCTTTGTCATGCTGGGATTCCGCGACTAACGCATATCGGGGGAGGCTTGGATTCAACCCGCCTTGCGGACACTTTCTACCATTGGAAAGCCTATTGATTCGCGACTCTGGTAGTACAACTCGGCAACCGCTCTGGCCAACGCGCGAACGCGCAGAATATATGCCTGGCGCTCCGTCACAGAGATAGCCTGGCGCGCATCCAGCAGGTTGAACGTATGCGATGCGCTCAAGACCTGCTCGTACGCGGGCAGTGGCAAGGACGCCTCAACCAGTCGCTGGCATGCCGCTTCCGCTTCATCGAAGGACGTAAACAGAAAGCCTGTATCGGCATGCTCAAAATTGAACGTCGACTGCTCAACTTCGTTCTGGTGAAAAACATCGCCGTAGGTGATGCGTCCAAGTGGCCCGTCGGTCCACACGATATCGAAAATACTCTCGACATCCTGCAGGTACATCGCGATACGCTCCAAACCGTAGGTGATTTCGCCCGTGACCGGTTTGCACTCCAATCCACCGGCTTGCTGGAAATAGGTGAACTGGGTGACCTCCATTCCATTCAGCCAGACCTCCCAACCGAGACCCCAGGCACCCAACGTCGGAGATTCCCAATTGTCCTCGACGAATCGGATATCGTGCACCAGCGGATCGATGCCTAACGCACGCAGGGAGTCCAGATATAGCGACTGAATATCAAGCGGCGACGGTTTGATTACCACCTGGTATTGATAGTAGTGCTGTAGCCGGAATGGATTGTCCCCATAGCGCCCATCGGTCGGCCGTCTGCAGGGCTGCACATAGGCTGCACTCCACGGCTCGGGGCCGATAGCACGCAGGAACGTCGCCGGATGGAAGGTTCCGGCGCCCACCGGCATATCTATCGGTTGCTGAATCACGCAACCTTCTTTCGCCCAGTAAGACTGAAGCGTCAGAATCAAATCCTGAAACGTTTTCGGCATGGTTTTCGCCACGACGTTAGTGGTTTGAGTAGTACTCATAATAAAAAGCGCCCTAAAAACCGGGTGTGATATGCGCGGAGGCCACATGCCAGCCGCGCAGTATAGCGTTTTGCCTGACAATTGCCGATGACGGATCCCGAGGCCAGCCGCCTGCCCCGCCCCAGAATGGTGCGAGCGCCCGACCATATGCACAATATCCGTGCACATCATGAGCTTGGTCATTTCGTAAGTACTTGTCTTTCAGTAACTTAAAACTGTTTTCCGCTGGCACGGAATCTGCACTATCATTGACCACACGACAAGAAACCTTGTCAAAACTGACCTCCGGCCTGTGCAATATCGTTTTCGATCCACGCCAGCGCCGGTTTTTAATGAGAAATCCCTGGAGGAATCCGCATGAGCAGCGCCGACGTACACAAGTTAATCAAGGAACACGACGTCAAGTTCGTTGATTTTCGTTTCACCGACACCAAAGGCAAGGAACAACACGTCACCGTTCCGGCGCATACCATCGAGGATGACACCTTTGAAGAAGGCAAGATGTTTGACGGATCGTCAATTGCCGGCTGGAAAGGTATCAATGAGTCAGACATGATTCTTATGCCCGATGCGGCAACCGCCGTGGTCGATGTTTTCTCTGAAGAAACTACCGTTAACATCCGTTGCGATGTTATCGAGCCTGCGACGATGCAGGGCTATGAGCGCGATCCGCGCTCACTCGCGCATCGCGCGGAGGCTTACCTGAAAGCAACGGGTATCGCTGATACCGCATACTTCGGCCCGGAAAATGAATTTTTCGTCTTCGACGACGTTCGTTTCGATGACCACATTGGCGGCGCATTCTACAAAATCGACTCTGTTGAAGGCTCCTGGAACACCGGTACCAAACAGGATGGTGGTAACTACGGACATCGCCCGGGACAGAAGGGTGGTTACTTCCCGGTACCCCCGGTTGATTCGCTGCACGACCTGCGTTCCGCTATGTGCCTGGCGCTCGAAGAAATGGGCGTAGAGACCGAGGTGCATCACCACGAAGTTGCGACCGCCGGCCAGTGTGAAATTGGCGCCGTGTTCAATACGTTGGTGAAGAAAGCCGATGAAGTGCAGACATTCAAGTACGTTGTTCACAATGTCGCTCACAGCTACGGCAAGACAGCGACGTTCATGCCAAAACCGCTGGTCGGCGACAACGGCAACGGTATGCACGTTCACCAGTCGCTCGCAAAAGACGGCAAGAACCTGTTCACCGGTGACGCGTATGGCGGCCTGTCTGAAACCGCGTTGTACTACATCGGCGGCATTCTGAAGCACGCGAAAGCGATCAACGCGTTCACCAACCCTTCAACCAACAGTTACAAACGCCTGGTTCCGGGCTTCGAGGCCCCGACCATTCTGGCCTACTCAGCACGCAACCGTTCAGCGTCGATCCGTATCCCGTTCATCGCGAACCCGAAAGGCCGCCGTGTCGAAGTGCGTTTCCCTGATTCCATGGCGAACCCGTACTTTGCGTTCTCAGCAATGATGATGGCCGGCCTCGACGGCATCAAGAACAAGATCCATCCGGGCGAACCGGCAGACAAAGATCTTTATGACCTGCCGCCAGAAGAAGAGGCACAGCTCAACCTTGTCGCGTTCTCACTCGAGGAGGCGTTGGACGCATTGAGCGCTGACCGCGAATTTCTGCTCGCCGGCGACGTCTTTACCGATGGTCTGATCGACGCCTACATCGACCTTAAAATGGAAGAGGTCACACGCTTGAGAATGGCGACCCACCCGGTCGAATTCGACATGTACTACAGCCTTTGATGACATAACACCAGTGCCCGGTGCACCGGGCACTGGTGGCAAAGGGTTCCGCGCGCTATGCTAGGCAAATGCGACTATTTATCACATTCATCGGCTGCATGGTTTTCGCGGCAAATCTACCGGCCCAGCAAATTTATCGCTGGGTGGATGACACTGGCGTGGTTCATTATTCCGACCAGCCACGCGCCGCCGGCGATGTTGGTCAGGCCGAGAAAATCGATATCGCGATACCGCCGGGGATCTCCAATCCAACGCGGGCTATTTCAGTGGGTGCGAGCCTCGATGACGAAGAGCCTGTCGGTGAAGACCTGGATGCCTACCGTGATGTCAGTATCGTGTCACCGTCCGATCAGCAAGTTATATGGAATATAGCGACAAGACTGCCGGTAACCTTATCGATCGAGCCGGCACTGGCGGGATCGCACAGGGTGCAGATGCTATTGGACGATCAGCCGATCGGCAATCCGATCAGCGAAACGACGACAACCATCGAACCGGTCTATCGGGGGGAGCACAGACTGACCCCGGTGATCATCGATACGGATGGCAACACGGTGTACACGGGCGAGACGCGTCTGTTCTATGTTCAGCAAGCGAGCACACAACTCCGCCGCCGCTAACTTTATCTCAACCGGAGCGTGACGAAATTTTTGAACATCTCGTCACCAGTGTCGTTCTGCTCGATGCCGACTTTCTCGTCGTCGAGCTTAATCCCGCCGCAGAGAACTTACTGCAGGTAAGCCGTGAACACGTGAAAGGCCAGCCGTTGAGGCGCTTTTTCCACGATGCCGATGCGCTAAACGACCTGCTAGGCCGCGCGCAGAACTTTTCCCAGCCCTACGCACGCGAAATTTTGTTGCGCCACCGTGACGACTCGCGCGGGTCGCTGAACATTGATTGTCGCGTTGCGCCATTCTCCGCCGAGCAACCCGGTTGGATGCTCGTTGAGTTCACGGATATTACGTCGCGGCTAAGAATATCGCGCGACAACGACTTGCGTGCGCAGCACGACATTGGCCGGATGATCATTCGCCAGCTCGCACACGAAATCAAAAACCCACTTGGCGGGTTACGCGGTGCAGCGCAGTTACTCGCGCGCCAGGTCGACTCCGACGAGTTGGTGGGTTACACCGATGTGATCATCGGCGAAGTCGATCGTCTGGCAAACCTGGTCGACTCATTACTCGGGCCAGGCGGCACAACTAACAAGACTCCAGTCAATATTCACGATGTCCTGGAGCATGTCGTGCAAATTGTTGCCGCCGATGTGGGTGATCGCCTGCGCTGGAACCGTGACTATGACCCCAGCCTGCCGAACCTTGAGCTCGACCGGAATCAGATGATTCAAGCGGTGCTGAATATTGTTCGTAATGCCGCTAGCGCTACAGCGCCGGGTGTTGGGACGATCAGCCTGCGCACTCGCGCATTGACCAACGAAACCATTGGCGCGACCCGTCATCGAGTGATTGCGAGCATCGAAATCGCTGACGATGGACCCGGCATCGACCCCAAGCTTCGCGATTCAATTTTTTATCCTTTGGTCACCGGGCGCGTTGATGGCAGCGGCATAGGCTTGCCGCTGTCGCAAGAACTCATCAACCGCCATGACGGACTGATCGAGTTCGCTAGTGAGCCGGGCCGAACGGTATTCCAGATTCGCCTGCCGTTGTCCGAACCTATATGAACGATCGACGCATAACGGCCTGGGTCATCGATGATGACCACTCTGTGCGCTGGGTCCTTGAGCAGGCTTTGACGCAGGCGGGTATGGCTGTGCGTGTCTTTGAAGACGGCCACGCATTCCTCGACGCCATCGCAACAAGCACTCCCGACGTGGTAGTCACCGATGTGCGCATGCCCGGCATTGATGGGCTGGAATTGATGCAGCAACTGCAGCAAAGTCACCCGGACATCCCGGTCATCGTGATCACTGCACACTCGGATCTCGATAGTGCCGTTGCCGCCTATAAGGGCGGCGCCTTCGAATATCTAC
This sequence comes from uncultured Pseudomonadota bacterium, assembly GCA_942491885.1. Taxonomy (GTDB): domain Bacteria; phylum Pseudomonadota; class Gammaproteobacteria; order Steroidobacterales; family Woeseiaceae; genus CALBPI01. The sequence goes on from CALOCQ010000002.1 coordinate 1,281,554, forward strand.
CGAAGCCGTTTGATATCGATGAGGCTGTCTCCCTGGTTCGCCGCGCCTGGCAGGAAGCCGCACGCGGCAGCGTCACAACGCCGAAAGCCGCGACGGAGTCGCCGGGTCTGATCGGCCAGGCGCCGGCCATGCAGGAGGTGTTCCGCTCGATTGGTCGGCTCGCCAAATCAAGCATGACCGTTTTGATCACCGGGGAATCGGGAACCGGCAAAGAGCTTATCGCGCAAGCTCTGCACAGCAACAGCCCGCGGGCTAACCAACCGTTTATCGCACTCAATACCTCCGCAATCGCGTCGGAGTTGCTGGAGTCCGAGCTTTTCGGCCATGAAAAGGGCGCGTTCACAGGCGCCGAATCCCGCCGCATCGGCCGCTTTGAGCAGGCCGACAAGGGCACCTTATTTCTCGACGAAATCGGCGATATGTCGCCGGCCCTGCAAACACGACTGTTGCGCGTTCTGGCGGAAGGCGAGTTCTATCGCGTTGGCGGCCAGATTCCGATTTCAGTCAACGTTCGCGTTATCGCGGCTACCCATCAAAATCTGGCGCAAGCTGTCGAAGAGGGGCGTTTTCGTGAAGATCTTCTGCACCGCCTGAACGTCATCCGGATTGAATCGCCGCCGCTGCGCGATCGTCCTGATGATGTGCCGCTATTGCTCAATCACTACCTGCACAAGGCAGCAGCCGAGCTCAGCGTTGATGCGAAAACGCTCGACGATGATGCATTGCGTTTGTTGTGCGCCTTTGACTGGCCCGGCAACGTGCGTCAACTCGTCAACGCTTGTCGGCGCCTGACCGTCACCGCGCCCGGTAATGTCATAGGACTGGCGGACGTACCCTCAGAGTTCGGCGGCGCGACCGGCGTTGATCCGGCGGCACATGCCTGGACGATGAATCTGGAGCAATGGGCGAGCGCTCAATTACAGGGCGACAATGACAAGCCATTACTGAACGACGCATTGCCTGCATTCGAGCGCACGTTAATCCTCGCCGCGCTGCGCCAGGCATCGGGCCAACGGGGCGAGGCCGCGCGCCTGCTTGGTTGGGGTCGTAATACGCTGACACGAAAGATTGCACAACTGAAACTCGATCTGTAATTTCTTCGGTCATCGGGCGGTCAGTTACCGTATGCGCTCGCTGTGCCAATTCATATTTTGAGGTTTCGCCATGTCCAAGTTTCGCCAATGTGCCATCTACTTGAGCGCTATCGCATCCTTAGCCGTTTCCGCTAATAGCAGCGCCGACATGGCCGCGAAAAGTGCCGACGCGGTAATGCCGGTTCAGATCGGACAGGTCGCGCCCGATTTCGAGGTGCGTACCGCGACAGGCGAGACTTATACCTTTGATGCGGATGGGCAGTCCGCGAAGACGATGCTTATTTTCTATCGCGGTGGTTGGTGTCCGTATTGCAATCGCCATCTGCAGTCACTGCAAAGTGTCGTGCCGAAGTTGCGTGATGCCGGTATTGATGTGTTGTTCCTGTCCGCTGACCGCCCGGAAATTTTGTTCGAAAGCCTCGAAGAGCCGGGCGTGGACTATACGCTGTTATCCGACGCATCAATGTCTGCGTCGCGCGCTTATGGCCTGGCGTTTGTAGTTGACGACAAGACCGTTGCCCGTTACAAGGAATACGGCATCGACCTCGAAGCGTCATCCGGCTATGACCACCATCAGCTACCCGTGCCTGCGGTGTATTTGATTGATGATGGCAAGGTAGCGTTCATGTACGCGGATGCGGATTACAAGAAGCGACTCGCACCGGAGAAGATTTTAGAGGCCGCGGGCATCGACGGTTGAACGAATTGCTAGCCGTCGTAGGAAAGACTGCCGGTTAGCGCCGCGATATTCGCGAGCTTGTGTTCCACCAGGTAGTCGGCGATGCCAGCGTTGATCTTCTGGCATAGCAGCGGATCATAAAATAGCGCGGTGCCGATGCCGATTGTCGACGCGCCGGCGATCAGAAACTCCAGTGCGTCTTCGACGGTGTGTATGCCGCCTTGCCCGATAATCGGAATGTCATGTTTCTTCGCAACGTCATAGACCTGGTGCACTTTCAGCAGTGCGATAGGCTTGATCGCGGGGCCGGACAGTCCGCCTTGCACATTGCCGATAACAGGCTTGCGCTTGTGCACATCAATTGCCATGCCCATTACGGTGTTGATCACTGCGAGCGCGTCGCTGCCAGCCTCAATACAGCGACGCGCGCTCTCGCGAATGTCGGTTTGATTCGGTGACAGCTTGGTGATGATGGGCTTGCTGGTTTTCTCGCGGCACGCCTCAACCACCCGCGCCGACATATCGGGGTCGTTGCCGAACGCGACACCGCCTTCCTTGATGTTCGGGCAGGAAATGTTGATTTCGATCGCGTCAATTAGCGAGTCCTCAAAGCGCGCGGTCGTCTTCGCGTAGTCCTCTATCGTAGAGCCACAAACATTCGCAATAAACCGTGTTTCCGAGAAATCCAATGACGGCAGGATGTCATCGACAACGACATCGACGCCGGGGTTCTGCAAGCCAATGGCGTTAAGCATCCCCATCGGCGTTTCGTAGATACGGTGTGGTGCATTGCCGAGCCGGGGCTCGTAGGTTGTGCCTTTCAGAACAATACCGCCAACATGTGTGTTCTCGAATCCGACGACGCGCGTATACTCCTCGCCAAAGCCTACACAACCGGACAACAGAATGATCGGTGAATCGAGCTGCAGACCGCAAAACTCCACAGCGACAGATTCGGGCGGGTGCGGGCTATCCAGAGCAAAAGCGGGTTCAGACATCGGTTTGTCCTGAGAGCAGAGTTGACGTCGCAGCGCGGCGACGGGTGTCGAAATGTTTCACGTTATTTTATATCAGCCTGAGATACCGCCAAACACCGGCAATATCATCCGCCTGTGTGCGAACACCGGCTGCCACCTGCATCTTATACAACCGCTTGGTTTCTCGCTCGATGAAAAGCGACTGCGGCGCGCCGGTCTCGACTATCGCGAACTCACCAGTGTCGCCAGCTGGAAGAATCTGGGTGCTTGCCTCGACAGTATTAACCCGCCACGGTTGTTTGCGTTTTCCAGTAAGGTCACGTCAAGCTATAGCGATGTGTCATACGCGCCAGGCGATGCGCTGTTGTTCGGCCCCGAAACACGTGGTTTGCCAGCGACTATCCTCGATCCAATGCAGGACACCCGTAAGGTAACCATCCCTATGCGCGACGGCAACCGCAGTCTCAATTTATCTAACAGCGTTGCAATAGCCGTCTACGAGGCGTGGCGTCAATGCGGTTTCGCAGATGCCCGCGAGCTGACCTAGTCGGCGTCGTATTCGGCGCCGGTAGCACGTTGCATCAGCGTTCGTACCGCCTGCATCGGATCAACATCTTCATAAATGATGCGGAAAATCTGCTCGGTGATCGGCATTTCAACGCCGAGCCCGATAGCCGCGTCATGCACCGCGCGGGCCGCGAGCACGCCCTCAACCACCTGTTGTATCTCGGCCTCTGCTTGTTCGATGGATTTGCCAGCGGCGAGCGCCAGACCCATGCGCCGGTTACGCGATTGGTTGTCGGTGCATGTCAGGACGAGATCGCCCATGCCGGCGAGGCCCATGAACGTTTCGGCCCGCGCGCCCAGGCGCAGACCAAACCGACTCATTTCTGACAGTCCACGCGTGATCAGCGCAACGCGGGCATTACTGCCGAATCCGAGCCCATCCGAAAGCCCGGCACCGATCGCCATGACATTCTTGACCGCACCACCGACCTCGACGCCGGTGACATCGTTGCTGGTATAGGCGCGGAACGTGCCGTCGCTCAGGCGTGCGGCAATATCGGCGGCGAACGACTCATTGTTGGATGCGACGGTTAGCGCTGTCGGCAAACCGCGCGCTAACTCCTTGGCGAAGGTAGGGCCGGACAATACGGCGTAGTCCCCACCCTCACCCAGAACCTCATTGACGACCTGATGCGGCAGTTTCCCGGTATCAAGTTCCAGTCCCTTGGTCGCCCAGGTGATTTTGAGTGGGCTCGCTGAGCGTTCACGCAGCATCGTCAGTGTCTCGCGCAAGCCGTGGCTCGGTACCGATACCAGAACTTCATCGACCCCACTGAGCGCTTCATCGAGCTCGACCACGGGCTGGAGCAAATCCGGGAAAGGGCCTTCCGGCAAATAACGCGTGTTGACGCGCGCGGCTATCATATCGCGCAGCTGCGCCTGGTCACGGCCCCATAAGGTCACGGGTGAGCCTGCGCGCGCATACTGAAGCGCCAGCGCGGTTCCCCAGGATCCGGCGCCGATAACGGCGATGGGTTTGTGAATGGCTTTATTAATGGGTTTCTACCTTTTGCTGTTCTTTCTGAGCGGCTTCCGCCTGCTTTGCGGCCTCCGCCTGCGAGCGCGCGTAGAGCGCGTCGAAATCGATAGGCTGGAGAATGAACTCAGGGAAACCGCCGCGTTGCACCGCGCCAGAAATCGCCTCGCGCGCGTATGGGAACAGCGAATTCGGACAGAAAGTGCCCAGAATCATCCCAAGCTCGTTGTCGTTATAGCCGTCGATAAAGAACAGGCCGGCTTGCTGCAACTCAACGAGAAAGACCGTTTTGTCCTCTAGCTTTGCGTCGAGCGTCAGCGTCAACACCATTTCGTAAAGCGGCTCTTCACCGACCTTGCGGTGCTCGGTACGGAGGTTCAGGTTGGTCTGTGGCCGGAAATCCGCTTGCGTGAAAATCTGCGGGGCTTCGGGCGACTCGAAAGACATGTCTTTGATGTAGAGCTTGCGCAGTGCTACTACTCGGCGGGGCTGCGTGTCAGCAGCGGCGTTCTCTTCACTCATTTAGCTTCTCTTCTTGAATTAAAAGTTACTGCAGCAGCCGGTCAAGCTCGCCGCTCTTATGCAAGGCATTCAGATTGTCGAAACCGCCAACATGGTGGTCACCAATAAAAATCTGCGGGACAGTACTCGCGCCATTGCTGCGTGCGATCATTTCCTCGCGTAGCCGGCCATTACCGGTAATATCGACCACTTCGAAGTCCACACCGCGTGCGCTAAGCAGCGCACTGGCGGCGCTGCAGAAGGGGCAATAACCCTTGGAATACATCGTGATATCGCTCATTGCGCGCTAGCTCTTCGCTTTCTTGTTCTTGTTTTTCTTCTGCGACTTGCTCTTGCGGCTGGAGACCAACGGCAGATTGTCCTGCTGCCACGCGGCGATGCCGCCCTTTAATGCAAACACGTCGCCATAGCCCTTGCGCCGCAGGTCGGAAACGACCCGGCTGCACTGCATACCGTTCTGGCAGGCGATAATGATCTTTTTGTCTTTGAGCGCCGCGAGACGGTCTTCGTTGCCTTCGACCTGATCGGCGGTCAGGTTCTTGGCGCCGGCGATGTGGCCTTTCTCGAAAGCTTCCGCGGGGCGAATGTCCAGCACTTGGGCGTCGTCGTTGATCAAGCGTATCGCGTCGGCAACGCTGAGGTCTGTCGCCGCGCGCGATTGCAGCCGAAACTCGGTGAAAATCACGAGAAACAGGCTGCCGACCAGGCCTGCGGTCAGCCATAAATTGTTATTGGTGAATTCGACTAACTGTTCCATGGGGCTTTTGTCCGTAGAATAGCCGGGAAGTATACCAATCCTGACGCCGTTTTGGCCGCGTTGCGGATAATTTTGCGCTGCCGATCGTTGCAAAGCGGCGCTAGTATAAGGCCTGATGTTAACCCCGGATTTCCCGTTATTTGCCGCAATACGACATATTCTCTTGCGCTGACACTGACTCTGTTGCTCATGCCGGTGATCTGCAACGCGCAGACCCGGGTCGCCAGCGAGGCTCAGCTGCGCGAGGTCCAGTCGCGGATCGCAACACTTGCCGAAAATGTTCGCGAGCGGACGCGTGAGCGAGACTCGCTTACCGCCAGTCTCGCCGACCTTGAGCAGCAGCTGGCGGGCGTGCAATCCCGACGCCAGCAATTGCGCAAGGACCAGACGGCGGCCAAGAAGCGGCTGCAACTGTCTGAGGAGAGAGCGAGACTGCAACGCGAATCACTAGCCGGTGAACGCGAGGAGCTGGCGCGTCAATTGCGCGCGGCCTATACCAGCGGCCGGCAGGAACGCATCAAACTGCTGCTAAACCAGAAAGACCCTGCGCAACTCGGCCGGATGATGGTTTATTACGGCTATCTGAACGAGGAACGCCTGGCAAACATCGGGTCGTTGCGCGAAGGGCTGCAGACTTTGCTCGTGCTCACGCGCGAGGCCGACAATGAACGACAGGGTCTGGAGCGACTGGCGAAGGAAGCCGATGCGTTGATCGCGTCATTGGCCGATAAACGCAAACAACGCCGCGCCCTGCTTGTCGAGATTGACCAGCGCATCGGCGAACAGAACCAGCAACTGGCGGCACTAAGCCGCCAGGAGCAGGACCTCGCAACGCTGCTGTCGGAACTGTCCAGTATCCTCTCTGATTACCCCATCAGCTCGGAGGAGCCGTTAAGCGAGCTGCGCGGGAAGCTGGCCTGGCCGGTTGCCGGTACGCCAATTCGCAACTATGGCCAGTCGCGGGGGGCCGGTGGCAACGTTCGCAGCAAAGGCATTGTGCTATCGGCTGACGCCGGGACCGAGGTCAGAGCGATTTATCACGGGCGCGTTGTCTACGCCGATTGGCTGCCCGGCATGGGGCTGCTTATCATCATCGATCACGGCGATGATCTGTTATCGCTCTACGGCTATAACGAGACGCTGCAAAAAGTCGTGGGTGACTGGATATCACCGGGAGATGTTATCGCGACCGTAGGTAACACCGGCGGACAGTCCGATAATGCGCTGTACTTCGAGCTACGGAATGGCCGTTCGGCGGTCAATCCGCGCCCCTGGTTCAGGAATCGACCCGGATCTGACCGGCGTTGACGGGTTTGTCCGTGCACAAGGCGTGATTTGCGCCCATGCCAGCTACGGTTGGCTATGCTATGTTCGGTCGTCTGACTGCTATTTGAATTTTGTATGAGCCTGTTAAGTAGAGCTTTTATTGCCATTATTGTCGGCCTCTCGCTGGGGCTGACGCTGACGCTCGGCAGTCACATCGCGCGCGAGCCCGCGCCCAGCCGTGAGGATGGTGAGGCACGGCTACTGGCAGAGGTTCTTGAGCGCGTGCGACGTGAATACGTCGATCCGGTCGATGACGCACGCCTGATGGAGGCGGCCATCCGCGGCATGGTTGCCGATCTTGATGCGCATTCCCAGTTCCTCGACCAGAACGAATTCGACGACATTCGCGTTGGCGCCACCGGGCGCTATTCCGGGGTCGGACTCGAGGTCGTGCTGCGTGGCCACGATGTTACGGTTATCTCGCCGTTCGCCGACTCGCCTGCTGAACGTGCCGGTATCCGCTCTGGTGACATTATTATTGCGATCGACGACCAGCCGGTCGATGGCGACGAGCTCTTCGAGACGGTCCAGCGAATGCGTGGCGCGCCAGGCACCGAAGTTCGCTTGTCCGTGTTGCGAGAAAGCGTTGCTGATCCGCTGCAGTTTCTCTTGCATCGCCAACGTCTCAGTGTGAACAGCGTGGAAGCGAAGTTGTTGCTGCCTGATATCGGTTACATCCGTATCAGCCAGTTCCAGGAAATGACGCCCATGCAGTTGGTTTCGGCTTTGTCGGCCCTTGCCAGCGAAAACCTGACGCCGCTGTCGGGGCTGGTTCTGGACCTGCGCAACAATCCGGGCGGCTTGCTCGATGCCGCGGTCGAGGTTGCCGATCTGTTTCTCGATGAGGGGGTTATTGTCAGCGCCCGCGGTCGCACAGATGACGCCCGCTTCGAGCATTACGCCAAACGCGGCAGTCTTGTCAACGACGCCGAGATTCTTGTGCTGGTTAACGGTGCGTCCGCCTCGGCTGCAGAAATTGTTGCGGGCGCCTTGCAGGATCACAACCGCGCAAGGCTGATCGGCACCTCAACATTCGGTAAGGGTTTGGTGCAAACGGTCATGCCGCTCTCGCACGGACAGGCGATCAAGATTACGACATCGCGCTACTTCACGCCGTCCGGTCGCTACATCCAAAACAAGGGCATCACACCGGATATCGTTATCAAAGATACAACGCCGCATGACGGTGACGACAAACAGCTGCAAAGAGCGCTCAGCGAGCTGAACAATACACGTCTGGTGCTGAACGACGCTTCATGACCAGCTTTCGACTGCTTGTCCTTCTTGCCTACTGGGCTAGCGCGGCTGCCTGGGCGGTCGACCGCCCGCGTGTCGCAATTATTATCGATGATGTCGGCTACCGCTTGATCGAGGATCGCCGGGTACTGGCGCTGCCGCGTGAGGTTGCCGTCTCAGTCCTCCCGTTTTCACCGCATGGAAAGCGCATCGCCGCACAGGCTGCGATGCAGCAAAGACTCGTTATGCTGCACCTGCCGATGCAGTCGATGGGGCAGACCGCTATTGCGGATCGCGGCATGCTGAACCTCGATTCTACACGTGATGCACTGGGTGCAACTCTGGCCGCAAGCCTCGCCTCGGTTCCGGCCGCGCGCGGGGTAAATAACCACATGGGTAGCCTGCTCACACGCCACCCGGGTCATATGCGTTGGCTCATGGAGGCGCTCGCCTGTTACCGCGATATGTTTTTTGTCGATAGCTTTACGACGCACCACAGTGTTGCACTGGCCGAAGCCAGGCGGCAGTTTGTTCCATCGGCACGGCGCGACGTTTTTCTCGATGACGACACGCGACCTGAGGCGATAGAGGCGGAGTTCGAACGCATGATTGGCATCGCCGAAAAACGCGGGCAGGCGTTGGCAATCGGGCATCCCTTACCCGAGACGCTCGCTGTACTTGAGGCGCTGCTTGAATCCCTCCCGGGACGCGGCATAGACCTGGTGTCGCCTGATGCACTACTGAGTGTTATGCAGGCGCCGGGCTTTAGTAGTGCCGACTGAGCTGCGTGATATTCTCATCGGCTAACGCCTGACACCGGAGGAAACGGTATGCCTAAATTTCGCTATTGCCCTGTCTGTGCCGCCCCACTGGTGCCTGCCGAACACGGCGGCCGTACGCGCATGGCCTGCAGCGACACACGTTGTGCGTTTGTGCACTGGGACAACCCGATTCCCGTCGTCGCCGCTATTGCCGAACGCAATGGCGGCATCATTCAGGTACGCAGCCACGGCTGGCCGCCCGGGTGGTATGGATTGGTGACCGGTTTTCTCGAAGCCGGCGAAATGCCGGAACAGGCGGTGCTGCGCGAGGTCGAAGAAGAAACCGGCCTCAAGGCGACCATGGGTGCTTATATCGGCATGTATCCTTTTTATCGAATGAATCAATTGCTGCTGGCCTATCACGTGCATGTCGGCGATGGTGACGTTGTGGTCGATGCCAGTGAGCTTGACGGCTACCGCGAAGTCCAGCTTGCTGACGTGGTGCCATGGGCGAGCGGCACGGGCTACGCGTTGCGCGACTGGCTGGCGACGCGCGGCTATGATTTTGCGGATGAGGATATGGTCAGTCTGGAGTCACGAGGACGCGCATCGTGAACGCATGGTGTCGGTCCTTTATCCTGCTTGCCGTAATAGTTTCGCACGCGGCGAACGATGCGAATGCTGCAGACGAGCGCAGCAACAGCATATTATGCCCACAGGTCTGGCAGCCGGTGTGTGGCGACGACGGCAAGACCTATGCTAACGATTGTCATTTGCGCGCTGCCGGCGTTGATATTGTAAGCGAAGGCGAATGCCCTCGCGTTGACCCGTCGAACGCGCCGGATGCCGGGGGCAACTGCCCGTCGCGTTTCGCGCCGGTGTGTGGCGAGGACGGCAATACCTACGCGAACAGCTGTTTCGCGATACTTGCGGATACCAAAGTTGCCGGACGTGGTCTGTGTGCTGAGGATGATTGTCCGGCCGAAGAACTGCTGGTCTGCGGTCGCAACGGTCGAACGTTTCTGAACCGATGCGTTGCCAGCCAGGCGCGGGTTGGGGTCGCCTACACAGGCGCCTGCGATATCAACGCATGTCCTGATGTTTATGCACCTGTTTGTGGTGTCGACAAGAAAACCTATGCGAATGCCTGCACAGCCGAAGCGGCTGGTGTGGAAATAGAAGGCCTCGGAGCCTGTGGAAAACGCGTTTGCCCAACCGTCTATGTTCCCGTGTGTGGCGCAGACAATATCACTTACGGTAATGCGTGTGCGGCGGAGCGCGCCGGTATACGTATCGTTGCGCCCGGTGATTGCGACAACATTAATTGCTCGAATCGCTATCAACCGGTTTGCGCGCTGAATGGAAGAACCTACGACAATCAATGCCTGCTCGATGCCGCGGGACAGACCATGCTTTATGCCGGGGCTTGCGCGCTGGGCAGCGCGACCCAATGAAGAAGATCACATTGCGGCGTCGTCTGTCCGACTGGCTGAAGCGCGAAAAGCATCACGTGAGGCTGTCCTACCAGACGGGAACCGACCCCGATGAGGACGCGGTCGAGGCCGTTCGTCGTGGGTTAGTCGCTTACAATGAGCAGTACACGGGCACCGTCCCGCAGCAAAAACTGGGCTGTTTCGCGCGCGATGAGTCGGAGCGAATTGTCGCCGGTGCTCATGGCACTATCACCTGGGGCTGGCTGTATACCGAGCGCCTTTGGGTGGATGAGCCGCTGCGCGGTATGGGTGTCGGTGCGGAAATTCTGGCACGTCTTGAACGCGCCGCGCTGGCGCAAGGCGTGAATCGTTTCCATGTCGGTACAGCGTCGTTTCAGGCGCTTGATTTCTATATCAAGCAAGGCTACGAGGTTTTCTCGCAGCTAGAGGATTACCCTCCTGGTTACACCGACTATCAGTTGAAAAAGATTATCGAGCTTAATCCCTAGCTCAGCTGAGAACAAACCGATATATCGGGCCATGCTGAAAATTGACAGCCCGACGTAGAATCGCTGACACTCAATAACAATGGCATGTAGCACAATCACGTTGCGATGACCGCCGCCCCCAATGAGCCCGGAGCGCCGCTCGATCTGCGGACCGCGGTATTGTTGATCATCGCCTTTGGTATCGCATCCGCGATGCTGTTGAACCTTTACGTCAAGACCTCCGACACGCCTGCCATTTATCTGCCCAGTGGTATCTTGTGGGCCGGATTAATGTTGCTGACACGGCGCGGCGCTATATTGCTGGCTGTCGGCGCTTTTCTTGCTCAGTTGCTAGGCGAGTTCCTCGTGTACCAATCGCCTGCATCGATAGCATTCAGTTATTCCATCGCCAAAATCACCGAAGGTATCGTGGGCGTACTGCTGGTGCGCAAAGCGATCGGTGAGCCCGTTTTGCAGCCACGCCTCGAGCATGTATTAAAGTTTGTATTTATCGCCTGCATTGCAGTCCCCCTCTTGTTCGCGATTCCGCCGACGCTGGCGCGCATGGCGTTTCTCGAATCTGCCATGAATCAGTATTTCCAATGGGCCATCCTGCAGGGTGCAGGTACTGCGATCGCGGCACCTCTACTAATATTCTGGTTAACCCGATCGTCTCTGCGAATCTCACGACGCAAACTCGAGGTTTTCGCACTTGCGACTATAACGACCGTCGTTTACGCATTCGTATTCATCATCGGGCCAAAGTTCGTCGCATTTAATACCATGCTTTATCTGACCTTCCCGGCCCTGATCTGGGCCAGCATGCGCTTTGGTTGCAGGGGCGCCAGCACCAGTAATTTCCTGCTGACTGTTGTTGCTGTAGGCGCTGCATTGTATTTCGGGTTTCCAGGGTCACCGTTGCCACAACCGGGCCTGTCGGTCGTTGAAATTCAGCTATTCATTCTGATCACCGCGACCATCAGTTTGTTGCTCGGCGCTTATGCCGAGGAACGCGAGGACGCAATCAGCCTGCAAGAGCTCAACCGCGATCGTCTTAGCGCGCTGTCGTTGCGTTTAGTTGAGAACGAGGAAAACTATCGGTTGAAGATCGCGACGTTGCTACACGATGATGTTGGTCAGATGCTCGCCGTCAGCAAGATACGTCTGAAGCTTGCCGAACGCGCGCTGACTGATGCGCCAGAAATGAAAAATGAACTTGCGCTGGTCGCCGAGGCGATCGATGAAGCCATTGAGACGACACGTCGCATGACGCGCGAAACGGTTTCTACGCTATACCCGGTCGGCAATCTCGAGGACGCAGTAAGGGCCAACCTCGAAAATATTTCTGACGGCCTGCCGATCGGTTTTAATCTCCAGTCTGAGGACTTGCCGCTGATCGACAAATCGCTGACCGCGGTGCTGTCGCGCTGTACGCGCGAATGTATTGTTAACGCCCTTAAGCATGCCAGCGCCAGACATATTGATGTACGCATGTCCTACAGGAATGAGTTGTTGGGAATTCATATCGCCGATGACGGCGCGGGATTTGATATCGATACTGTAGATTTGAAGGACCCGGGCAGCACATCGTTTGGTTTAGTCAGCGTCAAGAACGCGGTCGATGCGCTGGGTGGCACCTTCAATATTCAGTCTGACGCAGATGGCACGCGCATCGCTATCGAAGTACCTGTCCTGGGGCAGACTACGGCCTGAGCGGTGGCGAGCGCGGTGTTGTGCCATTAGTCCCAGGCAGCGGTCAGGCGCCCATTGCTGTCGCGCAGGTATGGCAGCCACAACAGACCGACGAAGTGAATCTGAATATCAGTCGATTTTGGTTTTATCGCGATTTCGCTGAGCGTATCCGTCTGCGCGTCATAGGCTTCTTCGAGTGCGGCGACTTCGCCGTCAAATTCCTGCTGCAATTCGGCCAGTTCGACCTTTACCCGTTCCGCGGTCTCACGTGCACGCTCGACATCGCCGGCTTCCTTACTCATGCCGCCCATGGTTTTTACAGCGCTGCCAATCGAGCGCGCCGACGTCGAAGAAATTCGTTTGCGACCTAACACGGCGCCGAGGATTGCGGTGCCGAATGAAATCGCAGTATCCAGCTTTTTCTTGCTCGATTGCTCTGCTTCGCGCTCGATAGCCTGTTGCGCACGCATCAGCCGGCTTTCAAGGGTGTTCATTTTTGAGCTGTAACGCTTCCGCAATTTCGCGACTTCCAGGTCGCGCTTTTCATTGCCGAGCGTCTGCAGGCGGGCACGGAAGTCGCCCTCTGATTCCGTCGCGAGGGACGTCTCCTTCATCGCCGCGCTGCGAAAAAGAGTGACCGGTTGCTCATTGCGCAACCAGCGTTTGAAGTTCTTTTCCCAACCCGCGTATTGCTTTGGCTGTGCCAGGATGGCCGGCACATCTGCATAGGCTGCATTGTTATTGTCGCTGACGGTGCTGAGATCGGCCGGCTCGATGCCAAGCGTCGTGGCGTGGTCCCAGTCGATCGCTATCGGGCCGTCATCGGGCATCACGTAGGCGACACAACTGCGCTCTTCTTCGACCTTATAGCGCGCGGATGAATAGAGCAGTTCCGCGGCACCGACAACCGATGGCCTAAACACAATGTCATCATCATCCGCGTCGAGCCAGTACTCCGCTATTCCCGACGGCACGTTCGGTGCATCCACAATTGCCTGCTGAACTTCGCGCGACGCCTTGCCTGACAAGGTCGCGGACTTTGTAGCTTGTGCGGCCATATTCTCCAGATTGGCCTTCGGCCCGGCCATAAGCTTCTTGATCTGGTCGCGTGTCATAGGACCGGCGAGATACGACATCACCCAACGCGTGCCAAAGACGACCGGGTGGCTCTCGTGCACGTTGTGTAACAAAAAGCGCCGCTTACCGAGCCCGGCCAGTGTGCGCTCCATCGCCTGTCGATCGAACGCGCCACCCGCGCTCGCGCCTTCGAGGCCTTCCATAACACGGGCCTTGTCGCGCTCGGTTTGCAACCGGCCAATCATCCACGTGCCGGTATTCGACAGGCCCTTGTAGTCAAGATCGACAGGGTTCTGGGTCGATAGCACCAGCCCGAGCCCGTAGGCACGCGCTTGCTTGAGTAATGTCAGCAGTAGCTGCTTCGACGGCGGATTGGCAACCGGCGGCATGTATCCAAAGATCTCATCCATGTACAAAACCGCGCGCAGGCTCGAGGTCCCTGGTTGCGCGCGCATCCAGCCAATGAGGTCGTTCAGCAACATGCATACGAAAAACATTCGCTCTGCATCGGACAAGTGTGCGATTGACATGATCGATACGCGCGGCTTGCCTTCGCTCGTATACAGCAGAGACGCTGCACTCAGCGGTTCGCCTTCCATCCACGCCTCGAAGCCGGGCGCGGCAAGCAGGTTATTGAGTTGCATCGCCAGCGACATACGATCCCGCGCCGGATAAAAGGTGTCCAGTTGCATGACGCCGATCTTTTGCATCGGCGGGTTCTGAATCGACCCGATCAGACTCGCGATATCGAGGCTCTGACCGAGCGCCCAATAGTGATCCAGCAAGTTGGCAATCAGGATATGTTCGCGACTGGTAACGGGGTCGGAATCGACGCCAAGCAAGGCCAGAATGCTGGTTGCGGTGACCTGCACGCGCTCGCGGTAAAGATCACGGTCTTCCCTCAATGCCGCGGGCGGTGCCTCGAAAGAGCGCAGCACCGACACCGGCAGGCCCGCATTCGAGCCGGGCGTGTAAACGTTCATATCTACGCGCGATTTCAGTGTGCGCACACGCTCGGCGTCCTGACCCCACTCGCCGATGCCTTTTTCCCACAGTGCGGCCTGTGCCGCCGCAAACTGCGCGGCCGTCTGGCCTTTGTTGGCGGCTTCCTGAGTATTGATCCACGGCTCGAAATCATCCGCCTTAAAGTCAGGGAAGGTCAGCATCAGGTTGCCGAGATCGCCTTTCGGATCTATCGCGATGACCGGGATGTTGTCCATCGCGGCCTCTTCGATCATGCCAACGCCGAGGCCGGTCTTGCCGCTACCGGTCATGCCGATAATCACGGCATGCGTGTTGAGGTCTTTGGAATCGTAGAGCACCAGCTCGTCGGTCATCGACTGGGTCGGTTCGTCGAAACGTTTACCGAGGTAGAAGGCGCCCAGCTTTTCAAAAGTACTCATAATGGTGTCGCTCTTAATTCAGATGCCGCGTTTGTGAATCGCGCAATTTGCCCCGTGCAGGCCTCGGGCGCAGTGTAGCAACTCATCTGCGGCATGTAATGCGATGCCGGTCCTTGTTGCATCTGCAGTTTTTGGTAGTCTGATCCTCGTAGCCCTGGAGGCCCTGTTATGCGCCAGAAAGTCTTATGGACACTGTTTGCTGCGATTGTCTGCGTCATGGCCGTCAGCGGCGTGGCCGACCGCCTTGGCAAAGACTATGCAGCCACCGCGTTGGAGCGTGCGTTTGTCACCTGGGCGGTAGCGCGCGGGCTGAACGGCGTGATTTCGGTGGCGCAGGGTACGGAGATCGCGCTCGAACCCGGCGGTGTCGGCGTAAACCTGACGGTCGGCCAGATTCTTGACCCCGTCAATGACCTGATTGAGCAATTCTCATCGGTCATGCTGGTAGCGACCAGCGCCATCGGATTGCAGAACATCATGCTGCGCATTACCGGTAGCGGCGGCGTCAGTATTCTGCTCGTTGCGAGTGCATTGTTTGCGCTGCTGGTCGTATGGCTGCCGGCGGCGCGGACTAAAACCCGCCTGCGTGCGTTCGCGCTGCGCTTCTTATTACTGAGTTTTTTGTTGCGCTTTGCCGTGCCGTTTCTGGTCATCGGCAGCAATGTGGTGTTCGACCGGTTCCTTGCCGCGGAGCAACAATCGGCAACCGAAGCGCTGCGGGCAACGACCAGCGATATTGAGGAAATTAGCCGTCAGGACGAAACGGCGGCCGCGGCGGATGACCGCAATATGCTGCAACGTTTCGGCGATATGGTCGGTGACTCTATCGAGTCGCTGAATGTTCGTGAGCGCCTCAATCAGCTAAAGGCGCGTGCGTCCGGCGCCACGGAGCACGTGGTCAACCTGATCGTCATTTTCTTACTGCAAACGATCGCTCTGCCGTTGGCATTCCTGTGGGTGCTGATGCAGGCGGCCAAAGCGCTGGCGGGTCGCGCCACCAACTGGTAGCGACAAGTACCTGGCAGGTGTGTGCCGCTAGGGCGTAACGACACCAAAAATGCTGCGCCACTGCCTGCGACTGAGTGTCGCCAGACGCTCGCGATTACTGGCTGGGATGCTGCCGACATCCGGGTGCTTTTTCACGGCGGCAGCTATGCTCGATTCGCGCAGCAAATGCAGCGTGGGCCATGGTGCACGGTTAGTCCAATTGCCGCTGTCGTTCGCGTCCGCCCCGTCGAAACAGTACTGCGGATGAAAGCTCGCAATCTGGATGTCGCCGACCATCCCGCGCGCCGCCAGCAATGCGTCGGCGATATCGAGAAAGTCGTTAAAGTCCTCAAAATCTGACAGCAGCTGAGTGACCACCAACAGCGTGGTTTCCAGTTCCTTGACCGGTAGTTGCGCAAGGCGCATCAGTTCTACGTCAAGGTCGGCGACCAGTTGATTGGTATCGCCGGCATCGCTGACGACAATATCCAGCCGCCCGCCGCTGATGACCGGTTCGGCGAACGGACACAGGCGCAAATCAATAACGGCCTTTTTCAGCCAGGCCAACGTTACGTCGGCGGCGGCGTTGCGACTAACCGCGATTGTGTTCACCGCCGGCTACCAGCCGCATTGCTGCCCTTCATTCTGCGTTTCGAGCCAACCCATCAACGGCGTGAAATACTCTACCAGCGCCGAGGCATCCATCTCGCGTGTGCCGGTCAGCATCTCCAGAGAGTCCTGCCACGGCTGGCTGGAACCCGCCGCCAACATGGCTTCGAGTTTCGCCCCGGCTTCCTTGCTGCCGTAAATGGAACATTCGTGCAGCGGCCCTTCGAAGCCGGCCGCATCGCACAGCGCGCGCTGGAACTGGAACTGCATGATGTGCGCCAGGAAATAACGCGTGTAAGGCGTGTTGGCAGGAATGTGGTATTTCGCCCCGGCGTCAAAGTCGGACTCGCTGCGCGCGACCGGCGCGGCAATGCCCTGATAGCGTGTGCGCAGGTCCCACCAGGCGGCATTATAGTTTTCGGGTGCAATTTCGCCTGAGAATACCCGCCAGCGCCACTCATCAATCAACTTACCGAATGGCAGGAACGCGACTTTGTCGAGTGCCATCTGCATCTGTGTATTAATCACCGATTCGCTGCTGTCGCCGGCCTCCTCGATCAGCCCCAGTTGCTGCATGAATGCCGGCGTCAGAGACAGCGTAATGGTGTCGCCGATGCCCTCATGGAAACCGTCGTGCGCGCCGTCCTGGAATAGCGGTGGCTGATCACGATAGGCGAGGAAATAATAGATATGGCCGAGTTCATGATAAATCGTCGACAACATTTCGCCGGTCTGCTCGATGCACATCTTGATGCGAACGTCATCGCCGCCTTCCAGCGGCCAGGCGCTGGCATGACAGACCACTTCGCGATCGCGCGGCTTGGTAAATTGGGAGAGGGCGTAGAAAGAGTCCGGCAATTCGGGCAAGCCGAGGGACACGAAGAAATCTTCGCCCAGCTCGACCATTTGTTGCGGCGTGTATTCCTGCTCTACCAGTGCCGCGGTGACATCGGCGCTTGGCACTTCCGGATACGGCTGGACAAGATCGTAAATGTTACCCCAGCCCTGTGACCACATATTGCCAAGCAGATGTGCCGGGATCGGTTGATCCAGCGCAACCTTGTCATCGCCGTAGGTCTCGGCCAGTTCGCGACGCACATAACAGTGCAACGCTTCATAAACAGGCTCGACCTGCGACCAAAGTCTGCTGGTTTCGCGATCGAACTCATCGGCGGGCATGTCGTAGCCGGATTTCCACATCTCGCCCAGATTGCTGTAGCCAAGCTCGACGGCGCCCGCATTGGTCAGCTCGACGAAACGCTGGTAGTCCCCGCGCATCTGCGGCGACACGGTGCGCCAGCCCAGCCACGCCTCGAGCTGTTCTTCGTAGTCACGGCTGGTCGCCATAACATTGACGAGATCGCCAAGCGTCTGGCAATCGCCTTCGGCCGGACAATATTTGCCGGAGCCGTACACGCCTTCCATTCGAGTGGTTATTTCCGCCAGTGAGCGGCGATCGGCATCGTTATCCGGCGCCGGCTGCGACGTCGACAACTTCAGTTGCTTCAGGGCGCGCGCAGCGGTCGGGTCGATTGTATCGAGGTCGTAGCGCCCGGATTCTGCCACGGCACGCGAGTGAAATGCGGCACCGCGTTCCTGGTTGCGCGCCGCGACCTTGGCAGAGTCCTTATTAATGTAGGTGGACTGAATCCATGCGGCTGATCCGGACTCGTCCGACAAGTCGGCAATTTCATTATTGAGTCGTTCGACAAATGCTTGCGGGCTTTCAGCCGGCTCGGCGGGCGTCTGAGTGGTCGTGCAGCCGACGAGCAAAAACAGCATCGCCGCAGAAGAAATAAGTCTGGCTTTCATTGGAGTCCCCGGAAATTTCGTATTGGCACAAAAAAGCGCCCGAGAGAGCGCTTTAGTGTAGCCGATTTGGCGTGTCTTTTTGCGAGTGTCAGTGCACGCCGCCCATGAGTTTTCTCACCGGCTTGGTGAATAGCAGCAGTAATAGCCCCGCGCCACCCGTGGTCATGACGATTTGCAGATACTGGTCTGGCATCGCCGCAACATTTTCTGCATCAAATTCGCCCGCGATCAGTCCGGCGATCAGATTGCCCAGTGATGCGGCCAGGAACCAGATGCCCATCATCTGGCCGACGAAGCGTTTTGGCGCCAGTTTGGTCGTGGCAGACAGGCCCACCGGCGACAAGGTCAGCTCGCCCATCGTGTGCAACAGGTAGGTCATGATCAGCCATGTCGGCATTGCCTGCTCGCCCGCGGCAACAACGCCGGCAGCGACCACCATGGTCAGGAATCCGAGTGCCAGCGTGATCAGGCCAATGGCAAACTTGAACGGCGTCGACGGCTCCAGGTTGCGTTTCGCCAGCGCGACCCACGCGGCGGCATAGAACGGCGCCAACAGGATAATGAATACGGCGTTCAACGATTGGAACCACGACGCCGGAACCTCGAACGTGCCCAGCATGCGGTCGGTATAGCGGTCGGCGAAGAGGTTCAGCGATGAACCGGCTTGCTCAAATCCGGACCAGAACATGGCCGCGGCAAGAAATAGCACGATAATGACGATGACGCGTTTTTTCTCTACCGTATCCAGACCCGCGAAAGCGAGCATATAGATGAAGAAAATAACGGCGACCGAAACGATGACATACGTCATGACGGTCGCCAGCGCGACAGCATTAAACTTGATGACGCCTGTCAGCGCGAGCGCGACAACGATGGCGATCGCGGTGGTGGCGATCCACACACCCATCCAGCCTTTGCGCCGCTTGATCCGGTCGAGTTCGGCATCGCCGCTGCTGCTCGGCAGCAAGCCGGCCTTGCCGAGCGAATTGGCGGTCAAACGAAATTGAATCAGCCCAAGCAGCATGCCCACGCCGGCCGCTGCAAACCCGTAGTGCCAGCCGAACGTTTCGCTTTGGCCGAGCCCGCCGCAGATGATCGGACCAAATGCCGCACCGAGATTGATACCCATATAGAAGATGGTGAACCCGGAATCGCGTCGCGGATCGTCGTCGCCATACATTTCACCAACGATCGCGCTGATATTCGGCTTCAGCAACCCGGTGCCGAGCACGACCAGGATCAGACCGAGGAAGAACGCCTGCATATTCGGGATCGCCAGCACGAAATGGCCGGCCATGATGATGATGCCGCCAAACCAGACGGACCGTTGCGCGCCGAGCAGTCGATCAGCGATCCAGCCGCCCGGCAGCGCCACCAGATAGACGGCGGCGGTGTACAGACCGTAGATCGCCGTTGCGGTGCGGTCTGTAAAATCGAGACCGCCGGTGACGATCTGGTCGGTCATAAACAACACCAGCAACGCACGCATGCCGTAGTAGCTGAAGCGTTCCCACATTTCTGTAAAGAACAACGTGGCAAGGCCACGTGGATGGCCCATGATCTGGCGCTCTGCGGCGGGCACTGCGGTGTCGGACATTGGTATTTCCCCCAAGAAAACTCTGCGAAGCATTCAGCAGAACGGCGCTTGAGTCAAATGGCCGCTGGCTCGCGGAAACCCCGCGACATCGTCAACAGGAACTTGTACAGTCAACCCACAGTCTATTGGTGTTCAAAGAACCGTATAATCGGAGCGATTATGAACGCATTACGTAAAACGCTGTTCCCGCTTGGCATTGTCGCGCTGTCACTGGGCGGCTGTGCAAATCTGACGGCGCCATCCCAAAAAGCTACGTCGACAGTTGACGAGGATCGCCCGACGACCGGCAGCCATCTTCCCGGTGGCAACAGGGTAGAGAAAGTAGATGTCATCGACCGTGATCAGATCGATCAGAGCGGCGCGACGACAGTCAAGGAAGCAATTCAGCGCAACATTATCAGCCGCTAGTCGGTTTCGCTGGCGTCTGTTTTTGCGCTGTCATCAGCATTGCGCCTGCGACTGGTCATCGTACGTGACATGACAATGCCGACCTCGAACAACAGATAAACGGGTATCGCCAGTAGTGTCTGGCTGATGATGTCGGGCGGCGTCAGGAACATGCCGACAACGAAGCACCCCAGGAACACATACGGGCGGATCTTGACCAGTTTGTCCGGCGTGGTCAGCCCGGCCCAACATAACAACACCGTTGCGACGGGTACTTCAAACGCGAGCCCGAAGGCCAGAAACAGCGTCAGCACGAAATCCAGATAGGCCGAGATATCGGTCATCATCGGTACGTTTTCCGGCGACATCTTGCTGAAGAACGCGAACATCAGCGGGAAAACCACGTAATACGCGAACAGGATGCCGGCGTAGAACAGCATTACGCTGCTCGCGAGTAACGGCATCGCAAAGCGCTTTTCCTTGCGATACAGCCCGGGTGCGACGAACGCCCATGCCTGATATAGCACTACGGGCATCGCGATGAACAGCGCGACAAAGAATGCGAGTTTGAACGGGGTCAGCAGTGGTGAGGCTACCTGGGTCGCGATCATCGTGTTGCCGGCCGGCAGTGCGTCGGTCAGCGGCTTGGATACCACCGTGAATAGCTTCTGTGCGAACGGAATCAGCCCTATAAACACCACAATGACGGAGCCGAACGCCTTCAGCAGCCTCGTACGCAGCTCAAGCAGGTGCGATAGGAGGCTCGCTTCTTCGAGCTTCTCTTCGGCCGCGACGCTCATGTCGCGCTTTTGGCTTGCTTGGCGGTTGGGTGTTTGTCGGCTGCTGCGGTTGCCTGGTTTTCAGGTGGCGTCTCCGCTGCGGATGGCGCGTCGCCTGGCTTGTCGTTATCGCCGTCGCCTTGGGTAACGATGTCTGTATCTGGCTGATCGCCCGGCGCCACTAACGCTGCGCTGGCGGAAGCCGCAGGTAATGCTTTTGATTGTGTTGCCGTATCCGTGCCCGAAGATTCAATATCATCGCCGATCTTGCGGATATCGTCTTCTATTCCGTCCAGACCGAGCTCTTTCTTGAGATCGACGCGTTTCGGCAGAGAGTCGCGGATCTGCTTCATTTCCAGCTCGTCTTCGAGCTGCACCTGGAAGTTGCGGCTCATTCGTCGGGCATAGCCCACAAAATGGCCGATCTTTTTCGCTACCTGCGCCATACGCTCCGGCCCCAGAACCAGCAGGCCGATGACGAACAACAGCAGGAATTCCGGAAGACTGGCGTCCATGGTCTAGAGCCGCGCCGACGCGCTGCGTCAGGACTTGCCGGTCTTGGTTTTTTCTTTGCCCGGCGTGGACTCGAAGGTTGCGTCCTCACCGTCAACGATCTTCTGCGGCTCGTCCGCCTGCTTCTCGCCGTCACCAACGGCCGATTTAAAGCCTTTGATCGCCGAGCCAAGATCCGCGCCGATATTCTTGAAACGCTTGGTGCCGAAAATCGCCAGCACAATCGCCAGGACAATTAGGAGTTGCCAAATACTGATGCCACTTAACACTGTTCAATACCTCGTTGGGGCGCTAGGAGCGCCGCTTAACGTAATGATACGCGAACTACTCCGCGCGCGAGACCCTCAGCCCCTGACAATTACAAGAAATGTGAGCCAGGTAGTAAAAAGCTGGCTAACGCGTTGATAGCCAGAACGTTACGGGGCCGCTGTTTACCAGTTCGACCTGCATATTGGCGCCGAATTCCCCGGTTTCAACAATAATCCCGGCTTGACGCAGCGCGTCACAGCAGCGCTCGAACAGCCGCTGACCGACCTCCGGTGTCGCCGCATGCCCGAAACTGGGCCGTCGTCCGCGGCGCGTATCTGCTGCCAATGTGAACTGCGGTACCGCAAGAATGCTGCCACCACACTCCTTGATGCTGAGGTTCATCTTGCCCGCGTCGTCTTCAAATACGCGGTAATTGGCGATCCGCTCGGCAAGTTGGTCAGCGTCGCCGTCTTCGTCCTCGCGCACAACACCCATCAACACCATCAGGCCGTGCCCGATTTCGCCGATGCGCTTGCCGTCGATATCGACGCTGGCCCGACTTACGCGTTGCAGCAATCCGATCATTTCATTCCTAATTCATTTTCTTGCTAACGTCGGAATCCTGACACTTTTGAACGTCTGCGGAAAGTCGCGCGGGTATCCGCGGTCACTGCGGCAACTGCAGCCGGCTTCGGCCTGTGAAATAATGCCGCGCACTGATGCATTGCTTGTGGGGAAGATTATGCGCCGACGTAAATTTGTAACAGGGCTTGCGACTGGCGCGGCGGCTGCCGGTCTCGCGGCTTGCGGTGGCAAAGCGGAACAAACCGCCACGGCGTCGCCCGGGCAACAGCAGACATTCAGCTGGAAAATGGTCACCACATGGCCGCCAAACTTTCCTGGTCTCGGCACGGGCGCGACGAACCTGGCGCGCAATATCGAGGCAGCGTCCGGCGGGCGAATAAAGATCCGCGTCTACGCCGCCGGCGAACTGGTGCCGGCGTTCGAAGTATTCGATGCCGTCTCTCAAGGTACCGCCGATATCTTCCATGGCGGCGCTTACTACTGGAAATCCAAGATCGAAGCGGCGCAATTTGTCGCGACCATGCCGTTTGGATTGAGTGCCGCCGAGATCAACGGCTGGATGTATTACGGCGATGGTTTGAAATTGTGGCGCAAGCTCTATGAGCCGTTCGGGCTGGTGCCGTTTCTGGCCGGTAACACCGGTGCGCAGATGGGCGGCTGGTTCAACAAAAAGATTAATTCGATTGAGGATTTCAAAGGGCTGAAGATGCGTATTCCCGGGCTGGGCGGCGAAGTTTTCCGGCGCGCGGGTGGCACGCCGGTGACAATGCCCGGTGGCGAAATTTTCACCGCGTTGCAGACCGGTAACATCGATGCGACGGAGTGGGTTGGACCGTACAACGATGTCGCGTTTGGTTTCCCGCGCGTTGCCAAATACTACTACTACCCCGGCTGGCAGGAGCCGGGCCCGATGCTGGAGGCGACCATCAACGCTGATGCATGGGCCGCTTTGCCCGAAGACCTGCAGGAAATCGTGCGCGTGTGTTGCCAGGCTGTGAATTGCGACATGCTGGCGGAATACACCTGGCGTAACGCCGAGTCGTTTTACAACCTGCAACAAGACCCGGACGTTGAAGTGCTGCGTTTTCCCGATGATGTGCTGCGCGAGCTGCGTCGCCATACCGACGAGGCGGTCGCCGATATCATTGCCGACAATGACGATGCGCGTGAGATCTATGAGTCGCTTGACCGGTTCCGCAAGTTCTCGATCCCGTTTCAGCAAACCACAGAGGGCAGCATGCTGGAGACGCGCGAGCTCTAGTGCGGTTTGGCGTCGTGAGCGTGCGCGCGTAGTTGCTCGATCGTCACCACCAACAATGCGGTTTCTTCGGTCGCAGTAAGATCAACACCCGGTGCCACGCCGGCCTCGTATGCTTCGCGCCATCGTGTCGCACACAGGCACCAGCGGTCACCGGCGACTAGTCCCGGGAAGTCGAAATGTGGCATCGGCGTGATCAGGTCGTTGCCGCGTTGTTTGCTGTATTGCAGGAACTCATCCGTCACCACCGCGCAGATAACGTGGCGACCCATGTCCTGGCTGTCGGTGCGGCAGTGGCCGTCGCGAAAAAAACCTGTGCTGTTTGCCGTGCAGCAAGGCCGCAACGGCTCGCCGAGTACATTGCGTGCGGCAACGCGTGGTTCGCTCATAAGGGACTCCTCTGATTTATTGTGCGGTTCAGCCCGCGTTGCGAAACGTCAGGCTGATTCGATAGGGTAGCGCATCACTGCTGGCTGGTTTTATCGGCTTCACACCATGAAACGACATCCGCGCAGGCCCGCCCATGACCAGCACGTCGCCGTCGTAAACGGGGAATGTGATCGGCGTGCCGCCGCGGGTATCGCCGTAGACCTGGAACTCCGCAGGTAGCCCCGTTGATATTGTTACCACCGGCTGCGAAAAATCGCGCTCGTTCTTGTCCTGATGCGACGTCAGCCGGTTACCGGGCGCGTAGCGGTTGATCAGGCAGGCATCAGGCTGATAGTCGGCAAAGCCCGCTTTGGCGGCGGCGGCCTGCGCGGTCTGTCGCCAACTAACCGGCATCGCCGGCCACGGCTTGCCGCTCACCGGGTCGGAGGCCTGATAACGGTAGCCACGTTGGTCGGATACCCAGCCCAGCGCGCCGCAGTTAGTGACCGCTACCGAAATAGGCTTGCCGCCCGGTGTCTTCATGTTGCGAAACGGCGCTTGCGCCGTGAGCGTGTCGAGCTCTCTCAGTAACGCTGTCGTATCGGCGAAACCCGTCAGCAAAACCAGCCCGTCGGCGATCTGATCAATGTCCGGGCGTTGTTGCTGGAAGAGGTCGTCCATGGTTGCGATCAGTGCGGTGCCAATTGATTAGCGATTATCGTACAGTTTCGAGCATGTATTGTGTCGCTGACAGCGCTTCGATTGCCCCTCGGTGGACTTTTCCGCCGGGCTGGTGGCGCCGGTTTTTCGCACTTATCACCTGTCTGGCCGTGCTCGCGCTGACGCCCGGTTGCGCGCGCCTGGGCGGAAATTTGATTGTAGCGCCGCACAATGGGAATACTCCACGCGGTATCCAGTCGATCGGTGAGGCGGGCTGGGCGCAGGCAACCGGCAGTGTGTTCATCAGGCTTGGCGAAAATCAGGCTATCGCCGCGAACACATTCCTGCCCGGCCAATATATTTTCGAATGGATAGTCGACCAGCCAGCGGGAGACGGGCCGCATCATTCATCCAGAGGATTGCGACCCGGTACAATAAAGCCGTTGCACGGCTCTGAGCCGTCACAGCATTGAGACCTCGTGGTTACCGCTGCGGTTCGCACTGCAGGCGATGGACTTGCCTGGTCCCGGCGAATCTCCGGCCGAGTCAATCAGCTATGGTATCAACGAGGCACCGGTGATAGACGCATTGCAACAGGCGCTCGAAGCGGGGACGGACACGGGGGCCGGGGGGGGCGCACCGCCGCGCTGCATGACGGCGGGATCGTCGTGGCTGTCCCAGACGGTGATACCTATCGTGACGAACGTTGGTTTGCCGGGGACCGCGCGACAGAAAGCAGTCTGCGCTACGCAGCGCGGCGTGGCGGTTTTGTCTGGGAGCAGGCGTCTGTGGCGCCGTTACTGTCCGGCTACGCGACGCCGACGCTGTTGCTGCACAGCGCCGAAGACCAGATGGTACCGCTATCCCAGAGTGAGGTGCTGAAAGCACAGGCGCCGACGGTCATCGAATTGCAGGTCGATGATGACGGTGGCGGCCACATGCAGTTCCCTCTGCGGGTCTGGGAGCGCTGCGCCGACATCTGCCATGGCTCGACGCGCGGTGGCGGCGCCCGCGCCGGAATCGGGGGATACATCTGGCGGATGGCGCCGGCGGACGATCCCGAGCCATTAATGACGACGGACTGACTGCTGCGCCGGCGTTCTGCAATACTGGAATATAGGCAAAACCCGGACACTGGGTGGCCGGCGGGAATAGCGCTATGACAGACTACGCGGTGATGACGAGTTGAAATAGAATCACACCGCTCATGAACAAATGAGAAAATTCGTCAAAATTCTGCATTCGGTAATCCGGCGCTGGGCTTTGGCGGCGGCATCGCGGCCTACATTTTCGTACTGCTGGCCGCGCCAGAAATTACCGACATCGCGCAACATCTGGCGTTGCGTGGCAGCCTCGCGTTCGTCGCCAAGTGGCTTGTGTTGCCGTCGATGATTCTCGTTATCGTGACCGGACTGGTGTCGATGATCGTCCACCATCCGTTCATGAACGCGCCCTGGGTTTGGGCGAAAGCCGTTTCCGGCTTACTGATTTTCGAGGCCACGCTGGCCAGTCTCGATGCGCCCGCGCAAGCTGCCAAGCGTGCCGCTATCCGCGCCGCCAATGGGGAGCTCACGCCGGCGGAACTCGCGCCGCTGATCCGCGACGAATGGACAGCTTGGTGGATACTGCTGGGACTGGCGGTATTGAATGTAATTCTGGGGGTCTGGCGACCACGATTCGGAATTCGCCGCAGCGACGACTAAGCCAACGCAAGTCTATTCGCGGGCCTTCCTTACAACGCTAAACCGATTCCTGTTTCGCGGGCTGCCAGGGCCAACGACCCTCAACTTCGAGGTGCAGGGTCACGCTGAGAAAAGACCGGATCAGAATAATCAGCCCAAGAATCGCCACATTCTCCAGCGTGTCGGCGACAACGACGGTTCGCACAATATCGCCGGCAATCAGGAACTCAAGGCCCAGAATGATCGAGCGCCCCAATTGGCGCCGGTAGGTCTCATAGGCCAGGCCATCGGCCAGTTTTCGAAACGTGGTGGCGAACACCACTGACGAGACAGATGATCCGACAACGATGACCAACACGCCTACCGCCTCGATGGCGTATCCGGCGACAGATATGGCATCTACAAATTGCATAATTTCACTCCTCCGTGACCTGGGCTATATGACTCCGGAGACGCAGCCGCGGCCGCGATTCGGAAATCGCCGCAGCGCCGACTAGCACTCACGAAAAGCGTCGTGTAAGACTCTCTGAGCCAACAATAGCCGTTGTTGGTAGGGGCTGAAACTATCCCATTGCGCCTGATCGGCTCCGCCGTTTTCGTAGGGCTCCGAGTCAACGTCTAAAGTGCTCGGATCGCCAGCCTCTGCGGCTCGTCGCGCCACAGCCCTAAAAATACATTCGCGTTTGCGATCAGATAGTCGCGAGTCGATCTTGTCCGGGATATTGATTTTGAGCTCCTCCAACGTCAACGGGCCGGTGGCGTTTTTGTCGACGACAAAATAAGGCGGCTCTTCGGATCCGTTCGTTGCTATTGGTGCAACATCCTCCGTACAACCGCTGGCTAGAAACAGAGCGGCGAGAAGATACGACATACGCATATTTTTCTCCGGGTTAACGAGTAGCACTTTACGCTGCTTAAGTGCGCAGTGCATTTTCACCGAGCACGGCGTCGAGCCGACTCAACAGGTGATCAGCATCCGCGCGCTCGAAACACAAAGGCGGGCGAATCTTCAGAACATTGTGGTCGGGTCCGTCGCTACCGATCAGCACCCGGTAGTCGCGCAGGCGGTTCACAATGTAGGCCGTCTCCAGTGGGAGTGGGCGTTTTTCGGCATCCGCAATTTCTACGCCGAGGAATAATCCGCAACCGCGAACGTCGGCCAGCAGCGGATACTGGTCAGCCAGCGCCCTGAGCCCTGCTTGCAGATAATCACCGACCTCGGCGGCATTTTGCTGCAGCCCTTCCTCCTCAATGATTCTCAGGACTTCGTGCCCTGCAGCACAGGCAACACTGGCACCGCCGAAGGTCGCGAAAAATTCCATGCCGGTATCAAATGCTGCGGCGATTTGCTGCGTGGTGATGACGGCGGCCAGTGGGTAACCGTTACCGAGCGGCTTGCCGAGGACGACAATGTCGGGCACCACGCCTTGTTGCTCGAAGCCCCAGAAATGATGGCCGAGGCGTCCGAGTCCGGTTTGCACTTCGTCGGCGATGCACAGACCGCCCGCACCGCGTACCGCGGCGTAGACCTGTTGCAAGTATCCGGGTGGCGGCACCAGTTGCCCGCCGACGCTGGGGAAGGTTTCCGCCATAAAACACGCAGGTTTCTTTTGTTCAGTGGACAGTGACGCGAGAATCGACTCAACGTCTGCCACGAAAACGCCGGCACTGTCCGGATTGGCAGGGTCCAGCGACATTCGAAAGGTGTCCGGATTGCCGGCCACATGTACCCAGTCGCGTTGGCCATCACCGCCGGGGCCGGCGAACTTGTAATGGCTGATATCGATCGTAGTCGCCGTATGGCCATGATAGCCCGCCGCAAGCACGATGGTGTCTTTCGCACCGGTTGCCGCGCGCGCCAGCCGCAGCGCCAGCTCATTCGCCTCGCTGCCGGAACTCAGCAAATAGCACACCGACAAAGCGTCGGGCAACAATGCCGTCAGGGCTTGGGTGTAGTCGGCATGTATCTTCTGCAGATAGCGCGTGTTGGTATTCAACAATCGCAGCTGACGATCGATAGCGGTGCGTATCTGCGGGTGCGAATGCCCGACGTGCGGCACATTGTTGTAAGCGTCGAGATAAGTCCGGCCACGATCGTCGAACAGCAGGTTCTTCCAGCCTCGCACAATGTGGACAGGTTTGTTGTATGACAGGCTGAGGTTTGCCGGCGAATGCTGCGCCCGGCGACGCGAGACATCGGCGACATCGGTTACGTCGCCGCTCGCGTGGCCTGGGCTTAGCCCTAACAGGCTTGCCGGGTCCGGAAACACCTCGCGCCAATCGGCGAGTTCATCCGGATCGACGACCCCGGGCCAACGTGACCCCGGCAGCGCGGTCAGTCCGACCTGAAAGTGTACGTGCGGTGGCCAGCCACCATTCTCTGCCGGCGCACCTAACCATGCGAAGGCGGTACCGGCTGCGATCTCCTGACCGACAGTCAGCATGCGCGCAGATGCGTGTTCGAGATGTCCGTACAAGGTGTAGAACACGAGTCCCGGTTCCGGCTCATGGCGCAGCACAACCAGCCCGCCGTAATCATATTCGGCGTCGCAGACTTCTGCCGAATGCACGGTGGCGTCTAGCGGCGCATGTAGCGCAGTGCCCGCCGGGAGAAATACGTCTATCGCGATGTGTATCGTGCGCCGGTCTGATGCACCATGATCGCCGGACAAGTAAAACGGTGCTCCGTAGACGAGGCGCGGTTCGGCATAGCGCCCGATTACCGCGCCACCGCCACGCGGTGTCAGGTGTTGCACAGCGCGCTCGATATCCTCCATCTCAGGGCTGACCGGATTGTCGCAGTTATCGTCGCCGGTGATAGAGAGGTCCAGTATAGGCGCGTCGTTTAGCGGCGTTTCAAATACGGGCGCGAATTTCCGCGACGGATCGTTCAACCAGGTAATGACTGATATCGATGGGCTCCGCTTTCCGCCGGCATGCAGCGCGGCAACCCGTGTGCGATAGGGATCCAGCGATGCAAAATGTTGCAGGAATTCATTCAACGGTGCCTGTGAAATCTGCAGGTACGGATCGTCGTCGCCCGCGGCCCTGGATTCATTCGCATGCAATGCGCTGAGTGCGAGTCGCGTCAGTGCAAGCGGCCAGATGAGTTCCAGCGACGTTGCATCCAGTGGCCGCTCCGCGCAGTAGCCTGCAATTAGTGCCTGCAGAACATCGACCGGCCGGCTCTGGTCGAGCATCAGGTAGAGCGCCGCGATCGAGATATCCACAACCGGCGGTGCCCGCAGCATATCGCCAAAATCGATGATGCCGGATAACGTTGGCAGCGCACACGCGTCGCACCGGGCGAAAATATTCCAGTCATTGAAATCGTTGTGAATGGGTTGTGCATCCAAGCCCGCCAGTGTTACCAGTGCGTCCTTCGCCGGGCCTTCGAAAATAACCTGTAGCGCGTCGTAGTGCGGGTGCTCGCTGAGGTGCGACGCGCTGTCTCTGAATTCGAGCGTGCGGGTGCTGTCCCACTTAACCGGGCGATCCAACGCCGGATGCGTAAAGCCCTCCAGTGCCGAATGCAGCCGGGCCATGGTTGCGCCGATCTCGCGGATTAGCGTCATCGGTCTTGGTGTGACATTGGCCAGCTCGGTGCCCGGTAGTTTGCTGATCAACCAGCCAATATGCTCTCTACCGTCAGGCCCAATGACGCGGCACGAAGACCCGCCGGTGCTGGTTTCAATAACCTCGGGGATCGGCAAGTCATATCCGGCGAGATGCTTGAGGCACTGCACCTGCATGTCGACCAATGCAGGATCAACATTGGCCCGCATGATTTTCAGCACTGCGTCGCCGGCCGAGAAATTCAGGTCGAGCTCGCCGACCAGCTGCAACAACACATCGTCGCGTTGCCAATGCGCACGCAGTGCCGCCTGCCAGTGCGCGATGTCGCTCATTTTCGATCCCCTTCAGTCACGAGCCGTAAATCACTGACGGCAACCACGTCGCGAGCGCGGGGAAGATCGCCAGCACCGCGAGCATGATGAGCTGAATAATGATGAACGGGATGACGCCGCGATAGATGTCGCCGGTGGCAACGCTATCCGGTGCGACGCCGCGCAAGTAGAACAGCGCAAAGCCGAATGGCGGGGTCAGGAACGAGGTTTGTAAGTTAATCGCGATCATGATCCCGAGCCACACAGGGTCCATGCCCATTGCAAGCAGGATCGGCGCGACGATGGGCACGACTACAAAGGTAATCTCGATAAAGTCGAGCACGAAGCCGAGCACGAACATGATCAGCATGACGACGATGAATGCGCCTACCATACCGCCCGGTAGTGAGGTGAGTAACCCGCGCACGGCTTCGTCGCCGTCATAGCCGCGAAACACGAGCGCGAAAATAGACGCGCCGATCAGGATCATGAACACCATGCTGGTGACGCGCGTGGTGCTGCGCGTGATATCGCGCAGCTGGTCGAGCGACAGTTGGCGACGCAGCGCGGCCAGAATAAGTGCGCCGGCGGCACCGACGCCGGCAGCCTCGGTCGGTGTCGCGATGCCGGAAAGAATCGACCCCAGTACGGCAAAGATCAGCGACAACGGTGCGAGCATCGCGCGCAATAGTGCAGCGATGGTCACCTTCTCTTCCGCTTCGACTGCGGTCTGGCCGGGCATGCTGTCGGGCTTGATCAGTGCCATGCCCCACAGGTAGATCAGATACATCGCCACCAGTACGAGCCCGGGTAACAGTGCGCCCGCGAACAGGTCGCCGACTGAAACAGTCTTCGGGTTGAAGATGCCTTGTGCAAGCTGTGCCTGCTGATAGGACGACGACAGCACGTCACCGAGTAGTACCAGTACGATGGAGGGTGGAATGATCTGGCCGAGCGTGCCCGAAGCACAAATTGTGCCGGTTGCAATCGCCGGTGAGTAGCCACGCTGCAGCATGGTCGGCAGGCTTAGCAGGCCCATGGTCACGACGGTCGCGCCGACGATGCCGGTGCTCGCCGCCAGCAGCATGCCGACAAGTGTTACCGAAACACCGAGCCCGCCGCTGCGCTGACCGAACAATCCCGAGAGTGTGTGCAGCAGGTCCTCGGCGATGCGGGAACGTTCCAGCGTGACGCCCATAAAGACGAACAGCGGCACGGCGATCAGTGTCTCGTTGTTCATGATGCCGAACAGTCGGTTAGGAATACTGCCGAGATAGGTCGGATCGAACACACCCGCCGCAATGCCGCCGAGCGCGAACAACAACGACGTGCCACCTAACGCAAACGCGACCGGGAAGCCGGACATCAACACGACGATGACGCAGGCGAACAGCAGGAGCGCGAGCCACTCCATCAGGGCTTTTCGCCGGATCGGATCTTGGTTATCGCGTCCACCGCCATCACCGCGCCTTGCACGATCAGCAGTACAGGCATCAGCAGCATGAAAGTCTTCAGCAACGACGGTGCGGGATAACCCAGTCCGCCAGCCTGGCGAGATGACTCCATGCTGGCCCAGCTGCCGCGCGCGCCGAACACGTAGTCCCATGACTCGTACAGGATGAAGCCGCAGACGGGGAGCAGCAGTAGCAGAACGCCGATGAGGTCGACCCACGCACGACCGCGCTCGCCAAACCGTTGATAGAAAATATCGACCCGCACATGTTCGTCGTGGCGAAGCGTGTAGGCGGCTCCCAGCAGGAATACGGTGGCGTGCATCCAGGTCGTGATTTCCTGCAGCCAGATGCGACCGAAGTCGAAAAAGTCGCGGCCGACGACGACGATGACCGTGTTGATCACCATCAGAATCGTCAGCCACGACACTAACCGGCCGACAGATTCGTTGATGCGATCAAGCAGACGCATGCGACGAGCCTAACGACGCCAGAAGGTTGGCGTGATCAATACCAGCAGCGTGAAGATTTCCAGTCGCCCGAGCACCATCGCGACGATCGCAATCCATTGACCGGCCGGTGATACATTCATGAAACCGCTCGTCACCTCGCCAAGGCCCGGCCCAAGGTTGTTGAGTGTAGCGGCGATCGCGGCAAAAGCGCTTTCCTGGTCTAGTCCCGTCCACATCAGCGCGAGCATCAGGATGACAAACACCACGACATACACCGAGAAGAAGCCCCACACCGCCTCGACCACGCGATTTGACACGGCCTTGTTGCCGATCTTCACCGGGATCTCTGCGCTGGGGTGGACCAGGCGTGCGATTTCGCGCGCGCCCTGGCGATAGAGCAGCAAGACGCGCATCACTTTCAGGCCGCCGGCGGTCGAGCCTGCGCAGCCACCGATAAAGCTCGCAAATATCAGCAGCACGGGAATCGCGCCGGGCCAGGCGGCGTAGTTGGCGGTGGTAAAGCCGGTCGTAGTGGCAATGGAGACGGCCTGGAAAACCGCGTTAATTAGCGCGCTTTCGTTTGAGGAATAGACGCTGTTGATAGCAAGGCCGGCGAATACGACCGCCGACAGCATCAGCAGGATGAATGCGTAGGCGCGACACTCGGGGTCGTCGAGATACTGGCGGATAGAGTTATTGCGCCAGGCAAAAAAGTGCAACGAGAAATTGATACCGGCAAAAAACATAAACAGGATGCCAACGAGGTCGATGGCGGCGCTGTTGAAATAACCGATGCTCAAATCATGCGTCGAGAACCCGCCAATGGCGACCGTCGAAAATGAATGGCATATCGCATCGAATGCCGACATACCGGCAAGCCAGTAACCGACGGCGCACAGAATCGTGAAACCCAGATACAGATACCACAGCGCCTTGGCGGTTTCGGTGATGCGCGGTGTCAGCTTGTTGTCTTTGACGGGCCCGGGCGACTCCGCGCGGTAAAGCTGCATGCCGCCGACGCCAAGCATCGGCAGGATCGCGACGGCCAGCACGATAATACCCATGCCGCCCAGCCACTGGAGTTGCTGGCGGTAAAACAGGATCGATTGCGGCAGGCTGTCGAGGCCAACCAGCACGGTCGCACCGGTCGTTGTCAGGCCTGACATAGACTCGAATACCGCTTCGGTCAGCGTCATGCTCGGTGCGGTGGCCAGCCACAGCGGGGTCGCGCCGACGGTGCCAAGAACCAGCCAGAACGATGCAACCACCAGAAATCCGTCGCGCAGGCGCATGTCTTTATTGGCGCGTCTTGCCGGCCAGAACATCACGAAACCAAGTGCGACGATGACGCCGAAGGAGTAAGCGAAAACCTGCCATGCCTGATCGCTGAAAATGAACGAGACGACGATCGGCGGCAGCATAGTGACGCTGAACATCATTAGCAGGATGCCGAGAATGCGCTGGATAACTGACCAGTTCATTGCAACTGCCCTCTCGCTACAGGAACGAGACGCCTACCTGGAACAGCGCTTCGACCTCGTCGACTTTGCGCCGGTCGGTCAGGAAGATGATGACGTGGTCGTCGGCTTTGATCTCGGTGTCGTGATGGGCGATGATAACTTTTTCGCCGCGCACCAGCGCCGCAATGGTCGCGCCTTTCGGCAAGCCGAGTTTTTCGATGGTCTTGCCGACGACTTTGCTGTTGCCGCTGGCACCGTGCGCGATTGCCTCAATCGCCTCGGCCGCACCACGACGGAGTGAGTGAACCTTGACGACATCGCCGCGACGCACGTGCGCGAGTAGCGAGCCGATAGTGATCTGTTGCGGCGAGATCGCGATATCGATGCTGCCGGATTCCATCAGTTCGGCATAGGAGGGTCGATTGATCAGCGCCATGACTTTGTGCGCACCCAGACGACGCGCGAGCATTGCCGACAGG
The DNA here is from genome assembly GCA_942491885.1 of uncultured Pseudomonadota bacterium. Lineage (GTDB taxonomy): Bacteria > Pseudomonadota > Gammaproteobacteria > Steroidobacterales > Woeseiaceae > CALBPI01. The sequence goes on from CALOCQ010000002.1 coordinate 1,315,758, forward strand.
ATGTTGGCTTCCTCGGCGTTGGTCAGTGAGCAGAACACGTCGGCGCTGTCGATGTTCTCTTCCAGCAACAGGTCTTCGTTGGCCGCATCGCCGTTCAGCACGATGGCCTTGGACAGCTGCTCGGAAATATAGCGCGCCCGCACCGGATCGCGCTCGATGATCTTGACCTGGTTGGTGCGCTCCAGCGCCTGGGCCAGCCGCAGCCCGATGTTGCCGCCACCGGCGATAACGACGCGGCGAACCGGGTCTTCCAGTTTGCGCATCTCGCTCATGAACACACGTATGTCTTCGCGCGCCGCGATGAAAAACACCTCGTCGCCTTCGCGGATGACGGTATCGCCATGCGGCTCGATGGAGCGGCCCTCGCGATAGATCGCGGCGATGCGCGCTTCCGCATTCGGGATGTGCTCCTTGATGTTCTTCAGCTGCTGACCGACCAGCAGTCCGTCACGGTCGGCTCTGGCGCCGACCAGACGCACCCGGTCATCGGCGAATTCGAGCACCTGCAATGCGCCCGGGTACAGGATCAGCTGGGTGATGTGCTCACAGACCAGCTGCTCGGGGCTGATGCGCACGTCGACCGGCATCGATTCCTGCGCGAACAGTTGCTCGGCGTTCATGTACTCGGCGGCACGGATGCGCGCGATTTTGGTCGGTGTGCGGAATAGTGAGTAGGCGACCTGACAGGCGACCATGTTGGTCTCGTCCGAATCGGTCATCGCGATGATGATGTCGGCATCGCGCGCACCGGCGCGCTCCAGCACATCGGGGTAGCCGGCATGGCCGACGACGGTGCGGATGTCGAGACGATCCTGCAGCTCGCGCAATACCTCGGGGTTGACGTCAACAACGGTGACGTCGTTCGCCTCTTCGCGCGACAGTTGCGTCGCCGCACTGGCGCCGACTTGTCCTGCGCCTAGAATCAGGATCTTCATTGCTGCAGAGTTTACATCAACTCGAGGTTGGCATAGTTAAGAACCAGCCACTTGGTGCCGGCAGACTCGAAGTTAACCTGCACGCGGGCGTGTGCGCCCTGGCCCTCGCTGTTCAATATCACGCCATCGCCGAACTTGGCGTGGCGAACCGGGCGTCCCAGCTGAACCGCCGGCGCCTCCACCCCCGCGCTCCTGCCGGCGCTCGTGCGCACCGGGGCCGGGCGTGACAGATGCGCGCGTGGCCGTATTTCTTCCAACAACGCCTTCGGAACCTCATTAATGAATCGCGACGGCACGCCGTAATTGTCCATGCCGTGCAGGCGGCGCTGCTCCGCGTAGGTCAGATAAAGCTCCGACATCGCGCGCGTGCAGCCGACGTAACATAAGCGGCGCTCCTCCTCGAGACCGGCAGGGTCGGCGATCGAGCGTTGGTGCGGAAATAAGCCGTCCTCCAGACCGCACAGAAAGACCAGTGGAAACTCCAGCCCCTTCGCCGAGTGCAGCGTCATCAGCTGCACGCAATCTTCCCAGGCGTCGGCCTGACCCTCGCCCGCCTCCAGCGCGGCATGCGACAGGAAGGCGTCGATGGTCGACATTTCTTCCGCCTGTTCGGGCGAAAACCCGCGTGCTGCGCTAACCAGTTCCTCGACGTTCTCAATGCGCGTCTGGGCTTTTTCCTCGCCTTCCTTGCGGTAGTGCGACAGCAGACCGCTGTGATGAATAACGTGATCAACCACTTCATGAAGCTCAAGCGACGCGCAGTCGCTGGCCATCTGTTCGATCAGGTTCAGAAACGCCATGATGGCATTCGCTGCGCGCGCGGCCATCTGGTCGGCAGCGACCGCCCCGGCGGCACGCCATAAAGAGCAGGCATTGGCCCGTGCGTAACTGCGCACTATGTCAAGGCTGCGCGCGCCGATGCCGCGAGTCGGGACATTAACAACGCGTTCGAACGCAGCATCGTCGTCGCGATTGCTGATCAGGCGCAAGTATGCCAGGACATCCTTGATCTCGGCCCGCTCGAAGAACCGCAGACCGCCGTAGACCCGATAGGGAATGCGCGCGTTCAGCAGCATTTCCTCGAGCACGCGCGACTGGGCGTTCGAGCGATACAGTATCGCGGCCTCGTCGCGCCGGTTGCCCTGGTTTACCCAGTCGCGCAGGCGATTGACGATAAAATCCGCCTCATCGCGCTCATTGTAGGCGGCATACAGTTTGATGGGTGCGCCGTCGCCGTCTTCGGTCCACAGGTTTTTGCCCATGCGACCGCCGTTGTTCTCGATGATGGCGTTGGCGGCTTTGAGGATGTTGCCGGTCGAGCGATAGTTTTGTTCCAGCTTGACGATTTCGGTGCCCGGGAAGTCGGTCGCGAAGCGTCCGATATGCTCCACGCGCGCACCGCGCCAGCGATAAATTGACTGGTCGTCATCACCGACCGCGAACGGCACGGCGCCGCCGTCAGTCAGCAATCGTAGCCACGCATACTGGATCGCGTTGGTGTCCTGAAACTCATCCACCAGCACATGTCGAAAACGGCGTTGATACTGGCCCAGCAACTTCGGGGTTGTTGCGCCATAATTCATGCGCGCGCAGCAATATCTCGGCGAAGTCGATCAGACCCCCGCGATCGCAGGCTTCCTGATACTGACGATAGAACGCGATCAGCTGGCGCCTGTTCGGGTCGCCGCCGTCGTCGATATTCTGCGGGCGTAAACCTTCATCTTTGTTGGTGTTGATGAAGCCTTTTACCTCGCGCGGCGACCATTCGCTGTCGACGTGGCTGGCATCGCGGATCATGCGTTTGATCAGACGCTCCTGATCGGCGCTGTCGATGATCTGGAAATTTTGCGGCAGGCCCGCTTCCTGCCAATGACGGCGCAGCAATCGGTGCGCCAGTCCATGAAATGTGCCGATCCACAGGTGTCGGCTTGGCATATTCAGGAGTTGCTCGACACGTGAGCGCATCTCGCTGGCGGCCTTATTAGTAAAGGTCACCGCTAGCAGACTCTGCGGCGACATGTGCTCGACCTGGATCAGCCAGGCTGCGCGATGGACGAGCACGCGCGTCTTGCCACTACCTGCGCCGGCGATCACCAGCATTGGTTTTTGCGGCGCGGTAACAGCAGCGCGCTGGGCCTCGTTAAGGCCTTCAAGAATCGGGCTTACATCCATGCGAGAATTTGTGTCGGTGGCGGGAGTATTGGCCGGCTCGAGCCAGCGTCGGTAGCCTTAATTCTAGCAGAAGCGATCGTGTCCGGCGGCAACCACACTGGTCCATTCACGCAATTTACTGGACAAAAAAAGCCCCCTTGCGGGGGCTTATCCAAACGACTCTATGACTGGCCTGGGAGAGGATGAGTCAGATGCGAGTCGGGATTTGTAAAAGACGGGACAATTGGCGCTGCAGCTCACCGATCTCGCTCGGCATAGAGAGCGTCGGCAACCAGCGTTTCCGGTTGGATGTGCGGCGCGGCACTGTCATGACGCGTCGCGTCAATAACGACGCCAGGCCGGCGTCGAGGAAGTCTGTCGCGCGCATACCCGGCATATTTTCCGCGATAATAATCAGATCAGGTTGCTGAAGTTCGCACAGGCGAACAGCAGCGCTACCATCCGTGGCAGCGACCGCCTGTTGCCCGAGACTGTTAACAATGCGGGCCAGAGTCTTACACACCCGTCGGTCGGGATCGCAAATCAGCACGTGCCTGTGCTGGGTCTTGCCATCCTCCGTCGGGCGGGTACGCCTTGGTACAAAAAGCATAGCGCCGCTTGTTGTCACGATTCGTCCTTAAATCTAACGTCCATCCAATGGACTGACCTGTCTCGAGGCTTAATAGATTAGACAAAGCACCAACAAAGGAAAATCGGCAAAAGCCCTGAATCGTCTCAGGGAAAACCCTGATAGTAATCAAGGTTTTACGTGAAACTATTGATACGCCATTTAGGCGAGACGGCGGCTAATTAAACCAAATGGGCATAAAAAACCTAGTCAACGGACGTCAGGCCCTCTCGGATGGCGTATTTGGTCAATTCTGCAACGCTGTAGAGCTCGAGCTTCCTGCTGATCTGGCGGCGATGGGTTTCGACCGTTTTTTCGCTGACAAACAGTTGTGCTGCGATTTCCCGGGTCTTCAGGCCTTCTGCGATCAGCGACAGTACCTGCGTTTCGCGGTCAGTGAGATGCGGTTTGTCGCTCGAATTTTGTTCGCCCTGTCGCCGATAGTCATCCGCGACGATTGCGGCGATCCCGTCGCCGAGATACACGCGGCCGTCGTTGACGGCGCTGATAGCCTCGGAAATCTCCTCGAAGGCCGATTCTTTGCGGATATATCCCATCGCGCCGGCCTGCAGCATGCCTGAGATAAAAGTTCTTTCTGCGTGCATCGTGACAGCGATGACTTTCGTGTCCGGGTTAGCGCCAACGATCGTGCGTGTAGCATCGATACCGTTTATGCCCGGCATCGCGACATCGATCAGAATGATGTCCGGTTCAAGGCTCTGGCGAATGCAACGGCCTCGTTGCCGTTTGCGCCTTGCCCGATGATCTTCGATGTCCGCGTCCAGATCCTGCATCAGCGACGTCAGTCCATCACGAACAAGCTGGTGGTCATCAATGATTACGATTTGTATGGCCATGCTGACAAATTACCACTTCGTGCTTTCGGTTGCCGCCCAATAGACGATGGCGCGAGTCCCGCCGCCTCGCCGCTGCTCGAACTTAATATTAAAACCAAAGGGCCTGAGGCGTTCGCTGGCCGACAATAGCCCGAGCGCCGCGGCGCTGCTTTGTCGCTCCGCATCAAGCCACCACGATGCCTGCTTGCCATCATCGCTGATAACGGCCGCGTCGAGCGACGCCTGCTCCCAGAACAGATCTACCCAGATCTTGCGCCCGCCGGAATGTCTGATGCTATTGGTGACGAGCTCCCGGATCACCTGATAGATACACACGCGCAAGGGCTCATTAAGTTCGCAGCGCTGGCCGTGTTCGCGAATTTCTATATCGAATGCATCCTCTATACTCATTTCCTCACAGAGGCTTTGCAGCCCCGGTACCAGACCGAGTTCGTACAATACAGATGGGCTCAGGCTATGAATGATGGCCCGCGACTCCCCGAGCGCTTCATCGACAATTTGGGTGATGCCGGAAACGACATCTACCGTTGAGTTACGGCGATGGCGTAGTTCACCCAGCTTCATGCGCGCAACCGCGAGACGCTGGATCAGGCCATCGTGCAACTCGACTGCTGTGCGACGCCGGACAGATTCCTCCGCATGTGCGAACCGTGTTGCCAGATGTCGAAGCCGTTCTTCGTATTCCTGCAGTGATTTTTGTGTGAGTTCACGCGACCGGAAACCCGCATAAAACTCACCGATGGAATGCAGCAGCGGTTTTGCGTCACGCCCGGAAATGGGCGCGCGGCTGTAATTGATCATCACGGCAATGGCAGACGGATTATGGTTGGTTATCAATGGCTGGCACAAGATCGACACGCCCGGCGAAAGTCCGAAAGCGGCCAGGCTCTCTCTGGCGATGGGACGCTGCTCATCATCATCAATTCGCAGCGTGAGGCGCTTGCCTCGCTGAATCTGATCGATCAAAACGGCCGCTTCATCGCTTGCAAAGGTGTCCGGCGGCGCTATTGAAGCGCCAATGTCGGCCTCGCATTGCCAGCGATAAGACAAGCTGAATCGGTCTCGCTCGCGGCTCGCGAGATAGAGTCGGCATTCGTCGGCTCCGCAATATTCCCCCACAACACCGAGCGCGCGGGTAAGACCATCACGCACGCCAACCGCATCAACCGTTGACACGTTTTGCTCTGTCTTAAGGATATCGGTCGCGATCGTCTCGCGGATGGCCTGCAATTCCCTTTCCTTGCGCCAACCTGCGACGAGCGCGGTGAAACTCAGGATGACGACGATAATCGCGATGCACGTACTTTGCGTCTCAACCAGCTGAGCAAGCGATGCAGCCAGGTCGTTCAAAACCGGCGTGAAAGACTTATGAAACGCATAAGCGGCATATGCAGTCATCAATAACAGTGCTGTCGTGCTGGTCGCAGCGCTTGCCCGCAACGCAAGTATGATGCCTGCGAATATCGTCACCCACAGCCACAGAACTTCGTAAGGTGCCAACAGAGAATAAAGCCATTGCGGGTGTTGTCGCGATACCAAACCGCCACCAACGACAAGAATGGGTGCAGTGATCAAGATTGCTGCAATACGTAACCAGCTGTAGTGTCTCGGCTTCCCGTAGGCGAGGCCATAGACAACAACAACCGGTGCAACGGCCGCTATGCCTGACAAGAACGACAGTGCCACCGCAACGTCAAGCACCGACCCTGCGGAAGTCGTAACGAAAGGCCGATGCACGACGACGAATGCAATCCCCGCAATCACCGTTGTCACTAGGCAGCCTGCGAAAATTTCGTTAGGGCGCATCTCACGGCGGTCGCCTTTGAGCAACCAACTTGGTGTCGAGCCGCAAAAAGCAGCGAGTGCAGTTGTGCCAATGCTATAGAGCAGCACTTCGGCAATAGTCAGCTCAATGCCACTGGCGACGAAAAGCGTCAGCACCTGCAGCAGGCCGGCTGTTATCAGCAACAGCGGCCAATGCCGGGCGTGCGACACGTGCATGGCGCCAACCAAAAAGCCAACCGAGAACAGGGCAAAATTGACGCCCGTCGTCGGGTCCCGAAACCAAGCCTCCAGGAGCAGTGCAGCCGAATAAAGAACGACAAAAGTCGCCAGACGAACTAGCCACGCGGTTTTTTTCTCGGAGCTTAGAATGCCGGCGGGTCTGAACATGCGTTGCAGCTAGCCGATTCGAGAGTATTTCAGCAGCTTCTTGAGGTCTCTCAGGAAGCCTTTCCGATCGGGTGGCGAAGGGTACTTCATTATCAGATTGCCGAGTGGGTCGAGAATATAGATGTGTTCCCGCTCCAGAGTCCCGAACGCGGCATTAATAGCAGCGCCGTGCTCAGTCTCGTTGCTGATCACAAGTAACCCCGGCTGAGCGGCAAGTAACTCAGCGAGACCCGCGGGAGGTTGTGAAGACACCACCGCACGCTCGATCCGGTCGATTTCACGACCGGTCGCGAGGCGAATCTGGCGCATATCGATCAGCGCCCGATCACAGCGCTCGTCGCAATCGCCAGATGGCAGGTACAGCAGCGTCCAACGGCCACGAGTGCCGCTGTCAAAATGGGTCTTCGCATCGAGTGTAATCGGCGGGTCTAACAGCTCGCCGTAATTAACGCCGGCATCGGAGCCCGCACGGCCATCGCCGTAATACATCCAGATCGCCAGCATCAAAGGCCCGAAGAACACCAGAGCCAATAGCAGGATCTGTATCCGTCCGCGGCGCGTATTCACATTGTCATTCATTTGTTTTTCCGATTTCTGATGCGACTCTGCCAGGCCGCCCAGCCCATCAGAATGGTCAACGCCAAAGACATCGCAAACCACTGTACCGCATAGCCAAGATGACGTTCCGGCGGTAGTCCGCCCGGTTCCCACTGGCGCTCAAAGCCGCTTGCAATCGCAGGGTCGGCCAGCAAGACCCAATCCAGTACTGGCTGGCCAAGCTGCAGCTCAATATCACTGGTCTCGGGGAACTGTAGTACGCGCGGCCATTCCTCGCCAGCCATCTCCCGCTCTCCGAGTCGAATGCCGCCAGCGGGTAGCCCGCCAATACGCCCCTTTATCGTCAGCGGCGTATCGCTGACTGCGAGGTCGCCAATGGGTTCGCGCCTCGGTGTCTGCGGGATCCAGCCGCGATTGACCAGCAATAGTGGCCCTTCGTCTGCATAAAAAGGCGTGATGACGTAAAACCCGTTGCGCGAGTTGCGCACGATGTTGTCGATCAGGAAGTGACGCTTCGGGTCGAAGTAGCCACTGAGCGCGACATTGCGATAGCGCAGCGCTGCCACGTCGGTCACTTCGCGCAGCGACAGCGGTGTCGCGTCCGCTTGCAGGAAATCAGCCTCGCGTTGTTGCTGCAGTTCAGACTTGTCCAGCTGCCAGAACCCGAGCCATAGCATTGCCGGCATCAACAACAGATAGACAATTACTGGCAACCATATCGGGCGATTTTTGCGTCGTTCGTTCACGTTATACTAGTGGCCCATTTAGTTGTGTTTTCAGTCATGCGTATTCTTATTATTCTACTGTTGCTTGGTATCGTCTGCTCACTGGCATTCGGCCTGTTCTACCTGACCCGCGGCAAAGACGATTCCGGTCGGCTCGCGCGCGCGCTCACCTGGCGCATCGGCTTGTCGGTGGTGTTGTTCGGCGCGCTGATTTTCGCCGGCATCATGGGCTGGGTCGAGCCCGGTCAGGCCTGAGTCTCAACAAAAAGAAACCCGGAGCCGCCAAGCGGATCCGGGTTCGGGCGCCGAAGTCAAAGCCCTCAGCGCGATCGTGTTACATCCAGTACACGAAGATATAGAGGCCCAGCCAAACCACATCAACGAAATGCCAGTACCAGGCCGATGCTTCAAACGCGAAATGATGCTTGGCGGTAAAGTGACCGCGCATTACGCGGATCCAGACGATCAGCAACATCAGTGCGCCGATCGATACATGCATGCCGTGGAAGCCGGTCAACATGAAGAACGTGGACCCGTAGATGCCACTCTCCATGGTCAGGTTCAGGTCCTTGTAGGCATGGATATATTCGACCGCCTGCAGGTAGACGAAGATGAAGCCAAGCAGGAAGGTAAGCCCAAGGAAGATCTTGACCATGTTGCGGTTGTCGTCACGCAGCGCATGATGCGCGACCGTAATCGTAACGCTGCTGGTTAGCAGGATTGCGGTGTTGATCGCGGGCAGGCCCAGCGGACCCATAACGTCGAACTTGCCGCCGATGCCTGCCGGACCGTTGGTCGGCCACATGGACTCAAATCCCGGCCACAACATTAACCCGGTGAAGAAGTTGTTGCTGCCGCCTTCAAGCCATGGCAATGCCATGTTGCGGGTGTAGAACAGCGCACCGAAGAAGGCCGCAAAGAACATGACCTCGGAGAAAATAAACCAGCTCATTCCCATGCGGAACGACTTGTCGACCTGACCCGAGTAGATGCCGCCCTCGCTTTCGTCGATGACGTTGCCGAACCAGCCGAACATCATGCCGATAACGGTCAGCAGACCGAGTGCGAAAATATAGGGTCCGATGTCGCCGCCGTTCAGCCAGCCGGACACCCCGACCATAGTAAGCAGCAGGCCGACCGAGCCGACAATGGGCCAGTGGCTCCCGTGCGGTATGTAGTATTTCTCGTTTGCAGTTGCCATAAACGGCTGTCCCAATTGTTATAGAGCGCCGCAGCGCTGTTCTTTATCGCGATGTATCCGCCGTGTTCCCGGCGCTGGCATCAATATTAAAAAAAGTATACGACAATGTGATGGTGTCGATGTAGCTTGGCAGGTCCCGATCTACCATGAAACGCAACGGCATTTCCTTGCTCTCGCCGCCTTCGAACGGCTGATTATTAAAGCAGAAGCATTCTGTCTTCTTGAGATGAACCGCAGCCTTGTTCGGATACACGCTGGGGATCGCCTGACCGATGCGCATTTCATCGGTCAGGTTCGCGGCAATGAATGTCGCGTCATAGAGCTTGCCCGGTGTGACCTGCATGCTGGTCACAGACGGCTCGAACGCATAGGGCGCGTATTCGTTGACTGTGGTTGTAAACTGAACGGTGATGGAGCGCGTTTCGTCAGCTTGCTCGCTGACCGCGACCGGCGCCGTATTGGTGCGGCCACCGAACCCGGTGAGCTCACAGAACACGTCATAGAGCGGCACCAGCGAAAACGAGAACGCGAACATCCCCGCTGTCATTGCAACCAACTTCAGTGGTAACCAACGGTCTTTCATAGGTCGTCTCAGAGCCCCGCCTGGCTGCGCACCACGCCGGCCGCGATAAACGCGACGTAGACGGCGACCGCAATCGCCACCAGGATGACGGTGTTGCGCTTTACGCCGCGGCGCTTGCCCACATTGTCGTCAGCACGCGGCATGGCTTATTTGATCACCGGTGCTTCATCGAACGTGTGATAGGGCGCCGGCGATGGCACGGTCCACTCCAGTCCCGTCGGATTTTCCCAGACTTCGGCCGTGGCTTTCTGGCCACCGCGCGCGCTCTGGACGATGACCCAAACGAACAACAGCTGTGACAAACCGAAACCAAACGCACCCACCGTCGCGATCATGTTGAAATCCGCGAACTGGGTGGCGTAGTCAGGAATGCGTCGCGGCATGCCGGCAAGGCCGAGGAAGTGCATCGGGAAGAACGTCAGGTTGACGAAGAATGTCGTCAGCCAGAAGTGTGTCTTGCCGAGCGTTTCGTTGTACATGTGACCCGTCCACTTCGGCAGCCAGTAGTACACGCCGGCGATGATCGCGAAGATAGCGCCCGGCACGAGCACATAGTGGAAATGCGCGACCACGAAGTAGGAGTCGTGATACTGGAAGTCAGCCGGCACGATGGCGAGCATCAGTCCCGAGAAACCACCGATGGTGAACAGGAACAGGAACGCGACCGCGAACAGCATCGGCGTCTCGAAGGTCATCGCGCCTTTCCACATCGTGGCAGCCCAGTTGAAGACCTTCACGCCGGTCGGTACTGCGATCAGCATCGTGGTGAACATGAAGAACAGCTGGCCTGTCAACGGCATGCCGGCAGTAAACATGTGGTGCGCCCAGACGATGAACGACAGGAACGCGATGCTGGCCGTGGCGTAGACCATCGACGAGTAACCGAACAGCGGCTTGCGGGCAAACGTCGGGATGATCTCCGAGACGATGCCGAACGCCGGCAGGATCATGATGTAGACCTCGGGGTGGCCGAAGAACCAGAAGATGTGCTGGAACATCACCGGGTCACCACCGCCCGCGGCGCGGAAGAAGCTGGTGCCGAAGAACTGGTCGGTCAGCAGCATCGTGACAGCCCCGGCGAGAACCGGCATGACTGCAATGAGCAGATAAGCGGTGATCAGCCAGGTCCATACGAACAGCGGCATTTTCAGCAGCGTCATGCCCGGTGCGCGCATGTTCATGATCGTCACGATGATATTAATTGCGCCCATGATCGACGAGATGCCCATCAGGTGGACGGCGAAAATGAGCATGGGGAACGCGTCCCCGGTTTGCAGCACCAGCGGCGGATACATCGTCCAGCCGCCCGCCGGGGCTCCGCCCGGCACGAACAGTGTCGCAAGCAGAATCGTGAATGCGGCCGGCAGGATCCAGAATGACCAGTTGTTCATGCGCGGCAACGCCATGTCGGGCGCGCCGACCATCAACGGGATCATCCAGTTGGCCAGACCGACAAACGCGGGCATGACCGCGCCGAAGATCATGATCAACGCATGCATCGTCACCATCTGGTTGTAGAACGCAGGCTGCACGAACTGCATGCCAGGCTGGCCGAGCTCGGTGCGGATGACCAGTGCCATCGCGCCGCCGACAAACAGCATGACGAGGCTGAAAATCAGGTACATCGTGCCGATGTCTTTGTGGTTAGTCGTAAACAACCAGCGGCGAATGCCGGTCATTTCCGGGCCGTGATGGTGGTCGCCGCCGTGGGCGATGTCGTTTTCTGTTACAGCGCTCATGTGCTGTGCTCCTGAATGCTAAATGCCGGGCGAAATAGTGCGCCCGTTGTTTTTACTGTGCTGCGGCGAGTTTCGGTGTGTCTTTGCCGAACTCGGTTTGCATGACCGCCATGCGTGCCTCGTAGTCCTCTTGCTCGAGAACCTCTACGACGATCGGCATGAAGCCGTGATCCTGACCGCAAAGTTCCGCGCATTGCCCGCGATAGATACCGGCTTCCTCGGCGGTGAACCAGACCTGATTGATATAGCCGGGGATCGCGTCTTTCTTGATCGCGAAGTCAGGCATCCACCAGGCATGCAGGACATCGTTAGAGGTGATCAGTACCCGGACTTTCTTGTTGACCGGCACGATGACGTGGTTGTCGACTTCGAGCAGGTAGTTCGGTACCGATTCGGGATCAATGCCGGAATCCAGACGACGCGCATCATTGCTGGTGCGTGCGAGGCTCGAATAGAAGGTGACGCCTTCATCGATGTACTCGTACTGCCACTTCCACTGATAAGCGGTGGCCTTGATCGTCATGTCCGGGTTGCGGTCATCTTCGACTTTGATCATCGTCTTGGCAGCTGGTACGGCCATCGCGACCAGAATGACCACGGGGATCAGTGTCCAGATGATTTCGGCTTGCGTACTGTGCGAGAACTGCGCTGCTTCAACGCCGCGCGATTTGCGGTGCAGAACCAGGGCGATGATCATCCAGCCGAACACGAATACTGCGATGGCGCAGCAGACGTAGAAAATCAGCATGTGCAAATCGTGGATCTCGCGGCTGATGGCGGTAACGCCTTCGCGCATGTTCAGTTCCCAGTCCGCCGCAGCGGTGCCGGAGACGAGCAGCGCGCCGATAACGGCAGCAATCTTTCGTTTCATTTCCATTAGTGTCTTCATTCGTTTGTGTATTTCGTCAGGCTGTCAGCTACGCGAATGATTTCGCGACAACCGCCAGCCCTGTATCCGTTTTCCGACCGGGTCGCTAGTGCTCCGAGGGCACCCGTCCACAATCTTGTTAATTCCCTATTGTAGCGCCTCTAACCGACGAAATGGAGACCCAAGTCCCTTTTGGCAAGTTGATTTTCGGGGCAATTACGTCTCATTCCGGTTGAGCGCACGTTGTCTAAGTACCTGACTGATACGAAGCTGCAACGCACGCTTCTCGCTTTCGACAAGAAAGCGTCCCACGACCCACCATTTACCCTCTCTCCCAAGCGCCAGATCGACGTCTCCAGGCCGATTGCGCTGCTGAATGAGAGCCGCTCGGGTCCATGCCACTGGCAGCGTCGTGGTGTCCAGCTCGTTAGTGCCCGACCACCTGCTGATGGTGATCTCGTTCGCATCGATAACGATGCTCTCGTGCGCTTGCGCGGCCCGCCAGTTGTGCCGGATGGCCCAGCCGAGCAGTGCGAGTTCGAGACCGGCGAAGGGCAGAATCGGCCAGTAGCCCATAACAACGAAGCCGATCGCGATAAGCAGGCTCACGCTGGCGACGCCGGCAAAGAACGTTACCGCCTGTTGTGCGGTCATCGAACAGTTAGCGGACAGGTCGAAGCGGTGCATGCCGATTGGAGCTCCTTGAATACTATAAAGCATACGAGTCCGGTGCCGCGCTGGCAATCAGCTGACTCGGCTTTGACTAGAATTACCCTAAGAAAATCATTGGTATGCGGCGAAACTATCAACGCCGACCGATGCGCGCGGGGTCGATGCGGATGTCGCCGCCGGTATTGCGCGGCGTTTGGCTCGTGCCCCAGCACTGGCCGTACACGACCTCGATGCTGATATTGATCATGCCGTCATTGCCGGTGAGGCGTCGCGTCATGGCCTCGAAACGGGCCTTGCCGGTCAGACCTTTGGCCCTTTGCGGCAGGCTGTTGCGGGCGCCTGAGAAGGTCAGGTCTCTCCAGACATCTGCGCTATTCCGGTATTGGGCCTGGAAGCTGTCGACATCCAGAACCGGCTCTGCGAAGCCGGCCCGGCCGAGTGCATCACCAATGTCATGCATGTCGGTAAACGTCGCGACACGTTCCGGCGCGTCGGTGTCGTGCCAGGCCTCGCGCAATTCGCGCAAGCTGCCTGGCCCCAATGTTGAGAACACAAAGACGCCGCCCGGTTTCAGTGCGCGCCGGATCTCCCTCAGTACTTCGTCGGGCTCGGAAAACCGCGCGAGCGACAGATTGCAAAAGGCGAGATCGAGACTGTCATTATCGAGCGGTAGCGCCGACATCGGCGCGTTCTTCGGCGCCACCCGCGGCTTTCGCAAACTGAAGCCGCGTCGGCGCCAGGCGCGTTGCCCGAGGAGTGCCGCGTTGTGCTCGATGGCAACAACCGTCGCGCGTGGATAGCGCTTTGCCAGCAAGCCCGCCGCACTGCCCGTCGCCGCACCAACGTCGGCGATCAATGCGGGCTCAATGGCCAATAGATCGAGCCGCGAGATCAGCTCGTCACGGCAGCGATGGTGGACGAAGGCGTGTTCGTCAAAAAACGTCGCAGCGTGCGACAATCGCTGCTGTAGATCACGGTCAGATTCCCGGCGCTCGGCGCTAGCCCGGTCGGGACTACTATCCTGCTGCGATTGATTTGTCGGGCTTTCGCTCATCGCTACATTATTGCCCGTATCGGCCCGATATGCAGGCATCTTACTGGCCGTGGCGTGCGTTAGCGTCTTGACGATGAATACTATGTTCATGCAGCCGCTTCTCGATGCCGCGCTCGACTGGCTCTCACCGCGCCAATGCGCGTTGTGTGAATTGCCAGCCGCGCAACCGTTATGCGGTGATTGTTTTGCCGAGCTGCCGCGCAGCCGCTGGCGCTGCCGTCAGTGCGGTGCGGGGGTCGCCGTTGCGGGCGTCTGTGGTCGCTGCGTGATTGCCCCGCCGGGTTTCGATAGCGCCGTGTGCGGGTTCGACTATGCATTCCCGCTCGATGCTTTACTGTCGGGACTGAAGTACCGCGCGGATCTGTCGTACCTGCCGGCGTTGTTGCAGCTCCTATCCGCGCTTGCCGGACAGCTTTCCCGCGCGCGCGGCGCACTGGTGCCGGTGCCGCTCCACCCGCAACGCGAGCGCAAGCGCGGCTTCAATCAATCCTTGTTAATGGCACGCTATCTCGCCTGTCACTGTGAGCTGCAGTTGGCGCCCGATATGCTGGCACGCAAGCGCAATACGGCGCCGCAAGCAGCGCTTTCCGGCGAGGCGCGCGAAGACAATATGCATGACGCCTTCGTCGTGACAGGCGACATTCGCGGTATCCGCGTCTGGTTGTTTGATGACGTTTTGACCACCGGCGCTACGGTCGAATCGGCTAGTCGCGCGCTGCTGGATGCCGGCGCGTTCTCGGTGAGTGTGGTTGCGCTGCTGCGCGCGGTCGGCGGCCGCGTCGACTGGCGGCCGGATCAGGCGCCGTTGTAGAGATAGTGCGCCGCAATGCCGATAAACAAGCTCATGCCGATGTAGTTGTTGTTCAGGAATGCCTTGAAGCAGGCAAGCGGCTCGCGCTCACGAATCAGGTATTGCTGGTAGAGCATGAAACAGGCGGTCGCGAGCAGGGCGGCGTAATACCAGCCGCCCAGATTGAGCCGCCCGGCGAGCAGAAACAGCGCACCGATCATCATCAGCTGCAGCGCTGCCACGACGAAGCGGTCGGCATCGCCGAACAGAATGGCCGTGGACCGGATACCGGCGTTCAGGTCGTCGGCGCGATCACACATCGCGTACATGGTGTCGTAAATGACCGCCCACAACGTGGTGATCGCAAACAGAAACCAGGCGATCTCTGTGATCTCGGCGGTCTGTGCCGCGAAGCCCATAGGGATAGCCCAACCGAACGCTACGCCGAGCACGAGCTGCGGCACCGACAGCACGCGCTTCATGAATGGATACGCGACCATCAGCAACACGGCGAAAACAGCCAGTACCTGCGTCAACGGGTTCAGCATTGCCACCAGGCCGATAGCAATGAAGCCGAGGCCGATAAAAACCGCTATCGCCTCGACCACGCCCAGCTCGCCATTGGCAAGCGGCCGGTCCCGGGTGCGCGTTACCATCCCGTCGAGGTTGCGATCAGCAATATCATTGATCACGCAGCCGGCCGAGCGTGTGACGACCGCGCCGAGCAGGAAGATCACCAGAATGGTCTGGTCGGGTGCGCCCTCGGCGGCGATCCACAGCCCCCAGAGCATTGGCCACATCAACAACCAAATGCCGACGGGCTTGTGCAAGCGCATCAGCCGCGCATAGATGCCCAGCTGCGCTATCAGGCTGGCGAGCAGCAGCTTAGTTTTTGCCTGATCCATCGCTGGGGATTCTCGGCTGTGAGGTCAGCGCCGCGGACAGGTGTTCAATGAGCACCAGCGGCTCACCCTGAATATCGAACAGCGAGCGCCGCGACCAGGCGCCATGGCCGGCGCGGGATGCGACGTCTGACGCGAGTGCATCGGCGCGGCAATAACTCTTGCTGACCCGGCTGACATCACCCAATTGTGCCAGTTGACCACCCAACGGGGCATCGCCCAGCGTGGTCAGCCAAGGGTGACGCTCGCACGTTGTCAGCGGCGCAAAACACAACGCATGTACGAGCAAGGTGTCGCCGACGTGCATCGTGATCTCGCGTAACCACCCTTCGGCGGGGCAATTGTCGATAACGTCGCGAACATCGTTCGGCAGCGTGACGTTGTCTTCGCGCAGCACGGTAATGCGTACGTCGGTATCGAAAGAGCGCCGGATGTCGGGCGTCATCAGACGATCACTGGCGAGCCAACCGGCGGCGGTGCCAACAACATCGACGCTGTTAGCCCACTCGGTCTCGGCCGGACTTCCGTCGGTCAGAAGGTTATTGTTCCCGTCAGCGTGCATTCGTATCTGGTTCTCGTTACTCGGTGTCCCGCCGGTGCGGCTCGCTATTGTACAGGTCGCGGCGTCAAACGTTACCGTAGCGGCTGGCCGTGCCAATCCAGCGTGCGATCAGCTCATCGATTCTCCGGCCGGCGGCGGGTGCCTCATCCCCAAGCAGGGCATTGGCGGCGGTTTGCACCGCTGGCAGCAGGTCGGCATCGCGCCCGAGATCGGCGATGCGCAGGTTCATGTTGCCGGTTTGGCGCGTGCCGAGCACCTCGCCCGGTCCACGCAAATCGAGATCGCGTTGGGCGATGACGAAGCCGTCGTTGCTGTCACGCAATACCGCTAAACGGGACTTCGCGGTTTTTGACAAGGGCGGTTTGTAGAGCAGCACGCAGCTACTCTTGGCGCTGCCACGTCCGACGCGCCCGCGCAGCTGATGGAGTTGCGACAGCCCCATGCGTTCGGCGTTCTCGATAATCATCAGGCTCGCATTCGCTACATCGACGCCGACCTCAATGACAGTGGTTGCGACCAGAACATGGGTATCGCCGCGACCGAATGCCTTCATCGCGGCTTCTTTCTGCGCCGATTTCATGCGCCCGTGCACCAGCCCGACCGATAGTTCCGGCAGAACCGCCTGCAGTGTCTCGGCCGTGTCCTGCGCCGACTGGTAGTCGAGCACATCGGAGTTCTCGACCAACGGGCAAACCCAGTATGCCTGGCGGCCTTCGCTGCAAGCCTCGCGCACGCGCGCCACCACCTCTTCGCGCCGCGATTCCGGTATGACAACGGTGCTGACCGGCGTCCGGCCTGGCGGCAGCTCGTCGATAACAGAAGTGTCGAGATCGGCGTAGGCGGTCATAGCCAGCGTTCTCGGGATTGGTGTCGCCGTCATAACGAGCTGGTGCGGAACGCCGCTGCCCTCGTTGCCTTTGTCGCGCAGCGCGAGGCGTTGGTGAACGCCGAAGCGATGCTGCTCATCGATGATGACGAGGCCGAGGGCGGCAAAGTCGACGGATTCCTGAAACAGCGCATGCGTGCCTATGATCATTGCCGCATCCCCCGAGGCGATTTCGGCAAGCGCTTGCCGACGCGCAGCGGCCCGCAAGCTGCCGGTGAGCCAGGCGACACGAATCCCGAGCGGTTCGAGCCACGCCGAGAAACTTCGAAAATGCTGCTCGGCCAGTAATTCGGTTGGCGCCATCAGTGCGCATTGCAGGCCGTTTTCGATGACGCCTATTGCCGCACCGGCCGCGACCACGGTCTTGCCCGAACCGACGTCGCCTTGCACCAGCCGCAGCATGGGCTGCGGGTGTTGCATGTCTCCGGAAATATCGCCGAGCACGCGCCGCTGCGCGTTCGTGAGCGTGAACGGCAGATTGTCGATGAACTGATCGCGGCTCGCAGATTCCGGCGGGATCGCGGGCGCCGCTTCCGACTGAATGCGTTGGCGAAGCAATCTGAGGCTCAGGTGATGCGCGAGTAATTCCTCAATCGCGAGTCGCCGTTGGCAGGGATGCATGCCCTCGGCCATGCTGTCGAGGTCTTCATCGGGTGGCGGCGAATGCAAGAACTCGATCGCTTCGGCCAACGTTGGCAAAGCACGTTTTTCGCGCACAATTCTTGGCAATAACTCTTCCGGCGGCGTCTCGCGCATGATCTCAAGCGCTTGCTGCACCAGCCGACGCATGCGGCCTTGCTGCAGGCCCTCGGTGGTCGTGTAGACCGGCGTTAGTCCGGGCTCGACGACCGGCGCACTATTGCTTTTGCTGATCGTATATTCGGGGTGCACCATCTCCCGCCCGCCGGGACCCTGACGCAGGTCGCCGTAGCAGCTGACAAAATGGCCGCGCACGAAAGCATTACGTTGGGCGTTACTGAAATAGAAGAAGCGTAATGTCAGTTGACCGGTGCCGTCGCCGACGCGCACCAGTAATGAGCGCCGGCCCCGATAGACGACCTCTGCCAGCAGAATTTCGCCGTGAATCAGGCAGCGCTTGCCGTGTCCCGCCGCGCCAATCGGCATGACCCGGGTGCGGTCTTCATAGCGCAACGGCAGCTGGAACAGCAGGTCGGCCACATCGTTGGCGCCGACCTTCTGCAGCTTCTCTGCCAAAGCAGGCCCGACGCCGCGCAGTGTCGTGACCGGGGCGTCAAGTGACGTCATGAGACTTCCGGATTACAGTGCGATGATGGCGTCCGCTTCGACGTCGGTGCCGCGCGGCAATGATGCAACACCGATCGCTGCGCGGGCCGGATAAGGCTCATCGAAAAACTCTTCCATGACCTCGTTGACCAGCGAGAAGCTCTGCATGTCGGTCAGGTAAATAGTGAGTTTTACTGCGTTGTTCAGATCGCCACCGCCGGCTTGTGCGACAGCGGCCAGATTCTTGAACACCTGGCGTGCGCGTGCACGGAAATCGCCGTCAACAATGCGCATCTTCTCCGGCTCCAGCGGGATCTGTCCGGACAGGAACAGCAGGTCGCCGGCGCGAATGGCCTGCGAGTAAGTACCGATGGCGCCCGGCGCATCGTCTGTGGAAATAGCTTGACGTGGCATGTCGGCTCCGCGAGTTGATTTCAGGCGGCCATTATAACCTTGGCAGCGCATCGCGCAGTGTTAATCCGCCGGGTTTCGGCGCACTCGTCAGGCGAGGACGCGCGAGACCTTGAGAATGCTTTTCATCGCGCGGATGCTGCGCATGACTTTGGCCAGGTGTACGCGGTCGCGCACCTCGATATTAAAGATCAATAGTGAGGTGTCGATATCGCGCGAGCGCACCTCGACCTGGTCGATATTGGACTGAACTTTGGCGATCGTTGCAGCGACTTCGGCAAGCACGCCCATGCGATTGATGGCCTCGACAGAGAGCTGGACGTTAAAGGTCGTGTCGATGCCCGGCAGCCAGTCGACGTTGATCCACTTCTGTGACTGCTTGCGATAGTTAGCGAGATTGCCGCATTGGTTGCGGTGAATGACGATGCCGCGGCCAGAGCTCAGATAGCCCATGATGGTGTCGCCCGGAATCGGGTAGCAACAGCGTGCATAAGTCACCACCATGCCTTCCGTGCCGGCGATCGTCAGCGGTGACTCGCTGCTTTCGCCGTCCTCTTCGTCGCCACTGATCAGATTTCGTGCCGCCAGCGGTGCCAGACGTTCGCCCAAACCGAGCTGTTCGTATAGCTCGGTTACGTTGTTAAGCCCGAACTGCTCGAGCAGTGACTGCATGCGCTCTTTAGGGACTTTGCGCACTGACGTGTCGAACTCACCGAGCGCCTGATTCAGCATGCGCTTGCCAAGATCGCGTGCCTCGTCGACGCGCAGATGCTTCAGGTAGTTGCGGATCGCCGTGCGTGCCTTGGCAGTGGCGATAAAATTCACCCAGTTCGGGTTCGGTTTCGCGCCTTTGGCGGTAATGATTTCTACACTCTGACCGTTTGTCAGCTGTGTGCGCAGCGGCACGAGCCGCCGATCGATTTTTGCAGCAACGCAGCGGTTACCGACGTCGGTATGCACCGCGTATGCAAAGTCGACCGGCGTGGATCCACGCGGCAGCCTCAGTATGTCGCCACGCGGCGTGAAGACATAGACCTTGTCAGGGAACAGGTCGACCTTGACGCTTTCCATGAACTCTTCGGTGTCTTCCGGCTGGTCCATTTCCATAAGGCGTCCGAGCCACTCGCGCGCCTTTTGTTGCGATGCGCTCGACTGCTGCTCGGTCGCCTTGTATTGCCAGTGAGAGGCGATGCCGTCCTCGGCGAGCATGTCCATCGCCGAGGTGCGAATCTGAATTTCCAGCGGTAATCCGCGCGGGCCGAAACAGGTCGTATGCAATGATTGGTAGCCATTTACACGCGGGATCGCAATGTAATCCTTGAAGCGGCCGGGCATAGGTCGATACAGCTTGTGCACAATCCCCAGCGTCCGGTAGCAGGTGTCGACAGAGTCGACAATGATTCTGAAGCCGTATACATCGACGATTTCGCTGAGCGGCGTGCGCTTACGCTGCATCTTCTGATAGATGCTGTAGAGATTCTTGCGCCGGCCGATGACTTCGCCACGCACATTGTGGCTTTGCAGCGCGGCGCTTAGCGTTTTGGTGAGCTGCTGCACCACTTGTTTCTGGTTGCCCGACGCTTTGCGAATAGCGTTCAACAGCACCTGATAGCGGTAGGGATGAAGGTGGCGAAAGCCCAGTTCTTCGAGCTCGGTCTTGATCGTGTTGATGCCTAGACGGTTCGCGATCGGCGCATAAATTTCCAGCGTCTCGCGTGCGATGCGGCGCTGTTTATCCGCTGGCATGGACTCGAGCGTGCGCATGTTGTGCAGCCGGTCAGCCAGCTTGACGAGGATCACTCGAATGTCCTCGATCATTGCCAGCAACATCTTGCGGAAACTTGAGGCTTGAGCCTCGGCGCGGCTCTTGAACTGGACCTGGTCCAGTTTAGTGACGCCTTCGACCAGCGTGGCTACCGCTTTGCCGAACTTTTCCTCCAGCTCGCCGGCCGCTGCCGGCGTGTCTTCGATAACGTCATGCAAAATGGCCGCCGCGATGGTCTCGGAGTCCATGCGCATTTCGGCGAGAATGGTGGCTACGGCCACCGGATGGCTGATGTAGGGTGCGCCCGATTTGCGTTTCTGACCCTGATGAGCCGCTGCGCCAAATTCGTAGGCGCGCATGACCTCAGCGATCTGCTCCTCGGGCATGTAGGGCTTGATCGCATCCAGCAGCTTCGGCAGTCCGGTAGCCCAGCGGCTGTTGGGGATTTTAGATAACAACCCCGTTGCGTAGTCGTAACCGCGCTCGCTTACCGTAGACACGGTATTGGCCTTTGCACAGGACGGAGCGCGGTTGTCATCGGCGGCTCGTCAGTCGCCGAGCCCCAGCGCGCGCAGGGGCATGACATCTTCCGGTGTCGGCTCGGGCCGGATCATTTCTTCCGGCGGCATGTCGGGCTCATCGAGAATGGCGAGCGTAATGTTGCCTTCGGCGATTTCACGCAAGGCGACGACGGTAGGTTTGTCGTTTTCCCACTCGACCGTTGCGTCGGCGCCATATGCAAGGCGTCGCGCGCGCTTGGCGGCGACCAGCACCAGATCAAAAATGTTGTCGATTTTCTCGAGGCAGTCCTCGACGGTAATTCTAGCCATGATGTTCTCGGTTAAATTCTGCTGCGACGCTGTCGCGTCGATGTTGCGTTACTGGTGCGGCCATCGTGCTGCTGCCGACGCCCGCTCGGGCGCGCGGAGGCACTTATTACTGCCGCGGATCAGTTAGTCTACTTTAACAACCGGCCTGATGACCAGCATTGGCGCACATAATGCAGGGCTAGCCGGCCAGAATCGATGCCATGATGTTGCGGGTACGCTCGGTACCGACACGATTGCGTCGCAGCCGCCCGCTCGCGATGCCAATCAGCTCCTCGAGCGCCGTGTCGAGCCGATCGTTGACGACGATATAGTCGAATTCCTGCCAGTGAGAGAGGTCATCCAGAGAATCACGCAGCCGGCGTTCGATTACGGCGTTGCTGTCGGTACGCCGCTGGCGCAGCCGGTCGGCGAGCGCGCCTACTGACGGCGGTACGATGAAAATGGAGCGGCAATCGGGCATGCGTTCGCGTACTTGCCGTGCACCCTGCCAGTCGATTTCGACGATGACATGCTTGCCCGCGCCCAGCTGCGCCTCGACAGAGCGTCGTCCCGTCGCATAATAGTTGTCGAATACCTGCGCATGTTCGAGAAACTCGCCGTCATCGCGGAGCCGCTCGAATTGTTCGCGGTCGACGAAGTGGTAATCGACCCCGTCGGTTTCGGTCGCGCGTTTGGGCCGGGTGGTATAGGACACCGAGAACACGAAGCGCGGGTCGCGCTCGATAAGGCCGCGCACCAGCGTCGTCTTGCCGGCGCCTGATGGCGCTGAGATGACCACCAGCCGCCCGCGCCGCTGACGGCTATTCAAGGTTTTGTACCTGTTCGCGCATTTGTTCGATCGCGACCTTCATATCTACCGCGGCCTTGGTGGTTTCGCCGTCGGAAGACTTTGAGGCCAGCGTGTTCGCCTCGCGGTTGAGCTCCTGAATCAGGAAGTCCAGCTTGCGACCGCAGGGGCCACCGGTGGCCAGAATATTGCGTAGCTCGATCGTGTGGCCTGCAAGCCGGTCGAGTTCTTCATCCACATCGAGCTTCTGCGCGAGTATCACCAGCTCTGTTTCCAGACGGGTCGGGTCCGCTTTTATGTCGAGCCGCCCGAGGCGTTCCTCAAGCCGGGCCTGTATCGCGGCGATGACCGCCGGGCGGCGTTCCCGTACCGTTTTGCTCAGCTGGTCGATGTCGTCGCAGCGCAGCTCGAGCAGCTCGGCGAGATGGCGGCCTTCGCTGGCCCGCATCGTAGTCAGTGCTTCAAGCGCCTGAGACAAAGAATCTCGCAGCGCGTCCTGCGCGTCCTGCGCGTCGTCGCCGATTTCGCCGCCATCGACCATAACGCCGGGCCAGCGCAAGACATCGATTGCATTGGGTTTTTTTAGATCGCCGAACGATTTCTCAGCACTTTTGACCGCGTCGCGCAGGCGGCGCAGCAAGGCCGCATCCAGCACAATAGCCGGAGCCTGGGGGTCTTCGCGCAGCAGGCTTAGCGTGCAGTCCACCTTGCCGCGCGCCAGCACCGTACCGACCTGTTTGCGCAATTCATGCTCAAAACGGCGCAGCATCTCGGGCAGGCGGAATTGAACGTCGAGATAGCGATGGTTCACGGTGCGCAATTCCCAGGCCAGCATTCCCAGCGTCGTGCGAACCTCGACGCGGGCAAAACCGGTCATGCTGTGAAGGGTGCTCGTCATATCGCTGCCTGTTGTGCGGTCTGTATCCGCAAGCTGTTGCCAATTGTGCGCCAGGTCATAGCCGCGGCGATTGCGGTGCTGCTATGGTTCGCTGGCAACGGTAATAGGGTTTGTGCTGTGACGCTGTTACCGGGCAACAGAATCCAACCTCGGATGCGGTCGTGATGCCGCTTCCGGTATCGAATGATAACGTGCCAACGGATGGCATGACAGCGCGCTAAGGTGACACACTGGCGTGAAGATCGAGTACGCAAAACAAAGCCTGTTGGGCAAGCGCAAGGACAACCAGGATCGGGTTGCCATTGCCGTGGGTAATGAGGCCGCGCTGTTGATGGTTTTCGACGGCATGGGCGGTCATTCCGATGGCGCAATCGCCGCAGAAACGGCACTTGCCGCGGTCAAACAGGTGTTTGATGCGACGCCGCAGCCGATATTCGACCCGCAGGGCTTCTTGTATCTGGCTGTCAGCGCGGCGCATGAAGCCGTGGTGCACGTCGGCCGTGAACTTGTCGTTGACCACCGGCCGCGCGCTACATGCGCGATTTGTCTGGTTCAGGACGATGCCTGCTATTGGGTACACGTCGGTGATTCGCGGATCTACCTGCTGCGCAACCACTCGGTTGAGCATGTTACCCGTGACCACTCGCACGTCGAAGTGCTGATTCACGAGGGTGTGATCAGCCGCACTGAAGCGCTCGATCACCCGATGCGTAACTACGTGGAATCCTGCCTGGGTGGTGATGACGCGTTGCCGGGGATCACGGTATCGCGCAAACGTGCGCTCGAGCCCGGCGATGTGCTGGTGCTGTGCAGCGACGGGCTGTGGTCAGGGCTCTCCGATGAACAAATTATCGACCTTGCCTACCAGACGGCCATGCCTTTCCCGACGGTGCTCAAGGTGATGTGTGATCTTGCGATCAAGAACAACGGCAAACGCGCGGATAACACCAGCGTCGCGGCGCTGCGCTGGGTCAGTTGAGCCGACGCTGATCGCAACGGCGCGAACATCCGCGCTGCTTTATACTCGGCACCCTCCCCGACACTCGGCAACCCCGTGCTACGGCACAAATACAGAGATCACCATGCAAAGACCCAGCGGCCGCAACGTGGACGAGCTTCGTCCTGTTTCTATCGAGACCCATTACACGCGTCATGCGGACGGATCGGTGCTGATCAGCTGCGGCGATACGCGGGTGCTGTGCACGGCCAGCGTCGAAAATCGGGTGCCGCCGTTTTTGCGCGGCAAGGGTCAGGGTTGGGTTACCGCCGAATACGGGATGTTGCCCGGCTCGACCAACAGCCGCTTCGCGCGCGAGGCGGCGCGCGGCAAGCAGTCGGGGCGTACGCTGGAGATCCAGCGCCTTATTGGTCGCTCACTGCGCTCGGTCGTAGACCTGAAAGCCATGGGCGAGCGCAGTGTCACACTGGACTGCGATGTCTTGCAGGCAGATGGCGGTACCCGCACCGCGTCGGTTACCGGTGCGTTTGTTGCGCTGAAGCTTGCGGTAAGCGCGATGCTGGCCGATGGCCGGCTAAAGAAAGACCCGCTGCACGGCGCGCTGGCGGCGGTTTCCGTCGGCATCTACCAGGGCGAGCCGGTGCTTGATCTCGATTACGCTGAGGACTCGCAGGCCGAGACAGACATGAATGTGGTTATGAACGACGCCGGTGGATTCATCGAAGTGCAGGGCACGGCCGAAGGCCATGCGTTTCGCCGCGATGAGCTCGACCGCTTGCTGGGGCTCGCGACAGCCGGCATTGACGGTCTCCTGCTTGCGCAATCCAGCGCGCTGGAACAGGCTGATGGCCGCTAGCGAGATCGTTCTGGCGACCGGCAATGCCGGCAAACGCCGCGAAATTGAGGCGCTGCTGGCGGGCCTGCCGGTCACGCTGCGAATGCAGTCAGAGTTCGCGATCGGCGAGGCGGACGAGACGGGCCTGACGTTTGTTGAGAACGCGATTATCAAAGCGCGGCATGCGTCGCTGGCGACCGGACTGCCTGCCATAGCCGATGATTCGGGTCTTGAAGTCGAGGCGCTCAGCGGTCGGCCCGGCGTGCGCTCCGCACGGTTCGCGGGTCCGGACGCCACGGATGCCGACAATGTGGCTCAGCTGTTGGCTGAAATGGCGGCGTACCCGGATGAACATCAACGCAATGCGGCGTTTCGTTGTGTTGTCGTGTATTTGCGGTTTGCTGAAGACCCCGCGCCGATTATCGCCGAGGGGCGCTGGGATGGGCGTATCGCCCTGCACGCTGATGGCGATGGCGGCTTTGGCTATGACCCGGTGTTTTTCGTACCCGCCGCCGCGATGACAGCGGCATCGATGCCGCGCGATGAGAAAAACAAAGTGAGCCATCGGGCGCAGGCGCTTGCCAGCATGCGTCCCGCATTGGCGGCGTTGCTCCGCTGACGTGATTAGCCCACTGCCGTTGTCGCTGTATCTGCACCTGCCGTGGTGTGTGCAGAAATGTCCCTATTGTGATTTTAACTCGCATGCCGCACCGGCCGGCGAGGCACTCAAGCCGCTGCAGGAACGCTACGTTGACGCTTTATTGGCCGATATTGCGCTGCAGGCACCGTTCGCTGTGGGCCGCGACATCACCAGCATTTTCATCGGTGGCGGCACGCCATCGCTGTTCTCGCCCGCGCAGATCGCGAAGATTCTGTCGCGCTGTCGACAGCAGTTTGGGTTCGGCGATGACATCGAAATCACCATGGAGGCAAATCCCGGAACGCTGGAACACGGTAGTTTTGCCGGCTACCGCTCGGCGGGCGTCAACCGGCTTTCTATCGGTGGTCAGAGTTTCAGCCCGGATCAGCTTAAGCGGTTGGGCCGACTGCACGGCCCGGAGGAAACGCGCACCGCCGCAGCTAACGCGCGTGCCGCGGGTTTCGAACGCATCAATATCGATCTTATGTATGGACTGCCGGGGCAGAATGTTGCGGCTGCGGTCAGCGATGTCGCACAGGCGATAGCGCTGGATGTTACGCACATCTCCCATTACCAGCTGACATTGGAGCCGAATACACGCTTTCATGCGAATCCGCCGTCGCTGCCGGAGGATGACATCATCGGCGCGATGCTTAATGAGACCCAGTTGCTGCTCGATGATGCGGGCTTCGAGCGCTATGAAATTTCGGCGCTCGGGCGCGATGGCCATCGCTGCGAGCACAACCTGAACTATTGGCAGTTCGGCGACTATCTCGCCATCGGTGCCGGTGCACACGGCAAGCTGACCGATGCGCTGGGCGTGCAACGCTACACCCGCCCCGCCCATCCGCGCAGCTACATCGATGCCCTGTCCGGCGCGGATGCCGCTGTCGAGTTCAGCCCTGTTGAGGGTGCAGAGCGCACGTTCGAGTTCATGCTGAACGCATTCCGGCTCTGTGGCGGGTTTACGCTGAGCCTGTATGAGGAACGAACCGGGCTGCAGCGCAGCCAGGTTGCGGCTGAGCTGGCGCGGGCGCGAGACCGTGGGCTGCTGTGTAGCGACGATGACGAACACTGGGCGCCAACGCCACTTGGAATGCGCTTCAATAATGAGTTGCAAATGCTGTTTTTACCGGGTTAGACGGGCATCTTTGCGTCGCCTGTGGATCGCCGGATCTGGCTTGTTATTCACATGACAGCGGATTCTGCTGAATATCTAACGCAGAATGCACATCGGCTCCGGGCTGGGGTTCAGAAGTGTCTGTAAGCATATGAAAAACTTAGGTATTTAAAATTGGTGGAATTTTGACCATTCTAAGTTCAGCGGTGCACCTACGCGGGATTTAGTGTTTTAACCAAAAACCTTCCACAGAGTTATCCACAGGTTTTGTGGATAACCTTGGCAGTCTGCCCCGCAAAAAGTTGTGGCTTGTCAAAAGTGTCGGCGCCTTATATAGTACGCGCCCTTTTTTCCCTTGTTGCGATTGGCCCCGGCCGACGCAGGAGATAACACTATGAAAGCCGCCATCCACCCCGAGTACACCGAGATTACGGTGAACTGCAGCTGCGGCTCGAGCTTCGTAACGCGCTCGACCCTTGCCAAAGATCTGAACGTTGAAGTTTGTGCTTCATGCCACCCGTTTTACACCGGCAAACAGAAGATTCTGGACTCCGGCGGCCGCGTCGATCGCTTCAAGCGCCGTTACGGCAAATAATTTCGGCCGCGGCGGTGCGCTGCGCCGCCGCGCGCCGTATCATGCCTTTACGGGCATGACCGCAATGCCTGAACCCTGATTTTATTGTGACAACCGGGACGAATACTTCATGACCGACAAAAGCTATACGCTCACTGCACCGGACGGTTCGTCCGCCCAACTTCCCGTTATGAGTGGTAGCGCCGGTCCGGATGTCATCAGTATTGGCAGTCTTTATAAGGACATGGGTGTATTCACCTATGATCCCGGTTTCGTCTCGACGGGCAGTTGCGACAGCAAGATTACCTTCATTGACGGCAATGAAGGAGTGTTGATGTATCGCGGCTACCCCGTTGAGCAGCTGGCGGCGAATTCGCATTACATTGAAGTCGCCTACCTGCTGCTGAACGCTGAACTGCCGACTTCCGGCGAGCTGGACGAGTTCACAGACTCGATTCGCCACCACACAATGCTTAACGAGTCATTGCTGCGCTTCTTCAATGGCTTCCACCACGATGCGCACCCGATGGCGATGGTTTCGGGCGTTGTCGGGTCGATGTCGGCGTTCTATCACGACTCCACCGACATCAATAACCCGCGTCACCGCGAAATTTTCGCGCACCGCATCATCGCCAAGCTGCCGACGATTGCCGCGGCGGCATACAAGCACTCGCTGGGCCAGCCGTTCATTTATCCGCGCAATGACCTCGATTACTGCAGCAACATTCTGAATATGTTTTTCGGCGTTCCGGCCGAGCCCTATCAGATTGACCCGGTCGCTGCCGAGGCGCTTGACCTGCTATTCATTCTGCACGCCGATCACGAGCAGAACTGCTCCACGTCGACGGTGCGTCTGGCGGCCAGTTCGGGCGCCAACCCCTATTCCGCGATTGCCGCCGGCATTTCCGCCCTCTGGGGGCCGGCACACGGTGGCGCCAATGAGGCGGTGTTGCAGATGCTCAACCAGATCGGCGACCGCAGCCGTATTCCTGAGTTCGTGGCACGTGCGAAAGACAAAGACGATCCGTTCCGCCTGATGGGCTTCGGGCATCGCGTCTATAAGAACTTCGATCCGCGCGCAACGATCATTCGCGAAATGTGCCACAAGGTTCTCAAGAACCTGGGCCAGACCGATTCGCCGCTGTTTGAACTCGCGCTGGAGCTTGAGCAGGTCGCCCTCAAGGATGAGTACTTCATCGAGAAGAACCTCTACCCGAACGTCGACTTCTACTCAGGCATCATCTACCGCGCGCTGGGTATCCCGGCGTCGATGTTCACGGTGATGTTCGCTATCGGCCGCGCCGTTGGCTGGGTCGCGCACTGGGACGAGATGATCGGTGAGAAAGGTCATCGGATCAGCCGCCCACGCCAGCTCTACACCGGCTCGCCGAAACGCGACTACGCGGATATCGAGAAGCGCTAAGCGCGGACTTCTAGCTGGCGAGTAATTTCGTCACTTTCTTGATCGAGGCGCGCGGCATGGGTTTGCCGTCGACGGGGCTCAATGGCGCCTGACGCAGCCCGTCGTAGGCAAACACCGTTGCCTCGACCATCATCTTCTGCCAGTCAAACCGATAAGCCGGATAGCCTTGCGTCTGGCCGCGGCGAATGCGGTGGCGGCGTTCGAACAGTCGATGCTCGACGCCACGCGCCTCCAGAAACCACGCGATGTCTTCTGCACTGTCAGAGAACAGGTGAAGATTCGCGGGCGCATCGGCGGCGGCTGTCCCTGCCAGTAAGGGCCCGACCAGGCGCGGCTCAAACTCCTGCATCTCCTGCATGATCTCAAGCGCGATGCTGCGCCGTGCGCGAAGGGACTCGTTGTGGTCCTGCTCACTGTACAGGCGGTGATGCTCAATAAGCGCGGCCTCGACTTCCTGATTGCTTGGCAAGGTGCCGTGCTGTTCCAGCCCCAGACGCTCGGCGGCTTTGCGCTTGGCGGCCTGAAAGTCGCTGATGCCGTGGTCGGCCATGATCCTTGCCGCCTCCTGCGCAACGCTCAGGCGGGACCGGTCGCTTGTGTATGCTTGCGTCATGTCGTTATTCGCTTTGTCGGTTCGAATTGGCTGGCGCTGTAGCGATTAACTCAAAAAACGTCCTCAAGCTCAATGGCTTCTCCAGCATCGTCGAATGGCGTTGCCAGTGGCCCGTCCGAAACCACGCGCGGTTGCGTGCCATCTTCAAAAGTTTCGAAGATGAAGTTTGTTGCCGTAGCACCTGCCAGTTCGCCGGTATCCGGTGCAATGCGCACGGTGACCAGCCCCGGCGGCTGCGGATAGTTGCGCTGCGGCGCACCGTCCAGCGCGTCGCGCATGAAGTGGATCCACATCGGTAACGCGGTGCGACCGCCTTCCTCGCCAGCGCCCAGCGGCTCATCGTTGTCAAAGCCGACCCAGCTCACAGCGACAAGATCCGGATTGTAGCCACCAAACCAGGCATCACGCAGGTCATTCGATGTGCCTGTCTTGCCCGCAAGATCTGTTCTGCCGAGCGTGCGCGCGCGCCGCCCTGTGCCGCGCTGAATCACATCACGCATCATGCTCTGGATCAGCCAGATGTTGGTCGCCGGCAAGATACGCGGCGCTACCTGGTCCTGGCCCCAGAACTCGGTCAGTGCGGCGCCGGCCAGTTGTTGTTCGCCGATTTGTTCAAACGCGGGTTGCCCTGGCTCGTTGAGCGCTGTGTTCGTCGCGGCGGCGGGTCCTTGTTCACACGCATCACACACGATCTTAGGCGCTGCAATTTCCAATACCTCGCCCTCGGCCAGTTCGATGCGGTCAATGTAGTAGGGCTCAACGGCATAGCCACCGTTCGCGAGTACCGAATAGCCTCTGGCAAGTTCCAGCGGCGGCACCGCACCACTGCCCAGCGCGAGCGACAGATTGCGTGGCAGTGCTTCATCGGAGAAGCCAAACTGGCGAATGTGGCGCAACGCATTGCCCACACCCATCTTCAGTACCATGCGCACGGACACAAGGTTCATCGATCTCACCAACGCCTCGCGCAGGCGGATTTCACCATAAAAGCGGCCGGTCGAGTTCTTCGGGCGCCAGACGCCTTCATACTCGCTCGACTCGATGACCACCGGCGCGTCGTTGATGATGCTTGCCGGCGTAAAGCCGTTTGCCAGTGCGGCCGAGTAAATGAATGGCTTGAAGCTGGAGCCCGGCTGGCGTCGTGCCTGAGTCACGCGGTTGAACTTGCTGGTGGCGTAGTCGAACCCGCCGGTCAGCGCAGCGATGGATCCGTCTTGCGGGTTGAGCGCGACCAGTGCGCCTTGCGCCTCAGGAATCTGGGCCAGCGCATAGTCGCCGGTCACGGTTTCGATGACATAGATCACGTCGCCCGGCGAGACCACTTCAGTAACCGACTCCGGTTTGGCGTGAATACGGTTGCGGTCGATGAAACCGGCCGCCCAGTTCATACCGGTCCATGGCAAGGCCACACGGCGGTCACCTGATAGTCTTAGGGAAGCGCTGTTGCGTGTCGTATCGACGCCAAGCACCAACGCGGTTTGCAGTCCGGCGGGCGTCGGAAAGTCGGCTAATGCCTGCTCAATTGCCGGGCTATCGACGTTCTCGAGATCCAAAGATGCCAGTGCGCCGCGGTAGCCGTGCCTGCGATCATATTCAAGCAGTCCGTCGCGTACCGCGTAGTTCGCCGCGTTTTGCATCTTGCTGTCGATGGTGGTGAACACGCGGTAGCCGCGGGACGTGATCGCACTGCCATACTTGTTCATCAGATCACGGCGCACCATTTCCGCAAGATAGGGCGCCGAGAGCTCGATGTCGGGTGCGTGTAGTTTTGACAGCATGGGATGGTCCATGGCCGCCTGCCATTGATTCGCATCGATGTATTCGAGCTCTTGCATACGCCGCAATACGTAGCTGCGCCGGCGTTTCGAGGACTCAGGCCCGTTCACCGGGTTGTAATCAGACGGGCGCTGCAGAATGCCCGCGAGCGTGGCCGCCTCGGCAATATTCAGCTGCTCGAGCGTTTTACCGAAGTACACCTGCGCTGCGGCCGCGACGCCATAGGCGCGTTGGCCGAAGAACATCTTGTTGAGGAACATCTCCATAATTTCCTGCTTGGAGAATTCCTGCTCGATCTTGTAGGCGAGGAACGCCTCTTTGATCTTGCGGATGAAGCTGCGCTCGCGCGACAGGAAGTAATCCCGCGCCAATTGCTGGGTCAGGGTGCTGGCCCCCTGACCCCGGCGCCCGGAAAGAATGTTTTTCCACGCGGCCCGCAAGACCCCCTGATAATCGATGCCGGGGTGGGTGAAAAAGCGGTCATCCTCGGCGGCCAGGAAGGCCTGCACCACAAATGGAGGGATATTGTCGTATGCAACCAATATCCGGCGTTGCTCGCCGATTTCCTGAATCAGGCGACCATCGCGACTGTAAACCCGTAAAGGAACCTGCAGCGGAATATCCCGAACCGTGGCGGCTTCCGGTAAGCCCGGCCGCGAAAAGTGGTAGGCGGCCAGAATGGCACCTGTGAGTGAGACCGCGAAGGCCAGACCCAGCGAGGTTCCGAGCACGGCGAGCCTAAAAAGAATTTTTGTCTTCAAAGTGGTTTTTAAGTCCTTGTCACTGCCGGGCGTATTATGCATATTGGCAAGCCAACGGGGCGAACATCTTTACCTGATTGCTAAAACCGGGGCCCATGGGGACGCGTTCCCGGTTTTGATCACGATCAACGGTAACTGGTTCACAGAATTGATGTTAAATCCTGCCGTAGCATAAGAAATCCCAAAAGCGGAACGTAGTCACATTTTATTTAACACTTCATTGATATATAGTTAACTTCGTTTCCTCAGGCGTCTGGCCAGAAAATAAACGTAACTCAACGATTTTTAAGGAAAAAATGAGTGATATTCGGTAAGAAAACACGCATTTTGCTCGGGCTTGACATAACGACCTCGTCAATCAAGCTTGTTGAGCTTGCTCAGGCTGGTCGCGGATTCCGTGTCGAGTCCTACGCTGCAGAGCCTACGCCTGCTAACGCAATCAACGATAAAGCGATCGTCGACGCACAGGCGGTTGGTGAAGCAATTCGCCGCGCAGTGAAGCGTTCGGGCAGTAAATGCCGCGACGTAGCGATCGCGATTAGCGGTGACGCTGCAATCACCAAGACGATCCAGATGCCCGGCGGGCTGTCAGAATCTGAGATGGAAGGCCAGGTCGAAATTCAGGCCGATCAGTACATTCCCTTCCCCATGGAAGAGGTGAGCCACGATTTCGAGGTCATCGGCCCGAACGAGGCTGACCCGGACATGAACGATGTCCTGCTGGTCGCTACCCGGACAGATAACGTCGATCAACGCGAGGCAGCGGTTTCCGCCGCCGGCCTGAAAAGCGCGGTCGTCGATGTCGAGGCCTTCGCGCTTGAGAATGCGTGTCGGCTACTCACCCATCAAATACCTAATAACGGCATCGGCCAGTCGGTTGCTGTCGTCGATGTCGGTGCAAGCAACACCACCTTCGGTGTGCTGCGCGACATGAAAGTCATCTACACGCGAGACTTTGCCTTCGGCGGCCAACAGCTGACCGAAGAAATTATGCGTACCTACGGTTTGTCGATGGAAGATGCCGGGCGCGCCAAGAAAGAAGGTGGCCTGCCCAGCAACTACGAGCCGGAAGTGCTTGATCCGTTTATCGACGATGTGACCCAGCAGGTCAGTCGCTCACTGCAATTCTATTTGGCTTCAGGTGGCGGTCGGGAACAGCCTGACCTGATCATCGTATGTGGCGGTTGCGCGAACATTCCGGGTATAGCCGATGTCATCGCCAGCCGCGTGGGTATTCCGACAGAAATCGGTGATCCGCTAGGCCAGATGAAAATTTCCTCACGTGCCAAGGGGCAAGGTGTTCAGCGTGACGCTTGCGCCTTGCTGACCGCGTGTGGGTTGGCCCTGAGGAGCTTTGACTAATGCCTAAGATTAATCTGTTGCCGTGGCGCGATGAGCTGCGGAAAGAACGACAGAGAAACTTCCTGATTTCCGTCGCCGGCGCGATTGTTGCTGGTCTGGGTGTTATCGCCGTGACCAACTTCGTTTATTCGGCTCGCATCGATTATCAGCGGGACCGAAACCAGCTGCTAACCAATGAAATCAAAATTCTCGACGAAAGCATCAAGAGCATTGATGGTATTGAGCGGCAGAAGGAACGACTTCTTGCACGCATGGAAGTCATTGAGCAATTGCAGGCAAGTCGTCCTGAGATCGTGCATCTATTCGATGAGTTGACGCGCACTATTCCGGATGGCATCCACCTCGAGAGTGTGGCGCAGGAAGGTCGTGGTCTCAGGATCGCGGGTGTCGCTCAGTCCAGTACGCGCGTGTCGAGTTACATGCGCAACGTTAACCAGTCCGAGTGGATCGGCAGCCCCGACCTCGAGAAAATTCAGACGGTCGATCGCGGTGCGCGTCGCGAACGATTCAGCTTCGAGTTACGTGCGCAGCAACGCGTACAGAATCCGGAGATTGAAGGGGAGGCAAGTCAATGAGCATGATAGATGATCTGCGAAACCTTGATCCCAATGACGTCGGTCGCTGGCCGTTGCCGGTTCGCGTCGCCGCTATCGTCGTAATTTTTGCGCTGGTATGTGCCGGCGGTATCTATTTCACGATCGTAAAAGACAAGCAGTTGACGCTGGAAAAAGAGCAAGGCCAGGAAATTCAGCTGAAAGGCACCTTTGAGAACAAACAGCGTAAGGCTGCCAACTTCCAGGAATACGCGGACCAGTTGGTTGAAATGGAACAGTCTTTCGGCGCGATGTTGCGCCAACTGCCGGGCGAGACC
Source organism: uncultured Pseudomonadota bacterium (assembly GCA_942491885.1). Lineage (GTDB taxonomy): Bacteria > Pseudomonadota > Gammaproteobacteria > Steroidobacterales > Woeseiaceae > CALBPI01. The sequence goes on from CALOCQ010000002.1 coordinate 1,349,910, forward strand.
GAAATCCCCAACCTAATTATCGATATCTCCCAGACTGGCCTTGCTGCCGGTCTTGAAGAAAAGTTGTTCGAGCCACAGGAAGAAATCCGCCGCGAGTTCTACGCGGAGAAACCAATCCGCATACGGCTGAGCGGGGGCTATCACGCGTTTGCGAATTTCGCGAGCAGCGTTGCAGCGCTGCCACGAATTGTGACGTTGCATGACATCAATATTGTGCCGGAGAGTCGCGGTGAGGACTCAGATCCAAACAATCTGACGCTGGACGTTACCGCCAAGACTTATCGCTATCTGGAAGACGAGGGCTAGCCGAGAATGAAAGCTTTGCAGATTCATCAGCACAAGCGCGCCGGTCGTCGGTCCGCGATGATAACCGTGCTTGCCGCCGCCCTTATCCTGGGTGGCTGTGGTGGCAATATGGACGACCTCGAAGTCTATATTGACGACATCAAAAGCCGTCCCGGCAAGCGTCCGGACCCCTTGCCGGAAATCAAACCCTACGAGACCTTTACCTACGTTGCAGACACCGAAGAGCTGCGCTCGCCTTTCGAGCGCGACGCACCGGCTGCTTCGGGCGGTGTCGTTGGTAATGACGTACGCCCGGATTCGCAACGCAGTCGCGAGTATCTCGAAGAGTTTCCGCTCGATTCGTTCGACATGGTCGGCACGCTATCGATGGGTGGCAGCAACTATGGTCTTCTGCGCGGTCAGGACGGACTCGTGCATCGCGTACTGCCCGGCAACTATGTTGGTCAGAACGACGGGCGAATCATTACGATTACAGAATCGGAAATTGAGCTCGTAGAAATTGTTTCAAATGGTCTAGGCGGCTACATCGAACGCGACGTGGCTATCGCCCTCGCAAACTGAGCCTGAGAATATGGCATTGGGAGTATTGAGAATGAAGCGCACAACAACAGAGGCGCCCCTTATTCGGATGTGGCAAACATTAGCCGCCACAGCAGGTTTGATTGTCTTTGGGCTTGCATTGACAAGCACGCCGGCGATGGCTCAGGAACCGAGTAACGGCCTACAGGATATACAGATTCAGACCTTGCCCGATCGTGGCATCGAGCTGCGTCTGGTCATGCGCGAGGCGGCACCCGAGCCCCTGAGCTTCACAATCGATAACCCGGCTCGCATTGTTCTGGATATTCCGGACACAGCACTCGAGATGGGTACCCGACGCCAACAGGTAGACCTGGGTCCGCTGGATACGGTGCTAATGGCCGAAGCCAATGGTCGTACCCGGGCGGTTTTGAATCTCAGCTCGCTCGTTGATTATCGTACAACAGTCTCGGGCAACAGCATCATCGTAACGCTTAGCGGCGGCGTTGGTGGCAGCGCGCAGCAGGCTGCAGCGTTCCCGAGTCCCTCCCGTGCAAACGCGCCGGCGGCCTACAGTGGCCCACGTGCAATTGACAACATCGATTTCCGTCGCACACGCGAAGGCGGCGGTCGTATTGTCGTAAGCCTTACGGATCCCGCGACACCGGTCGATATTCGCCAGGAAGGCGGTCGTGTCATCGCGTTGTTCAAAGGCACCCAATTGCCTGACGAATTGTTGCGCCGACTCGACGTACAGGACTTCGCGACACCGGTAACCACGGTTGACGCGCTGCGTGTCGGTAATGACGTGCGCCTGTTGATCACTGCCGATGGAACTTACGAGCAGCTGGCCTATCAGTCGGACGGCCTGTTTGCCATTGAGATCAGCGAAGTTAAAGACGATCAGGATCAAAGTGGCTTGTTCTCTGAAGACAAAGAATACTTTGGTGAGCGCGTAACGCTTAACTTCCAGGACATCGAAACCCGCGCGGTTTTGCAGGTTTTGGCGGAAATCAGTGGTCGTAACATCGTTGTTTCTGACACCGTTCAGGGCAGCCTGACGCTGCGCCTGAAGAACGTGCCATGGGACCAGGCGCTGGATATCGTAATGACGACGCGCGGTCTTGATATGCGTGAAAACGGCAATGTCATTATCGTCGCACCTGCGACCGAAATCGCGGCGCGCGAGAAGGCCGACCTTGAATCGCGTGCAGCCATTCAGGAGCTGGAGCCTGTTTATTCAGAGTTCCTGCAGATCAACTATGCTAAAGCCGCTGATATGGCGTTGCTCATTCAGGAAGGTATTCTGACCGAACGCGGTTCAGTTTCAATCGACGAGCGCACCAACACGCTGCTGCTTCTGGATACCGCTGAAAGCCTGCGTAACATTCGCCGCCTGGTAACAACGCTCGACATCCCGGTACAGCAGGTACTTATCGAATCTCGTATTGTCTCGGTCAACGATGACTTTTCTCGCGAGCTGGGTGTGCGTTTGGGTTTGACTGCGATTCAGGACAATGGCACTGACGGCTTGTTCTCTGTCACCGGCACCAGCGCTAACTCTGACCTGATCGTGTCGTCGGCTCTCGACAACATTCAGGATACCGGCCAGCCTTTCCCGGTTGATGTCGGCCCGGTTAACGGGCGTTACAACGTAAACCTTCCGGTCTCAAACCCGGCTGGCCAGTTCGCGCTGGCTATCCTCGAGTCTGACTACATTGTCGACCTCGAGTTGTCCGCATTGCAGGCGGAAGGTCGTGGTGAGATTGTTTCGAGCCCGCGTGTTGTTACGGCAAACCAGAAAGAAGCGGTGATCAAACAGGGTGTTGAGATTCCTTATCAGGAAGCGGCTGCCAGTGGTGCAACGTCTGTTGCCTTTAAAGAAGCCGTTCTGAGTCTTACAGTGACACCGCAGATTACGCCTGATGGCAATATTGCGATGGACCTGCGCGTCAGCCAGGACACTGTTGGCCAGGTATTCACGGTCATCGGTGGTGGCGCTATTCCGAGTATTGATACCCGCGAGGTTGAAACGCAGGTTCTGGTCAATGATGGTCAGACCGTTGTGCTCGGTGGCATCTACGAAACTGAAATGCGAGACGTGGTAACGAAAGTCCCGATGCTGGGCGATCTCCCGTTCGTCGGCGCGTTGTTCAGATCTACGCAACGCGTTAATAACAAATCGGAACTGCTGATTTTCGTGACACCGAAAATCCTCGAAGAGGGTTCGTTTATCACTGATTAGGTCTGTTTCGACAACAACTCACGCCGCCGTCATACTGGTCATCGAATTGACCGTGACGGCGGCGTTTTTGTTTTGACCTGCACATGTTGAATTCACGCATATTTCTGATTGGTCCCATGGGGGCCGGAAAGTCTGCTGTTGGCCGGCAGCTGGCGAAACGTCTGGACCTGTCCTTTTATGATTCTGACGGCTGGATCGAGGAACGTACCGGCGTCGATGTTGGTTTTATTTTTGAGAAGGAAGGCGAGGCCGGTTTTCGTGCGCGTGAGGCTCTGGCGATCGCCCACCTGACGCAAGAGCCCGATATCGTATTGGCCACCGGCGGCGGTGCGATTCTGGACCCGGAAAACCGCGAGGCATTGGCCACGCGCGGCACTGTCGTGTATTTACATGCGACCCCGCAGCAACAGTTTGAGCGTGTTCGGCACAGCCAGCATCGACCGATGCTGGAACATGCCGACCCGCGCCAGGTGCTTGAGGACTTGTTTGTAATTCGTCATCCGCTGTATGCGTCCATCGCCGATATAACGGTGGAAACGGATGGCGCGCGTGTTGCCAGCGTCGTACACCAAGTCGCCAAGCAGCTGTCGGAATACTGACAGGGGCCTCGTCGCGTTGTCGAATTACGCTATCCTCTATCTCTTTCGACTATGGCGATAACGGCCGCGGTGGATACTTTGACAGCTTTCGATGAACTTACGGTCGAGCTTGCTGAGCGCAGCTACCCGATTCGCGTCGGTCAGGCCTTGCTGGGCGATGTCGCGAGCTATGCAGGTGCCATTTGTGGCCCCGATGTCGTCGTGGTCAGCAATGAAACGGTTGCCCCGCTGTACTTGCCCCGTGTTCTCGATGCACTCGCCGACTACCGGGTTCAGACATGTATCTTGCCGGATGGCGAGCGATTCAAGACATTCGATAATGCTATGACAATTATTGATGCAGCACTCGAGGGTGGCGCCGCGCGCGATACGACCTTTATTGCGCTCGGTGGCGGTGTGGTCGGAGACATGACCGGCTTCGCTGCGGCGTGCTTCATGCGCGGTGTCAATTTCGTGCAGTTACCCACCACACTGCTTGCGCAGGTCGACTCTTCCGTCGGCGGCAAGACCGGCGTCAATCATCCCGTTGGAAAGAATCTGATTGGCGCTTTTCACCAACCGGTGCGGGTGATTATCGATACCGATACGCTGGCGACATTGCCCGCGCGCGAATATGCCGCCGGGCTGGCCGAGGTCATCAAGTATGGTGCGATCGTCGATGCAGGGTTTCTGGATTGGCTGGCGCAAAACATGGCGCAGCTGGTTGCCCGCGAACCGAAGGCGCTTCGACACGCCATCATGACCTCGTGTCGGATAAAGGCGGAGATCGTCGCGAGCGATGAGCGCGAGCGCGGCAAGCGCGCGCTGCTTAATTTCGGTCACACATTCGGTCATGCGATCGAAGCGTGCACCCAATACTCTCAATGGCTGCATGGCGAAGCTGTTGCCAACGGCATGCTGCTCGCGGTGCGTATGAGTAACATAGGCCAGGACGCGGTCGACAGATTGGCTGGCGTGCTTGACGCCGCCGGCCTGCCGCATATTAGCGATGATATTCCGGCTGACAAATTGCTATCCGCGATGGGCCACGATAAGAAAGTGCAGGCTGGCAGGATACGCCTCGTGCTGCTGCGTTCCCTCGGCGATGCTTATGTCGCGGATGATTATGACGATGCGCGCTTGTTGCGCGTGCTTGGCGGCGAAGATGCCTGAGCCACAGAAGCTCGCAACTTATGCGGCACGCGCCGCCAGCTCGAAAGGTCGCCGTTTCGACGAGCCCGATTCCCCGGGGCGCAGCCATTTCCAGCGCGATCGCGACCGCATCGTACACAGCAATGCGTTTCGCCGGTTGATGTATAAGACGCAGGTGTTTGTGAATCACGAGGGTGATCACTACCGAACGCGACTTACACACTCACTGGAAGTGGCGCAGATTGCACGCACGATCGCCTTATCGCTTGGCCTCAACGAAACGCTGACCGAGGCAATCTGTCTCGCGCACGATCTGGGCCACACGCCGTTCGGGCATGCCGGGCAGGATGCGCTCAACGACTGCATGCGTGACTACGGAGGCTTCGAGCACAATTTACAATCACTGCGTATTGTCGATGAGTTGGAAGAGAAATATGCATCTTTCGATGGGCTCAACCTGACCTTCGAATCCCGCGAAGGCATCCTTAAGCATTGTTCGAAGCGTAATGCCGCAACGCTTGGCGATCTTGGGCTGCGCTTTATCGAGCGCAGCGAACCCGGTCTGGAAGCCCAGCTCGCGGACCTGTCCGACGCTATTGCCTATAACAACCATGATGTTGATGATGGCCTGCGCGCCGGGCTGCTGGATTTCGATGCGCTGAGAACGCAGTCGTTGTTTGATGCCCCGTATCGCGAGGTGACACAGAAGTATCCGCGGCTCGCGCGCGACCGGCTGATTCATGAGGTCAAACGGCGCATGATATCCGCGGTCGCCGATGATCTGATTCAAAACAGCCGTAAACGGATTGCGGCGGCAAATCCTGGCTCGATCGACGAAGTACGCGCGGCCGGCCATCGGCTGGTCGTATTCTCGGAGGATATCGCCGAAGCGCACGGCAGCCTCAAGCGCTTCCTGTACGCGAATATGTACCACCATCCCACCGTCACCGTGATGCAGGATCGCGCACGCAACATTGTGCGTACGTTGTTCGAGCGCTATTCAGCGAACCCGGAGCTTATTCCTGCGGCATTTGGCGACAGCAAAGCGCCCACCGATGAGCGCCAGCGGATGCGGGTGATCGCCGATTACATCGCCGGAATGACCGACAGGTTCGCGATCACCAGTTGTAAGCAGCTCACCGACTGAGCTTCCAACGACCCGATTTCTCCATTTTGCCGGCCCGGGTAGGCTAAAATAAGCGGCTGATTCACTGCCTGGGTGTTGCCGTGGCGCACAAGTCTATCGACGCAAAAGACCGCCTGATATTCGCACTTGATGTGCCGGATGCCGATCAGGCGCGCGCGCTCGTCGAAGAGCTGGGCGACAGCGTCAGTTTTTACAAGATCGGGCTGGAACTCGCGATGCGCGAGGGCTATTTCGAGCTGCTCGAATGGCTGATCGCGCGTGGTAAAAAGACCTTTATCGACGTCAAATTGTTTGATGTTCCTGCGACCGTTGCCGCAGCCGTTCGCAACCTCTCCGAGCGTGGTGCGACGTTCTGCACGGTGCACGGCAACCAATCGATTATGGAAGCCGCCGCCGCCGAGAAAGGCTCGCTGAAAATACTCGCGGTGACTGTGCTGACCAGCCTCGACCGCGGTGATCTCGATGACCTCGGGTTCCAGTGCGATGTCGGCGACCTCGTATTGTCACGCGCCAGGCGCGCCTTCGAAGCCGGCTGTGACGGTGTGATTTCGTCCGGCTTGGAAGTGCCCCGATTGCGCCAGCATGTCGACAACAAATTACTGGTAGTAACGCCAGGCATCCGACCGGTCGATAACCGCCCCGAGGATGACCAAAAACGCGTTGTCAGCGTCGAACAGGCATTTGCCAACGGCGCAGATCATATTGTCGTCGGCCGGCCGATTCGTAATGCGCCCGAGCCGCGCGCCGCCGCCGAGTCAATTGTCGACACCATTCGCCAACATTTTAACCAAAGCCAATAAGACGGGATTTTCATGGCAGACCTCAAAAACGATATTTTTCTTCGCGCGCTGCTGCGCCAACCTGTTCCACGTACACCGATCTGGATGATGCGCCAGGCCGGGCGTTATTTGCCCGAGTATCGTGCAACGCGTGCCGAGGCAGGCGATTTCATGTCGCTGTGCAGCAATCCCGAGCTCGCATGCGAGGTCACGCTGCAACCGCTGCGGCGTTACAACTTTGATGCAGCAATCCTGTTCTCTGACATCCTGACCATTCCCGATGCTATGGGGCTCGGCCTCTATTTCTCCGCCGGCGAAGGGCCAAAGTTCAAGAAGACGATCGACAGCGTGGCCGATGTGCGCAATCTTGCCGTACCCGATGTCAGCGACTCTCTTGGTTACGTAATGGCTGCGGTATCGAAAATTCGCTCAGCACTTGATGGTTCGGTGCCGTTGATCGGTTTCTCCGGCAGTCCGTGGACCGTGGCGACCTACATGATCGAAGGTGGCAGCAGCAAGACCTTCAGCAAAGCCAAAGGGCTGCTTTATAGCGAACCGGAGGCCGCCGATGAATTGATGGCGAAGCTGGTGCGTATGACCACCGATTACCTGAATGCCCAGATTCACGCGGGCGCTCAGGCAATCATGATTTTTGACACCTGGGGTGCCGTGCTCGAGCCAACGCTCTACAACCGCTACTCGCTTGGCAGCATGCAAGCGATCGTCGATGGGCTCGACCGTCACTACGACGGTCGCCAGGTGCCGGTCGTGTTGTTCACGAAAGGTGCCGGCACGCGCCTGACCGCGATGGCCGATTCGGGCGCGGACGGTCTCGGCGTGGATTGGACCACCGATATGTCGGAGGCGCGACGACTGGTCGACGACAAGGTCGCGCTGCAGGGCAACATGGACCCGTCGTTGCTGTATGCGACCGATGAGGCGATCCGCGATGGCGTGCGGCGCGTGCTGGACAGTTACGGCGAAGGCCCCGGCCATGTGTTCAATCTCGGTCATGGTATCCACCCAGAGATTGACCCGGCAAAGGTCGGTGTCATGGTCGACACGGTACGCGAGTACAGTGGTCGGTTTCACGCTGACGGATAGCATATGAGCGAACTGCGGCTGCCAGGCGAAGACGACCAATTGCGTCGCCGCCGCCTGCGGCAAATGAAGTGGCTGGCGCACGCGCTGCTGCTATTCATGCTGGCGTTATATCTGGTAACCGGTTTTCTCGAGCCCCGTTATCCCTGGCTTGGCTATGTTCGCGCATTCGCCGAGGCCGGAACGGTGGGCGCGCTTGCGGATTGGTTCGCCGTGACGGCACTGTTTCGCGAGCCGCTTGGCTTGCCGATCCCGCACACCGCCATCATCAAACGCCGCAAGGATGACATTGGCAATACGCTGGCCGATTTCGTTGCCACGCATTTCCTCAACCGGGATGCACTACTGCCGCGACTCGAGCGCATTAATGTCGTTGGTGTCACGGCCGATTGGCTGTCGCGAGGCAATAACGCTGAACGCCTGACAGAAGATGTTGCGCGCATGTTCGGCCGTGTCGTCAAAACCGGTGACAACTCCGCGTTGCGATCGCTGGTCAAAGACAATCTGCGTAGCACGCTCGAGCAGACCCGCGTAACGCCATTTCTGGGGCAACTGCTCGAGATGCTGGTCATCAATGACCCTCAGGACACGCTGCTTTCGGGGCTGGTCAGGCTCGCGCAGCAGCAATTTGATGATAACCGCAACAGCCTGCGCGACACCGTCGGTAGTCGCACGCCATGGTGGCTTCCGGGTTTCGTTGATGAGCGTATTTATCGCCAGCTGGTCAACGAAGTGGAAACGGTGTTGGCCGACGACGAGAATGACGGCGAGAAGCGCGCGCGTGAACACCTGCGCCGCGTGTTGGGAGACGTCATCGACGCATTGAAGAATGACGAGTCGATGATAGAGCGTGGCGAAAAGCTCAAGCAGGAGTTGCTGGAGCATCCGAAGTTGCGCAGTTACCTGTCGACGGTCGTAAACGATATCAGCACTTATCTGAGCCGCGAGGCAAGCGATCCCGATTCGGCGTCCCGTCGACGTGTAACAGCGGCGCTTATCAGTATGAGTGACGGGTTGGCTAACGAGCCTCAATTGCGCGATGAGATAAACGCATCATTGCGCGATGCCGCGATGTACGTGATCACTCGCTATCGCGATCAGATAACGCGCGTGATCTCTGAAACCGTCAGCGGCTGGGACGCCGACACCGCAGCCGATCTGATCGAGCTGCGCGTCGGGCGCGATCTTCAGTTTATCCGCATCAATGGCACGCTGGTCGGTGGACTCGCAGGACTCACGCTCTATACGCTGTGGCACGCCTTTGCGGTGTGAGCCGACATAGCAAGCCAGGTTGTGGCCGACGCGGCGCGGTTTGTCGCTGCACGGCAGAGCGCTCGGCCCTGCCATGCAGCACGCGTCGCTCAACCCTTATCGCGTAATTCCCGGCGGAGAATTTTGCCAACGTTGGTCTTGGGCAGCTCCTCCTCGCGGAAAATAATCTCTTTCGGGATCTTGTAACCGGTCAGGTGTTCGCGGCAATGCTTGATAATCGTCTCTTTTGTCAGGCTGTCATCGCTGCGCACAACGAACAGCCGGACAATTTCACCGGATTTCTCGTCCGCTTTGCCGACGGCGGCACACTCGACGACGCCCGGAATCTGCGCCACGACATCTTCGATTTCGTTCGGATAGACATTAAAGCCTGACACGATAATCATGTCTTTCTTGCGGTCCTCGATAAATACGAATCCGCGTTCGTCCATTCGACCAATGTCACCGGTGCGCAGCCAGTCGCCCAGCATTACTTTCTCGGTTTCTTCAGGGCGCTGCCAGTAACCCTTCATGACCTGTGGTCCACGAATACAGATTTCCCCAGCCTGTCCAATCGGCATTTCGTTGCCATCATCGTCAAAAATTGCCACATCGGTCGAGGAGATCGGCAAACCGATGGAGCCGGTAAACTCCGGATTGTCGACGAACGGGTTGATGACAGCGGCGGGTGATGTTTCGGTCAAACCGTAGGCCTGTATCAACGGCGCGCCGGTCGCCTGCTGCCATTTTTCAGCGACCGCGCGTTGCACGGCCATACCGCCACCAATGGTGATAACAAGCTTGCTGAAGTCCAGCTCGTGAAACGACGGTGTCGCGAGCAGACTGTTGAATAGTGTGTTGACACCGGTGAAGTAACTGAACGGATATTTCGAAATATCCTTGACGAAGTTTTCCGTGTCACGCGGATTGGTGATGAGGATATTCAGCCCGCCCTGCTGCAACAAACTGAAGCAGTTACCTTCCAATGAGAAGATATGATAGAGCGGCAGCGCGCAAACACCGATGACCGGACTCTCGTCAAGCCGGTCACCCAGCCAGGCGTTTGATTGCTGCACATTAAACACAAGATTGCCGTTACTCAGCATTGCGCCTTTTGCCACACCGGTGGTGCCACCTGTGTATTGCAGGAATGCAAGATCGTCGAGCCCGATGTCACGACGCTCCAGCGGGCTTTTTGTGCCTGCCGCCAGGGCGTCGCGGAAGCGCGTCGTATTCGGCAAAGAGAACGGTGGAACCATTTTCTTGACGCGCTTGATGACGAAGTTGGTGAGTATGCGCTTGAAACCGGGCAACATGTCGCCGACCTCGGTTGTGATGACATGTTGCAGGTCTGTCTTGTCGATGACCGCGCTCAATGTGGTCGCGAAGTTTTCCAGAATGACGATCGCTTTCGCGCCGGAGTCTTTCATCTGGTGCTCAAGCTCGCGCTTGGTATAGAGCGGGTTAACATTTACGGCTACGAGCCCGGCGCGCAAGACGCCGAACAACGCGATCGGATATTGCAGTATGTTGGGCATCATCAACGCGACGCGCTCGCCTTTGGCGAGGCCGAGTGTGTGTTGCAGATAGGATGCGAACTGACCGGACAGACGGTCTATATCGGCGAAGCTAAGCTCGACACCCATATTGACGTAGGCAGGCTTGTCGGCGTACTTCTTACAGTTATCTTCAATCAGATCGCGCAGCGAATCATAGCCCGCGTTGTCGATGTGCTCCGGTACGCCGTCCACATATGACGACAGCCAAATCTTATCCATAGCCTTAAACCCCCATCTATTGTTCGGTCTCGAGTGCGGCAACCACCAGTGGTTCCAGGGCGGGCCAGACACGTTCGAGCATCAACGGTTGCGCTTTTTCGTTTGGGTGAATGCCATCGCTCTGCATCAGTGTCGGGTCGAGCGCGACATCTTCGAGAAAAAACGGAACCAGTGGAACATTATAACGCTTTGAGAGCTCAACAAACTGATTCTCAAAACGCTCGGTGTAGCGTTGGCCGTAATTCGGCGGAATCATCATGCCGAGCAACAGAACCTGTGCGCCTCCGGCCTGACTCTGCGTGATCATCTGCTCGAGGTTGCCGCGCATTTCCTCGAGCGGAAACCCGCGTAGTCCGTCGTTGCCGCCGAGCTCGATAACAACGGCAACCGGATTATGTCGACTCAGGGCTGCCGGCAAACGGGCAATACCGCCGCGCGTCGTATCCCCGCTGATGCTCGCGTTGATCACGCGAATACCATACCCTTCGTTTTGCAAACGCTGCTGTAGCAAAGAAACCCACGCGTCGTCGGTCGAACCGAGGCCATAACCGGCGCTCAGGCTGTCGCCGACAACCATCAGCACAGGCGCATCCGTCGTGGCGGGCTCGGCCTGCGCCTGCGCCGCAATATTGTTGGCAATGGGCACGGTTGCCGCATCTGCGCTGCCTGGTGGTGCGAATGCATACCTGGAGAATGCAAGCGCGCCGAGCAACAGCATTGCAACGGCGATGATAGCGATGATCGGGTTTTTCGAATTCATGTTGATAGAAATCAGGGTAAGTAATGAGTGAGTTAAGCCAATCCACTAGTGTAGCGCAGGCTAGCGATACTGCAGAGGCTGTGTTGAGTGCCAGCCACCTGACCAAGACGGTAACGAGTGCTGATGGCGATTTGACCATTCTTGAAGATGTGAGTTTCAGTGCCGAACGCGGCGAGACGATGGCAATTGTCGGCCCGTCCGGAGCGGGCAAGTCGACGCTGCTGGCGTTGCTGGCGGGTCTCGACACGCCGACCTCGGGTTCAGTGACGCTCGACGGCGTCAGTCTTGACGGTCTGGACGAAGACGGGCGTGCCGGTGTGCGTGCCGGTCGCGTTGGTTTTGTGTTTCAGTCATTTCACCTTATTCCGGCGTTGACGGCACTCGAGAATGTGATGATGCCGCTCGAGCTGTCCGGCGAGCGCCGCGCGCGCGGCGCTGCCGAGGCGATTCTCAAAGATGTGGGGCTTGGCGCGAGACTACGCCATTACCCGGCTCAGCTGTCCGGTGGCGAAAAGCAACGCGTGGCGATTGCCCGTGCTTTCGCCGCCCGTCCGGCCGTCTTGTTTGCCGATGAGCCCACCGGAAACCTTGACCGTAATACCGGCGACCGCATCGAGACTTTGTTGTTTGACCTGAACCGCGAACATAATGCCACGCTGGTGCTGGTCACGCACGACGAGGCGCTGGCGGCTCGCTGCCAACGCCGACTGGCGATTGATGGTGGCCGGCTGGTCTCGGATAGTCGCGGCTGATGGGCGGCGTTCGCTTCGCGCTTAATGGGTTGTGGCGGGAGCTTCGTTCCGGCGAGCTGCTGGTGTTGTGTATCGCATTGGTCGTCGCAGTCGGGTCTATCACCGCGATCAGCTTCCTGACCGACCGGATTGGTCGTGCTGTTGATCGACAGGCGTCTGAAGTGCTCGCCGCCGATCTGCGTCTGACCTCTGGTCGCCCACTTGCGGTTGAGCGCCTGGACGTTGCCCGAAGCGCGGATCTGCAGGCAGCCGAGGCGATGAATTTTCCGAGTGTCGTGTTCGCGGATGATGTGCGGGCTCTGGTTAATCTGAAGGCGGTCTCCGCGGGTTATCCGCTGCGCGGTCAGCTGCGTACGGCGAGCGCGCTGTTCGAGCCGGCACTTGTCGGTGAAAGTATTCCCGAGGTCGGTGAGGCATTCGCCGATACCGCGTTGCTGGCGCGACTAGGCATTGATGCCGGTGCGACGATTGAAGTCGGCAAGCTGACCCTCAAGGTGTCCCGCGTGCTGGTCTACCGCCCCGATCAGTCGCCGGGGTTCAGCGGTTTGGCGCCGACGTTGTTGATCAATATTGCAGATGTTGAGCGCAGCGGCTTGATTGTTGCCGGTAGCCGCGTCAGCTACAGCCAGTTGTTTGCGGGCAGCCCGGATAGCATTGATCGCTTTGCGAAGTCAGTGCGCGAGCAAAAACCCGAGGGCGTACGTATCGAAGATCGTGCCGCGGCCGGTACGCAATTGGCTTCGGCGATAGACAGGGCCGGGCGCTTTCTGTCGCTGGCCTCACTTGTCAGCCTGATCCTTGCCGCGGTCGCCGTTGCGATGGCGGCCCGCCGCTACGCCGAGCGTCGCCTCGACACGGCGGCGTTGATGAAGACGTTTGGTGCCAGTCAGCGATTCATCCTGCAGGTTGGCCTGGTGCACTTGTTGGCGGTCGGCCTGGCGGCCAGCGCCTTGGGAACGTTAATCGGCTTTGCGGCGGAGCGCGCTTTGTCGTCTGTGCTCGCCGGCTGGCTGCGCGGTGAGCTGCCAGCGCCTGGTTGGGAGCCGGCGATGCCAGGCGTTATTACCGCTCTGGTCTTGCTTGCCGGTTTCGCGTTGCCGTCTTTGTTGCGGCTCGGTGACACACCGCCACTGCGCGTGCTGCGCCACGACATCGCGCCCCCACCGCCAGGTATCTGGCTGACCTATGGCGCGGCTTTCGGTGCACTTGCGTTGATGGTGTGGTGGTCGGTGCGCGACGCGAAACTGCTGGTGGTCATCATCGGCGGCACGGTCATAACAGGGACCGTTTTGTTTTTCTCCGGTCGCTTGCTGGTGTCGACGCTGGGTCGTCTACGCGGCAGTGTTGGTGTGTCGTGGCGCTACGGTTTGGCGAACGTCGCGCGGCGCGGCGGCGACAGCGCAATTCAGGTTGTCGCCTTCGGCCTCGGCCTGATGGTCCTGTTATTGTTGACGCTGGTGCGTAACGACCTGCTATCCGGCTGGCGCGCTACTATTGATGAGAATGCGCCCAACCAGTTTTTGATCAACATCCAGCCGGATGAGCGGGACGGTATTGCGGAAATTTTCCGCCAGGCGGGCTGGTCGGAGATCGATTTCATGCCGCTGGTGCGTGGCCGCATCACAGAGGTTAGCGGCGTCGATGCAGAGACCTGGCGCGCCAATGGCAACGGCGAGCGCCGCGGTCGTATGGGGCGTGAGATTAACCTTTCATGGTCGGCGCGGCTTGACCCGAGTAATGAGGTCGTTGCCGGTGAGTTTTGGGCACCTGACTATTCCGGCCCGCCGCAAGTCTCTGTCGACCGCGAAGTGGCCGAAGAAATGGGCGTGACACTTGGCGACACGCTGACGTTCGATTTCGCCGGAGAGCCGCTGACGGCTACTATCACCAGCCTGCGTGAGATCAAGTGGGATTCGTTCAAGCCGAACTTCTTCATGGTGCTGAGCCCTACCGGCATGGCGGCGTTCCCGCAGACCTTTATCACGTCGTTGTATGTGCCGGAGGAGAAGAGCGGTGTGTTGCTGACGATGGTGCGCGCGCACCCGAGTGTCTCGGTCATCGATATCGAGGCGGCGATTACCCAGATTCGCGGCATCATCGACAAGGCATCGCTTGCGGTACAGTACGTCTTCCTGTTCACGCTGGCCGCAGGGTTAGTGGTCTTGTTTGCGGCGATTCAATCGACGCTGGATGAGCGTCGTTACGAAAGCGCGTTATTGCGTACGTTCGGCGCAACCCGGCGCACTATTCTGGCGGGGATCATGGCGGAGTTTTCTGCGCTCGGCCTGCTGGCAGGTGCGTGTGCGTCGATCGGTGCTGCGGTGATCGGCAGCATTGCCGCACGCGAGTTATTCCAGCTTGAGATTTCACTCAACCCGATGTTATGGCTGGCCGGTATTCTCGGCGGTTTGCTGATGGTCGGTATCAGCGGCACGCTGGCTGCCAAGTCAGCGGCGGATACGCCTCCGGTGCGAACGTTGCGGCGTATGTAAACCTGCGCTCAGGTTTGCGCGAAGTCTCGCGTCACTTCGACGCTTTTTTCTTTTTGCGCTTGGCTGCTTTGGCCTCTTTTTTCTCGCGCTTTTCTTTTTCGTTGGGATCAACCAGCTCTCGCACCGTCCTGATGATGTTTACCTGGCCTGTGCCCAGCAGCTCACCGAAGCTCTGCCGGCAGACGGTCCAGGTCGCACCGATGATGGCCAGATAGATCGCGAGAGAAACGCCGGTGTAGGTCAGCTCATCAGCGAACTCACCGATCCAGCTGGGCAGGCGAAAGCCAAATACCGCCTCAAAAATTGCCGAGAGAATTCTGTCGGTGATACCGATTTCCAGCATGACAAAAAAAACAATGGTCATCGTCAGCTTCAGGACAAACAGTTGGCCCGCGACTTCCATCAGCGCGCGTGGCCAGTTGCGGCTGTAGCAAAGTGCGGCCAGTGCGATGGTCATTCCTGCGACGACGCCGACCGCTTGCGCGGCGATCACCGATAGTCCGCCGATAATTGTCCATACCGGTGCGCCGGCTAAGACCTCCAGCTCGCCACCTGCAAAGCGGGTGATTGCCGCGAGCACCATGACCGCAGCGAGTGCCGGGATTGTGGAGGCGGCAAGCCAGGCAAAATCACCGATCGTTGCGGCGTTGCTGTTGAACAAATAGCGGCGGATGAAGGCGGCGAACGCGATGCTGACCGCTACGGCGTGCCAGTTGACGTTTTCGACGATCGGATGGTCGGGCGCTACGACGCTCGGGATCACGCCAATCGCCAAGGCCAGTAGCGCGACGATGACGATCGTTGTGCGCGGATACGGGCCGTATACTGCGTCGAGATTGTCGTCGTCACTGCTAGCATTGAACGCTTGTCTGAGCGCCGGCCCCATGTCTGCGAAGCCATGGGCGGCAATACTGACAAGGTGCCGGGTTCTGCTCATGGGCCGCCTAGCCGCCGCTCAGGTCCGGAACCGACTCGGCTATCGTCTGACAGATTTGTCGCAGCAGATCACCACGCGGGTGGCTGCTGCGCCAGACGCCGATGATTGTGCGTGCCGGCACCGGCTCGCTGAACGGCAGCGTCACGAGGCGTGGATCCATCCGGTCTGCCTGACGAACCGCAAGCTCCGGCAATAACGTCACCCCAGCACCGCCGGCAACCATCTGGCGCAACGTTTCCAGGCTGGTGGCGCGGAATTCATCTTCATTGACCCCGCCGGCCATGCTGCAAACCTCCAGCGCCTGGTCGCGCAGGCAGTGGCCGTCCTCGAGTAACAGGAAATGTTCGCCATGCACGTCTTCCTGGGCGACGCTGGCCTCACCGGCTTTCGGGTGGTTCCTGTCAACGGCCAGCCGGAACGGCTCTACGAACAGCTTCGCACTGTCACAGCCGGTCAGATCAAGCGGCAGCGCCAGGATGCCAAGATCGATATCGCCGCCGCGGATCTGTGTCATTAACGGATCCGTTTGTAGCTCAAGGTAGAGGCAGCGCAATCGCTCGTAGGTATCGCCCAAAGCCGGCGCCGAATACGGCAGTAAATAGGGTGCAATGGTGGGTATCAATGCGATGCGAACACGACCCGCTTGCGGGTCCTGATGCATCTCGGCAAGTTCGTTGATGCTCTCTGCTTCGCGCAGCAGATCTCTGGCGCGCTTGGCGATCGCCTGACCGGTGCCCGTCAGTTTGATTCCCTTGCTGTGACGTTCAACCAGCGTGACGCCAAGCTGTTCCTCGAGTTTTTTTACCTGGGTGCTTAAGGTCGGCTGGGTGACGAAACAGGCGTCCGCCGCGCGACCAAAATGCCTGTGGTCATCCAGCGCGACCAGATACTTCAGCATGCGCAAATTGAAATGCAGGTTGTTGCTCACGAATCAGATTCCTTCAGAGACTGGAAGGCGCTCAGGGCCGCCTTGCGGGACTCGCCAAGGTCGACGACAGGCGAGGGATAATCTTCGCCGATACGGAAACCGATTTCATCTGCCTTGTCCTTTGGCAGCTTCCATGGCTGATGCAGAAACTTGTCCGGTAGCTTGCCGAGTTCCGGTACCCAATGACGTACGTATTCACCTTTCTTATCGAAGCGTTCGCCCTGGGTGACGGGATTGAAAATCCGGAAATACGGTGCGGCATCGGCGCCGCAGCCGGCCGACCATTGCCAGCCCATGCTGTTGGCCGGCAAATCGGCGTCTACCAATGTGTCCCAAAACCAGCGTGCGCCATGCAACCAGTGGGCGCGGATGTTCTTGACGAGAAATGACGCAACAATCATGCGCACGCGATTGTGCATCCAGCCGGTTTGCCACAACTGGCGCATGCCGGCATCGACAATAGGTATACCCGTTTGCCCGCGCTGCCAGGCGCGAATGTCTTCGTCCGCCTCGTCGCGCCAGGGGAAATTTGCGAAGCGCGGATTCATCGGCGCGTCGCTGGTGTGCGGGTAGTGATAGAGCACGTAGTGTGAGAATTCACGCCAGCCGAGCTCTGACAGGAATATACGCGAGCCCTCATCATCCGCGTCGTGGTTCTCGCGGGTCAACTGCCAGACCTGGCGGGCGGATATTTCGCCAAAGTGCAGATGCGGGGACAGCCGTGACGTGCCATCGGTGCCAGGGATATTGCGCTGCTCGTCGTAGTCACGGACCGGCTTGACGGTAAATTGTTTAGCACGCTGCATTGCCGCAGACTCGCCGGGGGTCCAGGCCGAGGCGATGCTTTCGTCCCAGTCCAGTTCCGGCAGAAACCCGAGCTCATCAATCGCAACCGATGCGGGCGGGGTCTCGACAGTCGTAATGCTGCGGGGTTCCGGTAGCGGATCGTCTACCTGCATCGTGGCCTGCGCCGTTCGCCAATAGGGCGTAAACACACGATACGGCGTTTCGGTCTTGGTCAATACGCGCCACGGCTCTATCAATAGCGCGCCATTGTGGCTTTGCACAACGAGGCCGTCGTCCTGCAGCGCGGACTTTATGGTCTTGTCACGGCTGACTGCCGCAGGCTCATAAAGTCGGTTCCAATGCACTGCCTCGGCACCTGTAGCTTTAATAATGTCGCGAAGCTCGGCCAGCGAGTCGCCACGCCGGATCGTCAGACCGGCGCCTTTGTCGGTTAGCGCGGTGGCGAGAGATGTGAGGCTGTGATGGAGCCACCATTGGCTCGCGGCGCCGTCCTGCCAGGGTTCGTCGCGCGGATCGTCGATCCAGACGGCAACGACGAGATCGCACTGTGCGATGGCTGCGCGCAATGCGGGGTTGTCCGCCAGACGCAGATCGCGGCGGAACCAGACGATGCCTGTTTTATATTGGCTGCTCATATCAAATGTCCGTAGCAGTTTCGAGTCGGTTCTGTTTGCCGCCGCGCAGGAAATCGGCAAAATTTTCCGCCGTCTGATCGAGTGCACGCTGGCGTGCCTCACGTGCGGCCCACGCGATATGCGGCGTTACGATCAGGTTGTCGAGAGCTCTATCCAGCAGCGGGTTACCATCGACCGGTGGCTCCTGTGGCAAGACATCGATGGCGGCGCCGCCGATTTCGCCTTTGCGCAGCGCAACAGCCAACGCGTCGCTATCGACCAGCGCACCGCGTGCAGTATTAATCAGAATGGCGGTGGTTTTCATAGATTCCAGTGCGCGCCCGTCGATCAGGTGACGGGTCGCTGGCGTCAGCGGGCAGTGCAGGCTGATGACATCGCTGTCGGCTAATACGCGCGGCAAGGGCATGCGCCCCGGGCGTTGATCGTTCGCATCTCTTTTCGCAACAACGACATTCATATTGTAGGCCTCGGCAAGACGCGCAACTGCTTTCCCCAGCTCACCGAAGCCAATCACGCCAAACTGAAGCCCGGACAGCTCGCGAATCGGGTGTTGCAACATGCAGAAATTGCTCTGTCGTTGCCATTCGCCGGCTGCAATATCTCGCCGGTAGTGATCCAGCTTGTGGGTCAACGAGAGCAATACCGCGAATACATGTTGCGCAACGGACTGGGTGCAATACGCCGTGATATTTGTAACGGCAATGCCGGCCCGCGCGGCAGACGCCAGATCAATTTTGTCGGCACCGGTCGCCGTCAGCCCGATATAGCGCAGCTGCGGCAGTGCGCGCATGGTTTGCTCATCGAATCGGACCTTATTGGTGAATACGGCATCATAGCCCGCGCACTTCTCCAGCACTTCGTGCTGCGCGCTGGCATCATGTATGTCGAGTTGTTCGACCTGTGCAGCCAGACGCTCGGCATTGATGTTGCCGCCGAGGCTTGCGAAGTCGAGAAAGACAGCTTTCATAGGACGCGATTTACGTGAAAGCGCTATTGTAACGTGAGCGACCGCGCGTTCACATGACGGGTTTACCCGACCGCCGGAGGTAATGATGTCAGGTGCCGACGCCAGCAAGCCGTTCTGGCAGCAGAAGTCCTTGTCGGATATGAATGATGAGGAATGGGAGTCGCTATGCGATGGCTGCGGTTTGTGCTGCTTGCACAAATTTGAAGACGACAGCGACGGTGAGGTGTATTACGCCGATGTTGCCTGCCGCCTTCTTGATGTTTCCCGCTGCCGATGCGGCGACTATGCTAATCGCGCACAACGCGTTCCCGACTGTGCGCAGCTAAGCGCGGATACGATGGCGCAATTTGGCTGGTTGCCGTTTAGTTGCGCCTATCGTCGGTTGGCGGAGGATCGCGGTCTGGCCGACTGGCATCCGCTGGTCAGCGGCGATCGCGAGTCGGTGCATCGTGCGGGCATTTCGGTACGAGGCTTTGCCGACAGCGAGCGCGATGTCGGTGTGCCGGATCCCGACGCCGTAGCGCTGACGCAGTGGCAATACATTGATCAGGTGCTGCAACCCCTGGACGACGATAAATAGTCGTCGTTGGCAGGATCATCGCACCGCAAGAACATTCAGCGCGCTTTCAACCGGGCGTAACCGGCTGCTCGCCGGGTTTGAGAAACTCATCGCGATTGAAGCGATAAACGTTCGTGTCGCTTCGGAAACTGACGCGGTCGGCAAACGACTCACACAACCACTGGCGAGGCTTCATGGGTTTGCGCGAGCGCAGTGTCGAGGGTTGCACCAACGCCATGTTTTTTTCCGGCGTAAGACTGCGCGCCGACCAGTAGCGCAGTGCGCCGAAGCCGCGTTCGCGTAACACGCTGCCAAGCGCCTGGCAGGCGGCATAATGATGTTTGTGCGTAAGTTGGTCGTGGTGGCGCTCAAACGGTGCGGCGCACAGATCGGCGCCTTGCCCGCTGTGGAAGCGTGCTTCGAAGACCGTGTGCTGCGAGATCACACGGTCTTCGAATGGCTCGGCCATACCGGCCAGAAAGACCCATCGATACCATGCCGCCTCTGCGAACAGCGCGTCATCGCTGAGTGACCCATAGAACAAGGATGGCTCGAAACGTCGCCCGAAGCGCGACCCCCACGGCAGCGGCGGATAGCGCCACGGTGACGACAGCAGGTAATCAAGGCGCTTGTCGACCGATTCGGGAAGCGCGGGCTTCGAGCCTTCTATCATCTGTTCCAGAAGGAGCTGCTCGTCGAGGTTGTCGACGAGGCTTAGCGTGACGATCTGGCTCTGGTTCTCGACGATCCGCTGCAGCGTGCCAGACAGGGTGACAGGCTCCAGTCGTGCAGTTACCCGCCGCCAGAACGTCTCGTCATACGCGGGCGCGGATGGCATCGAGATACGTGGTTACGTTTACCAGTCCGTCGATGGTACGAAGCTGCTGCGCAGGCGTGCCGCCGGTGTGTAGGTTGTTTGTGCGCATCCAGTGGCGGATTTGTGCCTGATTGTCATTGACCAGCACGGCGAGTGAGCGATAACAACGAATCAGCAGCAACGCGAGCTCGCCCGGTTTCGACGCCGGGTCGATGCCGCGACGGCTAATACTGGTGCGATCGCGCCCGACTATGTCCGCCAGATCGGCGGGCGTCAGACCGAGCTTCTCGGCAGCGCGCGAGGCGGCACGACCCAGCACGATGCTCGCATCAGCGGTATCAGATTGTGTCTGGAGCATTTCGGTCTCCGTGTAAATGCACATAAACAGTATATATCGTGCAAATGCTAACGTCGAGATATCCCCGTGAACTGATCGGTGCCCAGCGTGATGTTAACCGTCGGGGATGCATTTCGCGTTCGCGCCTCGCGCTTTCCGGTCGCGCATCTATTCTGGCGTAGACGGGGCGCGGCTTGATGCGCCGTTTCGACGCCAAGAAGCACGGTCCGGTCATCGCTGTAGTTCATGCGATCACTGCAACACATTGAAATTGTTGATTTACTGGAAGCCCCGGCGACTCGGTAGTCTGGCTCAAGCTACTGAAAAAAACCGGGCGCTGTCTGGCCGGCCTCTGCATAGCCCGGCATTCTGTGTGCCAAGTCGTGTATTCCGCGGCGGTTTCCGGCATCCTAGCGTCATTGCAACCGTATGATTTTATAAAAGGATTCAATCGTGAAGAAGCTACTCGCAGTCATCGTGATGCTGGTCATCACCGTGTCGATAGTCGCTTGCGGCAAGAAGAAGTCGGAAGAGACAACGTCACTGGCCAAGACCACCGGCGCCAAGTTATTGACCTACGTGCCGGCAGATTCGCCATACGTTTATGCGGCCCTCGAAAGCTCGCCGAAAGATGTCACCGAGAAGCTGCAACCAATGCTCGACGCGACTATACCGGCGCTTCGCTCATCGCTGGAGAGCGTGACGGGACTGATGGAGCTGCAGGACGGCGAAGCGGCCGATCAGGAAGCCATCGAGCAGCGCAAGAAAATATTGAATGCCGTGACGTCACGCATGACGCCGGGACTCGGCAAGCGCTTCGGCTTTTCTGTCACCGAAAGCGTAGCGGTGTTGTACGGCCATGGCCTGTTGCCGGTCGCGCGCATCGTATTGGATGATCCCGATCAGTTCCGTAGTGAATTTGCCGCAATGCTTGCCGAAATGGAGCTTGAGTTCGAGCAAACCAAGGCGGGATCTATTACCTACGATCGAATCCCGATTGCGGAAGCCGGCCAGCTGATCATTGCGCAGGACGCGGACATGCTGGTTGTCGCGTTGGCGCCTGCTGAGCTTGGCGCCGCGGACGTTGAAAAACTACTGGGCGGTAAGAAGCCGGCCGAATCGCTGGCCGATAGCGTCAAACTGCAAGCGCTGGCTGAGAAGTATGACTATCTCGCCTACGGACTTGGCTGGATCGATATGCAAGCAATAGCCAAGGTCTTTCTCGATGGCCCGACCGGCATGAACAAGGCCATCTTTGACCTGGCTGGCCCTGACGCCGAGATGCCTGAATTGTCGGATGTGTGCCGCAGCGAAATTGGTTCTCTGGCGGCTGTCGCGCCGCGCCTGACTATCGGCTACACGAAGCTGGATGCGGACGGTTTCGAGATGTTGCCGGTAATGGAATTACGCGAAGATATCGCAAGCGGTATGAAGCCGGTGGCCGGCAACGTGCCGGGGCTGACCGAACCGACCAGTAGTCTGATGAAGTTCGGCATGGCGATTGATCTCAAGGCTTTGCGCGGCTATATCGACCAACAGATAGCGGTCATCTCTGAGTCGCCGTTTGAGTGTCCGGAACTTGCGCAGCTGAATATGGCCGCGGCACAGATGGAACAAGCTCTGGCGCAGCCGATTCCGCCTATTGCCTACAACTTCAAAGGCTTTTTCCTCGACATCAACAGCCTCGATGGCATCGATTTCAGTAACCCGGCGGTTCCTGAAGAGCTGGACCTGAGTGTCCTCCTTGCGTTCGACAATGTCGGCGCATTGCTGCAAATGGGCCAAATGATGATGCCACCGTTGGCTGCCATCGACCTGCAGCCTGACGGCAAGGCCGCCTTGATCCCGCAGGAGATGCTGGCTGGCTACGCAGCGCCTGTTTATGCCGCCATGTCAGATGGCTTGCTGGCGATGGGCAGCGGTGACGGCAGCGAGAGCCGGGTTGCGTCAATGGTGAACACCGACGCAGAAGGTGAGCCGGTGGTTCTGGCGATGTCCGTCGACCTGGCGAAGTACACACGTCTGATGAACGAAATGCAGTCGAGTGTCATGGCAGATCTGGAAAATGCCGATGGCGATGCTCAGTCTGCCCAGGCGCAGGCGTTGCTCGAAACCACACTCGAGAACAACCGTAAACTGCAGGAGATCTACAGTGAGATCTTTGATCGTGAAACGATCAGGATTGTGATCACCGACAACGGTTTTGAACTCGCGACGTCGATAACGTTCCAGTAGATCGCGTTCGCCTGATCCGGAAAGGGCCTCCTTGTGAGGCCCTTTTTTTGGTTTCGATTCCTGGCTTACTAGCACCAGTCTGCGAGCAGCTTTTTGCTAACCGCAGGCTCTTGCGAATCAATGCGCTGTTCCAATTCGGGTCTGTTGTCCAACCCCGCCGTTCGTGCTGTATCCTTGAGCACCGTGTAAGCGTCTGCGGACTGCACTGATTATGAACGACCCGACGAGCTTTGTTGAATCCTTGCCGCTTATGCAGCGGCTCGGTAACTATCATTCGTTGTTGCCACCGATGGCAACACTCGCCGTCGTCTTAGTCATCGCAATTGTTGTTCACTTCATTGCCAAAGCCATTTTGTTACACGCCGCTCATGTCATAGCGGCGCGCACATCGGTCACGTGGGACGATGAAATTGCGAGCCACAACGTACTGGGTCGACTCGTGCAGGTGCTACCGGCACTAATCCTGTTCGTCGGTATCGGCTTTACACCTGATCTCCCGGACAAGCTCGCTCAGCTATTACGCCAGGTGACGCTGGGCTACATCATCCTGATGCTGACAGCAGCTGTGACCGCAGCGTTAAGCGCCGCCAACGCAATCTATTCGCGTCAGGAAGTCGCCAAGCAACGCCCCCTGAAAGGTTTTGTTCAGCTAATCCAGATCGCGCTTTGGTTACTTGCGACGATTCTGATCGTCGCAACGTTGATCGATCGGTCGCCATTGTTGCTGCTGTCGGGATTCGGTGCGATGACGGCGATCGTCCTGCTTGTCTTTCGCGACACGATCCTGTCGCTCGTGGCCAGCATTCAGTTGTCCGCGCAGGATATCGTGCGCGTCGGTGACTGGATAGAAATGCCACAGTTTGGTGCCGACGGTGATGTGATCGATATGCAACTGCACACCATCAAAGTGCAGAATTGGGACAAGACGATAACGACGATCCCGACCTACAGCATGATCGACGGTGCATTCAAGAACTGGCGTGGCATGCAGCAGTCGGGCGCACGTCGGATCAAGCGCTCGTTGCATATCGATGTGACGTCTATTCGCTTTCAGACGAGCGACGAAATTGAACGTTTCAAGCGCTTCTCCTTGCTGAAAAATTATCTGCAGGCAAAAGAGCGTGAACTGGCCGAATATAACGCCGCGCTGGAGCATGCTGTCGATGAATCGGTCAACATGCGGCGCCTGACCAACATTGGCACCTTTCGTGCCTACGCGCTGAACTACCTCGGCAACCATCCGCATGTCGATAAATCGATGACGCTGATGGTGCGGCAATTGCCGCCGGAGCCGGACGGCTTGCCGATGGAAATTTACTGCTTTGCTAACACCACCGAGTGGGTCAAATATGAGGGCATTCAGGCCGATATTTTCGATCACTTGCTGGCGATCGTTGCGGAATTCGGGCTGCGTGTGTATCAGCAGCCGGGCGGCGCCGACCTGCGTGCGCTGAGCCTTTCCTCAACGCCTGATCCCGATGCGAGTAAGACCCCCGCCAAAAGTCACTAGAAGTAAGGATCACGTCTTCGTGACGTGTCGATACGGCATCCTAGGCCTGGTCGCGATGGTCGCTCAATAGAATCAGCCTGCCGTCATCCCGTTTGCGATGGCGGCGGAGGTAGGCAATCAATTCATCAAGCGGTACTGGGCGTGCGAACAAATAGCCCTGCGCAAAGTCGCAGGCGATCTCTTGCAGGTACTCAAGCTGGGCTTGGTGTTCCACGCCTTCGGCCGTGACGGGCAAGCCAATGTTGTGGCACATCTCGGTAATTGCCTGTGCTACGACGCGCTCGTTTTTGCCCGCCGATATTCCGTCGATGAAATCACTATGGATTTTAATGCCTGCGATCGGTAACGCGTCGATGTGCTTGATTGTCGAGATTCGCGTGCCGAAGTCGTCGATCCATATTTCCACGCCAAGGTCGCGCAATCTGCTGGCGGCTTTGCTGGTGCGCTCCAGGTGGCGCATGATGCTTTTTTCACGCAGCTCGATACGCAATTTGCTGCCATCGATCTCATGGAAGGCGAGCCGCTCCTTGATGTGCTCAACAATCAACGGCCGCGGCAAATGTAGCGAGGCAATATTTGCCGCGGCTGCGAGGCCGCCGAAACCATTCTCGCGCAAAACGCACACATCGCGTGTCAGCTGGCTGATTACAAACTGATCGAGATGCTCAATCTGGCCGGAGTTCTCCGCCAACTGCACAAAGCGTGATGGCTGAACAAAACCCAGAACCGGGTGGTGCCAGCGACACAATGCTTCAACGGCGATCGCCTCCCCCGTCAAGGCGTTGACGATCGGCTGATATGCCAGCGTTAGCCCATTGTTGTCGAGGGCATCGCGCAGGTCCGCCTCCAGCGACAGCTCCCGCGTCGCGGTACCGTCCATGGAGCGGTGGTAATGACAGAATGTATTGCGCCCTTGTTGCTTCGCGCGGTACATCGCGCGGTCGGCATTGCGTAGCAGGACGTTGAACTCGTTGCCATCCGCCGGGCAATTGGTAATACCGATGCTCGCGCCGACGGCGAAAGCGTGCTCAGCGGATTCGATCGGTTCGCTCAAGGTTGCGAGGATTTCGCTGGCCAGATTTTCCGTCGACGCGATATCATCGACATGGCGCTGCAACACAGTGAATTCGTCTCCACCGAGCCGCGCCAGGGATGCGCTCGACTTGTTGACCGCGTTCCAGCTGCTGAGCCGGTCGGCGAGGCGGCCGGCGACGGCGGTGAGGATTTCGTCACCGGCCTCATGACCCAGCGTGTCATTAACCTGTTTGAACTGATCCAGATCGACAAACAAAAGCGCCAAGCGCTCGCCGGTGGTGCGGCTGCTTTCAATGGCATCGCGAAGCGTGCGTCGCAGCTGGGCGCGGTTCGGTAGCCGCGTCAGGCTGTCGTGATAAGCAAGATAGTCGGCTTCGCCGGCGGATATCCGTAAATCCTGACTCATCGCATCGAGACTGTTGGCGAGCAAGCCGATTTCGTCGCGGCGTCGCATCGATGGCGGCGGCGTACGCAGACCTTTGCCGACTTCGCGGGCATATTCGGCAAGCTCGCGAATCGGCGCCGCAAAGCGACGGGATATAATGGTCGCGGCCGCCAGCCCGGCCAGAAACAGCAGCGACGACCACAGGGCTATCTGCAGCATTACGCTGCGCGCACTGCCATCGAGTTGGGTGCTCAGTCGCTCTTCCATAGCGCGGCTTTGCGCGAAAGCCGACTGCAGTGAAAGCCCGATATGCACGCTTCCGAGGTTTTCGCCGGCCATGTCTATCGGCGCACTGATACGACGAATTGCCTCGTCTACTTCACCACCGGATGCCGACCATGACAATGGTTGTCCGTAGGTACCGATATGCATGGAGCCGTCGTGGACGATGAGTTCGTCCTGACCGGTGACAAGCGCATATTCAACGCCAGGCCGGCCTTCGGCCTCCAGCAGCAACTCGCGCATGCGCCGCATGTCGAGCGTGTACAGAGGGTTAACCATCCGCTCGGCAAGGACGTCGGCGATGCTGTGACCATTTTTCTCAATCTCACCGATCAGGCTCGCGCGCAGCTCTTCGGTGCTGAACTCACGTATGGTCTCGCTGTTTTGGGCGAGCTTGTGCATGAACAGCACGCCGAGCAGTACGATCACGGCGAGCATCGTGCCGTTGATGATCAGCGCATAGCGCACGGTGAGATTAAGTCGTGTTTTCATCTCAGGGGAATTGCTCTGCAAAGGCTGGCAATGTGTTCGCAATGCGTTCCAGTGCCGCAAGGTCGTCTTCACCCAACGCGTCGAATTGCGCCGTAGCCTGATAGGCGGCCAGAACAGGTTGCGCGCCGGGGTCCTCGTCCATGGCCATCAGTGTGCGCGCCAGCGCGGCCGCAACGTTTGCGTCCAGATTGCCGCGAACAACCTCGACAGCCCGCGGCAGGGGGTCCGACTGGGCGAATATTTTCAGTGTATCTATGAATCCGGGCGCCATGATTTGCGGATCACGCCAGTTGGTATCCGACAGCACCCCTGCATCAACCAGGCCCTTTTGTACCCAGATAGCCGTGTTGTACTCGTTGCCTGAATACACATAACCAAAACTGCCGGCACGCGGCGTTTCTCGTGGTGTCGCGAGCGCATCGAGTGGTAGTTCTTCGCGCGTCATCATGGATGCAGGAACAAAAAACGCGGACGTTGAATTGCGGTGCTCGAACGCGATGATGCGGTCACGCAGGTCGCCGATACTATTAACCGATGAGTCTTTGCGGGTGAAGAAATAGCTGCGATAGGTGGCAGCACCATCTTTCCATTTGCGGGCAAGGTAGCGCGCGCCGGTGCGGTGCGCGAGATAGGCGGCACCAAACGGTGTTTCACTAACCCAATCCACGCGCCCGTCACGCAGCAGGTTCACCATCTGGCTGCGCTGCGGCACGATCACAAT
The DNA here is from genome assembly GCA_942491885.1 of uncultured Pseudomonadota bacterium. Classification (GTDB taxonomy): domain Bacteria; phylum Pseudomonadota; class Gammaproteobacteria; order Steroidobacterales; family Woeseiaceae; genus CALBPI01. The sequence goes on from CALOCQ010000002.1 coordinate 1,377,417, forward strand.
CTCTACGCTTTCGATACCAACAGGCGCCAATGCCGCAGCGATGTAATCAGCCATCGGCTTCATCGCTTCGAAGTGACTATTGGGGTTGTCATGCACCGCGCCCATGACCAGCACACGCGGTGAAGCCATAGCGGTTCCCGCCATCAATGCCATCAGGCCGACTGTCCATGCCAGGCAGTAGCCAAGCGCTTTTCGTGCTCGTCTCATCTGCTCATCCTTACTCCCATCGCCGATTATTTCACAGCCGGCCGTTGGCGGGACAATCCGCGTCACAGATTCGTCGATGATTGCTGCCTGTTCGCGAATATTGACGCCACGGCTGGTCGTGGAGCTGACCCATCTGTGACGGCGCACCCATTTGCGATCTTGATAGTTCGGATTTAACCGTAATGCTTTGGTCGAGTCTTATTTTCTGCATTGGCCGCGGATCGTTTATAGTGACGGCATAGCCTTCGGAGATCCGCAAAATGTCAGAAAAACTCGACCCAAAAGTAGTCGCCTTATACGACGACTATTGCCATGGACAAATCGATCGGCGGGAGTTTTTCCGTCGCGCGACAGCGATCAGCGTGACCGCGCTTGCGATGGCCCACACGCTGTTGCCGCGCTATGCCGAGGCGCAGCTCATTTCGTTTACGGATACGCGAATCAAGCCGCGCTACGTTGACTATGACTCACCCGGCGGCAATTCCGGCAAAATGCGCGGCTATCTGGTCGCACCGGAAGGCGAGGGGCCGTTTCCGCCGGTGCTGGTCATTCATGAAAACCGTGGCTTAAACCCGCACATTGAAGATGTAGCGCGGCGCTTTGCCGTGGAGGGCTTTCTCGCACTCGCGCCGGACGGGCTCGCGCCAGCCGGTGGTTATCCGGGCAACGACGATGACGGACGCACGCTGCAAAGAAGCCTGGATCGCGCCAAGCTGGCAGAAGACATCTACAACAGTGCGGTCTGGTTATCGCAGCATGAACTCGCGGGTGACAAGCTCGGCGTGACAGGCTTCTGCTGGGGCGGTTCGATGACAAACTATCTGGCCTCACGCCTCGGCGACGGCGTAGTTGCCGCCGTGCCGTTCTATGGTTCCGGCGTCGATGCGGATGCAGCCGGTAGTATCACGGCGGCAATGATGATTCAGGCCGCGGAGAACGACCCTCGCATCAATAAGGCGTGGCCCGATTTCGAGGAAGCGTTGCTGGAGAATGACGTGGACTACGTGCGCTATGTCTACCCGGGCACAAACCATGGGTTCCATAACAATTCGACGCCGCGCTACGACGAAGAGGCCGCCAAGCTTGCGTGGTCACGGACAGTAGCGTTCTTCCGCGACAGGCTCGTCTGAGAGCGTATGGTGTTGGGCGGGGCGGCTTCAGCCGAACGGCGCGACCCCGATCCATGCCAGATGCGCCCAGAATGCGAAGCCAACATACAAGGCGATGCCGCCGATAACAGCGATGATGTCATTGGCGCCGGTTTTCGGCAGCTGCGGGGTCGCTCTCGGCTTGCGTCGTTTCAGTGAAATGCGATCGGCTACCGCCCAGACGAGGAAGCCGCCGAACAGCAAGACATCTGCCAGCATGCCGTTGGCGAGCAGATGGCTGAGTGCCCACAGCTTAACGGCGACCAGCATCGGGTGTTTGAGGGCGGCACTTATCTTGCCGGGCAGGTAGGCGGCGAGCAGAAAAATAAACACCGGCAACATCAGTAGTGCGGTGACATGACGCATGAAGCCCGGTGGCTGCCATATCATGACGGGATCGAGGCGGGCCGCTGCGTAGCCCTTGATGATCAGAATAAAGCCTATGATTGCAACGATGGCGTAGATTGCTTTCCATGGCAGCTCGCCCATTTTGGCCGCTAAAGCATCGCGCCCGGCGGGTGAGAAAATAGCGATCGAATGAATGCCCAGAAACAGGACCAGTCCGATAATCAGCAGGCTCATAGTATTCCCCAGTTGATGCTTACCGCGATGATCAGCCCTCTTGGCGCTGAGCGTACGGCAAAGTCACATTGTAGCGTCGACTTGCAAACGCATCGCGCTGCAGGTTTGCTGCGCACGCCATGAGCTTATTAATCTTCGTTGCGTTTTCTGATGTTAAGGTTATTCGCCCATTATGCCAGAGCTCTGTGGCGTATTGAGTAACCGATAGATCAGCAAGGCGGCGCGTTTGGTCGCTACCGGTAAAGACGACATATCAAGTTGCTCGCGGGGCGAGTGACCGCCGCTGCCGTAAGCGCCAAGGCCCGCCAGTCCATCGGTATAAGGGGCAACAAACGAAATGTCGGCAGCGCCACGACGCGACGGGTCAAGCGCCGGCATAGGCTCGCCGCCGAGTGCCACGTTGATGTCTGAGAGCATGACCTGCAACCGACGGTTGCCTTCCGTTGGCGCCATTGCCGGGTAGCCTTCTTCAAACGTAATCGTCGCACTCGTACCGGGTAGGTTGTCCGCCACGATTTCGCGCATCTTTTCGCGTGCGGCTTCGAGCTGCTCATTGGAGATCGTGCGAATCCCGCCGTGGATGATAGCCTTCGACGGCACGACATTGGTTTTTCCGAAGACGCTGCCGCGGGTTTCGGCAATGTCGTACTCTACCTGCGTACCTGCCAGCACGTTGCCGGCATTAAATGTCAGGTACTCAGGCCCCCTGACTTGCTCATAGAACGCATTAAGAATGCGCGCGGCCTCAAAAATCGCGCCTGCGCCTGCGCTTTCGCTGAAGATGCCGGACGAGTGTGCCTGGCGACCGCTTACTTCGATCATAAAGCCGCTGGAGCTGCGGCGCGCAATCGTCGCCCATTCGGTGATCTTGCCGTCCACTTCATCAGCAATGCCGCTCTCGAAACCCAGTGCAATATCCGCCCACTCGCCGGCTTCGATAAGATCGCGCCGAACCAGAGACAGGGGCTCGCCCGGGCTTTCCTCGTCGCCGGTGTAGGCGACCCTGATCTGCGCGCCGTCCAGAGCGCCGCTGGCTTTCAGTGCACGCAGCGCATACAGCACGATCAAATTACCGGATTTCATGTCCTCGACGCCGGGCCCCTTGGCGATATCGCCGTTGCGCTCGAAGCGCGAGAACGGGTCGTCTTTCTCAAAAACCGTATCCAGATGGCCGATTGCAAGAATCTTCGGGCCGCGGTCGCCGTCGAGCTCGGCGAACAGATGTCCGGCGCGATTGACCGACTCGGGCATTTCGATCCAGCGCGTCGAGAAGCCAAGCTCGTCGTAGGCGGTCTGCAATTGGTTGCCGACTTCGCGGACACCGGCGTGATTCATCGTGCCGCTGTTTATGTTGACGCTTTCCTCGATCATCTGCTCGAGGCCGCCAATATTGTCGTCAATCCATTGTGTGATCGCCGTTTCAGTTTCGTTGAGCGCGGCCTCATGGTGATCCGCGCCGGCGAGAATCGGCAGCAAAGCGCAAGCGGCAAACATCAGTCGTTTCATTTCAAACTCCATCCAGATTTAGAATTTCGGTTGCGGGTCGGTTGCACCCGCGGCCAACTTACCAGCCGCGCAGGATTTCGCGTGCCGCGTTGTGCCCTGGTACGCCGGTTACACCGCCGCCGGGATGCGCACCGGATCCGCACAGAAACAGGTTGCGCAACGGCATTCGGTAATTGCCGTGCCCGAGCGCCGGACGTGCGCTGTAAAGCTGGTTAAGCGACAGCGCACCATGAAAGATATCACCCCCGGTCAGCCCCAACGTATTTTCAAGGTCTTGAGGTGACAGCGCCTGATAGCCGAGCACACTGTCCGCAAAGCCGGGCGCGTAGCGATCCACCGTTGCGATCATATGTTGTGCGACTCGAGCGCGTTGGGTTGCCCAGTCGCTGCCATCGGGCAGCTTGGGCGCGACATGCTGGCAGAACAGGCTGGCGACGTGTTGGCCGGGCGGTGCGAGCGAGTCATCAAGTGTACTGGGTATCAGCATCTCGACGATAGGGTGTTGTGACCAGCCCTCGGTGCGTGCGTCAAAATAGGCACGCGCCATATAGTCGAGTGTCGGTGCGATGATGATCCCGGCAGACAAATGCTTGCCCGGCTCAGGTCGACAGCTGAAGCGCGGCAGTGAGTCCAGTGCGACGTTCATTCGGAAGGTGCCTGATCCGTAGCGGGTCCGGGAAATCCGCTGCCGGAATGCTGCGGGCAAATCGCCACGTTCGACGAGATCGAGAATCAGGTGTTTCGGTGTGACGTTGGCGGCTACGACGCCAGCATCAATGCGTTCGCCGTTTTCGAGCAATACGCCGCAGGTCCGACCGTCGCGGGTCAGGACCCGCTTCACTCCGGCATCACACCGAATGCTGGCGCCGGCAGTCGTCGCTGCAGTTGCGATGGCGTCGGAAATCGCGCCCATGCCACCCATCGCATGGCCCCATGCGCCGGGTTGGCCGTTTGTTTCGCCGAAAACATGGTGCAGCAAAACGTAGGCGCTGCCATCTTCGTACGGCGACCCGTAGTTGCCCACGACGGCATCGAAGCCGAACAATGCCTTTATGTGATCGTTCTCAAACCAGTCGTCGAGAACCTCGCTGGCACTGCGCGTGAATAAGTCAAAAACGGCATCCTGACTTTCTCTCGGTAGCTTACGCATCGCGTTGGCGAGCTTGCCGCCGCGCCAAAGGTCAAGCAATCCGCCACCGGCGTTGGGTGGTGTCGTCAACAGCAGATCGCGCAGCACCGCGGCACCGCGCTCCAGCCACTCGTAGTAGTCGGGCAGACGCTCAGCGTCTCTGGTAGAGAAACGAGCAAATTCGCGTTGTGTCGCGGTCAGGTCTTCGCCTGTGGCCAGCCAGCGCGTGTCGTCGAGCGGCATGAAATTGGAGAACGGCCTTGGCACGATCGTGAGGCCGTGCGCATGTAAATCCAGATCGGCAATGATGCGCGGATTCAGCAGGCTGACGGTATAGCTCGCCAGCGAGTTGCGAAAGCCGGGATGGAAGGTTTCGGTGACCGCCGCGCCGCCGATCTTAGAGCGACGCTCGACCACGATGACGCGTTTGCCGGCTTTCGCCAGGTAGGCCGCGCAGGTAAGACCATTGTGTCCCCCGCCGATGATTGCCACGTCCCAAACGCTGTTGTCAGGCACGGTTGTTTTCTGCCCCTGCAGATTTAGCCATGGCAATCGGGAAATACTGGCGGGCGGGCCGGTCAGGGCGTCGACTGAGTCTCATTATTTTGGGGCTAAATCAAGCAAAATCAGAGGGTTTTCGATATTCTTCAATAAACCGAAGGACTGGCGCCATGCTACGTGGCATTGTTTCATATGGAAATAGACGCGAAACAAAAACTCGTGCCCGTATCGGTGCAGCGACTTCAGATCGGCATGTTTGTTGCTGAGCTCGATCGCCCGTGGAGTGACACACCGTTCCACTTTCAGGGTTTTGAAATTCTGAGTAACAGCGAGATCGAGCTGCTCGAGCGCCATTGCAAGACCGTATTCATCGACCCGAAGTACGTCAGCGCGTCGTCCACCGCGCGGCACAAGCTCGACGCGAGTGCCCGGCGTAAGGGTCTGAGTCTGTCCGACGACCATGTCACGACACAGGCGGTGAACGCGCAGCGCTTGCGCCTGTTGGCCGGCATAACATCGGCTGCGCCTTACGACTATCCGACCAAGACCAAGATGAAGCGCGAGTCGAAGCATGCGATTGAGGCGTTCGATCAGGCGCGTATCAAGTGCGAAAAGCTGCATAAGGCGATTCGCCGCGGTAAGCCCGTTCATGCCAAGCACTGTCGCGGCGTTGTTGAAGACATCGCCAAGAGCGTTATGCGCAATCCGGATGCGCTTGCGTGGCTGACGTTCCTGCGTAAATCCGAACCCCAGCCGAATGACCGCTCGGTATCGAGCGCCGTGTGGTGTGCGATTTTCGCCCGGCATCTCGGTCTCGCCCCAAACGTATTGCTGGATATGGCAAGCGGCGCATTGCTGATGGATATCGGCATGATGAAGGTGGCAACGACGCTGAAGTCGATGCAAGGCACCTATGAGCGTCGCCAGAAACTCGCGATGCAGTCGCACGTTCGTATCGGACTAGAGGTCCTCGAGTCCATCGATGGCGTGTCCAAGCATGTGTTCGAGATGCTGTCACAACACCATGAACGGTTTGACGGTAAGGGCTATCCGCTCGGGCTGTCGGCGAGCAACATCAGCGCGGCCGGCGCAATGGCTGCGGTCATCGATAGCTACGACGCGATGATCAGTGATACCGGGCATCGTCCTGCGCTATCGTCGAGTGATGCGATCAGTGAACTGAAGCGTCTCTCCGGTAGCCAGTTTTCGGCGCTGGTGGTCGAGCAGTTTGTGCAGGCGCTCGGCATGTTCCCTAGCGGTAGCCTCGTTGAGCTCAATACCGGTGAGGTCGCTATTGTCGCGGAACAGGACCCTAATCATCGGCTAAGGCCTCACTTACTGATTGTGCGCGATGCACAAAAAGACCCGATGCACTCACCGAAGCGACTCAACCTTGCAGGTATCAGTCGTGAGTCCGGCAACGACAAGGCGAAATGGGTTACCCGCGGCCTGCCGACGGGCAGCTACGGCATCGATCCGGCGAGCTACTTTCTTTGACCAGAGTCTGGCTGCGACGCGCTTGGTCAGGGCTTCATACCGGACTGGTGGGCCTGATGCTTACCCTTCCGTTTGTCACGGCGCGTGGCGACAATGCACCCGTTGTCAGCGACGTCATGCAACGCGTGCTGGCTGGAGAGCCGGACGCGGCCAGGGCGGCCCTGGAAGGGTTGCGCGGTTCCGCCAGCGATAGCTTGCTCGACCAGCTCGCCATTGAGCTGCAAGACCTCGAGCGAGGCGGCTACGCTACCGAGGGCAACCGTTCCTTCCCCGAACTAGCGCCACTGTGGCAACAGGCGCGGGTGCAGTGGCTTACATCGCAACCGCAGCCGACCGGCGCGTTGCCGGATGAGATCGTTGCGTTGCCCGCGGCCGTGCCGCGTGTGCTTCTGGTTGATACCCGACATTCGGCGGCATGGCTGCTGGAGCGTGACGCGCGCGGTCAATGGCCGGCGGTTGACGGTTTCTATATTTCGGTGGGCGCGAACGGCGTAGATAAGCGCCGGCGCGGTGATCGACGCACGCCGGTTGGGGTCTACTATCCGATAGACGCTCTTGATGCGGCGCTATTGCCACCGCGCTACGGAAGTCACGTCTTGCCGTTGGACTATCCGAATGCGCTAGATACTCATCAAGGTCGCAGCGGGGATGGTATCTGGCTACATGGTATCGATCCCGACAACAATATTCGCCCGCCACGCGATACGGATGGCTGCATTGCATTTGATAACGCGCGTATAGGCGCACTGTCCGCGCTGCTGGTGTTGCATGCAACGCCGGTGGTCGTCGCGGATGGCTTCGACTGGGAGCGCGATGAGACGTTGGAGGAAACGGCTGAGGCGCTGCGTCGTGCACTCGGTCTGTGGCGCAGCACACAGCTGGACGGAGATGCGAATGGCCTGTTTTCGCTGTACGTCGATGACTATGCGCGATTCGGACTATCACCTGAGTTGTGGCGGGCCGGTCAACGGGCGAGGCTGGATGGCGCTTTACTGTCCGATATCGGGATTGAGGATCTTGAAATATTCGAAGCCGATGAAGGCGTCTACCTGACCCGGTTCAGGCAGGTACTGCGCGGCGAAGGTATGTCTCCCATAACGACAATGCGCCGCCTGTATTGGCGACGCATTGAAGGGGAATGGAAGGTGATCGCCGAGCAGAACGGCTAGGCGAACTTTTAAGTCTCAGCGCTCGCTGGCAACCAATTCATCGATCACGGCGAACAACTCGGGCTTGCCGCCGGCCATTGTTTCGTCGGTCACAAACTTGCCGTTGACGACGATAGTCGGGACGCTGGCGATGTTGTAGCTGCGATTCAGCGTTTTCGCCTGGCGCATTTTTGTGTTCACTTCGAACGACGTCCACGCGGACTCAAACTGTTCTTTCGAGACGCCGAATGCGCCGAGCAAATCGACGATGGATTTTTCCGACGTCATGCGCTGACGGTCGACATGGATCTTATCGAAAAACGCCATATGCACAGCGTGCTTGTTTTCGATGACGCCTGAGCCGGCCAATGCCTCAATCGTGTAGAAGGCCTGCGCGTGTGTTTCAAGAGCAGGATTCCACACGGCCGGCATCTTGACGAATTCGACGTCTTCCGGAAGGTCTGACTTCCAGCGCGCGATCAGCGGCTCAAGGTTGTAGCAATGATTACAGCCGTACCAGAAGACTTCGGCGACCTCGATGCTGTCACCGCCATTGACCTTCATCTTTGTCGGGCGAAACCGTTTGTAATGCGTGCCTTCGTTAAACCGCTGCGGTGTCGCGTCAGCGGTGTTCTGCGCCATGCGCAACGAACCTTCCTTGGCGACGGCGTTAGCGTCGAAGCTGCCGTCGGATTCTTCCACCGCCGCAAGTACGGCTTCTTCGGCTTCCGGTTTGGCTTGTTCGGCCGCGACCGGTGTCGCCGGCTCGCTGGCTGTTTCGGCTTCAGTCGCCGCGGCCTGCTCCGCCGAATCGTTGCCGCATGCAACGAGCAGGGTTAACAGCGCGACGATCGATAATGTTCTGGTCATTGTCATGCGTGCAATCTCCGCCTTAGTTCAGGCCCTGAATGTAAGATGCGAGCGCATCGATTTCGTCCGGCGTCAGACGCTGGGCGATAGTTGTCATTGAATTCTGCGCTTCGGTGTTGCTGCGTTTGTCGTCGTCCGCCGCGTACTCGCGCAGGCTGGAGGCAATGTACGCGGCATGCTGGCCACCGACCGAAGGATATGGAACACCCGGGTTGCCGGCGCCACCAGGGCCGTGGCAGGCGATGCAGGCCGGAATACCACGCTCGCTGTCACCGCCGCGATACAGGCGCTTGGCTTTATCGACGCTGTCGGCGTTAGCGACCTGGCGTTCGACGGCCGTTTGCGAGGCGTAATATGCGGAAAGATCCAGCATGTCCTGTTCTGACAAGCCCATCGCCTGAGCGTTCATCAGCACGTTGTTGCGTTTGCCTTCTTTAAACCACTGCAGCTGCTGGGCAATGTATTTGGGGTGCTGTGCCGCGAGGCTGGGCCATGTCGGGTTGAGGCTGTTGCCATCAGCGCCGTGGCAGGCAGCGCAGGTCGTCGACTTGGCCTTGCCGGCTTCAGCATCGCCGTTTGTGTGATTGTCCGCAGCCGCGGGTACGCCGGACATGGCGAGCATTACACTGCCTACGGCCAGCAAACGCGAGATGGGTTGGAGATTGGTTTTCAAGGTTCGATCCTCGTCATTAAGGTATGCCGCGCTCATCGCCCAGCTCGGTTCAAAATCCGTCGCAGAGCACCAGCACGAACCACTCATGCTAGACTCGCAAAGCCCACAATTATACACGGTTTTTACGACTTTTCTGTCGTGCCGTCTCCGTTTTGAGTGCTATGTCGTTATTCCCAGATGCCAGCTTTATAACCAGTGCCAATGATGTTCGACAACTTGTTGACGACGTAGGCTCTGAGGTCGCATTCGCCGGTCGTTCCAATGCCGGTAAATCCAGTGCGATTAACACGATCGTCAACCGCAAGCAGTTCGCGCGTATTTCAAAGACGCCCGGACGCACGCAACTGATCAATTTTTTCGGTCTCGGCGGTGACCAGCGACTGGTCGACTTACCCGGTTATGGTTACGCCAAGGTCTCGACCAAGATGCGCCAGCATTGGAAAATGCTGATGGAGCAATACTTCGCCGAACGTCGCTCACTGACGGGCATGTTCCTGATTGTCGATGTGCGCCGCGGCATGGGCGACTTCGATGAGCAGATGCTTGCCTTCGGTGAAGCGTTAGGCGTGCGTTCGCATGTATTGCTGACCAAGGCCGATAAACTTAAACGAGGCCAGGCGGCCAGCCAGCTACTGCAAACTCAACGCCAACTGAACGATCGTGCCAGCGTTCAATTATATTCTTCGTTGAAACGACAGGGTTTGGATGAGGCACGGAGCAAATTACGCGAGATGCTTGCCGGCGAACCGGGCGAACCGGGCGAACCGGGCGAACCGGGCGAACCGGGCGAACCGGGCGAACCGGGCTAGCCTTGCGCCTGGCGCGAATGCCCTGGCGCGGTTGCTTAAGCTGGGCGATTTGTGTTCTCGTGAATACGAAAAGCGTTGTTGGTCATGTGCTTATGGCAAGCGAAATGGCTTTTACCAGCCAACTTTTTTTTCGGCAAAAAAAAGCCCCGGCGCGCGATGCGCACCGGGGTAACAATGCAACTGGCATTGGGGATATCCAGTTGCCAGCCCGCTCAGGGAGGAGAAGCGGGCGAGCACTGTTTGCACTCCCAATTTTAGAGCTCAGGCGGTTCCGGAAGTTCCCGGCTAATGTGCCTCATCCCAGTTCTTGCCTAGCGCGGCATCAACCCTGAGCGGCACATCCAGTGCCGCGGCGTTGCCCATTCGCGTCTTCACTTCCGCCATCACCTTTTTCGCATCGTCGTCGGCGACTTCGAGCACCAGTTCATCGTGCACTTGCATGATGAGCCGGGCATCCACCTTGCCGCTAGCGAGCCAATCGTGCACGTCGACCATAGCCAGCTTGATGATGTCTGCGGCGGTACCTTGCATCGGTGCGTTGATCGCGCTGCGCTCCGCGTACTGGCGCCGCTGTGCGTTTCTCGAGCGGATCTCCGGCAGGTACAAACGCCGCCCGGCGATCGTCTCAACGTAGCCGTCGTCGCGCGCTTGTTTGCGCGTGCGCTCCATGTACGCATGCACGCCGGGATAACGTTCAAAATAACGATCGACATATTGCTGCGCCTCATGACGGCCGATGCCGAGCTGGCGTGCCAGGCCGAAAGCAGACATGCCGTAAATGAGGCCAAAGTTGATCGCCTTTGCCGAGCGCCGCTGGTCGCTGGTGACGTCATCTAGTGACGCGCCGAACACTTCGGCCGCGGTGGCACGATGCACGTCTGCGTCGTCGGCGAATGCCTTCAGTAAGCCCGCGTCCTGCGACAGGTGCGCCATGATACGTAACTCAATTTGAGAATAGTCGGCGGCCAGCAGCTGATAGCCTTTCGCCGGCACAAAAGCCTGTCTAATACGGCGGCCTTCTGGTGTGCGGATTGGTATGTTCTGCAGGTTAGGGTCGGACGATGACAGCCGGCCGGTTGCCGCTACTGCCTGATGGTATGACGTATGAATACGCCCGTCGCCCGCGACCAGCTGCGGGAGCTTGTCGGTGTAGGTGCTCTTGAGCTTCGAGACGCTGCGATAGTCGAGGATGACCTGCGGCAGTTCATAATCGTTCGCCAGTTCGGCGAGCACGTCTTCCGCCGTTGAAGGAGCACCCTTGGGCGTCTTGCGCACGACCGGCAGGCCCTGCTCGTCAAACAGGATCTCTGTCAGTTGTTTTGGTGAGCCGAGATTGAATGCGCGCCCCGCCAGATCGTGCGCCCGCATTTCGAGCTCTGCCATTTTGGTCGCGAGTTCAACGCTCTGCGTGTCGAGCAGATCACAATCGAGGAGAACGCCGACCTCTTCCATCGTGAACAGCACGGGCACCAACGGCTGCTCGATGTCGGTGTAGACGCGTTGCAGGGTTTCACTTTCGGCGAGTGATTCGGACAACTTGTTGTGCAGGCGCAATGTGATGTCCGCATCTTCGGCGGCATAGGGCCCTGCGACGTCCAGTTCGACCAGGTCGAAGGTTTTTTGCTTGGCGCCCTTGCCGGCCACATCTTCATAGTGAACCGTTTCCAGCCCCAGGTAGTGGCGCGCCAGTGAGTCCATATCATGGCGCGATGCGGTGCTGTTCAATACATACGATTCGAGCATCGAGTCGAAACGCATGCCTTGCAGCGCAATGCCATAGCGGGCGAATATGTGCGCATCGTATTTCAGGTGATGGCCAACTTTGGCGCGCTTGGGGTCTTCCAGAAACGGCTTGAGTAGGGCCAATGTTTTATCGCGATCGAGCTGCTGTGGTGCACCTTCGTAGGCGTGTGCCAGCGGGATGTAGGCCGCGGTGCCGGGCTCAACGCACAGACTGATGCCGACAAGCTCGGCGGCCATGTAGTCGAGACTTGTGGTTTCCGTATCCAGCGCGACAAGTTCGGCGGCCCCTATAATATCCAGCCAGCGCTGCAGCCCGTCAGCATCCAGCACGATTTCGTAATCGCCCTCATGTTTCTCAACTTCCGGGGCGCTGTCAGGTTGCTGTTCTTCCAGTTGGCGCAGCAGCGTACGCAACTCCCAGCGTTCGTAGAGTGCGCGCAACGCATCCGCGTCCGGCTCGCCGGGTTGCAGGTCGGCGGGCTGCTCGGCTAGCTCGACATTCAGCATGATGGTTGCGAGCTCGCGCGACATTTTCAGCTGATCGATGTGCTCACGCAGGCTCTCGCCGACCTTGCCCTTGATGTCATCGGCGTTTGCCATGATGGCGTCGGCGTCCGGGTACAGATTCAGCCATTTGGCCGCGGTCTTGGCGCCGACCTTCGGCACGCCCGGTATGTTGTCCGAGCTGTCGCCGACCAGCGCGAGATAGTCGATGATCTGCTCCGGCCAGACATCAAACTTTTCCTTGACCCCATCGCGGTCTAATACCGTGTTGCTCATCGTATTGACCAGCGTGACATTGTCCTCAACCAGCTGTGCCATGTCCTTGTCGCTGGTCGACACCAGCGTCTTTATACCGACCTTGCTGGCCTGACTGGCGAGCGTCCCGATCACGTCATCGGCCTCGACGCCGGTTACGCGCAGCAGCGGCAAGCCCATCGCTTCGACGATATCGAGAATCGGTTGTATCTGGCAGCGCAGGTCGTCCGGCATCGGCGGGCGCTGCGCTTTGTATTGCTCGAACAGCTCGTCGCGAAACGTCTTGCCGGGCGCATCGAACACGACACCGACGTAGTCGGCTTTTTCTTCGCGCACCAGCTTGTTCAGCATGTTGAGTACGCCATGAATCGCGCCGGTCGGTTCGCCCGCTGAATTCGTCAGCGGCGGCAGTGCATGAAAGGCGCGAAACAGATAGGAGGAGCCATCAACCAGCAGGAGTTTTTTCGTCATCATCTTGTTCCGCTTGCTTTGTTTCTTGCGACTCTGTGGTCGTTGTCTCTTCGGCTTCGCTTGTCGGTCTAGCCACGGTCTCAGGTTTGTCTTCGGGTGGCAGGAACAAGTCGCCCGTCTGGCCACACGCCGTCAGCAACATCGCAACGACAATAGCAATCGCAAGGCGCATCAGCTTGCACCGCCAATGTTGAGCACTGCCATCGTCAGCCTTGATACGCACGTCAGTCGATCCTGACCGTCGCGTTGTTCTATTGCCCAGACGTGCGTGGTCTTGCCAAGATGAATCGGACTGGCGGTGGCGACAACGCGACCTTCGCGAACGCTACGCAAGTGGTTTGCGTTGATGTCGAGGCCGACGACGCGCTTGTTGCTGTGGTCGACGCACATCGCCGCACCCAGGCTGCCTAGCGATTCCGCCAGCACGACGGAAGCACCACCATGCAGCAGGCCGTATGGCTGATGTGTCCTGGCGTCGACAGGCATGCTGCCGGTGACGAAATCGTCGCCGAAAGCTTCGATTTGAATATCGAGTAACTCGATCAACGTATTGTTAGCCATGCTATTGGCTGCATCGACAGTTGGCATCACATTGTTGAACCAGATCATGCGGCCTCCGCGCAGTTGGACGGCTGCAGACTATACCGCGAACGCGCGGTTCCGACAGGCTCTCAGTCGTTGTCGAGAAACTGTTTGCCCACCTCGCGGTAGGCATCGCGGAACGTCATGCCTTTTTCGACCACCAGTCGATTCGCCTGCTCGGCAGCATACAACCCCGGGTCCAGACGAATATTCTCCTGCCGGAAGCTCACGCCGTCGAGCATGGGCTTCATGATGGCCAGCGTGTCGTCGGCGAGATCAATTGCGCGAAACAATGGCGCTTTCAGGCGTTGCAGGTCGCGGTGATAACCGGATGTCAGCTTCAGCGATAGCATGAGGCATTCATCGAGGCACGCTTGTGCCGTGGCCGGCGCGGCGCGGACCAGCTCCAGTACATCGGGGTTTCGCTTCTGCGGCATGATCGACGAACCGGTGGTCAACGATTGCGGCAGACTGACGACGGCGAATTCCTGTGTGTAAAACAGCAGCAGGTCGGCGGCGATACGCGCCACGTCACCCAACGCGACGGTAATCTCGAAACACAATTGTGATTCGGCTTTTCCGCGCGACAGCTGCACCGCCGTGACCGGATGCTGTACGGCATCGAAGCCGAGCGACTCGGCTGTCTGCTCACGATCGATCGGCACGCCGGGCGTGCCGTAGCCCGCGGCGCTGCCCAGTGGCGAGAGATTGATGCGCCGGCGTACTGCCTGCAAAGCATCGATGTCGTCTTTTAAGTTGCTCGCGAAGCCGCCGGCCCAGAGTGGCACGCTGCTCGGCATCGCCTGTTGCATATGCGTGTATCCGGGTAGCGGCGTTTCCGCCTCGCGCCCCGCCAGTTCGAACAACGCGCTAACCACGCCCTGCAGGCGCGTCTCCAGCATGTCCGTTGCGTCGCGCAGATACAGACGCAACGCCGCGAGCACCTGATCATTTCGCGAGCGACCGAGGTGCAGGCGCCCGCCGGCGCTGCCGATGCGATCGGTCAGGCGGCTTTCGAGCGCTGTGTGCACGTCTTCTTCGTGCAACGCGATCTGCCACTGCCCGTCAGCATGCTCGGCGCCGAGCTGACTCAGTCCGTCGACGATCGCCTCGCAGTCCGTGTCGCTGATCAAGCCCTGTTGGCGCAACATACGTGCATGCGCCGATGACGCGCGCACGTCATAGCCGACCAGGCGTTCGTCGAGCAGGTGGTCTTCGCCGGCGGTGTAGCGCAGCACCCGGTCGTCCAGGCTCGTGCCCTTATCCCAGAGTCGACTCATTCCGCCTGACCGGTTGACTGTTCGGCCGGCGTCAACGCATCGATGCTGTTGACTACCAATGTGCCGGTGCCCTCGTTGGTGAAGACCTCCAGCAACAGGCTGTCCTCCAGTTTCGAGGAAATGATGTGCACGCGGCTGACGCCGTTTTGCAGCGCCGAATCAATCGCCGCGACTTTGGGCAGCATGCCGTCAGACAGCTTGCCCTCGGCGCCCAGCTTGTCCAGCCCTTTCCGGTCGACGTAGCTGACCAGTGACCGCGGGTCGTTGATATCTTCCATAATCCCGGGCGCGCTGGTTGCGAGAATAAGCTTCTCGGCATTCAGTTCCGCGGCGATGGCTGCGGCGACCGTATCGGCGTTGATGTTCAGCAGCTCGCCATTCTCATCGGCAGACAGCGGGCTGATGACCGGCATCAGGCCGTTGTCGAGTTGCTTGCGCAGGATGTCTGCATCGACCGCGTCGATATCGCCGACGAAGCCGTAATCAACTTCACCGCCCGCGGTCGCTACCGGCGGGCGGCGATGGGCGCGAATCAGCCCGGCATCGACGCCGCTGATGCCTACTGCGGGTATCTGAAGATCACGGCAAGCGGCCAGGATGCGGGTGTTGATCTGGCCGTTCAGCACCATTGCCGACACGTTCAGCGAGTCTGCGCTGGTCACGCGACGGCCTTCGATAAACGTGCTGTCGACGCCGAGTGCTTTCGCGAGCTCGGTCGATTGTGGCCCGCCGCCGTGCACCATCACGATACGAATGCCGACCTGGTGAAGGATCCCGACCTGTTCCATGAGTTTGCGTGTGCTGGCGATATCGGCAAATACCTCGCCGCCGGCCTTCAGCACGAAGACTTTATTCTTGAACAAGCGGATATACGGCGCGGCGTGTTTGAGTGCGGATACAACGATCGCGCGTTCATTGCTGGCCTTCATGAGCTTGCTCCCATCATCTGGTGGAGCACCGCCATCTGCGCGAGCATGCGATTGCGTGCTTCCGGAATGACGATGCTGCGGGGGCCGTCGAGGATCTCGTCGGCCACGACGACGCCGCGCCGCACCGGTAAGCAGTGCATAAAGCGACAGTCGTCTTGCGCCGGCTTGAACCAGGATTCATCGACACACCAATGCTGCAGATCGGCGCGTGCATTCTCATCGCCGAGTTTGTCGCCGTAATGTGCGGTCGACGACCAGCTCTTGGCATAAATAATGTGCGCGTCTTTGGTTGCCGCGGCACGATCGTCGGTTTCTGTCACAGAGCCGCCACTCGCGGCCGCGGCATCGACGGCCTGCTGCATGATTGAGGGCGGCAACTCGAAGCCCTGCGGGCGCAAAACGGTCACATCCATGCCGCGCATTGCCGCCATATGCAGAGTGCTGGCAGGCACGGCCAGCGGCAGCGCTCTCGGGTGCCACGCCCAGCTCAGTACAAATTTACCGCCGTTGGCCGGTACTTTGAAATCGTCCAGTGTCTTCCAGTCCGCGAGGCTTTGGCACGGGTGACTCATCGCCGACTCCATGTTGATCCACGGCGTATCGATGAGCCCGGTCAGCGAAGAAAAAGCGGTTTCCTTCAGATCATCGTCGAGATTCTTGCGTTCGGCGAATGCGCGAATACCAATGGCATCCCCGTACGACGCGATGACCGGCACGGCCTCACGGATATGTTCGGCCGCATGGCCATCCATGACAATCCCGTAGCGCGATTCCAGCCCGTGAATCGACATGTCGGGCGAAATTACGAACGAGCCGCCGCCGAGTCTTACCATCGCCGACTGGAATGATGCGAGCGTGCGCAGCGACGGGCTCAGGAATAACAATGACAGCACTTTGCCTTCGAGCGCACGCGGCTCCGGATGATGCTCGAGCCGGGTTGCCAGTTCGACCAGAGCGGCGACCTGGTCGCCACTGAAGTCACCGAGGTGATTGAATGATTTCATGCTATTCGTCCCGTTCCAGTTCGGCCAGTCGCGTGGCCAGGTAGTGAATATCTTTTTCGTTGATGGTCATCGGCGGTAACAGTCGCAACACATGCGGGTCACCGCTGGTGCCGGTCAGAATGCCGCGCTCGAGCAGCGCATTGCGCACCTTGGCGGCCGGGCCGCGACATCGCAACCCGAGCAGCAGGCCCTTGCCCTGTACACCGACCACCGGGCCGATGATGCACTCGCGCCGCACCTGTGCTTCGCGCTCGGTTGCGTTGGCCATCAGGCTTTCGCCCTGAATCGTGTCGAGCACCGCGCCGATCGCCGCAGCCGCCAGTGGACCACCGCCGAAGGTTGTACCAAGATCGCCTACCTGGCATTGCGCGGCAATTGTGCGCGTCGTCAGCAGCGCGCCGCAAGGTATGCCGCCGCCGAGCGATTTTGCTGCGGTGACAATATCGGCCTGCACGCCCGAATGGTCGATCGCGAACGGTTTGCCGCTACGCCCGATACCGCTTTGCACCTCGTCGGCGATAAATAATGCGCCATGTTTCTTGGCACCGGCGGCCAGTGCCTGCAGGAATTTCGCGTCGAAGTCGAACGCGCCGGCAACGCCCTGGACGGGCTCGACAATCACCGCTGCCGTGTCGTCATCAAACGCAGCGATCGCGGCATCGATGTCGTTGCGGGCTACCCAATGAACGTCAAAAGGCAGGTTCGGGAACGCATACCAGCGCTTTTGGCTGCCCCATGTGACGGCCGCCGCTGCTGTCGTGCGCCCGTGGAACGCGTGTTCGACGGCGACAACGCGCTTGCGCCCGGTAGCGAGAAACGCGAGTCGAAGCGCATTCTCGTTCGCCTCGGCGCCGCTGTTGACGAAGAAGGCATGCGTCAGATGATCAGGCGCGAAGCCGACCAGCTTTTCCGCCGCCGCGGCGCGGATATCCATGGCGATGGCATTGGACTGAAACGGCAGTTTCAATAACTGTTCATTGACCGCCTGGATCAACGCCGGGTGGTCATAGCCGAGCACGGCGACCGCATGACCGCCGTACATATCGAGTACGCGGCGCTCGTCCGCATCGATCAGCCATGCGCCTTCACCGCGAACCGGCTCAAACTCAAGCTGCGCATACACCGGCAGCGTAAATTGTTTTTCGCGGTCTGCCGCGCGCGGTGTTGTCGCTGTCATCAAGTCCACCCCGGCGCTGCCGCCTTAAGCCCGGTCTCTTCTGGCAACTGGAACAGCCGGTTCATCCACTGCACGCAACCGCCGGCGGCGCCTTTCAGGAGATTGTCGATCACCACCGTGACACAAACGCTGTGCCCGTCGGTCGCAACGCCAATGTCGGCATAGTTGCTGGCGACGACGGCCTTCAGTCGCGGCATGCCATCGACTACCCGCACGAACGGGCTGTTGATGTAGTAGGAGTTGAAGGCGTCGAGCAGGTCATCGGCCAGCAGTTTGCGGCTGCTGGTTGCTTGCACGGTCATGTGGATGCCGCGCGAGAACGGGCCGGAGTGCGGCACGAAATGTAATGCGCAATGCCTGCCGGTAGCGGCTTGTACCTGCGCCATGACTTCCGGCGCATGACGATGGCTGAGTGGCTTGTAGGCAAACAGATTGCTGTGTCTTTCCGGCGTGTGGGTGGTCGCGGTCGGTTGTTTGCCTGCACCGGTGCTGCCGGTGATGCCGCAGGCAAAGAAATCTTCTCGCGTGAGTTGCGCACGAAGCAGGGGCACGATCGCGAGCTGCATCGCGGTTGCGAAGCATCCCGGATGCCCGACGTGGGCGGTGTCAGTGGACGGCAAGTGTTCCGGTACTGCGCTGCGGAACTTGCTGAGCAATTCGGGCGCGCCATGCGGCTGAGCGTAGACCTGCTCGTAGGCACCCGGATCCGCATAGCGAAAATCGGCCGAGGCGTCGACGACATGTATGTCGATATTATGCGCATCGGTAGCGGCCAGGAATTTTGCAATAGCTGCCGCCGAGCCGCCGTGTGGTGCGGCAGAAAACAGCGCCAGCTGCGTCATATCGCCTAGCGATGCCAATGCGTTTTCGGTCGAGACAAATTGCTGCACGGGATAGACGCTGACGAGATGAGCGAACGTGTCGGACACAGGCTTGCCCGCCTGGCTATCGGAGATCGCTGCGGCAAGGCTGAATGCGGGGTGCTGGTCGACGAGTCTCAACAACTCACCGCCCACGTAGCCGGTCGCGCCGATAATGACGGTCGGGATGGTTTGCTGTGTAGTCACTGTTTCCGCTCCAGGCTGGCGAATACGTGATCACCCAGCGCCAGCCCGCTGGTCAGCGCGTTGCGCGCCGGTACGCCCATCTGTTGTTCGATCAGGTCGACGCCGACGGCGTTGTCGGTGGCCGGCCCGGTAACGATGACGGGTTCGATGTTGTAGGTCTCGCGTAAGATCTTCACGCCGCCCCACGCCGCGACAGGATCGTTGGCGCACAGTACGACACTGGTCAGCGCGGCTTTCACCTCGCTGTCGGCGAGGATCGCGTCGACCCCGTAGGTGCCGAGCAGGCCGTCACCGAGTTCCATAACGATGACATCGGGTTTCTTTTCTGCCAGACCGCGCAGAAGCGCGCGCGTGAGCGCCGGACCATTTTCATGCGTCGTGGTCATTATGCCAAAATCGGAAAACAGCATGGAGTCGGTCGCGCCCGCGTCTTCCATGGCGAGAATGTCGCGACGCAGCGAAACGCCGGTCGCCTTGCAGGCCGAGACCGTCAGGCCGTTCGCGCGCAGTCGGCTGACGATCGCACACGCGGCCGCGGTCTTGCCGGAGTCCATGCAGGTGCCGGCCAATGCGACAACCGGCACGCCCTGCATGTCCAACGGCGCAAGCGCCGGCAACGGTTCGCGGCCGCCGCGCGCAGCGACACCGATGCGCTCGCCGAGATAAGGGAAACTCAGCACCATGCCGAGCACTTTGCAATCAAATGGCTCGCCGAGTTCCGGGTTGGCGGAATCACAATCGCCCATGACACCGCCGATATTCAGCATCTGTATCGTATCGCCGGGCTTGAGTGATTTCGGCAGCGAACCGGAATAGCCGAACAGTGCTTTTCGATGACCAAGCGCGCCGACAACAATATCGCCGCGCTTGACGACGGCCATACGGCCACTCGCCAGCTCCAGCGTGTTGTAGCGACTCTTGTTAGTGAGGATTTCCACCGCCACCAGCACGCCTTCCTCGCAAATGATGTCGTCGGAAAGCCTGACCTCGCGGCTAAGGTTTTGATGACTGGCCAGCGATGCGATTTTGTCGACCTGAACGGAGCGGATGGCGTTCATGATTTTTCTCCAGCGCGCCGTTGCAGGATACCGGGCAATGACAACACGCGCGCAAAGCCGAGTGCGTCTGCCGGCGTCCACTCACCGGCGGCCTCGCCGTAGACGCCTTTTGTTGCGGCCAGCAGTGATCGCTTCGAGCTGACGCCCTCGACGAACATAGCGCCGGCCGACAGGCGTATCGTCACCGTGCCGCTGACGTTGGTTTGTGAGGAGGCCAGCAGCGCTTCGATATCGCGGCAGGCTGGGTCGAGCTGTTTGCCTTCATGGACGAAATCGCCATAGCTTGCCGAGACGCTTTCCTTGACCCGCAATTGCAGCGCGCTAAGCGTCAGCTTCTCGAGTTCGCGGTGCGCTTCGATGAGAATCTCGGCCGCGGGCGCC
This sequence comes from uncultured Pseudomonadota bacterium, assembly GCA_942491885.1. Classification (GTDB taxonomy): domain Bacteria; phylum Pseudomonadota; class Gammaproteobacteria; order Steroidobacterales; family Woeseiaceae; genus CALBPI01. Next base: position 1,397,938 of record CALOCQ010000002.1, read on the forward strand.
TCAAATGCGACGCGGCCCTTGGTGCCAAGGATGGTATCGCCAAGGTGAATACCGCGGCCGATGCCGAATTGCGCCCCCAAAGACTCGACGTGCTCTATCAATGCGACCGGATCCATGGCTTTGCCATCGACGCTCACCGGCAGGCCGTGATCGAACCCGATCGTATGGCGGGCTGCGGGTAGGGGCGTGTCCATGGCGCCGGGCGACAACACCCAGGCTGACTCAGGAATACTGCCTTCGCTGGTCAGCGTCTCGCGACCGCCAATGGTTACGCCCCACAACCCCCGGTTGATTGAATAGTCGCCGCCGGCGGCCGGCAGTGGCATCTGGTTTTTTTCCAGAAACGCGACTTGCTCATGGCGCTGCCAGCTGTTGTCGCGCACCGGCGCGAGGATCTCAGCCTCCGGCGCCAGCGCGGCCAGCGCGATTTCGAAACGTACCTGGTCGTTGCCGGCGGCGGTGCAGCCGTGCGCGATACTGGTCGCGCCGCGTTGGTTGGCAATCTTCGCCATCATCGCCGCCTGCACACCCCGCTCAGCGCCCACGCACAGCGGATACATCTGACCGCGCTTAACGTTGCCCGCGATCAGAAAGCGCAGTACATCGTCAAAGAATGAGCGCCGTGCATCGATAAGATGATGCTCCAATGCGCCGAGCTTCAGCGCACGCGCTTCGAGGTCTTCTGCGGTGGCCGCATCAATACCGCCGGTATTGACGGTCACCGTGATTACCGGGCGCCCGTAAGTCTGTTTCAGCCACGGAATACAGAAAGAGGTGTCCAGCCCGCCGGAATAGGCGAGCAGAATAGGGGATTTGTCGTCAGTCATTGTGGTGCTCCGCGGCCGCCTGTTCGAGCCGTGCTGTCAGCCTGCGATGGGCCGCCTGGCCGCCAGTCGCAATGAAAATAGTATCGTCGCCGGAGATCGTGCCGATAATATCGGGCCAGCCGCTGCGGTCGAGTTCGAATGCCACGCGTTGTGCGGCGCCCGTTGCTGTCTTGATCACCAACAGGTTCGCGCCGGCCGCAGCGATGTTGCGGATGAACGCATAGGCGTCGGGACTTGGCGTTACCGGTGCCTGATCCGGCAGATGGTAGCCTTCCGGGTCCTTGATGACCTGCATCTCGCGCAGGTCACGGCTGACGCTGGACTGGGTGACCAGATGGCCGAGCGCCTGCAGCTGACGTGCGAGTTCAGCCTGCGTGCGCACCTGCCGCTCGCGCAGCAGCGTTCGGATAAGTGCGCGCCGCGCTTCTTGTTGATTGTGTTCGATCGGCATGGGGACTCTCGTATATTTGCGCATAACATTATTTTAATGCGCATAATAATGCAAGCAACAAATACGTTATGCTGCGCCTTTTCCTGCCCCGGAGCCGCCCGATGTCCGACCGCGTTCAGATTGAAACCCATGCCGTACCCGATGCGGCCATCATCTTGCTGCATGGGCTGGGCGCCGACGGTCACGATTTTGAGCCAATTGTGCGCGAGATGAACCTGCCCGAATCGGCCGCTTTTCGCTTTGTCTTTCCGCATGCCCCGTCCCGACCTGTCACCCTCAACGGCGGCATGTCGATGCCGGCCTGGTTCGATATTCTCGGGCTCGACCGCAGCGCGCGCGCCGACGAGGCCGGCATTCGGCAAAGCGTGGCGTATCTGCAATCGCTGGTAGAAGAACAAGTCAGCGCCGGCATTGAGCGCGAGCGTATTGTGCTGGCCGGATTTTCACAAGGCGGCGCGATCGCGCTTTTCGCAGGCCTTACCAGCCCGCTGCCTCTCGCCGGTATCATGGCGCTGTCTACCTATCTACCGTTGCAGGATGAGGTTGCCAGAGAGCACGGCGGCCGCGTGAGCGCGCTGCCGATCCTCATGGTGCACGGGACGCAGGACCCGGTGCTGCCGTTAGCGCTTGGTAAGGATTCGTCCGAATTCATTACCGGGCTTGGCTACGACGTGCAGTGGCATGAATACCCGATGGCGCATTCGGTGTGTATCGAAGAAATTGTGCTGATGCGCGACTGGCTATTGGCGCGACTCGCCTAGTGCGCTAGCCGGCGATCTCGAAGTCCACCTCGTGCGCCTCGGTCGGATCGCCGAGCGGCGCGAAGTGTTGTTCATGCACCCGTGTCCTGCCGACATCATTGACCGAGACGACGGTCGAGCAACGCGTGCCGTAGTGTTCGCCGACGATGAACGGCGCGGATAGCAGCCGCCGCTGTTCAAGTGGCCACGGCCCCGTGGGCACCTGCTCGTCGGGTGCCGGTGTGCGGTCGCGCAGAAATGGCGCGAATGCGTCGGGATCGGGAGTGCCGGATGCAACGACATTTATTAGATGGTCGCGTGCGCCGACGACTTTCGGCCACGGCGTATCAAGTACGGCATTGCTGACCGCATAGTAGCCGGGCGCCAGTGGGCCCTGGCGCGTATCGCGATTGGAAAAATAGTGCAGCGAATCAAGGTCGCCGAAGAGCAGGTTGAAACCGGCATAGGCAGATTCGTGGGCTTCGAGCTGACGGCGGAATTGCTCGGCCGAGAGACCATCGGACAGCCACATCTTGATGAGCTCGCCGCGACTGCGTAGCGCCGCCATTGGTTTGGTCTCGCGAACGTTGGTGATGACACCGAAGCGGCCCTGCCGGCTGATGCCGAGCCACGTGCCACCTGCTGCGAGGTCGCGTCCGGCGACAATTTGCGGCTCGCCCGGCCACCATCCGACCGGCGTGGCGGGACGGTCGAAGGCTTCGTCGCGGTTCGCCGCGATAACGAGCGGATAGTCCTGGTTTGCCTGCCAGGCGATCATAACCAAACACATGTGCTTACAGACTCCGCAATACAAAAAGCGCGGCCTGGTGCTGGCACACATCAGCACCAGGCCGCGCTGTTCTTGAGATCAGGCCGACTAGCTCTACTTTTTCAGCAGGTCGCGAATCTCGGTTAACAGCTTTTCTTCCGTGGAAGGCTCGGGCGGTGCCGCCGGCGGCGCCTCTTCCTCTGCCTTCTTCATTTTGTTCATCATTTTGATCGCGATAAAGATCACGAATGCGACGATGACAAAATCGATGATCGTATTGATGAATCGCCCGTAAGCGATTACCGGTGCGCCCGCCGCTTCAGCGAGCGTCAACGAGTCAAACACCTTATCGGACAAATTGACATACAGCCCGCCAAAATCAACGTTGCCGAGCAGCTTGCCGATCGGTGGCATTACGACGTCCTTAACGAACGAGCTGACGATCTTGCCGAATGCGGCGCCGATGATAATCCCGACGGCCATATCGACCACGTTGCCGCGTAGTGCGAACTTCTTGAATTCTTCTAGCATTATTCTAACTCCCCAAAACCGGCGAGAATCCGCCGTCAGGCGCCGAGTGTAAGGCATATGGTGGCGCGGCGTCAGCCTAGCTAGCATCAGCCGTCTGCGTATTGGCGCGCGCCCGGACGTCGCCTGCGCTGCGTACGGATTTCGCACGCCGGACACACGTGGAAGTCCAGCGCGTAGCGGTCGCGCAAATATTCCGACTCGCAGCGCGCGCAATTGCCGAGCGTCAGTTCTTCGTCGCGCGACAAGGCCTGCAGCAGACTCCACGACCATTCGAAGCTGAACAACGCGTTGCGATGGATCGTGCGATAGGTTTCGAAAGCGCCGCAAAACCGTGAGCCGTACTGGACGTCCGGCACACGCCAGGGGCAACGCAAACGATTGTCTTCGTTGACGATCAGCCCATAAATGATGAACAGGTGCATCAGCGTTGTGGCTTCCAGTTGATGCGCGGCGTTCTTGACGAATCGCGCAACCTGCTGCGGCGACTTGCCGCGCCTGCGACGCAGCCCGCTGCCGGCAAAATAGCGGCTGCACAATTTGCGAATCCTGTCGTCGGAGAGCCCTGTGCAGCTGCGAATAGTATTGGTACGCGCTTCTCGCTGAATCATATGCAGAGCAAGCTCAACCTGGTGTCTTTCACGGGTATATCGATCGTTCATATCGGTCCTTTTTGCCGTAATTGCAAAATTTCAAACATATAAATGCCTGAGCCCGTAATTTAGCGTAGATGTCCGGCATATGTAAATATGCTTAAATACGACCAAATAAACAAAAACGGGAGAATCTCATGCTTCAGCCCCCACCGATCGACGCGCGTTTGTTTGCTGACGTTACCGCGTTCAACCGCCAATTCGTCCAACTGCTGGTTGCTACTCAGGCCGCCGGCAGGTTCGCCATGGACCCCGAGTTGGTGCGGCGTCTGCGGGCGCGCAACGAAGCGCCGCCCGCGCAATGGCCCGACTGCCCGTTCCTGTTGTTTCGCCTGGTGGCGGACACCAGTGTTCCGGACGCGGTCAATGAACCGGCAATTCGACAGGACGATGACGGCGTGGCAGAGCTGATCACATTGTCGCTGGGGTTCCTTTGGCAACTTGCACGTGAGCGCCCGCATGCTGCCGCAATTGTTTCCGGCGCGGCGCCGTCGTGGTGCCGGCAACTGGCGCTGCTCGATATTGCCGAGCTCGCCGGCCTTTCATTGGGCGCCGGTCTGCAGCCTCGATTGATCGACGTGCCGGGTTTCTGGCAAGACCTGGCGCGCCGGCGCGGTATCTCTGTGCTGCAGCGGGCGAGTCTTGGTGCGACGGGCCTGCAGTTGATCATGTCGCGTGCACGGCGTTCGCGCGTCGCCGCGACATCCGTTTTGCGCCCGGTGCCGCCTCCCCGCGTTTGACGCAGCGTTTTCGTAGCGCGGGGCACAGCAAATCGAAAAATCAGGGCTCAAGCCAGACGGCTAATCGCGTTACAATGACGCGATGCACGCGCTAGACATAAAGAACTTGACAAAAACCTACCCGAACGGTGCCGTCGCACTGCGGGGGATCAATTTTTCCGTCGACGAAGGCGATTTCTACGCCTTGCTCGGACCCAACGGGGCAGGCAAGACCACGACCATCGGCATTGTAACCTCGCTGGTAACGAAAACCGGCGGTACGGTCAGTGTATTCGGCCATGATCTCGACACCGAACTGGGTAATGCGAAACGCTGCATCGGACTGGTGCCGCAAGAGATCAATCTCAACCTGTTCGACAAGGTTCTGAACACGCTGATCTATCAGGCGGGCTATTACGGTATTCCGCGTGACGTCGCGATGGAGCGCGCCGAGAAATATCTGAAGCAGCTGAGTCTGTGGGATCGCCGCGACGACATTTCGCGTAATCTCTCCGGTGGCATGAAGCGTCGCCTGATGATCGCGCGTGCGCTCGTGCACGAGCCACGTTTGTTGATTCTCGATGAGCCAACCGCCGGTGTCGACATCGAAATTCGCCGTTCGATGTGGTCTTTCCTGCAGGAAATTAACGCGAATGGCACGACGATCATTCTGACCACGCATTATCTCGAAGAGGCGGAGTCTTTGTGTCGCCATATTGCGATTATCGATAGCGGGGAAATTGTCGAGGACACCTCGATGAATGCCTTGCTGCGAAAGCTGCAGCGAGAAGTGTTCGTGCTGAGCCCGGAAGCCGCGCTCGATGCTGCGCCGGCCTTGCAAGGGTTCGAGGTAGAGCTAAGGGTGGACGGCGACATCGAGGTTGCGATGAACAAAGGCCAGAACCTCAACGTCATGTTCGAGGCGCTGAACAGCATCGGCATCACCGTGTCATCGATGCGCAATAAGGCGAACCGACTTGAGGAGCTGTTCCTGAACCTGGTCGAGGAAAAGAAATCACGTCAGGAGGTTTCGCAATGAGCGAAGCATCAATAGCGCATCGCAACTGGGTCGCATTCCTGACTATCGTGCGCAAGGAGTACATTCGCGTCGTACGCATCTGGGTGCAGACTATCGTGCCGCCCGCGATCACGATGACGCTGTATTTTCTGATTTTCGGCACCTTGATCGGCAGCCGGATTGGCGAGATGGACGGCTTTAGCTACATGCAGTTCATTGCGCCCGGCCTGATCATGATGTCGGTCATTACCAATTCATACGGTAACGTTGTGTCGTCATTCTTCGGCGCTAAATTCCAGCGCCATATCGAAGAGATGCTGGTGTCGCCGGTACCCAATGCAATTATCATCCTCGGGCATGTCGCCGGCGGGGTTGTGCGTGGCCTGATGGTCGGTGCGCTGGTCGCCGTGATTGCACTGGCCTTCACCCGACTAAGCATCGCTCACCCGTTGATCATGCTGTCGATGGTTATTCTGACCTCGGTCGTGTTCTCGCTGGCCGGTTTTATCAATGCCGTGTTCGCGAAAAAGTTCGATGATATTTCTATCATCCCGACATTTGTGCTGACGCCGCTGACCTACCTTGGTGGTGTGTTTTACTCGATTTCGTTACTGCCGGAATTCTGGCAAAAAGCATCGATGGCGAACCCAATACTGTACATGGTCAATGCCTTTCGCTACGGCGTGCTCGGCCAGTCCGATATTCCGATCGGTACCGCCTATGCGCTCGTGTTGTTCTTCGTCGCCTTGTTGTTCACGGCCTGCCTGGTTCTGATGAACCGCGGGATCGGTATTCGCGAGTAAACGGGAGGCGACGGCCATGTGCGGACGGTTTGCTTTTTACTCTGCAGCCGAAGCGGTCTCAAGTCTGTTTGGTGTGGACGACAATACGCGCAGCGTCATCCCGCAGTACAACATAGCGCCAACAGATCTTGCCGCCGCAATTCGTCGCAATGACAGTGGTGATCGTGAGCTGTCCATGTTGCGCTGGGGCCTGCTGCCGTTTTGGGCGAAAGACCGCAAGCTGGCATCGCGCATGATCAATGCACGCGCCGAGACCGTGGCGGAGAAGCCCGCGTTTCGCGCGGCCTTTCGCGAGCGGCGTTGTATCGTGCCCGCCGACGGCTACTACGAGTGGCTCGGCAAAGCGGGCAGTAAACAGCCGTACTACATCAGCCACAAAGAAGGTCGCTCGCTGGGTTTTGCCGGTCTGTGGGAACGTTGGCGAGACCGTGACAACGACGAGGAGGTGGAGACATTCACTATCCTGACCATGACAGCGGTTGGTGAAATTGCGTCGCTGCATGATCGAATGCCGGTCATGCTGGATGATGTCACGGCAGAGTACTGGCTAGCCGGCGATGGCAGCAATCCGCCGGCGCTGCGCGAATTATCGGCCGAGCAAAGAGCGGCGGAATTGGTCAGTTGGCCGGTGTCGAAAATGGTTAACAACGCACGTAATGAATCGCCAGAACTAATTGACGCCATCGAGCTACCGGACGACGATGCCGGCTAACGGCTAACGGCTAACGGCTAACGGCTAACGGCTAACGGCTAACGGCTAACGGCTAACGGCTAACGGCCTGTTCGAACCTAGACATACATTGCTGCGACGACCACCAATCCCGGCCCGCCGTGCACGCCGAACGCGGAGCACACATCCACGCAGTAGCTGTCCTGCAGGTTTGGTAAAGCCAGCTTCAGTTGCCGCTCCAACTCAATAGCGTCGTCCTCTGCTTGCGCATGGCCGACCGCGAGGCGAATGGTTCGCGATGTATCGAGACGGCGGGTCAGATACTTGACGAACTTGGGCAGCCGCCGGCCGCGCCCGAGAATGACGCCGCCGGATGAGACAGCGCCATCGGGTCGCGTTCTCAGTACCGGGTTCAAATTCAGGAGGTCGGCAACAACCTTACGCGACGCGGGCACACGACCGCCACGAACCGCGTAGCGCAGGTCTGATACCAACGCGAAAGTCTGCGTATTTTCGATGGCCGCTGTGAGCTGGGGGCGGATCTCATCAAGCGATAATCCTTGTGCGGCAAGCTCGGCCGCCTGGCGAACAATCAGTCCCTGACCAAGCGATGCATTGCGCGAATCAATCACGTGGATTGTGCCATTCGCTGACACACGTTCCGCGGCGCTGTTCGCCGCCGAGAATGTGCCACTGATTTTCGATGACAGGCTGATAGCCAGCACGTCGTCGAAGTGGCTGGCGAGAAACTGATACTGACGCCGGAAATCACCCGGTGACGGTTGCGACGTGGTCGGGTGGTTGGGATTGCGTTGCAGTTCGTCAAAAAACTCGCTGGGTGAAATGCTGAGTTTGTCCAGATAGCCCTGCTCGCCAAATTGCACGCGCAGCGGTACGACATGAATGTCCAGGGCATCGAGGTCTGCATCGGATATATCTGCCGCGCTGTCGGTAATCACCGCGACTTTGCGCTTGCCGCCATGCGTCGTGTGTTGCTGGCGCTGCATGTCGTCGGCTTTCTCGCCGGATACGACGCCGTAGTCACGCGCGAGCTCAAACACCTGCTCGGGCTCGTTCACATGAATATGGATCTTTGCCTTATAGCGGCTGCCCGCCAGCACGAGGCTGCCGCCTATTTTCGACAGAGACTCGCGCAATTTTCGCCGGTCAATGTCTTCGCCGGCGATGATGCACTCGGTGCAGAAGCGGTAGTCCAGATCGACGTCCTCACCCGCCATCGGGGCCTCGGCAAGGTCATCCGGCAGGTCGAGCGTTTCCGTGGTTTCGCCATCACGGACAAACGCGAGCATGCCTTCGATCAGTGCGACAAAGCCCTTGCCGCCGGCATCCACAACGTCTGCTTTGCGTAATTCGGCAAGCTGAAATTTTGTTGCGGTCAGCGCTGTATTCGCCGCAGCGACGCCGTGCGTCAATAGTCCGGTGAAATCCTGCCCGGCGTCCTTGGTGCGCTCGGCCATCGCATCGGCGAACGCGTCGATAACCGAGAGGATGGTGCCCTCGCGAGGCTCGGACAAGGCGTCGCGCGCGTAGGTGCTACCGGCGACAACGGCGTTCGAAAAAGATTCGGTGCTGAACTGCGTTAATTCGGCCGCGGTATCGCTGACGCCCTGAAAGAACTGCGCCAGAATCGCGCCGGAGTTGCCGCGGGCACCATCGAGCAGCGCGTCCGCGGCGCGCGCGAGCAAGCGGTGCAGCGGCATTGGCTCGCCCATTTGCAGCATATGACCCATCGCGCCGACGGTGAGCGCCATGTTGGTGCCGGTGTCGCCATCGGCGACCGGGAATACGTTGATCCGGTTCAATCGATCCTGGCTGGCGATAACGCGCTGCACGCCGTTTTTCAGCGCCATGCGCATCGCTTCCGCGTCAAGATACTGCATTAAGACCCCCCGTCTTAGCGTTGTTCTTTTGATATGTCTTTTTAGTCACGAGGAAGCTCGAAACGCTGCCCGTTGTGTTCGACGATTACACCGAAGCGCGTGATTTGCACGACCCGACCACCGCCATTCAGCCGGTCACCCTCGCGCGTTTTCTGACCGTTGATGAAAGCGAAGCGCGCCTTCGGATCGTCATTGTAAACGTGCAACTCGAGGTTCATTTTCTCGAGGCTAATCTTGCCGCTGGCACGTAAATCGGAAAATGATGGCAGTGATTCGCGTGCTTCAAACTGTGCAGGCGCGGTCGTTTGTGGCCCTGTTGTCTGCTTGCTGACACTTGCTGCGGGCGCTGCCGCTGCGCGTTCCCGCTGGGTTGCTGCCTCGCGAATAGTTTCGTCCAGCAGCGAACGGACATCGGCCTTCTGTGTCGGTGGTGTCGCCGCTGCGGAGACCGTCGATACGGGCGATTGCGCGATCGTTAGCGGCATAGTCTTCTCTTGCACGGTCGAAACCAGAGCCACGGGAGCGTCATCGCTAGCGCCCGGCTTCAGCAGCAGATAGGTCAGGAAAGCACCATTGAGCAGCAACAATACGACAACCGGCCACAGCCATCTGGGCGAATTTTGCTGCGGTGCGCCCCCGCCCGCGGCGGCAATGTCCGGTGCTTTATGGCGGCTGCGTTCCATGTCGGATTTTTTCAACGCATCGAGAATTAACGACATCAGGGTGTGCCTCCGCTGCGCGCCGCGAGCACCCGCTCGCCGCTGTCGCTTAAGCGTGGAATATCGTCGAGTCCGAGGTCAGTGTTGATCATCATCTGGGTTTTTTGCCCGACCAGACCATCGACCGTTAATCGTCTGGCCTGTTGATAATTACGCACCTGAATTTCGAGGTTCTCATCAAACCGGGTGGAGTCGGCGGGTGGGATATCGCGCCCAAGAATGGCGGTAAGACTCTGGCGTAGCCAAAGAATGCCCTCGCTATTCATGCCGGGTACAAAACTCACCGATTGATTGTTTGGCGGTCGCCATAGCAGCAAATATTCACCGAACCAGAAGCGGTCCAAATCACTGCGCGGTAGCAGCAACTCGCCGTCCGGAATCTTCAGCAGGACATCACCACCGTCATGCGCGCTCAGCAAGACCTGGTGTGATTCGCCGGCAAGATCACGCAGCGTGATGATGGCCGGGCGATCCAGCAGCAACAGCTCTGCCAGAGAGGCGCGGTCGGCGATGCAGCGCAGTGCGTTCGCTGACGCCTGTTCGCAAGCGGGGCCCGCCTCAGGGTCGAAATCGAGGCGCCAGGTCTCAAACAGTGTGCTAAATGCGTCGTTTGTGCCCGTGCGATCGCGGTGTTGCCCGAGCCACTCGTCGAGGTCCGGCAAAGCCGGCGTTGCTTCTTGCATCGTTGCCGCGAGCGGTTCGACCGGCGCTGCGACGCGCTCGATCTGTGTGGTCACCGGCGCAGTTACTGCTACAGCTTGTTGCGGCTGCACGCGATCGCGCAGAAACGCAGTTGCAGTAACCGCCAGGATAGCGATGGTCGCCAGTACGGCAGCGATCTGGGGCCAGCGCCGCGTCGGTTTGCTCGCGGTAGGTTCACTGCCAAATACTTCCGCGGCGGCGGCATCGACTAACCTGCGATCGACCTCGCGCTGCTCACGGCTCCACGCGCCAAGCAAGGCGCGATCGGCGATCAGATTCATCAGGCGCGGAATACCCTGCGCGAGTTGATGGATACGTTTCTTTGCTGGTGGCAGCAGGATCGGTTGCAGCGCACCGGCGATCGACAGCCGATGATCGAGATATTGCGTTGCCTCGCCCAGTGACAAGGGCAGCAGGTGGTAGCGCGCCGTGACGCGCTGCGCGAGCTGGCGCAGATCGCTTCTGGCTAACAACTCACGCAGCTCCGGCTGACCGATCAATACGATCTGCAGCAATTTATGCCGCGCGGTTTCGAGATTGGTTAGCAGCCGGATTTGTTCGAGCACCTCTGCCGACAGATTCTGCGCCTCGTCGACCACGGCGATGGTGCGCCGCCCGCGACTGTGAGCATCAAGCAGGTAGGTATTCAAAGACTCGGTCAACGCCCGGCAGCTGTCCGCCTCGTCCGGAAGCGGGACATCGAGTTCCTTGAGGATGACGGTAAGGAACTCCGCCGCGGTCAATTGCGGGTTCAGCACCAGAGCGACATCAGCCTCGGCGGGCATGCGCTGCAACAGGCTGCGCACCAGCGTTGTCTTGCCGGTGCCGACCTCGCCGGTCAGCACGATGAAGCCGTCGCTCTCGGTCACACCGTAAATCAGGTGCGCGAGCGCCTCCGCATGCCGCTCACTCATGTAGAGATAGCGCGGATCCGGCGTAATCGTGAACGGGCGTTCGTGCAGTCCAAAGAATTCGAGATACATAACCTTGCCAGTTTACTCCGCGCAGCCTGTGCTGAGAAATCGCTGTTTGCGACTAATCGTCGCGGCTCAGTGTGCGCGCCGACTGCAGCGCATTCGAGCCAAGCTCGCTGAAGCGCTCGCGAACAGCATCAACAGTGCGATCCACGCGGCTGCTGTCGAGCTTCGGCTGCTCGGTAAACAGGTCGAGTTGCCGGTCTGCCACGAGCCGGCTGCCGCCCACACCCAGCAACCGCACCCGCTTTCCGGGGTGCTCGACGAGCCAGTCGTCGAGCAGCTGTACCGCTTCACGATACAGCAGGTCGGTGCTGTTGCTGGCAGGTTGCAGTCTGCTCTGGCGGGTAAAGGTCGCAAAGTCACTTTGCCTGACCTTAAGTTGTATGACACCGGCAAGGCGCTGTTTGTTGCGTAATCGTGTTGCGGTTCGGTCGGCAAGACCACGCAGTATCCGGTGCAGGTCGTCGCGTTCGTGCAGATCCTGATCAAAGGTCGTCTCCGCGCTGATCGATTTCTCGTCGCGCGCCGAGATCACCGGCCGGGTGTCGATGCCGTGGGCACGCTCACGCATGCGTGCCGCATAGCGCCCGAACAGCCGCGATAACTGCGCGTCTGTCGCGCGCTGCAGATCCGCGATTGTCTCGATACCCGCACGTTTCAGCTGCTGTTGTTTAACGCGGCCAACCCCGGGCAGCACTTTGACCGGCAGAGGCGCCAGCGTTGCGGCTTCAGTGCCGCTGACGACGATGGTCAGCCCGTCCGGCTTGTCGAGGTCCGAGGCGATCTTGGCTACCAGCTTGTTGGTCGCCACACCCACCGACGCATTTAACCGCGTCGCTTCCAGAATGCGCGTCTTGATCAGGCGCCCAATGGCTACAGGCTCGCCGAACAGCTCCAGGCTTTGGCTGACGTCGAGGAAGGCCTCATCAAGCGATAACCCTTCAACCTCGGGCGTTATGCTGCGAAAAATCTCAAACACCTGATTCGACACGCTCTTGTAGTGGTCCAGGCGTGGCTTTATGCACACCGCATGCGGGCAACGCGCGAGTGCCTCGCGGACCGGCATCGCCGAGTGGATACCGAACCCGCGTGCCTCATAGCTTGCGGCAGCGACAACGCCGCGTTGGCTGCGCCCGCCCACCAGTACGGGCTGACCCTTCAGCGATGGATTATCACGCTGCTCGACAGACGCGTAGAACGCATCCATATCGACATGCAGGATCGCTCTGGGTGCGCTCATAGGGTCACGCGTCGCGCCGCACGATCAGGTTGGCAAGGACTTCCAGCGGCTCACTGGCATCGCCAAAGCAGCTGAGATTTTCGATCCCTTGCGTATACAGCGCATCGCATTCGCGTTTCGCGGCGTCGAGCCCGAACAGGGCCGGCCAGGTGGCCTTGTCATGCGCCACGTCGGAGCCGGCGGGCTTGCCAATTGTTTCCGTCTCGCCCTCAATATCGAGGATATCGTCGCGAATCTGGAACGCGAGCCCGATACATTGCGCGAATTGCTGCAGTGCGAGCCGGTGCTCATGGCTGAGCGTCGGCGACAGCGCGGCGGCCATATCAATCGAGGCGACGATCAATGCGCCCGTCTTCTGTTCAAACATTTGCTTGAGCAGCGCGCCGCTGATGGCATGTCCTTCCGACTCGATATCGATCGACTGACCGCCGGTCATTCCGAGCGATCCGCAGGCGCGCGCGAGAATGCTGACCATTGCGAGTTGCGCCGGCGCCTGGCCGGGCTGGCCCGGGCTGCTGGCGAGCACTTCGAACGCCAGCGGTTGCAGCGCATCGGCTGCAAGAATAGCGGTTGCCTCGTCAAATTGGCGATGCACCGTAGGCAGCCCGCGTCGCAGATCGTCATCGTCCATCGCCGGTAAATCGTCGTGGATCAGCGAGAACGCATGAATCAACTCGACGGCGACGGCCGGCCCGTCCAGCAGGCCCGGGTCGAGGCCCAGCGTCTCGCCGGTCGCGTACACCAGCAACGGACGTATGCGCTTGCCGCCGTTCAGCGTGGCGTAGCGCATCGCCTCATGCAGCCTTACAGGGACCACATCTGCGGCGGGCAGTCTGGATGCAAGCACACGATCGATGCGAGCGATATAATCCGGGATTGCCAATTCGAACGACATACGCGAGTTCCGTTACTGTAGTAGCGGGTATTTTGCGCGCACGGAAAATCTTTTGACAGCCTCCGACACCAAAAACCAGCCAGCCCGGGCAATTGCGCGGCCAAATATTGCGCTTATCAAGTATTGGGGCAAGGCTGACGCGCGGCGCAATATTCCCGCCGTAGGTTCGTTGTCGATCACCCTCGACGAGCTTGCCACGACTACGACCGTTGCCGAGTCGGGGCAGGATGTGTTCCTGTTGAATGGCGAGGCAGAGACGGCGATGGCGACGCGATGCTTCGCGTTTATCGATCGATTCTGGTCCGGTGATCGTCCGCGGCTTAGTGTCAGCTCGGATAACAATTTTCCAACTGCCGCGGGGCTCGCTTCTTCCGCGTCCGGGTTCGCGGCTTTAACGGTCGCGTTGGACGCTTTCTTCGCCAGCGGGCTACCGACAGAGCGCCTGGCGCAGATTGCCGGTGCAGGCTCCGGCTCGGCGGCGCGCTCTTTGTATGGCGGTTTCGTCCGGCTGGATGCGCCGACACAGGCGGACGATGACATCAGTTTACGCCCCGTAGCGGTGCCGGCGGACTTTCCGCTCGCTGTCGTCATCGCGATCACCAGCGAGCAGCGCAAGAAAGTCGGCTCGACTGAGGCCATGCAGCGCACCGCACAAACATCGCCTTATTATTCGCAGTGGGTCGCCGGGCAGGATGCCGACCTTGATGCGGCGGAGGCTGCTGTGGTCGCGCGCGACTTTGAGCGCCTGGCGGAGCTTAGCGAGTGGAGCTGTCTCAAGATGCATGCGGTGATGCAGGCGGCGCGTCCGGGGCTGATCTATTGGAATGCTGCAACGATGGCCTGCATGCAAAGGATCCGCGAACTGCGTGAAGAGGGTTGTCGGGTGTTCTTCACGATCGACGCCGGGCCGCAGGTAAAGGCCGTTTGTTCTCCGGGCGACGCTGAACGCGTATCCCATGAGCTCGCGGCGCTCGAGGGTGTCAGACGTGTGTTGCGCACCGGGCTGGGCGCGGGCGCAAGTCGGGTGGCCATAGAGCGGTGAGTGCCGTGGCCAACATCACTGTGCGTATACCGGGCAAGCTCATGCTCGCCGGCGAATACGCTGTGCTGATGCGCGCACCGGCATTGTTGGCATGTGTGGATCGTTTCGTTACAGCCAAGGCCACGCGTCAGGACGAAACCTCCAGCATCACAGTAACCGGGTTCGGTAATGCCACGGCCGGTTTTACGGTGCAGCGCAAGCGTCTGCGCTGGGACGAAGGTGTCGATACCGCCAGGCTCGCGCTCGTCAGCGCGCTGCTTGAGCAATTTCCGCCATCTGTGCCGATCAGTATCGAGCTCGACTCGTCGGCTTTCTATGATGGCGAGCGCAAGCTCGGGCTGGGCTCCAGCGCGTCTGTCGCAGTCGCTCTCGGTATCGCGCTGGCACACTTCAGCGGCCACGAGCGGGTGCTCGAGGGCATAGCCGAGGCCCACAAGCGCTTCCAGAAAGGCAAAGGTAGCGGCGCGGACGTGCATGCTGTCGCGCGGGGCGGGGTGGTGATCTTTCGCCATGACCTGAAGCGCTCCAGCGCCAACGCGAGCCACTGGCCGCAAGGCCTGCTGGCGCAGCCGGTCCGCTGCCAGCACTCCGCCGATACCACAGATCGCATCGGTCGATTCACCAGCTGGCTGACGTCGGATCCGGCGGCACGCGAGATGCTCGAGTCGGCTGTTGTTAGTGCGGAGCAAGTGGCCAATAGCTGGCGAAGCGGCACGCCAGCAGTGATAATTGACGCAATGAACGACTATGCGGACCGAATGTACCAGCTCGATGAAGCGGCTCAGCTGGGTTATCTGGCCGGCGGCCATCGCCAGCTACTGCGCCTTGCCGGTGAGGCAGGCGTGTTCTACAAGCCTTGCGGTGCGGGCGGCGGTGATTATGGAATTGCCTTGACGACCGACAACGACGCTCTGCTGGAATTCCGCGAGCAGGCCAATAACGCCGGATATGTCGCGGAGCCGATGAGTCTGCAAGACAACCGCCCCTCTATTGTGATTGAACCGACCGGGATACAAACGTGACTTCAGTTTTTTCCGGGTTCTACCGGTTGGCGATCAGCGACCGCCTGTCGGCGTTGCACGAAGCAGGCGTTATCACGACTCAGGATTACGCCGCGCTGAGCAGCGGCGACATAACACTCGACCGGCACGTCGCCGAGCATTTGATTGAGAATGTTATCGGCGTTGCCGGGCTGCCGTTCGCCGTCGCGCTGAATTTTCGTATCAATGGCGAAGAGCGGCTGGTGCCGATGGTTGTCGAGGAGCCGTCGATTGTAGCCGCGTTGTCGTCGTCGGCGAAGATCGCACGCGCTGTCGGTGGCTTTGAAGTCGACAGCGACCCGGCGCTGATGATTGGCCAGATCCAGCTGCTGGACTGTGCCGATGCAGATGCGGCTATGCAGGCGCTGGCGGCCGGGGAGCAGCGGATTCTGGACGCGGCGAATGCCGTACACCCCAACCTGACCAAGCGTGGTGGTGGGGTGCGTGCGATGGAGCATTTCAGTTACGAACGCGCAAACGGCGGGAACATGGTGATTGTTCACTTGCTGATCGACACCTGTGACGCAATGGGCGCTAATCTCATCAACACAATTTGCGAGCAGGTTGCGCCGCTGGTTGCCAGCATCGCAGGCGGGCGACCGCACTTGCGTATCTTGTCCAACCTTGCCGACAAGGCCTTGGTGCGTGCGCGGATGCGCATCCCGTTGGCACAATTGTCGGACGACCCCGAGCGCGCGGTACGGATCCGGGACGGCATCGTTGTCGCAAACGAATTCGCAGAGTTGGATGTGCATCGCGCAACGACACATAACAAAGGCGTGATGAACGGTATCGATGCGGTTGTGGTCGCAACCGGCAACGACTGGCGCGCCGCCGAGGCGAGTGCGCACGCGTGGGCTGCGCGCAGCGGTCGCTACCGTTCGCTGACACGATGGACGGTGAACGACCAGGGTGACTTGTGTGGCGAGCTGGAGATTCCGATCAAGCTCGGCATTGTTGGCGGATCGGTCAGGCTCAATCCCGTCGCCAGGCTCAGTTTGCGTCTGGCCGGCGTCGAGCGTGCCCGCCAGCTCGACGAAATCGCCTGCGCGGTGGGTCTGGCGCAGAATTTCTCGGCACTCAAAGCGCTCGCGACAGACGGCATCCAGCGCGGGCATATGGCGCTGCATGCGCGCAGCGTTGCGGTGCAGGCCGGTGCTAAAGACACAGAGGTCGACCGCATTGTCGCGTCGATGGTTAAGGAAGGCGTGGTCAAAACCTGGCGCGCGCGCGAGCTGATCGAGGCTTTGCGTTTGAATACGCCGGCCGGCTTGCCGCGCACGCTTATCGGCGAAGTGAGCAGCGCAGCAAAACTGATCCTCGCTGGCGAGCACGCGGTTGTCTACGGCCGCAGGGCATTGGGCCTGCCGATGCCTCGCGCATTGCGCGCGGAGGTTTTCAGTAGCAAGGAATTGCTCACCATCAAGGTCGACGACTGGCAGCTTGAGTACGATGCCGGTGACGATGCGCATCATCGCAGCCCGCTCGGCATGCTGGTCGACACCATCCTGTCGCTGACCAAGGTTGAAATGCCGCGCGGCCATATCGATGTGTCCTGCCAGATTCCGTTCGCGGCGGGTCTTGGCGGTTCGGCGGCGTTGGCCGTCGTGCTGATTCGTGCGATTGACCTGTTGCTGGGTTTGAAGCTGGACGCGCAGACGGTTAACAACATGGCGTTCGATTGCGAGAAGCTGGCGCATGGCACACCGTCCGGGGTCGACAATACGCTGGCGACCTTCGCCACGCCGTTATTGTTTTCGCCAAGCGCCGAGCAGCGCTGGCGGGATATTCGCATTGCGAGCCCTGTGCAGTTGGTTATCGCATTCAGTGGCATCAAGGGCGTGACCTCCGAGCTCGTTGCGCGCGTGCGTCAAAGACGCGAGCGCCAGCCACAGGCCTACGACGCGCTGTTCGACCAGATTGACCATCAGGTGGATGCGTGTCTGCAGGCGCTCACGACAGGCGATACCCAAATGCTCGGCGATAGCCTGAACCTGTGTCAGGGACTGCTCAACGCGATCGGCGTCAGTCATCCGGTGCTTGAGCAAATGCTGCAGATCGCACGCGACGCCGGTGCACTTGGCGCCAAGCTGACAGGCGCCGGCGGCGGCGGTTCAATTGTTGCGGTGTGTAATGGCAATGGCGAGGCGGTTGTCACCGCATTGCGAAAGGCGAGCTTCGAGGCGCGCGTAATCAGCGTGGATGTCGCCGAGCCGTCAGACCCGGTAGTGTCGTCCGACGCCGAGCAGCTGATTCTGGTCGACGAGCAGGATAAGCCCGTTGGATATTTGCCGAAGGCGGATTGCCATGATGGCGACGGCGTGCTGCATCGCGCATTCTCGTTGTTCATATTCAATGACCAAGGCGAGGTTTTGCTGCAGCAGCGTGCCGCGGAAAAACGTCTCTGGGGTGGCTTCTGGTCGAACAGTTGCTGCTCACACCCGCGTAAAGGCGAGGCACTCGACGAGGCCGTGCATCGCAGACTTGCGCAGGAGCTCGGCTGCAAGGCAGATCTCGATTTCGTCTATAAATTCCGCTACCAGGCGAGCTTCGGTGAGGCCGGTAGCGAACATGAGCTGTGCTCGGTATACGTTGGTCGTTGCCTGAGCCCGGTGCGCGCGAACGCCAATGAGGTTGCCGACTGGAAGTTCGTGTCACCTGCAGAGGTCGACAATATGTTGGCAACAATACCGGAGCAGATTACGCCGTGGTTCCGGATGGAATGGGAGCGTTTGCGCGGTGAGTTTTCCGACCAGTTGTCGGCACTGACGGCACGCGCTGAAACGCAAACAGTTTAGTCGCCAAGGCCTGCCTTGGCCGGCGGTCGCTCAGGCCTGATAGCGGTAGTATTCGATGCCGATATCCTGAAACTGCTTGGCCGTATCCTTACCCACGGAGGCGACGAAGAACTCTTCGCCTGAGGGCTGCTCAAGATCGGCGATCAATCGCCCGTCGTGCAGCATTTCGTATTGCGTCCGGGTCAGGTCGATTGGGTTTTCCAGCGACGCGGCAAAGCGCATTCGCCTGGTAGCATCACGCCAGCCGTCGGCGATGTACATCGGAATAACTTCGGCCGCATCGCCGCTGCCGTAGCCAAGCGTCAGGATTTCCTTGCCGCTCAGCTCGATGTCTTTTTCCAGCGCCTCTTCAAACCCGGCGGCCATCCATGCCGGCAGGGCGGCAGTGTAGAGATTGCCAAGATGTCGCATGCAGTCGCTGCCAATTGCCAGCTTTCGCATAACGAGGTCATCGAATTCGGCCGACGCGCGGAACACACGGGACAGTCCCATTGTCAGCGGCATGGCGTCTTCGTTCAGGTGATCGGCGTCCGCGAGCGAGACGATGTCGTGCTCGGCGCGGAGCTCGGCAAGCAGCGCGTCGAAATCGATGCCCGCGGTTTCGGCATAGCCTGCCAACTGTTTGAGGTCGTCTTCGCTGCCGCGCGCGAGCGCCCACAGCCACGCGACCGCCAGCCCGTTTTCCGGCATCCGCCGATACGGGCGGTGCATAAAAATGTGATCGACTGAGCGCAAGTGCGTAGCCGCATCGAGGCCGCGCCGCGTGTACATGTCATCAAGTGCGTGCAGGGTCTCGTCGATATAGCAGGTCGTCGAGTACTTGCCGTTGAAGACCGGGAAGTCCTGCACCTGATGTGTTTCGCTGCGGTCCTGGCCACAGAAGCGCACCAGCGGTTTGCGGAAATCCATAATTCGATAGTCGGACGCACTGCCGCTGCTCTTGAGATCAACGACGGCCAGTTTAGGGTCTTCCTCGAGCAGCATCGCGACGGCGCCGGCGCCCTGCGTAGGTTCGCCGCTGGATTCGCGTTGATATTCGGCGATGTCGGCGCACACCACGATGGCTTTGCTGCCGCGGCTGTCGAAGGCCAGCGCACGCAGCGCGCTCTTCATTGCGTAAACGCCACCAAGACAGGCATGTTTGAATTCCGGAACTTCGCATGCGCGCGACAGGGGCGGTTTGCCTTCAGCGACCAGTGCGCTGTCGATCATGCCTTTGATAATGACCGCACCCGCCGAGTTATCCAGGCTGGACTCTGTGCCAAGCCCAAGAAAGCGAATTTCCTGCGGGTCGAGTTCGTACTGACGAATCAGGCGCATGACGGCGGTTGCTGCCATCGTGTAGACGCTGTGCCGGTTGCCCCGCATACGAAAGCTATGGCCGACGACTTCACGCATCTTCGGCCATTGCTGGCCTGTCCAGTCACACCATTGTTCGAGATTGACGCGGTACGGTGGCACGTATGCCGCGAGACCACTGATTCCGATTTTCATATTTTCGACTTACGTAACGCTGATGTAGATGACCGGCGCGGCACCGTTCAACCCACTATATTGAGCCCCCGCCCGATTGTAGGCAGCCGCTAGCGGCGGGACAAGTCCAAAGCGCGAGGGCGGCGCCGGATCAATAGGTAACAACAATAAAGAGAAGCATTGCTACCAGCACCAGCATGGTTGCCGCCAGATAGCCGCCAAGAAGCAGTAGGTATTTGATTATGCTGACGAAACGTCCTTGCTCATAGACCCGGCGCATGGCCTTGTAAAGGTATAGCGGGATGTAGAAGCCGACCAGAACGTTGGGCAATATAAACAGCCAACTGGGCGCGGTCGACATCGCCAGCAGGACGTTATAGACGTAGATCAGCGATCCGGCGAGAAACGCGAACGAATGGTAGTGGACCAGCAACAGCAGGTGTTCGACGTAGTAACGGCGCGACAGCGGGTAGAGCAATTTGAGCAAGAACGCGAGCAAGGGCAGCAGCCCGAGCGCCGCGACCGGCGTGTTCTGCGCCAGCTTGTCGATAAACCGTCGGCCGCTATCCGCCTTGATATCGTCGCACACGGCTTGCACCCGTTCCGGTGTGATGCGCTCGTCAAGCCACGGGATACCGGTGTCCGCTATGCCTATCTGACAATAAAAATTGTCGTTATCGTCTTTCTCAGGTGCCGCCTCTTGTACCGCGACCGGCTCATCGCTGATCGTCGTTTCAGCATCTGTCTGAGCCTCTGCCTGCCTGAGTATCCGTCTGCAGGGTATCGCTTGCCTGTGTGCTGGCAGTGGCTGCGGTGTTGTCGAGCTCGTCGAGCAAGGCAACCACCGCGCTAATCTCGTTGACCGAAAGCTCAACGTTGCCGCCATCTGCATCCTCGATTTCACTTTCAACGCGCTCGAGCAGCTTGTTGATCGTAGCCGCTTGTCCGGGGCTCAGCTCGCCGTCCGTCGCTTTTTCCTGCAGTGCTTCCCGTAGCTCGGTGATTTCGGCCGGTGAAAGGTTGGATACGTTGGCATCGAAATTAATCGTGCCATCACCATCCCCCAGCGTGCGTGTCAGCAGGAAAAACAGAAAGCTCAGAACGAGATACATTCTGAATGGCGGCATGTAGCGTGCCCGCCTGCCGCGCAGATATTCCGCAGTGAGATACCCCGGGCGGCGCAGCAATGGCATTAACGTGCGCCACATTCGCGAGTCGAGCTCGAACATGTCGCCAACCGCGTCGCGCACGAGCTCCATCAGACTGATCAGTCGGGTATTGCCGCGCTGGCCGCAGTTCCAGCAGTACTGTCCATCAAGCACCACATTGCAATTCAGGCAACGCGCGTCGGCACTTTCGCTGCGGCTGACGACAGCGTGCACGTTGCGGCTGGCGTCAAGGTCGTCGCCGAAGATCGCAAGACCCTTTTCGCGCATAGCCTCTGCGCTGGTGGTCAGGTAGGCGTCGAGCGCGGCCTGGTCGCTGACCACATATTGAACGGTGTGGATAAAGCGACCGCTGTCTTCCTCCACCGGATCGAACCGGTTTGCCTCGATAAAGCCAGGTAGCGCGAGCATATCGTCGATATGCCCTGCCAACCATGCGCCGAGTTCCACGCTGCGCTCAGCGGGAACCCTCAGGCTGACTTCATAGACAACGCGTTTACTCAGGTTTCATCCT
Source organism: uncultured Pseudomonadota bacterium (assembly GCA_942491885.1). Lineage (GTDB taxonomy): Bacteria > Pseudomonadota > Gammaproteobacteria > Steroidobacterales > Woeseiaceae > CALBPI01. Next base: position 1,419,583 of record CALOCQ010000002.1, read on the forward strand.
TGACTATCGCCTTTTTGCGCACCGGCTTCTTTTTTGTAGCGGTCTTTTTCTTGCTGGTTGCTTTCCTGACAGCGGTTTTCTTGCCGGCCTTCTTGCGTGTAGCTGCCGGTTTTTTTGCCGACGCCTTAACCGCAGTACTGCTTTTCCCGCCGATCTCACTGCTATCAAAGTCATCGACGGCGATCAGCTCGAAAATTGCCTCATGATATTTAATCAGCAACGCAGCCTGCTGTTTGTCGAGCAGACCGAGATCCAGCGCCTGTTCTACCTGCAAAGGCAGATAATCGGCATCGAGCGTACCGGCCTTGTGCGCATCGCGCAGCTTGCGTTCAAGCGGCTCTACTTCACCCGACATTTCAAGCGCGGCCTGAAGCATACCCAGCGGATTTTCGGCTTGTTGTTCGCGATACACCTGTGCACACAGACGGTCGCGGGTGGCGGTCGGATTGATCATCAGGTCGACGATGTTCTTGCCGATAAGATCCGACGGAGCTGAGTAGGTGCGACCGCGCGGGAAAATCAATGCGCGCAGCAGCCAGGCAACAGGGCGGTTCGGGAAGTTTTGCAGGAAGCCGTGCAGTTGTTCCTGAGCTTCATACATCAGTGTCCGGACAGACCACTCTACCAGCGGCAGGTCCTTAGGCTGGCGGCCTTCATTTTCGTAGTGCTTGAGTACGGCGCTGGCCAGGTACATGTAACTGAACACATCACCGAGTCTCGCCGACAAGCGTTCCTTGATCTTGAGGCGTCCGCCCAGCGTCAGCATGGCGAAGTCAGCGGTTAATGCGAATGCGGCGCTATAGCGGTTGATGTTCTGGAAGTAACGTTGGGTTGCGCCCTGTACCGGTACTTCACTGAACTTCGCGTGCGTTAGCGCGAGCACGAGCGCGCGCGCAGCATTGCTGATGGCATAGCCGATATGGCCGAACAGCGCCTTGTCGAATTCCGCGAGTCCGCGATCGGTGTCTTCGTCCTGAGCCGCGTGCAATTCGCGCAGTACGAACGGGTGACAGCGAATCGCACCCTGACCGAAGATGATCAGCGAGCGGGTCAGGATATTGGCGCCCTCGACGGTAATCGCGATCGGAAGGGCCATGTAGCCGCGCCCGAGATAATTACGCGGACCCATCATGACGCCTTTGCCGCCCTGCACATCCATTGCGTCGTTGGCGACTTTGCGTGCCAGCTCGGTGCAATGATATTTCAGGATGGCGGAAGGTACTGCAGGCTTCTCACCTTCGGTGATGGCACCGGCCGTGACGTTCACCGCAGCGTTCATGATGTAGGTATTGCCGGCCATGCGCGCGATGGCCTCGCCGACGCCTTCGAACATACCGATCGGCAAATGGAACTGCTTGCGGATGCGCGCGTACGCGCCGGTGGCAAAAGTCGCTGCCTGGCCGCCGCCCGCGCCGCTGGACGGCAGCGTGATTGCGCGGCCGACCGAGAGCAACTCGACGAGCATTTTCCAGCCCTTGCCGGCCATTTCGGGCCCGCCAATGATGTAGTCGAGCGGCACGAATACGTCTTTGCCGCTGGTCGGGCCGTTCTGGAACGGCACGTTGAGCGGCAGGTGACGGCGACCGTGGACGACCCCGGGGGTGTCAGTCGGAATCAACGCAGCGGTGATGCCGTAGTCATCGACATCGCCGATGAGGTTGTCGGGGTCGCGCAGTTTGAATGCGAGCCCAAGCACCGTCGCGACCGGCGCGAGCGTGATGTAGCGCTTGTCCCAGTTCAGGCGAATGCCGATGATTTCTTTGCCTTCCCAGGTGCCTTTGCACACCACGCCGGAATCGATCAGCGCCGCTGCATCGGAGCCGGCTTGCGGCGAGGTTAACGCGAAGCAAGGCACCTCATCACCGGAAGCAAGGCCCGGGAGATAGCGTTTTTTCTGTGCATCCGTGCCGTAGTGCAACAGCAACTCGGCAGGGCCCAGTGAGTTGGGCACGCCGATCGTCGATGCCGCGACCGTTGAGCGTGTCGACAGCTTCTTGAGGATTTGCGCGTTCGCATACGGCGAGAACTCAAGCCCGCCGTATTCCTTCGGGATGATCATCGCGAAGAAGCGGTGCTCCTTAATATATGCCCAGATTTCCGGAGGCATATCGCCAAGCTCATGACTGATCTGCCAGTCATCAAGCATCCGGCACAGGTCTTCCGTCGGCCCGTCGAAGAACGCCTGCTCTTCTTCGGTCAGTCGCGGTGCCGGCTGCGACATCAGTCGGCTCCAGTCAGGCAGGCCGGTGAACAATTCACCGTCCCACCAGACGCTGCCGGCTTCCAGTGCTTCGCGCTCGGTGTCCGACATTTGCGGCAGCATCGTGCGGTATTTTTTGAGCATCGGTGCGGTGATCTGGTCGCGCCGGAAATCTTCAAAATTGAGGACTACCATCGCGATGACAACGAGCCACAAAATCAACATCACGAAGCCGTAGCCATCGCCGAAGATCTGGTAGACGAACACGCCCGCCGCACTGGCGATCGTCGCCGTTCGCAGGTCAACACGTTTATAGGCCAGCGCGAGTGCGCCGCCAACGATCAGAACAAACCAGAACAATCCGGCGATAAAGTCGAACACGACAGTCTCCAGTTACAGAAGGTTTTCGATAGCGGCGCGTTCTTCGCGCAGCTCGGTTTCGGTGGCATCCATCAATGCGCGGCTCGCATCGGTAATCGCCAGGTCCTGAACGATTTCGTATTTGCCGCCGCTGCAACGCACAGGATAAGAATAGATGATGCCCGGCTCAACGCCATAGCTGCCGTCCGACGGGATCGCCATGCTGACCCAGGAGTCTTTGGCGGTGCCGAGTGCCCAGTCGTGCATGTGGTCAATCGCCGCTGATGCGGCAGATGCTGCCGATGATGCACCGCGAGCTTTGATGATTGCGGCGCCGCGTTGCTGCACGGTCGGGATGAAATCGTCGGTCAGCCATTTGTCGTCGACCAGAGCATTGGCGTCTTTACCATCCACGCTGGCGTGACTGACATCGGGGTATTGCGTCGCGGAATGGTTGCCCCAGATGATCATGTTTCTGACGTCGCTGACGTGTTTACCGGTCTTGGCCGCGAGCTGTGCAATTGCACGGTTGTGGTCGAGCCTTGTCATCGCCGTAAAGTTGGCCGCGTTGAGATCCGGCGCGTTAGCTTGCGCGATCAATGCGTTGGTGTTCGCCGGATTGCCGACCACAAGCACTTTGATGTCGCGGCTTGCCACGCTGTTCATCGCCTGGCCCTGTGCCGAGAAGATTTTTGCGTTCGCCTCGAGCAGGTCTTTACGCTCCATGCCGGGCCCGCGTGGGCGGGCGCCGACCAGTAATGCGTAATCCGCGTCTTTAAAAGCGACGCTCGCGTCGTCGGTCGCGACAACGCCGGCGAGTGTCGGGAACGCACAATCGTCGAGCTCCATGACAACGCCTTGCAGTGCCGGCAACGCCGGGGTGATCTCCAGCAATTGCAGGATGACCGGTTGGTCGGTGCCGAGCATCTGGCCGGACGCAATCCGGAATGCCAACTGGTAGCCAATCTGGCCGGCGGCGCCGGTGATTACAACGCGAACGGGATGTTTCATGGAATATCTGCCTTATTGGTCTTAATCGGTAATTTCCAATTATCCCATATGAATGACGTTGTTGCACTGCACAATAAATTGAAAGCGGACTAGTTCCACAAAAAACGAAAAAAAACTTGCAGGTTAGAAGATCGGTGTTATAGTTGACTACAACACCAACCCAGAGGCGGAGTATTCCCCATGACCCAGCGTACCCCTTACAATTCGACACCCACAGTTCTGCGCGAGAGCCGCGGCAACGCTTTTAGCGGGTTTGTTGCATTGGCGCTACTCGCAATGTTCGCCCTGGCACTGGTCTCCAGTGAGCTAGATTCGGGTCAACCGGGCATATCAACGCCGGTAGCGACGGTAATTGCCGGCCAGTAGCCCTTGGCTACTGGCGCTTAATCTGTTTCGATGACGCCGTCTGACGCGCATAACGACTGGAGCTTGATGGACCCGAACTGGAACGACGACCAGCCGATTTATCGGCAGTTGCGAGACCGCGTCGTCGCAATGCTTCTCGAAGGCGTACTTTCGGACGGTGATGCACTGCCGTCGGTGCGCAATGTCGCCGCCGAATACCGGCTCAATCCCCTGACCGTACTGAAAGGCTACCAGGAGCTCGTCGACGAGAATCTGGTCGAAAAACGTCGCGGACGCGGCATGTATCTTCTGCCCGGCGCCCGCAAGCGCGTGCTCAGCGACGAGAAGGCGCGCTTTCTGGACAAGCAGTGGCCCGAGGTGGTTGCAACGATCGGACGGCTCGAGCTGGACCCGGAAGAGCTTCTTTCGGCGATTAAAAAGAAAGACGCATAAGATTTTCGCTTAGGGAGTGCCGATGTCTGCATTGGTAACAGCTAGTGGTGTGAGTAAACGCTATGGCAAGACAGTCGCGGTCGACGATGTCAGTTTTGATATTGAGGCGGGCAGAATTGTCGGGCTCATTGGCCCGAACGGGGCCGGAAAGACGACGCTTCTCAAGGCGATACTCGGGCTGACCGACTGCGATGGACAAATGTCCGTCTGCGGGCTTGACCCGTTCAAGCAACGCAAAGCCCTGATGAATGAGGTCAGTTACGTGGCCGATGTCGCGGTGCTGCCGCGCTGGATCACCGTAGACCGGTTGCTGTCCTTCGTGCAGCAAACACATCCGCGCTTTGCGCTCAAAGAGGCGCAGGCGTCGCTGACGAAAACCAAGATTCAGCCGGGTGCCAAGGTAAAGGAGCTGTCCAAGGGCATGGTCGCGCAGCTCCATCTGTCGATCATCATGGCGATTGACGCGAAGCTGCTCATCCTGGATGAGCCAACTTTGGGCCTCGATATTCTGTTTCGTAAATCCTTTTACAGTGAACTGCTTAACGACTACTTCGATGAAGAGCGCACGATCCTGATCACCACGCATCAGGTCGAGGAGATCGAAAACCTGCTGAGCGACGTCATGTTTATCGATGATGGTCGCATTGTGCTGAATCAAACTGTGGAGCAGGTCGGCGAGCAATTTACCGAGCTGATGGCCACGCCGGACACCGCGGAGCGAGCGCGTGCGTTTGGGCCACTGACCGAAAGGGCCGTGTTCGGCAAGACCGTGTTTACATTTGAAGGCGTGGCGCGCGACCAGCTAAGAGAGTTGGGTGACGTGCGCACCCCGGGGCTTGCCGATCTGTTTGTCGCCAAACTCAGCCGGGAGCGTGCCGCATGATCTCCCGGATGTTGATACTGATCCGCCGCGAATTGTGGGAACACAAGGCGCTGTACTTCGCGCCGATAGTAATGGCAGGTCTGATAATTTTTGGCTTCGTGCTGTCGTTTCTGACCGCGATCTTTACCGGCGGGGCGTTTGAAATTGTTGTCGCGACCGGCCAGATGTTTGGTGCGCCTGCAAGTCTGACCGGCGGTGGCGTGCTGTTGCTGGTGCCCTTCGCGGTCCTCAATCTTGTGCTCGCGGCCGTTGTATTCTTCTACAGCATTGATGCTTTGTATGCCGAACGAAAAGACAAGAGCATTTTGTTCTGGCGCTCTCTGCCAATCACCGACAACGAAACGGTCATCTCCAAGTTCGTCACGGCAATCGTCGCCGCACCGCTGGTGACGACGGCAATCATTGTTGCGACACAGATCGTGTTGCTGCTCATTGCCTCACTCGTCGTAATTATTGGTGGTGGTAATGCCGTCGAGCTACTCCTGGGGCCGCTGCCGTTTGTCCAGTTCTGGATCCTGATGGCCTACATACTGGTTACCGCATCGCTGTGGTTTGCACCGATCATCGCGTGGTTTCTTTTGTGTTCAGCCTTCGCCCGTCGTTCGGTACTGATCTGGGTAGCGTTACCACCGATCGTCGCGATCATGCTGGAAGGCATCGTTTTTCGCGGCACGAACATCGCGCGCCTGATCGGTGATCGTTTCTCGCAAGCGTCGGTATCGGGACTGCGGCTCCCGGACGGCATCATCGATGATGAGGAAGCGCTCAAGGCGCTGGTCCTGAGCGGTGATATCGACTTGTTGGCGGCAATTGCGCCCGGACAGTTCCTGGTCTCGCCAGGTTTGTGGGGCGGGCTTGTCGTCGCGGCGTTGTTCGGTGCCGTCGCCGTTTACTGTCGTCGTTTCCGCAGCTGAGGTTGCCGGCGTTTGGCGCCGCGTTGTATTGCCACATCAGGTTTCGCACTTACCTCGAGTTTTTTCAGTCGGGCGCGAAACTGGTGATAGCTTAATCCCAGCAAACCGGCAGCAATCTTCTGACTATAGTTCGCTTGCTTGAGCGCCGCACCCAGATATCTGCGCTCGAATTTGTCGCGCTCCATATTCAGATCGGCGGGCAGGCGCAGTGTCTTATCCTTACTGACATCGATAGCGCTGCCGACAGGTTCCGCCGCCGTGCTTTGCGTAATCTGGAAAGGCGAATCAAACGGGTCGAAAACGATTTCATCTATCGACTCCTCCTCCGACTCGCTGCGATATACGGATCGTTCGACCGCATTCTTGAGTTCACGCACGTTGCCCGGCCAGGGGTGCTTCAACAGGGTTGAGGCGGCGACAGCAGAAAATCCGGAAAAATGGCTGCGGTGTAGCTCGGCGCACATGTTGACGGCAAAGCTGTGCGCCAATGGCAGGATGTCATCCAGACGTTCCCGTAGCGGTGGCACGGTGATGACATCAAACGCCAGGCGGTCGAGCAGGTCCGCGCGGAAGGTCTTTCTGGCGACTCTCGCCTGCAGGTCCTCATTGGTCGCGGCGACAACCCTGACGTCGACCTGCAGCGTTTCGCTGCCACCAACCCGCTCGAACTCCCCGTATTCGATAACGCGCAGGATTTTTTCCTGCACACGCATCGATACGGTGCCCAGTTCGTCGAGAATCAGCGTGCCATTGTCGGCGCGCTCAAAGTGCCCGAGATGCCGCTGGCTGGCACCGGTGAAGGCGCCGGATTCATGCCCGAAAAGTTCGGATTCGAGGATGCTTTCCGTCAGCGACGCGCAGTTCACCTTGATCAGCGGCTGCTCCCAGCGTTCTGACAAAAAGTGCAGACGGCTTGAGATCAGTTCCTTGCCGGTGCCACGCTCGCCGACCACCAAGACCGGCCGCGACACAGGCGCCGCACGCGAGACATGCTCAAGCGTTGCGAGAAATGCCGGAGCTTCGCCGATAAGGGGGGTTAGCTGCATTAAGTAATTATACCAGTAATTAACAATTCTATATAAAAAATAGTTAAATAAGCGAAATCTGGGTCCTGTAATGAGATTACAAATATGATTAAAAGCACTTAAAAAACAGTTAGTTAAGAAATTATCACTAACTTGGCATGGTTCCTGCTTTTACCTGAATGAAGTTTATTTAATTCTGAGGCTAGGACTATGGGTATTTTTTCAAGATTCAGTGACATCGTGAATTCGAACATCAATGCGATTCTCGATAAGGCTGAGGATCCGGAGAAGATCGTCAGACTGATGATCCAGGAAATGGAAGACACTCTGGTAGAAGTGCGCTCAGCGGCGGCTCGTTCGATAGCGGACAAGAAATCGCTGAACCGCAAGCTGGAGGTGCTTGAGCACGATGTCGCCGACTGGGAGTCGAAAGCAGAGCTGGCGCTCTCCAAGGGGCGCGAAGATCTGGCGAAGGCCGCGTTGATGGAAAAAAACAACGCAGATCAGGCCGCGCAGACGGTGCGCGACGAATATCAGGCGATCGATGAGTCGCTTACCAAGCTGAACGATGATATCGGGCGGCTAGAAGCTAAGCTCAAGGATGCCAAGCTTCGGCAACAATCGCTGTTGTCGCGCCACGATACGGCTAACAAGAGACTGGCGGCGCGCAAGCTGACGCACGGTTACAAGGTTGATGATGCTCTGGTTCGGTTCGAGCAGTATCAGCGGCGCATGGAAGACGTGGAAAGCCGGGTAGAGGCTTATGATCTGGGGCAACCGAAAGATCTCGATCATCAGTTTGCGAATCTCGAAGCAGAGGAAAGCATTCGCGAAGATTTTGAGAGACTGAAGGCACGTGTTGCCGCACGCGATACTGCGAATCAGGCTTGAATAGGAACTAACGATGAGTCAGGCACTGTTTGTACTGTGCATATTATTTCTGACGATTGTCGCACCGCTCGCGATCATTCTTCACTTCGTGACGAAGTGGAAGACATCCCGCGAGCTGACACGGTCAGACGAAACACTGATTGAGGAAGTATGGGAAATCGCCCAGAAACTCGAGAGCCGCGTCAATGTGCTCGAGACTATTCTCGACGACGAGGCGCCGAATTGGAGGAACAAGGTATGAAAATGAACAGGCTGGAGCGTGAGTTACGCGGTCTGTACCTGGATCGTGAAAACGGGTGGCTGTTCGGCGTGTGTGCCGGGCTTGCCGACAGGTTCTCTATCGACCTCAATATTCTGCGCCTGATCGTCGCGCTTGGCACAGTTTTCGTCACGGTTCCGACCGTGATTGCCTACTCGCTGGCGGCTATTTTGCTGCGTGATCGTCCGCTACGACCGCGCGACCCGGGTCATGAACGTGATTTCTGGCGGACTAACGGCGGCAATGGAGGTTATTGATATGCACTCCCGCAATAATGGCGAGCGACGCCGTTTCTATCGCGACAGGACCAACGGCAAGATTGCCGGTGTTTGTGCCGGCCTGGCCGACTACTTCGGCTTTGATGTCACCGTCGTGCGAATACTTGCTTTGGTCGCACTATTCGTTGCTATGCCAGCCGCACTGCTGCTGTATTTCGGGCTTGCTTTTCTGGTGCCACCCGCTGAGTTCCCGAGCGACCGGCAACAGCCGGAGCGAAACAGTTTTCGCAAGTCCTTGCGCTCGGCGCCCAGCACCACGGTGACGGATGTGAAGCGCTCGTTGCTGCGTCTGGATGCGCGTCTGGCACGGCTTGAGCGTTACGTTACGTCGCCGCGTTACAAGCTGGACAAAGAGTTCAGTGAGCTATAATCGGACGGGATCTATCCCATCCAATGGAGAGAAATAAATGATCAGTTCCCCGTTCAGCATGGTCGTAGCAATCGTCTTTATCGCGTGCTTCTTTAGCCTGGCGACACGCTACGTCGACGCGCGTTCTAAAGTCAGCGAAGACGACGGCGATCGGGGTGCCAGCGATGAGACGCTCGAACTGATCTCGCGACTCGAGCACCGTATTCAGGTCCTGGAGCGCATCGTGACCGATTCCGGTACGAACCTGAAGCGGGAAATTGACCGGCTTTAATCGCCCGCGCCAGCTTGCGCCAAATACCGTTACCGCTCGTAAGTGTTTAGCGCATCGCGTTGTAGCAGGCATTACCTGCCCCGCGGTTTGCCGCCAGAGCCTACTCTGTTTGCTCTTTGTAGGCGCGAACCTGCACGTTAAATTCTGCGGCAATACGCTCCATTTCATCGATCGCTGCGTTGTGCCGCTTGGACAGCAGCGCTTCGCGCTCCTTGGTGATTTCGTCCGATTCGTCGTCGGTTTTTGCGCTGGCCGTTTCTTCTTCGATGCAATCCAGATAGGTATTCATCGTATCCATGTAGGATTTGATCGCCTTCTGGCCGGCGAGCATGTCTTCCTTGCTGGCCTCCGCGCCGTTAGGAATATCTATGCGTGGCGGATACTCACAGTTGCCGAGTGCCGTTGCTGACAGCAGCGACAGGCTAATTAATGTCAGGGTCTTGCTCGCAAAGCGCATGATGGTGTCCTCTGTGATTTGTCACCAGCCGCGACTAGTGGCGGCTGGTGTTGAGTGATCGGTGTTACACGGATTATAAGTCGCGCGGCGGCCGAATTCTAATCGGCGGGGCAGGTTCAGGCGAACAGTGCCCGATGCTGGTCGGTTCCCTCTTGCTGGGCAAGCAGGCGCTCGGTGAATTCCTCGGCGGCCATAGGCTCTCCGAACAGCATTCCCTGACCAAAGTCACACTTGAGCTTGCGTAAGAACGCAAGCTGCGCCTGTGTCTCGACGCCTTCCGCCACGACGTCCAGTTTGAGGCTACGGCTCATTTCGATGATCGCTGAGACCATTGCAGCATCGTTTTCATTGGTTGCCACGTTACTGACAAACGACTGGTCAATTTTAAGTGTCTTGATCGGGAATTTCTGCAGCGCGCTCAACGAAGAATAACCCGTACCAAAATCGTCGATCGCAAGCTCCAGTCCAAAAGCCTTCAGTTGGTCGAGTACCGCGACCGTGCGCGGGATATCGTCCATCAGCGTGCTTTCCGTAATCTCGAATTCCACATCGGTAGGCTTGATTCCGTAGCGTGCAAAAATACGGTTGATGCGGTTAAAGAAATCTCTGTGGCGCAGCTGTTTCAAGGACAAGTTAATTGCGATTCGCCCTGGATTGCCGATGTCCTTATGCCAGCGCGATACGTCCTGGCACACACGCTCGATGACCCATTCGCCGATCTCGACAATGAGGTTGGTCTCCTCGGCGAGCGGGATAAAGTCATTCGGCGGGATCCGGCCGTAGTCCGGAAGGTCCCAGCGCACGAGCGCTTCGGCGCCCATAATCCGGCCGGTTGCGAGCTCATATTTTGGCTGGTATTGGAGCAGCAATTCGTCGCGTTCGAAGCTACGCCGCAGCCGGCTCTTCAACATCAGGCGTTCTACGGCGGCGTCGTTCATCGACGAGTCGTAGAAACTAAATCTGTTGCCGCCGGCCTTCTTGGCCGCATACAACGCAGCATCTGCGTTGCGTAAAAGGTCGATGACGTTGTCGGCATCCGCCGGGTACATCGCGATACCCAGACTTGCCGTCATGTAGACCTCGTTACCCTGCACCTCAAAAGGTTCGGCAATCTCAGCCAGCAGATCGCGCCCCATGCTGCGCAGGCTGTCCTGCATGTTTTCGACCACAGGCAGGCCGTCGATAAAGGCGGCGAACTCATCGCCGGCCAGGCGCCCGATAATGGCGCCTTCGGGTAAAGCGCGAACCATGCACTTCGTCAGAATCTCCAGCGTCGTATCGCCGGCGAGATGGCCGAACGTGTCATTAATGTCTTTGAACTGGTCAACATCGAGGTAGAACAGCGCAAGAACTTGTTTGCTGCGCCTGGCGCGGGCGATAGATCGCTGCAGCAGGTGCTGGAACTGCATGCGGTTCGGCACCTTGGTCATCGGGTCGATGCGTGCGAGGTAACGAATCCGCTCTTCGGAGCGCTTTCGTTCGGTGACGTTTTGCGCCGAATAAACGCGGCCACCCAGCATCATGTCGTCAGTCTGGATCTCCGAGCGCGTCCACGAGACCGGCACGCTATCGCCGGCGATGGTCACGAAGCGCGTTTCCCGCGGCTGTGTTGACGGTGGCGCAGACAGGAATGCAGCACGGTCGTCTTTGTGGACGAGATCGCCCGCCGGCATTCCGAGCAGCTGCGTTTCTGTATAGCCGGTCAGTCGAATTGCGGCCTGATTGCAGTGCGTGATCGTGCCATCGTCACTGGTGACAAACAGCGCGTCATTCATGCTGCTCAATACGTTGTCGACATAGTCGCGCGAGATTGTTGTCTGGCGCAGCTGGTCGCGCATGGTGTTAAACGAGCGCGCCAGTTGGCCAAGTTCGTCGTCGCGCGTCTCTTCGAGCGGCTCACCGAAATCGCCACGCTGCAAACGCCGCGCCTGGCGCGTAATTGCTTGGATAGGCGATACCAGGCGACCGGCCATCGCCCAGCTCAGCAGCCCCCATAGTAGTGCCAGCACGAGAGAAGTTACGATAACCCAGATGGTCGCATTGGTTTGCCATTCCTGGCGCGCCGCGGTTTGCTGCTCACGAAATGCCGCTAACTGACGGTTAAACCCTTGTAGCGAGAAACCCATAACCAGCGTACCGAGCGACGTGCCGCCAAGCGTAATCGGCTCGGTCACGAGTACGTTGTCTTGTTGCCAGATTAACCCCGGCGCCGACAGCGCCACGGTTGGACCCTCCAGGTCTCCGGCTGCGCCAATCAGGTTATTTTCGGCATCCAGAACCTGGATATAGACCAGGTCTTTGATGCTGTTGCTGGTCTCTTCGAGCGCGGTCTGTAAATCGGCTATCCGATTGTCGCGAATAAGCCCGTCGATCTCGCGCTCGGTTGCGTTGATGCCCTGCCACAGCCGGCTTTCCAGCTGGGCGACAAGATAGGTTCGACGCAGCTCAACACTGTCGTTAAGGAAGCGATCAACAATAATTCGGGTGTTGGCGAACAGCGCGAGCGAAACCACGCACACGACACTAAGCGTCAAAGCCAGCGTCGTCATCAGGACCCTCGGTGCGAGAGCTTTAGGTAACATGCTCACTACCCGGCTGCGCGAGATGCAGCCTTAAATTGTTGATGAAGCGTCATCGTGGTCACTTCTTGTTCTTATTCTGATTTACCCGCCGCCCCCCGGCAGCTTCGAAATCAGTGTGACGAATGCACGCGGACGCGTCCAGTGGGATTTACCTCAATCCAGACCTTATTTTGGACTGTTTTTCGGGTGATAAGTGCCGAAAACCGCGGGCGCGGCGTAGATGGCCTTACTCAGATGGCTGAATTAACTGGCTTTTTTGTCGATAGCGGTAACCGCCGCATCGCGTTTCTCGTTGAAATTGCTCGATCTGCCCTGGCCACCGGTAATGCGCATTTCGCCATCAATTACGGCGCCCTCTGCGACGGCAATCATGTCGCCCGTGACGGTGCCACGGATGCGGGCGGTTGAGGCGATTTCGATGCTGCCGGTGGCGATAATGTCGCCGTCCACGCTGCCCGAGACGATAACGTGGCGTGCCTGTAGCGTGCCTTTCCAGGAGCCGCCGGACGTGATTGTCACCACGCTCGTAAGCTTGCTGTCGCCAATGATCTTACCGCTGACCAACACATCATTGTCGCCCGCGAACTGACCGTTAATGGTGCAGCCTTCTGCGATGAGTGTCGTCGGTCCCGATTTCCCATCGCTGACCCGTCTTTTGCCAAACCCTGCCATGTTTCCGTCTCCTCTCGGTGTGACATAAGCATACTCGCTCGACCCGACAATTATTGTGACGCAGTTGGCAGCTGCGCGGCTACTGGCGGCTCCGCGGGTTGACCGCTACCATTAGCCCTCGATAAGGCGGGCAGCGCATGAGCGACACACTTCAAAAACGACTTACCGCGTTGCTGGACGAGGCACCGCGTGCTCTGAATGGCGGGCTGACAGGGCTTGAGAAGGAGTCTCTGCGCGTCGCCAAAGACGGCTATCTGGCGACGACAGCGCATCCGCGCGGGCTCGGTTCAGCGCTAACCAACCGTTTTATCACCACGGATTTCTCCGAAGCGCTGCTGGAATTCGTCACGCCGGCGTTCGATTCGCCGGCCGATACGCTGGAGTGTCTGACGGACATCCATCGCTTCACGATGGCCCAGATTGACGATGAACTGCTGTGGAATGCCAGCATGCCGTGCCTGATCGGCGACGAGCAGGCAATCCCGCTCGCGCGCTACGGCACGTCAAACGTTGCGCGCATGAAGACAATCTATCGGCGCGGATTGAGCTATCGCTACGGCCGTGCGATGCAGACCATCGCCGGCGTGCATTTCAATTTTTCACTGCCGGAGGCCTTTTGGCCGGTGTATCAGCAGGTCTGCGAGGACGACAGCGACATACAGGCGTTCCGTTCGGCGGGCTATCTGTCACTGGCGCGCAATTTCCGTCGGGTGGGCTGGATCGTGCTGTATCTCTTCGGCGCGTCACCCGCTATGTGCAAATCGTTCCTGGGTGACCGGCCCAGCGCGTTGGCGGAATTCGATGCCGAAACGCTATTCGAGCCCTATGCAACCTCGTTGCGTATGAGCGATCTTGGCTACAACAGCAAGGCGCAGTCACGACTGAAGATCTCGCTGAACACTCTGGATGAATACATTGCCGGGTTGACGGATGCGATTATGAAGCCGCATGCGGACTATGAATCGATCGGCGTTAAAGTCGCCGGGCAATGGCGCCAGCTGAACACGAATTTGCTGCAGATCGAGAACGAGTACTACAGCAGTATTCGGCCGAAACAAGTGGCGTTATCCGGCGAGCGACCAACGCTCGCGCTGCAACGTGCGGGCGTCCAATACGTCGAGGTTCGCTCGCTCGACATCAACCCATATGACCCGGTCGGCGTCGGTGAAGAGCAAATGTACTTCATGCAGGCGCTGCTGGTGAGCTGCCTGCTACGCGACAGCGCGCCGTTGTCCAGCGAGCAAATGACAGAGCTGGACGCGAACCATGTCATCGTGGCGCACAGCGGCCGCGCGCCGGCCCTGGAGCTTTCGCGTGACGGTAAGCCCGTGAGTTTGCAAAAATGGGCGGGCGAGATCCTGCGCGACACGATCGCCGTGGCGCGCGCAATGGACGGCGGCGATGGCCCGTATACCGCAAGCTGTGAAAAGCAAAAAGCGTTAATCGGAAACAGCGACCTTACACCGTCCGCCAGACTGCTCGCCGGGATGCTCGAGACAGGCCAGAGTTTCCATGAATTCACGATGGCGCAAGCGCAAGCGCATGCTGACTACTTCGCAGCTCTTGAGCCAATGCCGGCTGCACGTTGGGATGCGCTGAAAACAGAAGCGGCAGACTCAGTACTGCGCCAGCAGCAAATCGAAGAAGGCACACAGCGCAATTTCGATGAGTACCTTGCCGACTATTTTTACATGGTCTGAATCGGCGTACCGGTTTGCCACGCGTGTTTGCGGTGAATCTGCTGCAGGCGGGTCGTAAACCTGCCCCGCTCACCGTTGCCGATCGTCCGTCCGTCCACTTCCAGCACGGGCGTCAGTTCGCCCATCGTGCCGGTCGTAAATGCCTCGTCGGCGGTGTAGAGCTCGGTCAGTGACAGGTTGCGCTCCTCGACAGCAACGTCGTGGTGTCTTGCGAGCTGCAGAATCATGTTGCGGGTTATGCCGGGCAGACACGCATCGCCGTGCGGCGTCATTAGTACCTCGTCACGCACGATGAACAGGTTGGTGTCGTTTGTTTCCGCGATAAAACCGTTGATGTCCAGCATCACGGCGCTATCCGCGCCGGCGACATTGGCTTCGATCGACGCCAGAATGTTGTTCAACAGATTGTTGTGGTGGATTTTCGAATCGAGAAACATCGGTGAGTTTCTGCGTATCGAGGCGGTGACCAGTCGGATACCGTCGTTGTTGTACACCGGTGGTTTCCACTCGGCCAGAACAATCAGTGTCGGGCCGGACTGATTAAAGCGCGGGTTCATTCCCGAGGTGATTTTCTCGCCACGCGTCAGTGTCAGGCGAATATGCACATCGTCCTGCATACCGTTGGCCGCCAGTGTACGGAACACGTCGCCGGTAATTCGCTCGGCGCTCGGGATCTGTTCGAAGGCGAGCGCATGGGCAGAGTCGCGCATCCGTCTTACATGCGCGTCGAGTGCCGCGATACGACCCTCATAAACTCGCAGCCCTTCCCACACCGCATCGCCGCCTTGCACGACGCTGTCGAACACCGAGACTTTCGCTGCGTCGCGCGCCAGCAGCTCGCCATTGATCATGACTTTGATGGTCTGGTTGCGCGGGTCAATGCCTGTCATCCGGTAATTTCCTGTGTTGGTCGGGCGCGGATCGCGTGCTCAAACAGCGTCGCATAGTGAGGCTCGCATTCTGCCAAAAGCGCGCGCAGATGTTTCGGGAATTCGGCTTTCGCCTGATAGCCCGCGAACCCGGTGCTGCGGTGCACGGCGTGGTACCAGTGTTTCGCCCAGACGCCATCTTCAGGTCGCGGCCCGGCTTGCCAGTGCAGCATGTCTGGCTGCCAGTCGATGCCGATCGATGTGCACAGTTGGCTCAGAACCCCGCGCGGGTCGAGCAATAACTGCCGCGAGTCGAGGATCTGCGGTGGGTTGTGCATATCGCGCAGGCGCTCAAGCAGCTCAGCCTGCCTTGCGAGGCCAGTATCCGCGAGGGTTGCATGGGGCAGTTGTATCGTCAGCGAGGGCAGCATATCGACAGGGTCGCGGATGAGCAGCACGTTGATCGTGTTGGCCAGAAAGGTATCGGACATGCCGACCAGATGGTGGGCCATGTGCTTCATGAACAATACGGGTTTTGATGCCGGGCGACTCAGAAGGTCGCGCATGATCGCGTCGCCGTCGTCAGACATTGCAGCGAGAACTTCGTCGCGTCCGGGATGTTGCGCGCCGCTGACGCGCAGATAGTGGGCGTACAGCGGCTCGTCAATAACTTCGCAGTCGCTGCGTTGCGCGAAGCTATACATCAGCGCCGTCGAGACGTTGCGTGGGCCCGACCAGAGGCAAATTGGTTTCATGCTGCCCGCCCGACATGCGCGGCCGGGACATGGGCCGGGTTCACGGTCGAAAGGGTGCGTTGGGACAGTCGAGTCACGTAATTTCTTGTTGTTTTGCAAACTGCGTCACAAATTTACCATAACTGTGTGCCGGTACGGTGCATAGCCACCTAAACTGGCGACGAGTATTTACAGGACGTGTGTCTGTGCGAAATGTTTTCTTATTCGGCTTGATTGCCGGCATCGCGAGTGTCATCGGGTTTGCCTATGCCGCGCCATTCCTGGTGCAGGACCGGGTGCGCGCCGAAACGCGCGTGCAGACAAACGGTGGGCGGCTTGAAGTGTTTCAGGTGCGCACCGCCAGCGACATCCTGTCCGAGGCACCCGGCACTGACAGCGACTTGGCGGTTACGCCCAGCAATACCGTCTGGTATCCCGAGCTGGCACCGTTCGCCGGCTCTGGTTCGCTGTATCGGCTGCGCAACGAAAGCGGCAGCATTATCGGTGTTGCCAGCCGCGTGCGTGCCATGCGCGACGACGCCGATGTCGAATGGGTCTTGCACATCCCGGCACGCGGCACTATCGCTTTGACAGGCGTCAGTGTTGATTCTGCCGAAGTCGGTACGCTGCGCGTCGGCGTCGGTGAGTTTGTTGGTCTGGCCGGCGATTGGGAGGCCAATCTCGGTAGCGACGGCATCTGGCAGATCCGCACTATTGTTCGATCGGCAACCGAAGAGGATGAGTTTGTCGAGGCGCGAGATGCCGGGGCGAGCGATGTCCAGCCTATCGATGAGGGAGCTGCGTCATGAAGCCGTTGATCACGCTCCTCACCGGTTTCATTGTCGGTGCACTATTGTGCGCAGCTTTGTTGTTGCTGAACCCTATGTTTGACGGTTCGCCGGCGAATGATTCGCGCGGCTCGCCGTTGGCGCTTACGGTCGCGGGGCAGGGTGCCGTCACGGTCATGCAAAACGCCACTGGCTACCCCTGGGTTGCCCCGGTTCCTGCAGCCGCCGTTGCGCCGCTGGTTGATGGTTCACGCAGCCATGTTGCGGTGATGCTCTCATCGACGCGCGACGCTGACACCGTTGCCTACATCACCCGCGTGTCGACGCTCAACCGCAGCGGGCGTCCGTTGTTCGGCGAGGTCATCGAGCACTCGCTCTGGCACGTGGTCATGCCAGGCAAAGGTTCATTCATCGTCGACGCCGAGGATGACCTGTGGGGATTCGCGCGCGAGCTGGCGGTGCCGATGTTGCGCGGCGAGACCTGGCGCGGCAAGTTGGCGTTCGAGACCACGATCGGTCCGGGCCGTCGGGCTCAGGTATTTGGTGTAAGCGGTGAATATGCAGGGCTAACCGGCACGGCAACGACGACCCAAACGGTGCGCGAGGTCTCAACGCGCGCGGGGCTCACCGACGCCGAGGCGACGCTATTCGTCGACTTCTGATCGGACGGATCAGGCGGGCCAGGTCGTGGCCGCGTCTTTCAGCGATTGCTCGGGGTCCGCGAGCACCTCAGCAGGAATTCTTGCGCCGGCCGCAACGGCGGGCTTCGAGAACATGAATTCGCGCGGGCTATTAACCGCATCTACGGCAATCAACCGGCCTTCGCGCAGATAAAAGCAGGCGAACTTCTGGTCATCGACGCTGCCGCGCACCACTGTCTGGTCGTAGCCGTCGGTGAGCCCGACGATCTGCAGCTTGAGGTCATATTGATCGGACCAGAACCACGGCACTTGCACATAAGCACGTTGCTCGCCACACAGCGTTGCCGCCGCGGTGCGCGCCTGCTCCAATGCGTTGGGTACGGATTCCAGGCGCAAGCGGCGTTTTAGCAACGGGTTCGGATGATTGGTGCAATCGCCGATCGCCAGCACGTCGGGGTCGTCCGTCTGGCAATACTCATCGACCAGAATTCCGTTGTCGCATGCGATGCCGGCGTCGCTGGCCAGCGATGTGTTGGGCAGAATGCCGATGCCGACAATCGCAAGGTCCGCCCCAAGATCACGCCCGTCCGATAACGACACGGCACTGATATGCTGGTCGCCGACAAACGACAACACTTCGCAATGCGTGTGAATGTCGACGCCTGCGTCGCGGTGCACGTGTTCGTAGAAGTCGGAAATCTCGGCCGACGCGACGCGGCTGAGAAGTCGCGGTGTCTGCTCGACAAGGTGAACCTCCAGACCGGCCTTGACCGCGATTGCCG
The DNA here is from genome assembly GCA_942491885.1 of uncultured Pseudomonadota bacterium. GTDB lineage: Bacteria > Pseudomonadota > Gammaproteobacteria > Steroidobacterales > Woeseiaceae > CALBPI01. The sequence goes on from CALOCQ010000002.1 coordinate 1,438,068, forward strand.
CGACCTCGAGACCGATGTAGCCGCCGCCGACGATGATCAGGCGCTTGTCGGGCGCAAATTCTTCGCGGATCGCGTCGACATCGCGTGTCGTGCGCAGGTAGTGGATGCCCGCCAGGTCACTGCCGGGGACATTCAGCGTGCGCACGCGGCTGCCGGTCGCGATGACCAGCTTGTCCCAGTTCAGCGTGCTGCCGTCGTCGAGGCTCGCGGTCTTCGCGTCGCGATCAATTGCGACGACCGTGCGCCCGAGTACCAGCTGTATGTCGTTATCGGCATAAAACTGCAGTGGCTTGACCAGCAGGCGGTCGCTCTCGAGCTCGCCGGACAGATATTTCTTTGACAGCGGCGGGCGCTGGTAGGGCGGTATCGATTCTTCGCCAACAATGGTGATGGGCCCATCGAACCCGGACTGGCGCAGTGACACGGCCAGCTGTCCGGCAGCATGGCCGGCTCCGATCACAAGTACCTGTATCGTCATTATGTGTCACGCACCCGTACGGGCCGCGTCTCCTACATTGCGCTGATGCCGCCGTCGACGCGCATCTCGGCGCCGGTCATGAACTTCGACTCGTCCGATGCCAGATACAGCACCGCATAGGCGACGTCGTCCGGCTCGCCGACCCGGCCGATCGGGATTTGCTTGCCAAGTTTTTCGAGCAGCAAATCGCGGTCGTTGTGGAAGTCCATGCCGTCGAGAATCGGTGTGTCGATGAATACCGGGTGCACGGAGTTACAGCGAATATTGTTGCGCGATCTGGCGCAATCCAGTGCGATGGATTTCGACAGATGGCGCACCGCGGCCTTGGCGGAGTTGTAGGCGGCGTAGTTGTAGCCCGCGATGATGCCGGCGATCGATGAGATGTTGACGATGCTGCCACCGCCTGATTCGGCCATCAACGGGATCGCATATTTGCAGCCCAGAAAAACCGAATCGACGTCGACTTCGTGGACGCGCTTCCAGTTCTCGAGTGTCTCTTCGACAACGCCGCCGATCGATCCGATGCCGGCGTTGTTAACAAGAATGTTCAGACCGCCGAGCGACTTGGCCCTGGCGATGGCTTCCTGCCATTGTTCCGGGCTTGTGACGTCGTGCGCCATGGCTGCTGCTGCGCCGGCCCGGGTCTGATTGATCGACTCGGCGACCTGTTGCACGCCATCCGCATTGATGTCGGTGAGCAGCACCGTCGCGCCTTCTTTCGCCAGCATTCTGGAGATCGCCTCGCCCAGCCCCTGTGCGGCACCGGTAACCAGTGCAATCTTTCCCGCCACTCTGTCCATGCATGTCCACCCGTTTGTTAAGCGTCTGATATTGTACGGGGATGTCTTGGTGGCTGCAGCGGAGAATGGCATGGCGGGAGCAGGTGAAATAACGAGTCGGGCGATTCGTGTGCATGCATTCGGCGGGCCGGAGGCGATGCGGCTCGAAAGCGTCGTTGTGCCCGCCCCGGGCGACGGCGAAGTCCGGGTGCGCCACACCGCCATCGGCGTTAACTTCATCGATACTTATCATCGCAGCGGGCTTTATCCGCTGAGCTTGCCGACCGGGCTCGGCAGCGAGGCCGCCGGGGTTGTTGATGCCGTCGGTTCGGGCGTCGAGGGCTTCGCGCCCGGACAGCGCGTCGTGTACACGGGTCGCGGGCCTGCAGACGGCTACAGCGAGATGCGTAATCTGCCCGCGGACTGGTTGTTGCCGATCCCGGACCATGTCAGTGACGAGATCGCCGCCGCCGCACTACTGAAAGGTCTGACCGCGTGGTTCTTGCTGCACCGCAGCTACGTCGTGCAGTCCGGCGACTGGGTGCTCATCCACGCGGCCTCGGGCGGTGTCGGTCAGATCGCCACACAATGGGCGAGCGCGCTGGGCGCCAATGTCATCGCCGTCGTCGGCAACAACGAAAAGGCCATTCTCGCAAGCCAGAACGGCGCCCGGCATGTGCTGCAGAGCGCGCCGGGGGAACTTGCACCGCGGGTGCGTGAACTGACCGAAGGCAAGGGCGTTCGTGTGGTCTACGACTCGGTCGGCAAGGACACGATGTTCGACTCGCTGGACTGCCTCGCGCCGCACGGCTTCATGGTTAGCTACGGTAATGCTTCGGGCCCGGCACCGGCGGTTGCGCCGCTGGAGTTGGCGAAGCGCGGGTCTCTGTATCTGACCCGGCCGGTGTTGTTTGATTTCATCCCGACGCCTGAGGCGCGCCTTGCCGCGAGCGATTTATTGTTCTCGAAGATCGCCGATGGAACGCTCCGCGTTGCCGTTAACCAGCGCTTTAAGCTCGCCGATGCCGCCAAGGCACACGAGGCTCTGGAGTCGCGCGCCACCATTGGCGCAACGATTCTCGTGCCCTGACACTTACAGTCGGCGCACGCCGCCTCGCGCGCTGATGATGAAGCGGGCGCGGTGGGTTACGTGTTGTGGGCTGACTGGCCCGAGGTGTTCCGACTCGCTGCCGGTCTGGCCGTCGCTTGATAAGCTGACCGCGTCCGGGCCGATAGTCTTAATGCGTTTTATCAGCGCGCCGAGGCCGGGGTGCTGGACGCAGACAACATGGTCGCTGGTGAGCTCTTGCACCGCGCCGGCGGAGATCCGCCGGCCGATGACAAAATCGCCGTCCGCGAGCGTCGGCAGCATGCTGCGGCCGCGCACCCGGAACAACTTGTACATGATGTATTACAGGACCGGGTAAACCGTCTCGAGTGAAGGCTTGTAAGGGCATTCGGCGCGCTTGGTTTTGACGCCTTTGGTGTCCCAGAACATTTCCGCGAATTCGTTGCACAGCTCGACGAGCTTCAGCGCATCGTCGCGGCTGACGCCCTGTTTGCATTTGCTGGCCGCCATCATGATGTTGTGGACCAGCGTGTGCGCGTTCGGGAATTTCTCGAACTGCGGTGCCTTGAGGTAGTCGCCCCAGATCACGCGCACGTCGTGCTTGACACTTTCGGCGTGCTCTTCTTTCTGCATGACGCAGCGGCCCATCGTGTTGTGATAGGCGATGTTGCTGTCCGGCTTGTGGCCTTCGAGTTCTTCCATGATGTCGATCATGCGAACAACCGTCAGCGCGGAGATCAGCAGCGGCGCCGGGTCGTAGATCGCGCAGGGCACGTCACAATGTGCGTCTACGATGTCTGCTTTGTCGCCGGCCAGTTTGTCTATAAGTCCATGTAACATGGGTTCGATCTCCTGAAATTAGGTTCAAATTTGTATGTTTAGTTTGCCTGATTCGCTGTATCAGTGCGAGTGCCAAACCGCTCGTCAAGCGCGATCACAAGCCAAGGCAGCATCACCAGGTCGTAGATTACCGCGCTGGAGACGACGATTGCGATCATCACGCCGGACGTTACGTTCAGGTTGAAGTCGGAGGTGGCCAGCACCAGAAAACCGGCGGTCAGCGTAATTGAGGTGACAATCAGCGCGCGTGCAACGGTGGTGATTGCGTAGCGCATGGCATCGGTCGGCGCCAGGCCCTGTTCGCGGCGCGCCTGTAGATACTTAGTCAACAGATAGACCGTGTCGTCGACGACGATGCCGATCGTCATACTGAACACCACAGCGGCGGCCAGATTGATATGGCCAACGAGCAGCCCCCAGATGCCGAACGCGATGGCCGCGGGCAGAAGGTTCGGAATCAGGCTCATCAGGCCAAACTTGAATGAGCGCAGCGTCACGATGAGCGTCAATGTGATCAGCCCGAGCGCTAGCAATGAGCCTGTCAGCATGGCGTTAATGTTGCGCTGGCCGATGTTGGCCCACGAGACATCGGCGCCGGCGCCGGGCGTCAGCAGGTGCGGTGCGTTATCGGCAAGCCAGCGCTGCGCGCGCGCCTCCAGCTCGACGATGCCGCTGGTGCGCTCGCCGCCGATGCGCACATCGATACGCATCGTCGACTTGTCGAAGCTCAGTTGATTGTTCAGGTCGAGCCCGAACGGCAGAGACATTTCGTAGAGCAGCAAATACTGAGCGGCCAGGTCGGCGCGGTCCGGCAGGATGCGCCACGCGGGGTCGTCGTCATGCAGGTCTTCGTTGAGCCGCTTCAATGTCTCGGTGAAGCCCGCGACATAAATAACTTCGGGCTGCGCGCGCGCCCACTCCATGAACGCATTCACATCCGTCAGATACGCAGGGTCGGTAATGCCGTTCGGCTTGCCGCTGTCGAACGCGAAACTCATGACAAACGGACCGGTCAGGTTCTCTATCGTGAAGTCCGCGGCCTGGCGTAACGGCAGGTCGGTCGAGAAATATTCGATGAAGTCATCCTCGAGCGAATTGCGCGGCGCGAAGCTGACGATGATCAGTGCGATCGCGCCGAACGTCAGTCCGAGCACACGCCGCCGGCGTACAAGTACATCAGCAAGCCTGGCCATTGTCGATTCACTGCTGTGACTGACCTGGCGGAACGGCAGTCGCAGTAACAGGGCCGGGATAAGGAACAGCGTGCAGATGAGTGCGACAACAACACCCATGGCAACGATATTGCCGAGATCGCGGAACGGCGGGACTTCGCTGTAGTTCAGGCCGAGGAAGCCGATGCCTGTGGTCAACGTCGTCAGCAGGATGGGTTGCAGGTTCAGCGACAGCGCGTCGCGCAGGGCTTCGACGCGCGCGGAACCACTGCGATAGCGCGCCAGGAAAATACTCAGCATATGTACCGCATCGGCGACCGCGAGTGTCATTACGATGCTCGGTACGGCGACCGTCGCCGCGTTCAAACGGAAGCCGAGAAAGCCCGCGATACCCAGCGTTGCGACGATGCTGGTCGCAACAATGACGAGCACCGCGATGGTCGCCGATATCGAGCGCAGCGCGAGCGTGAGAATCGTGATGACGATGGCGACAACAATCGGAATAAAGCGGAAGAAGTCGTTGATCGACAATTCGTCGAAGGTCTGGTCACCGATCGCCGAGCCCAGCAGGTAGATGTCGATGTCGGGATAGGCTTGCGCGTAACGCTGCCGCAAGTCGCGTGCATAGCCTGCGATTTCCGGTACCGCGATCTCGTCATTCTCCGGCATGTTGAGCAGCACGCTGACCGCGGCCACATGCCCGCTCGGCGACACCCAGCGGTACACGAGCTCGGGCTCGGCCAGTGCGACCTCGCGAATCTCGCTCAGCTGCGCATCACTGACGCTGTCCGCCGGCGGCACAAGATCGGCCACCCGCAACTCGTCGTCGCTGGACTCGGTGTGCTGGTAGTTCACCAGCGAGTCGACGCGACGCGCGTACGGAATTCGCCAGCCCTCATCCGTCAATTCATGCAGTAGGCGAACAGCAGGTTTCGTGAACACATCACCGCTGGCCGGGGCGATGACGAACATGACGTTATCGGTGCGCCCGAACTGCGCGGTCAGCGCCTGCTCGGCGATATAATTCGGGTTGTCGTCGTCGAAGAAGATGGAGTCGTCGGTTTCAAGCTTGAGCTGCGTTAGCCCGAGCGCCATTGCAACCACGAATACCATCGTGCCTGCCGCCGCCAGCGTGCTGTTGCGCACCAGCCAGTCGACGAAGCGTGTACTCAATGGTGTATCAGGCAAGCCGCGCACCGTTCGGAACCGGCGAGTCCGGCGACACGAGCACGACCGCGCCATCCTCACGATGGATGCCGGTAACCAGACATTGTGACTGCAACGGACCAATCTGTTTCGGCGGGAAATTCACAACTGCGAGCACCTGGCGTCCCAGCAGCTCATCGGGCTGATACAGATCGGTGACCTGCGCGCTCGACTTGAGCACGCCGATTGGCACACCGAAATCGATGTGCAACACGTAAGCGGGTTTACGCGCCTGCTCGAATTGCGTCGCCGACACCACGGTGCCCGCGCGTAACTCGACCTTCTGGAAATCGTCCCAGTCGATTGTCATCAGAGTTGCCTGTACATTGGGTTGGTAACGCGTCCAACCTGTTTGGTGCTGCGGCCTCGTTGCTGAGTGCCGACAGATTCGAAGCTAAAGCAGGATTGTAAACGACTTGGCGTTTGCTTTTGACCTATCTCCTGTGAACCTGCCGCGTGCCACCCTCGTGTCTAACTTTTCTATGTTCCAAAGTCCGAATACCTTATGCACATCATCCTCTTCGCATTGATTCTTCTGGCCCTGATTTTCCTGCCGGGCTTTTGGGTGCGCCGCGTGATGAAGCGCTACAGCGAACCAGCAGATCGTTATAGCGTCACCGGCGGCCAGGCAGCGCGACGCTTGCTCGACCTGCATGGTCTGCAGAATGTGGGTACCGAAGCCACCGAAGCCGGTGATCACTACTCGCCCGTCGAGAAAATGGTTCGCCTTAGTGACAGCAACTACTCGGGCAAATCGTTGACCGCAATAGCCATCGCTGCACATGAGGTGGGTCATGCCGTGCAGGATGCGACGGGGTATCCCGCGTTGCATCTCCGCACGCGGTTGGTGCGCTGGGTCGGGCCGATCGAGAAATTGGGTGCTGTCTTGCTTATTGGCGCACCGGTAATTATTGCCGTGACGCGGATCCCGTCAGCCGGTGGCCTGATGCTGTTGGGAGGACTTCTTACGCTTGGTGCCGGCGTATTGGTGCATCTGGTGACGCTGCCCACCGAGTTTGACGCCAGCTTCGGGCGCGCCCTGCCGATGCTGGACAAGCACGATGTATTGATTCCCGGTGATGAACGCCATGCGCGTCGCCTGCTACGCGCGGCCGCGATGACCTATGTGTCGGCGTCGCTGATGAGCCTGCTCAATATCGCGCGCTGGTTGGCTATTCTCCGGCGTTAAGGATAGCGCGGGGAATAGCCGTCGAACTGCACCAGAGCACATCGCCAGCTAGTCAATGGCGCCAGCAAACTGTAGCTGCAAATTGCGAATTTCGCGGATCACAGCGCGTCGGTTGAGACGCATGTTGAACCATAACTTCAATGCGATCTGTGCCGAATTCAGCATGATTGCGAACACGCCGAAGAGTACCTGCTCCTCCACGCTTGTAGCGAGTAACAGTTTTACGACGCAATAGATCAGCCCCGCGCTGAACGCCATGATACCGACCCAGGTAAACACCCGCAGTTCGCTACCTTCGCCGCGGAAACTAGCCAGAACCTCACGGTAATACCCTTCTTCCGAGTCGGGGAATGTAGCTGCCGATTCGCTCTCGCTTAATAGCTCTTTCAGTTTTAGGTCGAAGTTACTCATGACGTTCTCCAGGTTGTTCAGATTCCCATGCGCGACGCAATCGTGCACGCGCATTAAATAGACGTGATTTGACTGTTCCAGCGGGTACATCGAGCGCGCCAGCGAGTTCCGCCACGTTTAATCCGACGACATAGAACAGCGTCAATAGCTGTTGATCATCGGCACTGACGAGTTGCAACAAATCGGACATTGTCGTGGTCGCGGTATCGTCGCGAAGCGGTGGCTCCGGTTCACGCTGCAGCGCTTCAGTGAGGCGCCGTGTTTTGATCGCGCCGCGCACATGATCGGCGGCGCGACGACGGACGATTGTGAACGACCAGGCTTTGAACATTGCCGGGTCCTTCAGACGATGGATATTCTGTGCGATCGCAACCGACGCATCCTGCGTGACATCCAACGCATCGTCGCGGTCTCCGACCAACCAACATGCAAATTGCAGCCACCGCGGTCGCCAGTATCGATAGAGACGCTCGAAAGCACGCTTATCACCGGCAATGCTTAGCGCAACTTGCGCATCCATCGATTCCTCAATCGCATTTTCGGCTTTATTCACGGAACGCACGCTCTGCATTGCTGTATTACTAAAGTAGTCGCTAGCATCAGCAAAATGGTTCACCTGCGCGAACAAAAACTGCTATCCGGACTTGCTAAGCGTGGCGGTGATCTCCAAACCATCGCCTGGCATGCTCGCCACTGATCCGCAGCCGGTAGGCAAACGCCATCCCCGCGGCTCGGGCCAGCATGAAAATAATGAAGGCAAACCAGAGTCCGTGATTTGCCCAATCCAGCGTCAGCCACCAGACGGGCAGGAAGACAAACAGCACAGCCGCCAGCATGACATTGCGCATTTCTCTGGCCCATGTGGTGCCCACGAAGACGCCATCGAACAGAAAGCTCCAGACACTGACCAGTGGCGACAGGATGATCCACGGCAAATACTCGGCCGCCGCCGCGCGTACGTCCGGCAGGTCGGTAAGCAGGGCGATCAGCGGCTGGCCGCCGAGCCAGAACAGCACAGAGAAACCACCGGCGACCAATACCGACCATGCGAGACTGAGGCGCACGGCAGTGGTCATGCCCTTCCTGTCTTTTGCGCCCCATGCCTTCCCCACTAAAGCCTCGGTCGCATGCGCCAGGCCGTCGAGACCGTACGACAACAAGTACTGGAGGTTCATCAGGATGGCGTTGGCGGCGAGTATAACCTCACCGAATCGCGCGCCTCGTGCGGTGATAAATGCCAGCGTGCCGACCAGTGCCATCGTACGCACGAAAATGTTGGCGTTGATCGAGAAGAACCGCCCATACGAAGCCAGCCGCGTGAGCGCGTCGGGTCGTATCGGTTCGGCCCAGCGTCGCCACTCGCGCATGACAAACAGCGCGCCGACCATTGCGCCGCTGGTCTCCGCAATGACCGAGGCCAGCGCGACGCCATCGGCGGTCATGCCGAGGACATTGACGAACAGCAGGTCGAGCACGATGTTGATCAGGTTGATCGTCAGTACGATGACCAGCGGCACGCGCGCGTTCTGCAAGCCGATGAACCAGCCGATGAGTGCGAAGTTGATGAGCGTTGCCGGCGCACTCCAGATGCGGATGTGGAAATACACGGCTGCGGCGTTTTCCACGTCCGGTTGCGCAGCAAACAAATGCCATGAGAGCGATGCGATCGGATATTGCAGCGCGATCATGGCGACCGCCAAAAGCAATGCGACGATGGTTGCCTGCAACAGGGATTGCTTCAGGCCCGCGCCGTCGTCCGCGCCGAATTGCTGCGCGGCGATCCCCGTGGTGCCCATGCGCAGGAAATTCATTCCGATGAACAACAGGCTGAATACGGCGCCGCCGAGTGCAACGCCGGCGAGATAGGTCGGGCTGTCGAGGTGGCCGAGCACGCCTGAGTCGACCATCGCCAGCAGTGGTACCGATATATTCGATAGAATCATCGGCAGCGCGATGCGCCAGACGGCGCGGCTGTTTATGTCCTGCGTCAGAACGCGTTAACGCCGGTCAGCGCTTTGCCGACCACGAGCTGGTGCACCGTCTCCGTGCCTTCGTAGGTAATAACGCTTTCAAGGTTCAGCATATGACGTATCGGCACGTATTCCGCGCTGATGCCGCTGCCGCCGAGAATGTCACGCGCGTCGCGTGCAATGTCTATCGCCATGCGGGCGTTGTTCCACTTCGCGATCGAGACCTGCTCCGCACGCATCTTGCCGGCGTCGTTGAGTCGACCCAGGCGCAACGACAGCAGCTGGGCCATCGTGATCTGGCGCGACATCTCCGCCATGCGCAGTTGAATAATCTGGTTGTGGTTGAGCGGGCGGTCGAACAACACGCGGTCTTCGGTGTAACGCAGCACTTCATCGAGACAAGCCTGCGCAGCACCGATGCAACCCCAGGTGATACCAAAGCGTGCTTTCGTCAGGCAGCCCAGCGGGCCGCGCAGCCCGGATACATTCGGCAGGACCGCGCTGCCCGGCACCCGAACGTTGTCGAGGAAAATCGCGCCGGTCAACGATGCGCGCAGCGAAAACTTGTTGTCGATTTCCTGCACCGAAAACCCGGGTGTGCTGGTCGGCACGACGAAGCCGCGCATGCCGTTGTCGGTCATTGCCCAGATCACCGCAACATCCGCGATCGGTGAGTTGGTGATCCACATCTTGGAGCCGTTGATGACCCAGTCATCACCGTCTTTGCGCGCGACGGTTTTCATGTTGCCCGGATCAGAGCCGCCATGTGACTCGGTAAGCCCGAAGCAGCCGATCGCCTCACCGCTGGCCAGCTGCGGCAGCCATTCGTCTTTTTGCTCATCGGAGCCGTAGGCGTGGATGGGGTGCATGACCAGACTTGACTGGACAGACACGAAACTGCGCACGCCGCTGTCGCCGCGCTCGAGTTCCTGACAAATCAGGCCGTAGGCGGTGTTGCTCATGCCGGCGCAGTCGTAGCCTTCAATGGTGCTGCCGAGCAGTCCGAGGTCGGCTATCTGACTAATCAGCTCGCGCGGAAATGTGTGGTTGTCGAAGTGCTCACGAATAATCGGCAGCACCTGATCGTCGACGAAACGCGCCACGGTGTCCTGCACCATCGCCTCTTCGTCGCTGAGTTCCGAGCGCACGTCGTACATATCCAGCGGGTTGATGCTGTTGCTGCGGGTTTTTGACGGATCTAACGGGGTTGCGGTTGCCACGGTGGTGCTCCTCGGGATTAGTTCGCTGAGTTTAGCAAATTGGCTGGGGTTTAGCGGGGGCTCTGTTTCCGGCGCGGCGATCGCGTCCAACGGTTTTGAAAACGTCGCCTTTGGCGCCTGATTGTTTTCAAAATCGTTGGACGCACTCGCCGCGCCTGCGGTGGGGTGGCATTTGGCGAGGCTGTTTTGGCCCTTATTCCCGTCTTTGGACTGCGTGGTGGAATAGCCAGATTGGTGCCAGCATGCCTAATTGGACGAAATTGGCGAGGCCGCGCAGAGATTTTTGCCGCATGCCGGCGATATCGAGGCACAGGCTCATCGCAACCAGCGTGACCGAGATCAGTGCCAGGTGGTCGCTGGCGCGTGCGATCAGGCCTGTCATGACGGCAAGCATGACGATGACGGGCAGCAGCGCGAGCGCCAAAGGCAGCGACAGAATAAAGTAGTAGACGACCAGCGCGAGCAGCAGCGCAGTTGACCAGTTAAGCAACGCCGAAATCTCACTTAGCGCCGCCGGTACCGGTATCAACCATAAGCCGCACAGCACCCCGACAATGAGCAAAGTTGCGGCCATAGCGTGCGCGACCGGATAGCGCCGTGCGGTGTACATCGCGTCATAGCGGTCTATCCAGTGCTCTATGGGGCGTTGTGCGGTTTCAGTCATCTAAAGTGGGTACCGGTCGGCGGTTTCAACGGGCGTTAATGATCAGACTCGTTAAGCTTTTATTCATGTCGGGCGCGTAAGCTAGGGCCTGAATTTGATAACATGACAACAACACACTGTTTGGGCAACCCTAATAAACTAATGGAGCATCTCTGATGAACCTCAAAACTGTAAGAACCGTGGCTATCGTCGGTACGCTTGGCGTACTGAGCGCCGCATGTACCACGCTCGACCCCTACACACGCGAAGAAAAGACCAGCCAGGCTACTAAAGGCGCGCTGATTGGCGCCGCTGTCGGCGCGGTTGCAGGCCTGATTTCCGGTGACGACGCGGTAGAGCGGCGTCAGCGTGCACTGATCGGTGCAGGCGTTGGCGCATTGGCCGGCGGCGCGGTCGGCGTCTACATGGACAACCAGGAAGCCGAGCTGCGTGCGCAACTGGAAGGCACCGGCGTCAGCGTTACCCGCGTTGGCGACAACATCACGCTGAACATGCCAGGCAACATCACGTTCGCGACCAACAGCTCGGATCTGAATCCGGCGTTTTTCGACGTACTCGGCTCGGTGAACGTTGTATTGAAGAAATACAACAAGACCATCATCGAAGTGGCCGGTCATACCGACAGCGATGGGTCTACCGAATACAACCAGTCGCTATCGGAGCGGCGTGCAGGTGCGGTAGCGAGTTATCTGCGTAGCCAGGGTGTGATCAACGATCGCATTATCACTGTCGGTATGGGTGAATTGCGCCCGGTCAGTGATAACACCAGCGCCGCCGGCAAACAGGCTAACCGTCGCGTTGAACTGACGCTGGTACCGCTGACAAGCTAAGCCTGCGCTTATCCGCGCCTTGCGTGCGGTGTAGAATCACGGCAGCGGCCTCAGGGTCGCTGCCGTTTTTATTTGGGGCGTTATGAATAAGAAGATCCTGCAAGCGGTCGCCACGCTGGTAGTCCTGCTGATTGTCTACAACACGGACGCCTACCGTGCGTTCGTCGATACAGACAACACCACATCGTCCGCCACTATCGATTGGGCGCCAGCACTCGACGGTCAATGGGTCGAGACCGAGGCGCGTATCTACCGGATTCTGGCGGACGACAACAAAGGCTCGCGCCACCAACGTCTGTTGGTGCGCGACGCATCGGGGCACTCATTGCTGATAGCGCACAATATCGATCTCGCACCGCGCATACCGGCTGCGCTCGACGCGCAGCTGACGATCCGCGGACAGTTCGAGTGGACCGATAAGGGTGGGGTGATCCACTGGACGCATCACGATCCGCAGGGCCGCCACAGCGGCGGCTATATTGACGTCGACGGGCAGCGCTACCGTTAGCAGTGAGGATTGCGTATCCTCGCGCTGCGATAATGCGGACAGGGAGCAACAATGGCTGAGTTAATTGACGGCAAAGCACAGGCGCAGGCACTGCGTGAACAGGTGAAGACCGACTGCGCCGCGCTGCTCGCGGAGACCGGCGTGCAGCCGGGCTTGGCGGTGGTCATCGTCGGTGAAGATCCGGCCAGCCAGGTCTATGTGCGCAACAAGGGCCGCATGGCGCAGGAGGTCGGGTTCGCGTCGTTCACGCACACGTTGTCGGCGGATACCGCGCAGGACGATCTGCTGGCATTGATCGATACATTGAACAACGACGCGGCGGTGCACGGCATTCTTGTCCAGCTACCGTTGCCGGCACAGATCGACGAGCAAACGGTGATCAACCGGATCTCGGCTGACAAAGACGTCGATGGCTTTCACATTAGTAACGTTGGTCGCCTGTCGCTGGGGCTGCCGGGCTTTGTGCCGTGCACGCCACTGGGCTGCGTGAAGATGATTCGCAACACGGGTGAGTCGCTCGTCGGCAAACATGCCGTGATCATCGGGCGCTCGAATATTGTCGGCAAGCCGATGGCCGCGCTGTTGCTGGCCGAAAGCTGCACGGTAACGATTGCACACTCGCGCACGCGTGACCTCGCAGCGCTTTGCGCGAGCGCCGATATTCTGGTGGCGGCCGTCGGTCGGCCCGGGCTTGTGCGTGGCGACTGGATCAAGCCGGGCGCAATTGTTATCGATGTTGGCATCAACAGGATCGAAAGTAAGGACGGCAGGACCCGCCTGACGGGCGACGTAGACTTCGATGCCGCGAGTGAACATGCCGGCTACATTACGCCCGTGCCGGGTGGTGTCGGGCCGATGACGATCGCGTGCCTTCTGGCGAATACCTTGCAGGCAGCAAAAAGCGCCGCCACCTGACAGGTAACGGCGCTTCGTTTCTTGCGGCTGGTTGGGCTTACGTGGCCAGCGCGACTTTCAGTTTCTTGATCGCGGCATTTTCGATCTGGCGGATACGCTCGGCGGAAACACCATAACGATCGGCCAGGTCATGCAGCGTCGTCTTGCGCTCCGACAACCAGCGTTGCTGGAGGATATCGCGGCTGCGATCGTCCAGATCAATCAACGCGGCGCTGAGTCGCTCGGACGCGTCCTTCTGCCAGTCGGCACTCTCGACCAGATCGGCAGGGTCTGCGTCTTCGGTCTTCAGAAATGCTGCCGGTGCAAATACCCGCTCTTCGTCGTCTGACGGACCGAGGTCAAATGTTGCATCACGCGCCGACAGGCGTTTTTCCATTTCGGTCACTTCACGCGCGCTGACGCCGAGGTCTTTGGCGACGGCCTCAGTTTCTTCGTGCGACAGCCAGCTAAGGTTTTTCTTGGCTTTGCGCAGGTTGAAGAACAGCTTGCGCTGCGCTTTGGTGGTAGCGACCTTGACGACGCGCCAGTTGCGCAGCACAAACTCGTGAATTTCGGCACGGATCCAGTGCACGGCGAACGAAACAAGCCGCACGCCCACATCCGGGTCGAAGCGCTTGACGGCTTTCATCAAGCCTACGTTGCCTTCCTGGATCAGGTCGCCGATCGGTAGCCCATAGCCGCTGTAGCCTTTCGCGATGTGCACTACGAAACGCAGGTGCGCCATGACGAGTTCGCGGGCGGCGTCGATGTTTTCGTTGGCGATATAGTCGCGCGCCAGCTCCTGTTCGTCTTCCTTACTGAGGACCGGTACGCCGCTGACCGCCTGAATGTACGCATCCAGGCTGCCAACCGGGCCGGTCAGCATCAGATCGTGATTTCTCAAAGCAATAGCAGTAGTCATTCCAGTTCCCTGTTGTTAGCCATCCGGTCCCAGATCAATAGACCTGTCGAAGACTCGATTTCTTACCCTTATTTTAGCACTCAGGGAGTTAGAGTGCTAAAAACACGAAGAGTTTCGAGGGGATGTCGAGCAAGAACCGTAAATAATGATTTATTTGGGCTCTATTCTTCTCATATGGCGTGCCGTAGCAAACCAGGAGCCGGCAAGACCCAGCAAAATGCCGATAGCGACGACCGTAACCATTTCCTGCAGCGACAGCCCGACCAGTGACCAGCCGCCGCCGTACAGCCCGGCGAGATCCTTGACCGGCCCGCGCAGCAGCGCAATGCCGATCCCGACCACGCCGATCGCGAGGATGCCGCCGCCGAGCCCGTACCAGAAGCCCGTATACAGAAACGGGCGCCGAATGAAGCCGTCGCTGGCACCGATAAGCTGCATGACTTCGATTTCGTCACGCCTGTTCTGGATATCCAGCCGGATCGTGTTGCCGATGACGACCAGCAATGCGAGCCCGAGCAGCCCGGCGGCAATCCAGATTGCGCGGCGCACAAGACGGATCATTGCCTGGAAGCGGCTGACCCATTCGGTGTCCAGCTGCACGATGTCGGTCTCGGGCAGCCCGGCGAGTTCCTGTTTGAGCAATTCGCTGGCATCGAGCGACAGGCTGGCAATCGGTCTTACCTGCAGCGTATGCGGTAGCGGGTTGTTATCGAGCGCGTCGAGCGCGGCGCCGAAACCGGAGCTGTCCGCAAACTCCTCCAACGCCTGATCGGCATCGATGAACACGACGTTTTCGATGTCCGCCCGCGAGGCGAGCAGCGTGGCCAGATTCTGCGCCGCGTCCTTGTCGATATCCGGTTCCAGATACAGCGAGAAATCAACCGCACCCGACCAACCGCCGGTAACCAGCAACGCGTTCTTGACCATCACCTGAAGCGCCGCCGGCAACGCCAGCGTGATAGCCACCACCAGTATGGTCAGCAGGCTGGCCACAGGTGCCGCGGTGAGCTTGCCCAGCGACGCGACCAATACCTGCGCATGGCGTGTGAAATAGTTAACCATCAGCTGATGTAGAGCTCTTGCTGCCCCGACGGCGAGCGACTGTCATGCGTCAGTTCACCGTCCGCGAGTGTCAGCCGGCGATGGCCGAGCATGTCGACCAGTGCGATGTCATGTGACGCGATCAGCAACGTTACGCCGATTTCATTGAAGCGCTCGAACAGCTGCATGATGCCCAGCGACAGCTCGGGGTCGAGATTGCCGGTCGGCTCATCGGCGATCAGAATCTTCGGGCGCGCAACGATGGCGCGTGCGATACCTACCCGCTGTTGTTCGCCGGAGGACAAGGTTTCCGGGCGCTGTTTCTCTTTGCTCAGAAGATCAACCTGGTCCAGTGCCGCGCGTACCCGCTTGCCGATGTCGCGGTGACTCATGCCGGTGATCACCAGCGGCAGCGCGACGTTGTCGAATACGGTGCGATCAAACAGCAGCTTGTGATCCTGAAACACCATGCCGATGTCGCGTCGGTAACCGGGTAGCTGGCGCTTGCGCACGCCGCGTGTGCTGCGTTTGTCGACCAGCAGTTGCCCGCGTGTCGGGCGTTCGATTAATGCGATCAGGCGCAGCAGCGTGCTCTTGCCCGCACCCGAGTGGCCGGTGACGAATACGAACTCGCCGGCCTCGATAGACAGGGTCAGATTGCGCAGCGCATCGTGACCGCCGGGATAGCGTTTGCTGACGTTGTCGAAGCGGATCAACCGTCACCGCCCAGCAGCGCGTCTGCGAAACCGTCCGCCTCGAAAGGCTGCATGTCGTCGATTTGCTCGCCAATGCCAATGAAGCGAATCGGGATCTGAAGCTGGTCCGCAATGGCCAACAGAATGCCGCCCTTGGCGCTGCCGTCGAGCTTGGTCACTGTGATACCGGTGAGGCCAAGCGCGGCGTGAAAGTCGCGCGCCTGCTGCATGGCGTTCTGACCCTGGCTGCCGTCGATGACGAGCATGACCTCGTGCGGCGCCTCCGGGTCATGCCGGCTGATCACACGGCGCACCTTGGCCAGTTCGTCCATCAGGCCCGTCTGGTTTTGTAATCGTCCCGCGGTATCGGCTATCAGCACATCGATGTCGCGGGCTTTCGCCGCGCTCATTGCATCGAACACAACGGCAGCCGGATCGGCGCCGCTGGCTTGTGCGATCACCGGTACGTTATTGCGCTCGCCCCAGGCCTGCAGTTGCTCAACCGCCGCCGCGCGGAACGTATCGCCGGCCGCCAGCATGACGCTGAGCCCTTGTTGTTGCAGCTTCCTGGCCAGCTTGCCGGCGGTCGTGGTCTTGCCGGCGCCGTTGACGCCGACCATCAGAATAACCCACGGCCGTGCGACGCCGATCTCGAGCGGTTTCTCGCTCGGCCGCAGCATGTCGGCGAGCGTGCCGTGCAGCCCGTCGCGCAACGCTTCTGCGTCTTTTTTCTCTTTGCGCGCGAGCGTCTTGTTCAGCGTCACCATGATTTTCTCGGTGGTCTCGACACCGACATCGGCCATGATCAGGCGCGTCTCGATTTCCTCCAGCACTTCGTCATCGATACGCCCGCCGGGCATCAGCTCGGTGATGTCGCGCGTCAGCCATGAGTCGCCCTTGTTGAGGCGCGCGCGCAGGCGCTTTAAAAAGCCGGGTTTAGATTCGCTTGAACTCATTCGAAAGGGTGGCCTGCCAGAGAGGCGACAATGCTAACAGCCGCGCCGGTAGTTTTAGAAGAATGCTGCAAACGGTAGTATCGGCCGATGGCAGGAAGAGCGGCAGAAAATACGGTCAGGATCATTGCGGGTAGCTGGCGCGGGCGTCGCCTGGCGGTTGCCGATGTGGACGGCTTGCGCCCGAGCGGTGATCGTATCCGCGAAACGTTGTTCAATTGGCTGGCACCGCATCTGCCGGGCGCGCGCGTGCTCGACCTGTTTGCGGGCAGCGGCGTGCTGGGGTTTGAGGCACTTTCCCGCGGCGCTGACTTCGCGACGCTGGTCGAGAAGCATCCGCAGGTCGCGCGTCAGTTGCAGCAAAATGGAGAAACGCTGGCCGCGAATTGCGAGGTGCTCGCGCGCGATGCGCGCCGCCTCATTGCGTCGCCGCCAACGGACGGGCGCTACGATATCGTGTTTATCGATCCGCCGTTCGCGGATAAGGATGCGATGCAATTGTGTACACTGCTGCTGCAAAACCGGTGGCTGCACGATGATTCGCTGGTCTATGTTGAGCAGCCGAAGCGCGACAGCGTGCCGCCAGTCGCAGGGTTTATGACAGTCAGAGAAAAACATGCCGGGCAGGTTCAATTCGGCCTGTACACGGCAGATCCAGAAGGGGGTCAGGCATGAAGGGTGTGGAAGCGATGTATCCGGGGACGTTCGACCCGATAACGCATGGCCATGAAGATCTCGTGCGCCGGGCAGCCAAGCTGTTCTCGCGCGTTGTCGTGGCGATTGCGGCGAATCCGAGCAAAACGCCGATGTTTACATTGGTGGAGCGAGTCGGGCTTGCGCGCGATGTGCTGGGTGATCTGCCCAATGTCACCGTCGAGGGTTATAGCGGCCTGACTATTCAATTCGCCGAAGAGCATGGCTTGGGGGTTATCGTGCGCGGGCTGCGGGCGGTATCTGATTTCGAGTATGAATTTCAGCTCGCCAACATGAACCGTCACCTCACCCAGAGCGTCGAAAGCGTGTTCCTGACGCCGCAGGACAAGTACTCCTATATATCGGCATCGCTGGTGCGCGAAATCGCCAAGCTGGGCGGGCCCGTTGATGAGTTCGTGTCGCCGGTTGTGCGCGACGCGTTGATGATCAAGTCTGGCAGGTAGTGCAATAGAACGTTGATCGCTGGCCGATAACCCGCTGGCTGATCGGTTTGCCACAGCCGGGGCAGGGTTCGCCGGTGCGACCATACGCATTGAGCTGCTGGCTGAAATAGCCAGGGCTGCCGTCACCGCCGAAGAAATCACGCAGCGTCGTGCCGCCCGCGTCGATCGCTCGCGACAGGACGGCCTTGATTACTTCGGCCAATCGCTGCATGCGAGCACGTGAGACCTTGCCGGCGGCGCGCAACGGGTGGATACCCGCGAGATACAGCGCCTCGCTCGCGTAGATATTGCCTACGCCCACCACGACCTTGGCATCCATGATGAACGACTTGATGGCGACGCGGCGGCCACGGCTATTGCGGTAGAGGTGGTCGCCGTCGAACTCATCGCTGAGCGGCTCGGGTCCCAGAGACGCCAGCAACGGGTGCTCGAGCGGTTCGTCGCTAAACAGAAAACTGCCGAAGCGACGGGGATCATGGAACCGCAGCGCGAAACCGGTGTCCATAACCACGTCGATGTGATCGTGCTTCTTGAGTGCATGGTCCTCAGCGACCACTTGCAGTCGCCCGGACATACCGAGATGCACAATCATGCAGCCGGCCCGGGTGTTAAACAGTAAATATTTCGCGCGACGGTCGATTCTTTCGATCGCCAGCCCGGTAATGCGCGCAGCCAGGTCCGGCGGAACCGGCCAGCGGAGGCGCGATTCGCGCACAATGACACGTTTTACGCGCTGACCGACGATATGTGGCGCGACACCGCGGCGGGTGGTTTCGACCTCAGGTAATTCGGGCATGTTGGACCGGCTGGGAGCTGGGCGTCTAACTCATGCCGAGAATTCCGGTTCACAGAACTGTGAAACCGGTAGCGGGCAAGGAGTTAAACAGGTTTATAGTGGTCAGGTATTTTGACATACTGGCCGCGGATAATTGGATATATAGCGGTCAAAGTGGCCGACGAGGGTATACGAGTGCTGGATTTCTACATGACTTATTTGTACGGCGGGCTGCTTGATCTCAGCGCGTGGGGCTATCTTATTGTCGGCATTGTCATGCTGCAGATTTCGATGATGGCGGTAACGCTGTATTTGCATCGCGATCAGGCGCATCGCTCGCTCGACCTGCACCCGGTATTGCGCCATTTCTTCCGCTTCTGGATCTGGTGCACGTCTGGCATGCTGACCCGCGAATGGGTCGCCGTGCATCGTAAGCATCACGCATTCTGTGAAACCGTAGACGACCCGCACAGCCCGCAGATCCATGGCCTTAAGAAAGTGTTGCTGGAAGGCGCCGAGCTTTACAAGGTCGAAGCCAAGAACGAAGAAACACTCGAGAAGTATGGCCGCGGTTGTCCGCGCGACTGGATCGAGCTGAACGTATACGAACGTTTCCCATGGGGCGGCATCGTCCTGTTGGTGCTCGTCGACCTGCTGCTGTTCGGTGCGCCCGGCATCCTGCTGATCGCTGCCCAGCTGGTTTCCATGCCGCTGTTCGCGGCCGGCATTATCAACGGCGTTGGTCACCACACCGGTTATCGCAATTTTGAATGTGATGATGCGGCACGCAACATCCTGCCGTGGGGCGTGTTTGTCGGCGGCGAAGAGCTGCACAACAACCACCACGCGTTCCCGACCTCGGCGAAGTTTTCAATGCAGCCGTGGGAATTCGATATCGGCTGGATGTACATCACGATCTTCAGCAAGCTCGGTCTTGCCAAGGTCAAGAAAGTCGCACCACGCCCGGCCATCGTTGCCGACAAGCCTGATGTGTCGATCGACACACTTCGCGCGGTCATCGTTAACCGCATGCATGTATTGCGGGATTACACGCGCCACGTGACATTGCCGACGCTGCGCACCGAGCGCAGCACTGCCGGCAGCGAGCTGATCGCCAAGGCACGCAAGAAGCTGCTGGTACGCCAGCCGGCGTTGCTGGACGGCACCGCGCGCGCGAAGCTCGACGAGATTCTCGATAACAGCACTATGCTGAAGACGGTGCATGAGTTCCGTGAAAGCCTGCAGGCGCTATGGAACAGCGGCGCGAACCTGAGCAACGAGAAATTGCTCGAGCAGTTACGCGACTGGTGTGCTGAAGCTGAGGCGAGTGGGATCCGGTACCTGCAGGAGTTTGCAGCGCGGATCAGAATGTATGCGATGAGCCCGCAGCCACTGCGGGCCTAGCGGGCAACAACGCAGGGAAGCGAAGATTACTTGATCTTCGCTTCCTTGTAGATCACGTGCTTGCGCACGACAGGATCATACTTTTTCGTCTCCATCTTTTCCGGGTGGAGACGTTTGTTTTTGTGGGTCGTGTAAAAGTGGCCGGTTCCGGCTGACGACACCAATCTGATTTTGTCACGCATGGCGGATACTCCCGTTAGACGCGCTGGCCGGCGGCGCGCAGGTCGGCGAGGACCTTCTCGATACCGTGCTTATCAATGATGCGCATTCCTTTGGTTGAAACACGCAGTTTCACGTAACGCTTTTCCGACGCGAGCCAGAAGCGATGTGACTGGAGATTAGGCAAGAAGCGACGACGCGTTCTGTTGTTAGCGTGCGAGACATTGTTGCCGGACATCGGGCTCTTGCCGGTCACCTGACAGACTTTAGACATGACGTTTTCCTGGAAATTTTGGCACTGACCGACGAATTTGCCGGCGTCGTGCGCGTTCTGTCGCGGTCTGTGGCGTAGCCAAAGCCGCACGGAGCCGCACTTTATACCGGATCGATGGGGCGAGATCAAGCAACTCGTCGGGCTAAATCAAGCCGCGCCCCGCCAGTGACGTGGCCTCGCCATCGCCGATGATCAGGTGATCGAGCAGTCGGATATCGACCAGCCCGAGCGCCGATGACAGGCGGCGGGTGATTTGCTCATCCGCCTGGCTGGGCTCGGCAACCCCTGACGGATGGTTATGCGCCACGATCACCGCCGCCGCATTGTGGCTCAGCGCCTGTTTCACGACCTCCCGGGGGTAGACGCTGGTGCCGTCGATCGTGCCACGAAACAGCTCCTCAAAGCGTAATACCCGATGTCTGTTGTCCAGATACAGACAGCAAAACACCTCGTGGTGCAGGTCGTGCAGCCTGGCGGCGAAGAAGTCACGCGTGTCCGCCGGGCTTGAAATTGTTCGCCCGGAGGGCAGTTTCTCAGCGAAATAGCGCCGCGACAGCTCCTGTATGGCCTTTAGCAGCGCGCTGCGCGCGTCGCTGACACCTGCGTGGCCGCACAGTACGTGTAGGTCCGCGCGCAGCAGCTGGCGCAGGCTGCCGTGGGCGCGTAGCAGGTTCTGGGCGAGCTGCAGTGCGCTTTGGCCGGCCGCGCCGTTTTGCAGCACGATAGCCAACAGCTCGGACTCCGTCAGGCGCCCGGCGCCTAACTGGCGCAGCTTTTCGCGCGGGCGATCATCACCCGGTAACTCTCTGATATTCATGACGACTGCCTGGCCTGCCCCTGTTCGCAATAATTGTGCGTTGGCGGCGGTCTTGGTAGATATCTGCGTTTATCCGGCTTTAGCGGCGGAACGCAGTGAGTGCACAGCCCGGGGCTGATAAACTTCGCCGCTGACCTGAGCAGTCGGCGTGTGGCCGACAGGACATCGTTAAATGACCAACATATTACTCGGCGTGACAGGCGGCATAGCCTGCTATAAGAGCCCTGACCTGACGCGCCGGCTTATCGAGCGTGGCGCGACGGTGCAGGTTGTCATGACCGCCGGTGCCCGCGAGTTTGTCACGCCGCTGACATTTCAGGCGGTCTCCGGGCGCATGGTGCGCACCGACCTGTGGGACGAGGAAGCCGAAGCGGCGATGGGCCATATCGAGCTCGCACGTTGGGCCGACAGCATTCTGATCGCGCCGGCGAGTGCGGACTTCATTGCCCGTTTCGCGGCCGGTCTGGGCGACGATCTGCTCGCGACCGTGTGTCTCGCGACCGAGGCGCCGATCGCGATTGCGCCGGCGATGAACCGCCAGATGTGGGCGAGCCCGGCGGTGCAGAAAAACATCGCGACGCTGCGTGCGCGCGGCGTCAGCGTATTCGGCCCCGGCGAGGGCGATCAGGCCTGCGGCGAGACTGGTGCCGGGCGCATGCTCGAGCCGTTGGACCTGGCAACGCGCATTCTCGCGCCGCCGCAAGGGCCGCTCAGCGGACGCAAAGTTATGATTACTGCCGGCCCGACCCGCGAGGCTATCGACCCGGTGCGTTACCTGACGAATCGTAGCTCCGGAAAAATGGGTTACGCGCTGGCGGTTGCCGCCTATCGCGCGGGCGCCGACGTTACGCTTGTCAGTGGTCCTGTCGCTTTAGCTACGCCGATGGGTATCAACAGGATCAGCGTCGAGAGTGCACAACAGATGCAGGCGGCGGTCGACGAAACGATCGCGGACGTCGATATTTTCATTTCCGCCGCGGCCGTGTCGGACTATCGCCCGACCGAGCCCGCCACGCAGAAAATAAAGAAACATGATGAGCGCCTGTCGCTGTCACTGACACGCAACCCGGATATTCTCGCCGGAGTTGCCGCCCGGGCCGATGGTCCTTTTAGCGTGGGCTTCGCGGCGGAGACGACGGATGTGCAGGTCCACGCGCTGCAAAAACTCAAAGCCAAAGCGCTCGACATGATCATCGCGAACAAGGTCGGTGACAAACTCGCCTTCGATCAGGATGACAATGCCGCAACCGCCTACTGGCCCGGGGGTGAGCAGGTATTTGCACATCAACCCAAAACGACGCTGGCCGTTGCGCTGGTCGAGTGCATCGCGGAACGCTATGCCGCACGTGCGAAAGCAGAATAAAAAAGAGAGCCGTTGAATGAACCGCGAACTTGAAGTGAAAATTCTCGATCCCCGCATTGGCGACAGCATTGCGCTGCCGACCTATGCGACCGACGGCTCGGCCGGCATGGACATCCGTGCCTGTATCGATGCACCGCTAAGCGTGGCGCCGGGTGAGACTCATCTGGTGCCGAGCGGCATTGCGATCCATGTTGCCGATCCGTCATTGGCGGCGGTGCTGCTGCCCCGGTCCGGGCTCGGCCACAAGCATGGCCTGGTGTTGGGCAATCTCACAGGCCTCATCGATTCCGACTATCAGGGCCAGCTGTTTGTATCTCTGTGGAACCGTGGCAGCAAAACCTATGAGGTCGCGCCGGGCGAGCGGATTGCACAGCTGGTTATCGTGCCTGTGGTACAGGCTACGTTGAAAGTCGTTGAGGAATTCGGCGCGTCACAACGTGGTGCCGGCGGCTTCGGGCACTCGGGACGCAGCTAGCGGTTGGCGCTGGTGAGCTCCGCGTAGCGATTGATCACTGCCGAGAAATCGTCGCGCAGGCTGTCTGCAGTGCGACGGTGATCGGCGAGCCTGCTCTCGTAGGCAAGGATGCGGTCCTTGGTGGCTTTGATATCGTCGGCCAGCGCCGGGCGAATCATAGGCGCATCGGGATCAACCGTATACGGCTTGAAATTCGATGCCTCGTCCATCAGCGACACTAGCCGCTTTCTGAGGTTGTCGAGATAGAGCTCTGAAACTTTCGCCTGCGCGTCGAGTAACTCGACACGGCGATCGCGGTGGCGTTCGATCTCCCCGATCGAGAGATAGGTCGCAAGCAACGCCCGATCCGCACGCCGCGCGCGCTCGCGCTCGGCCTTCGCTTCTTGCGCTGCGACCATCGCGGCCAGTTCTTCTTCGGTGGCTTTGCCGGCAATACGGCCGATCGTCACACCGCGTTCGTTGAGAATGGTTTTTTCCTGTTCCGCGTATTCGGCCGGAACCGAGTCACCGTAATGGACCATGCCGTTTTCGTCGACCCAGCGGTACACGGGTGGGTTGGCGTGTACAGTGCCAGCCAGCCATGTGGTGGCAAGTCCGGCAAGAATCAGCAATGTCAGCGTCTTTCTAGTCATGTCGGCAAATACTACCTAATACAACCCCTGTACGGGTGAGTTACGTCACGTTTTGCCAAGATTCACTGTGAATTCCTGGCGCCATACGCATCCCGATACGCGAGAATGGCCTCGAGATGACCTGATTCCGCATCCCCTGACCCTAAATGTGCCACGAGATCGGCAAATGTCGCAATCGCCGAGACATTTACGCCCAGGCTTTGTTCGACCTCCTGCACAGCGGAAAGGTCCCCGCTGCCGCGTTCCTGGCGGTCCATCGAGATGACAATACCGCCGACTTGCGCACCGGCATCGCGAATAATACTGACCGCTTCGCGAATGGCCGTGCCCGCTGTTATTACATCGTCGATGATCAGCACGCGGCCCTGCAGCGGGCTGCCGACT
Organism: uncultured Pseudomonadota bacterium; assembly: GCA_942491885.1. GTDB lineage: Bacteria > Pseudomonadota > Gammaproteobacteria > Steroidobacterales > Woeseiaceae > CALBPI01. The sequence goes on from CALOCQ010000002.1 coordinate 1,462,349, forward strand.
ATGCTGCCGCCCTCGCCATGCTGTTTGGCTTCTTTGCGGTTGAATGCGTAAGGGAGATCGACATCGTACTGGTCGGCCATCGCCGCGGCGCTCAAAGCAGCCAGCGGAATGCCTTTGTAGGCGGGCCCGAAGATCATGTCGGTGTCTTTGTGCCGGGCATGGATGACCGCAGCATAAAAACGGCCCAGTCGTGCCGCCGGGGCGCCGCTGGCGAATTTACCGGCGTTAAAAAAATACGGGCTCTTGCGGCCTGATTTGAGCGTGAACTCACCGAATTTCAATGCGCCGACTTCTACGGCGAGATCGAGAAACTCGCGCTGGTAATCCGACAAAATTATCCCCTGAAGTGGCGCTGGCGGTTTTGTTATTATGCCAGTTTTCGCGGGCCCATCATGATTCGAATTATCACACTCAATGCCAACGGCATTCGCGCCGCTGCCCGCAAGGGCTTCTTCGATTGGTTGTCGGCACAAAATGCCGATGTCGTTTGCATTCAGGAGACCAAGGCGCAGGAACACCAGTTGGTTGACGACGTTTTTCGCCCGGACGGCTATCACGCCTACTACGAAGACGCGGAGAAAAAGGGTTACTCCGGCGTAGCGATCTATTCGCGCCACAAGCCTGACAAAGTCGTGCGCGGTCTTGGTGTGCCTGAGTTTGATCGTGAGGGCCGCTATCTCGAGGTTCAGCTCGACGGTCTCGCGGTGGTTTCCCTGTACCTGCCGTCCGGCACATCGGGTGATCTGCGCCAGGCGTTCAAGATGGAGGCGCTGCAGCATTTCATGACACACACCAGCCGCCTGAAACGGCGCAAGCGCGAATATGTTGTTTGTGGCGACTTCAATATTGCCCACACCAAGGCCGACATTCGCAATTGGCGCGGCAACCAGAAAAACTCAGGCTTTTTGCCGGAGGAGCGAGCGTGGATGGACGAGCTGATTGACAAGGCAGGCTATGTCGATGCATTTCGCGAGCTGGAGCAGAAAGAACACGAGTACAGCTGGTGGTCGAACCGGGGGCAGGCATGGGCCAACAACACCGGTTGGCGGATCGATTATCAGGTCACTACGCCGGGTTTGCGCGGCAAGGTTTTGTCGACCGAGATCTACCGCAAGCAACGCTTTTCCGACCATGCGCCGGTGACGATTGACTACGACTTCAAACTCTAGCAATCCGCCGGCATCCGATGCCGGATTTTTTGCTGCACTGCAGGTGCGATTTGCGTGGCTGCGCGCCACGGTCGTTACCAATTTTTTCCTCGGTTTTTCCGGTGGGCTGCCGTTTCCGCTGGTATACGCGACACTAACTGCGTGGCTTGAGGAAGCGGGGCTCGCGCGCAGCACGATCTCGACGTTTGCCTGGATCGGCTTTGCCTATTCCTTCAAGTTCGTCTGGGCGCCGATTATTGATTCGACCCGTTTGCCGCTGCTGACCCGCTGGCTGGGCCGTCGCCGCGCGTGGTTGTTGTTGTCGCAGATCTGCATTGCCGCATGCCTCGCCGTGATGTCGCTGTTGGACCCCGCGTCGGAGCTCGCGCTTTTCGTTGCGATCACGCTTTCAGTGGCATTGTTCTCCGCGACGCAGGACATCGTCATCGACGCCTACCGCGTCGAGTCCGACACGCTGGATATGCAGGGCATCCTCGCCGCCGCCTACCAGTATGGCTATCGCGTCGCGCTTATCTTCAGCATGGCAGGTGCGTTATATATCGCCGAGTGGGGCAGTTGGGCACTGGCTTATCAGATCATGGCGATGCTGATGGGTGTCGGGATTGTCACCGTTCTGCTGAGTCGCGAGCCGGTCAGCGTGCAGCTGCCGGCGACGCACTCGATGGGTGAGTGGCTGGCGAACAACGTCATCGCCCCGTTCATGGACTTCTTCCGGCGCGTTGGCTGGGTCGCGATACCGATCGTCGGCTACATTCTGTGCTTCCGCGTCAGTGACTACGTGCTTGGCATTCTTGCCAACCCGTTCTACCTGGACATTGGTTTCAGCAAATCCGAAATCGCCACCGTGGCCAAAGTCTACGGGCTGGTTGTGGCGTTGATCGGGGTTGCCGCCGGTGGCGTGGCCGTGCTGAAGCTTGGCGTCTATCGCAGCCTGGTCGCGGCCAGCATTCTCATCGCCGCGACTAATCTGGCCTTTCTCTTTCTCGCCTTTCAGGGCCCGCAAATCTGGGCATTGACGGTCACCATCAGCGGTGACAATTTCGCGATGGGTTTTGCCGGGACGGTCTTCATCGCCTACCTGTCGAGCCTGACCAACAAGACGTTCACCGCTACGCAGTACGCGTTGTTCAGCTCGCTCAGTGTGCTGCTCGGCAAGTTCGTTGCGAAGTTCTCGGGTAATGTGCAGGAGTGGTCGGGCTGGGCAACGATGGCCGCGCCGTGGATGAATACGGCCGCGCGTGATGCGGATTGGGCCGGCTGGGTCGGGTTCTTTTTATACGCAGCCATGACTGGCGTGCCGTCGATCGCGCTTGCGATCATCGTTAGTTTGCCGCGTCTGCGGCCTGCGCCGCCGGCAACGCCGGACTAGTCCGGGATCAATTCGATAGCGTTGTCGCGTTCGCGCTCCATGACCTCGAGCGGATCGGACCAGTCGTGCGGTAGTTGACCGTCGCGGTCATTGACTTCGTCCTCGCGCGCAACGTCCAGTGCGCCGCTCCAGTCTTCGGGCTCCGCCACTTGCTGTATCAGCTTGCGATCCCAATTGTCGATTTCGACCTCCGCCACCGTGCCGTCGAAATACTGAATTTCGATCGTGCCATCGGCTTCGTCGATCGCGACCACTTCAAACATCGCGCGATTCGCTCGCCGGTACCAGCGCCCCACTCCGGGGTAAACCACAGCCATGTCGCACCTCCGTTTTACCAACACTCCGGCGCCCCCGCCGGTCTATTTCTGTCTATATTTCGTCTACTCTTGTTATACGCCTGAAATCCGCGATTGCCTAATCGGCAAATTACAGCGGGTTTGGTTTGGCAATACGCTGCGCCCGCAATATACTGCGCACGCCGCGCCGGGCGGCCACAGGAATTTGACGTGAACCCATTGGCAGAACAACTTTTCAGGCATTTCGTGGTCCTGTTCGTCGTCATCGAACCGATCACACTGGTGCCTATTTTCGGTGCGCTGACGCGTGGCGCCGAGAACAGTTATCGACGCAAGATGGCGATCAAATCGGTCGCATTGTCCGCAATGATTTTCTGGGTTTTTGCGTTAGCCGGCCAAAAGCTGCTTGAAACGCTGGGCATCTCTGTCGCCGCATTCAAGATCGCCGGCGGCATACTGTTGTTCCTGATGGCCGTCGATATGGTGTTCGCGCGCCAGTCGGGTCTGCGCTCGACAACGGTTCGAGAGCAGGACGAGGCGCGCTATCGCGAGGATATTTCGGTCTTCCCGCTGGCATTTCCGCTGATCGCCGGGCCGGGCTCACTGGCCACCCTGTTGCTGTTGCTGGTCGAAATGGGCGACAGCTGGTTTGAGTTTCTGGGACTGATGGCGATGGCCATGATCGTGCTCGCGATGGCGCTGGTTCTGATGCTGCTGACCACGCCGGTGATGCGAATCCTGGGCGAAACAGGTGCGAATGTGATCAGTCGTTTGTTCGGCGTTGTGCTGGTGGCGCTCGCAGTCCAGTACGTCGTCGATGGCGGTCTCGCGCTGCTCGGCTAGCGGGTCCCCCCGGCTGGTAGCTCGCGCCGGGTGCTGCGCTTAAAGCGCCAATCGACAATGCGGTGACCGAGCCGTAAACCACGCCGCTCAAATTTTGTGGCCGGTCGCTGCAGCGGCTTGTCGCCGTCGTGTTCGACGCGCTCGGCGCAAACGAAGCGGCTGTCGTTGGCCATGGTTTCGTCGATTTGCTCGGCGTAGTTCGCCCAGTCCGTGGCGATGTGCAGCGCGCCGTCGTCGCTAAGCACCTTGTCGACCAGATCGAGAAACTTCTCCGCGAGGATGCGTCGTTTGTGGTGCCGCTTTTTCGGCCACGGGTCGGGGAAGTAGAGATTCAGTCGTGTCACGCAACGCTCGGGCAGCTGTTCGCGCAGCACCTCAATGGCGTCATGGCAAATGATCTTCAGGTTCGTGAGTCCGGCCTTGTCGGCAACCAGCATGCAATGCCCGATGCCCGGCTCGTGTACCTCGATACCGATAATGTTGTGGTCGGGCATTTGCTCGCCAAGTGCGACCAGGCTGTCGCCATTGCCGAAACCGATTTCGACCATCAGCGGCGCGTCACGCCCGAATAGCTGGCGCAGATCTATTGGTTGCGCGGCAAATTCGATGCGATAGCGTGGCGCGAGCGTCGCCAGCGCCTCGCGCTGTGCAGGCGTCATCCGCCCGGGCCTGCGCACGAAGCTTTTTATCTCTCGATGGTGTTCTGACATGGGCTCAGGCCGAAGCGGCGGGCTCCAGCAGTTTGCCGCCCAGCGACTCGGTGTGCAGCAGCGTGCACACTTTCTCGCTATCCATAGGCCGGCTGATATAGAAGCCCTGTGCGCTGCCACAACGCGAATTACGCAGGAATTCGAGTTGGTCATGGGTCTCGACACCTTCTGCCGCGACTTCGATATTCAGGCCTTCAGCCATCGCGATCGCCGCACGCACAATGCGCTGATGCGCCTCGTTCTCGGTGACGTCCTGTATCAGTGACTGATGCAGCACAAAGGAGCTGACCATGGTGCTGTCGAGCGCAGTGAACGAAATGTCGTGCGTGCCGAAGTGGTCGAGTGTGACGCCCACGCCGAGTTTGCGCAGGCCCTTGAGTGTTTCCACCTCGCGCGGGCGCTGCAGGCTGGCAGCGCCATCGCCGAGTTCGAACTCGATGCAGCCCGGATCGAGATTGTTGTCACTGATCGCGCGTTCCACGACCGTCACTAACCGTCCGGTGGCCAGCTGCATTGGTGACAAATTAATCGAAACCGTCAGATCCGGCACCTGATAGCGCTGTTGCCAGGAATGCAGTTGGGCGCACACGGAATCAATAATCCACTCACCTACCGAGTGAATCAGGCCGCTGGACTCGAGCAGCGATAAGAACCGCGACGGCGGCAAAAGCCCGAAACGTGGATGTTGCCATCGCAGCAGAGTCTCCAGACCCATCAGCCGACCATTACTCAGGTTGATACGCGGCTGGTAGCGCAAGGTCAGCTCACGCCGCAACAGTGCATGGCGAATACCGATCTCGAGTTCGGCCGTCGAGTTGTCAAAGTTCGCCTGCGACGTTGAGAAAAACTGCAGTCGGGCGCCGCCGTTGCGCTTGGCTTCGTACATGGCCTTGTCGGCGGCGCGTATGAGCGACTCGCCGTCGGCGCCGGCCTCGGGGTAGAGCGCGATACCAACGCTGGTTGATATGTAGATTTCGTTGCCCTGGCAGGTGAAGCACTCCGACATGCCACGTACGATTTTTTGTGCGGCCGCAGCAGCATCGCGCGGGCTGGTCAGGTTCTCGATGCAGACGACGAATTCATCGCCGCCCCAGCGCGCCAGCAAATCGCCGTGCCGAAGCAGTGTCTGCATGCGCTCGGCGGCTTGGCAAAGCAATGCGTCGCCAACATCATGGCCAAGCGAATCATTGACCGCCTTGAAACGGTCGAGGTCGACAAACATCACGCCGAGTGTGCGCTGCGATCGTTGTGCCCGCGATACGGCCTGGTCTAATTGGTCGCTGAACAGGCGGCGGTTGGCGATGCCGGTGAGGCCGTCGAACAGCGACATTTTGGCCAGCTCGCTCTCGCGTCGAAACTGCTCGGTGTTGTCGCGGAAACTGGCAATCCCGCCGATCAGGTCGCCGGCGCCGTTGAACAAGCCGCGGCCGCTGACGCTGAACACCATAGAATCGCCGCCGGCGGCGCGGTGCAGAAGTTGCAAATCGTTGAATCGTTCGCCGCGTGCGATGCGCGCCAGCACTTGCTGGTCTTGCGCCAGCGGCTGCTCGCTGTGCGCATCGTACGCACAGAATTGCTGCAGCATCTTGCTATCGGGCTGTACGTCGCGGTCAAGATCAAGCAACCGGCGTGCCGCCGGGTTGACGCTGACCACGCGCCCCGCGGGGTTGACCACGATGGTGCCGTCCTGAAGGCTGTCCATGACCGCGGCAAGCGCGTCATTGCGCCCGCTCAGCGTGTCGACGAACTCGAATTGGTCGCGCGTCTGGACCAGCGCCTGGCGCAGTTGCGCCTCATCCATTCGCTCCGTGCACAGGTATTGCTGCGCGCCTTGCAGCACCGCGCGGATGCCGCGCTGCTCGCGTTCAGTCGAGGTCAGCGCAAGCACCGGGTGGGTGGTGATCGCCGGGAGAATCAGCTGTGGCCGGTAGCGCTGGGCTGATGATTCGGTGATGCCGAAGTCGATCAGGATGAGGTCGGGTTGATACGCATCAATCTGCTGTTGGAGCATCGCCGGATCGGTAGTTTCGAATACCTGGGAAACTTCCGGTAGCGCCGCGAGCTGGCGGAGCACCGAGCGGGCGGGTACCGACATTTCACCGAGGTAGATGACGCGCAGCTGAGGCTCGTTCACCGGGTTGATCATGGGCGCAGCCGTTGGCGTAGATAGATCATTATTATTGTTCCGACGGGTTTGGCAGATGATAGCAGAATCCTGGCCTGCGTTAATTGCCTGTCGCTTCGACTAAACCCTTTGGCGGCTTTGCGCATCAAACCACCGTAACAAGACAAAACAACCGCATCGTGCCGGTCATGGCAAGGATCAGATATGCTGCTCGACATGGGCACAAACGACAAAGTGACGAGTCTGGCCGGAAACGCGGATCGCGAAGACAGCGACTATGTCAGCCGGGCCAGCAAGGGTGACCAGCGTGCCTACGAGCAGCTTTATCGACAGCACTGTGGCCATATCTATGCGTTGTGTCTGCGTATGACGGCGAATACGGCGGAGGCCGAGGATGCGACACAGGATGCGTTCGTGCAGGCATGGCGAAAGCTTGGCAGTTTTCGCGGCGACAGTGCTTTCTCAAGCTGGTTGCACCGGATCGCGGTCAATGTGGTGTTAGGCAATATGCGCAAGCGCAAGCGCGAGCGCGAACAGATGGCGCTGGCGCCCGACACCACGATGACCAGCGAGGAGCCGGAACACAGCATGGCGGACCTCGAACGTGCGATCGCCGGATTACCGGAGCGCGCACGGCAGGTATTCGTGCTCGCCGGCGTGTACGGATATACGCATGAACAAGTCGCCGCGACACTCGATGTCGCGGTGGGTACCTGCAAGGCGCACCTGCACCGCGCCCGGCAGATGCTCGGAGCAACACTGGAAGCAAACCAATGAAAGACAATTTTGACCATCTCGACCGCCAACTTGCGTTGCTGGACACAGAAATCGCGCCCGAGCGCGACTTGTGGCCACAGATCGAGTCGGCGATTACCACCGATAGCGGCGGGTTCTGGCAATGGCGGGTTGCCGCCAGCGCGGTTGCCGCGACACTGCTGATCGGTCTGCTGATCTTCGAGCCCGGCGATACGGATCAATCCATCGCCGGCACATCGACGACGCAAGTCCCGGGGGTCGATGCCGACATGTTCCGCTATGCGGGATTCGATGCCGAGTTCGTCAACGTGCACCAGCAGTCGCTTGACGTGCTTGCAAAGCAGCTGGACCAGTTGCCGCCGGGCACGCGCGATGTGGTCATCGGCAATCTGAAGATCATTCGTGGCTCGATCGCCGAGATCAACAGTGCTATCGAGCGTGAACCGAACAATGTGCAGCTCCGACAGCTGCTGCAACTGGCCTACCGCCAGGAAATCGCCATCGTCAATACGATTCGCGAAAGCGCTACAACCGTACAGAGGACAACAACATGAATAAGGTAATCACAGTAATAAGCCTGCTGGCGGCACTCGCCGCAGTCTCGCCAGACGTAAATGCCGAGACGATCGAGCGCTCGCTGGCCGTTGGTGCGACACCTGATGTGCATATCATCAATGCTGTCGGAGACATTGAAGTACGTGGCGGCGACGGCGATAACATCACGATTAGCGCCGATCTCGGCGACAGCGCCCAACGGCTGGATGTCACCGAGCGCGGCGACCGCGTCACTATCGAGGTGATTTACGAGAAGGGTGGCAGCAGCAAGGGCAAATGGCGTGATGACGGCACCCGGCTGGTGATCACGCTACCGGCCGAAGCGAGCCTCGAGGTCGAGGCGACTTCCGCCGATATCGACGTCAACGGCGTTCGCGGCGAACTCGATCTGAGCTCGGTCAGCGGTGACGTCGACGCGCAAGTATTCAACGGCAATGTCGAGGCGCGCAGCACCAGCGGCGATGTCGAGCTCGAGGGTAACGGCCAGCCGGGCGATGCGCGCGTCGGGTCGACCAGTGGTGACGTGATGATCACCGGTATTGCCGGCAGTCTGCGTGCGCGCAGCACCAGCGGCGATATTGAAGTGACCGATTCGCAATTATCGAAAGCGACGCTGTCGGTGGTCTCCGGCGACATCGAGCTCGAAAATGCCACAACTGCCGAAAGTGACATAGACGTAGAGGCGGTCAACGGCGATATAGACGTCGTGCTGGCACGGGATTTTTCCGGCCGCGTTGATATCACGACGCTGACAGGCAGTATCAACAACTGTTTCGGGCCGAAGCCCCAGCGCACCAGCCGCTACGGACCGGGTCGCGTGCTGTCCTTCGATCAGGGCGAAGGCCGCGGCAGCCTGGACATCGAAACGGTAAACGGTGACATCAGTATCTGTAAGCGATAGAAATATACGGATGGGTTTGAGGACCGGCGTCATGCCAAGCGGCAGGCGCCGGTTTTTTTTGCAGTGAACCTTCTGCCGGTTTTGCTACCCTAATGGGTATGAATAAGATATTTAAGTATGTGATCGGTGCTGTGATCGCCGTCGTCGCGTTGTTGTTGATAGCTGCTGTCGGCGTGTTCCTGTTTTTCGACCCGAACGACTATCGCGATGAGATTGCAATGAAGCTCAGCGAGACGACCGGGCGTGAGGTGCGGATCGAGGGTGATCTGTCGATGTCGCTGTTCCCGTGGCTGGCTGTGCAGACCGGGCGCATCAGCGTCGCCGCCGCGCCCGGTTTCGGGCCGGAGCCGATGGCGGCGATCGACGGCGCGAGTGCCGCCGTGCGTCTTGCACCATTGTTTCGTGGCGCGGTGCGCATCGGCACGGTTACGCTGTCCGGGCTGGACCTGAAGCTGGCCGTTCGCGGTGACGGGCTGACCAGCTGGGACGATTTGCTCGACAACGCGGCCAGCAGCGATGCCGGCGCGCCGGCTGACGCGTCTGGCGAGGGGCTGGCCGACTTTTCGATCGAAGGCATTATTGTTGATGATGCCAACGTCTCCTATAGCGATATCGGTGCTGGCAGTGAGTACCGGCTGAGCGCGTTTGGCTTGCAGGTCGACGCGGTAAATCTCGAAGAGCCGATCCCGTTCAAGGCCGGTTTCTCGTTCTCGATGACGCCCGCCGAGGTTCGCGGCGACATCACGATTAAGTCGGTCGCTACGCTATCGGACGGCGCGAACGGCGCCGTCCTGATGCTGCGTGATTTGCTTGCCGAGGGGCAGGTGCAGGCGCCGTCGTTGTCAGACGCCCGCAGCTTCTCCGTGCAGACCCCGCTGCTCGCGCTCGACTTCGGCGAGAACAGCACCAACCTCGAGCCGGCCAGGTTCGCCTTTGGTCCGCTGCGCGGCACGCTTGAGATGTCGGGCAGCGGCCCTTCGGCACCGGTGGCGCTTAGCGGCGCGATCGACGTCGAGCGGTTTGATCCGGCGGTACTGTTCGCGATGCTTGCGATGGATGCGCCGGAAACGACTGACCCGGATGCGCTCGACGCGATCGCGTTCGAGAGCCGATTCGGCATGACCTACGAATCGGTCACGTTGAACGAGCTGCAAATGCGGCTGGATGACACGACCATTAGCGGTGTCGTCGCTGTCGAGAATTTCGCACGCCCGATGTTTCGTTTCGAACTCAACGGCGACAGCATCAACCTCGACGGCTACCTGCCGCCCGCCGATGACGCGCAGGTCGCGGCAGACGCCGGTGACAATCTTGCCGAGTCCGCGCTGCCGGTCGACCTTATTCGCGGGCTGGATGCGGACGGCACGCTGCAGTTCGCTTCCCTGACCTTTGGCGAGCTGCCGTTTCGGGATCTGAAGCTCGGCCTGAAGGTGGGCGGTGACAAGGCGCGTTTGCAGCCGATTTCGGCGACCGTCCTCGGCGGCAGCTACAACGGTGACGTGCGGATCGACGCGAGCGGCAAGACGCCGAGCCTGTCATTGAATGAAACGGTATCCGGCGTCGATCTTGGCGAGCTCGCGAAGCTGCTTTGGGAGCGCGATAACATCGAGGGACAGCTTGGCGGCAATTTTGCGCTTAGCGGTCGCGGCGAGACCTTGTCGGCGATTCGCAGCTCGCTGGACGGCAAAGTCAGCTTCGAGCTCACTGACGGGGCGCTGGCGGGCACCGACATCTGGTATCAGATCCGTCGTGCACGCGCGCTGTTCAAGCAAGAAACCCCGCCGCCGGCGCCGTCTCCGGCACGCACGGAGTTTTCGACCGTGCGCGGCAGTGCGATCGTGGCGGGCGGCATTGCGACTAACGATGACCTGTTTGCCGAGTTGCCGTTCCTGCAACTGACCGGCAAGGGCAAGGTCAATCTCGCCGAAGCGACGGTCGACTACGGGCTGCGCGCACGCGTGCTCGAACGCCCGGATTTCATGACCAATGCGACCGAAGCGGAGCTCGATGAGTATACCGAGGCGGTCATTCCGTTACGGATCTCGGGCGACATCGCGGCGCCGAGCATTCGTCCGGATATCGAAGGGATGGCAAGCGAGGCCGCCAAGAAGGTCATCGACGCCGAGACGGACAAGCTCAAGCGCAAACTGCTGGATTCGCTCGGCGGTGATGATGGTGATGAAGGCGATGAAAGCGAAGAGCCCGAAGACATCGAGGACGAGGCGAAGCGGCGCCTGCGCGACCTGTTCCGACGCTGATGGCGAGGCTGGCTGCTGCAATACTGCTGCTCGCCGCGGCGTTATCGGCAACCGCGGCGGAGATGCGCGATGTCCGCGTCGAGCACCGCGACGGGCGTTATTTCATGTATTCCGAGACGTGGTTCGATGCACCGTTAGCCGGCGTGTTCGACGTGCTGACCGACTATGATCGTTTCGAACGAATTTCGAGTATTTACGAGGATGCCCGCTTTGATGCGCCGGGCCCCGACGGCGAGTTGCGCGTGTTTACGCTGGTCAAAGGTTGCGTATTGTTCTTTTGCCAGACGATGAGCCGTACCGAGACGCTGGTGAATGACGGGTTCGAAATGGTGCGCGCCACGACCGAGCCCGGCAGCTCCGATTTTGAATACAGCGTTGCCACCTGGCGCTTCCGCGAGGACGCGGATGGCACCACGGTCATCTACGAGGTCGAGATGGTGCCTTCCTTCTGGGTGCCGCCGGTTATTGGTCCCTATGTGATGAAGCGCAAGCTTCGCAAAGGCGGTGCCGATGCGATTTTGCGCATCGAGGCGCTGGCCCGCACATCGACCGCGGGCCCTGCGGATTTCGCCGCGCGCGGGCTCAGCGGCTTTCAGACCAACGGCAAGCCCTAGTGAGCACGCAGGCCGGGGATATTGCCGGGCGCGTGCTCGACTGGTTCGATGCGCACGGCCGCCACGACCTGCCGTGGCAAAGCGACAAGAGCCGCTATCGTGTCTGGGTGTCGGAGGTCATGCTGCAGCAAACGCAGGTGACGACGGTCATCGAATACTTCCAAAGATTCATGCAGCGTATGCCGAGTGTTGTTGCGCTGGCAGATGCGCCGCGCGATGACGTGCTGGGACTGTGGGCAGGGCTTGGTTACTACGCGCGGGCGCGCAACCTGCACAAAGCGGCAATTCAGGTTCGCGATCAGCACGACGGTATTTTTCCGGCTGAGTTTGAAGATGTACTCGCGCTGCCGGGTGTCGGGCGCTCGACCGCGGGCGCTATCCTTGCGCTTAGCGACAACCAACGCCACCCGATCCTCGACGGCAACGTGAAGCGGGTTCTTGCCCGTCACGAACAGGTCGGCGGCTGGCCGGGCAAGACGGCGGTGGCCGCGCAGCTGTGGTCGCTGGCGACACAGTTCACGCCGCATGAGCGCGTGGCTGACTACACGCAGGCGATGATGGACCTTGGCGCGACGTTGTGTACGCGCAGCCGCCCCGATTGCGGACGCTGCCCGTTGGCAGCAACCTGCGGCGCCTTTGCTAACGGGTCGGTCGATGCGTTTCCCGGCAAGAAGCCGCGCAAGGTCAACCCGCGACGCGAGACGCGCATGTTGATCGTGCGCGATTCGTCAGGTGGCTTGCTAATGGAGCGCCGGCCCGAGCAGGGCATCTGGGGCGGGCTGTGGTGCTTCCCGCAGGCGGCGGTTGACCTGTCGATTGATGACGCTGTCGCGCCGCTCGGCATCGCCGCCCCGGCCGATGTTGAGCGATTACCGGCCTTCACGCACAAATTCACACATTTCGATTTGCACATCGAGCCGCTGCTGATCGAGATCGCTGAGCCGGCCAACCGGGTCGCAGACGCGGATGTGCGGCAATGGTGGCAACCGGTCGAAATAGCGTCGCTGGGCGTGCCGAGGCCTGTCGGAAAAATCATAGAGTCGCTACAATCGAGCGCCAGCCTGTTTAAGGAAAGCTGATGTCCAGAACCGTGCAATGCGTACTGACCGGCGAGAGTGCCGAAGGTCTCGATTATTCACCCTATCCCGGCCCACTGGGCCAGCGCATCTATGACAATGTTTCCAAGGCGGCGTGGCAGCAATGGCTGGGCCACCAGACGATGCTGATCAATGAATACCGCCTGACGCCGATAGAGCCGGAGGCGCGCAAGTTTCTGGAGGCGGAAATGGAGAAGTTCTTTTTCGGCGACGGCTCCGAGAAACCGCAAGGGTTCGTCGAAAGCTAGGCGCCTGATCCGAAACCCAGGCCGGCTGTCAGGGTCCTTCTCTTATTCGATCGGCTGGTCCGCGGCTGCGGCGCCGGGCGATACCCGGTAGAGCTGCGCGATCGGCAGATCACGCGCGTCGTTGACCCGCATCTGCGCCAACAGTTCAAATCCCGGCACCGGCGCTTTGGCCTCCGCCAGCTGCATGAACAGCTTCGAATTAATCTTGCGCAGCGCCTCGACATTGCGAATGCCGACCCGGTTGCCTTCGAATACATACAGCCCGTCGAGCCTCAGGAACACATAGCGCGTCTCGGCGGGCGCGTTCGCGAGAAACTCCGCCGGTTGCATATCCAGCAGGCCGACCAGCTCGGCTGTCTTCGCCTCCTGCAGCGGCGTCAGAATAAAGTTATTCGCGAGTACCGAGCACTCGGTGTGGAAGCGGATCGGATGGCCGTCGTTGTTACCGGCGATCATCAGCCCCGGCTCTTTGTCGCACGCCTCGGCGAGTGGCGCGTACATCGAGTAGGTCATTTCATAGTCGCGGCTAAAGCCCGGGCTTTGTTGCGCAAACAACTGGCCGCGCAGTTGCGGCTGCACACTAATGGCAATGCCGACCAGTGCGATCAGACCGACGACCGCGCGTTTAACCTTGAAGTGTTCGAGTTGTGCGACCAGCAGGATGCTGCCGAGGATCAGCGCGGCGAGCCCGAAGTAGAGCAGGCGCTGCTGTAGCGACAACATGATGAGGCCGAATATGCCGTAGACAAAGAAAGCGGATTTTACCGGGTCGGCCTTGCGTATGAGTTGCCACGCAAAGAATACGATGAGGAATGGCAACAACAGGAACAGCCAGGAATACAGGCTGAAGATTGATGGCCAGGCGGCGGGAATCAGCAGGTCGGCGACCGGACTGCGCACCTCGGAGATGCGATCGAACATCAGCAGTTTGCCGGACAGGAAATTGCTGCCAAGCAGGATGCTGCTGACGAGCGGGACTCCCAGCGCCGCACTGACCGCGGCAAGTATCGTGAACTGCTTGCCGCTGATCGGCTTCCACGCCATCAACGACGCCGCGATCGCCGTGCATACGGCAACATAGCCGTGAAACCACGACAGCGTCGTCAGTGAGAACTGCAGATCCCGGAACGGGCCGGACGGCAGCAGGATCAGCAGGGTTGTGATCAGCAATGCGACGGCCATGCTGCGGGTGGCCGCGGCCGGCGGCGCCTCATCGCGCAGCCACAGGATAAACAGCGTAATCAACACCGGTAGCTGCAGAATAAACGCGCCGGTATGAAACGCCGGCGCAAGCCCCAGCACGACACCCAATATTGCGCCATCGCGCCGGCTGTCCGGATCGCCCAGCCAGCGCATCAACGCAAGCGTCGCGGCGAGCACGAAGCTGAGCTCTATGAAATGGTGATCGATAATCGCGAAGCCATGCAGCCCCTGAATCGCCGCGGAAAGCCCGAAGGCGAGACCCGCGCAGGCAATCAGCTCCAGCCTCAGCTCCAGCCGCGCGGCGATGGCAAGAAACAGCGCGGCATTCAGGAATACCCACAGCACGGGTATCCAGCCGAGAAACACCATGGGTTGCAGCGTCGGGTTGACGAACAGTGCGACCGCCAGCGCCTTGCCGGCCAGAAAATCGTACGCCCACGGCCAGGTGACCCAGCTGCCTTCCGGCACATGCATGCGTTCATCAAACTCATAAAAACCCGGCCCGGTCGCCGTGTCGATCATGCGTCGCGCGTGATAGAACGAGTCGTTGCCCATCGGCAGCACCTGATCGCCGATCGAGGCGTTGTCGCGCATCAGGTAGGCAATCGATGCGGCCATCAGGCCGAATATGATCCAGATTAGTATCAGACCTTTGCTGCGTCCGCTCATGGTGCTATCCGGTCTCGGTTTCAGTGAATACGAGGTAGTGACTCAGAAGATAATTACTGACCATGCTGCACACCGCCGAAACGACCAGCGCCGCCACGGGCCATGCTGCGAAGAACGACTGATACAACACGAGATAGGTGTAGGCAGCGAGGCCGAGCAGGGCGCTGACGATCTGCGCCGTCAGGTATTTGCTGAGCTCGCTGCTGCGCCGCGACGAACGCCGCGCGGAAAAGGTGAAGCGCCGGTGCATCAGCCATGTGAACAGCACGGCAACCGGGAACGACAACAGCCTTGCCGAGATCGGACCGAGCCCGACGGTGATCAGCGTTTGCAGCATCAACGCATCGACGATGAAGCCGCAGCCGCCGACAATAATGAACCAGGTCAGCTGACGTTGATTGGTGGCGCTCAAGCGTCATCTCCACGGATGTTCAGCACGCCCGGGATCTGCAGATAGCGCAGCCGCTTCAGTTCCTGACGCCCGCGCGTCACGGTGGCAAGAATCAACCCGCACGCCAACGACAGGAAGCCGAGCAGGATCATGCCCGTCGCGAGTATCGCGGTCGGGAAGCGCGGCACGAGGCCGGTATCGATAAAGGTGATGACGATTGGCGTTGCGATGACCAGCGCCGCAACGATCAGCAACGCACACATGCTGCCGAAAAACGCCAACGGGCGCTCTTCCTTCAGCATGCGAACGATTGTGGTCAGGATGCGAAGGCCATCGGCATAGGTGTTGAGCTTGCTTTCCGATCCTTCCGGGCGCTCTTTGTAGACCGTGGTTACCTCGGCCTGTGGCATACCGAGCTCGAGGCCGTGTACGGTCATTTCAGTTTCAATTTCGAAGCCGCCGCTCAACAGCGGGAATGACTTGACGAAGCGGCGTGAAAGCACCCGATAGCCGGACAGCATGTCCGATACCTGGCTGCCGAAACTGAACGCCACGAGACCCGTCAGCAGCCGGTTGCCGAACCGGTGGCCGGTGCGATAGGCAAGGTCGGACGATGCCTCGCGCGTGCCGGTGACCATATCCAGACCGTCGTCGACAAGCCGTGCGACCAGCGCCGGTGCCGCGGCGGCCTCGTAAGTGTCATCACCGTCGACCAACACATAAATATCGGCATCGATATCGGCAAACATGCGTCTGACCACATGCCCTTTGCCCTGGCGCACTTCGGTTCGTACCACTGCGCCGGCAGCGCGCGCTTTTTCGACCGTGTCGTCGGAGGAGTTGTTGTCGTACACAAATATCGTCGCGTCGGGCAGTGCCTTGCGAAAATCATCGACCACCGCGGTGATCGTCTTGCCTTCGTTGTAGCACGGTACCAATACCGCGATGTCGTAGGTTGCCATGTCAGTCTCGTTAGTCGGCGTCGCCCGTCACGGGCGCAGCGATAGTCGGTGGGTTAATTCGAAATAGCCGGGCGACGGCGAAATCGCGGCCATCGTCAAGCAGTCGTTCGTTGAGCAGTTCAAATTGTGCCGGCAGGTCTGTGTCGAAGGTCAGCGCCATTGCCAATGGCGGGTTCGATGCCGCGAGCTCATCCATCGTCGGTTCACGCAGACCGGTGTCGGTGTACAGGTAAATATCATTGAGTGCCAGGATGACGTATCGCACTTGCGGCATCTGCTCGATGAGTTGCGCCGGTGTCATCGCCCAGGCGGCGTTGAGTTGCTCGATTTTCTCTTCCTGCTGGCGGGTCAGCACGAAGTTATTGGCAAGCACGCTGCAGTCGCTGTGGTAGCGCACCGGGTGACCAAAGTTGTTGCTCGCAAGCGCCAGTCCGGGTGCCTGTGCGCAGACCTCGCCGAGCGTCGTAAACATGTCGATGGCGAGTTCGTAGTCGACGCCTCAATACAAGGAGTTGTTCAGGCCGCTCACGTACCCGCGATTCTGCATTGGTCTCAGTAAGTGTCAAAAAAACCAGCCGAAAAGACGCTGAATCTGAATGAACGAATTGACGCGTCGAGCAACTATTCAGGGAGGGGCGCGGGAGAGGCGGGGCTCAATTCGCTTAACAATCACGCGTGGCTTATTGACGCAGGTCAACGTTCGATCGGGGTGAAGCCTTTAGAATCTCGCCTGCAAAAAAACATTCTCGGGGGCTAACAAAAACATGATTCAGCATACCTTTGGCCTGCTTTTCAAACCCAGGCAGCAATGGCAAACCGTCGCAAATCTTTCGGAAGGCTCGCAGAACCTGCTGGTGCTTTACCCGTTTATTTTTGCGGTACTGCCCGCATTGGCCTGGTACTGGGGCACGAGCCAGGTCGGCTGGACCGTCGGCAGCTACAACGAGGTCATCAAGCTCACCGAGCCTAGCGCACTCCAGGTCAACATCCTGTTCTACTGTGTGATGGTGGCGAGCGTTGCCTGCATCGGCTACTTCATCCACTGGATGTCGAGCACCTACGGCGCTGATCAATCAACCATCGCCAAGGGCGTGGTGATCGCCGGTCTGACTGCGACCCCCCTGTTCATCCTGGGACTCGTCGGGTTCTACCCAGTACTCTGGATCGATCTGATCATCGGCGTAATAGCCATCAGCTGGTCCGTGTACCTGATGTACCTGGGCATTCCCATCGTCATGAATATTCCCCAGGAACGCGGTTTTCTGTTCTCCAGCGCGATCCTGGCCCTGTCGATGGTCATTCTCGTTAGCATCATGGTCGTTTCCATCCTCGCCTGGGACTATGGCGCGGCACCCGGCCTTCACGGACGGCTGAGGCGACTACTTGCTGACGGGGGACACGCGGACCTGCGAGGAACTTCGATGCGTGAAACACGCTGCAGCGCGGCTCCAGGAATCACGCAGGGCTGCGGCGACAGCAGGCCACGAACGGGCAACGCGCTCTCGAATTAACAGGAACTACGGGTATCAACCATGAGCGAACTTAACGCAGCACTGGAACACCCCGTCTACAACTACAAGGTTGTCAGGCAATTCGCCATCATGACGGTGGTGTGGGGCATAGTGGGCATGCTGGTCGGCGTGATCATCGCCGCGGAGATGGTCTGGCCCGCCCTGAATCTCGAACCTGCCCTGGATCCACTTCGGGCGCCTGCGCCCCCTGCATACGAACGCCGTCATCTTTGCCTTCGGAGGCTGCGCCCTGTTTGCAACCTCATACTACATCGTGCAGCGAACCTGCCAGACGCGCCTGCTCTCGGACAAGCTGGCCGCCTTTACCTTCTGGGGCTGGCAGCTGGTCATCCTGGCCGCGGCCATCACCCTGCCCCTGGGCTTCACCTCGGGCAAGGAATACGCCGAGCTCGAATGGCCGATCGACATTCTCATCACGCTTGTCTGGGTAACCTACGCCGTGGTGTTCTTTGGCACGATCATCCAGCGCAAGACCAGCCATATCTACGTAGCGAACTGGTTTTTCGGCGCCTTCATCGTCACCGTCGCCGTGCTGCACCTGCTCAACAGCGCGGAGATTCCATGGGGCCCGTTCAAATCCTACTCCGTTTACGCCGGCACCGTGGATGCCATGGTCCAGTGGTGGTACGGACACAACGCCGTGGGCTTCTTCCTGACCGCCGGCTTCCTCGGCATGATGTACTACTTCGTGCCCAAGCAGGCCGAGCGTCCGGTCTACTCGTACCGCCTGTCGATCGTGCACTTCTGGGCGCTGGTCGCCGTCTACATCTGGGCCGGCCCGCACCACCTGCACTACACGGCGCTGCCGGACTGGGCCCAGTCGCTGGGCATGGTGATGAGCCTGATCCTGCTGGCGCCCAGCTGGGGCGGCATGATCAACGGCATCATGACCCTGTCTGGTGCCTGGCACAAACTGCGCACGGATCCGATCCTGCGTATTCTGGTTGTCTCCCTGGCCTTCTACGGCATGTCCACCTTTGAAGGTCCGATGATGTCCATCAAGACCGTCAACTCCCTGTCGCACTACACGGACTGGACTATCGGTCACGTGCATTCGGGAGCCCTGGGTTGGGTCGCAATGATCTCGATCGGCTGTCTCTATCACCTGATCCCGAAGGTCTACGGCAAGGAGCAGATGTACAGCACCAACCTGATCAACACCCACTTCTGGATGTCCACCATTGGTACGGTACTGTATATCGCCTCCATGTGGGTCAACGGCATCCTCCAGGGCCTGATGTGGCGCGCCTACAACCAGGACGGCACGCTGACCTACGCCTTCGTGGAGTCGGTCGTGGCGAGCTATCCGGGCTGGATCGTCCGCGTTCTCGGCGGCGCCATCTTCCTCGGCGGCATGCTGATCATGGCCTACAACGTCTTCATGACAATTCGCAAAGGACGCTCCGGTGCAAGCACCGGTTGCAGCTACGGCTTAAGGAGTAAGCGACCGTGAAGGGTCACGAAATAGTCGAGAAAAACGTCCCGCTGATGATCGTGCTGGTGATTGTCGCGATCAGCTTCGGCGCCTGGTTGAGCTGGTACCGCTGATGTTCTCCAAGCAGCTCGCTGAGCCCGTCGCCGGCCTCGAGCCCTATTCCGCCCTGGAACTCGAAGGGCGGGATATCTACATCCGCGAGGGCTGCAATACCTGCCACTCGCAGATGATTCGCCCGCTGCGTGCCGAGACCGAGCGCTACGGGCACTACTCCGTCGCCGGCGAGTTCGTCTACGACCACCCGTTCCAGTGGGGCTCGAAGCGCACCGGACCGGATCTGGCCCGCGTCGGTCAGCGCTACTCGGACGACTGGCACCGCGCCCATCTCTACAACCCGCGCGACGTGGTACCGGAATCCAACATGCCGTCCTTTCCCTGGCTGTTCAACAACGAGCTGACGGGCAAGTACACGGCGCGCAAGATGCAGGCCCTGCGCACGGTGGGTGTGCCTTACACCGATGCGGATATCGCCGGTGCGGCCGCCGCGGTCAGTGGCAAAAAGGAAATCGACGCACTCGTAGCCTACCTGCAGCAGCTTGGCACCCTGATCCAGACGCGGCGCTGATCATGGATATCAACGACCTCAGGGGTATCAGCACCGCATTTTTGCTGATCGTATTTATCGGCCTGATTTTCTGGGCCTACAGCAGCAAACGAAAAAAGTCTTTTGACGAAGCCGCCAACCTGCCATTTGCCGACGACGGTGCGCAGGCGGGCAGCGCAAAGGGGAGAAAAGATCAATGAGTAGCTACCTGACCGGATTCTGGAGTGGCTGGGTAATCGTCCTGACGGCGATAACCCTGATACTCGTGACCGCCCTGCTCTTCGCCAACCGCAAACGCACGCCGCTGGACAGAAAACCACCGGGCACGAGTACGACGGCATTGAGGAGTGGGACAACCCGCTGCCCGGCTGGTGGTTTGGATGTTTGTGATCACCATCGTCTGGGGCATCGGCTACCTGATCGTCTACCCGGGTATGGGAAACTTCCCGGGGTTCTCGGCTGGACCTCCCTGGAGCAGCACGACAGGAAGTCGCCGTCGCCGAGGAACAGTACCGCGCCAATGCGCGACCGCTACCTGGCCATGCCTATCGAGGAGATCTACCACGATCCCAAGGCCCGCAAGATGGGCATGCGCATCTACGGCAACAACTGCTCCCAGTGTCATGGTCTGGATGCGGGCGGAGCCCTTGGCTTCCCCAATCTTGCCGACAACGATTGGCTCTACGGCGGCAGCGCCGACATGATCAAGCACACGATCGTCAACGGTCGCCGCGCCGCCATGCCCGCCTGGGAGTCGATTCTGGGCGATGAGGGTATCGCGGAGGCCACGGCCTATATTCTGTCGCTGAACAGTCGCGACGCGGACCCGGCGAAGGTGAAGGCCGGCGAGAAGCACTATCAGACCTACTGTGTGGCCTGCCACGGACCCGAAGGCAAAGGCAACCAGGCCATGGGCGCACCGAACCTCACCAATGGCATCTGGCTTTACGGCGGCAACGCCGAGCAGATCGCGCACAGTCTGCGTATTGGTCGCAACGGACAGATGCCCGCCTTCGCCAACACCCTGGGCGAAGACAAGATTCACCTGGTGTCCGCCTATATCTACGGCCTGAATCGCCGGTCTAGGGCACACGGTAGCTGGGACGAGCAACCGAAGAGCGTCCCGCAGGGAACCTCCAGCTGCGGGGGGAATGGAGCAGCCACGCCAGCGAGCGGTACGCCCAAGGATACCGACCGAAGGCAGCGGCCCCGACATCAACCTGGAAGCGGTCCCCACCCTGTGGCTGAACAACGGATAGCTGAACGCCATGGCTGAACCCGAACTGATCGATGTCCAGGAGGTCGTCCCGGCGGAGGTCGGCGAGCTCGACCTTTACCAGAAGCGCGAAAAGATCTACACCGCAAGATCGAGGGCTTTTACCAGCGCCTGCGCGTGTTCAGCGGGCTGGCCTCTGCTGCTCGGCTACTACTGCATTCCCTGGATCAGCATTAATGGTCGCCAGGCGGTCTGGTTCGACCTCCCCGAGCGTGAGTTCCACATATTCGGGCTGACCTTCTGGCCACAGGATTTTCCGCTGCTCGCCTTTCTGCTGATCATCTCGGCCTTCTCCCTGTTCGCGGTTACGGTTTCCGCAGGTCGAATCTGGTGCGGCTACACCTGTCCGCAAACCGTGTGGACCAGTATCTTCATGTGGGTTGAGCAGAAGTTTGAGGGCACCCGCAACCAGCGTATAAAGCTCGACAAGCAGCCCTGGTCGCTTAACAAAGCCTGGCGCAAGATCGGCAAGCACGGCAGCTGGCTGTTTATCGCCTTTATGACCGGCATGACCTTCGTCGGCTATTTCTATCCGGTGCGTGATCTGGTATTCGAGCTGGCGACGCTTTCGACCGGTAAGTGGCAGATCCTCTGGACCGTATTTTTCACCCTCGCAACCTATATCAATGCGGGCTGGATGCGCGAGCAGGTCTGCAAGTACATGTGCCCCTATGCGCGCTTCCAGTCGGTGATGTTTGATCGGGACACGCTGATCGTGTCCTACGACGCCGCCCGCGGCGAACCCCGCGGTTCGCGCAAGCGCTCTCTGGACCATCAGGAAGGCGGGCCTGGGTGACTGCATCGACTGCGATCTGTGCGTCCAGGTCTGCCCCACGGGTATCGATATTCGCGACGGCCTGCAGTACGAGTGCATCGGCTGCGCCCTGTGCATCGACGCCTGCAACTCCGTGATGCGCAAGATGGGCTATGAACCCGGCCTTGTTCGCTACACCAGCGAGCGCGAGCTCGAGGGTGGCAAGACCCACTGGCTGCGCCCGCGAATCATTGGCTACGTGACCGTGCTGTGCCTGATGGCCGGCGTGTTTGCCTACAATATCGTGACCCGCACGCCCCTGGAAATGACCGTGATGCGCGATCGCAACAGCCTCTTCGTCGAGACCCTCGATGGCGGCGTGGAAAATATCTACCGCATACATATCGTCAACATGGATACGCGGCCCCACGACTTTGCGCTCACCGTCGAGCGGTCTGGAGGGTGCGGAAATCCGCGGGGCTACCCGCTTCCGCACTTCGAGGGCAGTGAAGATCGGGAGATCACCCTGCGGGTCTACGGGCCACGGGACGTTCTCGAGGCGCCGAGCGCGGACCTGATCTTCGAACTGATCGCCGAGGACATGCCCTCCCTGCGTGCCGCATCCGAATCGCGGTTTCTCAAACCCGTCGATCGCCAATAAGCGTTAGGATAGAATCGCTCATGAGCACATAGAGTAACTGATAGTAAGATGGTGAGCGAAGGCCGCAGCTACGCTCGACCCAATCGACAGGAAGATCTCGAACCGTGGTACCGCCAGTTCTGGCCCTGGTTCCTGATTGCCCTGCCCGGCTCCGTTGTGATTGCCAGCCTCAGCACGCTGTACATTGCCAACCGCTACTCCGACGACCTGGTCGTCGACGACTATTACAAGGACGGACTGGCGATCAACGTCGAACTGGGTAAACAGCGGGTGGCCGACGGAACTCGGCATCGAAGCCTCAGTTGCAGATACTTGACCACCGGGTACAGGTGCGCGCTGCGCGGCGATGAGTATGGCGACGATACCCTCGATCTGTTCCTCTCCCATCCCCTGGAGGCCGATCGTGATTTCAGCGTCAGTGCTGCGTCGCATCGCGCCCGGCCTCTACGGCGGTCAGATGCCGGCAACGGTGGCAGCCAACTGGCACTGGACCCTGCAGTCGGAGGACGGGGCTGGCGCCTGTCGATGGCGCCCTGACGAACACTGACTTTCTCGATGGCGATCGCGCCTCGACTCTCGACTGAGCAGAGTCGGCTGTGCAGCCGCTCATCCCGAGCCAGCGTACGTGCTATGTCGCCCAAAGAACGAGGTAACGAAGCGCCCCGACGCAGGCCAGTCGCGTTGCTCCAGCCGTCCACCTGCTTCCACTGCGGCGAGAGCGTGCCACCGGGCCAGGACTTTTCCCTGGAGATCTGGCCGGCGAGCGCGAGCCATGTGCTGCCCCGGCTGCCGGGCCGTGGCCATGATCATCGCCGACAGCGGTCTGGAGCGCTTCTATGCCCAGCGCACAGCCTTCAATGAGCAGGCCCGACCCTGACCTTCGATCGACCCCGGACGCTTTGCGATCTACGACGACGACGCCCTGGCCGAGCAGTTCGCCGACCCAGGGTGGACGACGGCCTGACCGATGCGCGCCTGCTGATCGGCGGCGTGAGCTGTGCGGCCTGCACCTGGCTTATCGAGACCACGCTCCAGCGCGAGCCCGGTGTGCGCAGAGCCTCCCTCAACCTCACCCAGGGTCGGCTCGACGTCCGCTTTGACCGCGCCACCAGTTGCCGATCAGCGAGCTTTTCGAACGTCATCACGCGCTGGGTTACAGCGTTCAGCCCTGGCAAAGCAGCGCACAGCAGGATCATGGCGCGCGCGACTATCGGCGCGACCTGCGCCGTCTTGCGGTCGCGGGCATTGGTATGATGCAGGTGGGCATGTTTGCCATCGCCCTGCACGCCGGTGACATTCAGGGCATCAGCGAGGACTACCAGCGCTTGCTGCGCTTTGTCAGTCTGCTGGTCACGGGGTTTGTCGTGGCCTTTTCCGCACGAGGCTTCTTCGAAAGCGCCTGGCGACATCTGCGCCAGGGCGCACTGGTGATGGATCTGCCCGTGGCCCTGGCGATTGGACTGGCCTTCGCGGCCAGCACGGTTGCCACCTTTGGCGGCGACGGCGACGTCTACTTTGATTCCGTCGTCATGTTTACCTTTCTGCTGCTACTGGCGCGCTTCGTCGAAAAACGTATGCGCTATCGCGACGCTCTGGCCTGGCAGGATGCGGAACAGTCCCTGCCCGACGCGGTGCGCGTACGCCGCAACGGGACCTGGACGCTGGTGCCAAGACGCGAACTGCGCCGCGGTGATCAGGTGCTCGTGCGGGCGGGCGATACCATTCCCATCGACGCGCGGGTCGTTATGGGCTCAGCGCGGTGCGGGAGGACAGCTTCAGCGGCGAAGCCCTGCCGCGCCCCGTGACCATGGGCGACCGGGTATGCGGGCACGGTCAACGTAGACGACACGCTGGAACTCGAGGCAACGGGAACCTATGCCGACACGCGGCTCGCCGCACTGCAGCGCTCGATCGACACGGCACGCCACGACAAGCCTGCTCTCGCCAGACTCGCCGACCGTATCGCCACGCGTTTTATTGCCGCGCGTGCTGCTCGCGACGGCCTTCACCGCGCTGGCCTGGTCGCAGATCGACCCGGACCGGGCGTTCTGGATCGCGCTATCGGTGCTGGTGATCAGCTGCCCCTGCGCCCTGTCCCTGGCAACACCTGCGACCCTTGCCAACGCGGCCGCCCTGCTGCGTCGCCAAGGCGTGATCGTGCACGGCGAGAACGCCCTCGAATCCCTGTCCCGAGTCACCCACGTCGCTCTTCGACAAAACCGGTACGCTGACCACCGGCGAGTTTCGACCTCGCGTCAACGCGTCCACCCTCGCCGACGGTATACCGACGCGACGATATCGCTGCGCATCGCCGCTGCCCTGCAGCGCCACTCCAACCATCCCCTGGCCAGCGCCTTTTCGGCGATCGCGCCAGCAGCGATCCTTGACGATATTCGCTACATCGTCGGCGCGGGCCTGGAGGGCCGCGCGGTGGACGGCAGGCTGCGCTTGGCTCTCGCGCTTTCTGCCGCGAGCTGGCGCGTTTCCCGGATCCCCGCCACTGCGCCGCTGTACTGGATTGCCCTGGGCAGAAGACACGCATCCGCTCGCCTGGCTGGGCTGGACGATGCGCTGCGCGAAGCGCGCGCGATCCTCGAGCGATTTCAGCGGACGGGGGTTCGTACCGAACTGCTCACCGGAGACGCCTCGCCGCGCGCCGGCCAACTGGGTTTCGACCCTTGGCTTTGATGCGGTGCATACCGGCTGTTCGCCACAGCAGAAACTGGAGCGCGTCGCGGCCTTGCAGGCGTCCGGCGCGGCGCGTGCTGATGGTCGGTGATGGCCTCAATGACGCCCCGGTACTCAAGCAGGCGGACGTGTCCATCGCCGTCGCCGGTGCAACGGACCTGGCCCGGGCACAGGCCGATTTCGTGGTCGTCGACGGCGACCTGCAGCAGATCGAGCCTCCTGCGCCGCTGCGACTGCGGACGCGCCGCGTCATCCTGCAGAACTTCGCCTGGGCACTGGGCTACAACGCCGTCGGCATACCCCTGGCCGCCATGGGCTGGATACCGCCCTGGGCGGCGGCGCTGGGCATGTCCTTCAGCTCGCTTCTTGTAGTCGCCAACGCATCGCGCATGCGACGCTTTGCATCGCCGGAGACCTTGTAGCCATGGAGAGCCTGTATCTGCTGATTCCCGTGGCGCTGGTCTTCTGCGTGATCGTGATCCGCCTTCTGCTCTGGGCGATCGACAGCGGGCAGTATGATGATCTCGACAAAGAAGGCTGGCGCATTCTGGTCGGACGGGAACTTTCGATGACCCGGCGACGCAAGCGGTGACGAGCTGCGGACCACAGACCCCCACGCAGACCAGAGGAGGGAGAGCAACAGCGAATGATGGCCGATACGGGAATCGTGGCGGCTTTCGGCATCGGTCTGGCGGGCGCCGGCCACTGCCTGGGCATGTGCGGCGGTATTGCCGCAGCGATCAACCTCGGTGGCAACGTGGGACGCGCGACGACTCTGGCCTATCACGGCGGACGGCTATGCAGCTATGCCGCGCTTGGCGCCCTGCTTGGCGGGCTCGCAGGCAGTATCAATCTGGCCCAGTGGACCATGTTCCTGCGCTATCTGGCAGCCCTGCTTCTGATCGCCATGGGCTTGTCGATCGCCGACTGGTGGCGCGGCATCAGCGTGCTCGAGCGCGTCGGCGCCAAAGTCTGGGCACCGGTGCAGAAACTATCGTCACGTTTGCTCCCGGTTCGGCACTGGAGCCAGGGATATCTACTTGGGCTGTGCTGGGGTCTGATGCCCTGCGGACTGATCTACAGTGCCCTGGCCTGGTCCGCAACCACGCAGGACGCGCTGCGCTCCGGCACCCTGATGTTTGCCTTCGGCGTCGGCACCCTGCCGGCGATGCTCGCACCAGTTTTGGCGCCGCCGGCGCGCAGTCGCTGCTGCGCCGTCGTGGTCTGAAGCTCGTAATCGCCGTGTTTCTCATTGCCACGGGCGTATGGGCCCTTGCCATGACCTGGTCCCACGGCTCGCATCTGGACCGCGACATCGAAGCTGGCGCCATGCAGGATCACTCTATGCACATGCAAGAAGAGCCAGACGGGCTACACACAGCCATACGATGCGCCGATATGCAGCAGTCGGACAGCCCGAAGGTAACTGATGACTGGCTGGGCCACGGTAAACCGTTAAAAATTGCGGGCAAAAAAACCCCGCCGCAATGGCAGGGTCGCAAAAGCACGGCGGGTTTATCCGCCGGATACGCGCACTCAAAACTTGTAGGCAATACCCACGTTGTAAACCCAGGGATCGATGTCCACATCAAAGCTGACGGTTGCACTGCTGCCACCATCAAGACCCAGGGTCACATCGGCGGTGGTGCCGATATCGATGTACCAGAGACCGGCATTCAGCGACCAGTTGTCATTGATGGGAATATCCACGCCGGCCTGCGCTGCCAGACCTACGGAGTCCTCCAGAGACAGCTTTGCAGAATTGATGCCCAACGCCGGCAGGTTCTCGATCAGGAAGCCTGCCAGTACCGGATCGACTTCCTCGTCAAAGAAGGCGGTGTAGTTCACACCCACTCCGAGGTAGGGCTGCCAGCCCTCCGCGTTACCGCGGGGATACCACTGCAACGACAGGGTCGGCGGCAGGTGCTTGGTAGAGCCCGCGGGCAGCGGTGCATCAACCAGATCAATTTCGTGCTCAAAAGGTGTAGCAGCGAGCAGTTCAAGACCCCAGTTATCAGACATCATCCAGGCACCGATGATGGAGATCTGCGTGTCATCGCCAACTTTGACACCACCGGGCAAAGTCCCCACCGGATCTGGCAGATTGATGGGGTCGCTGCTGGAATCCGGAGCCACCGTGATAATGCCCGCACGCACAATAATATCGCCCTGCTCATAGGCCTGCGCGCTGAGCGAGCCTGCTGCGATGGTGGCCGCCGCCACGGCGATGACGAGTTGTTTTTTCATGGTGCCTTCACTCCTTGTTTAGGCTTCGGGTTACCCCGGGATAGCAATCGCGGCCATACTATGACTGAGGCTCGCAGGTGGCATTGATGTCAATCAAAGTTCATCGCGCGGCCGACATAGACCAAGGTCGACCCTGGTAACACCGGACAATAAAGGACGACAAAGGACGACAAAGGACGACCAGGGACGACCAGGCTGATCCATGCGCACAGTAAGAGAACAACACAGCCGCAAAGAACCGCGTACAGCGATAGAGGAAAAACACAGAGCATGAGTTTGCGCAACCAAACAGCGACCCTCACACAGCGGAGCCATCAGAATTGCGCTTTGAACGCGCTGGCAGACGCGCAGCGCTGGCGATGCTTCTTATCGCCGGCGCAATGGCCTCCACGGCATTAGCGACGGAGTCGCAAAGTGCGCTGGCACAGGCACTTGGCGGCGTTGGACGCCTGCTGGTTCCCGCCATCCGTTACGAGGACGGCTATGCCAGGCATTACGATGAACAATGCTCCGCCACGCTTGTTCGAGCCGACAACAGGGAAGCGCACTCCAACCTGATCCTCAGTGCCTGGCACTGTGTCGAGGACTATCGGGATCTTGCCCGGCCGCTGCTATTCCTCACTGCCAGCGGAGAACGGCACGAGGCGACTGTGCTGACGAGTGGCGGCGGCATGCACAGCGACTGGGTACTGCTCCGGCTTGCCGTGAGCCTGCCGACAGCGGCGGTGCTGGCGAGCGGGGACGAGCACGGCACGGAGTTGCTAATGGCTGGTTATCCGCGCGCTGAGGAACGCGGGCAGCCTGTGCTGCGCCAGACCGCGCACTGCCGACTTACCGGTTCGGATCGCCGGGATAAACGCAGCAACTGTGTGCTCAGAAAAGGAGCTTCAGGTGGTGCGGTGCTAGCCGCAGGCAGCCTGATGTTTATCGGCATCATCTCCCGGGGTGATGGAGCAAGCCAGAGTATTTTCGTACCTGTCACGCGCTTTCATGCGCGTATCAGGCCTTACCTTCAGGTTCCCGATCTGCAGACTCAGCTGCGCTAGCATCCGCAGCTGTTGAACTTCGCAGCAAATCCTCCAGCTCGTCGACCGCACTGTCGATGGTGAACTGGCCGCCGTCACGATGATCATCAAACAGATTGATAAAGCGGTCTGAGCGTCGGCCCATAAGCATCAGCCGAAGGTAAAGGCTGTTCTCGACTTTCGGTTTGCGAATCACATCGATTGCAAAGGCAACGATGCTCAGTGGGCTGAGCATAAAATCACGCGAGGGCATCGGCGGCCAGCTTGACCTGGAATATCAGCAGATGCCGCAGCGCTGTAATGTTGCTGACCCTCGCACCTTTGCAACCCGCTACCACCCTTGTCGTCTCATCGTCCCCAAGCCATACAGTACGCCGTCTCCCTGTCAGTACCAGTCGCCAGCGGGCGTGGTGAGAAAGGCTGATTCGGGCAGCTCAAGCAGCGCCGGAATCTTACTCGCCGCGAGCTCGGGGAGACGCGACTCAAGCTGTGCCAGACTGTCGATGCGTTCGGCCGTGCAGCCCAGGGCCTGTGCCGCGGCAAGAAAATCCGGCGGCGCAATATCCACACCAACAGGCGCCACACCGCTGGCCAGCATGCCGGTCTTGATCTCGCGGTAACCATCGTTGTTCCAGAGCAGTATGATGATCGGCAGCTGCTCCTGCACCGCGGCAGCCAGTTCCATGAACGTGAACTGCGCAGCGCCATCGCCGATCAGCGCAAGCACTGGCAAGTCGCACCGCCGAGCGCGCGACGCGCACCTATCGCCGCGGGGATCGCGTAACCCAGGGTGCCGGCGCCCGTGGCCGAATGAAAGTAGCGGCGCGGTGCCGGCGCCTCATACTGCCATACCGCGTAATAGGTCGGCAGCGTGCTGTCCCCCACCAGGCACAGATCGGGTAACGCACGCTGCAGCGTGGCGAACAGTGCCTGCATGTCGCGATTGACGTGCTTTTCGCTGGCGATCTCACGTCGTACCGCGGCTACTCGCGCCTCTGCTGCTGCCATCCGCCTGTCGCTGTGGCGCAGGGCGCCGTCATCATACATACGTCCAAGCAGGGACTGCAGGCTTTGCCGCGCATCGCCGCACAGGGGCAGATCCGCGCGCTGGTTGCGGCACAGTTGCGCCGGGTCAATGTCGAGGCGAGCGAGCCAGGCAGGCGTAGGCAACTCGCCCAAAAACAGCATGTCGTAATCGGTTTCGCCAAACTCCGTGCCAATGGCGAGCACGACGTCTGCCCCGGCAATGCAATCACGTACCGCCTGCAAACTCGGGCTGCCGCCGAGAAGCAGGCGGTGCTGCGGCGGCAGCAGTCCCTTAGCATTTACCGTAGTCACCAGTGGCGCATGCAGTCGCTCGACCAGCTCCCGCACCTCGGCAGCCGCAGAAACCGCGCCGCCTCCGGCGATAATCAGCGGCCGCTGCGCATCGCGCAGACGCAGGGCAAGTTCGTCGAGACCGGCGGTCGCGGCCACCGGGGCCGCCGGCACTGGCCAGGGATCCGGCGCCAGCTCGCTGGCGTCGGCGGTGATTACATCCAGAGGAATCTCGATATGCACCGGGCCAGGACGTGCGCTGGCAAACACCGCAAACGCCCGGGCGAGCACCTTGGGCAGATCCCGGGGATCCATCAGTGTATGACTGAAACGTGTGCACTGGCTGGCCAACGCACGCTGGTCAGGCAGCTCATGCAGTCGACCCTCGCCCATGCCCAGCTGTCGCCGCGCGGCAACCGCAGTAACCACGAGCATGGGCACGGAATCCGCCAGCGCCTGCATCATCGGCGTTATCGCATTGCCGACCCGGACCGGAAATCAGAAAACAGGCGGCGGGTCGACCGCAGGCGCGGGCATACCCATCAGCCATAAACGCCGCACCCTGCTCGTGCCGGGGTGATATGTGTCGAATAGCGCTGCCGGCAATACCACGATAGAGCTGCACCGTGTGGTTGCCCGGGATCCCGAAGACCGTGTCGATGCCGTAGTTTTCCAGAAGCTGGACCAGACGCTCGCCACAGCTCACGACGGGATTCGCTGGCACTTCACATACCCTCGGCGCGTTCGGACCGCGGTGCCTCAGCGCCTAGAGCCTGCTGCGAGGGACTGCCGATATGCTGCTCACCACGCTGTCGCGCGAGATCTACCTGACGCTGACGCTCCGCAAAGCGCTCGCGCTGCGCATCGGACTGGCGATCAATACAGTGTGGGCAGCTCACGCCTTTCACATAGCTGGCAGCCCGCATATCCTCTTCGCTGATGGGGTGACGACAGGCATAGCACTGATCGTAGCTGCCGCGCCGCAGCTCCTGGTCGACAGCGACGCGATCGTCAAACACAAAACACTCCCCCTCCCAGGCTGCTCTCTTGCAGGCACCTCCTCGAGATACTTGAGAATTCCGCCCTGCAGGTGATACACCGCCTCGAAGCCCTGCTCCAGCAGGTAGGACGACGCCTTCTCGCAGCGAATGCCACCGGTGCAGAACATCGCGACCTTGCGATTGACCCGGGGATCGAGGTTTTCCCTCACCCAGCGCGGGAAGTCGCGAAAATTGCTAATGCCCGGGTCGAGCGCACCGCGAAAGCTGCCGATAGCGCACTCGTAGTCGTTGCGTGTATCCAGCAGCGTAAGCTCCGGGTCGGCGAGCAGCGCGTTCCAGTCCTGACGCGCGCACGTAGCTCCCCACGCGGCGTTTCGGGTCCACCTGCGGAACGCCCATGGTCACGATTTCGCGCTTGAGCTTGACCTTCATGCGCAGAAACGGCTGCTCCTCATGCAATGATTCCTTATGCTCGAGATCGGCAAAACGCGGATCGCTGCGTAGCCAGGCGAGAACCCGATCGAGACCGCTACGGCTGCCGGACACGGTGCCGTTGATCCCCTCCTCCGCAAGCAGCAGCGTGCCGCGGAGCCCTTCATGCAGGCAGCGGTCCAGCAGCGGCTCCCGAAGGTCGCGGTAATCAGGCAGAGCGACAAACTTGTACAGGGCAGCTACCACGCAGCTCATCGGTCCGAGCCCTCCGCCTCTTGCTGTAGCGCATCCGCCTTACTGCCGCCGAGGCATTGCGGTGACTCCGGGGCCGCATCCTCACGCGCCTGCCACTCTCCGGGGGTGTACAGATGCATCGCCAGCGCGTGCACGGGCCCGGCGAGCAGCTCGGCGAGCTCCGCATACACCAGCTGATGCCGGGCCACCGGCCTGCGCCCTCGAACGCCTCGCTGACCATCACCAGTCGAAAATGGGTCTCCGAGTTCGCCGGCACGCTGTGCTGATGACTCTCGTTGTCCAGTTCCAGCCATTGCGGACTGAATTTTTCGAGCACCTGCTCGCGTAGCTGATTCTCAACCTGCATAGCAAACCCTCCAGAAGGAGGCGGATTATACGCCCGGCACCCCGGGCTTTCAGCCACCCCCATAGCGCAGCTTTTCCCGGGGCAGGCCAAACGCCTATACTGCGTCCATGGCTAGCGACGCCGAGCAGCGTTTTAACATCGAATTTGCCGGTGAGTGTCTCGAAGGATACTCGTCGGAGCAGGTGCGTGCAGGGCTCGCGGCGCTGTTCAAAGCCGATGCCAGCGCCCTTGAGCGCCTGTTTTCGGGCAAGCGCCAACGCATCAAGCGCGACTGCGACAAGGCCACGGCGCTGAAGTACCAGAAGGCTATGGCGAGGGTCGGTGCACGGGCAATCATCACGGCGAGCGCTTTGGCAGCGCCCGCCGCGGACATTACGCTCGCGCCCGCGGGCAGTGACGTACTCACTGCCGACGAGCGACAGGCGCCGGTAGCGCCGGTCCTCGATCTGTCACAGCTCAGCCTGGCCGAGGCCGGCACGACGCTTGTCGAGACATCCGAGACACCCGCTCCGTTACCGGCCCCGGACCTCGAGAGTGCGGAAACCGGCGCGCGCCTTGCCCCGGAACGATCGGACGCGGTGGCGGAACTGCCGGATATCAGCGCCCTGGACCTGGCACCCGAGGGGCAGGATCTGAGCGACTGCCGGGCGCCCGCAGCGGCGGCGGCAGCACCGGCAACAGCGCACCTGTCTCTGGCCGATGCCGGCAGCGAGCTGCTGCAGGAGAACGAGCGTCAGCAGGTCACCGCGGCGGCGCCGGACACCAGCCATCTGGCGGTCGAAACACCGCAGAATGCGGTCGAAAATGCTGCCGAAAATGCCGCCGAAAATGCCGCCGAAAAAGCAAACCCGTTTCTGAACAACGACTGAGCCGGACTGCGCCATGACCAACGAGGAAGCCCTGCAGCCTCCGGGCCTGCTACGTCGTATCGCCGCGATAATCTACGACACCCTGCTGGTCCTCCCGCTGATCATGGCGACGGTGGCGCTGGCCATGGGACTGCGTATGCTCCTCGGTGGTGCTGCAGATTCGGTGTTACCGCCGATCGTGGTGCAAACCCTGACAATCCTCTGTTGTATCGGCTTCTTCGCGGTGTTTTGGCTAAAGAGTGGCCAGACACTGGGCATGCAGGCCTGGCGCATAAAACTGGTACCGCTGCCGGGCAATGAACTGACCTTTGGTCGCGTCGTCACCCGCTGCGGCAGTGCACTGCTATCGGCCGCTGTTTTCGGCCTCGGCTACCTCTGGTGCCTGGTGGATAGACGCAAGCGCTGCTGGCACGACTACCTGTCCGGCACGGAACTGGTACTGCTGCCAAAAAAAAGCAAGAAGACCGGCGCATGAGCCAAACCGCTGTGATCAGGCGCGACGCAGCAGGAACAGACCCACGAGCACGCAGACCGCGACCGGCGCTACCGCGGCATACAGCGGCGGAAATCCGAACACCAGACTCGCCGGTCCGAGGAGATCCTGACTGAGTCGAAACAGCACGCCAACCATGACCCCGGTAAACAGCCGGAATCCAAGCGTTCCGTCGCGCAGCGGTCCAAACACGAAGGAAATAGCGACCAGCACCAGCGCTGCCACCGCCAGGGGCTGCGTGAGCTTGCGCCAGGCCGCCAGTTCAAACTGCGCCACGTCCTCGTTCTGGGTGCGCAGGAAAGCGGTGTAGTCAACCAGGTCATCCAGAGCCAGCTGCGACGGAGAGACGTTCTCCAGCGCAAGAATTCTTGGCGTGATGTTGCTCTGCACCAGCATCGCCGACTGCTGTTCGCGGGTGATACCGTCGCTGCCGAAGTCAGTGATCAGCACATTACTCAGGCTCCAGCCCCCAGACTGGAATCGGCCGCGATCCGCAAACAGTGCACGCTGGAGACGGCCCGCTATATCAAACTGGTAAATTGTCACGCCAACACACGATCATCGCGAGCGACCGCGCGCACGTGCATGAAGCGGCGTCCATCACGGCGCCAGATCCCCTGCTCTGCATCGGATTGGCGGTCCGTGTACAGCGCCAGTGCCCGCCCGCTCTGGGCCTGCTGATCTGCCGCGGGTGCAATGTACTCACCCAGGGCGAAGCCCAGCACCGCGAGTACTACTGACTGTTTGAGCACAATCCAGGCCAGGCGTGCATTCGATACTCCAGCGGCGCGCAGCACCACCAGTTCGCTGGACGACGCCAACTGTCCGAGACCGATCAGGGCGCCGATCAGCGCCGCGAAAGGAATGTACTCGTAGCAGCGTCCAGGAAGCGTGAAGACAACGAAAGCGGGCGATCTCTGAAGAAGCCGTAGGTGTCGCTGCGGTTGCCGGACTCATCGATGAACGCCGACAGCGCGTCGATACCGACGATTACCAGCAGTACCAGCCACTAACGCTGGTGGCGCTAATTGCACACGCTCCCAACGCAGCTCATCAACGCCTCCAAATGCATGAATTCGAATCGCTTGTGTATATTCGTGATCGTCTTGCGTCATCAGATTCTCCACTGCAACCGGCCGCCCAGCGCCGTACAATAGCAGACGCTAACATTTTCAAGGATCCTTGGTATGGGTAGAGTTGAGGGCAAGATAGCGCTGATTACGGGCGCAGCTCAGGGTTTGGGTGAGGCCATGGCACGCATGCTGGCTCGCGAGGGCGCAACCGTGCTGCTGACCGATATCAATGCCGAAGGCGTGCATGCGGTTGCTGAGTCAATCAATGCTGAAAAACCAGGCTCTGCCACGGGGCTCGCGCACGATGTGACGAGTCCAGAGCAGTGGCAAGCCGCAATCGCCGTAGCCAAAGACCTCGGCGGACTGCACATTCTGGTGAACAACGCCGGCATCGGATCGATTGGCAATGTTGTCGACGAGACGCTGGAGAACTGGCGTCGCGTGCATGAAGTTGATGTCGATTCGGTCTTCATCGGCTGCAAGTATGCTATCCCGCTGATGACTGACTCAGGCGGCGGCAGCATAATTAATATTTCATCGATCGCCGGCATCATCGCCGGGCATAACTACGCCGCCTACAACTCGGCCAAAGCGGCGGTATGCCATTTGTCCAAGTCGATCGCGCTGGACTGTGCACGGTCCCGGAACAACATTCGTTGCAACTCGGTGCATCCGGTGTTCATCGATACGCCTATCCTTGATGGCATGAGTCGCAGCGGCGATCGCGAAAAATTGCTGTCGAAACTCGGGCAGCAAATTCCACTTGGGCGTGTCGGTCATCCGGACGACATCGCGTACGGCGTTCTGTATCTGGCGTCAGATGAGTCCGCCTTCATGACCGGTGCCGAGCTACGCATCGATGGCGGCATCAGCGCGATGTAGGCAGATTGCCAACTTTGGATCAGAATCTCTCGAGAATACTATGAGCGAAAAACTAATTGTTGTCGGTGCCGGCCATGCGTCAGGCCAGCTGGCAGTATCACTGCGCCAGTCCGGCTATGACGGCGACATTACGATTGTCGGTGATGAGGCCATACCACCCTATCAACGACCACCGTTATCAAAAAAGTATTTGTCCGGGGAGCTCGATGCCGACCGGCTGTTCGTTAAACCGGAAGGCTTCTACGCCGAAAACAATATTAAGCTCGTACTGAAGACGCGGGTTGAGAAGATCAACCGTGACAGCAAGACCGTCACACTAAGCGACGGCAAGTCGATGTCATGGGACAAGCTGGTGCTGGCAACCGGCAGTCGGGCACGCCATCTGGATACGCCCGGCAACGACAAGCAAGGTGTGCACTATCTTCGCAGCAGCGCCGATGTCGATGGCATTCGCAATGACTTCGGCGAAGGCCGCCGTCTGATCATTGTTGGAGGTGGCTACATCGGGCTTGAGGTGGCAGCGGTCGCCGTTGCGCATGGCCTGGAAGTCCATGTGATCGAGCATATGGACCGTCTGCTCAGTCGCGTCGTATCCCCGGCTATCTCAGATTTTTATCAGGACGTGCATACCACTGCAGGCGTGCATGTGCATCTGAACAATGGCGTTGTTCAATTCAACGGCGAGCAGCGCGTCACCTCGGTCAGCCTGGTCGACGGTACCCAGCTGGAGGCGGATCTGGTGGTCGTCGGTATCGGCGTTATCGCCAACACCGAGCTGGCCGCGGACAGCGGTCTTGCCTGTGATAACGGTATTGTTGTCGATGAGTTCTGCGTGACCGAAGACCCGGACATACTCGCTATTGGGGACTGCACGAATCACCCTAACCCTTTGTTGGGCAAACGCCTGCGGCTTGAATCAGTGCCCAACGCACTGGAGCAGGCGCGCACCGCCGCAGCGACGTTGTGCAAAGAACAGCGCCCGTATGCGCAAGTACCCTGGTTCTGGTCTGATCAATACGACCTGAAGCTGCAAATTGTTGGCTTGACGGAAGGCTACGATCAAACGGTCATTCGCGGTGATATAGCGTCGCGCCAGTTCAGCTGCTTTTATCTGAAGGAAGACCGGCTCATTGCTGTAGATTCCGTGAATAGTCCACGCGAATTCATGCTGAGTAAGCCGGCCGTTGCGGCGGGCGCAAAAATCCCTGCACAGATTCTGGCCGACCCGGAGGAAAGCCTGAAGGACGCGGAAAAACGCTGGCCGGGCTAGAACAACCTAGAAGTCTATGTACAGTGTGCTGCTGGCATCCGTGATGCCTTGTGCCGCCGATACTTCTCGTACCGTTTGATTGAGCTGTGCCGTGCCGCGCAAACGCGCGTAGTCGCCACTCAGGCCGATGACTTCGCCGCGGCCCGCCAACGGACCGACCGTGGTGTCAAACATCAACTTTCCGCGCCAGGTTTCGCCACGCAACATCGGCAGGGTCAGCTCGCGAGAAAATCCCCACAGGTTATCCTCGGTATGCACAAGAAACGTGCCTTTGCCGGGAACCACAACGTACCAGACTGACTCTTCAATCATCTCGCCGAACAACGGCTTGCCTCTCGCGGTCAATGACCGCACGCGTGCCACATAGGCAACCG
Organism: uncultured Pseudomonadota bacterium; assembly: GCA_942491885.1. Lineage (GTDB taxonomy): Bacteria > Pseudomonadota > Gammaproteobacteria > Steroidobacterales > Woeseiaceae > CALBPI01. The sequence goes on from CALOCQ010000002.1 coordinate 1,499,049, forward strand.
TTCGATTGTCATCAGCGGATGCGAGCAATACCGACACAGCACTGCGTGTGCCTTCAATATTCGGGAGCGCAATTGATGCGGGTTGCTGAGCTACCCACGGATAGCCGTTGGCCGTACGAATCACAGCAACCGCGCCCTGACCGGCAACCGCAAAGCCCAGCGAGGTAGCCGATGGTGAAGCAGCATCTTTGCCATCAAAAAACGGGTTGTAGAGCAACGCTGCAACGGCGAGCAGCACGCCAACTATAGATCCAAGCATGATGCCGATGATGTATTTCATGATGCAGCGCCCCCTTCGTCAAGGACGTCAAGCGCGTCGTCTTCAGGCGCCTCATCAGACTCTTCCGGCAACAAATCGTCGGCCGGGACACGCGCACGCACACTGGTGCGGAATCGCCAGACATTATCTTCGTCGAGCTGAGCCTGCCAATCGCCCGCGAGTCTGCGAAACTCTCTCAAGCCTGCCCGGATTTCACCGGCCTCTGCCCGGTCAATGCTCACACCCGATAACACCAGCGTGCCGCGAGCAGGAAAATGCAGTACCCATTCAACGTCGTCATTGTTCGCAAGTCCGCGAACACGACTCGCGGTGCCGACAACCACACCGTTTTCGTTGCGCAGTCTGTAAACCGCCGCCAATCCGGAAAATGGTGCCAGGTCAGAAAACCAGCTCACTTCACCAGGCACCAGTGGCGCGTCTGAGTCCGTGCCCGGCGCCTGTACCAGCGTATCCCGGGTCAGATCAATCTGGAATAGTTCCAGCCTGCCACCATTGTTCTCAACCCGCGTCTCTGAGCGCACCCGCTCCTGGGACAGGAAGGGCGCGGCATAGGCCAGGCCGAAGACGGCCAGAAGGCCAGCAATCAGTCCAAAGAGAAAAGCGTTTTTCACACCGAATCCAAGCAGTTATCTGTGCTGGCAGTGTAGGGACTTTGGACCGGTCGAGGCAGGTCGTTATGGTAAATCTGTGACGCAGTTTGCAAAACATCGCCAACATTTGCGGCGCATGTTACAAAACGGGTGTTCCAGAAACTCAGCAGCACGCTCCGGGAGGCGGCAATGGTGAGCAATATTTGCCTGTGGTCGGGCCCTCGAAATGTCTCAACGGCCCTGATGTACAGCTTTGCCGAGCGCACGGATACCCGGGTTATTGATGAGCCGCTGTATGGCCATTACCTGCGCGTGAGCGGTGCGATGCACCCGGGTCGAGACGAGGTGCTTGATGCGATGGACTGCGATGGTGAGCGTGTCATGCAAGCTCTGCTCAATGAGCCCGCAGACCGGCCCGTGCGCTTCATGAAGCACATGGCACATCATCTAACAGGTATGTCAGATGCATTCCTCGCCGAGACACACAACGTTCTTCTGATTCGTGATCCTCGTGACATGTTGCCCAGCCTGACCAAGCAACTGCCCGACGCGACGCTTGCTGATACCGGTCTTGCAAAGCAGGTTGCGCTGATTGATACACTGCAGCAGCGCGGTCAGGCGTTCTGGGTACTCGATTCACGCCAACTGCTGATAAACCCGAAGGCGGTGCTCAGCCAGCTGTGTGATGCACTGGGTATCGGCTTCGACAACGCCATGCTCAGTTGGCGAACCGGGCCACGCGATGAGGATGGTGTGTGGGCACCGCATTGGTATCATGCGGTCCACAACAGCACGGGCTTTGCGCCCTATCACGCAAAAAGAGATTTCCCCGAGGCGCTCGAGCGACTGCTGGAAGAATGTGCACCTTGCTATGATCAATTATTCAAGCACGCACTGCGCGCACCACAACCGCCCGCCAAGGAGCCCTGCGCATGATTAGCGTCGACCCAAGAAATCGTGACATCAAAGTCATGATCAACAACCAACTATTGCCAAGAGAGCAGGCGCGCGTGTCGGTATTCGACAGCGTGGTTCAGGGTGGCGATGCCGTGTGGGAGGGCCTGCGTGTATACGATGGCCGGGTGGCCGCGCTGGAGGCACATATTCGCCGATTGCGCGACTCGGCGCATGCGCTGGCATTTGTCGAGATACCCAGCGCCGAGAGCGTTATAGAGGCTATTTTTAAAACGCTGCATGCCAACGACATGTATAACGATGCGCACATTCGATTGACGCTCACACGCGGTGAGAAAGTCACCTCCGGCATGAATCCGCGGTTTAACCAGGCGGGACCCACGCTGATCGTTCTGGCCGAATGGAAGCCACCGGTATACAACGACACCGGCATTCGTCTGGTGAGCGCATCGACACGGCGCAATACGCCTTCCTGTCTTGACTCAAAGATTCATCACAACAACCTGCTTAACAACATTCTCGCGTCGATTGAGGCCAACGTCGCCGGCGTCGACAGCGCAGTCATGCTGGATCTGAATGGGTTCGTTGCGGAAACCAACGACACCAACATCTTCATGGTGCGCGATGAGCAACTGGCAACACCGCATGGCCATGCCTGCCTGCCGGGCATCACGCGAAACATGGTGCTACACACAGCTGCACATCACGATATCGTTGCCGTCGAACGTAATATTTCACTGATTGAGCTGTATACCGCCGATGAGGTCTTCACGACAGGCACGATGGGGGAACTGACGCCCGTGCTCGAAATCGACGGTCGCAGGATTGGTTCGGGTGAGCGCGGTCGCATGACCTCGCGCCTGCAACAAATTCATCGCAAACATGCCTGGCAAACAGGCACGCCTATTCAACCAACCTGAAAATACTGTGCGAGGTATTGCTCAAAGCTCTCTGTTGAGCTCGCCTCGATCTGTTTCTGGCGATGCGGCGACTCGAGCGCTTCAGCCTTTAGCAAGGCCAGATTGTCAGCGCCTATTGGCGGCAGGTTCGCAAAGTACTCGGCATGTTGTTCCGCCTGCTGCATGACCAACCGGTTGAAGCCAACGCCACTGTCCCGCATTTCAGTTAACAGCAGCGCAGACGGGCAGGCATCGCTGTCATCGAGCAATGCCTGTTGCGCGGTGCAACTGGCAAGCATTCGACCATCGCCGCTATCCAGCATCTCGGCAACCTGCAACACGCCTTGCTGAATGTCTTGCGCCCAGTCGGCTAGCGCCACTGACTTGCCGTTGCGTTGCAATTGCAGCGCCGGAGCGCGGCCACTGTGTGCGACCAGAACATGATTGGCTGTGGCTTCTGACAGTTCAGCATCATCAAGCTGTGGACTGTCCGCAAGCAGGCAATACACCAGCAGGGCATGCATGTAATTTGCCTGATTGATATCGATACCAACAGGACTGAACGGATTGATGTCCAGCGATCGCACCTCAACGTATTGAACGCCACCGCGCTCGAGAGCCGAGGTCGGCCGCTCGCCACTCATTGCCACCTGCTTCGGACGAATGCTGCTGTAGTACTCGTTCTCGATTTGCAAAATGTTGCTATTGAGCTGGCGCCACTGACCACCAACCTTCACGCCAATTTTTTCGTAAGGCGCATGCGAGGTCATGATCGCCGCGGTCAGATCGCGCACATAGTCATCAAGACTGTTCAAAGAGATTTTCAAGCGTGATTGGGCGTTGCTGCTGTAACCCAGATCGCTCATGCGCAGCGACGTTGCATACGGCTCGAACAGCGTATCCGCATCGAACTCCGCCAGCGTGCTGGGACGATCACCGAGGAATGACTTGCACATCGCCGGCGATGCACCAAACAGGTACAGAACAATCCAGCCAAAACGCCGGAAATTGCGCGCCAGACGCAAATACGCCGCCGAACGAAAAGCCTGCGGATCGGCATCGTCCTCGCAAACCGCCTGATAAATCGGCCAAAAGGCATCGGGCATGGAGACGTTAAAATGCACACCGGCAATAGTTTGCATGGCGCGCCCGTATCGATGACTCAACCCACGCCGGTAAATGGTCTTCATGCGAGCCACATTTGACGTGCCGTAGCGCGCCAACGCGATCGCGTGCTCATCACCAATCATGCAGGGCATGCTGGCATTCCACAGCAATTCATTGTCGAGGCGCTGCATGGTGAATTGATGCACGTCAGACAGGAAATCCAGCGTCTGCGCCGCCGAGGCAAACGCAGGCGTGACAAACTCAAGCAGCGCCTCAGAAAAATCTGTCGTGATATAAGGGTTTGTAAGCGCCGAGCCAAGCGCCGCAGGATGCGGCGTGGTCGCCAGATAGCCGTCGGGGGCAACGCGCAATGACTCTTTTTCGAGACCGGTGCGTATGCCCTGGAATGCCAGATTGTCTGCCGAGCGAATCGCCGTCAGGGTTGGTTCGAGTTGATCGATCATGCACGGCTCTCATTTGTGAGGCGCCAATGGTAGCCTCCACTAGCGTCAGCCGCCACTGTCGCGCGGCATGCAGACCTGCCAACTGCGTCACAACAGCGCCTGCGACGTCGCGTTATGCTTATGTCACATTCACAGGAGATGCAATGATGGGCGGGTTCGGAAAAAGACGAGTACGGGACGGCGCATCCGGCCCTACAACACTGATTGCTGAGGGCTGCACAATCGAAGGCCGCCTGTCTGGCGACAATGATCTGCTGCTTAGCGGTACCATCATAGGCGATAGCACGTTAAACAGCATTGTCACCATCACTCAGGATGGTCGCTGGGAAGGCGTGCTGAGAGCTGCCCACGTTATCGTCTCTGGCACGGTTGACGGCGACGTGATCGCTTCCGGCAAGATCGAAATTGCTGCAACGGCACGCATCAAGGGCACCGTTACCGGCGACATGATCGCAGTTGCGGAAGGTGCGGTCATCGAAGGCGATATGAAGATCACTGGCAATAACTCCAACAGCCAGCGATTCCAGGAAAAACGTGACACCGGAATCGCAAACCTGAAGGCTAAAAAAGCCAGCTAAAACAGTTATTTATAGAAAATAACAGTCAAATCACCGGGCTTTGAACGACTTTGGTCGTGTTTTTCCGGCTAAAACATGGCTAAAACGTGTTAAATCGGACTGGACGGCTCCGCGTCCATTGGTCACACTCTTCTTTGCGTAATCTGCGCTAAACCAAAAGAATAAAAAGAAGAGGCTCACAATGATCGCTGTACAACCGCAGGTGGCGCACCACACCCGGTGACATGATGCGCCTTTTTCCTAAAGCTCTGGCTCCCCGCTTGCTTGTTGCAACGCTGATACTGACCGCCAGTATCGTGTGCATCGTCTCGCTGGCGGTTTTTGCCCACAGCCGGCTGATTGTCGATCGCTTTCTGAACGATAGTATTGAGCTGCGCCGCAGCTACCTCGCGGAACTGCTGAACGACCGCGTGCAACAGGTGAGCTCGACGCTTGAGCGCGAGATCGATGGCCAGTTGCGCGATGGCCGCCTGGGCGACCTGCAGCGCTCAATCGACGAAACCACCGGCGAACTCAGCGAATTGCGCTTTACTCTGGTGACTAACAAGGTCGGTGAGATCGTCGGCCAGGCTGGCGAAGCCATCGATGCACAAGCAACGTCTGTTGTGGGCACTGAGTGGCAGACAGGACAAATTCTCGTCACGCGCGAGATCCAGTTTGGCGGCCAAAAATACGGCACGCTACAGATCGGTTACTCGTTGCAAGGCTTCAACGCGGCGCTGGACGCCTATCGCGTGCAGCAAATACAGGCCCGCCAGGACTGGCAAAGCAGTGCCTCTTTGTGGATTGTGATCACCTCATTGCTGATGCTGGTGCTCAGTGGTGCGTTGAGCTGGTTCGCAGCAAAACGGCTGGTCGGGCCGATCGAATCGATTACCCGACAAGCCAGACGCCTGCAGCGTGGCGACTATGGCGAGCGGCTTATCGAGTCACGCAATGATGAGCTAGGCCAATTGGCTCGCTCGTTTAACAGCATGCGCGACCAGCTGCGCCAGACGACAATATCCCGTGACTATGTCGACAACGTTCTGAGCAGCATGAACGATGCGCTGATCGTTACCAGCGTTGAAGGCGTCATCACCCATTGCAATGACGCGGCCATGCGCCTGACCGGCTTTACTGAGACCCAGCTACTGGGCATGCAGGTTCAGGACCTGGTGCACAGCGATGACAGAGAGCCGTTTATCGAGGCCGTGACATCCAACCAGCCGCGTGAAGCACGCTTCATGCGCCAGGATGGCAGTTACCTGCCGGTCTCCTGGACCTGCTCCACGATCAACACGACCGATACCATGCTGGCGGGGCGTATCTACTCAGCCCAGAACGTTACCGAACGCAAACGCTCCGAGGAGCGCATTCGGTATCTGGCCAGATTCGACCCAATGACCAAAGTGCCCAATCGCATGCAGTTTCAGCATTTGTTGCAACGGGCCATTGCGCGATCACGTCGCAACAGCAACGCGCTGGCGCTGTTTTATCTGGACGTTGATCAATTCAAGGACATCAACGATACGTTCGGTCACCTTGCCGGCGACACGACTCTGGAAATTCTCACGCAATGCATGGCCCGGGCACTTCCGGAAGGCACCGTTATCGGTCGGCTCGCAGGCGATGAGTTCGCCGCTTTCGTCGAAAGCATGCCGGTCATTGACGACATGCAGGACAGTCTGCATGGCCTCGGGCGCGATCTGCTGGCCGAGATCGCAGAACCCTTCGAAGTTCAGGGCAATGAGGTCTACATGACCGCCAGCCTTGGTATTGCCATATACCCGGGTGATGCGGACAACGTCATCGATCTGTTGCGCAACGCGGATGCGGCACTGTATGCGGCCAAGAAGGCCGGCGGTAACCGGCTAGCTTTCTACGAGGCATCAATGAACGATGCTGCCGTAGAGCGCCTGATGATGAAAAGTCGCCTGCGACGCAGCTTCGAGCGAGACGAGTTGCTGCTGCAATATCAACCCAAGTATGAGCTGGCGACTGGCAAAATTGTCGGCGCCGAGGCACTGGTTAGATGGGAGATGCCGGAATACGGGCGCATCCAACCCAACGATTTTATACCGCTCGCAGAGCAAACCAACCTGATCATCGAGATAGGCGAATGGGTCATCGAGCGCGTCTGCGAAGACATTGCGAAATGGCATGCCAGCATCGGAGATCCAGGGCGCATCGCCATCAACCTGTCACTCAAGCAATTGCGTCAGAAGAACTTCTTTAACAGTATCAATCGTATTTTCAACCGGCATTCGATCAAGCCGTCTGATATTGAATTTGAAATCACCGAAACGACGCTGATGGAGGATATCCCACGGACCGTGGCCGTCCTCGACAAACTGCGTGCGTTCGGCCTGCAGCTTGCGATTGACGACTTTGGCACCGGCTATTCGTCACTGAGCGCTCTGCAGAAATTTCCGATAAAAACGCTGAAAATTGACCGCTCATTCGTAACCAATGCGGCAACCAACGAAAATGATGCGGCAATCGTCACAGCGATTATCGATATGAGTCGTAGCCTGCGACTGGATGTCGTTGCCGAGGGCATTGAAACGCAGCCGCAACTGGCGTTCCTGCAAAAACTCAAATGCGATTACGGCCAGGGCATGCTATTTGGTGCGCCAATGGCCGCTGATGAATTTACCGAGCGCCTGCATGCCCAGCAGGACGGCACCGATCAGCATCGGGCGTTGTTCGGTTAGCCAATCTGAGTTCTGCCAGCATAGAATTCAAGCGCATATCCTTATAAGATTGGGCCCAGTCGCGCTACGTCGGTGAATGCCACCAACGCAGACAACCTGTCAATTCGCTGGAGGACCGGCAATGAAAACCACGTTTAAATCAATGCTAGCAGTAGCCGCATTAACCGCTACAAGCGCCTCTTGGGCCGCCTGTGACTACCCATCGAAAGTTGACGTGCCCAATGGTACGCAGGCCAGCAAAGAGCAGATGATGGCCGGTCAAAAGGCAATCAAGTCGTATATGGACGAGATGAACACCTATCTTGACTGCATCGATGACGAAAATGCTGCGGCCAAGAGCGAAGGCGAGGCCGCTGAGATTACCGCGCAGCGCGAGGCGTTGCTGCTCAAGCGGCACAATGCTGCCATCGCGGAGATGGAAGCTGTTGCCGCCAACTTCAATACGCAGGTTCGCGCTTACAAGGCTAAGGAAGAATAACTGACGCCCGGGTGCTAGCGACTATAGACGGTCGATCTCACGCTTCAGGTCAGTACCTGAATCGGTGACAATGCGCTCAAGCACCTGAACGCGGTGTTCAAGCTTTGCGATCAACTCCAGAGTTTCATCACTGGCTGCACTACCCGCCTCTGCGGGCGCTGACTGACGGCTTTTCAGATAGGTCTGGACCAAGCTGTACACGCAGCTAATCAGCACGATACCGACAACCATTGAGAACGGCGAGTTGAACATAAGGGCCTCCGTTAATTATTAGACTGGGCGCTCAATGCAGCCATTATAGCTCGCGTATTTCGCGATCCAGGTTGTATCTTGGTGACGTCACGTAACGCTCCAGCTTGGCTAACCTTGAGTCAATTCTAAGCAGGCTGCGCTTGACGTCGGTCATGGTTGCGTGTGGAGCCGATCGCAGTGAAGTGCGAAACGCGCGTTTCTCCGGTTTGGGTAGTTCCACTTCGCCGTCTTTTACCGGGATGAGCAACGTCAAGCCGATATAGAGAAGGATTGTAGCGGGCGTGGCCACCAGCAGCGCAATCACTGCAAGCACACGGGTCATGCCGAGGCTGAATCCAAAGTAGTCTGCAATGCCCGCACAAACGCCGGTTATTTTTCCATTGCGCCTGTCGCGAAAGAACCGGCGCCCTGCATAAGTCGTTTGATTTACCATCAGTAGCTCCTGTTACCGCGATTCGTCCGCCAGAATTCACGCTCCTCTGCAGGGCTGCGTGGCTGCAGGGGCCGGTCATTGAGTATCCAGGCCGCCAAACCATATGCGACGAGCGTCGGCAGCGTAACAAACACCCCGCCGACCACAACCAGAATACGCAAGACGTTCAGGTCGATATCGAAACGATCGGCCAATCCGGCGCAAACACCAAACAACCAACCGTTTTCCCGGTCAAGGTACAAACCGCCTAACAACATGCGGTGCCGGTTCCTACTCATACTCGGTTCCTCCAATCCGGCGCTTCATCGTCCAGAATCGCCTCCAATACATTGACCCGACTTTCCAGCTTCTGCGCGATATCCCAGACCTCTTCCATCATGGATTCATCTGAGTGCGTCAACTCGCGGGTCTTTTTCCACTTGGTGACAAAGTGCAGGATGATCGCCAACGGTGCGACGATCGTCAGAAACAAGATACCAAGTACAAAAGCTGCGTTGCCCATGAGTTATGCCTAACCGTTGTTGTGGCTGGCGGACTCGCGAGCGGCGACACGCGCTTTCAGACGCTCAAAGTCTTCCTTGATGCTGTCTTCCGCCTCAAGGTTGGCGAACTGGTTATCAAGGTCTTTCGGTAAACCCAGGTCATAGGCTTCGACACGACTCTCAACGTCCTCCATCCGGCGCTGATACTGCTCAAAGCGCACGAGGGCGTCGTCGACTTTATAGCCATGCGTCAATTTACGTGCCGCAAGGCGTTTGCTGGCAGTCTCATGCCGCGACAGCAATGACTGTTGGCGCAGCTTCGCATCCTTCAACTTTGCCTCCAGACGGGCAATGTCCTCATTGAGCTTGCCAAGGCCGCTCTCAACCGCCTGGTACTCTTCGCGCACGGCGACCGCAGCCTGATCCGCATTGTTCTTTTCAAGCAACGCGGCCTTCGCAAGATCCTCGCGATGTTTGGACAATGCCAACTCAGCTTTGGATTCCCAGTCGGCGACATCTCGCTCCAATGCCTCGAGCTTACGGTTTAATGACTTCTTGTCCGCGATCGAGCGCGCAGCTGCAGAGCGTACCTCTACCAGTGTGTCTTCCATTTCCTGAATCATCAGGCGAACGATTTTCTCGGGATCCTCCGCCTTGTCCAGAATTGCGTTGATATTCGAGTTAACGATATCGCTAAATCTTGAAAAAATACCCATAGTCCATGCCTCAGGAAAAATCTAAATCTCATTCAGGAAGTAGCAGGAACCATGCCAAGTTGCCAAATTATCTCTAAATGGTTGTTTTAAAAGATAAGTAAGCAATTCTGGCGAATAATATTAAAAGATATAAAATAGCGTAAATAACTAAATAATATTAATATTTTAAAATATTTAGTATAATTAGTTAATGCAAAAGACACCTCTAATCGGTGAGGCACCCGCCTTTCTCGCTACGCTCGAGCACGTATCCAGGGCGGCACCTGTGGCACGGCCTGTGTTGGTTGTCGGGGAGCGCGGAACAGGTAAGGAACTGATTTCCAGCAGATTACATTTTCTATCCGATCGCTGGGAACAGCCGCTGATCAAGGTCAATTGCGCCGCGCTCACTGAGAGCATTCTTGAATCAGAGCTGTTTGGACACGAAGCGGGCGCATTTACCGGCGCCAACCGACAACACCTGGGGCACTTCGAGCGTGCCGACAACGGCACGCTGATTCTCGACGAACTCGGCACGGTATCCATGCGTGTTCAGGAGAAAATCCTGCGGGTCATTGAATATGGGGAGTTCGAGCGCGTTGGTGGCAGCGATACGCTCAGCGTCGATGTTCGTGTGGTAGCGGCAACTAACGAAGACCTGCAAGCGCGCGTTGCCGCGCAGACTTTTCGTGCTGACCTGCTGGATCGGCTGGCGTTTGATGTGATCACAGTACCGCCGCTGCGCGAGAGGCGCGACGACATTTTGCCGCTGGCGCATAGCTTCGCCGTGAACATGTGCGTCGAACTCAAACGCCAGCACTTTGCCGGCTTCACAGCGCGCGCCGCTTCAACGCTTCTGAAGCAGAAATGGCCTGGCAATGTGCGCGAGCTGAAGAATGCGGTTGAGCGCTCCGTCTATCGAAGTGAGGATGAGGCAGAAGCTATTGATGAGATCGTATTCGATCCATTCGACTCGCCGTATCAGCTGATCGACAACACGATGGAACCGGCGCGACGCGATCGTCCGGCGCCAGCGAGCGCAGAGCTTAGCTTACCTGCGGACCTGAAAACTGAACGGGACAAAATGGAGCGTCGCTATCTGATCGCAGCGCTTGAAAAAGCAAACTACAGCCAGAAAATTGCTGCAGGGCTGGTTGCGCTCAGCTACCACCAATTCCGTGCAAGGCTTAAGAAACTGGGCGTCAATGCCAAACCCGAACCCACCGTGCAACGCGACGCGAGGCGTCGCAAAGCTCAGGTACGGAAACGGCGGCAATAAACAGCCGCTGCCGCAAACGCGGCCGTAACCGCTAGACCACCCCACAGGCCGGGTGATGCCAAATATTGCAGCGGCGAGATGATCTGAAGGATATCGAGCTCGCCGACCTGAACCAGCGACTTGAGCGCGTCTTCATCCATTAAAAACCCTTCGGGCAGACTCAGGCCGGACACCGGCGCATCCGAAAAGCGATCGCGTATCAAGCCGACGAAACTCGCGCTACGCAGCACGATGCCCTCGAGCATCGCCAAAACGATTATTGGCAGTACAACCCAGAGCAACACGGAGCGACGCGCAAACGCAGAGCACAGCAGGAACCAGCCGACCAGCGGTGCAAACCATATCGAGGCGGTGAGAAATGTGTAACAACTGAGGATCCAGAACTGAAAGAACGGTAATGGGCCCCAGATAAGCTCGACGGGGTTACCACCGCCCAACAGGATAGCCAGTGTGGCCAGCACCAGTAAAATGACTTGAGTAGCCATAATAATGCCAACGGTCAGCAAAGGCGCGGCGATGACAGCAGTCAACAACTTGGAGATCACAGTTTCCGTATCGGTGATCGGCAGTGAGCGCCAAAACAAGATGCTCTTGTCTTTGCGCTCAGCGTATAGCGCATCGATGCTGTAGAAAAAGACCACCGCAGCCAACACCAGGTTGAGCATGCCCGACGACACACCCAGCAAGGCGCCGCCACCTGTCAGACTGGCAGGGGCGCCGGTTAGCTCCAGCGTGGCAACAGCCACATCGAATGACACACCGGTGAAAACAGCGGTGAGAAACGACAATATAAAGCCGAAAATAATCAGCCCGGCCATGACCAGTGGTGCGACATAAAGGGCCTTGTGCTCCCACAATTCGCGGCGCACCAACATCAGCATCCGGCCAATCATGCTGCACGCTCCGTTGACAGTTTCGCCACAAACAGATCGGCAATGCCCGGTGTGCGTACATCACCCAGCGACTCCAGGCGCTCCCGCGCAATGCCTTCAAAAGTAAAGATAGACTTGCCAAACACCTGGCGCTCGGTGAGTGGTGCCAAGCCGCGCGCTTCGTCGACATGTTCCGGGGTCACCATGAGCTCGATGTAACGCTCACCGATCGACTCAACAGTCTCGTCAAGCACAATGCGGCCATCGTCAATAAACATGACGTCGGTGAGGATGTGTTCAATTTCTTCAACCTGATGCGTCGTAATCACGATGGTGCGCTCAAGGTCAAAGTAGTCGTTTAGCAGTTCTGTGTAGAACGATTTTCGGAACAGAATATCGAGCCCGAGCGTCGGCTCGTCGAGGATGAGCAAGCGAGCATCAATGGCCATGATAATCGACAGGTGCAGCTGTGCGATCATGCCTTTTGACAGCTCTTTCACCGTCGCCTTCATGGGGATTTTGGTTTTCGACAGCGCCGCCCGTGCGTCTGCTTCAGAAAACTTCGGGTGTAATTCGCTGACAAAGCCGAGCAATCGATCAACGCTAATCCAGCGCGGCAACACCGCAACATCTGCGACGTAGCTGACCTCATTCATGAGCGCTTTACGCTGGCGGAACGGATCCAAACCGCAGACCTGCATGTCACCTTTGCAATCCGTCAAGCCGAGGACCGCTTTTAACAGCGTTGTCTTGCCGGCACCGTTTGGACCGATAAGGCCAACGATCTTACCCGGCTGGATCTCGAAACTGACGTTGTCGACAGCGCGTGTGCTGCCATAGTGTTTGCTGACGCCGCGCGCCTGTACCAGTGCTGACATTGGCACTCCTGATGCGGGACTTGGCGTCCCTGTTCTAGTCTTTAAGGTTTTGCAGAAGCTCTTCGGGATCCAGCTCAAGCCGGCGCATGGTCGCGACGACTTCGGGCCACTGCTTCTCGAGGAATTTGCTTTTCTCTTCGCTGAGCAGGCGCTTGCGGGCGCCGGGCAACACATACATGCCTCTGCCACGGCGCTTCTCGACCAACGACTCCTCGACCAGCTCTTGGTAACCCTTCAACACGGTCAACGGATTCAGCCTGTATTCTGCCGCGACGCTGCGCACAGACGGCAAAACATCGCCGTCGGTTAAGACGCCTTCCAGCAACATGGCCACCACACGGTCCCGCAATTGGCGGTAAATGGGTAGATCGTCATTCCATTTAGGGTCCATCAGGCTCCAGTCGGGCTTTGCTTCTCGGGCAGTCATTGACTCAGATATGGGGTCGCCGCGCAATGGATCATTGACCCGCGATGACCGTCGTTGTTGGCGCATTGGCACCATTTGGTGTCATCGAGTCTATTTCACTGGCAACCAAAGCAAGCGCGAACATGGCCAACAGTGCCAAAGCCACAACACCGCTCCAGGCATTGCCCTGGCGCTCATGTTGGTAGATTTCGGGCGCCTCAAATGGCGGTTGGTCGTTCATCATCGTGTTCCTCTGCGTTAGTGTTGTAGTTGACTATAACACCAGAACCAGCCTTTGCAACTGTTTTCGGGTCAAATGTGACCGATATCACCCTGGCCATAAATTGTGCAGTGCACCAGAGGCCGTACCTATGGGATAATCAAACGATGTTGAAAATCCATGCCAAGGCAGAAAATTCATGAAAACTCCCGTACGCGTCACCATCACTGGTGCTGCTGGCCAGATCGGCTACCAGCTCGCTTTTCGTATAGCATCAGGGCAAATGCTCGGCAGCGACCAACCGGTCATCCTGCAATTGCTGGAAATCACACCGGCACTTGATGCACTCAAAGGCGTTGTCATGGAACTGGACGATTGTGCATTTCCGACATTGGCCGGTGTCGTCGCGACAGACGACGCCAAGCAGGCATTTACCGATTCAGACTATGCCTTGCTGGTAGGCGCCAGACCACGCGGGCCTGGCATGGAGCGCAAAGACCTGCTCGAAGCAAACGCCAAGATCTTCTCTGCGCAAGGTAAGGCAATGAATGATGTGGCCAGTCGCGACATCAAGGTGCTGGTCGTTGGCAACCCGGCAAATACCAATGCCCTGATTGCGCAGGCAAACGCACCAGACCTGAACGCGCGTAACTTCACAGCGATGACGCGCCTTGATCACAACCGCGCCATTGCGCAGCTTGCGAGCAAGACAGACAAACATGTCACCGCAATCAGCAACATGATTATCTGGGGCAACCATTCCGCCACGCAGTACCCTGATATCACGCATGCCAGCGTCGACGGCGCAGCAGCCAAATCGCTGGTTGATGAGGCCTGGGTCAACGGCGACTTCATTCCAACAGTGCAACAGCGCGGTGCGGCCATCATCAAGGCACGCGGCGCGTCATCAGCCGCGTCAGCTGCGTCGGCAGCCATTGACCACATGCATGACTGGGCGCTTGGCAGCAACAAGGACAGCTGGGTCAGCATGGCCGTGCCGTCCGACGGCAGCTATGGCGTTGAGCCCGGCATCATCTACTCCTATCCAGTACGCTGCAGCGGCGGCGATTACGAGATTGTGCAGGGACTGGACATCGACGCTGGCAGTCGTGCGCTCATGGATGCGAGCGAAAAAGAATTACGCGAAGAGCGTGCAGCCATCGAAACGCTGCTGTAACTGGAGAATTATGTGTTTGATTTTATCGGCGGATTGTTTTGGTTTGTGTTGATCGTTGGCGGCGCGCTCGCGCTCGCGTACAACCGCACCGATTTACGTACATCAACCATTGCGATGGCGGCAGGCGTACTCGCGTACCAGCTATTCGGCGATGGCTACGGCATCGTCATGCTGCTGCTGTGGTTGATTGTTGCACTGATGGTCGTTTTGAACTTTGACGACTTCCGACGCGATCAAATCACGGCTCGCATGCTGGCCGTTTACCGCACAATGTTGCCGCAGATGTCCGACACCGAGCGCGAAGCTCTGGAAGCCGGCAGCGTCTGGTGGGATGGCGAGCTGTTTAGCGGCTTGCCCGACTGGCAGCGGCTCATGTCCATGCCAGCACCGCGGCTAACGAAAGAGGAAAAAGCATTCCTGGATGGGCCGACTGAAGAGCTGTGCGGCATGCTGGATGACTGGCAGATCTCACACGAGCTGGGTGATATGCCGCCGGAAATCTGGGCCTATATCAAGGAAAAGCGCTTCTTCGCGATGATCATTCCGAAAGCGTATGGCGGGCTCGAGTTTTCACCCTATGCCAACGCGCTGATCCTGAAGAAACTCTCGACGCGCTCAACAGTTGCCGCATCCACCATTGGCGTACCGAACTCGCTGGGGCCGGCTGAACTGCTGCTGCACTACGGCACCGACGAACAGAAACAACGCTATCTGCCGGGTCTCGCCTCCGGTGACGAGGTCCCATGCTTTGCACTGACCTCTCCCCAGGCTGGCTCTGATGCTGCAGCGCTGATTGACTCCGGTGTGGTTTGCAAAGGCCAGTGGGAAGGCAGCGAGATCATTGGCATCCGGTTGAACTGGAACAAGCGCTATATCACTTTGGCGCCGATCGCCACGGTGTTGGGTCTTGCGTTCAAACTGCGTGACCCGGACGGCCTGATTGGCGATGTGAAGGACTACGGCATCACTGCCGCACTGATTCCCACCAGCACGCCGGGCGTTGTGCACGGGCGTCGACACCTGCCACTCGATGTGCCATTCCAGAATGGCCCAACCAGTGGCAAGGACGTGTTCGTGCCACTCGACTACATCATTGGTGGCCCAAAAATGGCTGGCAAGGGCTGGAAGATGCTCGTTGAACTGCTGTCGGTCGGCCGTGCGATTACGCTACCTTCAAGTGGTGCAGGCGGTGGCCAGGCAGCGACGTTTGCCACGGGCGCCTACGCACGTATTCGCAAGCAATTTCATTTGCCCATTGGGCAATTTGAAGGCGTTGGTGAGGCTATCTCGCGAATGGCCGGTAACACCTACATCATGAATGCCGCCGTGGACGTCACCGCAGGCGCGATCAGCCAGGGCGAGAAACCGGCCGTGCCTTCGGCAGTCCTGAAATATCACTGCACCGAACTGGCGCGCAAGGTCGCGAACGACGGCATGGACGTGCAAGGCGGCAAAGGCGTCATGATGGGCCCACGCAACTATCTGGGTCGCGGTTATATGGCTTTGCCAATTGCGATCACGGTCGAGGGCGCAAACATCCTGACACGCTCGCTGATCATTTTCGGTCAGGGCGCCATCCGCTGTCATCCATTCGTGTTGCGTGAATTGGATGCAGCGCAGGACGAAGATCAGGATCGCGGTCTTGACGCTTTTGACGACGCGTTGTTTGGTCATATTGGTTATGCCATCAGCAATGCCTCGCGCGCCTTTGTGCTGGCGCTGACACATGCCAAGTTCAGTGAAGTACCCGTTGGCGGCCCAACCAGTCGCTACTTCCAGAACATCAATCGCTACAGCGCTGCGTTCGCACTGACCGCAGACTTTGCGATGCTGACACTGGGCGGCAAGCTGAAAATCAAGGAGCGCCTGTCGGCACGTCTTGGCGATGTCTTCAGCTATATGTATCTGGCCAGCACGGTACTCAAGCACTATGAGAACCAGGGCCGCCAGCCACAGGATCTGCCATTGGTGGAATGGTCTGTGCGCACGCTGATGTATCAAGCTCAGGAACAACTGCACAGCTTCTTGCAAAACTTCCCGAACCGTCCGGTTGCCTGGCTGCTGCGGGCGTTGATTTTCCCACGCGGGCGTACCTACTCAGCACCGTCAGACAAAATTGGCAAAGACATCGTTGACCTGATGATCAACCCAACGGCCGCACGGGATCGCCTGTGTGCGGAAGTGTATCGCGAGGAAGCGCCACACAATGCCTTGGGTATGCTGCAAGCCGCGCTGGTTCAATCGGTTGCGGTAGAGCCCCTCGAAAAACGGCTTCGCGACGCCCAGAAATCTGGCTCATTATTGGCTGACTATCTGCCTTTGCAAGTTGAGGAAGCGCTCGACAAAGGTCTGCTGAACAAGGATGAAGCAGCACAACTGGTTGCCTACCATGAAGCCGTGTCCGAGCTGATTGCTGTCGATGACTTTGACAGTTCCGAGATTGGCCGCACAGGTGGCACCACCGCCAAGGTTGCTAAAAAGGCGCCGGCCAAAAAGAAAGTGACCACTAAGAAAGCGGGCAGTAAGAAAACCACCTCCAAAAAGACATCGGCGAGCAAGAAAAAGACTGCCAAAACGAGCAGTAAAAAGGATAGCGCCTGAGCAAAAGAGTTGTCTATGAAGTCAGCCTGAAGATCAGTGCCGAGCGCAGCATTGAGCTCGGCAGCTGGCTGGAAGGCCATGTCGATGACATGCTGGCACTGCCCGGCTTCATCGAGGCGCACAGTTTTGATCCGATAACTGCAGATGACGGTGACAAAGTCTTCACCGTGCACTATGTGTTGTCCGATCAGGCAGCTCTGGATAACTACATCGAGAACGATGCCGAAAGCATGCGGGCAAAAGGCATCGCCCTGTTCGGCGAGGCGCTTTCTGCCAGCCGCAGCATTCGGCCGGTTACCAGCAAGACCGAAAAACAAGAATCGCATTGCCTGAATTGCGATGCCACGCTGGGCGGTCAGTACTGCTGGAACTGCGGGCAGCGTGGCAACACGCGGCTCATCAGCCTGATGGAGCTGGTGCGTGACGCCTTTGGCGACATGTTCGAGCTCGACTCGCGTCTGTGGCGCACGCTGCTCCCGCTGGCGTTTCGACCGGGGTATTTGACAGACGAATACCTGTGCGGTCGACGAGCGCGTTACATGCCACCCTTTCGCATGTACCTGGTGCTCAGTTTTGTGTTCTTCCTGATCACGCGACTGGTTGGTGAGGGCGCGCCGCTGTTTGATGATTCAGCAACGCCGCCAGAGGGCGACGTCGCTATTTCGATCGGCCTATCGTCGGACGACGAAGACCCGTCCGAGGATACCGATCCTGAACAACAGGCTGCGTTAGCCGGAACGCCTGATATTGAAGATCCGCCTGAGACGCCGGCTGTTGTTACAGGCAACACCCAAAAGGTTGCCGGCGATGACAAGACGCCGGATACAGCTTCCGGACTGGATCCACCGCCGCCACCCGAAAATGGCTCCGGAGGATTTTTGCGAAGATGCGGATATCAGCGTCGGTGACTTTGGCATTGACTGGCTGAACGAGCGCGTCACAGTGCCACGCATTCGCGAAATTTGCCGCAGTGTCCAGGCTGATAGAGGGGAGCGACTCCTTTCGCGTCTGGCTCAAAACTTGCCGGTGGCAGCTCTGGCCTTGCTGCCGCTGCTGGCGTTCCTGCTGAAGGCCCTCTACCCGTTGTCGCGTCGATACTATGTTGAGCATCTGCTGCTGTTGGTGCACTACCACTCCTTCCTGTTTCTGGCGCTATCGCTAACCTACTTCTACAACGAAGGGCTTTCCCGCTTCGCGCTGCCAGACTATGTCTTCATTATCCCAAACATTCTGGTTGGCATTTATTTGCCATTCTATTTGTACAAGGCCATGCGCCGCGTTTACGGGCAAGGTAGAATTTTCAGTATTATCAAATATTTGGCTCTCCTTTTTGGTTATATTTTCGCGATCATAATCGTCTTTCTTGCCATCCTGCTTTACGTCTTGATCACCTATTAGGGCAGGGCTATGCTGCTGACAGGCTTGTAGCCACCGATAGCCGTGCCTACAATGCCCGGGGGGATCTCAACAACAACGCAGCTTGCGGAGTCGCGCCGCACGGTGCCCGTTTTGCATAAATAATGACTATGAAAATTGGAATCAGCGGCCTTGCTGCTTATGTACCCGCTTATCGTGTAAATCTCGAGCAATGGTGCGACTGGACCGGTCAGCACTGGCCAAAGATGCGCGAGGTTGTCGGCGATAGCTTTCGCATGCGAGGGCAGCGGCACAGCATTTACACGATGGCCGCGACGGCCGTCATGCGCCTGATTCGTCAGTACGACATCAATCCGTCGGAGGTTCGCTTTCTTGGCCTTGGCACCGAGTCGAGTCTCGATAACTCCGCCGGCGCGGTCATTATCAAAGGCATGATCGACTCGGCACTGATTGCCGAAGGCAAGCCGCCCATTTCGCGCGCCTGCGAAGTCCCTGAATTCAAACATGCCTGCCTTGGCGGCGTGTATGCAATGAAAAGCGCCGTACGTGCACTGGCACTGGACGGGCGCGGCAGCAAAGCCATTGTCGTCTGTGCCGACATCGCCGAATACCAGCGCGGCAGCAGTGGCGAGCCCACACAAGGCGCCGGCGCTGTAGCGATGCTTCTGGAGGAAGACCCGCAGCTGGCCGTAGTCGACCTGATCAATAGCGGCAGCGCGTCTGATTACCGGATCATGGATTTTCGCAAGCCTATGCTGCGCTTCTGCGAACAGGACCGCAGCGAGACGCATCAGGTTCAGGACTTCCCGGTATTTAATGGCAAGTACTCGACCACCTGCTACATCGACGAGACGCTGCACGCGCTGGCCGATATGTACGAAAGGCGGGGTGGCGAATCACCAGCAACACACTTGTCGTCGATCTCACACATTTTCATGCATCGCCCATACAGCCGAATGCCGGAGAACGGCCTAACCGTTGCCTGGCTATGGGCTCTGGCACAAGGCGATGACGATGAGCTTGCCCGGCTGCGTGGCTATGCCGATGAGGCCGACATCGCATTCGATGAGTTGCTGGCGGAGCTGCGCACCGAACACGACGTATCTGCGCTGGCAGATGCCGATCATCTAAACAACGACACCATGCCACTGACCATGGGTCTGGTGCGCGTATTCCGCGGCACAGCCGATTTCAAGACACAAGTGATGGACAAGCTCACCATTGGCAGCGATTGCATGCGTGATCTTGGCAACCTGTATACGGCGGCGCTACCCGCATGGATGGCTGCCGGTTTCGAACAGGCGCTCAGCGACAACCTGGACCTGACCGGCAAGGAAATCCTGACACTCGGCTATGGCAGCGGTGATGCCGCCGAGGTGATTCCGTTGTACGTCGCACAAGGATGGCGCGAGGCCACACGCAAGATGCGTTTTACGGCGGCGCTTGATGACGCAATTGACCTGACGCAAGGCCAATATGAGGCCTTGCATGACGGACGCCTGATACCTGACCTGCCAATATCCGCCGGCGACGAGTTCTTTGTGACCTCGGTCGGCCAGCAGAGCGAGCGGCAATTTCAGGATATTGGCATCGAGTACTACAGCTACCAGCGTCAGGCCTGAACCGGATCAATCAACGCCTCTAGCTGATCGGCAAACTCGCCGCGCAGTCGCGTCCATTCCATGGCAAACCACGGCGTCACGCTGTCCGGTGTGTCGGCCAGCATGGCATCAACCTCAGCCGGGCTTACAAACTTCCAGTCATCAACTTCCGTCTTGTTTGCGCGCACCTCACTGGTCACACGACCGACGTAGACCGAGCACAATTCATGCTCACTACCTGCGGCGCCAAAGCTCGCCTGGTAGCGAAACTTGTAAACAAAATCGAGATCGGCGTTGCAGCCCAGTTCCTGATGCAAGCGACGATGAATCGCGTCATCGATATCCTCGCCACGCCGCGGATGCGAGCAACAGCTATTTGACCAGTAGCCGCCCCACAAGCGTTTATCGGCAGCGCGCTGCTGCAACAAAACTTCACCGCGTTCGTTAAACACGAACAGCGAAAATGCGCGGTGCAAAACACCTTGGCCGTCATGGCAGTCAGCCTTGGGCATGAAGCCAACAGGCTGGTCATCATCGTCGACCAGTATCAATTGCTCCGCATCGAACGACACGACCGGATTCGGCGGCTCGATCATGTCGATATTGATGACGCGGGCCTCAAAGCTTGCCTTGCGCAACGCGGTAACAACCGCCTCGCCAGTACCGTCGCATACTGCAACGATAGACCCGCCGCCGCCGGCACCCGTCAGCTTGGCACCAAGAGCGCCTGAATCACGCGCAATCTGCACCATGTTTTCAAGGATTGGGTGACTGACGCCGATGGCATTAAGTAAACCGTGACACATGTTCAGGCTGTCGCCCAACGCTTCAATCTGCCCGTTCGCCAGCGCCTGCAAACACATCTCAACCTGCGCATCAATCTGGTCAAACAGTGCATCGAAAGCCTGCGGCTGCCGATCCCGGCCACGGCGCACGCGGCCCACCAATTCAGACGTCACCCCTTTGATGCCACTAAACGCGATGACGAGCTGCAACGGTCGTGCAATCTCAATATTGCGCCAGCGCTGCGCGCCCGTCGGCGAAAACAATATCGGTGTGGCATAGGTTGCCAGCGTATTGTCGACCCCGGACGGCGTGCCATGAGCCAGCTTTTCGCAGGCGAAGGCCATTTCGTTGACCGCATCGACATCCAGCTTGAGACCGACCAACTGATCAATGGCACGAATGAGGACCACGGCCAACGCAGCCGAGCCTCCGAGTCCGGCAGCAAACGGAATCTGACAAGAGACCTCGATATGGCCATGCGGCATATCGATCTCGGCCAGGGAAAGAATGGTATCGACCAACATACCTAATGGACTGCGATGATCCGCATCGTCACCGGCATCGTATTGAAGCTGCCAATCGTCGATATTGATCGTCAGCAACTCTTTGCTGGCGAAAACTTCAGCACGCAATGCGCGCGGCATGGGCAGCCCCAGCGCGCGGCGCCCGTAAACCACGGCATGCTCACCTGCCAGAATCAGTTTGGCAGCGCTACTCACTTCGCCAATCAATGTACGCGGCAGTTGCGCAGGTGAATGCAGGCGCAACGTTTCAATCAACTCACGCGCACGCCAGGTTTTCACAACGCCTTCGGCCACCATTTGTGCAACGGTCTGATCAACCTCGGTGTCTTTCGCCCCGGCCTGCACGGCAACACTGCGCGCATGCAGCGCCATGTGTCCGCGCTGAATGCCATCAGTTGCCAATGCTTTCAAGGCTGAGAAATTTTGTGCCAGACCGACCGCGCAGGCGATCTCATCGAGTTCTCGGGAACGCTCGACACCAGCCAGTCTCAAGCTGAGCTTGGCGACCGGATTCAAACGTACGGAGCCACCGACAATGCCAAGCTTGATTGGCAACGTTAGCTCACCACACAAATCACCCTCGGCATTGACCGTCCAGCGCGTCATCGAGCGGTAACGCCCGGACCGCGCCGCAAACGCATGCGCGCTGGCCTCCACCGCCCGCCAGTCGTTGCCGGTAGCGACACCGACCGCGTCAATGCCGTTCATGACACCCTTGTTGTGCGTCGTCGCACGGTGCGTATCGAGCTCAGCAAATTCGTTGGCCGCAACAATGCCATCGCGAATTGACATGGCTTGCTCGGGATCATCG
Organism: uncultured Pseudomonadota bacterium; assembly: GCA_942491885.1. GTDB lineage: Bacteria > Pseudomonadota > Gammaproteobacteria > Steroidobacterales > Woeseiaceae > CALBPI01. The sequence continues at coordinate 1,521,450 of CALOCQ010000002.1, forward strand.
GACAAACCACCGAGTGGCACGCGCATGCGCGCGCGCACCAGCGACTTGTCAGCCAAATTCGACAAAATACGCAGATGCGGTCTGGCCCCTGCAATACTGGCCAGCAATGGCGCTACCTGCTCACAGATCGTGTTGATGAGGTTGGCGCCCATCGCGTCGCAGGTGTCTATCAGTAAATGGACAATCAGCATGTGACCGCCGCCACTGCGCGGGTAGACATGCAGCTCCATACCGCGCACACCGCCGCCCCGTGCGGTCAGGTTGGGAGGCACTGCATTCGCGGCGTCCAGTATTTCGGTCTGAGCGGCTTCGAGCGCAGCCAATGAGACGTCGGGGTCGCTGATATCGAGCAATTGCACCTGGCCGATCATCAGTGCCTCTTCGCTAGTGACTTCGAAGCCCCCTACCGCGCGCGCAATCTTTGCTGCAGACGATAACGCGGCAACAATAGATGGCTCTTCCACCACCATCGGCACCAATCGTTCGTGACCATTGATGCGGAAATTCAGGGCGACCGCGAACGGCAAGCCTGCAACGCCAATGACGTTTTCAATCAGATGCTCTGCCACGTGGCGATCGAGCGTGATGTCACCGCTGCTAAGCGCAGCATAGTCCTGCGTCGATATCGCACCCGCATCATATAAGGCAGACAATCGATCGCTGACGGCGAGCCGGTAGAACCCTGAAAACACCGAGGTCACTGCTGCGCTCCCTGTACTCGCACATCGAGCGTTGGTCTGCTGTCTGTCATGCGCATATCTGGCACCTTAAATCCCGCATCAGTGGCGAGCTGAACAAATTGTTGCAGCGGCTCTGCATCCAGCGCAAACGCCACGCCAAAGTCGCCGCCACCGGCGCCACAGGGCTTGTAAAGCACGCCTGCATCCACCGCAATCTCAGACAATTGCTGATGCCCGCCTGCCATGTAGTCGAGCGCCGCGGCCCGGTCCAGGACAAGCATGTGTTCAGCAAAAGCCTGCATCCGATCGATTATCGCTGCTGCGTCGCCCTGATGCCAAACATTGGCAATCTGGCCAGCCAGCGCCTTCAAATTGCCCACCATGGTCTTGCTCGACGAATCCTGTGCAAACCAGTAGTTGAATCTATGCACGCGGCTCACAGTAGCCGCCGATCCCGGGCAGGCAACCGGCTGTGCCAGCAGGTTCGTTGGCCAGTCCAAAGCCTCGATGCCGGGTGCCGGGTGTACAGACGGGTGGAACGCCAATAGTCCACCACGCGCAACGGCAACCACATCGGCGCCACTACCGTGACCGCCTTGAAAACGCAAATGCGCGGTCAACAGTCCATCGAGTGACGCAGCCTGTCCGGAAAAAGCCGCCAACGCATTGCCAGCTGCAACCGCCACCGCGGCGCTGGAGCCAAGACCCAATTTGCGCCCGGCATCAAACATCGGGCGCGAATCGACACACATCTCAACAGGTTGCGTCGGCGGATAGGCGATCAGCAACTGCCGAACCAGCGCAACATCACCCGGCTCTGCTAAATCGCCGAACACGGGCTGACCGTCGGCCATCGTGAACTCGACGTCGAGGTCCGCGAACCCGCGCAACGTTAGTTGCGAGGCATCAGCATCACGCGGCGCCACGCTGACGGTCACAAACCGGTTCACACAGGCCAATATCGCCGGTCCACCATGCAACACGGCGTACTCGCCGCTTAGCATCAGTTTCCCCGGCACGCGCGCCGTGACATGACGAGCCTCGCTCAAGAGCCTACCGATTGCACGTGAGCCGGGCCGCCGAGTCCACAGCGCAACACGCGCTTGACGCCATCAATGCTGGCCAGTTCGCGACTGACGAAATCGGCATCCTGTGGCAGACAAACCGCCTTTACCTGAGGACCTGCGTCGATCGTGAAAAACACACCGCGACCGGCCGCACGCATCGCCATAACGCTGTGCATGCACTCAACCGTAGCGCCATTCCAATACAGCAGGGCCGGCTGTGTTGCCTGCATGACCGCATGCATTTTCAGGCAACTGCTTTCGCTGACCGCTGCGAGCGCTTCAAAATCGCGAGCGGCCACAGCCGCATCAGCCAGATCCAGGTCTGAACGGTGCGTCTGCAGCCAACTGGCGTAATACGGTGAGGTGCTAGCCGAGGCGCGCATCGCTTCGGTCGAACCCGTCGCCTTGCGTGCCTCGCTGGTAATCGCCACGACCACGGTCAGTGGAAAATCGTCGGCTGACGCAATGCCTCTGACGTCGATATCGGCCGCCGGGTTGTCTGGTGTATCGAGCCTGACAAAGCCGCCGAACAAGGAACGCGCGGCAGACCCTGAGCCACTGCCGGCGCGGCGCGCCAAATCAAGCGTCGACAAGCTGCCACCGAGCAAGCTGTCCAGCGCTACGACAAGCGCAGCAAAACCTGAGGCAGAGGACGCCAGACCGGCCGCAGTCGGGAAATTATTTTCGGATTGAATAGCAATTGGCGGGCGACTGCCGGGCCAATAGCGGTCAATGAACGCGAACACGCGGCCGGCCATGGCAGGTTCGCCGCTGCCATTCAGTTCGAAACTGTCGCAGGCAACAGCCGGACCCGCCGCGATACGTGTGGTCGTGGCCAATTCGTCCAAAGTGATGGACAAGGAGCCGACAGCCGGCACATTGTGCGCACTGTCAGCCTTGCCCCAATACTTGATCAGCGCAATGTTTGGATGCGCGCTGGCTACCACCGATGTGTTTTTTTTGGGTGAGGCTGTCAAATCAGTTTCCACGCGCGCAAAATAAGCGGTCTATTGGGTCAGGAACAATTCCATGTCGTTCGAACTCGCGATTCCGGATTATATCGCCCGCGTCGATGGCGTGCTTGCCACAACGCTGCCGCCGGCGGATATTGTCCCGGTCAGGCTGCATGAGGCCATGCGCTACGCCACACTCAATGGCGGCAAGCGCATCCGTCCGTTGCTGGTCTATGCGACCGGCAAGATGCTCAAGGTAGACACCCACCTGCTGGACGCTCCAGCGGTAGCCGTTGAGCTCATTCATGCATTTTCGCTGGTGCATGACGATCTGCCCGCCATGGATGACGACGATCTTCGCCGCGGCAAGCCAACGGTGCACTGCAAATACGATGAGGCAACGGCCATTCTCGCCGCAGCGGATGCGCTGCAGCCACTGGCTTTTGAGGTGCTGGCCAGCGCACCGCGCGGCGACGGCCTGGAGCGGGCCCAGCTAGCGATGGTGGCTATTCTGGCTCGCGCATGCGGGTCGCTGGGCATGACCGGCGGTCAGGCTATCGATATTGAGTCAGAAGGCCAGAAAATCAGCCCCGAATTACTGCGCAAGATGTTCGAGCAAAAAACCGGTGCGCTCATTGTCGCGGCAATTGAGATGGCCGCGACGCTGTGCCCCTCTTTGGGGACACAGGAATACGACGCGCTGCAGGAGTTTTCGCAGTGCCTGGGGCTGGCGTTCCAGATTCGTGATGACATTCTGGATATTGAGGGTGACACCGAGACCATCGGTAAAACGGCCGGTTCCGACGCCGCCCATGACAAGGCCACCTGGCCAGCGCTGTTTGGGCTGGAGGCCGCCAAGTCAGAGTGCAATGCGCTGTATGAACGCGGCATGGAAGCACTATCACTGTTCGGTGAGGCCGCTGAGCCGCTGCAGATTCTGGCGCATATCATCGTACAACGTGACGACTAGCCATCGTGTCAAACGAGCGGGTCATTTTGCATGTGGATATGGATGCGTTTTTCGCCTCCATTGAGCAGCGCGACAACCCGGACCTGAGGGGAAGGCCCGTGTTGGTTGGTGGCAGCGGCCAACGCGGCGTAGTCGCGGCGGCGAGCTATGAGGCGCGCAAATTTGGTGTGTTTTCGGCAATGCCGGTACGCAAGGCCCTGGCGCGCTGCCCGGATGCGGTCGTCGTGCGTTCACGCATGGACGTCTATCAGGCGGTTTCCAGACAGGTATTCAGCGTCTTTCGCAGCGCCACACCCGAAGTCGAAGGCCTGTCTTTCGACGAGGCGTTTCTGGATGTCAGCCGCAGCCTGAATCTGCTCGGAACGGCACATGACATTGCACGCAAGATCAAGGCAGACATCACAGAGCAGACTGGGCTGACAGCCTCGGTCGGCATTGCCGCCAACAAGCTGGTGGCCAAGATCGCATCAGACCTCGATAAGCCAGACGGCCTGACCTTTATTCCAGCCGGCACCGAAGCCGATCGGCTGGCAACACTCGATGTGCGCGTGCTGCCGGGCATCGGCAAGCGAAAGTTCAGCGAACTGGAGGCCGCCGGCGTATTGACGATTGCTGATCTGCAGACCGCCAGCGACAACGTGATGTCGCGCCTGTTCGGGCGCTATGCAGCGCGCATGCGCGAGCGCTCTCTGGGCATTGATGTGCGACCGGTGGTCGCCATCAGGGACGAAAAATCCGTCAGCAGCGAAACCACTTTCGACAAGGATCTGGCGGCTGAAAACGACATTCGCCAGGCCCTTCTCGGGCTAAGTGACCGAACGGGTACGCGCCTGCGCAACAAATCGCTGCTTGCCGGTGTCATACAGGTCAAGATACGGCAAAGCGATTTTCGCACCTACACGCGCCAGTCACGCGTAAGACCCGCAACCGCCAATACGCAGCTGATCTTTCAGGAAGCCGCTCAGTTGGTAGACGACTGGCGCAGCGAACACCCTGGGCAACGCATCAGACTGCTCGGCGTTGGCGGCGCAGCACTGGCTGAGGATCAGCAACTGGATATGTTCAGTGATCAGCCCAAACTGGATGGCAATCGTGTCGACAAGACGGTCGACGCGGTGCGCGAACGCTTTAGCGAGCTTGGTTCTCTGGCGCTTCAATCAGCGCGAACGTTGCGCCGCGATGACTAAAACAGGCAGACAAGTTTCGCGCACTGTCCCCGCGCAGGTAGACTGGGTGGTGCCATGTATCTAGATTTTTTCGCCCTGCATGAGCGTCCGTTCAGCATTACACCTGATCCGCGCTACCTGTTCATGAGCGAGCGCCACGCCGAGGCGCTGGCGCACCTGATCTATGGCGTCACCGAAAGTGACGGCTTTATTGTCCTGACCGGTGAGGTCGGAACCGGCAAGACCACGCTGGTGCGCAGTCTGCTACAAAAGATGCCCGCAGAGGCCGATGTCGCGCTGGTGTTGAATCCACAGCTCACGGCGGCTGAGTTTCTGACCGCCATCAACAAGGAGCTGGGCATTGCCCTGCCAGAGGACACCGGCAGCTGCCGGGCGCTAACGGAGGACCTCAACCAGTACTTGCTGGACGCACACAGCCGCGGCAGGCGCACGATTGCCGTTGTTGATGAAGCACAAAACCTCTCGGCCGAGGTGCTTGAGCAAATTCGTTTGCTGACCAACCTTGAAACGACAAGACACAAACTGCTGCAGATCGTGCTGATTGGCCAGCCCGAGCTGCGCGAGTTGCTGGCGCGCACAGACTTGAGACAACTGGCTCAACGGGTCACCGCGCGCTACCACCTGCTGCCGCTCAACATGAATGAAGCCAGCCAGTATCTGGATCATCGGCTTGCCGTGGCTGGTGCCGTGCAACCTATTCTGACACCCAAGGCCAAGCATCGGATTCATCAACTGGCCGGCGGCATTCCGCGGCTGATGAATCTGATCGCAGATCGCGCATTGCTCGGCGCCTGGAGCCGCGAACAGCGCTCGGTAGACAAGCGTCTGGTGAATGCGGCCGCAGGCGAGGTGTTTGGCGGCAAATCGAATGAAGAGCAGCGGCGAAATCGCTGGCCTCAACTGGCTCTGGCCCTTACCTGCATGCTATTGGTCGCGCTGAGCGCTGTTGCCTACTTCGCCAGCCGGGCGCCAACTACTAGCAACACCACGACCGCACTGGTTACAAAGCCGTTACCAACAGTCGAACAGTCGCAGCCCGTCAGCGAACCACCGGTTGCAGAACCGCTGGCGCAGCCGTTGCCTTCGTTGAGTGACTGGCTGGCTCAGCATCGCGATCGCACCGGCAATGTCGATGCCTTTGCAACACTGTTTGCCGCCTGGGGGCTGAGTCTGGATCGAGAGATACCTTCGGCCTGCGAACAGGCTCGCGAGTTCGGCCTGCGTTGCGCCGCCGATCGCAGCGCGCTGTCCGGGCTGCTATTGCTTGATCGGCCCGCCATTATGACGCTGATCGATGAAAATGCAGAGGCACACCAGATTGTCTTGAGCGGATATCGTGACGGTGAAATGTTACTGCAGGTTCCGGATGGCGAAGTGCGCGTGCCGCGCGGTGAGCTGGAGCCGCTTTGGTTCGGCGAATACCTGCTGCTATGGAAGCCACCCAATGATCGCGTTCAGAATTTCGTGCCAGGCATGCGTGACCCGGGCATTGTCTGGCTGCGGCAAAGCCTGACAGCGATCATGGGTCGAGACATCCAGCCAGCCGACTCAACGCTATACGATGACACACTGGAAACCCAGGTCAGAGACTACCAGCGCTCTCGACGCCTGACCGTTGACGGACTGGTTGGCCAACAAACCCAAATGATGATCAATACCGATTTGGGTCTGGCGAGTATCCCGCGCCTTAGCAACACGCCGTTGCTGGCGGTGTCGACGAAAACAGCAGGTAGTCCCTGATGTCGTTAATCCTGGATGCACTGCGCAAATCAGACAGGGAGCGTGCGCGCCAGAAGGCGCCGCAGTCGGTCGCCGCAGCGACATCAAATGGCGATGCGCCAGCAAAGCGCTGGTTGTTGCCGGTGATTGCATTACTGGTGCTCAACGCCGCTTTCCTGATGTGGTTGGCTTTCAAGCCCAGCCAGCAAGATGTCACCGCACAGCCCGCACGCGACGTTGAGCGTCAAACTGTTGTTGAGGTAGCGCCGCGTCAGCAGCCCGCCATACCCGATGCCCGCGCAGATGTGAGCTCTTTGCTCGATGAAGCCATTCGCAGCGCCGCTGCCGAACGCGAGCAAGCGCCAACGGCCGCCGCATCTGCGCCGGCGCGGACCGCTGCTGCAACGCCAAGAGCCTCTGCAAACGATCTGGCATTGCCCACCTACACTGAGCTGAAGCTCAATGGCTCGCTAACGCTGGACCAGCTCAACCTCGACCTGCATGTCTACAGTGAGCAAGCCGATGCCAGGCTGGCCTTTATCAATGGCCAGAAGGTCACGGCAGGCACTCGCCTGAAGGGTGGCGGCGAAGTCGTTGAAATCACCGAATTCGGTGTTATCTTGCAACACAACGGGCAGCGCTTTGTGCTGCCGCGCGACTAAATGAACATAATCAAATAGCTGCAGGAAAGGCGGGGGGCCCCATGCAATATCTCGATGGCGAGGCGATGCGAATGGCGCTGAAGAACGGCGTGCAACGTGTTATCTCGAGTCAGGAAGGGCTGAACAAGATTAATGTATTTCCAGTAGCTGACGGAGATACAGGTACCAACATGGCGCTGACAGTCGGCGCCATGGGGCAGCTCCTGCAACGCGATGAAGCATTTGTGCTGCACAATCTGCTCGCACGCGCGTCGGATGCTTTGCTTGACGGTGCGCGCGGCAACTCCGGTGCCATTCTTGCGCAGTTTTTTCAGGGCGTATCGGACACCGCCGCTGAACTCACCCAGTTCAGCACCGATTCGTTTGCGAACGCCGTCGTCGCCGGCAGCACCTATGCGCGAGATGCGTTGTCGGAACCCCGCGAAGGCACCATCCTGTCGGTCATCGATGCATTTGCCGATGCACTGTCCGCCAGCCTGGACAAGACGCGAAGCATCGACTTCCCTACGCTCATGAGCGAGGGGATCACTGCAGCAAACAAGGCGTTGGCTAACACCAAGTATCAGCTGGCTGAGCTCAAAAAAGCCGATGTGGTTGATGCCGGCGGCAAGGGTTTTGTGGCAATGCTCGAAGGCATGCTGGCCTACATACGTGACGGTGAAGTTACCGATGCGATTGATTTGCCTGCCGACATTTCGGATGCACCGATGGCCGGCGAGGACGTCGACCTGGATTATCGATTCTGTACCGAGTGCATTGTCACTGCCGAGAATATCGATCGCAGAAAATTGCGCGAAGGGCTGTCAGCACTGGGCGGCAGTCTGGTGCTCGCAGGCAGCAGGCACAAGGCAAAAATTCATATCCACGTCAACGAACCGGAGGCCGTCTTCCAGCTGGCCCAGTCGTTTGGCGAGGTCGTTGGCCAAAAAGCTGACGATATGCAACGCCAGCAACATGCAACACATGGCGTAAAACACAAGATCGCTGTCATTACAGACAGTGCCGCCGATATCGCAGAAGCCGATATGGATGCACTGGACATTCACTTTGTGCCACTGCGCGTGCAATTCGGCGAGCAGGGCTATCTGGATAAACTCAGCATCTCACAGAGCGAATTCTTCGACGAGCTGCAGCGCAATCCGAATCACCCGACAACCTCGCAGCCTTCCCCGGGTGACTTCCGGCGTCAGTATCAGTTTCTCGCCAGCCACTTCGATGATGTGCTGGCGATCAGCCTGTCAGCCAAAGTCAGCGGTACATTCTCGGCTGCCACCAATGCCGCGTCACGCGTATCCGCACACGGCAAAATGCATGTTATCGATTCGCGAAATGCCTCGCTCGGGCAAGGCCTGATTGTGCGCCATGCTGCAGAGCTGGCGAAGATGGATACACCTATCGACAAGCTACTGAGTGCGGTACAGGAAGCCGTCGAGAACACGCAAACCTACGCACTTGTGAAGGACCTGACCTACGCCGTTCGCGGCGGCCGGGTGCCGGCGTCACGCAAAGTTGTTGCAGACCTGCTCAATCTCAACCCGGTGCTGCGCACAGCGCCGGACGGCAGCGTTTCTTCAGGGGGCGTCATTCTGGGTCGAAGCAAGCGGCTGCCCAAGTTTGTGCGCTACATTACCAAGCGAACAGATTTATCCCGGCCAGTGCGATTGGCTGTGGGTCACGCAAACTGTGCAGAGGATGCCATCGAGTTACAACGCCAACTGACTGAGGCTCTGCCGAATCTCAAAGACAGTTATTGCACCGACGTGTGTTCAGCGTTTGGTGTGCACGGCGGGCCAGGATTGGTGGTCGCAGCACTCATGTACGTTTAGCCTGACTCAGGCGCATCATCGGGCAATGGCTCGATCAGTCGTGGATCCTCATTGCGGGCGTTGTTGACGGTCTTGGCAACGGGCCAGCTAACCAGCTGCCGGGCTTGCGCCTCGGCGTTGAGCTCGCGCAGCGACGGCGGATTATTTTGATCGTCTCCCATCAGCCAATGTTCGGCGGTTACGTCATCAAGCATCACGGGCATGCGATGATGCAATGCGGCGATCGGCTCACTCGATGGCATGGTCAGGATGCTGAAGGTTTGCAGCGGGTGTTCACTGGCGGGATCGCGCCATTGCTCCCAAAGCCCGGCAAGCCCCAATGGTCGATGATCGCGATGCGATAGGTAGTAAGGCTGCTTGCCGCTCTCGCCAGCCACCCATTCGTAATAGCCATCAGCAGGGACGACGCAACGGCGCTGTCGAATGCCGCACGAAAGGCGGGCTTTCGGCCACCGTTTCACTGCGTGCATTGATCATTCGCGACGCCGCCTTCTTGTCTTTCGACCAGAACGGCACAAGCCCCCACCGCAACATGGCAAGCTCATGCTGACCCGATGCGCCTATACGAATAACTGCGGCGAGATCAGTTGGCGCAATGTTGTACTGGGGCAGCACGGCAACCGACGCATCACTCACACCAAACAGATCGGTGACGGCCTCGGCAGCTGAGTAGAAGGCGAATCTGCCGCACATAAACCTGGCGGCTGCCTACTCGCGAATGCCAATGCCGCGGTTCATCAGTGCCAAACAGGCACCAAACAGCAGCGCGACAAAAAACAATACGAGAACATAGGCCGTTACGATAGGAATATCTGACTGGCCCAGGACCCCATAGCGAAACGCATTGACCATGTAGAGTATGGGATTGGCCATCGACACCTTCTGCCAGAACTCGGGCAGCAGGGAGATCGAATAAAACACACCGCCAAGATAGGTCAATGGCGTCAACACGAATGTCGGCACAATGGAAATGTCGTCAAATTTCTTGGCGAAAATCGCATTGATGAAGCCCGCCAGCGAGAATACGATTGACGTCAAAATAACCATCGACAACATGATCAGCGGGGTGGGCAATCTCCAGATGCGTAAACGCTAGTGCAATAATCGCGACCAACACGCCAACCATCAGGCCGCGCACCACGCCTCCAGCCACATGACCGAGAATAATTATCGCATTGGGCACCGGGGAAACCAGCATCTCCTCGATATGGCGCTGAAATTTTGCCCCGAAGAATGAGGACACAACATTGCCATAGGAATTGGTAATGACCGACATCATGATGAGTCCGGGTGCAATGAACTGCATATAGCTGAAGCCGTCCATCTCGCCGATGCGACTGCCAATGAGCGTGCCGAAAATCAGAAAATACAAGGTCATGGTGATTGCGGGCGGCACGATAGTCTGAATCCATATACGCACAACGCGCACATATTCCTTGTAAACAATCGTTGTGAACGCAACCCAGTTACGCATGGCAATTGATGGCTCGCTCATGATTGGCTGGCCTCTCGAGATTTCTTGTCTTCAACGAGATTCAGGAACAACTCCTCGAGCCTGTTGGCCTTGTTACGCATGGAGTCAATGGTGATGCCCTTGTCATTGAGTGCATTGAACATGACATTCAGGTTTTGATTGCGGTTCATGACGATCTCAATATCGCCGTCTGGCCTAAGCTCAACATCGAACTCATTGAGTATCGGCGCTGCCTGCAAGGCACTGCTCGGGCTCAGCACAAAAACTTCACGCTGCAATTTCCGCAGCAACGCATTCATGGACGTGTCTTCAACAATCTCGCCAGCATCGATGATGGCAATATTGCGGCATAAAGATTCTGCTTCTTCAAGATAATGCGTGGTCAGGATGATTGTGGTGCCTGCCTCGTTAATGTTCTTGAGGAAGGTCCACATGGATCGACGAATCTCAATATCGACGCCTGCAGTCGGCTCATCCAGAATCAATAGCTGTGGCTCGTGAACCAGTGCCCGCGCAATCATCAAACGCCGCTTCATACCGCCGGACAGGTTGCGGGAAATGTCATCTCGTCGATCCCAGAGTGCAAGCTGCTTCAAGTATTTTTCGGCGCGCTGCAAAGCAAGCTTGCGGGGAATGCCATAGTAGCCCGCCTGATAGATCAGCGTATTGATGACCTTATCAAACTGGTTGAGATTGATTTCCTGCGGCACCAGACCAATGCATCGTTTGGCTGCACCAAGATCCGTATCCAGGTCGTGGCCGAACACGGACACACTGCCGCCGCTCTTGGTCACCAGCGAGGTAATGATACCAATGGTCGTCGTCTTGCCAGCGCCATTCGGCCCAAGTAGTGCGTAGAAGTCGCCCTCTTCGACGGCAAAATTGATACCACGCAGTGCGATGGCGCCATTCGGATAGGTCTTGGTCAATTCACGGATGTTTAACGCATGCATCCGGACATTGTAGCGCGAAACCGAGCTGCAACCGTAGCCGGATCAAGAAGGTGTATCAGAAGGCCTGTGCACTAACCGTGACCCAACGTGGCGAGTCTTGGTGGTGGGCAGCGTTGGCGCGATGCCACGCCGATGACGGGCGCGCGACATGATTATCTGGAGGCCGGCTGCACCCAGGCTCGCGCGTTGCAGCGCCGAAATGCCGCGGCGACGCGCCAGATCCTGCCAGAACCCCGGAACGTCAATCAGACGCGGATGAAGGCGTGCGCTAAGTGTCAGGCCGGTCAGTTCGGCTATGCCAAGTGCCGCAAGCTGCTCGCACCACGCGCGATCGGTGCCAGCAATCAATTGAGCGGCCTGCAGATCATTCCTGGCCAGTTGCCAGAGAAATCCCAGTGATAAGGTAATCAGTTCGGTGACGGCAGGATCAAACTGGTCAAGGCGAGTGCCGCCGGCAGGATGCGTCTGCCATCCCAGAGCTCTCCGCGACAATGCGATAGAGCAGAAAATGGGCAACCGGGCCAGCCTGGCGGAGGCGCCACGTGCGCCGGTGCAGATATCCGCGGCCAGTTCGGCGTCGACATCGTATTGCCGTGCTCGCTGGCGGACAGAATTATTTGGATAAACCGCTGATTTAACTGCAGCAATGTCGGAAAGCAAGCTCCGATTAAAGGTATTTTCAAGTCCCATCGATCACCCCTTTTTCGTTATTTGGTCTTATTTAAACATATTTACAAGTAGATACCTAACACGCTAAATTAGTCTGCAAGTTATTTATATGTTTATTTTTACTCAATAACGGTACAAAAGGACGTAATGATGAATGAGCGATATGCCCGAGAACGCGCTCAGGTCGACCTGGCACTAAGCATGATTCGACATGAGGCCCGAACCAACACAATACGCAGCTGCACCGGGTTATCGGACGACCGAATACGGAAACTGTGTAGCCAATACTTTGGCGGACGCAACGGCGAGCCTGTGCGAAGGCGGCGCGGTAAGTCGCCGCAACAGGTGGCGCGATTCGTGAAAAACGCCGCACACCAGCTGGAGTCGACGACGCTGATGCATTTGTTCCTCGTCTACGGCCTGCTCGAATACAGGATCCCGAGCCAGAAGCTATTGCCCGTGGCCGCGGCCTGACGTGGGCTATGGCGAGCATTTTTGCCGCGCTTTTGATGCCTATCGCGTGGTCCATGAAGCCTCGATCTTCAGTTTTGAATGGGCGTGGAACCTGCTGCAGGCTTTGTCGCGTAACGAAGCATTGGCGATCACCCACTGCCGGCGCTGCGAAACAGACTATGTACATGATCGCTATGCGCTTGATTTTCACGTCTGCCCGGCCTGCGAAATTCGCACTGAACGGCGGCGGCGTCCGGGGGCGAGACAATACGTTGATAGCTGACAGAGGTACTTAGGATTGGCGAATTGGCATACACTCTCGTCAGCGGCCAAGGCCGCAATACTTATAAAAAGGGAGAATAATTATGTTTGCAGAGTTTAAAAAATTCGCCATGCGCGGCAATGTTGTCGATATGGCGGTCGGTATTATCATTGGCGCAGCATTTGGCAAGATTGTCAGCTCGTTTGTGAAAGATGTGATCATGCCGCCAATTGGCATGCTGACCGGTGGCGTCGACTTCGGCGACCTGGCAGCCAAGATTGGTGAAACCGCAGAAGGCGAGCCGATCCTTATTGCCTACGGCCAGTTCATCAATACGGTCATCGATTTTGTGATTGTTGCTTTCGCCATTTTCATGGCCATCAAGGTTATGAACAAGATGAAGAAGGAAGAGGAAGAGGCGCCAGCGGCCCCGCCAGAGCCTTCAGCAGAAGAAAAGCTGCTAACCGAGATTCGCGATCTGCTGCAAAAGCAGAACTAGGCAAAACTCGTTTAGCCATCGTAAGCGCGGTGCCGGCAGCAACCGGTGCCGCGCTTATTTTGGTTTGGAATCAGGAGCGCAAGAGTTATGTGCCTGGTAATGCTCGGTTGGCAACGCAGTGTCGACTACCCTGTCATCATCGGCGCCAATCGCGATGAACGCTTTGACCGGCCATCGTCGCCAATTGGCTGGTGGGAAGATCACAGCGATATTCTGGCAGGGCGCGATCTCACTGCCGGCGGCACCTGGCTGGGCATCAGTCGCAATGGCCGATTCGGCATCATTACCAATTTCCGTGATCCCAAACCAATGCCCGCGCTAAGAAGCCGCGGCGAGCTGATCACACGCTGGCTAAGCAGCGACATCAGTGCTGCGAATTTTCAGCGCCAGCTGGAAACAGACGAATCGACCTATGCCGGCTATAACCTGTTGTACGGCGATCTGGAAGGCTTGCACTACTTCTCAAACCGCAATACGCAAACCGGTGCACTTGTGCCAAACAGCTACGCGCTAAGTAATGCCGTGCTCGACACGCCATGGCCAAAAGTCGTCGGCGCCCGGGCACATCTGGATACGCTAATCGCCAGCAAGCAGCTACACCCCGCGCATTTCATGACGTTCTTGCAAAGCCAGACGCCAGCGCCGGATAGAGACCTGCCGGAAACAAACCTGCCTCTGGAGCAGCGCCGGCTGCTATCTGCACCGTTTATCGTCGGCGAGCGCTATGGCACACGTTGCTCAACGGTCGTCACCATTGACAGGCATGGTCGGGTTGCGATGCATGAGCAACACTACGCACCTCTGGGCCAACGCACCGAACAATTCGACATTGAGTTTCAGTTAGGCAGCTAGGCCTGACCACTCGATCCAAGACGCGCCAGTAGCCAGTCCCGCATCAGAACGATCTCTTCCATGCAGACAGAGTGCGGCATGGGATATTCCTGCCACTGCACCTGATAGCCAAGCGCCTGCATGAATTCGCAAGAGCTGCGTCCAAGCTGCATAGGCAGCACTGGATCCTGGCTTCCATGCACCATCAGTATGGGCAACGACGACTGTCGCGACGCATGTTCCAGCGCCACCGTCTCGGTCATTGGCAGATAGGTCGACAAAGCAATAATGCCGCCGAGTGGGCCGTCATGGCGCAAACCGGCGAACAAGGCGATCGCACCACCCTGTGAGAAGCCCGCCAGGAAAATGCGCTGAGGCTCTATGCCCAATGCAATCTGCTGCTGCACCAGATCCATTAGGAATGCCGCACTGCTGCGGATACCGGCCTCGTCCGCCTTAGCCTGCCGATCGAGGGCCAGAATATCGAACCAGGCCGGCATCGACATACCGCCATTAATCGTCACCGGACGTGATGGGGCATGCGGAAAGACGAACCGCACGGCCGCGCTGTCAGGCAAGTTCATCTCGCGAACAATTGGCTCGAAATCATGGCCGTCGGCACCCAGCCCATGCAATAGAATAACGGCCGCGTCGGGATGGCAGCGGTTTCGATAACAGCAGGATCAGGCATAGGTGGGCTCCAATAAATTCCGGCGCAGCATAACGCATTTCGCGTTGCATTATTATGCGCATTTAATTAAGTTATGCGCAAATTATCCGAATGAGTGTCATGCCAGCAGAAAACAGTCAACAAGAAGCCCGACGCGCGCTGATCCGTGCCTTGCTGCGTGAGCGCTCGATTCGCACGCAGGCCGAGCTTGCGCGCCAGCTTCAGGCATTGGGGCATCTGGTCACACAGTCCAGTGTCAGCCGTGATCTGCGTGAGATGCGGGTCATCAAGGATCCCAGCGGCTACAAGCTCAGCGAGACCATCACCGATCAACCGGACGAATCAACCTTGGGCTTCGTGCGCTCGGTGGCACCCGCCGGTGCACATCTGGTCGTCGTACACACCGCCATAGGCGCGGCGCAGCGCGTCGCCCTGGAACTGGATCGCAGCGACTGGCCGGAGATCATCGGCACGATCTCAGGTGACGACACCATTTTCATCGCAACCAGCGGACATGCAGCCAATCGCAGGCTAACCGCCAGATTTAACACCACACCCTCGGAATCTAGACATGACTAAAGACCAATCCCCCATACTGCTCGCCTACTCTGGCGGACTGGACACGTCATTCTGTATTCCGTGGTTGGCCGAGCACTACCAGCGGCCGGTAATCACGGTCACGGTCAATACCGGCGGCATCGACGCAGCCGCGGCGCAAGACCTGAAAGAACGGGCGCTCGCACTCGGCGCCATCGAGCACCACCTGATCGACGCCCAAAGCGCCTTTTTCGATGACGTGTTGCGCTTTCTGATTGCCGGCAATGTGAAACGCGGCCAAATGTATCCGCTGTGCGTTGGCGCGGAGCGCGGCGTGCAGGCCAGTGTCATGGCCAATGTCGCCAACCAGAGCGGCGCCACGCATATCGCTCACGGCTGCACGGCGGCAGGCAATGATCAGGTGCGCTTCGAAGTAGCACTGGCTGCTCTGGCGCCAGACGCCGAAGTGCTGGCGCCCGTGCGCGACAATAGCTGGGCTCGCGAAGACCAGCTGCAATACCTCAAATCACGCGACCTGCCGCTGCCGCCGGCCGGCAGTGATTATTCCATCAACCGCGGCCTGTGGGGCGTAACCATTGGCGGGCGCGAAACGCTAACCAGCGCCGCCAGCATTCCGGAATCGGCATGGGTGTTGTCAAAGGGCGTCATGAACGAGCCGGCCGCCGGCGAAACGCATTCGGTAACTTTCGAAAACGGCATTCCGACCGCGCTCGACGGCGCGGTCATGAAACCCGTAGCGCTCATCGATGCGCTGCAATTGCTTGGCGCCAGGTTTGCCATTGGCCGCGGCATTCATGTGGGTGACACAATCCTCGGCACCAAAGGCCGTGTCGCATTCGAAGCACCCGCCGCCGAAATTCTGATCGAGGCGCACAGAGAACTTGAGAAGCTGACACTGAGCGCCGTGCAACTGCGCGTCAAAGAACAACTCTCGCTGACTTACGGAGACCTTGTGCACGAAGGCAAACAGCTCGATCCTGCCTGTCGCGATATCGAGGCGCTGCTGGCGTCCTCGCAACAACATGTATCGGGCACAGTCACATTTGATCTTGCCGCCGGCAGCCTGTTCGTCACCGGCGTGGACGCCAAGCGTTCACTGCTCGCGGCAACCAAAGGCGTTTACGGCGAAGCTGCCGGGGAGTGGACGCCAGCCGACGCGCTTGGCTTTGCGCGCGTGTTGGCTTTACCCGGCATCCTGCAGCAACGCGCGCGGCAGGCAATCATGAACGTCAGTCGCTCAGTGACAAGTCGATAAAATTGCCTCGCTCGCCAGTCTCCAAAACCTCAGCCGTGAGCTGCGGCTGACCGACGACATCCTGTGCGAGGAAGGCGTGTTGGTGGCCGTTGAGATCCTCACCAACAAAGTCCGCTACAACACGCTGGAACTGACCAGCGGCCGCATGGCCAAGGTCGTCAAGCAGGGCGACATCGTGGTGGGCGCGCTCGGTCATCGCAAGGCGCTGTTCGGCTACTCCGGATCACCTGCCGACCAACTCGTAAGCCGGGCGACATCGTTCAGATGCTGAACATCGGCGGCGTGCTGGGTACTGCGACTCGGTCAATGCCGACCTTGGTCCGCCCTTCGACTGCAAGGTGCTCGGCATGGTGCTCGACTTTCCTTATCTGGGCGAGCGCATTGGCGTGGCTGCACGTGCTGGCGAAAAACCGCTACCGGAATACGCTGCTGGAATACTCACGGCGTGCCGGTCGTGGCGCTGGCCGGGCACCTGCATGGAAGCCGGCAAGACGGCGGCGGCCTGCGCCATTGTCAGCCGCCTGCGTGCCAACGCGGTCTGCGTGTTGCCGCCTGCAAGGCCACCGGCGTATCGCTCCGGCGCGACATTCTCGCCATGGAAGATGCCGGCGCGCGCAACACGCTGATCTTCACCGATTTCGGCGTCATGACGACCACGCGCGACAATGGTCCGGCAGTGACGCGCACGATGCTCACCGAACTGTCTGCGCGCGCAAGCCGGATGTCATCGTGTTCGAGCTGGGCGATGGCATGCTGGGCACGTACGGCGTGGACGCCATCCTGCAGGACGATCAGGTTCGCGCGGCGCTCACCGGCGTGGTGCTGTGCGCCAACGATCCGGTCGCGGCCTGGGGCGGCGTGGAGATTCTTGCGCGAAGACTTACGATCATCGAGCCCGCGGTTTGTCACCGGGCCCGGCCACCGACAACGCGGTGGGCGTCGATCATCCAGGAAAGCTCAACAAGGTGTCGCTGGTCATCAACGCCATTGACCGATGCGGTTGCGCTGGGCGATGCCGTGTTGCCGAGCTCGCTGGAACGAGATAAAATGAGCGACACCCAGACATTCCGGTCATCGTTCTTGGCGGCACCGGTTACGTGGCCGGCGAACTGCTGCGCCTGTTGCCGGCCACCCGAACCTGGAGCTGGCGGGCAGTGCCGATCTCGGAGAGCCAGGCGGGCGAACTGGATCAAGTCGTTTCCGCACCTTGGCCGGCGCTTGGCGACCCGGCTTTCAGCACCACCTCGCAGAGCTCGCGCCAACATCGCACGCGGCTGGCGTTTTTTCGGCAGCGCCGCACGGCGCTCAGCAGCGGCCATCGCCGCGTGCTCAAGGCGGCGAAAGCCGGGACGCAGCCGCATTCGTGGTCGATGCCTCCGCCGATTTTCGCTTGCAGGACCCGGCGCAATACGCGCAAATCTATGGCCAGGCGCACGGCGCACCGCAACTGCTTGAGCATTTTTGTTCAGCCCTGCCGGAGCACACGAGCGCCGTGCAAACAAAACACGTCGGTCATCCCGGTTGTTTCGCAACGGCCATGCTGCTGGCCAGCGTGCCGCTGCTGAAGCCTGGGCTGTCACCGACGGCACGCTCTTCGCCAGCGGTGTCACCGGCAGCACCGGCTCCGGGCAAGCGCCTACCGCCAGGCACGCATCATCCCGGAGCGCCACAGCAACCTGTACGCCTACAAGCCGCTGGCCCATCGGCATGCGCCGGAGGTGGTCGAGCATGCGCGCGGCGAGCACGGTGTGCAAGCCGACGTTGCGCTTCGTGCCGCATTCCGGTCCGTTTGCGCGCGGCATTCACATGCACGGTGCAGGCCGTCTTGAAAAACCGGTCGATGCAAGCAGCAGCTGCAAGGCGATCTGCGAGGATTACTACAACGACGCACCATTCGTGCAGGTGGTGGATGGCATGCCGCAACTCAAGGACGTGGTCGGCAGCAACTACGCGCATATCGGCGTCGCCAGTGACGGACAGTCGCCGTGGTGTGCGTTGTTATCGACAAACTTACTAAGGGCGCGGCGGGCGGTGCGTGCAGTGGATGAATCGCCTGCTCGGCCTGCCCGAAACACTGGCCTGGACACACCCGCGGCCGGGCTGGACCTGAGCTCATGACGACCAAGACGCACAAATGCAGACAGCGATACAACGCAGCAGGAGAGCAACACCTGCTGCCGGTCTACCCGCAACTATCCGACTTGGAACCTGTGCCGCGAAGGCGTCTGGCTCATTGCCGCGATGACAATCAAGGTGCTCGACCTGTACGGCGGCCATGCCGTGGCGGCACTGGGCTACGGCCATCCGGCCTGATGCAAACGCTGGCAACAGGCCCAGACGCTGCTGTTCCAGAGCAATGCCGTGGCGCTGGAAGTGCGCGCGCGGGCTGCCGACAAGCTGGTCAATTTTGCGCCGGACCATCTTGAAAGCCGTTTTTCGTCAACAGCGGCGCCGAGGCCAACGAGAATGCGCTGCGCATTGCGCTTTTTGGCACACCGGCCGCAGCAAAGTCGTCGCGATTGAGCATGGGTTTCACGGCCGCACGGCTGCCGCGGGCGCGGTGACCTGGGGCGCAAAGAACGCTGGTATGCCTTTCCGCAGACGCCTTTCGACTGTGGATTTCATTGCCGCGTGACGATGTCGCTGCAGCCATTAACGCATGACGATGGAAACACGGCTGCAGTGATTGTCGAACCGGTGCAGGGTGTTGCCGGCGCATCCGATCTGGAGCCCGAGTTTCTGCAGGCAATTGCCGCAAGCGCTGCGCGCCAGCCGGCGCGCTGTTGATTGCCGACGAAGTGCAGAGCGGGATGGGCCGCTGCGGCGCACCGTTCGCGATCGAACTGCTATGGCGTGCAGCCGGACATTCTTACCACGCCAAGTCACTGGGTGGCGGGCTTCCCGTGTGCGGCGCGCAGTGCTGACCGCGGATGCGGCCTAGCCGAGGTCTGCCAGTTCGGTGATCTGGGCACCACGTTCGGCGGCGGCCCACTGGCCTGCGCGGTGATTAGCACGGTGCTGGACGTCATCACGCGGAAGGACCTGCTCGCCAATGCACCGAGCGCGTCGCGCACGATTCGCGAGACTGCATCGGTCGGCCCGGTGAAGGCCGTGCAGGGCGAGGGCTGCTGCTCGGCCTGGTCTGCGAGCCTCCGGCAAAGGACCGTGCGAGACTCGCTGCTCAGCAAAGGACATCCTGACCGGCAGCAGCAGCGACCCGCACGTATTGCGGCTGCTGCCGCCACTGTTTATTGCAACGAGTGAAGAGCAAATGACAGGCTATGCGCGCACCCTCAAGACACTCAACGAGCCCGATGTTGTGAATGACATGAAAGAGTTTAATCGATCTGGGCGACTTTAGCGCGAAGCGAAGTCGAGGCGCTGGTGCAGCCTCGCGAACGCGGCTGGAGCACAACCCGGAACCGCAGGCCCTGGCCGGCAAAGTGCTCGCGCTGCTGTTCCTGAGTCCCGTCGCTGCGCACGCTGGCGTCATTTCAGGCCGCCATGGCGCGGCTCGGCGGCGGCTCTTTTGTGATCTCGCCGGACATGTCGATCCACGGCCTGGAAACGCGCCCGGGCTCGTCATGGACGGCATGGCCGCGGAACATATTCGCGAAGCGGTGCCGGTCATCGCCTCCTACGGCGACGCCATCGGCATTCGGGCGTTTGCCGAGCGCAAGAATCTCGATGCATGACCTGGCGCGACACCGACTTCAACGCGTTGCGGGAGCTGATCAAGCCGCTGGATCAACATGGAATCGGCCATCAACCATCCCTGCCAGAGCCTGGCTGACTGGAAGACCATGGATGAGGTCGGCGTGCCGCGCAACGGCGGCAAGTTTGTGCTGAGCTGGGCCTATCATCCGCGTGCGCTGCCGCTGGCCGTACCGTCAGCCACGGTGCACATGGCTGCCATGCGCGGCATGGACGTCACGGTGCTGCGACCCGAAGGGTTTCGAGCTGCCCGAGCCGATCATGGAGAAAGGCGCGGCAGGCCGCAGGCGCCTCGGGCGGCTCGGTGCGCGAAACCGATGACCGCGCCGAGGCACTGGAGGGTGCACACATCATTTACGCCAAGTAGTGGGCTCAACCAGCACTACGGCAACATGCCGGCCGATGACGCGAGCTGCGCGGCAACTCTCGCCGACTGGTGCGTCGACGAGCCATGGTTCGACACGGCGCACGACGACTGCGCGCTTCATGCACTGCCTGCCGGTGCGGCGGGGTGTCGTGGTCGCCGACCGGGTGCTCGACGGCCCGCGCAGCGTGGTCATTCAGGAAGCCCAGAACCGCATGTACGCGCAGATGGCTGTGCTGCATCAAATGCTGGGACCAGACGCAGCCTGATGCACAAGCACTGAGCACGGAAACCAACAGCGCCAATCGGGAGTGCGACGCGTCGCAGCACTGCGGCACGCCGCGCCCTATATCCGCCTGTACAAGCGCAAGATTTTCGTCGTCAAGGCCGGCGGCGAAGTGTTTGCCGATCCCGAACGACCCGCGCGCTGATCGAACAGATCGCCATCCTGCACCAGGTCGGCATCCGGGTCGTGCTGGTGCATGGCGGCGGTCCGCAGTCCACGCGAGCTGCCGAAGCTCTTGGTGTCTGACACCGCATTGGTCGAGGGCCGGCGGGTCACCGACGAGCCATCGAACGTCTCGGCAATGGTCCTGAACGGCCAGATCAACACGCGCATTCTGGCGGCCTGCCGCGATCTGGACATCCCCGCTGTGGGCATGTCCGGCGTTGATGCCGGCCTGGTACGCGCGCACAGGCGCCCGCCGGTGAGACCATCGAGCGCCGTCGACTATGGTTTCGTTGGCGACATCGATTCGGTCGATGCAGACATGCTCCGCAAGCAGCTCGACAACGGCCTGATGCCGGTCGTCAGCCCACTGTCCTGCGACGAGTCCGGAACGCTGCTGAACATCAATGCCGATACCGTTGCCGCGGCTATTGCCGCGGAGCTGGAGGCAGAGAAGCTGATCCTTGCCACCGGCGCGCCGGCATCCTCGAAGACATTAACGATCCGATCGCTCATCGTCAGTTATATCGACCGCAAGGGGCTCGCAAGCTGCGCAAGGCCGAGGGCAAGCTTGCGGATGGCATGCTGCCCAAGGCGAAGGCTATCGAGGACGCCATTCGCGGCGGCGTGCCACGCGTGCACGTCATTTCGTACAAGCTGCCGGACAGCCTGCTGCTGGAAGTCTTCACCAACGAAGGCACCGGCACGCTGGTGGTCAACAGCATCGATGCGCTGACGCCGGCAGAGCAGCAGCAGTCGGTCAAACTGATGAGCATGACGCTTGTGGGACAAGGGGCTAGCCGCTCGATGAGCGGGTGCTGCGCTACACGGCCGGTGAAGACCACGTCTGGATGAGCGGCTGGTTGGCTATGACGTGCGCGCCTCCATCGCGCATGCCAAGATGCTGCGCGAGCAGGGCCTGCTCACCGAAGCCGATTTCAACGCCATTAGCGACGGGCTGCAGCGCGCTCGGCGCCGAGCATGCCGCCGGCGAATGGCAAATCGCGCTGCAGGATGAAGACGTGCACACCGCGCTCGAAGCGGCGCCTGACGGAGCGCATCGGCGAAGCCGGCAAGCGCGTGCATCTGGGTCGCTCGCGCAATGATCAGGTGCTGGCGGCTCTGCGGCTGTACTTGCGGGATGCCTGCGATGAACTGGCTGCCGCGCACCATGCGGTGTGCCGCGGCGCTCGCGCTTCGGGCAGCGGAAGCCGTGACCGAGCTGCCGGGCTATACCCACATGCAACAGGCATGCCCAGCAGCGTGGCGCTGTGGGCCGGCGGCTTTGCCGCGGAACTGCATGACGATATCGAGGCTTGCTGGCAGCGTTGCGGCGCATCGAGCAAGAACCCGCTGGGCAGCGCGGCTGGCTACGGCACGCCTGCGGTGCCGATTGACCGGGAGCACACGCGGACGCTGCTCGGCTTCGACGGCGTGCACGAACCCGTCACGGCCGTGCAGCTGTCGCGCGGCAAGGCGGAAGCCAGCTGTGTTTCGAGATGCTCACGCTGATGCTGGCAGGATCTGGGCCGGCTCGCCGCCGATCTGCTGCTGTTCTACACGCAGGAGTTCGCCTACGTCACGCTGCCCTCATCGCTGACCACCGGCTCATCGATCATGCCGCAAAAACGCAATCCGGATGTGCTGGAGCTGGTACGGGCAGCCCCGGCCACCGCGCAGGCCTGCCTCGATGAAGTGCTGATGCTCACGCAAGCTGACCTCCGGCTACCAGCGCGATCTGCAGCGCATCAAGCCGCCGCTGTTTCGGGCCATCGACCTGGCCGACACGCTGGCGATCATGGCGATCGCTGCTCGAGGGCGTGAGTTTCCGGCCCGAAAACATCCGCCTCGATGAAGGCATCTGTATGCGGCGGAGCAGGCCAACCGAGCTGGTTGTCGAGCAAGGCATGACCTTCCGCGACGCCTACCGCCAGGTTGGCAAGCAATTTACAGACGACGAGAACTGACGCTGTCCGAATGAGCAGATGCGCGGTATCATCGTGGGCTCGATAATCGATCGAGACTGCCGCATGATCTGGTTCAACAACACACTGCCCAACGTCGAGGCGATTAACAGCACCGGCGCTGACACCATGGTCGAACATCTGGATATTCAGATTGACCGGCTATTGGGGACGACTATGTCGGTAGCATGCCGGTCGACAAGCGCACACATCAACCTTTCGGCCTGCTACATGGCGGTGCGTCGGTAGCACTGGCCGAAACGCTTGGCAGCCTGGGTGCCTCACTTTGCGTTGATATGAAACGCTACCGGGTTGTCGGGCTGGACATCAACGCCAACCACTGTGCGGGCGCGACGGCGTGCGCAGCGGTCGCGTGACCGGGCAACAGCCACCGCAGTGGCTATATTGGTCGCGCACAACACATGCTTGGGTGCATCTCGAGCATCACCACGGCGGACGAGCTCGGGCAGAACGGAGCCGGCTGCACCTGTATTTCCGCGATTAACCATGGCGGTCATCGATGGGACCAGGCTGGCGGGCGCGGTGAAAACGACGATCGCACTGCTCATCGTCCTGCTCG
Source organism: uncultured Pseudomonadota bacterium (assembly GCA_942491885.1). Taxonomy (GTDB): domain Bacteria; phylum Pseudomonadota; class Gammaproteobacteria; order Steroidobacterales; family Woeseiaceae; genus CALBPI01. Next base: position 1,545,208 of record CALOCQ010000002.1, read on the forward strand.
CCGGCTGCGGCCAGTCGGGCGACTTGTTCCTGCCGTCCGCGCAGGCACCAGCGCCCATCGCGACGCCCGACACGACCAGCAACACAGACACTGAACAAGAGGAGGCAGCCGATGACGAAGAAACTCCTGCTGGTTGATGGCTCGTCCTATCTGTTTCGTGCATTCCATGCACTGCCCCCACTGACCAACTCCGCGGGTGAGCCCACAGGCGCCATCCATGGCGTGCTCAACATGCTCAACAAGCTGGTCCGCGAAGAGAAGCCGGACCGCATCGCCGTCGTGTTCGATGCGCCGGGCAAGACGTTTCGCGACGAGCTGTTCGCCGAGTACAAGGCGCAGCGCCCGCCGATGCCCGACGACCTGCGCGCGCAGATCGAGCCGCTGTTCGCCGCCGTGAAGGGCATGGGCCTGCCCATCCTGCGTGATTACAGGGCGTGGAAGCGGACGACGTCATCGGCACGCTGGCCTGCGCCGCCGCGAAACAGGACCTGGGGGTGCTGATCTCCACCGGCGACAAGGACATGGCGCAGCTGGTCAACGGCCACACGATCCTGGTCAACACCATGAGCAACACGGTGCTGGACGGTGAAGGGGTGACGGCGAAGTTCGGCATCTGGCCCGAGCAGATCATCGACTACCTGGCGCTGGTGGGCGACACCTCGGACAACATTCCCGGCGTGCCCAAGGTGGGCCCGAAGACCGCGGCTAAGTGGCTGAATCAGTACCCGGACGCTCGATGCCATCATCGGCCGATGCGGCCGACATCAAGGGCAAGGTTGGCGAGAACCTGCGCGATAACCTCGAGCAGCTCGAGCTGTCGCGCAAGCTGGCGACCATCACCGACATGCGCTCGGCGCTGTCGCGCCGGCGGAGCTGGCGCCGCGAACCGGACGTGGATGCGCTGCGCCGGCTCTACTGCGCTGGTTGCTGAAGCAGCCTGCTGTACGCTGGCGCGAAGACAGCGCCGATGAGACCGCACGCCGGGAACCGGCCAACGCGCCACCGGCCGCCGCCGCGGCAAGACATCTACGAAACCGTGCTCGACCAGACGCGGCGCTTCGACGCATGGCTGAAGAAGATGCGAGCCGCCGAGCTCGTCGCCTTCGACACCGAGACGACCAGCCTCGACTACATGCAGGCCGAAATCGTCGGTGTGTCGTTCTGGCGGTAGACGCCGGGCGAGGCCGCCTACATGCCGCTGGCGCACGGCTACCCGGGCGCGCCCGACCAGCTCGATCGCGCGAGCCGTTCTGCGCTCAAGCCGCTGGCTGGAAGACCTGAACACGCCAAGGTCGGCCACCACCTCAAGTACGACGCGCACGTGCTCGCGCAACCACGGCATCGCGCTGCGCGGCATGCGCTTACGACTCGATGCTCGAGTCCTACGTGCTGAACAGCACGGCGACGCGTCACGACATGGACTCGCTGGCGGAGCGCTACCTCGGCATGCAGACGATTCACTACGAAGACGTCGCCGGCAAAGGCGCCAAGCAGATTGCCTTCGACGAAGGCCGATCTGGACATGGCCGCACCCTATGCCGCCGAAGACGCCGACGTCACGCTGCGGCTGCATCGCATGCGCTGTGGCCGCAGCTGAGAAGGATACCGCAGCTGGCCACCGCTCTACCAGGAGATCGAGCAGCCGCTGGTGCCGGTGCTGGCCATGGAAGAGCACGGCGTGCTGCTCGACGCGGCAGATGCTGCGCAGCAGAGCAAGGAGCTCAGGCGGCAAATGGCGGAGCTCGAGGCAGCAGGCGCACGCGAAGCCGGGCAAGCCGTTCAACCTCGATTCGCCGAAGCAGCTGCAGGACATCCTGTTCGAAAAGCTGCAGCTGCCGGTGATGCGCAAGACACCCAAAGGCCAGCCGTCGACGGCCGAGGACGTGCTGGAGGAACTGGCCGCCGACTATCAGCTGCCGACAGCTGATTCTCGAGCTACCGCGGCTGGCGAAGCTCAAGTCCACCTACACCGACAAGCTGCCCGAGCAGATCAATGCGAACGCACCGGCCGCGTTCACACCTGCTACCACCAGGCCGTGGCGGCCACCGGGCCGGCTGTCATCGTCGGATCCCAACCTGCAGAACATTCCGATCCGCACGCGCCGAAGGCCGGCGTATTCGCCAGGCGTTCGTTGCGCCGCCGGCCTGGTTCTCTTGGCGGCCGACTACTCGCAGATCGAGCTGCGCATCATGGCGCACCTGTCCGGCGACGAAGGGTTGTTAGCCGCGTTCGCCAGCGACCGCGACATCCACCAGGCCACGGCCGCCGAGGTGTTCGGCGTGGCGCTGGATGAGGTCACCGCCGACCAGCGGCGCTCGGCCAAGGCGATCAACTTCGGCCTGATCTACGGCATGTCCGCCTTCGGTCTGGCGCGCCAGCTGAGCATCGGTACCGCGCCACGAGGCGCAGGAATACGTCGACCTGTACTTCGAGCGCTACCCGGGCGTGCAAGCCTACATGGACCGCACGCGCGCGCCAGCGCGCGAGCAGGGCTATGTCGAGACCGTGTTCGGCCGGCGGCTCTACCTGCCGGACATCAACGCGCGCAACGCGCAGCGCCGCCAGTACGCGGAACGCAGCGCGATCAACGCGCCGATGCAGGGCACCGCGGCCGATATCATCAAGCGCGCCATGCTGGCGGTGCACGCGTGGCAATCCGACGCAGGGACGAGGCCGCGCATGATCATGCAGGTGCACGATGAGCTGGTGCTCGAAGTACCGGACGGGACAGCGCCGAGGAGATCGGCGCCGAAGTCGTCGACATGATGTCTGCCGCGGCACAGCTTGATGTGCCACTCAAGGTGGACACCGGAATCGGCCTGAACTGGGACGAAGCGCACTAGGAACCTTAGCGCGCACCGTCAGCATCCGACAGTGGCTTCCTGAGCGGCTGCAAAGCAGTGCTCATAACGCGATACAAAGCCCGAAACGCAGCCTTTCGAACATTCGGTTTTTACGGTATAATCTTCGGCGGAGGTTTACCTCACCCGTCATCCTCCCTTGGCGGGTGGTGCCGGTTACCCCAAACCGGTTCCATAGCCTCGGGCGCTCCCCTTACTCAGCGCTACCGGGCGTTTTTTATTTGTGCGCACCAAACGGTACTGGTTGCTCGATTGTTGCGAGCCAGATCCTCAATAAAACCTGATCAGACTGGATCAGGCCCCAGCATCTCATTCAAGCGGCTGAGGGCCTCGTCTAAGCCCTGACGATCATGCGACGAAAACAGCTGCACTGTCGCCCGCCCTTTGAGCATTGCCCTGACCTGCTGGAACTGGGCTGCAGCAGGTCCACGTTTTAGCTTGTCGGCCTTGGTCAGCAATACGTGGGCCGGACAGCCATGGTCCTGTGCAAACCTCAACATCTGTGCGTCGTAATCGCCGATCCCGCGGCGGATATCGACAATGATGAACATACCTGCCAAAGACTCGCGGTCATCGAAGTAGCTGCCCAGCAGCGTGCGCCAGTGCTGCCTGCATCGCGGTTGATACCCGGGCGAAACCATAACCGGGCAGATCCACCAGCCGGTTCTCGGGGCGCAGACTGAAGAAATTGACCAGTTGAGTGCGTCCTGAGCTCTTCGAAATACGCGCAAACTGCTTGCGATTCACAATCGTGTTGATCGCACTGGATTTGCCTGCATTAGATCGACCGGCAAACGCCAATTCGCTACCTTCATCCGCATAGAATTGTTCAGACTTCGTTAGCACCAGTGAGGTAGCTGGCTGCAGGGTATTGAGACATCGACTCTCGGATACAACAGGCTTGGAGGATTCAGGGCAGTGTAGCACGGGCGTAATTGGGCAAGCTGCGCCCTTAGTCGATATTCTGGTGTACAAATTTGGCCGTTGCCTGGCAGTGTAGCAGCCATCGATGGATCTGCCAGGATACTCAGCTTACTGACGATAGCAACCAAAACGGCAAACTTCAGAGATGGACGAGGAAAAACCTGTGAAACTTAAACAGTACTTAGTCATGCAGGCGATACTCGCCACGGGCTTACTTTTGGCATCCAATGCTCATACCAGCAATCTGGTGGACGGTGATGCCGATGCTGGCAAGGCAAAATCTACCGTATGCGCGGCCTGTCATGGCGCCGACGGCAACAGCCTCAATCCGCAATGGCCAAGCCTTGCCGGGCAACACTCGCGTTATAGCTACGAACAGCTCATGTTGTTTAAGGCTGGCGAACGAAACAACGTCTTGATGAACGGACAGGCGATGGCGCTGTCAGAACAGGACATGAAAGACCTGTCTGCCTATTTCGAAGCTCAAACGCCGGTTGTCCGACAGGTCGTCGACCCCGAAAGCACCAACAAGGCTCGCCGCCTGTATCGTGGTGGTGACGCCGAACGCGGCATCCCTGCCTGCATCGCCTGCCATGGCCCTACCGGCAAAGGCAACCCGGGCGTGCCATATCCATCGATTGGCGGCCAGCATGCAACCTACATCGCCTCCAGCCTTCGCGAGTATGCGCTGGATGACGACAAGCGCAGCAACACCGAAACTCAGAACATGATGACCGATATCGCGATGAAACTGGCGCCCGACGAGATTGATGCTCTGGCATCTTATCTGCAAGGCCTGAGAATTGAACCGGAGCGAAGCGACAATGAACGCAATAAGCGAACCAGCATTTTTGTACTGTTGATGTCGAGCCTGGCTGCCTGTGGCAACGATGACACAGTAGACACCGAGCAGGCCGCAGCTGTAGTTGAGACAGCAGAAACCGTCGAAACCGCACCAGCAACCGAAGCGCCTGCCGCAGAGGAACAACTGGCGGCCGTGGAAGAGTCTGATGGTAGCTATGATGCTGATGCCGTCGCTAAAGAGGGCTCTCTGCGCCTTGCACAAAGCTCAACAGAAGCTGCGCCTCAGCGCTTCACCGAGGGCAAGCATTTCGACCGCTTCCGTCCGACCAAGATGACGGTCAACGGTGGCGAGAAAATCGAGGTTGCCGAGGTTTTCTGGTATGGCTGCAATCATTGCTACAACCTTGAGCCCATATTGCAGCGCTGGGCCGAAGATTTACCGGAAGGTGTGGAGTTCGTGAAGCTTCCCGCCGTTTGGAATCCAGTGCTCGAAACTCACGCGCAAGTGTTTTTTACCATTGAAGCTTTGGCCGGTGCCGGCAAAATTGAAAACAAGAATGCTGTTCACATGGCCTTCTTCGATGAGATCCACGTGAACCGCCAGCGCATGTCTTCCGAGAAGTCCATCATCGACTTCATCGGCAACTTCGGTGTCGACAAGGCATCGTTTGAAAATGCCTGGAACTCATTTGAAGTAAACACCAAATTGCGTCAGGCGAAGACACTCAATCGCGCCTATGAAATCGGCAGCGTGCCAACGATTGTCGTCAACGGAAAATACGTGACTGATGAGACGCGTGCGGGCGGCAAGCCCGAACTCATCGCTGTCATTGATGAGTTGATTGCCAGCGAACGCTAACCGTTCTGATCTGCAATAATTTGCCATCCGCCGTCGATGCGCTGCCAATAAAGGCGGCGCATCGTCGTTATGGGCTTGGCGTTCTTGCGATTCAGGGTCTGACGAAAGCGCGTCAGGTAGATGCCCTCGTCGCTGTCAGCCACAAAAACCTGTAGTTCGGCCAGTATCATGCTGCGCGCAATGCCGCTGCGCATTGCCGCGATGGTTGCGGCGCGCCAGCCCGATGTCGGCTGCCCGAATCGGGTAAAGTCGGCAGCATGCAAGGCGAAGTAGTCTTGCGTATCCGCGGCCAGAAAAGCTGAGCGCCAGCGCATCAGCGCCATCTGCAATTCAGGCCCGACCGCGTCGCTGGCTTGCGGTGTTTGCCAATCCAGAGATTGCGCGACAACAACCGGCGTAGCGCCAAGCTCGAGACGCGCTGCCAACGCTTCAATCCGATTGTTATCGAACGCGATGCAGCCATCCGTATCGCGCGGCGGGCGAATATTGTTGTCTGGATCGATACCGTGCAGCCAGATGCCGTCGCCGCTGCGGCGTTGACGACGATCCAGCGCATTGGGGTAGTCGAGTGGAAACACGCGAGCGCCATAGCGCGCAGGCAGGTCGCCCGGATCAAGCTCATCCACTGGCCAATAGACGCCAATCGGCGTGCGCTTATCGCCGCGACGCCACTTGTCGGCGCCGGCAGCACCAGCCGACACATAAAATGCGTCAGCGATCTGCCAGTCAGTGGGCCCACGTTGCATCAACCATGCCGCAGAGCGACTCACATCAACCAGCAAAACCTGTGCGGTCTGCTCCGGTAGTTGAACGACATTGCCAGGCAAGCCGACAACCTCGGGACGAATTCCTTCCAGCCAACGCTCCCGGGCCGTCGACCAATACGGCCTCAGTGATGCAAATGATTGATTGCCGGTGGTTGCATAGTTGCCTTGCGAGAGATCAGTAACCTCGCGGACGAGTTGGCGCGCCAGGGCTACTGGATGATCATGCTGCAATTGTTGCGCTTGCCCCAGCGCGGCCGGCAGATTTCCGGCCAGCACGTTTCGCATGACCTCAAGCACCACCTGCTCAGGGATCTCAACAGGGGCATCCTGTGCCGCGGCAATCGCATGGCTGGCGAGCAGGCAATACAAAACCATGCAGACGCTTAGGCGGCAACGCATAACCAGCTCGGCTCAGAGGAAATAGGAATGCGGATCTATGCCGAAAGTCCCCGCAGGATGACCAGCAATAATCCACAGCGCCTTATTATTCGATGGGTCAGGGGCTGAATGAGGCCAGATTGACGACCTTGGGTGACGCAACTGGTTCCTTATCCTGGCTGCGCACGACCAGCAATCGCGGCCTTAATCGGTGCGCCGGATCCTGCTCGGCGACGATCGCCACCTCACCTGTATTGAGTTCGACGATGCTGCCGCTGGGAAACATACCCAGCGCCTGCACAAATTGCTCAACGACGCTGCGTACAAAATGGGTATCCGCAAGCCGCTTGAGTTCTCGAATCGCATCGGCGCTGGAAATAGCCGCGCGATAGGGGCCTTCTGTGATCATCGCATCGTAAGAATCAATAACCGCGGCGATCGCACCGTAGGCGCTAATCGACTCACGCTTCAGGCCGAGCGGATAGCCACTGCCATCTACGCGCTCATGATGCTGCGCCAACATTTCCCGCACGCGATTCGAGATGCCCGGCATGTGTTCCAGAATTTCGAGCCCGATACGCACATGAGATTGCATCGCGAGCTTTTGCCGTTTGGCATATTCACCCTGTGCGCTCTTCAAGCTGGCAGCAATTTTCATCAAGCCGATATCCAGCAACAGGGCACCGCTGGCAAAATCGAGCAGCATCGCCGGCTGCAAACCGAGATAGCGCCCGAAAATCGCGCACCATACGGCATTGGATATTTGTCGGTCATTCGGCTGTGCATCACTCTTATAGAGAAAAGTCAGCCAGACCATGGCATCCGGATTACGGATAACGCTTTGTACGATTGGCTCGATAACCCCACGACAATGTTTCGCCTCAACACCCCGATTCTTGCGAATAGCACGATGCAGTTTTTCATTGGCACTGCGCGCATGCTCAAAAGCCGCAATGGCTTTTTTCGCCTCGCGTTTGAGCTTCGATGTAGGCTCATAGGCATGCGGCGCCTTGCCTGTAAGCTGAGCCAATAAATTAAGGCGCTGCGCATCAACCGCCTGGGTTGCTGCCGATGCACCGCCGAGCTCACCGCTCTTGATCATGCGGATGGCGCTGGCATTGCGTGCGATTACCGTCGAACTTGTGAAACTGCTGTCCACATAGACTGTCTTGCAATGACGGCCCAATAACTCGATTTCGCTGTCGCTGAGAATCTCAAAACCCTGAAAATGAAACGGCGTTTCGCTCCATGGCCAGTCAAGTTCGGCGACAAACATGCCGACCTGCAAGCGCTGCACCGAGATTGGTTGAAGATTGTGTTTAGCGTCTATTTCCATATGTCACAATAGTCACGGGTTGCAGCAGCGTTTCTTTGGCTCAGGTTAGGGTATCTAAAACACTCCAATTTTGCGCGAATTACTGCGACGATAATGCGAACCAGTCCACGCGCTAGCCTTTGTTTTAACAAGAAACAGCGACTTTTAGCCCTTTTTGATCTGATCCGAGCACAAGCCCATGCCAAATCGCGACCACTGGGACGTCATCATCATCGGTGCAGGCCACAACGGATTAACCTGCGCCGCCTATTTAGCCCACGCCGGCAAGCGGGTTCTCGTACTGGAACGTCGCGGCATTGTGGGCGGCGCAGCAGTCACCGAAACATTCCATCCCGGCTTTCGAAATTCGCTGGCCAGCTATACGGTGAGCCTGCTCAATCCCAAGGTCATCAACGATCTTCGATTGCATGAGCATGGGCTGGAGATCGTATCGCGCCCGATCGGCAACTTTATGCCGCTGGACAATGAGCGATATCTGGCGACGGGTCGGGATCTGGCTGATACGCAACGCGAGTTTGCACGCCACTCCGCGCATGACGCGGAGCAACTACCCCACTACTATGCCTGGCTGGAACATGGCGCCGGCCTCCTGCGTCAGCTGTTACTGGAAACGCCACCAAATTCGGGCGGCGGCCTGCTGGATCTATGGCGCGCCGGCAAACTCGCCAATGCGATGCGCAAGCTGCCCACCGAGGCACAACAGGCCGTGCTGGATCTGTTCACCCGCAGCGCCGCCGAGGTGCTTGATAGCTGGTTTGAGAACTCGCATATCAAGGCCCTGTTCGGTTTCGATGCTGTTGTCGGCAATTTCGCATCACCTTTTGAAGCGGGTAGCGCCTATGTGCTGCTGCATCATGTGTTTGGCGAGGTAAACGGCGAGCAAGGTGCATGGGGTCATGCGATGGGCGGCATGGGTGCTATATCGAATGCTATTGCGGGCGCGGCCCAGGCTGCTGGCGCCAGCATCCGCTGCGATGCTGCGGTCGCAAGCATCAATACATCAGACGGCAGGGTCACAGGCGTGACGCTTGAAGGCGGCGAGCAATTGCACTGTTCCGTTATTGCCGCCAATGCGACACCGAAACACCTGCTGCTGGATTTGCTCAGCGAGGCGCAACTGCCGGCGGGCATACCGGAGCAAGTGAAGCGCACCCGCTACGGCTCTGGTACGTTCCGGATGAATGTTGCGCTGGATAAGTTGCCGATCTTCAGCTGTCAAACCGGAAGTTGGCGACCATTTGTCCGCAGGCATCATCATGGCACCAACACTTGGGTACATGGAGCAAGCCTATTTCGATGCCCGGCAATATGGCTGGTCACGCAAGCCCATTGTTGAAATGCTGATTCCGAGCACGTTGGATGACGGCCTGGCACCACCCGGAAAACATGTCGCCAGTCTGTTCTGCCAGCACGTGCAGCCGTAACTTGTCATCGGGCGATGCTTGGTCGATACATCGCGATGAGGTGGCCGCACTGATGATCGCAACCATCGACCATTAGGCGCCGGGGTTTGCCGACAGTGTGCTGGGCTCACAGGCGCTCTCGCCGGAAGATCTTGAGAGTACACTCGGGCTTACCGGTGGCGATATTTTTCATGGTGCGTTGTCGCTGAGCCAACTCTACAGTGCGCGACCCATGCTCGGCATGGCCAACTACAGGATGCCCGTACGCAACCTGTTTCTGTGCGGCGCCGGTGCGCACCCAGGCGGCGGCGTGACAGGCGTTCCGGGTCACAACGCAGCACGTGAGATCTTGCGCGGCTGGTAACGCCAATTCAGCTGGCCGCACCCTAATAGCGGTGCTGCTAACCAGACGGCATATCCTGCATGCTGACATCCGGCGTATTGTTGTCGATATCGGCAGCGATGCGCCACAGCCCATCCTGGCCGCGCCGATAGACCAGCAGTGATCTGCCCGCATCTTCATAGAGCTCGCCACTGTCTTTGGTGATAGCCCGCAGCCAGTATTTGCTGACGATCCAGGCGAGGTCGCCACTCACCTCGATGTGCTCGAATTCCAATTCAAAGGTGACATCAGACTTGCCCATGCCCGGCGCGAAAAAGGAGCGAATCTGATCGACGCCACGCAGCGCGGGTTGGTCATGCAAAGCGACAACGGCATCAGGTTCGTACAGCCGCATCAGGCCATCAATATTTCCGCCGAGGTAGTGCTCCAGCCAGACTTCGGCATGCGCACGGATAGCCGCCTCATCGGACTGGGTATCAGGCATGCTGGCGCAGCCTGACAGCAGCCCCAGAAATATCGTGATGATGAAAAACTTGTTCATTGAATGACTCCAAAAAAAAGCCGCGACCCTGAAGCCAAGGTCGCGGCTTGATTCGATTACCGGCTACGCTCTAGCGAGCGCCGAAGTTGTAACGGAAACGTACCTGCCAGGTCATTGGTGGTGTGAAGTACGGACCGAACAGGAACGAGGTGACATACTCCTCGTCTGAGCAGTTGTTGCACTCAGCGGTTGCTGTCCAGACACTATCATCGTCGACCAACGAACAATGCCTGCATTCACGATCACATCGCTGTCATTAACGCCCTGCTGGCTGGTGCCAACGACGTTTTCACCAATGTAGCGCATCGTTGCGGTCGGCTGCAGTGATGCACCCCAGGCAGAAACCGGGATGGTCACTGTGCTAACCAACGTCAGCGTACTCTCCGGCGAACGCTTCGGATCGGCCACATTACAGTTCACATCATAGGCGGCGAGCGTTGTATTGGGCGCTGTGCAAGGCTGCAAGCCATTGTACTCAGCATCCAGCAAGCCGCCGGCAATGAAGATGTCCCAGTTATCGTTAGGCACGATGGTGAGCTCGAATTCCAGTCCGCTCACATCCAGACCACCGGCGTTGGTTGTCAGGAACTGACCCGAAGGTGTCGCCGCCGTCGTTTGCAGGTCTTCAAGATCGGTTATGAAGTAGTTGGCGTTCAGGCGCACACGATCATCAAAGAAATCGCCTCGCATGCCTAACTCATAAGACCACAGCGTTTCCGGACCAAAAGGCTCGAGCGCCGTGGCGACCGTGTCACGGGCGTTCCAGCCGCCAGACTGGAAACCGCGCGTCGGAGACGCATAGCCCATCACAGCATCGTGACGAAATCATGGCTATTGGCCAAGCGTGGTGTCACGATCTGCTCATCCTGTTTGGTCGGGATACCGGCAGCAACCATGTTGGCTGTGGTCAGCGCGTTGGCCGCCGTATTGTCACTTACGCCAAACTCTTTCTCCTCGTCGGTGTAACGCAAACCGAGGGTCAGCGTACCGCGTTCGGTAACCTCATAATCACCCTGGGCGAAAATTGCATAACCCGTCGTAGAGTTCTCAATCACCCGATCGGCCAGGATGATTGCGCCGAACAGCGTGTCCTGGAAATCCGTGGTGTTGTCCTCGTCCATCAGGAAGACGCCGGTCACAAAGTCCAGACGATCATCCATCAAGCTGGCGGACCACTTGAATTCGGCGGTCATTTGCTCGTGCTCACCGTCGTTGTCAATCCAGAAAATCATCGGAACCCAGGCCCGGGAAATTCACCAGGAACTGCTGCTCGAGATTGCGATAGCCCAGAATCAGGTTTGCTTCGCCACCAGCCAGCGAGAATTCCAGATTGGAAACCAGGTTGAGCGACTCGACGTAGTTGCCGTAGCCTTCGTCCGATTTACGGCCTGCTGTCGGCAGACTGGGCAAGATAGACGTGGAAATACGATCGTCACCCTGAATCTGACCGAGGATGCTGGCCTCCGCGTCATCGATGTAGTCCAGCGAAATATCCCAGGTCAGGTCATCGTTGGGGATGAAGCGAACATCAGCGCGCAAGCCAATGCTGTCTTTATCGTTGAAGTCACCACCGATCGCCGTGTTCTCAAGCCAGCCATCATTCTGGATGTAGTAGGCAGAGAACTTGGTCAACACGGTGTCGGACGCCGGCAGATCAATGGTGCCGCGGAACATACGCTCGTTATAGCGTCCAAAACCGACTCAGCGAAGCCGCCGCCTTCAGCGCTCGGCTTCTTCATGACCACATTGATCGCACCACCGGTCGTATTCCGACCAAACAGCGTGCCCTGCGGCCCGCGCAGGACTTCGATTCGATCCACGTCAAAGAACGCAAAGTTGTTGGCGTTCTGACGGGACACATAGACATCGTCAATGTAGGTGCCCACCGGTGGATCAAAGGTAGCAATGGACTCATCATTGCCCTGACCGCGCAGGTAGTACATGTTGGCTGAACCCAGCCCGGTGTTGTTACCACCAAACAGGTTAGGCACGACGTTGATCAGATCCAGGGTCTCCTGAATCTGCAGCTTCTCCATCAGTGCCTCGTTATAGGCGCTCACCGCAATTGGAACGTCCTGCAGCGATGCTTCGCGCCGCTCTGCGGTCACGATTATCTCTTCCAGCTGCGCAGCAGCAGTGCCAGGAATGCCTAGCAGGCCGGCTATGCCGATCCCCGCCAATAAAGTCGCTCTTGAATTCGTTAACGAACAGGTCATATCGGGAGCCCTCGTCTTTGCTCTTATTAAGTCCGCGCAATCAGCACGCGCGATGTGAAAAATTCACACTTGATATATTGCTATAACATTATGAGCATTGCCAACTTTTGTCGAATGTTGCGCCCGCACAACGCCGCCCGATACGTACCGGTGCACAAAGTGACTGCGCGCAACGGCAATCGCAGGCCTCTGGCATAATCGCTACATGTCCGCCTCCAATAACAACCCCAAGGCCGCCGAACTGCTGAATCGCGCCGCAGCATTGCAGCGCGACGGGCGCATGCAGCAGTCCGCCCAGGTACTGCAACAATTGCTGCAATTGGACCCGGGCAATTACCAGGCCGCTGCCGGGCTGGCCCGCTTTGCGATGATGGCAGGCCAACCCCAGATCGCAGAGCGCTACGCCAGTCAGGGAAGGCGCATTAACCCCGATGGCTTTGAGTGCCTGGCCGTCTTGACGCAGTGCTATCAGGCCAGTGGTCGCACAATTGAAGCCATTGACTGCATGCAGCATGCGGCCCGACTACAACCTGACAATGACCGTGTGCACTTCAATCTGGGTGTTTTGTGCGAGCAAGCTGGCCAGACAGAAAATGCTCGCCGCGCCTATGAGCGCGCATGGTCACTCAATGCACAGAATCTGGACGCGCTCAGCAATCTCACCATGCTTGAGCTCGCCAACGGTGATGAGGCACTGGCGCTGGAGCATTGCGCCGCCGCGCATGAGCTGCGTCGGGGCAAGGCACACCCGTTGACCGATACTGATGAGCGTGTACCACTGCCTGAAAATGAGTCCATGACTTCACGCTTCAAACTCAAGATGGACCATGAGCAATTGTCCTATCTGCGCCAGAAGGGTCTGCTTGACGAGATGGCCGAGCCATTGATTGAGGCGCTGGCAATGGCGATCGAGGATTGCGCCAACGACGGTGACGACAACACCGCTTTTCGTCGCCAGCACCCCCGCTATCACTGGAAATCGCATTGGCAGTTATTGAACCAGTTTCACAACCGGCCGATATACCTGCCGCAAATCAGCATGCCGGATGGCCCGCTCATCAATCCGCAGCTGGACATTGAGGCGCTGCAAAAAACCTACCGCGAGAGTACGCCCGAGGTCGTCGTCGTCGATGACTTTCTGACCGATGCCGCGTTGCAGGCCATGCGGGACTTTTGCCGCGAGGCAACTATCTGGTATGACCTCAGGCGCAACTACCTCGGTGCCTATCTGACGGATGGCTTCGCAAATCCGCTGACGCTTGGCATTGCCAAAGGGCTGCGCGAAGCATTGCCACAGATTTTTGGCGCGCATCCTCTCACCCAGGCCTGGGGGTATAAGTACGGCGCCAGCCTTAACGGTATTGGGATGCATGCCGATGCCGCCGCCGTGAACTGCAATTTCTGGATTACAGAAGATGAGGCCAACATGAATCCCGAGCGCGGCGGCTTGCTGGTTTACCGCAAGCAAGCGCCGCTGGACTGGGACTTCGACAAATTCAACAATGACGGCGAGGCGATGCGTGCGCACCTCGGTGCCAGTATCAATGACCCCATCCGGATTGCGCATCGCGCTAACCGCATTGTTATTTTCAACTCAAACCTGTTTCATCGTACCGATGACATCAAATTCAAAGACAACTTCGACAGTCGTCGTTATAACGTCACGCTACTGTATGGTAGACGCGGCGCAACCAGCTAAACCAAAATCTGCGTATCAACGCACCAGAGGCATTAAGACATGACCACGCTCATCATTGGACTTCTGATATTTCTCGGCATGCACTCGATTTCCATCGTGGCACCCGCAAAACGTGATGCACTGGCACTCAAATTCGGCCCCATCGGCTGGCGCGCCATCTACGGCGTTGTATCGATCGTCGGCTTCTATTTCATCGTGACCGGCTATGCGGCAGCGCGCCTGAATCCAGTGGTGTTGTATCAGCCACCCACTTGGACCAGCCATCTCGTCGCTTTGCTGATGCTGCCGGTATTCGTGTTTTTTCTGGCCGCCTACCTGCCGGGCAAAATCAAAACTGCTCTTAAGCATCCGATGCTGGTAGCGGTCAAAATCTGGGCGCTGTCGCATCTTCTGGCCAATGGCATGCTCGCCGATGTGATTCTGTTTGGCTCTTTCCTTGCCTGGGCAGTGGTTGATCGTATTTCCTTGAAGCGCCGCGTCGCCCGGCCAAACCTTGCTGCACCCGAGGGCAAGCTGAACGACATCATCGCGGTTGTTGCCGGCATCGGCCTGTACGTCGCCTTTGTCGTGCACCTGCACCTTGCACTCATCGGCGTTGCCCCGTTCGGCTAACCATCAACTGCAGCCATTCATCAGGAGATCGGCCATGGCAAAATACGCCCCAACGGTGCCACGCCTGACCAAGCGGGTATTCATGATCATCGCAAGCGATGCAGCCGGGACCAGCGATGCCCGTGCCGAGCAGCTCGACGCCCACCTGGAGTACGTCGAAAAACACTGCGAGCAATATCTGATTTGCGGCCCGATTCGGCCCGTGGGCGAGCAAACGCTCGCCGGCAGCTTTTTTCTGGTTGCTGCCGAAGACGAACATGAGGCCGAAGCGATTGTCAGCGGTGACCCTTACTTCCAGTGCGGTCTATACGGGGAGATCGAGCGGCATGAATTTACCGCATCAGCAGGCAAGTGGATGGGCGGTGTCATCTGGCAATCGGCCGACGAGATACGTCAATTCGCGAATGCCGCAAGACCCCTCGGTAGTGCTTAACCAATCACACCATCGTGGCGCAGCGCGGCGATAGCGTCATCGTCCAGCCCTAGCTCACGGAGCGCGGCGTCCGTATGCTCACCAATATGCGGCACATCCAGACGGCGCCCGGGGCGCTGCTCACCAAACTGCACGGGCAGCGCAGGCAAACGTGTCGCATCTCCATCGGGAACGGTCACATCGACCAAACCACCTGCAGCATTCAGGTGCGGATCATCAAACAGGTCCTCGGGCTTGGCCACTGGCGCATAGGGTAGCCCAACCTTACCAAGCTCCGTCATCAGCGCAGCTTTGTCATAACTGCCAAGCACCTCACGCACCTTCGGCAAAATCTCATCTCTTCTGGCGACGCGCGCAGCATTCTCATTCAATGAGGCGTCCTCTGAGAACGCAACCAGCCCAAAGTGCGTGCAGAACTGCTGCCACTGTCCATCGCTAACCACGGCAACAAACACCTGATCGCCATCGGCCGTGTCAAAAATATCGTAAATCGCCCAGGCGGATATTCTTACCGGCATGGGCCGCGCTGCCTCGCCGGTCACTGCCATTTGCGCCATGTGCTGGCCAACAAGGAATGCGGTGGTTTCAAACAACGCACTGGTGATGTGCTGCCCTTCACCTGTTGTATGGCGTTGCTCGACCGCGGACAACACAGCGATCACAGCAAACATGCCGCCGGTCACGTCTATCACTGACGCACCAGCGCGCAGCGGTCGCCCGGGTGGGCCGGTCATATACGCCAAGCCACCCATCATTTGGGCAACCTCGTCCAGCGCAGTACGCTGCTCATAAGGACCGGACAGGAACCCGCGTGCCGAGCAATAGATCAGCCTTGAATTGAGCTCACGCAGTGCTGCATACGACAAGCCCAGACGATCCATCGTCCCGGAGCGGAAATTCTCGACCAGGATATCGGCGTCGGCGATCAGGTCTCGCGCCAGGGCGAGCCCGCGTTCGGACTTCACATCAATACACACACTGCGCTTGTTGCGGTTGTACATCGTGAAATAGCCGGCACCGGAGCCACGCAAATGTCGCGTCTTGTCGCCACCGGGCGGCTCGATTTTGATTACATCAGCGCCCAGATCGCCCAGTATCAAGCCGACTGACGGCCCCATGACCATGTGCGACAACTCAATGACCTTCAGGCCCTGTAACGGCATTGACTTGCCGCTCATCCGCATTCGACCACGTTTGAATCTCCCATTGCAGTCGCCTGTTACGCAGTGACCTTTTGTTATAACATTATAACAAATTGAAAAACGTATCCATTCGATGTCAACCATGCCAACAGATGTCCTGATCAGCGAAGTCGGTCCACGCGACGGCCTGCAGAACTGTGAGTCAATTATGCCAACGCCAGCCAAACTGAAATGGCTGGCAGCGTTGGCTGATTGCGGCTTGCAGGAGATTGAGGTTGGTTCATTTGTGCCTGCCAAAGTGCTTCCACAGCTGGCCGACACCGCCGAACTCGTGCGTTTCACACGCGAACTCGAGGGCGTCCAGGTTGCCGTGCTGGTACCCAATTTACGCGGTGCATCAGATGCCATCGCAAATGGTGCCCACAAGATAACGGTGCCGCTATCAGTCTCCGAAACGCACAGTCTCAAGAATGTGCGTCGCAGCCACGAGCAAATGTTCGAAGAGATACGTCAGATTCGCGCGCTGATTGACCAACAACCAAAGAACATGCGGCCCCATCTGGAAGGCAGCCTGTCGACCGTATTCGGCTGCACGCTTGAGGGACCGATAAGCGAGGCCAGTATCCTGGCTATCGCCGAGCAGTTGATGCGAGCCGGTTGCGATGAAGTTGGCCTTTCCGACACCACCGGCTATGCAGATCCCACGGCCGTTAAGCGACTGATTAAGGTCGTGCGTGGCGTCGTCGGCGACCAGCACCTGACCGGCATCCACCTGCACAATACGCGTGGGCTTGGGCTGGCCAACGCTTTGGCTGCATTCGAGTGCGGACTCACCACATTTGATGCCTCCATGGGCGGTCTGGGCGGTTGCCCGTTTGCGCCCGGTGCCAGCGGCAATATTGTTACCGAAGATCTGGTGTTCATGTTTGAAGCCATGGGCGTCAACACCGGCATCGATCTGGAGCAATTGTTAACCGTACGTCAGATTGTGGCTGATGCGCTGCCCAACGAGCCGCTCTACGGATTCACCGCCGACGCCGGCTTGCCGCTGGGCTTTGAATCAAGAGGTAAGTCTGTATGAGTGATCAACCGGCCCGTATCCGGGCTATCGACGCGGTCGTGAACATCTGGACTGAAGAGGCGCTGGCAAAACGCCCGGACTGGGGCAGCGATTTTTTTGTCGGCAAGATGAAAGCTCAGGACTCGCTGATGCCCGGCATTTCGCTTGAGCAAATGATCGAGCGTATGGATTCAGCGGATATCGGTCATGGGTTTCTCATTGCCGCGAAGAGTGGCCGTGTCGGTTTACCCGGTTGCTATCATATGCCACCCGAAGTGGTGGCACGCGCGGTGCAGCAATATCCGAAGCACTTCTCGGGCATGATTGGCATCGATCCATACACCGGTATGCGTGGCGTGCGGGAGCTCGAGCATGCGGTGAAGGAGCTCGGTTTCATCGGCGCACATCTGTATCCGCACTGGTTTGAACTGGCGCCGGACCATGCCAAGTACTATCCGTTCTATGCCAAGTGTGCAGAACTGGGTGTTCCCATCCAAATGCAGGTGGGCCAGTCGATGATCTACTCGCCAGAGCATCGCAGCCGCAGTGTCGGGCAACCGATTACGCTGGATGCCGTGGCCTGTGATTTTCCCGAGTTGACCATTATCGGCATCCACGTTGGCATACCGTGGACTGAAGAGATGATCGCGATGTCCTGGAAGCACGACAACGTGTTTATCGGTTGTGATGCACACAGCCCCAAGTACTGGCCGCCCAGCCTGGTGCACTACATCAATACGTTTGGGCGCAGCAAAGTGCTGTTCGGCACCGACTTCCCGGTATTGGATTTCGCGCGCACACGCACCGAGATTGACGCACTCGAATTACGCCCGAAAGCTATGCAGGCACTTCTGCGCGACAACGTTATTCGTGCTTATGGTCTGGCGCCCGACATCGGATTGTGAGCAATACGAACCTTGCAACGCTAGTCAGGCAACAGGCTCAGTCCAGACCCAGCAAGGTTGCCACTGAACTCGCTCGCGAGCGAATGACCTACACCGAGGCCTGGCGTCGCATCAGCACATTGGCCGCCTGGCTGCAGTCGCTTGACTGCAAGCCCGATGATCGCATTGGTGTCGCCCTCGCAGAATCCATAGACCACGTCTTGCTGCAATTTGCCGTGCCGGCAATGGGTGGCGTTTATGTACCCATCGATCACCGCTGGTCGGCCAGCGAGCAACAGACCGTTGTTGAGAGCTTTGCCGTCAGCAAGCTTATCGGCTCAAACACCACATCGGTCAGCACGCCACTGCCCGACTCTTTGAACGAGGTTGCGGATTTCGATTGTATCGATGGCGGCGAACGCGATTGGCTGGTGTCACTATCCTCTGGCTCCACCGGGAAGCCGAAGGGCGCGCTCGTCACACATGCCCAGATGCGAGAGCGGTTCATCGCCCAGTGGGTATCGCTCGGCTTCAATACCAATGATCGCTTCGCATTGGTGACGCCCTTGTGTTTTGGCGCTGGCCGTTCATTTTCGATGTCCACTCTGGCTGCCGGCGCGACGCTTATCGTGGTGCCACCACCTGTGCAACCCGATAACTTGGTTGCGGTCATCAACGAGCATGAGGCAACCGCAACGTTCATGGTACCAACCATGATGCGCCGACTACTGGCGCTGGATAACGCAAACCTGTTGCTGCCCAAACTGCGCCGACTGCTGTTGTCGGGTGAGGCAACGCGCGCCGATGAAGCCGACGCATTCAGAACACGGATAAGCCCGAACCTTATTGGCTATTACGCCTCCAGCGAAGGCGGCGGCATTTCTGTATTGCAGCCGCAGCAGTTTTCGACCCATGCGCATACCGCAGGACAGGCTGCCTTCGGCGTACAGATTCAGATTGTCGATGAACAGGGCCAAGCGGTTGTCGTCGGGGTCACCGGGCAGCTGCGCTATCGCGGCCCCGGCGTGACGACGCGTGCGCTCGACGAACACGGTAACGCCCTGGACGCGGACGCGGACGGTTGGTTTTACCCCGGCGACCTGGCTGAACAGGACAACGATGGCTTTGTGATTTTACGCGGTCGCAGCAAAGACATGATTGTGCGTGCGGGAATCAACATCTACCCGGCACAAATCGAGCAGGTGATTGCTGCGATGGCGGATGTGCAACAAGTCAGCGTGGTAGGTCTCGAATCATCGACGCATGGTGAGTCGGTGCATGCGTTCGTCGTTGGTACTGTAACGATCGAGCAGCTTGAGGCACACTGCGCCAAGCGGCTTGCGCGCTACAAGCAACCTGAATCAGTCCATATTGTCGACGAATTACCTCTAACCACCGCTGGCAAACTTGATCGCCAAGCGCTGCGAGCATTGCTTTAACCCACAATGGGGAACCGGATGAACAGTAGATTTATCGAATTCAAATACGGCTGGAAAGTCGTGCTGGCATCAGCCTTCGGCATCGCGCTCGGCATGTCGCCGCTGCCCTTCTATACGCTCGGCGTGTTCATGCCGTCCTATATAGAAGAATTCGGTTGGTCGGTCGATCAGGTACTGAGCGCCTTTACAGTGTTCACACTGTGCGCACTGGTACTCGCACCAACAATCGGACATTTCGCGGATCGGCTGGGTGTGCGCCGCATCGTGCTGTTCTCGATACCCGCGTTTTCCGTCGGCATGATGATGATGGCGCTGAACAATGGCTCCTATTCGTTGTATCTGGTGCTCTGGGGCCTGCTCGCCACGCTCGGTGTGGGCACGCTGCCCATCACGTTCACGCGCGCGGTGAATCGCTGGTTCCATGACTGCCGGGGCCTGGCGCTCGGCATGGCGCTAATCGGCACCGGCTTATCCGGCTTTCTGGCCAAGATCTTTGTCGCCTACCTGATTCCGGAAATCGGCTGGCGCGCAACCTATGTCGCGCTCGGCATGCTGCCACTGCTGATTTCGTTTCCGATTGCCCTGTTCATGTTTCGCGATACCGACGATCCCAAGGTACGCGACAGGGTCGCGGCACTGCAGGCAACGCGCCATATTGCTATCAGCTCAACGCCCGGTGGCCTGACGCTGTCAGCCTCACTGCACGACTGGCGTTTCTGGCTGCTGGCTTACGCTTTCCTGCCACTGTCTTTCATTATTGGCGGGCCAATTCCGGGCATTGAACATGTGATGCAGAGCGAAGGCTTCTCAATGGCCGATGCTGTCACGCTCGGCAGCATCCTGCCGTTATCGGTTGTTGTTGGTCGGGTGCTTGGCGGCTATCTGATCGACAAAATCTGGGCGCCGGCAGTAGCCGTTGTTGTGTTGTCTTTTCCGTTGATTTTCTGCCTGATGCTGCGCGCTGACGATCCAACGTTCTGGATGCTGGCGATTGGCAATGCCGCGTTAGGGCTTGCCGCGGGTGTCGAATACGACTTGCTGGCATTCCTCGTCTCGCGCTACTTCGGCATGCGCGCGTACTCGGCTATCTATGGTGTGATGTATGCGATCTTTGCGATGGGCGCAGGTTTTGGCCCGTGGCTGTTCGGTTTATCTTTCGAGAAATACGGCGACTACGACACCATTCTTGGCTATGCGGCCATCATCGTGCCATTGGCTACCATACCGCTGCTGGCGCTCGGCAAGTATCGGGACTTTGAGCCCGACCCGGAGCCGATCAGCGACCGTCAATAACCTCGAACAGGGTGCCATCCGGTGCAGCCACGGTTGCCGACAGTCGTCCGTCATAAACGCAAGAGTCGTAAATGGCGGGCGGGCGAATCCATAATGACTCGCACGCCGTCGCGACCGCGTCAAACTGCGGGTGCACAAAACTGCCCAGCGCGATGCCCGGTAGCAAATGACCGGCATGCTGCGGGCGCGGCGTCGCCGCATCGGGATACTGATCCAGCTCAACAAACACGTCGCGTCCATGCACCATGGTGGCGATAACATGCAGGTCTTGTTCCGGCAGGTTGTAGGCCTTGGCAATCATCGTGTAGACGATGGCCATCTCTCGCCGGCCGATGTCCAGCTTGATGTGTTGTTCAATCCAGTCAAGCGAAGCGGGCAGATCTGAGCAGCCCATCACCAGAATGAACAGACAATCGATCAGTGTCTTCGCACGCGGCAGATCAAAATCCGGCAGGTTGTCACGAATCTCAGTGAGATAAACGATCTCGCCGTCTGGTGCCTGCACCTGCATCGGGAAGATAGCGCTCACGCCCTCGATCTGTTTGGGCGGTCCGATGATCTGGTAGGGCGAATCTGCCATGCGCTGCGCAACCCGCAACACATCCTGCACGCATACCTCGATGGCATTCCAACCGTAGGTGCGCAATGCTTTGTAGTCCGGGTGCGGCGGGTTTTCAATCAGGCGCAGGTACACCTTGCGACCGCTGCCCGGCTGCAAAACGGCGTAACGTGCCCCGCCAGATTCGGGCGCGTTCCAGCTTTCTGCCAGTGCCGAATCGAGCACGCCGGCTTCCACGGCCTGATAGCCGAGCCATTGACAGTAGTTATCCCGCGCGCGATCCAGGTCGGCTACACTCACCGTTGCACAGCGGATCAGTTTCATGGGGGCACTCCATCATTCGCGTTGAATTGTATTAAACGTATAACATACAGTCAGTTTTACGCCACCTTCACAGCGAATCCGGAGACTCGATGACACAGCCACACCTCGCCTACCGCGCCCTCGCACTGCAGACGCGCTGCGATGCGGTCAACGGCATGAGCGTTGACGACGCGCGCGCACAGATGCTGCGCTCCATCGATCGCATCGGCAAACAGATCCTCGCCAGCAAAGGATTTATTGGAAAAGACACACGTCTGATTGTGCTGCCGGAGTACTTTCTAACCAGCTTTCCGATGGGTGAATCGATTGCTGAGTGGTCTGCACTTGCCGCACTGCGCCAGGACGGCGTCGAATACGAGGCGCTCGGCAAGATTGCTCAACAGGCCAATGCGTTTATCGCCGGCAATGCCTACGAGGTCGACCCGAAGTTTCCCGACTTGTACTTTCAAACCAGCTTTATTATCGATGACAGCGGCAACGTGGTGCTGCGCTATCGCAGGCTGCAATCGCTGTTCGCGCCCAGCCCATATGACGGTTGGGACCGCTACATCGAGCATTATGGCGAGGATGGCGTATTTCCTGTGGCAGACACTGCGCTTGGGCGACTGGCCGAGATAGCCTCTGTGGAAATAATCTTAAACGATATTGCTCGTGCACTTGCGCTGCGTGGCGCAGAGGTCTTCGTGCACTCCACCAGCGAGGTGGCGAGCCCGTCGCTAACCGCCAAAGATATAGGTAAGCGGGCGCGTGCTTTTGAAAATAACGCGTATGTTGTTTCTGCGAATAGCGCTGGCATTCATGGCATCAGCATCCCTAAAGCCTCGACCGATGCCATGTCGAAAATAGTCGATTTTAATGGCCTGGTGCTATGCGAGGCTGGTTATGGCGAAACGATGGTTGCCAACAGCGAACTGGATATCAGCATTGCGACGCTGGCGACGCCGGCCAGGCATGCAAAACATGCTGGCACGGCAAAAGCCCGGCATATTCGCCAACGTCTACGCTGACGATGACGGACGCAATGCACTGCTTGATACCAACGGCAAGCCCAGCGTTCCCGAACGCGCGCACTTTATCAGCGCAATAAAATGGCGCGCATTGCGAAGCTGGCTGATAGCGGGCTTATTTAAGCCTCGGCCAACTGCTCACGAAAGAAGGCAACGGTGCGCTCGAATGCCAGCTGCGCGGCGTCAGCATCATAACGGGGCGTCGAGTTGTTATGAAAACCGTGGTTGGTGCCGGCGTACAAATGACGCACGTAGTCAACGTCGTGCTCAAGCAAGGCAGCCTCAAACTCTGGCCATGCCGCATTAATACGCGGGTCATTCTCCGCCGCCTGGATCATTAGCGGTGCGCGCATATTGGCAACCGCATCTGCACTGACACCTGGGCCGTAAAACGGCACTGCCGCATGCAGCTCATCACCCATGCGAGCAGACAGATAATTCGTGGCAGACCCACCCCAACAGAAACCCGTTACACCAAGCTTGCTGCCCGAAAGCGCATGTTTGGAAAGCCATTGCGCACTGTTGAACATGTCTTCGCGCAGTTTGTCCTGATCCAGGCTGCGCTGCATGCTACGACCATCGTCGTCGTTGCCAGGATAGCCACCGGCGGGCGCGAGACCATCCGGCGCCAGCGCCAGAAAACCTTCAACAGCAAAACGTCGTGCGACATCTTCGATATGCGGATTCAGACCACGGTTCTCATGAATGACCAGCACAGCGGGAAAGGGCCCATCGCCAGCCGGAGCTACCAGATAGCCGCGCATGCGGCCGGAGTTGCCGCCGGGCGAATCGTAATCGACATAGCGCGCCTTGATGCGCTCGTCTGTAAACGAAATCATCTGTGCTTCGGCGTAGCGCGGCAGCAAAGCCTGAGCCATTGCAAAGGCACCGACGGACAGCGCCGTTGCACGTTTGAAAAACTCACGTCGGTCTATCTGTCCGTGACAGTAGTCGTCGTACAATGCATAGACCTTGCCATCGATTTCGCTCGCCATGAAATTATCCTTCGAAATGATCAATACCATGACTATACCGAATCCGCTGTCATGATAAATCCACTATCGCCACAATTGGGGCCTTGCGCCTATGCATGGCGGAACGCCAGGAATGGTCTGAAATCAGGGTAATCAGCGGATGCCGCATTTGTGACGGGCATTGCACTTTCGAGTGGACGATATGGAATAATTCATGCTGGGGAAGAGGATTTCGCTAATGTCACATGATGTGATGCAGATTGTGCGCCGGACGATGGTGCTTGTACTGTGCCTGACCGCAACGCTGTCCGCCGCCGCGGCGCCTCGCGTGCTGGTCATGGGCGCTATCAGTGACGATCCAAACAGCGATATCTCACGCTTAAGCCACATGGCCGCCTACATGCAGGCGAATTTGGCCTCAATCGGCATCGAAAGCGTTGAAATCCTGATTGTTCCCGACCGTAATCAAATGGTGAACCTGCTGCGCGATGGTCGCATTGACTGGGTTAGCGAGACCGCGTTTGGAGCGGTCTATCTTCAGCAACGTGCAGGCGCGCAATTATTGACGCGTAAACGGAAAGATGGTGCAGCGACCTATCGCAGCATCTTTTTCGCACGCAAAGACTCGCCGGTGAATGAAATCGTCGATCTCAAGGATCGCGTCGTTGCTTTCGAACACCGCAATTCGACCTCGGCTTTTTTCATGCCGGCATCCATGATGAATTCGCTCGAACTGCCTTTGGATGCGCTGGCCACGCCGCGCGAGACACCTCGCAGCGATGCTTATGGCTACGTGTACTCGGGCAATGAATACAACACCGCTATCTGGGTCCAGAAAGGCATCGTGGATGCTGGTGTACTGAGCAATACCGACTGGCAAAACACCAGCATGATCGCGCCCGAAATTGTGGCCGACCTGAAAGTCTTCGCGCTGTCAGATGAGCTGCCACGAGCCATCGAGGTGGTACGCGGAGATCTGGATGCCGATCTTTCTGCCACGCTGCGAGATGTACTGCAATTCATGCATGTAGACCCACTGGCCGCTGATGCGCTGGCGGCCTATCACAACACAACGCGGTTTGATGCTCTGAGCGACACCGACCTGGCCATGCTGAGCAGCATCCGCGATGCCCTGCCAGCGTTCGCGGAGCAGTTTCCCTAGATGCTGAAACGACTGAGCCTGACCGCGCGTTATGCGTTGATGATTAATGGCACCATGCTGGTGGTCATTATCTCGCTGGGCGCACTATTTGTCCTGAAACTGCAGTCCACCAGCTACGACATTCGCGAACAAAGCACCGCAGCGCTGCATGAAAGCCTGACCAAGCAAATCGACCAATACGGTCAGAGCATTACCGCTGTTCTGGCCGAGAGACTGGCCAACCCGCTATCTGTAGCCTGGACATGCGTGCACTGATGTCGCGCCTCAACGAAACACAAGCCATGCAAGGGGTCGCCTACGCTTTCGTTGTCGATGCCAACAACAATGTCGTGCATGACGGCACACGCCACATTGAAACCTATGGCATGCCATTGAGCTCAGCGATTGCCCGGATCCATCAGGAACTCGATCTGACGGGTGTCTATCAGGTCAATACAGACATCGCGCTGGCCGATGAGCGCCTGGGCGCTATTCATATTGGCGTCTCCATGCAGCCGGCGCTGGCCGAAGGCAATGCCATCGACAGCCAGCTCGCGTCATTAATGAACTCACGCATACGCGACGTCGTCGTCGAGGTGGCTGGTTATTCGCTCGTCATGCTATTGCTGGGGCTATTGCTGGCAATCGTCATCGCGCGGCGCTTTGCACGACCGATCCGGCAGCTGGCAGCCTATGCCCGAGACGTGGGTCACGGTCGACGTGATGCACCACCGGCTCGCGACCGCGCGGACGAAATTGGCATGCTGGCACAGAGCCTGGGCGCCATGAGCGAGGACTTGCGATTGTCCGCAGGCGAAGCAGAATACCTGGCCTATCACGACAGCCTGACTCGGCTGCCGAACCGGGCTCAGCTAAAACGCACGCTGCGCGAGGGCATCGCCCGCAGCAAAATTGATCAACAGCTTCTTGCGCTACTCATCATTGACCTGGATGAGTTCAAGCAGGTCAACGACACGCTTGGACACGAGGCCGGCGATGAATTTCTGACAGTGGTCGCCAGCCGGCTGACCGATTGTCTCGCCGAATGGAATGCCAACAATGACAGCAGCGCCACGCTGGCGCGCCTTGGTGGCGACGAGTTCACTGCCGTGATACGGCACGTGAAAGACGCAGCCACGACAGAGAAGCTGGCGGCAGCCATCCTGCGCACACTGAGCGAGCCGATCGAGGCCAAAGGCCATGCCTTTGCCATCGGCGCGAGCATAGGCATCACAGTCTCGCCGCGCGACGGGGATGACCTGAACGTTTTGCTAAGAAATGCCGATCGCGCGATGTACCGGGCCAAGGAACGCGGTCGCAACACGTATTGTCAGTTCGACAAGTCAATGGATGGCACGGCGACCCGGCAACTGTCGCTCGAAGCCGATCTTCGAGACGTACTCAACAATCATGACCTGAAGCTGGAATATCAACCCATCGTGAAGGCTGCCACCGGCGAGGTAGTTGCCGTAGAGGCCCTGTGCCGCTGGCATCATCCGGTGCTTGGTTACGTACAACCGTCCCGATTTGTGCAGCTGGCCGAGCAATCCGGACAAATTGAACATCTGGATCAATTCGTGATTAGTCAGCTCACTGATGACCTGCGCACACTAAACGACGCCGGTTTCACGCGCATTGAGGCCGCGGCAAATATCGCCACGCTGCACCATAAAGATCCGCTCATCATCGAACACATCGCCGAGCGGC
>CALOCQ010000003.1:0-682328 GCA_942491885.1 uncultured Pseudomonadota bacterium
ACGTCCTTCAGCACCTTCTTCGCAAAGCGATTGAACTTGAACGGATTGATGTAGGTTGTCGCGACGGAGATGGCGCTGTAGGCGACAAACTGTGTGTTGGCACGAGCGCGGGCAGAGCATGTCCGCCCGGGCTGCCGTCGACAACAATCGATGTGCCCTTGTAGGTCATTTGCCCGCTGTGACATGCCGCGCATGACACATCGAGGATGCGATCGCCGCTGTCCTTGTCACGATGCCAGGTAAGCCCGACCGGCAAGTCGTAGTCATTATTCGGGTTCGGGCTCTCGCGTGAATCGTAGACGTAGCCGATCGCCTGCATGTACTCGCGGGTCAGCAGTTGCTTCTTGCCCATCGGGCGCTCAAGGTTGGCGACCCAGTCATACTGCAGGCCGAAGAAATCGGTGCCCTGCGGCGTGCGATAGTAAATCTGGCGTTCCTCGTCGCACCAGCCCTGGTAGCGCGGTTCGGTTTGATCCTCGGGTTTGTCGCTCGCCGGGTCCAGGTTGACGCACTCGTTCTTGTCATCGCCCGGATTCAGGTATCGATAGCTGGTGATTTCCTGGTACTCGGGGATACCCAGAAAGTTTGAGATGTACCAGAGACCGGCGAAGGCCAGTGCGAATACGCTGACGACGACCACACCCAGCGCTTTCAGTGCGCCTTTCCACGTCAACAGTCGGCGGAAGAACCCGGCCAGTTTCTTACGAATCATTTCGTTGTCCTGTGCGATGTTCTAAAGCTTGTTTTATTTCGGTATGAGCTTGCTGGCATCGAAGTTGCTGCCGCCAAAGTTCAGTTCCAGCCCCGCGACCTCTGACGGCATGCTGATCAGATAGCCTGATGCGCCGCAGGTGATATAGACGGTTTTCATGTCCTTGCCGCCGAAACAGATGTTTGAAGGCATCGGCGCGAATGTTGGCTTCGGCGCGAGCTTGCCTTCGGGCAGCTCGATCTCACAGAACTCGATCGTCTTGCCATCGGGCGAAATCACGGTGATGCCGCCGTTGCTCATCGGGTTAGAGCCTAACGGCAGCATCGTTGCTACGTAGAGATTGCCCTCGCTGTCGACGGCCATTGAGTCGGGCATCGACTGGCCCGGCAGCCTGTCGGTCAACAGCGTGGACCCGTCGGTGACATTGGCCGGATTCATCGTGAGCTCGCCGTGTTTCGGTGGACATTTGCAGCCCTCGCCACACTTCGCCTTACAGTCCGGTTGGCAATCTTTCGGGATGTCGTAGTAGACGATGCGACGTTCATAGGTCAGCGCGACATACAGGCGATCGCCTAGCGGTGACAGTGCGATGCCATTCGAGGAATTCAGGGGATAGGCCATCTGGCGGATGCTCCTGCCGTCTGGCGTCACGTAATAAATACCGGTGACGTCCTTGCTGGTGATGCGTTGCTTACCGAAGTCGGTGAACCAGATGCCGCCAACCGCATCGACAACCAGGTCGTCCGGGCCGCAAAGTGGAAACAGCGGCGTCGGCCAGCTGCCGGCCTTCATGTGGTTGCCAAAGGGGCCGTGATCGATGCATTTCAGGTAGACATCCTCGACATCACCGGTTGCGACGTCGTAGCGCTGCAGGCTGCCGGACTTGTAGTCGTCTGGTGACAGCCCGCCGATATGCAGCGTTTGCGCGGGCGGTTTCTTTTTCGCTGGCAGTGCGCGCGGCAGTTCGACAGGAAGCCATTCGAAGCCGCCGCTGTTGCATATATACAGGTTGCCGTCTTTTCCGACCGCGAGGCCATTCGGGCTACTGGCTGACTTGCTGCCGGTCGGGCTGCCGGGGATGTCGGCGATTTGCTGCTTCTCGCCACCGCCGGCAGGTACAAGCGACAGGCACTGATTCATCAACTCGACGAGAAGTATGCTGCCGTCGGCGCAGTGGACCGGGCCTTCCGGGTAGCCGAGCCCGCTGGCCATGATCTCGATGGCTGAGTTATCGAGCAATGCCATGCTGTTTCTCC
The DNA here is from genome assembly GCA_942491885.1 of uncultured Pseudomonadota bacterium. Lineage (GTDB taxonomy): Bacteria > Pseudomonadota > Gammaproteobacteria > Steroidobacterales > Woeseiaceae > CALBPI01. The sequence goes on from CALOCQ010000003.1 coordinate 1,969, forward strand.
TACGCGCTTTGCGCTGATTGTTCTTCTATTAGTTGATGCTTTTTCAGTCCGCCAATAAACGGCTCAGCACCTGCTTCGCTGCCGACGATCCGGCGCACGTTGTCTGCGTAGAGATCAGGGGTCAGGAACGGATTGATCAGTGTTGCCGTTTGCAGCGCGTCCTTCGCGCCCTCGAGATCGTCGCGCATCGCGCAGGCGTTGGCGATGATGTAGTAGTTGTGCACCCAGCCCGGCTGACCGGTCAGGCTGGCTTCGGCCAGTTTCACGGCCTCTTGTGTTTCACCGAGTCGCTCCTTGGCAACGGCCATGAAGAACTCCCAATATGGTGTTGACGGATGATGCGGCGCGGTGGCCATGTTGTCTTCGATCAACTGCACCGCCTCGTGAGCTTCCTCGTCACTGCCGGTCAGCGCTAACAACAGCGCCAGGTAGCCGCGCGATGTCAGGTTGAGCGGCGCCATTTGCACCACGCGCCGCAGCGCCTTGGTGGCGCGAACTTTTTCACCGAGGTTTTGCAAGGTCACGCCGGCATTTTCGAGCACATCGATATCGTTTGGCGCCTGCTTGAGAGCGATATCGATCTCTTTGCGGGCCTCCTCGGCACAGGCGTCGTAGTCCGGGCAGATACGCACTGTCATTTGCTGTGCGAGCAGCATGGCGAGCGCCGCCCTGGCGCTCGCGTAGTCCGGCTTGAGCTTCAGTGCCTGGCGCAGGTAGTCGCAGGCTTGCAGGATCGCCTCGGGGGTGAATTTTGTCAGCCAGAAATGGTAGGCCTTTTGCGCCAGCCCCCAGGCGTCGAGTTGATGATCCGGGATGGTGCCGGCGAAGAGGGTTTCTGCCAGGCGCACCTCGCCAAGCACGGCGCCCACAATGCATTTCGAAATGTCTTGCTGAACGGCAAACAGGTCCTCAAGCTCGCGATCGTAAGTGTAGGCCCAGATTTCGCGATCGTGTTCGACGTCGGTCAATTGGGCGATAACCCGGATCCGGTTTCCGGCGTGCAACAGGCTGCCTGACAGGATGTAACGCGAGTTGAGTTTTTGCGCGACGTCGCGCACGTCCGCCTCGCCGCTGCGAAAGTGATAAGACGATAGCCGTGAGCTCACGCGAATGTTCGGCACCATTGTTACCTGCGCGATGACTTCTGAGGTTATGCCGGACGCGAGGAACTCATCCTCGTCGTTTTTCGACAAAGCATTAAACAAAAGTATAGACAGGGAATATTGGGTGTCGCCGACGGCGTCGACGCCCTGGGTTTGGCTAACGCGTTTTGCGGTTGCCGAGGTATTGGTGTCGGACTTGCCCGTCAGGCGGTTGGCGCCTTTCGCGAGGATGAATCGCAGCGCGCCATACGCCAGACCACCGATAACGGCCAGAGCAGCTAGTGCGGAGAACAGCGATTCGTTTTGTGCCAGCCAGCTGAGCAGAGCTTGTAGCGATTCCACGGCGCTCTTCTTTATTAAGGTTGCCCAAGTATAGTCCAGCCACACCACGGGCGCGCCGAAATATGACAGCGCTGCCAATGATGCCGAGCCAGGCTACGCGTGCCCGTCGAACGCCTCGTCACAAGCGATAGACCGGCCCCCCGACGTCTTGCATCCGTGCTGTCAGGTGACCGCAATTCCTGCGCCAGCGCCCTGTCGCATTTGCACACTGATGGCAAAAGGAGACAGGCGGTCACCAGCGCAAAAGCCTAGAGGAATCATTGGATTATGTCTAATTTTTTGATTTGTGTAGCGTTGCGGCCAGGCCGCGCTCGCTTCGTGCTGTTACAACCCTTATCATCGCGCGCCGCGAACATCGCAACCCAGGGTTCGATTTCGCCCCTTTTTCCAAGGAGATAGATTGATGAAAACGATGATTACCAAGACGCTGGTTTGCGCCGCTGCCATTGCCGGCCTCGCGGCCACGAGCGCTATTGCCAGTGACCTCGACTACACCTATGCCGAACTGCGCTTCGTTGATACCGAAATCGATCCTGCAGATGGCGATGGCATTCGTCTGGGCGGATCATATGAGCTCCAGAACAACTGGTTGCTGGTTGGCGAGTTCAGCTCACTCGATTTTGATTTCAACGTTGACCTGACCACGCTCGCGGTCGGTGCCGGCTATGTGCACCGCTACAACGAAAAAGCCGATCTGGTCGGCTACGCGCGCCTGATTCGTGCCGAAATCGATACCCCGTTTGGTGATAACAGCGAAAATGGCTTTTCGGTTTCCGGCGGCATTCGTGGCAGCATTACGCCGCAGTTCGAGGCACGCGCCTTGTTGAATCATGTCAATATCGAGGACAGCGATACGTTCATCGAAGTTGGCGGCGACTACTACTTTAACGATCAGATTTCTGCGGGCGCAACGCTCGAATTCGCGGGCGACGCGGACACACTGACCATTGGTGTGCGCTGGTTCTTCGGCAACTAGGAATGGCCGCGCTAATTTAGCGCGGACACTCATGTAAACTCCGTGGGGCGTGTGGCGATGCTGCCGCGCCCTCACGGAGTTTGATATGACTGCCAGCAAACTTGAGACCGACTACCTGATTGTCGGCAGTGGTGCGGTCGGTATGGCGTTTGCCGATATCCTGCTGCAGGAAACCGACGCCGATATTGTTATTGTCGACCGGTTCGACAAGCCGGGCGGTCACTGGAATGTTGCCTACCCATTCGTATCGCTGCACCAGCCGGCGGCGTTTTACGGCGTCAGCTCCCGCGAGCTGAACAGCGGCCGGGTGGATGAGGTCGGTCTCAACAAAGGTCTGGGCGAGCTGGCAAGCGGCGCCGAGGTCAGCGCGTACTTCGATGCAGTAATGCGCCAGCAGTTCTTGCCGAGCGGGCGCGTGCGCTATTTTCCGCGCTGTCATTACGATGGTGATGGCGCCTTCCATTCGTTGCTGACCGGTGATCAATATCAGGTTGATGTGCGGGCGAAAACCGTCGATGCGACGTGGCTGAAGACTTCTGTACCCGCGACTCATACGCCCGCTTTTTCGATCGAGCCGGGTGTGCGCTTCATGCCGTTGAATGACTTGCCGTCGGTGGCCGAACCGGCCGCGGGCTATGTCGTTATTGGTGGTGGCAAGACGGGCATCGATGCGTGTCTGTGGCTGCTGGAGCGGGGCGTTGATCCCGATACCATTCGCTGGATCATGCCGCGTGATGCCTGGCTCCTGAATCGGCGCAATACGCAATCCGCGCCGGCGTTCTTTGAGCAGGCGATGGGCGCGCAGGCGGCGCAAATGGAGGCGATTGCGCAGGCCACCTCGATAGAGGACATGTTCGGGCGACTGGAGGCGGCCGGCGTCATGGTCAGGATCGACCCCGGGATACAGCCGAAAATGTTTCACGGCGCGACGATCAGTGAGCTGGAGCTCGAGGCGCTCAGGCGGATCAGGAATATCGTCAGGATGGGCCGTGTGACCGCGCTGACCACCAACGAAATTGTGCTTGAGCATGGCACGATAGCGACCGGCCCCGACCAGTTGCACATCGACTGCTCGGCAAGTGCAATCCCCAACCTTGAGATCAAGCCGGTTTTCGACGGCGACACGATCACGCCGCAGACGGTGCGCTCCTACCAGCCGGTGTTCAGTGCAGCATTTATTGCCCACGTCGAGGCGGCCTATGACGACGAGGCAACCAAGCAGGAGCTCTGCCAGGTTGTGCCGCTGCCGAACCATGTTTCCGACTGGGTCGTGATGACGGCGAAATTCATGGCGAACCAGTACCGCTGGTCGCAGGACAAGGCGCTGCGGGCGTGGTTGCGTGACAATCGCCTGGACGGCTTCAGCCAGCTGGTCGCATCGGTCGACAAAGACGACACCGCGAAAATGGCCATTCTCAACCGCTTGCGCGGCAACATGATGCCGGCGATGGCCAAACTGCAGCATTTCATTGGCGAGCTGCAGGCGGCGGACGCGCAGTCGGGCTGATCACGCCGCGAAAGCTTCGCTGATGTTTTACGGTATAGATGGCTGCCGCGCCGGCTGGATTGTGATCGGCATAGCGACCGATGGGCAATATAGTGTCCAGCTTGCCGGTCAGTTCGATCAGCTGTGCGAGACGATAGGCGGCGCAACACTGTCGCTTGTCGATATGCCAATCGGATTGCCCTCCCGCGCGATCCCGCAGCGATTGTGCGACACGGCGGCACGTCGGTTGCTGGGCGCGCGCCGCTCGAGCGTGTTCCCGGTGCCGGCACGCGCCGCATTGGCCGGTCGCGACTATGTTGAGGCCTGCGCAATTAACGCCCGCGAGCTGGGCAAGAAAATCTCCCGCCAAAGCTGGAATATCATGCCGCGGATCGCCGAGGTGGATTGGGCACTGGGGCGTGGCCTGTCGCAGTCGCAGCTGCGCGAGATGCACCCGGAGGTCGCGTTTACCATGCTCAATATGGGTGTACCGATGCAGGCGTCGAAAAAGACAGCCGCAGGTTTTGCCGAGCGAATGTCTGTCCTGACGCGCTGGCTACCCGCCACGGCGGAGATTCAGCAGGCGGCAAGAGCCAGCTGCCCGTCGCGCCAGAAACTCGCCGATGACGACATACTCGATGCGCTGGTCGGTGCGGTTACGGCCAGCCATTATCCCGCGCTGGGCACGCTGCCCGACACGCCGATCGATGATGAAACCGGACTGGCGATGGAAATCGTCTTTTCCCGAAAAGCGTATGATGGCTGAATGATTCAAAGCGCTGCGTGCCGTATCGGCGTTGCAGCTGAACCCTGGGAGCGACTCATGATTTACGACAGCATTCTGGACACCATCGGTAATACACCGGTCATCAAGCTACATCGCGTCGCACCGGCGCATGTCGATATGTACGTGAAGGTTGAGTCATTTAATCCGATGGCTTCGGTAAAAGACCGGCTGGCGTACGGCGTCATTCTTGATGCCGAGAAACGCGGTGTACTGGCACCGGGCCAAACGGTTATCGAGGCAACCTCGGGTAACACCGGTATCGCGCTGGCGATGGTGTGTGCGGCGCGCGGCTATCCGTTTGTTGCCGTCATGGCCGAGTCATTTTCCATCGAGCGGCGCAAGATCATGCGTGGACTGGGTGCCAAGGTGGTGCTGACCCCCGCGGCCGAGAAAGGCACCGGCATGGTCAAGCGTGCCAAGGCGCTCGCCGAGGAATACGGCTGGTACTGGGCGAGCCAGTTTACCAATGCCGCCAACCCGGCCTATCACCGCTCGACGACGGGGCCCGAGATCGTCAGCGATTTCGCAGGCAAACGTCTCGATTACTGGGTTACCGGATGGGGTACCGGCGGCACGATGACGGGCGCCGGCGAGGTCATCAAGCTCGCACGCCCCGAGGTCAAGATCGTGGCGACCGAACCCGAGGCCGCACAGTTGCTGGCAGGCAAGCCATGGAGCCCGCACAAGATTCAGGGCTGGACCCCGGATTTTGTACCGGAGGTGCTGAACAAGGAGATTTTTGACGAGCTGGTCCCGGTCAGCGACGAGGAATCGATCAAGAGCGCCAAGGATCTGGCGCAGCGCGAGGGCATCTTCACCGGCATCTCGGGCGGCGGTACGCTGGCGGCTGCGCTCAAGACCGCTGCCGGTGCGCCGCAAGGCTCGGTCATTCTTGCCATGTTGCCCGACACCGGTGAGCGCTACCTGACGACGCCTTTGTTTGCCGATGTTCCCGAAGGCTCTGACGATGAGTGGCTGACGACGCTGAGTCAGTAGGCCGGTGGCTGAACGCAGGTGCCGAATCGAGCTACACTCTGCGGCTGACGGGATAAGCGAGCTGCCGGTGCACAGAGTAGTAGTCATTTGGTTTTTGCTGTTGTTGTCGGGTGTGACGCAGGCGGCAACGAGCGACTGGTGGGACAGCGACTATACGTTTCGTCGCAACGTCACGGTGACCGCCGGCGCGGTGACGCCGGACCGCGGCTACGATGGCTACACGCTGCGTATCGCGGGCTTCGACACCCAGTCGCTCATCGGCTCTGGCAATATGCAAGCCAGCTGCAACGACCTGCGCGTGCTGTTCTACACCGGCAGCAGCTGGACGGAGCTGGCGCGCCACGTCATCGGCTGCAACAGCACCGCGACCGACATTCGCTTCATGTCGCCGGTCAATCTGGGTGCCGGCATCGGCAACGATAATTTCTATGTCTACTACGGCTCGCCGACCGCCAGCGCGCCGGTTTCCGTGTCGACGAACAATGTCTACCTCTGGTACGACGATGCCACGGTGAACCGATCCGCCAGCTACATTCGCGGTCGCATCGACCCATGGCACGGCACCGGCTGGGACAACACGCTGGCCTGGAATGCGGCGGGTTATTACACCTACCGAAACGGCGACAATTTCACCAGCGGCTACCGGCTTGCGCTCGACGAACGCGATGTTTTCATTGAGGCCGAGTTTTTCCATGTCGATTGTTTTCCAATCAACATGACGACCGGTCTGATCGTGCGCGGCATCATCCAGTCGGGCTCAGGTGGCAGCGAGAATTCCAATCACTATTACGCGTCGAACCGCGGCGACTTCCCTCCGTCCGGGTGCGGCAACGCCGGCGGTTATTCGCATGACGGCGATATCATGCGCCGCGAGCGCAACCAGATTGCGGTCGATGCCCCGAACCCGGGCGATATTGTGGCCAACCAATGGCGCCGGCAGGGACTTGCGGCGTTCGGCGCCGGTCCGACCCAGCTCAGGTTCTGGGATGAGGACAACAGCGCGGCGTGGCAGGCGATCGCATTTCCCGCAAACTCGAACCTGCAGGCCAGCGGCAGTGACGGCCAGAATGTGAATGGTCGCGGCTTTGTTGCGATCATGACGGCGCAGGACCAGGCGCGGCTACGCAACGTCGTTGTCCGCCGCTACGTGGAGCCGGAACCCGGCTTGCTGTTAGGTGGCGAGGAGACGCGACTTACGCCGAGCCTGACGGTGTTTAAATCGGTGCGGCCGATTTCCGATGACATCAACGGTGGCACCGATCCGTTGAACATTCCCGGTGCGATCGTTGAATACGAGATACGCGTCGTCAATCAGGGTAGCGGCACGGTCGACATGGATTCGCTCGTCATCAATGAAGTGCTGCCCGCGGCACTGCAGTTGCTGGTGACCGACATCGTGCCGGGCGAAGGACCGGTCAATTTTGTCGACGGCGCCGGCGCGGCGTCGAGTGGACTGACTATCAGTTTCGCAGGGCTGAGCAGCAATGCCGACGATGTCGCGTTCTCGACCGACGGTGTCAGCTACGTTTATTCGCCGACGCCTGATGGCAACGGCGCCGACGCCAATGTCGCCTTTATCCGCATCACGCCACAGGGCACGATGAACGGCGCGCCCACCGGCGGCGAGACGCGTTTCTCGGTGTTTCTGCGTATGCGCGTCCCCTGATGATGCGGGGCGCGACATTCTTGGTACCATGACCGCCCCGATAATCTGTCAGGAACCCGCCATGTCCCGTTTCTCGAAATTCCCGGCCGCTGCGCTGATACTGTTTTTTGCGTCCGCTGCATTCGCGCAGGATGTCACGCTGGAAACCATCATGGCGGACCCCGACTGGATCGGCAACGCGCCGGAGCGCCCCTACTGGGCGGATGACAGCGAATCCGTGTACTACGTCCAAAAGCGTGTCGGTGAGGATATTCGCGACCCGTTCCGGGTCAGTGTGGCGGGCACCGGGCCGGTAGCCGTCGAACCGGGCGCACCGCAAAGCTCCAATGCCAGTCGTCGTTACAACGACGCGCGCAACGCGGTGGTGTGGACCGACGATGGCGATGTGTTCGTGCGCACACTGCCCGACGGTGCGATCAGGCAGCTGACACGCAGCGTCGACAGCGAGCGCGACGCGCAGTTCGTCACGGGCATGAATGCGGTCAGCTACACGACGTCCGCAGGCTTTGTGGTGCATGACCTGGCAACGGGCAGCGTTGCACAGCTGCTCGATTTAAAATTTGCCGATGACCCGGACAAGGATGAGAAATTCGACACGTTGCGTGAAAACCAGCGGCGAATTTATGAGACGGTCGTCGAAGAGGCGCGCCGTGCGGACGTGATCAAGGAAGAGGGCCGGGAGCGCCGCGTCGCAAGCGGTATTGCACCACCGCAGCCGCTGTATCTTGGCAAAGACCTGGAGTCCGCCCGCCAGGTATTGTCGCCGGACGCGCGTCATCTGTTGCTGGTCACCCGCCCGGCCAAGCACAAGCGCGGCAAGCGCGGCATCATGCCGAACTACATGACGGAGAGCGGCTACACAGAGACAACCGAATTGCGTCCCCGGGTAGGCCGCAACGGTCCGGCTCCGCATCGTGTCTGGTTGGTCAATATTGCGACGCAGTCAGTGGAGGAAGTCGCGTTCAACGATCTGCCGGGCATCGACAAAGACCCGCTGGCGAAATTGCGTGACAGCGCGCTTGCCTGGCATGTTGAACGCGGTGCCGACAAGAGCGAGGTCGAGAAGGCGTTGAAAGCGCCCGACCTGCGTGCACTAGAGGTAGAGGAGGCCGAGTGGTCGGCCGACGCGAGCCGCGTTGCATTGCAGTTGCACGCCCACGACAACAAGGACCGCTGGATCGTCAGCATCGACGTGGCCGATCCGAAGCCGGCAACCCAGCATCGGCTCAGCGATGAGGCATGGATCAATTACACCCACAACGATTTCGGTTGGCTAACGGACAACCGCACGTTGTGGTATCTCTCGGAAGAGTCGGGCTATTCGCAGCTCTACACGAAGACGATTGGCGAGCGGCGTGCCAGGGCACTGACGGGCGGCACCTATGTGGTGTCCGACCCGGTACTGACGCCGGATGGCACCGCGCTCGTGTTTCGCGCCAACATAAAGCACCCCGGCACCTATGAGATCCATCGTGTCGCGGTCGCCGGTGGCGACATCGATACGCTCACTGATCTGGGTGGCCTGAACGACTTCGTGCTGTCCCCGGATGGCAGTCATTTGCTGGTCAGTCACAGCGAGTTTGACCGCCATGCGGACCTGTTCCACGTCGCGCTCGACGCGGGCACGATGGCGAAGCGACTGACAGACACGGTCAGTGATGCCTTTAAGGCTTACGACTGGGTCATTCCCGAGATTGTCGAGATCCCGTCGTCGCACGTCGATCGCAGCATTTACAGCAAACTGTATTTGCCGGCGGATTTTGATCCCGCGAAGAGATACCCGGCGGTCATGTTTGTGCATGGTGCCGGCTACACGCAGAACGCGCACAGCGGCTGGCCTTACTATTTCCGCGAGTTCCTGTTTCACACGCTGCTCACTCAGCGCGGCGTGGTGGTACTGGACATGGATTACCGCGCGTCGAAGGGCTACGGGCGCGACTGGCGCACGGCGATTTATCGCCAGATGGGTCACCCCGAACTCGAGGACTTCCAGGACGGCGTTGCCTGGCTCGTGGAGAACTATGCCGTCGATAAGGATCGCGTCGGCGTCTACGGCGGGTCTTACGGCGGCTTCATGACCTTCATGTCGATGTTCCGTGATCCCGGCCTGTTTGCGGCTGGCGCCGCTTTGCGCCCGGTCGTGGACTGGGCACACTACAACCATGGCTACACGTCAAACATACTCAACACGCCGCTCATTGACCCTGAGGCCTACGAGAAAAGCTCGCCGATCTTCTTTGCTGACGGTCTCGAGAACCCGCTATTGATTGCCGCCGGCATGCAGGACAACAACGTGTTCTTTCAGGATTCCGTCTTGTTGGTGCAACGTTTGCTGGAATTGCAAAAGCAGGATTTCGAGCTGGCGGTTTATCCGCTCGACCCGCATGGCTTCAAGCACGCAGATTCCTGGCTCGATGAGTATCGTCGCATCCTCAAGTTGATGGAAAACCATGTCATCAACCCGTAATGCGGGCTCCGGCGATACAAGCTTCGGCTATGCTATGGCTAGCCAAAACCCAACGGTGAACCGCTTTGCGTAAATTGCACGACCTTGTAAAAGCCCAGGACCAGACGGATGAGATCGTTGAAGATGTCGTCGGTGATCTGCCTGAACGCGTGTCCGCCGTGCTCGACGCCGCGCTGGCAGCGGCCAGAGACGTTGTCGATCAGGTGTGGTCGGTTCAGGGTGGGATTGAGCTTGCGGTAATTTTAGCTTCCGGTCTGTTGGCCTGGTTGCTGCGTAAACCGTTTCGCGCGCTTCTGGAGCGCTTCTGGCCGGGTAAGGATATCGCTGCGAGTCAGCACGGACTCAGGACCTTAACGTCGCTGGCGCTGCCTATTGTCTGGGTAATTCTGTTGTGGACAGCGACCGTCGTGTCACGCGAGCTTGGTGGCACGATGGGTGTGCTGCGCGTTGTCGCCAGCCTGCTGAACGCCTGGATCGTGATTCAGATTGTGGTGTCGCTGGTGCGTGACCGCTTCGTTGCGCGCTTGTTTGCCGGATTCGCATGGACAGTCGCGGCACTGAATATCCTTGGCCTGCTGGGCCCGACCGTCAGCTACCTGAACACAACCAGCTTTCCGCTCGCGGGTCCCGACATCACCTTGCTCAAAATCATCAAGGGTGTGTTGCTGGCCGTGCTGTTGGTTTGGGTCGCGACGGCGACGGCGGGTCTTGTCAGGGCGAGCCTGAACCGGTCCCAGCGCCTGACGCCGTCGGTACAGAACCTGGTCGCACAGGGTGCGCGTCTCGGATTGCTGTTCCTTGCCATTGTCCTCGCGATGAGTGCAATCGGCATCGACCTGACCGTGTTCGCGGTGTTCTCGGGTGCTATTGGCGTCGGTATCGGCTTCGGGCTGCAGTCAATCTTCAGCAACCTGATGGCAGGCATCATCCTGCTGCTGGAAAAAAGCGTGAAGGTCGGCGATTTCATTGAATTCGATAACGGGCTTGCCGGCGAGGTCCGCGAGATCAACATTCGCGCGACGCTGGTCACCACCAACGACAACATCGACATCCTGGTGCCGAACGAGGAGTTCATCAAGACGCGAGTGACCAACTGGACGCTGCGAGAGGGCTATCGACGCATTCGTATCCCGTTCGGCGTCGCCTACGGCACCGATAAGGATCTGGTCAAGAAAGCCGTCCTTGAAGCGGCCGGCCATGTACCCCATAACCTCGAGGGGACGGGCGCAAAAGATCCGCAGGTTTGGCTCACGGGCTTTGGCGATTCGAGTCTCGACTTCGAGCTGGTGATCTGGCTCAGGCCTGAGGCGGTCAAGCGCCCGGGTGCCGTTGCCGCCGACTACAACTGGGCCATCGAGACGGCATTAGGCAAATACGGTATCGAGATTCCGTTCCCGCAGCGCGACCTGCATATTCGCTCTGGATTGCCGAAGCGCATCGACGAATAGCGTTAAATAACTGATTTAAAAGCTTTTATAGCGATTGATTGTGTCTATCGTGCCGATAGACACAATCTACTTCTATTGCCGTGTCCATTCGGTGACAATGTTTTTTCTAAGTTTTGAACCCTGACAACAAAGGATCTCTCTCATGGCTCTTATTGGACAATCTATTCCGGAATTTTCCGCCGACGTATTCCACGACGGCGAATTCAAAACGGTCACTTCTGAAGACGTAAAAGGCAAATGGGCGATCTTCATGTTCTACCCTGCCGACTTTACATTCGTCTGCCCGACCGAGCTTGAAGACATGGCGGCTCACTACCCCGAGCTTCAAGGACTGGGTGTAGAAGTCTACGCGGTTTCTACCGACTCGCATTTCGTGCACAAAGCGTGGCACGAAACCAGTGAAGCTATCGGCAAAGTGAACTACCCGATGATCGGCGATCCGACCGGCAAGATCACCCGCGGTTTCGACGTCATGATCGAAGAAGCCGGCCAGGCGCTGCGCGGCACCTTCCTCGTCGATCCTGATGGCATCATCCAGGTCTACGAAATTCACACGCTGGGTGTCGGTCGTTCTGCGAAAGACATGGTCCGTAAAGTGAAAGCGGCTCAGTACGTTCGCGACAACGACGGCGAAGTGTGTCCGGCGGCCTGGGAAAAAGGTCAGAAAACATTGACGCCTTCTCTGGATCTTGTTGGCAAGATCTAAAGACAAAGCCCCCAGGCAAGTGAAAGTAGTCGGGGCGGCATTGCCGCCCCGGTTTTTATGAAAGGAAAGATTCATGCTCAATAAAGAACTTCTTGATTCGGTCAAGTCATACACCGAATCGCTGTCGCGCGATATCACGTTCGTGGTCCAGACCGGCGAGCATGAGTCACGCGGCGAACTGGTCGAATTTCTGACTTCGTTCGCCAGTGTCTCTGATCGCATGCATGTTGCCGAGCGCGACATGGGCGCGGTCCTTCGTGGCGGTGCAAGCTTCCTTATCGAAGCCGACGGCAAGTCGACCGGCATTGTATTTTCCGGCGTTCCCGGCGGCCACGAGTTCAGCTCGTTTGTGCTTGCGGTGCTGAATGCCGGCGGCACACCGGTGAAACTCGACGATGCGCTGAAGTCCATTGTCGAGCGCGTCAGCGATACACTGAAATTCGAAACCGTGGTCAGTCTCAGCTGCCACAACTGCCCGGATGTCGTGCAGACGCTGAACCAGTTTGCCAACCTGAATGACAACATTTCGGCGGAGATGATTGAAGGCGGCGCCTATGCCGATGTCGTCGAGTCCCGCAACATCCAGGGCGTGCCTGCGGTATTCCTCAACGGTGAGCCGTTCGCGAACGGCAAGATCGATACAGCAATGATTATCGAAAAGCTGCTCGCGAAATACCCGGAGTTGGCCAAGCAGAGCGCCGACGAAAGCGCCAGACTGCCGTTGCAGGATGTCGCCATCGTTGGCGGTGGTCCGGCGGGCGTATCCGCGGCGATATATGCGGCAAGAAAGGGCTTTTCAGTCACATTGATCGCCGAGCGCTTCGGCGGCCAGGTGAAGGACACGATGGGTATCGAAAACCTGGTGTCGACGCCGGAAACGACCGGCCCGGAAGTGGTCAGCGGCATGCTCGAGCACTTGAAACAATACGACATCACGCTCAAAGAACACTTGCGGGTCGACTCGATTGATTCGGGCGACATCAAGCGGCTGACGCTGTCTTCGGGCGAAGTCATAGAGGCGCGCTCTCTGATCATCGCCACCGGTGCGAACTGGCGTAAGCTGGGTGTGCCGGGCGAGGAGGAGTACATCGGCAACGGCGTGGCGTATTGCCCGCATTGCGATGGTCCTTTCTTCAAGGGCAAGGATGTCGCCGTCGTTGGTGGCGGTAACTCCGGTATAGAGGCGGCACTGGACCTGGCGGGCATCGTCAAGCATGTGACCGTGCTCGAATTCCTGCCCGAGCTTAAAGCCGACAAGATTCTGGTCGAGAAGGCGCTGGAGCGCGACAACATCACGATCATCACCAATGCGGCGAGCAAAGAGATCAAGGCGACTGATGGCAAGGTCAGCAGTATCGTCTACGAAAACCGCGTCAGCGGCGAACAGCATGAAGTCGACCTGAAGGCGGTCTTCATCCAGATTGGTCTCGTCCCGAACTCGAGCTTCCTCAAGGGCGTTGTCGATCTGTCTCAATACGGCGAGGTCATCATCAACGCGAAAGGCGAGACCAGTGAGCCGGGTATTTTTGCCTGCGGCGATGTCACGACGGTGCCGTACAAGCAGATCGTTGTTGCGCTGGGCGAGGGCAGCAAGTCCGCGCTGACCGCCTTCGAATACCTGATCATGCACGCCCCGAAGGTCAAGGACGCAACCTCCGAAGAGGCTGCTGCTGCCTGATTCCAGCGGCGGATGTGGCAATCTCAAGGCCGCTTTCTCGAATGAGAGGGCGGCTTTTTTATTGCATAATGCAAATGTAAGCATCGCCCCCTGCGCAGCGGCCTGTCTGCTACGCTGTTCTATTGAATTCGACGCGCGCTATGGAGGTGGCCACGATGAAATTATCCAGAAACCTAATGACTGTATTCGCGACCGCGGCGATCGCCGCTTGTGGCGGCAGTAGCGAAGCGCCGTTGACCGGCGAGCAAACGGGCTCGCTGTCCCTGCGTCTGGCCGATGCGCCGGTCGAAAACGTCAGTGAAGTATGGGTCAGCTTCAGCGGCGTTTCTATCCGCCGCGAAGGCGACGAGGACGCTTCCGAGATCATCTTCGACTCGCCGCGCAGCGTCGATCTGCTGACGCTGATCGATGGCAATACCGAGACGTTGCTGTCCAGCGAACCATTGCCCGTTGGGCGTTATGACCAGCTTCGATTGCTGGTTAACGCCGAGTTTGACGGCGTATTCGATTCCTATGTGATCACGGACGCCGGCGGCCAGGTTGAGCTGCGCGTGCCGAGCGGATCACAGTCGGGTCTGAAGCTGATCAACGATATCGTCATTACCAACAACCAGAGCGCATCGTTTTTGCTCGATTGGGATGTACGAAAAGGTCTGGTCAATCCGCGCGGGCAGCCAGGTTATTTCCTGAAGCCGACGATCCGTGTGATCGATGACACCGAGTTCGGCACGCTGGTCGGAAGCGTCGCGGTCGCGACACTTGAGGACGAGACCTGTACTAACGATCTCGCCACCGACGAGGGCAGCGCGGTGTATATTTTTGCTGGCAGAGGCACTACCCCGACCGATATCGCCGGGCTCGAAACGGATCCCGTAGCGACCGTGGCCGTGCGCCAGGGCGACAACGGCGTGTATGGCTACGAGGCTATCCTGACACCCGGCGACTACACCGTTGCCTTCACCTGCCAGGCGGGTGACGACGACCCTGACGTCGATCAGAGTACGGTAGTCCCCGAAGGCGGGACGGAGCCTGTGCCGCTGGTATTCGTCACCAACGACAATTCTGACGTCACAGTGGTTGTGGATGGAGAGGTTGTGGTCGATTTCTAGCTGACGCGGCGCTCGCATGGTGCAAGTCTATCGCGCATCGGCGCGATGCTGACAGCCAACGATGGCGTGCGGTTTATGCAACCGGACGCGCTTATCGGGTATGCTTTCGGTCTGTTTTGCAGCGTTAAGAAATCTTATGACGACTCAGGATCACAGAGCCCCGCACGGACCCATCGTTGGGGGCGGCCGGCCTACTGCGAAGGCATGGTTGTTGGCAGTCATGCTCGCTGTTTTGGCGCTATCGGTCACCGGTTGCGCGAGCAGCGCACAACGCGATTTCGACCCGGTCGTAATGGACACGCTGGAGATCGATCCCGCCAATCCGCCGCAGAATGTTGAGCTGGCGTTTAACAGTGCCGGTGCGCGGTTGCCGGGCTACCTGTTGGTGGCGAATGGTCGCGGCCCGCATCCAACGGTCGTGTTGTTGCATGGCTATCCGGGTAACGAGAAGAATCTCGACCTGGCGCAAACGCTACGCCGGACAGGTTTTAACGTGTTGTTCTTCCATTATCGCGGCGCCTGGGGCGCTCAGGGCGAGTTCGGCATCAACAATATGGTTCGCGATGTTGGTGCGGCGCTCAATTTCCTGCGCGCCAACGCGACCAAGTACCGGATCGATCAGCTGAGATTGTCGTTGGTCGGCCATTCGATGGGCGGCTTCGCGGCGCTGCATGCCGGCGCGCGCGACCAGCGTGTGATGTGTGTTGTTGGTTTAGCGGCAGCCAACCTCGGCGAATACGCGGCGCGCGATGACGCTGCGAAAGCGGGCTTTGAAAGCTACAGCGACGGGTTGTTTATGCTGGAAGGCTGGAGCGGCCGCCGGGCGATGACCGAGCTCACGTCTAACCCGAAAGCGCTCGACCTGCGCAACGATGCCGCCGGGCTTTCCGGCAAGGCGGTCTTGCTGATCACCGGGCGTCAGGATACGGCGGTACCGCTGGCGGTGCAGCAACGGCTTGTCGCCGCCTATAGCCAACAGCCGCGCATCGATCTCACTGCGCTGGAAATGGAAGGCGACCACGCATTCTCCGTCAACCGTATCGCGCTGCAGCGCACGGTGACGGCGTGGATGGCCAACCGCTGCCGATGAACCTGCCGCGACCCGTCGCGTTAACCTAGCCACTATGAATACGGGAACGGAGACAACTATGAGAAATGCCCTGATCGCTTTAGCGTTGTTGATCACAATGCCCGCGCTTGCCGACGATGACGGCATCATCAATTACGTCAGTTATTCGCCGGTGTTTGCGAGCAGCGGCCAGCCAAATGCAGAGCAGCTCACCGCGTTGCGCGACGAAGGCCTTAAGCGCGTCGTTTATGTCGCCTACAGTGACCACGAACGCTCGCTGCCAAACGAAGATCGCGTCGCCAAGAATCTTGGGCTTGAGTACATCCACATCCCGGTGGAGTGGAACGCGCCAACGCAGTCGGATTTCGAGCTGTTTGCAAGCATCATGCAACAAGACCCGGACAAGCCGACGCTGCTGCACTGCCAGATGAATTACCGTGCTACCGCGTTTGCGATGCTTTATCGTGTGATTTACGACGACGTGCCATTGGCAAGCGCGAAGGCTGATATGAACGCCGTATGGACGCCGAATGAAACCTGGACCGGTTATATTCGTGATGTACTGGAGCGCGCGGATATCGATCCCGATTGCGAAGGCTGCGACTGGACGCCAGCCAAGCCTCAGCACTGATACCAAAGCGATCGGGGGTGGTCGGCGAGCGTGGTGGCTCGCGCAAGTTGATTTCAGTCCGCGCGCTCGGGACGCGTCTCCACCAGATTCGTCGATACGCAGCTGAACACCACCGCATCGTGTTGGTTCAGTAGCTGGTACTGATAGCGGGTGACGCCGCGCGTCGGGTCGCGCTCGGAACGGCGCTTGTCGATGCACCAGCTTCTCGCGCGTAACTCGTCGCCGGCGCGCACGGCGACCGGCCAGCGCACCTCGTCCCAGCCGATGCCGCAAATCCAGGCGATGTCGTGGGCGATCTGATGGTCAAGCTGGCGCCACAACACCATCGTGTACTGACCGGAGGCGATAACATCGCCGAAGCGCGAGTCGGCTGCGGCGGCCTCATCGGCGTGGAAATATTGCGGATCGAATTCCCGCGCGAATGCGATCATCGCTTCACGCTCAATGCGCATCGGCTCGGATGTCTCGACCTTGCCGATCTCAAGGTCATCCAGATAGCGCTTACTCATCGTCAGCTCCCTCAGCACGCCTCGACCCGGAAACCGATCGCCGGGAAATGGATATTTAATGCGCCGGCGCGCGCGTCTTCGCGTCGCAGCGTGATGCGTTGCAGGTCGAGATGTAACAGCGTGCCGGTCACTGCGTCCTGGCCGTAGTCGTCGGCGCTGACCGCCACCTGCTGGCCGTGTGACAGACCGAGCGGATTGTCGGTGACGCTGCCTTCGTCGGCTGGCGTGCTGTCCGCGGCGACCTGTATCGCCTCGTCTGCGCTGATGTCTGTTTGCTTGCCGTGCCCTACATTCGCCATCCGGTTCGACCAGGCATTGAGGAGCGGGAAGGGCGCGAGCAATTCGTTCGCACTCGGAATATTTGCCTTGGCCATCCACACGACGAACCAGCCGAGTACGTCGGTGTAACCGGGTCTGTCGCCATCCAGATAGTCGACACCGATGCTCAGCTCGTCCTCCAGCAAAGCCGCCTGCGCCATGAACTGCCAGCGCGCCGCCGGCAGCGATTCTGCCAGCTGGCTGAAGTCCATGAAATTAAAAAACGCTTTGCGATCGTTGATTACCGCATCGGGCACTTGCGGATTCTCGCCCATCGACAATGCGGCACCGGGTTCGAAAAATGCCTTGTCGCTCCAGCGCCCGAGCGCGAGCGTCAGTCCGCGCCGACCGCGCGGGAAAATGCTCGGCAGCGGCTGGCGCGCCTCGATCTCCTGTGCGATCAACAGCGTGTCGCAATAGATGTCGGCGCCGATCTGCAACACCGGCGTTTTCCGGTAGCCGCCGGTCAATGCCGTAAGGTCGGGTTTGGGCATAATCATCGGGATCTGCACCGATTGCCAGATGGATTTCTTCAACCCAAAGACAAGGCGAATTTTTTCGGCGAACGGAGAGGCATCGAAATGGTGCAATATGAAGGCGCTCACGATAGATTCCTTGGCTTGGTTTGACGAAGAGGGCGGGTATGCCGAACGGCCACCTGACAATGAAAGATGCGGCCGCGTTGCTGTCGCCCGGCATGACGGTGTTCATTCACGGCACCGGCAGCGAGCCGCGCGCGTTTGTGCAGTATCTCGCCGACCATCCGCAACACCTGACCGGTGTGCATGTCATTGCCAGCTTCATTCCCGGCATCAACACCGTCGGCCTCGCGGCGCTTGCGCCGGACTCGAAGCTGACCACGTTTATGTCCCAGCCGGCGTTGCTCGACGCGATCACCGCCGGTGACGCCGAGGCCCTGCGCCTGCCGTATTCCTCCTTGCCGGAGTATCTGGCCGGGCTCGAGCAGCTTGATATTTGTTTTTTTCAGGGCCGCACGATCGACGCTGATCAGGTCAGCACCGGTATTACCGGCGAGCTTATTCCCGCCGCCTGCGCCAAGGCCGAGCGGCGATGTCTGTTCGATAATCCGAATATGCCGGTGCCCGTCGCCGGCTGCCTGTTGCCTGCCGATGCTATCGAGTACCGCGTCCCGGCCGAGGCAGCGTTGGTCGAGTATCTGACGGGCGACCGCACCGACGATGTTTCGCTGAAGATCGCACAAGCTGTCGCCGGGCTGGTTAATGATGGCGACACGATTCAGGCCGGTCTGGGTGTTATTCCCGGTGCGGTGTTCGCGTGTCTGCATGCGCATCGCGAGCTGCGTATCTACAGCGGCATGATCAGCGACTCGGTGATGGCATTGTATGCGGCGGGCGCGCTGAAACCTGATGCTGAACATGTTTACGGCATGGCGCTGGGGAGCAAGGCGCTGTACGAATGGCTCGACGGGCGCGCGCATTTTCGTGTTGCGCCGGTCGGGCAGACGCACAACCGCAATGCGCTGGCAGGCATCAATCGCTATGTGACGATCAACAGCGCGGTCGAGGTCGCGACCGACGGCAGCGTCAATGCCGAACAGCTCGGCGAGCGCGTTATCAGTGGTCCGGGTGGCTTGCCCGATTACGCGGCGGGCGGCAGTCGCTCCGCCGGTGGCAAGAGTATTATTGCGCTGCCCTCGGCCAACCATCGTCGCGGCATTTCCCGCATTGTCACGCGACTGGCGAACCACGACGCGCCGACGCTCAGTGCGGATGCGGTCACGCATGTTGTGACGGAGCACGGTGTCGCGGTGTTGGCCGGTGCAACATCTGCGCAGCGCATCGAGCGTCTGATTGGCGTGGCAGACCCGGCATTTCGTGATCAGCTCCTCGGCGAGGCCCGGGCTATTCGTTAAGTAAGTCGCGCAGGCACTTCTCGAGATACTCGAGCAGCCGGTCGACGTTCTTTGGCGTGTGGTGGGTCAGATGACTGACGGCGATGCCTTCCATGATGAATTCGGACAGATCCAGCGCGAGGTCGAATGCCTCGCGCTTGCCGTTCCACTCCGGGAACAGGTCTTTGGCAAGCTGGTACCAGGTGACGGCGAACTCTTTCTGCACCGGGCGCAGGATGGCGCGCAGCTCGGCGTCGGTGCGTGCGGCCACAGACAGCTCGAAGAATGCGATGAACATCGGGTGCTGGACATGTTGCCAGTAGGCTTCGACCGCGAGTTTCACGCGGTCGGCGTCTTCCGGCAGCTCGGTAATCGAGCGACGGAAAGCCGCGAGGCGTTTGTTGTGCAAATGCTCAACGGCGGCTTTTACGATGTCCATCTTGGACGGGAAGTGATGCAGCATCGCGCCACGCGACAGGCCCGCCTCTTCTGCAATATGCGTGGTCGTTGTGTTCGCGTAACCCAATGATACAAAAGCTTTTATCGCCGCTTCTATGATCTGGTTGCGCGTCGAGGCACTTTTCTGGGCTTGCCAGCTATCCGGGTTTTGCCCGTTGCTTCTAGCGGTTTTTCCGGCTTTCGCGGCCATACCCAACCCCGGCTGTGAGCGGTTCAATCCAGGGGCAAGCTTCGCGTTTTAATGAAAAAAAGTCAAAGCGGATTGAAACCGGATGGCCTGACTGGTATACCTTCGTTCTTTCAGATTGGGGGTAAAGTCATGGGTCGTGTCGACGGAAAGGTAGTCATCGTGACGGGTGCTGCGTCGGGTCTCGGGCGTGCAGACGCTGAGCATCTGGCGAAAGAGGGCGCCAAGCTGGTACTGACGGACATCGATGATGATGCCGGAAACGCGCTGGCGAAGCAGATCAACGATTCGGGCGGCGACGCCGTGTTTATGCACCAGGATGTGCGCGATGAGGATGTCTGGGCGCAGGTCATCAAGGCCACCGAAGAAAAATTCGGCCGTCTCGATGGTCTTGTCAATAACGCCGGTGTGGTTGTGATCGCGACCCCCGAAGCCACCACACTCGACCAGTTCCGCTTCGTCAATGCGGTAATGTCCGAAGGCGTCTTCCTTGGTTGCAAGGCGGCGCTGCCGTTGTTGCGCAAGAGCGGTGGCGGTTCCATCGTCAACATGTCGTCGGTCGCCTCGCATCTCGGTTACCCGGTGTTCTTCGCCTATTCGGCGGCGAAAGGCGCGGTACGTGCGATGACCAAATCACTGGCCGTCACCTGCCAGATGAACAAAGATAACGTGCGCGTGAATTCGATTCACGCCGGTGCCATCGACACACCAATGATCAAGACCGCTAACGAGGCGCTCGGTATCGAGCCCAACCCGGACGACCCGGTTGGTGTCGGTGAGCCTTCCGATGTCGCGCACATGGTTGTCTATCTTATTTCTGATGAGTCGAAGTTCGTCAACGGCGCTGAGCTGGTGATCGATAACGCACTCATCGTTCAGTAAACGGAGCACATTATGGATCTCGGACTGCGCGACAAGCGTGCCATCATCACCGGCGCCACCAAAGGCATCGGCCGCGAAATTCTCGAGCTGTTGATCGCCGAGGGCTGCAACGTTGCAACCTGCTCACGATCGATCGAGGACGTCGAGGCTACCATCGAGAAGTGCTCGACCCGCAAAGCTCAGGTGTACGGCGACGTCTGTGACGTGCGCGACAAGGAAGAGTACGAAGGCTGGATCGAGAAGATGGTCGAGAAGATGGACGGCGTCGATATTTTTATCCCCAATGTCAGCGCCGGCGGCGGCATGGACTCGGAGAAGAACTGGTGGAAGAACTTCGAAGCTGACGTGCTCGGCACAGTTCGAGGCTGCGAAGCCGTGATTCCGCACATGAAAGAAAGTGGTGGCGGTGCAATTACCATGCTGGGCACCACGGCGTCCCTCGAGACATTCGCCGGTCCGCAGGCCTACAACGCACTCAAAGCGTCCTTGTATACCTATGCCAAACAGATGGGTCAGTTCCACGGCCGCGACGAGATCCGCGTCAACATCGTGTCGCCGGGTCCTATCGAATTCCCCGGCGGCAGCTGGGACATGATCAAGGACACGATTCCGAAGTTCTATGAGCAAACACTGCGCGGCCACCCAACCGGCCGACTCGGCAAGCCGCAGGAAGTCGCGCGCGCGATTGTATTCCTGTCGAGCCCTGCCGCGTCGTGGTGTAACGGCTCCAATCTCGTCGTGGATGGCGGCTTTACCAAAGCCGTACATTTCTAGTCGTACAGGACACCAACGTGCTGAAGAAAGCCTATAAACCAGTTGACCGCGTCAGTGCCCCGGTGCCGAACGGCACGCCCGTCGAGCATGTGCCGGCGCCCGAGGATCTCGGCTACGACATGATCCCGAAGGAGCGCTACACCTCCGAGGCCTACATGGCCAAAGAGTGGGAGCACATGTGGACCAAGGTCTGGCTGCTGGCCGGGCTGGCTCACGATCTGGAAGAACCCGGCGACTACATCTGTACCGAGATTGGTCGCGAGTCGGTGATCGTCGTGCGCCAGGAGGACGGCGGCGTCAAGGCGTTCTATAACGTGTGCATGCACCGCGGTAATCGTCTTGTTGCGGAGGGCATGGACAACGTCGAGAGTTTTGTCTGCAGCTACCATGGCTGGGAGTACGGCCACGACGGTCGCTTCGTTAACCTGCCGAACGGCGAGCTATTCCCGCAAGGCAAGCCTTGTAAGGGGCTTGTTGAATTGCCGTGCGGCGAGTGGAACAGCCTCGTGTTTTTCAGTCTCGACAAGGATGCGATGCCGCTCGAAGAGTATATGGCGCCGCTCAAAGACCACCTCGAGCCTTATCACTTCGAGCGCATGGTCGTCACGCGTGACGTCTCCATCGAATGGAGCTGCAACTGGAAAGCGGCGGTCGATGCCTTCAACGAGACCTATCACGTTGCGGCAACTCATCCGCAGCTGCTGTGGTATCTGAACGAGATGGACGTACAGATCGACTGCTACGAGCGACACTCGCGCTACCTGGTGCCATTCGGCATGACCAGCCCGCGCATCGAACGTGCGCCGGAGATTCCGCCGCCGCTCAAACACATGTTGCATGAGGCCGGTCTGGATCCCGCAAGCTACGAAGGCCCCGTCGACGGCATCCGCAAGACGGTGCAAAAACATATCCGCGCGACCGCCGCCGATGAAGGCCGCGACTATTCGGATTTGAATGACGATCAGCTGACCGACGATTTCAACTATCTGGTGTTTCCGAACCTGACGTTCAACACCCACGCCGACCACCTGATGCTGTTCCGGCACCGCCCGCACGCGACCGATCCGAACAAGATGATATTCGACACATGGACGATCGAATACATCGTCGACGAAGACGAGATTCCGGAACGCCGCCCGCGTCATCGCCACGTCAAGGAAGGCGAGAAGTCGATGGGTATGGTGATCGACCAGGACGGCGGCAACCTGCCGAAGGTGCAGCAGGGCATGAACAGCGCTGCCTATCAGGGCTTGTGGCTGGGTGATCTCGAAGTGCGCATCCGGCACTTCCACAGGACGCTGGACGGGTACCTCGGAGACGCCTAGTCGGCGCTCCCGCCGAACAGGCTCATGCCTCTTTTAGCCAGCGGCGAAGCTGCGCGTAAAGCTCGCTATCAGACAACAGGTCCAGATGGCCGAGTTCGTATCCGATCCATTGGCGGCGCTGCGGGATTTTCAGTGATCGACCCGCATCACTGTGCCGCCCCAGTGCACTGTCGAGCGGCACCAACCCGTCGCCTACCCACCGATCGCGCAGCTTGCCATGCTCTGGCGACAGCAGCGCGGCGGCTGAGTAGCACTTCACACGTGAGGGCAGTGGTATCGGTTGCTTGTCGGCGGAGATGGTCCCGTGCCGCAAGTCTGTGATGCCGGCGCTGCGCGCCTTACTTAAGCGCGTCAGCGGCACCGAGTAGGGGCTCAGTTGCATCAGCAGATCGAGGCCGTGGCCACCCCGTTCAAGCGGTGCGCCGTGATGCGGCGTGCCCAGGAACACGAGTTTGCGAAGATGCTTCGGCCACGTATGGCCCGCCGCGCGCGCATGATGACAGGCGCTGCGGGCGACCAGCCCGCCCATACTGTGCCCCAGGATCGCGAGTTCCTCGATAGGCTGTTGCCAGTTACCGATAAGGGTCTCGAGTAGTTCCGCGAACTCACGCCCGTTGCTGGCGATATTCAGGCCGCTGTTATAGCGCAGGTACATTGGCAGATATCCGAGGTCATCGGCCAGCGCTGCGCCGTGATCATGTCCGTCGCGATGCCACTGCTGATCATTCATGCAAGACCCATGCACGAGGACGAGGAGCTTGGCCGCCCGCCCGCCGTCTTGCCGCGGCATGTCTGCTGGATCGCCGGGATCGATTTGCGAACCGCGGTGGTGCAGGCTCATGTCGATGGCGAGCGGGTTGGCTGTTTCTACCAGGTAGTCGCCGAACACGCCGTTGGCAGCAGCGCGGTAAGCGCTGTGGGAACGCGAACGCTCGCCTTCCGGTAACAACACGGTCAGCGGTGCCAGACCGGCGTCGATGGCCTTGCCTGCCAGACGAATTCCCAGCTGGATGTTGCGATAGACGAAGCCGGTGATGCCGTTGGTTCGGTCGGTGACCGCGGTGCCGAGCGGTCCCGGGATCACCTGAATCGTGCGGTGCATTTTCTCGACCACGTCGGTCGTCGCCTGCGCCGCGTCAACGACCATGCGAGCCGCACCGCGGCAGTCGGAAATGTGTGAGCGGTTAAGGGCTGACATGGCGAATATCGTCGCAGGAAACCATTCGGCTGTATACACAAGCCGCTGGCGTGACTCCCGCTAGCGCGCGAGGCCAGGGTTGGCCGCGATATCCAGAAATACAACCCTAAGCATTAAAATATTTACGTAAAACATAAAAAACTTGTTGTTTTACGTATTGTCTTGTGTCAGTCTGGCCGCATGGATATTGAAATCACGTTAGACATCGAGATGGCGCGCAACAAGATGTCGCTTACCGAGCTGTCGCAGCGCATTGGCATCTCGATGACCAACCTGTCGCTGCTGAAGAACGGCAAGGTCAAGGGCATTCGCTTTGCGACATTGGCGGCGATTTGCGATGCCCTGAATTGCCAGCCCGGCGACATCCTGAGCTACCCATCTTCGCAGTCGGCCCGCGGTGCGGGCCTGCACGGCACATCTGTAAGAGGAGAATAATATGCAAGACAACAACTACGTAATAGCGGGTGTTGCCGCGCTGGCGCTCGCCGTCCTGTTTCCCGCGTACTGGATCATTGAGGCGACCGCAGCCGGCCTCGACTTCGAGTCGCTGCAGGTGCGCCATGCACTCGGTGTGTCACGTGTGCTGTTCATTCTGCTGGGCGCCTTGTCGATCGTTGTTTATCTCGGGCTCAAGCGTCAGCTGTACGACCACTATAATTTTCGCGGCCTGGATATCGTGCTCGCGATGATGATCGGGTTATGTGGCGTTTTCTATGGTGGCGTTGCAATCGTTGAGTTGATCACGCCCGTACTCGGCTTCGACAACAGCGAGCTGATCCTGACGATCCTCTGGCTGGGCTGCGTCGTGATATTCGGCATCCTGGATATAGTCATCGGCGCGCTGCTGCTGCGCGCGGGTGATCAGGTACCGGGCCTGTTGCGGGTCTTCGCGATCATTACGCTGGTCATGGGCATCATGGAAGTCTCGCTGATTTTCTCGGTTGTCGTGATCTTCCTGTTCCCTGTTGCGCTCGTCATTCTCGGGCTCAATCTGTTGAAGCGTCCCGAGGTCATCGAGATTGTTTGATTCTTTTGCGTCAGCAGGTGACTCAGCCGTCGAGTGACGGCCACACATCTAAAAAAACAGTCAGGCCTGTTTCTTTTATCGTCACGGCTTTGTACAATCGGGAGTCCGGTCATCGGAAATCCTGGGGGGAACCATGCCGTTAGAGAAAGCCCGACTGCTCGAAGCCTATCGCGTGATGAAGACAATCCGCGAGTTCGAAGAGCGCCTGCACGTTGAGATCGCCACCGGTGCGATCCCCGGTTTTACCCACTTGTACAGCGGCCAGGAGGCGGTTGCCGCCGGTGTCTGCATGCATCTTGCCGACGACGACTACATTGTCTCGACGCATCGTGGCCACGGCCACTGCATCGCCAAGGGCTGCGATGTCATCGGCATGATGAAAGAAATTTACGGGCGCGCCGACGGTTTGTGTAAAGGCAAGGGCGGCTCGATGCACATCGCCGATTTCGATAAAGGGATGCTTGGCGCCAACGCGATTGTCGGTGGCGGACCACCGATCGCGACCGGCGCGGCCATCGCGACCAAGCTCGATGGCAAGGGCAAGGTCACGGCGTCGTTCAACGGCGACGGCGGCTCGAACCAGGGCACCGTGTTTGAGGCGATGAACCTCGCGGTTGTGCTGAAACTGCCGACGCTGTTTGTCTACGAAGACAACGGCTACGGTGAGCACACCGGGACTTCCTACGCGGTAGGCAGCAACGACATCCGTGGGCGCTGTGAAGGCTTTGGCATGACCGCGAAGAAATGCGACGGCGCCGACTTCTTCGCTGTATTCGAAACCGCCGGGGAGTTGTTTGACCAATTGCGTAAGGGCGACGGCCCGGCAGCAATGGAGGCGACGATTACGCGTTTCTACGGCCACTATGAGGGTGACCCGCAGCGCTACCGCGCCAAGGACGAGGTCGCCAACTTCCGCGAGAGCAAAGACTGCCTGAAGATCTTCCGCAAGCGCGTTACCGACGAAGGCTGGCTGACCGACGCCGACCTTGATGCGATCGATGACGACGTCGCGAAGCTGATCGACCGCGCGGTCGACGAGGCCAAGGCGGCGGCACCCGCGCCGTTGTCGGAACTCGAAACCGACGTCTACATCAACTACTAGGGAGTTCAGGGCATGCCAGTTAAATCCATGCGCGATGCGCTGAACGAAACAATGCACGCCGAGATGGCGCGCGATGACAAGATCATTATTCTTGGCGAGGACGTCGCTGGCGGTGCCGGTGGCACCGGCGTTGAAGAAGCGGCCGGCGGCATCTTTGGTGTCAGCGCCGGGCTCTACAAGGCGTTCGGCAAGGACCGTGTCATCGACACACCGATCAGTGAGTCGGCCATTATCGGTGCGGCTGCCGGCGCGGCGCTGGCCGGCTACCGGCCCGTCGCCGAATTGATGTTTGCCGATTTCATCGGCGTCTCGATGGACCAGATCTACAACCAGATCGCCAAGTTCCGTTACATGTTCGGCGGCAAGACCAGGTGCCCCGTTGTTATCCGCATGCCGACTGGCGCGGGCATGAACATGGGCGCGCAGCACTCGCAGACGATCTACCCGATTGTCACCAGCGTCCCCGGGCTCAAGGTCGTGATTCCGTCGAATGCGGCCGATGCCAAAGGCTTGCTGACCACCGCGTTGCGCGATGACGATCCTGTCGTGTTCTTCGAGCACAAGGCGCTTTACCCGCGTAAATGCGAGGTGCCGGACGGCGAGTATATGATCCCGTTCGGTGAGGCGGCGCTGGTCCGCGAGGGCGAGGACGCGACGATTGTCGCAATCGCACGCATGGTCAGTTTTGCCGAGAAGGCCTGTGACGCACTCGAGGCCGATGGCATCAGCTGCGACCTTATCGATCCACGCACAACCTCTCCGCTGGATCTCGACACGATCCTTGAGAGTCTCGAAAGCACCGGCCGCCTGATTGTCGTTGACGAGTCGACGCCGCGTTGCAGCATCGCGTCGGATATCGCGGGCATGGTGGCCTCGGAAGGGTTCGACCTGCTGAAGGCGCCGGTGCAGATGGTGACAGCGCCGCACACACCCGTGCCATTCGCACGTGAGTTGGAGCGTGCCTACGTGCCGAGTCCCGATGACATAGCCGCGGCGGTACGCAAAGCGGTGGCCTACTGATGACTATGCATGCGCTGACCGTCCCGAAGTGGGGCATCGAAATGCAGGAAGCGACGCTCGCCGAGTGGAAGATCGAGGTTGGCGGCGCGGTTAATAAAGGCGATGAAATCGTCGACATGGAAACCGAAAAAATCGTCAACACGCACGAGGCGCCGGCAAGCGGCGTGCTGCGCAAGATTATCGGTGAGCCGGGCGAGGTCTATGAAGTCGGCGTGTTGCTTGCGGTGATTGCCGATGGCGATGAGTCCGATGCCGAGGTCGAGAAATTCGCCAGCGACTTTGTGCCGGTCGATGCATCGTTCGACGGCAGCGGCGCGCACGACAGTGCCGGCCAGACAGCCGCGGCCAAAGATACGCCGGCGACGACAGCTGAACCAGCGCCAGCGAGCTCGGCACCGGTCGGCGGTGGCGAGGTTCGCATCAGCCCGATCGCCAAGCGACTGGCCGAAGCACAAGGTATCGATTACACGATGCTGACCGGAACCGGTCGTAACGGCAGAATCTCCAAGGAAGACGTCGAGGCGGCCATAGCGGCAGCGGCCGGCGGCGTCCCGATAAAACGAACGAGCCTGCAAAAGACGGTTGCCACACGCATGCAGGCCGCCAAACAGGCCGTGCCGCATTTCTATCTCGATATCGATATCGATTGCGATAAGGCACAGGCGCTTCGTGCCGACTACAACAAGGCCAACGACTGCAAGGTGACACTGAACGACGTGCTGTTGCGCGCCGTTGCCGTCGCGCTGAACGACTCGCCTGCGGTCAACGTCGTCTATAAGGACGATGAGCTGTATGCCGCCGACGATGGCGTCGGTGTTGCGATTGCCTCGACGCATGGACTCGTTGCACCGGTGGTCAAGAACGTACGTAATTCGAGCCTGAAAGCGATCAGCAACGATGTGCGACGCCTCGCCGACTCGGCCAGGGCGCGCACGCTCGAGAAGGACGATCTTGCCGGCGGCGCGACCAGCGTGTCGAACCTCGGCATGTTCGGTATCGACGGGTTCACCGCGATCATCAATCCGCCGCAGACCTCAATCATTGCCGTCGGGCGGGCCAGCCCGCAGCCGGTCGTCAAAGACGGCGAGCTTGCGGTTGCGACGATCATGCGCGTGCGCATGTCGTGCGATCACCGGGCGTTTGATGGTGCCGCGGGTGCTGAGTTTCTGGCCAGGCTCAAGACCGCGATCGAGCGACCGGGCAGTCTGTTCGACTAGCGTTGCGGGCAGCTACTTGTCCACCATGGCCAGCATTGTTTCAGCGTCATGCCAGCAGTTAACGAGGCAACAAAGAGGTCGGTATGAAAACCGATTCTGACCTGTCAGGGTCGCACTCGTGTCACAATTGCGTCTGCATTCATTGGAGATAGCTATGTCCTTGCCCAGCACAAACCTGCAAATGTTCTCGACGGTCACCGAAGGTGGGGAACTACAGATGGCGCTTCAAGAGAGCCCTATGCCAGTCCCGAAGGAAGATCAGGTGTTAGTGCGTGTTGAAGCCGCACCCATTAATCCTTCTGATCATGGCGTGATGTTCGGTTGGACGGATATGTCGAAGGCGAGCAGTGCCGGCACTGGCAAAGACACGCTGTTGACGGCCCCGGTGCCGGCGGCTGGCATGCGCATCATGAAAGCAAGAATTGGTCAGCCGCTGCCGGTCGGTAATGAAGGTGCGGGCACCGTTGTCGCGGCCGGCGATAGCGATGCTGCGCAGGCGCTGATCGGCAAAACGGTCGCTGTGATGGGTGGCGGCATGTACGGCCAATACCGCTGTCTGCCCGCTGCAATGTGTATGCCGTTGTTGCCGGAACATAGTGCCAAAGATGGTGCATCCAGCTTCGTGAATCCGCTCACCGCGCTGTCATTTCTTGAGACCATGCGCATGGAAGATCACACCGCCATCGTACACACGGCGGCTGCGTCAAACCTGGGCCAGATGCTAAACAGAATCTGCGCCGCGGATGGCGTGGCCTTAGTGAATATTGTGCGGCGTAAGGAGCAGGCGGACTTGTTGCATGACATGGGTGCCAAGTATGTCTGCAACAGCAGCGATGATGACTTCATGCCACAGCTGATCGACGCGATTCACGAGACCGGCGCGACACTCGGCTTCGACGCAACCGGTGGCGGCAAGCTCGCCTCTGATATTCTCACGGCAATGGAAGCCGCCGCGGCACGCACGCCGGGTGCGTACAGCATTTACGGTTCGATCAAGCACAAACAGGTTTATCTCTATGGCGGGCTTGATACCTCACCGACGACATTGACGCGAGGTTATGGCATGGCATGGGGTGTCGGTGGCTGGTTGCTACCAAACTTTCTGGCAAAGGCTGGCATGGAGGTCGGCAACCGGCTTCGTGCCCGCGTCGTGAAAGAGCTGAAGACAACGTTTGCCAGCCACTACACTGATGAGATCTCGCTATCGGAAGCATTGCAGTCGGAGATCGTCAAGCGTTACAACGCGAAAGTGACGGGCGAGAAATTCCTGATCTGCCCGCAGCAGGAACTTTGAGGGAGTCAACAGATGACGGTTGAAAGCAGGATAGCCGGGTTCGGATTAGCCGGCGTGTTGTTCGGCATTCTTTCGATAGCAATCGCGCTGTTTCAGGACGACTTGCGACCAAAGGAACCGTCCGCGACTGAGCAAATCAAGACCAGCTTGTTAGAAAAGGGCAAGGATATGCTCGGCATCGGCGAAGATAAAAAGCCGGAGCCGGTAGCCGTTGCGGCGAAATACGACTACGTGAAGTTCGCCTACATGGGCGGCGGCCTGCTGGCGTTTATTCTCGGTGTGACCTCGTACCTTCGTCAGGAGAATCACCGAGTGTCGGGCATGGCCGGGGCGCTCGGGATTATTGCCATGGCCTGGCAGTATGTCCTTATCGCGGTCGTCGTCGCGGTTGTGATTTTTCTATTGGCGAACCTCGACATTTGACGCAACATCGGCCTCATTGCTCGTTCGGCGAATTTCACGCCGCACGCACCGGGCCTTATATCGAGAAGAGTATTACGCGCCGTCGTAGAGTTTAAGGTCCATCTCGCCGTCCACGCAGTCGAGGATCGGCGGCACCAGCTCGTCGTGAAAGTCGATACCCATGTGGTAGTCGAAGGCTTTTTGATCTTTGAACGCGCCGTAGACGACGTAGGTGTTGTCCGCTTCGCGTTGCTTGATGACATGGTAGGCAACAAGATCCGGCTCATGCTCATACGCGAGCTTGGCAAGCTTGGCCTGCAGCCCCTCGAATTCTTCGGTGCGCTCGGGTTTAACTACAAGGGTCGCGATGAAAGACATCATGATGCGTTCTCCAGCTCGGCGGTCAGTTGATCTTTAAGTTTGTATTTCTGAATCTTGCTCGTCGACATAGGCCACTCTGTGACAAAGCGAACGTAACGCGGGATCTTGAAGCTCGCGATCTCGCCTTTGCAAAAAGCAATCAATTCTTCCGGCTCGACACTGGCGCCTGAGCGCAACTCGATAAACGCCGCAGCAACCTCACCCAGCCGGCTGTCGGCGACACCAACTACTTGTGCCATTTTCACGGCGTCATGTCGTGCCAGATAAGTTTCGATTTCTGCGGCCGCGACGTTCTCGCCGCCAACCTTGAGCATGTCCTTGGTGCGGCCGTAGAACATGATCGACCCGTCGTCATCAAGCGAGCCGACGTCACCGGTGTGATACCAGCCATCGTCGTCTTTGGCCTCGGCGGTCTTGACCGGATCTTTGTAGTAGTACTCGAACAGGCTGTAGCCGCGCACGAGAATCTCGCCGCGTTCGCCGTTCGGCAGGTCTTCGCCGGTGTCGGCATTGATGATGCGAACCTCCATGCCGGGCAGCGGCGTACCGAGACGCGTGGTGCGCCGGTCGAGCGGCGCATCCAGCTCACTCGTGCACACGGTGCCCGCGGTTTCGGTCATACCAAACGTGCCGACCTGAATCGTGTTAGGCATCGCCTTTTGCATCGCCTCGGCGATGCCGGGTGGCTGCACCGCGAAGTTCGAGTTCATCAGGCGAACCGCCGACAGGTCGGTCTTCTCGAAGTCGGGGTGGTTGATCAGGTCGGCCATGATCGTGATGAAGCACGGGTAGGTAACCGATGCGCGCTCTTCCTCGAGCATCTTCAGCGCGATGCCGGCGTCGAAGTAGGCCATCGTCAGATAGGCGGCACCGACATCAAACGAGGCCACGATCGGCAGGATCGCGGCGATGTGGAACATCGGCAGCGGCGACCAGAAACGGTCTTCGTGTTTGAGCTGGTAGCGCTGTCGACCGAGTGCGATGGAGTTTCTTACCATCGCCTCGTGGCTGATGACCGCGCCCTTCGGGTTCGCGGTCGTGCCAGAGGTGTAGAGCATCAGGCCGGGATCGCGAACACGCACTTTCATGCGCCGCTCATGCACCTCGTCGTCGCTGACCTTGTCAGCCAACGCGTGGAATTCATTCTCGTGCACAAACCCTGCCGGTTTGGATTCGCCCAGCAGTACGAGGCTGCGCAACGTCGGCGCTTGCTCGATCGAAATGTTCGCAGGGTCGGCGACCGATGCTATGTCCGGCAAGCCGCGTGTCATGCGCTCAACGAAATCAACCTGTTCGGCGATCTGGTCGGTGGTGATTACCGTCACGAGGTCGCCGTTGTTAATCACGTAGGCGAGTTCGTGCGCCTGGTAGCGTGCGTTGATCGGCACGGGCACGGCACCGGCCAGTGCAAGCCCGAAAAACAGCTCCGGAAACTCGTGGCAGGTCGGCAGCAGGATGCCCACATGCTCGCCACGCTCCACGCCAAGCGCCATGAAGCTGCGCGCGCGCTGCATGGCGCGATCACGCAGCTCGGCATAGGTCAGCCGGAAGTCGGGGAATACAATTGCCGGTGAATCGGCGTATTGATCGGCGGCGCCGAGCAGGAGGTCGCCGAGTGTGGTGACCTGGATGCGGCTTTCGCGAACGAGTGCGTTAGTCATGCTGTAGCTCAACCCGCTAACGGGTCGAGATATTCACGTACATAAGGGCCGTCGAGTGCCTCGACGATCCCCGGCAGAATTTCCTGGAAGTAGTCGGTTTGCTGATGCGCCTCTTCGGCTTCGTCGCTCAGAAACGACTCGAACACGGCATAGCCAAGCGGCTCGTCGCGAAGCTTGTAGAAGCGGAAATACAGGCACTCCGGCTCGTGCGCGAGCACCTTCTCGGTGAGCCGCGTACAGCAGTCAACGAACTGTTGCTCTTTGTCCGCGTGGACTTTCATCCGTGACAGAAACGAAACGATCGCCATAGCTACTCCCCCGAGTCATTGCGCAGTCGCCCAAGCATACCGCCGTCACTAGAAAAAAAACAGTCAGAACTGTTTCTTTTTTCATTCGGCAGTGGTATCCATGATGCCGCACCTAAAACGGAGAGTCAGTGTTGGCGAAGCAATTCATAATCGAGGCCGATTCGGTCGCGTCGGGTAAATCAAAACCGGTTACGATCGGCACGCACAAATTGCTGGTGTGCCATTCCGGTGGCGCGTTTTATGTCATCCAGAACCAGTGCTCGCACGCGATGGCGCGGCTGACCGGCGGCAAGCTGCGCGGCCACAAGATTTTTTGCCCGTTGCACAGCGCGCCGTTTGATATGCGGGACGGCAAGCCGCTGGGCGCACCGGCCACCGAGCCGATCTGTGCATTCGCGACAACCGTCGAAGACGGCAAGGTGTTTGCGGAGTTGCCGGAGACGGATTGAGACAAGCGCATCGCGATACGGGATCGCCTCGTCACACAGGGTCGCATCATCAGAGAGGATCGCACCCGTTACTCAGGATAACGCGATCGCAAACCGTCATGGGCGTCGGGTGCGATTGGCGGCTCCCCCCGACCGGCGCAGGCCGGGGGAATCCGCTAAGCACGGCCTGACTTACAACGATTTTCGGAAGCGCTGATACGCGGCTTTGACGTCTTGGCCCAATGTGCGGGTAGCTTGCGCAAGATCATCGGCCGTTTCCTCAGCGGCGCGCTTTTTCTGGCTGGTGCGAGCTTCGAAGTCCTGCCATTTTTCCTCGACCTCATCCCATTCCTCTTTGAGCTCGGCCTTGAGCAGGTGTGACTTCAGCTTTAGCCGATCACGCTCCGTACTGAGCGTCTGGCGCATCTCGTGCAGTTCGTCTTTTATGCTCACTCTGTTTTCCTCAACGTTAATTGGCTCTCGCCAATGGTGCAGCACATAAACCTGCGGCTGCAGTCGTATTTGCCGTGATCTGACTGATACATATACCTATTTCTGATGGGTCGACCGTTATTGACGCATTTGCCGAATGCCGGCATTGTTTCCTGACAGAAAAGGGCCGCTCGGTCATTTATTCATCCAACTTTTGTGCGCCGGAAGAGAAACCGGTAGGACGCCGCTACTGATGAAAAACGTACTCGTGCTTTGCACCGGAAATTCCTGTCGTTCCGTGATGGCCGAAGCCCTGATTAACCATCTGGGCGCGGGGCGCTTCAGGGCCGTGAGTGCTGGCAGCTTTCCTGCCGGCTATGTCCACCCCAAATCAATAGAGACTTTAAAGCGTCACGGCGTCGCGGTGGGCGAATACCGGAGCAAGTCGTGGGACGAATTCGCCAATCAGAGTTTCGATCTGGTCATAACGGTTTGCGATCAGGCGGCTAACGAAAGTTGCCCGGTGTTTCTGGGCAAATGCCAAAAGAAGCACTGGAGCACGCCGGACCCGGCGAAAGCGGAGGGTGCCGAGAAAGACATAGACAAGGCATTCGATAATGCGTTTCGAATGCTTAAGGACCGCATCGAGAAAGAGCTGCTATGACGATAGAGGAAGCGCGCCCGATGGGTCTGTTTGAACGCTATTTGTCGCTGTGGGTCGCGCTGTGCATTGCAGCGGGTGTCGGCACGGGCGTCGCTTTCCCCGGCCTCTTCGAGGCGATCGCCGGCATAGAGTATGCGAGTGTCAATCTTGTGGTTGCCGTCTTCATCTGGGTAATGATCTATCCCATGATGGTTAATGTTGATTTTGCTTCCCTGAAAGATGTTGGCAAAAAACCTAAAGGCTTGTGCATAACACTCGTCGTTAACTGGCTGATAAAGCCATTCACGATGGCTGCGCTTGGCATCTTCTTTTTCGAATATGTCTTTGCCGGATGGGTTGATCCGCAAACGGCCAAGGAATACATCGCGGGCATGATCCTGCTTGGCGTTGCGCCGTGTACTGCGATGGTCTTTGTGTGGAGTCAGCTGGTCCGCGGTGACGCCAATTACACGCTTGTGCAAGTCTCGATCAACGACATCATCATGGTATTTGCTTTCGCCCCGATAGCCGCATTTCTGTTGGGCGTTACCGACATCGTTGTGCCGTGGGAAACATTATTGCTTTCCGTCGTGCTCTACGTCGTCATACCGCTCGTGGCCGGGTACATCACCCGCAAAGTACTGGACGGTTCCGGCAACGATGCGCGTATCGACAGTTTCAGCGCCAGCGTCAAACCATTCTCGATCATGGGGTTGTTGGCTACCGTAATCCTTCTCTTCGGTTTTCAGGCGCAGACCATTCTGGATAAGCCGCTGGTGATAGCACTGATTGCGGTCCCTTTGCTTGTTCAGAGCTACGGCATATTTGCCATTGCCTACGGGTGGGGGTTCCTGTGGCGCGTACCGTTCAGTACGGCAGCACCGGCGGCCCTTATTGGTACGTCGAACTTTTTCGAGCTGGCGGTCGCGGTCGCGATCAGCCTGTTCGGTCTGAATTCCGGCGCCGCACTGGCCACGGTCGTCGGTGTCTTAGTCGAAGTGCCTGTCATGCTTTCGCTTGTTGCGTTCGCTAATCGTACTCGTAATTACTTCAGCAGCACTCTGCCCGCAGGCTGACATCGCAACCCTCACCGATGGTGGCCTCAAGCAGAACAACTCGCGCCACCCAACACGCAGAATTTCGCGCAATGCGGATGGTTGAGTTGCACCGTGCGTTCGGCCGCCTCGAGCGTCATGCCAAGCTCGAATTCCGGCGAGTATGGCAATAGCGTGCAAGCGAGCACGGTGGGTTTGTCGGCGCCTTTACGTTTAACGACCATGCGCGAGTTGGAGCACATGACCGAGGTCGGTGACTTGTCGAGGATGCCCCAGCACTCGGTCGTGATTTCCGGCACGTCAACGGTTTCGTCCATTTCCGGGAACAGCACCGTCACGCCGGGGTCGTAGGCGTCAATTTCGAACTGGTTGTCCGCATAGAGCGCCGCGTAACCGGCGCGTGAGGCGTCTTCGCTTTCGCCCCAGACGGTGCGGCCCGCTACGGCCATCGGAATGTCATGGTCACGCAGCCAGCACATGCCTGCGATGGTGTGTGCAAAAGCGCCTTTGCCGCGTTCCTTGTCGTGCAGCGTATCTGACCAGTGATCGACGGAGATACGCAACGTCAGTTTGCCCGGGAATTCGGCGTTTAGCGCAAGCAGGCCCTGCTGCATTCTCTTGCGCATCATGGGGCGCATCGCGTTCGTCAGGATCAGCACATCGTAACCGCGTGACAGCGATGCACGGGTGATGTCGATCATGTCAGCGTTCATGAACGGTTCGCCGCCGGTGAAGGCAATCTCGCGCACACCCCACTCGCGCTGCTCGAGTTGATCGAGGAAATCCTCGACCTCCGCGGTCGTTATGTACACCAGCCGGTCGTTGCTCGGCGAGCTCTCGATATAGCAGTTTGCGCATTCGATATTGCACAGCGTACCGGTGTTGAACCACAGCGTCTCGGGGTTGGTCAGCGCCACGGCGGCGCGCTGTGCGCCGTCGGCCGTGGTGTAGGGGTCCTGAAACTTACCAGGTGGAATGCTGCGCGGCGTCGTCATTGAGTTCTCATTGTTGAGCGGCAAGGGCGGCCAGACGGCCTAAAGTAGTCGACGGGTGCGGCCTAAGGCAACACGATGCAGATATCCTGTCGCGCTTATGGCCAAAACCGTCAGTCCTGATTGTTTTGTGTGCGCGGCGTTGCTACTATCACTGACCGGTATTTCTTCCAGAGGTAAGTCCGATGAGTGTTGGATACGAAGCAAAATGGCCTATGGATCTTGGCGCACCCGCGGAGTCGCTGGAGGCCAAGCAGCCGGACATCGACAACGGCCTGGATGTTTACCACCCGTCGCGTTACTACTCGCGCGAGTTCATGGCGAAAGAATGGCAGAACCTGTGGCCGCGCGTCTGGCTGCTTGCCGGCGTTACCTCTGATATTCCCGAAGACGGTGATTACTTTACGTTCGAGATTGGCCACGAGCAGATGATTGTCGTGCGCCAGGAAGACGATTCGATCAAGGCTTTCCACAACACCTGCCCGCACCGCGGCAACCGTGTGTGCCTGAATGAGCGTGGCAGCGCCGGCAGCTTTACCTGCGCCTTCCACGGCTGGCGGTTTGGCATCGACGGCAAGCTCGAGAGCATTACCGATGAGGAAACCTTCGACCCGAAGCTGGTCGCGCACAAACCCGGCCTGTCCGAGGTTCGCTGCGACAGCGTGGGCGGCATCGTGTTCGTCAACATCGATGGCAAGGCGCCAACGCTGACTGAATATCTCGGGTTGCCCGAGGGCTACATCGAGATGTACGAGGTGGACAAGATGAAAGTCATCCATCACGTCAAGAGCGCGTGGAAGGCGAACTGGAAAATTGGCGTGGATGCGTTCTACGAGACCTACCACTTGCCGCATGTGCATCCGCAGACTCAGGGTGTCATGGAAGACTTCTCGCAAAACGACCTGTACCCGAACGGCGCGTCGCGCATGATCGTGCCGATCTGCACCAAGTCGCATCGCATCGAGGATCAGGACACCGTCGATCCTTACCAGGCGTTCATGCTGGCCGAGGTTGGCATTGATCCCGAGTCGTTCAGCGGCACGGCGCAGGAAGTCCGCGAGGCGGTGCAAAAAGCCAAGCGCGAGCGCGCCCGCGCGGTCGGCCTGGACCACTACGAAAACTTCACCGACGGGCAGCTGACCGACAGCTGGGCGACCGGGGTGTTCCCCAACGTACAGATGGGCATGCATCCGGAAGGCGTCTTTATCATGCGCTTCCTGCCGGACGGCGATGACCCCGAAACATTCTATTACGAAACGATGATTCTCTATCGCCCGGTCGACAACCCGGACTACAAAGTGCCGGCGTGGATGGGTCTGCCCGAAGGCACCGACTCTTCGGGTGAAGTGCGCCCGGATGTGATCCATGTGCCGCTCGGCACGCTGCCAGATCTGGGTGAAGTGCTCGATCAGGATGCGGAGCTATTGCCGGTGCAACAGAAAGGTGTGCGTTCAGCCGGTTTCCGTGGCGCGCTGTATGGTGATCAGGAACAACGCGTGCGGCATTTTGAAGCCGAAGTCGAGCGCTATATTAACGGCGAGAAGTAGCTGACCGGATTGGCTGCGAGCCAGCCGGTGCGGGTGACTCGGGAGCGCGCGGCGCAATAGGTTATCCTTCGTGTACCGCAGCTCCGCCGGAGCGCTTACACCAGGATGTTCCAGATGCCCAGCCACAAACGTTTTGTGTTTTCCGCTGTTGTTTTAGTCGGCCTGATGCTGGCGCAGACTGCCGCCGCGCAATGGGAAAACCGCTACCCGAAGTTGTCTGACTTCGGCCATCACACCTACCTCGAACAACACGAATTGCCGATACTGGCTTACGGGCTGACCGATCCCGCGCCGGCGCCGGACGGCAAGACGCTGGCGATTGCTTCGCAAGGCTGGATCTGGCAGCTGGACCTTGAGACGGGCATTGCGACGCAGCTTACCGACGGCCCCGATGTTGACTCGCGCCCGCGCTGGTCGCCGGATGGCAAGCGGCTGGCGATCGTTCGCGACAACAATACTGATACGGCGATCGTGATTATCGATGTCGCCAGCGGCAAAGAGCAGGTCATCAACACACCGACCATCGAGCTCGATCCGGAGTTCTCGGCAGACGGTCAGAGCATTTACTACAGTTCCGCCGTCGGCGAAAAGCTGAGCCTCTGGAAGCGCCATATCGCTTCCGGCGTTGATACTCAGCTCACCGACCTGCGACAGGTTGAACGCAATGCGCGTCGCCTGCCGTCCGGCGACGGCATCGTTTATCTGCACGGCGCCGGCGCACACCGCAGCCTGAGGATGCGGGACTTTGTAGCAGGCACGGATACCATCGTGCATGGCGAAACGCTGACCTATCACCTGACCGCGGATACGCACCCGAGCGAGTCGCTGATCGTCTACAGCGCGCCGATTGATAACGCCTACCACCTGTGGACGATGGACCTCGATGACCCGCGCGTTACGCACCGCCTGACCAATGGCAATCCGTATGCATTGACGCCGGCGTTCAGTGCGGACGGCGATTCGATTTACTACGTCGAGGCCGACAACGCCCGCCAATTCCGACTGCGCCGCATAAACACCTACGGCGGTAAGCCGGAGACTATCGAGGTGAAGGAGTGGCAAGGCCGTGCGCCGACGGGCACGTTGTCGCTGGCGATAACAGATGTCGCCGGTGCGCCGGTGACTGCGCGCGTGTCGATTACACGCGACGATGGCCATCCGGTCGCATTCGATCGCGACGCCACGTACTTTGATTCACAAACGGGTCGCTACTATTTTTATGTCGACAGTGATGCAGCATTTTCACTGCCTGCCGGTCGCTATTCCGTCCTGATTGCGCGTGGCCCGATGGCAGGCGTGGTTCGCAAAGATATTCGCATCCGCGGTGGCAAGGAGTCGACTATCGCTGCTGTGATGACACCTGTCTGGGATAGCACCGCGGCGGGTTATGCCTCGGCGGATCACCACATTCACCTTAATGGCGACGGCCACCACCGCGCCAACCACCTGGACGCGCTGCGACTGATGGCTGGCGAAGATCTCGATCACCTGGCACCGATGTCATGGAACCGCTGGGAACGGCGTATCGACGAGTCGCTCGTCGGTCGGCAGACCGAAAAAGACGGTCGTGTCGTGCAGCAGGGTCAGGAGGTGCGTTCGCATTTCCATGGCCACATCGGTCTCTCCGGCGGCACGCGTACGTTTGCGCCGTGGTTTTTCGGGCCGTCTAATCCCACGCTCGGCGCCCCGGACCTGACTAACGGCGATGTGTTTGAATTCGCTGAGGCCACGGGTGCGTTCCCGACCTATGTGCACCCGATCGCCTCTGACACCGACCCGTTTACGCAGCTGGACGAAAACCCGATCCCGCTCGAGCTGATCAGTGACGGAGTGCTGGCCGAGCGCATGGGCATCGAGATGGTGTGTGCGTGGACAAGCCCGGTGGGCAACGCGCATGTCTGGTACCGGTTGCTCAACATAGGCCGGCCGATAGCGGCGATGTCGGGCACGGACGGCTGGGTCGATTTCCACCGCACACCGGCGGTCGGTACCGGGCGCAACTACCTGCGTGTTGACGGCGAGGCGACGGCCGACAAGGTGCTGGCCAGCGCCGCAGCGGGGCGGGGCTTCGTGACTACCGGCCCTGCATTGCTGTTCTCAATGGGCGACAACGTACATCCCGGCGACACGATCGATAGCGGCACCCAAACCTGGCGGGTAACGCTTGCCAGCACGAACGATATTGATGTGTTGGAGATCATCGTTAACGGCAAGGTCGTCGAGACGCTCGACGGCGTCGCCGCCGGCAAGACGCGCGAATACAGCGGCACGGTAACTTTGCCGACAGGCGGCTGGGTCGCGGCGCGCGCGTATGCGAGCGAGATGCCCGAAGATGCGTGGCCGACGATGCATGCGCGCCCTTACGCGCACGCGTCACCAATCTGGATCGAGGCCATCGGCAGCAGCGAACCGCAGGCACGTGCGGCCGCAGCTGCCGATCTGATCCGAGCGATCGATGCGGCCGAGCGCGAAGCGCGTGACGCTTATGGTGATGTGCCTATGGATCGGTTGTATCAGCGCTTCGACGCGGCGCGTGCGGTGTTGGGCGAGATGACCGGCGCGGAGTAGCTCGCACCGTCATTGCGAGGGGTGACTAGCGACACGGTCGCCAAGTCATTGCGAGGAGCGCAGCGACGCGGCAACCCAGCGACGCGGCAATCTTGCTGGCGCTTGCTACGGGTTCGGGTGAGATTGCTTCGCTTTGCTCGCAATGACGGTCGTGATGGCAATGACGGTCGTGATGGCAATGACGGTCGTGATGGCAATGACGGTCGTGATGGCAATGACGGTCGTAATGGCAATGACGGTTCGGGCTCGCGATTCCAGCCAAACAGCGGCTTGCCCTTGTTGCTAAATTAAAGGTGAATGATTATCACTCAGGCAGTATCGAAGCTGTAAAAACCGTGTTGCCAACGGGCAGCATCGGCGTAGCAGCGGGCAAGGTAACCATGACAGCGAAACCGGACACACTCGCAACGTTGAAGAAGGGTGATCGGTGGCGACCCGCTGGATCTGGAGTTCCAGTTGGGTAGTTGACCCGCGACGGAATACGTATACTAAAAAAACGGGCAAGGCTGTTCCTGTCACCGCGATTGTTGCGCGGTATTCTGATTAATAGAACCAGCCGAAAACCAAGGAATACAACATGAGCGCTATCGACGAATTTCTCTCCAACAATCAGGACTACGCAAAATCCTTCTCCAAGGGATCGCTGCCGATGCCGCCGGCTAAACAGATTGCTGCCGTCGTTTGCATGGACGCACGCCTCGAGACCGGTGCATTGCTCGGACTTACCGAGGGTGATGCGCACGTGATCCGCAATGCCGGCGGCGTCGTAACGGACGATGTCATTCGATCACTGACTATTTCGCAACGACTGCTTGGCACGCGCGAAATCATGCTGATTCACCACACCGATTGCGGCATGCTGACGTTCACCGACGCGGACTTAAAGCAACAGATCCACGACGACATCGGCATGAAGCCTCCGTTCGCGATGGAGGCTTTTTCTGATCTCGATGCTGATGTCCGGCAATCGCTGATGCGTGTTAAAGCAAGCCCTTACATTCCGCACAAAGACAACGTTCGTGGCTTTGTGTTCGATGTTAAAAGCGGCGCATTACGCGAAGTGTCGTAGGTTTTGACGGTGAGTTCGCCGCCACTGCGTAGCTCTTAGCAGGGCTGGTCAGCGGCGGTGGCACCATGTTCGACGCTAGGACTCGTCGCTGCGTTTCGTGTCATTCGATGTCGGGCCATACATCCGGCGGAAGTCGCGGATCATTTGTTGCGATTGTTCTTTCAATTCTTCTTTCAGTGACTCTGGTCGGGCGAGCCAGCTGATCCTTAGTCCCATAAGCAAGGAAACCGCATAGAGAACGAAACCCCAGCCCTCAAAAATCTGCTCACCGGCCTCGTTTTCCAGATTGCCCAGCTGTTGGAATATCAGCGTCATGCCGAAAAGCACCCAAACGATATCCGGCTCCCAGAGTTTGGATCGTTTAGGGATCCAGCCAATTGCTCGGGCAGCGCCAAAGAAAATACTGAGAAGTCCAATCAGCAACACACTCGCCTCGACCCACCCTATCTCAAGGGAAACCTTCATTGCTGACCTCCGTGTGTTGTCTGCTCCATCAGCACATGCCCTGTCTGAACAGTTTGCGCAAATGACCGCGACCCTGCAAATCGGTCGCGCCTTCGACACGCGCCGCACAGTGTCGGACCTCGGTTTCGCTGTGCTGCAACAGAGTATATAGTCAGGCACCTAAGCACGTTCGGAGCTTCCCTTTGTACTACCCAACCGCCAGCCAGACCGGCTTCGCCGCGCCGAGCCATAGAAAAGAGATCACTGCTCAATCGGTCGAGGCACGTATCGGTCAGACGTGGAAAAGTTTGCAGGAGCGCGGATCGTGATGGCGAGAATTATTGTTACATTGCTGGTCGCACTCGCGCTGCTCACCGGTTGCGCGCGCGAGTCCGGCCCCGAGCCGCTGACCGCTGAACAGATCGCCCGCAACAACGAGGGCGTGGCGCTGATGGGCCAGTACCGCAACCAGGACGCGCACGTCATCTTTGCGGCATTGAGTGAAGAGCGACCGGATCGCGCCGATCTGCGTGTCAACGAGGCTATCGCGACGCTAAACCGCAACAATGAGGGCGACGAACGTCTTGCGCTTGCGATGGTGCGGGACGTGCTCGAACAACATCCGGGCGATCTGCATGCGGCGTATATCGCCGGGCTCATGAACCTCTACATCGGTGATGCGGAGCCGGCGCTGCAGCGATTCGAACAAGTGGCCGAGCAGCGCCCGGACGACGCCTACGTCGCGTATTTCGCGGGTCAGGCGCTCGACCAGCTTGGCCGCACCGATGATGCGCTTGCGCGCTATCGGCGCTCGATTGAACTCGATCCGTATCTTCGCAGTGCATATTACGGCGCGGCGCTGGCGCTCAGACGTTCGGACGATGCCGAGGCGGCACGCGCGATGCTGGATGATTACCGTCGTTTTGAGGGCAACCCGCGCGCGAAGCTCGCTGAGTTCCGCTATACGCGTTTCGGCCCGCTGGGTGAGGCGATCGCGATCGGCAGCCCCGAAGCGACGCGCCCGCGCGCGACGGTTGAAGGGCCGCTGTTTGAAGCCGCGCGCGTCGTAGCACCACTGGCGGGTGGTGATGCGAGCCTGACTGCGGCTGATCTCGATGGCGATGGGCTCATCGATCTGTTTCTCGCGCGTGCCGACGGCGAAACCGCTGTTTTTGCGGGAACAGCCGATGGCAGTTTCGAAACGCAACCGGATCATCCGCTCGCCGGCATCGACGCGGTCACTGCAGCGGCCTGGGGTATTCCCGACGTCTCCGATAATCTTGCCGTGTATCTCTGCCGACGCGGCGACAACCAGCTGCTGCAGCGTCGCGACGGCGGCTGGACGATGGCACCCGGGCATACTGATGTTGTCGACGGCGGGGACTGCGCCGACCTTGCTGCGGCAGACGCCGACCACGACGGCGACCTCGACTGGTTGGTCGTCAACCGCGATGGTCCCAACGAGCTCTATTCGAACAATAACGATGGTTCATATCGGGGCCTTTCCGCTGAGACTGATGAACTTCTCGCGGGCGGGCAGGACGCGGCGCGGCAGGTGCTGGTTACCGATCTGGATCGCGACGGTGACGCCGACCTCGTCGTTTTAAATGCGACGGCGCCGCATCAGGCGATAACCAATGATCGGCTTTGGCAGTATCGGCCGGCGGATGGCTTCGACGCATTCAGCAATGCCGATCTCGAAGCTGTGACGGCGGCCGATCTGGACGCCGACGGGCAGGTCGAGCTCATTGCACTCGACGCGGGCGGTGATCTCATTGTCTGGAGCCCTGACGCGAGCGGTGCGTGGCGGCCAACGACAGCGCTGGGCGG
Source organism: uncultured Pseudomonadota bacterium (assembly GCA_942491885.1). GTDB lineage: Bacteria > Pseudomonadota > Gammaproteobacteria > Steroidobacterales > Woeseiaceae > CALBPI01. The sequence continues at coordinate 45,378 of CALOCQ010000003.1, forward strand.
CGTGAGTAAACAGCCGGACACGGCAGCCGTCATGGCGCTCGACGTGTCGGGTAACGGCGCGCTCGACATTGTTGCCTATGATTCAGAGGGCTGGGCGGTGCTCGGTCGCGCAGACGACGGCAGCTGGAGCACGCTCCAGCGCGAATCGGTTCCGCTGGCCGCACTCGCGCCCATAATGATTAATCCCGCGTCGGGACCGGCGTTGGTCGGCGTTGTGCCGGCAGCCGACGGTAACGAACTGCAACTCTGGTCACCGGGCAGTGGGCGTCATGCCTTCATGGCGTTGACCACCACCGGGCGCTCCTACGCGGTCGAGGACATCCGCTCGAACCCGAGTGGTATCGGTACGGCGATTGCGTTGCGCGTGGGCGATCGCTGGACGCTGACCGACACCTTCGATCACCATTCGGCACCCGGTCAAAGCCTGCAACCGGTCGCGTTTGGTCTTGGCGGCGCTGAGCAAGCGGATTTTGTCAGCCTCACCTGGTCGGACGGCGTGCTGCAGACCGAACTGGCGCTCGCCGCCGGCGAGAATCATGTGATCGAGGAGTTCCAGCGCCAGCTCGGGAGCTGCCCGGTGCTGTTCGCCTGGAACGGTGAAGACCATGCCTTTGTCAGCGACGTGCTCGGCGTTGCCGCCATAGGATTCTTCGTCACACCCGGCGTGAACTCCACGCCGCGTCCCTGGGAATATTTCGCGTTTCCCGAAGGTACTATCGCGCCGCGAGACGGGCGCTATGAGATAAAGCTTACCGAGCCGATGCAGGAGATCGCCTACATTGATCACGCCCGGCTGCACACCTATGACCTGCCCGCAGGCTGGTCAATGACGCTCGACGAGCGGTTGCATACGGGTGGTGGTCCGGCGCCGGACGGACGCGCGCTCTTTTATCAGGATGCATCGCGCCTGCTGCCCCGCCGGGCTTTCAATAATCGCGGTGAGGATGTCACGGCAGCATTGGCTACGGCCGACTTCGAGGCCGCACCGCCGGGTGACCGCGATCCGCGCCTGCTCGGTCGGCTCGCCGATGAGTACACACTGACGCTCGAATTCGATGGCGTGATCAACCCGCCCGACAGTCGGCCGGTACTGGTGGCCGACGGCTGGATCGAGTACCCGTATTCCCAGACCGTGTTTGCCGCCTGGCAATCCGGCGCTGACTATGCGCCGCCAACACTTGAGGCTTTTGCCGACGGTCGCTGGCAGCCGGTCTACAAGCACTTCGGTATGCCCGCCGGCATGCCGCGTGAGATGGCATTGCCGCTCGCTGACTTGCCGGCCGGGACGACCGCTCTGCGCATCACCACGCAATCGGAAGTCTACTGGGATCAGCTGAGCGTTGTGCACGCCGGGGAGCCACCGGCAGGGTCGGTCGTCAAGCGTGTACACGAGCCGGTTGTCGCACAACTCAGGAAGACGGGCTTCGCGAAACGCGAGTTGCTGGCGCAACGTCGTCCCTGGTATGCGTACGACGATCGAGCGGCGTACTCGGACACGGTTTATGCCGAAGGCCTGTACACCGCGCTCGGCCCGGTTGAGCCGCTGGTCGAAACACTCGACGACGCCTTCGCACTGGTTGGTCCCGGAGAGGAACTGCACCTCGAGTTCGACGCGCCGCAGGAGCCTGCCTCCGGAAAACGTATCGTTGTGCTCGAGATTCGCGGCTACGTGAAAGATATGGATCTCTACACCAAAGACGGCGATACCGTCGAGCCGTATCCGACGACACCCGGCCTCGAGCAGAGTGACGCGCGCGAGCGACTGCACCCGATTTTCCAGACGCGACCTCAAGGCGGCCATTGATGCCAGGCGGCGGGGTCAGACTCGCGGTTGGGCCGCGGCTCAGGGTTGTCCTCGTCATCGTCCTGGCGGGCTTTCTGCTGATTTCGCTGAACTCGCTCTATCTTGCGGGCGTTACGCTGACAGAGTGGTGGACAGGTTCAAGCTTCCAGGGGCTGTTCTACCAGTACATGTTCCTGTTTCATCTCGCGGCGGGCTTCGCGCTTACCGCGCCGATCATCGCGTTCTTGTATATACACGGGCGTGCCGTCTGGCACCGGCGTAACCGCGCGGCCGTGCGGGCTGGCCAGGCGCTGATGGCCGCCGTTGTCGTGTTGCTCGTCAGCGGTCTGGTGCTGACCCGTTTTGATTTCTTTGCGATCAACGATCCGACGGTACGCCGGCTTGCTTATTGGGCGCACCTGCTCGCGCCGATTGCGGCGGTGTGGCTGTTTGTGTTGCACCGTCTCGCCGGTCCGCCGATCCGCTGGCGGGTCGGGGGGCGCATAGCCGCGTTGGGTGCGCTCGCCGTCGTTGGCGCGATCTTTGTCGAAGCAAACCGCGGGAGCGCTGGCAGCGACGGTGCTTCGGAGGCTGATTTTTCTCCCGCGCTGGTGCGCACCGCGAGCGGCGACCATCTCGATGCGGATGTGCTGATGCAAGACGCCTATTGCGCGGACTGCCACGGCGACACTCACGAGAGCTGGTCTAACAGCGCGCATCGATTCTCGTCGTTCAACAACCCGGTCTATCGCTTCTCGGTCAACAACACACGCAGTGCGCTGTTGGCGCGCGACGGCCATCCGCAGGCAACGCGTTTTTGTGCCGGCTGTCATGACCCGGTGCCGTTGTTGTCCGGACGTCTCGACGAGCCCGGCTTCGATCTGGGCTCGGGCCCCGAGGCCAGCGCCGGTATCACCTGCACCGCATGCCATGCGATCACCGCCGTCAACAGCCCGCGCGGTAACGCCGACTACACGATTGAGGCGCCGGAGCATTATCCGTTTGCGTTCAGTGACAACGCATCGCTGCGCTGGGTGAACGCGCAGCTGATCAAGGCCAAGCCCGAATTTCATCGCCGCACTTTTCTGAAGCCGGTGCACGAGACGACGGAATTCTGTGGCTCCTGCCACAAGGTGCACATCCCCGAGTCGCTGAACGCTTACAAATGGCTGCGCGGCCAGAACCACTACGACGCCTTCCTGCTTAGCGGCGTGTCAGGTCATGGTGTTACCAGTTTCTACTACCCCGAGCGCGCCGAGCCGAACTGCAACGGTTGCCACATGACGCCTGAGCCGTCAGCCGATTTCGGAGCAAAGGCCTACCCGGGATTTGACACGCCGGCGATACGAAACCATCTATTCCCGTCGGCCAACACCGGCATCGCCCACATGCTCGGGCTTCCGGACACGGTCCTCGACGCGCATCGCGCGATGCTCGAGGGTTCCGTGCGTGTCGACCTTGTCGCCCTGCGCGGCGACGGGCAGGTGGACGGGGAGCTGATCGGACCCGTAGGTCCCGAGGTGCCGGCGCTTGAACCGGGCCGCGAGTATCTGCTCGAGGTTGTGCTGCGCACACTGACATTGGGTCACATGCTGACGCAGGGCACCTCGGACTCGAACGAGCTATGGGTAGAGATCGAGGTGTTGCACGAGGGCAGGGTGATCGCGCGCTCGGGCGGTCTCGACCCGCAAGACGCGTCCGTGGACCCGTGGTCGCATTTCGTTAACACGTACATGCTCGACCGTGAAGGACAGCGCATCGAGCGTCGCAACGTCGAGGATATTTTCGTCGCGCTCTACAACCACCAGATTCCGCCGGGCGCCGCCGACGTTGTGCACTACCGGCTGCGTGTTCCGGAGGGGCTGGAAGGCGAGTTGACCGTGCGTGCGGCGCTGCATTACCGGAAGTTTGATACGAGGTTGCTCGCGGCTGTCGAGGGCACGGACTTTGTGCGTAACGACTTGCCGATCAGCACGCTCGGCAGCGACGAAGTTGTCTTCCCGATCGGCGTCGATGCGGCGTCGTCGCCCGCGACGGTGATCGCGATGGCGACCGGAACGGCAACAGAGATGGCAACCGATGCCGCAACAGAGATGGCAACCGCTACTGCAACCGGGACGCCGCTGTGGATGCGTCTCAACGATTACGGCATCGGCGCGTTGCGCAAGCCCGAGCGACGCCAACTACGCCAGGCCGAAGAGCTCTTTGCCAGGGTCGAGGCGCTCGGCGAATCGATCGGCGCGTTGAATCTCGCGCGGGTCTATCTTGAGGAAGGACGACTCGATGAGGCCGCCGAGGCGCTCGGGCGCGCTGAGCAGCATGACCGGCCGCCGGTGCCATGGTCGCTGGCCTGGTTTAGCGGCCGCCTGCTGTTCGAGCAGGGACGCTTTCCGGCCGCCATCGAGGCGCTGGAAGCGCTGCATGAGACCCGCTTCGCCGCCGCCCGCGAGCGCGGCTTTGATTTCTCGCGCGACTATCGTCTCAGTAATCAGATCGGACTCGCGTGGGCCGAGCTTGCGCTGCAGCAGCCGACAGCCGAAGACCGCAAAGCCGCGCTTGATGAGTCCGCGCGGTGGTTCGACAAGAGCCTCGCGCTCGATCCCGAGAATGTCGAGGCGCACTACCAGCTTGCGCGTATAAAGCGCGAGCTTGGCGACGCGGACGCCGCGGCGTTCCATGCCGCCGAACACCGTCGTTACCGGGTCGACGATAATGCCCGCGACAGCGCCATCGCGAGCGCGCGTCGCAGTGATGCGGCCGCGGACCACGCGGCGAACGCGGTCGTCATCTACGATCTGCAGCGCGCTGGCGGCGAGCGTTTCGCGCCGGTCCGTGCACCCGTCGCAACGCGAGCCGCAAGCCGATGAGCCCGGCAGATCAGCGTCCCGTTGACGGCGAAGCGCGCATTACGCGCGCCTTCCGTCGCTCACTGGCATTCGTTATCGTCGCGGTGCTCATCTCGCTTAGCGGCGTGGCCATCTACGCGTGGCTTACGCGCGTCGAGCCGGTCATCGTCGAGGAGGCGGACGTCAGTCTTGAGCGACTGCTAACCGAGACCGCCCGCCCGGATCCGCCAGCGGCGCCCTATGTTGATATTGCCAACGATGCCGGCATCGATTTCGTACACGACTCGGGCGCGCGCGGCGAGCGTCTGCTGCCCGAGGCCATGGGTGGCGGCGTCGCCTTCTTTGATGCTGACGACGATGGCGATGCCGATCTGTTGTTTGTCGACTCCGGGCCATGGCCGGTCGACGGCCAGCGCGATCCCGACTTCGACACGCTGCGCCTGTATCTGAACGACGGTACCGGACACTACACCGAGGCGACTGCCGAGCGCGGTCTCGCCGGCGACCACGGCTACGGCATGGGTGCGGCGGTAGCCGACTACGACGGCGACGGGCGCATCGATATTTTTCTGACGACCGTCGGCAACAATCGCCTGTTCGCGAACCGGCCGGAGGGTTTCGTCGATGTCACAGAGACCGCGCAGGTCGCCGGCACGCAGGATGCCTGGAGCACCGGCGCGGCGTTTTTCGACGCCGATGGCGACGGCGATCTCGATTTGTACGTCGCCAACTACGTCGTGTGGTCGCGAGAGATCGACTTCGAGATCGACTTCCGGTTGACCGGCGTCGGTCGCGCCTATGGCCCGCCGAATAGTTTCGCCGGCGTGCAACCCTTCTTCTACCGTAACCTGGGCGACGGCCGCTTCGAAGAGACGGCTGCCGAGGCCGGGCTGCATGTCGTCAACGCTGCCACCGGCCAGGCGTCCGGCAAGGGGCTTGCAGTCGTGCCGGTCGACCTTGATGAGGACGGCGACCTTGATCTTGTGGTGGCCAACGATACGGTACGCAACTTCGCCTTCATCAATCTCGGCGACGGGCGCTTTGAGGAGCTGGGCACCGAGCTTGGTCTCGGCTTCGATCGCAACGGCCGCGCGACCGGCGCGATGGGCATCGATGCGGCGCGCGTGCTCGATGACCGCTTGCTTGCCATCGGTGTCGGTAACTTCGCGAACGAAATGAGTTCGCTTTACATTTCGAGCGGCGCGGACGGCTTCGCCGACGAGGCGATCGGCCGTGGCATCGGCGCGCCTTCGCGTGCGGCACTCACTTTTGGTCTTGTTTTTCTCGACTATGACCAAGATGGCAATCTTGATTTCTTACAGGCCAACGGTCACGTCGAGAATGAGATCAACCGCGTGCAGTCATCGCAGCAATACCGCCAGCCGGCGCAGCTGTTCTGGAACTGCGGCGCGGATTGCCGGCAGACCTTTATCGAGGTGCCCGCTGCCGCGACCGGCGATCTGGCGCGTCCGGTAGTGGGACGCGGTGTGGCTTACGCGGACATCGACGGCGACGGCGCACTAGAGATTGTGCTGACCCAGATCGGCGGGCCGCCGCTGCTGCTCAAACGCGAGCAACCCGCAGCGGGACATTGGTTGCGGGTTGCGCTTGATGGCTTGCCGCCGAACACCGACGCGATCGGTGCACAAGTCACAGTGGTCGCCGGTGGGCGCCGCCAGACCCGCACGGTGATGCCGACCCGCAGCTACCTGTCGCAGGTCGAGCCGGTGCTGAGCTTCGGGCTGGGTGCGGCAAGTGTCGTCGATGCGATCACGGTACGCTGGCCCGACGGTACGACGGTTGAAGTCGACCCCGCTGACGCGGATCAGCTTCTTCGAATCTCTCAGTAGCCCTGATACTGAGCGCGGCGGCCTGGGTCTGATGATTCGTTCATCTCGATACGAGGCCGCTCTTTCGAGTCAATGCGATACTTTAACGAGACTGCGCGCCACGGATTGCACCCTCGATCAGGTTCAGCGCTGCCTGGCGGCTTAACCCGTCGGGGTCGAGATTAAACGACGGCGTAGACGCTATCCCCAGTGCGCGCGTCTTGGGGTTCTCGAACATCAGTGCAATGGCCGCAGCGAGATGCTGGCTGCTTGGGCCGTCGGTGACCGCCAGATCATGGCCCGGTACCTCAGCTGGATCAAGCACGTCCATATCGATGTGAACATAAATGACATCGACTTGTTCGGCCAGCGCCGCAATGTGTTGTTTCAGGTTGCCCGACAACTCACGGATGTCCTGAACCGAAAACTGACGCGCGCCATGCTCGGCGAACCGGTCGGCTTCCAGCGGATCAAGATCGCGCACTCCGCCCCAGACAATATGAGCCATCGGTAATGGCTCTTTCAGCCCGGCGGTCGTTCGCAAATTGTGCAACGCGTGCCCGGCCGCTATCGCCACCGGCATGCCGCCAAGCATCCCGGACAACGTGGTTTCGGGCGTATTGAAATCGCCGTGCGCATCGATAAAAATGAGCCCGACGCGGCGCGCTTCTCCCGCAATGTCGTACTTGAGTCCCGCAAGCATGCCGAGCAGGTCATTACAGTTTGCCTGGAGGCCGATCGTGACCTGGCTATCCTCAAGACCTTCGCGCACGGCAGCGGCGAAATTGGCGTTGGCCAATGCCATGCGGTGCCACTCGCCGTACTGTCGCTGCTGCGTTTCATTCAGGCGTATGTCCTGAATTGGTCTGATCATTTGACCGCCCCATTCACCGATGAGTCGCTCAAGTCCTGCGGCATGAATGTAGTCGGGATTGGTCGACAGTTCCGGTACGTTGCGTGCGCCGCTATACGGGTTCTTGATGACATCGACCTTGACGTCGGCACTTGCCGCAATGGTGAGCAAGGCGCTGCATACTGCAACGAAGAAAACGCGAATGAGATACACGATACCGCTCCTGCCAGTTGTCGGGATGTTTACACTACTGAAAGTGAAGGGTCCGGGCAATGCAGTGGTAACAATGCGGCGGCCGCGTGACAATGACTCAAAGGATGCATAGGATCACAGACCAAGGTCTCACGTTCGTTTTCCCGACGGTGAGGCGCTGATCTCTTTGCGCCAGGCGCTGGCCAATTCGGAGAACCGGATTCCAGAAGATCTGCACGCAGGCCTTCTGAGGTGCAGCTTCGCGCTCGAACTGAACAATCGCTATTTCGCAATCGCTTTGGACGTCTACGACCGGCTTAGCCATATCGATGGCTACGACACTGCCGAACTCGATCTTATTGTGGATCAGGTGATGGCCCTGATAGAGAGTGACAAGGTAATTGTCACGTAAGCCGTAATCGGCGCGGGCAATAGTTGTGAAACGTGCGCCACCCGCTGGCGGCAAAAATTGTTGGCCGCTCGGTAGAGATTGCCGATATTGACGGCGAGCTCGAGAACATTGATTTTCGTTGTGACTGGGCTCGCTATACAGATACCGCAAGGGACGGGGTTGGCTGGGAGCTGCCCGAGAACTGGGGCGATTGTTCCGTTTTTGTTACGGGTGCGACAGGCGCTACATTCAAGTTGGTGGAGTTGCCGGCGCTTTGAGCCATGTTTGGAAAACTTTATGCCAGCGGCAGTCCGCCGGCGCTGCGCGACTTGGCAACACAGTTTGTGCGACCATAACCGTCGTCTCTTGAATTCCTGCCGCAACAATTTCTGCCGTAAACCCGCCGGAGAACGTCGTTGACGAAGCTTATCCTTTGCCTGATTGCATCAGCACTGATCTTTTCAGGGGCGATGGCTGATGACGTGCCGCCACAACAGGTCGACCCGAAGTTGATCGAAAGGCGTGCATCTAATTACCCGTATGACATGCAGAGGAAAGGAGAGCAGGGGTGGGTTGACATCGCATTCGTGATATCACCCGAAGGAGAGGTCGTTGAACCGGTTATCGATGCTTCCAGTGGTCAGCGCGCTTTCGAGCGCGCTGCGCTAAAGTCGATCAAAGACTGGCGCTTTGAGCCCGCGCGCCGCGACGGCAAGGCTGTACCAAGACGCTCACGCACTCGGATCGAGTTTGTACTCGAAGGGTCGCAGATCGCGGTCTCACAGTCCTTCTTGCGGCGGTATCGAAAGATCGAAAGGGCGCTTGAACGCGATGATCTGGAATCCGCAGGCAGGTACCTTGAGCGGGTATTCGAATCCGAGCGACTGACCCTGGGCGAGCTTGCTTATCTTTGGGCTATGCGGGCGCGAATCACCGGAATGCAGGGAAACGAAAAGCAAACGCTGATAGCGCTCCGTCAAGCGCTTGCAGCTTCCTCCAATTCCATTTCCAGAGAGAACTGGATTCCGCGCGAGCTGGAGGCGGACCTGTTACGGGCCAGCTTTGCGCTTGAACTGAATAACGGCTATTTCGCCGTTGCGCTGGACGTTTACGACAGGCTAAAGGATATCGATGGCGACGATAGCTCCGAACTCAAACCCTTCGTCGACGAGGTAATGGCCCTGATCGAAAGTGACAAGCTCATTGCCACGCAAGCCGTAATCGGCGAGGGCAATAGTTGTGAAACGTGCGCCACCCGTTGGCGGCATGAATTGTTGCGACGCTCAGTAGAGATTACCGATATTGACGGCGAGCTCGAGAGCATTGATTTTCGTTGTGACTGGGCTCGCTTTACAGATGCCGCAAGGGACGGGGTTGGCTGGGAGCTGCCCGAGAACTGGGGCGATTGTTCCGTTGTTGTTACGGGTGCGACAGGCGCTACATTCAAGTTGGTGGAGTTGCCCCCACTCTGAATCGTGTTACGAAATCCTTGCGCAAGCGGCGGGCCAAGCGAGGACAGGGTAGATCAACAGGTGGCAACGGCCCGACGGTGGGATCATTTCTTACGCAGCCAAAGACGAACCAAAAGTCTACGGCATGGGAGATGCAAAGGGCCGACGTTCATAGCGAAAAAAACGGCCCGAAACCTGGGGCTTCGGGCCGTCCGTATAAACTGCGACTAGCTGTTAATTAGTTCGCCGCGGTGGTGTCCATCAGGTCTTCTCCGCGCCCGATGTGCTTGTCGAAGAATTCGAGCATCGCGCTGTAGAGATCGACCCGATTATCAACGTCTTGGAAACCATGGCCTTCCTTTTCCTTGATCATCCATTGGTAGTCCTTGCCCATCTCGTCCAGCGCGTCGCGCAGACGATAGGCATGGCCGACCGGGACGCGGACATCGTTGCCGCCATGCACGATGAACAGCTCAGCCTTGATGCGATCGACATGATGCACTGGCGACACCGGGCGCAGCGCCTCGGCCGATTCGCCGACGGTGGAGCTCATGAACCGTTCAAAGTTTTCGCGGGCGTTGCGGCCGCGGCCGCGAGAGAAATCGGAGCCGTCGCCTCCGCGGAACCATGTGAGGTCATAGACGCCGACGTAGCCCACGCCGCATTTGTAGAGGTCGGGCTCCTTGACCACGCCCATCAGTGTGGCGTATCCGCCGTAGCTGCCGCCGTAGATGCAGATTCGGTCCGGATCGGCAATGCCTTCCTCGATCGCCCACAGCGTCGCATCGGTAACATCGTCCTGCATTTTGCCGCCCCACTCGCGGTAACCCGCGCGAATGAAGTCCTCACCGCGGTTGCCGGACCCGCGGTAGTTTACCTGCAACGTTGAGAAACCGTGGTGGGCGAAGAACTGTGCTTCCGGGTTGTAGCCCCACCTGTCGGCGATGCCGAAGGGGCCGCCATGAATGTTCAGGATCAGCGGCGTTGACTCTCCTTCCCACCCAGCCGGACGCGTCAGTAGGCCGTGAATCTCCATGCCGTCGCGTGCTGTGAACACGACCGGTTTCATCGGCACGAGTACGTCCTTCGGCAGATCAGGCAAGGTTTCGACCAGGAACCGCAACTGCGGCTTCATTTCATTGGTCTCCAGGAGGTAGAAGGCGCCCGGATTGCGGTCGCCCCGCACAGCAACGATGTTCCGTGTGCCATCCGACGACGTAGAAATAATCGATACGTCCTGCCCCGGGAACGCCCCAAGCACGCCCTGCATCATTTTGGACGCTTCCGGATTGGTCTCGTCAACACCGTCGAAGAGACTGTATGCGGCTGGCCCCTGTCGGCTGAAGGCACCGATCACATCGCCGCCCGGCGCGTACAGCAAACCCGCCGCATCGACATACGCATCCCGGTATTTCAGCTCAAGCTCTTTGCTATCGAAGTCGTACTCGAATACGCCGCGCCGCCCATCTGTCGCCATGTCGTGGTCCGACGCAAAAAAGAAGCGGCGATTGTCCGAAGAGAAGCCGAGAAAATCGACGTCGGGTGCCGACCGCGCAAGCGGAAAGTCAAACTCTTCCCACTTGGATTCGGCGTCATCGCGGACGTAGAGCCGCAGCTCGCGGTCGTCCATCGTTTCGCCCATCTTGAAAGCCACAGCGCCTCGAACTACACCGTCGTTGTCCGCTATGAGACCTCGTAGATCGGGGTCGTCGGGCTGGCCGCCGATAAAATCGACTTCACCGTCGTAAATGTCGAGCAAGTGAGCTTTGGGGGTACCACCGTCACCGAAGTGGTAGCGGGATATGAGGATGTGGCGGTCGTCCTCGTGCAACGGATCCAAGAGCTGGTAGCCGGAAAATTGCGCATCGTAAATCTGTTGGCGCTTGCTGCCATCGATATTGGCCGCGTACCAAAAAGACGGACGGCCAAGATTATCGAGATTGCCCGTGACCTCACCGACGGCCATAACAATGCGCTCGTTATTGCCCCAGAAGAAGTTGAGTACCCACTGGTTCTCGCCGAACTCGTAGGCCTGGACCGGCTTCAGCGTATCCACGACCATGATCGCCAACTTGACCTGCGTGCCTTCTTCGTAGGTGATCGCCATGTGCTTGCCATCCGGCGATAACCTGCCGGTTTTGACGAGCGAACTCTCAAAGAACTCACGGACCGGGACGCGGTCCTGAGCGAAACTTGTGCCCGCAATTACTGCGGTCAATACGATGGCGATGAAAAGTCGGAGCATCGGTGAACCTCCAAGGAGTCGATCAAATGATTTAGCGCCGCAGTCATGCTTGATAACAGCGGCACGCAGATCGTCAAGAATAACCGGTTTCGCGGCCTTTGGCACCTCAGCAATCACATACCGACGCGTAATGATTACGTTAAATGCAGCGTTTCGCGGTGCGGTTTGCACGGTGGGTGCCAACACGGCTCCGGATGAGCGCGACCGGCAGGATTTGCAAATCCTGCCGGCGCTGGCGAAACGTCGCATCCGCGCCAGGATGCTTGTTTTCTGCCGGGCGCTACCCGATCATGCCTACCAGGCGGCAACGATGCCGCCGTGACTTTTACCGCTCGATTACCCGCCCGAAACGACTTCTGACATGCTTGCAATTCGCCTGAAACTCGCCGTATTTATAGCCACAGGTCTGGCGCTGAGCCATACGGCCTGTGCGGCCTGGTTCGAGGACGCCACCGATTCGGCCGGGCTTGAGTTCACCTACGTCAACGGCGGCGAAGGCCGTTACCGGTTTCCCGAGATCATGGGCGGCGGCGCCGCGATATTTGACTACGACGGTGACGGTCGCTACGACATCTATCTTGTGCAGGGCGGCGAAATCGGCCCCGGTATTGGCCCCGGGGATCGAACACTCGGTGATCGCCTGTTCCGAAACGTTACCGAACCCGGCGGGGCCATGCGCTTCGAGGATGTAACGGAACGCGCCCGTATCGACTCGCGTGGGTATGGCCAGGGCGTGGCTATCGGCGACTACGACGGCGACGGCGATCCGGACGTTTATGTGCTCAATTTCGGCCCGAATCAGCTCTGGCGCAACGACGGCGACGGCTCCTTCACGGACGTGACTGAAACCGCCGGCGTCGGTGATCCGTCGTGGAGTATCGGCGCCTCGTTTGCCGATCTCGATGGTGATGGCCTGCCCGAACTGTTCGTCGTTAACTACGTCGATTACAGTTTCGACAATCACCGCGACTGCCGTGCGGCGGGCAGCAGTCGACTCGACTATTGCTCGCCCTCCGCTTACCAGTTTTCAGTCGACACGCTGTTTCGAAACCTTGGCGACGGCCGTTTTGAGGACGCGAGCGACGTGGCCGGTATCGCCGATGATCCGCAGCCGGGGCTTGGTGTGATTACCGCCGATTTCGATGGTGATGGGCAACTTGACCTGTTCGTGGCCAACGATGGGGAGCCGAACCATTTCTGGCTGAATCAGGGCGGGATGCGTTTTATTGACGAGGCGCTGCTGGCCGGCAATGCTGTTAATTCTGCCGGCTCGGCTGAGGCCAGTATGGGTGTGGACGCTGCCGACTACGATCGCAACGGCTCGCTCGACCTGTTCGTCACACATCTTGTCCGCGAGACCAATACCCTCTACGCGAACGATGGCACCGGCTGGTTTACCGACATCACCGCGCGCTCCGGACTGGGCACGCCAAGCCTGTCAAAGACCGCTTTCGGCGCAGCTTTCGCCGATCTTGATCTTGACGGCTGGCTCGATCTTTTTGTCGTTAACGGCGGCGTGACAATCGAGGCAGACCTCGTGGCTGCTGATGATCCTTTCCCCTATCACCAGACTGACCAGCTTTTCGCCAACCGGGAGGGCCGCTACGTCGACGTCACCGCCGAGGCTGGGCCGGCGCTGGCAGAGTCGCACGTAGGTCGCGGCGCCGCCCTCGGCGACCTCGACAACGACGGGCGTGTTGACATCGTTGCGGCGAACAACAACGGGCCTGCGAAGCTGCTTCGAAACGTTGCCGGCGATGGGCGAGGGTGGCTGGGACTCATGTTGGCCGACGAGGACGGGCATGGCCTGACGCATGCGCTCGTCTGGCTGCTGGATGACGAGGGCGATCCGGTGTGGCTGCACCGCGCCCGCGCGGACGGCTCCTATGCTTCGGCTAACGATCCCCGTGTGGTGCTGGGGCTGGGTAATTCTACCGGCGTGCAAAGCGTGCGCGTCGAGTGGCCGGGTGGAGCGCGCGAGCGCTTCGACGATCTCGAGCCCGGGCGCTATCACACCCTGCGACGCGGTAAGGGACGCTGAGCAGCTTCATGCGAACGCCGCTCGTGAGCGCCGGGACGCCGCATAAACGCGTGCCGGGCCGGGTTCGTAGCGGGCCGGCAGCCGATAGCGCACGCAATCATGCACGCCTGCGGCACACGGTTGCCGTGCTCGGCCTGTGCCTGTGGGCGGTCGCTGTTGCTGCCGCCGACACCGCTGTACCCCGGCCCGACCTGTCAGGCGCTGCTGAGCCAGTGCGCGAGGCGCTGTCGCTTGAGGTCGCTCGCATGACCGAGCTGCTGGACGGTTCCGGGGACGCTGATGCGCTTGCCGCGGGCTGGATGTCGCTTGGCGACAGCTATTTCGCACACGACTATTTTGCCGAGGCGCTCGTCGCCTACAGGGCAGCGCTCGAACTCGTCGGTGATCAGGCAGCGCTCGCTTATCGTGTCGGGCTGGCTCACATGGCGGAAGGGCGCCTCGAGTCTGCCATCCCGTTTTACACAATCGCGGCAGATACGGCGCCGGCGGACAGCCTGCGCATGCCGACGCTCGTACGCCGCGGTCGTGCCCTTCTGGATCGGGGCGATACACAGGCCGCGCTGGTCGACTTTCGCGAGGCGGTCCGTCTGGCGCCGGAGTCGCCGGCCGCACTCGGTGGTCTTGGTCGTGCCGAGCTGGCCGCCGGCGATGCGGAGGCGGCGCTGAGTCACCTGAGCCGCGCTATCGAGATTGACCCGGCGGCGACGCGACTTCGCCAGCCGCTCGGCATGGCGTACCGTGCGCTTGGGGACCGCGATGCCGCGCGGGCGGCGCTTGCCGGTGTCGGTGACGGTGAGCCGACGCTGGCAGACCCGGTTGTCGTTGAGATCACCCGGCGTTCACGCAGCCCACAATTCTTCCTGCAGTCAGGTCTCTCGCAGGCCGATCGCGGCGATTATGATGCGGCTGCGGCGCTGATTGGCCGGGCCGCAGCACTCGCGCCGGAAAATCTCTCGATACTCTCAAGCTATGGCCATGTGCTGGCTGAGGCGGGTCGCTACGAGCTCGCCCGAAAGGCACTGGAGCGTGTCACCGCGACAGATGCTGCGGCGATAGACGACTGGCTTTATCTCGGCGGCATCGAGCAGGCCGAAGGGCAGGCTGAGGCGGCGGAGCTGGCGTTTCGAAATGCGGTCGCGCTCGATCCGGACAACGCAACCGCGCAGGAGGCGCTGGCGAGACTGGCGCTGCACCGTAATGCTTTCGGCGATGCGCGCGCCATATACGTCGCGCTCGCCGAGGCGGCGCGCGATGCGGGCGCACGCGGCCGGCTCTTTTACTGGGCCGGCATGGCCGCGCTGGGCGCCGGAGACTGCGATGGCGCGCTCCAAAGTCTCGGTGTGGCACTTGCCGTGGGACCACCCTATGACCCTGCACTGGTTCAGGCACTCGCGCGCACTCGGGCTACATGCCCGGATGTCGAGCCAGCGGCACTTAAAGAGGCGCTGGACTGGAGCGAGCAAATCTACAGTGCTGTGCCGGGGCTGGAGACCTCAGCCACGCTGGCCATGGTCTACGCCGCGCTGGAACGTTACACGGACGCTGTTGACCTTCAGACACAGGCGATATTCGAGGCGCTGAAGACGGGCGCGCTCGAGAGTCGTTCTGGCCTCCAGGTCGATATGATGCGCTACCGCGAGGGCCGACCTGCCGAGAGAGCGTATCGCGCTACGGACCCGCTCTTTCGCATGAACTGAACAGGGTGCGAGCCGTTGCATCGCGCCCGCCGCTGCGTTTCATAGCCGCTGTCGCTGGCCGCTCCGATCGGTGTTGTGTTAGTCCTTGCGCCGTACGCGTACCTTGCGGTTGAGCCCTTCCGGCGACAGCCGAAAGCTGCCAAAGGCTGCCCGGCTGATCTCTACCTTTCGGTCCGGCCCGCCATACCTGAAGCGATTCGATCCGACCTGCTCCCAGGTTTGCCCGTTGTCCAGCTCGAACACCGTGTCGCCGTACCAGCCGCGAAAGCCGCCGACGACGTTGGCTTCGATAGAAGCAGCCCCCTCAAGTTCGAGCATACGCTCCAGCCCGAAACTGTCTTCGTCGCCGGTCCCGGCCGCCTCTGGTGCCGCTCGCGGCGTCGTCTCAGCGTTCGCGGGCGCGGTAATGGCGGGCGCCTTTGGAGCGGGATCGCGGGGCGCGGATTCGCCTGCCGCGGGCTCTGGCGCTTTTGCCTGTGAAGCGGGGTTTTCTGGCTGTGGCGCCGCGGCCGCCGTCGGTGGCGGCGGGGCGGCTCCTTCCGCGCGGGCCAGACGGTCGAAACAGGCGAGCCGCTCAGTGGCGTCCTGGATCGCGACGCAATCGGCAATCGCGCTGGCGGCGGCAACGCCGGGGAGCCCAGCGAGGCCCGCGGTCAGCGCGATACCTGTGAGCACCGCCACCTTGCATTTTAGGTTTTCCGCCGCCCGCATGCGGCGCGGGTTCTGACATCGAAAGTTCTTCGTCTTCATGGTTTTGTGCGTGCTCCTGATGTTTTCGGTGCTCGCGTCCCGTCCCCGGCCGGACCGATCGCAAGCTGCAAAGGCCATGATTATACCGGCGAGCGGCGCAGGCGTGGGCTTGCGATGTTTTGACGCGGCTGATCACCTCCCGCGGCGGGCTGCGGGAGCGTGTATGCTGGGCGCCCGCACGAAGAGAGCGCTCGAGAACCTGATGAAGCAAGCTAAAGCCCGGCAAGACCGTCTCGATCAACAGGAGTGGAGCCGTTTCTGGTCGCGCGGCACGGTGACCACCTTCGAGGGGCATTTTGCCGGCAACTACGACGGCGAAATTGTTGAGTTCTGGCACAGCGTGCTCGAGCCGCTCAACGATCGGGCCGTTGTGGTGGATCTGGCGACCGGCAACGGTGCGGTGGCGCTCCTCATCGCGGCGTGGGCCCGCGAACACGACCGTCAGCTTTTGATCACCGGTCTCGACACAGCGGCGATCGATCCCGCACGTGTGCGGGAAGCGCGACCTGAGCTCGCAGCGGATTTCGATGCCATTGAGCTCATCGGCGGCACGCCGCTCGAGGCTACCGGCCTGGAACGAGGGTCGGTTGATCTCCTCACGAGTCAATACGGCTACGAATATGGCGACACGGCGGCCGGCAGTCGCGAGGCTGCCCGGGTTCTGCGCGCGGGCGGGTCCCTCGCCATGATCCTGCATAACGCCGATTCGGCCATTCTCAGGCAGGCGCGGGAGGGGCTGGCACAGGTGAGTTACTGCCTTGAGGAGCAACGCCTCGTTCACCTTGCCGAGCGCATGGTAAAGCTTTTCCGGGCACTAAAGCCGGGTGGCTCCGGCCCCGGCGGGCTCCATTGGTCGCCGGGTGCGCTGAAAGTTCGCGAATCGTTCATGGATGCCGCAGAGCGCGTCGGGCAGCGGGCAAAGACACCCGCGGCGCGGGAGGCCGACGCTGGCTTCATCGAGTTCCTGCTGCCATCCGTCATGCAGATCGTAGAGCGTTCCCGCGAGCCTGACGCGGAGACGCTGGAGCGCGCCTGGGCGGGCCTGCACGCGGAGGTCGAGACCTATCGGTTGCGGATGGCTGACCTCACGTCCGCAGCGCTTGATGCGCAAGGGATCGAGCGCGTATCGCGCGAGCTTGCGGAGGCGGGCTTCGAAAACATCGAGGTGCGCCCCCTGCACTACCGCGCCACGACGCTGCTTGGCTGGACGCTGACGTCGAATCGAGCCTGAAAATAGCCGGTGTGGCATAAAGGCAACAGTTTTCCATGGCCATCTGTTGCTTTAAAAGAACGCTACTTCGCGGAATGCCTGATATCCCGCGCCTGACGTAGATTCGCGGTTCGTCAATGCTGCGATTGCAGCATGCTTTGTGGGGTTTAACTGCTCTCGGGCGCGGCAAGTGGGTAATCGCTTGGTGTTGCACGGGCCGACACTTAGCAATCCGATTGCATGAGATAGTGTTGGCATTGGGCAACAAGATGGGCTAACCTTCGGAAACTAGTGTTTCACCGGCACCACGGCCCAGGCCGGAAGCGTCGGCAAACACAAGTCGAGCAACGGACCCGTCGACAACGTCGCGTTAACAAAGCGGCGACCGCGGGAACGCTTTCATTTCTAGGAGGAATTATTCTAATGAAGCAAAACAAGCTCCAGTTGGCAGTTCGCACCGCACTTGCGGTCGGCGGCCTTGCCACAGCAGCGGTAGTCTCACCTACCGCATTCGCGCAGGACGACGACACAGCAGAACTGGGTCGCGTCCAGGTCACTGGCTCGCGCATTAAACGCACGGACGTAGAGGGCGCTTTGCCTGTCCAGGTGATTACCCGCGAGACCATCGAGCTCTCCGGAGAGGTCTCCGTTGCCGACGTGCTGCGCAACCTGCCGATTAACAGCGGCGGCTCGTTTCGTCCGCAGTCTGGTAGCACCGGACAGTCAGCAGCGACGCTTTCACTTCGCGCTTTGGGCGCAGGCCGCACACTGATCCTGCTTGACGGGCGCCGTGCGCCGGTCGCGCCGAACCTCGGCGTCGGTCAGGATCTCAACCAGATCCCGCTTGGCGCTGTAGAGCGTATTGAAATCCTGTCTGATGGCGCTTCGGCGATCTACGGCACCGACGCAATCGGCGGCGTAGTAAATATCATCACCCGCAAAGATTTCGAGGGCGCGCAGATCACCTACGGCGAAGGTTACTCAAGCCGCGAAGGTGGCGACACTCAGGTCGGTTCGATGCTGTTTGGCGTTTCAGGCGCGAAGGGTTCGATCATGGCCGGCGTCTCGTACAACAAGCGTGAGATCGTATTCCAGCGTGATCGTGAATGGTCAACCGGTGGTGCTTCAACCTTCTCCAACAACTTCCTCGGCAGTGGTGTTGACGCAAATCTTGATCCAATCACGGATCTGCCCGGTGGTGCTGCCCGACCGTTCCGCTTCCTGGGTGAGAGCGATACCAATGATGATGGTACGCCAGACCTCGATATCGGCATTTCTGGCCCGGGCAACGAAGCCGGCTGTCAGGGCCCGAGCTTCACCTACACCGGTGTGTTCTGTTTTTACGACTTCACAGCGCAGGCTGCTGACGAAGCCGAGCTGGACAACCTCTCCTTCTTCACCCGCGCAAGCTATGAGATCGACGAGGACTGGACTCTGTTCGGTAATGTGTCAATCAACCGCGTTGAGTCCTTCGGTCGCTATGCGCCGGTACCCTCATCGCCTTGGCTAGTGGGCGGTTTCGGTGCGATCGTACTTCCGGTCGGCACTCCGAACCACCCGTCAACGTCGCCGGCCAACGGTGGTCTTAACCCGAACTGGGCGGACTATGGCAGCGTCGCTACAGAAACCCTGCTGCTTCGGCATCGTTTCGCAGCAAACGGTCCGCGCGATACCAGTACTGATTCAACCCAGTACGACATCGATGTCGGTTTGACAGGTGTGATCGCCGACATTGACGTAGAAGTCGGTGCACGCTGGACCGATTCGAACTACGTGGAAACAGGCCGGAACTACATTGTCTCCGCGCTGGCACAGCCGCAGTTCGACTCGGGCGCGTACAACATCTACGACCCGTTTGGCGTGTCTCAGGAAGTACGGCAATCGTTCACGGCCACAATCGGGCGTGATTCGTTTACCGAGCAGGTCGAGCTTTACGCTATCGGTTCAACTGACCTGATGGAAATGGAGAACGGTCCAGTATCTGTGGCATTTGGCTTCGAATACCGCGACGAAAACTTCGCCGATATCTTCGATGACCTTCAGGGTAACGGCAACATCACTGGTTCTGCGGGTAACTCTTCCGCCTACCGTCGTCACCAGTACGCGGTATTTGGTGAGGCCCTGTTCCCGATCCTGCCGGACTTCGAAGTTACAGCAGCCCTGCGTTTCGATGATTACAGCGATTTTGGCAACGTAACAGTGCCGAAGATTGCTGCTCGTTGGCAGCCGCTGGAAGAAGTAACGGTTCGCGCCAGCTGGGGTGAAGGTTTCCGTGCGCCGCCGGTGGGCATTCTTGCCGCAGCACCGTCGTTCTCCGCGGATACGGTTCGCGACGAGGCGACCTGTCTGGCATTCGGTCAGCCGGCCGATTGTGCACTTCAGGTCACCGGTTTCGTTATCGCAAACCCGAATCTCGGGCCTGAAGAATCCGATCAGATCAGCATCGGTGTTGCATTCCAGCCTACGGATTGGTTCAACGGATCGATCGATTACTCCCAGATTGAAGTTACCGACCGTATTGCAGGCATTGGTGCTCAGCAGATCGTCAACTGTGTTGCCGGTACCCAGACCAACTGCCCACCGGGACTGGTCGAGCTGCCAGCTGGTGCAGGCCCGGCACCTGGCGCCGGTCTAGGTGTTGCGCGTGGAGCGAATGGGGAAATCCTCTATCTCCAGCGTGGTAATGCGAGTCTTGGTACGATTGACGTGTCCAATATCGACGTTAGCCTGGGTACGAACTTCGATCTTGGAAGGTTCGGACAGGTGACCAATGAGCTGGTTGCGTCTTACGTGGTTGGTTATGAGATCGATAGTGGCGAAGATGTTGTCGGCGACCCCGGCCTTCCTGAGTACCGCGCGATTTTCCGCACGGTATGGCAGTACGGTGACTTCAACGTTGCTTATAACATCAACCACATCGATGCTATGGACGACGCGTTGTCACCATCACAGGATAGACTGTCTTCGTGGACAACCCACGACCTTCAGGTTAACTATGTGACGCCTTACAACGTTCGTCTTACGCTGGGTGTGGATAACATCGGTGACAAAGATCCGGTCGTTGATCCGGGCGAGGCGCGTGGATTCGACGTGCAGCTGTATGATGGCTACGGTCGTATCACCTACCTGCGTGCACAGCTCGACTTCTAAGTCAGGCTGACATTGTCAGAATCGGCCGGGGGTTCGCGAGAGCCTCCGGCCTTTTTTATGCCTGTCCGATCCGGGGCCTGAAAGCGCAGACATTCACAGGTCAGGCATCCCGGCATGCCGGCGACCTCTGAGCATTGCCGGCATTATTACCGGTGTATTGTGGGCTTTAATCGGGCGGCTCTCGGCACGTTGACCGCACCGGTTATTTTGACAGCGGCTTGTTCTGTTTGCGCGAACTCAGCAGCACAAATACCAGCGCAACAAAGGCCGGCAAAGCCTGTGTGAAGATGATGGTCGGCTTTGCGGTCATAGCGCCAAAAATACCTGCGACGACAACACAACACAGAAAGAATACTTTTATATCGGCACGGGACGCGAGAAAGCCCCACAATAAGCCGGCTGCGAGGAAGCCGTTATAGAGCCCCTGGTTCATGGCAAGTACGGCAGAAGATTCGGCGACTTCCGGCGTCATCGCGAAGACCTTATGGCCAATCGGGTGATTCCAGAAGAACATTTCCAGAACCAGAATCCCGATGTGCAGGAATGCTACGAGTAGGGTGAGCGCGTTCGCTAACAGGTTCATGTTTTTCTCGCGTGTATTTCAGGGTGAGATATTCTCGATTAACGCGTAAATGCATACGTGTTGCGGAGCAGGTAAGTGTCGCTGTCGGCAAACTGGACATCTTTGCGAATGTAGAAATTCATTTTGCCTAGACCATAGGTTTGACGAATATTCGCTGGGCGATTATCGTCCTCGCCTCGGTATCGTGTTGTTACTGTCAAAGTGCCGTCCTCGGCAGTAATACGCTCCGAAACAACCTGGCCATCC
Organism: uncultured Pseudomonadota bacterium; assembly: GCA_942491885.1. GTDB lineage: Bacteria > Pseudomonadota > Gammaproteobacteria > Steroidobacterales > Woeseiaceae > CALBPI01. The sequence continues at coordinate 66,645 of CALOCQ010000003.1, forward strand.
AATAGGCGCCCGTCCCTCGAAAGGGTCATGGTCGACGCGCTATCTTCCCATGGCTCATCGGGATAAGAAATTGTGTATTCGATTCTGGTGTCGGAAGTAAGCGTAACGCTGGCATTGGCTGCAATCACAGTAGGCATGCCGCTGCTGTAATCGGTGTAAGTCAACGTGCCGACCCAGTCACCTTCTATCGCCAACAAATCCTGTGCACTCACCGTGGGCCCTTCCTCGGCATATTCGACTATTGGCTGACAAGCAACTAAAAACAGGCAAAGCGCGCTTACCAAACCTGGTGCGTTTTTTTTCATTTTAATGCTCCGGGAAATACGGGCTGTCAGGGCCGGGAACGAACTGGCATGACTGGTTACGTGAGTCCAAGCCAAGGCACATACTCTATTCCCCTACGTGGTCTACCGTAGCAAAAGCTAAGGCGCTACTGTTTGCGAAGGCCAGCATGTATGACTCTGACTGTGAGGTGACCGCTACGCCAGATACATCCACCAGATTCCAGCTTGCACAGGCAACCACGCAATCAGAACCAAGCCAATTTAAAGCGAGCTTCGTCCGGTTCAGCGCCTGGTTATGTTTTGACCACCAGCTTTAGTAGCTTTTTACCAAAGTAAGCCAAAATAGCTAAAGGAATAAGGTACTGGACGGCAACCTGGAAGCCAGCCCTAATGTAAAAACGAATTGATTCCCGAATTTCATCTTGGGTTACTTCAGGTCTTGCTAGTTGAAAGTCCGACCAGCCAATCCACAAACAAACGCCAAGAACGATTAACAGGACGATGTTCGTGAGAACTGGTTTGCTTAAGTAATTAGACACTGGATCTCCTTTGAGATTAGAAACCTAACGCCGATGTTCAGCTGCAATTGAGGCTGACGATATTTTGGCGACAGCCGAATTGGCGACAGGGTCAAGTGTCAGCTGCAATGACTTGTTATAGGGCAACATACTGCATACCGCCGTTCCAAGCATATCTTCTCAATTAAGGATAACTCGAAGATTGCTTTCGGCCAAGAGCAGACGGCACGAGTTGAGACCGTCGGCGACAATAAGTGCTACGGTGTCGGGCAGTAACTCAAAAACCAAACTCGCAGGTATCGCCCTATGCTGACGCTCACCGACTCAATCGATGGCCTGCGCAAATGGATTTCCTTCGCAGGCAGAATTAATCGGCAGACCTACTGGGTATACTACGTATTGCCGGCGCTCATCTTCCTGGCGCTCGCCACCGTCATTCCGTTCGCTGGGCTTGCCGCTCTTGCGCTTATCTGCATTGGGACCGTGAAGCGATTTCACGACTTTAACATTGGCATGGTCGGTCTCAGCGGCGCTGTTGGCATTTGGGTGGCAGTCATAGTTATCGCGATACCGGTGGCGATCGTGCCATTTCTTGGCGGCATTTCAGGCTTAGGTAATCGGGGCATGATTGAAACCGCCGCAATGATTGTCGCCATACCGATGTTCGCGATATTCCTGTTGCCACTGATTGGTGGCATCAAAGCGGGTGCGCCGGGTGAGAACAAACACGGGCCGCCGCCGGCGCCGTTCAATAGCGCTGACGTGATGCCTGTTGTTGCCTTGCTAGGTTTGGTAGTCATTGGTTTCCGGGGCAGTACAAATAGCTCATTACGCCGCTACACGTGAGCCGGCGCTTATTGTCGCTGTCGAATCGCGTGACGTCGCGCTGACACGCCTCCTGCTCGAGCGTGGTGCGAATCCTAACCAAACTAATCGAAGAGGCGAATCCCCGCTGTCGGTGGCGTTGAGTTACCCGGTTGATCATTCCGTTGCTGCATTGTTGTTGGCGCATAAGGCGAATGCCAATGTTGCCCATGGCGCTGGTGACATGCTGCTGCAAGAGGCAGTGCGGACGCAAGATGCTGAAGCGGTACATATGTTGTTATCGCACGGCGCAGACCCTAACCATCCTGACAATTTGGGTGTGCTGCAACTCGCCGTACAGATTGGCGACGTGAATATCGTTAAAGCGTTATTGGCGAAAGGTGCGAACCCGAAATACCGCTTCGATGGCCGTACGCCGCGTGAATGGTTGGAGGCTTATGCGGAAGACAGCGGTGTGCGTATTACCTACGACGAAATGATTGCGTTGTTTGAGTAATGCATCAATCAAATGAGCAGCCTCTTCGGGTCAACAGCGGACGTTAGCGGCACCGCGTAAAGTTGCCCTAGAAGGCCTACGTTCAGCTGCGATTGAGGCTTACGGCGCTCTGGCGAGAGCCAGGGCACCGGCAGGGTCAATTGTCAGTTGCAATGTCTTGTTATAGGGCGACATGCTAAAGATCTCCATACCACGTATAAGTTCTCAACTAAGATTAGCTCGAAGGTCCGCTATCGGCCACAAGCAGTCACCCAAGTCTCAAGATCCGTTGGGTCCCTTTCATTGGCTTGCTCAATGTCGGTCAGACACGGCGCAGTCGGCTGACACGGGTATCGGAGGTACACCAGCGATGTCGTCATAGCCCTTGTGGTGTGCAAAGACCCGGATAACCGTTGATATGGAGCTCTCGCCAGGCACTGCCGCTGGAAGTACTTCGAGTGAGTGATGTCTACACGACAATCCCCTGTAGGCGTCGGACTAGTTCTGTTTTTTCATCGGTTTTTTGATGTGGGCGCTCAACCCGAGATTTTTCGAATACATCAGCTTTCATCGGAATGAAGTATGTCGTCAGATTGGGTTGAAAAATCTCGAATACTAGCCGCTGCTAAAGTAGGATAATCGAGGAAAGCGAGGGCGTGCCCGATTACTCTGAGTCAGGCTAGTGAAAGAACTTTAGGAACAGGACTCAAGAATGCGACCATATGGTTTTGCGTGGATTGGCGTGGTGCTGCTTGCGCTCGCCGCCTGCCAGCAACAAGAGGCCGTGCCCATGGGCCAGCCGGGGGATCCGATGTACACCGTCGATCCCAACATGACCGGGCCGCTTACGTTTGCTGAGCTCCGCGTGAACTTCACGGCGCTTGAGCGTCCCGTTTCAGAGCGGGAGCGCCGCTGCGTAAAAAAAGCGATCGAGCGTCGTGCGCAAGAACTTGGCGACCCGGCCTCGTATCAACCAGAAGACTATGATTACCATGGCGGGCAAACCTCTAACGCACAGTGGCAAGCATTCAACAACCGCGAACAACGTGGGCTGCTCGCCCAAGTCGTCATAACGTACGCGTTCTTCGATTGCGACTAAACGTTCGTTCCGAGTCGATTGACGCCACGGCAAGTGTCTGCTTTGGGTCAATTGTCGGCTGCAATGTCTTGTTATATGTCATTTGCTCGACGCTCGCATTTGCAAGGCTCCCATAGTCACCAAGGGCAATTCTTTTGTTCTTCAATCGAATTTGACAGGCATCATGAGTCGAACCAGCCGGCAGGTCCGATCACCGTCGTTAGTAACTATCTGCTGCAAGCTAAAACGTAATACAAATCTTGCCGATTGTATGTTTCGACTCGATGTGCCGATGTGCGTCGACGGCGTCGCGCACCGAATACGACTGTTCAACGTGCGGGGAGACGACGCCTTGCTCTATCCACGTTTTTAATTGCAACAAATCGTCTGCGCGTGAAATGACCTGAACGAGCCGGCTCGACTTGGACAGACCGACCCGTGCCAACAATTCCGGACCAAGCGTAGCGAGCTTCGGTACGGTACTGAGGAATGTCCCGCCGGCCGCCATTTGTTTGGCCAACGCGGACTTGGTGAGCTTGCCGAAGACGTCAAACGCGGCATCGAACTGCGCATCGATCTTTGTAGCCTGCTGCTTCGTGTAGTCGTAAACCACATCAGCCCCCAGCGAGCTGACGAACTCAACGTTCTTCGGGCCGCAAACCGCGTGCACTTCTGCGCCTAGCGCCTTGGCGATCTGCACCGCGAAATGCCCGACGCCACCGCTGGCACCAACGACCAGCACCTTGTGTCCTTCCGCTACCGCACAATAGTCGCGTAGGGCCTGTAACGCTGTTTGTGCGGCTAACGGGACACACGACGCGGCCTCCAATGAGATATTCTCCGGTGCATGCTGGATTTCGCTAGGGTGAAATTTCGCCACTTCCGAATGAACGCCGCCGGCGAAGTGATTCGTCATTGCGAAAACCGGATCGCCTACCGCAAAGCCCGACACGTTCGCGCCCACCGCAGCGATGCGGCCCGACAAATCCAGGCCCGATACTCTTGGCAGCGGATCCCTCGCAAGCGTTCGGCTGAACTTCCCTTTGCGGAGCAGTGCGTCTTTAGGGTTAATGCTGCCGGCTACCGCGTCGACCAACACGGTGTCGTCCGTGAGCTCGGGGCGAGGCCAATCATCAACCCACTCCAATACGTCGGGCGAACCAAACTTCTTGTAGATAAGCGCTTTCATTGCTTCCTCGCAGCCGGCCAGACCAGCCCTACCCGAATGGCGCCCAACAGCACGACGTAGCTTGCCGCGGACGCCAGGAACACACCGATTGGATGATCCGGCACGCCTTTGGTCAACAGCCAGCCGAAGTAGATCATCGTGAACACATTACACCCCAGCGCCAACTGCAGCGCCCAGTTCTTGCCCATCCAAAGCCCGCGACACACACCAATATTAATCAGCCCGGTTGTTAATAAGATCAGGCCCGGCTTCAACAAATTGAATCGGTTAACGAGCGACGGGGTCACAGCGCTGTCGAGAGACGGCCAGACGGCAATGAAGTGTCCTGACGCGCCGGCCAACAGAAATAGTCCGAGTAAGACGCCGCCGACAGCGGCCAGACTGTATAGCGCGTTGCGTGCCAACGGCATTTCCGTACTAGGATTCATCATCGCGTTCTCCAACTTTAGCCACGCCACTTTCGTAAGCAAAAACGACTGCCTGGGCGCGGTCGCGAAGATCGAGTTTCGATAACATACTGGACACGTGGGTCTTCACCGTCGCGGCGCCGATAAACAGCGCCTCGGCTATTTCCACGTTGTTCTTGCCATCCGCCAGTGAGCGCAGCACTTCACGCTCACGCGCGGTCAACCGTGCCAGACGTTCCGAAAAGTCGCGCTCCGCACCCAGCTGACCGGCAAACCGTCCGATCAGTCGACGGGTGATCCCCGGCGACAGCATCGCACCACCGGCGGCCACAGTGCGCACCGCGGTGACGAGATCTTCGGGCGGAATGTCCTTCAGTACGAATCCGCTGGCGCCCGCCTGGAGCGCCCGGTACACGTACTCATCCGGGTCGAAGGTCGTGAGAATAATAACGCGTGTCGTGTCGCCAACCTCGGCCAGAATACGCGACGTTGCTTCGAGCCCGTCGAGCTCGGGCATACGGATATCCATCAGGATGATGTCCGGCTTGTGCTCGCTGGCGGCCGCGATCGCTTCAACGCCGGTGCCGGCCTCGGCGACCACTTCGATATCGTCTTCGTGCCCGAGCACCATGGCAAAGCCACGTCGCACAAGCGCCTGATCGTCCACCACCAACACGCGCAACATCATTTCGCTCCCGACTGAATTGGCAACACCGCCCGGATCTCGAAGCCACCACCGGCGCGGCCGCCTGCACTGAATTCGCCACCGAGCAGCTCGGCGCGCTCGCGCATGCCGGCGATACCGTGACCGCTGCTCTGGCCGATTTCGCCGCCCAGACCGTTGTCTGTAATCGTAACGACAACGCGATCATCAAGACCATGCACCGACACATCGACGCGAACGTCGTTACCGGCATGCTTGATGACATTGGTCAACGCTTCCTGAACGATACGATAGGCATTCAACTCAAGCCGCGCCGGTAATCCGGACAAGTCCCCGCTGGTATCCAAACGGACATCGGGGCCGATATCGCTGACCTTGCGAACGAGTGCGGGCAGATCGTCGATGCCCGGCTGTGGCCCCAACGCATCCTCCGCGGCGTACGGTCGCAGCACGTCCAGCAAATGGCGCATTTCCGACAAGGCCTGGCGCCCTGCATCTTCGACCGCCGCCATCGCGTCGCCGGCCGCCTTCGGGTCTTTTGCAACCACCGTTCTTGCCGCACCCGCCTGCACGGTCATCAAACTGACCTGGTGGGCAACGACGTCGTGCATCTCGCGTGCGATGCGGGTGCGTTCGGCGACGACGGCGCGCTCCGCCTCGACACTGCGCTCACGCTCCAGGTGCAGCGCGCGTTCTTCGAGCAGGCGCAGGTACTCGCCACGGAACCGCAAGCGCCGACCGACGTACCACAACACAAGGACCAGTCCGGCGGCGATTGTCTCACCTGCGCTTGGTGCGCTTAACACATCGAGATCCATGACGACGTAGATCAACGCAGCGATTGCACCGGCCAGGCTGGCGCGACTGTCGGCCTCATAACGCCCGAGGCTGTAGAGCGAGAACGACAGCGCGACAATGCCATTCGCCGGGGAACCGAAATACACCAGTATTGATGCAGCGAGCACGACAGCATGCACCTGCAACGGGTGGCTGCGACGCCACAACAATGCGAAGTTGCCAACGAATGCGCACAGGTAAGCTGCGACAGCCGACAACGACGCCATCGACAGCACAGACGGCTCTGATGTGTGTGCCCACATCAACAGCGTCAATACGAACGCAAGCGTAGCGATGAGCAGGTCAGTCAGTTGCGGCCAGCGCTCGAATGGCCCACGTAGAGGCTGCCAAACTTTAATGCCCGCGACCGTGCGCTCTGGCGCAGATTCAGACATAGCGGCGTTTCGCACAGTCGCTGAGAAAAACAGGTGTGGACCGATTCATCCCCAAAGCCTAAACCAGGGAGGACCACCACGCCATGCGAATCATGGGGGGTTTTGCTACGCGCCAATATCCCCCTTTTGGGGGAGGCGCAAATCGGACATGAGACCGATGTGCGGCGCGGCGACTCGGCGCAACATGCCAAACAACGAGAAATGACGAGCAGGAACAGTCACATGAATGAAATGGTTTTGGAACAAAGAACATGGGGCGCGGCGTTGCCACAGCAAGCCGTTGGCGTAGCGGTGAAGCTCTGGTTCACGATCGCGGCTGTCGGCCACTGGGTCTTTCTCGCCTATATCCTCGCGGTGTTCTATCCGCCGGTCATACAGCACGGCCTGGAAGCGTTGAAAGGCTCGCACCTGCCTTCGGGATTCATTGAAGGCGACGGGTTCGGCAACGCGACATCGGTCGGTCATGTGTTGCTGGCCGCCATCATCATCGGCGGTGGCCCGCTGCAACTCATCCCGGCGGTGCGCCGACGGGTTCCGACATTTCATCGCTGGCTGGGGCGCACCTATCTTGTTGCTGCCGTCAGCAGCAGTCTTGGCGGACTGTATATGACCTGGACGCGAAGCCCGATCGGCGACGTGATCTCGCAGCTCGGTATTTCCGGAGATGCTGTTCTTATCGTCATCTTCGCGACGCTCGCGGTGCGCCACGCAATGGCTGGCCGACTCGTTGAGCATCGTCGCTGGGCAATGCGCCTGTTCCTCGCGGCGAGTGCCGTGTGGTTCTTCCGTGTTGGGCTGATGGGTTGGGTCATGCTCACCGGTGGCGTCGGTATCGAATGGGAATCCTTCACCGGCCCATTTCTGTATTTCCTCGGCTTCTCACAATACCTGCTGCCGCTGGCGATGCTCGAGTGGTATTTCTATTGCCAGCGCCAGGCGACGGCAGGTGTGCAGATCGCGTTTGCGGGAACTCTACTCGCATTGACCGGGTTCATGACCATAGGCATTTTCGCAGCGACGACGGGGATGTGGTTGCCGAGAATGTAGGCGCGTTACGCGAATGAATGGTCGGTCCTGACGAACGCAGGTGTACAGTACTTCGCCATCTTGTTGCAAAAAAAAAGACCCATAACGGGTCTTTCCTTCATCAGTGGCCGCAAGTCCGGCCACAAATAATTAATGCACATCAGGCGCGGTTTTCGCCGTCGTTGCTGTTGCTTTCCTGCGCATCGCGGGCGCGTTTGTACTGCCATCCCGCAATAGCGAGCGCAGAGAGCATGGTTGCCATGGCGAGAAAGAATATTGGGCTTGGCATATCGGGAGCCTCCTTGGCGTGTGAATGAAAATTGGTCAAAACGACTAACGCATCGACCTATATCGTCCCCAATGGCCACCGTGCTGCATTTTCAGAATCAATACATTACAAGGCGGCGCGCCTCATCCCCTGAGTGCGATTAGCTTAGACAATGGTTAGAAATTTTTGTCTAAGTATCTGTAAATAATAGCATTTATCATACTTTTTATCAAATCCTGCAACTGAAAGCCCGCCAGCTACGGTACCAGCGATACTCCAGTCATGCCCCTCGTGCTGCCAAGCCTTTAGTGCCCCGCCTGCTCGTAGCACTCGTTCTTCAAAGCCACTAGCGCGATCAGACTGAAAATAAATGCGCCTACAAGGTGCATTTTGTGAGACGTCATCGGCAACGACCAGGGGGAATGATCGCGGTGTCGCATTACCAGTGGCCGAAGCATATGCCGACACCATCGACCCGACTGCAAATGTTGCGATAACCAACATACTCGCGGCGACGATACTCAATAAAGCCTCTATGGAGTCTGGATTAATTACCGGAACGCTCGGCCCCAAGCCATAGAGATCTGGTGCCTTTGCCAAAAGAACACCGCCGAGGGAGAGAATACAGAAGGCGAGCGGCCTTACCCAAAGACGTTCACGAAGGCGGTTGATAAGAAATGCTATTCGACTTCTCAACGTTTTTCCTATATTCAGGTTCAGGGCCGAACCAATTCGCGGCGCTTGCAGGTTGCCTTTCGGGTATGACAGTTCTGCCGGGGCCATATGCACATTGTTAGCAAAGCAGAAAGCCTGGAAAGACTTTGCAGAAACAAGGTCGGAGTGATTATTAGAATCAACCGGCCTGTTACTTTCATTTCGGAAAACAACCGCAGTTGACTGATCGCACATTTTCTTGGCCTGGTGTCACTAACAGAAATACAATATGAATAACTCGCTCAGCCGTCGCCATTTCCTGAACCTCGTCGGCGCCGCGGGTGGCGCAAGCGCCATCTACCAGACCAGCCTTGCGATGGGTCTGATGCAGGACACCGGCTCGCGAACAGCGACGCAACTCGCACCGGCCGGGCGCGACAATAAGGTGGTTATCCTCGGCGCCGGCGTTGCAGGCCTCACCGTCGCCTACGAACTGCAAAAAGCCGGCTACGACTGCACGATCATCGAAGCATCCGGGCGTATCGGTGGGCGCAACCTGACCGTACGTCGCGGCGATGTCATCGATGAACTCGGCCAGCCTCAAGTCTGCCAGTTCGATGATGACCCGGAGCTGTACTTCAACTGCGGGCCGGCACGTATTCCTGGCCACCACAGACGCGCGATGCACTACTGCAAAGAGCTGGGTGTGCTGCTGCAGATCAAGGCAAACCTGAACCGCGTGGCCTACGTGCATGAGGACGACTATTTCGACGGCAAGCCGGTGCGCTATGGCGAGTATGCAACCGACGCACGCGGTTTCATGGCTGAGCTCTTATACAAGGCCGCCGACAAAAACGTGTTCGACGAGCCGCTCTCCGCGGCCGACCAGGAACAACTTCGCGACATGGTGCGCTCGTTCGGGGATCTCGGCGATGATGGCGCCTACCACGGCTCGAATCGCTCCGGCTACAGCACTGGCGGCTTTATGCGTCCTGGCGTCAAGAAAAAGCCGCTGGCGTTCAGCGATATCCTCAACTCGCATTTCTGGCAGCGCAGTGACCGCATGTCGCAGAACCATGACTGGGGCGAGCCGTTGATGGAAGTCGTCGGCGGCATGGACAACCTGGTCAAGGGCTTTGTCCGCAAGCTAAACAAGCCGGTACAACTGAATGCACAGGTGCAGGGAATCAGCCTGCGCGAGGGCGGCGTCGACATCTTCTACAACGAGGCGGGCGAACGTCGCAAGCTGGCCGCCGATTATTGCTTCAACAGCATTCCCGTGCATTTCATGGAAGCGATTCCGAACAACCTGTCGAACGAATACATGACGGCGATCAACGCGTTCGAGCGCGGCAACTTCTGCAAGATTGGCTTCCAGATGCGCGAGCGGTTCTGGGAGGACAAGGGCATCTACGGCGGCATCACCAGCACCTCGCAACGCATCAACCAGATCTGGTACCCGTCACATGGCATTCATGGCGACAAGGGCGTGGTGCTCGGCGCATACAGCTTCTGGGAAGAAAGCGAGTTCTTCGAGCGAATGAGTCCGCAGCAGCGCCTGACCTTCGCCGCTGAATGCGGCGACAAGATCCACCCGGGCTATTCGGACTATATTGAAGCGGGCGTCAGCATTCCATGGGGCAGGATGAATCACATGATGGGTTGCGGCGCGCGCATGTCGCCCGAAAATTTCGAGCGCTTCCTGCCGACGTTGCAACAACCGGAAGGCCGCCACTACATGATCGGCGATCAGATCAGTTACCACTCGAGCTGGCAGGAAGGCGCTTTCGCTTCAGCTGAAAGTGCCTTGATCGAATTTGACGCCAGGGCACGCGAAGCCATGTTGTCGCAGGCGACGCCGTCATGATCGCTAAACTCCGGATTGGTCTGTTCGCAACGCTGGGTGCAATCTTCAGCGTGGCAACGGCGCACGCCGAAGACGCGCCGGTCGCACCGCATGCGATGGTCTACTGCACCGTTTGTCACGGCGTGCAATTGATGGGTAACGCAACACTAAACGCACCACGGCTCAGCGGCATGGACGCCTGGTATGTCAAAGCGCAGCTACACGCATTCAAGAAAGGCTGGCGCGGCAAACACCCTGATGACCGATACGGTGCAGAGATGCAACCGATGGTCGGCCAACTAACAGACGGGTACGTTAAGACGGCGGCCAGATTCGTCAGCGAGACGGTATCGCCGCCGCCGGTAATAACGACGCAGGGCGATCCGGCCAGCGGCGCAAAACTGTACGCGACGTGCGCGACCTGCCATGGTGATGACGGCAACGGCAAGCGACTGCTGGGCGCGCCTGCCCTGACCGGACACAACGACTGGTACCTGGTGCGCCAGCTTGAAAACTACCGCGCGGGGATCCGCGGCTATGAGCCGTCGGACAAGCGCGGCCAGCAAATGCGAGCTGCCGCTGCCTCGCTCGAAGACGATGCGGCCATCCTCAATGTTGTCGCTTATATTATGACTTTGAACTCAAACTCAACGGAGAACTGACATGCACAAGGCACTGACACTCGCGACCATTTTATTGTCGGCCTCGGCTGCACATGCCGACGTCACCCGCCACGCGTTACCGAACGAAAACCCGTTTCCGATCGCCCGCGCCGTCGAAGTCACAGCTGACACAACGCTGATCTTCCATAGCGGTCAGGTCCCGGGACCAGCAAACCCCGACGCCGAACGCGGCAGCCGCGAGTACTACGGCGACACCGAGGCGCAGGCGATGAGCGTGTTCGGCCGTTTCGAGGCATCGTTCGCAGAACTCGGCGTCGACTTCGGTGATGTCATCAAGATGACCGTCTTCCTGGTCGGCGATCCGGAGCTGGATGGGCGAATGGATTTCGCCGGCTTCATGCGCGCGTACACGCAGTTCTTCGACACCGACGACCAGCCCAACAAACCAGCACGTTCCGCGGTTCAGATCGCCGGCCTCGCGGGCGGTCCGAATATGTTGGTCGAGATCGAGATGGTCATCGCGCGACCCGACTAGGCGAACGGGCAACGCAGCATTGATGCTACGTGCATCAGTGTGACGCAAGATGATCCTCAGTCGTATTAGTACAAGAATGACCGCATCAAGATGGTGGGGTAATCATCACGCCAGGCGGGTTCGACAAGGAACGCTTTCTCACCGAGCCAGACCTTATCGGGTACCTGAGCGACATCATGGCGTCGCAAGCCAATCAGTACCAATTGGTCGCACGGCAGTCCGAGCTTGCCGAGGAGATCGAAGCGCTGGTCTCGCGAGAGCGTGCGTTAAAGGAGTGAGTTGCGGCCGAAGCGGTGCAGCTCGCTTTTGCCGGAACACTCTTCCTGATGACCGGATTCATGACGATCTGAATTTTTGCGGCGACCGCGGGGATGTGGTTGCCCGTAATGTAGGGTGCAATACTGACCTGCTTGCCGATCCCAAAAATCCCAAATAACGGAACACCACCGTGGTGCCCGCGATGCCTGTTCCTGCTCTCGCAGCAACACGACAAACCACAATCAAGCACTTACAGGGACCCAAATATGAGTCGAGATAGCGTATTTAGCGCAAATTCGCGCTATTGCAACGCAGCATGCCTGTTAAGACATGTGCTCACTTTCAACGCCAAGCATCGGAAATTATTGCAATAAAGCGACCATAGATGGAGCATATCGGCTGCGCGATTCCGACCATACTTGCGCGTCCCAATGTTTCCGCCTAGCGTCGTTAGTGATCCTTTTCGGAGTCCAAGCGGCGTAGATCAGCGTGCCTCCTCTCACCAACCTTGGGGTGCATTCATGCAGATATTTTCCCGACCGGCTGTGATCGGCCGACGCATAGCGCTTGCGATGACCGCCGCGCTGCTTTCCACAAACCTCGTTGCCGGCGGTACCACCAACGCGATCGCGTTGGCAAACGACGGCCCGGCGACGAACCAGATCATCGTCAAGTACAAACCACAGCCCAGCAGCAGTTTGCCCAGCCTCAGTGCCGCGGCGAACGTCGCAACCATTCGCACGCAAGCGGTGTCGCGGGCGATGGGCATGGGCGTGAGCCTGCGGCGCAGCACCGCGGCCGGCGCGAAGGTCTACCGTTTACCGATCTGGCAGCGGCCGGCCGACCTGCAGCAGGCGTTGATCGCGCTGAACGCAGACCCGACCGTTGAGTACGCCGAGCTCGACCAGTTGCTGCAACCGATGGCGACACCGAACGACAGTCGCTACAACGAGCAGTGGCATTATTTCGAAAGCACCGGCGGCATGAATCTCCCGACCGCCTGGGACACGACGACGGGCGCCGGCACCGTGGTTGCGGTCATCGACACTGGCTACCGGCCGCATCCCGACCTGCTCGCAAACCTGCTGCCAGGCTACGACATGATTTCCGACACCTTCGTGTCGGTCGACGGCAATGGGCGCGACAGCGATGCCACCGACCCGGGCGATGCCTCGTCCGCGGGCGACTGCGGCGCCGGCCAGCCGGCACGCAGCAGCAGCTGGCACGGCACACACGTGGCGGGCACGGTCGCAGCTGTGAGCAATAACGGCAGCGGTGTCGCCGGTGTCGCCTATGGCGCCAAGGTCGTGCCGTTGCGCGCGTTGGGCCGTTGCGGCGGCTACACCTCTGACATCGCGGACAGCATCATCTGGGCATCCGGCGGCAGCGTCCCCGGCACGCCAGCCAATGCCAACCCGGCCGATGTCATCAACATGAGCCTTGGTGGCGGCGGTGCCTGCTCGACGACGACGCAGAACGCGATCAACACTGCACGCAACAACGGCGCGACGATTGTGGTGGCGGCCGGCAACTCGAACACCGATGCCTCGGGCTTCAATCCCGCGAACTGCGCCGGTGTGATCTCTGTTGCCGCGACCAACCGTGACGGCGGCCGCGCCTACTACTCCAACTTCGGCGCCTCGGTCGATGTCGCAGCACCCGGCGGTGATGTTCGCTTCGGTGCGGCCGGCGGCGTGCTGTCGACGTTGAACAGCGGCAGCACCGGACCGGCCAGCGACAACTACGAGTTCTACCAGGGCACCAGCATGGCCTCGCCACACGTCGCAGGGTTAGCCGCGTTGATGAAAGCCGTCGATCCCTCGCTGACGCCGACGCAGGTCGAGGATACGATCAAATCTACCGCGCGCGCGTTCCCCGCAACTTGCAGCCAGTGTGGTACCGGCATCGCCGACGCCGCCGCGGCAATCGCAGCCGTTGGCGGTGTAACGCCACCGCCCGGCGACAGCGAACTGAGCAACGGCGTCGCGGAAAGCGGGCTGGCCGGGTCGACCGGCAGCGAGATCCGCTACACACTCGAAGTCCCGGCGGGCGCCAGCAACCTGTCGTTCGCGATTTCCGGCGGTAGCGGTGATGCCGATCTGTATGTGCGCTTTGGCAGTGAGCCGACGACGAACAGCTACGATTGCCGGCCCTACATCGGCGGCAACAACGAGACCTGCGACATCAGCAACGTCCAGGCCGGCACCTACTACGTGATGGTTCGGGCTTACTCGAGCTACTCGGGCGTATCGCTGATCGGGCAGTTCGATGAGCCGGGCAGCGGCGGCGCTACCGGCGGCGAAGCCAGCGCGAACAATCTCTCCGCGTCACGACGCAACTGGCTGCGTTACACCGTCGATATCCCGGAGGGCATGTCGACGCTGACCGTGACGATCTCGGGTGGCAGCGGCGACGCGGATTTGTACCTGCGCTACGGCTCGCAACCGAGTACCAGAAACTACAATTGTCGCCCTTACCAGAACGGCAACAATGAGACCTGTGTTATCAACAACCCCCAGGCCGGCACATGGCATATCGGGATACGCGCCTACCAGACATTCTCTGGCGTGAACCTCAATGCTGTCTGGTCGCCATGACAGGTAACACGCTGTAACAGCGTTTTGGCGGCGCCTTCGGGCGCCGTTTTTTTTTGATACGGGTTATATGTGCTGCCGGCTGCAATCATCGTCGCGGCGGCGGTCCGCCGCCGCGACGATGCGGTTGCCGAGATTGTAGCGTCTGTGTCGGATAGGCCATAATCACCCATTCTTCGCTGTTGGGATGCTTCGATGACACTGCTATTCAGCCGATATCCAGTTGCTTTTTGCAGCCTGTTTTTGTCGGGCGCCATTGCGCATGCACAATCCGGCGAATTGCCTGCGGGCGAGGGCAAGGCGCTGGTCGAAGCGCACTGCGTCAGCTGCCACAGCCCGGCAACGATTCAGCGCTCAGCCGGTTTTGATGGCGCCGAGAAATGGCGTTACGTGATCTCGACGATGGTCGCGTTGCCGGATGATCAGGCGGCGACCATCTCGGACTATCTGGCCGAGCATTTTCCAAAAGATGCATCGCGTGCGCCGACGCTGATTCCCGGTGACACGGAAATCGAAATTATTGAATGGCAGACACCGACACTGGGTCAGCGCACGCGCGATCCTATCGAGGCACCGGACGGTTCTATCTGGTGGACCGGCATGTGGGCGAGTTTAGCCGGGCGGCTCGATCCGGAAACGGGCGAGATGAAAGAATACGCATTGCCAACGTCTGCAAGGCCGCATTCTATCCTGCCCGACGCGGCCGGAAACATCTGGTACACGGGCAATAGCAATGCAACTATCGGTGTGCTTGATCCGGAAACCGGCACGGTGACCGAGTTCAAAACCGAGGCGGGCGATCCGCACACGGCGATCTTCCACCCGAACGGGAAGCTCTACTTCACGGCGCAGCGCGCGGGCGTACTCGGTCGGCTCGACCCCGATACCGGTGAGCTCATCGAGATCGATACGGACCGGCGTCCTTACGGCATCCAGGTCGGGCCGGACGGCACGGTGTGGGTGGCCTACAACGGCACCAACAAGATCGGTGCGCTGGATCCCGACGCGATGACGGTGCGCTACTACGACATTCCCGATGAGCGCACCCGCATCCGCCGCCTCGGGTTGGATAGCAACGGCATCGTCTGGTTTGTGAATTCATCGCTCGGCAAGATTGGCCGACTCGACCCGGAGACGGGCGTGGTGCGGCAGTGGGATTCGCCGAGTGGGCCGACATCGCACCCTTATGCGCTGGCGGTTATCGACGATGTGGTCTGGTACAACGAGTCAGGCATGCGCCCGGATGCACTAGTGCGTTTCGACCCGGCGAATGAAACGTTTCAGAGCTGGGCGGTACCGTCCGGTGTCGGCATCGTGCGCCATGTGTGGGTAACGGAAGATAAGAATTTGTTGATCCATCAGACGAGTTCAAACCGTGTCGGTTTGGTGAAGATTAACTAGGCGCGCGCAATTCAGGTCCACGCCAGACCGGCCAATCTGTCAGGCGGTGCTGACCCTGTAGCCGAGCCTCGGGAAGTGCACGTGCACCGTTCCGAGATTGCCACTGTCGAGTGCGATCACCGCTTCATTGCTGTTCAGGCCAACCAACTTGCCGCGCGAGGTGCCCCGGTCGGATGTTACCGCGCGAACGGTCACTGGCGTGCCGGGTTCTAATCCGAGCGGGTCGCTTGAGTCCACGCTGACGTCATCGGCGGGCTCGCTCGACTTGGCTTTTGCAAATGCATCGGCCGCCTGAATCTCTGTACGCTTGCCTTCGCCAATCGCATTCACGCGTGCCTCCCAGGCGGGTAGGTGCTCGTAGCCGGACAACATGTCGTCGGTCATCGTCATATTGCGCGTGAACCAAAGCACCGGCCATGCATGAATATCGGCCATGCCTGCGTTGTCACCGCGCAGGAAGGCGCGACCGTCGGAGAGCTGCGCATTGATAACGCCCGCGTGCACGCGCAGCTGGCTGCAGGCCTTCTTGAAGTTGGCTTTGACGTTATCGAAGTCGAGACGCGCAAATACGTCTTTGCGATCGGCGGCGAAGTCATCGTCCCAGTGTTGCTGGTACTCGTGGATCGCCATGTGCAGACCGGACTCGAAGAATCGATCGCCCCAACCGCCGACGGCCGCATCGTCGAGCGCGTGTGCTGCACTGCTGATTGCCGGCGTCGGGAAGTGTGCGTCGAGTGCAGCGAGGATGCGTAAATTGTCGACGTAAATATCGGCACCGATCTGTAATACCGGCGTGCCGCGGTAGCCGCCGGTGAGCGGCGTCAGTTCGGGCTTCGGGGCGATCATCGGTGTCTCGACGGAACCCCAGCTCAGTCCCTTGATCGCCAGCATCTTGAGCGCTTTCTGAGTGAACGGCGAGGCATCGTAGTGGTGGAGGATGACGTCGTACATAGCATTGTCCTTGTGGGCGGGTGGTTCATTCAAAACGCATTGCGGTTTCGCTGGTCTGATTCAGCAGCACTTTGTATTCCTCCGGGCTCAGCAGTTTCTCGCGTCCGAACTCCCCGGCGCGAACAATCGCCGGTCTTGCCGAGAGGCGCTCGAACCAATCGCGTACGTTCGGGAAGTCCGCGAGGTCCTGGCCCTGACGTTCATACGGTGCGATCCACGGCCACGCCGCCATATCGGCAATCGAGTAATCGCCGGCAATAAAATCGCGACCTTTAAGTTGGGTGTTCAGCACGCCGTACAGGCGGTTCATCTCATCAGTGTAACGGCGAATCGCGTAGGGCACTTTTTCGGGCGCGAACGCTCTGAAGTGATGCGCCTGTCCGGCCATCGGCCCGAGGCTTGCCATCTGCCAGTACAGCCATTGTTTCACGGCGTAGCGCTCGCGGATGGAGGTCGGCAGGAAGCGCCCGGTTTTTTCGGCGAGGTACTCGAGGATGGCGCCGGACTCGAACAGGTCGATGGGTCCACCGTCGGCCGCATGATCACGAATCGCCGGGATCTTGTTGTTTGGACTGATCTTCAGGTAGTCGGGCGCGAATTGTTCGCCGGCGGCAATATTAACCGGCGTCAGTTTGTACTCGAGCTTCGCTTCCTCAAGGAAGATCAGCACTTTCAGCCCGTTCGGTGAAGGAAAGAAAAACAGCTCGATCACAATACGCCCCCCTATTGTGTTCCTCTATGGTGCCACAGGTGTGGGCCGCAGGCGTTATAGAGGGGAGCGACCGATCATTGCGAGGATTGACCGGTCATTGCGAGGATTGACCGGTCATTGCGAGGGTTGACCCACCCGTCATTGCGAGCGCAGCGCGGCAATCCCCGTCGGACTGGGTTGCCGCCAGGTTGTCGCGTCGCCAGGTTGCCGCGTCGCCAGGTTGCCGCGTCGCCAGGTTGCCGCGTCGCTTCGCTCCTCGCTCCTCGCAATGACCTTCGGTCGCTCCTCGCAATGACCTTTGGTCACTCCTCGCAATGACCTTCGGTCGCTCCTCGCAATGACCTTTGGTCACACCTCGCAATGGCGGGTGGGTCACACCTCGCAATGGCGGTATGGCGCTACCTTCGCATCAGCCGCCGCCTTGCAACCCACAGCAACGAGCGTGCATACAGCTTGTGAAAGCCAAGCAAGGCGCGGTAGGTCGCGCCGAGCTGTCCGTCACGACTCACAACAGCGGAGCCGAAATACAATGTCGTCGTGTTGTCGTCGGCCGGTGCACTCATCAGCCATGAGCGGGTCGCCTCGCTGAAATCGCACAACAGGATTTCGGTGTCTCTGCGCTGCTCGACATGCCATGCGGCGAACCGTTCGAGCTCACCGGCCGCAAGTCCGCGGACGTCTTCATCAGTTGACGGACGCTTTACGGACACACGCAGCAGGAAGCGCTCAATGCGAAACAGCCAGGTGGTGTAGAAGGCATCGATGAATGCTTCGAGCGTGATGTGACCCGGCACCGACGTCGCGTAGCAGTCGGTATAGTTTTTCCCGTCTGCGTACTCGGCGAGCAGGCTGTCCGGGTCGAGTGGTTGGCTTTGGATGGCACCCATGGATCAACAATACACCACCGCAAACGCGTTGTATGATCTATGCATGAGCGGGACACAAGACAAGTCGCGGCGTGTGTTCACCCACCGTATAGCGGGGGTTGACGACAAGCCGACGATCATCGCGCTGATGCGGGCGTCGATCGAAGAGAACATGAAGGCGTTTCTGTCCAGCGCCGAGATCGAGGCGGCCAAGGAGACGATGGGCGTCGATCGAACGCTGATCGAAGACGGTACTTACTTCATTATCGAAACCGAGGTGGACGGCGAGACGGTCGCCGTTGGTTGCGGTGGCTGGGGTAAGCGTCGCACCTTGTACGGTGGCGACCACACCGCACGGCGCGATGATTCATTCAGCGACCCGGCGACGGAGCCGGCGCGCATCCGTGCGATGTACACGCACCCAGACTGGATTCGTAACGGCATCGGCACACTGTTGCTGGAGCTTGGCGAGTCGAGCGCGCGCAGCGCGGGGTTCAAGACCATCGAGCTTGGCTCGACGGTGCCGGGCGAGCCGCTCTACATCGCGCGCGGCTATCGCGAAGTCAGTCGCGAGACGCACATTGGCGCTAACGGTTCGGACAACACCGTGATCAAGATGGTCAAGCCGCTTTAGTTTGACTCGCGACAGATATGGGCCGCGGTCAGGCCCATGTCATCAGGCCGATGAAACCGAACCACAACAGGTAAATGGCAACAATCACATGCAGGCTTGATGCGATGGTTGAGTGCCAGTAGGCGGCGCGATTCATGTCTCTGCTGCGCGATGTCATCGAGACGCCGATACCGAGCACGGCGAAGAGTGCGAACGCGATCGTCAGCAGCGTGATCGAGACGGAGTAGACTGTTGGTGCCCCGAGTGTTTCGAATACGTTTTGTGCGGCAACATTAAAAGTGACGAACGCCGCGATAATTGCGACACCGGCAAGCAGCGGCCAGACCCGGATTCGTGTCGCAGCGCCGGACGGCACCTTGCCGCGTAGCTTGCGAATGCCCCATATCGGCAGGAACAACAGCGAGGTCACGATCATGAGACCCCACAGGGCAGCGATGGCGAACTGTCCGTAAATCAGCCAGGCGGGGGCGGGCTTCAGCACCCCGCTACCGCTATGCACGACCGTGCCTGCGAGCGGGTCATTGACTTGCGACAATGCAGTCACGCCGGTCTTCGCGGACTTCCACAGCCGGTCGCCGGCGGGCAGATAACTCACGGGTTCGCCGCCGAGCAGGCCTTTGCGAATCAGCGTGCCGTCCTCGATCGACAGCTTCTGCACGTTCAAAATGCGTTCAAGGAAATAGGCCAGTTGTACGCGGGGGTTGATCGGGTAGTACAGGCCCGCGATTGACGCATCGATAGCATTTGACGGTATATCGCCGGAAACCTCCGGCGCATCGAGGTTGCGTGTTTCGAAATCGCGAATCATCGTCGATATCTCGCGAAAGGCAGCGCCATTATCGGAATTGATCATCAGGGCATGGCCAAGGTTTGCCTCGGGTAAATAGGCGAGCTCGGTGATGCCGCCATTCACGCCGCCGTTGTGCTCGCGGTACACCCAGTGCTCATGCGGTGACGAGTAATTGCTGAGCCCGTAGCCGTAGACCTGGCCGGCGCGTGCGGCACTCGAGGTCGTCGGCGTTTCCATGCGTTGCAGCGACGCCTCGCTAATCAGTTGTCGGCCATCGAACGCACCGCGATTGACGAACATCTCCACCATGTTCGCCATGTCCGGGGCGATGCATTGATCGACCCCGATGGCCGCATGCTGATGTGCCAATAGTCCTGCGGCTGATTGCCGTTCGCGTAAGAAACGACACCTTTTTCTTCAACCGTCGGCGACAGTTGATAGGTGGCCGTACGCATGTAGAGCTGCGCAAAGAAATTCTGCGCGACATAGTCCTCGAAATCCTGCCCGGTAATTTTTTGCACAACGTACGCGGCGACCGGCGGGCCAGCGTTGCAGTACGACATCCGTGTGCCCGGTTTCCAGCGCGACGTGCGCGAATGCGGATGGTAGTCGAGCCCGGCTTTCAGCGTTAGAGGCGTCGGATCGTTGAGGGCGTATTCGGGCAGATGAATATCGTCCCAGCCGGTTGTGTGCTCCAGCAAATGGGAGATAAGAATCGGGTCGGTTTCCTCCCATTGGTTCTCGAACGCAATCTCCGGGGCGAGATCGGCGAGGCGATCATCGAGCGACAGCCGACCTTCTTCAACCAGCTTGAGTACCGCCATCGACACAAACATTTTCGATGTCGAGCCGATACGGAACATTGTGTCTGCATCGGCCGCAATGTTTTTTTCGAAGTTTGCCGTACCGAGGGAATCAACCCATACCGGACCGGTCTCATCGATCATCGCGATGCCGACGGCCGGTAGATTACGCTCGACAATCTTGGCCTCAATGGCCGCCTTGAGTTCCTCGAGTGTCGCGGGCTTTGCGTCTTCGGTCGGTGCTTCTGCGTCGTCTTGCGAGTAAGCGCCAACGTTGATCAGCAACGCAAACGATAGCATCAGTACATGCAGTAAGCGGCTAGCCATGAGGTTCTCGTCGTGTCGGGGTCGTGTCGAAGTATACACAGATGCCCGGCCGCTCATTGTTGCGCTAAATCGAGGACGACGAATCCGGTAGGCCGTGCGCTGGCTTGATGCCAGAGGAAGCGGGCGTATTGTTTGTCGCCAGCGTTAGCGACATGCCGGTTGCTTAGCGCGGTCTGCGCCGCTATTGCGCGCGCTGGTTAAACCGTCGTCCGACCATCGCGCTCGCGATGTTGGTTTTCTGAATGTCGATAGCGCCACCGGCGATACCCCAGCCCCAAGCGTCACGCATGCGCCGCTCAATGCGGTATTCCTTCGAGTAGCCGTAACCACCCATCAGCTGCATCGCGTTGCCGGTGACTGTGCGCGAGATCTCGTTCGCAAAGCACTTGGCGATTGACGATTCCTGGATGCTCGGCATGCCGCGTTGTGCATTCGAGATCGCGCGGTGAATCAACAGGCGCGCCGCATCGACCTGCATCTGCATTTCGGCGATCCGCAACTGCACCGCCTGAAAGTCGACGATCGGCTTGCCGAACTGTTTGCGTTCCTGCACATAGGCGACGACCTCTTCGAGTGCGCCGGCCGCTTGTGCCATTGCCATCGTCGCGTTGCCGCAGCGCTCGAGATCGAACGCCTGCATCAGCTGGCGGAAGCCGCCCGCATCAACGACCAGATTTTCCAATGGCACTTCAACGTTGTCGAGGAAGATGTCCGACGATGGCACGCCACGGAACCCCATTAACGCTTCCTGCTCGCCGAAGCTTACTCCCGGAGTGTCTTTTTCGATGAAAACCGCACCGATGCCCTTGGCGCCGGGTGCGTCGGATAGTTTGCAATAGACAAGATAGCCGTCGGCATGACCGCCGCCCGAGCACCATCGCTTCATGCCGTTGATGCGGATGCTGGACTTACCCTTCTCGGCGCGCGTGGTCAGGTCGGTCAGTGCCGAGCCGGCATTCGGTTCTGACATCGCGATGGCGACCACCATGTCGCCGCTGCACACGGCCGGCACGACACGCTTTTTCAGGGCGTCGCTGCCGAAGTGTTCGATCGCCTTGACCGGGCCGGTACAGGATTCGAACACAGGGAATGCAATAGCCGAGGAGATGCGGCCGAACTCTTCGAGCACGATCAATGCATCGAGATTGGTTTGCCCCAGACCGCCGAGTTCTTCGGGAATGTTGATGCCCAGAAAGCCCATCTCGGCGTATTCCTTGATCAACTCATGCGATGGCGGGTTCGCGCTGTGTTCGATCTCGTCGGCGATTTCCGGCAGGCGCTCACGGGCGTAATTACGCGCGGCATCCTGCATTTCCTGTTGTTGTTCTGTCAGAGAAAAATCCATGATTACCCACGCCCGTTGTGTCGCTCTTGCAATGCCAAGCAGTGTAACCCAGCGCATAGTCAAAAAAAACAGTCAGGATTGTTTCTTTTCAACATTGGAGTATCTATACTGTTTTTCGGGGCAATAACGTGCAAGAGACGGGTGAAGCCAGTGGACCAGGCAACAGTAGATAGCATTGCAGAAGGTATGGCGTACGAGGCGAAGCGCGAGGCGCCGCCACCGGGTTTTCCGAAGCTGCCGAAAATTCCCGGCGGGCGTTACGTTGACGAAGAATTTCAGGCGCTCGAGCACGAGCACCTCTGGCGCAAGGCCTGGCTGTATGCCGGCCACATCGACGAGCTGCCCAACGCCGGCAGCTTCAAAATGTTTACCCGCACGGGTTCGCCGATTTTTCTGATCCGCGGGCGCGACGATGAAATTCGCGCGTTCTACAACACGTGCCAGCATCGCGGCGGTCCGCTGGTAAAAGAAGACTGCGGCAAGGTCCGCAGTCTGGTATGTGGCTACCACGGCTGGGCCTATGACTTCAGTGGCAAGCTGATCAACATGCGCGACAAACGCGACTTTCCCGATCTCGACATGAACGAGCATCGTCTGCAGCAGGTGCGCTGTGAGCGCTTCGGTAACTGGATTTTCGTCAGCGAAGACCCGAACGCGCCACCGTTGTTGGAAACGCTTGGCCCGATCCCGTCGCACTTCTCTGACTACCAGATTGATTCGCTGCGCCTGATCGAGAGCGAGTCTTTCGATGTCGCGTGCAACGTCAAGGTGATTCAGGACGCGTTTCTGGAGGTCTATCACCTGCGCTCGATTCATCAGAAAACGGTCGATCGTTTCCTTGATCACATGGGTACGACGATCACGCTGTGGGAAAACGGCCATTCGCTGATGGTCACACCTAACCGCCGGCCCGAGTGGGTCGACCCGGGCACAGTGGGTATGCCTGAGATTGATACCTTCCCCGACATCGTGCGCACGAATAATTTCTCCTACAACATCTATCCGAATATCGTCACGCCGACATCGCACACCGGCATGCCGTTTATCGTTTTCTGGCCCACTTCGCACAACACGACCAAGCTCGATGTGCACTGGTTCGCGCCGAAAGACGACGATGGCCCGCGCGACCCACTGTGGGATACACGTATCGAAAACTTCGATCGCATCCTCGAAGAAGACACGCAGTTTGCGCCGCAGATCCAGTCTTCGGTCGAGTCTCCCGGCTTTAGCGGCATTCCGCTGAACTACCAGGAACGTCGCATCTATCATTGGCACGAAGAGCTGGATCGTCGCATCGGCAAAGCCAATCTGGACGCCTCGCTCGCGGTAGAGCCCAAGCTCGCGCCGTTCGTCGAATCCTGATGGCGCTGGGTATCTCCGCGCTGTCGGTGTACTTGCCGCGCACCCGCTTGTCGCGCGCAGCAATCGCCGCGGCACACGCCTGGGCGGTGCCGGCGTTGAAAGGGCGTTCCAGGGGCACAATCTCGGCGGCCAACTGGGACGAGGACAGTGTGACCATGGCGCACGAGGCGGCGCGCGTGATCACCGAGGATACGGCGCCGTCGGCGCTGCAGTTTTGTTCGACCAGCATGCCGTTTGCCGACCGCTCGCACGCGAGCCTGTTGGTCGAGGCCTTGCAGTTGCCCTCGCGTACAAGGACGCAGGACCTTGCGGCGTCGGCCCGTGCCGCTTCGTCGGCCTTGCTCGCCGAGCTGCAATCGGAGCGCAGCGGCACGCTGATAGTCGCGGCCGAGAAGCGCACCGCGAAACCTGCCAGCGTGCAGGAGATCGGGCAGGGCGATTGTGCGGTCGCGATGCTGACCGGCGATGACGATTTGCTGGCAGAGTTTATAGACGGCGAGACGATGGCGACCGACTTTGTCGACCACTACCGGCTCGCCGACAGCCATTACGACTACGCGTTCGAGGACCGCTGGGTGCGCGACGCCGGCTACCTGAAAGACCTGCCGACGGTGATCCCGGAAATCCTCGCGCGCAACAACATCAGCAGCGATGCGGTCACCAGACTGGTGATCAATGCGCCGGTCCGTGTGCGCGGCAAGATCGCCAAGGACGCCGGGCTTGTCTCGGCCGCCACCGATTCCGAGATAGATCAGGCGATCGGCAACACCGGGTGTGTTGCGCCATTGCTGGCATTGGCCGAGGCGATCGGTACTGCGGCGTCGGGCGATGTGATCGTAGCGGTAGGTTTCGGGCAGGGCTCGGATGTGTTGCTATTGCGCGCGACCGGCCTCGGCGCGTCCCGCGACGCATTCGCAGAAGCGCTGGCGCGCGGTCAGCAAGACGACAACTATCTGCGCTTCCTCAGCCATCGCGGTTTGCTCGATATGGACTGGGGCAAGCGCGCCGAGCGTGACGTGCGCACCGCGCAAAGCGCCTACTACCGCGAGCGTGACCAGATCAGTGGTTTCGTCGGCGGGCGCTGCACGTCGTGCGACACGATACAGTTTCCGCGCACGCGTGCCTGCGTCAACCCGGAGTGCCGCGAGTTTGATACGCAGGTACCACACCCGTTCGCCGATCTGACCGGCACCGTCAAGTCGTTCACCGAAGACTGGCAGGCCTATTCACCGGCACCGCCGCTGATTTACGGCAACGTGACCTTCGCCGGTGGCGCAAACATTCTGATGCAGTTCAGCGATACGGCCGAAGGTCAGGTGCGCGTCGGTGATGCCGTGTCGATGCACTTCCGGATCAAGGACATCGATCGTGCGCGTGGTTTTCAGCGCTACTTCTGGAAAGCCGTAGCCAAGCAGGAGGCCTGATATGGCTGAAGGAATTTGCGACAAGGTTGCCGTCATCGGCATGGGCTGCTCGACGTTCGGCGAGCGCTGGGACATGAGCGCGGCCGACCTGATGGTCGAGGCGTTCAGCGAGGGGCTGGCGGATGCCGGCATCGACCGCGATGACATTGAGGCTGCGTGGCTTGGTGTGTTCTTCGATGAGCAAAATATCGGCAAGTCGGCGATACCGCTCAGCAACGCGCTGCGACTGAACAACGTGCCCGTGACGCGGGTCGAGAACTTGTGTGCGACCGGCACCGAGGCGTTTCGTGGTGCGGTATACGCGGTGGCCTCGGGTGCTTGCGACATCGCGCTGGCGGTTGGCGTCGAGAAACTGAAAGACACCGGTTTCGCCGGTTTGCCCGAACGCACCAGCGGCACATTCGAAGACTTATGGTTGCCGAACAGCACAGCGCCCGGTGCGTTTGCGCAGCTCGCAAGCGCCTACAGCCACCGCCACGGCATCGACATGAGTGAGCTCAAGCGTGCGATGGCGCGCGTGTCGGTGAAGAGCCATGACAACGGCCTCAAGAATCCGAAGGCGCATTTACAGCGCGCGATTACCGAAGAGATGGTGCTCAACGCGCCGCCGGTCGCCTACCCGCTGGGTGTGCTCGATTGTTGCGGTGTCAGCGACGGCGCCGCGTGCGCGATCGTCGCGCGTCCCGAAATTGCCAGGAAACTCGGCAAGACCGATATCGTCAGCGTGAAGTCGGTGCAATTGTCGATCAGCAACGGCGTCGAGTCCGGTCACGATTCGTGGGACGGCTCCTACACGATGACCACGCAGCGCGCGTCGGCGAAAGCTTACGCCGAGGCTGGCATCGACGATCCCAAAACGCAGCTCGGCATGATCGAGGTGCACGATTGCTTCTCGATCACCGAGCTGGTGGTCATGGAAGATCTCGGCCTGTCGGCTCCGGGTCAGGCGCCAAAAGATATTCTGGACGGTCGCTACGATGCGGACGGCGCTATTCCGTGCCAGATCGACGGCGGACTGAAATGTTTCGGCCACCCGATCGGCGCCAGCGGCCTGCGTATGTTGTACGAGGTCTATCTGCAATTGCAGGGTCGCGCGGGGCCGCGCCAGTTGAAGGATATCGATTTTGGACTAACGCATAACCTCGGCGGCATTCCGAACCGCAACGTGGCGAGCATCTCAATCCTGGGGGGACTGCAATGAGTTCGACAGCAAATCGGCGTGAGCCGGGCGACTTGCCTTATGGCTTCACCGACGAGCAGCTCGCCGAGCTGCCACTGGTGTTCGCGGAAGACCTGCTCAAAGACAAAGTGTTCTTGTTGTCGGGCGGCGGCAGTGGTATCGGCAAGGCAACGGCATTCACGCTCGCACGTCTCGGCGCCAAGGTGATGATTTGCGGGCGCACCGAAGAGAAGCTCGTCGCCACCGCAGAAAGCATCGAACGACTCCTCGGTAAGGAAGTCGCCTACACTGCGATGACCATCCGCGACCCGGAGCAGGTCGGCGACCTGATCGACGCAACCTGGGACCGCTTCGGCGGACTCGACGTCCTCGTCAACAACGGCGGTGGCCAGTTCCCACAAGACGCGATCGACTTTAGCGTCAAAGGCTGGAACGCGGTCATCGACACCAACCTGAATGGCACCTGGTACATGATGCAACGCGCCGCCCAACGCTGGCGCGACGCCGACAAACCGGGCCATATCATCAACGTCGTCGCCGTCATCAACCGCGGCATGCCACAGGTTGCCCACACCTGCGCCGCCCGCGCCGGCGTGATCTACCTGTCGAAAACCGTCTCTACCGAATGGGCGCCGCTAAACATCCAGGTCAACTGCGTCGCACCGGGCTCGATCAGCACTCAAGGCCTGAACGTCTACGAGCCAGAGGTTGCAGCGATGTTCCAGTACGCAAACCCGATGCACCGCTTCGGCGACTCGGCAGACATCGCCCAGGCAATCGTCTACCTCGCAGCACCATCCGGAAAGTTCATCACCGGCGAAGTGCTGACAGTGGACGGCGGCGCACAGCAACACGGCGAAAACTGGTCGGCGGGGATCCCGGATTATTTTAAAGTGCATGGGCGGTAAGAACTGTCATTGCGAGGAGCCGAAGGCGACGCGGCAACCCAGCGACGCGGCAAGACGTCATTGCGAGGAGCGCAGCGACGCGGCAACCCAGCCAGATAACGGTGACCCAAAAGACCAGACAAGAGGGCAACGAAAATGACCAACACAACCATAGAACGCATCCCACGCGACAAACTCCCCGAAGAGTTCACCCTCGCTTGGGATACCCTCAACGGACTGACCGGCGAGCCCGCATTCGTCGAAGCCTTCGCGACAGCGCCGCATGTTTTGCGCTTCGTTATGGGCGATTTCTATCAGAACCTGTTCTTCGATGGTCAGGTCGACCAGCGCTACAAGCAGCTTGTGCGCCTGCGTTTATCGACATTGCATGGCTGTCGGACCTGCAATAAACAAAATACTGCCGGTGCAGCCGAGGCGGGTTTTTCTGCGCAGCAGATCAGCGCCGTGATGGGCGACTACGAGTCGTCGGACGAGCTGGATGCCGCCGATAAGGCCGTATTGCGCTATGCCGATCAGGTCGCTATGACCAACGCGGATGGCCGCCTGACCGAGCAACTGATTGGCGAGTTGCGTGAGCATTTCTCGAGCGCAGATATCTGCGAGCTCGGTACGGTGATGGCCGTGATTTCCGGCATGGCCAAGCTGACGTTCGTCATGGATCTTGTCGAGAAGGAAAGCTACTGCGAGTTTGCCAACGCGTCGTAGCGGATCGTTACCGTCCGATCTGGTGTTGCGCTAGAACTGAATGATCGCCCCGCCGTCCACGTTGAGGCCAACGCCGGAAACGAACTGTGCCTCACCCGACGCCAAGAATAGCGCCGCAACCGCGACCTCGTGCGCCTCGCCGAGCCGGCCGATCGGTGCCTTCGCCTCCCAGTAGGCTTTGAAGTCCGCGTCTTGCATAAACGGCTCCGACATCTTGGTGATAATCGAGCCGGGCTGCAGGTAGTTGACTGTGATGCCGTATTTGCCGAAGTCAACGGCCATACCTTTCGATAAACCGGCGACGGCGTGTTTCGAGGCGCCGTAGATGGCTAGCCCCGGTCCGGCGACGTCGGACATGATCGAGCCGAGGTTGATGACGCGACCAGCGGCCGATTTTTTCAGCAAGGGCAATACCTCGCGCGTGAGCCGGAACACGGCACGGACGTTGACGCCCATGATCGTGTCCCATTGCTCGTCGGTGAGCGTCTCATACTCGCCGGCAATCGCGATGCCGGCGTTGTTGACGAGGATGTCGACGCCACCGAAAGACTGCTGCGCGGCGTCGATGATTGCCGCATGCGTCGCGTTCTTGCTGACGTCGCCGATGACCTTGGCGATGCGTTTGTCGTCGTCGAATGCGGCGTTGAGTTCTTCGGCATTGATATCGCTAAGAACAACGTTGGCGCCCTGTTTCAGGAACAGCTCGGCGATGGCACGGCCGATGCCGTTAGCGGCGCCGGTGACGATGGCGGTTTTGTCTGTGAGTTTGAACATGGTGTTGCTCTTGGTTGGTGTTTCATGTCATCGCGAGCGAAGCGTGGCGATCTGTTTGTGGGTTGCCGCGGGCCTGCGGCCCTCGCAATGACGAGGGTAGTGTTTGATTGTCTGATTGCCGCGTCGCCTTCGGCTCCTCGCAATGACGACTTGTATTGTCATCGCGAGCGTAGCGCGGCGATCTGTTTGTGGTTTGCCGCGTCGCCTTCGGCTCCTCGCAATGACGAGGGTAGTGCCTTCGGCGTGATTGTCTGATTGCCGCGTCGCTGCGCTCCTCGCAATGACCTGCGGTCACTCCTCGCAATGACGACAAAAAAAACGGCGCACCCGGGTTAACAGGTGCGCCGTTTTAGTTCAGCGGTTTACTGGCCGAACTTGATGCCGCCTTCGATACCGAAGGTGCGCGGTGGGCCGTAGTTGGCGAAGGTCCAGAGTGCGCCTACAGCCTGCGATGCCGTCTTGTAGCGGTCATCTGTCAGGTTCTTGCCGAACGCCGAGATGTAGTACTTGTCGGTCGGTGAGCGGTAGGTCACGTTGGCGCTCAGGATCGTACGCTTCTCAAGAACCGTATCGAAGTTCGAGCCGATGACTTCGTTGTAGTAGTAGGTGTTCTCGTCTTCGTAGTTGAAGTTCATGTTGTAGCGCATGTTTGCGCCGCTGGCGAGGTCCTGCAGGTAGGTGAGGTCAACACCCGCTGTGACGTCCGGTGAGCGGACGACGTCGCGGCCCGAGAAGTCTTCAAGGTTGCCGTCCTGGTCCAGGTCGAGGAAAAACTCGTTGTACTCAGCGTCGAGCGTACCGATGTTGGCGCGCAGCGTGAGGTTGTCCGTCAACAGCGCCGTCAACTCGAGTTCAAGGCCACTGGCGTCGACGTCGGCGGCATTAAACGTACGGGTTTCCTGAAAGGCTGTTCCCGGAACGGTGACCACTGCACTACGCTGGAAGTCTTCATAGTTAACGGTGAAGTACGTCGCATTGAAGCGTACGCGGTCATCCAGGAAGCTGTTCTTGACGCCGAACTCGAAGCTGGTCGCGAGTTCCGGGTCGTAGGAGGCCAGCGGGAAGTTGGCGAAGCCACCGGAACCGGCCTGGTCATTATAGCCACCCGATTTGAAGCCACGCGATGCGGTCACATAGCCAAACGTGTCGTCATCAAACTCGTAGGAGCCGGTGATGCGCCATGTTGGCTCACTCCAGGAATCGGAGTCGTTCTGTACCGCGAAAGCCGCCAGCGAGAAATCAGCGCCATCGAGTGGCTCGCCGCCGTTTGGCAGAATCAGACTTTCCGGCAAGCCTTCGCGAGCCGTGTAGTCTTTTTCCTCGTCGGTGTAACGCACACCTGCACCGAGCTGGAACTTGTCGGTGATGTCCCAGGTGGCGTCGGCGAATACCGCCCACGATGTTGAATCCTGCTTGTTACACAATAGCAGCGGGTTCTGGTTGTCGAGCAAGCCTGGCACGGCTGAGCCGAAGAACTCGGTCAGGCCAAGTTGCTGACGCACACAGAAAACGGCGTCGTTGGTCTGGTAGAACACACCGGCAACGTAGTTTACCGGGCCCGGCTTATCTGAGGCGATGCGTGCCTCGAGCTGCATCGTGTCGCGGTCATCGTCGCGGGTGGCAGCGAAGAAGCTCTCGTATGCGGTACCAAGGTACTCGTTAGGCAGACGCGATTCCTGCGTGCGGAAACCCGCAAGCGCATAAATCGTGTGGTTGGCCATGGCATATTCGAGATTCAGGTAAGTACCCAAAACGTCGACTTCCTGATTGCCATCGAGACCGACGATGCTGCTGTTGTGAATGCCTGCCTGGTCAAGCGGATCGCCGCTGGTGACGCCCGGGAAGCCGAGCAATGTCGCCAACTGGCCGGCACCGTCTTCGGTGACGTTGACGACCGGAACAGGATCACTGCGATCGCGGATGTATTCGATCTGGCCCAGCAATTTGAGCGCCTCGGACGGCTCCCATGCAAGCTTGGCACGCAATGACAGTACGTCTTTGCCGCCGAGGTCACTTCCATCGCCGGAAACCGGAGAGCCATCGGTCTGGCCGGCGTCGCCGATGCCGGCACCGAAGGCGTCAATCGGGAAATCCACTTTACCGTTTTTGTAATAGCCATCGCTTTGCTGGTAGATACCGGCGATGCGGAACGCCATGTTGTCGCTGATCGGCTGGTTGAAGGCTGCACGCAGTTTGGTGTCAGCATAGCTGCCGTATTGCAGGCTGACTTCGCCGGTCTGGGCTCCCATCACCGGCTTCTTGGTCGTTACGACGACGGCGCCTGCTGTCGTGTTCTTACCAAACAACGTGCCCTGAGGGCCGCGTAGTACCTCGATGCTTTCTACGTCGAAAGGCTCGAGCAATTGCGTCTGCACATGCGGGACTACAAAGTCATCGACAATGACGCCGACCTTCGGGTCGAAGTAGACGATGATGTCTGTTTCGGCTGCACCGCGCATCGCGAATGATGCGGCATTAAAGCCGGTGACCGTTGCTGCGGAGAAGTTCGGCACGAAGGTGGCTATTTCGCCAATATCCTGCGCGAACATGCCTTCAAACTGTGCGCCGCTAACGGCGGAGACAGCAACAGGAGTGGTTTGCAGATCGGTTTCGGCGCGCCGCGTTGCGGTGACGACGATTTCTTCGAGCGATTGCCCGAGGGCCACATCGGCCCCAAGAGTGGTTGTCGCACAGACGGCGACCGCCAGCAGACCTTTAGTGGTCAAGATTGAACGCTTCAGCATTTCGCATCCCCCCGGATGAAAGCACATTGATACGCGCCTGACTTTGTTGTATTCAACAAAAAAAGTCAAGCGAGACTGTTTTTTTATGTGCTTCGATGCCTATACTTGAATCAGGCTTTTCGGGGGGATTTGCGCATGAACAGAATGGGTATAGTAGTGGTGGCATTCTGGATGCTTGCCGGATGCTCCAGAGACGAGACAGCACCTGCGGTCGAGGCCGATACTGCCGCATCGACGGACATGCCGGCATCGGTGATCGAGTCGACCGACGAATTTCGTGTCACCAGTGCCGATTTCGGCCCACGTGATGAGATGCCCGGCGCCGTGTTGTATGCAAACAACTGTGCCTCCTGTCACAACGGAAGCGTTACCAAGGCGCCGCACCAGACTTTCCTCGAAATGCTCAGTCCGCAGGCAATCCTGAAGACGATGAACGAGGGCATCATGATGCCGCAGGCGGCTGCGCTCACGACCGAACAACGCGCCCACATCGCCGAGTACATTACCCAGCAGCCCGCCGATCAGGCGCAGACCGCGCTGGCGTATGCGCCGGCTTGTGCCGCGGATACCGGGGTGAACATTGCGGCCGGTATTCGCAAGGTTGGCTGGGGTCATGACACGCGGCGGTTCTCCGATGCGTCGGTCGCGCAACTGGACGCAAAGTCGGCGGCGACGCTGAAGCTGAAGTGGGCCTACGCCTATCCGGATGCGCTGCGCGCACGCTCACAACCTTCAGTGGCGTTCGACAGTATTTTTGTCGGCAGCCATGACGGCAGCGTCTACGCGCTCGATCTCGAAACCGGTTGCGCGCACTGGCGCTGGCAAGCCGGCGCCGAGGTACGTACCGGCATCGTCATTATCGAGGGCAGCGCTGACAGCCCGCCGCTAGCGGTGTTCGGAGATATCGTCGCGCGCCTGTACGCGGTCAATGCGCTGACCGGCGATTTGGTCTGGTCGACGAAAATGGATGACCATCCCAGCGCAACGCTGACGGCGACGCCGACCGCCGAAGGGCAAACACTGTTCGTTAACGTCTCCTCGCTGGAGGTGACTGCGGCGGCGGATCCCAACTATCCGTGTTGTTCTTTTCGCGGCAAGACGGTGGCGATGAATGCGGCCGATGGGGCTATCGTGTGGACGCACTACGCGATTCCGGAAGCGCCGACAGAGGTGACCAAAACACGCGTCGGTACGCCGGTGCTCGCACCGTCGGGCGCGCCGATTTGGGCGAGTCCCACCATCGATCGCAAGCGCGGTCGCGTGTATGTCGGCACGGGCGAAAACTATTCGTCGCCGGCCGACGGCAACAGCGATGCGGTCATCGCGATCGACATGCAGACCGGCGAGCGCGTCTGGCAGCGACAAACCTTCAGCGGTGATGCCTGGAATGTCGCCTGCATGATGGCCGACAATCCGAATTGTCCCGAAGAGAACGGGCCCGATCTGGACCACGGCTCCAGCATCCTGTTGGTTGACGCCGGCGAAGATCGGCAGCTGCTGGTGGCGGGCCTGAAAGACGGCAGCGTGATTGCGCTCGACCCGGACAACGATGGTGAGCTCGTGTGGTCGGCCAAGGTCGGTCGCGGCAGCATTCAGGGCGGCGTGCACTTCGGCATGTCGGCCGATGGCTCTACGGTCTATGTGCCGATCAACGACATGAACGACACGCGCAACGGCGACGCATTGTCGGCCGAGGACGCGCGTCCCGGCGTACATGCGATCGATGCTGCTACCGGTAAAGTGCTGTGGAGTCATGTGCAGGAAAACGTCTGTCCCGATGCGCTGCAGTTCTGTGACCCCGGTATCTCGGCGGCGATCTCGTCGTTCCCCGGTGCGGTGGTTGCCGGCCATCTCGATGGCTTCCTGCGTATCTATGCCAAGGATGATGGCGCGCTGATCTGGGAGTACGACACCAAGCAGCCGGTCGCGGGCATCAACGGGCTGACTGCACGCGGTGGCGGCATGAGCGGTGGCGGCCCGATCGTTGCCGATGGCTATCTGATCAGCAATTCCGGCTACGGACTCTATTTTCACGAGCCGGGCAACATGCTCGCGGTGTTCGCGCCGGAGGCGAAGTAGCCAATGTCGTCGCCAACACATCGGCGTGCAATGCAAAACGCCTGGGTGGTCAATGACATCGAGGCGAGCGCACGACGCTGGTCGGAAGCGCTTGGCATCGGCCCGTTTTTTATCGCCGAGTATGGCGACAAGACTTTCGAGGCGCTCGAACATCGCGGTCAGCCGGGACACCTGCGGATGAAAACCGCGATTGCGTTCAGCGGCGATATGCAGATCGAACTGATCGAGCCGACCGACGACTCGCCATCGGCCTATCGCGATGTTTATGCGCCGGGCGAGACGGGCTTTCATCATCTGTGTTTCTGGTCGGCGGATATCGATGCCGATCTGGCGCACTACGAGTCGACCGGTAATACGATTGCCAATGTCGGCACGATGCGCGGCGGCTTGCGCTTCGCCTACGTCGATGCGCGCGCGACCACCGGTTGCATGATCGAGTTGCTCCAGGAGAATGCGCCGCTGAAGGCGATGTTCGCGAAATGGCAGCAGCGCAATGTCGAGTGGGACGGGCGCGACCCGGTCGTGTTGCTCTAGATCAGAGCTCGCGGATCGCCCAGCGCAGCCCGCGACGCACGAGCTCGTAGTATTCAGGTGTCTCCCAGCTGCAGCGCTCGACCAGCGGATAGTTGTCGGTCAGTGGGCGCATGTCGTAGTGGCCACGGCAGTGACCGAGCGTCAGGTACAAGACCTCGCCGTCGTTGTGTGGGTGCAGGTACATGACCGGTTGCGTGCTGTTCGCCTGCCAGTCGGTCGACTCAAACTCATCGACCGGTGTTTCGTAGTCGCAATGCATTAGCACCTGATTGTCGCCAAGCATGCGACACAGATAGATCTCATCGGTCGTCATGAAAGCGTCGATGCCGGTTGTCAGCGGGTGCTGGCCGTCGGTCACTTTGACTTCAAATTCGCAGATTGGCGGGTGCGCCTGAAACTGGCTGCCCAGTAGCTGCATGAAGTGCGGCGCGATGTCTGGTGTCGCGACCTTCAATGGGCGCGAGCTGACGAATTCAATCACCGAGTTGGTGCCGTGCAATGCGAACCAGCGCCCGCCGGATTGTAGCCAGTCATGCAAACGCAGCGCTTCGTCTTCGCTCGCAACGACATCGCAGGTGTAGCTGATGATGGCGTCGCATTGCTCGAGCACGCCGTCGAGCGCGTAGTCGCTGTGCACCGAGACGCGCACATGCGGCAGGTCCTGCAGCAGCTTCAACAGCTCGAGTCGCGCGAAGTCGATGTCGTGGTATTTACCGGCGCAGATCAGTGCGACGTCTTTGATGGTGGTCATGCGGTTACCTTTGCGCTGCTCGTCGCGAGGCGCGTCGGGCAGCCTTGCGTGGGTCGGTGTTGCGGGTCGTGTTTCTTACAGTAGCCGATGGCGGAGACCACTACCATGTGTCGATGTTCGGACGACGCTTGCCGCCCGCCGGCCGCTCCGGCGGTGTGACGTTACCCAGCAGCGAGATCAGCCAGTTGCGCGTTTCCGCGGGGTCGATGACCTCGTCAAACTCGAAGAAGGGCGCGGCATTCAGCGCCTTGCCGCGCTCGTAGGCATCTGCGACGCGCGCCTGAAACGCGGCCTCGCGTTTGTCCGCATCCTGTTCGGCTTCGAGTTCCTTGCGGTAGCCGAGCCTTACCGCGCCTTCCAGGCCCATCGCCCCGAATTCGCCACTCGGCCACGCGAGTGTCGCCAGCGTCTCGTGGAAACCGCCGCCGGCCATCGCCATCGCGCCCAGTCCGTAGGCTTTGCGCGTCACGACCATGACCATCGGTACGGACAGGTTGGCACCGGTAACAAACAGCCGGCTGCAGTGGCGCACGTTTGCCGTGGCTTCCGAATCCGGTCCGACCATTATTCCGGGCGTATCGCACAACGAGATGATCGGCAAACCGTGTGCGTCGCACAGCTGCATAAAGCGCGCGGCCTTGTCGGCGGCATCGCGATCGATCGCGCCGGCCAGGTGGGTCGGGTTGTTGGCGATTAATCCCATTGGCCGACCGGCGATGCGCATCAGCGCAGTGATCATGCCGTTGCCGAAATCGCGCCGCAGCTCGAGCACGCTGTCGTTGTCGGCAAGTGTGTTGATGATCGTGCGAATGTCGTACACGCGCAGCCGGTTCGCCGGCACGCAGTCGCGCAGCAATATCTGCTCGGCGCATTGCCAGTCGCGCGTCGCACCCTGAAAATAGCTGAGGTATTGGCGCGCAGCCGCGACGGCTTGCGCATCGTCGTCGACGACAATATCGATGACACCATTGCGACGTTGCACGTCCACCGGGCCGACGTCGGCAGGTGCGTAACTACCGAGGCCGCCGCCTTCGATCATCGCGGGGCCACCCATGCCGATGGAGGCTTTCCCGGTTGCGATGACGACGTCGCAGCAACCAAGAAATGCTGCGTTGCCGGCAAAACAATAGCCACCGACGACACCGACCAGCGGCACCTGTCCGCTCAGTCTCGCCAGCGACGCAAAGCTGCCGATATGCAGACCGGCAATAGTCTGCACATCGACGTCGCCCGGCCTGCCGCCGCCGCCTTCGGTGAAAAACACGACCGGTAAGTCACGCCTGGCCGCGACGTCGAGCAAGCGATCCGTCTTCGCGTGGTTCATCGCGCCCTGGGTGCCGGCGAGTACGGTGTAGTCGTAGTGCAGCACGGCGCACTCGCTGTGGGGCGCGTCGAACAGGTCGCCGTTGATGCGTGCCACGCCCGCGACGAGGCCGTCGGCCGGCGTGTTGGCCTTCAGGTCATCAATGCTGCGGCGCGTGCGTTGTGCGGCAAACACCAGCGATCCGTACTCGCGGAAGCTGTCTTCATCAACCAGCGCGTCGATGTTTTCGCGGGCGGTTCGCTGACCCTTGCTGTGACGCCGGCCAACCGCCTCGGGTCGGGCGCTGTCGTGCGTACGCTGGCGCGCAGCGAACAGGGCATCCAGTGATTGCCGGTCCTGCGCTGAGGGTGCATCGCCGGCAATGTTTTCACGCTCATATTTGCCGGCATCCGGATCGGCGGTAATCGTCATCAGCGCGTCGCCCTGTTGAACCAGGTCGCCTTGCTGGCAGCGCAGCGCGGATACGACGCCGCCCACGGCTGCCGTGATCGCGTGCTGCATCTTCATGGCTTCGAGCAGCATTAGCGTATCGCCGGCTTGCACCGACTGTCCGTCGCTGACTATCAAGGTTGCGACCGTGGCTTGCAGGGGTGCCGTGACGGCGTGTGTGCTGGTCGGGTCAGTCAATGTTCAGACTCATAGCCAGCGGCGGGTGCGTCGTCGGTAATGGGTGAATTCTTCGCCGAACAGGGTCTGCATCGCCCGCTCTTCCTCGTTGATTTGCAGCGCGGTGATCAGTGGCACGAACATCAGCGCAATCAACACCGTTGTGGCGCTGCCCAGCCATACCGCGAAGGCCAGCAACGCGACCAGCATGCCGAGATACATCGGGTTGCGGGTGAACGAAAAAATACCGTCCGTCACCAGTTGACTCGCCTTGTCGGGATGTAACGGGTCGACCGTCGTCTTGTGGTGGCGGAAGCGCACCACGCCTGCCACTGCGATCGCGATGCCGGCAACTAGCAGTAGCGCGGCCAGCGGTCGCTGCCAGGGCCCGACGACCGGCACCGCGGCGGCGGTTTTTGAAACCAGCTTCATCACCACCGCGACAGCGGCGGCGACGATCGGCGGCGGGATTTTGGCTTGCATGGATTCCAACCGGTTGGGGAGAATGCGTATTGAACGCAATCCGATAATAACCGAAGCTGCCCCCATCTCGAATATGGCAACAGCAATTTCTGTTGTTGGCCGGGCATCCAGGAGATCAACGAGTGACTGAATTTACCCCTTATAGCGCCGCACTCGGCGGTGCTTTAATCGGCTTGTCCGCCGTGTTACTGATGTGGCTGAACGGGCGCATCGCCGGTATCAGCGGCATCCTGCAGGGCGCCGCTTTTTCGAGCGGGTCGGAACGCAGCTGGCGTTTGGCGTTCGTCGTCGGGCTTGTGCTGGGCGGTTTACTGTTCGTGCTGGTTACGGGCGATACGCTGTTGACGCGCACCGGTGTTTCGCCATTTCTGATTATCGCGGCCGGGCTGCTGGTTGGCATCGGCACGCGGCTGGGCAGCGGCTGCACCAGCGGTCACGGCGTTTGTGGCATCAGCCGGCTTTCGCTGCGCTCGATGTCGGCGACGGTTGCATTCATGCTGGCCGGCATCGCGACGACCGGCCTGTTGCGCCACGTACTGGGAGTCGTGATATGAGTGGCTCAATCAAAACCACGCTCGCGGGCTTGTTCGCGGGTAGCGTGTTCGGGCTCGGGCTTGCGATTGCGCAGATGACGAACCCGCAAAAGGTGCTCGCGTTCCTCGACCTGTTTGGTCAATGGGACCCGAGTCTGCTGTTTACGATGGGTGGCGCGATTGTCGTGACCTTCATCGGCTATCGAGTGTTGATGGGCCGCACGCCGCTGTTCGCGGCGAAGTCACAATGGCCAACCGCTACGGTCATCGACCGGCGCTTGCTGGTCGGGTCGGCCATCTTCGGCATCGGTTGGGGTTTGGCCGGCTATTGCCCCGGTCCGGCCGTCACCGGGCTGGCAAGCGGTTATCTCGAGCCGCTGATTTTTCTGCCGGCGGTTTATGTCGGCTTTCTGATCGCCGGCCGGATCCCGTCGCGCGACAGCTAGCCGATCGGGAAGCGCGCGGTGACGTCCTCGCCGTACAGCCAGTCGAGCTGCGCGCGGGCAATGCGCGGCGCGAGCCTGCCGCCGAGGCGCATGGTGCCGTAGGTCAGCGTTTGTCGTAGTCCGGCAGGCAGGTGGAACGTGTGCATGTTGCGTTTAGCACCGTTGTAGACGCGCTGCACACGCGCCAGACGCGCCGCCGTGTAGCCGTCAAAAGGTTCGTGCCCCGATTCGGAGCCAGTTCGCTGCATGTTACCGGCCAGCGTCGCGGTCAACACCCAGGCATCCTCAATCGCCATTGCCGCGCCCTGCGCAAGAAACGGCAGCATCGCGTGACACGCATCACCGAGCAGCGCCACGCGTCCTTGCTGCCACAGCGTTAGCGGCGGGCGGTCGAACAGCGCCCAGCGATAGTGCGCGTCGGCCTCCGCGAGTAGTGTGGTCACGATCGGGTGCCAGCCGTCGAAGTCGGCGAGTGCCAGCGCCTTGTCGCCGCGTTCGGTCCATGACTCGCTGCGCCACTCGCTTTGCTCGACGACAGCGACGATGTTCGCAAGCCGCCCGCCGCGCAATCGGTAGGTGACCGCGTGGCGGCCTTCGCCAACCCAGACGCAGGCGGTCGGTGGCGGCGCGTCATCGCCGAGCCTGTCGATATCGACCGTTGCGCGCCAGGCGCTGTTGCCGGTAAACCGCGCTGCATCATCGCCGAATAGCGAGCGTCGGATTGTGGAGTGGATGCCGTCGGCGCCGATAACATACTCGGCGTTCAGTTCGCGACCATCGGCCATGCGCACGGCTACGTGTTGGTCGTGCAGTCGGATCGATTCGACGTCGCTACCGGCGATGACCGGATTCGTGACACGTGACGCCAGTGCGTCGGAAAGATGTTTGATCAGGTCGGCACGATGCACATGCAGGTAGGGTGCGCCCCAATGCGCGCGTGCGGCGTCGCCGGCTTCGATCGTGAACACACTTCGCCCGCTCGTGCCGATTCGCATTTCCAGTGACTGCGGTGCGAAGCTGCCGGCTTCTATCGCAGGCAAAACGCCGATGGCAGCGAGCACGCGGCATGCGTTAGGGCTGAGTTGGATACCCGCGCCAACCTCGCCCAATGACGTCGCGCGTTCGAGCACGAGGGGGCGGTAGCCGGCCTGATGCAGGCACAGCGCAGCGGTCAGTCCGCCGATGCCGCCGCCAATCACGAGGGCGTTGTGTTGCGTGTCGGGCCGGGTGTTTGTCATCCGCGCTATCGTACTCTATCGACCGGCTGTTCAGGTATGCTTAGCGCCCGACCCGTTTGCGAGGAGACGATGATGCGCGCAGTGACAATTTCACAACCCGGTGGGCTGGATAAGCTCACGCTGGTAGATGCCGACACCCGTGCACCCGGCGCTGGTGAGGTTCAGGTTCGCTGGCACGCGACGTCATTAAATTTTCACGACTACATGGTTGCCGCCGGCTTGATTCCGGTCGCCGACGGGCGCATCCCGATGTCGGACGGTGCCGGTGAGATTACCGCGGTTGGCGACGGCGTGCTCGATTGGAAAGTCGGCGACAAGGTCATGTCGACGTTCTTCCCGTTGTGGCGCGAAGGCGCGCCGAGTATGCAGAACTTGCCGGCCGTGGCCGGTGAAACCTGTGACGGTTTCGCGACCCAGCAATCCTGTGTGGGGGCGAATACGCTGACGGGCATCCCCGCCGGTTACAGCTATGCGCAGGCGGCGACTTTGCCGTGCGCCGCATTGACGGCATGGCGCGGGCTGGTCGTCGAGGGCGGCATCAAGGCCGGTGACAGCGTGCTCATCGAGGGTAGTGGTGGCATGTCGATCTTCGGCTTGCAGATCGCCAAGGCGGCGGGCGCCACGGTTTATGCGACGTCGTCTTCCAACGAAAAGATGGAGCGCCTCAAAGCGCTCGGCGCCGATGTCGTGATCAACTACAAAGACGACGAGAACTGGGGCAAGACCGTGTACGGGATGTCCGGTGGTGTCGACCATGTGCTCGATGTGGGCGGCGGCGCAACGATACGCCAGTCGACGGAAGCGGTCGCCATAGGCGGCAGCATCGTGCTGATCGGTATCCTCGGCGGGCGCAAGGGCGAGATCGTGTTTCCGAAGTACTTCTTCAAGCAGGTGCGCATGACCGGCATCGCGGTCGGCAGCCACGCGATGCAGCACGACATGGTGCGTGCGATCGAGGTCGCGGGTATGCAGCCCGTGATCGACAAAAGCTTCGCTATTGACGAGCTGGGCAAGGCGTTCGAATACCAGCTGTCAGGCAAGCACTTCGGCAAGATTGTTGTTGAGTACTAGGCGAGCGGAACCAGCCGTCGCGGCGGTCAACCAGCAAACGGAGACGAATTGGCCAGGCAACACACCTACACGCTGACGCTGCAATGGACCGGCAACACCGGGCAGGGCACAGCGGACTATCGCAGTTACAAGCGCGACTATGAGATCAGCGCCGACGGCAAGCCGGTGCTGGCCGGTTCGGCGGACCCGGATTATCTCGGCGATGCCGGCCGATGGAATCCGGAGGAATTGCTGGTCGCAGCACTTTCAGCCTGCCATAAGCTCTGGTTCTTACATTTGTGCGCGAGCGCGAATATTACGGTAACGGGATACGTCGACGCCCCACTCGGAACTATGAATACAAACGACGATGGCAGTGGGCAATTCTCAAGTGTGCTGCTCAGGCCCACGATCACACTCGCCGATGCCGCGCAGGTGGCCCGCGCGGATGCGTTGCATGCCAAGGCGCACGACATGTGTTTTATCGCACGCTCGGTCAACTTTCCGGTCAGCGTCGAGGCGAATTACCGCTAGCCGGTGTTGCGGCTAGTTCGGCGTAATGATCAGCCCGACATCCGGTTGCGCGTTGCCTGCCAGCACTTCCTTATAGGCGGCCTGCAGCACATTCATGCCGGCGATGTGCTGGTAGCTGAGCCAGGTGCGGCTCTTGATCGCCGCGTCATGCCAGAACTTGAACGCGCGCTTATCAAACTCGCCCGGTCCCCATTCTTTGGCACGTTTCTGGATATGTCCGGGCGCGAAAAACATTTCGCTGCGCTCGCGGATAAAGTGCTCGCCCATCTTGTTTTCGTCGTAATGGGTGAGCCCGACATTGGACGTGTAACGCATATTGTCGCCAAGCATTTTGTGCAAATCCGACAGCACTTCTCC
Organism: uncultured Pseudomonadota bacterium; assembly: GCA_942491885.1. Classification (GTDB taxonomy): domain Bacteria; phylum Pseudomonadota; class Gammaproteobacteria; order Steroidobacterales; family Woeseiaceae; genus CALBPI01. The sequence goes on from CALOCQ010000003.1 coordinate 107,982, forward strand.
GTTGCCGGACATGTCGACAATGACGGACGGTAAGGTGTCGTCGACCGCATCCAGCGCATGGTAGCCGATCACCTGATCGTACAAGCCGAGTGCTTCAACCTTTTCGATGTTGCCCGGTGAGGTGATCCCGATGAGTGCGTGATCACCGTCCTCTTCGGCCAGCGCGTAGGCCAGACCAATCGCGGTTTTCGACGACGCGCTGGGAATGATGACCTGCTCGGCACCGAAAAACTTGTTGTCGATCAGAAAGTCATAGAGGCAGTACGAGGTCGCGTATAGCGGGAACAGCAGCATGCGGTCGTCATCCATAGACGCGTCGTAATGTGGCTCGTGCGTGCAGCGGGCATAGGCGTTGTAGACCGGCGGCAGATTGGCGCGATGCGGCATTTGATCCTGCAGGCGCATGGCGGAAACTTTGCCGGGCCGCATGACCAGGTGCGTACCCATCGGCCAGTAGCCATACAGGCGCTCGCCGACAGCGATTTCGTCATGGTTCGACGCGACTATATCGGCGAAACCCCATACCGGGATGATGCCCCAGCCTTCCTCGGCCGGGAAAAACTGCCAATAGCCGATCTTCTCGCCGACGACGCCATAGGTGATGTTGTTCGCGGTCAGCCCGAACCGGTCTACCGCCGCGAGTACCTCACCGTCCGCCAGCTCAGGTAGTTCGTGCTCATGCACACGGCTGGTTGCCAATTGCGTTTTTTTGACTTCAAGAACCTGAGTTTTCATAGCATCACTTTTGGTTGTTGCGTCTATTCAGTATCGCACGCGCGAACCGAAAGCCACAGCGTTGCTGCTAACGGCTCGCGCGTGGCGTTCAGCCGTCCGGTTGCGGTGGTTGTTGCTCCGGCAACTCGCGGACATAAATGTCTTGTTTCGGGAACGGGATTTCGATGCCCTCGCTGTTGAAGCGCCGATACACTTCCATCAACAGGTCATGACTGACTTTGCCGCTCAGCACAGGCTCGCCCACCCAGCACAGTAGTTCGAAATCCAGGCTTGAGTCGCCCAGCCCGCGCAGTCGCACGCGCGGTGCCGGCGTTGCGATCACGTCCGGGTGTGCGGCGGCGATGTCTTCTAACAGCGCGACAACCTGATCGGCGTCCGAGCCGTAGCCCGCGCCCGCCTTTATTCTTAATCTGCGTTGCGTGGAATGCCCGGCGGTCTCATTGACGATCTTCGAGTTCGCCATCACCGCGTTCGGAATGGTGATCTCGATATCATCGCGGGTCAGCAGTCGCGTCGAGCGCAAGCCAACGTGGGTGATCATGCCACGCTCGCCGCTGTCCAGATTCACAAAGTCGCCGACCTTGTAGGGCGCATCGACAACAATAAACACACCCGAGAACAAATTCGCCAGCGTGTCGCGCGCGGCGAAGCCGATCGCGATACCGGCGACACCGGCAGATGCCAGCCACGCCGTCGCATCCACGTCCCAGATGCCAAGCAACAGGTAGCCGGCAATACCGATCAACAGGATTTTGCCGACCATATCGAACAGCGGCACCGTCGATGCCTGAATGACCTCGAACCGGTCCTTGAACTGACTGACCGTTGACAGCAGCAGGCTTACCGCCGCAATGGCGGCATTCATCCAGATCAGTACCGTCAGGGACAGAAGCAGATTAATGATGATTCGCGTCATTGTTGACGGGAGTTGCAGGCTTACCGTCGCTACTGCCAGTGCGCCATAAAGCACGGCGAGAAACAGCGGCCGGCTAAGAATCTTCAGTAGCTGATCGTCGATATCTGTTGCCGTGCGCTTGGTGAGCTGGTGCACAAAGCGACGCAGAACGGCGACCAGCACCGATGCCGCAACAAAACCGATGACGACGATGATGAGTGCGGCGACGATCGGGTATTCGTTGAGCCAGATCCAATACGGGCGTAATACCTCGGGCAGGTATTCCCCGACCTGATCCGTGGTAAAGACGGCGTCTTGCGGTGCTATTTCATCAGCCATTTGGCGGTTCCGTTGTTGTGCTGACTTGCAGCGTGCGTGTTCCCGGTAGCGGTGGCGGATTCGGCGGGCCGGCGAAGCACTGTGCGATATCCATCCATTGCGCGGCAGTCTCACCGCGCACATCAAGACCGGTGTCTCTGATATTGCGAACCTGAGTCACGACCTGACAGAAATCGCGGGCCAGACCGGTGATCTGGTTATCCGCATCGTCGCCGAATTGCCAGGTTTCACCGGAAGGCGCCTGCAGAATCAACGCGGGCATAGCCGGCGGGACATCCAGCCCGTTAATCCGGAAGTTGAATGCGAAGGTATTGACGCCGAGCATGACGATATTGTGCAGCCGGTCGGAATCGATGCGGTCGATACCCGCGAGATCGAATATCGCCTGCCCGTGCGCCCAGGTTTCCATCAGGCGCGCGCTGATGCACGAGCGAACGCTCATGTCAGGCCCGCCCCATTTGACGCGTTGCCTGGGGTCGGCATCGCCATACAACTGGCAGACTGCGCTGACGCTTTGTCGCCACGCGTCGGCGATATCGCGCGGCGACAGTCCGGCCAGTAGTTCGTTCTCAAAAGCGCGCATGCCACCCGGACCTTGCATCGCGGCGACAACGCGGTTGAAGAATGCTGAAAACGCGTCGCTGTCGGCAATCGTCAATGCGGCGGCATCGTTCCAGATATAGAGGTGGCCGAGAATGTCGGCGACGGCCCAGTCCTTGAACTGGGTCTTGCGCAGCAACCAGCTCTCGTCGAAATCATCGACGAGCGCGCCCAGCGCGTCACTTTCTGCGCGAAACGCGCTGACTTCGGCAAGCGTCATTATTCGGCGACCTCCAGGCTGATCAGCAGCGCATCGGCGGCAATTTGCGTGTCTTGCTGCGCGTGAATTGCGCGCACCGTGCCGTCGCTGTTAGCCGTGATTTCATGTTGCATCTTCATCGCCTCAATGACGGCGAGTCGCTGCCCGCGTGTGACAATGTCGCCAACCTCAACATGCAGTGCGGCAACGCGTCCATGCATGGGTGCATAAACACTGCCGTCGTCAGGGCCCTCGCAATCGAGCCCGTCGCTGCCCGCGAGAGAGAAACTCAAGGTGGCGCATGCGCCGGCGAGATGCAACGTGTTGCTGTTGTCGATTGCGAAGTGCCAGTCCTGTTTGACGTTGCCGGTGGCGAGCGTCGCACGATGCTCGCCGAAGTCTATGACGTCGATATCCACGCCATTGCTGACATGGTAGCGGTCGCCGCCGAGCGGGCGCACCGTGAGTGCATGCCGGCCATCGTCGTCGGCCCACTCGAAGCGACTGCATAATGACGCGTCGCTGCTCCAGTCGGCCAGTTGTGCCCCGACATCGTAGCTCGCGTTCATCGCACGTTGCCGGTCGCGGCGATAGCAGATGACGGCGGCGGCCGCGCTCGATGGCGCATCGTGCTTCGCCGCGCCAAAGTCGGTGGCGTGCCTGGTCAGAAATACGGTCGTCGCGTGACCATCGGCAAACACCGGGTGGGCCAATACGCCGATCAGAAAGTCACGGTTGGTGGTCAACCCCAGAATCGCGGTTTGCCCCAACGCATCGATCAGGCGACGCCGGGCATCATCACGGCTGTCGCCGCAGGCGATGATTTTCGCCAGCATCGGGTCGTAGTACGGCGATATCGTCTGCCCGCTGGCAATACCGCCGTCGGTTCTTGCCAGCGCTTCGGGCGCTGCCTGCCAATGGCTGATGTGGCCCGTTTGCGGCAGAAATGATTGCGCCGGATCTTCGGCATACAGGCGTACCTCGATCGCGTGCCCGTGCGCTTCAATGTCGTCCTGTCCGAACGGCAAAGGCGTGCCCTGCGCAATGTCGATTTGTAGTGCCACCAGATCGAGTCCGGTAATCATTTCAGTAACCGGGTGCTCGACCTGCAAGCGTGTGTTCATTTCCAGAAAATAAAACTCGCCGCTCGCATCAAGCAGGAATTCAACGGTGCCGGCGCCGCGATAGCCGATGCCGCTGGCGGCACTGATGGCCGCCGCGCCGAGTCGTGCGCGCAGCTCTGCGTCGACGGCGGGGCAGGGCGATTCCTCCACGACTTTCTGATGGCGCCTTTGCACAGAGCAATCACGCTCACCGAGATGGACGATGTTGTCGTGCTGGTCGGCGATGATCTGAACCTCAACGTGCCGCGCATCCACAATGGCGCGCTCGAGAATCAGCTCGGGTGACCCGAACGCGGCCTCGGCCTCTGCCCGCGCCATTGCCAGCGCCGGCAGTAGCGCGTCTGCATCTTCAACAGTGCGCATGCCGCGCCCGCCGCCACCGGCCGATGCCTTGATCATCAGCGGGTAGCCAATATCGGCGGCGGCAGTCGCGAACGCCTGGTCGCTTTGCTCGTCGCCCTCGTAGCCGGGCACGCAGGGGACATCGCGCGCAAGCATGTGACGTTTGGCGGCGGCCTTGTTGCCCATCAAGTCGATGGCGTCGGCGCCCGGGCCGATAAATACCAAACCCGCGCTGTCGCAAGCCCGCGCGAACGCCGCGTTTTCGGAAAGAAAGCCATAGCCCGGGTGGATCGCGTCGGCGCCGGCGGCTTCGGCCGCCGCGACTATTGCCGCGATATTGAGATAGGAGTCGGACGCCGGTGCGGGTCCGATCGGCACGGCCTGATCGGCCTGTGCGACGTGCGGCGCGTCAGCGTCCGCATCCGAGTACACGGCGATCGCACGCCGCCCGCCTGCCTGAACCGTGCGAATGATGCGACACGCGATCTCGCCGCGGTTGGCGATGAGTATCGTGTTGATACGCGTCATTGCGACCAGTCCGGTTGGCGCTTCTCAATAAACGACGCGATGCCTTCGCGCCCTTCGTCGCTCAGCAAGCGCTCGGTGAAACAGTTCGCGGCAGCATCGATCATCGCGTCGGATTCGCGGCGGCCGGACTCGCGCAGCAGCGCCTTGGTGGCCGCGACGGCGCCGGGTGCGCAGTGCATGACGTCCTTGCGCACGTTGGCCTCGATGCTATCCAGCCCGTCATCGTCATCGGCAACAAAGTCGGCGATGCCGAGCGCATGTGCTTCATCTCCCTTGAAACGAGCGCCGGTCAGCATGATGCGTCGGGCTTTGGCCGGGCCGATGCGATTGATGACCAACGGCGCAATTTGTGCCGGGACGATCCCGAGGCGGGTCTCTGTCAGCGCGAAACGGCATTCGCGCGTCACCGCAACAACATCGCCGGCACAGACCATGCCCAGCCCGCCGGCCATCGCGGCGCCATGCACGAGCATGATGACGACTTGCGGCATCCGATTGATCTGGTGGAATAACTCACCGGCGCCGCGGCTGGATAGCGCAATGGCGGCGACGGCATCCGGATCATCAAGATCGCTCTGGAAGCCTTTCAGATCGCCGCCGGCACAAAAGACGTCACCCTGGCCGCGGAATGTGATGCCGCGCACGCTGCGGTCGGGCGCGGTGCTGCGCAGCAAGCTGAGCAACTCGGCAACCATTTCGGAGGACAACGCGTTTCTGGATTCGGGCCTTGCCAGCCATATGGTCAGCCAGCCGTCGCGCAGCGTAGTTTCAATCGTCGCCATATCAGATCCTTGCGATACCGAAGCTGTTTGGAGTCGTCGTACGCGCACGCGCCTCACGCACGGTCTCCAGCATGAAGCCCAGCGCGCGTCGCGTGTCGCGCGGATCGATCATGCCATCGTCGAGCATGTGCCCGGACGTATAAAAAGCATCCGACTGGCCATCGAATAACGCTGCCAGTTGCTGCTCCTGCGCCGCTATGACGTTGTCGTCGATGTCGTGACCTTTCGCTTTCGCCGCGCCGCGGGCAACCATCGACATTGTCTTGGCCGCCTGCTCGCCGCCCATCACGCCGGTGCTGGCATTTGGCCAGGTCATCAGCATGTCGGGGTTCATGCCGCGACCGCACATGCCGTAGTTGCCGGCACCGTAGCTCGCGCCAATGTTGAGCGTCAGCCGCGGCACGCTTAGATTCGTTACCGCCTGGATCATTTTCGAGCCATGCTTGATCATGCCGCCTTGCTCGTACTTCTTGCCGACCAGATAGCCGGTCGTGTTCTGCAGGAAAATGACCGGCAATTGCGACTGATCGCAGAGCTGTAAGAATTGCGTGATCTTGCCGGCGCCGTTCGGATCAATGGGACCGTTGTTGGACACAATGCCGCAACCAAGGCCGTAGATATCCGCTTGCACACAAACACTGCTGACGCCGTAATCCGGTTTAAAATTAAGCAGATCCGAGTCATCGACAACACGCGCGATCACTTCGTGCACATCGTAAGGTTTGCGATAGTCGACCGGCACAATGCCGGCGATTTCGTCGGCGTCGAGGCGGGGCTCGGCGAAGCTGCGCCTGGCGGCAGGCGTTACCCGCGTGTTCCAGTGCAGTCGCTGCACAATCTCGCGCCCGATGCGCAGCGCATGTGCGTCATCATCGGCGAGGTATTCGACCAGCCCGGAGACCTCGGCATGCATCCTGGCGCCACCGAGTTCCTCGTCGGTTGCGATTTCACCGGTTGCCGCTTTCAACAATGGCGGCCCGGCCAGGAACGCTTTCGCGCGATCGCGCACGGCGACCACGTAATCGCTCATGCCGGGCATGTAGGCACCGCCTGCGGTCGACGAGCCGTGCAACAAATTAATAACCGGGATACCGGCCGCACTCAGTCTTGCCAGATTGGCGAAAAACGTACCGCCTTTTACAAAGCCGCCGACGGTATATTGCATCAGATTGGCGCCCGCGCTTTCGACCAGGTGCACGAACGGCAGTTTTTGCGCCAGTGCGATTTCCTGCGCGCGGAATACGCGATAGGCGGTCGGTTCAGTCAACGAGCCCGCCTGAATGCCACTGTCGCTGACCGACAACATACAACGCACGCCTTCGATAAAGCCGATGCCGACGATTACGTTGCCGCCCGGCAAGGACTTGTCCGCGTTGCTCGTGTCATGCAGGTAACCGGCGAGATTGCCGATGCTCAGGAACGGCATTCCGGGGTCCAGCAAACCGGCGAGGCGCTCGCGCGGCGTCAGCTGGCCGCGCGCCTCGAAGCGTTCGCGACGCTGCTCCGAGCGCAGTGCGCCGCGCTGATTGAGCTCGGCGAGTTTGTCGACCAACGCCAACATGTCCTGGCGGTTGCGTGCGTAGTTATCGCTGCTCGTATCGAGCTTACTGCGGAAAACCGCCATCAAATATCCTTCATCATGTGTTCGGGTACCCGGATCGATGTTTCGAGTAGTAGTTGTGCATAGCCTTTGCCTTGCGGATCGTTACGCAAACTTGCGATGCCGCCGCCGCCGAGAACGTCGTGCAAAACGAAATTCACTGCGTGGATACCCGGTAAATAATAGCGCTCGACCGGTGCTTCGGTGAAATGAGCGAAGCGCTCGCCGACGATTCGTTCGGTCAGGTCGTTCCAGATGTAGGGCAGGAATTGTGCCTGGCGCGCGATGATGCCGACATTGGCCTTGTCGCCTTTGTCGCCGCTGCGCCCCCAGGCGAGCTCGATCAGTTTGACGAGTAGCATCGGCTGGTCGCGGTCTTCGATTTTTTCAGGTCTGGGGCGTCGCAGCGCACCGCTGTCAAAAGGCTGGCCCGCTACCGGATGGAAGCTACGCTGTTCGCCGTCGCAGTCGATCGTAATGGCGAGCTTGTGCTTGTCGAGCAGAAACGAAAACAGGCGCACGACGGGAGACGGTTTCGGTCTCGCGCCGGCGAATCCGGTTAGCCCGGGCGGGCTGGCCAATGCCGCGCCGATCACTTCCTGCAACAGAACCTTTATGCCGCCGGCCTGAGGGTGGCGTGCGGCCACTTTGAGCAGTACCTCGCGCGAGCCGTGCATCTCACGCATCTCGCCGTAGTGGCTCTCGTCACCGATCAACTCGACCAGCGTATCGGAGAATTCGCCGAGCCCCTCGCGCTGCAGTCGTTCGCTGGCGCGTCGCAGCGCGGCCTTGGCAAACGCGCGTGCCTTACGATCGGCATCACGCCCGTAAAACAGCAAGGTCTGACCGCTGCGAAAGCCGTCAGCAAACGTTGCGCTGACCTTATAGGTGTCGGTCGGCGCGTAGCCTTTCGCGCCGCTGACGCTGATCTTGTCCTTGCCGAGCTCGGTTAGCGTTATCCCGGTGAAGTCGCAGACGACATCGGGCAACACATAGGCTTGCGGGTCGCCGACCTCATAAAGCAGTTGTTCGGCAACGGTGCCGATGCTGACCATGCCGCCCGTGTCGGCCGGCTTGCGACACACGAACGAGCCATCCGAATGCACTTCGGCGATCGGGTAGCCGATATTGTGCATCGACTCCGCGACCAGCTCCCAGTCGGTGAAATTACCGCCGGTTGCCTGCGGCCCGCATTCAAGAATGTGACCGGCAACACTGCCGCCGGCCAGCGCATCGTAGTCCTCGGGTTGCCAGCGGAACTCGTGAATACAGGCGCCCAGCGTGACGGCGCTGTCGACCACTCGGCCTGTGATGACGATGTCGGCACCCATATCGAGTGCCGCGGCAATCGGGAATGCGCCAAGGTAGGCGTTGACGCTGGCGATACGGCGTGAATCCGGCAGTAACTCGCCGGAGAACATTTCCTTTACGTTCTTGAAATCGTCGAGGCGGTCCAGCAAATCATCGCCGCTGACTACGGCGACCTTGAGATTAAGGCCCTGTTGCTCGACCAGTGCGCGCACGGCGCGCGCGCACGCCTGCGGATTGACGCCGCCGGCGTTGGAAATAACACGCACGCCTTGTTGCGCAATCTGCGCGAGATTCGGCGCGAGGACGGCACTGACGAAATCGGCTGCATAGCCGTATTCCGGATCGGCCGCACGGGCACGCGCCATGATCGACATGGTGATTTCGGCGAGATAGTCGTAGACGAGATAGTCGAGCTGACCGTCACCCAGCAGTTGCGCTGTCGATGACGCTGTCTCTCCCCAGAAACCGCTGGCGCCGCCTATCGTGACTGTTTTTTCTGCCATTCGTCCCCCTGCCAGTACGATGTGCAAATCGTAGTCTGACTATACCGGTTGTCGGTATGCGGGAACCAGCCGCGCCGATCGCTGTGATCGGCGCGGCCTTCCGATGACTCAGGCGGTGGAGGCCTTGTTGCGTGAACTGCGACGGCGGCGCTTGGGCGGTGCGCTGCCGGGTTTGCCGGCGCTGGCCGCGCCTGCACCGGATCGTCCGCCACCGCGTTGCTGACCGCCGTTGCCACCACGCTTCTGGCCGTTGCCGCCGCGCGGCGCGTTGCCGCGTTGCTGACCGCCGCCGCGTCGCCCGTTGGCGATCGGTTGCGGCTTGGCGTTGCGGTCCGGCTCGAAGCCTTCGATGATTTCGTGTGGTAGTTCGCGCTTCAGCACGCGCTCGATATCCGCAAGCAGCTTTAGCTCGTCGACACATACGAGTGAACTCGCTTCGCCCTCGGTGCCGGCCCGACCGGTGCGTCCGATGCGATGCACGTAGTCCTCCGGCACATTCGGCAGCTCGAAGTTCACCACGTGTGGCAGTTCACTGATGTCGATGCCGCGCGCTGCGATGTCGGTCGCGACCAGTACCTGCAAGTCGCCCGCTTTGAACGCGGCGAGTGCTTTGGTACGCGCCGTCTGGCTCTTGTTACCGTGGATCGCCATCGAAGAGATGCCATCGGTCTCAAGCTGTTTTGCGAGCCGGTTGGCGCCGTGTTTGGTGCGTGTGAAGACCAGCACCTGGTACCAGTTGTTGTCGCGGATCAGCTTCGACAGCAATTCGCGCTTGCGATCGCGGTCGACCGGATAGATTTTTTGCGCGACGGTTTCGGCGGCCGCGTTGCGTCGTGCGACTTCAATCATTGCCGGGTTGTCCAGTAAGCGGTCCGCGAGCGTCTTGATCTCGTTGGAGAAGGTCGCCGAGAACAGCAGGTTCTGACGGGCTGGGGGCAGCAGTTTCAATACACGCTTAATGTCGTGAATGAAGCCCATATCGAGCATGCGGTCGGCCTCATCGAGCACCAGGATTTCGACGCCTGACAGGTCGAGTGTGCCTTGTTGGACATGGTCGAGAAGGCGGCCCGGTGTCGCCACCAGGATGTCGACGCGCTTGCGCAGTCGCGCGATCTGCGGGCGGATGTTGACGCCACCGAATATCACCATTGATGTCAGCGGCAGGTGGCGGCCATAGTCCTGCACGCTTTGCTCAACCTGGGCGGCGAGTTCGCGTGTTGGTGTCAGGATCAGGGCGCGCACGGCGTTCTTGCGACGCGGTTCGCTGTCGGACAGGCGTTGCAGCATCGGCAATACAAAGCCGGCGGTCTTGCCGGTGCCGGTTTGTGCGCCGGCCAGCAAATCCTTGCCGGTCATTACGGCGGGGATCGCCTGTTGCTGAATAGGGGTTGGCTTTGAATAGCCGAGCTCACCGACGGCACGAACAAGCGCCTCGGACAAGCCGAAAGAAGAAAATGTCATGGAGTGTTCCAAGTGTGATTCACATGCCGGGCGAAGCCGCGGCCAGTCTCAGTGAATCAAAAAAGTAGCCAGAATTGGCTGGCGGAAAAGGACTGGATCGTCTCCGCGCGGGGTGAGCGTAACAGAACGGCGCCGCAACGTCCGGTTTTTGTGCACAAAAAAAAGCCCGGCCGAGGCCGGGCTTTTCTAGGCTGTCAGCTAGAAGCTGCGCTTACCAGCGGTTGCCACCGCCACCGCCGCCGCCGCCGCCGTAGCCACCGCCGCCACCACCGCCAGTACGCGGTGCACGCGGACGTGCTTCGTTAACAGTGATCTGACGGTTATCCATGCTGGTGCCGTTCAGTTCATCAATCGCTTTTTCAGCTTCTGAATCGCTGGACATTTCCACGAAACCGAAGCCTTTGCTGCGACCGGTGTCGCGGTCGCTGATTACGATTGCTGAATCAACAGTACCGAACGCAGAAAATGCGTCTTGCAGTGCTTGCTGGTCAACGGAATACGGCAAATTGCCGACATATAGTTTTTTACCCATTGTGAAACCTCCTTAAGGCTCGTCGTTCGCTCAAGAGGATTCAGGCACCATGCCGGGAACTCGGTCGAAGCGATCTATTCAGGGGACGAACCGGTTGCGTTAGGTCCCCACAACTAAAAGACCGGCTAGGTGCCAGTCTATGGTTTGCAGATGCTTTCGCAGCTTGTTCGTCGGGGATAGTATACCGCGAATGAAGTTTGCAAACGCAATCTTTTCCGTGAAATTTAATAAAACTGCAATGTGGCGCCGAATGCGCCCTACGGCTCAGGACTTGCCTAATTGCTCACGCAGCTCGAATTTCAGGACCTTGCCGGCCGGGTTACGGGGTAGTGCCGCGACCTGATGCAAATGCAGCGGAAGCTTGTAGCGCGCGAGCTTGCCGTCACAGAAATCACGCAGCTCTTTGATCGTCAGCGTGCTGCCGTCGTTCAGCGCCACGACCGCGGTTACCGCTTCGCCCCATTTTTCATCGGGCAGGCCGATGACGGCGACTTCGCGGATCGAGACGTGTTCGAACAGGACGCTTTCGACTTCTGCCGGGTAGACGTTCTCGCCGCCGGTGATCACCATGTCCTTGACGCGGTCGCTGATGAACAGGAATCCGTCATCGTCCATATAGCCTGCGTCACCGGTGTGAAACCAGCCACGATTGTCGATTGCCTCGGCGGTCGCTTGCGGCTTGTTCCAGTAGCCCTTCATCAGGTTCGGGCCGCGGAACAGGATTTCGCCGACTTCGCCCGGCGCCAGCGAGTCGCCGTTCGCATCGGCAATGCGCACCTCACCCATGATGTTCGCCTTGCCCGCCGAGCCCATTTTACTTTCGAGATGTTCGCTGGTCAGGAAGCTGACGAACGGTGATGTTTCGGTCAGGCCATAACCCTGGTTCAGCGCGACGTCGCGCTTGCTGTAGATGTCGAGCAACGACCTGGGCACCGGTGCCGCGCCGACGATCAGCATGCGCAAAGATGACAGGTCAGTGTCGGCAAATGCCGGTTGTTGCGCCATGAACAGGAACATTGCCGGCGCGCCGAACATCGTCGTGCATTGGTAGCGCTCGATGTCGACCAATGACTGTTTCGCGTCGAAGCCGCGATGCAGGACGACGCAACAGCCGTTTTGCAACGAGCCCAGCATGGTCACGTTGAGCCCGCCGATGTGAAACAGCGGGGCGGCGACTAGCGTGATGTCTTCTTTGTGAATCGAAATGTCGAGCCCGGACGACAGGTTGTTCCACAACAGGTTGCCGTGGGTCAGCATCGCGCCCTTGGGGCGGCCGGTCGTGCCGGACGTGTACATGATGACGGCGGTGTCGTGTTGGCCGGCGCTGACCAGCATGTCGAGCGGCTGGTGTGACTCGATCAGCGTGTCGATGTGCAGCCAGCCGTCTTGGGCAGACTCCGCGGCGACAAAGTTGCGACAGGTCAGGCGTGCACGCACCGGCTCGACGACCGGGCGTAATGTATCGTCGACGACCAGCGTGTGAATGCCCGCGTCGTTAATAATGTAGGTCAGCTCTTCGCCGGTCAGGCGGAAGTTCAGCGGCACGAAAATCGCACCGAGCGTCCAGGCCGCAATCATCGTTTCGATGAATTGCGGGTGGTTGACACCGACATAGCCGACGCGGTCGCCGCTGCACACGCCCTGTGCCTGCAGCGCGGCGGCGAGCCGCCAGACGCGACCGGCAAGCTCGCTGTAGGTTTGCGCATTGTCCTCGAAAACGAGGGCGCGGGTGTCCGGGTTGGCCTCGCCACGACGAAGAATGATGGATGCGAGATTGTATTCGATTTGCGGTCTGTGCATGGATTCCCCCCGAATCAATTGCCTAACGCTGGGCATTGATAGTACAGAAAAAACAGAAGCGTCATTAGTCGGCGCAACCGAAGCTGCGATCAGGAAGGACTGGTGGTTGGTCCGCGCCGGTGCCGCTAAGCTTTCGGCTGCGTGATGAGAGTCACGAAACCGTGCAAATAGATGTCCCCGCGCATCGCTGCGCAGTATAATTTCACTTCTTTCAGTAATTATTGAAATCGATGAAAACGACGGCATATCAACAATCGTTCATCTTGCACTTTGGTGAGATGGGCAGCCGCTGGGGCATTAATCGCACCGTGGGACAGATGTACGCGTTGCTGTACGTCAGCGCGTCGCCGATGAACGCCGATCAGATCACCGAGGCACTGGGTGTCTCGCGCTCTAACACCAGTATGGCGCTGAAGGAGCTGCAGGCCTGGCAGTTGGTTCGCCTCCAGCATCTTCCCGACGACCGGCGTGACTACTTCTCTGCGCCGGACGATATCTGGGAGATTTTCAGGACGCTGATGGCCGAGCGGCGCAAGCGCGAAATCGAGCCGACGATGTCGATGATTCGCGGTGCGCTGATGACACAACAGACCGACCCTGCCGACGTTTATGCCGAGCAGCGATTGTCGGAAATGCTCGGTCTGATCGAGCTGGTTACCGGTTGGCTTGACGATATGGTTGAGCTGGACCAGAAAACCGCGGTCAAGCTGATGAAGCTTGGCGGCGGTGTGCAAAAGCTTTTGGGTAGTACGAAGAAATTTACGAAGAAGTCTCAAGCATTGGGCTGAGGCGTTAAGGAGAAATGACCGTGTCAGCGGCCGATCCATTATTACTGTCGCGCATCCAGTTCGCGGCCAATATCAGTTTCCACATCCTGTTCCCGATGATCACCATCGCGTTGAGCTGGGTATTGTTGTTCTTCAAGTTGCGCTACAACCGCACAGGCGACGACAAGTGGATGAATGCCTACCGGCTGTGGGTGAAGGTGTTTGCGTTGTCGTTCGCGCTCGGCGTCGTCAGCGGCATCACCATGAGTTTCCAGTTCGGTACCAACTGGCCGGGCTACATGGAGACGGTCGGTAATATCGCCGGCCCGTTGCTGGGCTATGAGGTGCTGACCGCGTTTTTCCTCGAGGCCTCTTTCCTCGGCATCATGCTGTTCGGCTTCAAGCGGGTGAGCAATCGCGTGCACACCATAGCGACGGTGCTGGTCGCCGTCGGCACGAGCCTGTCCGCGTTCTGGATTCTCGCGCTGGTGTCCTGGATGCATACGCCGGCCGGGTTCGAGATGCGCGACGGTGTCGCACACGCGACCGATTGGTTCGCGATTATTTTCAACCCGTCATTTCCCTACCGCCTGGCGCACACGATGATGGCGTCATTCCTCACGGTAGCGTTCCTGATCGCGGGCATTTCCGCATACCGCTGGTTGCGCGGCGACCGCACGCCGGCGGTCAGGGCGACAATGCGCACTGGCGTCATTCTGGCCGCAGTGATCGCGCCATTACAGATTTTCAGTGGCGACCTTCACGGCCTCAACACCCTTGAGCATCAGCCGGCCAAAGTGGCGGCGATGGAGGGGCTTTGGGAGACGCAAACGGCGGCACCTCTGGTGTTGTTTGCGCTGCCGGATGAGGAGGCGCGCGAGAATCGTTTTTCCATTGAGGTTCCCGGGCTGGCGTCGCTCGTGTTGACGCACGATATAAACGGTGAGGTTCAGGGCCTGAACGATTTCATCGGCGAGCATCCGCCGGTCGCACCCGTGTTCTGGGCGTTTCGGATTATGGTGATGACGGGCCTGCTGATGCTCGCCTTGTCGTGGTGGGGTGCAGTCGGGATCAAGCGTAACGGTGTCCCGGCGGCATTCGTTAACCGCGCTCTGGTATGGATGACGTTCTCCGGTTGGATCGCCGTGCTTGCGGGTTGGTATACCACTGAGATTGGTCGCCAGCCGTTCCTGGTGGACGGCGTGCTGCGCACGGCTGACGCGCTCGGCCCGGTGTCAGGCGGGGCGGTGGCGGCAACATTGACGGCCTATCTCGTGCTTTATGCCGTGCTGATTACCGCCTACATTTCGGTGGTCTTCTATCTTGCGCGCCAGGCCGGATTGCCGGAAAGCAAGGCTGAAGAGCCGACGGCTTACGGGCCGCGTGTCTTGCCGCTCGACGCGAGTCCCGAGCGTGCCTGAGGGTATCCCTGATCTGACCACGCCCGCGGGCTGGTTGCCGCTGGCATTCATGGCCATGATGGGCATATCAATTCTTGCCTATGTGATTCTCGATGGTTTCGATCTGGGCGTTGGCCTGTTGTTCCGCAATGCGGAGCCCGATGAGAAAGACATCATGATCGCGTCCATCGGCCCGTTCTGGGATGCCAACGAGACATGGTTGGTGCTCGGTGTCGGCATCCTGCTGGTCGCATTTCCGCAAGCGCATGGCGTTATTCTCGGTCACCTGTACTTGCCGATTGCGCTGATGCTGATCGGGCTGACCTTGCGCGGTGTTGCGTTCGACTTTCGCGTCAAGGCGAAAGCCGATCATAAAGAAGCGTGGAACAACGCGTTCTTTATTGGCTCATCGATCGCCGCCGTATCGCAGGGCTACATGCTCGGCCGGCTCGTCACCGGCTTTGAATCCGATGCGTTGAGTATTGGTTTCGCGCTGTTTATCGGGGTGTGCCTTGCGTCGGGCTACGCGTTGCTAGGCGCGACCTGGCTGATCATCAAGACCAGCGGCGCGCTGCAGCTCAAAGCGGTGCGCTGGGCGAAGCGCTCGGTCGCGTTGATGGCCGTGGGTATCGCTGCGGTATCCGTCGCGACGCCGCTGGTCAGCGAACAGATTTTCTACAAATGGTTCAGCTTTGAAAACGTGCTGATGGTGTGGCCGATACCGCTGACTACGATCGTCACGTTCCTGATCGCATGGCGCACGCTTAACCGCCTGCCCGTCAGGCTTGCCGACAACAACAACTATGGCGAATGGGTGCCGTTCGTGTGCACCTGCGGTCTGTTCCTGCTGGCGTTTCACGGTCTGGCCTACAGCCTGTTCCCCTACCTCGTGCTCGACCAGATAACGATCTGGGACTCGGCCAGCGCGCCGGAATCGCTGATGATCATTTTTGTCGGCGCGGTTATCGTATTGCCGGTGATCATCGGCTACTCGGTATTTGCCTATCGCGTGTTCTGGGGCAAGGCGACCAAGCTCGAGTATTACTGACCCCGGGCCCTGCCAGCGGCGAACCAATCATTGAGATTATTCGCACGCGTCGAGCGCGTCTTGTATGCAGCCCGTGAGCGCGTCGATGTCGGCATTCGGGTTGGCGGCAACATTGCGAATCCAGTTGTAGCCGTCTATGCCGACCCGCGATGCCAGGCCGTTCGGGAGCCTGCGGAACAGCGCATCGGTTTTCGTTTGCGAGGCGGCGCGCCACAATACAATGCCGCTTTCGGGCAACGTAAAGAGCTCAAGTGATTGGTGCGCATGGATCCACCCGGCGAGCGTCCCGGCGTCATCCATGCATTGCTCGATGCGCGCGGCCAGCCCTTCGCGCCCCCACGCCAGCAGCGTTGCGAGTAGCGGTAACGCGCAGGCGCCGTGCGACCCTTGCACGCCGATGTTCGGCGTAGCGAGATAAGCACCCTCGAACTGAATGCCGCGATTCGCCGATGTTGTGTCGCGGAACAGCACGAGCGCCGATTCTTTCGGCTGAAAAAACCATTTGTGTGCGGACACGCAGACCGAATCCGCGGTCTCGATACCATCCAGTAACGTTGCGTATTGTTGGCTGATACGCAGCGCGCCGCCCCACGCGGCGTCGACATGGGTCCAGGCTGCACTGGCGGTTTTGCCGAGCGAATCGATAGCGCCGGCGCCGGTGGTACCCGCAGTCAGGACGATGCACGCATCGCCGAGGTCGTCGGGGAGTCTCGCGCGCTGCATCTTGCCGTGCGCATCTACCGGTATGCATTCGAATTCCAGCCCTAAAATGTGTGCGGCCTTCGCCACCGACAGGTGTGCCGCCTCGCTTGCCAGCACGCGACGCACGCCCGCGCTTTCTCGCGCGGCCCACAACGCGGTCAGATTCGCCACGCTGGCGCCGGGCGTCATATGCCCGCCGTCCATGCCGTACAGCGGTGCCAGCCAGTCTACGACGCGTCGCTCTATCTCGATTGCAGCAGGTGCGGTATCGGGGTGCAGCAGGTTCTGGTTGAGCGCCGCGTTCCACTGCGTGACCGCCCAGGTGATCCACGGCGTCGGTGGGTCCATATGCGCAAACGTCAGTGGCCCGCCAAGCTCGCGCGCACCGCCAAGCACGCGCGGCGCCAATGTTTCCAGCGTGCGGATATTGCCCAGGCCTTTCGATGGCAGCACGTCGGGAAGCTCGGGCGACTCGCCGGCAGGACGTTGCTCAAGCAGCTGCAACGCCAGCGTGAGTCCTTCTCTCGAAAACTGGAAAGCATTGTCTTTCATGTTGGCCGCCGTTTGAGAGGAGCTACGATCTTACCGTGACCGGACGATCGGCAACAGCAACGCCAATTGTCGAAAATACGCCCGTGTTCACATGTGTTTCGCTGATCAAGCGCTAGGATGTGCGCTATGAAAGTGAATACCGTCATTATCGCGGTGAGTGCGATCTGGCTGGCAGTGGCGTTCTGGAATCGCAATGACTTGCCCGCCGATATCGTGCTGGTCAATGAGATTGGTAACGACCCCTTGCAGCGCGCGACCGATCGGCTGCCGTTTCAGGCCAACTGGGAGGGTGTCGACTACGAGGTCGCGCCGGTTTATGACTATGACCTCACCGGCATGATTGTCTCCTTCCGCCATCATGACGGCAATTCGCGCATGCACTCACTGACATCGGACCATCTGAACATGCTCGATGTCTGTGTTGTCTGGGGTGACTCCGCGGCCAACCCCCGGCTCGACCGGATCGATTTCTGGAACGGTATTTTTACCTGCAATTTCCAGACGCGTGACCGTGAGGCGTGGGAGGCGTTCGACGTCACGCAGATATCGAACAACCATCTGATCTCCGATGACCCGCTGATTCGCGATCGGGTCGGTGACATCAGAATCGGCGACCAGATCCGGGTGCGTGGCTGGCTTTCCAGTTACACCAGTCCGAATGGCAGCAAGCGCGGCACCAGCACAACCCGCACTGATACCGGCAATGGCGCGTGCGAAACAATTTACGTTGATGCGTTTGAAATCGTCAGCCCGGCGCGCAGCTACTGGCGCTGGTCCATGTACGCCGCGCTAATGACGCTGATCGGCGCGCTCGCGTTTTATTTTCTGAAGCCGCATCGTCCGTACTGATAGCGTTACCCGGATGTAATATAAACTTGACATGGGTGTTGTTGCGCGCATTTGAATGTAAGGTTTATATTAATGGAGTGAGTCAGGAACAGTAACGACACGATGGTGCTGGCTTCGCAGTGTGGGTGGGGGGGGTGCTCGCCGCGATCATGTTGACATCGGGTGTGGCCGCGCATTCCTGAATGTAAGCGTTTTATTACATCCGGAGTGAGTCATGGAAACAGTAACGACACCGATGGTTCTGGCTATCGCAGTGTGGGTCGGGCTGTGCGCCACAGGCGCTGTCTTGTGAGCAACCGGCAAGCTCGCGTGCGGTGTCTTAGCGATGACCACCAGCAAGTTTGCAAACCGCGATGCAGCTGTTCCTGCTCGCGGGTAAACTGTGCACATGCAGATAAATGCCGATTTTTCGAAGCGCGCCGTCGTGCGTCCGGGTGATGTTGACTGGGTGGCATCGCCGCTGCCGGGGGTTGAGCGCATGATGCTCGACCGCGTCGGTGATGAGGTCGCGCGTGCGACCTCGATTGTGCGCTATGCGCCGGGGTCTTCGTTCAGCGAACACGAGCATACCGGCGGCGAAGAGTTTCTGGTGCTCGACGGTGTGTTTTCGGACGCGTCGGGCGACTATCCGGCCGGCAGCTATGTGCGCAACCCGATTGGTACGCGGCACACGCCGTTCACCCGGGAAGGCTGCCGCATCTTCGTCAAGCTGCGTCAGTTCGAGGCGCAGGACCAAAAGCAGTTCTCGATCGATACGCGCGCCGCTGCGTTCTCGCCGGGCGTCGTGCCGGGATTACGCGTGTTGCCGTTACACCAGTACGAGCATGAGTCGGTCGCGCTGGTGCGCTGGGCGCCCGGCACACACTTCAATCGTCATCGTCATTACGGCGGAGAAGAGATTCTCGTGCTGGAAGGCACGTTTCAGGACGAGCACGGAGACTATCCTGCCGGTAGCTGGCTGCGCAGTCCGCACCTGTCGCAGCACACGCCGTTTTCAGAGCAGGGCTGCCTGATCTACGTGAAGGTTGGCCATCTGGCCAATCTCATCGTTGGCTGAACGCCTAGCGCGCGTGTTTGGCGATAATCGTGTCCAGCGCGTTGGCAAACGCCTGGCGGTCGCGTTGGTGCAGCGGCGGCGGACCACCGCTGGTGTCAACGCCACTGCCGCGCATCGTATCCATGAAGTCGCGCATGTTGAGCAGTGAACGAATGTTCTCCGATGTATAGCGCTCGCCGCGCGGACTCAGCGCCATCGCGTCCTTGCTGATCACTTCGTCGGCCAGAGGGATGTCGGCGGTAATGACGAGGTCGCCCGCGCTGGTTCGCTTGACGATTTCGTCGTCGGCCACATCGAAGCCACCCGGCACCTGCACCAGACGAATGTTCGGCGCCGGTGGAATTCGCATCGCATGATTGGCGATCAGCGTCACCGAAACGCCGGTGCGCCTGGCGGCGCGGAACAGGATGTCTTTGATGACGCCGGGGCAGGCGTCGGCATCAACCCAGATGTGCATGGCGGGATCCTTCAGGGCGCAATCGGCAACCATACGCATATCGATGACGCCTGGCGAAACTCGCGTCGGGCATCATGCAGGCTTGCTGGCTGGAAAATGCTTGTCGAATAGTCGCGACACCTGCCAGCCATAGATCGGCATTACGATCGCCAGCGATGCGTAGACCCAGCCGCTGAAGCCGACCATCGTGTCGGGCAAGGTGAACGCCATGATGACGGAGGCAAAACCGATCGCACCGACCAGCAACCACGAGCAGATTTCGCCCTTGGTAAGAAATATCTCCTCGGGCGTCAGCGACAGCGCGCTGCGCAAAGAGAGCGCATGCGCATTGAGCGTGATGATGCATGCCGCGCACAGGCAAAAACCGCTGCTGTAAATAGCGAAAAGCCCGCGCACCTCCTCGTATGATGTGACTTTGAAATCAGTGGGCAGCCAGCCGTTGGTGATTGCACTGACCGCGGCGGTCGACATCGCGCGTAACGGATAGACATAAACGAGGATGACAAACACCAGCGCCAGACTGATTATCATGGCCGCTCCCGTGTCGAGCCCAAAGCGGATCGACCACTTGCGATGCGCCGCCCAGAACATCATCAATATCGAAAAGCCGAACAGGAAGGCAGGGATCGCGCGCAGTGCGATGATCAGTTCTTCATAGGATGACGGCACCGCATCAAATGAAATGACCAAAAGCGTCAGCGCGAACGCGAATGCGGCATCGACGAAGGTCTCGAGGCGGGTCGTGTCCGCGCCGCGATTGTAAAAATAGCCAATCTTCTCGAGCCGCTGGCCCTGTTCATTCGGCATCATCCACGCTCCGCGGTCAGGAAATTGTGAACAGTATGCCAGCGACGCCGCAGCTTTTGCGAGGACCAAGGGGTCGCTGCAACAAAGCGGGTAGTGGCCTGCGATTGGCGCCGGTCGCGCTTGCCAGAGATTCGGTGTAGGGTCTCGTAGCCACGAATCGCTTGACTGGTTCGTCTGACAGGAGACACAAATGCCCACAGTTTTGATCACCGGTGCCGGGCGTGGCATCGGACTTGAGTTTGCCAAACAATATCTCGCCGCCGGTTGGCAGGTGATCGCGTTGCAGCGCAGTGCCAGTGACGCACTATCGGCGCTGCCTGTGCAACAACACCTGCGCGTATTGTTGTGTTCGCTGACAGACGATAAGGCATTGGCAGAAACGGCTGCGTCGCTGTCCGGCGAAACGATCGATGTTGTGATCAACAACGCCGGCGCGATGAACGATAAGGGTTTTGGCGACTTCGACCGTGAGGCGTGGGCACGGGTTTTCGATATCAATGTCTACACGCCACAGCGCGTCTCTGAGCTGCTGGTCGAAAATCTGGCGGCGAGCAGCAATGCACGCTTGCTGACCGTTTCGAGCATGCTCGGCAGTATGCAATTGAACACGTCCGGTGGGCTGTATGCCTATCGCGCGAGCAAGGCCGCGGCAAACGCGATCATGAAGGCGATGGCCGTCGACCTGGCCGATCGCGGTATCGTCGCTGCGGCGCTGCATCCGGGCTGGGTGCGTACCGACATGGGCGGCAGCCAGGCAACCCTAGATACGACGACGTCGGTGGCTGGTTTACGTGGTGTGATCGAAACGCTGACGGCCGATCGCGCGGGTGAGTTGATCGACTTCAAGGGGCGCACGCTGCCCTGGTAGCGATCGCGGGCTGGACCGGTCTGTTGTGTCGGCATGCTCCGAGCCGGTGGCATTAACGGTCGGCCAGCTCGTGCTGCGTTAGCGGTCCGCGAGTTGCCGCTCAAATACGGCGATGGTTTGCGCGACGGTGTTGCGCACGTTGAATTCATTGTTAATACGCTCGCGCCCGGCATTGCCGAGCCGCGCTGCCAGTGCACGGTCATCGTGCAGGCGCCGGATCGCGTTGGCTAATGCCTGTGCATCTTCGACGCCAACCACGAGTCCGGACTGTTCGTTCGCGACAAGCTCGGCATTGCCACCGGTATCGGTAACTACCGCAGGGATACCATAGGCCATCGATTCGATCACCGTCTTTGGCAGCCCTTCGCGGCGCGTCGATGGCAGTACCGAGACATCGCAGGCCTGTATCAATGATGTGGCGTCGCTGCGCGGGCCGAGTAGCAATGCACGATCTTCCAGGCTGTGCCGGCGCAGACTGTCACCCAGCGTCTGCTCGTCCATGCCATGACCGATCAGCATCAATCGCAATGCACTGATGTCGCGCAAGCGTGCGCAGGCTTCGATCAGGTACGGCACGCCCTTGCGTGGCCGGTTGTTGGCGATGCAGCCGATCACAAAGTCGCCGTGTGACAGTCCCAGATCGCTGCGATTGGCCGCCGGCTCCCGGTACCAGTCGAGGTCATGCCCCTTGTACACCGTGTCCACCGATACCGACTTACGCACGATCGGGCGCAGGAATTCGCTGACCGCTTCTGCGACGCCGATGATGCCGTTGACACGCGGGTGCAAATGCGTGAGATATGACGCGGGGTCAAAACGCGACAGGTTGCCGGTCTGGCCACGGTAGGTGATCAGGCGAACATTGAGCCCGATACAGGCGAACGCGGCATTGCAAATCGCACGATTATTAAACGCATAGACGATATCGATTTTGTGCTCGCGCACGGCTTCTCGAATACGGCCTATGGCCTCGCGCGACAGTTTGCTCTTTGGCTGATACTCGATAATGGTGATGCCGGCGTCGCGCATTGCTTCGTTGTAAACAGATTCCGCCTGCGTCATGACCACCATGTGAACGCCGGCCCCGGCGAGCCCGATAAACGACTCGGCTTCGGGTCGAACGCTGTTCAGCGTATCGGTGTGTGAGCTGATGCAAAGAACACGCATCAGTGTGTTGCGCGCGTCCAGATGATGTCCTGCTGGCGCTCACTCGCGGCCAATGCATCGACGGCAATCGGCTGCGGCGCGCCATTGCGCAGCACGGCGGCCTCGAAGCCGAGGCCACGCATGTAGTGCAACAAGGCGGCGGGCTCTATGCCGCCGCGCTTCATGTAGGCGGGCGAATACTCCAGGATCACCAGCGGACAGCGCAGCAGCGTCTCTGGTGCGCCACGCAATGCAACCAGCTCGAAGCCTTCGATGTCGATCTTGATCAGGCGCGGCGTGCGACCCTCGAATTCGTCGCCTGCCAGTATGTCATCGAGTCGCGCGGTCTTGACCGCGACGCTGTCATGATCGTTGATCGGCAGTAGCGAGTGGCGACCAAGATTGGAGTCCGAGAACCGGTGCAGGGCGGCGCCCTCGTCGTTGTCGGACAATCCGAGCTGAAAGGCCTGTACGTGGTCGGCCGAGTTCAGCGCAATATTGTGCTGCAACATGGCGTAGTTGGCCGGGTCGGGTTCAAAGCTCAGCACGCGCGCATCGGTGCCCGCACAAAGCCGGTCGTAGAGCATGCTGTACCAGCCAATATTCGCACCGATATCGACCAGCAGGTCGCCGTCCTGAACTTTGATCGTGCTGCGCAGGAACGCGCTCATTTCGGCCTCATGCTCGCCATACTTGTAGATGTGACGGCCGACGACGTCCTCGGTCTTGACGCGAAAGCTGAGCTCACCCGATTTGGCGAGCAGAAACTTTCGCCGCAGTACAAACCGGTTGAGTACATAGCCGATCGACTTCAATGTGGACATACCGCTCACCTGTCGTGCGTCGCGTTGACGCCGCGCGTTGATAACAGCCGCGATCTTACCGGAGCTGCGGCGGATCGGACAGCCGTGTATGTGTGGCGCTGCGCTATACTGCGCGCAGACCAAGCTCTGGAAACCCGCATGTCTGCCATACCGGTTAGTGCCGTGATCATTTGTTCCAACGCGGCGGACACACTGCAAAAGTGCCTGTCGTCGCTGGTGCGCCTGGACGAGGTAGTTGTATATCTGAACGGCTGCACCGATAACAGCGAAGCGCTGGCGCAGGCGTTCCCGAACGTGTCGATCCGCCACGGCACGTTCATCGGTTTCGGGCCCACCAAGCAAGCGGCGGTGGAGCTTGCGCGTAATGACTGGGTGTTTTCGATCGACAGCGACGAGTTTGCGGATGAAGAACTGATTGACGCGATTGCGGCCGCCGACCGCCAGCGCAGCGACGTCGCGTTCGAGGTGCTGCGCAAGAACCGTTTCTGCGGTCAGCATGTCGATAAGGGCGGCTGGGGTAACGACCGGCTGTTGCGTGTATTCGACCGTCGCAACGCGCATTTCAACGATCGCGCAGTGCACGAGAAAATTGTCACCGCTGATGGCATTTCGCTCGAAATGCTTGACGGCGTGCTCTGGCACGACGCGGTTTTGCACGTCGATCAGTTCCTTAGAAAGATCAGCACCTATTCCGAACTGGCCGCTGATGCGGCCCGCGACAAGCCTGCGCCGCATCCGTTCGTTGCGTTATTGCGAAGCCAATGGGCGTTCTTCCGCAGTTTTGTGTTGCAGGGCGGTTTCCTTGCCGGATGGCGCGGCGTCATCATCGCTTACGGGCGCGCGGCCGGCACGTTTTACAAGTACGCCAAGCGCTACACGAAGTCTCGCGGGTACGAATCCTGAGGAGACGGACATGTTCGAGATAAGTATTCGCCGCCTGCGCGGCGCGGCAGCAACCATGGTGGGGTTCGGTTTGCTCGTCGCGAGCGTCAGCGCCTGCGGTGACGCGCGCCAGAGCCCGCCGGCTGACGATGTAGCCGCCGCTGGCGCACCGACGCCTGCCAATTCGCAAGCGACTGGCGACGGCGATGCGTTGGTGCAGCGTTATGAGCAGGGTCGCGCGTCTCGCGACGGCATCGGCAAGCGATACATGGGGCGCGAGATATCGCATGTGATGGGTCATCGCGGTGCCGCGTGGCTGGAGCGTCCGCGCCGCGAGCGCGAGGAACGCACCGACCTGCTCATCGACAATTTACCGCTGACGGAAGATTCTGTTGTGGCCGATATCGGTGCCGGCACCGGCTATTTCTCGTTCCCCGTCGCCGCGCGCGTGCCGCAGGGGCGGGTGCTCGCTGTCGACATCCAACAGGAAATGCTCGATATCGTCGCCGCCCGCAGCGCGGAAAACGGCATCGCGAATGTCGAAACCGTCATGGGTACCGAGCGCTCGCCTAACCTGCCCGCGGCAAGCGTAGATCTGGCATTCATCGTCGATGCCTATCATGAGTTCTCCTATCCCTACGAGATGGGCGCGGCGATCCGCGATGCGTTGAAGCCGGGTGGTCAGCTAGTGTTGATCGAATACCGTGCCGAGGACGCCAGCGTGCCGATCAAGACGCTGCACAAAATGAGCGAGCAGCAGGCACGCGCGGAAATGGCCGCGGTCGGGCTCACCTGGCTGCGCACCGAGGAATTTTTGCCGCAGCAACACTTCATGGTGTTTGAGCGATCCGCGGAGGAGTAACATAGGCTCCCCGAGGTCACGGCGAAAAAGAGATGGATGAGGGTGGCGAGGTGATGTGGCGGCCGGATCAGAGCCGGATCGACAACGCGAACATTACCGCTTTCTCTGCCTGGCTCGCCGAGCACGAAGGCATCGACGTTCACGACTACGCCGCGTTGTGGCAGTGGTCGGTCGATGAGCCGGCGCGTTTCTGGCTCAGTCTCTGGCGCTACTACGATGTGCAGTCGACAGAGCCGCCCACTACTGCGCTCGGGAGTTCCGTCATGCCTGGCGCCGAATGGTTTCCGGGCGCGCGCCTCAACTACGTCGATCAGGTCTATCGCCACGCCGGGTCGGACGCGCCGGCGGTTATTTGCCAGACGGAATCCGGAGCAACGCAATCGTTAAGCTGGTCGCAGATGCGCCGCCAGACCGCGGCACTCGCGCATACCCTGCGCGACGAACTCAACGTCAAACCGGGCGACCGTGTCGTCGCCTACATGCAGAACATCCCCGAGACGATTGTGGCCTTTCATGCCGTCGCCAGTATCGGCGCGGTGTGGTCGGTGTGCGCGCCGGATCTTGGTGTGCGGGGTGTGTTGGATCGATTTTCGCAGATCGAGCCGGTGGTATTGATTGCAAGCGACGGCTATCACTACGGCGGCAAGGCTTATCCACGCGCTACTGAGGTTCGCGACCTGCTCGCCGGTCTGCCATCGGTGCGAGCGTGTATCAGCGTGCCGGCCCTCGGCGAGGTATCGGCTGCGCCGGATAAAGACGCGCCGGCTTCGGGCAACTCAGCAGCGAGAGCGTCATCAGCTGGCGTGCAGGCCAACATCACGCACCTTGGCTGGGAGCGGGCAACTAAAGGCGAGCACACGCTCAGCCCGATCGCCGTCGACTTTGCGCATCCGTTATGGGTTGTCTATTCGTCCGGCACGACCGGCAAGCCCAAAGCGATTGTTCACGGGCACGGCGGTATTCTGCTCGAGCACCTCAAGCAGGTGGGTCTGCAGCTGGACCTGGGAGCAGGCGATCGATTCATGTGGTTTTCCAGCACCGCCTGGATGATGTGGAACTACAACATCGCCGGACTGCTGGTCGGCGCGACGGTGTGTTTGTTCGACGGCAATCCCGGCAAGCCGGATCTGTTTCGTTTGTGGCAGGTCGTCGACGATCTCGATATCCATTACTTCGGCGCGGGTGCGGCCTACTTCGAGGCCTGCAAGAACGCCAGCCTGTCGCCGCGCGAGCGCTTCGGGCTAAAGGCGCTCAGGTCCATGGGGGCGACCGGCTCGCCGCTGTTGCCGGACGTTTTCGACTGGATCTATCGCGAGGTTGGTGAGGATATTTATCTGTCGTCGATATCAGGCGGCACCGATTTTGCGTCCGCGTGCGTCGGTGGCTCGCCGACGTTACCGGTGTGGCGCGGCGAGATCGCCTGCCGCTCGCTCGGCTGCGCGGTGTACGCGTTTGATGACAACGCGATGCCCGTTGTCGATGCGGTCGGCGAGCTGGTGATCACCGTGCCGATGCCGTCGATGCCGGTGTACTTCTGGAACGACAGCAACGACGAGAAATATATCGACGCGTATTTCTCGACCTTCCCGGGCGTGTGGCGTCACGGTGACTGGATACGCATTACGTCGCACGGCAGTGCGGTGATTTACGGGCGCTCGGATTCGACCATTAATCGCCAGGGCATCCGCATGGGTACCAGCGAGCTCTACCAGGTCGTCGAGGCATTGCCGGAGATTGTCGATAGCCTGGTCGTGGACCTCGAGTTCATGGGGCGCGAGTCTTATCTGCCGCTGTTCATTGTGCTGGGCGAGGGCGTGACGATGAGTGACGCATTGCTGCAGCAAATCCGCGGCGGCATTCGTGAGAATCTTTCGCCGCGCCATGTGCCGGACGACGTATTCGTCGTCGCCGACATTCCGCGTACCTTCTCCGGCAAGAAAATGGAGATTCCGGTTCGCCGCTTATTGCTCGGCCAAGGCGAGGCAGCTGCGATTAACCGCGATACGATGGCGAATCCGGGCAGCATTGACTGGTTTGTCGATTTCGCGGCGCGACTCGAAGAAAGGCGCCCCGCCTAGCCCGCACGCACTGCTCATGCGCCCTGGCGGACGCCTGCGAGTCCGGGTTATGCGTCGAAAAACCCCTAATTTAACAGGCGAAATGTGCGCTTATGCGCTATTCTAAAGGGTCTGCCGACTGGGTCGTGCGCATGTTTTTCGTGACTGCGCTACCCGGCCTACGCCTTAACCCGGGATTTCAGCATGCAACAATTGTCAGGTCTTGACGCGACGTTTCTTTACATGGAGACAGCCAACACGCCGATGCATATCGGCAGTCTGTGCATCTACGATCAGTCGACCGCGCCCGGCGGGCAGGTAAGATTCAAAGATATCCTGGCGTTCTACGAAGAGCGTTTGCACCGCGCAAAAGTTTTCCGCCAGCGGCTCGCACGCGTGCCTATGGGGCTGGATCGTCCCTACTGGATCGAGGATCCCGATTTCGATCTCGAGTTTCATATCCGGCATATCGCGTTGCCCGCGCCGGGTGACTGGCGTCAGCTATGTATTCAGACCGCCCGCCTGCACGCGCGTCCGGTCGACCTGAGCCGGCCGTTGTGGGAAGTGACCGTTATTGAAGGACTCGACGCGGTCGACAATGTGCCGAAAGGCAGCTTCGCCGTGGTCAGCAAGATTCATCACGCGGCTATTGATGGCGTCTCCGGTGCCGAGATTGCCGAGGCGCTGCATGACCTGAGCCCGCAAGCCGACGTCAATGGTCCCAGCCGGGAATGGGTCGCCGAACGCGAGCCAACCGGCCTGGAAATGCTGGCCCGCACCACAGCGCGCACGGCGACAGCCCCGGTACGACTCTATCGCGCGGCGAAGAGCGGTTTGCCTGCCGTCGGGCGATTGGTCGGTGGCCTTGCGACGCGCGAGCTGACGCCGCCGCCGTCTGTGCCGCGTACTCGCTTTAACAGCAATGTGACATCACACCGGGTGTTCGACGGGGTTACGTTCTCGCTGGACGACATTCGCGCGATCAAGAGCAGCCAGCCGGGCTGCACGGTTAACGATGTTGTTGTCAGCATCTGTGGTGGCGCATTGCGCAGCTACCTTGAATCCAAGTTCGAGCTGCCCGAAGAATCGCTGGTTGCGATGGCACCGATGTCGACGCGACGGCCCTCGGAACAGCGGAGCGAGGGCAATCTCGTTTCCGCGATGAGTTTGCCGGTGCGCAGTGATATCGCCGATCCGCTGGAACGCTTGTTGGCGGTCAGCGAGGCAAGCAAGAATGCGAAAAAGATGACGTTTGCGGTCGGGCCGGATCTGGTCGCCAGTGCCGCCGACTTCCTGCCGACGACCACAGCGGGTCTTGCCGTCAAGGCTTACTCTCGTATGCGCATGGCTGAGTCAATACCGCCGATGTTCAACACGGTCATCACTAACGTGCCGGGGCCCAATGTGCCGCTGTTCTCGATGGGCTCCAAGATGGTCGCGAACTATGGCATCGGACCGGTTGTGCATGGCCTTGGTCTGTTCCAGCCGGTGCTCAGCTACAACAACAAGATCACCATCAGCGCGGTGTCCTGTCGCGAGATGATGCCTGATCCGGCGTTCTACATCGATTGCCTGCAAGCATCTTTCGATGCGCTGAAAGCGGCAACGATCGGAAAGGCCGGTGTTGCTGCGAAACCGGCAGACGCGAAGTCGAAGGTGGACGCGCCGGCGAAGGCGAAGCGCGCGACTAAGAAGACGACCAAGAAAACCGCCAAGAAAGCAGCTAAAAAGACCGCTAAGAAGACTGCTAAGAAGACTGCCAAGAAAACCGTCGAGAAGAAGGCGAGCAAGGCGAAGTCCGCTGCGTCGTCAAAAAAGTCGGTGGATAGCAAGTTCGACGCTAAACCGAAATCGGCTGCGAGCACGAAAACGGTTACACCGAAGGCGAGTAGCGCAGCGGAATCAGCGCAGCCGACAGCCAAAGTGCAGCAACTCAATGGCGGCGAGCACGCCGCAACGGAATAAGCCGGGCCCCGACTGTGAGTAAGTGACTCACAGTCGGGGACGACCGTTGGGGGGGTATGGTTTGCCGACGCGAAGCCATGTTCGGATGACGGGGGGCGTACAACTGATGTGCTCCGCGCCGGCAATTAGTGGCGACATGTCTGCCGCTTATCTATGTATTAGCAAGCCGCGTGCCAATAATCATACCTGGCGGGCTTATTTTATTTCCTTCGATCTATCAAAGGCTTGCCGGATTGCTGCCAGAGCGCTTGTCGGCCTGCCGGCGGGCCTGTCGATTTGAAATGGTGCAGGGGCGCCCGGTTGTGCGCCAACATTGTGCAGCGCAGCAGCTAGTCCGCGCGGGCGTGCTCCGGCGATGCACCACAGGTCGGGCAACGTTTCTCGATGCCGCCATTGCGTAACATCGCCCGTGTCCTTTCTTCGTCGAGGATCATGCTGGCGGTGTGGTCGCTGAGCCCCAGCCGGTCGCGGAGCGCATCAAGTCCGCGTTGCTCGTCATCGGAAATGATGCCGTCACGCAGAGCATTGTCCGATTCCGCCCTGTATTGCTCCGTGCGACGTCGCAGTTGCTCGGTGAAAGCAGAGGCGAGAATACCGGTTGGCAATGCGACCATCGCGATGCCGACCACCGATATCAACGCACCGAACATTTTGCCTGCGGGCGTGATCGGCGTGATGTCGCCGTAGCCGACGGTTGTCAGCGTCGCGAACGCCCACCACATTGACGCAGGGATACTCGAGAACGCTTCCGGCTGAGCGGCACGCTCGAAATAATACATTCCGGTCGCCGCGATCAGCATCACGACAATCAGTACAAACAGTGCGGCGGTAAACGATCGCAGGTTTTCACGAAAGACGACACCCAGCGTATCGAATGCGGCCGAGTACCGCGTCAGCTTCAGAATCCGCAACAACCTCAGTGCACGAAGGAAACGCAGGTCGGATGAGGCGACAAGCCCCAATGTCGTCAGGTAGAACGGTACGATTGAAATGAGATCGATGAGTGCGCCCGGCGAGAGTATGTAGCGCAGGCGCTTTTTGAACATGCCGCCGGACATCGATTGGTAGTGGGGTTGTTCCACCGATGCCCACACGCGCAGCACATACTCAACGCTGAACACGCAAATCGTCAGCCACTCGATGGTGTCAAAAATCGCACGCTGTTTGCGGTACAGCGCGTCGATTGACTCGAGGACGATACCAATGACGCTGATACAGATCAGGCTGATCAGGATCACATCGATCGCGATGCTGAGCGGATCCTTGCTGGTATCGCGTTCCAGCAGCTGATGCATTCTCTGGCGCAGCCGTGGCCACGGCGACAATTGTGTGTCACCGCCGCTGTGATCTGCTGTGGCGAGCGATTCGCTCTGCATTGCCGCGTCTCTTGCTGTACTACAGCTTATGGCGGCCAATCGGGCAAAACCTTGAATGCACAGGCATTAGCGCGGTTTCCCGCTGCGTCAGAAGCCGCCCTTGGTGCGGAATCCGCCGCCGCCGCCACCGAAGCCGCCACCACCACCAAAGCCGCCGCTGCGCGGCAAGCGGACACTGCGCGGCATGTTCGGTATCTTGATACCGCCCATACCGATACCGCCGCTGCGTTGCGATGTGCGAGATCTGCGAAAGCGTTGGGCATGGCGGATGGTTTTCCAGAGCTGATCACTGGACACCAGGCCGCGCAGGAATTCCGCCAGCATCAGGTCGACCTTGCCATCTCCGTCGATCCGGCTGTTTTCCGCGTCATAGTTCCGGTCGCGGAATCGGCGCCGGATACTGGTCAGCTCATTGACCCGACTGGCGCGACGCGAATGCAGATCACGGTGATCGGCAAGGTAGAGCGATAACCGCTGTTCCTCGTCGCGCAGGTCGGCAAGCTCGTCGACCATTGCGTCGTCGTCGACATTGTTGGTCAGGGCGGCTTCGCGGCGAAGCTGCGGCACGGGCTCGGCGCGGAACTGCTCGTCGAGCACCTGCATCGCCTGCTTGAACAAAGGATCGCTGGCCGATGAGTACTGCTCACGCTGGGCGATCAGCGTGTCGAAGCGTTCCTGCGCCACTTCGACGGCGGCCTCAGTGTTGCCCAATGCCGTCTGGCGACCCGCGATATCGGCTTCCAGCGATTCGCAGCCGGCTGCGACATCGGCGCTGCGTTCGTATGTTGATAACGTTTCGGCAAGTGCCGCTGCTTTTTCCTCGAGACGATGGGTGTGACTGGCCAGCCGTCTCGGGATCTCGTTGAGCGTGTGGTAGTTGCGTCTTGCCGGTTCATAACGGATATGTCGCGCAACCATCTGATCGAAGAACCGTGCGATCAGGCCGGCCCGGTAGTCAATGGTGCCGTAGCCGCGTGACCATAAATACATGAACAGGCTGTCCTGCTCGTAGGGCTGGCGTTTCTCTTCGCGCCGGGCCTGCGCTTCTGCGGTCTTGGCCTGCGCGTTGGCGGCCACCTCCAGCGCGTGCTCGACCTCCGCGGTCTGGCGCTGATATTCGTCATCGTCTCCGAGACTGGCGTCGACTTGCTGCAACAAGGCGTCCAGCGCGAGTTCGGCCTGCTCCAGCTCGTTTGCGGCGTCGTCGCGCTGCGACTCCAGCGTCTTGAGCTGAGTCTGACATTCATCGATCGCCTGCTCGAGGGCGCCGAGCTCACGGTCACGGTCTTCCAGCAACGCCGCGGCGCGGGCATCGGCGGCGTCAACCGCCGAGACAAAGCGCGAGGCCGAAAGGTCTGCCAGACGCATTCGCGCTAAACGTTGGTAGATACCAGCTTCCCGGCGACGATTTCGGCCGAGCGAGGCACTGGCGCTTTGCAGCTCGACGTCGAGCGCTCTGAACTCGTCGCGTGACTGGCTGAGCGCGCGATCAATATCGCTTAACAAGGAACGACCGCTCGTCATCGCAAGCCCTCCCAGCGATTGATGAAGCCGCCGGGCGTATCGATCGTATAGCCGATATCGAGATAGCCGCGCGGTTTCTCGCCAACCAGTGATTGTTGGATGATGCCGTCGTCGGACTTGTCCTCGCGTATACGATTGAACTCAGCCTCGCTGACGCGGATACCCCACAGGCGCACGGTGCGCGTGCTGCCGTCCTCCTCGGAACGAATTTCGAGCGGTACGGCGCGGTTGTTAGTGTCGAGCGCCTCGACAACGAGGTAGTAGTTGCTTGCCCGGGCGTTATTCGGTGGCTCACGGATCACACCGCTCAGCACGCCGGGCCGTGACACCACGCGTACCTGATAGGTTTGGCCCAGTCGCGTGACCATATCGGCAAGCGTATCTGCGGCGAGCGCAGCGCCGGACGCGTCGCCTTGCCGAAGCGACGCCATCGCGTTGTCGTAGATATTGTCTATTCGCGCGTCGAGCCCGGACTCCACCGCGAGTGATTTGGCATCGTCGCGCAAGCCCGCGAGTCTGTCCGGCAGGTCGGTGAGATTATCCAGCAACGTGATCGCCGTCTCGACCTCATCAAGGGCGTTACTGGCGCCCGATAACGCCGCGCGCTGACGTGTCAGCAGGTCCTCGACTTCGGCCTCACGACTGACGAGGTTATCGCCGTCGAGCACCGGTAATTGTTCCAGTGTCGCGGCCGCGATCAGCGCAGTTTTGGCGTCGGCCAGCCCGCGTTGTGCTGTGCTAATGGTGGCGGCAAAAATATCACCGTTGCCGGCCAGACTTTCGCGCGCAGACAGATTTCTCGCAAGCCGGGCACGCCGCTGTTGTAATGACGTCAATTCGGCGTTGGCCAGCGAGACGTTCTGGTTCAGTGTGTTGGCCTGTTCCGTCAGCGCGCGTTGCGCAGGCCATTCGACAAAGCCAACCCAGCCGGCCGCGATAATCGCTGCGAGCACAGCAACAACGGCAAGCCCGCCGCCGATCCGTTGCCGGTTAATCCAGGCTTTCAGCAGGCTGGTCCTGAGCCCCGCAGGTGGCGGCTCATAGGCATATTGACGCGCTTTCAATGCCGCGACGCCGGCGATAATCATCGCTTCGCTAACATCGATGCCCTGCGCGGAATAGGCGGCGCGCACGCGCGCGACTAACGCCTCCTCACGCGCGTCTTCATTGAGCGCATGCCTGACAAGCTGCTGCTCATGGCGCAGCGTATCGACGACATCCATCGCGAGGATGACATCGGTCAGCCCGATGTCGTGCCCGGGCGTGTCCTGCTGCGTTTCGTTCGACATGCGTGTGAGGGTTGCGTGTCAGTCGTTGCCGGGCAAGGCCAGCCCGCTACCCTCATTGGCCAGCGCGGCCATGCGCTTCTTGCCGTCCTCGACCGCATCGCGAATTTCGTTGGCATTGCGTGTTGACGCATCGCGCATTTCCTCGATCAGTTGCTTCGAGCGTTGCTGGAAGTTAACCACCGAGTCGACCAGCGCCTTCACCGCATCGGCACGGATCGTCGGGCCATAGCCTTCGCGGATCGCTTCTTCCTGCACCTTGCCGCCGATATCTGCCAGCGTCTCCAGGCTCTTGCTCATGCCTTCTTTCATCGACTTCAGCGCCTCGGTGCTTTCGTGCAGCCCGTGCAAGCCGGTGAACGAGGCAGACAACGCGGTGAAGACGGTCTCGTTGGTACCGAAGAACATCACCGCCTGCGAGTAGACCCGTTCCTTCGCATGCGTCGTTTGCATCAGACGCGCCATCACCGTCTCGCTGGTGTTGTAGGAGATCGTCAGGTTGTCCGCCAGGTCCTTGGTGACCTGATAGCGCTCATCGGTTTGCTGCAGCTTGCGCAACTCGGCGTCGCGTTTGAGCTCGAGCCTTGCCAGCGCTTCGCGGTCGTCGGTGGTTGCACTGGTAATTGCGGCTGCCGCCTGACCGAGCGCCTCGCGCTGCGCTTCGAGCTGCGCCGTCGCCACTTTGAGCAACTGCAGTGCCAATACCTCGGATTCTTTCAGTGCGCCGCGAAAGTCACGGTAGGCGTCGAGAATGATGCGCTCGCGTTCGATCTGGTCACGCGAGTCGGCGGCGACTTCGAGATAGGTTTCTTTAATCTTGTTGAAGCGGTTGGGGATGTCGCCACGGGCAACTTTCATCCAGACGTTTTGTGCCCGCTCCCAGACGTCGATCTTGCCGTCATCGAGCTGATCGACCATGCCTTTGGCGTCATCGCGAATACTGTCGAACGCGCTGGTGATTTCCTCATAGCGCTCACCGATGCGCATGGCTTCGATCTGCTCGCGAACCACATTGTTGAACAGCGATGCCTGGTTCAGCGTGCGCGCGATGGCGAGTGACTTGTCCTCGTCGAGATCACTGATTTTCTCAATCAGCGCAATTACCGGCGCCTCGTCGGTTTGTTCCGGTACCAGACCAAGGTCGCGTAGCTTGGACATCGCGAGGTCGAGGTATTGCATTGGTGTCTGGGCCATGTTGTTTCTCCGTTGCGCATTGCCGGCGACTGCCGGCGGGAATTATTCTGCGAGTGTTGCGGCGTTGATCTGCACCTGATATTGCTGCGGCGAGGTGAACGGACCGAGCCCGGTGGCGATCGTCGTCGACTGGCCGGCGGCCAGCGTGCCGTTGACCGAGCGGTTGATTTCGCGTGTCTGCCCGTTCGAATCGATGTAGCGAATATTAAATCCGAGGTCGCGCACCGCCAGCGGGTTGGGGTTATTGACGGCGATCATCAGCTGACCCTCGTTGTCTGTGCCGGTGCGCAGCTGCAGGTAGGCGGCCGGGTTTGTACTGAGGTCCATCCGCATGAGCTCGGCCTTCGCCGCGTCCGCTGTTTCGCCACTGCCTGCCGCCGCCGCCGTGAAATATTTTTTCGCCGTACCGGTATCGCGCCGCTCCAGCGCGATCTGGCCGAGCGCGTAGTAGGCCGGGGCGGTTTCGAACAGTTTCAGGCTCGACTGCAGGTCGGTTTCTGCACCGCCGGCATCACCCTGTCGTTGCCGCGCGATGCCGCGCTGAAGGTGATAGTAGAAGAACGTCGCGTCACGGTTCAGCGCATCGGTATAGCCGCGGATCGCGCTGTCGTAGTTTTTCTGCAGCAACGCCGTATCGCCAAGCAATGCATAAAAGCTCGCTTCTCTCGGTTCAATCGAAATGGCCTCGCGGGCCTTGCGCGAAGCCGTCGTGAAGTCTTTCTCGGCGAGCGCCTTGCGACCCGCGTCGTAGGCCTCGAAAGCGGGTTGCGCCTTGAACAGCACCTGCATTGCCGCCGCATAATCTGTTGTGCCGAGCTTGCCACCCGGGGGCAGTTCGCCGGCCGTCACGGTATTGGTTGCCAGGCGCTGTTGGCTCGGCGGATGGCTTGCGAACAGGCTAGGTCCCTGCGTGCGCCCGCTTTCCGCGGCCATGCGCAGGAAAGTCTCCTGCAAATCGACCGCGCCTTCCGGGTCATAGCCGGCCTGCGACATGTATTGCATGCCGTAGTAGTCGGACTCCAGTTCTGCCTTGCGGCTGTAAGACTGGCTGAGCAGTTGCGCGCCGATATTGGCGCCGCCGGCGGCCAGATTGCCGTAGTCACTGTCGCTGGTCACGATCGCCGTGCCCAGCACC
Organism: uncultured Pseudomonadota bacterium; assembly: GCA_942491885.1. Taxonomy (GTDB): domain Bacteria; phylum Pseudomonadota; class Gammaproteobacteria; order Steroidobacterales; family Woeseiaceae; genus CALBPI01. The sequence continues at coordinate 143,491 of CALOCQ010000003.1, forward strand.
AGAACCTGTAACAACATGCCGCGTTGCATTTGCTGTGCGCTGTGCTTGGCGGCGGCGTGGGTCACTTCGTGCCCGAGTACGGCGGCGAGCTCCGCCTCGGAGTTCATTTCTGTCAGCAGGCCGCGGTTGATAGCGATCTTGCCGCCGGGCAGTGCCCACGCGTTTGGCACGCCGTTATTAAGAACGACAAACTCATAGGGCAGATCGCGTGGGCTCTTCGCCGCAACCCGGTTGCCAACCTCGCGGACGTAGGCATTGACCGACGGGTCGAGACGGAACACGCCGCCCTGACTCTGTTGCATCGGTTGATAGTTCTGTGCGCCGAGCGCCAGTTCCTGCTGTGCACTGATGATAGACAGTTCACTGCGGCCCGTGACCGGATTGGTGACACAGCCGCTGATGGCCAGCATCGCCACGCTGATGGTCGCAATCGCCCGTTGTGTTGTTTGTCGCATCGTCTGCCCCTCCCCGGTTAGCCAGTCTACCCTTGCGTGTGCGTCGCCGCAGCCGCAATGCCTACCATTCGCCGCTATTCGGCATCGACGCCCACGGCTCGGCAGGTGCCAGTGACTCACCGCGCTGCAGCAATTCGATAGAAATGTTGTCGGGCGAACGCACGAACGCCATATGACCGTCGCGCGGCGGGCGGTTAATGGTGACGCCGGCATCCATCAACTCCTGGCACAACGCGTAGATGTCTTCGACGCGGTAGGCCAGATGGCCGAAGTTCCGACCGCCTGTGTATTCTTCCGGGTCCCAGTTGTGCGTCAACTCAACCATTGGCGCCTTGCGCTCCTTCGCAAGCTCGACGTCTTGCGGGGCGGCGAGGAACACCAGCGTGAAACGGCCCTTATCATTGTCGTAGCGGCTGAGCTCGACCAGCCCGAGCTTGTCGCAATAGAAATCCAGAGATGCGTCGAGGTCCGACACGCGGATCATGGTGTGTAAGTATTGCATGGCGATTCTCCGGTCATGCGAATGGCCCTTCTGGTGGCCGGGCGCGAAAACCGCGAGATTAGCATAGCGTTATGGGTCTTAAGGCTTCTTGACGGTTGCTGACACTACTTGCGGCGCATCTGCGCCAGTATAAGGCTGTCGATTAACCCCGCTACGAGGATCAAACATGACATCACGACTCAAAATTACCGCTATCGTTGCGGCCATACTCTCACTGGTGGCGATTTCCGCCAACGCGAACCACCACAAAGGTGATTCAAAACAACACCTTGAGAAACTCACTGAGCAACTCGAGCTGACCGACGAACAGATTCCGCAGATTGCCGCAATCCTTGAGGAGACTCAGGCGAGGCGCAAGGCCATCGGTGATACTTACACGCTGAATCAGCGTGATGAGGCGCGTCAGGCGATGCGCGAGCTGCACGAAGAAAACATGGCGCGCATGGCCAGCGTGTTGACGCCGGAGCAGGACGCGAAACTTCAGAAGATGGTTAAGAAGCGCATGCATCGCCGGGAGCATCGGCGTGAGCACAAGCGGATGCGCGAAGAGCAGCCGTCGGACGGCTAGTCACGGCACCGACCACCTGAGTACGGCCCTCCCGGTGAGGGCCGTTTTTGTTAGCGGACCAGACGTGCTGGCGGGCGCGCGCAGCGTTGCAACATGGATTCTCGGCGGCGGCTGCGACACAATGCCGCGCACATGAAAAACGTTTCCATCATTGGCATTGCCGGCGGCAGCTGCTCCGGAAAAACGCGCTTGCTCAAGCGGCTGTCGACGCGGCTGGGACCGTCGCTGTGCACGGTGATGCTGCAGGATGATTATTATTTCAGTAAGCCGCAGGCACAGAAAGACAATCTTCAATTTAACTTTGACCATCCGGATGCAATTGATTTCGAGCGTCTTGGCAGTGACCTGCTGGCGCTGAAGCGCGGCGAATCGGTGTCCTCACCGCGTTACGATTTCGTGCGCCACATTCGCATGCAGGATGAGGTCAAGCACGTAGAGCCGAGACCCATCGTGCTCGTCGACGGTATTCTGATCCTGTGCAGCGCGCATATTCGCGACGCGATTGATCACGCCGTCTTCATTCGCTGTGATACGCAGACGCGGCTGCAGCGGCGGATCAGCCGCGATGTTGCCGAGCGCGGCCGCGAGCGCAGCAATGTCATCGCGCAGTTTGAAACGCAGGTTGAGCCGATGCATCGAGCGTTTGTTTCGCCGTCGGCGCAGTATGCCGATCGCGTCTTTGAACAGGATGCGATGCACGACGACGAGGCGCTCGATGTGATGCATGCGCAGTGCAAGCGCCTCATGGCGGGCTAGGGCGCCCGGTGGCGAAAATACTCAGCGTTATCGCCAAACTGCTGCCCGGCGTTGTTCTGTCCGGCGTTATTGCCGCTATCGCGGTCCTCGCACAGCGCCAGATTGGCGGCGCTGTCATGTTGTATGCGCTGTTGATCGGCATGCCGTTGCATTTTCTGATGCAGCGCGCCGCGATCTCCGAGGGTGTCAATTTCAGCGCCAAACGCGTGCTGCGGTTTGGTGTCGCGCTGCTCGGTGTGCGCATTACGCTCGCCGATGTGCATGCGCTCGGTCTGTCCGTGGGCTTGCTCACGGCCGGCGGCGTTGTGTTTACGCTGACGGTTGGTTTTTTCGTAGGGCGACTGTTGGGGCTGAAACGCGACTTCGCGATGTTAAGCGCGGGCGCCGTTGCAATCTGCGGCGCATCTGCGGCGCTGGCGATCGCGGCCGTGCTGCCGCAAACCGGTGAGAGCGAGCGCAACACCATTCTCACGGTCGTGGGCGTTACCGCGTTGAGCACGGTGGCGATGGTCGCCTACCCGCTATTGGTTGATGTGCTGGGTTTCGACCATCGAACTGCCGGCGTTTTTATTGGTGCGTCGATTCATGACGTCGCGCAAGTTGTTGGCGCCGGTTATACGGTTTCGCCCGAATCCGGCGAGACGGCCACGCTGGTGAAGTTGATGCGCGTCGCCTGCCTGGTGCCGGCCGTGGCGGTCATTGCGTGGTTGTTTCGCGACGATCACGCCGATGCCGGGTCCGCCAAAGTGCCCGCATTGCCGTTTTTCCTCATCGCTTTCGTCGCGCTGATGGTGGTCAACAGCCTCGGCTGGATGCCGGTCGCGCTGGTTGATGCGCTGAAGGTGATTTGTAATGTCTGCCTGGTGACCGCCGTTGCCGCGCTCGGCATCAAGACGTCATTGCGCGGGCTGGTCTCGGTCGGTGTCGCGCCGATCGCCGCTATGGTCGCGCAAACTTTGTTGCTCGCGGTGTTTGTGCTGGCGATATTGTTGAGCTAGTCGCTCGGTTCGGCTTCCAGCGGCAGCCGTACGACAACGTCCAGGCCACCTTGTTCGCGGTTGGCGGCCGCAATACTGCCGGCGTGCAGCCGCACAACCTGCGCGGTAAGTGCGAGTCCGACGCCGGCGCTGCCGGCCTGTGACTGGCCCTGAAAGAACGGCTCGAAAATGTGTTGCAACTGATCGGCGGCAACGCCCGGGCCCGAGTCGCGTACGTTGATGACGGCTTCGTCGCCGTCGACCTGCAGCTGGATCTCTACGCTGCTGCCCTCGACGGTGAAGCGCAGCGCATTGCGCACAATATTTTCAATGGCACTGTGCAGCAACTCGACATGGCCGCGGACCCGGATCGGTGTCTGCGGCAAGTCGCAAACGGTGTGCTTGTTCTCGGGGCTACCCTCAAAGACCGCGTCGTCAGCAACACGCATCAGAACATCGCGCAGATCGAGCGAGCACGGCGCCGGCGCATCACTGGCCTGCAGTCGCGCCAGGTCGAGCATTTGCGCCGTCAGGTGCTCCATGTGGCCGATTTCCGTGTCGATGCGGGTGAGCTGTGCGTCGATCGCCTCGGGCTGGCGTTTAGCCAACTCCAGCGCCACCTGCATACGCGCCAGCGGCGAGCGCAACTCGTGGGATACGTTTCGAAGCAGGTCCTGGCGCGTCTTCATCTGCCGTTCGAGTGCGGCGGCCATATCATCAAACTGGCGCGCCAGCTGACCGAGTTCGTCGTTGCGGTGTACCTCATCGCCCGCTCTGGCAGACAGCTGGCCACCGGCCAGCTTGCCGACGGCGCGTGAGACATGGCGCAGCGGTGCGGTCAGGTAGCGCGTCAATGCGAAACAGGCGAGGGCGCTGATGATCAGTGCGATTAACAGGACGACCCGATTGACGCCGGGTGTGTTCAACACGCCGAATGCGGGTGGCCGGGTCGGGCCGAACAGGGCGAAATACTCGCTGCCGTCGGGGCCGATGACGCGGGGTACGCGCCGGCTGCGTTGCAGACGACCGCTGCGCTTCAAATTGCGATAGGTCATACGGGCATCGCGCGGCAGCTTGCGCCCGAGCAGGTCGTTGCCGTCAGGGTCGATCAGGAAAATCGTTTGCGCGGGCGGCAGCGCTGCATCACGTTTAAGCCAGTTATAGAAACCCTCTGCGCCGCCCGCATTCAGGACAGTCTCGGCCTCGCGCAGTATGTCGATGCGACTGAGTTCGTTAATTTGCGCGGCGCGTTCACTGGCGAGATAGAAGCTCACGTGCAGGGTGGCCGCCGCCACCAGCACCATGACAACCCAGAACGAAACGAAAATTTTCCAGAAAATGCTTTTCATGCAGTCGCCACTAGTCGTCGCGAAGCGCTAACAGATAGCCGCTGCCACGCACGTTGCGTATCACCAGCGACGAGCTATCGCCGCCCAGTTTTTGGCGCAGATTGCTGATGTGCGTATCCAGCGCGCGGTCGTAGGGCGACAACTTGCGGCCAAGCGCGAAGCGCGTCAGTGATGCGCGGGATGCCACTTGCCCGTGGTTGCGTAGCAGTCCTTCGAGTATGCGTACCTCGGCGCCCGTTAGTGCCAGGGGCTGACCGTCGAGTTTCGCCCGTAACGATTGCGGGTCGAGCGTCAGAGCGCCAAGCTCGAGCTCTGCGGTGGCGTCAGTCGTTGCCTGCCCGCGCTTCAAAATTGCGCGAATGCGCAGCAGTAATTCACGCGGATTGAAAGGTTTCGCCAGATAGTCGTCGGCGCCCTGCTCGAGTCCGGCAATACGGTCGCTTTCCTCGCCGCGCGCGGTCAGCATCAAAACAGGCACCTGCGATGAGCGCCGGATGCGCGCTAATGTCTCAAAACCATCGATACCCGGCATCATGACATCCAGAATAACCATGTCGACATCATGCTCAGCAAGGTAGCGCAAACCGGCCTCACCATTGTGGCACTGGCCGACGCTAAAGCCATCCAGTTGCAGTAATTCAGCCAGCATCACAACCAGTTGCGCGTCATCATCGATCAGTAACAGACGGGCGTCCGGGGTCATTTGTGGCAGGCGAAAGCGTTCATCATGGGATTATGCCGTGCTGCAAACGCGCATACTGGCAAGAATTGTCAAGCTGGCGGCGAGAATTTGGTAATGCCAAGTCTGCCCTATATCTCACGCCAAGCCTTGTTGTTGCTGGCATCGCGACGTATTTTAGGCAGCTCACGGGCGCTGAGCGACGTTGGCTGGTAGCGGTCGCCGTGTGCGGGTCTGTTCGATAATTTGCAGGATCAATGATGAGTAGCGAGCGCGGATTTCTTGGTGAACTGATGCACCGTCGTGTGCCCCAGTATCTCGGCGTCTATATTGCCGCTGTCTGGCTGGGCATTGAGATCGGCGACTGGCTGAGTGACCAGTTCGCGCTGCCCGCGCGCCTGACCGCCTATATTTTCGTATTTATGGCCGTCCTGCTGCCCTCCGTGGCCGTATTTGCCTGGAACCATGGCGCGCCCGGCAAAGACCATTCGCCGGCTTTCGAGAAGTTTTTTGTACCACTCAATATCCTGCTGGCTGCTTCGGCGTTGCTGGTCGTGCCACCGGCAACGCCGCAGCCGTCTGCGGCTGTTGCCGCCGCCGCTGCGCCACCACCGGTCGTGGCGCAGCTGGGCAACTCGCAGCGTATGCTCGCCTATTTCTGGCAGAACGAAACCGCCGATGCGCCGGACTGGATCGCCTACGGTGTTCCGTTCCTGCTTGGCGAAGACATGGACCGGGCGAGCCCCGGTTTTCTGGTGACAACGCCGTTCACCGATCAGGGCGTGATAGAGGCTATGCGCCGCGCCGGTTTCGAGCGCGCGGTGAACGTGCCGCAATCGCTGCAGCTGAAGTTTGCCAAAGAGCGCCAATACAACTATTACCTGGCGGGCGCGATTGCCGATGCGGACGACGGCAGCGGCCTGTTGATGAATTACGTGTTACACGATGGTGGCACCGGGGCAACGGTTCTGTCCGGCAGTGAGCCCTTCACCGACGACTCGCTACTCACTGCGATCGATCGGATTTCTGTCGCATTGCAGGCAGAGCTGGCGGCGTCGTTTGACACCCCGCCAGAGATCGCCGACTTACCGATGGCGGAATCGATGAGCGCGCAAACCGACGCATTGCGTTTCTATATTGAGGCGCGTATTGCCGACGATATCGATCGAGATACAAACCTGATGGTCGAATTGCTAACGGCGGCGGTCGCGGCGGATCCGCAGTTTGCCGAGGCGCACGCGTTGTTAGGGATCTCGCAATACCTTCAGGGGCAGAGCGATGTGGCGCAGGTTTCGTTGCAGAAGGCGCTTGATTTCGACTACCGGTTGTCGCGCGAATCGGTGTTCAACGTGCGTATAAACCGTGAAATGATCGCCGGTGATGCGGTCGCGGCGGCTGATATCGCGCGTGTCTGGACGCAGATAGAGCCCGACAACGCGAGTGCGTTCAGGTCGGTGGCCAGACTGAACCAGATCGCTAACCTGGATCTGGATGTCGCACAGGACGCACTCAAGGCCGTGCGCGTGATCAATCCAACTGCGCTCGATACGCTACGAGAAGCCGCCAGCATCGAACAGCAACGCGGCGATCTCGAGGCGGCTGAGCGCTATTTGCGTGAATTCCTCGCTGCCAGGCCGGACAGCGTCGGCGCTGCAACGTCGCTCGCTGAAATCAGCGCCGCGCGCGGCAATCTGGAAGCGGCCATGGAGGCTTATCAGCAGGCCAGTTACATCGACAGCAAAGCGTTGGGGCCGGAACTTGGACGTATCAATATTATGATGCGCCTCGGGGATTTCGCGAGTGCCGAGGATCGTCTGAGCGCTCTGGAGTCACGTGACTGGACGGACCAGCAGCGACTGCAGTTGATGAACGCGAAGGTCAGTCTGTTTAGTGTGATAGGCCAGTACGAGAATGCAATCGCAGCGCTGGATCAGTATGAAGAAATAGCGCGTCGCGTGTTGCCGCCGTTGCTCTACAACGTGCAGTTCGCATCGACACGCGCAACGTTTGTCGCATTTGTGTCGTCGGACGCAAGCCCTGCGATCAGTGGCATCGATGCATTGCGTGCGCAATTGCAACCGCCTTGGGTGGACTTCATGTATTGGTTTGACCTGACCGCCTACAGTCTGCATGGCGATGCGCAAGCGTATGCGCAGGCGCTGGAGAAAGCGCGGATTTTCATGGAAAGCCAAAACAATGCGAACCTCGACATGATGCTGGCGTCGGCGGATGCGCAGCTCAATATTTATGCGGGCGATCCCGAGGCGGCGATCGAAGATATCGACAGGGCGTTGTTGGCGACTGAGTCGTCGGTATTGAATGTGCTCGCGGCCAGTGAGGTGTTCGGTATCCGGGTGAATATGTATGACCTGATGCGTCAGGCGGGGCAGCCGCAGCGGGCCATCGAGGGCTTGTTGGAGGTCGTTGAGATGTACCCGGGTCTGGCGGTAGCCCACCTGCGTCTGGCGCAGGCCTACTTCGATGCGGGTGATGTGTCGGACGCGAGTGATGCGCTCAGCGTTGCGACCGACATCTGGCGCGATGCGGATCCGGAATTCGTCTGGCTCAAAGAAGCGCTTGATCTGCGCAAGGCGATCAATCAGCGCGTCTGAAATCAGCCTTTGGAATTTAGCCCTTGATGCCAGTTTGCACGCGCCAAAGATGCGCGTAGGTTGCGTCTTTTGCAACCAGCTCGGCGTGAGTGCCCGACTCTGTGATTCGCCCGCTGTCGAGCACATGAATCTGATCCGCATCGACAATGGTCGATAACCGATGCGCAATCACAATCGTTGTGCGGTGCTTCGCTATGCGCGCCAGCGAGCGTTGGATCGCCGCCTCGGTTTCATTGTCGACGGCAGAGGTCGCCTCGTCGAGAATCAGCACCGGCGGGTCCTTTAGCAGCGCACGGGCAATGGACAGGCGTTGTCGCTGGCCGCCGGACAGCTTCTGGCCCTGCTCGCCGACGATCGTGTCGAGGCCTTCCGGCATCTGGTTGATAAATTCTGTTGCCTCGGCCGCGTCCGCCGCGGCCATGACTTCTTCGTCGCTGGCGTCGTTGCGACCGTAAGCAATGTTCTCGCGCACGCTGCCGTGGAACAGGAACACGTCCTGGCTCACCAGACCGACATGCCGGCGCAGGCTGCTCAGCGTCAGGTTGTTGATCGGCTGACCGTCAAAGCGAATCGTGCCTTGCTGCGGCGCGTAGAAGCGCAGCAGTAATTTGATGATGGTGCTCTTGCCGGAGCCGGTTTGCCCGACCAGCGCAATCGTCTGGCCGGGTGCGATGTCGAGGTTGATGTCGTGCAGCACCTGTACATCTTCGCGGTAGGCGAAATTGACGTGGTCAAAACGAATCGCGCCACGTGCATCGGCAAGGTCGACGGCGTCATGCTCGTCGCGAATGGTGACCGGCACCTCGATCAGGTCGAGGATCCGGCGCGTTGATGCCATGGCGCGCTCGTAGAGATCCACGGTATTCGCGAGGTCAGTGAGTGGCCACAGAAGACGCTGTGTCAGGAATACCAGTACACCATAGGCGCCGACATTCAGCGTGCCGTTGAGTACCTTGTAGCCGCCGAGCAAGAAGGTTGCGACAAAGCCGGCGAGGATCGCCATGCGAATGATCGGAATAAACGCCGAACTGATAGCGATGGCGCGTCGATTGGCCGCCACATATTCGCGGCTTTGTTCGCTGACGCGCTCGACCTCTTCGGCCTCGGTGGCGAAGCTTTTGATCGTCATGATCGCGCCGAGGTTGGCCGATAGCCGGTTCGCCAGTTGCCCCACCCGTTCGCGCACGCCCGCATACAGCGGCTGTGCGCGGCGCTGGAAATAGAATGCGCCGACGACAATAACCGGGATTGGCGTAAACGCAATGAGTGCGATCGACGGTGATACCGCAAAGAATACGCCGCCAACCGCGAGCAGCGTGGTCGCCACCTGAATCAGGTTATTGGCGCCGTTGTCGAGGAAGCGCTCCAGCTGGTTAACGTCGTCGTTGATGATGGCGACAACGCTGCCGGCGCGCATATTCTCAAACCATGCGAGGTCGAGTTGCTGCACGTGCTGGTAGGCGTCGACGCGCATCTTGTGTTGCAGATCCTGGGCCAGATTGCGCCACAGGATCAGCAGCAGGTATTCGAAGATCGACTCGCCGACCCAGATCGCCAGGGTCAGCAATGCCAGCAAGACCATCTGATGTTTCGGGTCGGTGATGCCGAGTGCCGCGACAAACGAGTCCTGCTGTCGAACCACAACGTCGATGGCGATACCGATGAGGATTTCCGGCATGACATCGAAGATTTTGTTCATCACCGAACAGAAGCTCGCCATCATGACCCGCGGTCGAAAGCCACGGGCATAGCGCAGAAGCCGGCTCAGGGCATTGAATGAGTTGGTACTTGCGGCAGTCATCGGCGCAGTGTAGCAGCGATGCGCGTCAGGTTGCGCCTGGGTCTGTGAGTGCGGTGCAGGCTATACTGTGCGTTGATACTTGCGAGCAGTTGGCGGCGTAGCGATGGGTACAGTCGAGGTCACAATTCACGTTAACGGCACGGCGCACACGGCGAGCGTCGAGCCGCGCCTGTTGCTGGTCGATTTTCTGCGCGAAACGCTAGGGCTGACCGGGACGCACGTCGGTTGTGACACCTGCCAGTGCGGCGCGTGTACCGTCCATGTCGATGGTCTGTCGGTGAAAAGTTGCGGTATGCTGGCGGTGCAGGCGGACGGCGCGAAGGTCACGACGATCGAGGGTCTGGCCGATGGCGACACGTTGCATCCGATGCAGGCCGCATTCCGCGAATACCATGGCTTGCAGTGCGGCTTCTGTACGCCGGGCATGATCATGAGCGCGGTTGACCTGGTGGCGCAGAATCCAAAGCCGAGCGAAACAGAGATTCGCGTCTGGCTTGGTGGCAACTTGTGTCGTTGCACGGGTTACCAGAATATCGTCAACGCGGTCGATGCGGCCGCCAAATCGATACGCGGAGACTGACGATGCATGCCTTTAACTACCACGTAGCCGCGAGTCTGGATGACGCATCGGCGCGTGTTGCGTCCGATGACAAGGCGAAGTTCCTTGCCGGCGGCATGTCGCTGATTCCGACAATGAAGCAACGGCTGGCGGCCCCTTCCGAACTGGTTGACCTGAGTGCTTTGCACGAGCTGTCCGGTATTTGCCGCGACGGCGACCGGCTCATTATCGGTGCCATGACGACACATTCGGCGGTTGCCGGCAGTGCGGTTGTTCGCGACCTGATGCCCGGGCTGGCGGAGCTTGCGGAGGGCATCGGTCATCCGCAGATTCGCCATCGCGGTACGCTTGGCGGCGCGATCGCGAACAACGATCCGGCGGCCGATTACACCGCCGCGGTGCTCGCACTGGGCGCGACGATCCGCACCAATCGGCGTGAGATCGCAGCCGATGCGTTCTTCACGGCGAAATTCCGCACGGCGTTGCAGCCCGATGAAATTATTGTCGCGGTGGCGTTCCCGATCACCGTTGCGGCTGCCTACCGTAAATTCCCGACGCCGGCATCGCGCTATGCGATGGCGGGCGTGTTCGTCGCCCGGTTTGGCGGGGAGGTGCGCGTCGCGGTCACCGGTGCTGCGTCGCTGGTGTACCGCGAGCCGTTAATGGAGCGGGCGCTCGAGGCTCGCTTTGATCCGGCTGCGGTCGAACATCTGGACCTCGATGTGTCGGGCTTCATCGAGGATATCCATGGTAGCGCCGGGTATCGCGAGCAGCTGGTGCGCGTCATGGCCGCGCGTACTGTCGCCGCGGTCGTATCGCGAACGCCGTAAAGCGGTCTGCGCCCTTGAGCGGTGCAGCCGCGACGGTTATCCTGATCGCCCTTTTAAACGACGCTGCGCGCGCAGCGGTGTGACCTTCATGACGGCTTTTGGTACTCAGTTTTGCGATCAGTTTACGATCGCCAGTTTCAAGGACGGGGCGTGGGGCCCGGGCGAGCTCAAACCGCTTGCTCCAATACCCATGCATCCGGCGGCGCATGTTTTTCACTACGCCAGCACTTGCTTTGAGGGTTTCAAAGCGTATCGCTGGGCCGACGGCTCGGTGCATATATTTCGTCTTAAGGACCACGTCGCGCGGATGCAAAAAAGCGCGGCGTCGCTGCACTTGCCGATACCGGATGCCGATCTGCTCCGCGGCATGGTGATCGATATCGTCAGCGCGAATCGCGATGCTGTTCCGGCGTTTCCGGGTGCATTGTATTTGCGGCCCACGCTGATCGGCACGCTGCCCAATATCGGCGCAGCCGCGTCGCCCAGCACCGAGGCCATGCTGTACGTGCTGGCGTCGCCCGTCGGCGACTATTTCGCCGGTGGCATGCGGCCGTTGAAAATTCTGATCGATGACCAGAACGCGCGCTCAACGCGCCAGCTTGGCAGCACCAAAACAGGCGGTAACTACGCGGCGGCACTCGGCCCGACGCTGGCGGCGAAAGCAAAGTATGGCGTCGACCAGGTATTGTTCTGCCCGCACGACGATGTGCAGGAAACCGGCGCCGCTAACTTCCTGTTGATTGGCGATAACAGCGTCAGGACCAAACCGCTGGACTCGTCGTTTCTGCATGGTATTACACGGGCGTCGACATTAACGCTCGCCGCGGATCTTGGCTATGACGTCATTGAAGAGCCGTTCACCGTCGCCGAGCTGCTCGAGTCCATCAAGACCACCGATGCGGCGTTGTCCGGCACCGCCGCAAGCCTCACGCCTATCGGCACGATGATTTATCAGGACAACGAATACACCGTGCATCCCGGCAGCGATTACGCCAGCACGCTGAAACTTCGTGCCGCGCTGTCGGCGGTGCACAGTGGTGAGCGCGAAGATGTCCATGGTTGGCTGACCAGCGTTTGACGGCGCGCGAGCAAACTATCGCTGAAAATTCCCGGTTCTGATAGTCAAGCCTGAAAGACCCGGACCCTAATGCCGCCGATGTGTCGCGGCAACGAAGGCCGGCTCGACCCCCAGCTCGCGCAGCTGCTTCAGTGCACGCGGGCTGCCGGTTTTTCGCCATACCTCATAGATACGAAGGATGTCGTTTCCGGAATGCGGCGAGCCATCGCGGACTTCGTTGAGCGCGTCCACCACCAGCGGAAACTTGCGCGCGAGTTCACGGTAGATCGGCGCAAACGCATTACCGCGCAGCGTGCCGCGCATTTCGTCGGATAGCGAACCGTAAGCGCTTTCGCCCATGTTGATGTAGTAGTCAACATCGACGGCTTTCTCGGCCAGGCCATCGACGAAGAAGCCGCTGATAAACAGCGCGACGTCACCGATACGTTGCAATAACTGCGTACGTGCTTCGCTGCTGGGGGCATCCGCGGCGTCGGCCAACATCAATGCCAGCGGCCTGAGTCCGTAGGTGTCATCGCTGTGTTCGAATAGTGCCTCGGAACGCGAGTAGAGGGTCATGAGGTTAACGACGTATTGTTTTGCCTGCTGTTCGACTTGCACGCCCTGCCGGTCCAACACGTCATCAATCGATGAGCGAAAGAAATCCCTGAGATTATGTACGTGCATAACCTGCTGTTGGCGCGACTGGTCGACCATATTGTTGCCCTCTGTCTGTGTTGCCTGATTACCTCTGGGTTCGCTGCGCGAACGATGAATAGCGACTGATATCAGCGACTAATTGAAAAGTGTTGGTGCAATCTATAGCACAACTTTTTGCCGCGGCGTGTGATGGCGATCAATCTTTTTCATCGCAGGTCTATGCCCATGTTGCGTGACGGCGTGAGACAAAAGCCCGGCTTGTTAGCACTGTCCTTTGGTGGCTGCCAGATGAGCGAGAACCGATGGTTGAGTTTTTCTCAGCACAGGCACAAATTTTTCTCGTTTGTTACGGCATGCCCGATTACCTATTGTGAATACGTGACAAGGGAAAGCCTTGCCACAATGCGTCGGAGGTTGTCTTGCAGCCTCACGTATTCGCAGCCTCCCCAAGGCGCCGCTTTTAAACAGCGCCGCCGCTCGCTGCGGGAGCCGGTCGGCTACGTCCCCCCGGGGTCGGCCGGCTCCACCTTTTGCGCAAAGATGAATGTTGCTGTCCCTGCACTGTCCGTGCCGCTTCGGTGACGGCGCAGAGTCGGTATACTGCATTTTTGCCAGACTCCTTCCCATGTTTGCAAATCCAGAAGTTCAGGTTGACGAATTGCCGAGCGTTGCCGATGTCCGCTGGCAGTCTCTGCACCCGCGCTATGTACGTGCGCAGCAAGTAACCCGTTTCCTGTTTGCGCTGATTCTCGTCAGTGCCTGGGTCACGATTGTCATTGTCCGCGCTGATGAAGGCCCACCGCTTGTGCCCGGGTTGGTGGCATGGTTTGTATTGACGATCGCGATGCTCATATGGCCGCTGATCGCGGTGCCGCGTTGTGGCTATGCGCTGCGCGAGCACGATCTGCTGTACCGCCAGGGGGTCATCTTTTGCAAAGTCACGGCGTTGCCGTTTAACCGCATCCAGCATGTGGAGGTATCTCACGGCCCGCTTGATCGACGTTTCGGGCTGGGTACATTGAAGGTATTCACCGCGGGCGGGTCGGGCGGCGACTTGTCGATTGAAGGGCTGCCGGCGGATAAGGCCACGCAGTTGCGTGACTTTATTCTGGGCAAAGCCGGCGTGGCGATCGAGGGTGATTGATAGCGCGCACTGGCAGCGTACATCACCGTTCGCCGCACTGTTTTTCTTCGGCCGTATCATCAAGATGCTGGTGCAGAATGCGTGGCAGGCGTTTGCACCCATGGCGGCGTTGTTGTTTGCCTATCAGGGCGACCTGATGAGCAAGCTGGTCGCGGCAGGGATATTGCTCGGCGTCGGCTCGGTCTTTGTATCGCTTCTTCAGTACTGGTTTTTTCGTTATCGGATCACCGGCGAGTCGGTACTGATCCGCACGGGCGTTATTCAAAAGAAGCAACTGGATATCAAGTTCACGCGTATTCAGGGCATCAATACGGCGCAGAACATTATCTATCGTCCGCTTGGCCTGGTGAATGTCAGTTTCGATACCGCCGGCTCGTCCGGCAGTGAAGGCACACTGCCCGCGATACGCGCCCAGCTGGCCGAGCAACTGCACAGCAGAATCGCCGCAGTGGAAAGCGAGGCGCCCGCGTCCGAGGCGGTTGTCGATTCGCTACCTGACCCGGTGTTGTTGCAACTCGATTGGCGTGACATGTTACGTATCGGTCTCTCGGATCGCCGCGCGCTGGTAGTGCTGGCCGTGCTGGGTCCGTTGTTCGAGCAAATGGGTGACGCCGGCGAGCGCATCATCAGTGAGTATGCGTTGAAGGCCGCATCGCGGCTCGAGCAATTCGGTGCCATGACCGGTGTGTTGATCGTCGTCGCGCTTGTTGTGGCGGTCATAGTCGTCCTTGCCGTCGCATCGATCGTCGCGGCATTTCTGCGCTACCACGGCTTCGTCCTGACGCAGCGCGGCGATCGACTGCAAACCGTTGGCGGCCTGCTTACCCAGCACACCAACTCCATGGATGTGTCGAAAATCCAGCTGTTAAATCTGAAGCAGAGCATGCTGCTGCGCTTGTTTGGTCGCTGGCGTGCAGTGATGCGCCAGGCGACCAGCAGCGGCAAGCAGAGTGCCGCGAAAAGCATGGTGCTGCCTGTCATCGAGCCGGCGTTCGGGCCGCAATTGTTGCCACTGGCTTACGGCGATGAGCTTGCCGGTCTTGATCTCGATCCGCGTAGCCCGCAGTTTTCGCCGATATCTGCTTACTATCTGCGGCCTCGTATCATCATGTACGGGGTGTTGCCGGCCGTCTTTCTGATGCTCGTCCTTTGGCCGAATATTGGTACGACCGCACTGCTTGCGCTGTTGTGGCCATTGCTGGTTGCGCTGGCGGTGTTTCTGATCTGGCGTCGTTACGGGTTTCAGGTCCACGACAATGGGCTGGTGCATCGATCCGGATTCGTCGGCTTCGATCTCGAGGTGTTTGTGTTCCGCAAGGTGCAGCGGGTGACGGTCAGCCAGTCATGGCTGCAACGCCGCAAAGGACTTGCCGGTATGCGGATCTATCTGGCGTCCGGCAGTGTCCGGCTGCGCTACATCGACCATGCGCTGGCGTGCCGGTTACGTGATCACATTCTGTATGCGGTTGAAACCAGTCGGCAGCGCTGGTACTGATTGTCGCTACATGAATATGCAACGGGCAACCGATACAGCAATTAAAATCGCAACCGAAACGGCAAGCGAAGCTGCAATTGAGGCCGCTCTGCACCGTGCTTTCTGTCATCGTATCGTAATCGGTTACCGCGCCAAATGACCGCGCGGGCTTTTATGTCTATCGCAGAGGCGGGGTGTGCATTGCGAGACGGCACGACGACTTCGGTCGCGCTGACGGAACTGATGCTGCGGCGCATCGATCGCTACGACAAGACGCTGAACGCCTATATGACAGTCACCTCGGCGCTGGCGCGGGAACAGGCGGCACGTGCGGATCGTGAGCTTGCTGATGGCCGCAATCGCGGGCCGCTGCACGGCATTCCGATCGCGATCAAGGATTTGTGTGCCACCAAAGGCATCCGAACGACTGCGGGATCGAAGTTGTATGAGCATTGGGTGCCGGACTATGACGCTACTGTGGTCCGGCGCTTGCGTGATGCCGGTGCGGTGATGCTCGGCAAGACCGGCATGCATGAGCTGGCCTATGGCACCACCAGCGACAACGCGTTCTTCGGCGCGGTTCGTAATCCGTGGCAGACAGATTATATCGCCGGCGGTTCCAGCGGCGGGTCGGCGGCGGCGGTGGCCGCGGGTCTGGCCTATGGCGCGGTGGGCACCGATACCGGCTGTTCGATACGCCAACCGGCACATTGCTGCGGCATTGTCGGCCACAAGCCGACCTTCGGACTGGTCAGTAAGGCCGGTGTCGTGCCGCTGGTATGGAGCATGGATCACGTTGGTCCGATGACGCGCACGGTCGAGGATGCGGCAATCATGCTGGGTGCAATGGCCGGCGCTGATCGCGACGATCCATATGCGCTTGATACACCTTGCGATCAGGTTTTTGAAACGCAGGGTGGTTCGGTTGAGGGACTGCGGCTGGGTATCGTCAGGCGTTTTTTTTATGACGGCTACGACGATGTTGTCGGCGTCGTGGACAGCGCTGTGGCGAAACTCGTCGCACAAGGTGCGCGGCGCGTCGAGCTGGATATTCCGGAAATCGACGAGGCCTCGGCGCACGGCCGCATGATGTTTCTCGAGGCCCTGGCGCTGCATGAAAAGGACCTGCGTGAGCGCCCGGAGTATTTTGGCGATGAGGTGCGCGGCAAACTTGAGGCCTGTAAGAACATCAGCGCCACCGACTATGCGCGCGCCAAACACTATCGCGGTGTTTTTGTCCGGCGCATGGAGCGCTTGCTGGAGGACTGTGATGTGCTGGTGGTACCGACGGCAACGGTAAGTGCCGTGCCTATCGCAAATCCGCCCGCGGACTACGCGCGCAACGCATGGAAGAACACCTGTGTGTTCGACTACACGGGCCAGCCGTCAGTGTCGATTCCCTGCGGCGCGACGCCGGCCGGTTTGCCGGTGGGCATGATGCTGACGGGACGGTTGCTGGGAGATGGCGAGTTGTTACGCAGCGCGCGTGTGATCGAGGCAGCGCTGGGCGGCTTCGCGGTACCACCGGATTTTCCTGACTGAATCGCTACGCTCTTCGGTCATCTCGAAAGTATCGATGCGATAGATGGTGCATCGTGAACACCGGTACCACGGGTCACGTCAATCTTCGTGATGCGTTGCTACTGTCTCCTTGCGTCTTTATGCTAGCCAGATTGCCCGCCCACCGGCAGAACAGGTACCCGTGTTGAGTGTTATCTTTTGAATTCTGCCGACGATCGTAGTGCGCGTGATGGCGTCATTACCGCGGTCATCGCCTATACGATCTGGGGCTTTTTGCCCGCGTACTTCCTGTTCGTGCATATGGTCAGTCCGCCGGAAATGCTGGCGCACCGGATCATCTGGAGCGTGCCTTTTGGCGCGCTGATCATTGCTGCGCGCGGCCAGTGGAAAGAGGTCTACCGCGCAATGACGACGCCGAAGACGCTAGGTTGGCTGGCGCTGGCAGCATTTTTTATCGCGCTCAACTGGCTGGTCTACATCATGGCCGTGCAGCGCGCGCAGATCTTTCAGGCGAGTCTTGGTTACTACATTAATCCGCTGCTGTATGTGCTGGTGGGCGTCGTGTTCTTTGGTGAGCGCCTGCGCGCCTTGCAACTTGTCGCGGTCGCATTGGCGGTTATCGGCGTCGCGGTATTGACGGCCAGTGGCGGCGAGTTTCCGTGGATTTCTATCGTGCTGGCAATCTCCTTCACGATCTACGGCGTCATCCGCAAGCAGGTCATCATCGGCGGCATGCCCGGCCTGTTCATCGAGACCTTGCTGCTCGCGCCGGCGGGGGTTATCTGGATTTCGTGGATGCTTTCCGAGGGTACCGCCGTGTTCCCCGATCTCAGCCCGGGCCTGAAACTCACGATTATGGGCTCGGGCCCACTGACTGTGCTGCCGCTGTTGTGTTTCGCACTGGCGGCGCGGCGCCTGACTCTCTCGACGATCGGATTCTTGCAATTCATCGGGCCGACGTTGCAGTTCGCTATTGGTGTGTACAGCGGTGAGCAGCTGTCTCCGCCGCGTCTGGTTTGCTTCGTGCTGATCTGGACGGCGGTCGTGCTGTTCTGCGCCGATACGATCCGTTCGCGCCGTCGCGTCAAGCTGCCGGGGCCGGCGCGAGATCTCGGCTGAACGACGCGCGGCGGCCGAACACCCAGCGGTTCATTACGAGTGCGCTGGCGATACAAAACGCGAGCACTAAGCGGCGACCGGCGGATGCTCTGCTTTGCATCGCGCTGATACAGTGCGAGTCGGGTGATTGGCTGGCTTCCAGCTTGCCGGGGGCAGTATCATCTAAATCCCAGCGCATGACAGCGCGACCCCGCCGTTACTTAAATCCGGAATGCCATGACCTCTGAGCTTCGCAATACCAATATTGAAAAACTGGACGGCGGTGAGTTCGATGTGTTCGTCGCCGGTGCGGGTATCAACGGCGCTGTCAGTGCGGCCGCGCTGGCGGCACGTGGCGCCAAGGTGGCGATTGTAGATGCCGGCGATTTCGCCGGGCTGACCAGCTCCCAATCGTCGAATCTCGCATGGGGCGGTATCAAATATCTCGAGAACCGCGAGTTCGGACTGGTGTGGAACTTGTGCAAGAGCCGCAACACCTTGATGCGCGCCTATCCGTCGACGGTCAAAGAGGCGCGCTTTCTTGCCGCCGTACCGACGGGTTTTCGCTGGCCACGCTTCATGCTGTATCTCGGCGCATTGTTGTATTGGGCGTTCGGGCGTTTCGCCACTCGCGCGCCCAGCTATCTGAGCCGCAACGCGTTGATCGGTCGTGAGCCGGTGTTGCGTGCTGATGCGACCACCGGTGGCATGGAATATTCGGATTGCTACCTCTACGACAACGACGCGCGGTTTGTGTTTAATTTCGTCCGCTCAGCGATGGATGCCAGCGCGATCGCGGCAAACTATATTCGTGTGATTGCGGCGAACCGGGAGTCCGGGGTCTGGCGGCTGACACTGCGCGATGAGGAGACCGGGCGTGAATTCCACGCGCGCGCGCGGGTGCTGATCAACGCTTGCGGGCCGCAAGTTGACCAGCTCAATGAGATTGCCGATGTCAGTACCGCTCACCGGCATGTGTTTTCGAAAGGCATTCATTTGATTGTTGATCGTGTGACCGACAGCAAGCGAATTCTTACGTCGTTCGCGAGCGACGGGCGCCTCTACTTTGCGATTCCGATGGGCGCGCGGACCTGCATCGGTACCACCGATACGCGGGTTGATAGCTGGGAAACGTCGGTCAGCGAGGAAGATCGCCAGTTCGTGCTCGACAACGCCAACCATCTGCTTAATCTTGCCGATCCGCTCACGCGCGACGACATTATTTCCGAACGCTGCGGTGTGCGCCCGCTGGCGGTAAAGTCCGGCAATGCCACCGGCGACTGGCTGGAGCTGTCTCGCAAGCATGCGATCGACGTGGATGTGGCGCAGGCGCAGTTGAGTATATTCGGCGGCAAGCTGACGGATTGCCTGAACGTTGGCGACGAGATCTGCGAGCGCGTCATGGAACTGGGCGTGTCATTACCGCACGCGAATCGCGTTTGGTACGGCGAGCCGGGCGAGGAGACGCACAGCGAATTCCTGCGCCAGGCCGCACTGATGGACCTCGACGCATTTACCCATCCCAATTCGACAGAGCCGCTGACCAGCCGTTTCTGGCGCCGCTACGGCGGCAATGCCATCGGCATGCTGGAGCGTATCCGCGAGAATCCGCACATGGCCGAACCGCTGATGAACAACACCGACTATCTGCGCTGCGAGATCGAATACACTAAGCGACGCGAGATGGTGACGCGACTCGATGATTTTCTGCGCAGGCGTTCGAAAATCACATTGGTCGTTCGCGACGAGGAGATCATCGCCGCGCCGGGACTACAGGAAGCGTGCCGGATCTTTTTCGGCGACAACGCGGACGAGAAGTTTCGAGAGTATCTTGAACGTCATACTGACACGCCAGATAGCGAGGCCGCGCGACTCATACGCACGTCATTGCGAGGGGTGACAGGCAGGTCATTGCGAGGGGTGACCTGCTAGGTCATTGCGAGGGGTGACCTGCTAGGTCATTGCGAGGAGTGACCGGCAGGTCATTGCGAGGAGCGCAGCGACGCGGCAACCTAGCGACGCGGCAAGACGTCATTGCGAGGAGTGACCGGCAGGTCATTGCGAGGAGCGCAGCGACGCGGCAACCTAGCGACGCGGCAAGACGTCATTGCGAGGAGCGCAGCGACGCGGCAACCTAAACACCATCATCCAGCAAGGGAACACACAATGAGCGACAACAAAGACTTCGATATCATCGTCTACGGCGCGAGCGGCTTTACCGGCCGGCTGGTGGCCGAGTACCTGAACACGCGCTACGGCGACAGCGATTTGCGTTGGGCGATGGCCGGGCGTAACGCCGCCAAGCTTGCCGAGGTGCGCAGCGAAATGGGTATTGACGAGTCTGTCGCGCTGGTCGTTGCCGACGGCAACGATACGGCGTCGCTCAACGCGATGGCCGCGCAAACCAAAGCGATTGTGACCACGGTTGGTCCTTATCAGCTGTATGGCAACGATCTGGTGGCCGTTTGTGCAAAAACGGGCACTGACTATCTCGATCTGTGCGGCGAGCCGGCGTGGATGCGCAAGATGATTGATGCGTGGGAGCCAACTGCTACCTCTAGCGGCGCGCGCATTGTTTTCTCTGCCGGCTTTGACTCCATCCCGTTCGATCTTGGTGTGTGGTTGTTGCAGCAGCGCTGCATCGAAAAGACCGGCGCGCCTTCGGCTCGTATTCGTGGCCGCGTACGCAAGATGCAAGGCACGTTTTCCGGTGGCACCGCGGCCAGCCTCAAGGCATCAATGGCGGCAGCCCGCGACCCGGAGGTTCTGGCATTGATGCGCGATCCGTTCGCGCTCACGCCCGGCTTCAGCGGTGCGCAGCAACCGTCGGGGCGAAAGCCGATGTTCGATGAGGCCATCGACAGCTGGGTGACGCCGTTCATCATGGCACCGATCAACACGCGCAACGTACATCGCACCAACGCGCTACTTGATTTCCCCTATGGTAAAGACTTCGTGTACGACGAAATGCTGGTTACGGGCCCGGGCGAGAAGGGCGAGAAAATTGCCCGCGCGTTGGCAGACAATGATGCGATGTCCAGCGATGACGGACCGAAGCCGGGCGAAGGCCCGAGCAAGGAAGAGCGCGAAGCAGGGCATTACGATGTGCTGTTTATCGCAGAAACAGCACAAGGGCCCATCAAGCTTGCCGTCACCGGGGATCGTGATCCCGGCTATGGCTCGACGTCGAAAATGATTTCCGAGGCGGCGATCTGTCTCGTCAGGGATTGCCCGGATACCGCGGCCGGCATCCTGACGCCGGGTGCTGCGATGGGCCAGAAGCTGATCGACCGGCTGGTGGCCAATGCAGGGCTGACGTTCGACTTCGTCTAGGCGGGCGAGGGGTCGGGCGTGGTGTGCTCGTCAGTTACAAAGATGGTCACCGCGGTGATAAACCCGAGCACCAGGAACGAAGCCGCCAGCGGCAGGACGGTACCGTTGTAGAGTGCGCCGCAGATGGCTCCGAGCACCGCGGAGATCAGGGTCGTCAGCGCGCCAATAATCGATGCGGCGGTGCCGGCGATGTGGCCAAGCGGCTCCATCGCCAGTGCGTTCAGGTTGCCGAACAAGAATCCGATACACACGAACATGCCCATCAGGCACACCATGGTCAGCGCCAACGGCGGCTGACCGTGCCAGATCAGCGCGGCGCCAAGCATAACCAACGCAACCAGCGTGGCACCCACGGACGCCCCCTTGGCCAGTGGTCGCATGCCGATGCGCACGACCACCCGGCCGTTGATCACCGTGCTGGCGCCAACACTTAATGCCAACGCCGCGAAGTACAGCGGAAATTTATCGCCAAGGCCGTAAAGTTGCTGGAAGATCTGTTGTGCGGAGCCGAGGAAGCCGACGAAACTGCCGGAGATAAAGCCCGCCGCCAGTAAATAGCCGACGGCGACGCGGGTGCGCAATACAATCCCCATGTTGGCCAGGATTTTGCCGGGCGCCAGGGATTGGCGGTCATCGGGCTTGAGCGTTTCCGGCTGTCTGACCACAAACCACGCGAAAATGATTGCGGCTAACACCAGAAAAGACCAGAAAATGCTTCGCCAGCCGGCTCGCTCCAGAATGAATTGCCCGATCGAAGGCGCCACCGCCGGTACCAGGATAAAAATAGAGATGACGAATGACATCACGCGCGCCATCTGCCGCCCGGCGAACATGTCGCGCACGATCGCCACGGTTATTGTGCGCGGCCCGGCGACGCCCAGGCCCTGCAGAAACCGGCCCGCCAGCATCATGGCATAGCTGTCGGCGAGCAGACTGACGATGGTACCCGCGGCAAACACCGCCAAGCCTATGTAGATCGCGGGCTTGCGCCCGAGGTTGTCGGCCAGTGGCCCGAAAAAGAACTGTCCGATCGCCAGCCCGATAAACAGGGTGTAGACCATGTATTGGGTGTCATTGACGTTCGCCACCTGGTAGGCCTCACCAATCAAGCCGTGCGCCGGCAGCATGGCGTCGATCGCCATCGCAACCAGCGACATCGTCAATGCCATCATGGTGATGAATTCGGGGAACGCAGGCTGGCGAATCGTCGCTTTCGAAGGGGCGGACATCGACGAATGATAAAGCAAGCGGGCGGCAAGCGTGGTCGTTATCCCGCCGATGTCGTAAAATGAAAGCTGCTTTCTTAAATAATCAGTGCAGGGGACGTCACGTGAGTAATTTCGAGCAACAACTAAAGAAGTTTCAGACCGACGATGGTTTTATCGCGGCCCTCGACCAAAGCGGCGGCAGCACGCCGAAAGCGCTTGGTCTTTATGGTGTTACAGAGGATGCCTGGTCGAGCGAAGAGGAAATGTTCGCGCTGGTGCACGAGATGCGCTCGCGCATCATCAAGAGCCCCGCATTCAACGGCAAGCGTATTCTTGCGGCAATCTTGTTTGAGAACACGATGGATCGCGAGATTGACGGCAAACCTACCGCCGACTTTCTCTGGCACGACAAAAACGTCGTACCGATTCTGAAGGTCGACAAGGGATTGGCGGACGAGGCGGACGGCGTGCAGCTGATGAAGCCGATGCCTGAGCTCGACGCCTTGCTGGCGAAGGCGAAGTCCAAAGGTATTTTCGGCACCAAAATGCGTTCGGTCATTAAACATGACAGCGCGTCCGGTATCGAGGCGAATGTCGCCCAGCAGTTCGAGATCGGCAAACGCATCGTCGCGGCCGGTCTGGTGCCGATCATTGAGCCCGAAGTGGACATCCATTGCCCGGAAAAAGCCGCGGCCGAAGCGCTGCTGAAAGCATCGATCATGCGCCACCTCGACACGCTCGAAGCCGGTCAGCACGTAATGTTGAAGTTGACGTTGCCGGAAGAAGACAACCTGTATCGCGATTGCATCGAACATGCCAACGTTTTGAAAGTGGTCGCGTTGTCGGGTGGTTATTCTCGCGATGAGGCGAATGCCCGTCTGGCGCGTCAGCACGGCATGGTTGCCAGCTTCTCGCGTGCGTTGTCCGAAGGTCTGTCGGCGCAGCAAAGTGATGCAGAATTCAATGCAATGCTGGATGCCTCTATTCAGTCGATCTTCGACGCCTCAAAAACCTGATTCGCGGCGTTAGCTGACGTTGTATCGAACTGTGCCTTCGATCTGCAGACGTGGGGTAATGACAGTCCGCAGTATCTAATCGGTCTGCTTGCACCTGATTGCGCTGCCGTTCGCGCGCAATCAGGTGCAGCGCCTTCTACAGATCGCGCGCGCTGAGATGCAGCGACATAGGCTTCAGCGCTAACGCATCATCATGCGTCATCGCCATGACTTTGAGCTCGGTACGTGTGCGCCACGCGATTTTTCCGATCACGCCTGCCGCACGCAGTCGCTCGACGCTCGGGCTTTGCGGGTCGAGGGTAAACATCACAAAATGCGTGTCATGCAGCGTCATCAGATGCGAGACCAGCCGTCGCCACAATGATTCGCTACCGTCGGGGACGACGGGTTCGGAGATGGCGACATAGCGAAACCGACGAGGGTTAAAGCGCCGATGACCGGGCGGGAACAGTGGCATCAGCTTCTCGACGATAAAACCGCCGAGCCCACCAAGCGGGCCAAGCCGGATCTCGGTGACATGGTGGCGGCAGGCGGCCAGTTGACCATTACTGCCACTTACGCTCAGCCAGTTGGCCTCGGCAGGTTGCGCGGGGCGCAGACCATCGTCACGCGCGTAGTGCGCATCCCAGGCCAAGCGCGCGTCTTTCGTTAGCTCGTTACGTACATCCGCTTCGCGGATGCGTTTGCCGCGCCACTGGTGGTATTCGATCATCGAACACAGCGTGCCGATCGGTTGCATGCCCAGCGCGTTCAGCAATGCCAACGAGCCTGCGTTTTTTCCGTCGACCACGCCATAGCTCAGGTCGGGCGCTGTGTTGTCGAGCGACTGCGCCCATTGCAGGCTGCGCGCCGCGAGCTCCCGCCCGAGCCCGGCGTTGCGGCGCTCGGGGTGAATGCTGAGCAATCCCCGGTATAGCGCGTTGCACGGCTGCGCACCCAGCATCAGTTTCTGGCGATCGAGAACATAGCTACCGATGACGTTTTTACCGTCGCGCAGGGCCATGAATACCGGATGTTCGAATCGCTTAAGTTGTTCGTCTATGTTGACGCGCCAATAGGCATTGCCGGCGTTGCCGAACGGCACGTTGGCGAGGTAGTCGACCAGCGCGTTATCCGGCGTGGCGGCCGCGGTGATCGTAAGGCCGCTGTCTTCGTGCCAGATGATGTCATTCATCGGGGTTGTGCCATTCGATGTCGAGCGCGAGCACTTCGGCGAAGGTCTCGCGGCGCCGGATGGCACGCCCGATGATCGGCCAGGTCGAGAAAGTCGCGAGCAAAAACACCCATGGATCGCGGCGCGACCATGTCACGTCGCGTGAGCGACGAATCGCGCGCCACGTGTGGCGGCGTTCCTCAGGTTGTCGCAATACGCTAAGAAAATGCGTCCAGTTCGACCAGAATTCCTGCAAGTGCTGGTTGCTGCGCATCCTGCCCTCGTCAGCGTCGCCTGCAATCATCGGCGCGATGCCGGCGTCGTCGATGAAGTGCAGTCCGCTGGTGGCTCTCGGATTGCATTCAATGGCATGTGCCGCGCCGCTGTCATCTACGATAAAGTCGAATGCGACGAAGCCCGTGAGTGTTTCGGCGGCGATGAAGGTCGCCATCCAGTCCGCGATCGCCGGTGATTCGGCACGTTCAAACGCCACCGCGACGCTGCCATGTCGGACGGATCCGCGATAGACGCTGGCGGCCAGCATGTTGCCGCCACGCGCGATCGCGAAGCCGCTGTATTCATCACCGGCAATATGTTGCTGGATGATCAGTTGGTCCAGCGATGTTGATTCGAGTTTTTGCCCGGCGCCGCGCTGTTGAACACCGCGCCCGGAGCATGAGAATTCGGGCTTCATTATGTAGTCGCCCGTATCGGCGATTTCGCCGCTGGCGTCGGTGCCCACGCGGGCGGTGGCCGGGACAGCGAGCCCGGCGGCCTTCGCTGTGGCGATGAAGTCGTGTTTCGAATGCAGCCGCAAGGTCTGTTCGTGGGCATTGGCAAACATGCGCACATTCGGTGGCAATAGCGGGCCGAGTGCGGTGACGTGCATAGTCTCCTCCGAGACCGGCACGACCAGGTCGACCGCGTGTTCCTTGATAATGCCAAGCAGCGCTTGCAGGTAGGCGTCGTGACCATCCACCGGTGCCGGTACCTGCAGGCTGAGCTCAACCGCGTTTGATGTCCGCGCCATATGCATTTTGAATGGCTCAGCCACAATCACCCGCCAGCCCGCATTGTGAAAGCTGCGCGCGATGTCGACCGCCGGCGGCAGCCGGCCGAGCGTGAGCAAGACGGTTTGGCGGGGCGGGTGTGTTGCGGACATGGCTTGAGTATACGCGCAGCGCGCGGTGGCCGGAGTGGTCACGACAGTGGGCTACAGGCTCAACACCAATCCCCGCTATACTGCGGGTACGGTCAAATGCCCTGACACGCTTGCAGGTTTCGTCATCACTCAGTACTACCGGCCACCCGCGCCAAAGCCATTAACGCCACTGCGATCGCTGCTCCGCGTGATCCGCCAGGGCGACGGCGACTTATTGTCGCTGGTGCCGCGCGACGCCTACCGTAAGCCACTAACCCACCTCGGCTATTCGCGCCGCTCGATCCTGCTGATTAACGACCCGGTCATGGCGCGCGATGTGCTGAGCGATCCACTGCACATTTACCCGAAGAATGACCTGATGGTGGGCGCGCTTGCGCCACTGGTCGGTGACTCGATCTTCGTCTCCAGCGGTGAAACGTGGCGACGTCAGCGGCAGATGATCGACCCCGCGTTCTCACATATGCGTATCAACACGGCATTCGCGTCGATGCGCGCAGCGGTTGACGAATACCACGCCAGGCTCGATGAGTTCGCCGCAAGCGGTGAATCGTTTTCTCTGGATTTCGCCATGAGCGAGCTCACGGCGGACATCATATGCCGGACTATTTTTTCCCAGTCGCTGGCCGGTGACACCGCGCGCGATGTTTTCGAGTCGTTCGGGGAATTTGAAGAAAGCGTCGCCAGCGTCGATCTGTGGCAGCTTATCTTCGGCAAACCGTTTGCCGATGTCCGACAGCCCGACAACGTGCTGCGCGCCTGCGAACGTATCCGAGGCCATATCGGTGACTTACTCGCGCCACGCCTCGCACCCGAAGCGCCAGCCGGTGATGACATCGTATCGGCGATCATGGCGGCGCGTGACCCAGAGACCGGTGAGGGCTTTTCGCGCGAAGAGCTGATCGACCAGATTGGCGTGTTTTTCCTTGCGGGGCACGAGACAACCGCGAGTGTCCTGACCTGGGTGTTTTTTATTCTCGGCATGCGCCCCGAAATTGCGGCGATGCTCAGAGAAGAGGTCGACGCGGTGGCCGGCGACGGTGACATTCGTTTTGAACACGTCAAGCAACTGACGCGCACGCGCAGCGTTTTTCGTGAGGCGTTAAGACTCTATCCGCCGATTACGTTCATCCCGCGCGTGGCGAATGAGAAAACGGTCATTGGTGGCGTCAAGGTCAAGCGCGGCACGATGCTGATGATCTCGCCGTGGACGGCGCACAGGAATGAGCTCTTGTGGCGTGACGCTAACGGCTTCGATCCGCTGCGTTTTCACGCCGAGTCGGAGCACACCGAGGATGAGGGCGTGTTCATGTCGTTCGGGCTCGGGCCGCGCGTTTGCGTCGGCGCTGCGTTTGCGACGATCGAGAGCGGACTGATCATCGCCTCGCTGGTGCGCCAGTTTGATTTTCATATTGAACAGCCGGACAAGGTGCGACCGGTGGCGCGGCTGACGACGCGCCCGGCCGAGGAAATTCGTTGCCGGGTGACGAGGCGTAAACATGCCTAGGAAGCACGTCATTATCATTGGCGCCGGAATCGGCGGGCTGGCGGCAGCGCTGGACCTCTCGTCGCGCGGCGCGCGCGTGACGGTGCTCGAGCAGCACGGGCACCCCGGCGGCAAGATGCGCCAGGTTGAGCTTAATGGTCGCGGCATCGATTCCGGGCCGACCGTGTTTACGATGCGCTGGATTTTTGAAGACCTGTTCAACGAGGCCGGCCTCAACTTTGAGGACCACGTAACACTGTACGAGGCCGACCTGCTGGCGCGACATGCGTGGCCCGATGGCGGTCGTCTGGATTTATTCGCCGATGTGGCGCGCTCGGTCAAGGCGATCCGCGAGCTGTCCGGTGCGAATGACGCGGCCGCTTACAAGGACTTCGCGCAACGCTCGGCAAAGATTTTCGACACGCTGGACCTCAGCTTCATGCGTGCACAGCGCCCAACCCCCGTTGATCTCGCCATGCGCGTCGGTGTCAAAGGCCTGCCCGACCTGCTGGCGACGAAGCCATTTATCACGCTGTGGGATGACCTCGTTAAGCAATTTTCCGATCCGCGGTTGGTGCAAATGTTTGCGCGCTACTCCACCTATTGCGGGTCATCGCCGTTCCGCGCGCCGGCCACGCTGCAGCTGATCGCGCATGCCGAACGAGCGGGAGTCTGGTACGTCAACGGTGGCATGCAGGCATTGGCGTACGCGCTCGCCGATGCGGCGATGGCGAACGGCGTGGCCTTTCGCTACATGGAGCCGGTGCGCCAGTTGCTCACGTTCGATGGGCGTATTACCGGCGTATCGCTGGCCAGCGGCGAGGCGGTGATGGGCGATGCCGTTATTTTCAATGGCGATAGCGCGGCGATTGCCAACGGGCTGCTCGGCGAGGCACTACGCAGCAGCGTGCCGAAGCTGCCGAAGGACAAGCGCTCGTTGTCGGCAATCACCTGGAGCATGCTGGCCAATGTCAGCGGCTTCCCGCTTGCCCACCACAGCGTTATTTTCGGCGATAACTACAAAGCCGAGTTCGATGCCATCTTCGAACAGCAGCGCATCAGCGAGTCACCGACGGTCTACATTTGCGCGCAGGACCGAACCGATGATGCGCCGCCCGATGCAGATGGACCGGAGCGATTGCTGTGCCTGATCAACGCGCCGGCGCGCGTGCTGTCCGAGGCGGATGTGGCCGTTGCCGAAGACGCCATGTTGAACAATCTGGCCAAGCAGGGTCTCGTGCTCGAGCATGCGCCCGGCGATTGCGTGCGCACCACGCCCGCCGATTTTGCCAAAATGTTTCCCGCCACCGATGGCGCGCTTTACGGGCGTCCGACGCACGGTTGGATGGGATCGTTCTCGCGTCCCGGCGCGCGCGGAAAAATCGACGGCTTGTATCTTGCCGGTGGCAGCGTGCATCCCGGCGCCGGGGTGCCGATGACGGCAATGTCCGGGAGACTGGCCGCGGCATGCGTGCGGCGCGACCTGAAAATCGGCTAGCCTTCTTTACTTGTTGCAAATGAGAATCATTCGCATTATCGTCCAGGTGTGGATTATATGAGGTGATTTCATGGAGCATTACAAACAGGAGTCCTGGCGTCATAGCCGCGCCAGTGCAGTTGTGCTGCCACTGCAGCGTTTCGATCCCATAGGCGCGTCGAATCAACGGCGTGGCCCGTCGGCGGACGCGAATACCCATGAATTCACGCTCGAATGCACGTTGGCCGACGACGGTACGCTCATAATTCGGGTTTACGATGATAGCGACGGCGCATATCTGACCAGCTGGTCGGGCCCGGTCGCTGCGAGCTTGCTTGCTGCCGATCCCTTGCGAGGCATGCTGAGCGCGGGAAGCTCATGTGTTTGCACTAAAGACTTCGTCAGAAAGCTGATGCTGGCGGCGTCGGCCGCGACCTCGACGCTGGCGCAGCTCCAGCAGAATGTTTCAAAGATTATCGGTGAGCCCGACCCAACGGGCGTGTCGCCTGTCGGCCAGACAAACGGCAGTGCTGTGTTTGCCGATGCCGCTTTGGCAGAACGTCTGCGCCGGGCTGATGCCGGTTTCTCGCTTGACACTATCAGCGTTGCGCGAATGCTGTTCCGCTATCCCGGTGAGCATTTTTCAGCATCCGATGTGCAATCACTGCTCATGATTCACTATCCAATGAACGATTGTCACGGCGTCGACGAATGTCTTGATGCGCTGGCGGCACAGCATATTATCCAGCGTATCGAAATCGCGCCGTCGCTGGTCTTTTTTGATATTGATGTCACGCCGCACGCGCACCGCTACGATTGGCGGACCGGCGAGCTGCACGATGCCTGAGCCAGGTTAGTCTGCTCCTGAAGGATCGGGCACGACTTCGTCGAGCACCTTGGCCGACGAAATAACACCAGGCAAACCGGCACCGGGATGCGTGCCCGCACCGACCAGATAAAGATCGTCTACTTCTTCGCTGCGGTTGTGCGGTCTGAACCACGCCGTTTGCGTCAGGATCGGTTGTAGCCCGAAGGCGGCACCGTTGACCGACGACAAGCGATCGCCGAAGTCATCGGGCGTCAGCATATGCGAGCTGACAACGTGGTCTTCCAGCCCGGGCAGCACCGTGTCGGACAGGCTTTGTGCAATCGCTTTTCTGTACTTTTCAGCCATCGTTGACCAGTCGATACCGGCTTTCAAATGCGGGACCGGTGAGAGGACGTAGAACGCGTCGCAGCCTTCCGGTGCGAGCGACGTATCGGTGGCGGTCGGACGGTGCAGGTAAAGACTGAAGTCCTTGGCGAGCACCTTGTGGTCAAAAATGTCGTCCAGCAGTTGCCGATAGCGCGGGCCCAGCAGGATCATGTGGTGCTCGACGTCGTCATAGCGTCGGTCGGTGCCGAAATACCACACGAACAAGCTCATCGAGTATTTCGCGCGGGACAGCTTGCGGTCGGTCCAGCGCTTGCGTTTGGTCCTGGACATCAGGTTCAGATAAGTCGCCGCGGAGTCCGCATTGGAGACCACGATATCGGACGCGATTTTCTCGCCCGATTCGAGCTCGACGCCGCTCGCGCGGCCGTTTTCGACGGTGATCTGTGCTACCGGCGCGTTGTAGCGAATCGATCCACCCTGACCCTCGATCAGCTTGACCAGGCCATTGACCAGACTGCCGGTGCCGCCCATCGCAAAGTGCACGCCGTGGCTGCGCTCCAGATGGGCGATCAGCGCATACACTGCGGTGGTGCTGAACGGGTTGCCGCCGACCAGCAGCGGATGGAAGCTGAACACCATGCGCAATTTCGGATGCTTGATGTAGCGTGCAACGAGACTGTGCACAGAGCGGTAAAACTGTACGCGGACCAGGTCCGGCAATACCTTGAGCATCGTCGAGAAGCTGCCGAACGACTCGTACAAAAGATCTTCGAAGCCAACCTCATAGACGCGCTGGCTGGCGACAAGGAATTTCTCGTAGCCGGCGACGTCGTCCGGTGAGTATTTAGCCACCTGCTCGCGCATTTGCTCAGGGTCGCCGTTGTAGTCGAAAGTGTCGCCGTCGTCGAAACGAATTCTGTAGAACGGGTCGATCTGGCGCAGGTCGATATCGTCGGCCATGCGCTTGTCGCAAAGTGCCCATAGTTCTTCGAGAAGGAACGGCGCGGTGATGATCGTCGGGCCGCCGTCGAATACAAAGCCGTCCTGGCGGTAGACATAGGCGCGACCGCCGGGCGCGTCCAGCTTCTCGATCACCTCGACATCGTAGCCACGCGCGCCAAGGCGTATCGCCGCTGCCAGCCCGCCGAAGCCGGTACCGATGACAATTGCTTTGTTGCCGCTCATGCTCTATTGCCACCCATCCTAATCGTCCAAACCGGCTTGCATCGTTAGTATAAACTCACCAGCAAGCCGTGAAAGCAGAACATGGCTTCGACGCGCGAGAGTTTTCATGATTGACCTGAGTATTTTTCTGTTTCACAAGCTGGTGGTCGCACACATCGCCACCGGCACAGCGGGCCTGATTACCCTTTGGGTACCGATCATCGGCCGCAAGGGCAGTGAAACGCACAAGATGTGGGGCAAGGTGTTTTGCTATGCGTTGCTGGCGACCGGCAGCATCGCAATTTTCATCGCGCTCTGTACGCTGATTGCACCGTTGCAAACGCATCCGTTTTTCAAAGACGCGGCGCTGGTACGCGGGATTTTCGGTTGGATGATGCTGTATCTGGCGATCATGACGATTACGCTCGCCTGGTACGGGCTGCTCTGCATCCGCAATCGTCGCGACCATGCGCGCAACAAGACGGCGACCAATCTGACACTGCAGGCGCTGATGTTCGCCGCAGCGCTCAACTGTCTCATTCAGGGCGTCTTGATCGAGCAATACCTGATGGTCGGGATTTCCATCGTCGGGCTTGCCGCCGGTGCGCTGAATACGCGTTTCATCCTGACGCCGGACCCGCCTGCTCAGGAGTGGCTGATCCAGCACTCGCGCGGCGTCGTTGGTGCGGGCATTTCCGTGTACACGGCGTTTCTGGCCTTCGGCGCCGTCAATCTACTGCCGGCGGTCGCACTGAATCCGGTGCTATGGGCGATACCGTGCACGCTTGGTGTGGCATATCTGCTCTACCATCAGTACCGCATCACGCGCATGCGACATCGTCGCGCGTCGTTAGTCGCCTGACGCGTGCGGGCTTGCCGCCGGCAGTGCCGTGCGCCAGCGATAGATGATGTCGCTGGCATGAAAGAACAGGCTGGCCAGCAGCGCTGCCGCGATCCACTGCCACGGCGCATCGTCGAACACGAGCTTGAGCGCCACCATCAGACTGCCGCCCGCACCGATATTCAACAATAGCGCCGCGACGCCGAGGCCGCGCCCGGTGACGCCGCGATAGACCAGCAACGCGGCCACCTCCAGCACCACGAACACGAGCATGATGTCGACGATACGACCGCTGGCGATCAGGCCTTGAAGATAATCCATCGGCTGGCCGCGCCCTGTGTCAGGGTTTCGGTACGAGCTTCAGCAGACGACCGCCGGCTTTGTCTTCAAGCAGCCAGATTGCGCCGTCGGGGCCCTGTTCGACTTCGCGGATGCGTTTAGCCATCGCGTAGCGTTCGGCTTCCTCGGCGGACTCGCCATCGATAGCAACGCGCACCAGCGCCTGCGACGACAAACCACCGAGAAACGCATTGCCCTGCCAATCGGGGAACATCGCGCCGTTGTAGATGATCAGGCCAGCCGGTGAGATCGCCGGTACCCAGTAGGCGGCCGGCGGATCGAGGTCGGGGCGTGTGTCGTGGTCAGGGATCTGGTCGCCGTCGTAATGATCACCATTTGAGACCAGCGGATAGCCGTAGTTGTTGCCGGCAACGACGTAGTTCAATTCATCGCCGTGGCGCGGGCCCATCTCGCTGTTCCAAAGCTGGCCTTCGCTGTCGAACGCGAGACCGAGCGGGTTGCGATGACCGATGCTCCAGAATTCGGCCGCGACGCCGCCCTCGCTGGCGAACGGATTGTCGGCCGGTACGCTGCCGTCGTCGAGCAGTCGCACGATCTTGCCCATGTTTGACGCCATATCCTGCGCGGGGTCGAACTTCTGGCGCTCACCCGAGGAGATAAACAGAAAGCCGTCCGGCGAGAACGCTATGCGATGGCCGAAGTGGCCGCGACCGGTCACCTTCGGTACCTGGCGCCAGATCACGTCGAGGTTATCGATGCTGCCGCCGCTATCGGTCAGGGTCAATACGCCGCGCGCGACAGCAGCGCCGCGCGTATCGTCGTCGCCTTCCTCGGCGTAGCTGATGTAAACAACGCCGTTATCGGCAAACTCCGGATGTAGAACCACATCGCCGAGACCACCCTGGCCGCCATAAGCGACCTCGGGCAAACCAGTGATGGGGTCGGACTTGTTGCCTCGCTGGTCGACAACCAGAAGGCGCCCGGCCTTTTCGGTGACGAGCAAGCGGTTATCGGGCAGAAAGGTCATCGCCCAAGGCTCATCAAACTCGGCCACGGCGAAAGCCTCGAACGGATAATCGCCCGGCAGATCGACCCTGGTGCCGGATGTTGACGTATTTGCGTCCGCGGTTGCTGCTGAAACGGCCGGTGTCGCGGAACTCGCCGCCGGTGCGCTGGTGCCACCGCTGCCGCAGGCAGCCAGAGAAATGGCCGCAAGGCCAAGCATCAAAGTTTTCATGGAATCTCCTGAGAGCAAGCTTGCTGCGCAACATTGATTGGCAAGGGTGCCGAGGCTGTCGCGCGGATAGCATTAAAGGTTAGCATAGGCGGCTTTGGCGCTACAAAGCGCGGCTACTCGCCGGCTCGGGTCATTGCCCGACACGGGATGATCAAATTACGACCTCCGCGATCATACGCGATGATAAAGGACGCCACCTGGCATGACGGCATGTACGAATATGATTCTGGTTGAGGCGGGTTCAGTTGCGCGAGCGTGCGCGGACGCCAGCAGTTTTGAGCGGCGCGGTTGCCCCGTGGGTTCGCGCTCCATGAGCCGGTCGCCGCAAAAAATGCGACGAGTACAAACAGTCTGTATTGCTGTCTTCTCGCTGCTCTGCTGCTGCGCATCCATGATGCCATCGACAGCGGTGGCGGACGATCAGCCCGCATTGCCGGGCGACGGTGACCCGTCAACGATCGATGAGATTATCGTAGAAGCCGCGCGCAGCGATGCGCCGCTCGCGAAGCTGCCGTTTGCTGCGGATGTCGTCTTGCAGTCGGACATTCAGGATGGCCGCCCGCTGCTCGGGCTCGACGAGTCGCTGCAGGGCGTGCCCGGGTTGTTACTGCAGAACCGCTATAACTTTGCTCAGGACCTGCGGATATCGATGCGTGGCTTTGGCGCGCGATCGGCCTTTGGTATCCGCGGTATACGTATCATCGTCGACGGTATCCCGGAAACGGTCGCCGACGGACAAGGGGGCGTCGACGGCATTGATCTCGGCTCTGCGCGGCGTATCGAGGTGTTGCGCGGTGGCGCGTCGGCGATTTATGGCAACGCAGGTGGCGGCGTTATTCTGGTATCCAGCGAGCGTGGCGGGGCGGTGCCGGAGCTTAGTTTCGGGGCGGCGACCGGCACTGACGGCTACCAGCGGGTGAACGCCAAGTTCAAGGGTCAGTATGACAACCTGAATGTCTTGTTAAGTGGCTCCGAACTAGACTATGAGGGCTATCGCGAGTGGAGCGACGCGACAAACCGCCAGCTGAATATGCGCCTTACCTATGATGCCGGCGATGGTCGCGACTGGTTGTTCAGCGCACACCATACCGATCAACCGAAGGCCAATGACCCCGGCGGCGTTAATCGGGCGCAGTATGAATCCGACCCGCGCTCGGCGCGCGACGCCAATATTGCGTTCGCCGCCGGTGAGGCCTTGCAGCAAACACGGTTGGGGGGTCGTATGCGCAACGCGGTCGGGACTAACGGCGAGCTGACGATACGCGGCTACTACCTGGACCGGTCACTGGACGCGTTGCTGCCGTTTGCCGGCGGCGGGGCTATCGATCTGGATCGTATTTTCGCGGGCGGCGGGCTGCGTTATCGGCATCGCGTTGAGCTGGCCGGCCGGGAGCACAGTATCTACGCGGGCATCGACTACGACCGACAGGACGACGATCGCTTGCGGTTCGACAATATTGCCGGGCAGCGTGGCGCGCTGACGCTTGATCAGAACGAACGCGTGACCAGCACCGGTATCTATCTGCAGGCGGAAATCGCGTTGGCCGATACGCTGGCGCTAACGCTCGGGCTGCGCGACGACCGCGTTACGTTTGATGTGACCGATGCCTTTATCGTCGACGGGGACGACTCCGGGTCACGCACCTTTAGCGAGCTCAGTCCGCTCGCCGGGTTGTTCTGGACGGTCAACGACACGCTCGGGTTGTACGCAAATGCGTCGCGCTCGTTCGAATCGCCGACGACAACGGAGCTTGCGAATCCGTCCAACGGTGGCGGCTTCAATCCCGATCTTGAGTCGGCAATTGCGCGCCAGATAGAGGTCGGCGCGCGGATGGATTTTGCGCAACGCCATGCCGTCACCGCGGCGCTGTTCGACATCCGTGTTGATGACGAATTGATTCCGTTTGAATTGGCCACGTCCCCCGGCCGCGACTTCTTTGCCAACGCCGGCGTCTCGGACCGGCGGGGTGTGGAATTATCCTGGCAGGCGACGATCGATCCACAATGGCGTTTCAATGCGGCCTATACGTGGTCAGACTTTACTTTCGATACGTTCACCGACGCCGACGGCAATGTTTTTGACGGCAACACAGTGCCCGGTACCGCCGAGCATCAAATGCATGTCGCACTCAATTACCGCAATGCGGCGGCCTGGTACGCCGGCATCGAGGCGAACTACGTCGATGAGATTGTCCTGAATAATGCCAACTCACAAAACGCCGATGACTACACGCTGGTGACGCTGCGCGGCGGAGCCGAGCTCGACCGTGGCGACTGGCGACTTGCGCCGTTTATCAGCATCAGCAATGCTCTTGGCGAACGCTATGCGGCAAACACGCGTGCGAATGCGTTTGGCGGGCGCTATTTCGAGGCTGGCCCGGAGTTGGCCGTGTTTGTCGGCATCAACATCACACGCCGCTTTGCGAGATAGCGACGAAACAACGGGGATATTACGATGAAATCGAGAGCGGCTATTGCCTGGAAAGCGGGCGAACCATTGAGCATTGAGACCATCGAGGTGGCGCCGCCGAAAGCGGGCGAGGCGCTGGTGCGAATCGTTGCGACCGGCGTTTGCCACACCGACGCATATACCTTGTCAGGCGATGATCCGGAGGGAATATTCCCCGCGATTCTCGGCCATGAGGGCGCCGGCGTTGTCGAGGCGATCGGCGAGGGTGTTACTTCGGTGGCCGTGGGTGACCATGTCATTCCGCTGTACACGCCGGAGTGTGGTACCTGTAATTTCTGCACATCCGGCAAGACCAATCTGTGCCAGCGAATTCGTGCGACTCAGGGACAAGGCCTGATGCCCGACGGCACCTCACGCTTTTCGCTGGACGGCAAGCCGATCGCGCACTACATGGGTACATCGACGTTTTCCGAATACACGGTCGTGCCCGAAATCGCCTTGGCGAAAATCAGTCAGGATGCGCCGCTGGATAAGGTCTGCCTGCTGGGCTGCGGTATTACGACGGGCATCGGTGCCGTGCTTAATACGGCAAAGGTCGAGGCGGGTGCCAGCGTTGCCGTGTTCGGACTCGGTGGCATCGGTTTATCGGTAGTGCAGGGCGCCAAGATGGCGAACGCCGGGCAGATCATTGCCGTCGATGTGAACCCTGATAAATGGGAAATGGCAAAAATGCTCGGCGCGACGCACTTTGTAAACCCGACCGAGCACGACGCGCCGATTCAGGATGTCATTGTCGATATGACGGACGGTGGCGTCGACTATTCGTTCGAATGTGTTGGCAACACCGATCTGATGCGCGCCGCGCTTGAGTGCTGTCACAAGGGCTGGGGTGAGTCCACGATCATCGGTGTCGCCGGGAGCGGCAAAGAGATATCGACACGACCATTTCAGCTTGTGACCGGACGCGTTTGGCGTGGTACTGCCTTCGGTGGTGTTAAAGGTCGCAGTGAATTGCCGGGCTATGTCGATCGTTATATGCAAGGTGAAATTTCTATCGATCCGATGGTTACATTCACGATGGGTCTTGACGATATCAATCGCGCGTTCGACCTGATGCATGAGGGCAAAAGCATCCGCTCGGTCATCGTTTTTTGACATAAACGACATGCCGGTGTGACATAACGAACATCACTTTGTGACATAGTTAGCGTTGCTAAATTGCGACGATTGACACTTTTCGTTTTGTTGTGACAACCTCGGTCACTCGCAGGGTATTCCGCGTCGCGATGCATAACGCAAGTTGACGTAGTTTGTTCGCTCTGCCCGTTGAGCTTGAGGAAGCAGCACATGGTGAGTCAGGGCAACAGTGAGTGGCGCGGCAACGTCAAAGACCGAAAGAACCCGAACGTCAATCGCGGCATCGCAGCGAAGAACGTAAAACCCAAGCCCGGCGTGGTTCAGCCGACAAGTCTGAAACAACTTCAGCAAGTAATGCGTCCGCAATCGCAATACCCGACACCGATTCGACCGATGGGTGCCAACAGCTCATCCACGCAGTGCACGGCGGCGGTCGGCGGCACGGTTGTCGATATGACAGGGCTCAACAAGATTACAGATATTGGTGACGACACCGTTACCGCGGAAGCAGGCGTGACCTTGCGTGAACTCGCCGAGTACCTGACCACGCGTGGCATGGAAATCGCCGGCTCTATGGATCTCGCACGACGCACCGTCGGCGGGGCCATCGCCGGCGGCTGTTTCGGCGCGGCGCATGACGGCACCACGGCATTCATCGCGTCGCAGGTCTTGTCGATGCGCGTCGTAATGCCCGACGGTCGACTGATGGACGTGACCGAAGACAAGCAGAACCTGCTGAATATTTTTCGCCTTAGCTTGGGTGCGCTCGGCATCATCTACGACGTGACGTTCCGGATTCGTGCCGCCGAGAAGTTTGTTCTCAAGCAGCGCAAGATGGATGTCGAAACCTTCGGTCGCGCGGCCACCGCGCTGGCGAGCCAGAAGATCGGGCTCAAGTTTTTCTATCTGCCGTTCAAGAACAGGGTCTATACCGAGCTGCGTCGCGCGCAGACGGAAGACAAGCCGGTCAGGCAGCTGCCGTGGAAGATCAAGGACCTCGGTGAGACCACCGTGTTGCCGGCGATCTGCGGCAAGCTCGGACGCATCGTGCCGATTGCTAGTATCCGTTACAGCCTGGTGGATGGTCTGCACGACCTCGGGCATTCGGTGTTGACCAATACGTTGACCGCAGAGGGCAGCAGCGCGGCCGAGAATCAAAGTGCTAGTGGTCGCTTCGCGGGTCCGCCGCTGGAATACACGACGTGGTGCTTCCCGGTGGAGAACATCGGTATGTTGCTGGAGGCTTACAAGTCCTTCGCGACCGACTATTACAAGAACACGAAATTCCGCTGTGATATGCCTGTCGTTGGGTTCCGGTTGCCGCCTGATCAGTCGGCGTTGCTGTCGCCGTGTTTCGATGCGCCGATGTTTGCGCTGCGCTTCGTCAGCAATTCGCATCCGATGTGGGAAGACTTCGTCATGGATCTTGCCGAGTTCGCGCAGCGTTGGAGCGGCGTGCCATTGTTGAATCAGACCCGCTGTGCCGAGCAGCGTCAGACCACCATGGCCTTCG
Source organism: uncultured Pseudomonadota bacterium (assembly GCA_942491885.1). Lineage (GTDB taxonomy): Bacteria > Pseudomonadota > Gammaproteobacteria > Steroidobacterales > Woeseiaceae > CALBPI01. The sequence continues at coordinate 182,123 of CALOCQ010000003.1, forward strand.
GTACGCGCCTCGACTTCTTCAAGAAGATTCGCCGCCAGATGGATCCCGACGGGCGCATGATGAATCCGTACCTTGCGCAGTACTTGCGCTAACGGATCGCGCTGGCGGATTTCGCGTTAGCACAGGTTCGCGTTCGGTCAACTGCGCTCGGCGTCGGTGAACTCCGCCACCATATCTGCGTAGCGCCGATCGACTGGCACGAACGCGTCTGCCGATTCGTCGTACGCCCCGACGTCGCCCGTGCGGATATCGTAGACCCACCCGTGCAACGTCAGATGCCCTTCCGATAGCCGCTTCGCAACGCTGGGATGACCTTTGAGATGGCGTAACTGCAGGATGACGTTTTGCTCGGTCAACATCTTTAGCCGGTCCGCATCTGTGCCTGACGCGGCCGTGTGGTTGACAATATCCAGAGCAGGTCGGGCGTAGCCCAGCCATTCCTGAACATGCGGCATGTGACCGAGCCGCTCCGGGTTCATCGCGCCTTTCATCGCGCCGCATTCGGTATGACCACAAATAACGATGTGCGGCACCTGAAGCGACGCGACTGCATATTCGATCGAGGCAGTCATGCCGCCACCTTTCTCCATATGCGGCGGCACGATATTGCCGGCATTGCGACAGATGAATAATTCGCCCGGGTCTGTCTGTGTAATCATCGCGGTTTCGACGCGCGAGTCGGAGCAGGTGATGAACAGCGCCTCGGGAGACTGGCCAAGACTGAGGCGTTCGAACAACGCTTTTTTCTCAGGGTAGATCTCGTTCTGAAAACGAATCACCCCTGCCGCGAAACTTGCCATATCTGTTCCCCCTTTAGGCTGGCCAGCCGATCGCTGATCCGCCGGTCGACTGGCGCAAGACAACACTTGTTGTGTCGGGTGTCAAACGTTCGTCGATTCGGTGCGCGCCGGTTGTGACCGGAATCCTTGCTGTAACTGCTTGTTTACCCGCATACTTTGGCGCAGATCATATCAATCAGAATAAACCGCCCGTGCCGTAATGCGCACGCAAAGGCGAGTTTGATGCGAGCTACAGGGCAACCCAGCGATGTCGGGACTATTTCAGGAACTCAAGCGGCGTAACGTCATACGCGTCGCGCTGGCCTATCTCGTATTGAGCTGGCTGTTATTGCAGGTCGGTGACGTGCTGTTCGAGGCACTGCGTCTTGATGACGCCGCGCTGACGGTCATGCTGGTTATTCTGGCGCTGGGTTTCATACCGGTGGTGATTATTGCCTGGGTCTACGAGTTGACGCCTGAAGGTGTAAAACGTGAGTCCGAGATCGCTCGCGATGCGTCGGTCGCATCCCACACCGGCGAGCGCCTGAACGTTGCAATCGTCGTGCTGCTGGTCGCCGCGCTCGGCTTGTTCGTTTGGGACCGTCTTGCAGGTTCGCCCACGAATGATGCGGCTCAATCTGAACAGCAAGTGGCAGACGATGCGCTGGCGCCGGTCGGGCAATCCATCGCCGTGCTGCCGTTCGCCGATATGAGCACCGACGGCGACCAGGCCTATTTTGGTGACGGGATTGCCGAGGAACTGCTTAACGTGTTGGCAAGCGTCGATGGGCTAAAGGTCGCTGCTCGCACCTCGTCGTTCAAGTTTCGTGGCGAGGCGCTGGATATTCCCGAAATAGGCCGCGCGCTTGACGTCACCACGATTCTGGAAGGGTCTGTCAGGAAGGCTGGCGATCAGGTGCGGATCACGGCGCAGCTGATCGATGTTAACGGCGGCTACCACCTCTGGTCGCAGAGCTATGATCGCAAGCTCGACAATATTTTTGACGTTCAGGATGAGATCGCCCGTTCGATCGTCGATGCATTGAAGCTGCAGCTGCAGCTGGGGCCCGCAGCGGTATCCAATGACACTGAGAGCGGTCGTGCCTATGACTTGTATCTGCGCGGTCGCGAGTACGCGCGCGAGCCAAGCAAGGCCGGACTTGAGCGGGCGCTTGGCTATTATCAGGAAGCGCTGGCCGTCGATCCCGACCTTGCGGCAGTGCACGGCGCGATTGCGTCGGTTTGGGTGTGGCTCGAAGACTATGGCGGTATTCAGTCGCAGGAAGCCTTTGATCGCGCGGAGCGCGCCGCGCGCCGCGCGCTGGAGATCGATCCGAATCGCGCCGAGGCGCTGACCTCGATGGGGTTTGTTGAGGATCGCAAATACGGCAATAACCTTGCGGCAAGGGAGTACTACGAGCGGGCGTTGTCGGTCAATCCTGCCTACACCGACGCCGCTACTTTGTATGCCGATGCGCTGGCCGACCTTGGCGAAACAAACAACAGTCTGCAGCTCCGTCGCGAGGCCGTCGAGCGAGATCCATTGTCGGGCTTTTTGAAATCGCGATTGGCGTCTCAACTTATCGCGATCGGGCAAGACGAGGAGGGCGTGCAATTGCTGCGCGAAATCCTCGCGTTGAATCCGGGCGATACTTACGGCCAGGAAGAGATGGCTAACTACAAGGTCGGCCAGGGGCTTTTTGCAGAAGCGATCGAATATTACAAGAAGGTGCATGAAAACCGACCGGGCGATCCTTATGCTGCGGCGAATATCTCAACGGTTTTCAGTGTCATGGGAGACACGCAAAGCGCGACCGAGTGGATAGCGGCGGCACGCGAGCGCGGCGCAAACAATCGCTGGGAGCTGAGTGCGCGGCGCGCGCTGGCGAAGGAGACCGCCGATTGGGATGCAATGTTCCGGGCCGGCCAGTTAAATCTTATTAAGGACGGTGTGGAGTGGCAGGGCTATGCCAGTCTCGGAGAGGGCGACTGGGAAGCAGCGCGCGCGGCCTATCAGCGGGTTCTGTCCCGGCTGCAATACCGACCTGACGAGCAGCCTAACGGAGACATGCTCCAGTCTCTGCTCGGATTGACGCTTGCCGAACAACGACTGGGGGTTGAGACATGGGAGGAGCACGCGGGCGTGGCGCGTGCGCTTGCCGAAAAGCTGCTGCAGGAATCCGATTTTCTGCGCTCATGGCCGCGTATGAGTATCCGCTACATACTCGCTTGCTTGTCCGCCATCGAAGGTGACGCCGACGCTGTTGTTGAGCACATGCAGGCATCGCTGGCGGTCAATTATCTGACCCCACGTTTTCTCGAGCACGATCCATTCCTGCGCGGTTACGCTGACGATCCGCGTTTGCAGGCATTGGCGGCAGAGATGCGCGCGCGAACAGACGCCGAGCTAGCCAAAACAGGCGACTGAGCCAGAGCGACCTTTTGGGTCGCGGGGCTCCAGCAGGTATCATGAGACGCTGATTCAGTTGCAAAAGGGCCGGCACATGGCCAAGCCAAATAATTTGAAATTGCTCGTTGTTATTGCTGTCGTCGTAATCATCGGCGCTTTGATCGCCGCCGCGGGCAGCGATGGCAGCACGCTGGTCGGCACAATGCCCTTGTTCGCGATCTGCGCCGCACTCGCCTACATCATCAATTGGCTTGTTTACATCCCGTCGAATCTTGCCAAAACCGAGAAGTATTTCGATCTCACCGGCGGCATCACCTATCTGCTGGTGACGCTGACGGCGCTGACGTTCGCGGTCGATGCCGACGCCAGAGCCTACATCGTCGCAGCACTGGTGTTTATCTGGGCGATCAGGCTTGCGAGCTTCCTGTTCATGCGCATCAGCCGCGATGGCAAAGACGGGCGCTTCGATGAGATCAAGCAGAACCCGTTGCGTTTTCTCATTACGTGGACGCTGCAGGGCCTGTGGGTGTTGTTGACCGCGGCCGCTGCGCTGGCGGTGATTACCGGCGAGACGCGCGAGCCCATTGGTGCATTTGCGATTGTCGGTCTGTTGATCTGGCTGGTGGGTTTTGCGATCGAGGTTATCGCCGACCGGCAGAAGTCCGCGTTCAAGTCCAAGCCTGAGAACGAAGGTAAATTTATCACCAGCGGACTGTGGTCGTGGTCGCGTCATCCGAACTATTTCGGGGAGATCGTACTGTGGACAGGCGTGGCCGTGATCGCGCTGCCTATTCTGAGCGGCTGGCAATACGCGACACTCATCTCGCCGGTCTTTGTCACCATCCTGCTGACACGGATCAGTGGCATTCCGATGCTAGAGAAGCGTGCCGAGGAACGTTGGGGCGACGACCCGGCGTTTCGCAAGTACACGCAGAACACATCTGTGCTGATTCCGATGCCACCGAAAGGCGACTAGCCTGCGGCGCGCGCTCCGGGTATGCATCGGTGTCGCCGGCCTTGGCATTATTGCCGTGGTTGTCGGCCTCGTTGCCGGTCTGCATCAACCCGTCGATATCGGCACCGCAGTATTTGCCTGCGGGCTGGCGGGCTGGGCGATAGTGCAGGCGGCGATGCTGTTGCGCCGGATGCGCGCCGATGCGACATCAGATCACAAAGCGGCAACAACCTCCGCTCGCGTGATGCGTGCGCTCCGCGCGATTGCCTCGGTCGTATTGTTGTTGATCGCATTCACTGCAATCCGTCTCGTGTTTTTCGTTCTTGAGTAGCCGCTAACGTCATCGTTTGCAGCAGCGCTATGGGATGACCCGCAGCGCGTTCTGCGGGCAGACAGGCGCATACGTCGATTCGACTCCCATGTCGTCATGGATTAGAGTGAGATGCGACGGTCCAGCTTCCGGAGATGACGTTGCGCCGTTTACCGGCTTTCGGGGAGACGATCATGGCTAAGTGGATCAGGAATACTCTGGCTATCATTGCCGGACTGGTCGTTGGCAGCGCGGTCAACATGGGGTTGATCACAATCGGGCCTGCCATTATCCCGCCACCTGCCGGTGCCGATCTCAGCACCTACGAAAGCCTGCAGGCGTCAATGTCGCTGTTCGAGCCCCGGCATTTCCTGTTTCCATTCCTTGCACACGCGCTGGGTACGCTCGCCGGTGCTTGTGTGGCCGCGCTCATCGCAGCCAGTCATCCGTTTCGTTTTGCGATGGTGATTGGGGTGTTGTTCCTCATTGGCGGGATCTTGAACGCATTCATGCTGCCGGCGCCGGTCTGGTTCATTGCGCTGGACCTGTCGCTTGCCTACCTGCCGATGGGCTGGCTGGGATGGAAGCTTACGGGCAGCCGATCCTGATCAATATTTTTGTCTTGCCGCTGCGCCGGGTGGCTGCGCTATGGCTTTATGGCGCTACAGTCTGCATCAGCAGTCCGCATAACCAGGCGCCATAGGTACCCAGCACGTAGCCGAACACGGCGAGCAGCACACCAACGGGCGCCAGCGACGGATGAAACGCCGCAGCGAGCACGGGCGCCGATGCGGCGCCACCAATATTCGCTTTGCTGCCGATGGCGACAAAGAAATACGGCGCGCGGATTATGTAGGCGGTTACCAGCAACAGCACGATGTGAATCGACATCCAGATGCCGCCGACAACAAACAAACCCCAGTATTCCACGACCGCCTTGATGTCCATTTTCAGGCCGATGGTCGCAACCAGTACGAAAATAAACACGGTGCCGATTTTCGAGGCGCCGGCGCCCTCGTAGCTGCGCAGACGGGTAAATGACAGGCTGACGCCAATTGCGGTCGAGATCACGATCAGCCAGAAAAAACGCGACGTCAGGCTGAAGCGATTCAGCCCGGGTGCATGCTCGGCGATGTACGGGGCGATGACGTCGGCAAGCCCGTGCGCCACAGCGGTCGCGCCAAAGCCAACGCCGAGGATCACCATGATGTCGGTCGTTGTCGCGGTGCGCGTGATGCTCTTGCTGAAGTGCTCCATCTTCTCCTGCAGATGGTGAACGGCAGACGAGTCGGCACGAAACCAGCGGTTGATACGTTCACGGTGTCCGATGCCGATCAACAGGAATGCCATCCAGACTTCCGCGACAATCACATCGACGGTGATCATGATCGAGTACAGCGGATCGGACGGCTTGAATATCTCGTACATCGCGGCCTGATTTGCACCGCCGCCGATCCAGCTGCCGGCAATCGTCGTCATGCCGCGCCAGACAGCGTCGGGACCGGCGCCGCCGACGAGATCAGGCGCAAAAGCGGAGGTGATCAGAATCGCCAGTGGCCCACCGAGTATGACGCCTATCGTTCCCACCAGAAACATCGCGATCAGTTTCCAGCCAAGATGTGCGATCTCACGAAGATCGACGCTGAGTGTTAACAGCACCAGACATGCCGGCAGCAGATAGCGCGAGGCGACGAAATAAAGATTGGATTCTTCACCATCGACGATATTGAACGTCGTCAGCAACGATGGCAGGAAATAGCAGAGCAGCAGCATCGGTACGATGCGGTAGAAGCGTTGCAGCTTCGGGTTGCTGCTGGACGATGTCTTGAACACGATCGCCAGGATCAGCAGCAACATGCCGAGCACGACGGCATCGTTTGATATCAGGGCGCCGGATGCTTCGGTTACCAATTCACCCGTCGCGACCGCCAGTGTCTCGCCGCCCGCCTGGGCCGCAGTTTCACTTGATGCTTGCGCTGCTGGTTCGCTCGATGCCTGCATAATGATCTCTGAGTTCCGGGTAGCAGGCAGTGTACTGCAAACGACGCAAAGCGCACCTGCCAACAGCGCGTGCGGCCTGTGAGCCGTGCCTTGCGTGACGGCTGTTGTTCAGGTTTACTGACGTGTGTCGTGGGGCCGATGACGGGGTGGGTATGGCGTTGTTGATCTGGGGCGTGGTGTTCATCAGCGTCTTTATCTGGTCGGCGATCGCGCCGAAGGATTACCCGACCTGGGGGCTCGAAGTCCTGCCCGCAGTCGTGGCTGCGATATTGATGCTGGCGACGCGGCGCCGATTCCCGCTGACACCTTTGCTGTACGTTCTCGCGCTGGTGCACTGCGTTGTGTTGATGGTTGGCGGGCACTACACCTATGCCGAGGTGCCGCTATTCGATGCCATAAAGCCGCTGTTCGGTTTCGAGCGCAATAATTTCGACAAGCTGGGTCATCTGCTGCAGGGGCTAGTCCCGGCGATACTCGCGCGCGAGATTCTGATACGAAACGCTATTGTGGCGAGTGGGGCATGGCGCAACTTTTTCATCATCAGTATCTGTCTCGGCTTTAGCGCGTTCTACGAGCTCATCGAGTGGTGGGTCGCGGTGTTTTCCGGGACCGGTGCGCAGGCTTTTCTCGGCACGCAGGGGTACGTTTGGGATACACAGTCGGATATGGCGTTCGCTTTGATAGGCGCCATTCTCGCACTCGTGTTGTTATCGCGGTGGCACGACCGGCAGCTCGCGACGGTAACAGGGTCGACGCGCGGCTAACGGTCAAGACGCGTACGCCAGCTATTTTTCTGACATGTCCGCGCTGCGGGTGATCGTCTGCCACTTGTGTTTACGCCCGCTGAACCAGCGCATCAGACCCTGAAAACGCCAGATCGCCGTCAACTGACGGAAGCCGAAGTTCTCTATGATGGCGATGAAGTAGAGCATTAACAGATCGCGGGTGCGCGGGTACATGTGGAATGACAATTCCTCGAGCATGATCGCGGATGTCGACAGCAGGACGCCGAGCCCGATCGCCAGCGCGAGGAATATGAACGCCTCCGGCACGGCGATCAGTCCGTACCAGGCGCAGATCGCCAGAAATATAAAACCGGCCACTTCGATGATCGGGCCGAACAACTCGAAGATCATATAGAACGGTATCGCGAGCCAGCTGACGGTGCCGCCGCGCGGGTTCGTGATCAACGATTTATTGAGCGCCAGCGCCTGGCCGAGTCCGTGCTGCCAGCGCACCCGTTGGCTTTTCAGGTCCTTGATATTTTCCGGCGCATCCGTCCAACAGACCGGGTCCGGCACGAAGGTGATGCGATACGGTATGCGTTTTCCTTTCATCATCCGGTGCAGCCGCAACACCAGCTCCATGTCCTCGCCAACGGCATCGGGGTTGTAGCCACCGGCCTCAATCAGTGTTTCCTTGTGGAACACACCGAACGCGCCGGAGATGATCAGCAGCCCGTTAATCGGTGACCAGCCCATCCGCCCAAACAGAAACGCACGCAGGTATTCAACAACCTGGACCAGCGCCAGAAAGTTGCTCGGTAATCCGACCTTCTCCATGAAGCCCTGCCGAATGGTGCAGCCGTTGGCGATGCGTACGGTGCCGCCGACGGCCACGGTCGTCGGATCTTCAAGAAACGGGCGTATGACGCGCCGCAGACTGTCGGGCTGCAGAACGGAGTCGGCATCGACGACGCAAATGATCGGGTAGCGACAGGCATTGATCCCGGCGTTGCTGGCATCTGCCTTGCTGCCGCCGTTCACCTTGTCGATAACGCGCAGATTACGATAGCGCAGCGATTGGTAAACTGCTTTGACCGCTTTGCATGGCACGCGTGCGCGGTAGGCTTCCGGAAACACGCGCAGGTCGAAGGCCTCGATCAGTTTTTCCAGCGTATCGTCGGTAGAGCCGTCATTGACCACGACCAGCTCATACTCTGGGTATTCGAGTTGCAGCATGGCCTTGCAGGACGTGATGATCGAAACCGATTCGTTGTAGGCCGGCACAACCACACTGATTGGCAGATCAAGCGACGAGAACGCGCCTTGCGCCTCGTTGTGTTCGGCGGTTTGCAGGTAACGCCGGATGCCCTTGATGGCGATAACGTTCTGCATCAGATAGCCAAGATTGATGCCGACGAAATAAATCAGGAACACCCACTGCCCCTGCACGACGAATTCCTGCACCGTCATGCCAGACCCGCTTCGGCCAGTGCCTGTTGAAGAATGTCGCGCGCGTAGCGGTCACTGTGATCGCGCGCCAGATTGCGTAGCTTGTTCGGTCCGACAAACGGTAAGGAGACCAGGGCCTGTGCTGCCCGATAGCGCACCCACCAGTGGTGATCGGCCAGCATGCGCTCAAGTGGGCCGATGTGTTCGGGTTGACCGAGACGACCCATTGTTTTTGCCGCCTGAATGCGAACAAAGGGCACTTCGTGGTTGGCTAACAGTGCGAGCCTGGGCAGCCCCAGCCGGCCTGACACCATTTTGAGGGCAACGGCGAGCACGCGCGGATCGTGGCTATCGCGTAGCATTTCCACCGCAAGGCCGTCAGCGATGTCCGGTGCAAAAAGCTGTGCGTAGGTGATCAGGCGCGCACGGGTCTGGTCATCGGCCGTGCGTATCGCGCCTGCCAACGGCTCGCTAATACGGTCTTCACCCAGCAGTTTCAGGATCGACGAAACACTGTTGCGCGGCCAGTCAGTGCGTTGCGTGATCGCGCTGATCAGTGGCGCTGACGCACGGTCCGGGTCAATACGTACCAACGCGGTCGCAGCGGTAATGGATAACGCCGTGTGCTCGGTCTCCATCAGCTGGCGCATGTCGCCCCAACGAATATCGTTACCGAGATAACCGAGTGTTTGCGTGCCTAGCAGTTGAGCGGTCAGCCGACCGCTATCGAGCATGCGCGTGGCAATTTTTGTAAGGCCGATCTGCTCGCCCACGCGAATGAGGTGCTGCGCCGACTCGCCGATCACCATGGCGCGAAAGCGGTTCCAGTTTTGTAGTACTTCGGTATGTTCGCGGCGTCGCAGCGGCGGCAATGCACGCTTGCGTTCGTTCACCGTCGCCTCCGCGAGAATTTCCTGCCATGCCTCGGACACGCGCGCAACCCGGCGTGCCTCAATAATCGTCGCAGCGCGCAGCCCGAGCGTATAGAGAAACAAAACGAAGGTCGTTGCACCGGCGGTCAGCGTCACAATCAACGCCGTGCGGGCAAGACCTTCAATACCGGCGGGTAACAGAAAATCCAGCATAATGTCTGTCATAGAAGTCGCCCTGCTCGAGGGTGCCAAGCCACCAGCCGACGGCGAGGCGTGGCCTAAGTTCATGTGAGCCGGTCAGTGTCAGCGACAGCACGCGACTTTCGAGTACTCGCGTGCCGTCTGCAATCGTGTCGAGCTCCGTGCCGGCACCTACTGTCACGCGGAACCGGTTTTGTGCGTCCCTGTACCAGTCAACTGAGCCGACATAAGAGGTTGCGCTGCCGGCGCTGTCGAGTCGTGCGAGGTTCATGCCGAAGGAGAAGCGGAAGGCGGAGTAGTAGCGGTCTACCGACACGAGGACGCTCTGTGACCGATCGTCGGCAAACGATCGGTGTGCGCCGCCTGCGCGCGCGACCCAGCCGGCCGGCAGATCGTGCTCCAGCTGCAGTGTTACCAATTGCTCGGCCCGAAACGTCGCAGACGGTGTAAACATCAATCCTGTGGCGATTCGGGTTTGCTGAGTCAGCGGCCAGACCACCCCGCCACGCAGTGAGGCATCGCTGGCGTCGCCGCGGGACTCGCGGTCAACGGCCAGTTCGAAGACGCGCCCGTCGGGTGTCTCTGCGAGTGTGCCCAGCGATAGTTCACTCCAGCCGTCACGGCCGCCGGTGAGTTGATGGGCGCCGGCGATCGCAATGATGCTCCAGCGGTTTTCGGGAGTCGCCGCCAGCGCTTGTGTGTCGGATGCCACCAGCGCGTCCGTATCGGGCGCCAAAGCGGTTGCGTTGGTTTCGACGCGGGTCGGCGGATTGGCAGGCTCCGGCTCGTCGGTTGCGTCGGGTGCCTCGGTTGCCGGTTTATCCAGACGCGCGACCAGGTCAGAGACATCCTTATAGTCCGGCGCCAGTTGCTGCGCGAACCTGGCTGCCGCCAGCGCCTCGTCACTGCGTCCGACTGCATTGAGCGTCAGTGCGCGCAGAAATTGATAGTCGACATTTTCCGGGTAGCAATGGCTCAGTTGTTCGGCGAAGCCGAGCGCGCGCATGAACTGGCCGCTGCGATACAACGTCTGGGCCTGTGAGAAGCGCGCGGTTGGATCGTCGCTACATTCGTCGGGCGCGCTGCCGCGTTCTTCGGCGCAGATCGCCGCCGACAATATCAGCGACAGCAGGATGCAAACCGTGCGAGTCACTTATGACTCGCCCGAAGCCGTCGCGCGACGTCAATGTTGCGACGCACGCGGGCCAGCAGTTCGCCGGGTCGGAATGGTTTGGTCACGTAGTCATCGGCACCCATGTCGAATGCCTGAGTGATGTCTCGCTCGAGTACTTTCGCGGAAATAATGATGACCGGCACATCCATCCATTCGCCGGTGCCGCGCAGGCTCTGCAGTACCTGAAAGCCCGAGGCGTAGGGCATCATCAGATCAAGAAGTACAAGATCGGGCGGATCGATGGTGTCGATCAGGCCCAGGGCGTCGCGGCCATCGGGGGATATGGTCGTACGGAAGCCCTCGCGCTGCAGCATGAACTCCAGCAGGTATGCGGTATGCGGGTCGTCCTCGACCACGAGTACATGCGGACCCAGCGGCTGGTCCGTGGACACCGCGTCGCTATGTAATGCCTCTGATTTCATTTCAGCCTGCCCGTCGGCGTAGCGCCTCATTCCGTCTATAGCGGCAAAGCGGCTGAAATGTTTAGTGTTTTCGGCGCCCCGGATGGCACGCCGGGCGGGTCTTAGCAGTCGACGAAACTGACCGGTACTTCGACGACGTTGGCGGCCAAACCGCCGCGCGCCGTTTCTTTGTACTTGTCTTTCATGTCACGACCGGTATCGCGCATCGTCTGGATCACTTTGTCGAGCGTAACCATATGCTGGCCGTCGCCACGCATCGCCAGCCGGGAGGCGTTGATTGCCTTGACCGCAGCCATCGCGTTGCGCTCGATACACGGCACCTGAACCAACCCGGCGATCGGGTCGCAGGTCAGCCCGAGGTTGTGCTCCATACCGATTTCGGCGGCGTTCTCGCATTGCATCGGTGTGCCGCCCAAAACTTCGGTAAGTGCGCCTGCCGCCATCGAACACGCAGATCCGACTTCGCCCTGACAGCCGACCTCTGCGCCGCTGATCGATGCGTTCTCTTTGAACAGAATGCCGATGGCGCCGCAGGTCAGCAGGAATCGCCGGATGCCGTCGTCGTTCGCGCCGCGACAAAAGCGGCGGTAGTAGTGCATTACGGCGGGGATGATACCCGCGGCGCCGTTAGTCGGTGCCGTCACGACGCGCCCGCCGGCGGCGTTTTCTTCATTGACCGCGAGCGCATACAGGTTGACCCAGTCCATAATCGTCAGCGGGTCTGATAGCGCAGCCTCGGGTTGCTCACGCAGCTGCGTGTACAGCGCCGCCGCCCGCCGGCGCACCTTCAGTCCCGGCAACACGCCTTCAGCATGGCAGCCGCGTTTGACGCAGTCCTGCATCGCCTGCCAGATAGCATCGAGACCGCTGTCTATTTCGGCGTCGCTGTGCCACGCATGTTCATTGTGGCGCATGATGTCCGAGATCGACATCTTCTCGGCGTGACAGTGCGCCATCAGCTGTTCGGCGGTCGTAAACGGGTATGCCATCTCGTGCTTGTCGGCGATGATGATACCCGCGCCGGCCTGCTGCTCGTCGACCACGAAGCCGCCGCCGACCGAGTAGAACGCTTTCTCTTTGATGATGGCGCCGGTCGCGTCGAAGGCCGTCAGGCGCATTGCGTTGGGGTGATAGGGCAGGCGTTTGCGCACCCGGAATTTGAGGTCGTCTTTGGGCGTAAAGCGAATGTGCTGGACGCCGCCGAGCGCGATCTTGCGTGTTGCTTCAATTTCCGCGAGGATCGCGGGAATCTGATCGGGATCGACCTGATCCGGTTGCAAGCCCATCAGCCCGAGCTGAACCGCCTTGTGCGTGCCGTGACCGCGGCCGGTCGCGCCGAGTGAGCCGAACAGCTGCACCTGAATTTTGTGTACGCTGGCGAGCAAGCCCGCGGACGTTAGTTCATCGATGAACCGGGCCGAGGCCAGCATCGGGCCGACGGTGTGCGAGCTGGACGGGCCAATGCCGATCTTGAACAGATTAAAAACGCTGATACTCATGGTGTGCGTATCCGAGTGTAGGCGTCAATGATACTCGCTGGCGGCAGTTGGTGCTCAGTCTTGCTGCGTAATCGCGGCGTCTTCGGGAAGATGTTGTTGCCAGCGATCGATCAGCCGGCGCCCCTTGACGGTCAGGAACAACTGTTTGCGTCGCAGGTTGTTGCGATCCTGTACCTGGCGAATCAGGTCTGGTCCGCGTGTCCTGCGGCTGGTGCGTGCCGACAGGTCGGCAAGATTTCGCGACATGGCGGTCACGCTGATTCCGGGTAACAGGTCACTCAGCTCGCGCTGGCTGACGCCCTCATGTCTCGCCACACTGATCAATACCAGCAGCCGCTGGACGGTGACGTCAGGGCTCAGGTTGTCACGCGCAAAGCGCAGGAAATCGACAATATCGAAGGTTGAACTCATAACAATTCCATGCAGTCCCGATACCGTACTTTGTCGCAATAGTTGCGATATCGCAAGTATTTTGTTATCGTCTTTATTCACTCGCACATGGAGGATTAATGACACAAGCAGTGTTAAAAAATCAGGTCACCCAATTACACGTTTCATCCGGCATATCAAAAGACTCGCGAGAGGCGATCGCCAAACGGCTGATGCGCGCCCTCGGCGACAGCTATCGGCTGATGGCCAATACCCAAATTCTGCACTGGAACGTGCAAGGACCGTTGTTTTTCAGCATTCATAACCTGACTGAGGAGCAGTATCAGGACTTCTTCGAGTCCGTGGATGACATTGCAGAGCGTATCCGAGCACTCGGCATGCCGGCGCCGCGTACCATGACTGAAATGGTAGAGCTGTCGTCGCTGCGTGACATTGATGGCACGGCCTCGCTGGAAAACCAGATCGGTGAACTCGTGGAATTCAACGAAAAGCTGGCTGCATCAATGCGTGAGACTATCGCCGTCGCCGAGAAGGCCGAGGATGTCAAAACGGCAGATTTGCTGACCGACAGGATCGGTGTACTCGAGCAAAACGCGTGGATGTTGCGCGCAACCATTGCCGCGACCGAGTAATACAAAGGAGCATGTTGTGGAATCAGACGATCAAATTGCCAGCGCAAGAAAGAAGAAGCGACGTCTTGTCATCTTTTTCCTGAGCGCCCCGCTCATCGTTCTCGCGATCGTTGGTCTCAGCATCGCGACCGGCTCCTAGGCCGCTTCACAACTTGACCGACCAGCCCGCAACGGCATTGCCGTTGCGGGCTTTTCTATGCGTGGAATAAAGTTGCCAGCGATAGCTCGGCGTGCACCGCGCTCGTGCGATGCCGGCGACGCGTATTTCGTTTAAGCTTGCTGACTACGCGCTGCCCGGCAGCTGGAAGAATTCAGGGGAAAACCATGTCGAGATTCATGTTTATCGTATCGTTACTGCTGCCGTTGAGCGTCGCGGCAGAGACCGAAGACTGGGACGTATCCACGTTACCCGGCGAGGCGACGAGCGTATCGATCGACGTCGATAACGGCTCCTGGATGAGTCTGGATGTGAGTCCTGACGGTGAATCACTGGTGTTTGATCTGCTGGGCGATATCTATCGCCTGCCTATCGCCGGCGGTGATGCCGTTGCGATCAATAGCGGCGTCGCGTGGAGCATGCAGCCAAGATTTTCGCCCGATGGCACACGCATCGCCTTCACCAGCGATGCCGGCGGTGGTGACAACATCTGGATCATGGATGCGGACGGCAGCGACGCGCGGCAATTGACCAAAGAGTCCTTCCGCCTGCTGAACAACCCAAGCTGGTCGCCCGACGGAAATTACATTGCCGCGCGCAAGCATTTCACTACCCGGCGCTCGCTCGGTACCGGGGAAATCTGGCTCTACCATATTGATGGCGGCAACGGTGTTCAGGTCACCGAGCGTCCCAGCGACAACCATCAAAAAGAAATAGGCGAACCGGTATTTTCAGCCGATGGTCGTTCCATATTCTTCAGCCTCGACGCAACCTCGGGGCCAATTTTCCAATACGCGCAGGATTCCAACCGCGAGATATTTCGTATCAACCGCGTTGAGTTGGCGACCGGTGAGGTGACCGCCGCTGTGACCGGCCCCGGGGGTGCGGCGCGTCCGCAACCGTCGCCGGATGGCAAATATCTCGCATTCGTCCGCCGCGTGCGTGGCGACACACAGCTGTTTCTCAAGGATCTGACCAGCGGCGCGGTGCGCGCGATCTACGCCGGTGTTGATCAGGACCTGCAAGAGATCTGGGCGATACACGGTGTGTATCCGAATTTCGCCTGGATGCCGGACTCCAGTGCCATTGTGATCTGGGCCGGTGGCAAAATTCGCCGCGTGGACATTGAAACCGGCGAGGCGGCAACGATTCCGTTCCGCGTCCGCGACACGCGCGATGTTTATCCTGCCGCGCGCCCGGCGGTCGACGTTGCGCCGGATACTTTCAATGCGAAGATGGTGCGTTCGGCAGAGACATCGCCGGATGGCTCGAAGCTGGTGTTTGAGTCGGGTGGCCGGCTGTTCGTTAAAGCACTTCCGGACGGCCAGCCCCGCCGACTGACCCGCGATGAAGACGCGTTCGAGTTTTTCCCCTCCTGGTCGCCGGACTCGCGGGACATCGTCTTTGTTCGCTGGCAGGACGATGCGCTTGGCCAGATTCACAGTGTGCGGGCAAGTGGTGGTAAGAGCCGCGCATTGACGCGCCAGCCCGGCCACTACCGCACCCCGCGGTTTGCGCCGAACGGCGAGTACGTTGTTTATCGTGCCACCAGCGGCGGCTACCTGACGGCACCGGAGTGGTCCGAACAGACTGGAATCTTTCGCGTATCGTCGCGCGGCGGCGATGCCGTACTGGTCACTGAAGACGGCCGCGAGCCGCACTTTGGCAACGGCAGTGAACGGATCTTTATGTTGCGGCGCGCCAGCGGCGGGCTGCAGCTCGTGAGTACCGACATGAACGGTTACGCGGACCGCGTGCACGCGACCGGCAAGTACGCGCGCAACATGCGTATGGCGCCGGACGAGCGTCATGTGCTGTTCCGTGAGAACTACCATGTCTATGTGACACCACTGCCACCGGGCGGCCAACCCGTCAGTGTCGCGCCGGGCGCAAATGCGTTGCCACTGGTCCGCCTGAGCGGTGATGGTGGCAATTACCCGCATTGGTCCGCCGATGGCGAGACGGCCTACTGGTCGCTTGGCGCCACGTTGTTCAGTGCCGATGTAGCCGCGGCACTTGCGCGCAAGCAAGATGAGGACGATGCCGGTTATGAGGCTCCCGCAAGCGGGATCTCGATGATGGTCCGCTATCAGGCCGACAAGCCGCGCGGTGTCGTTGCGCTGACCGGCGCGAAGCTCATCACTATGTCGGATGCTAGCGGCGGCATTATCGAAGACGGCGTCGTGCTGATCGAAGACAATCGCATCAAGGCGGTTGGGCGGCGCGGTGAGGTCAGTATTCCGGCCGATGCCAAGTCTGTCGATGTTGCCGGCAAGACGATTGTTCCCGGCCTGATCGATGCGCACGCGCACGGGCCACAAGGTGATGATGTGATTCCGCAACAGAACTGGGCATATCTGGCGACGCTGGCGCTCGGCGTCACCACGGTACACAACCCATCCAGCGACGCCACGGAGATTTTCGCGGCATCCGAGATGCAGCGGGCAGGCACGATTCTGGCGCCACGGATTTTCTCGACCGGCGATATTGTCTATGGCGCCAAATCGACGTCGTTCGCGAAAGTCGATAGTGCCGACGAGGCGCGCGAGCATGTACGCCGGCTCAAGGCGCAGGGCGCTATGAGCATCAAGAACTACAACCAGCCGCGCCGTGAGCAACGTCAACAAGTCGTCGTCGCCGCCCGCGAGGAGGGCATGCTGGTCGTGGCCGAGGGTGGCTCACTCTTCCATATGGATTTGTCGATGGTCGTTGACGGCAACAGCACGATCGAGCACAACCTGCCGCAATCGATGTTGTATGACGACGTGATCCAGCTCTGGTCGCAGACCAATGTCGCATATACGCCGACGCTCGCGGTGACCTTCGGCGGGCCGTCGGCGGAAGACTACTGGTATCAATTCACCGAAGTCTGGAAGCACCCGCTATTGTCACGCTACGTGCCGCCGCAAGTGTTGCAGCCGCGCTCGGTACGCCGGCAAATGGCGCCGGTCGAGGACTACTATCACATTGTTAGTGCGAAAACGTCGAAGCTGCTGGCAGATGCCGGCGTCCTTGTCAGTATTGGCGCTCACGGCCAGCGCGAGGGTCTCGCCAGTCATTGGGAAATGTGGAGTTTCGCACAAGGTGGCATGGACCCGATCCAGGTTTTGTCGACGGCGACGACCCAACCTGCGCAGGCGCTTGGTTACGAGCGCGACCTCGGCAGCATTGAGGCCGGCAAGCTGGCGGACCTCGTCATTCTGGATGTCGATGTGACGAGCGATATTTTCCAGTCAGACCGGGTTGCTATGGTCATGTTGAACGGTCGTCTTTATGATGCCGCGACGTTGAACGAAACGGTCACCGGTTCGCGCACGACAAGCAAACTGTTCTGGCAATAGGCAACAAGCGCCAGGCAGCAGGCAAAAATTGACAGGCTAAGCATTGGCAGCAGACAGCAGGCGCCGCGCGGCTGGCCAGAAACGCACGCTCAGGGAAATATTATGACGATACATTACACCGACGAGGAGCCGATTGACGCCGATCAGTTCATTGATTTATTGCAGCGTTCAGGCCTCGCAGAGCGGCGCCCCATCGATGCGCGTGAGCGCATCGCATCGATGGTGCTGAACGCCGATATCATGATGACGGCCTGGGACGGCGACCTGCTGATCGGCGTTGCCCGCTCTGTCACCGATTTTGCGTACTGTTGTTACTTGTCAGATCTGGCGGTTGATCGCGATTACCAGAAACGCGGTATCGGCGCCGCGCTGATGGACAAGACCCAGTCGCTGCTCGCGAGCGACGCCTCGCTGATCGTATTGAGTGCGCCCGACGCGGTTGATTACTACCCGGCGCATGGCTTTAGCGTTCATGAGAGCGCGTGGACGCGCTAATGGGTCAGTCTTCGGCGTATTCGGCAAACGCGCGCGCATAGGCGGGACGCGCGGCGCAGCGCTCAATGTAGCTTTCTATGATCGGCGACTCGGGCAGGATGCCGAACATTTTTATGAAGGCGCAGTTGCTGCCAACCATGACGTCGGCAGCACTAAAGCCATCGCCGGCGATCCATTCGCGGTGCTCCAGGCGCCGCTCAAGTGCCGCGATCATGCTGGCAAAGTCGCCCCAGCCGTGCGCGACACGGTTGGCCTGTGCTGTGCCGAAGCCTTCGGCCATGCAGGGCTCGATGGTGCCTGACGCGAAAAACATCCAGAAAAGAAACTCCCCGCGCTTCGGGTCGTCGAGAGCGGGGGCTAATGTTCCGGACGCGTAGCGGTCGGCGATATACAGGCTGATCGCTGACGAGTCGGCCATCACCGCATCGCCGTCGCGTAATGCCGGCACTTTGCCCATCGGGCTTGCTTGCAGAAACTCCGGGTTGCTGCGCGAGTCATCGTCGCGGATATCGACAAGCACTTTCTCATAGTCGCAGCCCGCTTCTTCGAGCATCCATACCGCGCGAGCCGCGCGCGTCTTGGGGCACCAGTAAAGTTTCATAGCGGATCCTTGGGTTGTCAGTCTGCTGAGTCGCCGGCCAGAATGCGGCTTACCTCGGGCAATGTGTCGATCATGCCAACGGACTTCAGCGTGTTGGCTGTCTGTTCCAGTATATCCCTGCCGATGTGCCCGTCGCGCGACCAGCGTGTTTGCTCAAGCCACAGGTGTGCGGCATCGTCGCGTAACCCGTAACGCCTGGCGAAAACCTGCGCGGCGTCCGGCATCGTGCGCAGGCGTTCGGCAGCGTAGCGCGCCGCGTGAAACGCCAGGTCAGCGGCACGGCCTTTCTCGGCAAGCGCCGTCTCGCTGATGCAAGCGACAAATGCCGGCCACGGCGTCGGAATCACATCGACACATCGAAACTCGCCACGATCCACATAGGGTTGAGTCGTGAATTTCTCCCACAGGAATATTTCCGCATCGCCCTGTCCCAGCGCCTGCCGCGCGCCATCAATATTGTCGACGACCACATAGTCGAGGTCCTTCGCGCTCCAGCCGCGCGCTTGCGCATACACGCCGGCCATCAGGTGCGAGCCGGAGCCGTAGCGGCTGATCGCGAACCGACCGCCGTCAAGATCCGCCGGTGAGGTCAGCGCCGACTTGGCAGAAACGTGCACGCCCCACTGCAGCGGCGAGGCAACAAAGCTGCCCAGCACGCGATACGGTGCGCCGCGCGCGATGCCGGCGACCGCGCCTTCGGTAAGCAGAAGCGCGAGATCTGATTCGCCCACCGACAGGCGCTCAATCATCCGCCCCGTGCCTTCGGGGATATCGGTCCAGTTCAGTTCGACCCCCAGCCCGCTCAGCGCCGCATGCTCGCACAGCCAGCGCCACGGCAGATTGAAATGCTCCGGCACACCGTCGATGGCGAGGGTTTGTATATCCATGCGCAGAAACTACCGCTGTGAAGGCGTCAAAGCCAGAACATTACCCGATGTCGGCAGGACCGGGTTTGGCGCAGTTTCTTAATAGTCGCTGCAGGCACCTGATAAACAGACTATTTCGATGTATCGCGCGGACAAACTGTCTGGAGTGTCATATTTCCGTAACAAACATGTCATGTGGATTTCATACACCGACCCTACCGTTACGGCCATTCACGACATCGCTGTCGGGGATGTGCCGCCGAATCTGAATGTCAGGTGGGCACATACACGCAGCGAAACCGGCGTAGTGCCGGCGGTTTTTACAATTGACACCAGAAAATTTCGGAGCCTGAAAATGAAGCGCATCCAACTTATCCCTTGCATGATTGCAGCGGCCGCTATGGCAGCCTGCGGTGGCGGGGACATCAACATTCAGCCATCTACATCGGTTACTAACAGTAACAACACGGTCACGACCGGCGGCGGTAGCTCAAACGCGGCCTGTGCGTCCTACACCAACAGTGGCGGTCAGACGATCTCCGGCGTCTATGACGGCACCAACTGCACGTACGCCCCATCCTTTGTCGATGCAGGTAACAACCTGACCGTCGACCTGACGGTTCCGGCGTTGCCGAACGACGGGGCACACATTTTTGAAGGCAGCCTGTTTGTCGGCGAGACCTACGACACAGATGCAGACCTGGCGACCGCCGGTATCTCGCAAGGCGGCGACGGGCCTGTTCTGACCATCGAGGCCGGCGCAACGCTGGCCTGGCAATCAAGCGCTGACTTCCTGATTGTTAACCGCGGCTCGCAAGTGTTTGCGGTTGGTCGTGCGGATGCGCCGATTACCTTCACTTCCGTGTCCGATGTGAACGGCACGGTTGGCCCGGAAGATGTCCAGCAGTGGGGCGGCATGGTCATTAACGGCTTCGGCGTCACGAATAAATGTGCATACACCGGTACTGTAGCCGGCGGTGACCTTGCCACCACCGATTGCCACGTCGACGCTGAAGGCGCCGCCGGTCTTGATGAGTCTCAATACGGCGGTGACAATAACGACGACAGCTCAGGCCGTCTCGAATACGTGGTTGTCAAGCATACCGGCGCAACGGTCGGTAATGGCGATGAGCTGAACGGTATTTCATTCGGTGGCGTCGGTCGCAACACAATTGTCGAAAACCTGCAGGTCTACTCGACGTTCGATGACGGCATCGAGATGTTCGGTGGCGCCGTCAACTTTACCAACTTCGTTGCGCTGTACGTTCGCGACGATGCAATCGATATCGATGAAGGCTACTCGGGTACGATCACCAACGCGCTGGTTATCCAGTCTGAAACCGATGGTAACCACTGCATCGAAGCAGATGGTATCGGTTCGTTCAGCGATCTGACCGCAACGGAAGTCGAAGCAGTGATCGCCCAGGGCATCAACTCTCGCCCGACGATCAACAACCTGACCTGCATCATTTCGCCGAACGGCGCCGCAACTGCAACCCACGACCCGGGTGCCGGCTGGCGTCTGCGTGAGGGCCTGTTTCCGGTCATCAACGACTCGCAGATCATCGGTTCGTTTGCGGCTACCGATACAACGTCCGCCAACGACAACTACTGCCTTCGCATCGATAACCGCAGCCAGCAGGCCGCGCTCGATGGCGACCTGCAGCTGAACTCAATCATCTATGCCTGTGGCGAGCAGACGCGCGGACAGACCTTCCCCGATGCAACCACGACGGAGCTGTCTTTCGCCTCGGCAACAGGCGCGTTCGCAACGATTGGCGCCGGTATCGTCGACCCGACGGCAACGGCCGACACCGACCTGCAGGTACTCGAAGGTACGCCGTCAATCTTCTCGCTCATCACAACCGCGCTGCAGATAGACGGTGCAGACCCCGCGCTGACGCCGGTTAACGGTGACTTCATTGGCGGCTTGAGCCTGGGTGCTACCGACTGGACGGCGGGCTGGACCTACGGCCTGGTCGACCCGAACCGTGGCCAGCCGCTGTGGTTTGAGCCTTAGGCTGTAACTGGGCTGCAACTGGGCTGTAACAAAGAGTCACACAATGAAATACCTGATCAAAAAAAGCCCACTGGCTCTGGCGGTCTGCCTGGCATTGTCGCCGGCGATCTATGCGCAGGAAGAAGACGAAACTGACCGGCTACAGATTGCCGCGCCTGAAATTGCCAGCGGTGACGTGTCTATCGAAGAGGTGGTTGTTCTTGGCCGACTGCTGGACAGCAGCCAGTCGGTACTCATCGAGCGCATGGATGACGCCGCCGTGACCGACATCCTGAGCTCAGATGCGATCAGTCGTCTGGGTGACTCGACGGTGGCGGTTGCGTTGAAGCGCGTGCCCGGTCTCTCGGTCGTCAATGACAAGTTTGTCTACATTCGCGGCCTCGGTGAACGCTACTCGCAAAGCACGCTCAACGGCGCCGTCATTCCTTCGCCCGATCTGACGCGCAACGTGATTCCGCTGAATATTTTCCCGGTTGCAATTGTCGACTCACTCCGTGTTCAGAAGGCCTACACGGCGGATATGCGTGCGAACTTTGCCGGTGGCAGCGTCGATATTCGCACCAAAGGTATTCCGGACAATTTCACGTTGACGTTTGACCTCGGCGTCGGTACGAACACGGAACTGAATGGCAACGTATTGACCTATGCCGGCGGCAGCGATGACGATTTCGGTACTGACGATGGCAGCCGCGCGCTTTCGGCCGATTTGCTAAACCAGGTGAATCGGTTCCAGGGCAATGTGGACACGCAGGGCATCCTGTCAATACTTCGCAGCGAAAACCCTTTTGCAACCATTGACGACGCGCAACGCGTCAATCGTCAGCTCGGTCTGGAGCTCAATCGACAGATTGGTCTCGAGGAAAAAGACCCGCTGCCTGATTTTGATTTCAAGGCAAGTGTCGGCAATAGCTTTGTTATCAACGAAGATTTGGAGTTAGGGTTCCTGGTAGGCGGCTCCTACGGTACCGACTGGCGCGAGCAGATATCGGTCTCGCGGAACTTCAATTTTCCGGAGCAGCGCACCGACACCGACCTGGAGTCGACCCGCGCCATCAACATTTCCGGTATCGGCAGCCTCGGACTGAGATTCACAGACGAGCACAGCATCTCGACGACGTCACTTTTCTTGCGCAACACCGATGATGAAACCTCGGTACGCGATTTCTTCAATGCGAACCGCGAGAAGGCGGACGGTATCGGTTTCCGCGAGTACCGCTTCCAGTTCGAAGAGCGCAATATGGCGGTCAATCAGATCAACGGTACCCATCGTCTCGGCAGTCAGACGCGGGAAAGTATCGGTGGTCTGGCCAGCGTCATCGGATTTGTCCCACAAGACACGACGATCAGCTGGTTCTACTCGGACGCCAATGCGCGCACGGATATTCCTAATCAGGTTGGTGTTTCGGCGCAAACCATCACCGACCCGATAACAGGTGAGGTTCTCGGCTCATCCGTGGCGCTTGATGCAACCGCCGCCTCCTTCCGCTTTACCGATCTCGAGGATCAGGTAGAGAGTTCAGGCATTCAATTTCTGGTTCCATTCCAGACCGGGAACAGTATTATTGATGTAGCTTTCGGTTTTGATGCCGATCAGAAGGCGCGCAGCTACCGTCAGTACGAGTTCAGCCTCGGTGTGCTTAACGTTAGCGACCCCGGCACGCTTTCGGGCGATCTCGACGAAGTATTCTCTGACAGCAATATCCTCAATACCGACAATAACTTCGTATTCGACCGACGCGGCACAAACAATCAGAGCTACCTCGCCGCTACGATGACCGATGCTGCATTCGGCGCGGTTGACTGGACCTACGATGACACCTGGCGCGTTGTCGCCGGTCTGCGCTGGGAAGACTACCGCCAGGTCGCACTGGACTGGAACCCGCTCGGTTTCAGCCAGGCTGACCCGCAGGTGCCGACCGACCCGGATGATCTGGCGCAGTCAGCATTCCAGAAAGACGAAATCTATCCGGCGCTCGCTGTAACGTATATGAGCGATTGGATGGCTGAGACGTTCCAGCTGCGTTTCGGTTACAGCGAGACTGCGATTCGACCTGACTTGCGTGAGATTACTGATGCCAGCTACATCGATCCGATCACCGGAGACCTGGTCGACGGCAACCCGGGCGTTATTCCTGCGGCTATTACCAGCTACGACTTGCGTGCGGAGTGGTTCTTCAATGGCGGTGATAACTTCACCACGTCGTTGTTCTACAAAGAGATCATCGACCCCATTGAATTCTTCGAGTCGGCTGCGAGTGATACGACGACGGCACGCGAAATCATCAACGCCGAATCCGCCGAGGTTTACGGTATTGAATTCGAAGGCCTTAAGGAACTGAGTTTCCTCGGTAGCGCCTTCGAGGGATTTTTCCTGCAAGGTAACCTGACGCTGCAGGACTCGGAGCTTGTGGCCGGCCCGGATGCCGATGCACCGACCAACCCGGTGCGCAAGCTGACGTCGGCCTCCGACTACGTCGCCAACGTCACGCTTGGCTTCGACTCCTATGACGGTAAACACGCGGCCACGTTTGTGTATAACGTGTTCGGCGAGCGTCTTTACGTCGCGGGCCGAAACGGCGCGCCTGATGGTTTCGAGCAACCATTCCACGGCGTCGATCTGACCTACAGCTTTTTCCCGTCGGACCGCCTGACGTTTAAGGCGAAAGCGCAGAACGTCCTTGGCGAGACCATCGAGATCAAACGCGAAGGCATCACGACATTCGAGCTGGACCCCGGCTCGACGTTCGCACTCGCGGTGCAGTGGCGTTATTGAACGCTTCCGGGCGCCGCACCCGGTGACCAAACGGGCCCCTTCGAGGGCCCGTTTTTTTGCTGCAATTTGCGCTGTTTTGGTGCAGCAAAAACTTGTGCAGTGCAAAAATACAACGCTGTATGCATTGTAACATTTGATTCTTCACCAGACGTTGGCGTATAACAACAAGTGATAGTTGGCTTATGTCAGCATGTTGCGGCCCTCGGGGGAGGGTTGCTTTAAATCGCTTGTTACAAGCGGGGGGTAAAATTCGTGAAATTGAAACCGTCATGGTTAGCGGCGCTACCGCTATCGTGTCTGGCATTCGCAGCTGCGCCTGCGTTTTCCCAGACTGCTGAAGAAGGTGCCGAACCGATCGAAGAGGTTGTGGTCACCGGTTCTTACATTCGTCGAACATCGCAGTTCGATTCACCATCGCCGATCGACTCGGTTGACGCGACGCAGCTCGAGGCAATCGGCGCCAAAAACATTGCCGATGTCGTGCAGACGCTGACGATCAATACCGGTTCCCAGAATAACCCCGATGCGTTCACACAGAACTCGACCACGGGTACCTCCAACTTCAACCTGCGCGGTCTCGGTGTTGCTTCAACGCTGGTGCTGCTAAACGGCAAACGCCAGGTGCTGACAGGTCTGCCGACCAACGACGGTTTGAACTTTGTTGATACCAGTTCACTTGTGCCGTTGATTGCGGTCGACAATATCGAAATCCTGAAGGATGGTGCTGCAGCGTTGTATGGCTCTGATGCCGTGGCCGGTGTTGTGAACTTCCTGACGCGCGATAATTTCGACGGTCTCGAAATTTCTGCTGATTATCAGACTGTAGAAGACGAGGGCGACTCCAGCGAGTATGTCTTGCAGGGCCTGTTCGGTGCGCAGGGTGATCGCGGCAGTATTATCGCGGCACTGAGTTTCACCAACCGCTCGCCGCTCTCTACTGAGGAAAGACGCCTGAGCCGTCCGCAGGATGACTCGAGTAACCTCGGTAATCCGGGTTCGTATTTCTTCCCGTCGGGTCCGCTCGTCGGCACGCCGATTATCGATCCGACCGG
Source organism: uncultured Pseudomonadota bacterium (assembly GCA_942491885.1). Classification (GTDB taxonomy): domain Bacteria; phylum Pseudomonadota; class Gammaproteobacteria; order Steroidobacterales; family Woeseiaceae; genus CALBPI01. The sequence goes on from CALOCQ010000003.1 coordinate 207,247, forward strand.
TTGCGCGACTGGGGCGGACGGTACGCCGATCGGCGGCATCCCGGTATTGCTCGCGCCTCCGGGCACAGTGCCTGGCCTGGACGTCGGTCTGTGTGCATTCGATTTCGGCGACTATTTCAGCCTGATTGCCGATGAGACCCGCCTGAATGGCTTCACCAAGGCCAGCTATCAGCTCACGGACAGCATCGAGGCGGTCGCGGAGGTTGGTTTCGCGCGCAACCGCGTATTGCGTGGCAACTCGCCGACGTTCCCGAACCTCAAGTTCCCGAATGTGCCGGCGACAAACCCGGGTAACCCGTTTGGCACCGATGTCAATTTCTTCGGTCGTGCGATCGGTAACGGCGGCACCGTCGCGCCGAGCATTAACGAGCTGGACACTTGGCGCACATCGCTGGGACTAAACGGTGAGTTGTCAAACGGCTGGTACTGGCAGGTCGCTTACGTCGGCGGCAAGAACGAGTCGGTGAACACGACGGCCGATACGCTGGCCGGTGAGTTCCAGGACGCGCTGAACGGCTTTGGCGGCACCGGCTGTTCCGGCCCGACCAACCCGGCCGCAGCGCCTGGCGTTGGCCCTTGTCAGTACTTCAACCCGTTCGCGTCATCGTTCTCGGTACTGCCCAACTCGGCGGATGTGATCGCCAGCTTTACGGCTGACCAGATTCTGGACACCACCTCCGAGCTGCAGACCATCGAAGGCGTTGTTTCCGGTGAGCTGTTTGAAGCGCCTGCCGGCATGGCGAGCATCGCTATCGGTGCGCAGTATCGCAAAGAGGAGCTGATGCACGACTACAACAGTCTGGCTAACCAGGATCGCTTCGCGTTCGTTATCGGTAACCCGGACTTCTCGGCGGATCGTGACGTCAACGCCGCGTTTGTTGAGCTGGGTATTCCGCTGGCCGATACATTCGATCTGCAGCTTGCGGTGCGCTACGAATCTTACGGTGGCGCTGTCGGCTCAACGACCGATCCGAAGATCGCCGGTATCTTCCGTCCGACGGATACCTTCACGGCACGTGCGTCTTATTCGACGTCATTCCGTGCGCCGTCGTTGTTCCAGGCCAATGGTGGCGCGACTTCGCTGAACCAGATTTCCGATCCGCTGAACCCGGGGCTTAACTTCGCCGCGGTACGTTCTTCTGCGAATCCGGACCTGACGCCGGAAGAGTCGGATGCCTACAACATTGGCTTCTCGTTTGAGCCAGTCGATGGTCTGACGCTGGATCTGGATTACTGGGCGTTTGAGTTTACTGACGTGATCATTCAGGAGAATTTCCAGGCGGTGTTGAACCAGTTCTTCAATGATCCTGCGCGGGTGCAGCGTGTTGCAGGACCGGGATCGCCGGTTACGCAGATCAATGTTGGCTTCGTCAACGCCAGTTCTGTCGAAACCAATGGCCTCGACTTCCGTGCGAAGTACCAGTGGGATACGTCCGCCGGTTTGATCCAGCCGTTTATTGAGGGTACCTACATCCTCACCTACGACCTGGAAGATCCGCAGGCGGGTTCTGTCGATGGTGTTGGCAACCGCAACTTCTCAAACTTCGGTACGTCAACGCCTGAGCTGCGCTTCAACGCGGGCATCGGTTGGCTGAATGGAGCCCATTCAGCGAATCTGTTCGCGCGCTACATCAGCGGTTACGACGATGATCAGAACTGTGCCGATGATTCGCTGCCTGCCGGTGGCCTCTGCCCTCCGGGAACCGGCGGTTTCTTCGAGGTCGACTCGCATCTGACGTTTGATGCGCAGTACTCGCTGGATACGGCAGTGCTGCTCGATCGTGAGGTTGCGCCTGTACTGACCTTCGGCGTGATCAACGCAACGGCTGAAAAGCCGCCGCAGCTCTTCACCAACGGTGGTTTCGACTCCAAGGTGCATGACCCTCGCGGTCGCATGCTGTACCTGCGATTCAAGCAATCGTTCTGACCTGAAAAGGCCTTCGGGCCGGAAAACCGCCAGCGGCAACGCTGGCGGTTTTTTTGTGCCTGTGAAAGGTTGCTAAGCGGGCGTTTGCGACGCGGACTTGGGTCGGCGCCGCTCGTCACTTAGAATAGACGGCCTCGCAGGCATGGCTATTTTCGCCCGATGTTTACCTACCTAGACCCCAACGTGCGCCGTCAGCTGGTTGACGCCAGAAAGCTGCGCCGTATTGACGAACGCGGGCGCGAGCTTGACGTCGATGCCGAGCCAACGCCGGGCGCGCTGTCCGTCAACCTGCTCGGGCCGATTCCGCTGCCGGTCCATCTGGACGGTCTGGACGAGACCTTCCAGTGGTATGCCGCCGTTCGCAATACCGAGCTGAGCAAAGTCGAGGCGCTCGCCGATTCGCTGCGCCGCGAGGGCGGCCAGAACCTGTTCGCACAAATGGCGTCGTCGATGGCCGTCAATAGCGTGCTCGTGCATGGCGACCCGACCCGTTCAAAGCTGCCGATCGTGCGGGTTCACTCCAGCTGCCTGACCGGCGATGTGTTCGGCTCGCAGCGCTGCGAGTGCGGTCCGCAACTCAGTGGTGCGCTCAAACGAATCGCCGCACATCCCGACGGCGGCATGCTGGTCTACATGGCAGGGCACGAAGGGCGGGGCATTGGCCTGTGGGCCAAAGCCGCCACTTATCTGTTGCAAGACCAGGGCGAGGACACCTACCAGGCCAACCGATCGCTAGGCTTGCCGGATGACTCGCGGGACTTCAGCGAGGCCGCCGCCTTGCTGCTGCATTTCCTCGGTGACCGGCCGTTCCGTCTGCTAACCAACAACCCGAAAAAGATCGCCGACCTGACCAAGGCCGGACTGAGTGGCATGCAACCGGAAAAGCACATACTCGGCGTCAGCGACTGGAACCGCCGCTACCTGGACGCAAAACGCGAAAAAGGGCATAAAATCACGCCGGACGATATCGAAGGCTAGAAAAAGTCGTCAATCTGAGATGCCGGCTTGATCTGCTCATCCGACGAACGATGCGTCCGACGCCAAGACCATCGACACACATGACTCGCCAACGTCACTCGCCAAGCGTTACCCGACAGTCGGATTCGATGCGATACCTCACCCTTGGAACAATCAGGGCGCACAGCGACCGTTCCAAGGGTGAGGTATCGCAGAGAAGCCGGCAGCGCCGGTTTTAAATAGCACACCCCAGCAAATCCAAAAACGTGTGCCTCGAACTAAACCGGCTCAAACACAGACTTATCACAGACCGCACAATCCGGACACACAAAGTCGTCCGGTAAGTCTGCGAACAAGGTCCCGGGCGGATAGCCTTCGTGGTCATCGCCGGCGTCTTCGTCGTACACGTAGCCACAGTCCGGGCAGCGCATCTTCATCGTGTCAGTTACCTGTGCCTGTCGGTGCCCCATAGCGTGCAATCAGTGCGTCACGCTTTGCAGGGTCGAGGTTGACCTTGCTCAGGTCGCCCTGAATATGTGGCAACGCAAGCAGCCGCTTGTCCATCATCCGGAACCACAGCCAGGGCACGTAGGCAATGAGGTACATGCCGAAGTAGCCGTTCGGCAGCGTCGGCAAGTCTTCGAAGTGTCTCAATGACTGATAGCGACGGGTCGGATGGGCGTGATGGTCGGAATGGCGTTCCAGCTGGAACAGCAGCAGGTTCGAATAGACGTGGTTGCTGTTCCAGGAGTGATAGGGCTGGCAACGCTCGTAGCGGCCATTCTCGAGTTTCTGTCTGAGCAGGCCATAGTGCTCGATATAGTTGGCTGATGTGAGCTGCCACCAGGCGAAGAAATTGTGGATCGCGAGGAAGATCAACATGCTCCAGCCCAACCAGACGATCAGGCCTATCTGCAAAACCGCGGTGATCAGCATCGATTGAAGGATTTCGTTGCCCGGCGAGAGGACGGGCTCATTTTTGCGGCCCAGCCGTTCTTTTTCGATGTGCCAGGCGCGGCGCATGGCGCCCGGAATTTCGCGCAGTGCGAAACGATAGATCGACTCGCCCATACGCGAACTGGCCGGATCGGCCGGGGTCGAAACATCGCGGTGATGGCCGCGGTTGTGTTCGATCCAGAAGTGCCCGTACGCGGGAACGGCCAGCACGATTTTAGCGAGGTTACGCTCAAGGCGGCTTTTCTTGTGGCCCAGTTCGTGGCCGGTGTTGATGCCGAGCCCCGAGCCCATTCCCGCCGTCACAGCGAGCGCGAGGAAACCCCACCAGGACAAACCCTGCGTGGCCCACCATGCGGCAACGATGAGTGACAGGAAGTGCAGGGGTACCGTGATGTAGGTCAGTATCCGGTAGTAACGGTCCTTCTCCAGCTGCGGCACGACGGCCTCAGGCGGGTTACTCAGATCCTCGCCCAGCGCCCAGTCCAGAAATGGCGCAAGCAGGTATGAAAAAGCGAATGGCAGGAACAGCCACGCTTCCTGTCCGGTCGCGGCATGCATGCCCACGCCCAACAATGGAAACAGCGGGTAGGTCACGGACTGCAGCCACAGCCAGCGTTTGCGGTCGCGATAGGTAACGACTTCGCCGTTAGATAGTTTTGCGGTTAGCGTTGCCATTGTTGCGTCCTGCTCAGACTGGTTCTACGACCATTCTACCAAAAGAGATTGCCACCGGCTCAGTAAGCGCCCCGCAGTTTGGTGCCCGGCCGGCCGATTGAGCGCTAGCCAAGGTGTTCGGCTGGGACTATGCTTGTCCTCTGTCATCAGAGCGCCCGTAAGGAATTGAATATGCTGTTTTTTGATTGCCAGTCCGCACCGAGCCCGCGCCGTGTACGCGTATTCATTGCCGAGAAAGGTCTCGACATACCGGTCAAGCAGATCGATCTGCGTTCGGGTGAGCAGTTGCAGGACGAGTTCAAGGCGATCAACCCCGATTGTACGGTGCCGGTACTGCAACTGGACGATGGCACGGTGCTGACCGAAACGTTGGCGATCTGCAGCTATCTTGAGTCGCTGAAGCCGGAGCCGGCCCTGCTCGGCAAAGATGATCGCGAGCGGGCCGTCACGTTGATGTGGAATTCGCGCGTTGAGCAACAAGGGCTGGCCGCCGTGGCGGAGTCGTTTCGCAATCATACGCGTGGGTTCAGTGGCCGCGCGCTGACGGGCCCGGAAAACTATGACCAGATTCCTGAGCTGGTGTCGCGCGGCCGCCAGCGTGCGGAGCACTTTATGACCGTATTGGATGCGCAACTGGCTGACAACGAGTTTGTGGCCGGTGCCGATTTCACGATTGCTGATATTACCGCCATGATCACCGTCGATATGGCGGCGTGGATCAAGCTGCCGGTCCCGCATTCACTCGAAAACTTGCGCCGCTGGCACGCCGCACTATCGGCGCGGCCGAGCTTCATGGGCTAGACTGCATGGCGAATGAAGCACAGTCCACGAACCATGTTTTCGTGGTCCGCCCATGCCGGTTTCAGGCAAACCCGCAAACTGCTGACAGCAACAGTTTTCAGGCGGACAAGCCATGGGACGACTTGCAGGCGTCCAATCGTCTCGCGCAAAAACAGTTCGACACACTGGTCGGCGTGCTGACGCAGGCAGGTGTGAATTGCATTGTGGTCGATGACACGCCCGAGCCGCACACGCCGGACTCTGTGTTTCCGAATAACTGGTTGACGATGCATGCCGATGGCTCCGTTGTTCTGTTTCCAATGGAGGCGGTGAACCGTCGAGCGGAGCGGCGTCAGGATATTCTTGTCGCGCTGCAGGAGCAGCACGGGTTTGTGGTGCGCGAGCAGATTGATCTTTCTGCACACGAAAATGACGGTCACTATCTCGAGGGTACCGGCAGCATCGTGCTCGACCGTGTGAACCGGGTTGCCTATGCCTGTCGCTCGAGTCGCACCGATGAAAAGGTGCTGAATACGTTTGCCGAACGTCTCGGCTACAGCACGGTCGTTTTTGACAGCAACGACGAGGACGGGCTGCCGATCTATCACACCAACGTGATGATGTTTGTCGGCTCGCATGTTGCTGTGGTTTGTATTGAATCGGTGCCGGAGGCGCAGCGCGCCGGAATTCTGGCGAGCCTGGCCGATTCCGGTCATGAAGTCGTGTTTATCGACTACGAACAGCTCAATGCTTTCGCCGGCAACATGCTGGAGTTGCGCGGCAAGGAAGACCGGGCGGTTATCGCACTGTCGCAACAGGCCTACGACAGTCTTGATGCCTCGCAGCGCGCGACACTGCGTTCGCATGCGTCACTGGCGATATGTCCTATTGACCATATCGAGACGCAATCCGGTGGCAGCGTGCGCTGTATGCTGGCCGAGATTCATCTGCCGCGCGCTTAATCGGTGAATCTGCATGGCCGACGCTGCGGTATTAACGTGAAACCGGTAAAATAGCGGGCTACTAACGCCTTTTGAATGCGCGCCCGCGCACTGGAAACAACATGCAGCACCGCGACAAGATTCTGATGTGTCCGCCGGACTACTTTACCGTCGATAACGCCATTAACCCGTGGATGGCGGGTAACGAGGGCAAGCTCGACCGTGGCCTCGCCGAACGGCAATGGCAGAGCCTGGTCACAGCAATCAGCGCGTTCGCCGATGTTGTAACGATCGACCCTCAACCCGATTTGCCCGACATGGTGTTTACGGCCAATGCCGGCGCGGTTTATGGCGACAAGGCGATTGCGAGCCACTTCATGCCACACGAGCGTCGGCCCGAAGAAGAGCATTTCAAGAAGTGGTTCCGCGACAATGGTTTTGATTTGCTGGATCTCGATGAGAAGCTTGGCTTCGAGGGCGCCGGGGATTGCCTCGTCGACCGCGGCGGGCCCTGGTTGTGGACGGGTTTCGGCTTCCGTACGGAAATTGAGGCGCATCCGGTGATCGCTGATTTCTTCGGCCGCGAACTCGTATCGATCCGGCTGACGGACGCACGTTTTTATCACATCGATACGTGTTTTTGCCCGTTGAATGACGGTTTCCTGATGTATCACCCGCCCGCGTTTGATTTCGAGTCGCGTTTGGCGATCGAGTCGCGTGTGCCGCCGCACAAGCGCATCGTCGTCGATACCGCCGATGCCGGTAATTTCGCCTGTAACGCGGTTAACGTCGGTAACGAGGTGTTTGTTCACAAGGCGTCAGAACCGCTCAAGGCGCGACTGATGCTGAATGGTTTCCGGGTGCACGAAATCACGTTGTCCGAGTTTCTGAAATCCGGCGGTTCGGCGAAGTGTCTGACATTGAAATTGTCCGAGCCGGTGACGCACACGTGAGCCTGTTGCGCTATCGCGTTGCGGCGGCGCGTCCCGCAGCGCACATTTTTGATGTCACGCTCGACGTACCGGCTGCAAAACGTGACGAGCTGCGGCTGCGGCTGCCAGCGTGGATACCGGGCAGCTACATGGTGCGCGACTATGCGCGCCATGTCGTCACGCTGACGGCTACCGATGCCGATGCGACATCGCTTGTCGTGCAGCGCGCGAGCAAGTCGGAGTGGCTAATCGCTGCACCCGGCGACGGGCCAATACAAGTTAACCTGCAAGTCTACGGCTGGGATCTTTCCGTGCGTGGCTCGCATCTCGATCAGCATCATGCCTACTTCAACGGCGCCTGTTTGTTCCCCGAGATACTCGGCTATACCGGGTCTATTCGCGTAGAAATCGACCGGCCGGCAGGTTTGCCGGCCAATGCGTGGGTCGCAACGTCGATGGCGGCGTTTCAGGTCGACGAGCAGGGTTTCGGCGAGTACGGCGTGGCCGACTACGACGAACTTCTGGATCATCCGGTGGAGATTGCCGAGCAACAGAGCGTCGCCTTCAGCGCCGCCGGTTTACCGCATCGCTTCGTCGTGCGTGGTGCGCCACCGCTCGACGAGCAGCGCCTGATTACGGATTGCGAGGCGGTATGCGACGAACATCATGCCTTGCTAGGTACGCCGGCGGACTTTGACCGCTACACATTTCTGGCTTATGCGCTGGATAGTGGTTATGGCGGCCTGGAGCATCGCTGGTCAAGCAGCCTCGCGGTGAGCTACACCGATCTGCCGCTGCAGGACCGGCGTCGTGACGATGACGCCTACCGGAAGTTTCTCGGCCTTGTCAGCCACGAATATTTTCATCTATGGAATGTGCGGCGTCTGAAGCCGGCCGTCTTCACACCGATGGATATGTCACGAGAGGTGCATACCGGTTTGCTGTGGGTGTTCGAAGGTATTACCTCGTACTACGACGATCTCGCGCTGGCACGCTCGGGGGTCATTAGCAGCGACGAATACCTGCAACTTATTGGCCAGATCATCAGCCGGGTTCAGCGTACGCCGGGAAGGCTGGTGCAAAGCCTGGAGCATTCGAGCTTCGATGCCTGGAGTAAGTTCTACAAGCAGGATGAGAATGCCCCGAACAGCATTGTCAGCTACTACGCCAAGGGCGCGGTCGCTGCGCTCGCACTCGATCTCAAGCTGCGCGCCGAGAGTAAGACGACGCTCGATGCGGTGATGCGCGAATGCTGGCAACGATTCTATCTGGCAGACGGGGCCGGCATGCCCGAGCGCGGGCTGGAGGGCGTTGCGGCGGAACTGTCGGGGCTCGACCTGCGCGAATTTTTCGATGTGTTGATTCGCGGCACGCAAGACGTGGATCTGGCGGCGTTGTTTGCGCCGTTCGGCGTCGCGGTGAACTTCCGTGCAACCGGCGCGGGCACCGATGCGGGTGGTCAGGCCGCCGAAAACCTGCCGAGCGGCTATGCCGGTCTGAAATTCGATCCGCAGGACAGCGCGCGTATCGCCCATGTGTTCACTGACGGGCCGGCGCAGCGCGCCGGGCTTTCCGCAGGTGACCGGTTGGTTGCGGTCGACGGCATCAAGACCGATCGTACGGGCTTCGAGCGATTGTTGGATAACGCCTCGCCGTCGACAACGTTTGAGCTGCACGTTTTCCGGCGCGACAGGCTGATAACGCTGTCGTTGAGCGTTGCCGAGCCGCCGCTCGATACTGTCTGGCTCAGTCGCGACAGTGGTGCGGATGCAGAGGCTAAACGGCGCTTTGAGGGCTGGCAGTCATCGCTTTGCGTTTAGCTTTGCTGCGCGACTGCAGCCGCCAGTAAATTCTAAGGCCGAGCAGGACGCTCAGAATGGCGGCGTATATCGCGGGTTCGGTGATGTCTTTCTTCACCTGCCACCAGTAGTGCCATACGCCGAGAATGCCGACCAGATACACGGCGTTGTGTAACTGCTGCCAACGACGCCCCATCGCGCGTCGAATGCGCAACGTTGACGTCGCGGCCATGGCCAGCAGCAATACAAGCGAGAGCATGCCGAGCGTGATGAACGGGCGCTTGATGACGTCTTCTATGATCGGGCCCAACGCGAGACCCTGATCGAGAATCAGATAGACGAGAAAGTGCAGCGACACGTAGAACGCAGCGAATAATCCCAACATGCGCCGGAACAGCGTGATCCATGTCAGGCCGGTGATGCGGCGCAGTGGCGTGACGGCCAATGCAATCATGACGAAGCGCAGCCCCCAATTACCGAAGAAATCGAGAAGCGCCTCGACCGGGTTCGCGCCGAGACTGTTACCGGTAACGCCGACGGTCGCCGCGACGATCCATGCCAACGGAATCAGGCACAGGCCAAAGATGACCGGTTTGCCGAGGTAGCGGGCCCGATCGAGTGTCGACCAGCGGCGCTTTTTTTCCGACGCCCGCATCCGGTCTAGAAATTGCGTCTCAGATCGAGACCTTTATAGAGGTCGGCAACCTGGTCGGCGTAGCCGTTGAACATCAGCGTCGGTTGCTTGGGTGCGAACAGGCCTGCGCCGATGCGTCGCTCACGCGCCTGGCTCCAGCGCGGGTGGTCGACTTCCGGATTAACATTCGCATAGAAGCCATATTCGCGCGGGGCCGACATGTTCCAGCTGGTCGCCGGTTGGCGTTCGCTGAAGCGGATCGAAACGATCGATTTAATGCTTTTGAATCCGTATTTCCAGGGCACGATTAACCGCATCGGCGCGCCGTTCTGATTCGGCAGCACACGGCCATATAGTCCGACCGCCATGATCGTCAGCGGGTGCATCGCTTCCTCTATGGTCAGCCCTTCGCGATAGGGCCAGTCGAGTACGCGGTAACGTTGGCCCGGCATCTGCTCGGGATCGACCAGGGTCTCGAACGCCACGTAGCGCGCCTTCGAGGTTGGTTTGAATTGTTTAAGGATGCTCGCCAGCGGGATACCCACCCACGGTATGACCATCGACCAGGCCTCAACGCAGCGCAAACGATAGATGCGCTCCTCGAGCTTGTGCGGTGCGATGAAATCCTCGACATCGAAATCGCCGGTCTGTTCGGCTTCGCCACTGACGTTGATGGTCCACGGGCGTGTTTTCAGCGCGTCCGCGTTCGCCGCGGGGTCGGCCTTGCCGGTGCCGAACTCATAGAAGTTATTGTAGGTGGTTACGTCTTCGTAGCTGTTAGGCTCCTCATCCGTTGATAGCGGGCTCGGCACGACCGGGGCAAGCTTACCTTCCGTCGGCAGGTCTGCGGCCTGTGCCGCAACCGAAGGCAGAGCGATCCCGGCAGCCAGACCCGCCATGATTTCGCGCCGCGACAGGTAGTTGTCGTAGCTTGTGATTTCGCTTGGCTTGATATCGCTGGGTCTCTTGATCAGCATGCTGGGGTCCTTGATGGCGGCAAATGTGGGTGTGGTGTTCGCTGGCTAACTACTGGTTGAGCGGGGTGCCGTTGAGGCTCCAGTCGTAATCCATAAACCGGATCGACCAATCCTCGGTCTCCAGGCTCTGGCGCACAGCCGGGTCGTCTACGTAGCGGGCGACAAACTTCTGCAAGCTGCCATCGGCCTCGGCCTCGAACTCGTCTCTGTACCAGTCGAAAATCCGCGATAGCTCGGCGCTACGTGTTTCGATGTCCAGCCGGTTTGACGCGGGGTTGTTAACGAATCGCCGTGTCACATCGTCGAGCTGTGCGTCCAGGCGCCCGGCACTGTAAAGCTCGTTCAGAAGCGGCGGGCACGACTTCGATGAGCAAACGATTGCGAAGTGAATGCGTGGCTCACCTTCGTTCATGATGCGCTCATGCTCGAGGTCGTAAAGTGAAATCGACGTATTGAACAAGTCGTATTTGCGGCGTTTGAAAAACCGGATCCGGCTCCAGATCGTCGACGGCGAGTAGCCGTCCAGAATGCCCTGTATGGATACGGCATTGTAGGCATTAATGTAGAACGCCAGGCGTTGCTCGCGGGACGCGCCGCGCGCAGGCGCGGTCGTCGCCAGGTCCGCGATCATTTCTGCGAATGCCGTCGAGCGGGCGAATGCGGGATAGTCGACCGAGCCGTTATCGACCGATGTCGCGAGCAGCTCACCGAAAGGCGCAAAGACGTCGCCGGCTTGCTGCGCCGGCGCGTTCGCCGCCATGGCAAACAAAGCGAGCATCACAAAGCCGTTCGCAAACCGACGTCTACCAATCAATTTGCTGTCCATCCCAGGCGAAAAATTTGCCGTTGTCATCATCATCCAGTCCGTCCAGAACATTCAGCAGGTAGGCTGCAGACTGTTCGGTTGAAAAAAGTTTATCCGCATCGACGTTGCCGCGAAACGGTGCGCTCAAATCCGTGGCGACGGTGCCGGGGTGCAACGCGACGCAGCGGATTTTCCGGTAACGTCGCTTCAGCTCGATCGACAATGTCTTTGTCAGCATGTTCTGCGCCGCCTTGGAGGCGCGATACGCATACCACCCGCCTAGCCGGTTGTCCGTAATACTGCCCACCCGAGCAGACAAAGTTGCGAATGTGCAAGGCTCGCGCCGGGGCAGCATCGCGGCCACATGCTTGGCAAGCAGCAACGGTCCTACACTATTGACCGTGAAACTGGCGAGAATATTACGCGTTGTTACTTCTGACAGCTGGCGTTCCGGTTGCATATCGCCGTCGTGCAGCAAGCCGACGGTGTTGATGACCCAGTCGAGCCTCTCAGTGTAACCGCGGATCTGCGCGATAGCCGCGGCAATCGTCGCTTCATCGGCGACGTCCATTGTGAGCGGAACGACCCGTTCGCCGTATTGTTGCTGCAGGGCCTGCAGCGCTTCACTTTGCTGAGCCGACCGACCGGTCGCGTAGACCTGCGTGACCGTGTCACGGGCAAGCAGTTGGGCGGTGATTGCGGCGCCGATGCCGCGGCTGGCGCCAACCACCAAAGCGTATTGAGGAGCGTTGTTCATGCTGTGAGTTGGGTTACCAAAATGCCTGATACTTCAATGGCTTCGAGCTCACCAGGCGTTTGGATGCAGCGGCCCGACGAGGCGCTTAGCGCGCCGGGAAGCGGCGTTGCAGCCAGTCGATCAGCAAGGCGTTGAATTGCTCAGGTTGCTCCTGCTGCGTCCAATGCCCGCATTCGGCGATCATGTGCACTTCGAGGTCGTCGACATAATCGCGCATCGTGTCGATATGGGCCGGTGCGATCAGGATGTCATCTTCTGCCCCGATGAACAGCGTCGGCATCGACACACGCTGTTCGACTTCCCCGGTCAGCGCCCAGTTGCGGCTCCAGTTGCGGTACCAGTTGATGGCTGGCGTAAAACCGCTGTGTTTAAACGCAGTGACAAAAACGCTGAGTTCGTCCTCGCTAAGCAGCGGCGTGCCCGGCAGGGTGTCCTTGTTCATCTCACGCAACATACTAAAGGCCTGACGCTGGTCGTCACGGAGTGAATTGAAGTCTTTACGCGTTATCGGCAAGCGCCGGTACATCGAACGCAGGAATTTCTCGGTATCGGCTTCAAAGCAGCGGTCGGCTTCGTCGGAGTCCTGAAAATTGACGATGTAGAAATCATCGCCCAACACCTCGCGGGCCATGACCATGGGGTCAACGCTGCGCCGTGGCGCAAACGGAATGTTGACCGCCACCAGCCCGCGGATGCGTTGTGGGCGCAGCAACGCCATTTGCCACAGCATCAGTGCGCCCCAGTCGTGCCCCACGAAAATGGCGTCCTCGAGCCCGAGACTGTCGAGCAAACCACACATGTCGTCGACGAGATGGAAAATATCGTAGTCGCCGACGTCCGCTGGCTTATCGCTCGCCGCGAAGCCGCGCTGGTTAGGCATGATCGCGCGGTAGCCGGCATTGTTCAGATCCGCAACCTGATGGCGCCAGGAAAATGCGATTTCGGGGAAACCGTGGCACAGCACGATGGCGTCGCCGTCGCCGCTGATATGGGTCGATAGACGGATACCGTTGGTGTCGATGAACTCGGGGTTGGGGAATTTGAACATGCGGCTATTATTCCATGCCTTGGCGCTGCCGACAGCCTGCAATAGCAGTGTCAAAGTCTTGCGTTTGTGCCTCGGCGACGTATAGTCTGCATTTCAACGCGATGACAGGGTCGAGTACGCCTGATCATCCGGGCACAGCGAGCGGGAGACGGTGAGAGTCCCGCGCCGGGTACAGGTCGAAAATCCCCCTCGAGCGGCGCGCTGAAGTTCGCTTTGTGCGAATGTTAAGCAGCGACGACTGGCCGACGAAACCGGCTTACGGTCACCCAGGTGACCGACCGAGGCCGGCGACGTGAGTTGTCGGCGAAGCCGGGTGGTAACGCGGAATTCCCGCCCCGGGCGCCATTGAGCGCCCGGGGCTTTTTTTTGGACGCGCGACACAGCGTCGCACGGGATAAGACATGGCATTTGATCCAATTACAGGTCGCTACGACGGCCCGTCGCTTGAGAATGAGATCCTTGAGTTCTGGCGTGACAACGATGTGTTTGCGCGCAGCCTTGCTGCGACGGCGGACAAGCCTCGCTTCAGCTTCAACGAAGGACCGCCCACGGCGAACGGCAAACCCGGTATCCACCATGTGCTTGCCCGCACGTTCAAGGATGTCTTCCCGCGCTACAAAACGATGCGTGGCTATCATGTGCCGCGCAAAGCGGGCTGGGATACACACGGGCTCCCCGTGGAGCACGAGGTCGAAAAGGCGCTGGGCATTTTCGACAAGAGTGAAATCGAAGCGAAGATAGGCATCGACGAATTTACGCGACGCTGCCGCGAGTCGGTCATGCGCTATATCGGTGACTGGGAGAAGATGACCGAGCGCATGGGGTTCTGGGTCAATCTTGACGAGGCCTATTACACGCTCAACAACGACTACATCGAGTCAGTGTGGAGCCTGCTGAAAACGATCTGGGACAAAGGTCTTATCTATCAGGGCTACAAGGTCGTACCGTATGACCCGCGGATCGGTGCCACCTTGTCATCGCACGAGCTCGCGCAGGGTTATCAGGAAGTCGAAGACCCATCGATCTATGTGCGCTTCAAACTTGCCGACGATGAAAACACCCGTTTTCTCGTCTGGACCACCACGCCTTGGACACTGCCTTCCAACCTCGCGCTCGCAGTGCATCGCGACATCGATTACGACTATGTCGAATACGAATCCGAGCTGCTGATCGTTGCCAGCGCGCTGCGTGAGCGCGTGTTCGGTGATCGCGAACATCGCGTGCAGCGCACGGTGAAAGGCGAGGCGTTGGTCGGGACGCATTACCAGCGGCTGTTTGATTACCTCGAGGTCGATCCCGACTGCCCGGCATTTCAGGTATTCCACGCCGATTTCGTCAGCGTCGAAGACGGCACTGGGATCGTACATACGGCGCCGGCTTATGGTGTCGATGACCTGGCGCTTGGTCAGGCGAATGATCTGCCGATTGTTCACGGTGTCGGCCTCGACGGGCATTTTGTCGCAGACGTCGAGCCGGTGGCAGGGATGTTCTTCAAGGACGCTGACCCTGTCCTGATCAAGCTGCTGAAGCAGAGCGGTGCGATGTTCCGTTCCGAGCGCTACCTGCACAACTACCCGTTCGGCTGGCGTACCGGTGACCCGATCATCTACTACGCCAAGAACGCGTGGTACATCCGCACCACTGAGTACAAAGACCGCATGGTTTCGCTGAACCGCGAGATCAACTGGGTGCCGGAAACGATCCGTGACGGGCGCTTCGGTAACTGGCTGGAGAACAATGTCGACTGGGCGCTATCACGCGAACGGTTCTGGGGTACGCCGCTGCCGGTCTGGACCGACGATGCCGGCAACACGCGCTGTATTGGTTCGGTCGCCGAGCTGGAAGAGCTGACCGGCAGGTCGTTGTCGGAACTTGACCTGCATCGTCCGGCCGTCGACGAGATCACGTTTGATATCGATGGTGTGACCTGGCGGCGTGTGCCCGAGGTCATTGATTGCTGGTTCGACTCGGGCGCCATGTCGTATGCGCAATGGCATTATCCGTTCGAAAACCAGTCCGATTTCGAGCAGCACTTCCCGGCCGACTACATCTGCGAGGCGATCGATCAGACACGCGGCTGGTTCTATACGTTGCACGCGATCGCAACATTGGTGTCGGATAGCGTCGCGTATCGCAATGTCATTTGCCTGAGCCATATTGTCGATGCGGACGGCAAGAAAATGTCCAAGTCGAAGGGCAATATCCTGAATCCCTACGACGTCTTTGACAGTGTCGGCGCCGATGCGTTGCGCTGGTATTTTCTCGCGCGTGTTGCGCCCGACGTGCAAAAGAGAATCTCGGTCGACATCGTTGCCGATGTCGCGAGCTCGTTTATTAATACGTTGTGGAACACTTACTCGTTTTTCATCTTGTATGCGCGACTGGATGACATCGATTTCAAAACTCGCAGCGCACCATCATCGCGACCGGAAATTGATCGCTGGGCGGTTGCCCTGCTGAACAAGACTATCGCCGACGTCACCGACGCGATGGAGCGATTCGACGCCCAGGCGGCCGGCGTCGCGATCGAGTCGTTTGTGGACCAACTTTCCAATTGGTACGTGCGTCGAAACCGGCGGCGTTTCTGGAAGGCGGAAGAGGGCGATGACAAGCGCGCCGCCTACCACACCTTGTACGAATGCCTGGAAGGACTCACGAGATTGCTCGCGCCATTCGTTCCGTTCATCGCCGAGTCGATGTACCAGAATCTGGTCTGCAGTGTGGACGCTGATGCCGAGCCGAGCGTGCATATGGCGACATGGCCGAGCGCCGATCCGGACCTGATCGATACGTCACTGCTGGACGCGATCGCTGTCGTGCAGAAAGTTGTCGGACTCGGCCGCGCGGCGCGATCGCAAAGCGGCGTGCGCACGCGTCAGCCACTGGGTCGTTTGCTGGTGCGCACGCCAACCGAGGCGGCGATGCAGGCGGTCCACGAACACGCCGTACAAATTCAGGAAGAGCTCAACATCAAGTCTATCGAGCCGGTGGCTCGCGATGCGAGTCTGGTCGACTACCGGATCAAGCCGAACTTACCGGTGGTCGGCAAGAAGTTTGGCAAGCTGGTGCCCAAGATCCGTGCGGCACTCGGCGCGGCGAACGGCGAACGTATCGCCACGGCGGTGGCCAACGGCGAGCTGTTCACACTGGAGGTCGATGGGCAGACGCTGGAGCTCGGTGATGAGGACTGCCTGGTAGAGACAGCATCGGCCGAGGGCTATGCATCGGCCGAGGAGGCCGGCTACCTCGTAGGCCTCGACACGACGCTGAATGATGCGCTGATCCGTGAGGGTCTGGCGCGTGAGTTGATCCGCACGGTGCAGGACGGGCGCAAGCAGGCGGGGCTGGATGTCTCGGACCGGATTTCGCTCGGTATTACCGGCACCGACGATGTCACGGCTGCTTTGGCCGAGTATCGCGAGCTGCTGATGAGCGAGACGCTTGCCGACAACTGGGCGATCGGGAAAACCGATGCATTTACTGCCGAGGGCAGCCTTGACGACAGTCAATGGCGTATCGAAATCAGTAAGATCTGACCCCCAACTGACAATTTTCATGCGTAACTTAATTTAGTGCTGTCAGTCGCTTGCGCGCGCAACATTAAACAGCTATAACAATTGATCGAAGGGGATTCGAAACGAAAATACCGAGGCGCGCGTCCGTCACGCCCGGTTTCGTGAACTCAGGGATTTTGTTTTACAAGCGCGCATTATCGCGAGGAATACATGTCTGTCATCAAAAACACGTTTCAAGAGGCGTTGATCGTCCTCACCGGCCACGAGGACGCCAAGTCGCGGCTGACACGAGCGTGGATTGACAGTCTTTTCGAGATGAATGCGGATGAACTCCCGGATGGCATCCGCGAGATGTTTCTTGCAATGCGCGAGCAGCTGACAACCCGACGCCCGGTTAATAACGAGCACCCCGTGATTGCGACCATTCGCAAGATGTCGCCGATGGAGGCGGCCCGCCTGGGCGCCGATATCGTCAAGATGTATTCACAGGTCCTCAGCGCGGACGAACCCGTTCAGTTGCGACTGGTTGAGCGCGCCGATGGTGACGAGGCGGGCGAAACCGCCGCCGACGCCGATATCGTCCCGGATTTTCTGTCACGTCACTAAGCCTCGAACGGCTTTAATTCTGCCCAACGACGCCAGGGCCTCCGCGCAATTTGCACCGGAGCCTGCCCGGTATCGTGCTCCTGTGTCACAATAGCGGCTGATTTTGGTGAGGGTTTTGAGATGGCAGAGCGACTAATCAGGTCTGGATTCGCGGCACTAATGGCGGTCAGCTTTTTGGCGGGCTGCTCGGGCGACAAGCCGCCGGCTGATACGATGCTCGAACCGCCAGCGGATCTTGCGATGCTGGAGACGGTTCCGGACTATGACGTCAAACGACGCATCGTCGACTATGCGCCGGTCACACTGACCAGCGACCTCTCTCAGCTGACTGAGAATCAACGCGAGATGATCGGCGTGCTGATCGATGCCGGCGATATCATGGACGACCTGTTCTGGCGCCAGGCGTTTCGGGACGGTTACAGCCAGTGGCTGGATCGCTTGCCCTCGCCGGCGGCGCGCCGACTCGCGCAAATCAACTATGGTCCCTGGGATCGTTTGGCGAGCAACGCACCGTTCATCACGCAATTCGGCGCCAAGCCATTAGGCGCGAATTTTTATCCGGCCGATATGACCCGCGAAGAATTTGAGGCTGCCGAATTGCCAGGTAAGCGCGGGCAATACTCGCTGATCCGGCGCGCTGAAGACGGTGGCCTTATCGTTGTGCCGTATCACGAGGTCTACGCTGCGGAACTGGAGCGTGCTGCGGCGTTGCTGCGGCGCGCCGCCGAGTTGAGCGACGATGAGCCGTTCCGCAAATATTTGTCTTTGCGCGCTGATGCACTGATCAGCGGCGATTATCGTGACAGCGATCTTGCATGGATGGACAGCAAGACCAGCCAGATCGAGGTCGTCATTGGTCCGATCGAAAATTACGAAGACCAGCTGTTCGGCTATCGCAGTGCCTTTGAGGCGTTCGTGTTGGTAAAGGATGTTGCGTGGAGTGATCAGCTGGCGCGCTTCTCCGATTTTCTGCCACAGTTGCAGCGCGGCTTGCCGGTGCCCGATGCCTACAAACAGGAAACGCCGGGCACTGACTCGGACCTGAATGCCTACGACGTCGTGTACTATGCCGGCGACAGCAATGCCGGCTCCAAGACGATCGCGATTAACCTGCCGAACGACGAGACGGTACAGCTGGAGAAGGGCACACGCCGATTGCAGCTGAAGAACGCGATGCGGGCGAAATACGACAAGATTCTTGTGCCGATTGCCGGGCTGCTGATCGATCCCGAACAGCGCGAACACCTGAGCTTCGAGGCATTTTTTGCCAACACCATGTTCCACGAGGTGGCGCATGGGCTGGGTATCAAGAACACGTTGTCCGGCGATCAGACGGTACGCGAAGCACTCAAGGATGTTGCCAGCAGCATGGAAGAGGGCAAGGCGGATATTCTCGGGCTGTACATGATCACCGCACTGCATGAGGCCGGTGAGCTCGGCGATGCGGACCTGATGAGTAATTACGTGACGTTTATGGCCAGTGTGTTCCGGTCGGTACGCTTCGGTGCATCCAGCGCGCACGGCAAGGCCAACATGGTTCGCTTTAACTTCTTTCAGGAGCAGGGCGCTATGATCCGCGATGACGAGACGGGCTACTACCGCATCGACTTCGACAAGATGACGGTGGCAATGAATGCGTTGGCCGAAACGCTGCTCACACTACAAGGCGACGGTGACTATGAAGGTGCTCTGGCGTTGACGCGTGAGCGCGGTGTCATCGGGCCTGAGTTGCAGGCGGATCTCGACCGGTTGGCCGTCGCCGGAATTCCTGTTGATATCGTATTCAATCAGGGCCGTCAGGTGCTGGATCTGTAATCGCGTCCTCGCGGATCGGTTGTGCGCGCATCAGTGCGGGCAGGAGCAACGTACCAACGAATATGCTGACGGAGATCGCGACGATCGAGATCGCCATCGGCTGCGGCGATGATACGCCCCACAAAGAGACCAGCTGGACCGCAGTGCCGGCGACCAGTTGCTGACTGCAGCCGACAATACCTGATGCGGTGCCGGCGTAGTTGGCGCTGAGTAGAACTGCGCCACTTTGCATGCTGGGCGATGCGATGCCATTCGCCAGTGCGAGCAGCACCATCGGTGCAAACAGATGCCAGGCATCCAGCTCGCCGGTAAATATCGACCACAGCATCGCGATGCTGCCTATCAGGCCTACCGACGTCCCCGCACGAATCATATTGAGAATGCCGGTCTGTGAGGCGATTCGCGACGATATGATATTGCCCAGCATATAGCCCGCTGACAGCATGATAAAGAACTTGCCATACGTCGTCGGCGGCTCGTTAAGCGTGTTCTCCATGATGTAGGGGACGACCGAAATAAACGTATAGAAGATGGCCAGCGAAAGCGCGCTCTGCATCGTGTAAATCAGAAACAGCGGCTGGCGGATCAGTGATAGCGTTCCGGCGATGAATGGCTCCCGCGCCACGTTTCGATGGCGCGTTTCCGGCAGGAATAAGAACGCGACGAGGATTACAACGGCGATCAATACCGCCGACGTTGCAAAAATACTGCGCCAGCCGAACCATTCGGTCAGGTAGCCGCCAACCAGTGGTGCGAGCATCGGGACTACCACGATGACGACGATGACCGACGACAGTCGCGCGGCCATGCCGCTGCGACCGTATTTGTCGCTGAGGATTGCGCGTGACACCACCATGCCGCCGGCGCTGCCCATCGCCTGGAGGATTCGCGCGGCAATCAACCAGCCGATGCTTGGCGCTAACATACAGGCCAGCGTGCCAATCAGGCACACCAACATGCTGGTAAGCGCCATCGCGCGTCGACCAAAATGATCGGACAAAGGGCCATACAGCAGTTGCGCCGGCCCGACGGTGAAAACGAAGGCGCTGAAGGTCAGTTGTACCGCCTTGTTGCTCGCGTTCAGATCGCTGCCGATACCGGGCAAGGCGGGCAGATAGATCTGCATGACCAGTGGCGCGATCGCGGTGATCGCCGCGAGCATAAACACCAGCGCACGGTCGCCGATATCGGTGCGTGCACCGGTAGTCGCAGTCACTATTCAGCGTCGCAGTCGGGGATCAGCATCGCGCGCACGCTGCGGCCTGAAATCAACATCAGGCGCGCGCCATGGCGGGCATCAGCCGCGACCAAGCACCTGCAGGAATTCGCTACGTGTGCGCGCATCCCGGCGGAACGTGCCCTGCATCTGGCTCGTCACCATGGAGACGCTTGTCTTGTGAATGCCGCGTGTCGTCATGCACTGGTGCTTTGCTTCGATAACGACGCCACAACCCAGCGGCTTGAGAACTTCGTCAATGCACTGGGCAATCTGTGCCGTCATCTTTTCCTGCACCTGAAAGCGCCTCGCGAATGCTTCAACAACGCGTGCCAGCTTGCTGATACCAACGACTTTATTGTCCGGCAAGTAACCTACATGTGCGCGACCGATGATCGGCGCCATGTGGTGTTCGCAGTGCGACTCGAAGGTAATATCCCGCAGAATAATCATCTCGTCATAGCCTTCGACTTCCTCGAAGGTGCGGCGCAGGAATGCGACGGGATTATCCTTGTAGCCGGAGAACCAGTCTTCGTAGGCACGCGCGACGCGCGCCGGCGTGTCAATCAGCCCCTCGCGCTCAATGTCTTCGCCTGCCCAAAGCAGCATTGTGCGAACGGCTTCTTCTGCCTGTTTGCGGGATGGGCGCCGGCGCTTTGCAGGCTTCTTTTTTTGTGTGGCCACGGGGTTATCTCCGTAAAATTTCAGCGCCAGTTTACCCGAACGCTTTGGTCAATGCGTTAAACTACACGTATGAGTAGTTCAGACACAATCCGCCGTCGAATGACGGTCTATGCTATCGCGCTGCTGCTGACCGGTTGCGCGTCATTCGGAGGCGACGATATGCGTCCCATCACAACGGTCGATTCTGTCGATCTCGATCGCTTCATGGGCCGCTGGTATGTGATCGCCAACATTCCCACGCTCATAGAGAAAGCGGCATGGAATGCGACCGAGGATTACGTACGCCGTGATGCCGACACCATAGACACCACGTTCAGTTACAACAAGGGTGGCTTCGACGGTCCGCGCAAGACCTGGACGCCGGTTGCGACTGTTGGTGACGATCCGAGCAATGCTATTTGGGGCATGCAATTTGTCTGGCCGATAAAAGCCGATTACCGGATTGTCTGGCTGGATGAAGACTACTCGGTCACGATCATCGGTCGCAATGCGCGCGACTACGTCTGGATCATGGCGCGCTCACCGGAAATAGAGCCGCAGCTGCGCAAACGTCTGGAGCAGTTCCTGATCGACGAAGGTTATGATTTGTCGAAGCTGCGCGATGTGCCCCAGAACTGGTCACGTGACTTCGACGAATAATAGCTCAGGCGGGTAGCCCGATCGGGCAGGTCACGCCGGTACCACCGATGCCGCAATAGCCATTCGGATTCTTCGCCAGATATTGCTGGTGATAGTCCTCGGCGAAATAGTATTGGCCGGCAAGGGTGATCTCGGTCGTGATAACACCATGACCCGCGTCGTTCAGCTGCTGCTGGTAGCGTTCTGATGACGCGCGGGCGCTTTCGAGCTGTTCATCACTGGTCGCATAGATTGCCGAGCGATATTGCGTACCGCGGTCATTGCCCTGACGCATGCCTTGCGTCGGGTCATGCGCTTCCCAGAATGTTTTCAGCAGCGTGTCGTAGTCAATCACGGCCGGGTCAAAGATTACCGATACGGCTTCCGTGTGGCCGGTATCGCCGCTGCAGACTTCCTGGTAAGTCGGGTTTGGCGTGACACCGCCCGCGTAGCCGACCGATGTCGAGTACACGCCGGGCAATTGCCAGAACACGCGCTCTGCGCCCCAGAAACAGCCAAGGCCGAAAATAGCCTGCTGCATTTCGGCCGGGAAAGGCCCCGCCAACGGATTGCCATTGACGAAGTGTTGCGCCGCAACCGGCATCGGCGCGTCGCGCCCGGGTAGCGCATTTTCGGCGCTGGGCAGCTGGTCAGGTTTTTTGGAGAACAACATGTGGGTGATCCTTCGTTCTGATTAAAACTAGTATGCGGCGTTACAGGCGTGATTCAATAGCAGCGGCGCAATTTTCAAAGCATTGCCGCCGGGATTGTCGGCATCGCATCATCATGAACACGGGGAATAGCATACATGCGCAGTATTCAGGCGCCGGGTCCCCGGCAGTGGTTGCTGCTACTCGCATTAGTAGTCATGTGGGGCTCGCGATACTACGCTAACGAAATCGCTCTGTTGAGTTTCACGCCGTTAGATATTGTATTCCTGCAACTGACCGTTGCGGCGCTCATTTTATTTCCGGTAATGCTGATGTCCGGTATGCGTTTGCCGACCGACCTGCGCAGCTGGCTGTTTTTCAATGCGATGGCGGTGGTCGGTAACGGCCTGCCATTTTTTCTCGAATCCTGGGGCCAGGTTTCGATAAATTCCAGCCTGGTCGGCATTTTAATGTCCGTGTCGCCGTTGTCTGTGCTGCTGCTCGCCCACTGGTTGCTGCCGGACGAGTCGGCAACAGGTAAACGCACGGTGGCATTCCTGATCGGTTTAGTTGGCGTCGTCGTCCTGATCGGCCCGGAGGCGCTGCTCGCAATAGGTGGTGATCTGACAACGATCGTCGCGCAGCTGGCCGTATTGCTGGCAGCGGTCTGTTACGGGCTATCGGCCGTTATTACCCGACTGGCGCCGCGGCACCCGCCGCGTGTCGTCGCCGCCGGCGTGATGATTGCGGCGAGTCTTCAGTTGTTGCCAATCTGGCTTTTCTCGCAGCCGATGCCGGATCCGGCAATGCTGCAGACAAACTCTGTCGTTGCTGTTCTTGGTATCGGTCTGTTCAGCACGGCGCTGGCCGCACTGGTTTTCTTCTCGTTGATCGAACAATCGGGTGCCGGTTTCCAGTCGCTGACCAACTATCTGTTGCCGGTCTGGGCCGTATTTATCGGTTTCACATTGCTTGATGAGACGTTACCGCCGAACGCATTCGTTGCGCTGGGCTTGATAATGCTGTCGCTGTGGCTCTCGGGGCAGCGACCACGCCGGCAAAAGCCAGCCTAGTCTGTTTCGGGCAATGTTTGCGGCACAGCATCGTCGATGGGCGTGTCGCTATTGGCCGCGCTGTCGCCCGCGTTTACAGGGTTGCCGTCGACGGCGCGTTGGCTTCTGACGCGCTCGATATAGATTCGGTCACTTTCTGACAGCCGGCTCTGATTGAAGCGGTAGTCATGGCGGTAGCTAACTCCGTCAAAAACGACCGTCTTGCCATTACGGATGGCAGGCCGGTACAGAAACCGTCTAACGCTGCGGACTACATCGGATTCCATCAGTCCTGGTGGCTCGCTGTTCGTTGTAACGACGTTTATTGGCTTACCAAATGCATTTACAGAGAAACTGACTTCTACAAAACCGCGGTCCGGCATCGCGGTTGCGACATTCGCCGTTGGCTTGAAATTCTTGTCATAAATTGTGCGGATCGGCGTACGAACGATAGGTTCCGGGCGCGCTAATATTTCGTCGCGCCATAGGTGTAGCGACGGAGTCGCGTCGGCTATTTCCCATGCTTCCTGATAGGCCAGCCTGGCCTTGCGCGACTCTCCCGCATAGATCATCCAGTCGCCGGCACGGGTAAGCGTGTTGGTGAGTACATCGGGACGCTCCGCGCCATTGGCTCTGGCGACTCCGATTGCGCGCACAACCGCACGCTGTCCGTCGTAAATGAGCTCCAGGTTCTGTTCCACCGAGTTAAAGACCTTGCTGTTGTCCCGCTGGCCCGGCGCTGCGAAAGCCATTTCGATCAACGGGTCGATCAACTGAATGGCGTCGGGACCGTTTTGCTCAATAAGGAGTCGCTGGACAAGTTTGTAGTCGCGTCTCGCGTCGTCAACCTGCCCGATTTTTGCATACCAACGTGCGCGGTCGAGCACCATGTCAACATACTGATCGGAGCCGCGCGAGTATCGTCGTTGCTGTAGCCGGTACAGGTTGTTCTGGATCGAGGTCGCGCGATCGATATCGGTCAGGAAATAATGTGTCTGACTGAGTGCTGCCAGATCCGCGATCTGCTCAAGATTGTTCGGGCCGCTGTTGACATGCGAGATATGGATCGCCCGCTCATATAGGGGGATTGCCCTGCCCATTTCATTCAGTGCAATGTTGGCACTAGCGAGCCCCCGCAAAGGGTTTATCAGGCGTGGCGAAACGATGCTGTTTTCGGCGACTTCATGCACACGGATAGCATTTCTGAAATTATCGCGTGCCACGGCATGCGCGCCGGTTTGCGCTTGTACAATGGCCAGATTAGTCAGCGCCTGAGCCAGGCGATGGTCGGTATCCCCCCACAGGTTGACACACAGCGCGACGATTTCCTTGGCATTCACTAGCGCAGCTTCATCGTCGCTACCGAGATTTTGCCGGAAGTCAGTCTGCGCCCGGGCCAGAGCCGCACCGGTGTCAGTTGCAGCTTCCGCCTCGGTGAGAAGGATAATCTCAGGCACGGCGTCGTTGGCTGCGGCCATTACAAATGTTGGCACGAAAAATAGCGCCAACAGCCCAATACTCAGGCTGCGCAGAATCATCATTTGGCGATCACGTATCATTGATGTCATTGCAATTGCCTGGTGCTTTCGCTACTGGTATCGGAGGGAAGTTTACTGTTATTGCTGCTCACATCAGGTGTTGCTATGTCGCCCTGATTGTTCTGGTCAGTAGCACCTTGCTCGGCGGCCGCTTCGGCAAGCGCCGCGTCTATTTCGGCGCGCGTGAGTTTCACAAAAGCCTTGCTGCGATCTGACAGCGCTCCGGCGTCATAGCGAAATTCATGGCGGAAATTCATATCATGATATTCGACCAACTCACCGTCGCGATACGCGGGACGGAAAACAAAACGGCGCAGGCTTCGGGTGACATGGGTATCCATCAGTCCTGCCGGCTCGCTGTTGATGCGCCGAATATTAAACGGTTTGCCAAACTCATTGACGTCGAACCGCACGTCGACGTACCCCGTGTCTCTATAGATTTTCTCATCAACCCCGAGAGCGTTGCCTTGGTGATCGAATACGCGCTCTATATCGGGCCTGATCACTGCAACGGGCTTGCCGTATAACGCTTCATGTAAGTCTGCGAGACCAGAGTCAGGCTTGAACGAGCTCCCATGCTTCCCGATAGGTCATACGTGCGTTTCTGGTTCGACCGGCAATCATTAACGAATCCGCCTGTCGGGTGAGGGTGCGGAGCAATAACTCCGGTCTCGCCTCAGCGTGAAGGCGCGCGATCCGGGCGGCGCGTGCAATGGCACGCCGTCCTTCCTGGACGCCCGTGTAGGTCAATGAAGTAGTGTTATTCGCCTGACGCGGCGCGACAAAACCCAGTTCGAGCAGGGGCTCGACCAAACGGACATCGTCCGGGCCATAGTTCTCGCTAAGTGTTCGCTCGACACGACGAAACAACAGGGTTGCCTCGTAAAAGTTATCGGTGCGTGCATACCATCTCGCACGGCGTAGCTGGGCATCCACAAATTGGTCCGAATCTTCCGTGTATTTGCGCTTCTGAAGCCAGAAAATGTTGTCCTGGATATCGTTCGCATCACTTATCTTATTCCTAAAGAAATAAACACGGCTGAGTGCCTCAAGGATCGGTAGCTGATCGAGATTGTACGGTCCGTCGTTGACATGCAAAACGTGGATCGCACGTTCAAATACCTCGATCGCAAGGTCTTTGTTGTTCAGTGCCAAGTGGGACGTCGCGAGTCCGCGCAGGGGGTTTGTCAGGATAGGCTCAACAATACTGTTGGTCGCAACTTCCGATATCCGTATTGCTGAGACGAAGTTGCCGCGCGCGGCGCTGTGCTCACCGATGTTGCCCTGCGCAATCGCGAGGTTGGTCAACGCCTGTGCGACGCGCAGATCGGCATCACCCCACAGTTCAACGCTGAGCGCTACGACCTGCTTTGCTGCCTCAAGCGCTTGCGTGTCGTCCTCGCCGAGGCTATCCCGATATGCGTCCAGCGAGGCTGTCAGTTGTTGGCCGGTCGGCGTTGCCAGCTCGTCGGCGTTCATCTCGATGAGTTCCGGCAGCGCCGGTGCGAATTGCGCCATCGCGGGGGGCGCCAGGGTCGCGGACAGGAGCGCGGCGCAGAGCCAGCTCATAAATAGCGCCCAGCGGCTTTCAGCGGGTCGTTTCAACAGGTTGTTCCTATTCATGTGCACAACGATAGTATATTCGGCCTGTCGGGTGTTTGCGTTGTTCACGTGCCAGACCAAGTATAGACATTTGTCGGCACACTTGGTTTCACCATTACGGTAATTCGTTCGTGTTGCTTCGCCCTTCGGATGCGACCTAAACTGGAGAACAGACATGAGTATCTTTCGGGTTGACGCGCTTCATGCGGCATTTCTTGCTGTGTTGCTGGCGCCCGCCGCGGTGCAGGCCGAAATGGCCGTGACGATCTACAGCAAGGCCACGCCGGGGGCTGTTAATCCGGAGCTCTACCGGCCGACGCCGGGTCGCGGCGATTACACGGCAACGACACTGCCCGGCTACGCGATTGTCCGTGATGGCAGGCAGATTACGCTGCCTGCCGGTCGCAGTAGTTTTGCGCTGGCCGACGTCGCCGCGCTGATCGACCCGACTACGGTCAGGTTTGAGTCACTCACGGATCCCAAAGGCACGCGCGTTATCGAGCAGGACTTTCGCTTCGACCTGGTCAGCACCGATAAATTGTTGCAGCGCTACCTCGGCGAGCCAATCACCGTCGAACAGGCACTCGGCGATGGGGTGAAAACGGTAAGCGGCAACTTGCTAAGCACGGAAGGCGGCCTGATCCTGCAGCAGGCCGATGGCAGCGTCGAGATTGTTACGAGCTGGCAAGGCATCTCGCTCAGTGAGCTGCCGGGTGGCCTGATGACACGCCCGACACTGGTCTGGGATATCGATGCGCGCCGCTCCGGCAAGCACGATGCGCGGATCAGTTATGAGACCGCCGGCGCTACCTGGTGGGCGGACTACAACCTTAACTGGGCGCCCGGCGCGGACGAGAACAAAGGCACGCTGAGTGTCGCCGCATGGGTCAGCATCATTAATCGCACAGGCACGGCGTTCGCCGACGCGCAGCTAAAACTGATCGCGGGTGACGTGCAGCGCGCGAGTAGCTCGGTCGAGCCAATGCGGGCCGCGATGGTGCGCGGTCTGGCAATGGCGGAAGACGCCGCGGGCTTTGAGGAAAAGGCGTTCTTTGAGTTTCATCTGTATACCCTGGGTCGCACGACCACGGTGCCTGACAATGCCACCAAGCAGATCGAGCTATTCCCGCAGGTCGAGTCTGTGCCCGCTACCAAGCGGTTGGTCTACAACGGCTTCCCGTTCGGTCGCCAGACCGGATTCGGCGTTCAGGACGGTAATTTCGGTACCCAGAGCAACAGCAAGGTCGACGTCTATATCGAGTTTGTAAATCGAAAAGCAGATGGTCTCGGCATGCCGCTGCCGGCCGGTCGGATTCGTATCTCACAGGTTGATAAGGCCGACGGCACGCTCGAGTTTATCGGCGAGGATGTTATTGATCACACGCCGCGCAACGAAGATGTGCGTATCCGTCTCGGTGCGTCGTTTGATGTCGTTGGCGAGCGCAAGCAGACGCGCTATGAGATCGATTCACGGGCACGCTGGATCGAGGAGGAGATTGAGGTCACGCTGACGAACCGCAAAGACACGGCGCAGGCAGTCAGTGTCGCCGAGCCGCTTTATCGCTATGCCAACTGGACGATCAGCGAGCAGTCCGACAAGTACAAAAAGATCGACTCGCGCATGGTGCATTTCGACGTCACGGTGCCGGCCGATGGCAAGAAGACGATCCGCTACAAGGTGCGTTATACCTGGTAGCCGGGTTTAGCCAAGCAGTGCCACAGCCAGCAGGGTGGCGCATACGGCGGTCGTCAGGATGGTGCGCAACGTGCGGTACCAGTGCGGGTAGCGGACCCACGCGCGCCCTCGCTCCCACGCATACCACGCGATGAAACCGCCAATGAACAGCCATAGTCCGACAGGTGCGCCAACTGCCAGCGCCAGCCACGCGACAAGCGCCGGAACAACACTGCCGGCCAGCAACAGGGGCCGCCCATCTGCGGCGTCTGTGGCTAAAGCGATGCCCCAGTGCACGGCACCGACAAAACTCAGTATGGTTGCCGCATACGCCAGCAGCAGCGTCATCGGCCGCAGCGGGGCGATGTCCACTCCGACGATTAGCGCAACAGCCAGCGCGACAAACGGCAGCAGCCCGCCGAGCCCAAGCGCATAGGCGAGCCGTGCCTGTGGATCAGCGGCATGCCGGGAGAGGTGTTGGCGCAGTTCGGGTTCGCCGCCAATGAATGCATCATCGACAAAAATCATCGGCAGACTCGACCATTGGTGTTGCTGCTTCATGTCGGCGAACTTCTCGCGCTGCCCGGCGCTGCCCATCGGCATTTGCTCGATGGTGCAGCTCAGTCCATGGCGCGCCAATAGCGTTTCAACCGGCCGCTGGTCGGTGGCGCTGCTGACGAAGACGCGAATGTCCATCTGGCGATTCCGCTTGTGCTAGTCGTTGGCGCCGTGTTGATGGATGTGAACGTCGCGTTGCGGATAGGGAATCGAGACGCCGACTTCGTCGAGCTTCTCTTTGATGCCCTGGATCAGCGCCCAGCGCGTGGGCCAGTACTCGCTCGTACTTACCCACGGGCGCACGACAAAATTGACGCTCGAGTCGCCGAGGCTCTCAACAGCGACCACAGGTGCCGGTTCTGCGAGTACCCGCGATTCCGCACTGATGACATCGTTGATCGCTTTCTGGGCGACTTTCAGGTCATCGTCATAGCCGACGCCGATGATCAGGTCGATGCGCCGCGTGTCGTGTGCCGAGAAGTTAGTGATCGGACCTGAGGTGACGTTCGAGTTGGGGATAACTACTTTTCGGTTGTCCGGAGTCGTCAGGATGGTGTTGAAAATGGTAACCGCCTCAACCGTGCCTGCGCTGCCACCGGCATCGATATAGTCGCCTGCACGATAAGGACGGAAGAAGATGATCAATACGCCGGCAGCGAAGTTAGCCAATGAGCCCTGCAGCGCGAGGCCGACGGCGAGGCCGGCGGCACCCAGTACGGCGATCAGTGATGTCATTTCGACGCCAAGCTGATTCAGCGCTGCCAGTACGACGACGAGTGTCAGCAGAACGCTGACAATATTGGCGAGGAACGTCTGCAGCGTTTTATCCATGCCGATGCGGTCCATAACCTTGCGCAGGCCGGACAGCATGATGCGCACGATAATGCGACCAATAATAAAGATCGCCAGCGCACTGATAATCTTGATGCCAAACTCCACGCCGATGGTCTGGAGCTTTGCCGTCAGTGCGTCGTAATCGAAATTCAGGTTTTCCATGGTGCCTCGCAAATAGCGGTATTTATAGGTAAATCAGACGCGCGATTGTACGGGTTTGCGCTTATCGATCAAGCCGCGGCATCAATCGCGGCGGGCTTGGAGGGCTTTGCGGTGAGCGCCAGCACGTTGCCGGTTACAGCGACCAACAGTCCGGCTACGGCGAGCGGCGTCCACACGTAGTCTTCGAAAACCGTGGATATCAGCAGCGCAACGACCGGCAACATGACACTGGTATAGGCAGACTTCGCGGCACCGATCCGCTCGATCAGCGTCAGGTAAAAGCCGAACGCGACGGCCGTACCGGGAATCGCAAGAAACAACAGCGAACCGATGTAGGCGGGTTGCCAGTCGATGATGAACGGTTGCTGCGTGGCAATCGCAAATACGCCTGAACACAGCGCGCCGATCGCCATGCCCTGCGCGTTAACGGCGACGACCGGCAGCTTGCGCCTCGTATTGCGAATCGCGGCCATGTTGCCGAGAGAAGCCATGTAGGCACCGATCAGCACCAGTCCGATGCCTTTGACCGTATCGTCACGCAAAGACAGCGCACGAATCTCCGGCCAGAACATCAGCATGATGCCGGCGAGTGAAAACAGGCCTGCGAACATCGCCATCGGCTCGATGCGGGTGCCAAAGAACAGTCGCTCGTTGAGCACGTTCATCAGCACCAGCGACGTGAATAACACGGCGATCAGGCCGCTGGTGACGAACTGCGTGCCGCTGTAGACAAAATAGTAGTTCGCCGAGAACATGAATATGCCCTGCAGCGCAACGCCGGGCAGATCGGCACGCGTGATCGCGAGCCGGCGACCGCGGATCAGCGCGAAGATGACCAACGCGACGGCGGCGATAGAAAAACGATAGACCAGTGACACCTGTGGCGGCACGATGCCGAGCTGGAATTTGATCATGATCCAGGTCGATCCCCAGATGATGACTGTCGCCGCGTAGATGAGCGCCGTCGGCAACCTCAGCGACCGGGAAGGCCGTCGTTGCCGGGGCGAACGCGAAAGATGCGGTAGGGTTGCGCCGCTTCAACGGCGTCACCGGATTGCAGCAGATATGCGGGCAGCGCGCTGTCTGCGATGTACAGCCAACCATCCGGCCCGAAAGACAGGGCGTCGGGCCAGCGTATGTCACGCGACTCGACCAGCGTTCGTAAACGTCGATCACTGCCGACACGCATGACCGCGTGATGTTCGACGTCGGTGATGTAGATATTGCCGTCCATATCCACAGACAGGCCGTCGCTCAGAGGCTTGCTGCTATATCGCTCGATGCTTGCTGCCAATGACATAGCGTCTAATGTCGGGTCCGCAAGCTTTGCCAGCGGGACACGAAACAACCCATCGTGCGACATTGCCGCGAAGTAGACCCACTCACCGGCAGGGTCCAGCACGATACCGTCGACACCGGGCATGAGTGAAATCAGCCCGCCGAAAAATTGCATGGTCCGGTAAGAGTTTTCTATGCGCCAGCCCTGCGACGTCACCGAAGGGTCGCCCTCTAAGACGCGGCGGGCCGATTGTGTTGCCACATCGTAAACAACCAATGCGGGGCGTTTACGCAAGAAACTCACGTCGGCGATGACGATGGTATTGCCGTCGTCGCTGACGACCAGATCCTGCAGGAACGAGCCGAGCGGAGCAGTCGCGCTGTCAAAGTCGTGCTCGTGCAGCAGCGCGCCGTTTTCGGTGTCAAACGCGCGCAGTCGCGCGCCGCCGGCGCCATGGTTGCCGGGATCAATGGTCCACAGCCGGTTCTGACGGTCGATTGTTACGCCAAGCACTGTTGCGAATATGACCTGTTGCGCACGACCGTCGGGAAACGGCAGTGCGACGCCGTCCCGATAGCGCAACAGCTTGTTGCCCTGCGGTCGCGATTCCGGGTGCACGGTGAAAAAGATATCCCCGTTAGCGGCAACCGCGACGTTACCGATTGGTTCCGGATAGCTGACGGCCACCTCGATGGCCTCGTTGTCCAGCAGGGGCGTCCCGGTGACGCCCGGATAGCTGTTACCGCCGCCATAGATCACGCGAACGATAAGGAGCAGCACGGCAAGTGCGGCCGCAAACCACAACAGAACTCGGGTCATTACAGGACTACCTTGAACGGGTTATGCATGATCGTGCAAGCGCAGGAACTGGTCAACGCAACGTGCGACATGCGCCTGCTTTTCGGTTTCGTCGATAACGGTCAGATGGCGCATCAGGCGACGCTTAAGATAATGCGACTCGACCAGGCACAGAAAGTCGCTGGCGGCTTGTTGCGGGTCATTGATCTGGCACGCGCCACATTCGGTGCTGGCGGCGAAATAGTTCGAGATGGCCTTGATGGTCGCTTCCGGACCGGTCTCCCAGAAACTGCAGGCGAGCTTTGGAAACGCGGTTGTCTCGGCGATTAACAGGCGATACATCGAGACCACATCCTCGTCGCAGAGCAGATCCAGGAAGCGACGACCGGTAGTGGTCAACACCTCGCGCACCGGCATGTCCGGCGTAAAGTCCTGCATATCCATGCCGTAGTGGCGGATTTTGCCGAGAATGCACTCGCGAAACAGCTCGTCCTTGTTGGCAAAGTGCGAATAGACGGTTTGTTTGGATACGCCGGCGGCGTTGGCAATGGCGTCCATTGACGTGCGCTCATAGCCCTCACTCAGGAAGTGGCCGGTGGCGGCGCCCATGATCGCGAGCCGCTTGCTGTCGCTCTTGGGCCGGCCGGCCCTGCTTGGCGCGGGAGTATTTATTATCAAACTAGACAGTTCCGTATTTATATTTTAATATCAAACTATACGGTCTAGTATAGCATCGAACCGGTATGTTACCAGCCTCTCCGATGCCCGCACTGCCCGGTGACAAAAGTTCGTCGAATCAAGCACTAACAATAGAGCCCCCAAAAAATGACAATCCTCCTGTCCCGGTTAATTCGTACCCTCGGCGTTGTCGTCGGCCTGACGCTGATGTCCGGCTGTGGCGCAGACGCACCGGGCGAAGAAGTTGCGCCCAGCGCGCTGATGGTCACGCCATTCAGTGTCGCCGCGTCGCAGCAGTACAGTGCCGCGCAACGTTTCAGCGGTCAGGTCGAAGCGGCGCGCCAGTCGTCGCTTGGCTTCGAGCTAGGCGGCGAACTCGCGCGTGTCAGTGTTGATGAGGGAGATGTTGTGGAGGCGGGCGCGGTGCTCGCCAGTCTCGACCGTGCGCGGCTGCTCGCTGCACGCCAGGAGGCGGAGGCGGCCGTCGCGCAGGCAAAAGCGCAGGCGGAACTGAGCGCTGCGACGTTTGAGCGCGTGCGTGAGGCGCGTGACTTCGATGGCGTGTCCGCACAGGAGCTCGACCAGGCGCTGGAACAAAAACAACGCGCCGAAGCGAATGCCAGCGCCGCCGGGGCGCGTCTGGCGCGTATCAATATTGATCTTTCCAAGTCGCAATTGCGCGCGCCTTACGCGGGTTCGATTGTGAATCGTTTCGCGGACGAAGGGCAGGTACTCGGCGCCGGGCAGCCGGTGCTCGAGATTCAGGAATCCGCTGCGCTGGAAGTCAGGCTTGCTGTCACCGGCGAGGCCGCGACCGCGCTCGTAGAGGGCGCCAAGGTCGACTTATTGATCAATGAGCAACCGGTAGTCGCGACCGTATCGGCCATCATCGCGCAACGAAATCTGCGCACGCGCGCGATCGAGGTCATTCTGGAGATTGGCGATGGTGCGGCGGCACGCGTTGGCGATATTGCCGAGCTGAGCTACGAGCGCAGCATCCGCGAGCCAGGTTTCTGGGTGCCGTTGGATGCGCTGACCGAGGGCGCGCAGGGCATCTGGAATGTGCTGGCGATACGCGTCGACGATGCGGAGCAGGACAAGCAAAACCGGCGCGCCACGGGATCCACGCATGCGCTCGAAAAGCGACCTATCGAGATTCTTTACAAGGAAGCCGATCGTGTTTACGTGCGCGGCGCACTGCAGGACGGCGACCTCATTGTTGCCGACGGTCTGCATCGGGTCGTCGCCGGACAAGGCGTGCGCATATCGGAGCAGATGCTGGCCGAGCGTGAAGACGCGGAGCGCATGTAATGAGCCGTGAGCACAAAGTAAGCGGCGTGTCTGCTTTGGCAGAGCGTCTGTTCGCCAACAAGTATCTGCTCTGGTTGTCCGTCGTTATCATCCTGATGGCCGGCTATTCTGCGCTGACGACACTGCCGCGTATCGAAGACCCGCGCATCACCAATCGTTATCCGAATGTTATTACTGTGCTGCCCGGCGCATCTGCTGAGCGCATTGAAGCGCTGGTAACCGAGAAACTCGAGGAAGCACTCGAAGAGCTCTCCGAGATCAAGACGATCGAGTCGGTGTCGCGTAACAGCATTTCGGTGCTGTCGATAGAGCTACAGGACGATGTCGGACCCGGGCAGAACGAACAGGTCTTTTCCAAGATTCGCGATCGTATTGCCGACGTGTCGCCGACGCTGCCCGAGGGTACGCAAGAGCCTGTGTTTGACGACAAGATCGAGGCGGTTGCCTTCAGCGTTTTAGTTGCTTTGCGCTGGACACAGCCGGGTGAGCCGCCGTTGGGGCTGATGTACCGGTTGTCGGACCAGCTGGCCGAAGACTTGCGCGCGATTCCGGGTACCGAGATCGTACGTTTCTATGGCGCGCCGGAGGAGGAGATCAGCGTTTCCGTTGAGCCGGAAGTGCTGGCGCAGATGGGTTTATCCGCGGCCGATGTCGCGCGGCTGATTTCGGCCGGCGACCCTAAACTGCCGGCGGGCGCATTGCGCAGTGAAAATCGCAGCTTATTCGTCGAAGTCGAGGGCGAACTCGACTCCGTCGCCGCGGTTGCCGCGATTCCGCTGATAGGTAACGAAGCCGGCGGCGCTATAAGGTTGGGCGATGTGGCTGACGTGCGGCGCGGCTGGCAGCAGCCGCCCGCCCAGATCGCCTGGACCAACGGCGCCCGCAGCATAATGCTCGGTGTGCGTACCAAGGACGATATCCGCCTCGACAAATGGGCGGTCGTCGCGCGTGAACGCATTCATTCCTTCAATGAATCGCTGGGGCTGGGTGCCGAGGCGAGCATCATTTTCGATCAAAGCCTTTACACCGAGGCGCGACTCGCCAGCCTGGGTGGCAACCTGCTCGCCGGTGCGCTGGTCGTCATGCTGGTTGTGTTCGTCGGTATGGGCTGGCGCGCGGCACTCATCGTTGGATCGGCGCTACCATTGTCGGCGTCAATCGCGTTGTTCGGTCTCGGCCCTACCGGTCAGCAGATCCACCAGATGAGTATTTTCGGCATGATCGTTGCGATCGGCCTGCTTATCGATGCCGCGATTGTCATGACCGATGAGGTCAAGAAACATCTCGACGCCGGCAGCGAACGTATCGCCGCGTTACGTCATGCGATTGCGCATCTATTCGTGCCCCTGTTGGCGTCCACGCTGACCACCGTGCTCGGGTTCATGCCGGTATTCCTGCTGCCCGGTGCGATTGGTGATTTTGTCGGACCCATCGCAATCTCTGTGGTGCTCGCGCTCACCGCATCCTTCTTCCTTTCGGTGACGATTATTCCCACACTTGCGGCGATGTTTATCCGTCGCTGCGAGCCCGGTCAGACACGCAACTGGTGGAGCGATGGCGCCGAAAGCCAGCGCCTGACCAGCGCTTATCGCAAGTTGGTCACGGCGGCTGTGCGCCGGCCCGTGGTGACGATTGTTGCCTGCCTTGTACTACCGATCGCCGGTTTCGTGCTGGCAGGTACGCTAGGCCAGCAGTTTTTTCCGGCAGCGGATCGCGACCAGTTTGAGATTCAGGTCTGGATGCCGTCAGGCACGTCCATTGAGAAGACCAGCGCACTGTCGCGAGAAATCGATGAGCGGCTCGTCTCCGAGGCGGGAATCACCGATGTGCACTGGCTGGTGGGCCACAGTTTCCCGACCATTTATTACAACCGCGTCATGACCAATCGCGACGACAGCGCCTATGCTCAGGCTATCGTCTTTACCGACACCATCGCGCGAGCCGCCGCGCTGACACGCGCGTTAAACAGTGAGCTCAGCGACGCATTTCCGCAGGCGAGAATCGTCGTCGGGCCGTACTCGCAGGGGCCGCCCGTCACCGCGCCGGTCGGCTTTCGTATCGAGGGTCCGGATATCGCCACGCTTGTCCGGCTGGGTGATGAGTTACGCCAGATCATGCACACCGTGCCGGAAATCATTCAAACCAAGACATCGATCATCGGCGGCGAGCCGAAGTTGTCATTCGTCGTTGATGAAGTGGCGGTGCGTCAGGCGGGTCTGACGTTGCGCGACGTCGCCGCACAGATGCAGGCAAACCTCGAGGGCCAGACGGGCGGTTCAGTACGCGAGGGTCGCGAAGAGCTGCCCGTGCGTATCCGCTACACGTCGGCCGCGCGCGACAACATCGAACGCGTCGCAGCGACCAAGCTCGTGGTGGATGGTCGGACCATCAGCGCGCAAAATGTTGGTGAGCTTGAGCTGGTGCCGGAGTCGGGCGCGATCTCGCGCGAGAACAGTGTGCGTGCGAACAAGGTGTTCGGTTATATCCGCGCCGATGCGCTTGCCGTCGATGTATCAAACCGTATTGCCGAGAAGCTGGATGAAAGCGGCTTCACGCTGCCGCCTGGTTATCGGCTGATGGGTGAGGGCGACAGTAACGAACAGGCGAATGCGATCGGCAAGCTGACGACGTATTTGCCTATTCTGTTGTTGCTGATGCTCGCAACCATCATCCTTTCATTCCGCAGTATCCGGCTCGCCGCAGTTATTGCCGTTGTGGCCATCCTGTCAGTCGGACTTGGCATGTTGAGTCTTTGGATCGGCGGCTATGCGCGTGGCTTTAATGCCATCATAGGTACTGCCGGTCTGATCGGTGTCGCGATAAACGGCACGATCGTGGTCATCGCCGCGATCCGTGCGGACGCCGGCGCCTGTGTCGGCGATTGCGAAGGCATTGTTGAGCAAACCGTCGGTGCAACGCGCCACATCGTCTCGACCGTATTCACGACGATCGGCGGTTTTGTGCCATTGATCGTCTTCAGTGGCGGGGATTTCTGGCCGCCACTGGCTATCGTGATCGCCGGCGGCGTCGGGTTCTCGATAACCCTGTCGTTGTTCTTTACGCCGGCCGTCTATCGGCTGCTATGCATTCTCGGTGAAAGGACGCGCCACCCCCTGGCGCCGGCCGAGGTGGTTGTGACATGAGCCGGCTGCGTTGTCTGTGCGGGATCATTGCGACGCTGATGCTCGGCGCATGCGCCGTTGGTCCTGACTATGACCGACCCGATTTCGGCGATGATGCGCAATGGCGCGATGACGCCAGCGAGTCGCCAACGCAGGAGGTGCGACTCGATTGGTGGCGGTCATTCGACGACCCGCAATTGACAGCGCTGGTCGAGCGCGCCGTGGCGGGCAATCGTGATCTGCAAGGCGCGCTCGCAAGAATTAACGAGGCGCGTGCCGGTAGTGCCGCAGCCAGAGGCGCGCGTTTACCGGCGGTTGCTGCCGATCTGCGCTACACGTGGTTTGAGCAAAGCCTCGAGTCGCCCGCAAACGCGTCCGCGCTCATACGCTCGGGTCTGATCCCGCGCGAGGGTGAGTTCTACAACGCCACGCTGGAATCCAGCTGGGAGCTTGACCTGTTCGGCAATCTTTCGCGCCGCGTAGAACGCGCCGATGCCGATGCCGCACTTGCGGCAGCGAACTTTGATGCGGTGCAATTGCAGGTGATTGCCGAGACTGTCGACGCCTACAGCGACTGGCAGAGTTTCGCGCGTCGGTTGATGGTTGCCGAGCGCAACGTAGCGTTGCAACAGCGCACGCTCGACATTATCGAGGGCAAAGTACGGCTCGGTTTGGCGCGGCGTTTAGATGAGGTGCGCGCGGCCTCTGCGCTGGCGGAATTGCGCGCGCAGCTGCCAACGCTGGCTGCGGCCAAAGACGGTGCACGCGAACGCCTCGCCGTGCTGCTCGGGACAGTGTCGCAGGCGATCGAGTTGACTGTGAACACGACGGCGGGCGAAATGCCGGCGAGCGTTGCTGTCGGGACCAAGGCGGATCTGTTGCGGCGCCGACCGGACGTGCGTCTCGCTGAGGCTGCGTTGATCGGCGCAGTCGCGGATCAGGGCATTGCCAGTGCTGCGTTCTTCCCGAGCTTGACCTTGACGGCCAGCGGTGGCTTTGAAGCCGGCGATGTCGGGGCATTGCTGAGTGGCGATGCGCGAAGTATCGGCATTGTGCCGTTCGTACGCTGGCCACTTTTTCAGGGTGGCCGTTTGCGCGCGGCGCTGGCTGCTGCGGATGCTCGCGAGCAGCAGGCAATGGCAAGTTATGAGCAGTCAGTGTTGCGTGCATTCGCGGATACCGAAACGGCACTATCTGCGTTTGCGGCGGCACGGCTCTCGGTAGTTGAGTTGGCTAAAGCGGCGACGCTCGCCGCCGAAGCCGAATCGCTGGCGAACAAGCTATATGGCCAGGGGCTGAGTGACTATCTGACCCTGCTGGTTGCCCAGCGCCAGCTCGCGATCGTCGACGATGCGCTGATTGTTGCCGAAAACCGCGTTATGCTTTCAACGACGCGGTTGTATAAATCGCTGGGAGGCGGTTGGGCTACAGGGCAGGATTAACGGTGGAACGACCGAACAGATTTATGCGGGTTTTGATGCCGGTACTCGGTGTGTTGCTTAGCGTTGCGGCGGCTTTCGGGCTCGTATCGTTCGTCTCGTTGCTGTTGTATGTGGGCGATGGTCAGTTTGTGCTGCCGATCCTGCTCGATTTCGGTCTCGTTGCACTTTGTCTGATATGTGTTCTTGTCGCCGGGTTGAGCCTGATCTGGTCTTCGTTTTCCGGTCGCAGCCGTGACCTGATTCCCGGCGCAACGCTTTACTTGCTCGGGCTGTTCCTGCTGATGCTCGGCGTCCAGGCGATGCTCGTGCCTGGCGGGCTTATTGGCATTGTTGCGGTGGTAATCGGCGCGCTGATTATCATTGCGGAATACCGTCTGGATGTGTTGTGACAGCCTGCCCATTTGCGCTGCGCGAAACGCTCGATGAATTTTCCGGCGTGCACATGTTATGCCGCGCAAGTGCGCCGCGACAAAAAACTTCTGCTCTGCGGTTAGCCGAGTCCTGATCGCTCGATCAGCGCCTCAAGCGCTTCGGCGCATCCCGCATCAATCTTTCCTGTAGCGAGATCATCCGCTCTCGTCTTGCCTCTGTTGATCAGGAATAACGGCTTGTCTTGTTCGCTGCAGCGGCGGGCGAAGCGAAATCCCGAAAACACCATCAGCGATGAACCGACGACGATCATGCCGTCACACTGATCGACCGCGTCATAGGCATCGATAACGCGCCGGCGGGGAACGTTCTCACCGAAGAAAACGACCTCCGGCTTCACAATGCCGCCACAACGCGGGCAGTCTGCGAGATTAAAGTCAGCATAATCTGCGTTGTTAATAATGGCATCGCCGTCGGGCGCATCGCGGGCATCGGCGACCTTTTCAAACCATTCGGGATTAAGTTCGGCGATGTGGTGCTGCCAATCGGCCCGTGGCTGCAATAGCTCACACTGCTGGCAGCGAACTTCGTCCAGTCGACCATGCAGGTCGATGACATCCTCTGCGCCGGCCTTCTGGTGAAGCCCGTCTACGTTTTGGGTTATCAGGCGTTGTACACGACCGGCGACCTGCAGTGTCGTCAGTGAATGGTGTGCGTTGCCGGGTCTCGCACCGGCCATTCGCGGCCAGCCAAGCATGCTGCGCGCCCAGTAGCGTTGCCGGATAGCCGGATCGGCCATAAAGTCGTTGAACATCACCGGCCGGGCATGTTTCCAGTCACCGTTGCTGTCGCGATAGTCAGGAATGCCGGAATCGGTGCTGCAGCCGGCACCGGTCAGGACCGTAAACCTGCGCCCGTCCGACAGCATGCGCGCAAGCGACTCAAGTGCGGCGCTGCTGCTTGTCGCCGTCATATGACCATCTCCATCATGTCTGCATGTGCGCTGCTCAGAAGCGCAAGATGCAAGTCTGCGTTTGCGGTTTGCTGTGCATAAGGCACAAAACCCTCACGAATCCGGCTTTCGCCATTGTTGTCGATCGCGATCAGACGACTGTCGGGTGCGATGCGAAAACTATCGCGCCGTGAGCCGCGATTCGGGCGGGGCGGATTGCGGGATGAGACATAAAGGGGCGATGCATCCGTCATTTCAAGGTCTTGTAGCTTTTAGGACTTAGGATCATTTAGAAGAATTTAATAGCATTTCGTGATTTTTATCGGCTTTTTCAGCGTGAGCGATATCGGCTAGAGTATCCGGCGGTGGCATCACGCCTGAAAAAAGGATGACGTTAATCGGTGTTGTGATCAACATAACGCAATTGCGTTACCTCGCGTGGGGTGGAAAAGCGGCCTGATCGGCCAGCTTCTTCAATGTTTTTTACAAAATATTTTTGATGTCATGT
The DNA here is from genome assembly GCA_942491885.1 of uncultured Pseudomonadota bacterium. Taxonomy (GTDB): domain Bacteria; phylum Pseudomonadota; class Gammaproteobacteria; order Steroidobacterales; family Woeseiaceae; genus CALBPI01. The sequence continues at coordinate 247,420 of CALOCQ010000003.1, forward strand.
GATAACCGTCACGGACGGGCTGTCGCCGTTCGAATACGGTTAATATCCAACTGAATAGTCGGCGGAAGCTCTGGCCATGTTCAAGAAAATACTCATTGCACTGATTGCGATGTCAATCGTCGTTTTGCTCGCGATTCTCGTCAGAGAGTCGCGCTCGGTAAGCGCGCAGTTCTATATCGACTATAGCAACTACGTATCCGTTTTGCGTCAGGGTCAGCGTGACTATGAGACGTTGAGCGACACGCTTGGTGCTGTCGTCCGCCAGGCCGCGCCGGTACCCGATACGGTCAAGACATTGACCGGGCGACTCGATCAGGGTGTTGAGACATTGCGGGCGCCAGCCACTAGTTTGCGTAGTGATGCCGTCGACGCCGCGGCACGCGATTATGCCGACGCCACCGCGTTGGCCCGGCAAGAGGTCAAGTCATTTGGTCAGGCACAACAACTCCTGACACGCGAGGCATCAGTGCTGCGTGTCGATGCTCCGGGCGTCGTTCGTTCCCTCAGGGATCGCGGCCGCGAAGCGTTTTCCCAGTCCTTGTTCGGCCTGACAGTCGATATGCTCGACTACGCCACCGGCGAGTCCGAACTGCCGGTAGAAGAACTACAGCGCCGCCTCGATGAAGTGAGCGCCGAGGCGGCGACGGGTCGTCCCGCCGTAGGCCTCGAAAAGATTCTTGAATCGGCCGCGACGACATTGCGTCTCAGGGCTGATGCGCAGTCTGCGATGACAGCGCTAGCCGCGAGCGGCTATCCGGCTGCCTCTCAGGCACTTTACGATTCCGTGGCAAAGATGAACGCAAGCATTACTTCGCGCGCCGATCGTGCGCGCTTGTTGCTGGCCGCAGTTTGTGTGTTGTTGATTCTTGGCATCACGCTGATCGGGTTACGCCTGCGGCAGAGTAATGAAACGCTGGCTGAAACTAACGCCGAGCTTGAGCAGTTCAACGTGTCTTTGGAAGAGCGCGTTGCGGAGCGCACGCGCGAGCTGAGCTCGGCCTACGAGGAACTCAAAGAGTCTCAGGCGCAGTTAGTACAGGCGGAGAAGATGTCTTCGTTGGGTGAGCTGGTCGCCGGTATCAGCCACGAAATCAATACGCCACTCTGGTACTTGCTGAGCAATACGACACTCATCAAGGAGCGGCTGGCCAGTTTTAATAATTTCGTCAGGATATCTGACGACATGCTGCAGATGCTTAAGGCGGGTGGCAATGACAAAGAGGCGTTTGTGACTCAATTGCGTAAGCTCGACCATGCGCTGAACCGCGATGGCCTGCGCGACGACCTCGAGGAGAGTAACGATCTGCTTGATGACTCTGTCGAGGGTCTGGAGCAGTTGTCCGAAATGGCGCAGTCGTTGAAAGACTTCAGCCGCCTTGATCGTGCGGCTGTCGATGCAGTTAACCTCAATGACGGGCTCGAGAAAACGCTTGTCATCTCACGCAACGTGCTGAAAGGTACCGTCACGGTCGAGAAGGAACTCGGTGAGTTGCCCGATGTATCCTGTTCACCAAGCCAGATCAACCAGGTGCTGTTGAACCTGATCAAGAACGCCTCCGATGCGATGGGCAAAAAAGGCGTGCTGACCCTGAAAACCTGGGCTGACGATGAGTTCGTCAATCTCAGCGTGTCTGATACCGGCAGCGGTATCGACGCGGAAACAATGTCTAAAATTCGCGATCCGTTCTTTACCACCAAGGAAGTGGGTAAGGGCACCGGTCTCGGGCTTTCGATCAGCCAGAAGATCATTGATTCACACAATGGTCACCTGGATATTGAGTCAACGCCCGGTAAAGGCTCGACATTTACATTGCGGCTTCCGCTCGGAGCAGAGGCAGCGCAGAGTGATATGGCGAGAGAACTGGCCGATCTGGAAAAATTTGAGCAAGAGCACGGTGACGTGTTTGACCAATCGCAAGGTGACGATGAGAATGAACTCATATTCGCGAACGAGAAATCTGCGTAGGCCTGTTTCATCATGGCGCTAACGCAATCACAACATGATATGACGAGCGATCGCACCCAAAAACGTGACGGCGACCGTAAGCCGCGTGTCGTCTTTGTGGACGATGAAAAACGTGTGCTCAACGCAATGCGTGCGCTGTTCCGTCGCGACTACGAGCTGTTTCTGACAACCTCCGGCGAAGAAGCGATCCGCATGTGCGTAGAGCATGATGCAGACGTCATTGTTGCCGATCAGAGAATGCCCGAGATGGAGGGCGTTGAGGTGCTGGGTGCCGTGCGTGAACAAGCACCGCGAACGATGCGCATCCTGCTTACGGGTTATGCCGACCTGGATGCCATTGAGGGTTCGATCAACGTCGGCGAGGTGTTCAGGTTCCTTTCCAAGCCGTGTCCGCCGGAAAATTTGCGTGCCACGATTGAGCTCGCGGTCGAAGCATCGGCTGCGCCGGCGATTACGGCGGACTCACCTATCAGCGTCGCGCAGGCTGATGAGGATGCTCCGGCAGACTCTATTGCGACCCAATCCAACCCGATTGTACGCCGCAAGTCGCCCTCCCTCATCCCGGCCATGCTGGCGACGCCGCAGGAAGACGATGATGCGGCGGAGCCGATAACCGATGATACCGAGGCGCTGGCCGAAACGGGCGAGCAGGTGATCCTGTCCGGTGACCGGGTCGAATTCCAGTCACGTACGTCGAGCTTCAGCGATATGGAGGCAGTCGGCGTGGTTGTATTCACGCTCAGCGATGATTTCTTCCAGGAAGTCGAGGTCGCGCTCGCCGGTCATTACAAGCTCCACCATGCGAACCGGCTGCTGCAGGTACTCGAACTCATCACGCAGAAAAAAGCCGGCGTGCTGATCTCTGAGGTAAGCAGTGAAGGCGCGGTGCTGCGAAAAGTGCTCAACAAGTTCAAACAACATTTGCCTGAGTTGATCGCTATCGTCATCAGTGACGATCGCGATGCGGCTGAGATGATCTCGCTCATCAACCACGGGCAGGTATTCCGTTACATGGCTAAACCAATGTCGTCGGATCGTTTGCTGCAGAACGTCAATGGCGGTGCTCTGAGGCACCTGCAGATGCGTGCTGATCCAAGCCTGATTCCGCGCATGGCGGTCGAAAGAGCCGATGATGGCAGTGAGCGCTCGGGCGGCGGTATGGATATGCTGTTCAATCGCATCAAGTCGATTGGCAAACTCTGGCAGCGCAGGAAATAACAGCTAATGAGTGAAGAAGTGGCCCTCAGTCCCGACATGGAGCGCAACGGCAGATCATTCGACACGCCGTTGCTGGTCGTAGCACTGGTAATCATCGCCGCAATGCTGGCGTGGTTCTTTCTGGGCTCAGATGAAAAGCTCGTTGAAAGCGCGCCGGCGATGCTGGAAACAACGACGGTTGAGGCGGAAGAGATCAGGGCGGTCGTGGCCGCCGAAACACCGAACAACGAGTTGTTGTCGCGGGCAAGGCTCGCAGGCGATGCGGGCATGCTGGTCGAGCCGGCCAGCAGCAACGCGCTTTATTACTATGGCTTGTTCCTTGAACAAGAGCCCGACAGTGCCGAGATACAGCAAGAGCTCGAGCAATTACTCGATCGTGTCGGTGTCCTTGTTGCCGAAGCGTCCGCTGGCGGTAACTGGTCGCGAGCATCGTTTCTCGTTGAACAGGTCAGCAATGGCGGTTTTGATCACCCATCGGTAGGCAGGTTTTTTGACGATCTAAAGGTGTTTCGGTCGTCGCAGCGCGACGCCGCTCTCGCGGCCGCGGCGCGTGGTGACGAGACAAGATCAAGCGAGATACTGGAACAACTTGCGCAACTGCCTCGCAGTCAGCCTAGTGATGTACTTGAGCTTCGTTCGGAGGTTCGTGACGCGCTGGTTGCTTATCGCGTTGCCAGCCAGGCCGAAGCCGAGCGCGCCGCCACAGCAGAGCGCGCTGCGCAAAACCGCCGCGCCGCGGCTGCGGCTGCGCAACAGCAAAGCCAGGCGCGTGAGGCTGAGCAAACTCCGCGTACGGCCCAGGTACAGGCACCGGCGAGCAATGAGCCACAGTCGCCGCCACAATTTGATGCCGTCCGCGAGGCGCTGCAATCAGGTCGTCTGACCGGTCCCGATGGCGCCTTGCCGTTGCTACAGGCAATCCCTGCCAATAGCTCGGGTCTGAGTCAGCTGAAAGCCAGTGTCGCGCTTGGACTTGAACAGGCTGTTCGTGATGAAGCCGCTGCTGCGCGGCCATTGCAGGCCGAACAACTACTGGCCGGCTGGCAGACTATCGCGAGCAGCGATGCGGTGGCGACAGATTTGCGCGCGGCAGTCGATCGGGCATTCATCGAACAAGCGGTCGCGGAAACCGTCTCGGCCGCGACCTTACGTCGTACTGCTGCGGTCGCGCCAATCTATCCGCGCGCGGCAATCCGGCGTGATCTTTCCGGTCGCGTAAAGGTAGAATTCACCGTCGGTACCGATGGATCAACGCGAGAGATTGAGGTGGTCGAGACAGTCTTCAATGGCGTTTTCGACCGCTCTGCGATGCGCGCAATCTCGGAATGGCGTTATGAGCCGCGCGTTGTGCGTGGCCAGCGGGTTGCCCAACGCGTCTACGCGTACCTCGACTACAACCTCGAGTAGTTACTCCGAATCCGGCTGACGGGCGTAGCGCTTAGCTGCTAACGTCTGCATCGTGATGTTAGTAGCGGAGTGAGGATGTCCGAACTCGACCAGGTCCGGCTTAATTTCAACGGCGATGCGCTGCTGGCGTTAAATGCCTTGCTTGCGATCGTCATGTTCGGCATCGCACTAAGCCTGAAGGTCGACGATTTCCGCCGCATTCCGACGCGTCTTCGTGCTGTCACTTGCGGTATTTTTGCGCAGCTGTTTGTGCTGCCGGCGCTGACATTTCTGCTGATACTGATATGGCGCCCGCAGCCGTCGCTTGCGCTTGGCATGATTGTCGTCGCTGCCTGTCCCGGCGGCACCATTAGCAACTTTTTCTCACAGCTGGCGCGCGGTGATGTCGCGCTCAGTGTCACGCTGTCTGCACTAAGCAGTTGCGTGTGTTTTCTCGCAACGCCGCTGAATATCGCGCTGTGGGGAAGCCTGTTGCCCGAGACGCGTTTGTTGTTGCGACAGGTCGATGTCGATTTGACGCGCATGTTGATGACGGTCGGACTGGTGCTTGTGCTGCCGACATTGCTTGGTTGTTTCCTTGCGACCCGTCGCGCAGCAATGGCGCAACGATTGCGCGGGCCACTGCGGCGTTTTTCGATGCTGGCATTTATGGCCTTCGTCATTGCCGCCTTTGTCGCCAACTGGAGTTTGTTCATCGCATTTTTCGGCGAGATCGTCGGACTGGTGATGACGCACAATGCGCTCGCGCTACTGGCTGGTTTCGCCGTCGCGACGCTGTTTGGGTTGAGCTACGCCGAACGGCGCAGCGTCTGCATCGAGGTGGGTATACAAAATTCGGCACTCGGGCTTACCCTGATTTTCGCCTTTTTCGGTGGACTGGGTGGTATGGCGCTAATCGCTGCCTGGTGGGGCGTCTGGCACCTCGTCAGCGGTGGCTTGCTGGCATTGGTGTGGGCACGAAAAGCGCCACTCGTGCCGACGAACGCAGCGCGCTAGTGGCTGGTGTGCAAAGGTATTACATGCTGTCAGATCAGGTGTTTTGACGTATCCTGCGCACATACCGTTGATCCGGAATTGATGAAATGGCGAAGATTAATTGCACTATATTTCTTTTGTTTACGCTGTTAGCAGCGTCGTCGCCGGGACAGGCTGAAGTGTTACACGCCGAACGGGGTGGTTTTGTCATCCGGCTCGAGCAGCGGGTCATCGCGCCGCCACAAACCGCGTGGCGAATGCTCGTTGGTCACGTGGGCGAGTGGTGGCATAGCGACCATACGTTCTCCGGAAATTCCGAGAACCTCTACATCGAAGAGCGCCCACTCGGTTGTTTTTGTGAACGGCTTGGGCCGACCGACGCGGTTGTCCATTTGACCGTCACGGCGATTGAGGCCAACAAGCTGTTGCGCCTGACTGGCGGCCTGGGTCCATTGGGCTTGATGGGTGTCAGTGGCAACATGGTGTTCAGCCTGAGCCCGGACGAGTCGGCCACCAACATCGCGCTGGAATATCGTGTCGGCGGTTATCATCCGGAGGGCCTCGATACGATGGCGCCGGCAGTCGAGACCGTACTGGCCGAACAGATGCGGCGCTATGTGCAGTTCGTCGAATCGGGCTCGCCGGAGTTGCCACCTTCAGAAGCGGATATTCCGATGGAGCCGGTGCCGCAGGCGCCGCAGGATTTCGAGCGCTGAGTAGCGTCAGGTAATGTCTGCGAGGCGGACAAAAAAAAAGGCCGGTGCAGCAATGTCGCTGCACCGGCCAGAATCAACAGGCGGAAACAACCTGTAAATCAGGCGGCGGCCGCGCGGCCGCCAGCCTTGCGTCAGATAATCGGGTTAAACGCGGTCAGGCTATCACGCAACGTTGCGTTGCCGAGGCCATGCATCGGGAACAACGTCTCGAACGATGCCTGTTCGCCATGCATAGCGAGATAGTTCAGCACCACCGCCTCTACCAGCAGGTTGACGTTGTTGGCGATCGGGCTGCTGCCTGTCTCACCGGAGCCGTCGGCACGGAAGTAGCCGATCTGCTGGTGGTTTTCCGGTGCGATGCTGTCGCCCGAGAATAGTTGCGGTCGGCCGTTGGGGTTGTAGACCAGTATGAACGCCGATGCGGTGCTCTGGTTGTCTCCCGTCCACTCGCCTTTACCACGACCGTCTACCGTGTCGTCCGTGACGCCATTACTGGCGACCGAGCCGTCACTGAAGACATACATGAACAATGGTACGTTCTGGCGTGCTGCGTATTCCAACGCGGCACCCATGCAACGACCGGCGCGCAGGTCACGGATTTCGCCTCTGGCGCGACGGCCGCCGTGGTAGTCATAACCGCCCATGGTGATGGTGCCGGCACCGGCGTAGCCGCTACCAACCAGCTTCATAATCGAAGCGGTCTTCTGGAATTCGCGATCATTGTCGAACTCTGCCTGAGTGAAGATACCCGTTGGTCCAACGAGGTTTGCGTCCAGGCTCGGGTTGAGCTGCGACGGGTCGCCGAATCGATCGGCGAGATCCGCCGACTTCAGGTAGCCGCAGGCCACGAGGTCTTTGACGACGGCGTCCGCATCGATACGCGTATCGACGCGACCCAGCTTGCGGTCACTCAATCGATACACCGATTCCAGAACAGCAACTGCATCGTCCTGTGTCAACAGACCAACGAGCTTGCCGGTATCGACCAGTCCGGTCACATCACTGGGCCGGTCAATCTTGGTCGGCCGTGCGCCCATGTCGATCATCGCGGACGGTGCCAACGAGTTGCCACCTGAGTCAGAGGCACGAGAGCCAATCAGGTCGAGCAGCTCGCCGCGCGCGCCGGTGCGGTTAATCGCATACATCGGGTTGTGCGGGTTGTTGCCGGTGTCGTTCTCGGAACGGTTGACCAGGATCGCGCCGTTTGTATTGGCGATCGTCGCCGGTGACGCTTTCTCGAGGATACCGCGCAGGAATGCGCTGTCCGAGTGGAACGCGAGACCGAGGTCGGTGTTGATAAAGTCGTTGGTATCGGTAACCGGATTGACCGACGAGGGCAGCATGTCGCCGGGAAGGCCCAGCTTGCTATAGCCCGACGTCGACAGGAAGTCCATCTGACCCCCGGGGCCACCGACCAGTACGTTGGAGCCGGCAATGTTAGCGCCGCCCGCCAGGTCGAAGCAGACGAACGGGATTTTGCCGGCGCCTGCCAGCTCCAGTCCGCAGCTGCCGCGCAACGGTTGCAAGTCCGAAGACAGTGCCGCCGCCGCCTCACGCGGGTTGGCGAACAGGCTGAACAAGCCGCCGCCTATCGCGGTGGTTGCGCCCGCCATGAAACCCTGCGAGACGAACTCGCGCCGCGTACGAGGTCGCGCATGATCGGGGTGCAGCAACGGTGTGTCAGGATGTAACGATTCTGTTTTCTTAGCCATGATATTTCTGCCTGTCAAAGTTACTTACTGCACCAGCATCGTGGCGCTGCCGAGCGCAGCGGAACACACTGCGATACCGACGGTTTCGGTTCTGCTTGCTTCACAGCTGCCACCACACGTGGTGAGCCTGTCGATCAAGTTGTTCAACTCGCCTTCAATATCGGCGCGGTCAGGCTGTGAGGCCAGATTCACGCCGACAACACGATCAACGATCGGGTCGATCAACAAGTCGCGATTGGCCTGGCTGCCGAACGCCGTGGAGGCTGCCGCATTGAAGTTGAAGCCTGCGAACACCTGCCCGCGCAGCGTCTGATCGTTAATCAAAGCGTTGCAGTATTCCACTGCCAGCTGTGCGACGCCGACCTGGTGCGCCGAGACGAAACCACCCAAGTCGGGGTTGCTCGGCAACTGCTGGCGAACCAGCTCGTAGGTCGTGCGTACGTCGGGCTGACTGCGTGATACGCCGGTAGCCTGTGACATCGTCGCGTCAATCTCTTCAAAGGTACGAATACCGATGTCCGAAACCGGATCGAGATTGGCGGCCGGTGGCGGCGCCAGCGGTACCGGATCGGTACGCACGTTCAGGTTGTCGCCGAGTACGTCGAAGGTCAGGAAGAATTCATCGGCGTCGGCGCCTTTCTCCTGAGCAAACACAGTACCGAACGGTGACAGCGGCTGACCGAGCTCGACCATCTGCGTGCTGTCCAGCTGCAAGTCGACCGTGCGGAACGCCTGGCCTACGCTGGCTTCAGCACCATTGATGCCGACACGGATGCCCTGCAGCGGGATGCCGGCAAATGAGGCCGTCGGATCCAGCGTGATGAAGTGCGGTGCATTGAACAGATAACCGAAGTTATCGAACTGCGACACCTGCATCAGGACATAGGCCTCCGGCACATCAATCAGATGCGAGACGCTGAACAGCAGGAAGAACTTCTCGCCGACACCGGCATCAAAGTTCTGCAATACCTGCGCGTCCGTTAATACGCGGTTGTGGATCGAGACAAAGCGGAAGGTACCGGCAAACACGCCGTCGCCGCTGACTTCATTACCAAGGACAAACGCAAAGGTGTCATCCCAGTCGGCAATGCTGCCGCAGTTGTCCGCGCCACCATCCAGACAATCGATGTGCGAATTATCGTCAATGTTGATCAACTCACCGTTGACGTACAGGCTGCGACCTTCGACCGGGCTGAAGTTTGCAACAACATGTTGCAACGAGGCCTGCAACACTTCGTCAGCATCCGGCGTTGACAGAGCTGCCATGCCGTTTGCATCCGTCGCGCCACTGCGGTTCGAGAAGTCATAGTTATAAAGCGTCTGGCCGAGCGTAAAGTTACGCGCGTCCGGACCGGCCGAGTAGCTGACGATGCGAGACTCTTCCTGCGCAACATTGGCAGGAACCACCCACGCCTCGATTGCGTATTCGCCGGTGCTCTTGATCAGATCGTGCAGCTTTCTGCTGTCCGCTGTTCGAGCCTGAGCTTTACCGTTCTGGATGGTGATACCCCATCCGCCGACCCAGCTGACGTCGCCGGACAGCGTGAGATCCATCGCCGGTGATACACCACTGGTGTCGTAGGCAATGGCGTCTTCACCGGTCTTGAACTCGTACGTCGCAATTGCGCTCGCCTCGTAGCGGCTGCCGCCTGCGGCAACGACGCCGTCGAGGATTGTCAGTGCTTTACTGACCGTCAGCGTCGGGTCGACCTCGGTCGGTGTGATGCTGTTAGCCATTGCTGTGATCTGCGCTTGCATTTCGCTGGCGTTTGCCAGGCAGTCGTCCCAACAGTTATGGAATTCTTCGCGCAGGCGAACGACCAGTCGCGAATCAACCGGGCTATCCAGTTTGATCTTCGGCTTGGCAGCCTCGTAGGCCGTGCCCAGATCGCCTTCTGCGAAGTAAGGTGACTGTGCCGCCGCAGAGTTCGACGTATGGCAGTCCTGGCAATAGGTCACCAGCAGCGGGTGAACCGTTGAGGCGAACAGTGCCGCGTCTGCCGGGAAGTTCTTGCTCGTGCCCGGGTCTTTAATAGTCGGTGCGTCAAGCTGGATCGTACGACCGCCGCCGGCAACCAGATCGCCGGCCCAGCCGGTGATCCAGGTTGTCATAAGGTCGCCACAGACTGAGTCGCTGCCACTCCAGCAATTGTGACCGCTAAGTACTTTAGTCACCAGTCGTGAGTCGGCCGGAGAGGTCAGGTCGACTGCGCCGTTGGCCGCCTCATAAGCGAGGTTGATGTCATCCGTGCGTGCAAACGTCGGTGACTGACCACCCGCGCCGTGACAGTCGCCACAGCCGGCCTCGGCCTGGATGTTGTCCCACAGGTTGAGTTTGAAGTCCTGCACTTCTGCGGTGGCCGGAGCCGGACCGTTGTAGCCGGTGTTACCCGGAATACTTGTAACCGGATTCACCTGGGTTTCGGCGCCGCCTGAGCAGGCGCTGACCAGAATGACGGTCGCGAGTGCAGTAATCAGCCGTGAAGAATGACGGGCGATTGTCGATGCAATTGTATTTCTAATAAATGTCATTGTCGTATCCTCAGTCGCCCATGCAGTAGGTAGCCGCTTCGGCGAACGTACGCTTCAAGCGGAAGCCATTACCGGTAAAGGAAGTGACCATCGCATCTATTTGATCGCGATCGGTCTGGTCGACCGGTGGGCGCAAACAAACGTTCTCGAAGACCTTCTTGACCTGGCATTGCGCGAACACGGCGCTGCTTCCAAGCTCCTGCCCCATGGACTTCGCACCGTTTCCGCTGCCCGGCAATGTGCCGTCCCAGCCCAGAAGTGCGTTACGGCCGTTACGCCAGTAGTTGTCCCAGCCGTCGTCCGGCGTGACGTAGCCGTACGGGAAGTTACCTTCGTTAATGAAGTACTTCGGCTGAACGTTGCCGGGCGTGTATTCGATGCTGCCGGTTTCCTCGTTGAACGTGTAATAGGCAAAAGCCTGTGTCAGTGGGTCCATACCCGTGTGACAACCAATACAGTTGTTCAGGAACAAACGGCTGTCGCCGCCCGGGCTGCGCGTCACATCCTGACGGATACGATCTGGCGGCAATGTGATGTCTTTGACCTGCTCGAGGTCATTACACAGATGATTCATCAGCGTGAACCGCAACATGGCGCGGTTGGTGCCGGCTACGAAGAACGATTCGGCCGCGGCGCGCGTTGTCATCACGCCGGCAGTTGCTTCGGTCGGCAGCGACGTCACCGCTGATTGGGTCGTACGCACGAGTCCTGTCTTAAGGTCGATAGCGCGATCCTCAAGCTCTTCATAGTGCGCGTTGCTTGTCATCGAATAACCGGGCAAGCCGAGTGATGCGTCGCCTACATAGAGAATGTCCGCTGACAGCACTTCGCTGAAGTTCACATCATCGCGAACCATGCCGATAACCGTCGCGGTGTAATCGTTCAACGGAGCGAACACATCGAAGTCACGGTTGGTCCACGGCGTCGCGAAGTTCTTGAGCGTCACGCTATAGAAAGCGCTGTTCTCCATCGCAATGTCGGCGGCGGCCAGAGCGTCTCCGCTCGCGATCTCCGCCTCCATGGCATCGAGCACGGCCGCTGTCGGCGGTACGCCGGCGAGCCGATCGTGCATGCGCTTGGCCTGTTCACGCGGACCGGCAGATGCTGTGGCGATGGACAGTGCCAGTGCCAGCCCAGCGACTGCGAGTTGCGTCGGTTTCAAAGTATTTTGTCTTTTCATTTCGACCCTGCTTTTGCCTTTTTGCCGCTGCTATTAATGCTTTGGCAGTTAACAACGTTGTGTCTCACTGAGTGCCACCTAACCGTGACCCTCTGATGCCGTTCGCCAGTCTGCATACAGTTCGCACTGCTTGCAGTGATGCCCCTCACAGTCCCTTCAGAATTTTCTGCAGTGCCGTGAGGTGACGACACGAACGACATCGGTACGAGAGAAATGTTGCAAGCGTCGTGCCAGTGCTAAAACGCGTTACTGTCATTTCCATTATTCCCATTGGAAACAGCAGCTAACGCTATTTTTGTCGCGACGGCGGCTTGCCGTGATATGTAAAACCTTTGTCGGGGATTTCGACAACTCTGCAGGGGCTGTTAGTTAAGTTATTGTTTTTAAAGGGCTATTGATTTGTCGCAGGAGTGAGACAGGGGTGCCGCGCATGGGCAGTAGGGCGCAGAAACGTCTGACATGCGTGAGTTCACATTTTTGCATCAGGCGTTCTTAGGTCTGGTCGTCTCGACGCTTCACGACGGCTTCAACAGCGCTGTTGTAGCAAACCCTTACCAGTGCGGTGTTTCATCGCATTCAGCCACGATGTCGCCTGCGTCGATCCAGGCTTCGATTGCGCCGCACCGAAATCGTGTCTCGGAATTGAGACATTACGCCGCAAAAATCTGATTCATATAATCCGCGTAAGTTTTGCCTCTGCAGCACTCACGTTCTGCCGACGGCCAAGTGCACAGTTCTGGCCGCTGCTCGAGAGGCACGAGTGGAACTGTGAAGTTGTTAACAGAATACGCGACGGTCGATCGTCACCATGTGCATTACGTTTAATCGGTTAATGCAATCAGCAACCCCGGGCAGCAATGTTGCCTGAAGCGCTGAAAGACGACGCCTCGCCACTGTTCATCGAGGTGTTCCCATGGATTCTATGGCAACTGCAAAAGAAAAAAGTTTATTCGCTGCAAAATCGCTCGGCTTTATCGCGACGATGTTACTGGTCGCGGGTTGTAGTCCCGGCGGCGAAGATGGCGACGTCGTCGGCTTCGGCAACGGGCAGCAGGCCGATCCGGTTGCGCTCGATTTTCCGATCGCCTACGTCTCCCGGCCCATAGCGCTGGACGAGGATGGCGAACCCGTGATGGAAGACCTGCGCGAAGTTTTGTCTTTCAACATCGGTGCTGACCTGTATTTCCGTGATCGGGCATCGCCAAGTTCACCGGACGTCAATATCACCGGCGAGATCACCCAGGGCCTTGCCGATATTCGTGACGTCAGTGTGTCGTTCGATGCGCAACGCATAGCCTTTGCGATGCGTGTGCCGTTCGACCCTGATCTCGACGAAGAAGAGCAGGTCACCTGGAATATCTGGGAATACGAGATTCCTACCAATACATTGAAACGCGTCATTTCATCCGATATTACCGCCGAGGCGGGGCACGATATTTCGCCGCGCTATCTGCCGGACGGCCGGCTCGTCTTCAGCTCGACGCGTCAGCGCCAGTCGGCAGCCATATTGCTGGACGAAGGCAAACCGCAGTTTCCTGCACTCGACGGTGACCGCAACGAGCCCGCGTTTCTGCTGCACACCATGCAGACAGACGGTACCGAGATAGAGCAAATTGGCTTTAACCAGAGCCACGAGCTGAACCCAATTGTTCTCGACGACGGGACCATCGTCTTTACCCGCTGGGACAATGTTGGCGGCAACAACGAGATGAACCTGTACCGGATGAACCCGGATGGTACAGCGCTTGAGCTGCTCTACGGGGCGCAGAGCCACGACGTCGACGGCGACGGGCAGGAAGAGCAGTTCGTGCAGCCGCAGATCCTGCCGGACGGTACTTTGGTCGCGTTGTTGAAACCATTTCAGGGCGATACTACCGGCGGTGCACTGGTCGACATCGACGTGGCAACCTATCTCGAGAATACACAACCGACAGTCGACAATATCGGCATGCCGGGTCCGGCCCAGACGCCGGCAACGATCAATAATGTACTCGCGGCTGCGAATGAGATCTCCCCGGGCGGGCGCTATCTGTCGGTTTACCCGTTGCGCGATGGTTCGGACCAGCTGCTGATCAGCTGGAGTCAGTGCCGGTTACAGGACGTCGAAATGCGCATCCTGCCATGCACGGCGGACAACCTCCTGGATACGACACTCATTCAGGCGCCATCAATCTATGGAATCTGGTTGTATGATCGCCGCGACGAAACGCAGCTGCCGGTTGTGCCGCCGGTTGAGGGTTTCATTTTCTCAGAAATCGTAGCGGCAGAGCCGCGTCCGACACCGTTAGTCTTGCTCGGTGGCGACAGCGTATTCCAGCTCGACCCGAGTATTGCTGACGAAGGCGTCGGCGTACTGAATATTCGCAGTGTTTATGATGTGCTCGGCGTCGATACGGTGCCGGGCGGCATCGATGCACTCGCCGATCCTGCTCAATTTACCGCCGACCAGCGTCCGGCGCGTTTCCTGCGTATAGAAAAAGCGGTTTCGATTCCTGACGAGGAAATCGTCGATCTTGATAACTCCGCGTTCGGTGCCGGCATCGGGCAGGGTATGCGCGAGATTCTCGGTTACACAATGATCGAGCCTGACGGATCGGTGATGGTCAAAGTGCCTGCCGACGTTGCGTTGGGACTCAGTGTCGTTGATCGCAACGGTCGTCGGATCATGCAGCGTCACCAGAACTGGCTGCAGGTTCGCCCGGGCGAGGAGCTTTCATGCGGCGGTTGCCACGACCGCAACAGTGGCCTTTCGCATGGTCGCTCAGACGCGTTCGCGGCCGCACATGACGGTGCCGTAACAACCGGCCAGCCGTATCCGAATACCGATCCCCTGTTGTTCGCGGACATGGGCCAAACGATGGCCGAAGTTCGTGCTCGTGCGACCTGTTCGGGCGACTTCTGCTCTTCGCTCGAGCCTAGCGTAAACGTCGTGTTCGACGATGTCTGGACCGACCCGGCAACTGCCGGGCGCGCTGCCGACGCTGCTTACCGACTGACTTATCGCGACACATTGGTTAATGGCGTTACGGTCAACGGCCTCGAAACACCGCCGCCGGTTAGCGCCGCATGCGAGCAAGAGTGGACAGCAAGTTGTCGCACCGTAATTCACTATGAGATGCACCTGCACCCGCTGTGGTCGCTGCCGCGTCAGACGCTCGACGCCATGGGTGGTGTCGTCAGTGATTTCACCTGTATCGGATGTCACAGCGACCGTGATGCGGCCGGCGCGCTGCAGGTTCCGGTTGCACAGCTTGACCTGAGTAACGGTGCTTCTGATCAGGAGGCGGATCAGTTCAAGGCCTATCGCGAACTGCTGTTCGGCGACAATGAGCAGGAACTCAACATGGGCGCGTTGCAGGACAGGCTCGTTCAGGTCGATGTTGATCCGGTTACCGGTGACCCAATCCTGGCAACTGTCGGGGTCGCGGCGAGCATGTCTTCGGCGGGCGCCAATTCATCACTACGATTCTTCAGCCGCTTTGCTGCCGGTGGTACGCATGCGGGCTATCTGAGCGATGCCGAGCTTCGCCTGATCTCGGAATGGCTCGACATCGGTGGCCAGTATTACAACGACCCGTTCATGGTGCCTCAGGACTAGATTATGGCGCGGTATCTGTCTAAAGCTGTTCTGGTTGCTGCGCTGTTCGCGCTGGCCGCCGTCATGGTCCCAGCAGACGCCGAGGCGCGCGAATACCGTAAGGTTTCCGTTGCCGACCCGTTCATCGACATGCATACCGGTCCGGGTAAGGGGTATCCCATAACGCGCGTTGTTGAGCGTGGCGAAAGCGTCGATATCATTCGCCGCAAGACCGACTGGTTCAAGGTACGCACCGATCGCGGACGTGAAGGCTGGGTGCACATCGCGCAGCTGGAGCTGACGCTTGACGAAACCGGTGAGCTCACAGAAATCGAGAGCATCGGACGTGATGAGTTTCTTCAGCAGCGCTGGGAGACCGGCATCATGACCGGCGACTTTTCCGGTGCGGACGCGGTATCGGTCTACGGTGGTTATTCGATCACCCGCAATCTGTCCGTGGAAGTCTGGGGCTCGCAGCTGATCGGGAATTTCTCTAACGGCTGGCTGGGCACCGTCAATGTCGTACATGAGGCGTGGCCGGAATGGCGCGTGTCACCGTACTTCACGTTGGGTACGGGCGTAGTTCGCACGGAACCGAAAGGCACATTGATTGGCACAACGGATCGCACCGACCAGGTCACAATTGTTGGCGGCGGGGTGCGTGCCTATCTGACGCGTCGCTTCGTGCTGCGCGCTGAGTACAAGAGTTACGTGGTTTTGACCAGTCGTGACGAAAACGAGGAAATCGAAGAATGGAAAGTCGGGTTCGGATTCTTTTTCTGACCGCTATTGCGGTTAGCATGCTGACGCTCAGCGGATGCTCGTCGTTGCCATTCTTTGGCAAAAAGGCGGACACCGAAATTGCGCAGGCGCCGGAGCAGGTCATCGAGCCTGAGGTTGAGCGACGAGAAATCAAGGTACCGAAGATCGATACCGAGGATTTCGAGATCGGCGCTTTCGCCGGCGTGCTCGCGGTTGAGGACTTTGGCAGCAGCGCCGTCGTCGGTGCGACATTCGCCTATCACGTTTCCGAAGCACTGTTTGCGGAAGCGGCGATCGGACGTACAGATGCCGGTACCACCAGCTTCGAGCGGCTTAGCGGTGCGGCGCCGCTACTGACAGACGACGAGCGCCAGTTCACCTATTACAACGCGTCTATCGGCTGGAACATTTTCCCCGGTGAGGCATTTTTCGGCCGGAACAAGGCGTTCAATCAATCGTTCTACCTGATTGGCGGATTGGGCAGTACCCGTTTCGGCGGTGATGATCTCTTTACTATCAATCTGGGCGCGGGCTATCGATTGTTGTTCAACGACATCTTCGCGTTGCGCGTCGATTTTCGTGACCACGCATTTGATACGGACTTGCTTGGCGAGAGCAAGACCGCACACAACCTGACCGGCCATGTCGGTTTCACCTTCTTCTTCTGATCTGATTAGGTAGCGCTGATGAATTTCATTAAAAACAGACTGCAATTGTTAGCCAGAGTCCTGCTGGCATTGCTGATTACGACCAGCATGAGCGCCTGCTCGAATATCGAGCCATGGGTTAAGCCCTATGAGCGCGACCGGTTGGCTGACCCGATTATGTTCCTGGATCACGATCCGGTGTCGACTTCCTACATGCACCATGTATTTGAATCACGCGAAGGCGCCCGTGGCGCGCAGGGCAGCGTGGGCGGTGGTTGCGGCTGTAACTGAGCCTGCAGACCCCGAAGCGAGAGACAGACGAGGCAATCATGATGACGCGAACCAGAATTCTGACGCTGACGTTGCTGGTGGTAAGCCTGTTCGGTGCGATCGCCGAAGCGGCCGTGCTGCCGGATGATCGTACCGATGTGTTGTATCACCGCTATGAGGGCGGCGGCATTACCATTGATGGCCCGTCAGTACTGGTGCGTAAGCGGGTTGGCGACAGTGTTTCGTTTACGGGTAACTACTATGTCGACATGATTACCAGTGCGTCGATTGATGTTGTCACGACCGCAAGTCCCTACACCGAAGAACGCAAGCAGGGCTCGGTAGGTGTCGACTATCTGCGTGGCGGTACGATGATGAGCCTCGGCTATACCACCAGTTCGGAATCTGACTTTGAGGCATCGACCTTTAGTTTTGTCGTCAGTCAGAATTTGTTCGGTGACATGACGACGGTCACGCTCGCCTACGGCCTGGGTAACGATGTGGTTGGCATGTCGAACGATGAGAGTTTTGCACGTGATGTTCAACGCCAGCAGTACGGCATCGGTATCAGTCAGATTCTGACCCGTAACCTGATCATCGGTATGAACTTCGAAGGCATTACAGACGAGGGTTATCTGAATAACCCATACCGCTCTGTTCGCTATCTCAATGAAGATGGTCTTACTTACGGATTCCAGGGTGAGGTTTATCCCAATACCCGCACCAGTGGCGCCGCGTCGCTCAGCGCGCGCTACTATCTGCCCTACCGTGCGGCGCTGCATGGCGAGATGCGTTATTTCTCGGATACCTGGGGTATTACCGCCAGTTCTTATGAGATCGGATACACGCACCCATGGCGTAACAAGCTAACCTTCAGTACCCGCTATCGTTTTTATTCTCAGGAGCAGGCGAACTTCTACTCTGATCTGTTCCCGCGCATTGATTTCCAGAACTTCATGGCGCGAGACAAAGAGATGAGTACGTTCACCAGCCATACGGTGCGCGCCGGCGTCGCCTGGGATTTCGGTGAGGAAGGCTTCGGCGTATTCAGTCGCGCACGGCTGAGCTTCTTCTGGGATCACATCATGTTCCGCTACGACAACTTCAACGACCTCAGGGTCGAAGGTGTTCCGGCAGGCGAGGAGCCGTTGTACGAGCTCGACTCCGATGTGATTCAGTTGTTTATGTCAGTCTGGTACTAGTTCAGAACGCTGCCCGCGTTGCTGCCAACGGCAACGCCGGTGGCAGCCAGACTCCGTCGAAGCGTGTCGTGTTGAGCGCCACAAACTGCGTCATTGCTGCTGCAGTGCCTTCGGTATCCCTGCCCACCACAATATAGACGGTCGAATGCAGCGACCGACGCCAGCCGTAGACAACGCGATGGTGGCGCGCCGCCAGCGTCGCGACTTTGGTGTAGGTGGTTTCGGGCAACAGCGCTCGCAACGCAGGCAATTCGTCAAGCGTCGCTGCGACAACACCGGACAACCCCGGGTATCGCTTCAGGTACCAATCAGCCGGTTCTCTGTCGCCGGCAATATCCACGAATGTTGTTGTTGAGCCGAGCCGGCGCTGCATAAGTTCGCGCGCCGGTTGCAGCAACCCGCTAGTCAGCAGGAATGCATTGCTGCGCAACTGACCGGACAATGCGTCGCAACGATCACCGAGCATGGCATCAGCCATTGCGGTGTAGGCATTGATAAAGTCGGTATCAATCGCCATCGATTTGTCGATGTAGCGGCTGACCAGCGGCAGCATCGCTTTGGCCATGCGATCAATGTCCAGATCTGCATAGAACGATCCGGGCAACGAGAGATATCGATCGAATGCCACGGGCTCGAGGAGCAAACGTTCTATATGACCATTGGCAACAGCCGTGGCGATGACCTCTTCGAATAAATGGTAGGCGGTGATCGCGCATTCGCTCTTCTGGTTGAGAAAAGCATCGACCAACATGTGTTGATCCTGTTCGTTCATTGACGCAAGCCAGTGATGCACAAACTCATGCACGATGACCGGTGCGCGGTCGGTAGCGCGCTCCCCGAGCGGTGTTTCGATGTAGGCAAATTCGGAATCCAGCGTTGCCAGGCTGCCATTGGTGTTGCCCGTTATGGCGATCAGCTGAACGTCAGGTAATGCAAGCGCATGCTGGCCAAGAAAGGCCGCGCTGCGGCCGAGTGATGCAGATAGCCGCTGTTCCTGAAAGAGCGTGCTCAGGTTATAGCGAAGTCGCTGTAGATGGGGCGCGCGTGTCGTGTCCCAGTCGGATTCGAAAGCCGGTGAGAAATAGTCGAGCAAAGACTGGCGGAGTTGTTGTTGGTGAATAGCCTTCGACGGCGACCAATCGGTGGCTGGCGACCATGCAGTTTGACGCGACGAAAAGTTTGCCAGTGATGCTGGCGTTGGCAACGCCAGACTATTGACGGGCGCGGCAGGGGCGCTGGTCGGCACTGTGCGCCGAAGATCGCGCCAGAGTCCGAGCAGGGTTCGGTCATCGGCTGTCAGCTGATCAGCTGCGGGGCCTACAGCGTCGCGGGTACAACGTATAAAGCCCGAAACGCAGTCCAGTTGATAGACCAGGTTGATGCCGCGATCGGCATGCAGCGAGACGGTTTCGATTTCGCTGGAAAAAACGGGCTGGCTCCCCAACAAGAGAGCCAGCCCGATGATGTGCATCAGGTCACGCATGCCGAGAGCTTAAACCGGTGAGGTTTCAGCGGCAAACGCGGCCTGACAATGCGGTTAGCGTTTGCGTAGTGGCAAAAAGCCTTCTGCTTCGGCCAATGTGCCCAGCGCTTCTTCCATGATACCGCGCGCGCGGGCGGTCATTCGATACAGGTAGTTGTGTAGCGCCTCGTCTTCCGGATTACGCGACTCGCATTGCGCGCTGTATTCCTCGAAGGCACACAAATTCTGTACAAGGTCAGCCGTATGCTTGGGGCATTCGCACTCGACCGTGGTGCCAGTGCGTGCCAACTGTGCAAGCTCGACATCGTTGAAGCGGCGACGCGGGATTTCATCGTTGCCGTTGACTTCGATCTGCTGCGTTCTCGACGGTGCGACGTCTTCCAGAACCGGCCGATTTTCGGCGCCACGTCTTAGCAATTGGTACAGCGTCTGGGTCGTGACCGGCGAGCGCAACAATTCGACGCGGTCGGCCGCAAGGGCTTCCAGGTCCTGCTTGGTGCCGAAGTTGAACAGGACAATGACGCGGCGTGTACCTGCCAGGCGGCGCAGCTTCGCGACGCTCTGACGGGTTTCCATGTCGATGACCGGGAACTCAAGCAGCAAGACGTCAGGTTCGGCGCGGCGCAGTTGCTCACCGAATTCGTCGATGTCGGTCGACATCAGGCAGACTTCCAGCTTGCCGGCGCTGTTAATACGTTCCGGCAGATTCTCCAGCGAGAAGCCTCCGTAAGCTGCAATGCGCACGAGGCCGACGTTGGCCACAAGTTGCAGGCTGCTGCTCTGCTCGATCAGCTGGTCGCGTCGTGCTTTGAGCTCTTCCGTTGACAGATTGGCAATCTGGCCAATCGACGAACCGTTGTCGGATAACGACTTCAGTAGCGCCAATTTTTCAATGTCAGCTTTCGAGTAAATCCGTCGGCCGCTGTCGGTACGATCTGCAACAACTGCGCTGTAGCGACGCTCCCAGATACGTAAGGTATGCGTTGAAATGCCGGTTAGTCGGGCAACAGCACCGATGGAATATCCGGTGGGCTTCGAATCGTCGGCAATAACGTCTGACTTCTGCGTGGCCATGTGGTCTCCTTCGTGTTTCCCGTAGCGGTTAACACGTATTGGTTTAACTTCGCGAAATTAGACACTACCACACTAAGTTATACAGTTCTAGGTTTCTGTCGAGGTTTTAGCTACTCCTGTCTAAGAATTGAGCAAGCGCCGTCGCAGTATGTGATTTATCAGGTTTTTCAACGATTTGTGATGGTGTGCCACGTGCAGTGATGCGTCCGCCTGCCGCGCCGCCTTCCGGTCCCAGGTCGACAATCCAGTCGGCTTCCGCAATGATGTCGAGATTGTGTTCTATTATGAAGACAGAATGTCCCGCATCGACCAGCCGCTGTAAAACGGTGATTAGTCGGGCCACGTCGGCCATATGCAGCCCGATCGTAGGTTCATCGAGTACATATAATGTGTGGTTGGGATTTTCGGTCACGGACACATGACCAATGGCAGGATCGGGCCTTGCCTTGGCCAGTTCAGTAACTAGCTTGATCCGCTGCGCTTCCCCGCCCGACAGTGTAGGGCTGGGCTGGCCCAGCGTCAGGTAACCGAGGCCAACATCATTCAATAGCGTCAGTGCATGGTGGATCTTCGGATGCGCGGCAAAAAACTGGACAGCTTCTTCGACATCCATTTGCAAGACATCGCCGATGCTTTTCTCGCGATACCGAATCGTCAGCGTCTCCGGCGTGAACCTGGCGCCTCTGCAGCTTTCGCATTCAACCTGAACATCGGGCATGAAGCTCATTTCGATGCGGCGCATGCCCTGGCCGTCGCATTCCGCGCAGCGCCCGTCTTTGGTGTTGAATGAGAAACGGCTCGCCGTGTAACCGCGTATGCGCGCTTCCGGTGCCTTCGCGAACAGCTTGCGAATGTCATCCCAAAAACCAATGTAGGTGGCCGGGCAGGAGCGGGGCGTTTTGCCGATGGGTGTTTGGTCGACTTCGAGTACGCGCTTGATCGTCTGCCAGCCTTCCAGGCTTTGGCAGCCGGTGAGATCTGGCGTCTTGCGCCCGCGCCGGCGTGTGCTGGCGACCAGACGTGAGACATTTTCCTGCACCACGCCGCGGATCAGTGAGCTCTTGCCGCTGCCGGAAACGCCGGTGACCGCCAGCAGGCCGCCCAGAGGCAAACGCACGCTGACGCGCTTCAGGTTATTCAGTGACGCACCCTTGACCGACAAGACCGGTGCACCGCGACGGCGTGGATTTATGTCGCGATCGCGATCGGTCAACGGGTGGCGGAGCGGCTCGCGCAGCATCTTGCCGGTCAGCGATTGTTTGCTGCGCATTATCTTGGCGACGGAGCCTGCGGCGACGACCTTGCCGCCGCGTACGCCCGCGCCGGGGCCAATATCGATAACGTGCTGCGCGCCACGGATCGTGTCTTCGTCGTGTTCGACAACGACGACCGTATTGCCGTTCATCTGCAGCGCCTGCAGCGTTGACAGCAAGCGCGCGTTATCGCGCGCATGCAGCCCGATCGTCGGTTCGTCGAGAATGTAGCAAACGCCTCTGAGGTTCGAGCCGAGCTGCGACGCGAGCCGGATGCGCTGCGCCTCACCACCGGACAGGGTTGGCGCGGCGCGTGACAGCGTGAGATAGCCGAGCCCGACATGATCGAGAAAATCGAGCCTGCTATCGAGCTCACTGACAATGTCGCGGGCGATTTCCAGCTCGCGGCCTTTGAGCTCTAATTGACTGAATGTGCGACGCGCATCGGCAACCGGCATTTCAGCGTAGTCCGCAATACTGCGGTCTCTGAAACGTACCGCGAGGCTTTCCGCATTGAGCCGGCGCCCATCGCAGTCAGGACAGGTTTCGGCGCTCTCGGCCGCGGTGCGTTTCCACCACTGGGACGCATCTTCTTCCTCGTCCGTAATGATGCCCGTTCCGGTGCAGCTCGGGCACCAGCCGTGTGATGAGTTGTAGGAGAACAGTCGGGGATCGAGCTCGGCAAAACTGCGTTGGCACGACGGGCAGGCGCGTGCGGTGGAAAACAACTGCGGTTGTTCGCTCGACCCGTGGCGCTCGACCATCAATACGCCCTTGCCGTAGTCAAGCGTGCGATCGAGCTTGGCGCGCAACTCGGCCTCATTGCTGCGGGTGATTTTCAGCGTGGCGACCGGCAACTCGATGTTGTGCTCCCTGAAGCGGTCGAGCCGCGGCCAGGGGCTGACGCCAATGCGCTCGCCATCGACGCGCAGTTCGCTAAAACCCTTGCGTTGCGCCCACTTCGCCAAGTCGGTGTAGTAACCCTTGCGGGCGGTCACTTGCGGTGCCAGCAGATCGACGGTCTGGCCCTTGTGGGTCTTCAACAGCTGCGCAACGATCTGCTCGCTGGTTTGCGGTTCGATCGGTATATCGCAGTCCGGGCAATGCGCCGTGCCAAGCTTGACGAACATCAGGCGCAGGAAATGATAGACCTCGGTCATCGTGCCGACGGTGCTCTTGCGACCGCCCCGGCTGGTGCGCTGCTCTATCGCTACCGTCGGCGGAATGCCGGTGACAGAGTCAACGTCCGGGCGCGATGCGGGTTGCACGAATTGGCGTGCATAGGCGTTGAGCGACTCCAGGTAGCGTCGCTGCCCTTCATTAAAAAGAATGTCGAAGGCAATGGTGCTTTTGCCGCTACCGGATACGCCGGTTATTGCCGTAAATTTGTTGCGTGGAATATGCACATCAACGTTTTGCAGATTGTGCTCGCGTGCGTTGTGTATACGGATGTCCTTCGGCGCACGCTCACGGGGCTCGCTGGTCGCGTAGCGCGCCGCTGTTTCTGCCGCCGCTTGCATCGCGCCGTTCGCGGCACGGTATTCGCGCAACGCATCGGCCGTTTCATTGTTCGTCTCGTTTGTCATCTGTTCCGGCGTGCCGGCGAACAGTAGTTGGCCGCCTTGCTCGCCACCCTCCGGGCCAAGGTCGACGATCCAGTCCGCGGCGTCGATAACGTCGAGATTGTGTTCGATGACAATGATGCTGTTGCCTTCATCAAGCAGCTGATCAAACGCACCAAGCAATTTTTCGATATCAGTGAAATGCAGGCCGGTTGTTGGTTCGTCGAACAGGAACAGCTTGCCGCGGTCTTTATTGCGTCGCTTGCGCGCTTCACCCAGATACTTGGCGAGCTTGAGTCGTTGCGCCTCACCGCCGGACAGCGTGGGTACCGGCTGGCCGAGTTTCAGGTAGTCGAGTCCGACGTCCTGCAGCGGTTCCAGCATGCGCAGGACTTCTTTCTGATCGGCAAAAAAAGCCACCGCCTGGCTGACAGTCATATCGAGTACGCCGGCAATAGACTGCGATGCGCCGTCACCATGCGCCGGCCACAACCGCACTTCCAGAATTTCGTCGCGAAAGCGCTTGCCGTCACAGGCCGGGCAGCGCAGGTAAACGTCGGACAAAAACTGCATCTCGACATGCTCAAACCCGTTACCGCCGCACTCCGGACAGCGGCCGGTGCCCGAGTTGAAACTAAAAGTGCCGGGCTTGTAACCCCGCTCGATCGCCAGTGGCTGGCGCGTGAAGAGCTTGCGGATTGCATCGAAGGCACCGACGAAACTGGCGGGGTTCGAGCGGGTGGTTTTGCCGATCTGCGTCTGGTCGACATAGATAACCTCGTCGACCTGTTCGCTGCCGAGTATCTTGTCGTGGTCGCCGGGTTGTTCGCCCTTGCTGCCAAGCAGGCGCTGCATCGCCGGGTACAGGATGTCGCCAACCAGCGTGGATTTTCCGCTCCCCGAAACGCCGGTCAGGCAGACCAGTGATGCCAGCGGGAACGAGATGTCGATATTCTTGAGGTTGTGCTGACGCGCACCGCGGACTTCGATGGTCTGGCTGAGGTCCGGCTGGCGTCGTGCGGCTCGCGCATCGGCGACACGTGCGCGCCCGGTCAGGTAGGGCGCCGTGCGTGACTGCTTGCTGCGTGCGAGTTGCGCCAGCGTGCCGGTAAATACGATCTCTCCGCCGTGTTCGCCCGGTCCCGGGCCGATATCGATGATGCGATCTGCGGCGTGCATGATCTGCGGGTCATGCTCGACCACCAGTAACGAGTTGCCGGCATCGCGCAGTTTCAGAAGCACGCGATTGATGCGGCTGATATCGCGCGGGTGCAGGCCGATCGAGGGTTCATCCAGAACGAACAAGGTATTGGTCAGCGAGGTGCCGAGCGCCGTGGTCAGGTTGATCCGTTGCACTTCGCCGCCGGACAATGTCCGCGACTGCCTGTCCAGCGTCAGATAGCCGAGACCGGTATCTGCAAGGAAGCCGATTCTTGAACGAATTTCATCCAGCAACAGGCCAATCGCTTTTTGTAGTGATGCGCTCAACGTCAAACCGTCGAAAAAAGCGGCGAGCGTCGAAATCGGCAACAACATCAGTTCATGCATGTTCAGGCCGGGCGCCGTGCCGGCGACTCGCTTGATAGCGACGTTGTCGAGCAAACTGTTATCGCCAAGGCGCCATCGCAGCGCGGCCGGTTTGAGGCGCGCGCCGCCGCAGGTGGCGCAGGTCTCGTAGCTTCGATAGCGCGACAACAAGACGCGCACGTGCATCTTGTATGCCTTGCGCTCCAGCCACGAAAAAATCCGCTGGATGCCGGGCCACAAACCATCGCGGGTTCTGCCTTCGCCCTCGATCACCCAGCGACGCTGTTTTTTGGTCAGTTTATTGAACGGCACATCGAGTGGCACGCCCGAGTCTTTGGCCCGCGCCTCCAATCGCTTCTGTAAATCCCGGAAGCTGCCGCTCTGGATCGGTTTCACGGCGCCTTGTTTCAGGGTCAGTGATTCGTCCGGAATTACCAGATCCAGATCGATGCCCATGGTGCGACCAAAGCCGCGACAGGTTTCACAGGCGCCCAGCGGCGAGTTGAATGAAAAAAGGCTCGGTGTTGCTGCGCTAAACGTCAGGTCGCAGGCGGCGCAGTGCAGCAGCGACGAAAACCGCTGTTCCGAGTCGTCATCCAGATTCACGATCAGAACATGGCCATTGCCGCGCTGCAGCGCGGACTCGATGCTTTCAATACAACGGCTTCGGTTATTGTCGGTCACACGCAGGCGGTCCTGCACGACGACCAGCTGTTGCGCGTCTTCACGCAGGATCCGCGTATAGCCTTGCTGGGCCAGGAAGCGCCGGATCTCTTCAGCATCGAAGGACTCGGGTATTGGCGTTGCGAAGCAGATCGCAATGCGTTGTGTCGGCAGGGTCGAAGAGATGCTGTTCCAGATCGACTGCGCGTCGTCTTCGCTGACGGGTTCATGGCAGCCATCGCAATACAATTTGGCTGCGCGTGCATACAGGAGCTTCAGGTGATCATTGAGCTCGGTCATCGTGCCGACTGTTGATCGCGAGGTGCGCACAGGGTTGGTCTGGTCGATGGCAATCGCCGGTGGAATACCGTCGATCGTATCCACCGCGGGCTTGTCCATGCGATCGAGGAACTGCCGCGCATATGGCGAGAAGGTTTCTACGTAGCGTCGCTGACCCTCTGCATAAACGGTGTCGAATGCGAGCGATGACTTGCCGCTACCGGACACGCCGGTGACGACGATCAGTTCATTAAGTGGCAGGTCCAGAGACAGATTCTTGAGATTGTTCTGGCGTGCGCCACGGATGCTGATCGTTTCCTTGCTCATTGGCTGCAGCTTCTCCGGATAACATGACGGGGCGGGGGTGCGAAACCTACGCAATCGCTGCGGGCGACGCAAATCGGTGGCAGATGCCGTTATACTTCGGCGCTTCTCTTTCAACAATGTCGACCTGTTCTCGACAAGGCCTATTGATGCGTAACGACACGTTCCCGCCGGTCATCTTTATCTTGCTGATTGCGAATGCCGTGGTCTATGTCGCCGAGGATTACCTCGGTTTGCGCGGCTTTACCCAGACCAGACTCGCATTACATGCCAATTCGGATTTGTTCCGCCCGTGGCAGTTGCTCACCTACGGTTTCCTGCATGCCAATGTCATGCACCTTGCGCTGAATATGTTTGCGCTGTGGATGTTCGGGCGCACAATGGAAGTGGTCTGGGGCTCGCAGCGATTCGCGATCTATTACGGCGTGTGTGTGCTGGGCGCCGCTTTCGCCCAGATTGCTATGGCCTACATCAGCGGCGAGCCTTCGGTGACCGTCGGTGCATCGGGCGGGGTATTCGGCGTGTTGCTTGCGTTCGGCATGACATTCCCGAACCAGCGCATCCTGTTGCTGATTCCGCCGATCCCGCTCAAAGCCAAGTATTTCGTCATAATCTATGGTGTTATCGAATTGTACTTCGGACTCAGCCGGCCTTCGTCCGGTGTTGCCCACTTCGCCCACCTGGGCGGTATGGTCGTAGGCCTGATCTTGATACTCTATTGGCGCAAGCAGCGTCGCATTCGTTAATTCATTAAATTCCGGGAGCTCCCCAATGCTGGTTCGATACCCTTTGAAATTCCTGATACCCGTCGCAACACTCTTGCTTGCCGGTTGCGGCGGCGATAAACCTGCGTCAAGCGTGCCGACGAAGCCGGCCGCCGAGGCCCAGACGACAACTCTGGACACGCTGGTCGCAACATTGCAGCCGTCCAGCGGGTCGAACGTGAGCGGCGTAGTTGTGCTGACCCGCGAAGGTGATCAGCTTATCCTTGGTGCGGCAATTGATGGTGTTGCTGCCGGCGAGCACGGCATACATGTGCACGAGAATGGCGATTGCAGCGCGCCCGATGGTAGCTCCGCCGGGGGGCACTTCGATCCGGACAGTTCACCGCACGGTGCGCCGACGGCTGATCAGGCGGCACGCCATGCCGGCGATTTCGGCAACTTTACCGCCGACAAGTTTGAGCAGGGCAAGTTTTCGATCACCAAGCGGTCGGACGCGGCGCTGGAAATTTTCGATGGTCGCGCGATTATTGTTCATGCCAAACCGGATGATCTTGTCAGTCAGCCTTCCGGCGCGGCGGGTGCGCGAATCGCATGCGGCGTACTCAAGCCGCTGCAGCGCTAACGCGGGCAGTATTTTGCCGGCACCCCCCCGGCACAGACCGATCAGGCGCGGATGGGTGGCGCGTCGAGCAGCGCCATTTGTTCGCGTAAGCTCAGAATGTGGTCGTTCCAGTAGCGTTGTGAATCAAACCATGGGAAAGCCTGCTTGAATGCCGGGTCCTGCCAGCGTCGCGCCAGCCACGCGCTGTAGTGCATCAATCGCAACGTGCGCAGCGGTTCGATCATTGCGAGCTCGGCGTAGTCGAAATCGCGAAACGACTCATAGCCCTCAAGCAGTGGCCCCAGTTGTGCGCTTTGTTCGTCTGCGTCGCCCGACATGAACATCCATAAATCCTGAATAGCCGGTCCGTTGCAGACATCGTCGGTATCGACAATGTGCAACTGCTCGCCGTCCTGCAGCACGTTGCCGGGGTGTAGATCGCCGTGGATGCGTATCTCGCGTATCGGGCCGAGCTCGTCGAGTCGCCACTCCACACGTTCGAGCACATCGTCCGCCAGACTGGCATAAGCGTCGTATAGCTCG
This sequence comes from uncultured Pseudomonadota bacterium, assembly GCA_942491885.1. Taxonomy (GTDB): domain Bacteria; phylum Pseudomonadota; class Gammaproteobacteria; order Steroidobacterales; family Woeseiaceae; genus CALBPI01. The sequence goes on from CALOCQ010000003.1 coordinate 275,618, forward strand.
TCCGGAATGATTTCATTGTCGAGCAGGTAGTCTCTCGAATCGTAGCCGAACCGCTCCAGCGTGATGCCCGGGCGCAGGGAAAACCTGCCGCGTTCACCCAGCAGGTGGATCCGCGCGGTTAGTCTGCCGAGCTGGCGCAATGTTTCGTCGTCATCCAGTGTCGGCCAGCGGCCGCCCTTGCAGGGATACAGCGCGAAGCGGAATTCGTCGTAGCGGTTGAGCGATTGCCCGTCGCTGACGAGTGGTGCGACGACGGGCAGATCGAGCGCTTCGAGCTCGATCGCGAAATGGTGTTCCTCTTCGATCGCCGCGTCCGACCAGCGTGCCGGTCGGTAGAATTTGGCAACCAGCGGGTCGTCATCACGCATACCGACGCGATAAACGCGATTCTCATAGCTGTTCAGCGCCAGCAACTCGCCGCTGCAACGGCGACCTGTCGACTCGATGGCGCCAAGAATGTCGTCGGGCAACAGCGTTTGAAAGCCGGGTTCGGGTCTCTTTGTCATGCTGCGCAGCATACGCTGACACGGGCGGTGTTGCGCGGTCGGGAGGCGCTGCTGCAACGGCCTGCTGGACTATGAGAAGATATCGGTCATCGCAAGCCGTGCGTTCAGCATCCGGCTTTCCTAGAATTTCGGGACGCATTCATGAACAAGCGACGCTTACTTTGCAGAAAACAACCAGCGGGTCATATAGCTTCGGCATTGCATCTGCCACGAAGGCTCGCCCGTCTGTCAGGCCTCGGACTGATCGCGGTTGTCACCAGTGCCTGCGCCGTTATCGGCGAACCCGGGCCGCAAGAGTCTGATTCATATTGGCGAGCCGCCGGCGAAACGGCGCTGTCCGACGCCTTAGGGCGCCAGCCAGTGGTCGGCAAGGCTCAGGGCATCATCCTGTTTATCGGCGACGGCATGGGTCCGGCGACGGTGACCGCCGCGCGAATCTATGCGGGGCAACAGGTCGGGCTTGCCGGCGAGGAATATAGCTTGTCTTTCGAATCCTTCCCGAATGTGGGCTTGATGAAAACCTACAACGTCAACCAACAGACGCCCGATTCTGCCGGCACGATGACCGCGATGATGACCGGCGTCAAAACTGACGCAGGCCTGATTTCCGTCAATGCACAAACTCGCCGCAGCGATTGCGCGAGCAGTCAGGGTAAAGAGGTCGTCACGTTGCTCGAGCAGCTCGAGACGGCGGGCTGGTCTACTGGCGTCGTGAGTACGGCGCGCCTTACCCATGCAACGCCGGCTGCAGCCTACGCGCACGTCCCCGAGCGGGGCTGGGAAGACGACAGCGCGATTCCGCGCGATCAGCGCAGCAAGGGCTGCAAGGACATCGCGCGACAGCTGATCGAATTTCCGTATGGCGACGGACTCGAGGTGGCAATGGGTGGCGGCAGACGACACTTTCTGCCGCGCGAGAAGTCCGGCGCGCCGTTTGCCGATCCGGAATTCCCGGAGTTGACTGGCCGGCGTCTTGACGGTCGCGATCTCACCGAGGAATGGCGCCGGCAGCAGCGCGCCGCGTGGGTCTGGAACAGCGCACAACTTGACGCGCTGGACCTGGATCAGGTCGACCACCTGCTGGGCACGTTCAATCCGTCGCACATGCAATATGAGCTGGATCGTGACAATGACCCGGGTGGTGAGCCATCACTGGCGGAAATGACCGCGGCCGCGCTGCGCATCCTGCGCCGCAATCCGAAAGGATTTTTGTTAGTCGTGGAGGGTGGTCGTATCGATCACGCCCATCATGCGACGAATGCGAAACGCGCGCTGGCGGATGCCGTCGCGTTGGCCGACGCGGTCGCGGTTGCGGATGACGCCACTGGCGACGACGACACACTGATCATTGTCACCGCGGATCACAGTCACGTAATGACGATCGCCGGCTATGCAACGCGTGGTAACCCGATCCTTGGCGTATCGCGTGACAACAATGCCGCCGGCGACCCTTCTGAGGGTCCGGCGCTGGCCTCGGACGATCTGCCTTACACCACGCTCGGTTATGCCAACGGACGTGGCGGGCGCATTCTGGATGACGAAATCAGCCTGGCGGGTGAAGAGATGATCTACGACGAGCCGCTAACGGCGCAACGGCGCCTTGACCTGACTGATGTCGATACGACGGCTGACAGCTTCCATCAGGAGTCGCTGGTGCCCTCGGGTGCCGAAACCCATGGTGGTGAGGATGTCGCGTTATACGCCAAAGGCCCGTGGGCGCATCTGTTCACACGGACTGAAGAGCAGAGCTTCATCTACTACGTCATGCGCCACGCAAGCGGCATGGATACTCAGCCGGCGGATTAACCGCGTGCTTTGCGTTCGGCGATAACGACCGAACGCCTCGGTGCCGGATGGCCTTCGACGGTGCGTGATCGGTCGGCGAGGTCCAGTGCATTGGCGAGTGAGTGGAATGTCATCCATTCGGTCGGGCGTTGTTCGCCCGTCGTCGTCACGCTCTCGTCAACACAGCGGATATTCTCGTAGCCGACGCGCGCCAGCCAGATTTTCAACATGTCGACCGAGGGCAGGAACCAGACATTGCGCATCCCCGCATAGCGTCCTGCCGGAACAAGCAGTGTCGTCTCGTCGCCGTCGACCACCAGCGTCTCGAGCACCAGCTCGCCGCCCGGGCGCAGATGCCGGCCGATGCGCTCGAGGTGTTCGAGCGGCGAACGACGGTGATAGAGCACCCCCATCGATAAAACGGTGTCGAACGCCATGACTTGCGGTAGCGCTTCGAAAGCGAGCGGCAGCATCGCCGTTTGCCGGCACGCCAGATAGCGATTGATGGCGAGATATTGCGCATAAAACAATAGTGTCGGATCGACATTGAGCACGGCGCGTGCGCCGCGACCGGCGCACCGCCAGCTGAAATAGCCATTGCCGCCGCCGATGTCGAGCACGCTGCGACCGTCGAGCGGCGCCATAGCGTCGGCGATACGATGCCACTTCAAGTTGCTGCGCCATTCGGTGTCAATGTCGGTGGTCGCAATGCGAAACGGGCCTTTGCGCCACGGCGATAATAGCCGCAAGTTGTCCGCCAGCTGTTGCGCGGTGGCATCGTCAATCTCGGCATTGGCACTCACCGGGTCGCCGTCGAGCACGACTCGCGAGGCGCCGATATCGGGCAGTCGCTCTACTGCATGCAACCAGCCGGGCGCATCGCCGTGACGTAAGCGCTCGACGTTTTTGATCAACGCGCGCTCGTATGCCGCGGAGTATTCGGCGAACGGACCGTCGCGCAGCGCCTCGGCAACGCTGGCCGGGCTTAGCGAGGGTTGCTCAGTCGTTGTCACGGAATGCCACAATCGAGCCGAAATTCAGATTGGCCTGCCACAAGGTCACGCGCCGAAAGCCAATTTCCTCCAGCCGTGCAATATGCCGCTCGCGCGTATCGGCGATCAGCACGTTTTCAAGCGCATTGCGCTTACCGGCGATCTCCATTTCCGAATAATGGTTGCGACGTTTGAAATCATGGTGCAACCGGGTCATCAGCAATTGCGTTGCGGGCTCGTTGAACCTGAATTTCTCCGACAGGATCAGCGCGCCATCCGGCCGTAGTCCTGCATAGATGCGTGCAAGCAGGTCGCGCCGCAACGCCGGTTGAACAAACTGCAATGTGAAATTCAATACGACCAGGCTGGCGTCGCTGATGGGCGTGTCGGCAATATCTTCACAGCGCAGATCGATCGTCTGTGGCTGATTACCCAGGGCGTCGTCTGACCGACAGCGTTCGATCATCGCGGCCGAGTTGTCGACCGCGACGATGTGTGCGGCGCGGTTTTCGAGGCCCATGCAGATTGCCAGCGTGGCAGCACCCAGCGAGCAGCCGAGGTCATAGCAAGTGCCTTGCGGCGGCACTAATGCGCTGGCGAATCCGCGGATACCATCAAGTGTGTCGGCATAGCCCGGCACAGACCGGTTGATCATGTCCGGAAAGACGGCCGCTACAGAGTCATCGAATTTGAACGGCTTGCCGTTGCCGTGGTCGGATTGATAAATGGTGTCTTTGCTCATTGAGGCGGGGCCCGAATAACAGTGGCCTCTATTGTAGAGTCTGTGGCGCACATCCGCGATTGCTTCGGCGTCACTGTTACACTAGTTGAATTGTCGGCATGGCCGGCCCCGTTCGAAGCAGGTGAGAGATTGACGATACAATCCGAGGCATTGATTGGATTGCTGGACAGTCTGGGCATTGATCGTGAGTACGCCGGTCATCGCGGGCTGCCGGTTTTCGCCGAAGCGCTGCAGCTGGTGAGCGCAGGTCCGAACATCATCGGGCGCGAACAGCAGCTCGAGCCGGTCACTGCAGGACACTGGGTGGGTATGCGACAGGCCGCCGAAGCTGACGGGATTGACCTGTTGCTGGTCAGCGGATTCCGTAGCTATGACTATCAGGCGTCACTGATACAGCGCAAACTCGATGCCGGAACGCAGCTCCCGGATATCCTCAGCGTCAACGCCCCACCGGGCTGCAGTGAGCACCATACCGGCTGTGCCGTGGATATCGCGACGCCGGGATTTCCGCCTTTGACCGAGGCCTTCGAGCGTAGCGAGGCGTTTGCCTGGCTCACCAAAAATGCAGGGAATCACGGTTTTTCAATGAGTTACCCCCGTGACAATCGCTTTGGCTATATCTATGAGCCGTGGCACTGGTGTCGTAGCCTGGTCTGATTCGGCTGTTGGTTCGCAGCCCGTGCCCCGACTGGCTTTTTCTTCTTATTCGCGGTTGACACAGCCGCGCTTCGCAATGACAATAGCTGGCTGATTTGTGCGGAGGGGTACTCAAGCGGTCAACGAGGGCAGACTGTAAATCTGCTGGCTATGCCTACGTAGGTTCGAATCCTACCCCCTCCACCATGGATTTGGTGAGGATCGGGCATCGCCAATTTGAGCGCGTCGGGTACCCATTTCGGGAAACACAAAGCAGAGAAGAGCGAACAATTTTTGAGATGCTGGCTGGTAAGCCCGCCGGATTGCAATATGCATTCCGGCTTTTTTGGCGGCTGGGCATATGGTCGGGAATACGGGCCGGTGAGCGGTGCGTTCGACCAGGTTGTGTTGGTCAGGTAGTTGATAGCAGGTCGAACCGGAAAGGTCAGGCGGGTGTAGTTCAATGGTAGAACCTCAGCCTTCCAAGCTGATGATGTGGGTTCGATCCCCATCACCCGCTCCAACTACGTGAGGCAGGAGTAAATGCCCACATAGCTCAGGCGGTAGAGCACTTCCTTGGTAAGGAAGAGGTCACTGGTTCGACTCCAGTTGTGGGCACCATCCGGCACGGTTGCCAGGTTGTTCGAAAAATTGAGATGCCAGTGGTTGTTAACAACGGCTGGCCGAATGTGAAAGTCCGGGACGGGGCGTGAGTGCTCGTCCGTTGTGTTTATCAGGGTTAATCAGGACCGGAGAAGAGGTCGATGTCAAAAGAGAAATTTCAAAGAACCAAACCGCACGTAAACGTAGGCACGATTGGCCACGTTGACCACGGCAAGACGACGCTGACAGCGGCGCTGACGAAGGTAATGGCGGAGAAGCACGGCGGTGAAGTTCGTGCCTATGACCAGATCGACAACGCTCCGGAAGAGCGTGCACGCGGCATCACGATTGCCACCGCGCACGTTGAGTACGAGAGCGACCTGCGCCACTACGCGCACGTTGACTGCCCGGGGCACGCTGACTATGTGAAGAACATGATCACCGGTGCGGCGCAGATGGACGGCGCGATCCTGGTAGTTAACGCTGCTGATGGCCCGATGCCGCAGACGCGCGAGCACATCCTGCTGGCACGCCAGGTCGGCGTTCCCTACATCGTTGTGTACATGAACAAAGCGGACATGGTCGACGATGAAGAGCTGTTAGAGCTGGTCGAGATGGAAATACGCGATCTGCTGTCTACCTACGAGTTCCCTGGCGACGACACACCGGTGATCACCGGTTCGGCGCTCAAGGCGTTCGAAGGCGACGAGTCAGAGATTGGCGTGCCGTCGATCTTCAAGCTGATCGAGGCGATGGACAGCTACATTCCGGAGCCGGAGCGCGCGATTGACGGCGACTTCCTGATGCCTGTGGAAGACGTGTTCTCGATCTCGGGTCGCGGCACGGTAGTGACCGGTCGTATCGAGCGTGGCATCGTCAACGTGGGTGATGAGATTGAGATCGTGGGTATCCACCCGACGACCAAGACCATCTGCACGGGCGTTGAGATGTTCAGAAAGCTGCTTGACCAGGGTCAGGCGGGCGACAACGTTGGCGTATTGCTGCGCGGCACCAAGCGTGACGAAGTCGAGCGCGGCCAGGTACTGGCCAAGCCGGGTTCCATCACACCGCACACGAAGTTCGAGGCGGAAGTCTACATCCTGAACAAGGAAGAAGGCGGTCGTCATACACCGTTCTTCAAAGGCTACCGTCCGCAGTTCTACTTCCGCACGACGGATGTAACGGGTGCGTGCGAGTTGCCGGAAGGCACCGAGATGGTAATGCCGGGCGATAACGTACAGATGGTGGTCGAGCTGATAGCGCCGATCGCGATGGAAGACGGACTTCGCTTTGCGATTCGTGAAGGTGGCCGTACCGTAGGTGCGGGCGTCGTAGCGAAGATCCTCGAGTAAACACCGTCATTGCGAGGCGGGCGAAGCCCGCTGCGGCAATCTCCTAACGCCGGGAAGGCGTGAAGAGAACGAAAGAGAAAGACAACGCGATTCACCCCATAAAGGTGCTCGCGGGCTGGCCGAGGATGGCCGGTGGTTTTCAGGAATGGCTCACTTCGCTGCGCTTTACTTCCTGAAAACCACCGGCCACCCTCGACCAGCTTCAACAACTGAGAAGGGTGCGACTGACAAGGTGCCTCCGTAAACGCGCTGAAAGCCTGAGGGCTGGAAGCTCAATCACGGAAGTAAAGCGGAATGAAGTGAGCCATGGAGTGATTGAGCTTCCAGGCCTCAGGCGAACCGCTGACAAAGGGCAGATTGACTGACGCAACAGGTTTAGACAATTAGGTTTTCAGCTACAGGCCAGTAGCTCAATTGGCAGAGCGGCGGTCTCCAAAACCGCAGGTTGGGGGTTCGATTCCCTCCTGGCCTGCCAGTCTGCTGGTAACCGGTTCGGGTACATGACAGAAAACACGCAAACAGAAAGCGCAGGCGCGCTGGACACGATCAAGCTGCTATTGTCGCTCGCGATCATGGTCAGTGGCCTCGTCGGCTACTACTTGATGCCCGAGTTGGCGCTGCCCTTGCGCGTGCTAATGGTTATCGGCGGCGTGCTGGTCGGCGCGGCAGTCGGCATGATGACGGCGCGCGGCCAACGGCTGTGGAAGTTTATCCAGGGTTCGCGGGTCGAGATTCGCAAAGTGGTCTGGCCGACACGTCAAGAGACAACGCAGGTAACGATTGCTGTTTTCATCTTTACGTTCCTGCTGGGATTGTTCTTCTGGGCGCTGGATGCCGGCCTGTTGTGGGTCACCCGTTCAGTGACGGGTCAGGCCTGACGGTCGGCCTGAATCAGGATTAGGAAAACAAGATAGTGTCGAAACGCTGGTACATCGTTCACGCCTACTCGAACTTCGAGCACAAGGTGAAGGCCTCTCTTGAAGAGCGCATCAAGCTCGCCGGTCTGGAAGATCGCTTTGGCGAGATTCTGGTGCCGACTGAGGAAGTGGTCGAAATGCGCGAAGGGCAGAAACGGCGCAGTGAGCGCAAGTTTTTCCCTGGCTACGTGCTGGTGAACATGGATATGGACGACGACACCTGGCACCTGGTTAAAGAAGTGCCGAAGGTTCTCGGGTTCATCGGCGGCAGCAGTGACCGGCCCGCGCCGATTACAGAACGCGAGGCGGATACGATCCTGCAGCGTGTTCAGGAAGGTGTCGACAAGCCGCGGCCAAAAGTACTGTTCGAGCCGGGCGAGGTTGTCCGGGTTACGGATGGGCCGTTCAACGATTTCAATGGCGTTGTCGAGCACGTCAACTACGACAAGAGCAAGCTCCGCGTTGCGGTGCAGATTCTGGGTCGCTCCACTCCGGTGGAACTGGATTTTGGTCAGGTCGAAAAGGCCTGATAACAAGTGCGTCGCCTGTGGCGATGCCTAAAATGAGACGGGGAGCCAGTGCGGCGTTTGCACCCGGGAGATGAGAAATGGCTAAGAAAGTAACAGCTTATATCAAGCTGCAGGTGGGGGCCGGTAAGGCTAACCCCAGTCCGCCCGTCGGCCCGGCATTGGGCCAGCACGGCGTCAATATCATGGAATTCTGTAAGGCTTTTAATGCCGAGACACAGAGCCTCGAGCCCGGTTTGCCGGTGCCCGTCGTTATCACCGTGTATTCCGATCGCAGCTTTACGTTCATCAAGAAGACCCCGCCCGCGGCAGTATTGCTGCGCAAGGCTGCCGGTGTACCCAAGGGTTCGGGTACGCCGAACACGACGAAAGTCGGCAAGGTGACGCGCGCGCAGCTGGAAGAAATTGCGACCACCAAGATGCCTGATCTGACGGCTGGCGACATGGACGCCGCCGTGCGCACGATCGCAGGTACGGCGCGCAGCATGGGTATCGAAACTGAGGGAGTACTCTGATGGCGAAGGTTACGAAACGCCGCAAGGCGATGGCCGAGAAACTCGAGCTCGGTAAAATTTATCCGGCTGAAGAAGGTCTGGCACTGGTTAACGAGCTGGCCGGCGCGAAATTCGCCGAGAGCATCGACGTGTCGGTCAACCTCGGTGTTGATCCGCGTAAATCGGACCAGGTGGTTCGCGGCTCTACTGTACTGCCGAACGGTACTGGTAAGACCGTGCGGGTTGCCGTATTTGCACAGGGCGAGAATGCCGAGAAGGCAACTGCCGCCGGCGCGGATATCGTTGGTTTTGAAGATCTCGCGGAGGCCATCAAAGGCGGCGAGATGAATTTTGATGTCGTTATCGCGACCCCGGACGCAATGCGCGTTGTTGGTCAGCTCGGTCAGGTGTTGGGTCCGCGCGGCCTCATGCCGAACCCGAAAGTCGGCACGGTAACCCCGGACGTCGAGACCGCCGTTAAAAATGCCAAGGCTGGTCAGGTGCGATATCGCACCGACAAGGGCGGCATCATCCATTGCCCGATCGGCAAGGTTGGTTTTGAAGTGCAGGCACTGCGCGAGAATCTGGTTGCTCTGTTGAACGATCTGAAGAAAGCCAAGCCGGCATCAGCGAAAGGCATCTTTGTGAAGAAACTCGTCGTTTCTTCAACGATGGGCCCGGGCATAACAATTGATCAGGGCACGATAGAGGTCTGATCAGCAGGAATTTGCGGCATACCTCAGGGTGTGGCGCAGGTGAGCCGGTCGCGAGACCGGTTAATCGTCGAAGACCGCAGGCGTTAAGGCTCTGAAAGAGCCGCGACTTAATCACGAAAGCCAGCGCAGATGGTGTCACCCTAGTCAGAGTACTGGCGAAGGTCACCGTCCGACAAAACGGGAGATGACAAAGCGTCATCTCATTAGTGACCGAAGCCAGGAGGAATCTATGGCGTTAAGACTCGAAGACAAAAAAGCTTTTGTTGCCGAAGTTAATGCGGTTGCTGGGGAATCTCTGTCAGCCGTAGCGGCTGAATACAGAGGTCTGACGGTAGAAGCAATGACAGCGTTGCGTAAGGATGCCCGTGAAGCGGGTGTTTATATGCGCGTCGTCAAGAACTCGCTGGCCAAGCGCGCGTTTGAAGGCACCGATTTCGAGTGCATGAAAGACACGCTCAAAGGCCCGTTGTTACTTGCTTTTTCCAAGGAAGACCCCGGCGCAGCCGCACGGTTGATCAAGGCATTTGCCAAGGACCACGAGCAGTTGAAGACTGTTTCGTTGTCTGTGGGCGGTGAGCTGTATGGCGCATCCGACCTTGGCAGGCTGGCTGATCTGCCGAATCTCGATCAGGCACGTTCAATGTTACTCGGGTGCCTGCAGGCACCGTTGTCGCAGCTGGTACGCACGTTGGCAGAGCCACCGTCGATGCTGGCACGCACATTGTCCGCGCGTGGCGAGCAGGCCGCATAAAGCATTACTACTCTGACTTGTTAATCAAAATTTAGGAATTACATATCATGGCACTATCAAACGAAGACTTGCTGAAAGAACTCAGCGCCAAGCCCATCATGGAAGTTGTCGAGCTCGTCAAAATGCTCGAAGAAGAGTGGGGCGTATCTGCCGCTGCTCCGGTTGCAGCCGCTGCTGCTCCGGCTGAAGCCGCCGCTGCTGCTGAAGAGAAAGACGAATTCGATGTCGTTATGAGCTCTTTCGGCGGTAACAAAGTTGCTGTCATTAAAGCCGTACGTGCAATCACCGGTCTTGGCCTGAAAGAAGCCAAAGACATGGTCGAAGGCGCACCAACGACGATCAAGGAAGCGGCATCAAAAGACGATGCGGAAGGCTTCAAGAAGCAGCTCGAAGAAGCGGGCGCAAGCGTAGAGCTCAAGTAATCGAGCAGTTCAGGTTTGAAAAAAACCGGATGGCGGCCGGTAATGATCCGGCCGCCATCCACCTTAAGTCGTTACGCATGACGTGACGCATCAGACCGGCTTGCCAGTGAAATGGCTTGCCGGTATTCGTGTTTTTGCAACCCGCCACCGTGTTGGCGGCGTGGTTGCCGGCAGAAAGCCAGTTTCCGTTGCACCAACAGTGCGCGAGAGCTGCATTTAAGATTGAAATAGGATCGAGGTATCAAAATGGCCTACTCGTTCACCGAGAAAAAGCGTATCCGTAAGGACTTCGGGGAAAAGACCAGCATCCTTGATGTGCCTTACCTGTTGTCTATCCAGATCGATTCTTACCGTAAATTCCTGCAGGAAGGTAAGAGCGAGGGCAACATGGAGGACCAGGGTCTGCATGCTGCGTTCAAGACGGTTTTTCCGATCGTCAGCTACTCGGGCAATGCTGCCCTTGAGTACGTCAGCTATCGCCTTGGCGAGCCGGTATTCGACGTTAAGGAATGCCAGCTCCGTGGTCTGACGTTTGCGGCGCCGCTGCGGGTCAAAGTTCGCCTGGTCATTTATGACAAGGAAGCGAGCGGCACGCCGAAGCCGGTGAAAGATATACGCGAGCAGGAAGTCTATCTCGGTGAAATGCCGCTGATGACCGACAACGGTACCTTCGTGATCAATGGCACCGAGCGTGTCATCGTATCGCAGCTGCATCGTTCGCCGGGCGTATTCTTCGACCACGACAAGGGCAAATCGCACTCGTCGGGCAAGTTGCTGTTCTCGGCGCGCATCATTCCCTACCGTGGCTCCTGGCTGGACTTCGAATTCGATGCCAAGGACAGCGTGTTCGCGCGTATCGATCGCCGCCGCAAATTGCCGGTAAGCATCATCTTGCGTGCGTTGGGCATGACCAACGAAGAAATGCTGGCGATGTTCTTCGAGACCGTCACCTTTACGCTGGGCAAGAAAGATATCCGCATGGATCTGCTGCCGGCGCGCCTGCGCGGTGATACGGCACAATTCGACATCAAGGTCGGCCGTAAGGTAATCGTCGAAGAAGGCCGTCGCATCACGGCGAAGCACGTTCGTGACCTCGAGAAGGCTGAAATCGAAGAGCTCATCGTGCCTGCTGAGTATCTCGAAGCCCGCGTTCTGGCACACGACATCGTCGACGAGGAAACCGGCGAGATTCTGGCCAGCGCCAACGACGAGCTTACTGACGAGCTGATCACGGCATTAATTGAGGCTGGTGTCACCGAGATTCACACGCTCTACACCAATGATCTCGATCGCGGGCCTTACATTTCGAATACGCTGCGTATCGATCCTTCTACGACTCGCCTCGAGGCACTGGTAGAAATCTACCGGATGATGCGCCCGGGCGAGCCGCCGACCAAAGAGGCGGCGGAGAACCTGTTCCAGAATCTGTTCTTCAACGCAGACCGTTACGACCTGTCGGCCGTTGGTCGTATGAAGTTCAACCGTCGAGTCGGTCGCGATGAGATTACCGGCGCCGGCATTCTCGAGTCTGAAGACATTCTTGACGTGCTCAAGGTTCTGATCGAGATTCGTAACGGCTACGGTAGCGTTGATGACATCGATCACCTCGGTAACCGGCGCATTCGTAGCGTTGGCGAGATGGCCGAGAATGCATTCCGCATCGGGCTTGTGCGTGTCGAGCGCGCGGTTAAGGAGCGTCTGACCCAGGCGGAGGCCGAAGGTCTGATGCCTCAGGAAATGATCAACGCCAAGCCAGTGGCAGCGGCGGTCAAAGAGTTCTTCGGTTCGAGCCAGCTGTCGCAGTTCATGGATCAGAACAACCCGTTGTCGGAAGTGACCCACAAACGCCGCGTATCGGCGCTTGGGCCGGGTGGTTTGACGCGTGAGCGTGCGGGCTTTGAAGTCCGCGATGTTCATCCGACACACTACGGCCGTGTTTGCCCGATTGAGACCCCTGAAGGCCCGAACATTGGCCTGATCAACTCGTTGGCGGTGTATTCACGTACCAATGAGTACGGCTTCCTGGAGACGCCGTATCGCAAGGTCGCGAACAGCAAGGTCACCGACGAAATTGAATACCTGTCGGCGATTGAGGAAAGCCAATACATCATTGCGCAGGCAAATGCCGCGCTGGATGACAAGGGCACCTTTACCGACGATCTGATTTCGGTACGCCACCGCAACGAGTTCACACTCGCGTCGCCGGACACCATCAACTACATGGATGTCTCACCGAAGCAGATCGTGTCGGTCGCGGCCTCGCTGATTCCGTTCCTCGAACATGATGATGCTAACCGCGCCCTGATGGGTTCCAACATGCAACGCCAGGCAGTGCCGACGTTGCGTTCGGAAGCGCCGCTGGTCGGCACCGGAATGGAGCGGGCGGTTGCTATCGATTCGGGCGTGACGGTCATTGCGCACCGTGGCGGTATCGTTGATTCGGTCGATGCATCGCGCATTGTTGTTCGTGTCAATGATGAAGAAACCAACGACGTAGAGCCGGGCGTTGATATCTACAACCTGACGAAATACACGCGCTCGAACCAGAACACCTGTATCAACCAGCGCCCGCTGGTTCGCATCGGTGATCACATCGCGCGCGGCGACGTTCTGGCGGATGGGCCGTCGACCAACCTGGGCGAGCTCGCGCTCGGTCAGAACCTGCTGGTCGCGTTCATGCCGTGGAATGGCTACAACTTCGAGGATTCGATCCTTATCTCGGAGCGGGTTGTCAAAGAAGATCGCTTCACAACCATCCATATTGAAGAGCTGACCTGTGTCGCGCGCGACACCAAGTTGGGTTCTGAGGAAGTAACCGCCGATATTCCGAACGTGGGCGACTCCGCGCTGGCCAAGCTGGATGAGGCGGGTATCGCCTTCATCGGCGCTGAAGTAGGTGCGGGCGATATTCTCGTCGGTAAGGTCACGCCGAAGGGCGAGACACAGCTTACGCCGGAAGAAAAGCTCCTGCGCGCGATCTTTGGTGAGAAGGCGTCGGACGTAAAAGACTCGTCGCTGCGTGTACCGCCGGGCATGGACGGTACGGTCATTGATGTGCGCGTGTTCACGCGTGACGGCGTCGAGAAAGACAGTCGTGCATTGTCTATCGAGCGCGCCGAGCTGGAAAGTGTCCGCAAGGATCTCGATGACCAGCTGCGTATCCTTGAAGGCGATATCTACGATCGTATCGAGAAGCTGTTGATCGGCAAGCAGTCAACCGGCGGACCAGATTCACTCAAGTCGGGCGATGTCATCACCAAGGGTTACCTGGATGAGCTTGATCAGGCGAAATGGTTCGAGATTGGTCTCAAGAACGACGAAGCCAGCGCACAGCTGGAGCGTGCATCTGAGCGTCTGAAAACGCAGCGCGAAGAGTTCGACGCGCGCTTCGAGGCCAAGAAAACCAAGATCACCGTTGGCGACGATCTCGCGCCGGGTGTTCTGAAAATGGTCAAGGTCTACCTCGCGGTCAAACGGCGTATTCAGCCGGGTGACAAGATGGCGGGTCGCCACGGTAACAAGGGTGTGATCTCAACGATCGTACCGGTGGAAGACATGCCGTACCTGGATGATGGTACGCCGGTCGACATCGTACTGAACCCGCTGGGTGTACCGTCGCGTATGAACGTCGGGCAGGTTCTCGAAACCCATCTGGGTTGGGCGGCTAAAGGGCTTGGCCATCGAATCGATCGCATGCTGAAGGCCAATGCTGCCATGAAAGACCTGCGCGGGTTCCTCGAAGAGATCTACAACACGACGGGCGGCCACAGCGAAGATATCGCAAGCTTCTCCGACAAAGAGATCATGGAACTTGCGGGCAACCTGACGCACGGAGTGCCAATGGCAACGCCGGTGTTTGACGGGGCGGCCGAGTCGCAGATCAAGCACATGTTGCGTCTCGCGGAGCTACCGGAAACCGGTCAGGCAGAAATGCGTGACGGTCGTACCGGCGAGCAATTCATGCGCCCGGTCACCGTTGGCTACATGTACATGCTGAAGCTCAACCACCTGGTTGACGACAAGATGCATGCGCGCTCGACAGGGCCTTACAGCCTCGTCACTCAGCAGCCGCTGGGCGGTAAGGCGCAGTTTGGTGGTCAGCGCTTCGGTGAGATGGAGGTCTGGGCGCTTGAGGCCTATGGCGCGTCCTACACGCTGCAGGAAATGCTGACGGTCAAATCGGATGACGTGCAGGGCCGTACCAAGATGTACAAGAACATCGTCGATGGTACGCATCAGATGCATGCGGGTATGCCGGAATCGTTCAACGTACTGGTTAAAGAAATCCGTTCTCTCGGTATCAATATCGAGCTTGAAACGGAGTAAGGTGAACCATGAAAGATTTATTAAGACTCTTTAAGTCACAGACCCCGGACGAAGATTTCGATGCGATTCGCATCGGGCTTGCGTCGCCGGACATGATCCGCTCGTGGTCATTCGGCGAGGTCAAGAAGCCGGAGACCATTAACTACCGCACGTTCAAGCCTGAGCGTGATGGCTTGTTCTGCGCCAAGATTTTTGGCCCGATCAAGGACTATGAGTGCCTGTGCGGTAAGTACAAGCGTCTGAAGCACCGCGGTGTTGTCTGTGAGAAGTGTGGCGTTGAAGTTACGCAGACTAAAGTCCGTCGTGAGCGCATGGCGCACATCGATCTGGCAAGCCCGGTCGCACACATCTGGTTCCTGAAATCGCTGCCTTCGCGTATCGGCCTTATGCTCGATATGACGTTGCGCGAAATCGAACGCGTACTTTATTTTGAGGCGTTTGTCGTAGTAGAGCCCGGTCTGACCCCGCTCGAGCGCGGCCAGCTGATGACCGACGAGGGCTACCTCGATGCGATCGAGCAATACGGCGATGAATTCGATGCCCGCATGGGTGCCGAGGCCGTGCATGAAATGCTGAGCACGATCGAGCTGCAGACCGAAGTCGCAACCGTTCGCGAAGAAATCAGTGCGACCAATTCGGAAACCAAAATCAAGCGCTTGTCCAAGCGCCTGAAGCTGCTCGAGTCATTCATCGAGTCCGGCAATAAGCCGGAGTGGATGGTGATGACGGTATTGCCGGTCCTGCCGCCGGACCTGCGTCCGCTGGTGCCGCTGGACGGCGGTCGTTTCGCGACCTCCGATCTGAACGACCTGTATCGTCGCGTGATCAACCGTAACAACCGTTTGCGCCGACTGCTGGAGCTCAACGCACCTGACATCATCGTGCGTAACGAAAAACGCATGTTGCAGGAATCTGTCGATGCGCTGCTGGATAACGGTCGCCGCGGGCGTGCCATTACCGGCACCAACAAGCGACCGCTGAAGTCTTTGGCTGACATGATCAAAGGCAAGCAGGGCCGTTTCCGTCAGAACCTGCTGGGTAAGCGAGTCGACTACTCCGGCCGTTCCGTGATCGTTGTCGGTCCGACGCTGAAACTGCATCAGTGTGGTTTGCCGAAAAAGATGGCGCTTGAGCTGTTCAAGCCGTTCATTTTCTCCAAGCTGCAATTGCGTGGCGAAGCGGCGACCATCAAGGCGGCGAAGCGTCTGGTTGAGCGTGAGGGTCCGGAAGTCTGGGACATCCTTGAAGAAGTGATTCGTGAACATCCGGTCATGTTGAACCGGGCGCCAACGCTTCACCGCCTCGGCATCCAGGCATTCGAACCGGTACTGATTGAGGGTAAAGCTATTCAGCTGCATCCGCTGGTATGTACCGCGTTCAACGCCGACTTTGACGGTGACCAGATGGCGGTTCACGTACCGCTGTCGATCGAGGCTCAGCTGGAAGCGCGTGCGCTGATGATGTCGTCAAACAACATCCTCTCGCCGGCTAACGGCGACCCGATCATCGTGCCGTCCCAGGACGTTGTACTCGGCCTGTATTTCATGACCCGTGAGCGCATCGGCGCCCATGGCGAAGGCCATGTCTTCTCTGACGTTCAGGAAGTCCATCGTGCCTACGAGGCAGGCGTCTGCCACTTGCAGGCGCGGGTCAAGGTTCGCCTGAAGGTTGCCACCGACGATACGGATGCAACTTCGGTGTCGATGGTTGAGACAACCGTCGGCCGCGCGTTGCTGTCAGAAATCCTGCCTGCCGGCCTGTCATTCAGCCTGGTTAATCAGGACATGACGAAGAAGGCGATTTCGAACGTGCTCAACCAGTGCTATCGCCAGGTTGGCCTGAAGGAATCGGTCGTCTTCGCGGATCAGCTGATGTACACCGGCTTCCGTTACGCCACCAAGTCGGGCGTATCGATCGGTGTGAACGACATGGTTGTGCCGGAATCGAAAGACGGCATCCTTGGTGCGGCCGAAGCCGAAGTCAAAGAGATCCAGGACCAGTATGCGTCTGGCCTCGTGACGGATGGTGAGCGCTACAACAAGGTTGTCGATATCTGGTCACACACCAACGACCAGGTCGCCAAGGCGATGATGGACAAGCTCGGTACCGATGAGGTGACGGCGGCAGACGGCTCGACCGTGCTGCAGAAGTCATTCAACTCGATCTTCATGATGGCCGACTCCGGCGCGCGTGGTTCCGCTGCGCAGATTCGTCAGCTGGCGGGTATGCGGGGCCTGATGGCGAAGCCGGACGGTTCAATCATCGAGACGCCGATTACCGCGAACTTCCGCGAAGGTCTCGACGTACTGCAGTACTTCATCTCGACGCACGGTGCACGTAAAGGCCTGGCCGATACGGCGCTCAAGACAGCCAACTCGGGCTACCTGACACGGCGTCTGGTTGATGTTGCGCAGGACCTCGTGGTTACCGACGTCGATTGCGGTACCAGCAAGGGTCTCGTCATGATGCCGCTCGTTGAGGGTGGTGATGTCGTTCAGTCGCTGCGTGATCGCGTGCTGGGACGCACACTGGCTGAGCCGGTATTGCACCCGGGCACTGACAAGGTAGCGGTCGATGCCGGTACGTTGCTTGAAGAAAGCACAGTGCAATTGCTGGATGACCTGCAGATCGATCAGCTCATCGTGCGCTCTGCGATTACGTGTGAAACGCGCTACGGCGTTTGTGCCCAGTGTTACGGGCGCGATCTCGCGCGCGGCCATCGCATCGCCATCGGCGAGGCGGTCGGGGTGATCGCTGCGCAGTCGATTGGTGAGCCCGGAACACAGCTGACCATGCGTACCTTCCACATCGGTGGTGCGGCTTCTCGTTCTGCTTCGGTGAACAGCATCGAAATCAAGAGCAAGGGTCAGGTGCGTTTGAGTAACATCAAGACGGTCAAGCACCACAAAGGCTATCTCGTCGCGGTATCGCGTTCCGGTGAAGTCATTGTTTCCAACGACGCCGGTCGCGAGCGTGAGCGTTACAAGGTGCCTTACGGCGCGACCATTAACGTCGAGGATGGCGCCAGTGTCGATCCGGGCCAGGTCGTCGCTAACTGGGATCCGCATACCCACCCGGTTGTCACCGAGGTGAGTGGTGTTATCCGCTTCAAGGACTTCGTGGATGGCGTGACTGTCAACGAGCAGGTCGACGAAATGACCGGGCTGAGCAACATCGTTATCGCCGATCAGAGCCAGCTCGGAAGTGCCGGTAAGGATCTGCGTCCGGTGGCGATGCTGGTTGACGAAGATGGCAATGAGCTGTTCTTCGCCAACACAGAGATCCCGGCTGTGTATGCGCTGCCTCCGGGCGCGATCGTCACCCATGAAGACGGCGCGAAAGTGTCGGTCGGTGACATCATCGCGCGTATTCCGCAGGAATCATCGAAGACACGCGATATTACCGGTGGTCTGCCGCGCGTTGCCGATTTGTTCGAAGCCCGCAAGCCGAAAGAGTTTGCGATCATGGCGGAGCACACGGGTACGGTCAGTTTCGGTAAGGAAACCAAGGGTAAGCGTCGTCTGGTCATCACAATGGAAGACGGCGAGTCTTATGAAGAGCTGATTCCGAAGTGGCGCCACCTGAACGTGTTCGAAGGTGAGAAAGTCACACGCGGCGAGGTTATCGCTGATGGTGAGCCGAACCCGCACGATATCCTTCGTTTGCGGGGTGCCGCTTCGCTGGCAGACTACCTGGTTCGTGAGATTCAGGACGTTTACCGACTGCAGGGTGTGAAGATCAACGACAAGCACATCGAGGTGATCATTCGCCAGATGTTGCGCAAAGTGATCATTGCCAATGCCGGTGACACCAACTACCTGCGCGGCGAGCAGGTCGACCGGGCGCGCGCCTACGAGGCTTGTGAGCAGATGCAGGCGGCCGGCAAAGAGGAGCCAACATATGACTCCGTATTGCTGGGTATCACCAAGGCATCACTGGCCACAGAGTCGTTCATTTCGGCGGCGTCGTTCCAGGAAACCACGCGGGTATTGACGGAGGCTGCGGTTCGCGGGCTGCGTGATGATCTGCGCGGACTGAAGGAAAACGTCATCGTTGGCCGGTTGATTCCGGCCGGTACCGGCTTTGCGCATCATTCAGAGCGTCGTCGTACGCGCGAGCAGGAGTTGGCGGATGAGCTGGCTGGCCTCGAGGCGGCTGCTGTGCAGGCAGAGGACGCGGCGGACGAGTCTGAGGCAATTGTCGAGGGTGATGATGCGGTCGAAACGGACGCGGAATAGGTAATTCGGGCAGGGCGGGCACACAGGTGCCCGCCCGGTCTGACCGTCGGGCGTCGAGGTTTCGCTTGACACTAATAGGGGGCGATCCATAAAATGCCCGCCCTCACCAAAGCACCGGGCCAATAGCCGGTGCGGGCCGTGCGAAAGCCGGCAAATGTCCCTGATGCGGCGAAACGTCGCGAAACAGGGCTGGTAACAGGTTTTGAGATTGGGGTGCATTCCCTGATCTGGCAGCGTGCGCTCAGGCGTCTACGCTTTTTTGTGTTTGAAGAGTAGCTAAAAAAGAGAGGGCCAATGGCCACTATCAATCAGCTTGTACGCAAGCCACGTTCTACGAAGCGTGAGAAAAGCAACGTTCCGGCGTTGGAAGCAAGCCCGCAGAAGCGTGGCGTTTGTACCCGCGTCTATACAACGACACCTAAGAAGCCGAACTCGGCTATGCGTAAGGTCGCACGTGTGCGCCTGACGAATGGCTACGAAGTGACGAGCTACATCGGTGGTGAAGGGCACAACCTTCAGGAGCACTCGGTTGTGCTGATTCGCGGCGGTCGTGTGAAAGATCTGCCGGGTGTGCGCTATCACACCGTGCGCGGCACACTCGATTGTGCTGGCGTTGGTGATCGTCGTCAGGGCCGTTCCAAGTACGGCGCCAAGCGTCCCAAGGGTTAAGTCAATTCAGGAGGTCGGCGAGTGCCGGCCGTAACAGTCGGCCGCCTGTAGCGGCCAAAACGAGATATTTGCTATGTCGAGAAGAAACCAGGCACCGAAACGCAGCATCCTGCCGGATCCGAAATACAAGAGCCAACTGCTCGCCAAGTTCATGAACATGGTCATGAATGACGGTAAGAAGTCGGTTGCGGAGCGCATCATCTATGGCGCGCTGAGCCGTATGAGCGAGCGTTCAGGCCAGGACGACCAGCAGTCGTTGGAGATGCTCGAACAAGCGTTGGAAAACGTCAAGCCTGCCGTCGAGGTCAAGTCGCGACGCGTTGGTGGTGCGACCTATCAGGTGCCTGTTGAGGTTCGTCCGCAACGTCGCCAGACGCTGGCAATGCGTTGGGTCATCGATGCGGCGCGCAAGCGCAGCGAGAAAACGATGGCGCATCGCCTCGCACATGAGTTACTTGAAGCAGCGGATAACCGCGGCTCAGCCGTCAAGAAGAAAGAAGACGTGCACCGCATGGCGGAAGCGAACAAAGCCTTTTCGCACTATCGCTGGTAAGCGCAGCCCTTCTATTCAACCAGAATACAGAGGACTATTTCCGTGGCACGCACAACGCCGATCGATCATTACCGCAATATTGGGATTATGGCCCATATTGATGCCGGTAAGACGACGACGACCGAGCGAATCCTGTTCTACACAGGTGTATCGCACAAAATCGGTGAAGTGCATGACGGTGCCGCGACGATGGACTGGATGGAGCAGGAGCAGGAGCGTGGTATCACTATCACGTCTGCTGCAACGACATGCTTCTGGAGCGGGATGGATCAGCAGTTTGATCAGCACCGCATCAATATTATTGATACCCCGGGTCACGTCGACTTCACTATTGAAGTCGAGCGCAGCCTGCGGGTGCTTGATGGCGCCGTAACCGTGTTGTGTTCCGTTGGTGGCGTTGAGCCGCAGACCGAGACTGTCTGGCGGCAAGGCAACAAATACAAAGTGCCGCGCATGATCTTCGTCAACAAGATGGATCGTGCAGGTGCGGACTACCTGCGTGTGGTCAAGCAGGTAAATACGCGTTTGGGTGCCGAGCCGGTGCCGATCCAGCTGCCGATTGGTGCTGAGGAACATTTCGCCGGCGTCATCGATCTCATCGAGATGCGTGCGGTCTATTGGGATGACGAGAACATGGGCATGACCTATGACGCTCGCGACATTCCGGCGGAGCTCGTGGACGAAGCTCAGGAGTGGCATGACAAGATGGTCGAGGCGGCGGCTGAGGGCGACGAAGAGCTGCTGGACAAGTTCCTCGAAGACGGCGAGTTGAGCATCGACGAGATCAAGCGCGGTCTGCGCAAGCGCACGCTGGCTAACCAAATCGTGCTGACTATGTGTGGCAGCGCATTCAAGAACAAGGGTGTCCAGGCGATGCTCGACGCGGTGGTTGAATTTATGCCGTCGCCGGCCGACGTTCCGCCGATCAGAGGCATCGAGGACGACGAAAGTGAAGGGGTTCGCGAATCACGCGACGATGCCCCGTTTGCGGCGCTGGCGTTCAAGATTGCCACCGACCCGTTCGTCGGCAACCTTACGTTTTTCCGGGTTTACTCGGGGGTGCTCAATTCGGGCGACACCGTTTACAACCCGGTCAAGAGCAAGAAAGAGCGTGTCGGGCGTATTCTGCAAATGCACTCGAACAACCGTGAAGAAATCAAGGAAGTACGGGCCGGCGATATTGCTGCGGCCGTTGGTATGAAAGATGTCACGACGGGCGACACGCTGTCTGACCCGAAGGCGATCATTACGCTTGAGCGCATGGAGTTCCCGGAGCCGGTTATCGCCGTCGCGGTAGAGCCCAAGACCAAGCCGGATCAGGAAAAGATGGGCATCGCGCTGCAGAAGCTGGCGAAAGAGGACCCGTCGTTTCGTGTGCACACCGACGAGGAGTCCGGTCAGACCATCATCTCAGGCATGGGCGAGCTGCATCTTGAGATCATCGTTGATCGCATGAAGCGCGAGTTCAAAGTCGATGCGAATGTCGGTAAACCTCAGGTCGCCTATCGCGAGACCATTCGCGCAACGATCGAGCAGGAAGGCAAGTTCGTTCGCCAGTCCGGCGGTCGCGGCCAGTACGGTCACGTGTTCCTGCGCATCGAGCCGCTAGAGCAGGGATCAGGTTACGAATTCGTCAACGGCATTGTTGGTGGTGTGGTGCCGAAAGAATATATTCCGGCCGTCGATAAGGGCGTGCAGGAACAAATGCAAAATGGCGTGATTGCCGGCTACCCGATGGTGGACTGCAAGGTAACGCTATTCGACGGTTCATATCATGACGTTGACTCAAGCGAGATGGCGTTCAAGATTGCCGGCTCAATGTGCTTCCGGGAAGGTGCGGCACGCGCCAAGCCGGTGTTGCTGGAGCCGATTATGAAAGTCGAAGTCGTGACGCCCGAGGATTACTTCGGCGACGTGATGGGCGACCTGAATCGTCGTCGCGGTTTGCCGCAGGGCATGGACGACTCACCGTCCGGCAAGGTGTTGCGCGCTGACGTGCCGTTGTCGGAAATGTTCGGCTATGCAACGGATCTGCGATCCATGTCGCAGGGCCGTGCGAATTATTCAATGGAATTTGGAAAGTATGCTGAAGTGCCGCAGAACGTCGCGGACACGATCAGACGACACTAGTGTTTTTCGAAACGTTTTAATTCACCCGTTTTACAGGACCGGAGAAGAGGTCGATGTCAAAAGAGAAATTTCAAAGAACCAAACCGCACGTAAACGTAGGCACGATTGGCCACGTTGACCACGGCAAGACGACGCTGACAGCGGCGCTGACGAAGGTAATGGCGGAGAAGCACGGCGGTGAAGTTCGTGCCTATGACCAGATCGACAACGCTCCGGAAGAGCGTGCACGCGGCATCACGATTGCCACGGCGCACGTTGAGTACGAGAGCGACCTGCGCCACTACGCGCACGTTGACTGCCCGGGACACGCTGACTATGTGAAGAACATGATCACCGGTGCGGCGCAGATGGACGGCGCGATCCTGGTAGTTAACGCTGCTGATGGCCCGATGCCACAGACGCGCGAGCACATCCTGCTGGCCCGTCAGGTTGGCGTGCCGTACATCGTTGTGTACATGAACAAAGCGGACATGGTCGACGATGAAGAGCTGTTAGAGCTGGTCGAGATGGAAATACGCGATCTGCTGTCTACCTACGAGTTCCCTGGCGACGACACACCGGTGATCACCGGTTCGGCGCTCAAGGCGTTCGAAGGCGACGAGTCAGAGATTGGCGTGCCGTCGATCTACAAGCTGATCGAGGCGATGGACAGCTACATTCCGGAGCCGGAGCGTGCGATTGACGGCGACTTCCTGATGCCTGTGGAGGACGTGTTCTCGATCTCGGGTCGCGGCACGGTAGTGACCGGTCGTATCGAGCGTGGCATCGTCAACGTGGGTGATGAGATTGAGATCGTGGGTATCCACCCGACGACCAAGACCATCTGCACGGGCGTTGAGATGTTCAGAAAGCTGCTTGACCAGGGTCAGGCGGGCGACAACGTTGGCGTATTGCTGCGCGGCACCAAGCGTGACGAAGTCGAGCGCGGCCGAGGTACTGGCCAAGCCGGGTTCCATCACACCGCACACGAAGTTCGAGGCGGAAGTCTACATCCTGAACAAGGAAGAAGGCGGTCGTCATACACCGTTCTTCAAAGGCTACCGTCCGCAGTTCTACTTCCGCACGACGGATGTAACGGGTGCGTGCGAGTTGCCGGAAGGCACCGAGATGGTAATGCCGGGCGATAACGTACAGATGGTGGTCGAGCTGATAGCGCCGATCGCGATGGAAGACGGACTTCGCTTTGCGATTCGTGAAGGTGGCCGTACCGTAGGTGCGGGCGTCGTAGCGAAGATCCTCGAGTAAACACCGTCATTGCGAGGCGGGCGAAGCCCGCTGCGGCAATCTCCTAACGCCGGGAAGGCGTGAAGAGAACGAAAGAGAAAGACAACGCGATTCACCCCATAGCAGGGCGGGCTGAGGAGGATGGCCGGGTGGTTTTCAGGAATGGCTCACTTCGCTGCGCTTTACTTCCTGAAAACCACCGGCCACCCTCGACCAGCTTCAACAACTGAGAAGGGTGTTACCGACAAGGTAGCTCCGCGAGTGTACTGAAAGCCCGATGGCTGCCAGTCCAATCACGGAAGTAAAGCGCAGCTTGCGAGCCATGGAGTGATTGGACTGGCAGGTATCGGGCGATCGGCGAAAGAAATAACGTCGGACTTCCAGAGACACGTATAGCGAACAATTTGAATCAGGAATCGCCGGTCCGGACCGGCATAATGGGAAAGCAACATGGCAACTAACCAAAACATTCGTATTCGGCTGAAAGCTTTTGATCATCGTCTGATCGATACGTCAGCGCGTGAAATCGTCGATACGGCCAAGCGCACTGGTGCGACGGTCAAGGGCCCGGTGCCGCTGCCGACGAAAATGGAGCGTTTCACGATCCTGATTTCGCCGCACGTCAACAAGGACGCGCGCGATCAGTACGAGCTGCGCACGCACAAGCGTTTGATGGATATCGTCGATCCGACCGATAAAACCGTCGATGCGCTGATGAAGCTGGAGCTCCCGGCTGGCGTCGATGTGCAAATTAAGCTGAATTAGTATTGAAATACCCGCGACGCTCGTTATAATAGCGGGCTCGCATGGGGAAGGCCTGCGGATCGCTGCCATATAGAGCCGCGACCAAAAGGCCGGAAATCCCCATCGATACCAGGCGCCACCCAGTTAATGGCTAGGTGGCGCATCGTTTTTCAGGAAAGCCCCGAACTGCCGGGATGCGCCGCAAGGCGATCATCCCGACAGCGCAACGCGGCCTCAGGGAAAGCAACAACTGGCCCATTAAAGGCACTCAGGTATTGGTTCTCGTCCGGCGCCGCCATTTGGTGGGCTGTAGAACCGCACGCCGGGAGCGGCCGCTCACGAACCACCGGTAGGTATCGGCAGGCGTGGTGATAGCGGCAGGCAGCACAGGTCAATTGAAATCTGTGACTGATAGGATTTTATTGTTTTAGCGCTGACCAATCGAAGTCAGTGCATAGGAAGTGAGTACAATGACGATTGCTCTCGTTGGCCGCAAATGCGGCATGACGCGCGTTTTTACGGAAGACGGTGCTTCAGTGCCGGTCTCCGTCATTGAGGCGACCCCAAACCGGGTCACCCAGGTGAAGACCGTCGAAACCGATGGTTACCGCGCCGTTCAGGTTGCCTCAGGCAGCAAAAAATCCTCCCGCGTAAACAAAGCGCTGGCCGGTCATTACGCCAAAGCGAAGACCGAAGCCGGTTCGCGTCTCGACGAGCTGCGTCTCGATGACGGCGAAGGCGATGACCTCGATGTCGGTAGCGAAGTTACCGTAAGTATTTTTGAGGTCGGCCAAATGGTTGACGTGATCGGTACGACTATAGGTAAAGGTTTCGCCGGTACCGTCAAGCGCCACAACTTCAGCATGCAGGACGCCACCCACGGTAACTCGCTGTCGCATCGCGCGCCGGGTTCCATTGGTCAGAACCAGACTCCGGGTCGCGTGTTCAAGGGCAAGAAGATGTCCGGCCACATGGGTAACGTTCGTCGCACCGTGCAGAACCTTGAGGTTGTGCGCGTCGATGAAGAAAAGAATTTGATCCTGATCCGCGGTGCGGTTCCCGGCCATGCCGGCGGCAGCGTCATCGTGCGTCCGGCCGTTAAGGCGCGTAAAGGAGCATCTGCATAATGACGATGAAACTCGATATCGCCGGTAACGCCGGTAACGTTGAAGTCTCAGAGCAGGCGTTCGGCGCAACCTTCAATGAGCCATTGATCCATCAGGTTGTCACGGCCTGGTTGGCAGGTGCCCGCAGTGGCACCAAGCGCCAGAAGAATCGCACCGAAGTACGCGGCGGTGGGGTTAAGCCCTGGCGCCAGAAGGGCACCGGCCGCGCTCGCGCGGGCACGATCAGAAGCCCGATCTGGGTTGGCGGCGGTCGCACGTTTGCGGCACGTCCTCGCGACCATGGTCAAAAGGTTAACCGCAAGATGTACCGCGGCGCGCTGCGTTCGTTGTTCTCTGAGTTGTTACGTCAGGATCGCCTGGTGATTGTCGAGTCGATTGGTGTTGACGCGCCGAAGACCCGTGAACTGGCGGCCAAGCTCAAAGAGCTTGAGCTCAGCAATGTGCTTATCGTTAATGAGGCGTTCGACGAGAATCTCTACCTCGCGGCACGTAATTTGAAAGACGTCGGCATCATCGACGTGGCAGCCATCGATCCGGTAACGCTTCTTCGTTTTGAGAAGGTCGTGATCACAGTTCCGGCGTTGAAGCTGGTTGAGGAGCGCTTGTCATGAGTCAGGCATTTCGTGAAGAGCGGTTGCTGACGGTCCTGCTGGGGCCTCACATTTCCGAGAAAAGCCATCTTGTTGCGGAGCGTTCCAATCAGGTGGCGTTCAAAGTTCGCACCGATGCGACCAAGTCCGAGATCAAGGCCGCTGTTGAGAAGCTGTTTGAAGTCAGCGTTGACGCCGTGACCGTCGTTAATCAGGCCGGCAAGATCAAACGTCGTGGTCGTGGTTTCGGTCGCCGCGCTTCGTTCAAGAAAGCCTACGTCAGCCTCGCGGCCGGCAGCGAAATCGATTTTGTGGGTGCTGAATAGCAGTCCCCCAGCCAGGTAGATCATCATGTCATTGCAAAAAGCCAAGCCAACTTCTCCGGGTCGTCGTTTTACCGTCAAGGTCAACACGCCGGGCCTGCACAAAGGCAAGCCTCACAGCGCGCTGGTTTCGAAGAAGTCTAAGAGCGGCGGTCGTAACAACACCGGTCGGATCACGGTCCGTCATCACGGTGGTGGTCACAAACAGCGCTATCGCATTATCGATTTCAAGCGTGACAAGACGGGTGTGCCGGGCGTTGTTGAGCGTCTTGAGTATGATCCGAACCGCAGCGCGCACATCGCGCTGGTGAAATACGCGGACGGCGAGCGTCGCTACATTCTCGCGCCGAAGGGCGTCGAGGCCGGAACGCCGATCCAGTCCTCTGATGATGCGCCGATCAAGCCGGGGAACTGCCTGCCGCTGCGCAATATCCCGGTTGGTACGCAGGTGCACTGCGTGGAAATGAAGCCAGGCAAGGGTGCGCAGCTCGTGCGTTCTGCTGGTGGTGTCGCGCAGGTTGCTGCGCGTGAAGGTGTTTACGCGACGTTGCGCTTGCGTTCGGGTGAGATGCGCCGCATCCACACCGAGTGTCGTGCAACGATCGGCGAGGTTGGTCACGGCGAGCACAACTTGCGCAAATTGGGCAAGGCCGGCGCGAAGCGTTGGCGCGGTGTTCGTCCGACGGTCCGTGGTGTTGCCATGAACCCGGTTGATCACCCGCACGGCGGTGGTGAAGGTCGTACTTCGGGCGGTCGTCACCCGGTGAGCCCATGGGGCACGCCGACCAAGGGTTACAAAACGCGGTCTAACAAGCGTACGGACAAGATGATTGTTCGTCGCCGTAAAGCTCGCAAATAACAATCGTTAGCCAACGATTATCAGATAGGAAGTAATAACGTGCCTCGTTCATTAAAAAAAGGACCGTTCGTCGACAACCATCTCTCGAAGAAGGTTGAGAAGGCGGCTGCGGCCAATGATCGCCGCCCCATCAAAACCTGGTCACGCCGTTCTATGGTGCTGCCGGACATGGTTGGCCTGACGATCGCGATCCACAATGGTCGCCAGCACGTACCGGTGTTGATTTCAGAAAACATGGTTGGCCACAAGCTGGGCGAATTCGCGATGACCCGTACATTCAAGGGTCACTCCGGCGATCGCAAGACGAAGCGCTAAGGTCAGGAGCAGAGCATGCAAGTAGCAGCAAAATTGCGGTACGCCCGCATCTCGCCGCAGAAATGCCGACTGGTCGCGGACATGATCCGTGGCAAGAGCGTGGACGAGGCGATCACGACGTTGTCGTTTATGCCCAAGAAGGGCGCGGGCATCCTGCGCAAGGTTCTTGAGTCAGCTATTGCGAACGCGGAACACAACCACGGCGCCGACATCGATGAGCTTCGAGTCGCGACGATCATGGTCGATGAGGCGCCGACGTTTCGTCGCTATCGCGCTCGCGCGAAGGGGCGCGGCACGCGGATCATCAAGAGAAACAGTCACATCACGATCCGCGTTGCGGACGAGTAAGGCATAACGGTATGGGTCAGAAAGTACATCCAACAGGCATTCGCCTTGGCATCACCTCGGACTGGACGTCCAAATGGTATGCCGATTCGAAAACGTTCCCTGAATACGTGCACCAGGATCACCTTGTTCGTGAGTTCCTGCGTACCAAGCTGAAAGATGCTTCGGTATCGCGTATCCAGATTGAGCGCCCCGCCAAGAAGATCAACATCATGCTGCACACGGCGCGTCCGGGCATCGTGATCGGTAAGAAGGGCGAGGACATTGAGCGCCTGCGCCGCCAGATCGCTTCAATGCTGGAAATGCCGTTGTCTGATGTTCGCATCAATATCAGCGAAGTGCGCAAGCCTGAAATGGACGCGATGCTGGTCGCCGAAGGGATTGCCCAACAGCTGGAGCGTCGTGTCATGTTCCGTCGCGCGATGAAGCGTGCCGTAACCAACACGATGCGCGTCGGCGCGCTGGGTATCAAAGTCAAAGTTGGCGGTCGTCTTAACGGCGCTGAGATTGCACGTTCGGAGTGGTACCGCGAAGGTCGCGTGCCGTTGCATACGCTGCGCGCTGACATTGACTACGGCACTGCCGAAGCAAAAACGACCTACGGCATCATTGGTGTCAAGGTTTGGATTTTCAAAGGCGAGGTTTTTGACACCGCCGAGGCGGCTTCGTCAGAAGCAGCCGAGCCAGCAGCACGCTAAGGGGTAGCCTCGATGTTGCAGCCAAAACGTACAAAATTCCGTAAGCAGATGAAGGGTCGCAACCGCGGCCTCGCGCAGCGCGGTAGCACGGTTTCATTCGGCGAGTTCGCCTTGAAAGCCACCGGTCGTGGTCGCCTGACAGCGCGTCAGATTGAAGCGGCGCGTCGCGCGATGACGCGCCACATCAAACGTGGCGGCAAGATCTGGATCCGGGTTTTCCCGGACAAGCCGATCTCCAAGAAGCCTCTTGAGGTCCGGCAGGGTAAGGGTAAAGGTAATGTTGAATACTGGGTGGCGCAGATACAGCCCGGCCGTATTCTTTATGAGATGGAAGGTGTCAGCGAAGAAGTGGCGCGCGAGGCGTTTCGCCTGGCTGCCGCGAAGATCCCGATGGCGACCGCATTCGTCTCCAGGCAGGTGATGTGATGAAAGCAGCAGAGTTGCGAGAGATGAATCAGGAAGCGCTCGAGGAAGAGTTGCTGAAATTGCGCCGCGAGCAGTTCAATCTGCGTATGCAGCGGGCAACCGGGCAGGAAATGCCGGCACATGACTATCGCCGTGTGCGCAAGGACATTGCCCGCATCAAAACTGTAATGACCGAAGCGCAAGCCAAAAGCGGCGCCTGAAGGAACGCAAGATGAGCGAAGAGAACAAAGAGAGCGTCGAACGCCGAGTCATTGGCAAGGTGGTCTCCGACAAGATGGACAAAACGGTATCGATCGCGATCGAGCGCCTGGTTCGCCATGGTGTGTACGGCAAATACATCCGTCGTACCAGCAAGCTGAAGGCGCATGACGAAGCGAATGAGTGCCGCATCGGTGACACGGTTGCGGTTACGGAGTGCCGGCCAATTTCAAAAACCAAGACGTGGACTGTCGTCGAGGTTCTCGAGCGGGCGTAATTGCCCCGGAAGTATTGTGAGTCGCGACTGATTGTCGCCGACCTGGGAACAAGGTTAGAAGCCAATGATTCAGATGCAAACAGTGCTGGATGCAGCAGACAACAGCGGAGCACGTCGCGTGATGTGCATTAAGGTGTTGGGCGGCTCCAAGCGGCGCTACGCGGGTGTCGGTGACGTGATCAAGGTCAGCGTCAAAGACGCTATCCCACGTGGCAAGGTTAAGAAGGGCGAGGTCTACAACGCCGTCGTCGTTCGTACCCGTAAGGGCGTTCGTCGTAAAGACGGTTCGCTGATCCGTTTTGACGGTAACGCGGCGGTCCTGCTGAACAGCAAACTCGAGCCTATTGGTACGCGTATCTTTGGCCCGGTCACCCGCGAGTTGCGCGGCAACAAATTTATGAAGATCGTCTCGCTTGCACCGGAAGTGCTGTAGCGACTATCGCAAAGGTCTGAACGACATGAACAAGATCAGAAAAGGCGACGAAGTTATCGTCATCACCGGCAAAGACAAGGGCCGCACCGGCACTGTTCTGCAGGTGATAGATGACGAGCGCATTCTCGTTGAGGGTATCAACGTGGCGCGCAAGCACGTCAAGGCAAACCCGAACGTTGGTGAGGCCGGCGGTATCAAGGACAAGAACATGCCGATGCATGTCTCTAACGTTCAGGTATACAACCCGTCGACCAAAAAAGGCGATCGGATAGGTATTCAAATCGGCGAGAACGGCGCGAAGAAGCGCGTGTTCCGCTCTAACAACGAGGCGGTGGACGTTTAAGCCTGCGGGCGCGTCTGACGAGAATATGGCTAGACTGCAAGAACAGTACAACACGAGCATCATTCCTGCGCTTAAGGAGAAGCTTGAGCTTGAAAATGTGATGGAAGTACCACGCATTACCAAGATCACGCTGAACATGGGTGTAGGCGAGGCGATTGCTGACAAGAAAATCATGGACCACGCGGTCAGTGACATGACAGCGATCTCTGGTCAAAAGCCGGTGGTGCGTAACGCACGTAAGTCGGTTGCTGGCTTCAAGGTCCGCGAGGGCTATCCGATCGGTTGCAAAGTGACATTGCGTCGCGAACGTATGTACGAGTTTTTGGATCGGCTTATCTCGATCGCGATTCCGCGTATTCGTGACTTCCGCGGTCTGAACTCGAAATCGTTCGATCGTCAGGGTAACTACTCGCTGGGTGTCCAGGAGCAGATTATTTTCCCGGAGGTCGACTACGACCAGGTGGACACTATTCGCGGTATGGACATCACGATTACGACAACGGCACGCACACCCGAAGAGGGGCGCGCGCTTCTGGAAGCTTTTAATTTTCCGTTTAAGCGCTAACGCAGAGACAGGAACAGGTAGAGACCTATATGGCTAAGAAATCAATGGTTGCGCGCGAAGTTAAACGCGCCAAGATGGTGGCGCGCTACGCAACCAAGCGTACTGCGCTGAAAGCGATCATCAACGGCCCGGAATCGACACCGGAAGAGCGCGATGTTGCGCAGACGAAACTAAACGCTATGCCGCGTGATGCTTCGCCTGTTCGCAAGCACAACCGTTGCTCAATCACTGGTCGTCCGCATGGCTTCTACCGTAAATTTGGCCTCGCCCGAAACAAGTTGCGTGAAGCAACGATGAAAGGCGAGATACCCGGGCTGAGCAAAGCCAGCTGGTAACGGGAAGGATATAACCGATATGAGTATGAGTGATCCAATCGCCGATATGCTGACGCGTATCCGCAATGGCCAGAAGGCCCACAAAGTCGACGTCAGTATGCCGGCATCAAACGCGAAACTCGCGATTGCCAATGTATTGCGTGATGAGGGCTACGTTGGCGATGTAAAAGTCGACAAGGATGGCGCCAAGGCGCAGCTGACGGTCGAGCTTCGTTATCACGAAGGCCGGCCGGTCATCGAGAAAATCAAGCGTGTGAGCAAGCCGGGTCTGCGTATCTACCGCCAGACCACCGACCTGCCTCAGGTTTTGGGTGGTCTCGGTGTAGCGATCGTATCCACGTCGGCAGGCGTGATGAGTGATCGTAAGGCGCGCGAGCAGGGCATCGGTGGCGAAGTCATCTGCCTCGTATCGTAAGAACTTATTGGTAGCCCGATGTGGGTTGCCTGAAACTGGATTGAGACGACAATGTCGAGAATAGCAAAACAACAGGTCGAACTTCCGAAAGGCGTCGAGCTGACGCAGTCGGGCAAAACCGTGTCGCTCAAAGGCAGCAAAGGCAGCCTGGCGATGGAGCTCAACAGTGAAGTTGAGCTGATCGAAGAGAACGGCGCCTACAGCGTTGCCGCTCGCAGTGGCTCACGTTTCGCGAAGGCGATGTCCGGTACCACACGCGCACTGCTTGCCAACATGGTCAAGGGCGTGTCGGAAGGCTGGGAGCGTAAGCTGACCCTCGTCGGTGTTGGTTACCGTGCACAGGCACAGGGCGATACGCTCAACCTGACGCTCGGTTTCTCCCACCCGGTGTCACACAAGATGCCGGCAGGTATCAAGGTCGAGACTCCGAGTCAGACCGAGGTGATTTTGACGGGTGTCGACAAGCAGGCTGTAGGTCAGGTCGCCGCCGAGATTCGTGCTTATCGTCCGCCGGAGCCTTACAAAGGCAAGGGCGTTCGTTACGCAGATGAACGCGTAGTTCGTAAGGAAGCGAAGAAGAAGTAAGCTTCGCTGACACATTTTTTGAGGCGTGTATGCCGGCGAGCAGCAACAGCTGTGATCGTGGCGGCACGGAGAGAGATTATGAAACTGAACAAAAAAGATAACCGCCTGCGTCGCGCACGCAGCACCCGCGCGAAGATCCGTGAACTCGGCGCTTTGCGGTTGAGTGTGCATCGTACGCCGCGTCACATCTACGCGCAGATCATTGCGGCGGATGGCGGAACGGTATTGGCCTCTGCGTCTTCGGTGCAGAAAGCGGTCGGCGAAGGCCTGAAATCGACGGGTAATGTCGAAGCTGCGCAGGCAGTAGGCAAGGCTCTGGCCGAACGCGCGAAAGAGGCGGGCATCGATCAGGTGGCGTTTGACCGTTCGGGTTATCGCTACCACGGACGGGTAAAAGCGTTGGCGGATGCCGCGCGCGAGGCAGGATTGAAATTCTAACCAGTCAACTGTTAACAGTTGTCGCATGGGCGCGATTACAGCGTCGCATCAGGAATCAAAAGCATGGCAAAGCATGAAAAAAACAACGCGGGTGATGATCTTCTTGAGAAGCTCGTCGCCGTAAACCGCGTCGCAAAGGTGGTCAAGGGTGGCCGCCAGTTCGGATTCACCGCATTGACGGTGGTCGGCGACGGCAACGGTAGCGTCGGCTTCGGATATGGCAAAGCACGTGAAGTGCCGATCGCGATCCAGAAGGCGATGCAGGCTGCGCGTAAGAATTTGACCAAAGTGCATTTGCGCGATGAGACGCTGCAGTACGAAATCAAAGGCCGCCACGGCGCAACCAAGGTTTACATGCAGCCGGCGTCCGAAGGTACTGGCGTGATCGCCGGTGGTGCTATGCGTGCGGTTTTTGAGTGTGCCGGTGTTCGAAATGTCCTGGCCAAGAGTTATGGCTCACGCAACCCGATCAACGTGGTGCGCGCAACCATCAACGGCTTGACCAGCATTCATTCGCCGCGTTCGATTGCCGCCAAACGCGGCAAGAAAGTTGACGAGATCGTGGGTTAAGACCATGGCAAAAGCGAAAAACAAATTGAAAGTGACCTTGATCAAGAGCAAGTTCGGCCGGTTGAAAAACCACCGCGCAAGCATCGCCGGTCTCGGTCTGCGCCGCATCAATCACACGGTGGAAGTCGAAGACACACCTGAGAATCGCGGCATGATCAACCAGGTGTCGTACCTGTTGAAAGTCGAGGAAGCATAATCATGCGCCTGAATACATTAAAACCAGCTGCGGGCAGCAAGCCAACCGGCAAACGTCTCGGTCGTGGTCATTCCGCCGGTCAGGGTAAAACCAGTGGCCGCGGTGTGAAAGGCCAGAAAGCGCGCTCGGGTGGCTACCACAAGGTCGGCTTCGAGGGCGGCCAGATGCCGTTGCAACGTCGTCTACCGAAAGTGGGCTTCAACTCACGCAAGGCGCGTCTGTCGGCGGAACTGCGATTGCACGAGCTCGAGCTTGTCAAAGACGACGTGGTTGATCTGTTGACGCTGAAACGCGCCAATCTGGTACCTGCGTTCGCAGAAAAAGTAAAAGTTATTGATTCCGGCAAGGTGACCAAAGCGGTGACCTTGAAAGGCATCGCCGTGACACCGGGCGCCCGCAAGGCGATCGAAGCGGCCGGCGGCAGCATCGAAGCCTGAACGGCCTCGATTTATTTATTTGAAACCGAGAGTTAGAAGTTAGTGGCAAAGAAAGGCGCAAACGATTTGACGGGCAACCTGGCTCAGGCCAGTAAGCTCACCGAACTCAGGCAGCGACTGCTGTTCCTGATTGGTGCGCTTATTGTCTATCGTATCGGAACCTTTATACCGGTTCCGGGCGTTGACCCGTTGCAGCTATCCAATTTCTTCGAGCAGCAATCCGGCAATATCCTCAGCATGTTCAACATGTTCTCGGGTGGTGCTTTACAGCGCTTCGGTATTTTCGCGCTGGGCATCATGCCCTACATCTCCGCATCTATTGTGATGCAGATGGCGACGGTCGTTGTACCCAGCCTCGCCAAGATCAAGAAAGAAGGTGAGAGTGGGCGACGTACCATCACAAAATACACCCGCTGGGGTACGTTAATCCTGTCGGCAATCCAGTCTGTTGCTGCTGCTTACGCGATCCAGAACCAACCAGGTCTGGTCGTGAATCCGGGCGTGCAGTTCATGATTATCGGCGTAGTGACGCTGGTGACCGGCACTATGTTCCTGATGTGGCTCGGCGAGCAGATTACCGAGCGTGGTGTCGGCAACGGTATCTCGCTGATCATTCTGGCGGGTATTATCGCCGGCATGCCGGGCGCTATCGCGGGTACCGCGGAGCTGGTCCGTAACGGCACGATGTCACCGGCGCTGGCTTTGCTGATCCTGCTCTCAATCATCGGCATCACGGTGTTCGTGGTCTATATGGAAAGCGCGCAGCGTCGGATTACTGTACACTACGCGCGCCGGCAACAAGGGCGGCGCATGATGCAGGCTCAAAGCACGCATCTGCCGTTCAAGATCAATATGTCTGGTGTTATCCCGCCGATTTTCGCATCCAGCCTGCTGCTGTTCCCGGCAACACTGGTGCAGTTTGGTGGTGCGAACCCGGATCCGGGCGCTGTTACCGAGTCACTGCAGACGATCGGTGCGGCGCTTAGCCCAGGACAACCTATCTATATCGTGCTTTACGGCGCGCTGGTAGCGTTCTTCTGCTTCTTTTACACCGCGCTTGTTTATAACTCGCGTGAAACGGCGGATAACCTGAAGCGCTCCGGTGCATTCATTCAGGGTATCCGTCCTGGCCAGCATACGGGCGAGTACATCGACCGCGTGCTGACCCGACTGACGTTCTGGGGCGCGCTTTATATTACCGGCGTCTGTCTCGTGCCTGAGTTGGTGCGTATGTTCTTCCCGAGCATACCGTTCAACTTCGGTGGAACGTCTTTGCTGATCCTTGTTGTTGTAACAATGGACTTCATGCAGCAGCTGCGCGCGCACACGTTGTCGCACCAGTATGACGGCATGATGAAAAAGGCAAATCTCAGGAATTACAGCCGCACCTGAAGGTAGCGGATATCAGTGTGCGGTGTGCTAGGCGCCGGCGCGAGGAGAACGAAGATGAAAGTTCGTGCATCAGTTAAGAAAATTTGTCGCAACTGCAAGCTAATTCGCAGGAACGGCGTATTACGAGTGATTTGTACAGACGCTCGTCACAAGCAGCGTCAGGGTTAACACCCGCGTCCGCACTCGGAACGTAAAGAGGAAATTATTGTGGCCCGTATTGCAGGCATAAACATCCCAGTCAACAAGCATGTCGTCATTGCTCTCACGAGTATTTTTGGCATTGGCCCGACCCGCGCGAAGCAGATTTGTGCTACCGCTGGTGTCGAAGAGCACGTCCAGGTCAAAGACCTGGCCGAGCCTGAAGTTGCCAAGCTTCGTGACGAAGTCGCCCGCTTCACCGTAGAAGGTGATTTGCGTCGTGAAACATCCATGAACATCAAGCGCTTGATGGATCTTGGTTGCTACCGTGGCATTCGCCACCGTCGTGGCCTGCCGTTACGCGGCCAACGTACTCGCACGAACGCGCGCACCCGTAAGGGCCCGCGTCGTCCGGTCAGAAAGTAATCGAACAAGCATTGAATGCCTTAGCTGCCCAGCAGGAAATATAAGATGGCACAACAGAAAACGACACCCCGCAAGAAGATCAAGAAACAGGTCCAGGATGGCATTGCGCACATCCACGCCTCTTTCAACAACACGATCATCACCATCACCGACCGCCAGGGCAACGCATTGTCCTGGGCTACGGCTGGTGGCTGCGGTTTCCGTGGTTCGCGTAAATCAACGCCGTTTGCGGCGCAGGTTGCGGCGGACAAAGCCGGGCGCGCGGCGCTGGATTACGGTCTGAAAAATCTCGACGTACGCGTCTGGGGTCCCGGGCCGGGTCGCGAATCTGCCGTTCGGGCGTTGAACGGCTGTGGATACAAAATCCATAACATCAACGACGTCACACCAATCCCACACAATGGATGCCGGCCGCCGAAGCGCCGCCGCGTCTGATCAGGATTTAAGACATGGCAAGATATATCGGACCAAAGTGTAAGCTTTCGCGGCGCGAAGGCACTGACCTCTTCCTCAAGAGCGGCGTACGCTCGCTTGAGTCGAAGTGCAAATTGGAAACGCCTCCCGGCGGTGCGCCCGCGCGTCGCCCGCGTGTTTCTGATTACGGATTGCAGCTGCGCGAGAAGCAAAAGCTTCGCCGCATGTATGGCGTCCTCGAGCGTCAGTTCCGCAACTACTATAAGAAAGCGGCACAACGTAAAGGCTCAACAGGTGAAAACCTGCTGCAACTGCTCGAAGGCCGTCTGGATAACACCGTTTACCGCATGGGCTTTGCCTCAACACGTGCTGAGGCACGTCAGCTGGTCAGCCACAAAGGCATCGAAGTCAACGGCAGCGTGGTTAACATCGCGTCCTACCAGGTTGATGGCGGTGACGTAATTTCCATTCGTGAAAAAGCGAAGAAACAACTGCGCATCAAGTCATCGCTCGAAATCGCTGGCCAAATGGGATTCCCGGAGTGGGTCGAGGTCGACTCGCAGAAAATGGTCGGAACACTTAAGGCGTTGCCTGAGCGTGACGACATACTGCCTGACATCAACGAAAACCTCGTTGTCGAGCTCTACTCCAAGTAAGAACATAAAAGAGGAAAGGTTTCCATGCAGGAATCTACCAACGAATTTCTCAAGCCGCGTGTCGTTAAGGTCACTCCGGTCACCGAAACACAGGCGCGAGTTGTAATCGAGCCGTTTGAGCGTGGTTTTGGCCATACTCTGGGCAATGCGCTGCGTCGCATTCTGCTCTCATCAATGCCCGGTGCTGCCGTGGTTGAAGTTGAGATCGAGGGCGTACTGCACGAGTACACCAGCGTTGAGGGTGTTCAGGAAGACGTCGTTGACGTTTTGCTGAACCTCAAACAGGTGGCGTTGCGTATGCACGGCCGCGAGCATGCAGAACTGACGATCGTCAAAAAAGGTCCGGGCCCCGTGACGGCTGGTGATATCCAGCTCGATCACGACATCGAGGTCTCGAATCCTGATCATG
Organism: uncultured Pseudomonadota bacterium; assembly: GCA_942491885.1. Classification (GTDB taxonomy): domain Bacteria; phylum Pseudomonadota; class Gammaproteobacteria; order Steroidobacterales; family Woeseiaceae; genus CALBPI01. Next base: position 312,855 of record CALOCQ010000003.1, read on the forward strand.
TGATCGCCAACCTGACGAAAGAAGGCGAGATCCGCATGATCCTGCGCGTCGAACGTGGTCGTGGCTACCGCCCGGCGGCGAAGCGCGCAAGCTTTGAAGACCAGACCGGTCCGATTGGTCGTCTGCAGCTTGATGCATCGTTCAGCCCGATCCGCCGCGTGACCTACAGCGTCGAAGCGGCCCGCGTAGAGCAGCGCACCGATCTCGACAAGCTGCTGATCGACATCGAAACGAACGGTACGATCGACCCGGAAGAAGCGATTCGTCGCGCCGGCAGCATCCTGAAGGATCAGCTCAGCGTTTTTGTCGACCTGCAGGGGCAGGAAGATACGACGGCTGCATCCGCAGAAGCACAGGTCGATCCGATCCTGCTGCGTCCGGTGGACGAGCTTGAGCTGACTGTTCGTTCCGCGAACTGCCTCAAGGCGGAAAGCATCAACTACATTGGTGATCTGGTTCAGCGCACGGAAGTTGAGCTGCTCAGAACACCTAACCTAGGCAAGAAATCATTGACGGAAATCAAGGAAGTTCTTGAGAGCCATGGCCTTGGCCTTGGTTTGCAGGTCGAAAACTGGCCGCCCGCAAGCCTGCGCGGCGACCGTGTCCTGTAGAACAGCCGACATTGATATCCGGATAACCAGGAAAGCGTAATGCGACACAAGAAATCAGGCCGCAAGCTGAATAGAAACAGCCCGCACCGTAAGGCCATGTTCCGCAATATGGCGGCATCTCTGATCATGCACGAGACCATCAAGACGACGCTGCCGAAGGCAAAAGAGCTGCGTCGCGTGATTGAGCCTCTGATCACTCTGGCGAAGGAAGATGGCGTAGCTGGTCGACGCCTGGCGTTTGATCGCCTGCGCGACAAGGCGGCTGTCGGCAAATTGTTTGTTGACCTCGGCCCGCGCTTCAAAGAACGCCCGGGTGGCTACCTGCGCATCCTAAAAATGGGCTTTCGTCCGGGGGATGCGGCGCCGATGGCGATGGTCCAGTTGCTCGATCAGCCGGAACCCGAAATTGCTGAGGAAACGGCGGAATAGGTCGCGTTTGCTGAGCGCCTGCCCTTAGACGGCAGGCAAAAAAGAGCCGGGCATTGCCCGGCTTTTTTGTGTGCGCAATTGATGCGCTGAAACGTGGTGTCTACTTCTTCCGGCTTGGTGCCTTCTTCGACGTCCGCTTCTTGCTAGCCGCTTTCCTGGTCACGCGTTTTTTCGCGACTTTTTTCTTGGCGACCCGCTTCTTGGCTGTCTTTTTCTTGCTGGCGGTTTTCTTTGCAACCTTACGAGTTGCTTTCTTCTTGGTTGCTTTCTTCTTGGTCGCTTTCTTCTTGGTGGTCTTTTTCGTCTTGCCTGTCAGCTTGTCGATCTGCCTGTCGATGGCGGCCAGTGCCTTATCGAGGTGCAGCGCGCGTTTCAGGTGCGTGCGTGCAGACGACAGGTCCTGACGAACCAGCTTCAGTTGCTCGCGTGATTCTTTAGCGTCGCCTGAAGCAGAAGCTTTCATTTTTTCCAGCTTCTTGATTTGAGCGCGAAGCTCGCGCTTCACTTTGGCAGATGTCGACTTGGCGAGACGCTCGGTTTTCTTGCCCAGTTGCTCCGCGGCTTTCTTGCTGCGATTGCTGGCTGCTTTGACGTCGCGGGTCAGCTTCTTGCGTTCACGATCGAGCGCTTTCGTAGTGCGATTCGCCGCTGTAACAAGTTCTTTCTTGGCCTGTTCCAGTGTCTTGTGATGCTGGTCGAGTTCTTTGGTCATTAGTTGGTCTCCCTTCAAATTTAACCCCGAAGTTATGACTATACCGCGAAACGATGTTTGTTTCGCATGCAAAGTATTATCGGGAATGCCTGATCAGTATTCGGGCGGGTATACTGTGCGTCCCGTCGGACTTGTTTCGGTACAGCGTCAAGGGTAAGAAATGTCGGATGTGCCGCTCAAAATTCACCACATTAATCTCGTTGTGCCTGATCTCGATGTTGCAGCGCGTCAGTTTTCGACGGTCTTGGGTATAGACGCGAGTGCGCCCGAATGTCTGGAGGCACGCGCGGTACGATTGACCCGCTTTGAGTTGGACGGAGTCTGGTTGGTGCTGGTCGCACCGACCGCCGATGACAGTCCCGCAGCCCAGTGGCTCGATGCGCACGGGCCGGGTTTATTCCTGTTGTCGTTTGAGACCAGCGACTTGCTGGCGAGGCTTGATCAACTGATGGAGAACGGTATAGCCGGCAGAGGCGCGCCACGGCTGGGCCTCGATGACTGGCAGGTCGCTGACCTGGAGCTGGAGGCGTTTTTTGGTATTCCGCTGCAGCTAACGCAGCGGCTGAACCGCACTGATAACGGAGAATGATGCAGTGACAGACTACAGAGTATTCGAAGGCAAGAGCGTGATCGTCACTGGCGCATCGGCGGGCGTTGGCGCTCAAGTGGCGCGTGTCTTCGCCGAGCACGGGGCACGTTTGATGTTGGTTGCGCGCCGCAAGGAGCCGCTTGATCAGCTCGCGGCGGAGCTCGCCAGGCAGACCAAAGTCGCGACGATGGCAATGGATGTCAGTGACACGGCCGCCTGTCGTGACCTGATCAAGAAAACTGTGTTTGAGTTTGGCTGCGTAAACTATCTCGTCAACAACGCAGGCGCCCATTTCCGCGGTGCTTTCGACAGCATTGATATCGACCAGATTGCGACCATGATCGATGTGAATCTGCGCGCACCGTTGATACTGTCGCGCCTTGCACTGGATGCGATACGCGAGGCCGGTGGTGGTGCGATTGTAAACGTTGCGTCGATAGCCGGAACGACACCCGTGCCGGGCTCGGCCACTTACAGTGCCAGCAAGTTCGGCTTACGCGCGTTTACGCTTGCGATGGCCGATGAGTTGCGCGGCACAAACGTACACATCGGTGCCGTTTCTCCGGGTCCGATTGATACCGGCTTCATCATGTCCGATATTGATGAGGTCAGCGACCTGACGTTCTCACAGCCGATGAGCACCGCGCGTGGCGTGGCAGAAGGCGTGCTGCAAGTTGCGGCCGGCGACAAGATTGACCTGAAGATGCCGCGCATCAGCGGCCTGCTGGGTGACATCGGTTATCTGTTCCCCGCACTCAAGCGCGCGCTTCGACCGATGCTCGAGCGGCGCGGGCGTAAAGCGAAAAAATTCTATAAGGCGCGGGCGGCACGCGAGAAGTCATGAACAGGCGGGTGGCACACGTCAATGTAGCGACGCTGAAATACGCTGCCGACGATGAGCGGATGCAACCGTTCTTTGCTGCCGTGCCCGCGATGAATGCGCTGGCCGAAGCCTCGCCCGGATTCGTATGGCGACTGACCGACGCAGACGAAGAGGCGCGTGCGCCGGCATTGTTCGGCGAGCCAAATATGATCATCGCGTTGTCGGTATGGCAAAGCATCGATGCATTGCGCGATTTCGTTTACCGCTCGGAGCATGGAGACTACTTGCGCCAGCGGACCTCATACTTCAGGCCGCGCGCCACCGCGAACAAGGCGCTTTGGTGGATTGAGCCGGGCACGCTGCCCACGATTCTGGAAGCCAAACACCGTCTGGATTGGTTGACACTTCACGGCCCGGGCGATGTCGCCTTTGGGTTTAATACAAAAGACGCGAAGGAAGCGAGCTGATGAAAGCAATGAATAGCGAGACGATCGCAACCCAGATCAAGGACCTTTCCGGCTGGGCTCTGGAGGACGACAAACTGACCCGCGAGTTCCGCTTCGCAGATTTCGTGCGCGCCTTCGGCTTCATGACGTCTGCGGCAATTGAGGCGGAAAAAATGAACCATCACCCCGAGTGGTTCAATGTCTACAACAAGGTCAAGGTGCAGCTTACAACGCACGACGCGGGTGGTATCACTGATCTCGACTTCAAGCTAGCCGCCAAGATGAACAGCCTGGCTGACTAGCTATTGCGTGCCGGAAGCGGCCTCGCGCCACGCATCAGATGTGTGCATAGCGCCAAAATGCGGCGCGCCTCAGGTTACGGCGTCCAGCAACGCAAACGCATCGCGGGTCAGGTTTTCCGGGCTGTCGCCATTGACCCGCACATTGTCCTCAATCCGAATGCCGCCAAACGGGGTCAGCGCATCGATGGTATTCCAGTCGAGCAGACCCGCGTGCTCAGATGCGCGCAGCGGCTGTAATAGCATGTCGATGAAATAGAGCCCGGGCTCGATAGTGACCACTTCGTCGTCGCTGAGCGTACGCGTAAGGCGCAGGTTCGGATCGCGTTTCGGACGCACTGTGGGCGTGCCTTTGGCGTCAACAATATGCCCGCCAACATCATGTACTTGCAGGCCAAGGTAATGCCCGAGCCCATGCGGCAGTAATGCCCGTGTTATGCCTGACTCGACCAGCGACTCAGCACTAGCGGTGCCGATTCGCGATTCGACCAGCAACCCGGCCAGCAATTCGTGCATGCGGGCATGCAGTTGACGGTAATCCGTGCCACTGGTTACCTCGGCGCAGATTTGTTGCTGCATAGCATCCAGGCTATCGATCAGGTCTGCAAAAAGCCCCTGCTCGGCGCTGTAGGTGCGTGTGATGTCGCTCGCATAGCCTGCCGCACTGGCGCCTGCGTCGATCAGGAAGCTCCTGAGCCTTGCCGGCACGTCGCGGTCACGATGTTGGTAATGGAGTACGGCCGCGTGTTCATTCAGGCCAACGATGCTGTGATAGGGCAGGTCGGTATCGACGCATTTGATCGCTGAGAGATAGTGCTGGTGCAGCCCGTATTCGCTGACATCCCCGTGCGAGAATAGCTCGGCAGCGGCGCGATGTGCGATCGCCCCCAGGCGGCTGGCTTCGCGCATCCGGCCCAGCTCATAGTCGCTCTTTTTCGTCCGTGCGATATCCAGCCAGTGCAAAGCCGCGCTCGGGTTAATACGCTCGATGCCCAGTGCCTGGGATTTTTCCTGTATTTCACCGATCAGAATTGCAGACTTACTTTGCTCGGGGAGGTGCGCTTTCGCCTCGTCGCGCGAACGGATAATGCGCACATCGAATTGGCTCGCCCAATAATCGTCCGGTGCGCCGGGCACAGAATGCCAATAATCCGTCGGCTGACAGTAAATGAGAATGGGTGTTTCGCCTCGTCTGTAGATGACATAACTGTCGGGTACATCGGTTACCGGTAACCAATAGGCGAAATGCGGGTTGCAGACGAAAGGATAGGCGTGATCATCAAGGAAGGCATACCGCAGTGCGCCTGAAAATATAACGACGGTATCGGCGCCGGCGACTTCCATCGCGCCGTCAAACGCACGCCGCACACTGGCCGTATGCCGTTGGTAGAGGTCTTGTGCCGGCCGGTTTACGATCGTCATAAACGTGCTCTCTGTACGATTGCAGGGAGGCCGAGTATACCAATCGTGGCTGCAGCGGTTCTATGTTGCTGCGCTAACGGGCAGAATACGAAACTCTGAATAGCCCTGAATAGTGGATTATGAGCGACAAACAAATCTGGCTGACCGGCATTACAACGACCGGTACGCCGCATATTGGTAACTACGTCGGCGCGATCCGGCCCGGCATCACCTCCAGCCGGCGTGACGATCGTGATAATTTTTATTTCCTCGCCGATCTGCATGCACTGGTCAAGAATGAGGATCCGGAGAAGATCAATCGCTCCACGCTTGAGATTGCCGCTGCCTGGTTGGCGCTCGGGCTGGATACCGACAACACGGTGTTCTATCGCCAGTCTGATATTCCGGAGATACCGGCGCTGACCTGGGTGTTATCGAGCCAGACCGCGAAAGGTCTGATGAATCGCGCGCACGCCTACAAAGCCGCCGTTGCTGCCAACGAGGAGGCCGGCGATAGCGACCCCGACAAAGGCATCACAATGGCGCTGTTCGGCTATCCGGTTCTGATGGCGGCAGACATCCTGATGTTCAATGCGACGCACGTACCGGTAGGGCGCGACCAGAAACAGCACGTCGAGATGGCACGCGATATCGCGCAGCGCTTCAACCACCACTACGGCGATATCCTGACGCTGCCCGAGTCGGTAATCAGCGAATCGACCGCGACGCTGAAAGGTCTCGACGGGCGCAAGATGTCGAAGAGCTACGGCAACACCATTCCCCTATTCGAGCCGTCTAAACGCCTGCGAAAATTGATCATGAAGATTAAAACCAATTCGCTGGAGCCCGGTGAGCCGAAAGACACTGCAGACTCCACCCTGTTTGAGATTTATCGCGCATTCGCTACCGAAGAGGAAACAGCCGCAATGGCGAAAAAGTTCGCCGAAGGTATTGCCTGGGGGGCGGCCAAACAGGAGCTGTTCGAGTACATCGATGCGCATCTGAGCGAGGCGCGCGACGAATACGAGCGCCTGATCGCTGACCCGGCGCACGTTGAGCGTGAGCTTCAGAAAGGCGCAGAGCGCGCCCGCGAGGTAAGTGTGCCGTTATATGACCAGGTGCGCAGCGCTATTGGCTTGCGGGGGCTTGGGTAGGCAGGGGGAGCATTCGGCCATCGCCAACGTTTCCCCGGAATGGCTCGCTTTGCTGCGCTTTATTTCCGGGGAAACGTTGGCGATGGCCGAATGCCTTGGCGTTGGGGCGTTTTTTTCAGGGGAATGCCTGGCGATATCCGACTGCCGCGACGCTAGGGCGCGCGCCACATATTCCAGTTCGCTGACGTCCAAAGTAGGCCATCTCCAAACGCCCCCACGCAGGCGTTCAATCGTGTCCATCGTTGTTCAAGAAGTAAAGCAGCACGGCAAAGCGAGCCATTCCTGAAAAACGATGGACACGATTGAACGACGCCCCAACCAGCGCAGCAAAGCGAGCCATTCCTGAAAAACGATGGACACTCTTTGACGCCTCCCAAACTAGTGCACCAGACAAAACCCGACAAACCCGCCAAGCGCCAGCGCCAAAACCCCGAACAGCGGCGCAATCCGCTGCGCAAATGGAACAGCCCAGCTGGCGTAGCGCTTGTGCCATTCATAGACCATGAGCATCGCTATTGAGGTCACGACGAGTATCGCGCCGAACAGCCGGTGGAAGTCTGTGAACATCATTCGCTGTGCAGCGCCGAGCAGTGCGATGCCGGCGACGATACGCAGCGAACATTCGATTGCATTAGCGCGCGGCGTTGATGCGAAAACGCCGAGATAGCGCAGTGCTATGTCGCGTTTGATGAGCACGGCCAGCCCGAGGCCGACAAGATAGCTGGCAGCAGCACCGACAAGCACGACCCAGATGCCGGTAGCGGCACCACCGAATTGCAGCCAGTTGCCGATACTTTCCAGCATCGTCATCTTGCTTCGCTACATTTCGCCGGCAGACGCGAGTTCGCGGCCAAGCATTGGTTTCAGGAACTGCCCCGTGATCGACGCGGGATTGTCAGCGACCTGCTCGGGCGTGCCGGTTGCAACCACTTCGCCGCCACCATCGCCACCATCCGGGCCGAGATCGATAATCCAGTCGGCGGTCTTGATGACATCAAGATTGTGTTCGATAACGATGATCGTGTTGTTGCGGTCGCGAAGCTCCTGCAAGACGCCCAGCAACTGACGTATGTCTGCGAAATGCAGGCCGGTCGTGGGTTCATCAAGAATGTATAGCGTCGAGCCTGTATCGCGTTTAGAGAGTTCACGCGCGAGCTTGACGCGTTGCGCCTCACCGCCAGACAGCGTAACCGCGCTCTGGCCCAGCGTGATGTAGGACAGCCCGACATCCATCAGCGTTTGCAGCTTGCGGTTGAGTGTCGGCACGTTGCGGAAAAAACCGAGTGCGTCTTCGATGGTCATGCCCAGCACTTCAGAAATATTTGCGCCCTTGTAACGGATCTCCAGCGTTTCACGGTTGTAGCGTTTGCCGCTACAAATATCGCAGGGCACGTAGACGTCCGGCAGGAAGTGCATCTCGACCTTGATGACACCATCGCCCTGGCAGGACTCACAGCGCCCGCCTTTGACATTAAAGCTGAAGCGGCCGGGTTTGTAGCCGCGCGACCGGGCTTCCTGAGTGCCGGAGAACAGCTCGCGAATGGGTGTGAACAAGCCGCTGTAGGTCGCCGGGTTTGAGCGCGGTGTGCGTCCGATGGGCGCCTGACTGATATCGATTACGCGATCGAACTGAGCAAGCCCGTCAATGGTGTCGACCGGGGCTATATCGTGCGACGCCCGATTGATGCTGTTAGCCGCGGCGGGGTAGAGCGTGTTGTTGATCAATGTCGACTTGCCGGAGCCGGATACGCCCGTGACGCAGGTGAGTACGCCCGTCGGGATGTCTACGTTGACCGACTTCAGATTGTTACCGGTAGCGCCGCGGATGCTTATGGCTTGGTTGCCCGTCGCTTGTGCGCGCCGCTGCGGCACATCGATGCGCTCGCGGCCGGATAGGAAACGCCCTGTCAACGAGGCCTCACAGCGCATGATTTCCTCGGGCGTGCCGCTGGCGACGATCTCGCCGCCGTGCACGCCCGCGCCGGGCCCGAGGTCAACGACATGATCTGCCGCACGGATCGCGTCTTCATCATGCTCGACCACGATGACGGTATTGCCGATATCGCGCAGATGTCGCAACGTGCCGAGCAGGCGCTCGTTGTCGCGCTGGTGCAGGCCAATCGACGGCTCATCAAGTATGTACATCACGCCGACCAGCCCCGAGCCAATCTGGCTTGCCAGTCGAATGCGTTGTGCCTCGCCACCGGACAGCGTTTCGGCACGACGGTCGAGTGACAGATAGCTGAGCCCGACATCGTCGAGAAAGCCGAGGCGGCTGGCGATTTCCTTGACGATACGACTGGCGACTTCGCCGCGCCAGCCCTCCAGTGTCAGCGATTCGAAAAATGCGCGCGCGTTGGCGATCGATAGCCGCGTTAATTCCGGTACCGTGCGTTCGGCGACGAACACATTGCGTGCGGCACTGTTGAGTCGCGTGCCATCGCAATCGGGACAGGGCTGGACGTTGAGATAGCGCGACAGTTCCTCGCGCACGGCGGATGATTCTGTCTCGCGATAACGGCGTTCCAGATTCGGCAGGATGCCTTCGAAGGCGTGTTTCCGTGTGACTGTTTCACCGTCGCTGCCGGCGTAACGGAATTCGACTTTCTTACGGCCGCTGCCGTTAAGAACCACATCGCGTTGTTTTTCGGTGAGCGTGTTGAATGGTGCTTCGACGTCGAAGTCAAAGTGTTCGCCGAGACTGCAGATGATGCCGAAGTAATAGGTTGTGCGGCGGTCCCAGCCGCGAATGGCGCCACCGGCCAAAGAAAGATCATCGTTAAGGATCACGCGGCTGGGGTCGAAGAACTGCTTTACGCCGAGCCCGTCGCAGGTCGGGCAGGCACCCGCCGGGTTGTTAAACGAGAACAGCCGCGGCTCGAGTTCGCTGATGCTGTAGCCGCATACCGGGCAGGCGAACCGGTCGGAAAAAACCAGCTCCGCGCCGTGCACGCCCGGTGCGGTAGCCGTGCTGAATTTGTCCAGCGCAACATCGGCATCCATCGCCACGACGCGTGCGCTGCCATCGCCGAGTTTCAGCGCCGTCTCGAACGACTCCGAGAGCCGCTGGCCAATATCCTCGCGCACCTTAAAGCGATCGACGACGGCTTCGATAGTGTGGCGCTTTTTGGCGTCCAGTTCGATCGCCTCACCGAGCGAGATAATCTCGCCATCGATCCGCGCCCGCACGAACCCCTGCGCCTGCAGCTCGCGCAACGCGTTTAAGTGCTCGCCCTTGCGATCTGCAATCACCGGCGCCAGCAGCATCAATCGCGTGCCCTCGGGTAACGCTAGCACCTGATCGACCATCTGACTCACGTTCTGCGCATCGAGTACCTCATCGTGGTCCGGGCAGCGCGGGATGCCCGCGCGCGCGAACAACAGGCGAAGATAGTCATAGATTTCCGTGACCGTACCGACGGTTGAGCGCGGGTTGTGCGACGTCGATTTCTGCTCGATTGAGATCGCCGGAGACAGACCTTCGATGTGGTCGAGGTCGGGCTTCTCCATCATCGATAAGAATTGCCGCGCATAAGCGGACAGCGATTCGACATAGCGACGCTGGCCTTCCGCGTAGATGGTGTCGAATGCCAGCGATGACTTGCCGGATCCGCTGAGCCCCGTCATCACGATCAGCTGCTCACGCGGCAGTTTGAGATTAATGTTCTTCAGGTTGTGAGTGCGCGCGCCGCGCAGCTCAATAAAACGATGCATCAAATGTGACCCGGCCAATATCGAACAACCTGTTAATATACGCCGCCGCCGGCAGTGCACGCAAAAAGCAAAAAGTTTTGCCTACCGAATCCAACAAAAAGCCTGACAATCGAATGACCTCTGCCGAGCTCGGCTTTGTCGGGCGGCTGAGCGTTATCTCGATTTCCCGCATGTTCGGGCTGTTCATGGTGTTGCCCGTGATGGCGCTGTGGGCCGATGAGTTCGCGGATGCGACGCCGCTGTTGGTTGGGATTGCCGTCGGCGGCTATGGCGTCACCCAGTCGTTGTTGCAGATTCCTTATGGTGCGATTTCGGATCGCATCGGTCGTAAGCCCGTACTCGTGTTTGGTCTAAGCCTGTTTTTGATCGGCTCGGTGATCGCGGCGATGGCCGAGACCATTGATGGCGTGATCATCGGGCGCCTGTTGCAGGGTGCCGGTGCGGTGTCAGCGACGTTGTCCGCATGGCTCGCTGACAGAACGCGTGATGTTGTCAGGACGCCTGCGATGGCGATTTTCGGTGCCGCCATCGGCGCCTCCTTTCTGCTGGCATTGGTGCTCGGGCCATTGTTGTCTGCTGCTGTTGGCGTGCGCGGCCTGTTCTGGTTTTCGGCAGGTCTGGGCGGGCTCGCCGTTTTGCTGGTTGTGACAGACCGTGGTGGCGTGGCTGCGCAGTCCGTTGCGCCGCCTGTGCTGCGTGAATGGCGTTGGAGCGCTGTCATGCGCCCCGAATTGTTGGTGCTTGATGCTGCCGTGTTGCTGTTGCATGCGGCGCTGACCGGGTTCTTCGTGCTGGCGCCGTATTTGCTGATCGAGCGGATTGGCTGGCAGGCAGATTCTCACTGGCTGCTGTATACGGTCACGCTGGCGGCATCGTTGCCGGTGGCGATACCGATGATCATGCGCGACGGCAGAAGTCGCGGCACAACCTTCCTGTTGCCCTCGCTGGTGTTGCTGGTCGCAGGTTTCGCGATGATCTGGGCTTCCGGTTCGTCTATCTGGTGGTTTGGTATCGGCTGCAGCGCCTTTTTTGCCGGGTTCAGCTACCTCGAAGCATCGCTGCCCGCGGAGATCTCGCGGCGCGCTGAACCGACCCAGCGCGGCGCCTGCCTGGGACTGTTCGCCAGCAGCCAGTTCTTCGGCGCATTCGCTGGCGCGACAATGGCCGGCTGGACTGTCGGAACGCTGGGCGCGCAGGCGGGAATGTTGGTGCTGACCGTGTTGCTGGCGGTCTGGTTAGCCGGTAGCACGATCAAAACCTTGCGTCGCGCCGATAATTACACTGGCAATTGCATCGCGAGCGTCTAAAATAGTCGGTCATAAATCGGATTTTTTCAGGGGAACACTTATGTCGCGCGGTATCAACAAAGTCATTCTGGTGGGCAACCTCGGCCAGGATCCGGAGACCCGCTACATGCCCAGCGGCGGTGCAGTCACCAACCTGCGCATTGCGACCAGTGAGAGCTGGAAAGACAAGCAAACCGGCGAGCCGCAAGAGCGCACCGAGTGGCACAGTATTGCCATGTTCGGCCGTCTCGCCGAGATCGCTGCGGAATATCTGCGCAAGGGCTCGCAGGTCTACATCGAAGGCAAGCTGCGCACGCGCAAGTGGCAGGACAAGAGCGGCAACGACCGCTACACGACGGAAGTCATCGCCGACGAAATGCAGATGCTGGGCAGCCGTGGAGGCAGCGGGTCACCGATGTCCGGCGGTGGCGGTCAGCGTTCGCAAAGCGCGCCGGCCTCGCAACCTGCGGCGGCAGTCAATGACTTTGACGACGATATCCCGTTTTAGGTCTGCCTGTACTCCGTCACAAGAGGCCCGCAACGCGGGCTTTTTGCTTTTTCTGATAGGATTATTAGACAGTAAATAGCGTAATTGGGGGCAGCGGCAATGGCCAAAGTTATCAGTCTCGGCGGCATATTTTTTAAAAGCGATGACCCCAAAGCGCTCGGCGCATGGTACTCGCAACACCTCGGTCTGCAGGTCGAGTCCTCTTTTGGTGGCGTCATTTTCAAACCGGGAGACATGCCCGCCGGCGGCTACACGTTGTGGACGCCATTCGCTAAAGACACAGACTATTTCAAGCCCTCCAAAAAAGGCTTCATGATCAATCTTATCGTCGATGATCTTGACGGCGCGTTGGCGCAAGTGGCCGCGGCCGGTGCAACATTGCATGGCGAGCCGGAGCGCAGCGAATACGGCCACTTCGGGTGGTTCTCCGACCCGGATGGTAACAAGGTCGAACTATGGCAGCCGCCGGAAAATGCAATCAGTTAGTCATCTATGCTGGCGCGCTGCGCAGAACGCTCTTGCTTGTCGTGCTGGCGGCGTCGTTCCCGGCCGCTGCTGCGAGCGATGCATCAGCGTCACGCGAAGCATTGCCGCCAGACGATGCATCAGCCTCAGCTGTTGCTGATCGCGACGATCCCGCCGTGAAACCGTCCGAACCCGTTGTGTTGTTGCACGGTCTTGCCCGCAGCGGGCGCTCGATGCGCAAGCTTGCCGATGCGCTGGAGAAGAACGGCTATCAGCCGTGCGTCATCGATTACCCGTCTACCAGGCACTCGCTGCAGGTGTTGGCAGCGGAGCATGTGCTACCCGCCATTCGCGACTGCGTGCCGGACGGTCAGCCTGCCCATTTTGTAACCCATTCCATGGGCGGCATTATCGTGCGCTACCTGGGTGAGCATGTGCCCGATCTCAATATTGGCCGGGTGGTCATGCTCGGTCCGCCCAATCAGGGCAGTGAGGTGGTCGACAGGATTGGTGACTGGCGGTTGTTCGCAAGCATCAACGGCCCGGCCGGTGGCCAGCTTGGTACTGATGCGGCAAGCATGCCGCGCCGGCTTGGTGAGGCTGCATTCGAGCTCGGCATTATCGCCGGCAACCGGTCGATCAACTGGATCAACTCGACGATGATCGACGGGCCCGATGACGGAAAAGTATCGGTGGCCAGCGCGCAATTGGACGGCATGAACGATTTTCGGGTCATGCCGGTAACTCACCCGATGATGATGCGCAATGCGAAAGTCATCGGTGAGGTGCTGGCCTTTTTGCGCAACGGGCGATTTACACCATAAACCATTCCTTGTACGTTTATGGTTGGGATATTGCATGTATGGAGTGATCGAACCATGGCCACGTCAATAACCGAAAACCTTCGGTCATATACCCGCCTGCAACCAGACTTCTTGCGTGGCGCGGCGTTGATGGCTTGCCTGCTCTCGCTGAGCGGCTGCGCGCTCAAGCCTTTCGCGCGTATCGATGGGAGCGGCGGCAGCGTGGCGTTGCGGGAGCACGCTGATGTGACCATTGTCGCTGTCGGGGATAGGTGGTTCTTGGACGGTCTCACGACCTGGGATGTGCCGCCGGGAACCCACGAAATTACCTTCGTGAGCGCGTTTCGCCCGGAGCTTCGTGTCCCACCAACGTTGCAAGCGTCGAACGCGAATCCCGGAGCGCCAATTACTGGAATACAGGCAAACCATAGAGTTCGATTTTCAGCCTTGCGTTCATTACTTGTTCCATGCGCTACACCCCGATGTGAACGATTTGCGCGTCTGGACGGTAGGGGTGACGGCGACCCGCGCGATACGGATTGGCGGGTGTGCTGTGCCCGAGACCGATGATGACATAGCCTATTAGTTGCTGAAACCGCATAGCGCGCGGGCCCCTGCCTGCAGTCGGCCATACGTGCGGTATCGCTTCACAGCGCGTTTTTCCGGTAAAATGGCCGGATGAGCCAGAAACTATATATCAAGACCTACGGCTGCCAGATGAACGAATATGATTCGTCGAAAATGGCGGATGTATTGCGTGAGTCGCACGGCATGCAGGTGACCGATAGCCCGGAGGACGCCGACGTCCTGCTGGTGAACACCTGCTCCATTCGGGAAAAGGCGGCCGAGAAGGTATTCTCAGAACTGGGGCGCTGGAAAGCGCTGAAGGCGAAGAAGCCCGGCATGTTGATCGGCGTGGGTGGCTGTGTCGCCAGCCAGGAAGGTGAGGCGATTACAAAACGCGCCCCGTACGTCGACGTCGTGTTCGGGCCGCAGACATTGCATCGTTTGCCAGAGATGGTGAACGAGGCGCGCGCCGGCAAAGACAATGTTGTCGATATTTCGTTTCCGGAAATTGAGAAATTCGATCGCCTGCCGGAGCCGCGTGCGGATGGCCCGACGGCGTTTGTTTCCGTCATGGAAGGGTGCAGCAAATATTGCACGTTCTGCGTTGTGCCTTACACGCGGGGCGAGGAGATCAGCCGGCCGTTCGATGATGTGATCGTTGAAGTCGCGCAGCTGGCGCAGAGCGGTGTCCGCGAAATCAATTTGCTCGGCCAGAATGTCAATGCCTACCGCGGGCCGATGCACGATGGTTCGATCGCCGACCTTGCGACGCTGATCCACTATGTGGCCGAGGTCGACGGCATCGAGCGCATACGGTTTACGACCTCACACCCGGTCGAGTTCACCGACAGCCTTATTGAGGCCTATGCCAGCGTGCCGAAGCTTGCCAACTATTTGCACCTGCCGGTGCAGAGTGGCTCCGATCGCACGCTGTCGCGCATGAAGCGTGGTCATACCGCCATCGAGTACAAGCAAAAGATCCGCAAGCTGCGCGCGGCGCGCCCCGACATCAGTTTGTCGTCTGACTTTATTGTCGGGTTCCCTGGCGAGACCGACAAGGACTTCGAGGACACGATGAAGCTGATTGCGGATATCGGCTTCGACCAGTCGTTCAGTTTTATCTACAGTGCGCGCCCCGGCACACCGGCCGCATCGCTGCCGGACGAGGTTGCGATGTCGGTCAAGAAGCAAAGGCTGAGCATCCTGCAGACGCGTATCAACCAACAGGCGGCCGCCATTTCGCAGGCGATGGTGGGCTCGATCCAACGGGTTCTGGTCGAGCGCCCGGCGCGCAAAGACCCCGCACAGCTGGCGGGTCGCACCGAGAATATGCGTTGGGTCAACTTCGACGGCCCGGCCGCGTTGATCGGCGATTTTGCGGACGTTGTTATTACCGAGGCGCTGCCCAATTCCCTGCGCGGCCGATTGGTGACCGCGACCGCCGCGGCAAGCTGATTTTTGCCAGCGTAATTATTCGATGACTTTTTAAGCTTTGAGGCTTTCCTCGGCGCACGCTGTGGAGTAGCCTCAGGTTTGTTGATTCAGCCTATGAGCGTCCGCGAAACACTTTGACCACCGCCACAGTCAGCCGCGATCTGGTATTGGAGCCCGAGGATAATTCCCGGCTCGCTAACCTGAGCGGCCAATTTGACGAGCATCTGCGCCAGATCGAGCGCAGGCTCGATGTCGAAATCGCCAATCGCGGCAATCACTTCAGAGTCATGGGCAGCGATACCGCTGCGCGCGCCGGCGAGAAGGTCCTGCGCCAGCTTTTCGAGCTTACCGGCAGCGAACGTCTGGAGCCGGAACACATCCACATCTGTCTACAGGAGTCAGGCATGCAGCCAGTCACCGGCGATAAGCCGATCATCAGTGTGGCGGGAGATCCGCAGGAATTGGTTATTCGCACGCGCCGCAAGTTGATCCGGCCGCGCGGTGCCAACCAAAGCAAATACCTGTCGCAGGTGCGCGAGAATGATCTCGCGTTTGGCATCGGGCCCGCGGGTACCGGCAAGACCTATCTGGCCGTAGCGACTGCGGTGGAAGCGCTGGAGAGCGACCGTGTCAGACGCATCGTGTTGGTTAGACCGGCGGTCGAGGCCGGCGAACGGCTGGGGTTCCTGCCGGGCGATCTGAGTCAGAAGGTCGACCCTTACCTGCGCCCGATGTATGACGCGCTGTACGAAATGATGGGCTATGAGCAGGTGGCGAAAATGCTCGAACGCAACATGATTGAAGTTGCGCCGCTAGCCTTCATGCGCGGGCGTTCACTCAACGAATCTTTCATCATTCTCGATGAGGCGCAAAATACCACCGTTGCGCAAATGAAGATGTTCCTGACCCGCATCGGCTTCGGTTCGACCGCCGTGGTTACGGGCGATGTGACGCAGATTGATTTACCGGCCGGCCAGTTGTCGGGGCTCAAGCATGTATTGCGTGTGCTTGGTGATGTTGCCGGTATCGGTGTCACGCGTTTCGGCTCCAAGGATGTCGTTCGTCATCCTTTGGTGCAGAAAATCGTCGACGCCTATGATGCCTATGAACACAAAGAACCCGACGATTGACGCGCCGCGATGACGCTTAGCATCGAGCGTCAGATTGCGTTGGCCAACGATGGTGCTCATTTGCCACCGTTGAGCGATTTGCAGCGTGCCGCGAATGCCGCCTTTAGCGCGGCGTCGAAGGTAGCCATTGCGTACAACGTCTTGCACGAGGTTACCGTGCGTATCGTCTCGCCCGACGAAAGCCGCTCGCTCAATCGCGACTGGCGCGGCAAAGACGCGCCTACCAATGTGCTCGCATTCCCCGGCGCGCCGCTGCTGATCGATGGCGACGAAGACCCGCCGCATGCCGGTGATCTAGTCATCTGTGCGGACGTGGTCGCCCGCGAGGCGGACGAGCAGCACAAGTCGCTAGACCAGCATTGGGCCCATATGGTTATCCATGGATGCCTGCATTTGCTGGGCTACGACCATATAGATGACGTCGACGCGGCGATCATGGAAGGTATCGAACGCGAGGCCATGCAGTGTCTCGGCTTTGCAGATCCGTACCAGTGACGCGCACGGACGCCTGATTTGTTGTTATTATCCGCATTGCCGTAACTGATTGATTCCACGAATGAGTGAAGAGAAACCTCCGAGTACGCAGGGCTCCGCGCAGAGCGTCTGGCAGCGATTGCTGGCGGCGTTCAAAGGCGAGCCCAGAACCCGCGAAGAAATCATCGAACTGATCGAAGAGGCGAGCCAGCATCTGGTGTTCGATGAAGACGAGCACTCGATGCTGACCGGCGTGCTCGAAGTTGCGGAAACGCAGGTGCGCGATGTCATGGTGCCGCGCTCGCAGATGGTTGTGCTGGAGGACGGCGTGCCATTCGGCGAACTACTTGCCACCATCATCGATTCCGGCCACTCGCGATTTCCTATGCATGGCGGTGAGCGCGATGAAATCATTGGCATTCTGCTGGCCAAAGACCTGCTCAACTGCATGGGTCAACCGCAGGACGTGGCGCTCGACCTGAGTCCGTGGATTCGACCGGTCGTGTTTATCCCAGAATCAAAGCGCCTGAACACCTTGCTCAAAGAGTTTCGGGCGAGTCACAACCACATGGCTGTCGTCGTCGACGAATACGGCGGTGTTGCCGGGCTGTTGACGATCGAGGACGTGCTGGAGGAAATCGTCGGCGAGATCGACGATGAGCATGACATCGAAGAGGACGCGTGGATTCGCCCTGATGGCGAGCGTGACGGCGTCGAGAGATTCGCCGTGCGCGCGCTAACGCGCATCCAGGAATTCAACGACTACTTCGAGGCCGGGTTGAGTGACGAGCAGTACGATACCGTTGGCGGTTTGGTCATGAGCGAGTTGGGCCGCATGCCACGGCGCGGCGAGATAGTAGACCATGGCGACTTCCGCTTTGTCGTTGTGCGCGCCGACCGGCGTCGGATCGATTTGCTGAATGTATCGCGAAACAGCGATGTTGAGGACAGCGCCGCCTGAGCGCGGCGCCCGCCACAAACATGCTGCGCGTCGTCGCAGGTCTCGGGCTGGGTCTGGCATTGCCTTTGGCGTTTGCGCCGTTCGAATGGTGGTGGCTAATACCGGTATTGCTGTCGGCCTGGGTGTTGTTGTGGCTTGGGCAAACGCCGCGCAGCGCGTTTAAAATTGGTTTCGCGTTTGGTGCGGGCGCGTTTCTGACCGGCACCTATTGGCTCTACCATTCGATTCACACGATTGGCAACGCGCCGGTCGCGCTCGCTGTATTTCTGATGCTTGGGCTGGTCGCGATCATGGCATTGTATTTCGGCCTGACCGCGATGCTGACGATGCGCCTTGCCGCGGGGTCACGTATCGCGGCGATCGTGTTATTCGCGCCGACGTTCTTGCTGCTGGAGTGGTTACGCGGTTGGGTGCTCAGCGGGTTTCCCTGGCTGTCGCTGGGTTACGCGCTGCCGGGCGGGCCATTGGCCGGTTGGCTGCCGATCGGTGGCATCTATCTTGGCAGTCTGGTGTTGCTCTGCGTCGCCAGCGCATTGTTAATGTTGCTATCGTCGGGTCGCGGCGCGCGCATTGCCGGCGCCTCTGTCATCGTCGTGGTGGCTGCAGCCAGCCTGTTCGTAAGTAATGCGCGTTATGTCACGCCTAATGCAGAGCGGTTCAGCGCGCGTATCGCCCAGCTCGGGCTCGATCAAAGCCTCAAGTGGTCGCCGGAGCAGTTTCAGAAAACCGTGCAGTGGTACGGGCAGTTCGTGGCCGAGCATCGCGGTGCGGATATCCTGCTAATGCCCGAGGTCGCGCTGCCTACTGTTGCCGATCGCATTGAGCCTTACCTGGCGCGGGTCGGCACGCTCGCCAACGAGGCGAACAGTCAGCTGCTACTCGGCATCCTGCGGCGCCATGAAGACGGCCGTGTTGCCAACGCCCTGCTGTCTATGCGCGACGGGCAGCGCCAATGGTACGAGAAGCGCCACCTGGTGCCGTTCGGTGAATATTTCCCCGTGCCGGCGTTTATTCGCGAATGGATGCGGTTGCGTGATTTGCCGTATGCCGATCTGGCGGCCGGCGCGGATTCGCAAACACCGATTGTTGTTGACGGCATGACGATCGCGACCAGCATCTGCTACGAAGACGCCTATGCCGCCGAGCAGCTGGTATTTTTCCCGCGCGCGGGTTTTATCGTTAACGTGAGTAACGATGCGTGGTTCGGTGACTCAATCGCACCTCACCAGCACTTGCAGATCGCGCGCACGCGATCAGCGGAATCGCAGCGCTGGCAATTGCGCGCCACCAATACCGGTATCACGGCGATAATTGATGCGCAGGGGCGCGTGGCGGCACGTGCGCCGTCATTCGAGCCGGCGGTGCTTGCCGGTAGCATTGAAACGGTGTCGGGTCACACCCCGTATACCCGCGTGGGCAACTGGCCGGTGCTCATGTTTTGCTTCGCCGCGATCGTATCGATCAGCGTTTTCAGGCGGCGACGCGGCACGCTTTCCGACTGAAGGGTTTCAACGGCGCGGCAAGGCTGTATCCTTGCGGTTCAGACCCTGATTCCCACTGATATCCGACGATGAAAAAACAATACCACCCAGCTGATATCGAACCGGTTGTTCAGCAATACTGGCAACAAAGCGGCACCTTTGAGGTCGACGAGGATGCCGGTGCGGACAAGTACTACTGCCTGACGATGTTTCCTTACCCGAGCGGGCGGCTGCATATGGGCCACGTGCGGGTATTCACGATTTCGGATGTGGTTGCGCGCTACCAGCGAATGCTGGGTAAGCATGTTCTGCAGCCAATGGGTTGGGATGCTTTTGGTATGCCGGCCGAGAATGCCGCAATCAAGCATGGCGTGCCACCGGCCGAGTGGACATACAAAAACATCGAATACATGCGTGGTCAGATGATCGAGCTCGGCCTCGGCTATGACTGGCGGCGCGAGGTTACAACCTGCCGGCCCGAGTATTACCGCTGGGAGCAGTGGCTGTTCACCAAACTGTTCGAGCAGGGGCTCGTCTACCGCAAGAATTCGATCGTCAACTGGGATCCGGTCGACAACACAGTTCTCGCCAACGAACAGGTCATCGACGGGCGCGGCTGGCGCTCCGGCGCATTGGTCGAGCGTCGTGAGATACCGCAATGGTTCATGCGCATAACCGACTATGCGGATGAGCTGCTCGAGGCACTCGATGCGCTCGACGGTTGGCCGGAACCTGTAAAAACCATGCAGCGCAACTGGATCGGTCGCTCGGAGGGGCTTGAGATCAGTTTTGCCGTGGAAGCAGACTATGCGTTCGTCATGGCAGACCAGGACGGTGCACTCAAGGTGTTTACAACGCGCCCTGACACGCTGTACGGGGTAACCTATATGGCGGTTGCCGCAGAGCATCCGCTGGCGGTTAAGGCCGCCGAGGGCAACCCGGCGTTAGCCGACTTTCTCGCCGAGTGCCGCCGCAATGAGTCTGCAGAAGCGGCGATGGAGACGATGGAGAAAAAGGGCATGCCCCTCGGAATCCACGCAATCCACCCGTTGACCGGCGAACTGGTGCCGTTGTGGGCGGCTAACTTTGTGCTCATGTCCTACGGCACCGGTGCCGTGATGGCGGTGCCGGGGCACGACCAGCGCGACTACGAGTTTGCGACCAGGTATCAGCTGCCCGTGCGCCAGGTGATCGAGGCATTGCCGGGCGATCAGGTCGACCTCGATAAAGAGGCATATCTCGGCAAGGGCAAGACGGTTAACTCGGGTGATTTCGACGGCCTTGATTTTGACGAGGCGTTCGATGCGATTGCTACGCGGCTGGAGTCATCCGCCCAGGCCGAGCGCCGCGTAAATTACCGCTTGCGCGACTGGGGCGTATCCCGTCAGCGCTACTGGGGTACGCCCATCCCGATAATCTATTGCGACGACTGTGATGCGCAGCCGGTGCCAGAGCAGGACCTGCCGGTTGTGTTGCCCGAAGACGTGGTCGTCAGCGGTACCGGCTCCCCTCTCAAGGACATGCCGGAATTCATCAATGTCGATTGCCCGAAATGTGGCAAGCCGGCACGCAGGGAAACCGACACCTTCGATACGTTCTTCGAGTCGTCCTGGTACTACGCGCGTTATGCGTCTTTTGATGCGGCCGATGGGATGCTCGATGAGCGCGCAGCATACTGGCTGCCGGTCGATCAATATATCGGCGGCATAGAGCACGCTATTCTGCATTTGTTATACGCGCGGTTCTTCCAGAAATTGTTGCGCGATACCGGGTTGTCTGGCGCCGATGAGCCGTTCGTCAATCTGCTGACACAGGGTATGGTGCTCAAAGACGGTCGCAAGATGTCCAAGTCGGAAGGCAACACCGTCGACCCGCAAGGTATGATCGAAGAGTTCGGCGCCGACACGGTGCGCTTGTTTATGATGTTTACCGCGCCACCTGATCAGGCGCTCGAATGGTCGGATGACGGCGTAGCCGGAGCATTCCGGTTCTTGCGTAAGTTGTGGCGCGCCGTCAATGAGCATGTTGAATCAGAATTCGCGACCCGGCTGGTTACGGACGGGCTGACCGCCGAACAAAAAACGCTGCGACGCAAGACCCATGAGATCATCGCTAAAGTATCGGACGACGTTGGTCGACGTTACACATTCAACACCGCAATTGCCGGCGTAATGGAGCTATTGAATACGGTTTCTGCAACATCCGTGTCGGACGATCGCGGCAACGGCGCCCGCCATGAAGCGCTCGAGACTGTGGTGTTGCTGCTGGCTCCCATTGTGCCGCATATCACCCACAGCCTGTGGCAAGCGCTTGGGCATGACACCGCGGTTGTTAATGAGCAATGGCCGACAGTCGATGACGCCGCGCTGGTGCGCGATGAAATCGAAGTGGTCGTGCAGGTCAATGGAAAACTGCGCGCGCGTCTGACTGTCGCAGCCAATGCCGACAAGGCGACACTGGAGGCGGCGGCGCTGGCGGACGAGCATGTCCAGTCCTTCATGGACGGCAAGCCGGTGCGCAAGATTATTGTCGTGCCGGGCAAGCTGGTTAATGTTGTCGTATAGCCGACAATGGGGCGTGTTGCTGGCGCTGTTGCTGGTCCTGCTGCAAGGCTGCGGATTTCAGCTCGCCGGCCGGCAACCGCTGCCTGAGTATCTGACGCGTGTGGCCATCGATACGGACGACAGGCGCACTGACCTCTATCTTGCGCTGGAGCGCGAATTTATCGGCCGCGGGATCGTTATCGATTCTCAATCCACAAACCGGCTGGCGCTGGATAATGTGACTACCGGTCAACGTATCTTGTCGGTATCGGTGCGCAACGTGCCGCGCGAATTCGAGATTTTCTACACCGTTGGCTACAGTTTCCGTCGGCACGGCGATCTGTTGCTGCAGCGCCCGTCACTGACGCTGACGCGTGACTACATCTGGGACGAAACCGAAGTGCTCGGCAAGGTGCGCGAGGAACGCCAGCTGCGTGCACTGATCGTCGAGGATCTTGTCGACACCATCGTCCGGCAGCTAGCCTCTCTGCGCTGATGTTGACGATGGCTGACGTTGGCGCACGCACGGCGCTGCGCAAAGCGCTGCTGGACCAGCTAGGCGTCTACGGACTCAAGATCGAGCTCCATCCCCTTGGTAATGTCATTCCCGGCAGCTATTGGGGTGAACCGGAGGCGGGCATCATTGGCAGTGTTGTGCACGCGCGCAGCGATACGCCATTGCATTCGTTGCTGCACGAGGCCTGCCATCTTATTTGCATGGGCCCGGAGCGGCGCCGCGACGTGGCCAGCGACGCGGGAGGGGATGACCTGGAAGAGGCTGCGGTTTGCTATCTGCAATTGTTGATTGCGCAGCGGCTGCCGGGTATCGGTTGGCGTCGCCTGGCCAGAGACATGGACGCATGGGGCTACAGTTTTCGCCATGGATCGACGGTCGCCTGGTTTTGCGAAGATGCCCATGATGCTGCCGAATGGCTGTGTCGACGCGGTCTGACCGACAGAGCCAGTATGCAAGCGAGCGCGTCGTGTTGATGATTCGCATGGCAGCTTATGCCACGGTGCTGGCGGTGATCATGCTGATTCTGATCTACGGGCAGATCGGTGGCAGCGAGGGCTTGCGACTGCTGGTTGCCAGCGATATGGCGCCTACGCTCGGTACCAGTGAGTTCTCCGCAGTTGAATGGTTGCAGGTCGCCATGCTTGCGCTGATTATCGGTTTGGGCTGGCGGTGCAGCCGCTTGTTACGACAACACCGCGTGCTGGCCTATCTGATGATGTCAGTGGCCGCGGTGGCGCTGATTCGTGAGCTTGATCTGTTTCTGGACTACTACCTTGTGGATCACGCCTGGCAGGTAATCGTTGCCCTGATGCTGGTAGGCGTTTTTGTCTACCAATACAGAAATCGTCGCGCATTGGGCCTCGCCTACCAGCGTGCGATGCCATCGCCGGGTATCGCGATGATGCTGGCGGGCATCGTGGTATTGCTGGTTTTCGCAAATTTGTTCGGGCACGAGCCGTTCTGGCAGAGCCTAGCGGGTGACGGCTATCGCCGGGTTATAAAAATCGCCGCGGAGGAGTTGGTCGAGTTGCTCGGTTACTGGCTTTGGCTGGCCGGGCAGCTGGAATTCACGCTCGACTGCCGCGCGCAGCATGCCCTTTCCAGCAGCGGTGAGCGCAGGAAGCGCAACGAGCGGCGCAGTTAGCGGTAAATCTGGCCGCTACGTCCGCTTTTAGGGCCATTTCAGCTGTCGCACGTTGGCGTCGCTTTGCGTCCGGTAGCCTGTCTACATTACCATTGACGTGATAGCCCAACCGAAGCAAAGGACATATTCAATGCACAATGATGATTCGAACACTGACGAGCAACGCCGCAAAATAGTTAAGCTTGCCGCCGGTACCGCAATAATTCTCCCACTGGGTGGACTGGCCGCCTGTTCGGGTGGTGATTCCGACGAAGGCGTTGCCGCTAAAGCAGAAAAAGCTGCCGAAGCTGCCGCCGAGAAGACCGAAGCGGCCGCCGCCAAGGTCGCTGAGACCGCTGACGACGCCATGGACAGCGCGGCGGAAATGGCGGGTGACGCCAAAGACAAAATGCAGGAAGTTGCAGATGACGCCGGCGAAGCTGTCGATGCGATGGCTGAGAAAGCCGATGGCGCGATGCAGGACGCTAAGGAAACCGCAGGTGATATGGTTGCTGACGCCAAAGGCGCGATGAGCGATAAAGCCGGTGGCCTGCCCAGGGTCAAAGAAGATGATGCGGTCGCGCAGGCACTCGGTTACAAGCACGACGCCAGCAAGCTGGATGCGGCGAAATATCCGGGTCGTGGTGCCGAGGCCAACGAGTACTGCAAGAACTGCAGTTTGTACGTTGCAGGTAACGACGGATGGGGCGCTTGCTCTATCTTTGCCGGCAAGGCAGTCAACGCAAACGGCTGGTGTGCGAGCTACAATCGCAAGAGCGCCTGATTTGCTGACCTCAGCGATAGCATCCGTTATCGCAACTAAAAAACCCGTCGCACGTTGTGCGGCGGGTTTTTTTTGCGCTACGCGAAAGGCATGTTCAATCTGTAAATGTAGAAATTCAGTACGATCGCGAATGTCACCCAGGCAAGGTAGGGCGCCATTAGCCAACGCGTAATTGGCACTTTGCCTGCAATGATGACGATGATCAGCAGCACCGATATCCACAGCAGCAGTGCTTCATTCAAAGCCAGGTCCGGCCGCTGGCTAAAGAAAAACAGGTAGCTCCAGCCAAGATTAAGCAGCGCATTGAGCGCAAACAGGCCAACAATGGTGACGCGCCGGGCAGTCTTGCCGGCTGCCGCATCCCAGAGCCTGTGTGCGCTATACGCGCTGAGCAGGAATATAATGGTCCATGCCGGTCCGAACGCCCAGTCCGGCGGCTGGAATGCCGGCTTCTCGAGCAGCTCATACCACGGGCCGATCGGTGTAAGCAGCCCGCCAACGGCGCCGACAGAAAACGCAATCGCCAACGCAACCCAGAAAGACAGGCTGCGCAGCGATTTCGCAAACGTCATCGTGGAGCGAGACCGACGAGGTGCGCGAGATCCTTAAAGAAGATGCGCACATGTGCGACCGGCTTGGCGCGAACCAGTTTCTTGTTCATGTACGCCTCCCAGGTCAGGTGTTGTACATCGGGATCGCGACAGATCTTGACGAACTTCTCACGCCGCTTGTCGCTGGAATACCAGAACTTTTGCAGGATTCCGAGAATGAAAAAGACCCGGCCATGTGCCTTGCGGAAGCGTTTGCGCGCGAGCTTCAGTGCTTTCGCATTACCGGTCGCCAGCGCTTCATTCACGGCTTGCGCGGCCAGTCGCCCGGTGTACATCGCATAGTAGATGCCTTCGCCCGATGCGGGCGCGACAACACCGGCCGCGTCACCGGCAAGCAGTACGTCTTTGCCATTGTCCCAGCGGCGCAGCGCTTTCAGAGGGATGGGCGCGCCTTCGGTGCGCACTGTCTCCGCACCAGCGAGGCCGGAGCGTTCGCGCAGCCGGGATGTTGCGGCGCGCAGCGAGTAACCGTGATGTGCGGTGCCCATACCAATGCTGGTGCGGTCACCGTGCGGGAACACCCAACCGTAGAAGTCCGGTGAGATGTCTCCCTGATAGTAGACATCGCAGCGTGTCGGCTCAAAATCACCGGTGCCTTTTTCGGGCGAACGTACGATTTCGTGATAGGCGAATACATGCGGGATTTTATCGGCGCCCGGGATGCATTGTTTCGCGACGTTTGAATGTGCACCGTCTGCACCGATGATGTAGCTGGCGGTGGCAGAACTCTGCTCGCCGGTTACTTTGTCGACGTAGTGAACCACTGAGGTCTTGTCGTCGCGCGATTCAATGGTCTTGAAGGTGCCGTCGATACGGGTGGCGCCCGCGTCTGCCGCGCGCTCGCGAAGCCACTCGTCGAAGTGTTCGCGGTCGACCATGCCGACCCAGCCGCCGACAGACATATCGACTTTTTCCGACTTCGGAGAAATCATGCGCGCATCTGTGACTTTCGCCTCCAGCATGCTTTCGGGAATGTCGAACTCGCGCACCAGGATTGGTGGTACCGCGCCGCCGCACGGCTTGATCCGGCCGCGGCGATCCAGCAACAATACGTTGTGGTTCTGTGCCGCCAACTCGTGGGCAGCCGTTGCGCCGGTAGGCCCGCCGCCGATTACAATCACATCATAAGTTTGCATGTTCTTTCCTTGCTCAGATTCTCGCCGATTCCAACATCGACTCGGGTTGATTTGATGACGACACGATAGCGCGACGACTCAGTCGCGCAGCCAGTATTGCGGCCGCGATAAACAGGCTGGCCTGTGCGGCAAAAACGAGTGAATAGGCGATGCTGACATCGCCGCTAACGTAGCGGATGATGTCGACCGCAAGCGTGCCGAGGATGCCACCGAGTCCAAACGCAATGGCCTGTGCTGCGCCCCAGACGCCCATACGTACGCCATCGCGACCGCTGTGGCCATGACTCACGAGGTGCATCATGCTGCCGATGGCGGCAACGGCAAACACGCCGTTGGCAACGCCGAGTGCAAAGACATTTGCAGACAGCGGCCAGTTGCCGCCGACCTGTCCGGCAAATGCCAGGCTGGCAAGCAATATCGCCGAGAACAGACAGCCGGTAATCATGCACTGGCGCAGCGCGGCGGGAAAACGGCTGCCAATAATCGCAACACCGATCATGCCGACCAGTACGCCAGCGTGTTGCATGCCGCCGAGTTGCGTCGAGTCGCCCGGTGTCAATCCGAAAATCGCACCGGCGAAGGGTTCGAGGACAAGATCCTGCGCGCTATAGGCGAGCATGGAGATGAATACAAAAATGCCGAAACGTCGTGTTTGCGGTTCGCTGACCACTTCGCGGACAGCCGCCAGAAACGATGTGTCCGATTCAGATGCTCCTACAGATGTTTCTGGCTGGCGTTCAACAGCGGCGGCGTCGCGAGGCTCGATGCGGAACACGGCGAGCGTTGTTGCCGTGATCGCGACCAGGCTGACGCCGGCGGTGACTGCTATCAGGCGCGGCATGGAGAACGGGTCGAGCAGCGCGCCGGCGACGCCTGCGGTCAGCGCAAAGCCGAAGATCATCATGAGCCAGGTTATCGTCGCAGCCGCGGCGCGCCGTTCGGGTGCGGTCAAAGCAGCGAGCAATACCAGCAATGAAGTGCCGCTGGCGCCAACGCCGGCGCCGATAAGAATAAATGCGAAAACGGCCAGTGCGATACCCGCCATGGCGTTAATTGACATGACCAGCGTCGCGACACTGGCGAGAACACCACCGGTGGCGAGCACCAACATCCCGCCGACGATCCATGGCGTGCGTCGACCGCCCATGTCTGATCCGTGGCCGAAACGTGGGCGCATGATCTGAATAAAGTAATGCAAAGCGACGAGCACACCGGGCAATACCGCCGGCAGGGCGAGCTCGACAACCATGACGCGGTTTAGCGTTGAGGTTGTCAGCACGACGATCGCGCCGAGTGACATCTGCACAACGCCGAGACGCGCAATACCAAGCCAACCCAAACCCTTCATAGCACCAGGCTCCTGAGGGCGAATGCGCTGATCATCATGCCGCTGACAAACAACACAATGCCGGTGCCGTTGTACCAGGGCGCAAATTTCAGCGGATCACTCAGCAGTCTCGGCATGAGCGCGAGCTGGCCGATTGAAACGGCGCCGACTGCTATTGAGTAGGCCTGTAGTTGCCAGTGCCACAACAGTGCGACGACGACAAATTGCGGAATAATCATGACAACACAGGCGAGCCTGGCTGCAACTTCGGGTCCCAGCTGCGCCGGTAATGAGCGCAGGCCCATCGCCAGATCGCCGTTTATTGATTTGAAGTCATTCAGGGTCATGATGCCGTGTGCGCCCAGGCTATAGAGCAGCACCATGGCCAGATTCTGATTGGTTGGCAGTGTTCCGCTCATGGCCGCTGCAGCGGTAAACCAAGGCAGCCCCTCGTAGCAGAGCCCGACGGCCGTGTTGCCATACCAGCCGTTGCGCTTGAGCCGGAAGGGGGCGCGCTGTACGCCCAGGCCAGCGCGAGGCCGACCGCGCCTGCGATCAGTACCCAGGTGCCCAGCAATGCCGCGACCAGCATCGAGACCAGCGACCAGATAATCGCAAAATACAGCCCAATGCGGCCGGGAATGCGACCGGAGGGAATAGGGCGATGCGGTTCGTTCAGCGCGTCGACGTGCCGATCAAACCAGTCGTTGACGACCTGGCTGGTGCCGCATAGAAAAGGGCCGGCGAGCAAAACGCCGCCGATAAGGAACGGTAAACGCGTGTTTACGGCCACGCCGGAGGCAATAACACCGCAGGCGAACGCCCACATCGGCGGAAACCAGGTGACCGGCTTCAGTAACTCTAGGGCTGACAGCAGAAACGGGGTATCGCCCAGCCTTGCGATGCGGGTATCAGGCATAGACTGTAAGTTATCGTGACAGCCCTAATCCGTCAATTAAAATTGACACTTGTTTTGTAGGATTTTGTTGACACTACCGGGATGGTGGCTGGAGGCGCATGCGCGAAAATGCGCAAAACCGGCATTTTAGTCGCTCTTGGAACCGCTATCGTCGTTGCCCAGACCGTGTCGGCGTAGCTTTACGTAAAGGCTCTGGCGGCTGAGACCGAGTATTTCCGCAGCCGATGCGCGATTGTCGTCGGTCGCTTTGAGGGCTGCTTGAATGCAGAGTTTCTCAAGAATATCAGTGGTTTCGCGGATCAGTTCTTTAAGCGGGACCCGCCCGACCAGTTCTGTCATTTGCTCGACTGACTTCGGCAATGAGCGCGATTCGTCACTGATCCGGCCGCTGTCGCTTTGACGGATCACCCGGCGCACCACGTAACCGTAGCGCTTGCTGGTCGTTTCCTCGAGAACTACTGCTGACAGTTCGACGTCGATGGGCGCGCCATATTCGACGTTAATGATAGTGAAGAACTGTCGGACCTGCCCGCGCTGCAGCAGGTTCTTGCGCAATACGTTGACGTCCACGCCGGGCCGGCCGATCCACTGGTCAAGCGGCTGGTCGTGCAGCTGAAACTCG
Organism: uncultured Pseudomonadota bacterium; assembly: GCA_942491885.1. Taxonomy (GTDB): domain Bacteria; phylum Pseudomonadota; class Gammaproteobacteria; order Steroidobacterales; family Woeseiaceae; genus CALBPI01. Next base: position 341,724 of record CALOCQ010000003.1, read on the forward strand.
GAAGCGACCTGGCAAAGCTCAAGAAATGCGTTATTCGCGGTGAGGATCTGGCCGGATGGATCGGTAATAACGACGCCATCGCTGGTTTTTTCGAGCAAAGAAAGCAGTAATTTGTCGTTGTCGTTGTGCAAACGGCCGGAACGCGCGTCGTCGTCGCTAACCAATCGCAGCATCAACAGGCGCGCGCTTTCCCGCTGTAATTGCACTGCGCTGATCGATACATCGCGGTCCTCTGCCTCAATTTTCGCTTCGATGCGGCCTTCGCGACCGGTCGCTCTCACGGTCGCCAGCATCTCGTCGATTGCGGCATGCGTGGCGGGCGTGAAGCTCTTGTTAAATATGCGGCCAATCAGGCGCGGCATCTTGTCATTGAGCAGCTCGGCGGCAGCAGGGTTTGCCTCGAGGATCTTACCGGTGCCCGGATCCATGATGATGATGGCCTCGCCGCTGGTCTGAAACAGCATGCGGTAGCGCGTCTCCGCCTGCTGCAGGCGGGTGTATTCATTCTCAATGGAGTGCTGCATATCCAGCAGTTGCTGCTGCATGTCAGAGATCGGTCGCAGATCCTTCCCGATCGCCAGCGTCAGGTCGCTGTCGCCAGCCGTAATGGCCAGATAAAGTATTGGTACATCAAGGTTTTGGTCGGAAGGGTGGTTGACTTGCCGCCAGCGTCGATCAGCGTCAGAGCTGCCGGCCTCGGCCAGCAGTCTTTCGATTTTTGGCTGGCTTTCGGCGGTAACGGTATCCACCCAGGCCTTTCCGATCCAGCTGTCGGCGATCCGGTCCAGCGGGCGGTCACCACCGTAGGCGATATCGACAATAATGCCGTCTTTGTTCAGTAGCAGGGTGATGTCGTGAGATGCGCCGATCAGCTCGGCGATCGAGTCATGGCTCAATTCGCGAAGTGCGTTCTGGGTTGTTTTAAACGGGATCATGCCGCTACGTGCATGCACCCACTGACGATGTTTTTATCGCCAGTGCCATAACTACAGGGGTTCGCTTCGTTGTCGCTTCACAAGGTCAGCGGCATCTTCTGTGATGCTATCCATATCGCGCGCGATCATATCGACCTTGAAGTCGTCGACCGTCGTCTTGTTATCCATCGCCAATTGGCCGCCCAGAATAATGAGCATGTCGGGATTAACGGAGTGGTTGCGCACGTCGAGGATAGCTTGTGCAACGACCGGCAGATTGCGACTGGCGCTGACTGACAGGCCGGTTGCATCATATTTCTCGCGCGCAACGAGCTCGTTCAGCTCGCGTGTCGTGCGTGGTGTACCGGACCAAACGGTCCAGCCCGCCGTGCGGAACATTTCCACGGCATAGTAAAGGCCGAACGTGTGCTGTTCGCCGGGCACCGTGGTGAGCAGGATGCTTGGCGCCGAGCCGTCATCATCGGCACGGCTTACAGGGAACAGGGGTGCTGTGGCGACAAAAAGGTGGCGAATCTTGGTGATTGCAATGGTCACATCTGCGAATGTGCAGCGGTCGTCTTCCCACATCTCGCCCAACATCTGCGCCGCAGGTGTCAGGAGATTTTGGTAGATTTCGAGAAGTGAATGCTCGCTCTTGCGCAGATCGTCGACATAGATCTTGGCGTCATCCGGGCTACGGGATAACAGCGCGGCTACAAAGCCATCGCAATCGTATTCCGGGCGCGCAGAGCTGTCAGTCTCAGGACTAATCTCTGTCGATGTCAGGGGGCTTGGAAACGTCATTTGCAGCCGCGGGATAATCTCGTTTTCAATTAAAAATGACAGAGACGTGAGCTCTTCTTTTGTTGCGGCCTGCTTTTGTCCGAGCGCTTTTCTACTGCTCTCTATTAGTCGGGCAAAAATTCCGTAGTTACCCGTACCGGACGTATTCTGTGTCATAGCTATCCCCCAGCTTGATCAAAATTAACGTAGCCGGGGCATGATAGCACTGCAGAACGTAACGTCTGCAGTAGACACTTGTTCGAAATATTTGTCAATATTTATTGACGTACCAAAAAGTTGACACTTCGGCCAGAGACTCGTAAATTTGACCCATCAGCTTGTTTCGACGGGCTGTCCGCGAAGATCTGAGAATGGAGTTTTTTACGAAATGGCGAACCGCGTTGCCCTTTCAGGAGAGTCACGGCCACTATATACGGCCGCCGAGCGTAAACGGCGAGATGAAACTCGCTGGACGCTTGTACAGGGTGTTCTGGCGCCGCTGCAATTCCTGGTATTCCTTGTCAGCCTGTTTCTTGTCGTTCGCTACCTGATGACCGGTAGTGGCGCTGAGGCGGCCACATTATCAGTAGTCATAAAGACCTTGGTTCTGTACGCGATCATGATTACCGGCTCATTGTGGGAAAAGGCCGTATTCGGCCATTACCTGTTCGTGCCGTCTTTCTTCTGGGAAGACCTGGTCAGCATGCTGGTGCTGGCGCTGCACACGGCTTATCTCGTTTGCGTATTCGCCGGATGGCTGGATGTAACCGGCCAGATGTATCTGGCGATTGCGGCCTACGTGGCGTACGTCATCAATGCGGCTCAGTTTGTCTGGAAGTTCCGTTTGGCAAGGCTTTCAAGCGAGCGTGACGGCGCGGCGGCGCCATGCAACGCCACGGGCGTTAGCGGGGCCATGCAATGACGGCCAGTGTATTGCAGCCGCTTGATCAGCTGCGCGAAACGAACGACGGCGTCATCCGCCAACGCGGCCAGCGCGAGGTTTTCTGTGGCCTGACGGGCATCGTATGGATGCACCGAAAAATACAGGATGCATTTTTTCTAGTGGTAGGTTCGAGAACCTGCGCACACCTTATCCAGTCAGCCGCGGGCGTCATGATCTTCGCGGAGCCGAGGTTCGCCACGGCAATCATTGACGACCGCGACCTGGCTGGGCTTGCTGATGCGAACGAAGAGCTGGATCGGGAGGTCACGCGTCTGCTTGAGCGTCGTCCTGATATCAAGTTGTTGTTCCTCGTTGGCTCATGCCCGTCCGAAGTGATCAAGCTGGACCTGTCGCGCGCGGCGGAACGTTTGTCTGGTCGCTTCATGCCCGATGTCCGCGTGCTGAACTACTCCGGCAGTGGTATCGAAACCACCTTTACTCAGGGTGAGGATGCATGTCTTGCCTCGCTGGTTCCCGAAATGCCGGTCGCAGAAGAGGGCCGTTCGCTTTTGGTTGTCGGTGCGCTGGCGGATGTCGTTGAAGATCAGATGGCGAGCTTGTTTGAGAAGCTCGGTATTGGTCCGGTGCATTTCCTGCCAATGCGCCACGCGAACGAGCTGCCATCAGTGGGTCCCGATACCCGTTACCTGCTTGCGCAGCCGTTTCTTGCGGATACGGCTAAGGCGCTGGAAGAGCGCGGTGCGACGCGCATAGCCGCACCATTCCCGTTCGGTGAGAGGGGCACGACGGCCTGGCTCAAAGCCGCTGCCGATGTGTGGGAAGTTGATGAACAAATTTTTGAGACAGTGACGCGGCCGGCACGTGACCGGGCGACACATGCCATTGCCCGCCAACGCGAGTTGCTTGCCGGTAAACGTATTTTCTTTTTCCCTGATTCGCAGCTTGAGATTCCGCTGGCGCGGTTCCTCGCCGACGAGTTGGGTATGCAATTGGCAGAGGTTGGCACGCCATACCTGCACCGCGAGCATCTGGCTGAAGAGCTTGAAATGCTGCCCGCGGGAACCCGGCTAAGCGAAGGTCAGGACGTCGAGAAGCAGCTTGATCGTTGCGCTGAAGATGCGCCGGATATCGTTGTTTGCGGGCTTGGTCTCGCAAATCCGCTGGAAGCAATGGGCGTGACGACCAAGTGGTCGATTGAGCTGTTGTTTACGCCAATGCACGGATACGAACAGGCCGGTGATTGTGCCGAGTTGTTTGCCCGCCCACTACGCCGTCGCGCGGCTTTGGCGATCTGATGAAACTTACGCTTTGGACATATGAAGGCCCAACCCATGTCGGCGCTATGCGGATTGCCACGGCGATGCGCGATTTGCACTATGTGTTGCATGCGCCGCAGGGTGACACCTATGCGGACTTGCTGTTCACGATGATCGAACGCCGTTCCAAGCGCCCGCCGGTGACCTACACGACGTTTCAGGCGCGCGATCTTGGTGGCGATACCGCGACGCTGTTCCAGAACTCGGTTCGTTCCGCCTACGAGCGCTTCAAGCCGAGTGCAATGATCGTCGGCGCGTCTTGTACCGCCGAGCTGATTCAGGATGATCCGGGTGGTCTGGCTGCCGGCATGAACATGCCGATTCCGATTATTCCGCTGGAGCTGCCGGCGTATCAGCGCAAGGAAAACTGGGGCGCCGCCGAAACCTTATATCACCTCGTTCGCGCGCTGGCAGGGGCAAGTGCATTGCCGCCGGGCAGCGAGCGCCCGCCGCGACCCGAAGGCAAGCGTCCGAGCTGTAATTTGCTGGGGCCGACGGCGTTGGGTTTCCGTCATCGTGATGACTTGCGCGAGCTTTGCGAAATCATGCGGGTGCTGGGCATCGATATCAATGTGATCGCGCCGATGGATGCGACGCCGGCCGATCTGACACGATTGGGCGATGCCGATTTCAACGTCATCATGTATCCGGAAATTGCCGATACGGCAGCACGCTGGATGAAGCGCGCGTTCGGCCAACCGATGACAACAACGGTGCCGATTGGCGTGAACGCGACTACCGAATTTATTCGTGAAGTTGCGGCGCTTGCCGGTGTCGACCCGGAGCCGGCGCTGGCCGACGGGCGCTCACGTTTGCCATGGTACTCGCGCTCTGTCGATTCGACATACCTGACCGGCAAACGCGTGTTTGTTTTCGGTGACGCGACGCATGCGATTGCCGCTGCACGCGTCGCGCAGGATGAGCTTGGATTCGAGGTTGTAGGTCTGGGGACTTACAGTCGCGAGTTCGCCCGCGATATTCGCGATGCAGCCAAGCGCTATGGCGTCGAGCCATTGATTACAGATGACTATCTTGAGGTTGAGGCGGCCGTTGCCGCACTGCAGCCCGAGATGGTGCTCGGCACACAGATGGAGCGGCATATCGCCAAGCGACTTGGCATCGGTTGTGCGGTCATCTCGGCGCCGATCCACGTGCAGGACTTCCCCGCGGCGCATTCGCCGCAAATGGGCTATGCCGGCGCCAACGTGCTGTTCGACAGCTGGGTGCATCCGCTGATGATGGGGCTCGAAGAGCATCTGCTCGGCATGTTCCGCGAGGATTTCGAATTCAACGACACGGCGACGCCGTCACATCTCGGGCATTTCGGTGGTGGCAGCAAAACACCAGCATCAGGGTCCAACGGTGATGTTGCCACGGCGGTTGCCGCCGATGGTGAGCCTGTCTGGCTGACCGATGCCGAGAAAGAGCTCGGAAAAATTCCGTTTTTTGTGCGCGGCAAAGCACGCCGCAATACAGAGCAATACGCCCGCGAACAGGGCATCAGCGATATCTCGGTAGAGACGCTGTACGAGGCGAAAGCCCACTTCAGCCGGTAACCGGCGCAAACTTTCCAGGAAAACTTTATGACACACGCACATTCACCATCTCCGGTAAAAGTTCCGCCAGCTCAGGCTGACGGCAAAGGCAGCGTTCAGGTGCACCTGGACCCGGACATGAAAATTGAGGGTGCAAAAGTGTTTGCCGTTTACGGAAAAGGTGGTATCGGCAAAAGCACGACATCATCGAATTTGTCGGCTGCATTTTCAAAGCTCGGTAAGCGCGTGCTGCAGATCGGTTGTGACCCCAAGCATGACTCGACGTTTACGCTCACCAAGCGGCTTGTTCCGACGGTTATCGATGTGCTCGAGTCGGTCGAGTTTCATAGCGAAGAGCTGCGCGTCGAGGACTTCGTCTATGAAGGCTATAACGGCGTAATGTGTGTCGAGGCCGGTGGCCCGCCCGCAGGCACCGGTTGTGGCGGCTATGTTGTCGGACAAACGGTGCGCCTGCTGAAGCAGCACCACCTGCTGGAAGACACCGACGTCGTGATTTTCGATGTTCTGGGTGATGTCGTTTGCGGCGGCTTCGCGGCGCCATTGCAGCATGCCGATCGTGCGCTGATCGTGACAGCCAACGATTTCGATTCTATTTTCGCGATGAACCGGATCGTCGCGGCGATCGCGGCGAAGTCCAAGAACTACAATGTACGTCTCGGCGGCGTGATCGCGAACCGAAGCGCGAATACGGATCAGATTGATGGCTTCAACGAGCGCATCGGCTTGACGCGCGTCGCGCACTTTCAGGATCTGGATGTCATCCGCCGCAGCCGGTTGAAAAAATCGACGCTGTTCGAGATGGAAACCTCGCCTGAGCTTGAGCTGGTGAAAGCAGAATACATGCGTCTTGCGCAGAACCTCTGGGACGGCATCGAGCCTCAGGAAGCATTGCCGATGAAAGATCGGGAGATCTTCGATTTTCTGGGATTTGATTGATGGCTAGTGGTTCGTATCAGGATACGCGTCAGAAATTGACGACCTATTTTGACCAGACGGCGTCTGCCGCCTGGGCAAAACTGACCTCCGATGCGCCGGTCGGTCGCATCCGCGCGACGGTGCGGGCGGGGCGTGACGAGATGCGCGATACTTTGCTCAGCTGGATGCCGGACGACCTGTCCGGCAAGCGTGTTCTGGATGCCGGCTGCGGCACCGGTGCGCTGGCGATGATAGCCGCCGCTCGCGGCGCCGAGGTCATCGCCGTGGACGTATCACCAACGCTCATTGAGCTGGCCGCCGAACGCACCGGCGAGGTAGCGGGGAAAGGCAGCGTCGATTTTCGCGTCGGCGATATGCTCGACGCGGCACTGGGCGAATTTGATTACGTGGTAGCGATGGATTCGCTGATTCATTACGAAGCTGCCGATATTGCCAGCACGCTTGCATCAATCGCGGAGCGCACACGTCGCTCACTATTGTTCACCTTTGCACCACGCACGCCGGCCTTGTCGTTGATGCACGCGGTCGGTCGGTTGATTCCGCACCTGGAGCACAAGGCGCCGGCAATAATCCCGGTGTCCGAACAGTTGCTTTCGAGCCTGGTCGGCGACGAACGTTCGCTCGATAATTTCCGCATCGGGCGCACGCATCGCGTGAGTTCGGGTTTCTACAAATCTCAGGCGATGGAGATTATGCGTTAATGTCCGGGTTCTCGGATAATCTGGCGAGCAAATGGCGCAATGTCGGTTCGGCATTCTTGCCGTTTGCAGACGTCGCCAGCGACACTTTGACGTTGCCGCGTTTGCTAAGATTGTCGCTGTTCCAAATGTCTGTTGGTATGGCTGCAGTGCTGCTCAGCGGCACACTTAACCGGGTGATGATTGTCGAGCTTGGTATGCCGGCCGCACTGGTTGCGTTCATGGTGGCTCTGCCGTTGGTGTTTGCCCCGTTGCGGGCGCTGATCGGTTTTCGCTCGGATAACTTTATTTCCGCCATTGGCTGGCGGCGGGTGCCGTTCATCTGGATCGGTACGCTGTTGCAGTTTGGCGGTTTCGCATTCATGCCGTTTGCCTTGCTGATCATGTCAGGCGATACGCACGGCCCGATCTGGGTCGGCCAGGTTGCCGCCGGGCTGGCGTTCCTTCTGGTCGGCGCGGGCATGCACACCATCCAGACCGCGGGCCTGGCTCTGGCAACTGACATTGCGCCGGAAGCCGATCGGCCGCGCGTGGTCGCGCTGCTGTTTGTCACCTTGCTGCTCGGCATGGTCCTGAGCGCATTGCTGTTCGGGCTGTTGCTGACCGATTTCACGCAACTACGACTCATCAAGGTGATTCAGGGCGCAGCAATGGTCACGCTCATTCTCAATGTCGTCGCACTGTGGAAGCAGGAAACCATCGACCCGGAACGCACCGCGGTTCCCAGCACACGCAAGTCGTTCCGTCAGGCGTGGCGCGCTTTGAATCAGGATCCCCGCACAGGCCGCTTGTTGCTCGCGCTGGGCATCGGCACCGCGGCCTTCACGATGCAGGATATTCTGCTGGAGCCGTTTGGCGCTCAGGTGCTTGGTATGGATGTCGCCTCAACGACGCGGCTGACCGCGACGCTGGCGTTTGGCACCTTGCTGGCCTTTGGTTTTGCGGCGCGTTGGCTGGCGACGGGCACTGACCCGCATCGCATGGCTGCTTACGGCGCACTTACCGGTGTTGTTGCGTTTATTCTGATCAGTGTCATCGCGGCGATTCAGTCGGTGCTGGCGTTCCAGATTGGCGTGTTATTTATCGGCTTTGGTGCCGGGCTGTTCAGCGTTGGTACGCTCGTCGCGGCGATGGACTTATCCCGCGTCGCCGGCAGTGGCCTTGCGCTTGGTGCCTGGGGTGCAGTGCAGGCAACGGCGGCTGGCGTTGGCATTGGTGCAGGCGGTGCCTTGCGCGACACTATTGGTTACTGGATCGAGAACGGATATCTCGGTCCCGCGTTTTCTTCAGGCAGTGACAGTTACAGCCTGGTCTATCAGATAGAAGTATTTTTGCTCTTCGTAACGATGGTCATTATTGGCCCGTTAGCGAAGTTCACCCGCGAAGCAACGGTGGAGGACGAAGGTCGCCTTGGGCTGACCGAGTTCCCGCATTAGCTTCAACCTAGGAGTCATATCATGACTAACAATGTCGTTGGACAAATCGACCTGGTGGAAATTATTTTCACCCTGTTCTGGTTATTCTTTGCCGTCCTGGTTTTATACCTGCACCGGGAAAGTAAGCGCGAAGGCTATCCGCTGGTTTCAGAGACCGGTGGTCGCACGGTGCCGCGCGGCTTCCCGCGCGAACCCGGTGATAGGAAAACCTACAAGCTTGCGCATGGTGGTGAGGCTTCTGTACCGCGCGTCGATCCCGAACGCCCGCTCGCAGCCAAACCCGTCGGTGACTTTCCCGGCGCGCCGTTGGTGCCTACCGGTGATCCGCTTGTTGACGGCGTCGGGCCAGCGACCTGGTCTGACCGCGCCGATACCCCTGACCTGACCTATCATGGTAAGCCGCGGATCGTGCCGATGCGTACACAGCCTTCATTCCATGTCGATTCGCGCGACCCAGATCCGCGCGGCATGAAAGTGATTTCGGCTGACGGTAAAGTAGTCGGTACGATTACCGATGCCTGGATCGATCTTCCGGAGCCCATGGTTGCTTACGTTGAGATTGCGCTGGACGAAAGTGCAGGCATTGGCAACGTATTAATGCCGTTCCACTATGCGAATGTTGACCGCAAAGCAAACAGTGTCAAAGTGCATGCACTTCTTGCGCATCAGTTCGGCAACGCGCCGCGCTTACAGAACCCGGACACGATTACGTTGCTCGAAGAAGACAAGGTCATGGCCTACTTCGGTGGCGGCAATCTGCTGGCTGAACCCTCACGCTCGGAGCCGCTGATATGAAGAAGGACGGAGTTTCGCTGACAGCTGATGTGCCGGGCCAGATGCCGGACGACGAGCGTCCACTCTGGAGCGGTGGTCCCCATGGTGCGTTGCTTGCGCGCCATGCGCTGCACGTACGCAAGATCGCGGTGTATTTTGCGTTGTTGCTTGCCTGGCGTTTGCTGGCGGTCTGGCGTGATGGCTTCACTATCGACGCGGCGGTGAATGCGGCAACGACAACGGCGCTTCTCGCGCTTGCTGTTGTCGCTGCTTTACGCGTCTATGCGTGGGCGTCGGCGCGCTCAACGGATTATGCAATCACTACCAAGCGGCTGATTATCCGTACCGGTGTCGCGTTGCCTATTACCGTCAACGTGCCATTCAGTAAAATCGCATGTGTTGACGTGAAGCGACGCGATGGCGGCGGCGGTGACGTCGAGATCACCCTGATCGATGGTGAGCGTATTGGCTATGTCATTCTCTGGCCAAGTGCGAAGCCGTTTCATCCTTTGCGTGTGCGTCCGATGTTGCGCGCTCTTGAGGACGTTGAAACCGTTGCCGCGACGCTGTCTGATGCGTTGCATCAGTATGCAACTCAGGCTGGCATAGAAACCGGTTCGACGGCGGAGAATTATCAGAAAATGGTGCCGGCCACTTGAGGTCGTGAGAGGATTGTTGTTATGAGTGAACTTCACGAAAATCCGGCACCGGCGGTGCCACTGGCCGCAGCAGCGGCATTGGTCATCGTGACGCTGATTGGTGTAGCCTTTCAGAAGCTTTATATCAATCCGAATTCCGAGCAGGTAGCGCCTGTCCGGGTGCTCGTTGCGGAACGTCAATTGCAGTTTGTCGACCGCGATAATGGTGCGGTTGAAGTTCGGGTGATGCCGCAGAACGAAGTGTTGGACGTCATTGAAGCGGGTGACGGTGGCTTCCTGCGCGGGATATTGCGCGGGCTGGTGCGAGAGCGCCGGCTCGAGGCGGCATCCATGTCGCCGGGGTTTTTGCTCCAGCAATTCGAGGGCGGCGCCGTTGTACTGACAGATATGTCGACGACGCGCGAGATCGACCTGCGCGCATTCGGGTCGATCAATGCGAAAGACTTTTTGCGCTATTTGCCAAACGCGCCTGCCACGGTTCCCGTAGCCGGCGATGGCACAGTTACTCAGAATTAGGGAGTTAGAAATGGTTGCTAATGCAGCGGAAATGTCGAGTATCAATGAGTCGACGATTACGGCAAAAACAGAGACGCTGTTGACGCCGCGTTTTTACACCACGGATTTCGACGCCATGAACGCAATGGACATGGAGCCCGTGCGGGCCGAATGGGATGCGTTGATGCTGGAATTTGAAAACGACACCAATAAGAATCACTTCAAGCGTGACGAGCAGTTCGCGAAAGAGATTCGCGAACTCCCGCCTGAGCTGTTCGATGAGTTCATGAGCTTTCTGGTGTCGTCCGTGACCTCCGAGTATTCCGGTTGCGCCCTGTACGCCGACATCAAGAAGTCTGTCGACAATCCTGATATGAAGAAAGTGATGGCTTATATGGCACGCGATGAAGCGCGACATGCCAGCTTTATTAACCGTTCACTTGAGGATTTCGACCGGCCGGTTAATCTCAACTTCCTTCGTCGCGCGAAGAAATACACGTTCTTCCGCCCGAAATACATTCTCTACGCGACCTATCTTTCGGAAAAGATCGGCTATGCGCGCTATATCAAGATTTTCCGCTTGCTGGAAAAGAATCCGGAGAATCGGTTCCACCCGATTTTCCGTTGGTTCGAGCGCTGGTGTAACGACGAATTCCGTCATGGCGAAGTATTCGCATTGATGATGAAGGCCAACCCGAAATTACTGCGTGGCCACAATAAGCTGTGGATACGATTCTTCCTGTTGGCGGTGTTCTCAACGATGTATGTCCGCGATCACAGTCGCCCGGCGATGCACAAGGCGTTTGGCATTAGCCCCGGCGATTACGATCGTGAAGTGCTGCAGATTACGTCTGACATTACCAAGCAGATCTTCCCATTTACGTTGAATCTGGATGATCCGCGTATGTGGGCCGGGTTCGATCGTTTGTGTGCTATCAGCGAACGCTCCGAGGCGGCAGCCAAGCGCGGCGGCATCATAGGCAAACTGAAAAAGGCCGGTTGCGCGGTGCAGGCATTTGGCGTTTTTGCGCGGCTTTACATGTTGCCCGTACGCAAGCATGAGGAGCTGAAGCAGGTTCGCATGGCACCGAGCTGGTAACGTCGGCGTCGATGAATTATTTACTACCAGTCGCCTTTGCGATCGTACTGTGGTGGCTCACCACTATCGTGCTGCTTTGGCGTTTACGCCTCGCGCCGCGGACTTATCCGTTGACGATGGCACTGGTCACGATGCTATTGGTGTTCGGTTGTTACGGCGTTTATTTGAGTCTGACCAGTGATTCCGTGTGGAGTGCCTACCTGGCGTTCAGCGGTGCGCTGGCGATCTGGTGCTGGCATGAGGCGAGCTATTTTCTCGGCTATCTGACCGGACCACGCCCCGAAGCATGTCCGCCACATTGCACTGGTTGGTCGCGATTCACCTATGGCGTCAAGGCGAGCCTTTATCACGAGCTGGCCGTCATCGCGACCGCCGTATTGCTGATCTGGCTGAGTCAGGGTGCGACCAATACGATCGCAATGCAGGCTTTCGTTGTGCTCTGGCTGATGCGCTGGAGCACCAAGATGAATATCTTCTTCGGTGTCAGCAATCTCCATGAGGAATTCTGGCCGGAACGACTGCGTTATCTCGGCAGCTATGTGACATCGGCACGCGGCAACCTGTTCTTCCCGGTCTCTGTTGCACTTGCGGTGGTGTTTGCGACCTGGGTTGGCGCGCCGCTGTGGTCGGCCTCTGGCAACGCGGGTGACGTTGCCGGTGCGGTGCTCGTATTGACGCTGCTCGGTCTTGCTTGCCTCGAACATGTGTTCTTGCTGATTCCTGTGCCGGACGCCTGGCTCTGGAAGTGGGGGCTGGCTACGCCGGATCCCGCCGAGCGGGTGTCGGCACGTGCGATGCTGGTCGGTGAAGACCGGCTCGCCAGCCTGTCGACGCGCCCCAAGTCTGCCGGCTGATTTTCCCTATTGAGTTAACCCGCCGAGTCGAGACTTGACCATCAGAAAAGTATTCCCGTTTACCGCGATTGTCGGCCAGCAAGACATGAAACGCGCCATCCTTATAGCGGCCGTCGATATCAGCGTCGGCGGCGTACTGGTTTTTGGTGATCGTGGAACAGGTAAATCTACCGCCGTGCGCGCACTGGCATCCTTGTTACCGAAAATGGCGGTCGTACCGAATTGCGCCTACAACGCTGACCCGCAGAAAAAGGATTGCGGTTGCCCGGTATGCGTGGCGTTTCACAAAGACGACAAGCCGGGCAAGAATGTCTCCGTGCCGGTTGTCGATTTGCCGCTAGGTGCGACCGAAGATCGCGTTGTCGGCGCGCTGGACCTTGAACGTGCGCTCGCGCATGGCGAAAAAGCGTTCGAGCCCGGCTTGCTGGCGCGCGCGAACCGCGGATTTCTGTATATCGATGAGGTGAATCTGCTTGAGGATCATCTGGTCGACCTGTTGCTCGACGTTGCCGCGTCCGGTGAGAACCTGGTGGAACGCGAGGGGCTCAGCATCCGGCACCCGGCGCGCTTTGTGCTGGTGGGTAGCGGCAACCCCGAAGAGGGTGAGCTCAGGCCGCAGTTGCTGGATCGCTTCGGACTATCATTAGACGTGCGCACACCGCAGACACTGGATGCGCGCGTTGAGGTCATTCGCCGGCGCGACATGTTTGAGCAGGACCCTGTTGCTTTCTGTCGCAAGTGGGCACGTCGCGAAGGTGCGGTGCGGCGCCAGATTGCCGCCGCGCGCGAGAATATTGGCGAGATCAAAGTGCCGGACGAGGTTCTCGAGAATGCGGCGCGCCTGTGCATGGCGCTTGGCACCGATGGCCTGCGCGGCGAGTTGACGCTGATCCGCGCGGCGAGGGCCCAGGCGGGGCTGGAGAGCGATGAGGTCGTGACGTCCAAGCACTTGTCCGAGGTCGCCGGAATTTGTCTGCGCCATCGGTTGCGGCGCGATCCGCTCGACGATGCAGACAGCGGCGTGCGTGTACAGCGCGCGGTCGAAGAGTTGCTCGGCTGATGGCCGCGCCGTCAATCGAGGCGGCTGAACTTCCCGGCCTGCTTGCCGCAGTGCTGGCGACCGAGCCTTCGCTATTTGGCGGCGTCGTGCTGCGAGGTCCGCCGGGCCCGTTCCGCGATGACTGGTTTGCCCTGCTCAAGAGTCTGCTTCCGGCCGCCACGACCTGGTTCAAGGTACCGGTTAACGTCAGCGATGACCGTCTGGTCGGCGGCCTTGATCTTGGCGCGACGTTGAATGCGGGCAAGCCCATATTCGCAACCGGGTTGCTTGCTCAGGCAGATAACGGGCTTATCGAATTGTCGATGGCAGAGCGCCAGGCACCGGGCACAATCGCGGCGATCTCGGCTGCGTTGGACGAACACCAGGTGCGCGTGGAACGCGATGGTATTGCGCGTATCGATGCGGCGCGTGTCGCGGTCATTGCCTGCGATGAGTCGCGCGATGATGATGCGCCGCTCGATGCGCGTTTGCGCGATCGACTGGCGCTGTCGCTGGACACCGGTTCGCCCGTAAGACAGCAACTTTTTTCCGACTACACACGCGAGGATTGTCGTGCGGCACACCAACGTCTGCGAAGCGTGGTCATGCCGGATCAGGGTTATGCGGCGTTATGCACGGTCGCTGAGGCGCTGCAGCTCACATCGCCACGCTGTGTGCTTCAGGCGGTCGCAACCGCCCGCGTTCTGGCGGCGCTTGCAGGCCGTACGATCGTTGCCGACGACGACCTAAGCAATGCGGCCCTGCTCGCGTTGATCATGCGTATACCGGGTGCGCTGGAAGCTATGCAGCAAGCGCCGGAGTCGACGTCGGAAGACGAGCAGGAGCCGGAACCGCCACCACCAACGCCGACGGATCAGGACAATACGCCCGAGGATGACAGCGATAATAATAGCGATGCCGGCGAGCGTGCCGAGGATCGCATCGATGACGCTGCGATAGCATTGTTGCCGGATAATATGCTCGCGGCGCTTGCCGCACAGGCGGCCCGACAAGCGCGTAAGAAAGCGGGCGGCAAAAGCGGTGCGCGGGCGCGCTCGGTTGCGCGTGGGCGCCCGATCGGGACCAGCGCCGGCAAGCCCGATGCGGGCCAGCGACTGGATGTGCTGGCCACTCTGAAAGCCGCCGCGCCGTTGCAGCGAATGCGCAATCGCCAATATGCCGGTGGTGATCGTCTGGCGGTTCGCGCCGACGACTTGAAGATTCGCCGCTATCAACAAAAACAGCGCACAACCACGATCTTTGTCGTTGATGCGTCGGGGTCCGCGGCGGTCCAGCGTCTCGCTGAAACGAAGGGGGCGATTGAGCTGTTGCTGGCAGAATGCTATGTGCGTCGCGACCAGGTGGCGCTGATCGCATTCCGCGACGAGTCGGCCGACGCGCTGCTGGCGCCGACCCGTTCACTGGTGCGGGCCAAGCGCGCTCTGACCGGGCTGCCGGGCGGCGGCGCGACACCACTGGCGCATGGCTTACGGGCCGCGTTGGATGTTGCTGACGCAGCTGCCAAGCGTGGCGAAACGCCGCTGATCGTACTGATGACAGATGCGCGTGCGAACGTCGGTCTCGATGGTGTGCGTGGTTCACCGCACGCGCTCGATCACGCCGTCGCGGTTGCCGGCGAGATTGGCGAGCGCGGCTATCAGGCATTAGCGATTGATACCGGTCGTCGGCCATCGGCGCGTGCGCAGCGTGTTGCCGAAGCGATGCATGCGCGCTACATGCCGCTGCCGTTCGCAGACGCAACGTCTGTTTCGTCTGCGGTTCAGGACGCCGCGGCATGACGGCCGTCGGCGGCAACCTGTGGATGACGCTCGGGGACGAGCAAGCGACGCGCGCCAGAGGCATGCCACAAGACTGGCCGGGCGCTGAAAATAGTCGATTCGTGCGCGCGGCAGGCATCACATGGCATGTGCAACAACATGGCGACTCCGGTCCCGTCATGTTGCTGTTGCATGGTGCGGGTGCGTCACTGCATAGCTGGGCCGATATGCGCCCGTATGCTGCAAGCGCGTTTCGCGTGCTGGCGATAGACTTGCCCGGCCATGGCTTTAGTGAGGCATTCGCCAGTGGCGCCTATACCATCGGGCGCACGGCGAATGGCGTGGTGGATTTGCTGGAGGCGCTGAGCGTCATGCCGGAGATTCTGGTGGGGCATTCGGCCGGCGCCGCTATTGCCATGCAAATGTGCGTGGACGGTCGTATTGGCAGCGCAGAGACGTCGCGCATTGTGGCGATTAATCCCGCTGTTCAACCTTTTACCGGCCTGGCTGGCATCGCTTTTCCGGCGCTGGCAAAGATCGCTGCGGGCAGTAGTCTGCTGGCCGGGCTGATTGCCGCAAGGGCCTCTGATGAGGCCAAAGTAAAGCGATTGATTGCCGGTACCGGATCGCGTATCCCGGAAGACGGAATTCGCCGCTACCAGTTTCTCATGCGACGCTCCGGGCATGTCGCGGCGGTATTGTCGATGATGGCCGGCTGGCAACTCGACCATCTACTGCCGAGGGTGCAACAAATGAACCCGCCGATGCATTTTGTCATCGGCGATCTGGACCGCGCCGTACCGCCGCGGCGCAGTGTGGATGTAGCGGCACGGCTCTCGCATACGCATGTCACGCGTTTTGCGGATATCGGTCACCTCGCGCACGAAGAGGCGCCTGAACAGGTGTTTCGGACCATCGTGGAATCACTGCCGGGGCGTCTTGGTGGCCGCGGATGACGCGGCCCGGCTACACCGGTATGGTTGCTTACAACAGCGGGCATGACTTACGAAACTTCGCACGACGGACAATTACAGGCACGACGATATGACGAATTACGACTGGCTCGAAAACAACGTTTCCGATATGACGGTATGTCGCAACATGTTGCGCGAGGGGTCGCATTCGTTTTACGCCGCATCCTTGCTGCTGCCCGCCGATGTGCGGGAGCCTGCATGCGCTTTGTATGCGTTTTGTCGGCTGGCGGATGACGCGGTGGACGACGGCCCGGCCGATGCCAATGCGGTGGTGCGCCTGTCGCAACGCCTCGACCGCATCTATGCAGGCGACCCTTACGACCATCCCGCCGATCGGGCGATGGTACATATCGTTGAAACCTACAACATGCCGCGGGCATTGCCGGATGCACTCATCGATGGCTTCCGCTGGGACCTGGATCAGCGTCGTTACGATACGCTTGAGGACGTTTACGACTATGCGGCGAGAGTTGCCGGCAGCGTAGGCGTGATGATGGCGTTGCTGATGGGTGAACGCGATCCCATCGTCTTGTCGCGCGCCTGCGATCTTGGCGTCGCAATGCAGTTAACCAACATTGCACGCGATGTCGGCGAGGACGCGCGCAACGGTCGCATCTATCTGCCATTGGACTGGATGCGTGAGGCTGGTGTCGATGTTGCGGCATGGCTTAGCAATCCCGAGCCGGGCCCTGCGATCGCCGAGGTCGTACGCAGGCTATTGCTGGCGGCGGACATGTTGTATCTGCGCTCGCGCTCGGGCATCGCACGCTTGCCGGTCGGCTGCAGGCCCGGAATCTACGCTGCAATGCGGATTTATCGTGAAATTGGCGTCGAGCTCAAGCGGCGTGGTCTGGATTCAATTACGCAGCGCACGGTCGTGAGTCGTGGTCGCAAGTCGTTCCTGCTCGGGCATGCGATGTTGTCGACCATTAATCCGCGGCGCCTCGACCGATCGCCGCCGTTGGACGCGACACGCTACCTGATTGACGCGGTCGGAGAAGCGGGCTTGCCGAGCCCCGCGCATATTCAGTGGTTTGTGTAGGCGCTGATGCCCGCATATCTCTGGCTGTATATACCAATCCTCGGGTTTCTGGTCTGGCAGGTTTGGTCGGTCTGGCCGCGTGCGTCGGACGACGAAGAGCGGGGCGACGAGGATTGCTGAAGATTGCATTGACGTTCGGGTTGGTCATCGCATTCGCAGCATGGCAAATCTATGCAGCGCGCGATAACGACAAGACGCCTGTTGAGCGCGACGACGAGAAGCCCTAGCGCCTGGCTGTGTTGCGTCGCGGCATCCTGAACGGCAACAGCCATTGCACCCAGCGGCTCCTGAAGCGTTCCAGCGACAAGCTTTCATGCATCAGTATTGCGTCCGTTGCGTCGCTATCGCCGACCCGCAATAGAGAGCGCGCGTAGAACGGCGTGTCTTCCAGCGTCTTTACATCCACGATCGGCAGGTCGCTGCGGGTATGCCGCGGTACGCGCCAGGCCGATGCCGGCAGACGTTGCGCCAATGGTGCGGGCTGGTGCACCAGTTCGCCGGAGTCTGCGAGCGCCAGTGCGATAGTGTTCTCGTGGCCGTCTTTTTGTACGACATGATAGGTCAGCGATGTTGTCACACCGTCAGCGGGCGGTCGTTCACGACGCGTCCAGTCCCAGCGCCTGAAGCCTGATTCGAGCGGCTCGTCACCGAAGTTGCTGTCCAGATAAGCGCTGCCGCTAAAGCGCCGATCGGGCATTTCAAATTCGACCGTTGCGGTTGCACGCGGTGCGACCGGCCACCAATTGTGGCGCCCGTTGCTGTGCAGCGATAACACTTCGTGGTTCATGTTGCCGGGCGACAACACGACGCGACCGCGCATGCGACGTGGAATAGGATTGCTGAGTTCATCAATTTCCACCACCAGCTTGCCGTCCAGCCAGCGCATGCTGCTGCGCCCGATGCTGATGCCGTCGGCATCACTGACCAATTGGTCGCCACTGCGCTCTGTCATTGCCCAACGCTTGCCGCTGTCGGAATACAGTATGGCGTTGACTGCGCAGTGGTTGAACGGGTCGCTCCGGCCGCGGCGTCGTGACGAGGCGTAGTAGGGCGAGAACACGCTACCGATAAAGCCGATGATGACGAGGCTGTCGCGACCGTCGTCACTGACGACGTCGAGATACCACCACCGGTAACCATTCGGTGTTACCGCGGTATTGAAGTAGTCGCGCAGCGGGTCGGCCAGCCGATGTGGTGCATTTCCGGCGGATTGGGTTGCCGTCACAGTTTGTCCAACTTGTTAGTCACTCTTATTGACGCCCATTTGTTGAGTGTCTATTCTACCTGACACTAGCTCTGACAAACAAAATAGACACAAACGGCTTGCTTGTCAGGCCAGATCAAGGCGGCACTATGGCGACCACGAACCGAATAGAATCCACGATAGAGGCGGCGCTTAGCCTGCATCTGTCGGATGACTGTCCTCCGCGCCTGGCGAAAGCCGTGCGCTATGCGGTTGTGCCGGGCGGCGCGAGAATCCGGCCGAAACTTTGCCATGCGGTCGCGGCCGCATGCGATGCAGATGACATGCAGGCCGTTGACGCCGCCGGCATCGCCGTTGAATTACTGCATTGTGCGTCGCTGGTGCACGATGATCTGCCCTGTTTCGACAATGCAAATCTGCGCCGCGGCAAGCCGACAGTGCATGTCGCCTTTGACGAGCGGCTCGCGCTGCTCGTCGGTGATGAATTGATTGTCATGGCCTTTGAGGTGCTCGCCGCCGGCGCAGCCGCCAGGCCGGGACGCCTGCAGGCGCTGATGAAGATTGTTGGTCGCTCGGTCGGGGCGCCGAACGGCATCATCGCCGGCCAGGCCTACGAGTGCGAGCCGGATGTGGATTTGCGTGCCTACCAGAAGGCCAAGACAGGAGCCTTGTTCGCGGCGGCGACAGAGGCGGGCGCCGCGGCGGCCGGGGTAAGTCATACGTTATGGGGTGCGCTCGGCAAGCGGCTCGGCGAGGCCTATCAGGTTGCTGATGATCTTCTCGATGTTTATGGCAGCGTCGCCGAAATCGGCAAGCCGGTTGGGCAGGATGCGACCCACGGGCGACCGAGCGCGTCAGCAGAGCTGGGCTTTGAGGGCTCCGTCGAACGTCTTCAGGAGTTGGTCACGCGCGCTACCGACTCGATCCCCGACTGCGTCGGTCGCGACCCGCTGACGCGTCTGATTCAGGCCGAGGCAATGCAGTTGGTCGACAGGCTGCGGCGCATGAGGTTGGCCGCCTGATCGCACTGCATTTCGTCTGCTGAGCGCATGAATACGCCGGTTATTTTCCGCGATTTACGGAACAGACTTCTCGGTAATCCTCGCTTCAGGGCGGCCGCTGGTCGTATCTGGCCGTTCAACCTGATTGCGCGTCGTCGTGCGCGGCAACTATTCGATATATCCGCCGGATTCGTCTACAGCCAGGTGCTGATGAGTTGTATCGAGCTCGGCTGGTTCGAGCGGTTGCGCGGGGGGCCGGTGCGCCTGACTGACCTGGCCGACGATGCGCGGCTGACAATTGCTGCAACGGCCCGGCTGGCAGAAGCGGCGCATTCGCTGGGGCTGACCGAGGCACGCAGTAGCGGCGAAATTGCGCTCGGACCGCTGGGTGCATCGATGATAGGTGATGAGGGTATCGCGGCCATGGCGACGCACCACGCGATGCTCTACGCCGATATGGCAAGCCCGCTGGCAATGTTGCGCGGCGAGCGTGAGCAAACTGCGCTAAGTGATTTCTGGGGTTATGCCGTGGCGGATGATCCATCCGCGTTGCCGGCCGATCGCGTGCAGGCTTACAGCGCACTGATGGCGGCGTCACAGCCGATGATCGCTGAGCAGGTGCTTAGCGCATTCGACTTCGCCAAGTTCAATCACCTGCTCGATGTCGGCGGTGGCACGGGGGCGTTCTTGCGTGCCGTTCATGAGCGCTATCCCGGTTTGCGCCAGTCGTTGTTTGATCTGCCGGGCGTCGTTGCGCATGTGGATGCCGACGCCAGTGGCGCGCCGTCGATTTATCCCGGCAGTTTTCTTGCGGATCCGTTACCCGCAGACGCCGACCTGATATCGCTGATCAGAATCATCCATGACCACGATGACGACGTCGTGCTCGCGCTGCTGCGCAACGTACGTCGCGCGATACCGGATAACGGCACGTTGTTGATCGCCGAGCCGATGGCTGGAACGCCGGGCGCGGAGGCGGTTGGTGGCGCGTATTTCGGGTTCTATTTGCTGGCTATGGGCAGCGGCCGCGCGCGCACTCAGGCGGAGATTGACGTGCTGTTGGCGGCGTCCGGATTCGGCCCGAGCCGCACGCATAAAACGCCGATTCCGTTGATATGTAGCGTGATTAGCGTAAATCCAGTTTAGTTGACACTCTGGGGTGTCCGAAAAACTTGACACTATAGGCAAGCTAAGTAAACTGACTTCAGGAAGTTAGACACCGTGCCTCAAAGAAGCGCGGCACTTTTGGGGATACCAAGCTCGAATGGAAACGCTCGCTGTCATCATGCAGCAACCTGGAAAGGTTTCACTGGGCCGACTCGGCCTGCCACCGCTCGCAGACGAAGAGCTCGCGGTCGATGTCGCATTCAGCGGCATCAGCACGGGCACCGAACGTTTGCTGTACAGCGGCAAGATGCCTGAGTTCCCGGGCATGGGTTACCCGCTGGTGCCGGGCTACGAAACGATTGGCCGCGTCAGCAATACCGCGCCGGGTCACGAGCACCGTCTCGGTGACTGGGTATTCGTTTCCGGCGCACGTTGTTACGGCGACATCAAAGGCCTATTCGGCGGTGCTGCCTCCAGACTTATTTGTGCCGCTGACAAAGCGACTTCCATACCCGAGCAACTTGGTCAGGATGGCATCCTGATGGCGCTAGCCGCGACCGCGCATCACGCGATGCTGGCAAGCCCCGTTGGCCGCATACCCGACCTGATAGTAGGTCACGGTGTGCTTGGGCGGTTGCTGGCGCGACTCGTCGTTGCGGCCGGTCATGACGCCCCAACCGTATGGGAACTGGACGCCGCCCGCAGCGAAGGCGCGGTTGGCTACGACGTCTTGCATCCCGACAATGATTCTCGCCGCGACTATCAATGCATTTGCGACGTCAGTGGTGACAGCCGCGTATTGGACGACCTGATCGGGCGTCTGGGCCACGGCGGCGAAGTCACGCTCGCCGGTTTCTATTCCGCCCCCGTACGTTTTGATTTCCCGCCTGCTTTCATGCGTGAGGCCCGGTTGAATATCGCGGCGGAGTGGCGCCCTGAAGATCTCGCCGCGGTTGTGAAACTCGCCGAGCAAGGTCAGCTGCCACTGAGTGGCCTGATCACCCATCGAAACGATCCAAACAAAGCCAGCGACGCTTACGAAACCGCGTTTTCCGATGCCAGCTGCCTGAAAATGATTCTCGACTGGAGAAATGCCAAGTGAGTACTGACAGCAACGTTACCGAAATTAAAGTCGACGCCCAAATTCGTATGCGCGAACAGCTGCGCGAAGAGGCGAGCATCGAGCCGGAGCCCGCTCCGTCAGGCGAAGTCACCAAAGAGACCCAGATCATCGCGATCTATGGCAAAGGTGGTATCGGCAAAAGCTTCACGCTGTCCAACCTGTCTTACATGATGGCGCAGCAGGGCAAGAAGGTTTTGCTGATCGGTTGTGACCCCAAGAGCGACACGACCTCATTGCTGTTCGGCGGCAAGAGCTGCCCGACCATCATCGAGACATCGTCGCGCAAGAAGGCGGCCGGTGAAGAAGTGGAAATCGGCGACGTGTGCTTTAAGCGCGACGGCGTCTACGCGATGGAGCTCGGTGGCCCCGAAGTCGGTCGTGGTTGTGGCGGTCGCGGCATCATTCATGGCTTCGAGCTGCTGGAGAAACTCGGTTTCCACGAGTGGGATTTCGATTACGTGTTACTCGACTTCCTCGGCGACGTGGTTTGCGGCGGATTCGGTCTGCCGATCGCTCGAGACATGTGCCAGAAGGTCATCGTGGTCGCATCGAATGACTTGCAGTCATTGTATGTCGCCAACAACGTGTGCTCTGCAGTTGAATATTTCCGCAAGCTCGGCGGCAACGTCGGCGTGGCGGGCATGGCGATCAACAAGGACGACGGCACCGGCGAAGCGCAGGCATTTCGCCAAGGCGGTTGGCATCCCGGTGCTCGCCGCGATTCCGGCGGACGACGATATTCGTCGCAAGAGCGCCAACTACGAAATCGTCGGCTCGCCCGGCGGTCAGTGGGCACCGCTGTTCGAGGAGCTGGCGGATCAGACGTTGCCGAGGCACCGCAACATCCGACACCCTCTGTACCAGGACGGCCTGCTGGATTTGTTCAAGCGGGGAGACCGTCGGCGCAATGTGGTGCTGGAGCCGGCGACGGCGGAAGACATGCGCGGTGTCGCTTTCACACCACGTGAATCCCTCGAAGTCATTTACGACGCGGTTTAAGAATGAGCGACGACACTAAAAAAATTGAGTCAACTGACACTGTCGCCAAGGCCGACGTGGCTAGCGATGGCAAAGGCTGTCACGCTAAAGATGAGATGCGTAGTGCCGCAGAGAAGGCTGGCAAGAAAGATGTGCTGGACCGCTATGCCAAGGACTATCCCGTTGGTCCGCATGATCAGCCGCAAAGCATGTGTCCTGCATTTGGTTCGCTGCGTGTCGGTTTACGCATGCGCCGGACCGCAACGATTCTTTCCGGTTCGGCATGTTGCGTTTACGGCCTGACGTTTACCTCACATTTTTACGGCGCGCGCCGCACCGTTGGCTACGTGCCTTTCAACTCGGAAACGCTGGTCACCGGCAAGCTGTTCGAAGATATCCGCGATGCCGTGTACGCAGATGGCCGATCCGGAGCATTACGACGCTATCGTGATTACCAACCTGTGCGTGCCGACCGCATCCGGCGTGCCGCTGCAGATGCTGCCGAAAGAAATCAACGGCGTGCGGATCATCGGCATCGATGTGCCGGGTTTCGGCATTCCGACTCACGCTGAAGCGAAAGACGTTTTGGCGGGTGCAATGCTCAAATACGCACGCACGGAAGCCGAGCTTGGTCCGGTCGCCGCGCCGCGCACGCCGCAGTCCGATGACTTGCCGCGCGTTGCCCTGATCGGCGAAATGTTCCCGGCAGACCCGGTCAGCATCGATCAGTTGCTGGCGCCGATGGGACTGCGCCGCCGGTCCGGTCGTGCCGACGCGCGAATGGCGCGAGCTGTATGCGGCGCTCGACTGCGCGGTCGTCGCCGCGATTCATCCGTTCTACACGGCGTCGATTCGTGAGTTCAAGACGGCGGGCCGTCCGGTTGTTGGCTCCGCACCAATTGGCCGCGAAGGCACTGCGAATTGGCTCGAGAAAATCGGCCAGGCGTGCGGTGTTGAAAAGGCCGCAATCGAAAAAGCGAAATCCAAAGTGCTTGGTGCGCTTGCCGGTGCTATCTCCGCATCACCGATAAAAGGGCGCATTACGATGTCCGGCTATGAGGGTTCGGAACTGCTGGTCGCGCGACTGCTGATCGAGTGTGGCGCGGATGTGCGCTATGTCGGTACCGCCTGCCCGAAGACCGAGTGGTCGAAAGATGATCGCGAATGGCTGGAGTCGAAGGGCGTCCTCGTGCAGTACAGAGCATCGCTGGAGCAGGACCTTGCCGCGATGTACGAATTCAAGCCGGACCTTGCGATTGGTACAACGCCGGTGGTGCAAAAAGCCAAAGAAATGTCGTTGCCGGCCATGTATTTCACGAACCTGATTTCGGCGCGGCCCTTGATGGGTATCCCGGGTCCCGGATCCCTGTCTTCTATTATCAATACCGCAATCGCGCAGCAGGCGCGGTTCGATGAAATGACAGAATTCTTCGAAGGTGTCGGTACCGGTTACACCAGCGGTATTTGGCGCGATACGCCGAAAAAACCGCCCGCGCCGCGTAAGCGCCGCGTTGTGAAGAAAGATGTCGCGGAGTCCATAGTCTGATGTTGGTGCTTGATCACGATCGCGCCGGCGGCTACTGGGGTGCGGTGTACATATTCACCGCCGTAAAAGGCCTGCAGGTCATCATCGATGGTCCGGTCGGCTGCGAGAATTTGCCGGTCACCTCGGTACTCCATTACACCGACGGCTTGCCGCCGCATGAGTTGCCCATTGTGGTCACCGGCCTTGGCGAGGATGAACTTGGCCAGCATGGTACCGAGGGTGCGATGAAGCGCGCGCACAGCACGCTTGACCCCGATCAACCCAGCGTTGTCGTTACCGGATCGATTGCCGAGATGATCGGTGGTGGCGTTACGCCGGAAGGCACCGGCATCAAGCGGTTCCTGCCGCGCACGATTGATGAGGATCAGTGGCAGAGTGCCGATCGCGCCCTGTTCTGGCTATGGAGCGAGTTCGGACCGAAGAAAGTCCGCGCCCCCCGCAAGCGCCCGGAAGGTGCCAAGCCGCGCGTTAATATCATTGGCCCGGCCTATGGCCATTTCAATATGCCATCGGATCTTGCCGAAGTGCAGCGTCTGGTCGAAGGCATTGGCGCTGAAATCAATATGGTCTTCCCGCTGGGCTCGCACCTTAGTGATGTCGCGAAACTGACCGATGCGGATGTGAATATCTGCATGTACCGCGAATTTGGCCGCTTGCTTTGCGAAGCAATGGAGCGCCCGTACCTTGCAGGCGCCGATCGGCTTGCACAGCACGACCAAATTCCTGCGCGAGCTGGGCGACTTGCTGGAGCTTGATCCCGAACCGTTCATCGAGCGCGAGAAGCACACCACGATCAAGCCGCTGTGGGACCTGTGGCGCTCGGTCACGCAGGATTTCTTTGCGACGGCATCTTTCGCGATTGTCGCCAACGAAACCTACGCACGCGGCGTGCGCCATTTTCTTGAGAACGACCTGGGTCTGCCGTGCACGTTCGCGATCGCACGCATGCCGGGCGAGAAGACGGACAACGACGAAGTACGCGACGGCTGACACATGAAAAAACGCCGCTGATCATGTTCGGCAGCTACAACGAACGCATGTACCTCGCCGAGGAAAAAGTCTTCGGCCATGTATATCCCGGCATCATTCCCGGGCGCGATCATTCGCCGACACACCGGCACGCCGTTCATGGGCTACAGCGGCGCGACCTATATCGTGCAGGAAGTTTGCAACGCGCTGTTCGATGCGCTGTTCAACATCTTCCGCTGGGCACCAGCTCGACGAGGTCGAACAGCACGCCGTCACGCATCTTGCAAGCAGACATGCCGTGGGACGACGACGCGGAAGAGGCGGCCTTCGACAAGATCGTCGAAGCGCGGCCGGTGCTGGTGCGCATTTCAGCGGCGAAAAGTTTACGCGATGCCGTTGACGCAGACGCCCGCGCGCGCGGTGTCAAAACGGTAAATGAAGAAGATATTCAACGTGTCTGTAACAAGTCACGCCACGCCGCCGCCTGAACAGGCGAGGAGCAAGAACGATGAGAGTAATCAACGCAACCACACACGCTTGAACACCAACGGGCGCTCAATGCAGGTCAGCTTGCTGGCGGGTATTTGGCGTGCGTTTATGCATGTTCTGCCGGTGGCGCTTGTCGCATCCATGTGCGGCTGGCGCTGGCAGCCGTGGCCGCCGGGCGCGCACGGCTATCAAATCGGCTTATCGTGAAGCGAGTCACGGCAGCGAAATGTTGACCGCAATTGCGCTTTCTGTTTAAATAGAATTCGCGATTCGCATTTTATGCTTCGCGATTTCCCCGCCGTACGGGATTTGTACGGTAACGGCCGAAAGGCCAAGCCCTAAGGAAGCAATTGTTATGGCTGATAGCGGAAGTATGACTGGTATGTCCGCAAACCAGGCCAAGGAGTTTCATCGTTTATTTATGATGAGCACCATTGGCTACGTGGTGATTGCAATCATTGCCCACTTTCTCGTGTGGCAGTGGCGCCCTTGGTTCCCTGGAGTCAACGGGTATGCATCATCGGTGATCGACAGCGCTAGCGCCGTCGGCAACCAAGTCCTGACATTGTTCACGTAGGAGGATAGATCATGTGGCGCATTTGGCTATTGTTTGATCCGCGCAGAGCATTGATTGGCCTGGTTACGTCTTCCTGGCTGTACTGGCATTCACGATTCATTTCATTCTGTTGAGCACTGACCGCTTCAACTGGATTGAAGGGCCCAGTGCGCTGAATCGAGTCTCACCGCGAGTCAATGGTGGCCCAGGAGGTCACCAACGTTCTCGGACGTTGCACTCGGCGTGAGCAAATGCAGCGTGCGGACTGTTCTTTGGCTTCGCCGTGCGCTGCGCACGGGGCCGAGCATCTTTTAGGAAACGAATTGTAAGCGCTGTGGCAGACGCAATCATTAACTGCGAAGAACAGCGGAGGAAAAGAAAATGGCAATGCTCAGTTTTGAAAGAAAATATCGTGTTCGTGGTGGCACCCTGATCGGCGGTGATCTGTTCGATTTCTGGGCAGGTCCGTTTTACGTCGGATTCTTTGGCGTCGCCGGCATGTTTTTTACGTTGCTCGGTACGGCGCTGGTGTTTCTACGGTGCTGCACTCGGTCCCGACCTGGAATGTCTGGCAAATCAATATTGCGCCGCCGGACCTGAGTTACGGTCTGGCTTTGGCGCCGCTCAAGGAAGGCGGGCTGTGGCAGATCATCACCATCTGCGCGCACGGGGCCTTCATCTCCTGGGCGCTGCGCGAGGTGGAGATATGCCGAAAACTCGGCATCGGTCTGCACGTCCCGTTTGCGTTTGGCGTCGCGATCTTCGCCTACGTCAGCCTGGTCGTGATTCGGCCGCTGCTGATGGGCGCCTGGGGGCACGGTTTCCCTTACGGCATCATGAGTCACCTGGACTGGGTGTCGAACACCGGCTACCAGTACCTGCATTTTCATTACAACCCGGCACACATGATCGCGGTGACGTTCTTCTTTACGACGACGCTGGCGTTGTCACTGCACGGGTGCCGCCATTCTCTCGGCGACGAATCCGGAAAAAGGCGACCGGGTCAAGGGCGGAGCATGAGAACACTTTTTTCCGCGACACCATCGGTTACTCGATCGGGTCTCTGGGCATTCATCGCCTCGGGTCTGTTCCTGGCGCTTGAGCGCCGGTTTCTGGAGCGCGGTTTGTATCATCATCAGCGGTCCTTTCTGGACCCGCGGCTGGCCGGAGTGGTGGGACTGGTGGCTTGCGCTGCCAATCTGGGGTTAAGGGGAGGTCATGACATCATGGCTGAATATCAAAATATATTTACACGGATTCAGGTGCACGGTGGCGCCGGAATGAGTGTGCCGCTGACGACCCGGCTGTCCTGAATGCGTCAGGGCGGTCCGTTCCTCAACTACTGGTTTGGCAAGTTCGGCGACGCGCAGATCGGCCCGTTCTATCTCGGCGGGCTGGGTGTTGCGGCGCTGCTGTTCGGGTTCATCGCCTTCGAGATCATCGGCCTCAACATGTTGGCCTCGGTGGGCTGGGATCCGATTGAGTTCGTGCGCCAGTTGCCGTGGCTGGCGCTGGAGCCGCCTCCGGCCGAATACGGTCTCAGTATCATCCCGCCGCTCAACGAAGGTGGCTGGTGGCTGCTGGCCGGTTTCTTCCTGACCATGTCGATCCTGCTCTGGTGGTTGCGCATGTACCGGCGGGCGCGCGCACTGGGCATGGGTACGCACGTCGCCTGGGCGTTCGCCGCGGCCATCTGGCTTTATCTCGTGCTCGGCTTCATCCGGCCCATCGCGCTGGGTAGCTGGAGCGAGGCGGTGCCTTTCGGCATCTTCCCGCATCTGGACTGGACCGCCGCGTTCTCGATTCGCTACGGCAACCTGTTCTACAACCCGTTCCACATGCTGTCGATCGCCTTCCTGTACGGCTCGACGCTGCTGTTCGCCATGCACGGCGCCACCATCCTGGCGACCGACCGCTACGGCTCGCATCGCGAAGTCGAGCAGATCGTCGACCGCGGCACGGCCTCCGAACGCGCCGCGCTGTTCTGGCGCTGGACCATGGGTTTCAACGCCAGCATGGAGTCGATTCACCGGTGGGCCTGGTGGTTCGCGGTGCTGTGTCCGCTGACTGGCGGCATCGGCATCCTGCTGACCGGCACCGTGGTGGATAACTGGTACTTGTGGGGCGTCGAGCACGGACTTGCGCCAGCTCATTCGACGCTGTCGGACCGCCGGTGTCTGATCCGGCAATGACGGTAAGGGGAATCTGATGAAATCACATTCGGACCATTGGAAAACGGCCGGAGTCATCGCGGCGGCCGTCGGTGTCTTGCTGGCCGGCTGCGAGCGGCCACCCATCGAGACGGAGCAGATCGGCTTTCGCGGTACCGGCATGGCGCTGGTCACGAATCCGCGGGCTACCGCAACCGGACATGACCATCCCGGCGGCGCAGCCGCCGCCGCGCCGGGTGGCTCCAGCGCGCTGGCGACATCTACCAGAACGTCCAGGTGCTGGGCGATCTGTGGATCGGCGAGTTCACGCGCACCATGCTGGCGATCACCGAGTGGGTGGCGCCGGAGCAGGGCTGCAACTATTGCCACAATCCGGAAAACCTGGCCGACGATTCGATGTACACCAAGGTCGTATCCCGGCGCATGTTCCAGATGACGCAGCACATCAACCAGGACTGGAATACGCACGTCGGCGGCGTCGGTGTTACCTGCTACACCTGCCATCGCGGCATGAACGTGCCGGAGTACATCTGGTTTGCGAAGAACCCCGAAAACTACAAGCCGAAGGGCTACGCGGGGAATCTTAACGACCAGAACATGGCTTCGGTTGAAGCGGTTTACTCGTCGCTGCCCAGCAGCTATATGAGTCGTTTCCTGATGGGTGGTTACGATGACATTCGTGTTATCAACACCAACGCCAGTGCAGACTATGAGACCGGGACCATTCAGGAAACCGAATGGACTTATGGACTGATGATGCACATGTCAGATTCGCTCGGTGTGAATTGTACTTTCTGCCATAACTCGCGTGCATTCAGCTCGTGGGCTGAAAGTCCGCCGCAGCGTGTGACCGCATGGCATGGCATCCGTATGGTCAGTGGTTTAAATACCGAGTATCTCGATCCGTTGCAGCCGGTTTATCCGGACAACCGTCTGGGTCCGCATGGCGATGCACCGAAGGCCTATTGTTCTACCTGTCACCAGGGACAGAACAAACCGCTGGGTGGTGCCAACATGGTTGAGGACTACAACGCGTCGATGGTCGGAAACTAAATCAGAAACATGAGGCCGGGAACACCCGGCCGTCTTCCCCCAAATATTAAGCATCGGGCTTTCCCGCCCGGTGCTTTTTTTTTGCGGCAGAACGTGGTCGGCAAGCCGGTGTGCGCTGACCGGTCAGCAGGGTTGGACAGGCGGGTCGCGACTCAACCCGCGCCTGGTCAATCAGAGCTTTGTCGGGTTTGGTGCGTCGCCGTAAACCTCGACCGGATCGAAAACTTTTTCCGACTCGGTGAACGCGAGCGCGATATGGCCGTCCGATTGCTGGCTGGCATACGCCGCGCCGACCGGGACGCTGCGATAAAAGCACGAGCGGTAGCCCACATGGCAGCTGGCGCCACCCTCGACATCGACCCGCAACCACACGCAGTCCTGATCGTCATCGATCAGCAACTCGCGCACGCGCTGCACGAGCCCGCTGGTCGCGCCTTTGTGCCACATGACATGACGACTGCGGCTGAAGTAATGTGCCTCGCCGGAGGTGATCGTGTGCTGGAGGGCTTCGGCGTTCATGTAGCCTTGCATCAACAATTCGCCGGAATCAAAATCCGTCGTGACGACCGGAATAAGTCCGTTATCATCAAATTTAGGGGCCAGTTCGTTGCCTTCTTCGACCTGTTCGATCGACTGGCGGGCTGCAAATCGCGGTGAGTCCATGCGCCTCAATGCTCCTGAGGATTGAAAGTCGGCCGCTTAGTATATCGGCATGCGGGTCGGGAATGGCAATCGCAACGCATGTTAAAATCTCCGCCGGCATCAATTGTGTGCCCAAATCCCGTTTTCAGAGAATTCCATGACCCTGCATTTATATGACACCCGCCTTGGCGAAAAGCGGGTTTTCGAGCCGCTCGACGAGAACCGCGTGACGATGTATGTCTGCGGCCCGACGGTTTACAACTACGCGCACATTGGCAATGCCAGACCGGCCGTGGTCTTTGATGTTCTTGCGCGCGTGCTTCGCCAGCGTTACACGTTGGTCTATGCGCGCAACATCACTGACGTGGACGACAAGATTAACCAGGCATCGGCGGATACGGGGCGCAGTATTGGCGAGATCACCGCGGAATTCACGACTGCTTATCTGGACGATATGCGCGCGCTCGGCGTCGCTCCGCCGGATATTGCGCCACTTGCGACCGAACACATTCGACAGATGTGCGACATGATTCAGCGCTTGCTTGATCGCGGCCATGCTTATGAGGCCGAGGGGCATGTGCTCTTCAGCGTCGACAGCTATGGCGACTACGGCGCGCTGTCGCGACGTTCGCTGGACGATATGATCGCCGGTGCCCGCGTTGAAGTTGCGCCGTACAAGCGGCACGCAGCGGACTTCGTGTTGTGGAAACCATCGACCCCGGATCTGCCTGGCTGGGACAGCCCATGGGGTCGCGGCAGGCCCGGTTGGCACCTTGAATGCTCTGCGATGATCGAGGAACACCTCGGCGACACGATCGATATCCACGGTGGCGGTCAGGACCTGGTGTTCCCGCACCACGAAAACGAAGTGGCACAAAGCACCTGCGCGCACGACGGTAAGTTATTCGTCAACTTCTGGCTGCACAACGGCTTTCTGAACATGGACGCTACCAAGATGTCCAAATCGCTGGGGAACATTATGCTGGTGCGCGAGTTGCTGAGGCAGGCCGACGGCGAGGCGATTCGATTGGCATTGCTGTCCGCGCATTATCGCCAGCCTCTTGACTGGACGGCGGCGACGTTAACCGACGCCGCGCGAAAGCTGGACCGGCTGTACGGCGCCCTTCGCCATGCTGATGAGACGTCTGACCCGGTGACCCTTGCGCCCGATGACAAGTTCTTCGCGGCCTTGCATGACGACCTGAATACGCCGAAAGCACTGGCGGAGATGTTCAACACCGCGCGCGCAATTAATCGCAGCGAGGATGCCGACGAACGCCGCAGGTTAGCGGCGATGTTGCGCGGCGCCGGGGAGCTTGTCGGGCTGCTCGGGCGCTCGCCGGCACAGTGGTTCGACGCAAGCCATGCGGCGGACCCTGCGTCCGAACGCATCGCGCAGGCGATCGAAATGCGCGCGGAGGCCAAAAAATCACGCGATTTTGCGACCGCCGATCGTATCCGTGACGAATTGCTGGCGGAAGGTATTCAGATTAGCGACGGTGCCGATGGCACGACCTGGCGTCGCGTTGGTGAGACGGGTTGATGGTCATGGACATTCGCGAACGAGAAGCCGAGCTGGTTGAAGAATTCTCCATGTTTGATAACTGGATGGATCGCTACCAGTACCTGATCGATATGGGCCGGCAGTTACCGGCGTATCCGGAAGCGGAGCGTCAGTCCGCAGACAAAGTGGCGGGTTGCCAGTCGCAGGTGTGGTTGCAATCGGAGATTGCGGGCGATCGCATGCGTTTCCGCGCGATCAGCGATGCCGCTATTGTGTCCGGATTGATCGCTGTCCTCATGCGCATTTATGACGACCGGCCCGCGCAGGAGATTGTCGACTATGAGCCGACGTTCGTAAACGCGCTGGGTCTCGATAAACACCTGAGTCAGAGTCGCGCCAACGGGCTGCACGCGATGTTGCAGCGCATTCGGGCGAACGCGGCGGAGGCGGTGGTGGCGGGCAGGGGCGTGTGAAGCTCGCGCGGCGGTTGGCAATCCGGCTGGTGCGCGGCTACCAACTATTGGTGTCGCCGCTGTTGGGTAACAACTGCCGGTTCCAGCCGACCTGTTCCCAATATTGCATTGAAGCTCTGGAGAAGTTCGGTGTCTGGCGTGGCAGCTGGCTGACGCTTCGGCGCTTGTCGCGCTGTCATCCCTGGGGCGGCAGCGGCTTTGATCCGTTGCCGTCAGCAGACAAGCACGAGCAGAAATGAAGCACGCAGCCACTGCAATGCCGATACGCGATTTCGTCCGGCGTACCGGTGGCGTTGCGTTTGACCCGGCGGTCGTGCTGTTTTGCGGGTTCATCGCCTTCCCGATTACTTTCGGCCTTGCTTTGACAAAGTCTGTGCTGTTTCTTGTGCCGGGCTTGTTGTTCTTGATTTTTGGTACCTCCGCGGTGATGAAGTACGCCACTGTGGTGTCGCGGTCACTGGCGCTTGGCAACCCGGTACCCGGTGCGGAGAACGCCATCTTCGACTATCTGGGCAGCGGCTGGGCGTTCGCACCCTGGTTGGCATTGCTCATGCTGAATGGCATTGGGCTGGCCGTCTGGCAATTTCTCGGCAACGGTGCGCTGGTTGTGTTCCTGATCCTGACGCTGCCACTTGTACCTGCTGCGATTGCCGTCATCAGCGTCAATCGCAGCCCACTCAGTATGTTTCGTGTTGCGAGTCTGTTGCGCGTCGTGCGTGTGCTCGGCAGCGACTACATAAAGATCCTGTTTGGCTGGCTGCTCATCGCATTGCTCGGCGTCTGGCTGCGCAGCAATGGCGCTGTAGCCATGTCGTATCTGGCGGTGTTTGTCGGTTGTCTGCAGGTGATGTACTTGTTCTCGTCGACCGGTGTTGTGCTGTTTCATCACCATCGCGCGCTGGAGATTCCGATCGAACGCGATACGCGCGAAGTGCGCACGGCCGAGCGTGAAACGGCCGCACAAATGAAACTGCGTGGGGCCGCGCTTGACCAGTCGTATGTTTTTTTCAGCCGTGGCAACAGCATCGGTGGCCTGCACAGACTCAAGCAGTACTTTGCTGAGCACGCTGCCGATGAGGCCGCATGGTCATGGTTTATCGGTGAGATGCGTGAATGGGAAAACCCGCAAGCGGCATTGATGCTGTCGCGCAACTACCTGAGCCGGTTGCTCCAGCGCGACGACAAGTCGGAAGCGTTTGGTTTGCTTGTGGCCTGCATCGACGCGGACTCGTCGTTCGCACCGCATCCGCAGGACCGCGCAGCAGCAAGAATTTTACTTGCGGGACACCGCCACGAGAATCTGATCGATCGCTGGCGCTAGCGGGTGGCTACGATGTCGCCCCGGCGGTGTGCGTGCAACCGCAGTCGCGATTGCGCCAATGGGCGAGCGCCAACAGGCCACCGCCAAGTGTGGTTAAAAGCGCATCCGCGGTGTGGCCGAGCTGGTCATGGGCGAATACTGCGGAATAGGTCAGGATAATAATGCCGACGATGCCCAGCGCCAAAACGCGCTGGCGGCGGTGTCTCACCCAGCCGCCGGCAAGTGCGATGCCGCTGACCGGCACGACAAGCCCCAGCATGATCTGGTGTGTCCAGTCCTGGTCGCCAGCCCATAACATGCCGCTGCCGACGCCGGCTACGACGACGACTGGCAGCAGCAAGCAGTGCAGCATACAAACGGCTGACAACAGCATGCCGGCGATGTCGATGCGCGAATGACTGCGCGGGGCGATGACAGACATAGTCGGGGACACTCCAAAACAATATAAAATGATATAACATTACATTATGCGTGGCAATGGGCAATTTCACGCCTCCACAGGCATAAAAACTGGCCAATAGGGGGCAATCTGGGGACAATCACCGCATGAATGAAAAACTGCTTGATATCGTCTGTTGCCCCATTAGCCATCAACCGCTGCGCAAGGCGGATCGCCCGTTGCTTGCTGATCTGAACACACGCATTGAGTCGGGCACGGTGGTCAATGAGGCGGGCAAATCGGTCACCGGTATATTGACCGAAGCTCTGGTCACGCGCGACGGTCGCCGACTGTATCCGGTGCATGACGGTCTTGTATCGCTGCTCGCCGATGAGTCGGTTGTGCTGGAGCAATCGCCCTGACCATTGCGGCAACAATGCAGCGAGACCACTTGCTGCCCGGGTCCTGTGAGCCGCAACTGTGAAAATTAGCGTTGAACAACTTGCCGGCCAGCTAAAGCGCGATCTGCTGCCTGTCTATTTGATTACCGGTGACGAGCCGCTGATTGTCAGCGAGGCGCTGGATCAGTTGCGCAAGTCCGCCCACGCGCAAGGCTATTTGTCGCGCGAGATTTACTTCGCCGAGCGTGGGTTCGACTGGAACAATCTGTCGGCTGCGGGCCAATCGATGTCGTTGTTCAGCGAGCGCAAGATTATTGATCTGCGACTACCCACAGGCAAGCCCGGTAACGCCGGTAGTCTGGCCATTGCCGAGCTTCTGGCGCACCCGCCCGAGGACACATTGCTGCTGATCAGCGCTCCTAAACTCGAGGGTAGCGCCATGTCGTCGCGCTGGGTGAAAGCGATTGACAAGGCCGGTGCGGTCATCAGGATCTGGCCGCTGGAGCCGCGCGACTTACCCGGCTGGATCAACAACCGAATGCAGAAAGAAGGCCTCGATGCTGAACGTGATGCGGTGTTGCATCTTGCCCGGCGGGTCGAGGGCAATCTGCTGGCAGCCCAGCAGGAAATCGACAAGCTCGCCCTGTTGCACGCCGGCGGCCGCATAACCGCCGACGACATTGATGCGGCGGTCGCGGACAGCAGCCGCTTTACAGTGTTCAAGCTGGCAGACGAGGCGATGGCTGGTCGCACAGAACGCGCGATCCGCATGCTCGG
The DNA here is from genome assembly GCA_942491885.1 of uncultured Pseudomonadota bacterium. GTDB lineage: Bacteria > Pseudomonadota > Gammaproteobacteria > Steroidobacterales > Woeseiaceae > CALBPI01. The sequence goes on from CALOCQ010000003.1 coordinate 376,675, forward strand.
CAGACTCAGGCGCGAAGGTGCTGCAGCCGTGCTGGTGTTGTGGGCGCTTGGCAAGGAAGTCCGCCAGTTGGCAAGCATGCGCGAGCAGCTGGATAATGGCGGCTCGATGGCGTCGCTGATGTCGAGTAATCGCATCTGGAAAAACCGCCAGGGTATTACCGGGGCCGCGTTGCAGCGGTTGGATTGCCAAATACTCTATCAGCTCGTCGCATGGGTCGAGCGGGCCGACCGCGCCGCCAAAGGACAGAGTGGCGAAGACGCATGGGAATTGTTGCTGACCATTACCGCCGGACTTGCGTCAGGCCGTGCGCCTGGGTTGGCGGCATGAACTGCGCCATCGCCGAATGACTGGTCCGATCGGGATTTTTGGCGGCACGTTCGATCCGATTCACTACGGACACCTGCGCAGCGCGTTCGAGTTGCTACAGTCGCTGCGTCTGCAGGAAGTCCGCTTCATGCCTTGCGGCAATCCACCGCATCGTGCGGCGCCGATAGCCGATGCACAGCTGCGTGTTGAGATGGTAGAGTGCGCGATCCAGTCGCAGTCAGGCTTTGTTCTCGACGATCGCGAGATTCGCCGTCCGGGGCTTTCTTACACCGTCCATACACTTGAATCCTTGCGCACTGACTTCGCCGACCATCCGCTGTGCCTGATTGTCGGTATGGATGCGTTTCTGAGTTTGCCGAAATGGTACCAATGGCAACGCATACTGAGGCTTGCGCATATTATTGTTGCGCACCGGCCGGGCTGGAAAGCACCGTCAGATGGTGAACTCGGTGAACTCCTGGTTGACCGTGGTACGCAACTGGTTGGCGATTTGCACAAGTCGTTGGCCGGATCGATTTATATACATGAGGTAACGCAGCTCGAGATTTCCTCAACCAGCATTCGCGGTCTGATCGCCAAAGGTCATGACCCGCGTTTTCTGTTGCCGGATTGCGTCGCCGGGTTATTGGACCGGGCGCGCTGCTACGGCGAGTCGCACACCTCAAAGCAAGAAACGAACACAGGAATACGATCGCAGTGACACAAACAGAAAGCTTTGCGGCAAGTATCGTCGATGCACTTGAAGACGAGAAGGCGCAAGACATAAAACTCATCGACGTGCGGCATCTGACCAGCATGACCGACTACATGATTATCGCCAGTGGCACTTCGGACAGGCATGTCCGCAGTGTTGCAATGAATCTGGTTGAGACAATGAAGAAAGCCGGACACCGTCCACTTGGAGTCGAGGGAGAGAACGACGGCGAGTGGGTATTAGTAGATCTTCAGGACGCGCTGGTGCACGTCATGCTGCCGCGCGTCCGGCAATTTTACAATCTCGAAAAATTGTGGGATATCAGCGTTAAGAAAAACGCTGACGACCGCGACGGCTGAAGCGTGCGGATCACGCTGCTGGCGGTTGCGGGTCGACCCGGTCGCTGGGTCAGTGACGCCAGTGAAAACTACCTTAAGCGACTACCCAAGGCGTGGCGTGTCAGCGTCGAGTTATTGCCGCCCAGCCGCAAGGGCCAGTCTAACGAGGCGCAACTGCGCCAGGCAGATGAGTGGGAGCGGTTGCAGCGGCGTATTCCGGAGCATGCCTGTGTTGTCGTGCTTGATGAGCGCGGCGATTCACTCACCAGCCGGGGTCTTGCCGGCAACATCGGTAATTGGCAGCGCAATGGCGAAAACGTGATCCTCATTATTGGCGGCCCCGACGGCGTGAGCGATGATTGTCGGGCGCAAGCAGCGTTGTTGCTGTCGTTATCGGCGATGACCATGCCGCACGAAATGGCGCGCGTGATGTTGGTAGAGCAGTTGTACCGCGCGCATACGATATTAGAGGGGCATCCTTATCATCGTGATTGAAAGAGAGCACATTGCCGTCGAGCGGCAGGATCTGCGCGAAGTTGTGCTGGCATCGGGTTCGCCGCGCCGGCTTGAGTTGCTGCGTGTGCTCGGCCTGCGGCCGAGCGCGCTGCCGGTCGATATTGATGAGGCGCGCTGCGCGGATGAGCCAGTGCTCGACTATGTTGCCCGTATGGCGGTCGAAAAAGCCCGCCGCGGCGTTGAACGTGCGGCCGGCCGATTGCCGGTGCTCGGTGGCGATACCGTTGTGTGTCTTGGTGAGCGGTCTTTCGGTAAGCCACGCGACGATCGCGATGCGAAACGAATGTTGATGACGCTGAGTGGTCTGACTCATAACGTTCACAGCGCTGTCTGTCTGATCGCCGGCGGGCGAGAACGTGTGGTCGTTGTGTCGTCGCGAGTGACTTTTGCGGCGTTGGATGGGTCGATGATTGACAACTACATTGCGACCGGCGAATCGCAGGACAAAGCCGGCGCCTATGCGATTCAAGGGCTCGGCGCATCTTTCATCAGTGATCTGCGTGGCAGTTATTCCGCCGTGATGGGGTTGCCGTTATTTGAGACGGCCAACATGCTGCGTGAGGCGGGCGTTGATGTCTTGTTGCTCGCCGCCGGAACAGAGTCGAATGAATAATACACGCGAAGAAATCCTGATTAATGTAACGCCGCGCGAGCAGCGTGCAGCCGTAGTTGAGAACGGCATGCTGCAGGAGACCTTTATCGATCGCGCGTCCCGACGCGGCCTGGTTGGTAATATCTACAAAGGTCGGGTCAGCCGCGTGCTGCCGGGGATGCAGGCGGCGTTCATCGATATCGGGCTCGAGCGGACTGCGTTCCTGCATGCATCGGATATTTCCAAACCCTCTCCTGCTGATTCTGTGGGCGACACGTTAATTGTGCCGGCGGAAGTCGCTAGCATCAGTGATCTTGTGACCGAAGGTGGCGAGATTCTGGTTCAGGTACTCAAGGACCCACTCGGCACGAAAGGCGCACGGCTGACAACTTTCGTGACGTTGCCATCGCGTTATCTGGTGTTGCTGCCGAACAGCGACAGTCTGGGTATTTCTGCGCGCATCGAAGACGACACCGAACGCGCCCGCTTGCGCGGGGTGCTGGAGGAAATCGTTCCTGAAGATTCGCGCGACGGCTACATCGCGCGCACCGCCGCGGAAGGCGCGAGTTACGACGCGCTACGCGCGGATATGGTGTTTCTGACGCGTTTGTGGGAAGGGATCCAGCGTCAGGCGGGAAGTACCAGCGGCGGCAAAATTGTTCATGAGGACTTGCCGCTCACGCTGCGGATCTTGCGCGATATGGTGCAGCAGGATGTCGAACGGATTCGCGTCGACGCCGAACAGGAATACGAACGTATGCGCCGTTTCACGGCGAGTTTCTTGCCGGAGCTTACGGACAAGATCGAGCACTACACGGGTCGCAGGCCAATTTTTGATCTGTATGGTGTTGAAGAGGAAATTGGCAAAGCGCTCGAGCGCAAGGTCACTTTGAAATCCGGCGGCTACCTGATCTTTGACCAGACTGAGGCCATGACCACGGTCGACGTTAATACGGGTGGTTTCGTTGGCACGCGCTCGCAGGAGGAAACCCTGTATCGCACCAATCTCGAAGCCGCTGTCGCCATTGCCCGGCAACTGCGATTGCGTAACCTTGGCGGGATCATCATCATTGATTTCATCGACATGCTCGAGTTATCACACCGCGAAAAGGTGCTCGAGGCGCTTGAGCGATCGCTGGCTGGCGATAACGCGAAATATCAGATCATGCCGGTGTCGCCACTGGGGCTCGTCGAAATGACGCGAAAAAGAACGCGCGAAAGCCTTGAACATATCCTGTGTGAATCTTGTCCAACCTGCGAAGGTGGCGGCTCGGTAAAGACCGCGCAGACCGTCTGTTATGAGATCTTCCGCGAAATATTGCGCCAGCATCGTCAATTCACGCTTGAAGAGTTGCTGATCCTTGCCCACCAGGATGTTGTTGAATTGTTACTTGACGAAGAATCGGGCGGGCTCGCAGAGCTTGCAGAATTGACCGGCGCCACGGTACGACTGCAGACGGAAAATCTGTATGCGCCCGACCAATACGACGTAGTGCTCCTCTAGCACGAACCGAATCTATGCTCGCTAAACTTGGCAAATGGGTGCTCTATCTCCTCGCGACGTTTGTCGTGCTGCTCGCCGTGGCCGTTGGTTTGCTACGCATCCTGATGCCGCAATTGCCGGAATACCGGGACGAGATAATTGCGCGTATTTCCACGGCGATCGACGGCGACATATCTTTCGACCGCCTTGATGCCCGCTGGCGACTACGCGGCCCGGAAATTGTATTTCACGATGTCGTTATCGGTGAAGGTATTGGTGATCGACAGATCGATCCGGTGCGTATAGATACGGTCACCGTTGGCGTTTCTGTTACGCGGCTGGTGCTGAGTCGCGAGTTTCAAATCCGGCGCGTGGGAATCGACGGTGTCCGCTTGCGGGTTGTGCGTGATAGCGGCGGTTGGCGCCTGCAAGATACGCCACTAAGCGGCGAGCGGCCGGGCGATGAAGCTCCCGATAGCAACGGTGCGATGAAGTTGCCTGTTGGGGTTAATCTCGATGTTCGTCTGGACAACGTTGTTGTTGAATACATCGATGCGTTGAATGGGCGCGAGGCGTTAGTCGTTGAAGTGGGCACGGCAGGACTTGAGCTCGACGACCGGCTACTGCAGTTAGATGCAACCTTGCGACCGGACGATTCAGCCGCGACGCGTGCCAGCGTTCTTGTCAATGGCAGTTTTGGCTCGCGCGACATGGCTGGCTTGCTCGCCGGCGACTGGTCGGTATCCGCAGATGTTGATGCTGTTTCGGCCGGTCTGCTGGAGCGCGTCTTGCCACCCGAGTGGCGGCTGCCCAGCTCGGGCGACGCCGACATCGTGCTCGACGCAAGCATTTCTGACGGTTCGCTGCAGGCGGCGGTTGTCAACGTTGTTGCCGACCAGCTTGTGCCGCCGGGCGGTGGTGATGAGGCGGCTGTCAGCGGCCGGCTTGAATGGTCGCGCAAACCCGATGGCTGGCTGTGCGCCGTATCTGACTTCAGCGTTGCCGTTGCGGACCGCCGCTGGCCGGCCGCGTCGATGCTGATTAGTCTCGAACAACAACCCGATGCTGTCGTGCTGAATTTCGGCACGGCAAATATGACCGTCTATGACTTACCCTATCTGGCTTCGTTTCTTCCGACCAATGCGGCAGGTACGCTGCTGGCGACAGGCTTATCGGGCACGCTGGTTTCGGTGGATGGTTTTGTTCGCTTTGCCCCCGACGTGGCCTTGCTCGAGTTACGTGCTGAAGACCTCAGCACTTATGAGCTAAGTGCGCAATTTGACGGATTATCGATTGCACCGACGGGCGCATTGCCCGGCATCAGAAATTTCAGCGGCGAAATCCGTTTGTCGGATCTGGCGGGGCGCATGGAGATTGATGCGCGTGATACGAGCGTGGTCTACCCGCGTTTGTTTGCGCAGCCGGTCGCGCTGGATCGCCTGAGCGGTACGTTGGTTTGGCGCAATAACGATCGTGGCGTTTCATTTTTGTCAGACGGCATCCGTATCGAGACCCCGTCGCTGTCAGCCGATAGCAGCCTGGAGCTCTTGCTGGGTGCCGATGGATCCGGTGTCACTATTGATGTCCAGTCATCGTGGTCGATTGCGGATCTCGCTGCGATCGATGGCTTGCTGCCGACAAAAGCCATGTCGTCCAAACTGGCCGATTGGCTGTCGAACGCCTTTGAGGCGGGACGCATTGAGGACGGGCAGTTCGAGTTGAGAGGGGACTTGCGAGACTTTCCGTTTGACGACAGCGAGGGCGTTTTTCGCGGCAGCGGTCGGGCGCAAGCGGTGACCATGCGCTATGCACGGCAATGGCCAACCATTCAGCAGCTGACGGCTGAGGTCGAGCTCGACGGATTGAGTCTATCAACAGTCAGCAACTCCGGGATTTCCGGCGGCGTGCCATTTCGTGATGCGCAGGCGTCATTCGCGGATCTGCGCAGCGGTCTGCTGACCATTGACACGCAAGGCAGCTCGACGTTGCCGCGCCTGTACGATTTCACGGCGAACAGTCCGCTGCGAAAACTGTTTGGCGCTCAGTTTGATCGTATGCGGCTAGCCGGAGATGCCGACTACGCTGTCGCGTTGCGGGTACCGCTAAAGGCCGTGCAATCGTTCACCGTCGACGCAACACTGGATGCACGCGACGCAGCGTTCTCGCTCGATTTCCTTCCTGTTGGCATTGAGTCTATTAACGGTCAGGTGCGGGTTGACCGGCTTGGCGCTTATGCCGAAGGCCTGCAAGCGATAGTTCTTGGCGAGCCCATCAGCATAAACGTCGCGCCGCTGACGGACGAGGATGACTACTCCATTCAGGTATCCGGTTCGGGCACGCTAAGTGCTGCGGCGATTGTCGATTCCCTGAGGCTGCCACTTGCCGGTAGGGTGGCTGGCAGTACGCCTTTCGACGCGAGGATCAAGCTGCCGAAGTTGCAGCCTGATCAGCCGGCCAGCCCGGTACAAATTGCGTTGCAAACTACGCTGCAAGGTCTTGCTATCGATTTGCCGTATCCGGTAGGTAAACCGGCCGACACACAATCGCCTACGTCGCTGACGGTCGGGATTTCAGACGCTTTGAATGCTCATATTACTAACAATGGCCTGATTGATGCTGCCGCAAGGCTCAGTCGCGCAACGCCAACCGATGGCATCGCACTTGATCGCGCGACGATCCATCTCGGTGAGGGGCGGGCATTGCTGCCGGAGATTGACGGGCTGTTTGTCGACGGTCGCATCGACACATTCCGCCTGGGTGACTGGCTGTCGCTAAACCTCGACGGAAACGGCTATTTCATCGACAACCTGGTGTCGGCTGCGGTCCAGGTCGACGACCTGTATGCGTTCGGCCAGCGGGTGGCGGACGTGCGTACGCGCCTTGTGCGCTCCGAACAGAACTGGCTTGTGGACGTGCAGTCAGAGGCGATCGAGGGCACGATCTCAGTGCCGCGCGACCTTAACAGCGGCGCGCCCGTGCGATTCGAGATGGAGCGCCTGAAGTTGCTCGAGGCAGATCCGCAGGCAGGCGCGCCGGCCGATCCGTCGACGCTACCGCCGCTGCGCATCCGCGCCGCTGAGTTTGCATTGGGCGATCGCGAGTTTGGTGCATTGGACGCGCAGATCGACAAACAGGCCGACGGGTTATCGGCGACGCGACTTAGTACGAATACTGATGCGTTCGCAATTGACGCGACAGGAACCTGGTTGGTGGACCCGATTGAGGCGGTCGGCTCAAGGACCTCGCTGACCGGCACAGTGACCAGCAACGACGTCAAAAGAATGATGAACCAGCTGGGCTATGCGCCGGGCATTAATGCGGAGTCACTGAAGGCGACGCTGGATATGTCCTGGGCCGGCGGTCCGTCAGCTGATTTTGTCGCCTCACTTGATGGTGACGTCAGCATCTCGATCAACAATGGTTCGCTTGATGAAGTCGAGCCCGGCGCCGGTCGCGTTGTCGGACTGATGAGTGTCGCGGAGCTGCCAAGGCGCCTCGCGCTGGATTTTCGCGACGTCTTCCAGAAAGGCTTTAATTTTGATGAAATTGTCGGTGATTTTCGGCTCGTCAACGGCGATGCATACACCTGCAATCTGTCGCTGACGGGCTCGTCGGCGGATGTCGGTCTGGTCGGGCGGGCGAGCCTCGACAAGCGCAATTACAACCAGACGGCGATTGTCAGCGTCAAAGTTGGCAATACATTGCCGGCGGTCGGGGCGGTGGTTGCCGGCCCGCAAGTCGGCGCGGCATTGCTTTTGTTCAGCCAGATTTTCAAGAAGCCGTTGCGGGGCATGACCGAGGTCTACTACCAGATCAACGGCAGTTGGGACGACCCCAGCATCAACAGAACAGATGTCGAGAGATTTGTCGCCACGTCCGATCTCGCCGGCTGCCTGGTCGACAATGGCGGCTGAACACCACGCCGTCGCCAGTTGAGCTATCATGCAAGACGTTTTTAGCTTGAGATCGCATCGTGGCCGAATCCTCTGATAGCGCGCTTGTCGCGAGAATCCTCGAAACCGGTGAGTTAACCGAAAGCCAACTGCAGCAGACCCTCGGGACATTATTGCAGCGGCGCGTCGACGAGACTGATCTGTACTTTCAGATTGGTGAGAGCGAAAGCTGGTCGCTGGAGGACGGTATCGTGCGCGATGCGGGCTTCAGCCGCCAGCAGGGTGTCGGTGTGCGCGCGGTCAGCGGCGAGAAGACCGGTTTTGCCTATTCCGATGATCTTATGTTGCCGGCGCTGCAGCGCGCTGCCGGCGCAGCCCGGGCAATCGTGCGTCAGGGCCAGTCATATACCACGCCGGCGTTGCGACCGGTGGTGCGTAAGGCGCTCTACAGTTCCCTCAGTCCGCTTGGCGCGCTCACCGACAGCGAGAAAACCGATCTTTTGCGCGCTCTGGATTCGGGTATTCGCGCGCTCGACCCGCGTATTGAGCAAGTCGTCGTGAGCTTGGCGGCGAGTCACGACGACATCCTGATTGTGGCCGGCGACGGCACGCTGTGCGCCGACGCACGGCCACTTGTGCGGCTCAATGTGAGTGTGATCGTCAATGAGAACGGTCGTCGCGAGCAGGGTTATGCAGGCGGTGGCGGGCGCTTTCCGCTCGACGTTTTCGTGCAAAAGGACCTCGGCATGGAGTATGGCCGTGAGGCTGTTCGTCAGGCGCTGGTGCAGCTGGAAGCGGTGGCTGCGCCCGCAGGACCGATGCCTGTGGTACTGGGTCCCGGCTGGCCGGCGGTGTTGTTACACGAGGCGATCGGGCATGGCCTTGAAGGCGACTTCAATCGCAAGAAAACCTCCGCGTTCAGCGGGCGAATCGGCGAGCGCGTGGCATCACCGCTGTGCACCGTCGTTGATGACGGCACGCTGCCAAACCGGCGCGGGTCGCTTAGCGTTGACGATGAGGGCGTGGCGAGCCAATGCACGGTTCTGATCGAGGATGGCATTCTCAAGAATTACATGCAGGATAAGATGAACGCACGGCTGATGGGCGTACCCGCGACCGGCAATGGCAGGAGAGAATCGTTCGCACACCTGCCGATGCCGCGCATGACCAATACCTACATGCGCAATGGTCCGCACGACCCGCAAGAGATTATTGCGTCGGTCGAGAAAGGCATTTATGCACCTAATTTCGGTGGTGGTCAGGTCGACATCACGTCGGGTAAGTTTGTCTTTTCGGCGAGCGAGGCCTATCTGATCGAGGGCGGCAAGCTCGGTGCACCGGTCAAGGGTGCAACGCTGATCGGCAGTGGGCCGGATGTTCTGACCCGCGTCAGTATGGTCGGTAACGACATGGCGTTGGACACCGGCGTCGGCGTTTGCGGCAAGGACGGTCAATCGGTACCGGTCGGCGTTGGTCAGCCCACGCTCAAGATCGATGAAATTACCGTCGGCGGCACCCACTAGAACACCAATTTCGACTTATGTTGAATGACGCCGGACTATGTTGTGATGGCAGTCACCGCGCGTTCCCAATGCCTTGTGCATACTTCCCCTCAGTAGATATCAGTGGGGAAAAACCATGCAATTTGACAATACGGTTACGGAATTAGATCTGGATCCCGCGGCACGCGAATTCGCTGAAAAGCTCCGCGAGAAAGGCATCAAGCCTGACGTTGACTATGGGGTCGACGGCTTTCAGGAGTCACTCGGCGCACGTTTGTTGCGAATGATCGGCGTAAAGCCTGACTAGGCTTTCACACCCACGAATTTTAGAATTCGACGGTTCACAGGGTATGCTTGGCTAGCGCGGACAGGCGATTGATAACGTCGGCGCGAGCGGAGCGATGCTATGTGGATATCAAAACCGGTTTACGAGTCAGTGCCCTACGTTTATCTGATCGCGGGTCTGGCACTTCTGGGTCTGTCGATGTATCTGGATTTTTGGTACTGGCCGACGATCTGTCTGCTGCTGGGTGTAGCCAGTCTGATCTGCGGGCTGGTCATCTGGTTGCGGCGTCGTGATTACCGCGACCGCCAGTCCCATCTCGACGACACCCTGATGTAGGACGGCTATTCTTCCTCGAACAGCGCTTCGTCCGGGTCGCGGAAGTCCTTGTAGATAAGCCGGTGATTGCCGATGGCAATCACATCACCGTCCCGCAAGCGGCGCTTCTTGATGCGCCGCGCACCAACAAAAATACCATTCGTACTGTTGAGGTCTTCGATGATCGATGTTTCGGCATTAGTCGTGATTTGTGCATGATGTCGGCTGACGAACTGTGAGTCGATGTGAATGTCGTTGTCCTCAGTTCGACCGATGACCATGCGGCCGGTTGTGATCTCGTACTCGCCAATGGACTGATCTTTTTCCTTGAGTTCAATTTGCGCAAGTATCGCGGGCTGATCGCTTGTATTGCCGCTCGCCGCTTCGTCGTTGCTTTCCTGCCAGCCCAGCTCGTCTATTGCGGCTTGCATTTGCTCGACGCCGACGGTGTCTAATTCATCCGCAAACGCGCACAGCATTGCGGTGTCGCATAAGGTATTGATGAGTCTCGGAACGCCGTTGGTAAACTTGGCGATATATTCGAAACAGGCTTCGTCGAACAATTCGCGCTCGCCCGAACCGGCGACCTGCAGGCGGTGCAGAACGTAATTGCGCTGATCGCTTTCGTTCAGCCCATCAAGGTGAAACTTCAGCCTGACGCGTTGCGTTAGCTGACGGAGATCTTCGCGATTGATTTTGTCTCTGAGCTCGGGCTGGCCGGCGATGATGATGCGAAGGACTTTTTCCTTGTGTGTTTCAAGTCCGCTCAGCAAGCGGATTTCTTCCAGCACGCGGCGTGACAGGTTCTGTGCCTCATCGACAATCAGCAGCACCCGCCGCCCGGCGCTGTATTGCTCCAGCAAATAGGTGTTGAGCATGTCTAGCAGCTCGGCCTTGCCTTTGCCGAACGGTTTGAAGCCAAACTCCACCAGCACGCTTTGCAGGAATTCTTCCGGCGACAGCTGGGTTTGCGAAATCATCGCGTAGTCGACGGTGTCGTCGAGGTCGCCGAGGAATGTCTGTAGCAGTGTCGTTTTGCCGGAGCCGACTTCGCCGGTCAGGATTACAAAACCGTCGGCCAGCCAGATCGTCGATTCGAGATAGCTTTTCGCCTGCTGGTGCTGCTCGCTCCAGTACACAAAGTCCGGATCGGGCGTGAGGCGAAATGGCTGCTCGGTCAGCTTGAAATGTTCGGTGTAGGCCATCTGCGTAGTATACCCAAACTGTCCGGTCGGGATGCCGGGATGCATTCAGGCATCAATGCCAAGGTCGCTGGCCAACGAATCCAGGCGCTGGCTGAGCTCACTGTGGCTGTCGGCCAGCATGTTGATGTGACCGATTTTGCGGCCTGGGCGCGGCTGCTTGCCATAATTATGGATGAATGTGTCTGGCGCTTTGAGTGCCGCGGTCAGATCGGGCATTTCGCCGATGATGTTCAACATGCCGGCCGCCTGCTCGAGTTCGGTGGTGCCGAGCGGCAGGTCGCAAATGGCGCGCAGGTGGTTCTCGAACTGGCTATGGCTGGCGCCATCGATCGTCCAGTGCCCCGAATTGTGAACCCGCGGTGCGAATTCGTTGCCAAGCAACAAATCCCCGCAGACGAAGAATTCGATCGCAATCGTGCCGACGTAGTCCAGATGCCCGGTAATCGAACGCAGGTGATGTAGCGCCTGACGTCTGAGCGCACGACTGAATGTCGCAGTTTCACTTCTTATCAGGATGCCGTTGCGATGGTGGTTTTGTGTTAGCGGATACACAACCAGACTGCCGTCACGCGCGCGGCTGCCGACGACCGACAGCTCGGCATCAAATGACACCAGCCGCTCGATCAGCAAGCCGACACCGCCCATCGCGTCAAACAGACCGGCGACGTCGTCCATTGTCGTTAAGCGACGCTGGCCCTTGCCGTCATATCCTAGTGAGCGTGTCTTTGCGATGAGCGGTAGTCCCAGCGCCTCGACTGCGGCCACGATGTCTGCCTGGCTATTCACCGCGCGCCATGGAGCCACCGGAATTCCGGCTTTCTCAAATAATGTTTTCTCTCTTGCGCGCTCCTGAGCCTGATGCAGCGCGTTGCCATTCGGAGATAACGCCAGCGCCGATTCGCCGGTCAGCGCAGTTGACGGCACATTTTCAAACTCGAAGGTAAGCACGTCAGTGCGCTTTGCCAAAGACGCCAGTGCATCAAGGTCGTCGAAGGCGGCACAGATGTGCTTGCCCAGCATCGATGCACAAGGCTTGTCTGCCGGATCGAGAAAGGTGAACTCGAGCCCGAGCGGCAGCCCCGCCAGCGCCAGCATCCGGCCGAGCTGGCCGCCGCCGATGATCCCGACATGCATGGCCTAGTGCTCCGCGCGCGGATCGCTTTGTTTCAGAACCCGCTCGGTTTGTGCCTGACGGTAGTCGTTCAAGGCGCCCGCAACGCGCTCGTCAGACAGCGCAAGTATCGCGGCACCAAGTAGGGCCGCATTGATGGCACCGGCTTTGCCGATCGCGAGTGTCGCTACCGGCACACCGGCCGGCATCTGGACGATGGATAGCAGGGAATCGACGCCGTTAAGAACGCGTGATTTGACCGGTACACCGAGCACCGGCAAAGGCGTCTTGGCGGCGGCCATGCCGGGCAGGTGCGCCGCGCCCCCGGCACCGGCGATGATGACCTCGATGCCGCGCTGCTGCGCAGTCTCGCAATATTCGAACAGCAAGTCCGGCGTGCGATGCGCGGAAACCACGCGTACGTCATGGGCGATGCCCAGCTGATTGAGTGTCTCGCTGCAATGGGCCATCGTGTCCCAGTCGCTGGTCGAGCCCATGATGATGCCAATTTTGTCAGTCATATCTGCATTGTACCGTTAGCTGGGAGGCGCCTGAGTATCGCGCCGGGTATCGGTTTGAATCCTCACAGTGAGGAGCTGCTCGTGGAGCGCGCGGAAGAGTTTCTTTGCCGTTGCCTTTCGCTTCGCATCATCGCTGGCCGAATGAAAGTCTGCCACAAGCGACGCTATCGCCCCGTCGGTTGTGACGCCGGCAGTCTGTGCCGCGATCATTGCTGTTGGCGTGTCGGGCCCGAGTAGCGCGTCGCGTAATTGCTCTGCTTGCCGGAAGCGTTTCTTCTCGGCAATCGGATCGCCGACCAATGCATCCAATGCCGCGCGCAGCGGTTCAATGTCGACTTCCCGCAACCGTTTCGCGATGTATTGCTTCTGCCTGCGCAACGCTCCGTGCGAGCCGATTGACTGCGCCTCGCGAACGGCGCGCAGCACATCTTCGTCGCCCACTACCTGCGCGAGTTGCGCCGGCTTGAGCGCGACCAGTTCATCGGCAATTGCGCGAATTGCCAGAGCGGCCCGCTTTTGCGCGGATTTGCTGGGTCTTGGCTCAGCCATGGTGAGTCGCCAATACAGTATCGAGTGCGTCGATGAGGTCGGCGACCTCCTGTGGTGTGTTGTAGTGCGCAAGCGATACGCGCACGACCCCGTTACAAGACTCAAGGCCCAGCGCCCGAATCAGACGCAGCGCATAGAAGTGACCAAAGCGAATGGCGATACGTTGCTCGTCCATCGCCGCGATAATGGCATCGCTGTGCAGGTTCTCGATCACAAACGAGCACGTCGGCAGACGGCCCGAAGTATTCTCAGTTGACCCGATCAGGCGCAGTTTCGGATGGGCGATAACGTAGTCGAGCAAAGGTTGGAACAGCGCCTGCTCATGCGCCCCAATCGCATCGAACGCTGCGCGCAATGTGCCGGCCTGGCGCTCCTCACTCGACACGACTTCGCGCAGGTAACGCGTCACACCGGTTGTGGCGAATGCCTGCTCGTAGCCGTATGCGCCGGGTTGAAGCTTGCCGGGCAGCATGTCTTGCGTGTAGAAAAAGTGGTTGACGTTGTTGAGCGCAAGTAGCGCGTCTTTTTTGCCGTACATCACTGCATTGTGCGGCGCAAAAACCTTATACAAACTGAACACGTAGAAGTCGACATCCCACTCGATGACTTTTAGCGCCCGATGCGGGGCATAGGCGACGCCATCGACGCACAGACGGGCGCCGGCCTCATGAGCCAGCCTGGCAACAGCCGGGATGGGCATCTCGCTACCCAGAATGTTTGAGCAATGCGTGCAGGCGACAAGACGCGTTTTATTGGTCAGCAATGCGGCCAGATCGTCGAGCTTGAGCGTCAGCGTCGCGGGGTCAATCTGCCATTCCACGACATCCACGCCGCGCTCGGCCAGTCGTCGCCAGGCGCCAATGTTGGCCTCATGGTCGACATTGGTGACGATAACGCGGTCACCGGGCGCGAGGTTCGCGGCCATTGCATCTGCCAGCGTATTGAACAGCGACGTGCTCGATGCGCCAAATACGATCTGCGTATCGTCGATCTGATTGGCATGTTCTTCATCGAACAGCTGCGCCGCTGCGCGATGCGCGTCTGCCAGGAAGCGCGAGGCGCGTTGTGATACGGCGTAACTTGCGCCCAGCTGCACGGGGCAGCGCCGCATGTAGTCGACGCAGGCGTCGATGGCCATTTGCGCCGTGAGGGTGCCGCCGGCGTTGTCGAAAAACCGCCAGCCACTGCCAAGCGGCGCGAACTGTTCGCGTATCGCTTGCATGCGTGATTCGTTGAAGTGCTTTGCTGAGCCTTCCATCAGTGCGTATTCCTGACTGTAAGGCGCGCTAGCATAGCATGCGACAGGCGGTTCTGAATGAGCCGGCGAGCGCGGTCTGCGGCCTCGGTGTACACTCGCCGACTGGAGTAAGGGGAAGCCAATAGATGACGGAAATCAGGCTTGCAGGCGACGTTGACGCGAGCGCCTCACAAATGATCGAGGATGCGCTGGTACGGGCGAAAGCGGGCGGCGCGGATCAGGCAGAAGTCGGCGTGAGCCAGGACGTCGGCTTGTCGGTGAGTGCGCGAATGCGCGACATAGAAACTATTGAGTTTCACAACGACCGTGGCTTCGGTATCACGGTATATGTCGACCAGTGCAAGGGCTCAGCCAGCACCTCCGACTACTCGCCTGCGGCGATTGATGCCGCTGTGGATAAGGCGCTGTATATCGCGCGCCAGACCAGCGCCGATGAATTTGCGGGTCTGGCCGACGCCAATCGAATGGCTACCGAGCAGCCGGATCTCGCGCTGGATCATGAATGGGACGTCAGCGTGGATCGTGCTCGCGAGCTTGCACTTGAGATCGAAGCTGCGGCGCTGGATGCCGATGAGCGCATCAACAACTCCGATGGTGCGTCGATTGCGCTGCATCGCGGCATGTCAGCGTATGCGAACAGCCACGGTTTTCGCGGGTCGCAGCGCCGCTCCCGCTACTCGATGAGTTGTGCCGTTATCGCCGGCAGCGGCGATGACATGCAACGCGATTATTACTACTCCAGCGCGCGAAATCCGCGGCATCTGGAAGCTCCGGGCAACATCGGCGCGCAGGCTGCGCAACGCACGATCGCGAGGCTGAAGCCGCGCAAGATCGCGACCCGCACGGCGCCCGTCATTTTCCGCAACGATATTGCGCGCGGTTTTATCGGGCATCTGCTATCGGCGATTTCCGGTAGTGCCCAGTACCGCCAGTCCAGCTTCCTGCTGGATGCGATCGGTAACACGGTAATGCCGACGGGTATGTCGATTGTGGAACAGCCGCATCTCGCCGAAGCAGCCGGCAGCACTGCCTATGATTCCGAAGGGGTTGCGACGAAGGATCGCGCCATCGTCGATGATGGCGTCTTGCAGGGCTACATTCTGTCGAGCTACTCCGCGCGGCGTCTGGGGCGTGAAACCACCGGCAACGCGGGCGGTGTGCATAATGCGACCGTCTCCAGCACGGCGGGCGATTTAGCGTCACTGATGGCCGATATGGGCGATGGTCTGTTGATCACCGAGCTGATGGGGCAGGGCGTTAATGGCGTCACCGGCGACTATAGCCGCGGGGCAGCGGGGTTCTGGATTGAGAACGGCGAGATTGCCTATCCGGTCAGTGAAATCACGGTGGCCGGCAATCTGCGCGACCTCTACCAGTCGATAGGTGCGATTGGCAGCGATGTCGATGAGCGCGGCAACATCCGCTGCGGCAGCGTACTGGTGGGCGGGATGACGATTGCTGGCAGCTAGGCAATCGCTGATCAGGTCTGCACCGCGTCCGCGGCTTGATCGGAGCTTCTCTGGTCAGCCTGTACCGGCTCGAGCATATCGGCGAGTGTCTTCTCACCGATGACCTCGTCGAGTTTCGCATTGATCTGATCGGCGAGTTGCGCGACAGGCGGCGACCAGCGGGGCGCGCCAGCCAGCCCGCTGTCGCCTTGTTCACGCACGGCCGAAAGGATATCGCGAACACGCATGCGATTGATGTCCATCGCGGGCATTAACTCCTCGGTATCCGAGGCGGCGATGAGTCCGGCGTCTTCCAGCTTCGCGACGATCTTGCCGACAACCACGCCGGGCATGCTGAGGTTGCGCGAAATATCGGGGATGGTGATGTTTTTTTCGCGCTCGCGAAATGCATTGCCCACCATCCACATGACGTCCAGTGCAACGCGTTCGCGTGTCTCATTGGATAGTTCAGGGTCGTGCCGGCCGATACGCAGGTAAGCGCGGTTCTGGAAGTAGAACGCCAGGCGCGCGCCGAGCAGCAGGATCAGCCAGTTAAGGTAGATCCAGATCAAGGTCGTGATCGCAATAGCAAAGCCGGCATAGATAATCAGCACGCGCGCCGAGTAGAGGACGAACGATGTGAAATACAGGCCGGTCAATGCCCACAGGCAGCCGGCGGTTATTCCGCCGACCAGCGCTGAACTGATTTTCACGCGCGTGTTCGGCATCCATTTGTACAACGCCGTAAACAGCGTAATGACAAGCACGAAAGGAACGGCCTTACCTATTTGAACCGTTAGCGGCCCGAGCAGTGCCGATTGCGCCATCGCCTGTACGAAGTCGTTGTTACGCAGTGACGCGGTTGACGCGACCGCAAGCGCCATGACCAATGGTCCGACCAGCAGCACGCTCGCGTAGTCAAGAATGCGACGGCTGATACTGCGTGGCTGGCTGACATGCCAGACATAGTTAAAGCTCTTTTCGACCTTCTGCACCATCGAAATTGCTGTAAACAGGAAGATCGACAGGCTCAGCCCGCCGAGCACGCGGCCGCTGACCTTATCGACGGTCGCCATGACCTCGGCGGTGATGCGCTCGCCTTGTGCGCCCAGCGGTGACGCCAGCTCGGCAAGCAATGGCTGCAGCTGAAGGTGAAGGTTCAGGCCTTTCAGTACCGAGAAGCTGAACGCGATCAGCGGCACGGTCGCCAGCAGTGTTGAATAGACGAGGCTCATGGCGTGCAGCGACAGCTGGCCGCCAGCCAGGTCCCGGCCGAGCCCGACGCAGTAGCGCAACGTCGTGATGACAACGCGCTTGGCAAACGGCGCGGTGTGTAGTCCGGGCTGCCAGAGAAAATCTTCGACGCGTTTGAGCAACGGGTTCATGCCGACAATTTACCAGCTTTGCACCGCATTGGACGCAGCGATGTCTCTCATATTTCACAACCTGCGTCGGACGCCATGCTGCGTTATGCTCGTCCGTCAGAATTTTCAGTGTGTATTGCCACTATGAGTGCCAGCAACGAGCCATCTTATCCGCAGCGGATCGTGTGCATGACCGAGGAGACGACGGAGACGTTGTATGCCCTGGGTGAGGAAGACCGCATTGCAGGTATTTCCGGGTTTACCGTACGACCGCCACGGGCGCGTAAGGAAAAACCCAAGGTGTCGGCGTTTACCAGCGCCAAGATTGACAAGATTCTCGCGCTTGACCCGGACCTGGTGCTCGGGTTTTCTGACATCCAGGCCGATATTGCCGCGGACCTGATCCGGCGTGGCATCAATGTGCATGTGTTTAATCATCGCAGTGTCGCCGGCATCTTAAGGATGATCCGGATGCTCGGCGGCATGATCGGTTGTTCGGCGCGTGCCGATGCGTATGCCGATAGCCTGCGCGCGCAACTGCCGGTCGCGCCGCGGCATCCGCAGCGCGCTCGACCGCGCGTCTATTTCGAGGAGTGGGACGACCCGATGATCAGCGGTATTCGTTGGGTCAGCGAGCTGGTGGAACTGGCCGGCGGCGAAGAGTGCTTTCCGGAGTGCGCGGCGTCATCATTGGCGCGCGACCGTATTATCGCGGACAGCCAGACGGTCATCGATGCGGCGCCGGACATCATTATCGGTTCCTGGTGCGGGAAGAAATTTCGCCCTGAACGCGTCGCTGAACGACCCGGCTGGGAGGGCATTCCGGCCGTTGCCAACGGGCAGATGTTCGAGGTCAAGTCGGCCGTCATTCTGCAGCCGGGCCCGGCAGCGCTTACCGATGGCATCAGTGAGTTGTGCCGAATTATTGATGGTTGGCACGAGGCCGGGTTTCAGCGCGGCGCGGTCAGCAATTCAAGCGCCTGACGGTAGCGCGACAACGTGCCGTCAATGACGTCCTGCGTCAGCGCCGGTCCGGGTGCGGTCTTGTCCCAGTCGAGCGTATCCAGATAGTCGCGCACATATTGCTTGTCAAAGCTCGGTGGGCTGGTTCCGGGACGGTATTCGTCGGCGGGCCAGAACCGCGATGAATCAGGTGTCAGTACCTCGTCGATCAGATGCAGTCGGCCGTGTTCGTCGGTGCCGAACTCGAGCTTAGTGTCCGCGATGATGATGCCACGCGCGGCAGCATGTGCGACCCCGCGACGGTAGATCGCCATGGTCAGGCTGCGGACTTCTTCGGCGCGTTTGCCACCGAGCATTTCTACTACCCGTTGGTAGTCTATGTTTTCGTCATGATCGCCGGCGTCCGCTTTGGTTGCGGGTGTAAACAGCGGCGTTTCAAGACGCGCTGCCTGTTGCATGCCGGGCGGCAGCTGATGGCCGCAAACCTCGCCTGATTCCAGATAGTCTCGCCACCCCGAGCCAATAAGATAACCACGCGCCACTGCTTCGATCGGGAGCGGTGCGAGCCGCTTTACCACCATCGTGCGCAATTCAAGGCCGCGATGGTAGGCTGTGTCTCCGGCGACATCCGCAAGCGTCAGGTCGGTCAGATGGTTGGGGACTATGTCCGATAACAGATCAAACCAAAAGCGCGAAATCCGCGTGAGTAGCTCGCCCTTGCCGGGCACGGGATCGGGCAGCACGACGTCGTATGCCGACAGCCGATCGGTCGCCACGATGGCGAGATGTTGATCGTCGACAGCATAAATGTCGCGAACCTTGCCGCGCGCGATCAGGCTCAGCGATTCTATACGGGTTTCGAAAACTGCTTGGACGGATGCCATTTTTCGGCCGCTGGACGATTAAAGCTGGGATAATGACCGCATGGTTTCAGTGACGCAAGCGCCAGCACGGTTCGCCCGATGAATTACCTCGGCAAGGTTCTTGGCGGGCTCGCGGGTCTCGTTAGTGGCAAATGGCCGCTGGTTTTCTTCGGCGTTCTGCTGGGACATCAATTCGACCGTGGCTTCGCCAAGTACGCGGGCGACCGGTTGCCGTCGAATTTCCGCCAGCTGGCGTTCGCGATTATGGGGCATCTTGCCAAAGCGGACGGGCGCGTCAGTGAGGATGAGATCCGCCTCGCGCGTACGGCGATGCACGCGCTGGATCTTGACGGCGAGGCGACGCGCGAGGCCATGCGGTATTTCAATGACGGTAAACGGTCGCAATTCGATCTTGCGGCCGCTCTCAACCAATTGCATCAGGCGTCATCTTCGCCGCACAGCGTAGGTCGCCAGTTGGTGGGTTTGCTGCTGCCGGTATTGCTCGTCAAAGAGGAAGCGAGTGCGCAGGAACGGCGCGTGCTGTGGCAGGTATGCCAGCAGTTCGACATCAGCCGGGTCGAACTTGCCCAGCTCGAGGCCGCGACGCGTGTCGAGCGCCGTTTCAGTACCGGGCGCAGTGCAACGTCAGGTGGCAGCGAGGCAGATCGTGCGTTCGCAACATTGAGTCTCAGCCCCGATGCTTCGGATCAGCAAATCAAAACCGCGTATCGGCGCTTGATGAATCGTAACCATCCCGACAAACTTGCCGGCGGTGACGCGAGTCATGCCGATGTGGTGGACGCCGGCCGCAAGACGCGCGAAATTCGCGAAGCCTACGAGCTGCTGCGCCAGCGGCGCGGCTTTAAGTAACCAGCAACAGAATGGAATTCCAATGACCAATGCGATTATTGCGCCGTCGATCCTGTCGGCCGACTTTGCCAGCCTGGGCAACGAAGTAGACAAGGTGCTCGCCGATGGTGCGGACTGGGTGCATTTCGATGTCATGGACAATCACTTTGTGCCAAACCTCACAATTGGCCCAATGGTCTGTGAGGCGTTGCGCAAACATGGGGTGACAGCGCCGATCGATGTGCACCTGATGATCGAGCCGGTGGACGAAATCATTCCGGCTTTTGCGAAGGCGGGGGCGAGCGTGATTTCCATTCATCCGGAGGCGACGCGACATCTCGACCGGTCACTGGCGCTGATTCGTGAGCAGGGTTGCAAGGCGGGCATCGTGTTTAGCCCGGCGACGCCACTCAGCTATCTTGATCATGTCATGGACAAGATTGATCTAGTTCTCATCATGTCGGTTAACCCCGGCTTCGGAGGCCAGAAATTTATTCCGGCCTCACTCGACAAGATTCGCGCCGTGCGCAAGATCATTGATAACAGTGGTCAGGATATCCGCCTGGAAATCGACGGCGGTGTTAAGGTCGGAAATATTCGCGAAATCGCTGCGGCAGGTGCCGACACATTTGTCGCCGGGTCAGCAATATTCGGTAGCGAAAACTATGCGTCGACTATTGCGGATATGCGCAAAGAAATCGCCGCTGCCTGAGACAGGCAGCGGCGATCGTTTTTCGGTACGCAGGTTGTTGCTAGATCTTTCGTTTCGGGCGCGCGCCGAAGACCACAATAGTCTTGCCGCTGGCGCTAACGAGGCCTTGCTCTTCGAGAACCTTGAGCACGCGGCCAGCCATCTCCCGGCTGCATCCCACCAGACGTGAAAGTTCCTGGCGGCTGACTTTGATCTGCATGCCGTCAGGGTGCGTCATCGCATCCGGCTCGTTACAAAGGTCCATGATTGCGTGTGCAACGCGCCCGGTGACGTCGACGAACGCGAGGTCACCCAATTTGCGGTTAGTGCGGTCCAGACGGGTCGCAAGCTGAGTGGCCAGCTCGAACACCAGCCCGGGGCTTTCGCTGGCGATCTGGCGGAAGCGCGGATAGGTCATCTCTGCAATTTCGCACTCGGTGCGGGTACGCACCCAGGCGCTGCGCGTTGGCTGCTCGTAGAACAGGCCCATTTCGCCGAAAAACTGCCCTTTGTTCAGATAGGCAAGCACCATCTCATTACCGTCTTCATCCTCGATCATGACCTCAACCGAGCCGTCGACGATGTAGTAAAGAATGTCCGGCAGGTCGCCTGCGTGGATCATCACGGTCTTGGAGGGAACAGTACGTACGCGGCAATAACTCAGGAAACGGTTAATTGCCGGAACTTCGCTCAGGGGTTTGGTCGCGTTTGTCGCCATCCGAAATGTCCTCCGCCAGACAGGCACGTTTTAGTTATATGTTAAGTCTACCCTTTTTTGAGCTCGGGGTGCAGCATCCCGACGCCTGTTAACGGGTAGTTGATCGAACAGCCGTCAAATCCGGAAAGCACTGGCCTTCATGATGCCGGCAGCGATGCGCATGACGCCCTTCACAGGCGCGGGCAAATCAGCCGCGCCAGCGTCGCGTGCTTCAGCGCCGTGGGCGTCTTCTTCGGCTTTCATCGTGCCGAGAATCTGTCGACTGCGTTGGTCTTTTTCGGGTAGTTGCTTCAGGTGACCGTCAAGGTGTTCGACAACCTGACGCTCCGTCTCTTCTATAAAGCCGAGTCCCCAGCGATCACCGGCCAGGCCACTCAGCGCGCCAATCGCATACGCGCCCGCGTACCAAACCGGGTTCAGCAGGCTCGGTCGCGCATCCAGTTCGCTGAGTCGTTCGCGACACCATGCCAGGTGGTCGTATTCTTCTTCGGCAGCGTGCTGCAGGTGAGCATGTAGCTCCGGCGATCGGGATACCAGGGCGTGGCCCTGATAGAGCCCCTGCGCCGCAACCTCACCCGCATGATTGATGCGCATCAGCCCTGAGGCGAGCTTCGCCTGATCATCGCCGAGCCGCGTGTCTGGCGTGGCCGACGCCGGTGAGCGTCGGGCGGGCTGGGGCGCTTGCACGGCGAGCGTGCGAAGTGCGTTGTCTGCGCCGGCGATTAATCGCTCCAGCGGGCTTGCCGGCTTCGCGCGGGCTGGTCTGTTGACTGCTTGATTACTCATAGCATCCAATTGTAGCAGTCCTGCGCCAGCTGCCAATAGCGTTGGCAATGCCGGCCGATGTTGGCATAATGCGCGGCCTCTTAATCCCGGACTACAGGAAACACCATGGGTTTCTCAATTTCAAAGCGATCGCTTGCCGTTCTTGCAGCGATCTCCATTGCCAGTGTCGCGCACGCGGATGATTTCAGCGGTAAGGCCTCTTTCGGCTATCTCGGTACCAGTGGTAACAGCGACACCGCCAGTGTGAATGCCGCCACGGAGCTCAAATGGGAACTCGACCGCTGGACGCACCACGCCACGGCGACAGCGCTTGGCTCGTCCGACAATAACCTGACGACTGCAGAAGCCTATGCGCTCGGCTTCAAGAGCGACTGGGCGCTGACCGATGTCAGCTACTTGTTCGGCCGCGTGCGCTGGGACAAAGACAAGTTCTCCGGTTATGACCAGCAGACAAGCGAAACGGTCGGTTACGGTCGCAAACTTATCGACAACGAGATCACTCAGTGGTCGGCCGAGGCCGGCGCCGGTGCGCGTCAATCGGATTTGCGGGATGGCACGAGCCAGAATGAATCCATCCTTCGCGCCGCCACGGACTATTCGCGTAAATTGACCGAGACCAGCCAGTTCACCGCGAATTTCTCGGTCGAATCGGGTAGCGACAATACTGTCACCGACGGCACGTTGGCGATCAAGGCGCGGCTCTTGGGCGACCTCGCGTTGGTGGCCTCGTATCGCGTGCGTAACAACAGTGACGTGCCGGTCGGTAGCGAGAAAACCGATACCTTTACAACGATTTCGCTCGAGTACGCATTTTAGGCAACGGGTGACCTCGCAAGTTGCCGGGAATCTCTTGCAAAAGCGGCCCCTGCGGCATATTATGGCGGACTTTTCGACGGCCAGAACCGGCCGGTCGCGCAGTGTATTGACGTTGCACGGCGATCGAAAAGATCTAAGCCATTGAATGTAAACGAATTCGGATTGTTCGCTAGCCCTGCCTCTGGCATCAAACAGCGCTTCGGTCGGGCGGATTCTCTGGCTTCCAAACCGGGCTGATCCGGTTGTGCCAATTTCGATAAAGACAATGTCGGGGCACCAATGCGGTGACCGACGGATACGAGAAACAGTATGAAAACTTTTTCAGCAAAACCTGCCGAGATAAAGCGCGACTGGTACCTGGTCGACGCTACCGATAAAACCCTGGGGCGACTGGCGACGGAAATCGCACTGCGTTTGCGCGGCAAGCACAAGCCGGAGTTCACGCCAAACCAGGATACCGGTGACTACATTGTTGTCATTAATTCCGGCAAGGTACGCGTTACCGGCAAGAAGCTGACCGACAAAATCTACTACCGTCACACCGGCTATATCGGCAACCTGAAGAGCATTTCTTTGGAAAAGCTGCTGCAACAGAAGCCTGAGCGCGCGCTCGAGTACGCGGTCAAGGGCATGCTGCCGAAGAACGCCCTGGGGCGTCAGATGTTCCGCAAACTGAAACTTTTTGCCGGTGCGGAACATGACCATCAGGCTCAACAGCCGATACCTCTCGAACTGTCGGCCTGATTGGCACGACGTCTTACACTACTAACAGACAAGACGACCAAAACATGACTACAGCTTCCTACTACGGCACCGGACGACGCAAAACCTCAACGGCACGGGTGTTTTTACGCCCAGGCAATGGCGCTATCACGGTGAATAACAAGCCATTGGACGAGTTTTTCGGTCGTGAGACCGCGCGCATGATCGTGCGCCAGCCTCTCGAGCTGATCGATCGCAAAGATACATTCGACGTAACCGTCAGTGTTATCGGCGGCGGCACCACCGGCCAGGCAGGTGCGATTCGCCACGGTTTGACGCGGGCGCTTATGGTTTACGACGAAAGTCTCCGCCCTGAATTGCGTAAAGCCGGGTTTGTTACCCGTGACGCGCGCGAGGTGGAACGTAAGAAGGTCGGCTTGCGCAAGGCGCGTCGCGCGACCCAGTTCTCGAAACGCTAACGCGCTTTTCGGGCAGCCCCGATATATTGGGGGATCGTCTAGCGGTAGGACTGCGGACTCTGACTCCGCCAACCCAGGTTCGAATCCTGGTCCCCCAGCCAACACCAAAAAACCGCCTTCCGGCGGTTTTTTGCTTTGCGGGCCATGCCCTGAATCAGTTGCTGTCGCAGCACACTCGGTAGTCGACGGGCGCCATTGTTACGAATATCTTGTCGGGAGCACCGGGCACGAGGGCCCCATTTACGTTGGCGTTACGATAGCGGGCGCATTAAGCCTGCAATGTAGACGTACCCGTCGCGTTGCCCAGAATGACAACATCTGCACCGCGGTGAGCAAACAGACCGACAGTAACCACGCCCGGGATCTGGTTGATCCGGGTTTCCATCTCGCGTGGATTCATAATCGACAGATTGTGGATGTCGATGATCTCGTTGCCATTGTCCGTCACGAAACCTTCGCGCCAGAACGGTTGCCCGCGCATCTTGATGATTTGTCGACTAACGAAGGACCGCGCCATCGGAATGACTTCAATCGGCAATGGGAATTTCCCCAGCATGCCGACCAGCTTGCTTTCATCGGCGATACATACGAATTTGCGTGCCGCACCCGCCAGAATCTTCTCTCGTGTCAGCGCACCGCCACCACCTTTGAGTAGGGCGAAATGCTTAGTGACTTCGTCGGCGCCATCGATATAGAGCTCCAATGAACCCACATCATTTAGTTCGCTGACCTCGAAGCCATTGGCACGCAGCAGTTCGGTACTGGCGTCGGAGCTTGAAACGACGGTTTCAATTCTGTTGCGGTAATCGGGCAACAGCTTTATCAGCTCGTTGACCGTTGAGCCGGTTCCGATGCCAAGACCCGTAACACCTTTTTCGAGGTGTTCGAGAGCAGCTTTCGCAGCATTCTTTTTGTGTGCCGAATTATCCATATTTAGTATTTCGAAAAATTACCTGACTGAATATAACAGGTGATCGGGTTATAAATGCCAAACCGCATCACGCTTTGAGGGCCTGAACGCAACGTGCCCGCCAGAGGCGGGCACGTTGGTCGAGATCGCTGCCGGTCTGCCTTGCGTTGACAAAGTGACCGACATCCGGACTGTCAGCTATTTCTTCTTCCGGCTGACTTTCCGGGTGGACCTCTTCTTAGCGACTTTCTTTTTCGCTACTTTTTTCTTGGCCTTTTTCTTAGCGACTTTCTTTTTCGCTACTTTTTTCTTGGCCTTTTTCTTAGCGACTTTCTTTTTCGCTACTTTTTTCTTGGCTAGCAACTTTTTTCTTAGCGACTTTCTTTTTCGCTACTTTTTTCTTGGCCTTTTTCTTAGCGACTTTCTTTTTCGCTACTTTTTTTCTTGGCCTTTTTCTTAGCGACTTTCTTCTTCGCTACTTTTTTCTTGGCTTTTTTCTTAGCGACTTTCTTCTTCGCTACTTTTTTCTTTTTTTCTTAGCGACTTTCTTCTTCGCTACTTTCTTCTTAGCCTTTTTCTTAGCGACTTTCTTCTTCGCTACTTTTTTCTTAGCAACGCGCTTCTTAGCGACTTTTTTCTTGCTAGCAACTTTTCTTGCAGTGACCTTGCGTTTAGCAGGTGCTTTTTTCTTCGTCGAAGTTTTCTTCTTCGAAGCTTTCTTGGTAGCCATCGTTAATTTCTCCGTGTCGGTTTACCCGCAGCCGAGTATATACATAACATTGTAAAATTCCACAAACATGGAAATAACTGTGACACAAGTTTGATGCTGCAAATATAGGGTGAAGACGACCTCAACGTTTGCGCGCAGATAGCGGGGTTGTTGTTTCGTTGCTGCGCAGCGTTACTTGTTCAGCTTATCGCACCGCACCATGAGAGAGGTAATCACACGCTTGTTCACGTCCGGCCGCAGCGTATTACTACTTTGAGAAGATCTTTGTTTGATGGTGATCGTTTGATTAATGCTTGTTTTATAGGGTTATCGTCGCTACCGAAAACGCTAAAAATATATTGCTGCGTCTATCGGGGCAATGAAAAGCGTTCCGTTACAACACGGTTCATCGGGATATCCCAGGGTGCACTATTGATTTCATTGACTTGCTGGCAGGCGAAAGCAATGCCGATAACCTGGGCCCGAATACGGCGCTTGTGTTTGGCAAGATAGCGATCATAGAAGCCGCTACCCATTCCTGTACGGTGCAAATTTTCATCGAATGCGCTCATCGGTGCGCAAATAAGATCGATACCTGATGATGGTGCTTGAGCGCTACCGTGCCTGTTTGTTTGTCGAGGTTCGAGCATGCCGAGTGCGTGAGCCTGCAAACAGGTGTCGATTCTGAGTGTCTTGAAGTGCATTACGTGTGCGTTTTCTACAACCGGGACGCAGACGGCTTTTCCGTTGGTATGCGCATGAGCGATCAGGTATTCAAGATTCACTTCGTCCGCTAGCGCGAGGTAGACACCGATTACGCTTGCATGCCGATAAGCGGTGGTTCGTGTGATGCGTTTACAAATGGTGCGTGACGCTAGCGACCGGTAACGTTGCGACAGTTGCCGGCGAGCGGCAAGCCCTGCGCTTCGTGCGTCAGCAGGTTTCATTGGTTTCGGCTTTTGGTCGGCGGGCAAACGTAGGCCGCAATGGTGTCGCCCGGTTAGAAAGGGCGATGTCGGAAGAAGCGATGTCTCCCGCCTGTGCCGTCATCAACCATCGCTCTCGAACCAGAGCGTAAAGTGGGGTCAACCAGGACAGAAAAGGCTTTCCGAACGAATCGGTAGTGCGCACATCTGCCCGAAGGCATGACCCCGAAGTTAAATAATTAGGGTCGAAAGGCTTCCAGGTCAGCGTCGAACACCGCAGGAGACATCTGGATACATTGTTACACGAGGTTGGCACCGGTGACCACCGGCTATGCACGTTTTGTGAACTGTTTCGCTCAGAGATCAAGTTGTCCGGTGTTACCAAGCACGCGTTCCGCGCGTTCGGAGAGTGCTTTGAGCCGCGTGCCGAGTGTCGACTGGATCGCATCTTCGCGGGTTCGGGTCTGCAGTAGTTCGTTGGACATGTTCAATGCCGCCATTACAGCGATACGATCCAGGCCGACGACCTTGCCGCTGTCGCGAATTTCGCGCATTTGACCGTTAAGGAATTCCGCTGCATCGAGCAGGTCGGTGCGCTCGTTCACCGGGCAGGAAACCTGGTACTCCTTCTCGAGGATGCGAACTGTTACATGTGCGTAGACGTCACTCATCGGATTCCTCGCTCTGGTGGCCGCAAATCGTGGTGCCGCGCCAGTGTTAGTGGCCGCTTTCCATGGCTTTAAGGCGACCAATCATTGCCTCGACGCGACCGCGTACGAGTTCGTTTTTCTGCAGTAGCGATGCACGCTCGGAGATCAGCGTGTCCTGTCTGTCCTTAAGAGAGCGATTCTCTTCTTTGAGCTGATCGCAGACGCGCACGATTTCATCCATCCGCGCCTCAAGACGTTTCAGCTCCTGATCGAACACATTGTCGTTTGCGCTTGCCACAGCCGAAATATAGAGACCGTAGCGCAAGGGGTCAATGAAATCGGTGGGATCTGGCTATGCCCGCTTCGGTCTATCGACAATGAAAGGCACCGCCACAGTGGTATTATGTCGGCGGTTTAACGTCGTGACAGGGTCAAAATGGTGCAGTCGTCCGCGGATGATTTTCTGGTTATTGAGCAGCTGCTGGCAGCCTGCGACAGCGAAGTGTCGGCGGCAGAGGCAGACGGAAGGCTGCTGAGCCTTGCGGCCATGCTCGGTCAGGATGCGATTGCTGTCTGGCTGAATCAGCTAGGCGCGTCGGTTGATGCCGCCGACGTTGCGCACTATGTCGGCCAGCTGGTTACGATTGCGGAGCGTCGCGTTGCGGTACTTGAGCGCGGTGACGGGTTGCCGGATCTTTGTTTGCCTGATGATGACGACGACATGCGCGATCGCGTCGAGAGCCTGGCACTGTGGGCCGGGGGCTTTGTGTCGGGTCTTGGTGAAGGAGCGGCGATGCGCGGTTCACCGGCGCGCGATCGGCTGGATCAGGAGCCTTTGTCGGAGCTACTGCAGGATTTTACTGAGATCACACGCGCCGAGGTGGCTGACGATGATCTGGCGGAAGACACCGAAACGGCAGAGACTTCCTACAACGAGTTGGTCGAGTTTCTGCGTGTCGCCGCTCAGCTTTGCTATGAAGAACTGACGCCGGTGCGCGAAATCGCAGAGCCGGCGCCGGTACATGTTCACTAAATAACGGATCGGGCTACCCATGGACCAGGCAGAATTTTCACGCCGACGGAAGCAACTCATGCGCATGATGGGCGAGGGCAGTATTGCTATTTTGCCCGCATCGCCGGTGCGCGCCAGAAGCCGTGATGTTGACTACAGATACCGTCAGGACAGTGATTTTTACTATCTGACCGGTTTTGTCGAGCCCGAGGCCGTTGCTGTGTTGATTCCCGGCCGACCGGAAGGCGAGTTCCTGCTGTTCTGCAGGGAGCGCAACGCGGAACGCGAGTTGTGGGACGGTATTCGCGCTGGCACCGAGGGCGCCATTGGCCTGTTTACGGCCGACGATGCATTCCCGATCGACGATGTGAACGACATCTTGCCGGGCCTTATGGAGCGCGCCGATCGCGTCTTCTACACCATGGGCCAGTATCCGGAATTCGACAGCCAGATTACTGAATGGGTCTGTGCGCTGCGTGGCCGCAACATTGCAGGGGTCGATGCGCCAACGGAGTTCGTGTCACTGGACCACTACCTGCACGACATGCGTCTGTTCAAAAGCCGCCGTGAGATTTCCGCGCTGCGCACGTCCGCCCGCATCGCGGTAACGGCTCACAAGCGCGCGATGCGTGCGGTAAGGCCGGGCATGTACGAGTATGAATTGGAGGCGGAGTATCAGCATGAGTTCCGTCGTCATGGTGCCAGCCCGTCTTATCCGCCGATCGTCGGTGGTGGCGCCAACGGCTGTATCCTGCATTACATAGAAAATAGAGAAGTGCTTAAAGACGGCGATCTCGTTCTTGTAGATGCCGGCTGTGAACTTGATTTCTATGCCTCCGATGTCACCAGAACCTTTCCGGTTAGCGGGCGCTTCTCTCCGGAGCAGCGCGCGATTTATGACATCGTGTTGGAGGCGCAGCTTGCGGCGATCGACAAGACGCGTGCCGGCAATCATTGGAACGAGCCGCATGATGCCGCCACGCGGGTCATTACACAGGGTTTGCGCAAGGTTGGCCTGTTAAAGGGCAGCCTGCGGGAGTTGCTAAAGTCCGAAGCGTACCGCGAGTTCTTCATGCACCGCACGGGTCACTGGCTGGGCATCGATGTGCATGACGTCGGTGACTACAAGGTTGACGATGCATGGCGATTACTGGAGGTCGGTATGGTGACGACGGTCGAGCCGGGGATCTACATTTCTCCATCGAGCAAAGTCGCCAAGCGTTGGCGTGGCATTGGTGTGCGCATCGAAGACGATGTCGCTGTGACCCGCAAAGGCCCGGACGTGCTGAGTAAATCGCTACCGAAAGACAGCGACGAAATTGAGACATGGATGGCGGGCGGTAAAACGTCGGCGGCAGCCTGACACCGCATGTCTAAGCAACAACCTATGTCGGTCGACCTGGTCATTGCCGGTTCGGGATTAGCCGGCTTGACGACGGCGGCGAGTGTGCTTTGTGCAGCGCCCGAGACCGAAATCGCGATCATCGATCGTGGCGGCGAGCCACAACGTCCGGATGCGGATCGGCCCGGCTTGCGGGTCTCGGCGATTACGCCGTCGTCCTCAGCATTTTTTAGTCGTATCGGTGTCTGGGCGTCTTTGCCGGACGCATTCGTCGAGCCGTACGTGCAGATGCGCGTTTGGGATGCGGCAACGGAATGCGGCGATGGCGTCGTATTTTCGAGCGATGAATTCGGTCAGCGTCATTTGGGCCACATAGTGGATAACGCGATGCTGCGCTGGCAGTTGTTTGATTATCTGCGCGAAAGGTCGGGCGTGCGATTTGTCGAGGCCGCAGTTACCGACATTCATTCGGGTATCGAACGTATCGCGGTTGAGACAAATACCGAGGCGTCGTTTTCTGCGCGTTTGCTGATCGGTGCCGATGGTCGCAACAGCGCTGTGCGCGACATTCTCAGCATGCCGGTCAAAGGCTGGAGCCACGATCAGATTGCGGTGGTTTGCCATCTGGACGCTGAGCTTCACCACCAGGGCTGCGCGCTGCAACGCTTCATGCCGGCTGGGCCTTTGGCATTGTTGCCGCTGCCCGACGGTCGCGTGTCGCTGGTGCTAAGCACCACCCCGGAGCGCGCCGCTGAGCTGCGTGACTTGTCAGACAGCGCGTTTTCCGATGCGGTGACGCGCGACAGCGATAACGTGCTGGGTCGGCTTACTGTCGCCGGCGCACGCGCTGGTTTTCCGCTGGTCAGTCAGTTTGCAAACGACGCCGTCGCTACCCGGGCCGTGCTGGTTGGCGATGCGGCGCATGCTATTCACCCGCTGGCCGGGCAAGGCGCAAACCTTGGCTTCAGCGACGCGCATGCAATAGCGGAGATTGTGGCTGCTGCGAATAGTGCCGGTGGCGACTTCGGCGATGCGCCTTATTTGCGACGTTACCGACGCTCGCGCAAAGCCGATAATCTCGGCATGCTCTATGGTCTCGACTTTCTGAATCGTGTGTTCGCCCGTGAGCGCGGACTCATAGCAGATTTGAGGCGCTTCGGCATGCGCTGGTTTACGTCGAATCAGACCGCCAAAAGGCTTGCTGCCGGACACGCTATGGGTGTGCCCGCAAACGTGGATGCGACCCGATGACACTACGATATGTGCAGATACTGGCGGCACTTTGCGCGCTTGTTGGTGGCGGGATCTTTGCTTACAAATATTCTGTTCTCGGCTTGCCGCTGACCAGCGATGAAAGCCGCTCGGCATGGACGATCGAGGCATCGCTGAGATTCGATGCCAGACCGGGCCCGATCAAGGCCGAGTTAAGGGTGCCGGCACTGACCCCCGGCTTTGCGACATTGTCGGAGAACACGGTATCCGGCGGCTACGGTTTCAACATCGATTATGCGGATGATGGTCGACTGGCGCAGTGGGCTGTTCGACGGGCGGAGGGCGAACAACACCTTTATTACCGTGTTGTCGTCTACGCCGACCCCTCTATCGAGGAAATCGACACCACCCCGCCGTTCCCTGAAATGCCTGCGTTGCCGGAGCCGGCAAATTCTGCTGCGCGGGAGCTGGTCAGCCAGGTTCGTGCGGAGTCGGCCGACGCCGCGACGCTGGTGTCCGCGTTGTTGCGGCGTGTGAATGATGCATCGCCCGATGAAAATGTAGCGCTGCTGTTCAATGGCTACGATGGCTCGCTGCAGCGCGTTGAGCGGCTGATTGAATTGCTCGCCTTTGCCCGCGTTCCTGCCCGTCCGGTGCGCGGCTTGCTGCTGTCGGATGAGCAGCGAAATCTGTCAATCAGTACCTATCTTGAAATTCACGATGGCGTGAACTGGATTTATTACAACGCCAGGACCGGCACGCGCGGTTTACCGCGCAATTTTTACGTCTGGTCACGTAGCGTCGATTCGCTGGCGGATGTGCAGGGCGGCAGTGGATTGCTCCTGAATTTCGCTGTACGCCGCAGCGAGCTGGAGAGCCTTGAAGTGGCGTCGCGCCGAGCCGAGCAACGTGGTTCGCTGTTGATGGAGTTTTCACTTTTCAGCCTGCCTATTGCCACACAGGCCGTCTACTCCGTGTTGCTGATGATACCGATTGGTGCATTGGTCATGCTGGTGTTGCGCAACTTTGTCGGCGTGCTGACTTTTGGCACATTTATGCCGGTGTTGATCGCGCTCGCGTTTCGCGAGACCCAGCTCGTCGCGGGTGTGGTGCTGTTTACGCTGCTCACGAGCCTCGGTTTAACCATTCGTTTTCTGCTGGAGCGACTGCGCTTGCTGCTCGTGCCGCGGCTGACGGCCGTGCTGATTATTGTCGTGATGCTGATGTTGATAATCAGTGTTGTCGCACATCGCCTCGGGCTTGAGACCGGTTTGTCGGTCGCGCTGTTCCCGATGGTGATCATCGCGATGACCATTGAGCGCATGTCGGTGCTGTGGGAAGAGCGCGGCGCGCCTGAGGCAATCAAGACGGGTCTGGGTAGTCTCGTTGTAGCCGCTTTGGCCTATCTCGTCATGGGCATAGACGTTCTTGAGCACCTGTTTTTTACGTTCCCCGAGTTGATGCTGGTGGTGCTGGCCGTCGTTTTGCTGACCGGTCGCTACACCGGCTACCGACTTGTCGAGTTGCCGCGTTTCAAGGTGCTTGCGGGTAAGGCGAAGTAATGTTCTGGGGGCGTGCACTCAAGGCGGCCGGCGTGCTGGGGCTCAATGAGCGCAATGCCAACTACATCATGGCGCTGAATCCGCGGCGTCTGTACCCGCGCGTCGATGACAAGGTATTAACCAAATCATTGGCGATCGAGGCCGGGATGGCGGTGCCGGAGTTGTACGCGGTGGCGACCACGCAGGCCGACGTGCGTCAATTACCGAAGCTGCTCGCGGATCGCCAGAGTTTCGTCATCAAGCCGGCAAACGGCAGCGGTGGCGACGGCATTATTGTGATCGACGGGCGGCGCGGTGACAGCTATCGCCAGATCAATGGCGAATTGATGCCCGAGTCGGCTTTGTTGCACCACGCGTCGAATATCGTCGGTGGCCAGTTCAGTCTCACCGGCGGTCCTGATGAGGCGCTGGTCGAGTACCGGGTACGCTTCGATAGTGTCTTCGACAAGATTAGCTATCAGGGCGTGCCGGATATCCGCATCATTGTTTATCGCGGCTATCCTGCGATGGCGATGGTGCGCTTGCCCACCCGCCAGTCGGGCGGCAAGGCGAACCTGCATCAGGGCGCGATAGGCGCGGGTGTCGACCTGTCGAGCGGCGTGACACTGGCCGCGTCGTCCGGAAACAACCGTGTCAGCGAACACCCCGACACGTTGGCGCCGATCGCGGGCAACAAAGTGCCGCACTGGGATCGCATCCTGGAGATTGCGGCGCTCGGTTACGAGGTATCCGGCCTCGGATACCTCGGCGTTGATTTGGTCATCGATGCGACACTAGGCCCGTTGATGCTCGAGATGAATGCGCGACCCGGACTGAATATCCAGATCGCCAACGGTCAAGGATTAAAGCCCCGGTTCGCCGTTATTGATCGCCTGCTTGCCGAGAACGCGAGTGAGCAGACGCCGGCGCGAAGGGCGCAAATCAGTATTGATCTGATGCGGGCGTTTTCCGAATAAGGGCTGTAGCGAATCCGCGCCGATTGTGACGCGAATGGCTTCGTCGCGTTTATGACAGTCGAATTACGACCGCTGGCGGCGTGGCGTCAGGCAACCTCAAACGCCGGTGCGAAATCTCCCAGCTGTTTGGCTTTCTTCAGCAGTGCTGACAAGTCGGTATTGGCGAGATCAAACAAGGTGTCGAAATTGTCTATCACGTAATAGATAGGTTGGTAGGTATCGATACGAAACGGCGTGCGCAAAACGTCAAGTACGTCGAATGCGCGGCGTTCCGGCTCGCGGCTTTCAACCGCAAAACGTGTTTCGCCAGGTGACGAGCAAATGCCGGCACCATAAGCACGCACACCGGCATCGGTGTCGACCAAACCGAATTCCGCGGTAAACCAGTACAGGCGTGCCAGCAGCTCGCGATCGGCATCACTGGCGGCAAGGCCGGCACGGCCATAGGCATGGGTGAATTGTGCGAAACGTTCGTCGGTCAGGTGCGGTGCATGGCCGAAGATCTCGTGGAAAATATCCGGTTCTTCGAGGTAATCGAGTTCGCGTCGATCGCGAATGAACGACGCCGCCGGGAATTGTTGGTCGGCGAGTAGCGCAAAAAACTCGCCGGCTGGTATCAGCGCGGGAACCGGTGTGACGCGCCAGCCGGTCTTCGGCATCAGAATCTCCGAGACTTCCGGGCACTGCGGGATATGGTCGGTCGACAGACAGAGTTCCGACAGCGCGTTGATGTAGGCGTCGCATGCACGACCTGGCAGGACTTCGAGCTGGCGTTCCATCAGCGTATTCCACACCGAATGTTCTTCGGCCGAGTATTCGATGAAACCGTTGCTGTCGGCTTGCTTGGCGGTGTAGGTAATACCCTGGCTCATGGCGCTCTCCTGCAGATTTCGGAATCTAAATGATAGTCGATTTCAGCAGCATTGAGTTGCAAAAGTTGTGCAGAATTAGCAATATATAACAATAAATTACGATTTTTTATTAAATAGCGCAATAATATTGACATGGACAGATCTGACCGCAAGATCCTGCAGGTACTTCAGACCGACGCGCGGATCCCTAACCAGCGCCTCGCCGAGCAGGTAGGCTTGTCGCCGTCCGCATGTCTGCGTCGGGTTCAGCGCCTTGAGGCGGATGGTGTCATTAGCGAATACGCGGCGCACTTATCGCGTGACAACGTCGGTCTGTCGATCATGGCGTTCGTGCATATTTCGCTCGAGGATCATCATCCCGAGACACTTAACAAGTTCGACAGTATTGTCAGTGCGTCGGAGGAAATCCTCGAATGCCACGCGCTGAGCGGCCAGTACGACTACCTGCTCAAGATTGTCGCGCGCGACGTTGGGCACTTTGATCAGTTTCTGCGTGGACAATTGCTGGTTGGTCGCGGCGTCAACGCGGCGAACACGAGCTTTGTGCTGCAACAGCGAAAAAGCACGACCGTACTGCC
The DNA here is from genome assembly GCA_942491885.1 of uncultured Pseudomonadota bacterium. Lineage (GTDB taxonomy): Bacteria > Pseudomonadota > Gammaproteobacteria > Steroidobacterales > Woeseiaceae > CALBPI01. Next base: position 411,674 of record CALOCQ010000003.1, read on the forward strand.
GCTCTAGCCATACCGGAATAAACGGGATTCCGCCGTGAATCAATTGCCGATATTGCGTCGGCGTCCGCATGCCCGAATGGGCTGGCCTTGAGCCGCGGCGCTGGGCTATGATTGTCGCTCGATCGATGGATCGCGCGGGAGAGATTCCGACCCCCGGGTCGGGCACCGAAGGCGCAACCGGCCCGGAAACGCTCAGGTTCACGGACCGCACGATCCGATCGGCTCTGGAGAGCGGCCATATTCTGGCCCACCGAAGGGGAACGCATGCGCCGCGCATGCTCTATCTCTCAGGTTACCGGACAGAGGGGCTTCACGTGTCGCCGTGCGTTGCGACACGTCGATCTTGATGCCGCCCTTGAAATCCGGAGTCCACATGCTCAAAAAGACCTGTCTGCACCAAGCCCATGTTGACGCCGGTGGCCGGATGGTTGACTTCGGTGGCTGGGAAATGCCGCTGCACTACGGTTCGCAACTCGATGAACACCACATCGTGAGGCGCGAGGCGGGCATGTTCGACGTATCACACATGACGGTCGTTGATATCGCGGGGGATGCGGGGCAGCCCAAGGCGTATCTGAAGTACCTGCTGGCGAATGACATTGAGCGCGCTGCGCTGCCGGGCCAGGCCGTCTATTCCTGCATGCTCAACCATGACGCGGGCATCATCGATGATCTGATTGCCTATTGGGTCGACGGCGATAATTACCGGTTGGTTGTCAACGCGGCGACGCGGGACAAGGATCTGCAATGGATGCATTCGGTCGCGGGCGACTTCGGTGTCACTCTGACCGAACGCGAAGATCTCGCGATGATTGCTGTGCAGGGCCCGCAGGCGCGCGAACGCGCGGCGGCGATCCTGCCAGACGCGTTGCGAAACGCGGCGCTTGGTCTTAAGCCGTTTCATGCTACGGGCGATGGCGACTGGTTTGTCGCACGCACGGGCTATACCGGCGAGGATGGCTGGGAGATCATGCTCAACAGTGGCGATGCGGCGGATTTCTGGTCGCGCGCTCAAGCGGCGGGCATCGCGCCATGCGGGCTCGGCGCACGCGATACGCTGCGCCTCGAAGCGGGCCTTAATCTGTACGGCTCGGACATGGATGAAACCACTACACCTGATGAGTCCAACCTGACCTGGACTGTCGCCATCGACGACGACCGCGACTTCGCCGGCAAGAAGGCACTAATGGCGGCGCGCGAGAAGGGCGGGCAACGCAAGCTCGTCGGGCTCTTGCTCACCGGTCGTGGCGTGTTGCGCGATCACCAGGAGGTGTTCGCCGGAGGCGATGCAGCTGTCGGCGAGATCACCAGCGGCGGATACTCACCCACGCTCGAGCGCTCCATCGCTATGGCGCGGATTTCGGGTGACATCGGCGATAGCGCCGAGGTCGCGGTTCGCAACCGGCGTTTGCCGGTCAGCATTCTCAAGCCCGCGTTCGTACGCCGCGGCAAAACACTGATCGAAATTGACTAACCACATCCAGTGACACAGCACCATATTGGGAGGCAGCTGCCATGAGCGAAATACCGGGCGACCTTAAATACACCGACGAGCACGAGTGGTTGCGCATCGAGGAGGATGGCAGCGTTGTTGTTGGCATTACCGAGCACGCGCAAGCGGCGTTGGGTGACCTTGTCTACGTTGAGCTGCCGGAAGTCGGTCAGGCGTTGACGCCCGGCGACGGTCTCGCGGTGGTCGAATCGGTCAAGGCTGCATCCGATGTGTATGCACCTATCGAAGCCAGTGTTTTGGAGGCGAATGAAATACTCGCCGACGCGCCGGAGAAGATTAATGAAGACTGCTATGGCGATGGCTGGATTGCACGCATCAAGCCGACCGACATGACAGAACTCGAAGGGCTGATGGATGCGGATGCCTATCAGGAATTTCTCGACAGTCTGGACGACTGACGACAGCTAAGGATATTTTACTATGCCGTTTACTCCCCACACCCAAGAAGATATCGACGCGATGCTGGCAGCGATCGGCGCCGACGACATCGATACCTTGTTCGACGAAATTCCGCCGTCTTTGCGCATCGACACGCTGGATGGCGTGCCGGAGCCGATGAACGAAATGCAGGTCTCGCGCCTGATGCACGATCGCGCCGCGCAGGACGACAATGCTCTGTCATTCATCGGTGCCGGTGCCTATGAGCATCATATCCCGGCGCTGATCTGGCAGATCACCACGCGCGGTGAGTTCTACAGCGCCTATACGCCGTATCAGGCCGAAGCAAGTCAGGGCACGCTGCAGGTGATCTATGAATTCCAGTCGATGATCGCGAGCCTGACCGGCATGGAAGTCAGCAACGCGTCGCTTTACGACGGTGCGTCCGCGGTTGCCGAGGCGGCACTGATGGCCATTCGGGCCAACCGCCGATCCAAATCACGGCGCGTCGTGTTTGCCGGCGGTGTGAACCGGACCTACCAGAAAGTGGCGAAGGCGATTGCCGGCACGCAGGGTCTGTTGTTCGATGAACTGCCGTTTTCCACGCAAACCGGTCTCAGCGATATCGAGGCGCTCAGCGCGGGTGACGAGCCACCCGTGGCCGTCGTCATTTCGCAGCCGAACTTCTTTGGTAACGTCGAGGATGTCGATGCGTTGACCGATGCGGCACACGCACTCGGTGCGCTGGTTATTGCTGTCGTTAACCCGACCGCGCTGGCGTTGCTCAAGCCGCCGGGAGAATGGGGCGAGCAGGGCGCAGATATCGTCTGTGGCGAAGGCCAGCCGCTCGGCGTGCCGCTGTCCTCGGGCGGGCCGTATTTCGGCTTCATGACCGCTCGCCAGTCGCTGGTGCGCCAACTGCCCGGTCGTATCGTCGGGCGCACGCTCGATGTAGACGGCAAGCCCGGCTTCACACTGACTTTGCAGGCGCGCGAGCAACATATTCGCCGCTCCAAAGCGACGTCGAACATTTGCACCAATCAGGGGCTGATGGTTACTGCCGCCACGATGTATATGTCATTGCTGGGTGAGGAAGGACTGGGGCGCGTGGCAGCGGCCAGCCACCGGCAGACGCGGTCGCTGGTTGATGCGCTGCAAGCCGTTCGCGGCGTCAAACAGGCCTTCTCAACGCCGTTCTTCCACGAGGCGGTGCTGCAGCTCGAGCAGCCGGTCGCACCCGTCTTGGCCTCTCTGGCCGAGCAGGGAATAATCGGCGGGCTGGATCTCAGCGACGACTATCCGGAGTTGGGTCATGCCTTGCTGGTGTGTGCGACAGAAACCAAAACTGACGCCGACATCGAGCGCTATGCCACGCTGCTTGCGGATGTGCTGGGCAGTAGCAACGCGCTGCGTGATGCGGGCTGACGGAGAAAAATGATGACAGAACAATTGATTTTTGAACAATCACGCCCCGGCCGTCACGCACCCGCGCAGGCGCCGCTGAGTGATGTCGCGACATTGATGGCCGGCAGCGATATTCCGGATGCCTTGCGACGCACAACGCGCACGATCATGCCGGAAGTCTCCGAGCTGCAGGTCGTTCGCCACTACACAAGGTTGTCGCAGAAGAACTTTTCGATCGATACCAACTTTTACCCGCTCGGCTCGTGCACGATGAAGTACAACCCGCGCGCGTGTAATTCGCTTGCGATGTTGCCGGGCTTTATTAATCGCCACCCACTGGGGCCTGTGAGCCACGGTCAGGGTTTCCTGGAATGCATGTATGAGCTGCAGGAGATGCTTAAGTCAGTAACCGGCATGCGCGGCGTTTCGCTGACACCGATGGCCGGCGCGCAGGGTGAGTTGACCGGTGTCGCGATGATTCGCGCCTACCACCGTGCACGCGGCGACCTGGCGCGTAACGAGATCATCGTGCCGGATGCTGCGCACGGCACAAATCCCGCTACGGCGACGATGTGTGGCTGCAAGGTGGTCGAGATTCCCACCGACGATCAGGGCGATGTCGATATCGAGGCGCTGAAAAAAGCGGTCGGTCCGAACACGGCCGGCATCATGCTGACCAATCCGTCGACGCTGGGCGTTTTCGAACGTCGCATCGAGGAAATCGCGGGCATCGTGCACGGCGCGGGTGGCTTGCTTTATTACGATGGCGCGAACCTCAATGCGATCCTCGGCAAGGTTCGTCCGGGCGACATGGGTTTTGATGTGATTCACATGAATCTGCACAAGACGTTCTCAACGCCGCATGGCGGTGGTGGGCCGGGTTCGGGTGCCGTCGGCGTCTCTGCGCGACTGCAGCCGTTCATGCCGATACCGGTCGTCGGCAAGAACGACGACGGTTACCATTGGCTCGACGAGAAAGACCTGCCGCAGAGCATTGGTCGCTTGTCCGGCTTTATGGGTAACGCCGGCGTACTGCTGCGCGCCTACATCTACATGCGCATGCTGGGCGATGACGGCATGCGCCGCGTTGGTGAGTTTGCGACATTGAATGCGAACTACCTGATGGCGCGACTGCGTGACGCCGGCTTTGAGCTTGCGTTCCCGAAACGCCGCGCCAGCCACGAGTTTATCGTGACGTTGAAACGCACCGCGCGCGAGCACGAAATTACGGCGATGGATTTCGCCAAGGCGCTGCTCGACGAGGGCTTTCATGCACCGACGACATACTTCCCGTTGCTGGTGCCGGAATGTCTGCTAATCGAGCCGACGGAAACCGAAGCGAAGGAAATGCTGGATCTGTTTGTCGATGCGATGATCCGCATTGCCGCGAAGGTCACGGCGGATCCGGACGCGATTCACGATGCACCGAAAACCTTGCCGGTCCGACGACTCGACGATGTACAGGCGGCGCGTAAGTTGGATATCGCCTGGCGCGCAACCAACGAGAACTAAAACAATATGATCAACAAGCCAATGCTTCTGGCGTTCTCACTGTTCGCGATTGCCGTTTCAACCGCGCAAGCCGAAACACGAGAGTGGTCAAGCACTATCGAGAAGATTTCGACAGGTGTCGTTTCGATCAAGGTCGACAGCACGCGCGCCTTCGACACGGGTTGGAATGTAACCTCGCAAGCAACAGGCTTTGTTGTGGACGCCGAGCGCGGCCTGATCCTGACCAACCGGCACGTTGTAACGCCGGGTCCGGTTGTGGCGGAGGCGATTTTTCTCAACAACGAAGAGGTCTCGCTGCAGCCGGTCTATTACGACCCGGTGCATGACTTCGGCCTGTACCGCTATGACCCGAGCGAGCTGCGCTATATCAAACCGGCCGAGTTGCCACTGAACCCGGCCGCCGCGCGCGTCGGTCGCGATATCCGTGTTATCGGCAATGACGCCGGCGAGAAGCTGTCTATTCTGGCCGGTACGCTGGCGCGGCTGGACCGGCCGGCGCCGCAATATGGTCGCGGCAACTACAACGACTTCAACACTTTCTATTACCAGGCTGCATCGAGCACATCCGGCGGTTCCTCTGGTTCGCCGGTCGTCGATATCGACGGTCAGGTCATCGCGCTCAATGCGGGCGGCAGCAACGGCGCGGCTTCCAGTTTCTTCCTGCCGCTGAACCGCGTCGTGCGGGCACTCGCATTGATTCAGGCCGGTGAGCCCGTGACCCGTGGCACGCTGCGCAGCACGTTTGTACGCAAGCCCTATGATGAACTTCGCCGGCTTGGGCTGATCGCAGAGACCGAGTCGATGATGCGTGAACGCTTTCCCGACGATACGGGCATGTTGGCCGTCGACCTGGTGTTGCCGGGATCGGCTGCCTACGAGCGCCTGCAGCCCGGTGACATCCTGGTCGCGGTGAACGGCGAACCATTGGCAACGTTTATTCCGCTGGAGGAGACACTCGACAGCAATGTTGGCAACGAGGTTATCTTGTCTATCGAACGCGGCGGTGTGGCGTTCGACCTGCCGCTGAACGTTGACGATCTGCATGCGATTACGCCACGCAGCTATATCGAGTTCGGCGATGCGGTTGTTAACACGTTGTCGTATCAACAGGCGCGTCACTACAATCTTCCGACCAGCGGTGTGTATGTCGCAAACCCGGGTTACATGCTGAGCAGCGCGGCAATCCCGCGCGGCGCCGTCATCGTTGAGATGGACGGTAAGCCGGTCGAGGACCTGCAGGATTTTCGCGAGATCGTTGCGACGCTGGCCGACGATGCACGCACGCCGGTGCGTTTCGTGACACTGGATGCACCGCGCCAGCGGGAGCTGCGAATACTGCGTATCGACCGTACCTGGTATCCGACCAATTATTGCGAGCGCGATGACACGCTCGGCGTGTGGCCTTGCGTAGCACTCGAGGATGGCCCTGCGTCGGTGCCGGAGGAAGGCGGTACAACCACCTTCCCGCCACAGGACGACGCCCGTGCATCGCGCTTATCGCCATCTCTCGTCCTGGTTAACTTCGATCTGCCGTTCACGATATCGGGCGTCGGTGAGCGTCACTACTACGGCACCGGCATCATCGTCGATAAAGATCAGGGGCTGGTACTGGTCGATCGCAACACCGTGCCGATGGCGATGGGTGACGTTACGATTACGTTTGCGGGTTCGCTCGAAATTCCGGCGCGCGTGGCCTATGTGCATCCATTGCACAACCTGGCGATGGTTCAGTATGACCCTGCGCTGATCGGCGATACTCCGGTGCGCAATGCAAACCTTGTGGATCGTGAAATCAAGCCTGACGACCAGGTCTGGGTAGTGGGACTGACGCCATCTCATCGTGTCGTGCTGCAGGAAACGAGGGTCGCATCGAAGGACCCGATTGTCTTGCCGATCTCGCGCACGCTTCGGTTCCGGGATTTCAACGTGGAACTCGTGTCCGTCGTCAACGCACCGAATGTCGACGGTGTGCTGAGCGACAAGCGCGGCAACGTGATTGCCAGCTGGTCGAGTTTTTCCTTTCAGGGCGGCGGTGACCCATCGCAGATGACGCGCGGCATTACATCGGACGTCCTGCTGGAATTCATTGACATCGTCAAAGCGGACCGCACAGTGTATTCGCTGGAAACGGAATGGACGCTGATGCCTTTGGCGAGTGCGCGCAAGCTGGGCTTGCCCGAAGACTGGCTGGACAAGCTGGAAGGCCACAACGGCAATCGCCGTCAGGCACTGACGGTAGCGCGGGTTGCTGCGGCGACCGATACGGCGAGTCATCTGCAGCCGGGCGATATTCTGTTGACCGTCGATGGTCAGTTGGTCAGCAGCTACCGTGAAGTTGAATCGGCAATGCAACGGGCCGAGGTCACGGTGGAGTTCTGGCGCAATGATGCGTTGCAGTCGGCAACGATCAGAACCGAAGAACTCGACGGGCGCAGCGCTGATCGCGTCGTGCAATGGGCGGGGGCACTGTTGCAGGCGCCGTACCGCGAACTGGCCCGTCAGCGTGGCATCGTACCCAAAGGCGTTTATGTGGCCTATTTTAGCTACGGTTCACCGGCAACCCGCTACGGGTTGTGGGCCGGGCGGCGGATCGTCGAGGTGAACGGTAAACCGACACCCGACCTGGATACTTTCCTGGCGGCCGTCGCCGACACCTCTGACCGCCAGTCGCTGCGCCTCAAGACGCTCGACTGGAACGACGCGGCCCAGGTGATCACCCTCAAGCTCGACAAACAGTACTGGCCCGGGTTCAGTGTCACCGCAGACGGTGACACGTGGGTGCGCGAAGCGCTGTAGCAGACTAGCGCCGTCGGATGGCGCTGGCCAGATCGCGCCAGTTATCGATCGTGGCGAGGCATTGATGGCCGCGGCATACATACGCGAGCGCGCCGCTGGCCGGTGCGGTGCGTAATGCCAGTGCCTCGGGTAAGGCGCCGTCGTCGCCGATCGCGTAGACCAAACGTGACGGGGCATAGATTTTCTGGGCCGATGTTTGCCATTCGCGAATAAGGTCGGGCTCGCCGCGCAGGATAATGACTTCAATTTCCGCCAGGTATTCGACTTGCGCTTCGATAAACGTCACATGCGCCTGCGGAAACTCGCTGATCGCCGACGCGGCAAAGTGTAGCGCGCGTTCAGCGGCATCAAGGTAGCGTGACTCCCCCAGCAGGTGACCCATACGCAACAAGGCGCGCACGGCCACGGCGTTACCGGCCGGTGTTGCGTCGTCGGCGATCGGTTTTGGCCGGTACATCAAAGCTTCGTGATCGTGTGCGGTGAAGAAAAACCCGCCGTTGTCGGTGTCTTCGAATTGCTCAAGCAAAATATCTGAAAGCGCAGTGGCCCATGTGAGCCATTCACCGCGCCACTCGTTTTGCAGCAGCTCGACGAGTGCGTCAATCAGCAACGCATAGTCGTCCAGATAAGCCGGTAGCGTTGCGCCGCCTTCCTGCCAGCTGGCAAGCAGCCGGTTGTCTTCCCATAGATTGTCCAACAGGAACCCGGCGCAGCGGGCGGCCGCGGCTTGCAGGTCTGCGCGACCTATTGCACGTGAGGCCTGCGCAAGGCTCTTAATGGTCATCGCGTTCCACGCAGTCAGCACCTTCTCATCGCGGCCCGGTGCCGGGCGTGTGTTGCGGGCGTCGCGAAGCTGCTTACAGATTTGCTCGATGCGCTCGCGTAGCTGGGTATCGGGCAAACTGAATGTTTCGGCAATGGCGGTCGCATCACCGCGCGCTTGCAGATGCCAGCGGCCCTCGAAGTTGGCGGGTTGTGCGAGCCCGAACCAGGCTTCGGCTATGTGGTAGTCCGTTGCGTCGAGTTGCTCGCGGATTTCCTCGGGCGTCCATGTGTAGAACGCACCTTCGCCGACATCGGAGTCCGCATCCAGCGTGGCGAAGAAGCCGCCACCACTGTGGCGCATATCGCGCAACAGCCAGTTGGCGGTCGCATTCGCCGTCGATTCGAACAATGGCTCGCCGGTGGTTTGCCAACTGGCGGCATACAGTTCGAGTAGCATCGCGTTGTCGTACAACATTTTTTCGAAATGCGGAATTTCCCATTGCCTGTCCACGCAATAGCGGAAAAAACCGCCGCCTACCTGGTCGAACATGCCGCCCTGGCTCATGCGCGTTTGCGACAGTGCGCTAATGAAAAGCGCCTGCAAGTCGGGCTCGGTATCGTGCGCCGTGCTGCGCCAGTGATTCAGCAGGCGTTGCAATGATGGCGCCTGCGGGAATTTCGGTGCATTACCAAAGCCGCCATGCTCACGATCGAAGTGGCTCTCCAGCGTGTCGCGCAGCGCACGCATCGGCGCGTCGTCGATCTTTGGCGTATCCGTTTGTCCCGGCTCGAGTTTGTCAAACACCTCGCGCACGGCACTACCCTGACGATGCGCCTCTGCGGGGTCCTTTTGATAGAACTCGGCAACTTTATTCAACACGTCCGGAAAAGCCGGCATGCCCTGACGGGTTTCCGGCGGAAAATAGGTGCCGCCGAAAAACGGCAGTTGGTCTTTCGCGGTCAGGAACATCGTCAGCGGCCAGCCACCGGGTCGCTGCGCTATCAGCTGGTGTGCGACCTGGTAAATCTTGTCGAGATCGGGGCGTTCCTCGCGATCCACTTTGATGTTGATGAACTGGTCATTCATCAGCTTGGCGATGTCTTCGTTCTCGAACGACTCATGCGCCATGACATGGCACCAATGGCAAGCCGAGTAGCCAATGGACAGCAGGATCGGTTTGTTTTGCTCACGTGCCGCAGTCAATGCGGCCTCGCCCCAGGGCCACCAGTCAACCGGGTTGTCCTTGTGTTGTTGAAGATAAAGGCTGGCTTCTTTTTCGAGTCGGTTCATGGCGTGCAGGCGTGGTTAGTCAGCCCATTACTATAGCCCATCCGCCGCGCCAGCCGGTGGTACAATCGGGCGATGCTTGTGTATCCGCAAATCGATCCGGTCGCTTTTTCTGTCGGCCCGCTGAGTGTGCACTGGTACGGGCTGACTTATCTCGCCGGTTTCGCGTTGTCGTTCATGTTCGCGCGCTCGCGCGCCCGCCGCCCGGATACACCGCTCAAGCCGGGTGACGTCGAAGATCTTATTTTCTATGGGGCTATCGGCGTGATCGTCGGCGGCAGGGTCGGCTATCTGCTGTTTTACGGCTGGGCGGAAGTCGCGAAAGACTGGCACTACATTTATCGCTTCTGGGAAGGCGGTATGTCGTTTCACGGTGGCTTGCTCGGCGTCATGGCGGCGATGGTTTTGTTTGCCCGCAAACAAGACAAGACGTTTCTCCAGATTACCGATTTCGTCAGTGTGTTCGCACCGCTGGGTTTGTTCTGCGGCCGGATCGGCAACTTTATCAACGGCGAGTTATGGGGCCGCACAACCGATGTCCCGTGGGGTTTTCTTGTCAATGGCCAGGTTCTGCATCCGTCGATGCTGTATGAGGCGGTTCTTGAGGGTCTCGTGCTGTTCGTGATTCTCTGGTATTTCTCACGCAAGCCACGTCCGACCGGCTCTATTTCAGGAGTCTTTCTGATCGGTTACGGTTTATTCCGTATTGCCGTAGAATTCGTACGCGTACCGGACGCGCAATACGGCTATCTCGCGTTCGACTGGATGACGATGGGGCAGATACTCAGCACGCCGATGGTGTTGTTGGGTGTCTACCTCGTGTGGCGTGCGTATGCACGCGAAAGGATGACCAAGGCAAACTAGCATGCAGCAATACCTGGACCTCATGGCGCATGTGCGCAATCACGGCACGAAGAAAAGCGACAGAACAGGTACGGGTACACTCAGTGTTTTTGGCCACCAAATGCGCTTTGATCTTGCCGAGGGTTTTCCGCTGGTAACGACCAAGAAGCTTCACCTGAAGTCGATCATCGGCGAGCTGTTGTGGTTTTTGAGCGGCGACAGCAATGTTCGCTGGCTGCAGGAAAACGGCGTATCCATCTGGAATGAGTGGGCCGATGACGAGGGTGACCTGGGTCCGGTTTATGGTGTTCAATGGCGCGCATGGCCGACGCCGGACGGCAGCCATATCGACCAGATTTCAACGGTAATGCAGCAACTGCGTGAGCAGCCCGATTCGCGCCGGATTCTGGTGTCTGCGTGGAATGTCAGCGAGCTTGATAATATGGCGTTGATGCCGTGCCATTGCCTGTTCCAGTTTTATGTCGCCGACGGCCGCTTGTCGTGCCAGCTCTATCAGCGCAGCGCGGATATTTTTCTGGGGGTGCCGTTCAATATCGCATCCTACGCGTTGCTGACGCATATGCTGGCCGAACAGACGGGATTGCTACCGGGAGAGTTCATCTGGACGGGTGGTGATTGTCATTTATATCTCAACCACCTCGAACAGGCCGACGAGCAGCTCGCGCGCACGCCGCGCGCGCTGCCCACGCTGAAGATCAAGTCCAGGCCGGCATCGCTGTTCGATTACGGCATGGATGATTTTGAATTCGAGGGCTATGATCCGCACCCGTTGATTCGCGCGGCGGTGTCGGTGTGAGTGCGCGACCATTGCTGTCGATTATTGTTGCCGTGTCCGACAACGGCGTGATCGGTAAAGACAACCAGCTGCCCTGGCATCTGTCGGCGGATTTGCGGTACTTCAAAAAGCAAACGGTGGGTAAGCCGGTCATCATGGGGCGCAAGACCTGGGAGTCGATTGGCAAGGTCCTGCCGGACCGGCCGAATATTGTTGTGTCGCGCAACCCGGCGTTCAATGCTCAAGGCGCGAGCGTTGTCAGCAGTCTGCAAGCGGCGATCGAAACCGCCGGTGATGTTGCCGAAATCATGGTGATCGGTGGTGAGGCGATTTACGCCGAGGCGCTGCCACTCGCGGATCGTGTTTATCTGACGCGTGTGCATGTCGATGTCGCTGATGGCGATGCCAGATTCCCCGCATTAGATGCGGATCAGTGGCGACTGCGTTGCGAGAACGATCTCGATAGCGAAGGCGGGCAGCCGGCCTGCACATTCACGCAGTGGTCGCGCGTCTAGAACCGGATTGGTAATTCGGATTCGATTGTATCGCGTGCCTGCGCGAGGTCTTTCTGGATATTGACCCATTCCTCTTCCAACGCCGCGGCGTGTGACACCTGCTCAAACTTTCCGAACTCGCTGAACGGTCGCAAGACCGGCAATCGATCTGTTGCCAGGGGCGTTGTCTGCTGTGCAACCGGTGTTGCTGGCGCGTGCGGTTGCGGCTCGTCCGCCAACATCAGAAACGCAAACGCGAGTGAGGCAACGACCAGACCTGACAGCCACCAGCCGCGATGCAGGTTGGCCGAGTGTTTTGCGGCAAACGTGTCTTGGCGTGTGTGCGCCAGTGCGCGCTGAAATTCGAGCTTGCCGTCGTCCTGAACCCGAATGCTCTCAAGATCGGATGCATCTTCAATCAGACGGGATTCGATATTGTTCATGCCACCATCTCCTCTGTAACCGCAGCCGAAAGCGCACGTCTGCTGCGCATCAGGCTGACTTTTACCCACGCGGTACTGCGCGCCATGATATCGGCGATTTCCCGAATGCTGGCGTCCTCTCCATAGCGTAGCCACAGCGCCGAGCGCGCATCCGGCGTGAGCAGTTTCGCTGCCAACCGCCAGATGTTTGCGATCTCGACACCGGGCAACGCGTCCTGACTTACCAGCATTGAATCGTCCAGCGCGACGCGCCCGGGCTGTGGTGCCGCAAGTTCGCGCAAGCCGATGCGATACAGCCAGGTACTGAATGCCCAGCGCGCGTCATAGCTCGGCAAATAGCGCCATGCATTCAATAAAGCGCCCTGCAGCGCATCTTCGGCGTCCTGGTAAATGCCGCTACGCAGTGCGAGGAATCGCAGCAGGCGGTCCTGATAGCGCTCAACCAGCAACGTGAAAGCTTCACGACTGCCAGACTGCGCGCGTAGGATCAATTGCTGCTCTTCGCTCTTCACGGCCGATCGCTATTGGTTAATCAGGCCCGTCAGGACTTGCGGGGCGACGTTCAATCGTAGCGACAAGCCTTTGTCATCGGTATCTATTTTCAATGCGCCAAGCAGCTGTTTGATTTCCGCGTTGGTGTCCTGCGAGAGTGCCTGCAAACCGATCAGTCCGCGCACAATTGCGGCCAGAGAGTCGGTAACCTGCGGGTCGTCGGCGGTGATCTTGAGTTCAAGATCAGCATTGCCATTGCTGTCCGACAGCACAAAGGCGAGTTGTCTTGCCTGGCGTAGCATGCCCGAGTTCCAGCGCTGGCGTCGCTCGTCGTTCAAGGCCGCGGCATCCATACCCGCCTGCATCAGGCTGCGCTCGGCGTTCAATACCAGCATTGCCCGCCCGGTTTTCGGTCCTTGCGGGCGTTTTCCGGATAGCGCATCGGTCAGGTTATTCAGCTCGGTACTGACAACCAACTGGTCGTCGCCCTTAAAGCCGAAATACAAAGTGTCGCCGTCGATACTGAGATCCTTGTCCTTAATATCGAGATTGTCCACCCGGTAATAGCTGAGCTTGCCTTGTGACTGAAGCTGCATGTCCCCGGCGGCGGCCATGACTGCCATCAGTTTGTCTTTGGACGTCTGCTGCAAGGCGCCGCGGACCAACATGGTAGCCTGCCCGGACTCCCCACCGAACGCGGTCAGTGAATTGACCTCACGATCAAAGTCGAAACCGGTGTCTTCACGGATTTCGTTGAACACCTCGTCCTTCATCCAGTCGTAGAGCGTCTTGCCGACTTCCGTGTCGCGCATGCGCTCAAGATCGACATGCAGATACCAGGCGGTGTTGTCAGGTAGCGCGTCATTATTGACCGCGGCCGCGGCCGGTGCGCCCGTCAGGACGAGGCTGGCAATTAATAGCAGGACTTTCATAGTGATTCTCCGAAAACGCGGTTACTGCACATGCAGACGCTTTTATTCACGTTTACAGACTTATAGTGCCGGGCTGGCAATTTGGTTACACGAGAGCCAAAAAATCTGTGATTCAGTAAAGCGGCGCCAGCATTTCCTTAAGCTCGTCGATGCAGCGCTGAATGTCGATGTCGTCCAGCCGGTCTGCCTGACGAGTCCAGCGATCCAGTAAAGCGGCTTGCGTGCGCCCGCGCTCCAGCGCGACCGCGTAGGGAATGTCGGCATGAAACATGACCATCGAATAGCGCGGCACAAAGTACTCGGGAACGTTGCGCTCCAGAGCGAACGCGAGCGCCTTTTTCAGATGGAATCGCGGGTCGCGCACGGTATCGCGCATTTCGACGTAGTTCTCCATCGCCATTGTCGCAATTGCTTCGGCGTTAGCGAGCCGGTGTTCGGTGAAGGAGGCGAAAACACCCGCCCAGTCCTGCTGCTCGTCTAACAGCTGGTCGAGCACGACGCAGTCCTCGAACGCGGCATTCATGCCCTGGCCATGGAACGGCACGATTGCATGTGCAGCATCGCCGATCAACAGGCAACGGTCACCGTGGTGCCACCGGTTGCAATGCACGGTGCCCATGATGCCGAGTGGGTGTTTGCTGACCTGCTCGCCAAGGTCCGCTACCAGTGGTGGGATATCTGGAAACTGCTCGGTGATAAAGTCGACGGCCTGTGCCGGATCGTCCCAGATCTCGAACGACGGCGAACCATCGTCGCTCTTCTCGGGCATGAATAAGGTCGCGGTAAAGTCGCCCTCAGGATTGGGCAACGCGATCAGCATATAGCCGCCGCGCGGCCAGACGTGCAGCGCCTCGGGCGCCATGCGGTAACCGCCGTTATCGTCAGCCGGTATATCGATTTCCTGGTAGCGGTGACCGAGTAATTCTTCACGCATCTCGAAGCCGGCGACATTTTGCAGCGCGCGTCTGACCGGTGAGCCGGCACCATCGGCGGCAATGAAGCGCTCCACGCGTAATTGGTATTGGTGTTCGCCGCCGCGCAGGTCGGTGAGCAGCAACGTGTGGCTCGCAGCATCGTAATCGTCGCAGCGCTGCTGGAACCGCAGCTCTGCGCCGCTGGCCTCGGCGGCATCGAGCAGGCGATGATTCAGCCCGGCACGGCTGACAGAGAAATTAACCTCGTCGGGGTTGCTGCTGTAGGGCTGGAATTCCGTCCGCCCGTCGATCTGATGCAACATCCTGCCGGGCATCGGGCACATCAGGTCGCTGATGCCGTCGGCCAGGCCGGCGCGCGTGAGCGCGCGCAACCCGCGCGCTGCCATCGCGAGGTTGATGGAGCGACCGGCGGCGGCTGTGTGTAGTCTGGGGTCAGCCTGTCGTTCGATGAGCGTGACCCGCATGTCGCGTTGGCTCAGCAACACTGCAAGCAGGCTACCTGTCAGGCCGGCACCCAAAATTGTGATGTGCTGGCCTTCGATGTTCATTCGCCGTCCAGCGCCTGGCGCAGTCGCTGAGTAAAATGCCAGACATCCTCGAAGCTATTGTAGATGGGTGCCGGCGCAATGCGTATGGCGTTCGGCTCGCGCCAGTCACAAATCACGCCCAATGCGTCCAGCCGTTCAAACACTGCGCGCCCGCTGCGTTGCTGTGCGTTCACAACAAGCGATAACTGACAGCCCTGGCGCTCGGTCGCGGACGGCGTGATGATGCCGATCTCATCGGAAAAGTGTTGCTCCAGCAAGGTACGAAGATAACCGGTAAGGGCGACGGACTTCTCGCGCAGGCGTTCGAGCCCGGCCTCATGGAATAACTCCAGACCGGCAATGACAGGCGCCAGCGACAGAATCGGCGCATTGCTCTGCTGCCACGCATCGACACCCTGCGCCGGCTCGAAATCCTTGCGCATCTTGAATCGGCTGGACTCATCGTTGCCCCACCAGCCATGCAGGCGTGGCGTATCGTCATTGTGATGGCGACGGTGAACATATGCGCCGCCAACCGCACCCGGCCCGGCGTTGAGGTACTTGTAGGTGCAGAATACGGCGAAATCGACACCCCAGTCGTCGAGCCGGATCGGCACGTTGCCAATCGCATGCGCAAGATCGAGCCCGAGCGGAATGTTGTGCGATCGGGCCAATTCGGCGATCGCCGGCATGTCCAGCACCTCGCCGCTCAGATACTGAACACCGGGCAGCAATATCAGTGCGATGTCGTCATGCGACTCAAGCAGCCCGGTCAGTGTGTCGACGTCGAGACCGTGGTCGCCTGCGTGCCATTCGATGATGCCGCTGGCAACGTCGCGACCATGGTAGGCGAGCTGCGACTGCACAGCGTAGCGGTCCGACGGAAACGCATCCGCCTCAATGAGGATTTTCCAGCGTTTTTCCGTGGGACGATAAAAGCCGAGCATGAGCAGGTTCAGGTTGATCGTCAGCGTATTCATCGCGACAACTTCTTCGTCGCGACAGCCGATCAGTTCGGCGAGTAACGGTGCCGCCGCGTGGTGGTAGGGCACCCAGGGGCGCTTGGCGCGGAAGTGTCCCTCGACCGCCAGCGACGCCCAGTCCTGCATGACTTCGCTGACGTATTCGGCCGCGCGGTGCGGCTGTAATCCGAGTGAGTTACCGCACAGATACACCTTGCGGTTGCCCGCCTCATCCTGCGGCCATGCGAAACGTTCGCGAAAGTGCGCGAGCGGATCTGCGGCGTCGCGCGCGCGGGCGTGCTCCAGAGCGTCGTTTTTCAAAGTCATTCCTCGTAGCGGTAGAGCAGCGGGTTGGCCGGCGTCGCGTCGCCGGTAAACGGGGCCACCTGCAGGGACAGCATGTAGCGCCCGTCCGGCACGTCATCATCGACGTAGATCATCTCAGTCACGGTGTTGCCGGCTCGCGTATGCGCGTCAACGACACGACCGCCGGGCGGAAGATTCCAGAACGCACGATGAACCGCGAGCTCGCCGTTATCATCCAGCCTGTCGAGCGACGGCGTATCGATGAGCAAATGCCGAATGCCGGCTTCGATCAGAACCGCGACCGCGCTTATCGACAGGTAGGGATAGTCCTTGCTGTCGAGATATTGCTTGTGGCGCTTGTCGGCCGGGTTCGGCAGCGTGCGGATGACCACGGCTTCGACCGGTTCAGCCGGTAGTGTTGCACGCAACGCATCGGCGCTCAGCAGCATATCCTCGTCGCGTGTCGCATTCGGTTTGATGTCGTTGATGGCTTTGGCGCGGACCGGCGTTAGCGATACCACTGCCGCACTGAGTCTGCGTCCGGGCACGATGTCGATCGCGTTCAGGCGCGCGTCCGTCACGTGGCCAACACATTCGGTGTGTGTGCCGTGACAATGCGGGTTCAGCGTAATCAGCTCGGCGTTGCAGCTGCCGCCGTCGCGCGTATCGCCAACAAAGCCACCGGCCATCATTGGCTCCGCATGCGCACGGGGGACGCCGAAATAGCTCGGTTGCGGCCCGTGGAATTGCAATCGTCGCGCGATGCTTATGCCTTCTTCAGACAGCACGGCGGGCGTCGGTTTGGTGTGCTGCGAGGTGTCAGTGCTCATTCGTGTTGTTATCCGGTTTAACGGTGCCGCAGCGTGAGCACGTGCGTGCCTGTTCGTTGTCGTAGAAGCGGGTGAATACCGGCGGCAGTTGCGCCACGATATCGCTGACATGCAAATACTCTTCGTGCAGCAGATTGTCGCAGTTATCACAAAACCACATGAACCCGTCCAGCTCGTCGTCAGCGCGCTTGCGTTCGATCACAAGCCCGACGGTGTCGGCGAAACGCTGCGGTGAATGGGGCACACGCGGTGGCAACAAGAGAATATCGCCCTCGCGGATATCGATGTCGATGCGTTTGCCGTCCTGCATCGTGCGCAACGTCATATCGCCTTCGAGCTGATAGAAGAACTCTTCGCCTTCGTCGTAGTGATAGTCATCGCGCGCGTTCGGGCCGCCAACCACCATAATAATAAAACCACCTTCCTCGAATACTTGCTGGTTGCAAACCGGCGGGGCGAGCAAGTGCCGGTGCTCATCGATCCAGCGACGGAAATTAAACGGTAGCAACGGCGGCATCGCCGCCGACGGCTCGCGCGGGCGAGTTGGAGAGTTTTTGGCGTCCATAGAGCGCTATTGTAAAGCTTTTGCTGCGGATGAGCTTGCGCGTCGAGCCTGCCCAACCAGTGTCGATGTCGGGTGCGTTAGTCGTCGCCGCCAAACCGGCATCGAATACTGACCGGTTCGGCATTCTTTTTGTCGACGCGCAAGGCGGTCAGCGCACGGCCCCAGACACATCCGGTGTCCAGGCTGACGACGCCGTGCGCACGCAGGTAGCCCAGCGCCGACCAGTGCCCGAAAATCACTTCGGTACCGGCGCGCTTGTGCTTGGCCTCGAACCACGGGGTGGAACGACTCGGAGCCGTCTCGGGTGCGCCTTTGATTTTCAAGTCCAGCCCGCCGCGACTGGTCAGCATGCGCATGCGGGTAAAGACATTGATGATATAGCGAAGCCGGACATTGCCGCTAAGCTCACTGCGCCACAATGCAGGCTTGTTGCCGTATAGATGTTTCAGCAGGTCAGAGTAGTGTTCGCTGCGTAAGACCGTCTCAACTTCCGCGGCACGACGCAGCGCCTTCTTGATCGACCAGCCAGGCAAGATACCGGCATGTACGAGCGCTTTATCGAGCTTGCGGTCGTAGTGCATCAGCGGCTGCTGGCGCAGCCACGCCATTAGTTCATCCGCGTCGTTCGCATCGAGAATATAACTGAGTGAATAGCGTCGCCTCAGCGCTGACTTCTTTGGTCTGTTCGCGAGCGCCAGCAAGTGCAGATCATGGTTACCGAGAACCGTGACCGCCGCGTCGCCCAGCGCGCGTACGAATCGGAGTGTCGCCAGCGAATGGGGGCCGCGATTGACCAGATCACCGGTCAGCCAGAGTGTGTCCTGTGATGGATCAAATCCAAGCTTGTCGAGCAGCCTGCGGAAGGGTTCGTAGCAACCCTGCAGGTCACCGATTGCGTATATCGCCACGCGGCTTCGCCGTTGCGCTACTGCAAGATGCCCGGCACGGCGAGCGTAAACGGCGCCACCGGCGCATCGAATTCGAAACCGTCGTCGCGCTCCATCAGATAGCTGCCTTGCATCGTGCCGACGGGTGTTTCAATAATTGCGCCAGAGCTGTACTCGAAGGCACTGCCCGGTGGCAGGGACGGCTGCTCACCGACCACGCCATCGCCGCGTACTTCCTGCACCTTGCCATTGCTGTCGGTGATGACCCAATGGCGACGCCACAGGCGCGCTGTCCGTGAGCCGTTGTTGGTAATGCGGATCGTGTAGGCGAACACGTAGCGGTCGGCCGTCGGCTCGCTTTGCTCATCGAGAAATCGGGTCGAAACACTGACATCAATGTTGTTTTCGGCGCTCATCACTGCATTCAAGCAAAGGCGCAGGCTAAGCGCAACGACTATACGTCCGCTTCAGACGGGATTGCGGCACTGCCCAGCGCATTTGCGAGCCTGGCGAATTGCGCGACGGACAGAGTCTCCGGGCGCGCGCCCGCACTGACGCCTGTTTCCTCGATCGCGTCCGCATCAAGCATCCCCTTCAGCGAGTTGCGCAGCGTTTTACGACGTTGCGAAAAAGCCTGTGCGACAACCGCCGCGAACTGCACCTCGTCGTCGATATCGGGCGGCGATTGCGCAGGCCAAAGCCGGATCACGGCCGAGTCGACCTTCGGCGGCGGGTCGAATGCCTCGGGTCCCACTTCGAGCAATAGCTCGGAATCAAAGCGGCACTGCAACATGACGCCCAATCGTCCATAGACTTTGCTGCCGGGTGCTGACGTAATACGTTTGACAACTTCCTTTTGCAGCATGAAGTGCATATCGCGGATATGTTCGGCGAAGCCCGCGAGGTGGAACAGCAGCGGCGTCGAAATGTTGTAGGGCAGGTTGCCAACGACACGCAGATCATCGCCGAGTGCGGCAAAGTCGAACGCCAGGGCATCGCCGCTAACGACGTTTACGCGTGGGTTGTCGGCGAACTCGCGAACCAGCAGCGCGACCAGATCGCGGTCGAGTTCGACCAGCGTCAGTTGCCCCGCATGCCGCGCCAGTGCGTGCGTCAGCGCGCCGCGGCCGGGACCGATTTCGACAAGGTGTTCGTCGGCGCGCGCATTTATCGCCTTGAGGATGCCATCGATAGCACCGGGATCGGTGAGAAAATGTTGCCCGAAACGCTTCCGCGGGCGATGACTCAAGGGTCAGCTCGCAGCGATGCCGCAGATTCGATCGCGGCCAGCAGACTTGCCGGATCGGCCTTGCCGCTGCCGGCGATATCCAGCGCACTGCCATGGTCGACGGAGGTGCGGACAATCGGCAGGCCCAGCGTGATGTTGACGATGCTACCGAAGCCGGCGTATTTGATAACCGGCAAGCCCTGGTCGTGGAACATCGCCAGAACGGCATCGGCGTCCTTGCCGGCATGGTTGAATACGGTGTCGGCCGGGAACGGGCCGCTGATGTTGCGCCCGAATGCGCGAGCCTCGTTAATCGCCGGCAGGATGATCTCGCTGTCTTCACTGCCCAGATGTCCGCCTTCGCCCGCGTGCGGGTTCAAACCGCAGACTGCGATATGCGGTGCCTCGATGCCGAAGCGCGATCGCAGCCCGTGCCACAGCACTTCCAGCACGGCCGAAATACGTTCGTGGGTGATTGCATCGGCAACCTGGCGCAACGGCAAATGGGTTGTCGCCAGCGCAACACGCATTTGATCGCAGGCGAGCAGCATGACGGGCAACTTGCTCTTGCAGCGCGCGGCCAGGTATTCCGTATGCCCGCTGAAAGCGATGCCGGCGTCGTTGATGATGCTTTTTTGCAGCGGTGCGGTCACCATGGCACGAAATTGGCCGTCCAGACAACCGTCGACGGCCTTATCAAGACCTGCCAGCAACGTGACGGCATTCGCCGCCCTCGGTTGACCGACACAGTCCGGCTCGGCGAACGCCAGATCGATGACCGGCAGCACACCGGGCGTGTGTGCTGTCGCGTCTGCACGGTAGTCCTGCAGTGTCAGAGGCAGGTTGAGTTGCGCGGCACGGCGCGCCAGCAGTTGCCGGTCACCGATCGCAACGATGGGCGCGGGCAATGGCTGCATCGCAACCATTGCTGTCAGCTCGGGCCCGATGCCTGCGGGTTCGCCGCAGGTTATGGCGATCGTCACGGGTCAGATACGCTTGTCGACAAACGCCTCGTCGCGAATGCGGCGCAGCCACAGCTCGGTCTCTTCGCCGAGCCGCGCATTACGCAGGCTCATGCCGCATTCATTGCGCTTCACTTCGGCGGTGTTGTCATAGACGCGTCGGCCGGTGACCTCGAGTATGTGCCAGCCAAACCGTGATTTGAATACGTCCGATAGTTCGTTTATGTCGAGCTGCTCGACGACAGCGGTAAATTCCGGCACGAACGTGCCCGGCTCGGTCCAGCCAAGATCACCGCCAAGGTTGCCGGACCCGGGATCGTCGGAATTCAGTTTTGCGAGATCGGAGAAGTCTTCGCCGTTAATAATCCGCGCGCGGATATCTTCGATTTTTTGCTGGGCCGCTGATTCATCGAGAATCTCGTTGGGTTGAATCAGAATGTGGCGTACCTGATTTTGCTGGATCTCACTGCGACCGGTTACGCCGCGTGTTTCGTTGAGACGGATCAGGTGGAAACCACTGCCACTGCGAATCGGTTCGGCGACATCGCCATCGCTCATTGCCTGAACCGCATCGGCGAACAGCGTCGGGATCTGATTACCTTTACGCCACCCGAGCGAGCCGCCTTCAAGGCTGGTTTCGCTGTCGGAGTTGGTGATCGCCAGTGCGGCGAAATCTGCGCCTTCCTGCAGTCGCCCGTAGAGCAACTGGGCCTTCTGCTCGGCCTCGCGGAATTGCGCCGCGGTTGATGCTGCCGGCACGCCGATCAGGATATGCGACAGGTTAAATTCCGCATTCGCGCCGAAACTGTCGGCGGTACGCGCCAGACACTGCTCAAGCTCGCGCTCGGTAACACTGATGCGCCGGAAAACCTCTATCTGGCGCAACTGTTCCATCGTCATTTGCTCACGCATGTCTTCGCGGTACAGGGCGTAGGAGAGTCCCTGTTGCGTCATGATCTGTGGCAGCTGCTCGAACGGAATACCGTTACGTTGCGCGACGTCGGCCAGCGCATTGTTCAGCATTTCATCGGAAATGCGAATGCCCATGCGTTCAGCGCGCTGCAGCTGCAAGCGGTTGACGATGAGTCGCTCGAGAATCTGCTCGCGCAGCTCGGCTTCCGGTGGCATTGGCTGGCCGCTCTCGCGCAGCCGCTCGGCGATCGTTTCGACCTGCGCATTAAGCTCGCTCTTGAGCACGATCCCTTCGTTGACGACCGCAACGACGCTGTCGAGCTCGGTGCTGCTATCGGCCTCTTGAGCGCCGGCCAGGGCCGACACGGAAAGCCCGCTGATAATGATGAGTGTTTTGATTAGTTTCATATCTGTTCTTGCTTTGTTCAATCTCGCGTGTAGCCGAGGATGCCGCGCTCCAGCAGCTTGTCTGCAGGGTCTCCGACACTGCTCAGACCTTTGAGTTCCAGCTGTATCGCAATGGCGGTGTCGGCCGTGCCGTCGCGCCGGCTGATGTAGCGCCGCGATACGAGGCGTATGCCCCAGCAGCAGCTTTCATATTCGATACCGACGAACCGCTCGAGCGTCACTTTTTCCTGGAACGCGTAATTATACCGTCCGACGACGTTCCAGCGCGAAGAAATTGGCCATGACCACGACACATCGCCCTGTTCAATGCCATCACGGCGGAAGCGGTAGGCCAGATTGAATACGCGACGCTTGCCGGGCGCATATTGCAGCCGAATCTCTGATTGCGCGGTTTCGCTGCGCTCAGTGTTCCATTGCTGGGCCATATCGATGTTCCAGTTGCCCCAGACGTTCAGGCTGAGTTCTGCAATGTAGTCCGAGGAATTACCGCTCAAAGCCGGCGCGCCCGGCAGCGTCACCTCCTGTTCGGACAGGTAGCGGCTTTGCCCGACCGTCGCGCGCAGGATGGTCCGACCGGTGTCGGTGCTGACCAGCCGCGTCGACACGCCGACGGTCAGCTGATCGGTATCGCCGATACGGTCCAGCCCGATGAAACGGTTAGGACGGTATAGCTGTTCGAGACTGGCCAGCGGGTCGATCGTGTCGAATACCGGAATCTCTGCCTGATTCCGGAACGGCACATGGACGTAGTAGATATGCGGCTCCAGCGTTTGGCGAACGCTGCCCGCTGACAGCTCACGCTCGAAACGCACGCCGGCATCCATCGTGAAAACGGGCAGGCTGCGCGTCAGGCTGTCGTCGCCGGTGGTTGATTCGTCGTCCAGCTGGTAGAGCGTATACAGCCAACTGGCCTTGGGGTTGACGAAAAACCCGTTGCGCTCCATCGACCAGCCGAATGACGGCGCGAGATGATAGCGCTGTCCGACCGCGCCCACATCCCGGTCAAACCGCGTAACTTCGCCGTCCAGCGAAAACTCAAAACCACCGGGCAGGTTGTCGTACATGCCGCTGAAGCTGACGCCGGGCAAAATACGATAGGGCTCATCAATCGCGGCAATCTCGGTGTCGATCGTCTGAAAGCTCGTCGCACGGGCCTCCGCGCGCCAGTGCCGGCCGTAGAAACCCACGCCGACCGTCCGGTCCAGGTGGGTTGCACTGGCGCTGGCCAGACTACCGCCCAGGTCCTCAAGATACTGGTCGTCCGAGACGTCAGTGATATCGGTGAATGCGCGCCAGCGGTCGGCAAAATCGGTCGTATTGTTCCAGCGCAGCAGCGTGCGGTCTATGTTCTCGAGATCATCGCCGGGCAGGTAGGCAAACTCGAGCGAGCCATTGCTGGTTTCGGTCAGATAGCGAAACTCACTGCCGAGCTGAACGCCGCGTCGCGACAATATCCTTGGCGTGAACGTGGCATCAAACGCCGGTGCGATGTTCCAGTACCAGGGCACGCTGATATCAAGACCGTTGCGCGCGGACTGGCCAATGTTCGGCAGCAGAAAACCGCTTTTGCGCTGGGCCGAAAGCGGGAAGGAAAGATACGGCGAGTAGAGAATCGGCACGTCTTTGAACCTGAGTGCCAGCCCGCGCGCTTTACCGACGCCGTTTGCCGTGTCGAGGGTTATTTGTTTCGCCTGGACGATCCAGTCGTCTTTTTCGGGCGGACACGATGTATAAGATACGTTTTCCAGCAGCACGGTGCCGCCCTGGTCGATACGTAGCAGGCTCGCCGCGCCGCGCGACGCGCCATAGCCGAGCTGAAATTCGGCATCCGTGAAAGAGACGTTGCCGTACAGATAACTCAATATGGCTTCCTGGCTGACAATGCTGGCGCCTGCGCCCAGGTAAGAAATGTCGCCAAAAAGCGCTAGTGTGCTTGTTTCTTTAGTGAATTTGCCGCTATTGGCTTCTATCGTGAAATCACCTTTCGATGCGCTGACGCCATTGTCGAGAATTGCATCGCCGCCAAGCGTCACCGATCCGGTGCCACTCTCAAGCGCAATCTTTCCGGCTGGCAGCACGGCTGCGGGTGTTTCGGTGACCGGAAATTGCGTCGGTCCGCACAATGCCTGGTTGTCCGGTGGTGTGACTTGCTGCGCGTGTGCGGCCACGCACAGGCTCGCGCCGAAAACTACCAGGCTGGCGAAGCTGTAATTGCGAGAACCGGTTTTTTGGCGTCGGGTAGCGATGATGCGGGCCGCGGCGATTGGTAAGACTTGCGCGCAGTGTAATGCATCAGGGGCGCCCGGGTCTCGCCGGGCGCCCGGCGACATGACATGGAATTCGACTGCCGCCGCGCGACGCGACGCGCTAGAATTCGCGCGGGAACGCGGGCAAGCTCGCTCGCAGGCAACGGGTGAAAACACAATGACGGACGATGCGCGCTTTCGCGCTGCGCAGGAATGGTTACAGGCATCGGGTCTCGGTGACGTTCGCGTCACCGTTGCCTCGGCTGACGCGAGTTTTCGACGCTATTTCAGGGTGGTGCCTGCGAACGGGACGTTCGCCGATGACGCGTTGGCGATTTACCCATCGATAATCCTGATGGACGCCCCGCCCGAGCGCGAGGACAGCGTCCCGTTCGTCACCGTGGCGCGCCAGCTGGCCGCGATGTCACTGCCGGTGCCGGTCTTGCTTGCCGAGAATCTCGACGACGGCTTTTTCCTGCTCAGTGATCTCGGTGACACATCGTTGTTGACGGTTTTGGACGCAGACGCATCCGCCGTCGACGGGATGTACCGGCAGGCCGGCGAGCTGCTGCATGTCATGCAGCGCGAGGGTGGGCAATTTGCAGCCGGCTTGCCGCCCTACGACGAGGCATTGCTGCGCCGGGAACTCGCATTGTTTCGCGACTGGTTATGCGCGAAGCATCTTGCGCTCGAATGGGATGCGCGGGATGAGGCGCAGTGGCAGGCGCTGTGCGATGTGCTGGTGCGCAACGCGTTGCAGCAGCCGCAGGTGTATGTGCATCGTGATTTTCACTCGCGCAATCTGATGGTCGAGCGCAATGAGACGCTTGCCATCATCGATTTTCAGGATGCCGTTTGTGGCGCGCTGACTTACGACCTGGCGTCCCTGCTGCGTGATTGTTATATCGCATGGCCACTTGATCGGGTTAAAGACTGGGCACGGGCGTGGTTCGACGACTGTGCATTGCTCGACGACGTCAACGAGGCGCAAAAGATGCGCTGGTTGTTTCTGACGGCGACCCAGCGGCATATCAAGGCGGCAGGTATTTTCGCGCGACTCGGACACCGCGATGGCAAGTGGGGTTATCTCGCCGATGTGCCGCGCACACTCGGTTATATCGTCGAGCTCGGCGATACGTACCCGGAACTACGCTGGTTGCAACAGATGATCACGCAACGTTGCCTGCCGGCGCTAAGCGCATGACTGAGGCACTGATTCTGGCGGCCGGTCGCGGTGAGCGTTTGCGCCCGTTGACCGACCGCACGCCAAAGGCGCTCGTCGAAGTCGGCGGGCGGGCGTTGATCGAGCACCACCTTGTAGCGCTGGCGAGCGCCGGCGTCACGCGTGTCGTCATTAACCTCGGCTGGCTGGGCGAACACATCGTCACGCGAATTGGTGACGGGCGGCGCTACGGTGTGCGCGTCGTGTACAGCCCCGAAGGCTATCCGACACTCGATACCGGCGGTGCGATTGTGCGCGCGCTGGGCGTTATGGCCGTGTCACCGTTCTGGGTCGTGAATGCGGACGTGCGTTGCGACTATGCGTTCGACGCGAGTCCGGAGGCGTTGCTGGATGGTTGTCAGGCGGCGATCGGTTTGGTCGACAACCCGCACTACCGCGATGATGGCGACTTTGCATTGCAGGACAAGCGCGCTGTGAATGAGGGCGATGCGCGACTCACGTTTTCCGGCATTGCATGCTATTCACCGGCTTATTTCGACAATTCACAAGACGGTCGCTTCTCGGTTGTGCCGCTGTTGCGCGACACTGCAGCGCAAGGCGCGTTGGCAGGCTTCCGGATTGACGCTGACTGGTTCGATGTAGGTACCCCGGAGCGTCTGGCGGCGGTAAGGTCGGCCGATCCTCATTAGGGTTTTCGTCTGACGCCGCGCTTGTCATGCGCCGGCTGTGTTTCACCGCCGCGGTTTACTGCGCCACGCGATTCAATGATCTTCGTTGACCATAGTCAGCCCGAGATGTGTGGCTAGCAGTGGCGTCAATTGTGCGGCGATTTCGCTCTGAGTATCGTCGATTCCAAGACGCTTCAGGTCGGTGACCTCGAGGCCCTGCATGCCGCACGGGTTGATGCGTGAGAACGGCTCCAGATCCATATCCACATTGACCGCCATGCCGTGATAGGTGCAACCGCGCCGAATACGCAGACCGATACTGGCAACTTTGCGACCGTCCACATAAACGCCGGGCGCGTCGCGTCGCGCGACAGCGTCGATGCCTTTTGCAGCCAGCAAATCGATAGCCGTGTTTTCCAGCGCGCTGACCAACGCGCGCACGCCAATCTGAGCGCGCCGTACGTCGATCAGCGGGTAGACCATCAGCTGGCCGGGTCCGTGATAGGTCACCTGGCCGCCGCGGTCGATTTTTATCAGCGGTATATCTCCCGGGGCGAGCACATGCGATGGGTCGGCCGCCATGCCGAGCGTGAATACCGGCGGGTGTTCGCAATACCAGAGCTGGTCGTCAACCGATGCGTCGCGATTGTCGGTGAACTGTTGCATGTCGCGCCAAAGCGGCTCGTATTCACGCCGACCCAGCGCGCGAACATGGCAGGCGCGAAGCGTTGCTTCGCCGGAACCTTTCACAATGCCATCACGACGCGCTCATCGTCCGTCAATGTCTGATAGATCGCATCGAGCTGCGCGCGGCTGGTCGCTGTAATTTCAATAGTGACAGACAGGAACTTATCGTTCTTGCTCGTGCGCGAAGCGACTGAGGTCGGTTGCTGCCCGTCGGTATGTCGGGCGACCAGCGCGAGCGCGTGGTCGACAAAACTGTCGTCATTGCGTCCCATGATCTTGAAGGGGAACGCGGTCGGAAATTCAATCAGCGGCGGCGCTTGTTCCTGCTTTTCGTCGTCGCTCACAGGTTGGCCTTTACATGTTGGTATGCGGCAAACAGCTGCGCCCAGACGGGGCCCGGCTTGCCGCCACCGATAGTTGCGCCGTCCAGGGCGACAACAGGCATCAGCTCCTTGGTGCTCGACATCAGTAGTAGCTCGTCCGCCCGGCGACATTCTTCAATGCCAATTTCGCGCACGACGACCGGGATGTTTTCACCCGTGGCGAGTTCGAGAGTCAGCCGACGGGTAATGCTTGGCAGCAGCGCTGTGTCTTCGGGTGGTGCGACGCAGGCGCCGTCAATGATGCATACGGCGGCGCTGGCGGCGCCTTCGATCATCTTGTCGCCGCGGGTCAGAATAGCCTCGACTGCGCCGGCCTCATTGGCGGCCTGCCGCGCCAGTACGTTGGCGAGCAGCGAGGTTGATTTGATGTCGCAGCGTGCCCAGCGCTGGTCCGGCAGCGTGACTGCGCTGACACCGTCGGCGTAATCCGCCGCGCTCACAGGTTTCAGGCGGCTGGACATGCCGAACAACGTGCTGTGTTGCTGCGGCGGAAAGCGGTGGTCGCGACCCGCATCGCCGTTACGAGATGCCTGTAGGTAGATTGTTTGGTTGCCACCGCCGTTGGCATCGATCAGCGCCGTGATGACATCGCTCAAAGCGTCGCTGTCCATCGGCGCCGGCAGCCGGATCTCCGCTAGGCTGCGCGTGAATCGCTGCAAGTGCAGGGCGAGAGCCAGCGGCTTGCCGTCATAGACCGGTATGACTTCATAGACACCATCACCAAACAAAAACCCGCGGTCCAGAGGCGAAATTGATACCTCGGCCAGCGGCTTGATGTAGCCGCCATGCCACGCCATCGACAGTGCATCAGCCATGTCGAATTCCGCAGGCTTGCTTTGCGCTCACTCGAACCATAATTTCACTTCGTCGGTCATGCGCTTCCACATGCCGCCTTGTTCGATGTTGTCCAACGCGATGACGCTGGTCTCCGCCATCTGCTCGCCGTCCAGCGATACGGTCAGGCGCCCGACATCGGCGCCGCTTACGATCGGGGCGTACAGCGTACGGCGTACGGTGATCACCGGTCTTACGTCGTCCCATGCACCGCGCGGCACGGTGACATAGATGTCATCAGCGACGCCGAGCCGGGTCATATCGTTGCCGCCTTTCCAGACCCGCGCCTCGTCGATTGCCTGGCCGCTGGCGTAGAGACGCCGTGTTTCGAAGAAACGAAATCCATAGTTCAATAACGCCTGGCTTGCGTCGATGCGGGCTTTGGCGCTGTTGGTGCCCATCACCGCAGAAATCAGTCGCATGTCGTTGCGCCGCGCCGAGGACACGAGGCAATAGCCCGCCGCTTCGGTGTAGCCGGTCTTCATGCCGTCAACGGTGCTGTCCTGCCACAACAGGCGATTACGATTGTCTTGCGAGATCTCGTTCCAGGTGAAGCTGCGCTGGCTGTACCAGCGGTAGTACTGGGGGAACTCGACGATGATCGCGCGCGCAAGCGTCGCCATGTCGCGCGCGGTCGAATAGTGCTGGTCGCCGGGCAGGCCGGTGGCGTTCTGGAAGCTGGTCGAGACCATGCCGAGCTGGGCGGCGAATGAGTTCATCAGGTCGGCAAACACCGCCTCGGTGCCGGCGACGTATTCCGCCAAGGCTACGCTGGCGTCGTTGCCCGATTGCACGATCATGCCTTGCAGCAGGTCCTCAACCGCGACCTGGCTGCGCTGTTCCAGAAACATGCGTGAGCCGCCGGTGCCGTAAGCATTCGTGCTAATGGGCACAAGGTCGCGCAGGCCGATTTGTTCTGCGGCCAGCGCCTGGAACACCACATAGGCGGTCATCAGCTTGGTCAGGCTGGCGGGCTCTACCTGCAGATCGGGCGCCATTGCGGCAACAATGCTGCCGCTATCCGCATCCAGCACGATGTAGCTGGAGGCATTAAGCGCGGGTGGTGCAGGGGTCGGCAGCGCCGCATTTGCGGGTGCGCTCGCGAACGCTAGTACAGCGATAAGAATGAGCAGGGCGGAACGAAAGTCAGACATGGTTTAGCAGGATCCGATGGCGCAAACGCCTATTATTTCACAGCGCGGCCCGTCGCGTATGCGGGTATCGCATCATCTCTGACCAGCGATGCGCCGGGAAGTTGCCTCGTGGCTAGCGACGGCTTACTCGCTGACCAGTCGCGGGCCGCGAACGCCGAGTGATGCGAGCTGTGCCACTAACCGGTCAAACGCGCCCACGTCCTGAATGGGACCAATGCGCACGCGAAAAACCGGTTTCCTCTGGTCATCAGACTGGCTCAGAAAGACGTTGTGGATGCCGGAATCCTGCAGCAGCATGAGCTGGCGGTCGGCATTGCTGCGCTCACCGAAGGCACCGGTCTGCATGTACAGCGCGACGTCCTGCGGGTCACTGTCCGGCTGTACACTCGCGGTTTGCGTCTCGGCCGAGAAGTCTATGGTCTCGACCTCGACCAGCCCGGTACCTGCCTGAATCATGTCGAGCTCACGCGCGGCGGCATAGGACAGGTCGATGATGCGATTGTCCACGAACGGGCCGCGGTCGTTGACCTTAACGACCAGCGTGCGTCCGTTGGTGAGATTCGTGACACGCACCCACGTCGGCAGCGGTAGTGTCTTGTGTGCCGCGCTCAACGCGTGCATATCGTAAATCTCACCCGACGACGTGCGCCGTCCATGAAATTTCTTGCCGTACCAGCTGGCGACACCGCGCTCGCTGTAGCCATTCGCCGATTGCTTTACGTGGTAGCGCTTTCCGTAGACGTCATAAAACTGCGGGTTGCCGTAAGCGCTGCGCGGCTCGGGCTTGGGTATGCCCTGGACTACCGGCGTTCCGCGGTCTGTGCGCGGCGGGCCGTCGCGATCCTTGTGCAGGCTGCAGCCGGCCAGCAAGATCGCACATGCCAGGGCAAGGTATTTCATTGCGCGGCGTTACTCGCAGCCAGCGATGCGCGCCGTGCCACACCGATTTCGCTACCGAGCTCCCAAACCGCCATCGCGTACATCGCGCTGCGGTTGTAGCGCGTGATGACATAGAAATTGTGGAAGCCCACATAGTACTGCGGGCCGTCTTCACCCTCGAATGCGATCAGTCTGGCTTTGCTGTCGGCGGGCAGATCAGTTGCGAAGCTCACGCCCTGTTGCGACAAGGCGGCGATGCTGCTGTCTGCCTTCAGGCTGTTTTTCTCCGGCAGCGTGCCTTCGAAATTCGTATTCAACGTAGCGGCGCTGACCACTTCCTGACCGGGCTGCCATTTGTGGCGTACGAAATAATTGGCAACGCTGCCGATGATGTCGTGCCAGTTACCCCACAGGTCGCGGCGGCCGTCTTCATTTGCGTCCACGGCGTAGGCGCGGTAGCTCGACGGGATGAACTGCGGCGAGCCCATCGCGCCCGCATACGATCCGAGTGCGGTTTCAATGTCGACGTTTTCCTCGCGGGCGAGGATCAGGAATTCGCCGAGCTCCTTGCGGAAAAACTTCGCACGCGGCGGGTAGTCGAAGCCGAGCGTCGCCAGCGCATCGAGTACGCGGTATTTGCCGGTAATGCGCCCGAAGTAGGTTTCCACACCGATGATGCCGACGAGGATTTCGCCGGGTACACCCGTTTTCTCGCTTACATCTTCAATTGTCGCTGCATGTTCGTTCCAGAATGCCACGCCGGCATCGATGCGCTTCGGCTGAATGAAAATGTCACGGTAGTCGTGCCATGGTTTGCTTTTCTCAGCCGGACGGCTGATCGCGTCAAGAATGCTCTGTTGTTTCGTGGCGCCTGCCAGCAGCGCATTGAGCGCGTCCCGGTCGAAGTCATGCTGTTCAACCAGTTCATCAACAAACTGGCGCACGTCGTCTCTTTGTACGTCCAGGGCGTGGGCTGGAGCGCACAGCGCCAATGAGATCGTCAGTAGCAGGCCATAGCGGCGAAAAATCATTTTCGAATCCTTGGTCTTAGCGGGGCAGCAGACGTTTGTGTGTATTGATCGACATGAGAATACCGAAACCGGCCATCAGGGTCACCATTGATGTACCGCCATAGCTGATAAGCGGTAACGGCACGCCAACCACGGGAATAAGCCCGGTCACCATCGCGGTGTTGACCAGCACGTAGACGAAGAAGGTCAGGCTGATGCTGCCGGCGAGCAGGCGTGTGAATGTGTCGCTGGCCTGGCTGGCGATAAACAGCCCGCGACCGACGACAAAAAGGTATAACGCGATCACGGTGAGCAGCCCGAGCAGGCCGAACTCCTCGCCAATCACGGCAAAAATAAAGTCGGTACTGCGTTCCGGCAAGTATTCGAGCTGGCCCTGGCTGCCGTTGGTCCAACCCTTGCCGAACAGGCCGCCCGAGCCGATCGCGATTTTCGACTGAATGATGTTGTAGCCGGCGCCGAGCGGATCACTTTGCGGATCGATCAGCGTCAGCACGCGCTGGCGTTGATAGTCGCGCATGTTTTGCCACAGCAGCGGCAGCCCGGCGGCGACCAGCGCGCCGATACCTAAGAGGACCCGCAGCCTGAGCCCGGCGAGCAGTATGACGATACAGCCGGACATGGCGATCAGGATCGACGTACCCAAATCCGGCTGCCTTGCGATCAGGATGACCGGCAACATGATGATCGCGATCAGCACGACGAGCGCACGAAAGTTCGGCGGCAGTGGCCGGTTGTAAAGATGCGCCGCCGCCATCATCGGCACGGCGATTTTCATGATCTCGGATGGTTGGAAGCGAAAGCCGATATCGATCCAGCGCTGCGCGCCTTTGCCGCTGACACCGGCGATGAGTACGACCAGCAACAGCGCGAGCCCGAGTGCATAACCCGCCCATGCCCAGCGGCGCAGCACGATCGGCGGGATCTGCGCCATGACCAGCATCGCCAGCAATGCGACGCCGAGACGGATCGCCTGTGCCGTTGTCTGCGCCGAGCTTTGTCCGGTTGCGCTGTACAGGACCAGCAAGCCGAATGCGCACAACAACAAGAGCCCGGTAAGGAGTGGCGGATCGATGTGCAGGCGGTACATCCATGCCGACGCGGCCGGTGCGCCTGAGCTGCGAAACTGTGAGGTTTCCTTGAACACTATCGCTCGAGCCAGTTGTCGACGAGCGCGCGCGCCATGGGTGCCGCAACCGAACTACCGCTGTCGCCGTTCTCGATGACAACGGCGACGGCGATACGCGGCGCTTCGATCGGCGCGAAAGCAATAAACAGCGCGTGATCGCGCAGCCGCTCATCGAGCTCCAGGTCGTCGTACTCGTCTTCCTGCGCCACGCTGAATACCTGCGCCGTACCACTCTTGCCGGCGAAACTATATTCGGTGTTTCTGCCGGTCGCGAACGCGGTGCCGCGTGGCGTCTGCAATACCGCACGCATTGAATCTATGATGTGCTGCCAGGCATGACCGTCGTCAGCCCGGACGCCTCTCAGAAGTGCCGGCTCGAAGCGTTCTTTCGCGCCATTCAGCTGGTCTTCGAAGCTCAGCGTCAGGTGCGGTTGAACCCGCAAGCCGCGCATCGCAAGGGTCGCGGTGACATGAGCAAGTTGCAGCGGCGTTGCCAGCATGTAGCCCTGGCCGATCGATGCGATGACTGTCTCGCCCGGAAACCAGACCCTATCGGCCCGCCGGGAGAAATTCTGTTTCTTCCAGTCGCGCGAGGGCACTATGCCGGCCTTTTCGCCGGGGATTTCTATACCGAGTTTCTCGCCCAAGCCGAATTCGACCAGATATTCGTGCATCAGTTCGATATCCATGTCCTGCGCGAGTTCATAGAAATACACGTCGCAGGATTGCGAGATGGCGTCTTTCAGGTCCATCAGTCCGTGACCTTCCGGCTTCCAGTCGCGGTAGCGATGCGTGCTGCCGGGCAGGCTGAAGAAGCCCTCGCAGTTGATGACGCGGTTCTCATTGGTGCGCCCGCTGACCAGTGCGCCAAAGCCGAGAATCGGCTTGATTGTAGAGCCAGGGGGGTAGCGCCCGGCGATAGAGCGATTAAATAGCGGGCGGTCAAGGTTGGTTTGCAGGGCACGGAAATCGCTCGTCGCCATGCCGGAGGCAAAACCGTTGGGGTCGTAGGCAGGCGCGCTGGCCATCGCCAGAATTTCACCATTGTTCGGATCGATCGCAACGATCGATCCGCGCCGGCCTTCGAGTTGTTGCTCGGCCACGCGTTGCAGCGCGATATCAATTGTCAACTGAACATTGCGCCCGGGTGTTGGCTCGTCACGCGGGTCGAACGATACCGCGCGCCCCTCCGCGGTGGTGATGACTTCGTTGTGTCCGACGCGCCCGTGCAGCACTTCCTCGTAGGTCAGTTCGATGCCTGTTTTGCCGATCTGGCTGGTGCCGGCGTAGTTGGCCTGCTCGATGCGCTGCAGATCAGCCGGACTAAGCCCGCCAACGTAACCGATGACATGCGCCGCCAACTTGCCGTGAGGATAGTCTCTGACCAGGCGCGCGCGAATGTCGATGCCGGGGAAGTAGGGGCGCAGCATCGCGAACTGGGCGATCTCGGCGTCGCTCATGCGATCGCGCAATGTTACCGGGTTGAACTTTGCGCTACGGCGGATACGTTCCCGGATCGTGTCGAGCGCGTCCTCATCTATGAGTCCGGCATCGGCCAGTCGCTGCAGCGCCTCATCGCTGTCGTCGACTTGCTCCGGGATCATTTCAAGCTGGTAGGCCGGCAGGTTTTGCGCCAGTACGACGCCGTTCCTGTCCAGAATAAGCCCGCGGGTCGGCGGCGCAGCTTCCAGCCGAATGCGATTACCTTGTGACAGTTCGCTGTAGTGTTGGTGTTCGATGACCTGTAGCTGGGTCAGACGGGCAACCACGACGCCGCTGGTGAGCAGGACAAAAAAGACGGCCAGCAATAATCGACCGAGGAACACACGTTGTTCCGCGGCGGTGTCTTTTATCGCTTGTAGGTTCTTCATCTGGCGTGCTTGCCGGTTGCCCGTTGCCTGCCTTGATTATACGGGCAATGTTGGCACGGGTTCAGGGCGTTCTGCGCCGCCCCAGTCGTAGCGTGTCGAGCAGCGCAAGAATCGCGGGCCACACAATGGCGTTACTCAGCAGGGGCCAGACGTAGAAACCCGCGCCAATCTCGTTGCCGGTGGCGCCGTTCGCCCAGAACAGGACGAATTGGTAGATCGCGAGAAACAGCACCGTCGACAACATGGTCTGCCAAATCGGCACCAGCACCAGCCGGAGATGAAGTTTGAGTGGCAAATAGACGCACACCACCAGCGCGAGCGCGTACTGACCCAGTGGCGTGCCGAGCAAAGCATCGAGCAACAGCCCGGCGAGGATGGCTTGCAACAGGATCAGGTGGCGTGGCGTATGGATCGCCTGGTAGACCATGACCAGCGCGACCCAGTCCGGCCGGAAAGCGGCCAGCCATTGCGGTAGCGGGGCGGCTGCCAGCGCCAGCGCGACGATCAGTGCCGCCGGTCCGATCCACAGCCGTTCGCGGCTATTCGCCATTGTCGCTCGCCTGTGGCGCCGCTTCGATAACATCGGGGACCAGCAACAACACCTCACGCATACGTGTCAGCGCGGCGGCCGGGCTGGCGGTGACTTTCGCAAATGCCTGGCGCGGGCGTTGTTCGACACTGACGATCTCGCCAACCGGATATCCCGCCGGGTAGTCGCCGCCCAGACTGGTTGTCACCAGCAGATCGCCGACAACGATGTCCGCATTGTTGGGCAGGAATCGAATTTCAAGCTGATCATATTCGCCCGAGCCGAATGCCACGGTGCGCAGCCCGTTGCGCACGACCTCCACCTGAATGGCATGCCCGGGATCGCTGATCAGCATGACGTTCGCGCTGAACGGGCCGGTCTCGATGACTTGCCCGACAACGCCGTTGGCATCGACTAGCGCTTGCTTTTGCAGGACGCCATCGTTGCTGCCTTTGTTGATCACCACGCGGTGACGGAAAGGGTCATTGTCGACCTCGAGAATTTGTGCGATGCGCGCCTGGCTGCCAGCTCTGGGGCGGGCATCCAGCATCGTGCGCAAGCGATCATTCTCGGCGCGCAGCGCGTTCAACTGCTGAAGCCTGGCGTCGGCCAGCAAACGCTCTCGCTTGAGGCGTGCGTTTTC
Source organism: uncultured Pseudomonadota bacterium (assembly GCA_942491885.1). Taxonomy (GTDB): domain Bacteria; phylum Pseudomonadota; class Gammaproteobacteria; order Steroidobacterales; family Woeseiaceae; genus CALBPI01. Next base: position 447,086 of record CALOCQ010000003.1, read on the forward strand.
GCGGGCGAGGTCGGCGCGGCTGCGCGTAGCATCATCGCTCCATTTAAGCAGCGTCGCGGGCACCGCCACGGCGACCTGCAGCGGATAAACCACACTCATAAGTAGCGCACGTGGGGTATCGCCGAAGTTTGATCGTTGGTCTACCAGCATCGCGATCACGCACAACACGGCACAAGCGAAGGTGCGAAGCCCCAGCGCCCGGCCGTTATTTGTTCTGTGAATGCCTGTTGCGTTCGCAGGCATGGATAGCGCCGCGCCGAAGCGCCTAGTTCAGCCCGAATACTGATGGTCCGTATTCATCCATCAGTTCCAGTGCGCGGCCGCCGCCGCGGGCAACGCAGGTCAGCGGGTCATCGGCAATGACGACCGGCAGTCCTGTTTCTTCCATCAGTAGTTTGTCGAGGTCGCGCAACATGGCGCCACCGCCGGTGAGAACGATACCGCGTTCGGCGACGTCTGCGCCGAGTTCCGGCGGCGTCTGCTCCAGCGCCTCTTTGACGGCACCCACGATGCCCTGCAGTGGTTCCTGCAGCGCCTCAAGAATTTCATTGCTGTTCAGTGTGAAACTGCGCGGCACGCCCTCCGACAGGTTGCGACCCTTGACCGAGATCTCACGAACCTCCGCGCCGGGATAGGCCGAGCCGATTTCGTGCTTGATGCGTTCGGCGGTCGCCTCGCCGATCAGGATGCCGTAGTTGCGACGCACGTAGTTGGTGATCGCCTCGTCAAAGCGGTCGCCGCCGACGCGCACTGAGGCCGCATAAACGATGCCGTTGAGTGAGATGACGGCGACCTCGGAAGTGCCGCCGCCGATATCCAGCACCATCGAGCCGCGCGCTTCATGCACCGGCATGCCGGCGCCGATTGCCGCAGCCATCGGTTCGGCGATCAGGATCACCTTGCTCGCGCCGGCGCCTTCGGCAGATTCCTGAATCGCGCGGCGCTCAACCTGCGTCGAGCCGTAGGGCACGCAGATCAGCACCCGCGAGCGGGGCGTGAAGAAGCGATTGCCGTGCACTTTCTTGATGAAAGTCTGCAGCATCTTCTCGGTCACGGTGAAGTCGGCGATGACGCCGTCTTTCAGCGGCCGGATCGCGGTTATGTTGCCCGGCGTGCGGCCGAGCATGTTTTTCGCATCCTGACCGACCGCTTCCACGCGGCGACCGCCGCCGCCGTATTCCTCGCGGATGGCAACAACGGATGGCTCGTCAAGGACGATGCCCTGTCCGCGCACATAAATCAGCGTGTTTGCGGTGCCGAGATCGATCGAGAGATCGTGCGAAAAATACCCAAGCAGGTTTTTGAACATGATGTGGTGGGTCCGGCCCCAAAAATTCTTGCAACTCTAGCAACGGGGGGGACAATCAGCAAGGCTGAGTGTATTCTTGAAAGTCGCCGGGACGTAATCCGTTCCAGCGTGCCGCCGGCGCCGTGCAGACGCCTGTCTATCGGCGGCAGCCTACCACATAAGAAGGAGCATCTGGTGTCCATAACCAGTGATGATATCGACAAGCTTGCCGTGCTGTCGCGGCTGAGATTCGAGCCGGAGGAATACGGCGACATTACGACCAAACTCGGCAGCATCGTGGCTTTCGTGGATCAGTTGCAGGCTGCCGCGACCGACGATGTGAGCCCGATGGCGCACCCGCTCGACCAGGTGCAGCGACTCCGTGAGGACGAAGCAGACGCCGATATCGACCGCGAAAGGCTGCAAGCCTGCTCCGGGGAGACGGATCAGGGGCTGTATCTCGTCCCGAGCGTGATCGAATGACTGACCTGCACCAACTCAGTCTCGCTGAAATGCGGGGCGGCCTGCTTGCGGGCGATTTCTCCGCCGCAGAATTGACCCGCCACATGCTGGACCGGATCGCGGCGCACGATGCCGGGCTGAATGCCTTCCTGACGCTGACCGCCGATGCGGCGATGGCCGGGGCTGCTGCGGCCGATGCGCGCTATGCGAGCGCCACGGCGCACCCCCTTGACGGGTTGCCGATCGCTCACAAAGACATTTTTTGTACCAACGATGTGCGCACCAGCTGCGGCTCGCGGATGCTCGAGAACTTCGTGCCGCCGTACGACGCCACAGCGGTAACCAAGCTGGCCGAGGCCGGCGCGCTCATGCTGGGCAAGACAAACATGGACGAGTTCGCCATGGGCTCATCTAACGAGACGAGTTATTTCGGGCCGGTTCAGAACCCCTGGCGCGACGGCTATTCGCCGGGCGGCTCGTCTGGTGGTTCGGCCGCGGCGGTTGCCGCAAGATTGGTCGGTGCCGCCACCGGCACCGATACCGGCGGCTCGATTCGCCAGCCCGCCGCGCTGTGCGGCATCACCGGCCTGAAGCCCACGTATGGTCGTGTTTCGCGCTTCGGTATGATCGCATTCGCTTCCAGTCTCGATCAGGCCGGCACGCTGACACGAACCGCCGAGGACGCGGCGCTGTTGTTGTCGGCTATGGCGGGGCTTGATCCGCACGACTCAACCAGCCTCGACGCCCCGGTCGACGACTACGTGGGCGCGCTGAATGCGCCGCTTACCGGTCTCAAGGTCGGCGTGGTTCGTGAGTTCATGGGCGAGGGTCTGGATGCCGCGAACGCAGACGCATTGTCGGTTGCCTTGTCGGAGCTCGAGAAGCTCGGCGCGACGATCAAAGAGATATCCCTGCCCAACATAGGCTTGTCGGTGCCGACCTATTACGTCGTCGCGCCCGCCGAGTGTTCCTCAAATCTGTCGCGTTTTGATGGCGTCCGTTTCGGCCATCGTGCCAGTGATCCGAAAGATCTCTACGACCTCTATTGCCGCTCGCGCGGCGAGGGCTTCGGTGCCGAGGTCAAACGGCGCATCATGACCGGCACATACGTTTTGTCGGCCGGTTATTACGATGCCTACTACCTGAAAGCGCAGAAAGTGCGCCGCCTGATCAGCGCAGATTTCGCTGCGGCTTTCGACGACGTCGATGTCGTGGTCGGGCCAACCACACCGACGCCGGCGTTCGCGCTTGGCGAGAAAACCGATGACCCGATCACCATGTACCTCAATGACATCTACACCATCGGCGCCAATCTCGCTGGCCTGCCGGCGATTTCCATTCCGTGTGGTTTTGTCGACGCACTGCCGGTGGGGTTGCAGTTGGTGGCGCCGGCATTCGGTGAGTCGCGTCTGTTGAATTGCGCGCACCAATACCAGCAACACACCGATTGGCATACGCGCTGTCCGGAGGCTTTCGCATGACTTGGGAAGTCGTCATTGGTCTCGAGATCCATGTGCAGCTCGCGACCCGCAGCAAGATATTTTCATCGTCACCGACGGCCTATGGCGCGCCGCCTAACAGCCAGGCAAACCTGATCGATCTCGGCTTCCCGGGCACGCTGCCGGTGCTGAACAAAGAGGCCGTGCGCCTCGCCGTTGTGTTTGGCCTTGCGATCGATGCGAGCATCACACCGATGTCGGTGTTTGCGCGCAAGAATTACTTCTACCCCGATCTGCCCAAGGGTTACCAGATCAGCCAGCTGGATTTGCCGATCGTGGCGGGCGGCCACATGCAGATTGTTGGCGACAATGGTGAGCTGCGCGATATTCGCGTTACGCGCGCGCACCTCGAAGAGGATGCCGGCAAGTCGTTGCACGAGAACTATCAGGATCAGAGCGGTATCGATCTGAATCGCGCGGGCACGCCGCTGCTCGAGATCGTGTCCGAGCCGGACCTGCGCTCGGCGCGGGAGGCGTCGCAATACATGCGTCGTATGCACGAGCTGGTGCGCTATCTCGGCGTCTCGGACGGCAACATGCAGGAAGGCTCGTTCCGCTGCGACGCCAATGTGTCTCTGCGTCGCAAGGGCAGCGAGACACTCGGCACGCGTGCCGAGATCAAGAACCTCAATTCATTCCGCTTTATTGAGCGTGCGATCGAATTTGAGGTTGAGCGTCAGGCGGATATTCTCGAGGGCGGCGGCAGCGTGGTTCAGGAAACCCGCCTGTACGATTCCGACGCGGACGAAACGCGCTCGATGCGCAGCAAGGAAGAGGCGAACGATTATCGCTACTTCCCGGACCCGGACCTGTTGCCTGTAGAAATCAGCGCGGCCTTTATCGAGACGGTACGCGAGTCGATGCCGGAGCTGCCGGGCGCGCGGCGCGCGAGGTTTGTCACGCAATACGCGTTGAAGCCGGAAGACGCCGACACGATTGCGTCGCAGCGTTCGCTCGGCGACTATTTTGAGACGGTCGCGGCGTCCTCGGATGCGCAGCTGGCCGCGAATTGGATCCTCGGTGATCTGACCGCCGCGCTGAATCGTGACGGCCTTGCTATCGATGCCGGCCGCGTATCGGCATCGGAACTTGCATTGCTGATCGCGCGTATTAAAGACAAGACATTGTCGGGCAAGCTTGCCAAGCAAGTGTTCGAAGCGATGTGGCAGGGCGAGGGCGACCCGGATGCGATTATCGATGCGCGCGGATTGCGCCAGATTACCGACAGCGATGCCATCGGTGCGATCGTTGACGAAGTGCTCGCCGCCAGTCCGGAGCAGGTTCAGCAATTCCGTGAGGGCAAAGAGAAGGTGTTGGGCTATCTCGTTGGTCAGGTGATGAAGGCCAGCAAGGGCAAGGCCAACCCTGCCCAGGCGAATGAGCTGCTGCGCGAGCGTCTAGGCAAGTAACGCAATGGTTGATAATAATCCCGCGCACGAAGATGCGCTGATCAATTTCATGTTTAGCGGGTTGCCTGTGCGCGGTGTGCTGTTGCAGCTGTCCGGCCAGTGGCGTGAGCTAACATCTTTGCACGACTATCAGGATCCGGTGCGCGATCTGCTCGGGCAATCGTTGAGTGCGTCGGCGATGATTGCCAGCACGCTGAAATTTGAAGGCATGCTGACTTTGCAGCTCGCCGGAACCGGTTCACTCGGCATGCTGATCGCGCAGTGCAATGACCAGCTGCAGATTCGTGGCATGGCGGGCGACGTTGAAGCGTCGTTGCCGGGCGGCAATTTTGCGGAGTTGATCGGTGACGGGCGCCTGACGCTGACCGTCGATGCCAAGGACGCCAAAGACCGCTACCAGGGCATCGTCGCAGCCGACGGCGCGACGCTGGCCGAGGCATTGGCGGGCTACTATCGTGATTCCGCCCAGCTTGATGCGCACTTCGTGTTGCTGACGGACGAACACCATGCGGCTGCATTGATGTTGCAGCGCATGCCGGACGAGCGCGAGATGGCGCTGGACGACTGGCGTCGTCTGTGCCTGATGGCCGATACGTTGACGCTGCAGGAATTGCGCGAGGGCGCAGGCAACGACATGCTGGCCAAGCTATTCGCCGAGGATGACGTGGTCGTTTACGGTGCGCGGCCGGTGCGGTTTTATTGTCGCTGCAGCATCGAGCGTGCCGAGCAGGCGGTGCGCATGCTCGGCGAGGCCGATGCGCAGAAATTGCTGATCGAACGCAACAACCTGATCGAGGTCATCTGCGAGTTCTGTAACAAGAAGCGCACGCTGGACGCGGTTGATGTTGGCCGTTTGTTTAATCCCGCCGGCGTTCGCAGCGATGCGGGCGTGCACTGACGCGGCACTTTTGGAGCTAGGGCATGAGTGAATATCTTGATCCGGAACGCGAGCAATTCGAGCGCTTCAAGTCACTGCCGCGTGACGAGCCGATCATGATGCTGAATCTGGTGCGCTTCCATGAGTCCGCCCAGTATCCCGATGGTCAATCGATGTCGGGCGCCGAGGCCTACCGTGCCTACGGCGCGGCCAGCGCACCGGTATTCGCACGCGTGGGCGGCGAAATAATCTGGCGCGGTCGCCCAGAAGTCGTGCTTATCGGCCCTGCCGACGAGCACTGGGACACGGCATTCATTGCCCGTTATCCGACCGCCGGCGCGTTTCTCGCCATGGTCACCGATGATGAATATCGCGCGGCGGTCAAGCACCGTCAGGCCGCGGTCCTGACCAGTCGGCTGATCCGTATGGCGAGCGCAGAGTCTGCAGGCAGCCAGTTCGCTGACTGAGTGCGCTGACCCGAGTGCGCTGACCGAGGTCGCCGGCCAAGCTCGCTGGCTTGCGTTCCGCATCCGGGCTTTCTATTTTATGCTCATGCTTGCCCGAACGACCGTAAAGTCCTGATACGCAGGGCTTTCATCCCACCGAAAACCGCGTATACTGGCTGATATAACAATATCGTTATATGTAAATATCCGTATGCCAACATTCGATTCACAAGACTTGACGTCGACCGAGCAAGTATTGCGCGCCGCGGGCGAGACCACGCGCCTGCGCTTGTTACACCTGTGCGCCCGTGGCGAACACACTGTCAGCGATCTCGTCGCGGTTCTTGGTCAGAGCCAGCCACGGGTGTCCCGGCATCTGAAAATCCTTTGTGATGCGGGTTTGCTGGAGCGCTTTCGCGACGGTCACTGGGTCTATTTTCGGGTGCCGTTGCGCGGCGATGGCGCCAACAATGCAGATCCAGGTTCTGCTCGATGCCGCGTTCCGACGATCCGCTGGTCGCCGCCGATCGGGTGCGCGTCGACCAGGTGCTCGACGCAGCGAGGTGCGCATGCGGACCCGCTGCTGCGGCGGTTCAATCGCGCAGATCATCGACGATGCATTCGCCTGTCGCACCCGGTCGGCGATTTGCTGGATATCGGCGTTGGAGTCGGCGCTATTGCTGTACCTGCTGGCGGCCAAGGCCACGCGCGCGGTCGGCATTGATGTCGCACGAGTCAACGGGTCGTCGGCGTGTTGCCGCGCGCCGTGCCTTCAGGAAGCACGCGCCTCACTTGCCAATTGCACGGTGCGCCAGCGGCGACATGTACCGGCTTGAATTCGAACGCCGCGTCAGTTCGACACGGTCGTGCTCGACGAGGCGTGCTCGCGGCGTCGAAGACCAGCCGCGGTCGACGTTGCGCGAAGCGCGCGCGTGCTGCGGCCCGGGCGGTCGCCTACTGCTGGTCGAGCATTTCGACGTCTCGATACCGCGCGCGCGACTCCAAGCCGCGCTGCTGCTGCCGGCTGGATCGCGGCGGCGGCTGGAGCTGCGGGCCGATCGACAGGCCGCCGACGGGCGCGGCAAATTCCTGGTCGCAATGGCCTCCGAACGGCGCTCGCCGCGGCCTGAAGACAACAACAAGGAAATCTGCGTGAATCCGGCACAGACTGCAGCGAAAACGTGGTCGCGCGGCTGACGAGTCCAGTGTCGTTTCGTTCGAGTTCTTCCCGCCGAACGATGCCGAAGATGGCGCAAACGTTGTGGGACATCGTTGCAGCGTCTCGCGCCGTTGTCGCCGCGCTTTGTCTCGGTGACCTATGGCGCCGATGGCTCGACGCGCGAGCGCACGCACAATGTCGTCAGCGCGCGTGCTGAACGAGACCGCGACTGACGCCTGCGCCGCACCTGACCTGCGTCGGCGCAGCCGCGAGCGAAATCGTTGAGATCGCGCGCGGCTACTGGGACGACGGTGTGCGGCACATCGTCGCGCTTGCGCGGCGATGCGCCGCGCGACGCCGGGCCGCTACGCGCCGCAGCCCGGATGGCTATGCCTACGCCGCAGACCTGGTCGCCGGGCCTGCGCAGCGTCGGCCGATTTCGATATTTCCGTTGCCGCCTATCCGGAGGTGCATCCTGAGGCGCCGAGTCGCGGGCTTCGATCTCGACAACCTGCGCGCAAGATCGATGCCGGTGCCAACCGTGCGATTACGCAGTTCTTTTTCGACGTCGATCGTTTACCTGCGGTTTCGCGACCAGTGCGCGGCCGGCCGGCATCGAGGCGCCGATCGTGCCGGGCATCCTGCCGATCACGCGCTTTCCGCAAATGCTGAGGTTTGCCAAGCTGTGCGGCGCGAGGTGCCGGACTGGCTGCACCAGCGCTTCGACGGTCTCGATGACGACCCCGAGACGCGCAACCTGATCGCGGCCAGTGTCGCGATCGAGCATGGTCCACAGGTTGCGGCAGCGAGGGCGTCTATGAGTTTCACTTCTACACGCTGAACCGCGCCGAGCTGACCTACGCGATTTGTCACGCGCTCGGTGTGCGACCGCGCGCGGAGCGGGCCATGCGGCGGGAGCGCGAACCGATGCTGCGTGAACAGCGTCTGCGCGAGCTGCGCCGCCTGCTCGGCGAGCGCATCCTTGCTCGACGGTGCCATGGGCACGATGATCCAGTCGCAAACTCGACGAAGCCGACTATCGCGGCGAGCGTTTTGCCGACTGGCCTCGCGACCTCAAGGGCAACAATGACCTGCTGACGCTCACGCGGCCCGAGATGATTGACGATATTCACCGCGCGCTTCCTCGAGGCCGGCGCGGACATCATCGAAACCAACACCTTCAATTCGAGTGCGCCGTCGCAAGCCGACTACGGCACCGAGGAGTTCGTGCGCGAGATGAATCTCGCCGCGGCGCAGATCGCGCGCGCGGCGCCGACGAACGCGGCCAACACCGGCAAGCCGCGTTTTGTTGCCGGCGCGCTGGGCCCGACCAACCGCACGGCGTCGCTGTCGCCGGACGTTAACGATCCGGGTTATCGCAATATCACCTTCGATGAGCTGGTCGCCACCTATCGCCGAGGCGGCCGAGGCGCTGGTCGACGGCGGCGTCGACTTGCTGCTGGTCGAGACCATTTTCGACACGCTGAATGCGAAAGCGGCCCTGTTCGCGATCGTCGCTATTGGCTCGACGAAACCGGTGTCGAAGCCTGCCGGTCATGATTTCCGGCACGATCACCGATGCGTCCGGCCGCACGCTGTCCGGGCAGACCGCCGAAGCTTTCTGGAACTCGGTGCGCCATGCGCAAGCCGTTCATGGTCGGCCTGAACTGCGCGCTGGGCGCCGCAGACATGCGCCCGTATGTCGCGGAGCTGTCGCGCATTGCCGACACCGGTGTCAGCAGCGCTACCCGAACGCCGGCCTGCCGAACGCATTCGGTGAGTACGACGAGACGCCGAGCGAGATGGCGCAAAACTACTGGCGATTTTCGCCGACGCAGCGGCTTCGTCAACATCGTGGGCGGCTGCTGCGGCACGACGCCCGGAGCATATCCGGCGCTGCGCGAGCGCCTGTGCAGGGTCTGCACCCCGCGCGTGATCCCGCGTGCCCGAACGCCTGTGCCGCTGAGCGGGCTCGAGCCGCTCAACATCACGCCCGAGACGCCTGTTCGTCAACGTCGGCGAGCGCACCAACGTCACGGGTTCGGCGGTATTCCGGCGCCTGATCGAGGCGGACGACTACGCCGGCGCCGTGGAAGTTGCGCGCCAGCAGGTCGACAACGGCGCGCAGATCATCGATGTCAATATGGACGAGGGCATGCTCGATTCGGAGCGCGCCATGGTGACGTTCCTGAACCTGATCGCGGCGGAGCCCGATATTGCCCGCGTGCCGATCATGATCGACTCGTCGAAGTGGAGCGTGATCGAAGCCGGGTTGCGCTGCGTGCAGGGCAAGGCGGTCGTCAACTCGATCAGCATGAAAGAAGGCGAGGCCGCGTTCATAGAACAGGCGCGCCTGGTGCGTGCCTATGGCGCCGCTGTAATCGTGATGGCATTCGACGAGCAGGGTCAGGCCGATACGGTCGAGCGCAAGGTCGATATTTGCCAGCGCGCCTATCGTTGCTGACGGAGAGGTCGGCTTTTCCGCCCGAAGACATTATTTTCGATCCGAATATTTTTGCGGTTGCGACCGGCATCGAGGAGCACAACGTTACGGCTCGACTTCATCGAGGCGACGCGCGCGAGATCAAGCGCACGTTGCCGCACGCGCTGATCAGCGGCGGCGTGTCCAACGTGTCGTTTTCGTTCCGCGGCAACAACACGGTGCGCGAAGCGATGCACTCGGTGTTTCTCTATCACGCGATCCACGCCGGTATGGACATGGGCATCGTTAACGCGGGCCAGCTGGCGATCTATGAAGATCTGCCGACGGAGCTGCGCGAGGCGCGTTGAGGACGTGATTCTTAACACGGTCGCACCGATGCGACCGAGAGGCTGCTGACCATTGCCGAGCGAGTATCAAGCGGCGACGGCCAGAAGGCGGCACCGGGCGGCAGGATCTGTCGTGGCGCGAATAGCCGGTGACAGAGCGCCTCCAGCACGCGCTGGTCAAAGGCATCGACGCATATGTCGTCGATGACACGGAGGAGGCGCGGCTGGCGAGCCGCCGAGAAACCGCTCGACGTCATCGAAGGCCCGCTGATGGACGGCATGAACGTGGTCGGCGACCTGTTCGGCGCCGGCAAAATGTTCCTGCCGCAGGTCGTTAAGTCGGCGCGCGTCATGAAGAAAGCGGTCGCCCACCTGATCCCGTTTATCGAAGCGGCGAAAGCGATGGCGTCAAGCAAACCAACGGCAAGATCGTTATGGCTACGGTCAAGGGCGATGTGCACGACATCGGCAAGAACATCGTGGGGGTCGTGCTCGCAGTGCAACAACTACGAGGTCATCGATCTGGGGGTCATGGTCCCCTGCGAGAAGATCCTTGATGCCGCGCGGCGCGAGCAGGCCGATATTATCGGCTTGTCCGGCCTGATCACGCCGTCGCTCGACGAGATGGTGCACGTGGCATCGGAGATGCAGCGCCTCGGTTTCACCCAGCCGTTGTTAATCGGCGGCGCGACAACATCGCCCGCACATACCTCGGTGAAGATCGATCCCGCCTATGCCGGCGCGGTGATTTACGTCAAGGATGCATCGCGTGCGGTTGGCGTGGCACAGCAACTGGTTGGCCAGGGCTGCGCGGCGTTCACGGCGAAGATCAAATCGGATTGCGAACGACGGCGCGTCAGCCATTCGGGTCGCAAGCGCCGTGCGCCGGCACTCGGACTTGCCGCCGCGCGTGCCGCCAAGCGCGACATCGATTGGCAGGGTTACCAACCGCCGGTCCCGCCGGTTACCGGCATCAGACGCGTCGACGACATCGCGCCGGCAGATCTGGTTCCCTATATCGACTGGATGCCGTTCTTTAATGCCTGGGAATTCCACGGCACATTCCCCGCAATATTGACTGATGAGATCGTTGGTGAATCTGCCCAGTCGTTGTTCGATGACGCACAGGCGATGCTCAAACAGATACTCAGCGAGAACTGGCTGACGGTGCGCGCGACCGTCGGGCTGTTCCCCGCCAATGCGCACGGCGACGATATCCGCGTGTTCAGCGACGCGCAACGTCGCGAACCGCTGCGCTGGCAACGCTGCACTGTTCCTGCGTCAGCAGAAAGACAAGCGTCGCGACGACTTGCCACAGGAATGTCTGGCGGACTTCGTTGCGCCGGCGGCCACCGGCATAGAAGACTTTGTCGGCGCATTTGCGGTCACGGCGGGCATCGGCGTCGAGGAACGCGCGCGCGCTTTCGAGCAGGATAATGACGACTACTCGGCGATCCTGCTGAAGGCGCTGGCGGATCGTTTTGCCGAAGCCGGTGCGGAGTATCTGCACGCGCGCGTGCGCAAGGACTGGTGGGGCTATGCGCCGCAAGAGTCATTGGATAATACGGCGTTGATCGGCGAGCACTACCAGGGCATTCGGCCCGCGCCCGGTTATCCGGCCTGCCCGGATCATTCGGAGAAGCAAACGCTGTTTGATCTGCTCGATGTGCCGGCCAACAATGGTATGCGCCTGACCGAGAACTACGCGATGTCGCCGGCGGCATCCGTGAGCGGCTGGTATTTCTCGCACCCGGATTCGCGCTACTTTGCGATCGGCCAGATCGATGTCGATCAGGTCGAGGACTACGCCGCGCGCAAAGGTGTCGATCGCAAGACTGTCGAGCGCTGGTTAGCACCGATCCTTGGCTATACGCCAGCGCCGGAAGGGCGTGCCGACGCAGCCTGAGGCTCAGCGACGCTTTTTCGGTCGCATGGCGTCGGGGAAACCGTCGCGCTGTTGCATCCGTAGCGCATGCTCCACGACCTTCTCGGGTACCGCGAGCCGGTTCGAGCGTGCCCAACCAGTGAGTTGAGCCAGCAGAATATCGGCGATGGTGAAGCGTGCGCAGCAGGCGAAGTCATCGCCGATGAAATATTTGAGTGTCGATACGTTTTTGCCGGCAAGCTGCAGCGCAAAAGGCGCTGTGCCATCGGGCCACGGGTAATAGTCGCGCAGGCGCCCGGCCTGGTCCGCGACCCAAAGGTAGGCCTCGACCTCAGTGATCATGAAATGCATCAGCCGCGCGTACGCATAGTGTTCGTCGTCGGTGACCGGCAGCATTTGTCGTTCGGGCGCAAGCCGCGCGACGTACTCACACATCGGTATGGATTCGGTCAGCACCTTATCGCCATGCGTGAGTACCGGGATTTTCCCGGACGGGTTCAGCGCCAGAAACTCAGCCCGGTCCTCTTCGGTCGCATCAGGCGTCAGCCGTTTTAGCTGATAGGGCAGGCCGCTTTCATTCAGCGCCCACGCTACGCGCTCGGCGCGTGAGGCGAACGCATGGGCGTAAAGGGTCAGATTCTGGGTCATGTCTTGTCACCGTGGTTTCGGGCACACACGCTGCATGCCGGGTTCTTAGGCGTCTCGAGCTGGCGCCAGTCGCCGCTATGCGCGTCGTAGATACTAAAGCGCGCAGGCTGTCCGATGGCGGTTAGCAGCTTGATGGCTTCGCTCGCCATCATCGTGCCGATCGTTGCCGGCAACGAGGCCAGCACGCCGGCGCCCTGACAATCGTCCAGCGACTCGTCATTTTCGCTGTACACGCATTGATAACACGGGCCCGTTGCGTAGTCCGGGCCGAACACGCCGAGCTGGCCTTCCCAACGAATCGCGCTGCCGGAGACAAGCGCGCGGCCGGCGTTCACGCAAGCCGTGTTGAGTGCAAAACGGCTGGCGAAATTGTCGGTGCAATCGAGCACGACGCTGGCGGCCGTGACCCGCGCGGCAAGTGCATCGCCTGACAAGCGGGCATCGATAGTCTCAATGCTGAGCGCGGGGTTCTGCGCTTGCAGACGCCGCGCCACGACACTGACTTTCGTCTCGCCGACATCACCAGGCGCAAAAAGCGTCTGGCGCGCGAGATTGCTGGCGTCGACGCGATCAAAGTCGCTGATGACGAGTTGCCCGATGCCGGCCGCAGCAAGCGCAGACGCCGCCGCACAACCGGTGCCGCCGACGCCGATGACCAGCGCACTTGCCGCGCGCAGGAGATCGACGCCTGGCGCACCGAAGCCGCCCAGCGACAAGTGCCGGGCGTCGCGTTCGTCAGTCAGCGCGGCGCACACTGATAATAGTGACGGGCTCTACCGGCACATCGCCGTGCGGACCGTTGTTGCCGGTTTTGACCGCGGCGATTTTGTCGACAACATCCATGCCATCGCTGACCTTGCCGAATACGGCATAGCCGAAGTCGCGCCCGCCGTGGTTGAGGAAGTCGTTATCGTTAAGGTTGATGAAGAACTGCGACGTCGCGCTGTCGACAACCGCGGTGCGGGCCATCGCCAGGGTGCCGCGTGCGTTGGTCAAGCCGTTGTCGGCTTCGTTCTTGATCGATGCGCGCGTTTCCTTGCTGTTCATGTCGGCATCCATACCACCGCCCTGAACCATGAAATTCGGGATGACGCGGTGGAAGACGGTGCCGTCGAAGTAGTTGTCGTCGACGTAGGCAAGGAAGTTCTCCACGCTGATGGGCGCCTTCTCTGCGTCCAGTTCAACGTGAATATTGCCGTGGTTGGTTTCAATGATGACCATGAGATTCCTTTAACGTTTATCGGTGCGCGAGCTGCGCTTCAGTGACGCGTGGGTGACCCGCAAGATCGTTGTAGGTACGGATCGCGACAAATTGCTCGCTGCGAAGGATACCGGACACGGCTTGCGCCTGCATGTGGCCGTGCTCGATCAGTACATAACCGCCGGGTTTCAGGTGTGCCGGCAGCTGTGCGGCGAGGCGCCGGATATCGTCCAGTCCGTCGGGTCCGCTCGCCAGCGCACTGAGCGGTTCGGCGCGCAGTTCGCTGGCCAGCGCGGGGTAGTTCGCTTCAACATAAGGCGGATTGCTGACGATCAGGTCGAAGCGCTGCGCGCCGAAAGCGCCGCACCAATCGCCCTCGATGAAACTGACATTCGTCACACCAACACGTCGCGCATTGCGGCGTGCGACGGCCAGTGCGGCGCTGCTAAGGTCGCTGGCGGTAATGCTCGTGGCGGGCTTTTCGCTGGCGATAGCGAGTGCAATATTGCCGCTACCCGTGCCGAGATCGGCAATTTCGGCGTTAGCGGGCAAGTCCGCCAGCAGCGCGAGCGCCCGCTCGACCACAAGTTCGGTCTCCGGCCTTGGTACCAGCGTGTCTGGCGTCACCTCGAGCTCGAGCGTCCAGAACGCCTGAGTGCCCGTGATGTAGGCCACCGGTACCTGGTCGAGGCGTTGTCGCAGCGCATCTTCGAGCTTTTCGTGCGCATCCGGGGGCAGCACATGATCGCTGTGCGCACGCAGCCATTGGCGCGGCCTGGCCAGTATTGCGCTGAGCAACAGGTCTACGTCCAGCAGGGGAGAGTCGCTGCGCCCGCCGAGCCGGGCGGCCGCCTCGCGACGCCATTCGGCGGCCGTATATCGCTGGGTCTTGTCGGGCATAACTTCGGTCATTCCGGCAGTTGGAGTACACTACGCGCCGCATCGCAGGAGAGTCAGGATGGAAGTCTACACAAGTGTACTGGACATGGTTGGCCGCACGCCGATGCTGGAGGTCACGCAGTTCGACACCGGCAAATGCCGGCTATTCCTGAAGCTCGAACTCGCCAACCCGGGCGGCTCCATCAAGGATCGCATAGGCGTGTCAATGATCGCCGAGGCCGAGGCGCGCGGTGATATCAAGCCCGGCGACACGATCGTCGAGGCGACCGCCGGCAATACCGGACTGGGTCTCGCGCTGGCCGCCGCGCGCAAGGGCTACCATCTCGTTCTGGTATTGCCCGACAAGATGAGTCAGGAGAAAATTTTCAACCTGCGTGCGATGGGCGCGGAGGTCGTCTTGACGCGCTCCGATGTCGGGCGCGGCCATCCCGAGTACTACCAGGATCTGGGCAAAAGCATTGCGCAGCAACGCGGTGCCTATTTTATCAACCAGTTCGCCAACCCCGACAATCCGCTCGCCCACGAACGCACGACCGCGCCGGAAATACTCGAGCAGCTCGATGGCGATGTCGGCGCTATTGTGTTGGGTGTCGGATCCAGCGGCACGGTCAGTGGTATGACACGATACTTCCGCGAACATGCGCCGGATATGACGTTGGTGCTCGCGGATCCGGAGGGCTCGATTCTCGCCGACTACATCAACACCGGCGAGCTTGGCGAATCGTCGAGCTGGTTGGTCGAGGGTATCGGTGAGGACTTCATTCCCGATATCGCCGATTTCTCGATGTTGAAAAAAGCCTATGCGATCAGCGATGCCGAAAGTTTCGAGGCGGCGCGCGCGCTGTTGCGCAAGGAGGGCGTGCTGGCCGGTTCATCGACCGGAACATTGCTTGCGGCGGCGTTGAAATATTGCCACGAGCAGGACGAGCCGCAGAATGTCGTCGCGTTCGCCTGTGATACCGGCAACAAATACCTGTCGAAGCTCTACAACGATTTCTGGATGGAGGATCAGGGTTTCATCACGCGCGAAAGTTTTGGTGATCTGCGCGACCTGATCGGTCGCCTGCACGGTGAGCGGGCGACGATTACCGTTGGTCCCGGCGACGTGTTGACGACGGCACACAATCGCCTGCGCAACGCCGGCGTGTCGCAGTTGCCGGTCATGGATGATGCCGAGCTGGTTGGCGTGCTGACCGAAGACGACATCATTCGCTATGCGTTCGGCAAGCCGGCGATGCTGAATCACGACGTGCGCGCCGCGATGCAGACCCGCTTCGTGACACTCGAGCCCGATGCCAGCATCAACAATCTGGTCGCGATGCTGCAGGTTCAGCCGTTCGCCGCCATCGTCAAAGACGGTGTGTTCTTCGGCCTGGTCACCCGATCCGACGTGCTCAACCACCTGCGTAAACAAATTTGATAATGCGCGCCCTGCCGCGCGCCGGAGAGACTGATGACTGACAAGAAACAACATGGGTTCGGCACGCGCGTGATACATGCCGGGCAGTCCCCCGACCCGTCGACCGGTGCGATCATGCCGCCGATCTACGCCACGTCGACCTACGTCCAGTCCAGTCCCGGCGTGCATCAGGGCTACGAATATTCGCGCTCGCAGAATCCCACCCGGATGGCTTTCGAGCGTTGTATCGCGGACCTGGAGTCGGGCGTGCAGGGCTTCGCCTTCGCATCCGGCCTGGCGGCGATCGGCACCATACTCGAAATGCTCGACAGCGGTGAGCGTGTGCTGGCAATGGATGATTTGTATGGCGGCACGGTGCGACTGTTCAGCAAGGTGCGCGAGCGCTCGGCCGGGCTCGCGTTCGACTACGCCGACTTCACCGATCTGGCCGCTATCGAGTCGGCGCTCGACAGCAATACGAAAATGTTGTGGATTGAAACGCCGAGCAACCCGTTGCTGAAAGTCGTCGATATCGAGGCGATCGCGAAAATCGCCAGGCGCCATGGTGCGCTGTTGGTCGTCGACAATACGTTCGCCACGCCGTGGGCGCAGCGTCCGATTGAGTTCGGTGCCGATATCGTCATGCACTCGGCGACCAAGTTTCTCAATGGCCACTCCGATATGGTGGGCGGCGCCGTCGTCGCCGGCAATACCGAGGTGGCAGAGGAGCTGGCCTTCCTGCAAAACTCAATCGGGTCGATCCTCGGGCCGTTCGACAGCTTTCTTGCGCTGCGTGGCTTAAAGACGCTCAACATCCGTATGCAGCGTCACACCGAGAATGCGACCGCCATCGCCGAATGGCTCGAGTCCCACACGTCGGTCGAGCGTGTGGTCTACCCGGGTCTCAAGAGCCATCCGCAATACGCGATCGCCGAACGTCAGATGAGCGGTGCCGGCGGTATCGTGACCTTCTTCATTAAAGGCGGTCTCGACGAGGCGCGTCACTTCCTCGAGCGCTGCGAGGTGTTTGCATTAGCCGAGAGTCTGGGTGGTGTCGAGAGTCTTGTGGATCATCCGGCGATCATGACGCACGCGTCGGTACCCGAGGCGACACGCGCGGCGATCGGCCTGACGGATCAGCTTATTCGCTTGTCGGTCGGCGTCGAGGACGTCGATGATCAGATTGCCGATCTTGCCCGCGCGCTGAGCTAGCGAAGCGCTGATCAAGTCGCGTGGCGCCGACTCGATACGAGCCTCCCTAGCGCGTCAGGTCTTCGCGCGTCAGCGTACCTGCGGCGATCAGCGACGCGGTCGTGACCTGCCATGGTTGCAGCGTCTGCTCGCCGCTGCTGTCATCGTAGGGGCGCGTCGAGGTGAACACGATAAAGCTGCCGTCCGGCGACAGCTTCGGCGCGAAATCGGCGAACCGCGAGTTGATTTCTTTGCCGAGGTTTTGCGGTGTGCTCCAGGCGCCGTCGATCTTGCGCGAGACGAAAATATCTTCGCTGCCCTCACCGCCACGGTCGGGGTAGCTGATCAGCATCAGGCCGCCGGCCGGCGACACCCACGCGTGATTGTCACGGCCCTCGCTGTTGATCGGTGCCGGCAATGGGCGTGCGATGAGCCAGCCACCGTTGCCGTCCGACGGCGCGTAGAAGATATCGCGTTCGCCCACCGCATCGATGCGCTCGGACCAGAAGTACAGGTCGCCGTTGGCGGTTTGCACCGGCGACGTTGAGTTGTGGAAGTAGCGCCGCGAGCGGATGGCGCCCGCGCGCGGACGATTGATGTCGGCGCTATCCAGCGCGACCGGCTGTGCGTCGCGCTCGCTCAGGTCCAAACGGAAAATATCGAAGTCCTCGATCAGGTCGAGACCTTCATAGCGCGAACGTTGCGCCGACCAGGAGAAGTACAGGTAGCGACCGTCGGGGCTGACGCTTGGCCAGTCAACACGTCCTTCGGCGGGCAGTGCGACGCGCCTGGCGCGTGTCCAACCGTCACTGGTGCGCGTCGAAATATGCAGTGTTTGCGGGCACGGCCCGATATCTGCACAGTCGCTCTGCGGGAAATATGCCGTATTGCCATCGGGGGTAAGTGCCGGCGTCAGCGTTAGCAGGCCATCGATAGAGATCGCGCCGGGTGCAAAACGCGTGGCCTCGGCATTGGCATTCAGTGCTGTCAGCAACAACAAGGCGAGTGACGTTAGTACGGCGGCCAGTGAGGCTTTGATGTGCATGCGCGTTCTCCCGACTTCAAGCGACAACCGCTTTGAATGGACTTCGCGCTGCTGCTGCGAACAGATGCGTCCGGCGCGTAGCTGGCGGCTAGAATTCGAGCCAGTCGGGCATCGACAGGCCGCGTTCGGCAAGGAACTCACGGTTAAACAGCCGCCCCTTGTAACGCAGCGCGCCGTCGCAAAGAATCGTCACGATGGTGTGACCCGGACCCAACTCGTGCGCGATGCGTAACGCGCCGGCAACATTGATGCCGCTGGATCCGCCGAGCACCAGCCCCTCGTCGCGGATCATGTCGTAGACGATCGGCAACGCCTCGTCGTCGCTGATCTGATAGCTGCGGTCGATGCGCGTGCCGGCAAGGTTTTCGGTGATGCGGCTGTTGCCGATGCCTTCGGTAATCGAGCTGCCTGTCATCGCCAGCTCGCCGGTGGAGAGCAAGCTGTGCAGGCCCGAGCCGCCGGGGTCGGCAAGCCCGATAACAACGTCCTCGCGCTCGGCCTGTAACGCACGTGCGACGCCGCCCAACGTGCCGCCGGTGCCCACCGCACAGATAAACGCATCCACGCGACCTTCGGTTTGCGACCAGATTTCACGACCGGTGGTGCGGGCGTGAAAGTCACGGTTGTCGGTGTTGCCGAATTGATTGGGCCAGTAGGCACTGCCGGGTTCGCGCGCGTTCATTTCGTCGGCGAGGCGACCCGAGGCGTGCACGAAGTGTTCGGGGTTTTTGAAGGGCACCGCCGGGATCTGGCGAATTTCCGCGCCGTAGGCGGCAAGTGCGTCGACCTTTTCCCGGCTTTGCGTGTTTGGCATGACGATGATCGTGCGGTGACCGAGCGCGTTGCCGACCATCGCCAGACCAATACCGGTATTGCCGGCCGTCCCCTCAACGATAGTAGCGCCCGGTTTCAGGTCGCCGCGTTCGCGTGCGGCCATGACCATGCCAAGCGCCGCACGATCCTTGACCGAGCCGCCGGGGTTCATGAACTCGGCCTTGCCGAGGATCTCGCAGCCGGTCTTGTCGGACAGCCGGTTCAACCGGATCAGCGGCGTGTTGCCGATCGCATCGAGCAGCCGGGTCATAGCGTGGCGTCGTTGTCCGCCGACTCGAGTAGCGCCAGCTGGTCGGCCTGGTATTCGTTAATCAGCGGCTCAATGACCGGCTCGAGCTCGCCGCCAAGTATTTCGGCAAGCTTGTACAGCGTCAGGTTGATGCGATGGTCGGTGACGCGCCCTTGCGGATAGTTGTAAGTACGGATGCGCTCCGAGCGATCACCACTGCCGACCAGTGAACGCCGTTGCTGCGCCTGTTCGCTCGCCTGTTGCTCGCGCTCGACGTCGAGCATGCGCGCCTTCAGCAACGACATCGCGCGGGCGCGGTTCTTGTGCTGAGAACGTTCGTCCTGGCACTCAACGACGATGCCCGAAGGCAGGTGTGTGATGCGCACCGCTGAGTCGGTCTTGTTGACGTGCTGACCACCGGCGCCGGACGCGCGATAGGTATCGATACGCAGGTCGGCGCTGTTGATGTCGACATCTTCAACGGCCTCGACCTCGGGCAGCACGGCGACGGTGCACGCGGAGGTGTGGACGCGCCCCTGCGACTCGGTCTCGGGTACGCGTTGAACACGGTGTGCGCCCGACTCGAACTTCAGCTTCGAATACGCGCCGCGGCCGGTCAGCAGGCTGATGATTTCCTTGTAGCCGCCGTGTTCGCCCTCGCTGGCGGACAGAACCTCGACCTGCCAGTGCTCGCGCTCGGCGAATTTGCTGTACATGCGGAACAGATCACCGGCGAAAATTGCCGCCTCATCGCCGCCGGTACCGGCGCGAATCTCGAGGAACAGATTACTGTCGTCATGCGGGTCGGCGGGGATAAGTGCTTTCTGCAACCCGACTTCGGCCGTATCGATGGCGCTGCGCAATCGCTCGACTTCGTCGTTGCCCATCTTGCGCATTTCCGCGTCGCTGTCTTTGGCGAGTTCTTCGGCGTCGGCCAGGTCGTGAACTTCTGACTGATAGGTGTTGAACAACGCGACCACGGGCTCGAGCTTTGCGTACTCCATCGACAAGTCGCGAAACTGCGATTGATCACCAATCACGTCGGGGTCGGAAAGCAACGCCGAGATCTCCTCGAAACGCTCGGCGAGCGCTTGTAGTTTGTGTTCGATAGACGTTTTCATAACGGTAACGCAGCCGGCCGTCTAGCGACGGGCGCCAGCGCGGCTGTTGCCGGCTGTCTGATCTTGTTCGCTATCGTCGTCGTCCTGGTTTGCGCGGCCGAGGAAGAGTTCCTGGGCTATTTGCAGGAAGCGTTCGTCGGATTCGGCGGCGGCTTCGCGCAGCCGCTCGGTCGGCTGATGCAAGATACGCTGCGTTAGCGTGTGCACCATCTGTTGCATCACATCGTCGACATCGTGGCCGGCCGCGATACGCCGGCGCGCGGCTTCCAGCGCTTCATCACGTACTCTGATGACGGACTCGCGCACGCTGAGAATGGTTGGCGTCGCGACGCGCTGGCGCTCGGCACGATGGAAGCCCTCGAGCTCGGCCTTGATGATTTTGTCGGCTTCCATAGAAGCCTGACGCCGGGTTTCCTGCCCGTCGGTGATGACGTTGTTGAGGTCATCGATGGTGTAGAGGTAGACGTCGCGTAACTTGCCAACGCTCGCTTCGATATCGCGTGGTACGGCGATGTCGACGGCGAACACCGGTTTGCGTCGGCGCCCGTCAATCGCTTTTTGCATCATCGCGCTGGTCAGCACCGGGTCGGGGCTGCCGGTCGAGCTGATAATAATGTCGGCGTCAGGCAATGCCCGCTCGAGGCGCGACAAGGGCAGGGCGAAGCCATCGAATTGTTCGGCGAGCCGCTGCGCGCGACTTTCGTTGCGGTTGGCGATGTAGATATTGCTGATGCCGTGGCCGCGCAGATGGCGCGCGACCAGTTCGATCGTTTCGCCTGCGCCGATCAACAGCGCATTGTGTTGTTCGAAGCCGGCGAACAATTGCCGTGCAAGACGCACCGCCGCATAGGCCACCGAGACCGGGCTTGCACCAATCTCTGTGTCGGTGCGGACCTTCTTGGCGATTGAAAAAGCTTGTTCAAAAACCCGACTCAGATGCGCGCCGACGGCGCCGTGTTGCTGCGCGAGCCGGTAGGCGGTTTTCAGCTGGCCGGTGATTTGTGTTTCGCCAAGCACCATTGAGTCGAGGCCACAGGCAACCCGGAACAGGTGCTCGGCCGCCTCGCCGTCGCTGCGACAGAACAATGAATCCTTGAAGCCGGTACCGGTGTGCTCGGATTTCTCCAGCAGCTCGGTAATTGCTTCTCTGGGTTGATTGTTGCCGGCCCAGTAAATCTCGGTGCGGTTGCAGGTGGACAAGACAATAGTCTCGGTCACGCCTGGCAGCGCGCGGATGTCCCTGAGCGTGTCGCCAAGGCCTGCTTCGGCAATGACTATCTGCTCACGGACCTCAACTGGCGCCGTGTTATGGTTAATGCCGAGTATATTTATCGTCATCGACTAAGAACTTTCGCGACTCATTTGCATCGGAAGCTCTATGATATGCGAAGTGGCAAAGAACTGCCGCAATTGTGAGTGATCTGTGAAAAATACCTTGTCTGTAAACGCACTGCGTAATCGCCGTGGTGTTCAACTTTGTTGTGCCATGCTCTTCTTTGCGCTGCTCTTGCCGGCGCGTGGTTTCGCCGATACATCGGCCGCTGACGGCGGCACCGCCGGCGCACTGCTCGCCGACGCCGAGCGCGCCATGAGTGACGGCGATTACACGGCGGGCGTAAAACGTTACGTGCGCGCCGCGGCGAGCGGGGATGCGATAGAAACGGCGCGTCAGGCAACGTTGGTGGCATTCGAGTTCGGCTTCGATAGCCTTGCTATAGAGGCCTCTGAGCGCTGGGCCATGCTTTCACAGACGCCTGACGACGCGCGCCTGTTGGGTGCCCTGGCAGCGCTGCGGGCAGGCAATACCGGCGCCACCGTCGATGCGCTCAAAGGCATCATTCGGCGCAGCGACCAGCCACAAACGGTTTGTGATGGCATCAGCGAGCACCTCGCACCCGGCACACGCGCCGAGTATGTCTCGGTTGTGTTCAGGTCTTTGGCGCGCGAGTTCAAAGATGTTGCTTGTGTGCAGCGGCTTGCCGCCTCGTCGGCGATCGCGGTGCGCGATTATGACCGCGCCGACGACTATATCCGGCAGCTGGAGAAAACCGGCAATTTCGATAATGAAACACGACTGCTGGCGATGGCTACGCTGATCCAGCAGGAGCAATACGACGCGGCATTTACCGATGCCGGATTGCGACTGGACGATGATGCTACCGTCGAGCAGCGCATCGAGCTTGCGTTTTTGAACGCGCGCGCGGAGGAAGTCGAGAATGCGGTGAATATGCTGGGATTGCTGCGCAGCGAATATCCCGACGACCCGGATGTGCTTGTGGGGCTGTCGGTCGCACAGCTGCAGGCTGGCGATACCAGTGCCTCGCGCGCAGGTTTTCTCGAGCTGTTAGCGAGCGGCAAGAAAACCGCCGATGCGCTGTATTACCTGGCGCGTTTCGCCGAGCGCGAGCGGCGCACAGAACAAGCCATCCGAATGTATTCGCAGGTCGATATCGGCGGCCTTGCGCTCGCGGCGCAGCGCCGTGTCGCGGCGCTGATTATGCAGCGCGAGGGTGTTCCGGCGGCGATTGCGCATATTGACGGTTTCACGCAACGCCATCCGCGCTACGGCCTAGAGCTCAGCACGGTAAGCGCATCGCTGTATGCAGAGGGCGAGTTCTACGAGCAGGCGTTAACGTTGTACGACGCCTACCTCGCGGTGCGCCCGAATGCCGAATTCGCATTGCTCGCGCGCGCCGATGTGCTGTTGCGTGACGACAAGCTCGATGATGCGATTGATGCGTTTCGCGGCGTGGTCAAGATGTTCCCTGATTCAGCCAATGCACTGAACGCGCTCGGTTATACCCTCGCTGACAGGACGCGCAAGTATCGCGAGGCCGAGCGCCTGATCGATCGCGCGCTCGAGCTCGAGCCTGACAATGCCGCCATTATCGATTCCAAGGGATGGGTGTTGTTCAAGCGTGGCAAGCTGCAAGAGGCGCGCGAGTATCTGCAGCGGGCGTGGGACGAGTTCCGTGATCCCGAAGTGGCGGCCCACCTGGGCGAGACCTTGTGGCGTCTCGGCGAGGAGGAGGCCGCGCGGGAATTGCTGGAGGAGGCGTGGCAGCGTTATCCCGATGACGAGACCCTGCGCGACACCGTGCGCAGGCTGATTCAGGACGGGCCGGCGACGCGCAGCTGATATGAGGCGCCTCGCACTGCTGTTTGCCGTTGGTCTGCTGTCGGCATGCGCTACGCGCGGTGTGCAGCAGTTGCCGGAAATCGGGGACTGGCAAATGCGCCAGGCTGTGCTGGGTGATTTGCGTGTTTGGGGGTTGTCGGGACGCATCGGTGTGCGAACGCCCGAAGAGGCCTCCAGCGGCAGCTTGTTCTGGCAACAAAACGGGCGACGCTTCGACGCGGAAATCGACGGCCCGATGGGCTTTGGCGGTGTGCGCATGGCAGGGGATGCGCGCAAAGTAACCCTCAGCGGCAGTCGCATCGATACCGTAACTGTCGTCGACCCGGAGACGGAGCTATTGCGCCAGGCCGGCTTGCGCGTGCCCGTTTCGGGTCTGCGTTTCTGGTTGCTGGGCATCCCGATCCCGGGTGTGCCCGCCGAGATCGATTTCGGCGCAGACGGGCTACCTGCGGAGATTCGCCAGTCAGGCTGGAGCGTGCGCTATACCGAATACCGGCAATGGACACTGAATTCGCTGCCACGGCGCATTGTTGCGAATGCAGGCGATACGACGTTGACGGTTATCGTTCGCGACTGGCAAATCCTCGAGCAAAGCCCGCCAGAGAGCGGCGCACACAGGACTGGAATTGACATGCCCAGCCGCGATGACGACAATCTGCACCCTGATCACGACGCAGCGATTTCGACGGTGCTGATAGCACCGCGATAACAGGTTGCGGCGCGACATCGGTTCGCAGACAGCGACTGGGGTGTAGCCAAGCGGTAAGGCAGCGGGTTTTGATCCCGTCATGCGCAGGTTCGAATCCTGCCACCCCAGCCATTTCCCTGCGATCTATCAATCTGCACGCCGTGGGGGGTGGTGGTGGAAATAGCCAGTCTTGCATTGTTCTCAGGCAATGCGCATCCGAAGCTCGCCGCCGATATTGCCCGCCATCTGCACGTGCCCCTCGCAAAGGCCCATGTCGGCAAATTCTCGGACGGCGAAACCACCGTCGAGATTCTCGAGAATATTCGCGGGCGTGAAACGTTCATTGTCCAGCCGACTTCGCCGCCCGCAGCCGACCATCTTATGGAATTGATGGTGATGGTCGACGCCTGTCGCCGCGCGTCGGCATCGCGCATTACCGCGGTCATCCCCTATTACGGCTACGCACGCCAGGATCGCCGCCCGCGCGCCTCGCGCGTTGCGATTACCGCCAAGCTGGTTGCCAAGCTTATCGCGTCGTCGGGTGTCGATCGTGTGCTCACGGTAGATCTGCATGCGGACCAGATTCAGGGCTTTTTCGATATCCCGGTCGATAACGTTTATGCCTCGCCGATTCTGCTTGGCGATGTGTGGAAAAAGAAATACCCGGAAATGGTCGTTGTGTCGCCGGATGTTGGCGGTGTCGTGCGCGCCAGGGCGCTCGCGAAACGCCTCGACGACGCTGACCTGGCGATTATCGACAAACGTCGTCCACGCGCGAATGTTTCCCAGGTGATGAACATCATCGGTAACGTCGAAGGTAAAAGCTGCGTGCTGATCGACGACCTCGTGGATACCGCGGGTACGCTGTGCCAGGCGGCGGCGGCGCTGAAAAAACACGGCGCACGCAGCGTTGTCGCCTACATTACCCACCCGGTGCTGTCCGGCCCGGCCGTCGAGCGCATTGGCAGTTCAGAGCTCGACGAGCTGGTTGTGACCGACACCATTCCACTGACGCCGGCAGGGGCCGCCTGTCCCATAATCCGCCAGCTCAGCATCGCCGAGCTGCTCGCCGAGACGCTGCGCCGGATCAGCGACGAAGAGTCGGTTAGCAGCCTGTACGTCGACTAAGTCGCTCTTTGCCTTGTTTTTTTGCTAGTCGCTGGCGTATCATGCGCGCCCGCAATGCGTTTTAGCGTGTCAGGCTGGTCGCAAGCCACACAGAGCGTTGTCGGACAAAACCCTTAAACAACCGGAGCATGTCATGAGTGACAAAGTCGATCTGGTTGCGGATTTCCGTGAAGACCAGGGCAAAGGTGCGAGCCGCCGCCTGCGTAAAGAAGGAAAAGTACCCGCAATCCTCTATGGCGGTGGCCGCAAGCCCCGCGCAATTTCATTGCAACAGAACAAACTGCTGCGCGCGCTGCAAGAAGAGTCGTTCTATTCGAGCGTTCTCAACGTCACCGTGGGCGACAAGAATCAGGAAGCGATTCTTAAAGACTTGCAGCGCCATCCCGCCAAGAATCAGATCCTGCACGTCGATTTGCAGCGCATCGTTGCAGGCGAGGTGATTCGCATGAACGTGCCGCTGCACTTCATCGGTGAAGAGATTGCGCCTGGCGTCAAAACGGAAGGCGGCATCATGTCGCGCCTGATCTCGGACGTCGAGATCATCTGTTTGCCGAAGGACTTGCCGGAATACCTCGAGATCGACGTATCCGCACTGAATATCGACGACATGGTGCATCTGACCGATATCAAACTGCCGGAAGGCGTTGAGATGGTCGAGCTGTCGCATGGCGATGATGGCGAAGATCACGACCAGCCGGTCGCGCTTGTATCCAAGCCGCGTGCGATTGTCGAAGAAGACGAAGAAGACACCGAAGCGCCGACGGCTGCCGAGGTTCCGACCGTGTCGGATACCGAAGAGGAAGAAAAGGACGACTGAGCGCAAGCACGGCGTCAGGCCCGTGGTTTGCGACGTCGCTGCCACGGGCTTTTTTTTGTGCGCCGGGAGCGTGAGCTGTTATGGCAGATTCCATTCGCGTTATTGTCGGGCTCGGTAATCCGGGTTCGGACTACGAAGACACCCGCCACAACGCGGGGTTCTGGTTTGTCGACCGTCTGGCAGACAAATTTGATGCCGTAATGAAGCATCAAAAGCGCTTTGATGCGCAGGTCGGACGCATTCGTACCGGCGGCGAGGAGCTGTGGCTGATCAAGCCGATGTCGTTCATGAACCTCAGTGGCGGACCTTTGCGCATGGTGCTGGACTACTACCGGCTCGAGATCAACGAGACACTGGTCGCACATGACGAGCTTGATTTGCCGGCGGGTACCTTGCGCCTGAAGAAAGCCGGCGGGCATGGCGGGCACAACGGTCTGCGCGACATCATCAGCCATTGCGGCGCCGAGTTTTATCGCCTGCGCATCGGTATCGGCCATCCGGGCAGCAGCGATAAGGTGCTCGGTCATGTGTTGAAGCGCGCATCGGCGGATGAGCAGGACAGTATTGATGAGGCTATCGGTCGCGCCATCAAGGCGGTGCCGATAATGGTGCGGCGCGGGCCAGCGGTAATGATGAACGAGATCAACCGCAAGCCAAAAAAACCGAAGGCGGCGGCCAAAGAGCAGCTCGACAGGCAACAGCCGGCGCACGAGCCGCCGGACAAGCCGGAACAGAACTAGAACAAGCAAACGCCGCATCTGGATTGCGGGCGTTGGAGAGCATAAATTATGGGTATCAAATGTGGCATCGTCGGTCTGCCGAATGTCGGCAAGTCAACGTTGTTCAACGCCTTGACCGCGGCGGAAATTCCGGCCGAGAATTATCCGTTCTGCACGATCGAGCCGAATGTAGGCGTGGTGACGGTGCCCGATCTGCGACTCGACGCCCTGGCCGCGATTGCCAAACCGCAGAAAGTCATTCCAACGGCGATGGAGTTCGTCGACATCGCCGGTCTGGTGGCCGGTGCCTCGAAGGGCGAAGGTCTGGGCAACAAGTTTCTTGCCAACATTCGTGAGACGCATGCCATTGCGCACGTTGTGCGGTGTTTCGATAATGACGACGTCACGCATGTGGCCGGCAAGGTTGACCCGGTCGACGACGCGGACACGATCAATACCGAGCTGACATTGGCCGATCTTGAGTCGGTCGAGCGTGGCCTGCAAAAAGCGACCAAGATGGCCAAGGCCAACGACAAGGCGATGATGTTCCGGCGCGACCTGCTGCAACGTGTGCGCGACCACCTGGCGGAAGGCCTGCCGCTGCGTACGCTTGAGCTCGAGCCGAATGAGCAACTTGAAATTCGTGATCTGCAGCTGCTGACCGGCAAACCGGTCATGTACATCGCGAACGTTAACGACGACGGCTTCAGCGATAACCCCTACCTCGATAAACTGATCGCGGTCGCGGAGAAAGAAGGCGCGAGCGTGGTGCCCGTATGTGCCGCCATTGAGGCTGAAATCGCGGTCCTGGATGACGCTGATAAGGTCGAGTTCCTGAGCGATATGGGCCTCGACGAGCCGGGGCTCAATCGGGTCATTCGAGCCGGCTACTCGCTACTGGGCCTGAATACCTATTTCACTGTCGGTGAAAAAGAAGTCCGCGCGTGGACGTTCCGCGCCGGCGCGACGGCACCGCAGGCCGCGGGCGAGATCCATACCGATTTCGAGAAGGGCTTCATTCGCGCCGAAGTAACCGCGTATGACGATTTCATTGCCGGCAACGGTGAACAGGGCGCGCGCGAGGCGGGGCGTCTGCGTCTGGAAGGCAAGGACTACATAGTCAAGGAAGGCGACATCATGCACTTCCGGTTCAACGTGTGAGCGCTTGACAGGCGGGAACGCAAAGAAGGACAATTCGCTCCCCCTGAAAAGGGGCAAAATTCGGTGATGTAGCTCAGATGGTTAGAGCGACGGACTCATAACCCGTAGGTCGGTGGTTCAATTCCACCCATCACCACCAATACAACGATCAGAGCCGCCCCGGGAAACCCCGGGACGGCTCTTTTTTTTAGTCTGCAAATTGACCGCGCGCTTACTCCGGCTTGACGAACTTCAGTGTCATGCGGTCGCTTTCGCCGATCGCTTCATACTTCGCTTTGTCGGTGTCGCCCAGCGTCAGCGTGGGCGGTAGCGTCCAGACGCCTTTCTCCCAGTTTGCGCTGTCTTTTTCATTGGCATTGATTTCCGAGCTGGCCGCCAGTTCGAAGCCTTCGCTTTCGAACATCGCGATGACTTCGGATTGCTTCAGATAGCCGAAGTGACCGCGGGTGTAGTCATAGGCAGCATCTTCCTTGGCGCGATGCTGGACCACGCCGACAACGCCACCCGGCTTCAGCAGGCCGTAGAAATGGGCGATCGTCTCATCGGTGAGGTCTTTTCTCGCGAGCCCGTGCAGGCCGCGGAAGGTAACGATGGCGTCGAGTTTGCCTGCCCAATCCGGTGCCTCATCGACCTCGACGGCAGCAACGCTTGCCGCGTCAATGCCGGTCCATTCAGCGACACGGCCCGGGAAGTTTTGCGGGAAAAGTTTGCGCTGGGCATTACGCTCAGCATCAGCGCCTG
This sequence comes from uncultured Pseudomonadota bacterium, assembly GCA_942491885.1. GTDB lineage: Bacteria > Pseudomonadota > Gammaproteobacteria > Steroidobacterales > Woeseiaceae > CALBPI01. The sequence continues at coordinate 475,841 of CALOCQ010000003.1, forward strand.
CGTGGTAGCTTTCGACGTCTGCGTTGATCGCGACATAGGTGCCTTTGCCGCTGACAAACGGTGCGATCACGCGCGTATACCAGCCGCCGCCGGGGCCGTATTCACCTACTGTCATATCTTGCGTAATACCAAAGAATTCAAGTGTTTCCGCCGGATGACGGTAACCGTCACGTCCCCGGTCGGCTTCTCTGTAATCGGCGGCGAGTACGTCTTTGATGGGTTTGCTGCCGTGATGGGCGGCGTCGGCAGGTGTTGCTGCCAGCATCAGTAGTGAGGCCAGGCCGGCCGTTACCAGTGAAAATCGCATAGTGCGCTCCTTGTTGATGATGTCTATACAAACATTTTGGTGGCCGGAGGATACCATCAACTTGTGCCGCGCTGCGGCCGTTCGGTCGGGGTATAGGCGCGAAATTCCGAGCTATGCGTTCGGCAAAGCCGGTGTGCGCTGCGTCACAGTTGTGACGCCCTAAGTTTGCCGGAATCCGACTTGCCTGTCGCCGATCCGGCGTATTTGTTGATCTGTGTCTCAATAATGCTGCGTCGAAGTGGCGTAAATGGTTTCACATGTGAATACTGACCAGCCCGAGAACACGGACCCGAATACGTGGGAGAACATTCACAGGCACAGCCGCAGCAGGATCTTGCGTCACGCGGCAATACAATATTGCTTGTGGGCAATGACGGCGCTGTGCTGCAGTGTCTTGAGCGGGGTGCCTATTGGCCATCTGACGACGACAATACCGGCGACAACCTCCCGGTGACACTGGATGCGTTGTGGGAAGGTCCGGTGGTGCGTGAATTGCACTCGCTGGTGCGCCGCTCGATCAGAGCGCGCCGCTCGTTTAATGAAATTCTTGCCGCGGGGCCGAATGCGACGCGCTGCGGGCTGATTAGTGTTCCACAAGGGCGCGACCGCGCAATGTTGATTCTCACGGAGCCGGGGTTTGGTGCGGTTGTTGCTGACAATATCGCCCAGCTTGCTTACGAGGATGCCGACACCGGGTTACCCAATCGTGCACAGCTTTGCATATCGCTGCAGCGTATCACCGAGTTGCAGGGGTTACGCGGGGGGCGCGCTGCGGTACTTAGTCTGTATTGTGGCGGGCTGGACGACTATGGTCAGTCTCTTTGCGCCCGCGAGTACAAGAGTATTCTGCGCCAGGTTGCAGAGCGGCTTCGTGAGCAGATTCGTGGTAGCAACGAGTCCCTTGAAGCCGACCTCGAGCGCGTCACGCTGATTGCACGCACAGATTACCGCGAGTTCACGGTGGTGTTGCCCGCCATTGAAACGGGCGAAGACGCCGAAGCGGTCGCGAAACGAATTATCGCGCTGCAAAGCGAATCATTCCCGCTGGCGGGGCACTCGATCTACTTGTCACCGCGTGTCGGTATTTCGCTGTACCCGCAGGATGGCACCGATGCCACCGGGTTGTTGCACAATGCGCACGTGGCTATGGAGGATGCCTCGCAGCAGAGTGAAGCTTGCATCCGCCTGCATTCCGGCACAGTCAGGATGCGTGCATTGCAGCGTCAGGATCTTCGTTGTGAACTCGATGCGGCGCTGCAACGTGAGGAGTTCGAGCTCAATTTCCTGCCTGTTGTGCGGGCAAGCGACGGCTATCCGGTGGCGATGGAGGCGTTGCTGCGCTGGCCTGATTCACTGCTTGATGGCGGCAGCATCGACAAGGTCGTTGCGGTTGCCGAACGCACCGGGGTGATGGGCGATATCGGACGCTGGGTATTTTCTAATGCGCTGGCGGCACTGAAGGGCTGGCATCGCGCCGGTTACACATCACTGCGACTTGCGTTAAACCTCTCCGCTCAGCAGTTCGCGGACGCAGGGTTGCAAAAGGACGCCGCATCCCTGCTCGATGAGGCAGGCATCGACGGGCGCTTCGTCGATCTTGAAATCAATGAACACATGTTGCTGCGTGACTCGCGCGCCGGTTTCGAACGGATCCGGCAGTTGCAGTCGACGGGGATCAAAATCGTCGTTGACGACTTCGGCACGGGGCCGTCGACGCTGATCGCTTTGTCGCAAAGCGGCATCGACGGGCTAAAGATCGACCGCACATTGGTCGCTAACCTTGTAGTCAGTAAATCGCATAGCGACGCATGTGCTGCGGCTTGCCGCATTACGCGCTCGCTGGGTGTCGTTGTGACGGCCGAAGGCGTCGAGACTGAGTGTCAGGCCGAGTTCCTGCGCGAGCAAGGTTGTGACCTGATGCAGGGATTCCTGTTCTCGCGCCCGCTCAGCAACAGCGACGTGAGCGATTATCTGGCAATTACCGGCGGCTATCGGCTGGATGACATGGCAGAACGTGATGAATAAAGAACAAGACGCCGGCATGGCACCAACGAGGGAATCGTTAAGCGGTCTCACACAAGAGCTGGCGGCGCTTACCGACCCCGCCGCCGATTTGGCCGCGATCACCACTGATCACTCGGCGATTTGCGTGTTGGTGCTGACACGCGATAGCAAGGCACGCGCCTGGGCCCCTCGCTGGATTAGTCAGGCGGGTTTGTTTGTCGAAATGCCGGACGACACCGCGGCCGCGATGCAGCATGCGGACGCGCTCAGGCCGCATATTGTTATTGTTGATGCGGCACTGCGCGATGACGCCGGCGAGCCGTTGTACTTGCGACTGATGGCACTGCAAAACCCGTCGCCGCTCGTGTTTGTTATGTGCGCGAATGGGCGCGAGGTGGTGCGCGTACAGGAAGATGCGCCGCACGACATCATCCGCAAGCCCTATGACTGGGAGTTGATTTCGCGGCGGATCGTGAACGCCGCTGAGACCGTCACCATGCGCGAACGTCTTGATCGCCGCGAAACGTCTCTGCACAAGGCGCTGAGCTTTGCCGAACACGCCCGCGATCAGCTGCGTTCGCGTGATTCTTACGAACCGGTCACCGGCTTGCCGAACAAGACCAAATTCAAGGAAGTTGTCTCGCGGGGTATGCGTGCCGTAGATCGCGATGGCAATGCCCTCACGGTATTCATTGTCGGCTTCACCCGCTTTCGACTCGTCGTCGAAGCAATGGGGCAGGAGACGGCGGATATGTTGCTTGCGCAAATCGGTGAGACATTAACCGATTGTCTGCGCGACACCTCCGAGAATGCCTCCGTGAACCATGGTTTGCGGACTTCGATTGTCGGTGCGATCGATCACGCCCGGTTCGGGCTGATGCTGACCTGGTCGGGCGAAGAGGAAGAACTGCAGCGGTTCCAGAATAAATTGATGCAGACCCTGTCACTACCGATACAGGTTGGGGGCCAGACCGTTCATCTTTCCGCGTGTCTGGGTGTGGCGATGTATCCGCAGGATGCCGACGGCGTCGATAGCTTGCTGCAGCGCGCGGACAACGCGATGCGTGATGCACAGAGTCGCGGTGGCGGCTTCCGTTATCATTGCGCTGAGACCGATGCCGCGGCTGCACGCAAGCTGCGTATAGAGCACATGCTGCACGAGGCGCTGGACCAAAAGGAACTGCGCCTCGCCTATCAGCCGATCGTGCGTACGTCCGACCAGAAAGTCATCGCTGCCGAAGCCCTGCTGCGATGGCGTCGCAACGACGGTACGATGATCCCGCCGATGGAATTTATTGGTATTGCCGAAGAGTCGGGGCTGATGATCCGAATCGGCGAATATGTCCTCGAGACTGCGTGTCAGCAGCTCAGTCGCTGGCAGAAGGCGGGCGTTGAGTGCCCGGTAATTTGTGTCAATGTCGCCAAGATCCAGCTTATGAACGGCGATTTTGCGCCGTTTGTCGCGCGCACCCTGAAGAAATACAAGATCGCACCATCGAGTATTGAACTCGAAATCAGCGAGCGCGGTGTGTTGTCCGGGGACTTCGACATCGTCAGCCAACTGCATGCGCTGAAAGCATCCGGCGTGCGGTTATCGGTGGATGATTTTGGTACCGGCGATTCGGCAATTGCGTATCTGAAGGAATTGCCTATCGATGTGCTGAAGATCGACAAGTCCTATATTTCCGGTGTCACCCGCAATCGCAAGGATGCCGCGATCACCTCTGCAATGGTCGCGCTGGGTCAACGTCTTGACCTCATGGTCATCGCCGAGGGCGTCGAGACCACCGGGCAGCTTGAAGAGTTACGCAAGCTGGGTTGCGACGCTTGTCAGGGCTTCCTGTTCTCGCCCGCGGTACAGCCGGTATCCTTTGAAAAACTTATCGAGGACAGTCCTGTACTCGAGTTGGTAGCAATCGCTTAACCACAACGTTATTTGAACTGCGTCACACTTTGCGTCGTGTGACGCGGATCACGATCAACGTACCCCATCCCGATCTGTCGCTTAATAGCGTCATCAGAAATAGCTCGGCTCGCGAATGCGGGCAACTAAGGGACGGTGGGCATACGATGATTGATTTCGTCAGAAAAAATCTAATGATCTGGGTTGGCACTTGCCTGTTGGCGGCGAGTCTGCAGGCAGCAGACGTCGGCACAACACAGCAGACTCATCCGATGCTGTTCAACCGCATCGCGGTCGATCAGGGTTTGTCGCAAAGCAATGTTCTTAGCATCCTGCAAGACAGCAGCGGCATGATGTGGTTCGGTACAGAAGACGGACTTAATCGCTATGACGGCTATGAGTTCGAGCACTTTCAGCGCGAGCGTGGCACGCCGGGCTCACTCGCGAGCGACTTCATATTCGATATTGTCGAAGACGATGCGAACAACCTGTGGCTGGCAACAAACGGCGCCGGCATCGCCAAGTACGATCGTGCCAGCGGTCAATTTGAGTCTTTCCGTCACAATCCCGACGACGCCAACAGCGTCGCAAGTAATAATGTCCGCCGGCTTGCGATCGATAACAACGGCGTAATCTGGGCGGCAACACGCGGCGCCGGTTTGACGCGATTCGATGCGCAGGCGAACACGTTCCGCCACTACCGCATGAACGGTGACAGCGCCAAACCCGACCGTATCTACGCGTTACATATCGACAGCAACGGCAACCTCTGGGTCGGCGGCGATCACGGTATCACCAGGATCAATACCGATACCGACCGTCAGACAACGTTCAGCCACAATCCCGATGACGGCGCCTCGCTGGCGCCCGGCAGCGTACGCGCGATCGCCGAAGACACGAGCGGCACATTGTGGGTGGGGACCTACGGTGGCGGGCTGAGCAAGATGTCGCCAGGCACGCTCGGCTTCGTCCAGTTCACGAGTGACCCGGCCGATGCAACCACGATCAGTGGCAATCGCGTTACCAGCATCCTTGAGGACAGCGACGGACGACTTTGGGTCGGCACGACCGAGGGCTTGAATCTGGTCGACAAAGCCAGCGGCGCGATGACGCGCTTTATCAATGACTCAAGCGATGCGAGCAGCTTGAGCGACAACAACATTACGAGCCTTTACGAGGATCGCAGCGGACTGCTTTGGGTGGGCACGAAGATGCGCGGCATCAACACATGGAACCCGCGCACCTGGGGCTTCGGCTTTGAGCCGGCCACAGCAATTACTGCGGATGGTGCCTCGAAGCCCAACGTCACGTCTTTCGTCGAGGATACGACCGGCAAACTCTGGGTCGGCACTTTCGGTGATGGTCTGAATGCGCTGGATCGCAGTACCTGGAGAGCTGGTCAAGTATCGCAGCGGTGACGCTGGCGATCACGCGCTCAGCGACGATCGCGTCATGTCGCTGCTGCGTGATCGTGACGGTATGATCTGGGTCGGCACGATGACACAAGGCGTCAGCCTGCTGAATCCGGCGACGGGGGTTACGCAGACGTTCCGGCATGATCCGGAGAATGCGCGCAGCCTGAGCGCGAACGGCGTCATGTCGCTGTTCGAAGACCGCGCCGGTCGCATCTGGGTTGGTACTTTCGGTGGCGGCATCAGCCTTTACGACCGCTCCAGTGGTGATTTCTCGCGGTTCTCTGCCGATGGCACAGACGGCGCGCTCAGCAGCGACCGTATTACAAGCTTCGCGCAAGATCCGAGTGGCAAGATGTGGGTCGGAACGGATGCCGGCGGACTGAACCTGTTCGACCCGTTGACCGGCACGTTCCATGCGTTTCGCCACGACCCGGACCTGACCGGTACGCTGGCCGACGACAGTGTCTATGACATCACGGTCGACACCCACGGCAGCGTTTGGGTCGGTACCCGCGGAGGCGGTCTCGACCGCGTCATCGGCGACGTTCGCGACCCCAAGCAATATCCGCTTCGAAAACCTCTCGCATAGCGACGGTCTCAGCAATGATACGGTCTATGGCGTGCACTTTGATGATGCCGGCTGGCTTTGGATGAGCACCAATTACGGCATCTCACGCTTCAATCCGGCCAACGGCGAGCTGCGCAATATCCATCGCAAAGACGGTCTGCAGTCCGAGGAGTTCAACTTTGGTGCGCACTACCGAAGCGAGTCAGGCGAGCTTTTCTTTGGTGGTCATAACGGTTACAACGCGTTTCAACCGCTTGCCATCGAGACCAACAGTGTCGCGCCGCTGATTGCTTTGACAGGCTTCTTCCGCGGCAATGACCCGGTCAAAGCGGGCCTGCCTACTGACGAAAACGGCCACGTTGATGTCAGCTGGAAAGACAACAATGTCGCCTTCGAGTTCGCGGCTCTTGATTTCACATCGCCGCAAAACAATCGGTATCAATACAAGCTCGAAGGCTTCGACGACGAGTGGATCGATCTCGGCACGCGACGCCGCGTGACCTACACCGACCTGGATGGCGGCCAATACCTGCTGCGCGTCAAGGCGGCGAACAGCGACGGCATCTGGAATGAGGTGGGCTTCACGCTGCCGGTCAGCGTTGCCTCACCGCCATGGGCCACCTGGTGGGCATATCTGGGCTACGTCGCTCTGGCACTTAACATCGCGTTGGGTCTGTTCGTTGGCCATCGTCGCAAGCTTCGCCGCGAAGCCGCCTACAGCCGCCGTCTTGAGCGCGAAGTGAAAGCGCGCACCGAGCAGCTGGCATCCAACAACAGTGAACTGGCGCAACTCAACAGCGCCTTGCAGGAGAGCAGTCTCAGCGATCCGTTGACAGGACTGCGTAACCGCCGCTTTGTGTTCGAGGAAGTCTCACGCGACCTCGAAGTTATTCAGCAGAAGTTCAATGATCAGCATCAGGGCACCTATGCCACCGACACGGCGGACCTCGTTTTCATGATGATCGACATGGATAACTTCAAGCCGATCAACGACACATATGGCCATGCCGCCGGCGACAAGCTGCTTCTCGAGCTGCGCGATGTCCTGCTGGATATCTGTCGTCGTACCGACTTCGTAGTGCGCTGGGGCGGCGACGAATTCGTCGTGATCGCCAAGCAGTCACGCCCGCAGGATTCCGAAGCCCTTGCCGAGCGTATTCGCTCCACCATCGAGAGCCATCATTTCGCCATCGGCGACGGCCAGGTGGCACGCACGACCTGCTCGATCGGGTTCGTTGGCTATCCGCTGTTCAAAGCCAAGGCCGATGAAAGCAGCCTCGATCACATGATCAATCTGGCGGACGGACTCATGTATGAGGCCAAGAAGCAGCGCAACGCCTGGGTCGGTATGCACGGACCTGACAATGCGGTAACCAGCAAGGACTTCGACCACGACCTGATCGAATCGACGTCGCTGCTGTTCCGGGCGCGGCATACGAAGAAAATCAACACGCATCATCCCGATGCTGGCGATGGCAAGGCGAAACGTCGCCTGACCCTCGTGGGCTAAGCGGAGGACGCCACAATGAAACACACAAAATTGAATCAAGAAGCGTACGAATCAACAGGCAGAATGGCCATGAGCAGAATCATCAAATCAGCGATCGCACTCACCGGCCTGCTTGCCGTTGGTCTCGCAACATCCGACAGATTCGCCAGCGAGCACGTTGTGCTGGGAGCGCTCGATGCGACGGTGACATCGCAGTCATCGGGTGTCGAGGCGCTTGCACAAGCGACGTTGCATAGCGAGGCGCTTCATGCGCAGTCCGCCGTTGCCGTCGACATCGCAGCGCCCGCAACCTTTGCGGCCGGCGCGTCGGATTCTCAGATGGCATCGCTGCCTTCTGCTGAATCTGCCAGGCGTTCCGCCAACAGCAGTGCGAGCGCACCTTCAGATGTCGAGCCGGCCAGCAAGATGAGTGGCCGCGTGGCGGCGATCGCCGCTGCCGGCGGTAACCAGCCGGTCGAGATCATCGTGCGCTACGAGGATCAGCCCGAGTTATTCGATGACGCGCGTGTCGCGGCACTCGGTGGCGAGGTCGTGCGTGGCTATGATTCGCTGGCCATGCGCGCCATACGGATCCCTGCCGGTGCGCTGCAGGAACTTGCAATCGAGCAGACGATCGAGTGGCTGTCACTCGATGAGAAGGTCTCATCAACCTCGTTTGTTTCACGCCAGACAGCGAACCTGCCGACAGCTGGTTCCGCCAATGCGGCGTATGCCGGTCAAGGTGTGGGCGTCGCGATCATCGACAGCGGCGTGTCCAAGCATTCCGACCTGAATGACGGTGTTCTGCAGTACGATTTTCTCGGTGGCAGCTTCCCGCAACCTGACCTCGCCAACGGTGAAGTGCTGAATGCCAACAGCCAGGCGCGCGATGACAAGTTTGGCCACGGCACCCACGTTGCGGGCCTGATTGCAGGCTCCGGCGGCAATAGCCTGGACCAGTATCGCGGCGCGTCGAAGGGCGCACAGATTCTTGCGCTGCGCGTACTGGACGGAAACGGCGAAGGTCAGTCTTCCGACGTCATCGCGGCTCTGGACTGGTTGGTCACCTATGGCAGCTACTTCGACATCCGTGTCGCCAATTTGTCGCTGGGCAAGAATGTGTCCGAGTCGAACAACACCGATCCGCTGGTCATCGCCGCCGAGGCGGTATGGGATGCGGGTATCGTTGTTATCGCTGCTGCGGGCAATGACGGCGGCATTGGCAACATGACGATCAACAGCCCGGGTAACTCGCGCAAGCTGATCAGCGTTGGTTCACTCACTGACAATGGCACCGGCAGTGACTACTCTGACGACTATGTCTCGAGCTTCTCGTCGCTTGGCCCATCTGCCGGCGATCTGGTGTTGAAGCCGGACCTCGTCGCGCCGGGCAACCGGCTGGTCGCAGCCATTCCCAAGACGTCCATGCTTGGCAAGCTGCTGCAACAGCGCAGAAGGAGCTGCCTGTCGAGCGCGTGCGAGGACGGCTACCTCGAAATGTCGGGTACCAGCATGGCTGCACCGATGGTGACGTCTGCGGTCGCGCTGATGCTGCAAAAAGACCCGTCTCTGACGCCGGCAACCGTCAAGGCACGTCTGATGCGCTCGGCGCGTAAGCTGCCCATTGAGCCCACGTCGATCGGTGCCGGTGTACTCGACATTGACGCTGCGCTGAACGATAGCGGCTACGTGTCGGGCGAGGCGTTGTCGCCACTGATGATCCGCGACCCCAACGGCACGGGCATCCTGGTCGAAGACACCGGAATGCTGTGGGGCGACTCACTGTGGTCGGCAGGGTATGTTTTCTCGGGCGGCTTTAACTGGCCGAATGCCGATGCCGGCGAAGTCAGCAGTGTCATTGACGCCAACGGCTATCTCTGGACGGACACTGGTGTCGGCGCCAACGGCTTCCTGTGGACCGACGAGGATATTTCGGCTAACGGCTTCCTGTGGACCGACGAGGGTGTCTGGGCCAACGGCTTCCTCTGGACGGACGAAGACAGCGTCTGGTCGCGGGGCTTCCTGTGGACGGATGAGGTCGGTTCGCGCGGCGTCATGGAAACCGATGGCGAGAGCTTCGCGATCATCCACGATGATCCGTGATGAAGGCAGGCGTGGGTGATTTGGTCGCGATGTTGATATATCGAGTATCTTAACCACCTTCAATAAGCGCTTCTTGCCCAGCTGAATCAAAAAAGCCCCGCAGACCTATTGGTGTGCGGGGCCTGGATGAACTGTACTTATTCTGTCGATGTTCTCCAAAATGGGTTTGATAATCGTCTATCGAGGCTTCGATGACCTTCATCGCATGATCGCGTCCGTATGGCTCGACGCCCGTGACCGGTTGTGTTTGGCCGGGCTTCATCTTGTAGGTCAGGAAGTAGTGGCGAATGCGTTCGATCGTGATGTCAGGTAAATCGTCGATGTCACGAATATGCCCGTGAACGAAATCGCCCTCGAGGATAGCGACGATTTTGTCATCGGCTTCCTCGTCGTCAACCATCTGCAGTCCGCCAACGACCCAGGCATTCAGCGTGATCTCGGCGCGGTTGACCGGCCGTTCACTGAGTACGCAGATGTCGAGTGGATCGCCATCGCCGCAACGTGAGCGTGGGCTCAGTGCGGACACCCGCTCCGCGCAATAGGTCTGCGGAATAAACCCGTAGAGGCATGGCATCTGCGCGGTCGTGCGCTGTGGGCGATCGACGTGGATGAAACCGGTCGATTTGTCGATTTCATATTTCACGTGGTCGAACGGCGTCATTTCGACAAACACATTGACGTGCGCCGGCGCGTGCTCGCCCGGCGTCAATCCGTGCCACGGATGGGGCCTGTGATAGGCGTACTTGGCCTTGTCCGACATTATTTGATGTATCCCAGTTTCTCGAGTGTGATCAGAACGCGGTGCGCTGCGAGGTCGGCCGACAATTCGGCAGTGTTGATCTCGAGCTCCGGCGCTTGCGGTGCTTCGTAAGGGTCGTCAATGCCCGTGAAGCCCTTGATGATACCGGCTCTCGCCTTCGCATACAGACCTTTTCGGTCGCGCGCCTCGCAGACTTCAATTGGTGTTGAGACATAGACTTCGATATATCCGCCTAGCGCAGATATATTGTCACGCACCTGTTGCCTGGTAGCCGAGTAGGGTGCAATTGGCGCACAAATGGCGATACCGCGATTCTTTGTGATCTCGCTGGCGACGTAGCCAATACGCTGGATGTTCAGATCACGGTGCTCCTTCGAAAAATCAAGCTCGCTCGAGAGGTTTTTCCGAACAATATCGCCATCGAGCAACGTCACTGGACGAGACCCGTTTTCCAGAAGTTTCACCATCAGCGCGTTGGCAACGGTCGACTTACCTGAGCCGGACAGGCCCGTGAAGAAAACAGTGAAGCCCTGCTTGTCTTTCGGTGGATGTGCTTTGCGCAATTCCTCCACAACTTTCGGATACGAAAACCAGGATGGAATATCGAGGCCTTCGTGCAGACGTCGTCGGAATTCCGTACCTGACAGGTTTAATACATTGTCCTGCGGTTCTGTCTCGTCGGCAGGAACATATTCCGCCTTATTCTCAACATAGACCATCATCTTGAACGGCACCATGCTGATATCCATTTCCGTTTCGTACGTACGGAAAAGCTCCTGTGCTTCATACGGACCATAAAACGGTTTGCCGTCCGCGTCATTGCCGGGACCGGCATGATCACGTCCGACGATGAAGTGTGTGCAGCCATAGTTCTTGCGGATCAGTGCATGCCACACGGCTTCGCGTGGCCCCGCCATGCGCATTGCCAGATTCAGGAGGCTCAGCGTCGTGGTCTGTTCCGGGTATTGTTCAAGTACATGCTCGTAGCAGCGTACGCGCGTGAAATGATCGATGTCGCCGGGCTTCGTCATACCCACTACCGGCTGAATCAACAGGTTCGCCTCGACCTCGCGTGCGGCGCGGAAGGTGAGTTCCTGATGTGCCCGATGCAGTGGATTGCGCGTCTGGAACGCGACGACCTTGCGCCAGCCAAGTTTACGGAAGCGTCCGCGCAATTCTGAAGGCGTGTCGCGCAGCAATTTGAAATCATAATAGGTTGGTGGCTCTATCCCACGGATCTTGCCGCCAAGGTAGATCGTTCCGGCCTTGTTCAGAAGATAGTCAACGCCCGGATGCATGGCGTCAGTTGTGCCAAAGACATTATTGGCTTCCAGCATTTTATCCGGGGTCCATTTGTCACTGATCTCGAGAACGGCCAGCATCACCCCCTCCTGGTCGCGCAAGGCAATGTTGTCGCCGACGGAAACGCTATCGGCGAACGCTTCGTTGACGTCCAGCGTGATTGGTATCGGCCACAGGACGTCACTTGTCAGGCGCATTTCATCCCGAACACGGTTGTAATCGGCCTCGCCTAAGAACCCGTCTAACGGCGAGAACGCACCGCTCATCATCAGGTCCAGATCACAGATTTGGCGGGGTGTCAGGTCCCATGACGGGAAATCCTTTGCCTGGTACTTGATCTCGTCCGCTGCGGATTCCGAGAGATATAGCTCCTTCAGCACGCCGCCATGGGGTTCTTTAAACGCCCCCATTATCTTGTGTCCGACGGATGTAGCGCCCAAACGATTCGGTTTGGCTTTGCGGCGTCCATTGTTGTTCCTTGCTGATGCCGTAGAGGCACACATCGGCCAAAGCCTGCTATTCGTCTTCAGTAACACCCAGCCGCTCGTGCATGATCGGGCTGGTGGTCGTGTATTGCAGATGGACTTTGCGGTCCGGCTCGAGCATTCCCTTGATCGCGAACGCCGCCAGCGCTGCTTCGTGGAAGCCCGACAGGATGAGCTTCTTCTTGCCCGGGTAATAATTGATATCGCCGATCGCGAAGATGCCGGGTTCGGAGGTTTGAAATTTTTCGGTATCGACGTTGATCGTCTTGCGATTGATGTCCAGGCCCCAGTCAGCAATCGGGCCCAGCTTCGGCGCGAGCCCGAAGAACACCAGGGCGTGGTCGAGTGCCACCGTCGCCGATGTGCCGTCTTTGCCGGCCAGCTCGACGGACTCGAGCGCGCCGTCGCTGCTGTTGAAAGCCGTAGCCTTGGCGTTTTCGATCAGGTCCATATCGCCGGCGGTAACTAATGCACGCATTTTGTCGACGGAGGCATCGACGGCGCGATACTCGTCGCGTCGGTGCACGAGCGTCACGCGCGCCGCGATTGGTTGCAGCGCGAGGGCCCAGTCCAGTGCCGAGTCGCCGCCGCCAAAAACAACCAGCCGCTTGTCGGCGTATTGTTCCGGGTTGCGAACCCGGTAAGCGATCGCGCCTTCATTGAGCGCCTCGATGTTCTTCGCGCGAATCGGACGCGGTTGGAACGAACCGACGCCAGCGGCGATGACGACTGCCCGTGCATTGAATTTCGTGCCATTACCGGTCGCGAGATAAAAACTGCCATCGTCCTCGCGGCGCAGCTCGGTGACTTCCTCATTGAGATGCAGCGTTGCGCCGAACGGCTCGATTTGCTGCAGCAGGTTGTCGGTGAGCTCCTGACCCGTGCATACCGGCACCGCCGGAATGTCGTAGATCGGTTTGTCGGGATAGAGCTCGGTGCACTGGCCGCCCGGATGCGCGATCGAGTCGACCACATGAGCCTTAAGGCCGAGCAGGCCGAGCTCGAAAACCTGGAACAGCCCGCAAGGGCCTGCCCCGACAATAACGACGTCTGTTTTTATCACGTTGTGCTTCTCTTTCGTGGTGCGCCTGGCGTGCGCATATGTTTGGCTGGGCGCGCCCAAAGCAACGCCGGTTAGCCGGTAATTATAGCCGATTCTGTGTCATAGCGAGGAGGCTGTGGATGGCGAACAAGACTTGGACAGCGGATGCGGGTGGCTGGCAAACGTACTAATATGTTTGTCCGGACGGCGCGCACGAGCGGGTCTGGCCGGCCATACAATAAGCCCTGACGGAGTCCAGCAACATGCGCGATTATCTCAAGTTCTACATCAACGGCCACTGGGTTGACCCGGTCAGCCCTGACACGATCGACGTTGTTAACCCGGCCACCGAGCAGGTGATCGCAAGGATCAGCAACGGCAGTGCCGCGGATGTTGACGCCGCGGTCAGCGCGGCACGCGTCGCGTTCCCGACGTATTCGCAGACGTCGGTCGAGCAGCGTATCAAGATGTTCGAGCGCATCGTTGCCCTGTACAAGGAGCGAATCGACGAACTGGGGCAGGCGATCAGTGAGGAGATGGGCGCGCCACTGGGTTTTGCGAAAAAGGCCCAGGCGGGCAGCGGGCTCGGGCATTTTGCGACCATGCTGAAGATCCTGAAGGACTTCGAATGGCAGTCCAATGAGGGTGACTATCTGCTGACGCGCGAGCCGATCGGCGTCTGCGGCCTGATCACGCCGTGGAACTGGCCACAGAACCAGATTGCCTGCAAGGTCGCGCCGGCACTGGCCGCGGGCTGCACCATGGTGCTTAAGCCCAGCGAAGTTGCGCCGCTGGACGCGATTATTCTGACAGAGATACTGCATGATGCCGGCGTACCGGCTGGCGTGTTTAACCTGGTTAACGGGGACGGCGCGAGCGTCGGCGCGGCAATGTCAGCGCATCCGGGTATCGATATGATGTCGTTTACCGGTTCGACGCGTGCCGGTGTGCAGGTCGCCAAAGCCGCCGCGGATACGGTCAAACGCGTGGCGCAGGAGCTTGGTGGCAAGTCGCCCAATATCGTGCTGGATGATGCGGATCTGGAGAAAGCCGTGACCGCCGGCGCGCGACAGGTGTTTGCGAATTCCGGCCAGTCCTGTAACGCGCCGACGCGGATGCTGGTGCCGAATGCGTCGATGGCCGAGGCGGCCGGGATTGCAGCGCGTGTGGCAGCCGCCACCACAGTCGGTGACCCGAACGACGAAAACACAAGGATCGGCCCGGTGGTCAGCGCCGTGCAGTTCGAGAAAATTCAGGGCTTGATCGAGAAGGGCATCGAAGAGGGCGCGCAGCTTGCCGCCGGCGGGCCGGGGCGCCCTGACGGGCTCGAGCACGGTTACTATGTCCGACCGACCGTGTTCAGCGGTGTGACCAACGACATGACGATCGCGCGCGAAGAAATCTTCGGGCCGGTGCTGGTGATTATCGGCTATGACAGCGAGGACGACGCGATCGCGATTGCCAACGACACGCCCTACGGGCTGGCCGGCTACGTGCAGTCGGGTAATCCGCAGCGGGCGTTATCGGTGGCTGCGCGGATTCGCGCCGGCAGTATTCACATCAACGGCCACGGCGGTTCGATCAACGCACCGTTCGGCGGCTACAAGCAGTCCGGCAATGGTCGCGAATGGGGCGAGCTCGGGCTGGAAGAATTCCTCGAAACGAAAGCGGTGTTCGTGCCGAAGAGCGCTTAGCGCCAGCGCAGGCAGGCGATCGAATGGGCGCTGGTCGCCAGTCGGTCGCCGCCGGCCAGCAGTTGCGTTGTCTCGCTGCTGGCGAACGCGAGTTGCCAGCCGCCGTTATCGGCGATATCCGGCAGTGAAAACTCAATTGAGCGGGCGGTCGGGTTCATAACCAACGCCATAGCCTGATCGTCGCCGGCCGGCGGGTCGTCGCGCTCGGTCGCAACCAGCAGCATGGTCAGCGCATGCGCATGGTGCCAGTCGAGGCCGTGCAGCTCCTCGCCGTCGGGTGCCCGCCATTCGATGTTCGCGAGCCCCCGCGCGTTGACGCTGCGTGCGTGTCGGTAGCCGTTCTGGCGTAGCAGCGCCAGATCCTGACGCAGGGCGATCAGTTTGCGTACATCGGCCAGCAAAGCCTCGTCCATGCTGCCCCAGTCAAGCCAGCCTGTGTCGTTGTCTTGCGCGTAGGCATTGTTATTACCGCTCTGGGTATGACCAATCTCGTCGCCGGCCAACAACATCGGCGTGCCTTGTGACAGCAGCAGTGTCGCCAGTAGATTGCGGCGCTGTCGGTCGCGCAGCGACACTATCGACACATCGTTGGTCTCGCCTTCTTTGCCATAATTCGCGGAGTAGTTGTGCTGATGCCCGTCGCGATTGTCTTCGCCGTTGGCGAGATTGTGTGGTCGCTCGTAACTCACCAGATCGCGCAGGGTAAAGCCGTCATGGCTGGTGATGAAATTGATGCTGGCGGAGGGTGGCCGGCCACTGACCTCGAAGATATCGGCCGAGCCATGCAGCCGCCGCGCGATCGCCGGTGACTGGCGCTCATCGCCGCGCCAGTATTGGCGCACGACATCACGATAGCGGTCGTTCCACTCCGCCCAGCCCGGCGGGAAATGCCCTAATTGATAGCCGCCGGGGCCGATGTCCCACGGCTCTGCAATCAGCTTGCAGTGGCGCAGCGTCTTGTCCTGCGTGATTTTTTGCAGCAGCGGATGGTTGCTGTCGTAGCCTGTGAAGTAGCGGCCGAGCACGGGCGCAAGATCGAACCGAAAACCGTCGACACCCATCTCGCCGGCCCAATAACGCAGGCTGTCGACGACCAGTTGCTGGGTGCGAATGTGGTCGACATTCAGCGTGTTGCCGGTGCCGGTGTCGTTGACGTAGTCGCCCGGCGAATGCGGCATGACGCGGTAGTAGGCGAGGTTATCGATGCCGCGCAGGTTCAGCGTCGGGCCGTTAGCATCGCCTTCGGCCGTGTGGTTGTAGACAACGTCAAGGATGACCTCGATGTTCGCGTCGTGCAGCGCGCCGACCATGGCGCGGAACTCGCCGGTCGCATCCGAATTCGCGTAGCGTTGTGCCGGCGCGAAGAAGCTCATCGAGTTGTAGCCCCAGAAGTTTTTCAGCCCGCGCTGATGGAGAAAATGTTCGTCGGCGAATGCATGAACCGGGAGCAGTTCGATAGCCGTGATGCCCAGTGCTTTGAGGTAGTCGATAATCTGGCCATTGCTGAGGCCTGCGAATTTGCCGCGTTCGGCATTGCTTAGTCCCGGGTGGCGCATCGTGAAACCGCGCACGTTGGTTTCATAGATAATGCTGTCGCGCCACGCCCGCAAAGGCTTGCGGTTCGCCGCGTCGGCGCGCCCGATGACAACGCTCTTGGGCATGAACGGTGCGCTGTCCTGGCGATCCGCCTTGGCGGTGCTGCTCTCGCGATGACCGAACAGCGCCCGGTCCCAGTGCAGCGCGCCGCGCAGTTCGCGCGCGTAGGGGTCGGTCAACAGTTTTGCCGGGTTACAGCGCAGCCCCTGCGAGGTGACCCATTCGCCATGCACCCGATAACCGTAGCCTTGACCGGCCGCGATACCCGGCACAAAACCGTGCCACACGTCCTTGTGGCAATCCGGAAGGTCGTAGCGTTGCGTCTCGTGCCCCTCGCCATCGAACAGGCAGAGCTCGACTCGCGTAGCTGCCGCGCTGTAGAGCGCAAAATTTGTGCCCCCTTCAACGGGGGTGCTGCCGAGTTGGCCGGGATCGCCGGTTAGAATCATTCTGCCAGCGTCAACGGCGTCAGTCGCCAGATGTCCTGGTTGTAGTCCTGCATCGTGCGATCGGTGGAGAAGCGACCCGAGGCCGCGCTATTAAGGATGCTCTTGCGTGTCCATGTTTCGGCATCTCCGTACACAGCATCGACGTCACGCTGCGCTGCCACGAACGCGGCGAAGTCGGCGATCGTCATCCACGGGTCGCGCGGATTTCGTAATTCGCGAATGATGTCATCGAAGATGCCCGGTTCCTGCAGATTAAAATGGCCGCCTTCCAGCAGCGCCATCACTTCTGCCAGCGCGGCGTCGGATTCGATCATCGCGTCCGGGTCGTAGCTGCCGCGTTGTGCCTGCACTTCATCGACGGTGAGTCCGAACAGGAAAAAGTGCTCCTCGCCTACAGCCTCGCGGATCTCAACATTCGCTCCGTCGAGCGTACCGATCGTCAGCGCGCCGTTCATCATGAACTTCATGTTGCCGGTGCCGGATGCTTCTTTGCCGGCGGTGGAGATTTGCTCGGACAGATCGGCGGCCGGGCAGATACGTTCCATCGCGGAGACGTTGTAGTCGGGGTAGAACACCAATCGCAGTAGCCCTTCGGTGGCCGGGTTGGCGTTGACGACGCTGGCGACATTGTTGATCAGTTTGATGATGCGTTTAGCCATAAAGTAGCCGGGCGCCGCCTTACCGCCAATGATGACGGCGCGCGGCACCATGCCTTCGGTGTCACCGGCGCAGATGCGTGCGTAGCGGTGGATAACATGTAAAACGTTGAGCAACTGACGCTTGTATTCATGGATGCGTTTAACCTGCACATCGAACAGCATGTCGACCGACAGCGAGATGCCGGTGCGCTGCTCGATAAGCTTGGCGAGTAACGCCTTGTTGTATTGCTTGGCCGCACGCCATGCATCGCGGAACGCGCTGTCGTCGGCCAATGGTGCCAATGCCCTTAGTTTCGGCAGATCGGTGATCCACTCGTCGCCAATGTTGCGCGAGATCAATTTTGCCAGCGTCGGATTGCAGGCGGCGAGCCAACGGCGTTGCGTCACGCCGTTGGTCTTGTTGTTGAACTTGTTCGGCCACAGCGCATAGAAGTCGCGAAACAGCCCCGCGGTCAGCAGGTCCGAGTGCAGCGCTGCGACGCCATTGACCGAGAAGCTGCCGACGATGGCGAGGTAGGCCATGCGCAGCATCGGTTCGCCGCGTTCGGACACCAGCGACATACGTTGTAATCTGTCGGTATCGCCGGGCCAGCGCTGTGCGACCTCGGCGAGAAAGCGCGCGTTGATCTCGAGAATGATCTCCAGCAGACGCGGCAATAGTTCACGGAACATCGCTACCGGCCATAGCTCGAGCGCCTCTGGCAGTAACGTGTGGTTGGTGTAGGCCATCGTGCGCGTCGTGATCGACCATGCCTCGTCCCAGCCAAGACCGTTGTCGTCCATCAACAGGCGCATCAGCTCGGCGACGGCCACCGCCGGGTGCGTGTCGTTCAGCTGGAAGCAGTGCTTATCGGCAAACGCGGACATGTCATTGCCGTGTTGCGCATGCCAGTCGGCCATCATGTCCTGCAGGCTTGCGCTGGCGAGGAAGTACTGCTGGCGCAGGCGCAGGACTTGCCCGTTCTCGGTCGACGCATTCGGGTACAGCACCATCGTGATGTTCTCTGCCTGATACTTGCGTGCGACGGCGTCGGCGTAGCTGCCGGCGTTGAACTCGTCGAGATCAAAGGCATCGGTTGCCTCGGCCGACCACAGTCGCAACGTATTGACGACGCCGTTGCGATAGCCGGGAATGGGTACGTCGAACGGCACCGCGACGACGTCGTCGGTATCGACCCAGCGATAGATTTTATTGCCATCGAGATCGGTATACGCCTCGCTGCGGCCACGGAAGTGGATCGTGCGTTGACGCTCGCGCCGGCGAATCTCCCACGGGAAGCCATCAGCGAGCCACTGGTCCGGTTCCTCGATCTGGCGCCCGTCGCTGATTTGCTGGTGGAACATGCCGTAGTGGTAGCGAATGCCGTAACCGGTTACCGGCAACGCCAGCGTGGCGCAGCTGTCGAGAAAGCACGCCGCCAGTCGGCCGAGTCCGCCATTGCCGAGCCCGGTGTCCTGTTCGCAGTCGATGATTTCCTCCAGCCCGAGCCCGAGGCGTTGCATCGCCTCACGCGTGGCCGGCTCGAGGTCCATGTTCATCAGGGCGTTGTTCAACAGCCGGCCCATCAGAAACTCGAGCGACAGGTAGGCGGTACGACGTGTCTGGCTTTTTGTCTGCGCCTGATAGGTCGCCAGCCAGCGCTCCATGATGCGGTCGCGAATGGCGTATACCAGCGCCTCGTAGGCGAGCGGTTTGTGATGCTCCAGATCATGGTGGCCAAGCGTGCGTGCAAAGTAATGGCGAAAGTCTTCCAGCACGGCATCTGCGTCCATCTGCAATGGCTCGGCATCGATGATGTTCTGTTTGCTAATAGCGGGCGTTGTTGTCATTGGTTTTTCTCTTCAACCGCGGCTGTTGCACCGTCGGGTTTTAGTATCAGCGCTGCCAGCGGCGGCAGGGTTATCGATAGTGATTGCGCCTGATCATGACAGGCGACTGCGGTCGTCTGTATGTCGCCCGGATTGCCGACGTCGCTACCCCCGTACAGCGCGCTGTCGGTATTCAGTATTTCGCGGTAACTTCCGGCGCGCGGTACGCCGACGCGGAATCCGCCGCGCACAACCGGCGTCATGTTGATCACGCACACCACGTGGTCGCCGTGGTTATCGTAGCGTAACCACGAAAACGTGCTTTGCGTCTTGTCGTGCCAGTCGAGCCAGCGGAAGCCCGCACTGTCAAAATCCTTTTCATACAGCGCCGGTGTCTGGCGGTACGTCGTGTTGAGGTCTTTGAGCAGGCGTTGCACGCCGGCGTGCGGCGCGTATTCCAGCAACGCCCAGTCGAGTGCGGCGTCATGGTTCCACTCGCGGCCTTGCGCGATGTCGGCGCCCATAAACAACAGCTTCTTGCCAGGGTGAAAAAACATGCTGGCGTAATACGCACGCAGATTCGCGAAGCGCTGCCAGTCGTCGCCTGGCATGCGCCCAAGCAGTGAGCCTTTGCCGTGTACAACTTCGTCATGAGAAAGCGGCAGTATGAAATTTTCATCGAACGCGTAGACCAGCCCGAAGGTCATCTTCTCGTGATGGAAGCTGCGATGAATCGGATCCTCGTGCATATAGTGCAGCGTGTCGTTCATCCAGCCCATGTTCCACTTGTATGTGAAGCCAAGTCCGCCCGAGAACGTCGGTCGCGACACGCCCGGCCACGCTGTTGATTCCTCGGCATAAGTGGTTGCGCGTGCGCCATGCACGACTTCGTTCATGCGCTTGAGGAATTCGACGGCCTGCAGGTTTTCGTTGCCGCCGTGCTCGTTGGCGAGCCATTCGCCGTCTTTGCGTGAGTAGTCGAGGTAGAGCATTGACGCGACGGCATCGACGCGCAGCCCATCGATGTGGAATTCCCGGATCCAGTAGAGTGCGCTGCCGATCAGGTAGTTCACGACTTCGGTACGCCCGTAGTTGAATATCAGTGTGCCCCAGTCCGCGTGTGCGCCCCTGCGCGGGTCCGCATGCTCGTAGAGCGCGGTGCCGTCGAATTGTGCAAGGCCGTGTTCGTCGCGCGGGAAATGCGCCGGCACCCAATCGGCAATGACGCCGATACCGGCCTGATGGCACTGGTCGACGAAGAAGCGGAAATCGTCGGGCTCGCCGAATCGCCAGGTTGGTGCGAACAGCCCGATCGGCTGGTAGCCCCATGAGCCATCGAACGGGTGCTCGGTCACCGGCAGCAATTCAATATGGGTAAAGCCCATGTCGGCGACGTAGGGGATCAGCTGCGCCGCGAGTTCGCGATAACTCAGCCAACGGTTGTTGTCACCGCGTCGCCATGATCCGAGATGTACCTCGTAGATGCTTTGCGGTGCGCCGAGGTCCGGCGTTTCCGGGCGTGCCTGCTGCCAGGCATCGTCTGCCCAAACGTATTCGCTGTGCGTGACGATCGACGCATTGCCGGGTGGCGGCTCGAACTTGTTACCGTATGGGTCGGATTTGAGCGGCAGCAGTTTGCCGTTGTTATCCAGTAACTCGAATTTGTAGCGCGCGCCGTTGCCGACATCAGGCAAAAATATTTCCCAGATGCCGTTGCCGGGGTGTGCGCGCATCGGGTGGCGGCGTCCGTCCCAGTGGTTGAAGTCGCCAACGACACTGACGCGCGAGGCATTCGGTGCCCAGACGCTGAAACGGGTGCCGTCGACGTCGCCGGCGCGCATCACATGCGCGCCGAGTGCGCGATAGATTTCGTGGTGTGCGCCTTCACCCAGCAAGTGGCGGTCAAACTCGCCGAGCAGGCTGTCGAAACGGTAAGGGTCCTCTATCAGGCTGGTCGCGCCATCCTGCCAGGTGACGCCGAGTCGATAGCGTCGGCGACGCGCAGGCATCGTCGCGCGAAATACGCCGGCCGGATGAATTTTCGTTGCCTCGGAAAAGCCCTCGCCGCGCTCATCGCAGAGTTGCATGCTGGCCGCGCCCGGCAAAAAACACACAACGACGCGTTCGTCGCCATCGCCATGCGGCCCCAGCACCGAAAACGGATCGCGGTGGGTGCCACTGGTGATGGCGGCGAGCGCCGCGTCGCCGGGGAAAATGTGCGTGGACTGCGTCAAGCGGCGCCTCAGCGTGTGAAGTGAATTTCCTGACCGAGCATGTTGGGCATCACCAGCGTGATACCGGTCTCGGTTACCCGGAAGCCGCGTGCGCGGTCTTCTTCGGCATTTTTGCCTATCACCATCCCGTCCGGTATTTTTGTGCCGCGGTCGATGATGGCCTTATTGATGTCGCAGCCGGTACCGATACGCACATCCGGCAGCACTACGGACTCGTAGACTCTGCTGTGTGCGCTGACGTGCACGTTCGAAAACAACACGGACCGGTCGATGGTGGCGCCGGATACGACACAGCCGCCCGAAACCATCGAGTTAACCGCCTCGCCGCGTCGGCCGGGTTCGTCGAGGACGAACTTGGCAGGCGGCAACTGGCGCTGGTGTGTGACGATCGGCCAGACGTTGTCATACAGGTTTAGCTGCGGAACGACACTGACCAGCTCCATGTTCGCCTCCCAGTAGGCTTGCAGCGTGCCGACATCACGCCAGTACGCCTGGTTACCGGTCTCCGGGTCACGGAACGGGTAGGCCTGCACGCGATAGTTATTGATGATCGCCGGGATGATATTGCGCCCGAAGTCATGCTGGGTTTTCGGGTCGTCGGCGTCCTTGATCGTTTGCTCAAACAGGAACGAGGTATTGAACACGTAGTTGCCCATCGATGCGAGACAGAGCTCCGTTTGGCCGGGAATCGGTACCGGGTTGGCGGGCTTTTCATTGAAGTCGATGACCCGGCCGGATTCGTCAACCGTCATTACGCCAAGCTGGTTGGCGGCCTCCTCGATCGGCACCTCCAGGCAACACACGGTCATGTCCGCGTCGCTTTCGCTGTGCGCCGCCAGCAGCGGGCCGTAGTCCATCTTGTAGACGTGGTCGCCGGCCAGGATGAGTACCAGCTTCGGTGCATGGGTGCGGATGATATCGAGGTTCTGATAGACCGCATCGGCGGTGCCGCGATACCACTCGCCGCCGGTACGTTGCGAGGCCGGCAGGATTTCGACGAATTCCTGCTCGGTTGAGTACCGGTTGGTCCAGCCGCGCACCAGGTGGCGGATTAATGAATGTGCTTTGTACTGGGTAAGCACGCCGACACGCCGGATGCCGGAGTTGAAACAATTCGATAGCGGGAAATCGATGATGCGGAATTTACCGCCAAAATATAACGCTGGCTTGGCGCGCCAATCGGTCAGCTCGTGCAGCCGGCTGCCCTGGCCGCCGGCCAGAATTAATGCAAGGGTTTCGCGCGTCAGCCGGCTGACAAAACGGCCGTCGTCTTTATGCTGTTTATCGTTCGTCTGATCCATCATTGCCCCGCCCTATGTGTCCTGAGCCTCATCATAACGCACCAGAGAGTGACGATAGCGGTGCTTTTGCGTTACGGCGTGCGCGCGCTGCCTGTGGCGAGCGCGAGGATTTTGGCCTGTATGCGCGGCGAGAAGGCGCCCGCTCGCAGCCGCCACTGCCAGTTGTCGGCAGGCTCGCCGGGTGTATTCATGCGCGCGGCGGAGCCAAGCCCGAGAAAGTCCTGCATCGGTGCTATCGCAAGGCACGCTTTACAGTCGAACGCCACCCGGATCAGCGCCCAGTTGACCTCGCTCGCCGTGCCGCCGGCGTGTCGCAGCGTGTTGGTCTGACTGCGCAGGACGTCGTCGTCGCTGCGCACGTCGCTGTGCGTGTCGCCGCGAAACCAGCCGATCGTTGTGTCGTTGTCGTGTGTGCCGGTATAGCAGGCCTGATCGGTCGCGATGTTGTCCGCATCGAAGTCGTCGTTGCCGATCATGAATTGCAGTACGGACATACCCGGCATCTGTTGTCGCAGGCGCAGCTCGTGTACCGCCGGCGTGATGTCGCCGAGATCCTCGGCGACGATAGGCAGCCGGCCGAGTGCCGCTCTCATGGCATCGAAGATCGCGTCTTTCGGCCCCGGTTCCCAGTGGCCCCCGCGCGCGGTGGTGTCGCCGAAGGGTATCGACCAGTACGCTTCGAAACCGCGAAAATGATCGATGCGCACGAGATCAACGTGGCGCAATGTCTGGCGCAGCCGTTCTACCCACCACGCATAGTCGCTGTGTGCATGGAAGTCCCAGTCGTACAGAGGGTTTCCCCATAACTGCCCGTCGCTACTGAAATAGTCGGGTGGCACACCGGCTACGGCGTCGGGCGTGCCATCGCTATCAATGCGCAGCAGCTCGCTGTGCGCCCATGCATCCGCGCAGTCGAGCGCGATGTAAATTGGCATGTCGCCGAACAGCATGACGCCCCGCGCCCGGGCGTAAGCGTGCAGCGCCTGCCACTGCCGGTAGAAGAGGAATTGAGCGAACTTTATCGCCACAATCGCGGCGTGGTGTTTGCGCGCAAAAAGCGCCAGCGTTTCCGCGTCACGTCGTCGGCAAGGTGTCGGCCATTGCGGCCATGCGACGCCGTCATTGGCGGTCTTCATTGCCGCGAACAATGCGTAGTCATCCAGCCAGTGATTGTCAGCGCTGTCGCAGAACGCATCGAACTGTTTGCTGAGTGCACCGCGTGGTCGGGTCGCAAATCGCGCCGCGGCTTTTTCCAGCAGACGTGTCTTGGCCGGTATCAGCGCGCCATAGTCGACGTGATCGCGCGGCAGTGATTCGAGCGCTGCGAGTTCGCTTGCTTCGAGCAGGTCCAGCTCAATCAACTCGCGTAGCTCGATCAACATCGGGTTGCCGGCGTGCGCCGAAAGCGGCTGATAGGGCGAATCACCGAATGCGGTCGGACCGGTCGGCAGGAACTGCCAGACGGACAGGCCGGCATTGCACATCTGATCAATGAAGCGATGCGCATCGCGACCGATTTCGCCGATACCGTGAGGGCCGGGCAGCGATGTGAAATGAAGGCAGACACCGGCGCGCCGTTGTTCGTGTAAGGGCCGTGCTTCCACCGTCTGTGGCGCTGGTTTAGTCTGCTCGTTGGTCATTTTGCATAATGAATTTACCGTGCTAACACGATAGTGCTGCGATGATGTCTCGTGCAACTGTGCGCCCGGAATACAGGCGGACGCGCAGCGCGCAAGGTGATGCGCGAAATGGTAGCGCGTTGCGCGCCCTGCAGCCGTATTTTTACGCTGGCCATATTCGCAAGATGCCGCGACATTGCCGGTTTGGCGGTGCCGGCAGGCGGCGGACGCCATTCGCACCGCGATAGCGCGGCCGGCGCTACCGGGCCCGACGCTTGCATTGCGCTCACGTTGTGGCTGTAATTCAGCCCGCTGCCGTGAAAACGGTGGCATGCAACGCGTCTGGCGAAAAGGGGGAGCGCGTGATTCCTTACAGAGATTTATTCGGGCCTGGCCCTACCAATGTTCCGGATTCGGTGTTGATTGCGCTGGCACAGCCAACCATCGGCCATCTGGATCCCGTGTTCCTGCAAACGATGGACGAAGTCGTTGCCGACCTGCGCGTGTGTTTCCAGACGACTAATCCGGTGACGTTTGTATTGTCGGCGCCAGGCTCGATCGGGATGGAAGCCAGTTTCGTCAACATCGTTGAGCCGGGCGAAAAAGTTATCGTCTGCATTAACGGTGTGTTTGGCGGGCGGATGAAAAGCATCTGCGAACGTATTGGTGCCGAGGTGGTGACGATCGAGGACGAGTGGGGCACGCCGGTCGACCCGCAGAAACTAGAGGATGCGCTGGCTGCGAACCCGGACACCCGAGTGGTCGGGTTTGTGCATGCGGAGACCAGTACCGGCGTGCGCTCCGATGCGAAGACGCTGGCCGCAATCGCCAAGCGCCATGACTGCCTGGTGATTGCCGATACGGTGACGTCTTTGTCCGGCGTCGAGTTGTGCGTCGACGACTGGCAGCTGGACGTCGTTTATTCCGGCAGCCAGAAATGCCTGAGCTGCATTCCGGGCTTGTCGCCGATAACCTTTTCGCCGGCGGCGGTCGAGAAAGCGACGACACGAAAGACGCTCGTGCAAAGCTGGTTTTGCGATATCAATTTGCTCGCCAGCTACTACACCAGCGGCGAATCGAAACGCGCCTATCACCACACTGCGCCGGTGAACTCCCTGTTCGCGATGCGTGAGGCGTTGCGCCTCGTCGTTGAGGAAGGCCTTGAGGCGCGCTGGCAGCGCCATGCGCATGCCGCTGCACATTTGTACGATCGCCTCGAGGCGGCCGACCTGACGATTACCGTTGACCCCGAATATCGGCTGGCGCCATTAACCCTGGTGACCATCCCGCACGGGGTAGACGATGCGTTGTTGCGCGGCCGATTGCTGGAAGTAGATAGCATCGAGCTCGGCGCGGGTCTTGGCAAATTCGCCGGCCAGGCCTGGAGGATCGGCTTGATGGGCGTCAATGCGACCATTGAACGTGCCGACTTTATTGCCGACGCGTTGATTTCACAGCTGCGTTAATTTCCTGCGTCTAGGCCGGGCGCATTTGTAACGCCGCTTTGCTGGCCTCCAGGTGCGCGAGAGCCGCATCGCCGCCGGCAATCGCGGTGCACACCTGCAACACATCGAGCACGGCGAGCTGCGCGAGTCTCGAGCTCATCGGTGTGTACATGGTCGTGTCCTCATCGATATCGACGAGCAACGCGATATCTGCGGCGGCGGCGAGCGGCGAGCCAGGCGTGGTGATCGCACAGCTCGATGCGCCGACACCGCGAGCCAACTCGACGGCGGTGATGATGTCGCGCGACACACCGGTCTTGGATATCGCAACCACGAATGTATCCGCGCCGCTGATGGCGGCGGCCTGCGCAATCGTCGGGCCATCCGTAAAAGCCGCACAGGCTATCCCGAGCCGGAAGAACTTGTTGTGTGCATCCTGGGCGACGAGTGCGGACGCGCCGACGCCGATGAACAATACCCGTCTTGCCGCGGCGATCGCGTCGGCGGCCTGCTGCAGGCGGTGTGTGTTGATGGATTGCTGCACGCGTTGCAATTCGCGAATGCTGGCAGCAAAGACCTTGCGCGATATCGTCGCGGTGTCGTCACTGGCCGAGACCGCCGCGTGCAGTCCGTCTGTGTGGGTGGCCAAATACCGCGTTACGCGCAACTTGAAGTCAGAGAAGCCGCTGCAGCCGATGCTGCGACAGAACCGGATGACGGTTGGCTCGCTGACACCGGCTTCGCGGGCCAGCGTCACCAGACGTTGCTCCGGGATTGCGCCAGGATGCGCCAACAGCCATTGCGCGACGCGCTTTTCGGCCGGCGACAATGTAGCCTGAATTTGACGTATACGATGCAACATATGTAGTAATACTACATCAATAATTTCTCAATATCGGCAAATTAATCGTATAATAGCCTCTTGATGTAGTAAAATTTCATTGTTGGCGGCAGGCGCCCCTTATCCAGTAAACCCGCAGAGGACTTAGCCGCATGGCGCAATTCATACCGGTCGATTCGTTCGATATCGTTATTTTCGGCGGTACAGGTGACCTGGCGCAGCGCAAGTTGCTGCCGGCGCTTTACCATCGCGATCGCGACGGACAGTTTCCGGCCGATAGCCGCATCATAGGCGCGTCGCGCGGTGAGCTGAGCGACGCGGCGTTTATTGCGCTGGTCCGCGAGGCACTCGAGACCTATCTGGCCGCCGAGCATCTTGAGGAAGAGGTCTGGGATCGATTCGCCGCGCGACTGAGTTATCGCACGCTGGACATCACGACGCCGGAAGGCTGGCCGGAACTCGCCGCGACGCTTAACGAGGCGACCGACCGTTGCCGGGTCTTTTATCTTGCGACTATCCCGCGGCTATTCGGCGAAACGGCCCGCCAGCTGTCGCAGTGTGGCGCAGTCAATGAGCGCGCCCGGATCGTGCTCGAAAAACCGGTTGGCAGCGATCGTGAATCGGCGCGTGAAATTAACGATGCCGTCGGTCAGTACTTCGATGAGCGCCAGATTTATCGTATCGATCATTACCTCGGCAAAGAAACTGTGCAGAATCTGTCTGCGCTGCGTTTCGCGAATGCGCTGCTGGAGCCGCTGTGGAACCGTACGCATATTGATCATGTGCAGATAACCGTGTCGGAGCACATCGGCACGGGTAACCGTGCGCAGTACTACAACCACACCGGTGCGTTGCGCGATATGGTGCAAAACCACATGCTGCAGCTGCTTTGCCTGGTCGCGATGGAGCCGCCGCTGAGCATGCATCACGATGATATTCGTAACGAGAAAATCAAAGTGTTGAAGGCGCTGCGACCGATCACCGCGATGAATGCGAAGCGCGCAACTTCGCGTGGCCAGTATTCGGCAGGTGCGATTGCCGGCGAGGCGGTGCCGGGCTACACCGATGAGCTCGGGGAAGACAGCGATATCGAAACGTTTGTCGCGGTCCGTGCGGACATCGATAACTGGCGCTGGAATGGCACGCCGTTCTATTTGCGCACCGGCAAGCGCCTGCCCAGCAAGTCCTCGGAAATCGTCATTCAGTTTCGCAAGGTTGCGCATTCGATTTTCCCGTCCGAGGCGGGGGAGCTTGAGCCAAACCGGCTGATCATTCGTTTACAGCCTAACGAAGGCATGATGTTAACGATGGCGACCAAGGAGCCCGGCCCGGGTGGCTTCCAGTTGCGTTCGCTGCCACTGAACCTGAGCTTTAACGAGGCCTTTCAGCTGCGCTATCCCGACGCCTATGAACGTTTGTTGATGGAAGTATTACGCGGCAATCCGGCGCTTTTCATGCGCCGGGACGAGGTCGATGCCGCCTGGGCATGGATCGACCAGGTCATCGACGCATGGGACAAGTCCGGCATGGGCGTGCAGTCTTATGCTGCCGGTACCTGGGGCCCCACCTCATCGGTTGTGCTGCTCGATCGCGATGATCGCGAGTGGTACATGATAGACGCCTGATCGTCGGCCGGATCTTTTTAGGAGAATTCATTGTTCTGCCAGAATTTTTTTGACCAGCGCGAACGACTTGCGGTCGCACTCGCCGATGATATCGCCCGGCACCTGCGCGACGCGCTTGCCGGGCGCGGCGCCGCGACGTTGGTGGTGTCCGGTGGCAGTTCGCCACTCGCGACCTTTCAGGCGCTGGCGGCTCGTGAACTCGACTGGTCGTCGGTGACTATCCTGCCGAGCGATGAGCGTTGGGTTGCCGAGACGGACCCGGCGAGCAATGCCGGCATGATCCGGCGTGAGTTGCTGCGCGGTAAGGCGGCTAAAGCGACGTTCGTCAGTCTTTACGATGATGGTCTTGGCGAGGATGAAGCCGCGTTGGCGATCAGCAAGCGGGTCGATGCGCTCAGGCGACCGTTCGACTATGTGTTGCTTGGTATGGGCGAGGACGGGCATACGGCATCGCTGTTTCCCGACGACCCCGGTATCGCCGGCGCGCTCGCAAGCCGTTCAAGCTGCGTCATCGCGCGCCCGCCGAGCCAGCCGCTGGCGCGTATCAGCCTTGCGCCGCAGGCGTTGCTGGACTCCCGACATATCGGCTTGTTGTTTTGTGGTCAGAAGAAAGCGGATGTTTTCGCAGCGGCGTCGGCCGCCGGTGAGCTTGCCGAATATCCGGTGCGTACGGTCATGCGCCAGGAACTCGTGCCGCTGACGACCTACCATGCTTTGTAGAGGATATTAATTATGCCGCACCCCGTGATCGAAGAAGTAACCGAACGCATTGTCGCGCGCAGTGAAAAGTCGCGCGCCGAGTATCTTGCGATGATCGCCGCGGCACGACGCGACGGGCCGCATCGCAGTGAATTGTCGTGCGGTAATCTGGCGCACGGTTTTGCCGCGTTCGATGCGAGCGGCAAGAAAGCGCTGGCCGGCAAACAGCGTCCGAATATCGCGATCGTTTCGGCCTACAACGACATGCTGTCGGCGCACCAGCCGCTCGGCGACTATCCGCCAATGCTGAAAGCGGCGGCGTGGAAAGCGGGTGGCTTCGCGCAGTTCGCCGGCGGTGTGCCGGCAATGTGCGACGGCGTGACGCAGGGTCAGCCGGGCATGGACCTGTCGTTGTTCAGTCGCGACGTTATCGCCATGTCCACCGCGGTATCGTTATCGCACAACATGTTCGATGCGGCGCTGTGTCTGGGCGTGTGCGACAAGATCGTGCCCGGGCTGTTAATCGGCGCACTGGCGTTCGGCCATCTGCCGACGATTTTTGTGCCGGCCGGCCCGATGACATCGGGCATCACCAACGCGGCTAAGGCGCACGCCCGCCAGCTCTATGCGCAGGGCAAGATCACCCGCGAAGAATTGCTGGAGTCGGAATCGAAGTCCTACCATTCGCCGGGCACCTGCACTTTCTACGGCACCGCGAACAGCAACCAGTTGCTGATGGAGTTTATGGGGCTGCAACTGCCGGGCACATCGTTCGTCAATCCGAGTACCCGTCTACGCGGCGCGTTGACGCGTGCAGCGGCGACCCGCGCCGTCGAGATAAGCGGTTTGTCCGAGGACTACACGCCGGTCGGTCGTGTGCTGGACGAGAAAGCGCTGATCAACGGCATTGTCGGCTTGCTGGCGTCAGGCGGCTCGACCAATCACACCATTCACCTGGTCGCCATTGGCAAGGCGGCCGGTATCCATATCAACTGGGATGACTTCAACGATTTGTCCGGCGTCGTGCCGCTGCTGGCGCGTGTCTATCCGAACGGGCAGGCGGACGTGAATCACTTCGCTGCGGCCGGCGGGATCCCGTTTATGATTCGTGAGTTGTTGCAACACGGTCTGCTGCACGGCGATGTCACCACCATTGCCGGTCAGGGCCTTGAGCATTACACGCAGGAGGCCGTGCTCGGTGAGGCCGGCGACGATGATATCGATACGGTGGCATGGCAGCCGGGCGGTGCGAAGTCACTCGACGAAGAGGTTGTTCGCCCCGCCGACCGGCCGTTTGCGAAAAGTGGTGGGCTGAGCCTGCTCAGCGGCAATATCGGGCGCGGCGTGATCAAGACCTCCGCGGTCGCCGAGGCGCATCGTATCGTCGAAGCACCGGTACGGGTGTTCAACACTCAGCAGGGTGTTGTGGATGCGTTCAAGGCGGACGAGCTGTCGCGAGACGTCATCGTCGTTGTCATCAATCAGGGGCCGAAAGCGAACGGTATGCCGGAACTGCATAAGCTGACGCCGTCGCTCGGCGTATTGCAGGACAACGGTTTCAAAGTTGCGCTGGTGACCGACGGACGCATGTCGGGCGCATCCGGTAAAGTGCCGGCCGCGATTCAGGTGTCACCGGAGGCGATGGACGGCGGTCTGATCGGTAAATTGCAGGATGGTGATGTTGTGCGACTGGACGCCGATCGCGGAGAGCTGATCGCACGCGTCGACGACGACGAACTCGCGGCGCGGGAGACGACATTGCCGGTCCATCCGTCACACGCGTTAGGCATGGGGCGCGAGTTGTTTGCGGCCATGCGCGCCATTGCCAGCGACGCGGAGTCGGGCGGCTCATCGTTGCCGATTGACCGCAGCAACGCACTGATGGAGGTAACGACCGATGCGTAATATTCACGATATCATGCGCGTGTCGCCGGTGATTCCGGTGGCGACTATTCCTGATGGCAGCGATGCCGAGGCACTGGGTAACGCGCTTGTCGAGGGCGGCGTGCGCATCATCGAGATCACATTGCGCAGCGATACCGCGGTCGCCTCGATCGCGGCGCTGGCGGGTGATGACGAGCGTCTTTGCGTTGGCGCGGGCACGGTATGGACCGCTGATCAGGCCAACGCGGTGATAGATGCGGGTGCACAGTTTATTGTCTCACCGGGTATTTCGCGGCCGGTTTTTGATGTGTGCCAGCACCGCAGTATCCCCATTCTGCCGGGCGCGCAGACGACCAGCGAAATCGCCCAGTGGGTCGCCCTGGGTCTCACGGCGGTCAAATTTTTCCCGGCGAACTATGCGGGCGGTGTCGGTGCATTGAAGTCGTTCGCTGCCGTATTCCCCGGGCTGGAGTTTTGCCCGACCGGCGGTATCAGCAACGGCAACGCCGGCGAGTTTCTGGCGCTGCCTTCGGTTCCCTGCGTGGGTGGCAGCTGGATCGCATCGACTCAGGACATCGCTGGCGGCGAGTGGTCTGCCATTACGGCGCGTTGTCGCGATGCGATGTCGTTAGGGAACTGAAAAGAACTGAAATGTTTCGCCGTGCGTGCAGGTCTTGTGCAGAGATGACTACCACGGAGTTCAGATCATGGGTTCAGCAACCAAGTCTTACACGATGACCGGTTGGCCGCGTGCCGTCGCAGGCCTGCTACTGGCATTTGCCTCTGTGTCGGCAATGGCCGGCAAGGATCCGGTATACACCAGTTTTTTTTCCGATACGGCGCTTAAGGGATACGACCCGGTTAGCTATTTTGTGAATGGTGAGGCGCGCGAGGGTGACAAGCAGTACAGCACGCAATACAGTGGCGCGACGTGGCTATTCGAGAGTGCTGCTAACCGCGATAAGTTCGTTGCCGCGCCCGAAGATTTCGCGCCACAGTATGGCGGCTATTGCGCCTGGGCGGTGTCGCAGGGCTACACCGCGTCCGGTGATCCCACGGTATGGCAAATCGTCGACGACAAGTTGTACGTCAATTACAACGACGAAGTCGGTGCGACCTGGCGCAAGGATCCGAAGGGTTTTATCGTACTGGCGGACAAGAACTGGCCGGGCGTTCTGGAATAGGCATTAACCGGCGACAGCGCTGCCGTCGCTGATGCAGGCGGCCGCTGTCGGTTCGCCAATGTTGGTTGACGCGAACGCGCAGTCACGCCGCGACAAAGGTGAATCCGTGAGCGAGTTCACAGGATCGACTGCAGATGTTTGCGTGATTGCTGTAGTGTAAGCGTCATGTGAAAGAAATTCAGGGCCTACTGATCAGTCGTGAGTGCACGGACGCGGAAAATTGTAATTCTCAACCCCAAGGGTGGCAGCGGTAAGACGACCGTCGCGACTACGTTGGCGAGCTATTTTGCGAATGCCGGCGAGTGCCCGACACTCATGGATTTCGATCCGCAGGGATCGAGCATGCACTGGTTGGGCACGCGGCCCGATTCCCGTCCGTCGATTCATGGCATTGCCGCCTATGAGAAACGCATGGATGTGACGCGCAGTTTTCAGTTGCGAATCCCCGAGCAATGCCGCCACGTGGTTGTTGATTCGCCGGCCGGATACGACGCGGCGCAGCTGCGCGAGCTGACGCGCGATGCCGACAAGGTATTGATGCCGGTGTTGCCGTCGAAGTTCGATATTCACGCGGCCTCGCGCTGCATCGCCGACTTATTGCTGGTGGCTAAGCTCAATCGCAATCAGGTTCAGCTAGGCGTGGTCGCTAACCGCACACGACGCGGCAACCGCGTCTTTGACACGCTGATGCGCTTTCTCGAGAGCCTTGGTATTCCGGTCGTAGCGATTCTGCGCGATGCGCAGGTCTATGTGCGCGCGTCGGAGCTGGGACTGGGATTGTTTGATTTGCGCCCGCACGAGTATTCGCGCGACATCGATGAGTGGAACAAGCTTATCGCGTTCGTCGAATCGAGCAGCGATGCGTGCGCTGATGCTAGCGGGTTGGACGAAACACCGATGGCCGCACATCAGCTGCAGTCGGTGAG
The DNA here is from genome assembly GCA_942491885.1 of uncultured Pseudomonadota bacterium. GTDB lineage: Bacteria > Pseudomonadota > Gammaproteobacteria > Steroidobacterales > Woeseiaceae > CALBPI01. Next base: position 509,184 of record CALOCQ010000003.1, read on the forward strand.
TTAAGCGTCAGGCTATTGGCCGGCTTGTCGCGGCATCAGCCCAGCCGACGACAATGCAGATGCCGGCCTGCCGGATGACCCGGCGACGCTGTAGTTCAGCGATGAAACGATTCATGGTGTCGACCCGTGCGTGTTACTCAGGGCATGAACATCGTGGCCGGGTGTTCGATCAGGCCTTTGATGACCCGCACCATGTCGGCCGCATCATAACCATCGACGAAACGATGGTCGAAACTGACCGACAGATTCATCATCCGGCGCACAACAATATCGCCGTCGATAACGACCGGGCGGTCAACCGCCTTGTTAACGCCGATGATGCCGACTTCCGGTGCGTTGATCACCGGTGTCGTGACGATTCCGCCAAGCGCGCCGAGGCTGGTGATCGTGATGCTGGAACCGGTGAGCTGGTTCTTGCTGGCCTTGCCGTTGCGGGCAAGTTCGGACAGCTGGGTGATTTCGTTGGCGAGTTGCCAGACATCTTTTGCTTGTGCCTGGCGAATCACGGGCACTTTCAGGCCGTCGGCTGTTTGCGTCGCGATACCGACATGCAGCGCCTTGTGGCGCACGACCACTTCGCGTGCGTCGTCATAGGTTGCGTTGCATTGCGGGAACTGTTTGAGCGTCCTGGCCAGCGCGGTGATCAGCAATGGCAGAAACGTAAGCTTCGGCTGGCTGGCGTCGCGATTGGCATTCAGGTGCTGGCGCAAAGCTTCGAATTGAGTCACATCGATTTCATCGACGTAGGTGAAATGCGGGATGTTGCGTTTGCTCTCGCTCATCTTGCGGGCGATAAAGCGGCGTACGCCGATGACCTTGATCTCTTCGGTCTCATCGGTCTCTGCGTTGCCATTCGATGTCGTGCCGCGTGCCTGTAACTTGCCGCCGCTTGCGATGTAGGCGTCGAGGTCGCGCGCCAGGATGCGGCCGCGTGCGCCGCTGCCGGGCACGTCGTGTAAATCGACGTCGGCTTTCCTGGCCCGCGCACGCACCGCAGGCGAGGTCAGCACGCGACCGTTGGATGTCTTGCGTGCTGCGGTTGCGTTGCTGCCAGCGCTAGCCGCCGTTGCGCCATTCGCAGCCGTCCCGGCAGACGCTTGTTTGCCGGTAGCGGATGCTTCGGCGGTGCGCGCCGCAGTGTCGGCATCTTCGGCCCGGTCATCCGCTGCATCGGTCGCGTCAGTGCTGGCTTCGGTGTGCCCGTCTTCACCGGCTATATCAAACACGATCAGGTTAGCGCCAACGGCAACGACATCGCCGGGCTCGCCGTGCAGCGACGCGATACGCCCGCCGACCGGCGCGGGAATCTCAACCGCCGCCTTGTCGGTCATCATGTCCAGCACAACGTCGTCCTCGTTGACGACATCGCCGACCTTGACATGCCATTCGCCGATTTCGGCCTCGACCGAGCCCTCGCCGAGATCCGGCACTTTGAATACGTATTGACTCATGGCTTAGTCCTCCAGCACTTTTTCGAGCGCATTGATGACCCGCTTCTGGCCAGGGAAATAGTCCCACTCGAACGCGTGCGGGTAGGGCGTGTCCCAACCCGTGACGCGTTGTATAGGCGCTTCCAGTGAATAGAAACAATGTTCCTGAATGCTCGCCGACAGCTCAGCACCGAAGCCCGAGAAGCGTGTCGCCTCGTGCGCGATCACACAACGCCCGGTCTTCTCGACCGATCTTGTCAGCGTGTCCAGATCCAGCGGCTGCAACGAGCGCACGTCGATGATCTCCGCGTTCACGTTGGCGGCTTTTGCCGCCGCCTGTGTGACATGCACCATGGTGCCATAAGTGATGATCGTCACGTCATCGCCGCTCTCGACGATGTTGGCTTTGCCAATCGGTACCGTGTAGTGACCCTCGGGGACATCGCCCTGCGGGTGTGATGACCAGCCGATGGCGGGCTTGTTCGGGTCGCCGTCGAATGGGCCGTTGTAGATTCGCTTGGGCTCGAAGAACACGACCGGATCGTCGTTCTCTATGCTGGCGAGCAACAGGCCCTTCGCGTCGTATGGGTTCGACGGCATGATCACCTGGATGCCGGACACATGCGCGAAAATACCCTCGGGGCTTTGCGAGTGCGTTTGTCCGCCGCGGATGCCACCGCCACAGGGTGTGCGGATCGTCACCGGTGCGAAGAAGTCGCCCGCGCTGCGATAGCGCAGGCGCGCGAGTTCGCTGACCACCTGGTCGAAGCCGGGGTAGATATAGTCGGCGAACTGGATTTCTGCGATCGGGCGTATGCCGTTGACGGCCATGCCGATCGCCGTGCCGATAATGCCGCCCTCGGCGATTGGTGTGTCGATACAGCGATGCTCGCCGTATTTGCGCTGTAGACCCTCGGTCGCACGAAACACGCCGCCGAAGTAGCCAACGTCCTCGCCCATGACGATCACGTTCGGATCGCGATCCATTGCAATATCCATCGCCGAGTTCAGCGCCTGGATCATATTCATCTTAGCCAAAACTTAAATTCCTGTGGTTCGCGATAACGCGTTTACGACTGGTCACGTTCGGCGCGCCAGGCGTCGCGTTGTGCTTTCAGGTTGTCCGGGATTTCTTTAAAGATGTCTTCGAACATCAGCGACGCATCGAGGAACGGTCCCTCGTTCAACATGCCGTAGCTGGTTGCTTCCTTCCAGCAGGCGGCAACATGTTCGGTAAGTTCTTTCTCAAGCGCCTCGTGTTGTTTATCCGACCAGTCGCCGAGCTTGGTCAGGTGCCCGCGCAAACGTGTGATCGGGTCGCCGAGCGGGAACGCCTCCCATTCGTCTTTCGGCCGATAGCGGGTCGGGTCGTCACTGGTCGAGTGCGCCGAGCCGCGGTAAGTCACGAGCTCCATCAATGTCGGACCGGCGCCGATGCGCGCGCGCTCCGCCGCCCATTGTGTCGCCGCGTAGACGGCCAGAAAATCGTTGCCATCGACGCGCACACCGGCGATTCCGTAACCGGGGCCGCGTGCCGCGAAGGTTTGTTTCTCACCGCCGGCAAACGACTGAAAGGTCGAGATCGCATACTGGTTGTTGACGACGTTGAGCAGCACCGGAGCCTGATAAACCGAAGCGAACGTGATCGCATGATGAAAGTCGGCCTCTGCCGTGCTGCCATCACCGATCCATGCGGCGCCGATGTGTTGCTCGCCCTTGATTGCTGATGCCATCGCCCAGCCAACCGCTTGCGGGTACTGCGTGGCGAGGTTGCCGGAGATCGAAAAAATGTTGTCTTCGCGCGAGTGATACATCACCGGCAACTGACGTCCCTTGCACATGTCGCGGGTGTTGGACAGGCATTGCGACATCAGGTCGGTAAGGCTCGAGCCGCGCACGATGAACAATCCCTGATTGCGGTAGGAGGGGAACAGCATGTCGCCCGGGCGTAATGCCATCGCCTGTGCGACCGACACCGCCTCTTCGCCGGTTGATTTCACATAGAACGAGATCTTGCCCTGGCGCTGCACGCGCTGCATGCGTTCGTCGAAGATCCGCGTCAGCATCATATGGCGCAATCCGATCTGCAGTTCTTTGCTGTCCAGATGCGGATCCCAGGGGCCCTTGGCGTCGTGGTCGTCGTCGAGCACCCGTATCAGACCACTGGCCAGCGCCTCCGTATCGGCCACTTTGGCGTTCGCGTCCGGGCGCTTTATGGCACCTGCCGGCGACAGGCTCAGATAGGAAAAATCCGGTGCGTCACCGGGGCGGGCCGGCGCTTTGGGCACGTGCAGGCGAGATTGCTTGCTGGCCATAGGTGATGTCTCCGTTGACGCCCGCGCTTGGCGCAGGCGTGAGGGTCAATTAGTTTCTAACGAAACATTATAAATCATCTGGGCGTCAGGCGCAGTGCGCCAGTGCGCATTCGCTGCGATCGTTGGCTTTTCGCATCATTCGATGGTCGCGATAACCAACACATCCACGTCAACAAACTGACCGACCCACTCGGTGTCGGTCCATTCGCCGGTGCCAATCCCCAGCGCGAGCCGGTCGAGTCTTGCCGTGCCGGTCAGGCGACGACGATCGCCGTCTGTTTCGACATCGAAGGTGAAGACGATCGGCTTGCGTGTGCCTTTTAATTGCAGCGATGCGTTGGCGCGATATCCGTCATCGGTCGCTTCGATGTCACCGCTCGAAAATATTACCGTCGGGAAGCGCTCGGCCGCGAACCACTCGGCGTCCATTAAGGTGGTGTCGCGCTCGTCATCCTCGGTATCCACGCCGTTGACGTCGATCTTGACCTCGAACGCGCTGTCGGCTAGCGCGTCATCGGCGAACCGCATATCGGCACGCCATTGTTGCCAGCTGCCGGTGAAGTTGGCGCCGGCCTGCTCGGCGGTAAAGCGGATGTAGCTCTGCGCGTAGTCGACCTGCCAGTCGTCCGCGACGGGTTGCGCGGTAGCGGGCGCGACTGTCGTGTCGGGGGGTAGTTCGGCGGCAACGTCTTCGGCCGTGTTTCCCCGTTGCGGGTCATTTGTCTCGACCGCGTCTGCTGGTAACGGATCAGATGGTTCGGCTGAATCGGGTTGAGCGGTTCCCGTCGCATTTTCGGTCACAGCTTGCGCTGCTGTAGCCGTTTGAGTTTGCGTTACCGGTCGAATCGCCGTTTCGGATTTGGCTTCCGTTGCCGGTTGGGTTGCCGCTGTCAGTTCATCTTCGATCGCCGGTTGCGCGGACGGGGGCCGTTGCGGGTTGCGTCGTTCGTTGCGTTCTGACCGGCTGTTTCGGCGTCTATCTCAACCTCCGCTGTGCCGCCGGCTGTATCCGTCAACACAAAAATACCCGCCGCTACCAACAACGCGAATACGATGATGGCCGGCCAGGAACTGATTCGCGACAGTACGCCGTCCTTGTCCATCCACTGGTGCTTGAAGGCCGCCGCGATATGGATCAGTGCGATGACGAATAGCGCCTCGCCCAGAAGTTCGTGCGCGTCGTGCATGGTTGCACGCAGCGCCTTCGACGGCTCGACCAGGTCGGGCCAGGTGAACAGGCCAAACCAGCTCACGCTGTAGTTGGACGCCGACGACATCAGCCAGCCTGTGATCGGCAGCGCAAACAAAAACGCATACAGCGACCAGTGGCTGATATGCGATGCGGTTTTCTGCCAGCGTGCCATGTTGGCCGGCAGCTTCGGGGGTGGGTTGAGCAAGCGCCAACCGATGCGCAAAAACGCGAGCGCGAGGATCGTCATGCCAACCGATTTGTGGTTGGCAAGCAGCGCCAGTTGGCGCAGGCGCTCGCCGTCGTCTTCGGCCCACTCGCCGAGTTTGGCGAGCACAAACTGCAGCACGATCATGGCGGCGACCGCCCAGTGCAGGAACCGGGCGACGCCGCCGTATTGATCGGCCGCGTTCGTGTTAGCTGATGCGTTGCTGGTCAATTATTCGCCCGCGCGAACCAGCTCAACCTGAATGTTCAGCGTAACTTCATCGCCGACCGCCGGTGCATACAGGCCGAGATCGAAGTCCGAACGCATCAGCATGCCGCTGGCCGAGACGCCGATCGTCGGTGTCTTGCGCATCGGGTGATTGGCGGCCTTGTTGACGGTGCCGTTGAGCGTCACTGACTTGGTGATGCCCTTGACGGTCAGGTCGCCGGTGATGTCCATCGTGTTGTCGCCGGTCATTGTGATGTCCGTCGCGACGAAGCTGATTGCGTCGAATTTCTCGACGTTGAAGAACTTGTCGCCGCGCAGATGGCCGTTGAAGTCCTCGACCTGGCTGTCGATGCTGGACGGATCGATATCGACATTCAGCGCACTTGCGGTGACGTCGTCCTGATTGAGTTCCAGCGTGACATCGAAGTCGTTGAAGCCGACGATGGGGCGCGAAAAGCCGAGGTGCAGATAGCTGAAATTGACGTAGGCGTGGGTGTCGTCGAGTTTGTAGGTGCCCGACGGGACGTCACCGATCGCCGCGATGGAAGGGCTGCTAGCCGCGAGGCTGAGTGTTGCGACGGCCAATAGGCGTTTCACTGTCATCATTGTCTGTAATCCTGTGTTTGAAAGGTTCAAAAAAATCTGCGCTGCTATCAGCCAACGACCGCCCCGGCCGCGCCCGACGCGCGCTATTGCTTTAGTCCAGACCGTTCCCAGCCGGCAATTATAACAAACTCGCCCGCCGCCGCCTTGCGAAGCTCGCCGCATGAATAGATACTTTGCGTCCATTCGGACAGCGTCAGCGGCGCCGGCTTTGCCGCTGATCAGCGATTCCCGAGGAGAAGTTCATGAAAATAGGCGTACCTGCCGAGGTGCACGAGGGCGAACAGCGTGTGGCGATCACGCCGGACGTGACGCGCGCGATCAAAAAACTGGGTTTCGAGGTGCTGGTGGAAGCCGGCGCAGGCGAAAAGGCGAGCTTCCTCGACGAGGCCTACCGTGAGGCGGGCGCTGAAGTCATTGAAAAGGTTCAGGATATCTACTCTGCGGCAGATATCATTCTGAAGGTGCGGGCGCCCGAGCGGCATCCCGGCTTAAAGAAATCCGAGGTGGAGTTGTTGCGCGAAGGCCAGACGCTGGTGAGCTTCGTGTGGCCCGGCCAGAACCGTGAGCTGATCGACGCGCTGGCCAAGCGCGGCGTCAACGTGCTGGCGATGGATAGCGTGCCACGCATCTCGCGCGCGCAAAAGATGGATGCGCTGAGCTCGATGGCGAACATCGGCGGCTATCGCGCAATCATCGAGGCGGCCCAGCACTTCGGTCGCTTCTTTACCGGACAGATCACCGCCGCCGGTAAGATACCTCCGGCCAAGGTTCTGGTCATCGGCGCCGGCGTTGCGGGTTTGTCCGCGATCGGTACGGCGAAGAGCATGGGCGCAATTGTGCGTGCCTTCGATACAAGGCCTGAAGTCAAAGAACAGGTCGAGAGCATGGACGCCGATTTCCTGATGCTTGAATTCGAAGAAGACGAGGACGGTAGTGGCGAAGGCGGCTACGCCAAGACGATGAGCAAGGAATTCATCGATGCCGAGATGGCGCTGTTTGCCGAGCAGGCCAAGGAAGTCGACATCATCGTCACCACCGCGCTGATTCCCGGCAAGCCGGCACCGAAGCTGATCACCGAAGAGATGGTCACAGCGATGCGCGAGGGCAGCGTGATTGTCGACCTCGCGGCGGAGCAGGGCGGTAACTGCGAGCTGACCGAACCACACAAGGTTGTCGTTCGCCACGGCGTGACGATCATCGGCTACACCGATTTGCCCAGTCGTCTGGCCGCCCAATCAAGCCAGCTTTACGGCACCAACCTTCGCCACCTGTTGAACGATCTGACGCCGGAGAAAGACGGCATCATCGACATCAATATGGAAGACGAAGTGATTCGCGGCGCGACCGTCGTGCACAACGGCGAGGTCACCTGGCCGCCACCCGCACCGAAATTGTCCGCCGCACCGAAAGCGCCACCGAAACCGGCGGCACCGGCACCCGCGCCCGAGCCCGATCAAGCCAGCTGGGTCACGACCGCGGTGGCGATGGGCATCGGCGGCATCCTGCTGCTGGCGCTCGGCAACGTCGCACCGCCGTCGTTCATGTCGCACTTCACCGTGTTCGTGCTGGCATGCTTCGTCGGCTACATGGTGATCTGGAACGTCAAGCCGGCATTGCATACGCCGCTGATGAGTGTCACCAACGCCATTTCCAGCATCATCGTGATCGGTGCGCTGGTGCAGATCAGTTCCGGCAGTTTCTGGGTGGTCGCGCTGTCGACGCTCGCGCTGCTCATCACCAGTATCAACATCTTCGGCGGCTTTGCGGTGACGCAACGCATGCTGCAGATGTTCCAGAAGTAAGCGCGGGAGCAGCACATGAGTTCAGGTCTGATTCAAGCGGCTTACGTCGTCTCGACCATTCTGTTCATTCTCGCCCTCGGCGGCTTGAGCAACCAGGAAACGTCACGACGCGGTAATCTGTTCGGCATTGTCGGCATGGCGATTGCGATGGCGGCGACGATCGTCGGCATCGTTACCGATCATTACATCCTGCTTTTTATCGCCCTCGGCGCCGGCGCATTCATCGGTATCCGCCTCGCGCGCACCGTGCAGATGACGCAAATGCCCGAGCTGGTTGCGATTTTGCACAGCCTCGTTGGCATGGCCGCGGTACTGGTCGGTTATGCGACCTTCCTCGATCACAGCGGCGGCTACTACGGTGTCGAGTTAACGATTCACAATATCGAAATTTATCTCGGTATTCTGATCGGTGCACTGACCTTTTCCGGGTCAGTGATGGCGTTCGGCAAGCTGAGCGGCCGCATTGGCGGCAGCCCGCTGCTATTGCCGGCACGCCATTGGCTCAATCTCGGCATGGCACTGGTCGCGATCTGGCTCGGCAGCGTATTCGTCGGCCAGGCAGCCGACGGCGGCGGCCTGCTGCCGTTGTTCCTGATGACCATCGTCGCGCTCGCATTCGGCGTGCACATGGTCGCCGCGATCGGCGGCGCGGACATGCCTGTCGTCGTATCGATGCTTAACAGCTACTCGGGCTGGGCCGCGTCGGCGACCGGCTTCATGCTCAGCAACGATCTGCTGATCGTTACCGGTGCATTGGTCGGCAGCAGCGGCGCGATCCTGAGCTACATCATGTGCCGCGCAATGAACCGCAAGTTCCTGTCGGTGATCGCCGGCGGCTTCGGCACGACATCGGGTGGCGGCGCGAGCAGCGGTGGCGACGCCGAGCAGGGCGAAGTGATCGCTGTGCAGGCGGATGAAGTGGCCGAGATGCTGAAAGACGCCAAGAAGGTTGTCATCATCCCGGGCTACGGCATGGCCGTCGCGCAGGCGCAGCACACCGTTAACGAAATTACCCGTACGTTGCGCGACAAAAAGATCGACGTCAGCTTTGCGATTCACCCGGTCGCGGGTCGTATGCCGGGCCACATGAACGTGTTGCTCGCCGAGGCGCGCGTGCCTTACGACATCGTCTATGAGATGGACGAAGTGAACGACGATTTCCCCGATGTCGATGTGTCGATCGTCATCGGCGCCAACGACATCGTCAACCCGTCGGCGCAGGACGAGCCGGACAGCCCGATCGCCGGCATGCCGGTGCTTGAAGTCTGGAAAGGCAACACCACTATTGTGTTGAAGCGGAGCATGGCGACCGGTTATGCCGGCGTGCAAAACCCGCTGTTCTTCAAAGACAACACACGCATGTTGTTCGGTGACGCCAAGGCGACGCTGGATGATGTGCTCAAAGCACTGAAGTCATAGGGATTCCCGTGAGCGAACGTAAACACGCCAAGACCGTCATTCTGGGCTCCGGCCCGGCCGGCTATTCGGCGGCAGTGTATGCCGCGCGCGCCAACCTCGCGCCGATGCTGATTACCGGTATCGAGGTCGGCGGTCAGCTGACCACGACGACCGATGTCGACAACTGGCCGGGCGACGTCGAGGGACTGCAGGGGCCGGCGTTGATGGAGCGCATGAAGGCGCATGCCGAGCGCTTCGATACCGACATTGTTTATGACCACATCGGCTCGGTCGATCTGGCGAAACGTCCATTCGTTTTGCGCGGTGACCAGGGTGAGTACACCGCGGACTCACTGATCATAACGACCGGCGCGTCGGCTAAATATCTTGGCCTGGACTCGGAAAAAGCATTCATGGGCAAGGGCGTCAGCGCCTGTGCGACCTGCGACGGCTTTTTCTACCGCGACAAACGCGTGGCGGTGATTGGCGGCGGCAATACGGCCGTGGAAGAGGCGCTGTACCTGTCAAACATCGCGAGCGAAGTGGTGCTCGTGCATCGCCGCGACAAGCTTCGCGCCGAGAAGATCCTCCAGGACCGCCTGTTCGACAAGGCCGAAAACGGCAACGTCACGATTCACTGGGACCACCAGCTCGAGGAAGTATTGGGTGATGACGCCGGTGTGACCGGGATGCGCATCAAGCATGTCGGCTCGGGCGTTACACAGGACATCGAATTGCACGGCGTGTTTATCGCGATCGGGCATAAGCCGAATACCGACATTTTCGCCGATCAACTCGACATGAAAGATGGCTACATCACTATCAAGAGCGGCCTTGACGGCGGTGTTACCGCAACCAGTGTGCCGGGCGTGTTCGCCGCGGGCGACGTTGCGGATCACGTGTATCGCCAGGCGATCACCTCGGCCGGGTTCGGCTGCATGGCCGCACTTGATGCCGAGAAATATATCGACGAACTAGGCGACGCCTGAGCGCGCCGCCACGGGGACAGACAATGAGCGTCTTTGACAATGCTGCATTCGAGCAGCATGAACGCGTCGTGCACTGCAATGACCCGATCAGCGGGCTGCGGGCCATCATCGCGATTCATTCGACGACACTGGGTCCGGCGGCAGGCGGCTGCCGGTTCTGGCGCTATGACAACGACACGTCGGCGTTGACCGATGTGCTGCGGTTGTCGCGCGGCATGAGCTACAAGAACGCGTTGGCGGACTTGGCACTCGGTGGCGGTAAGGCGGTGATCATTGCGCCTGAAGACCGCCAGCTCAGCGATGAACTATTGCTCGCGTTCGGCGATTTCGTCGAGTCGCTGGACGGCGGCTATATCACCGCCGAGGATGTCGGCATGAGCGTGCCGGCGATGCAGACCATCGCGCAACGCACGCGCCACGTCGCAGGCTTGCCGCCCGAGGAAGGCCAGGCCGGCGGCGACCCGTCGCCGAAGACAGCCGATGGCGTGCTAGCCGGTATTCGCGCCGCCGTTGCGCACAAGCTCGGTAAAGACTCGATGCAGGGTTTGCATGTCGCCGTGCAAGGCGTGGGCAATGTCGGCCTCGCGCTCTGCCGCGCGTTGGCCAACGACGGTGCGCGCCTGACCATCGCCGACATCAATGAAGCGCGTGTGCGCATGGTGTGCGAAGAGCTTGGCGCCGAGGCGGCCTCGCTGGACGAGATTCTGTTCACCAAAGCGGACGTCGTCGCACCTTGTGCGCTCGGTGCGATTCTTGACGAGCACAGTATTCCGCGTCTGAACACGCAAATTATCGCCGGCGCGGCAAACAACCAGCTTGCCACCGATGCGGACGGCCAGCGCTTGTTTGATGCGGGCGTCGTTTACGCGCCCGACTACGTGATCAACGCCGGTGGCATTATCAACGTCGCTTGCGAGCACGCCGGCAGTATCAGCAGCGTCGAGGTCGATCAGCGCGTCGCCAACATTGGCCCGCGGCTAACGAACATCTTCAAGCAGTCTGAGGCCGAGTGCAGTCCGACCAACGTCATCGCGGATACGATGGCGCAGACGCTGATAGGGCGCTTGCCGTCAGGCGATCTCGTCAAACACTGACATGAAGCGGGCCGGGTCCGGCCGATCGGAAACATTCGCTGACCGGTAGCTGTAGCGAATGTTGTTGTCGCGGTCGGTGACCAGCACCGTCGGTCGCATGGTGCGTTTGCCGAACTCGCGCTGAAGACTGTCGGGAATATTTTCAGCGTCGACCAGACCCAGGCTTGAGGCCGCAGCAAGGTCTTCATCAAGCCAGAATTCGAAAGAGACATTGAACTGCTCGGCGACGCGCTGGGTGGTGTCCAACGGCCGGCGCGTGATAATGACCAAACGCCCGCCGTCCTCGGTGATCTTGCGGTAGTGATCGGTCAGCGCCTTGACCTGTTCGCTGCAGAACGGGCACCAGCTGCCGCGCACGAACAGGAGCACACTGCGATCACCGAGCAGGTCATCGCTGCTGATCTCGCTGCCATCCTCCAGACGACAGGTGAAATACGGCAGTGCGTTGCCGATTACGATGGCGGGGTTGGCCGGATTATTCCGACGCCTTGCGGCGAGCGCCCATACGACCAGTGCAATGGCAAAAACAATGACGAAAATTTTGATCATGTGAGCATTCCCTGTGCGATCAGTCGATGGTGAGCACAAGCTTGCCCATCATGTCGCCCGATTCCATTAATGTGTGGGCTTTCGCGGCGTCTGCAAGGTGAAAGGTTTCATAGATCATCGGAACGACGCTGCCGGCGGCCAGTAACGGCACAACATCGCGCGCCAGACCCGATGCAATTTCGCGCTTGGCCTCGACGCTCTGCGGGCGCAGCGTCGAGCCCATGAAGCTCAGCCGCTTGCGCAGAATATTCGCCACGTTCAGTTCGCTGACAACTGCACCGCGCAACAGCGCGATCATCGATAGCCGGCCGTCCAGTCTCAGGCTATCGAGGTTCTTCTGTACGTAGTCGCCGGCGACCATGTCGAGGATAACGTCGACGCCGTCGGGGTAGGACGCCATCAATGCGGCCTGCCAGTCGCCTTCGTTGTAGTTGATGGCAAGATCGGCGCCCAGCTGGGAGCAGAACTGGCACTTTTCGTCACTGCCCGCGGTGATGATGACCTCATGGCCGCGGGCTTTTGCCATCTGGATGGCGGTGCTGCCAATGCCGCTGGAGCCGCCGTGCACCAGCAGTGATTCGCCCGGCTGCAGCGATGCGCGCATCCAGACGTTGAGATAGACGGTAAAGCCGGTTTCGGGAAAGGCGGCTGCGTGTTGCATCGACATGCCCTCGGGCACCGCCAGGCAGTGCCCGGCATCCGCCAGGCAGTATTCGGCATAGCCGCCGCCGTGGGTCAGCGCCATGACAGCATCGCCGGTCTGCCATGCGGTCACGTTGTTGCCGCACGCGGCGACGGTGCCGGCGACCTCGAGGCCGGGCAGGTCGCTTGCGCCGGGCGGCACCGGGTATAGCCCGGCGCGTTGCAGGCAGTCGGGCCTGTTCACGCCGGCGGCGGCGACTTTTATCAGCACCTCGTCATCACCCGGTGTCGGGATCGGGCGTTGTGCGGCGTGCAATACATCTGGGCCACCCGGTTCGCGGATTTCTATCGCCTGCATCATGTCGCTCATCGCTGTCTCCCGCCAAATATTGGCCATTGTACGCATTGCCAACGCGGGTTCGGTATTATCGTCGCGCCGTTCCGTCCATCGATTTGAGGAAGACCCCATGACCGCGCGCAATCAAAGCCATGCCCTGTTGCAAAAGTTCGAACGGCTGCCGGCCGGACTAACACTGTTCTCGCTGGCGGTCTGTTTCAAGGCGCCGTATTTCTCGAGCATCAAGCCGCGCTTTACGGCGTTGCGCCCCGGCTATGCGCAGGCGAAGCTGAAAAAACGCCGCCGTGTGACCAATCACCTCGGCACCGTGCACGCCATCGCGATGGCCAATCTGTGCGAGTTTATCGGCGGTACGCTGATGGAGGTCAGTATCCCGCGCAACATGCGCTGGATCCCCAAAGGCATGGACATACGCTATCTGGCCAAGGCGCCCACCGATGTCACCGCGTCGTGCACGATTGAGCACTTCGACTGGCAGGAAACCCAGGACGTGGTGTTGCACGCCGAGGTACATGATGACAACGGCAACCTGGTGGCCAGGGCCGAGATCCCGATGTACGTGTCGCCGAAGCCGGTTAGTTAGCGGGCAGCGTCGCGCGCAGAAACTGGTCGAGGTCGCGCGCGCTCCGGGCTGCGTTTTCTTCCATCGGCAGGTGGCCGACGTCGGGATAGGTGATGAGCTCGGCCCCGGTAATTGCAGCAGCGAATCGCGCCGCATCGCCAACGGGAATCCAGCGATCTTCCTCGCCCCATAAGATCAGCGTCGGCGTGGTGATTTCTCCAAGCCTTGCGACCGGCGCTGCTTCCCATTGCACAGTGCGTTGCACGAATGCGTCGCGGTTGCCCTCATAGAGCGCCAGTTCGTGGTAGCGATCGATCAGTGCGGGCGTGACCAGAGTGTCGTCGGCATAGACCTCGAGCAGACTCGATTCGATCAGCCAGCGCGGGCCGAACAGCGTCAGCAGTTTGTTCAGCAGCGGAATACTGGCGAGACGGAAGACTATCGGTTTCGGGCCGTCCGACGGAAAGCCGCTCGGGTCGAGCAGTGCCATTGCGGCAAGTTTCTGCGGATGGGCGAGCGCATACTGCCACGCGATATTGCCGCCGAGTGAGTTGCCGGCGAGTGCGAACCTGTCGAGCCCGAGTTCCCGCACGACACCATCAACCATCGCCACGTACGCGTCGATGCTGTAGTCGTTGTCCGGGTGCGGCCCGGTCAGGCCGAAACCGGGCAGATCAAAGCGCACGATCGAATAGTCGTCGCCCAGTATTTCGACCCACGCATCCCAGGTGTGCAGTGATGCGGCGGTGCCATGCAGTAACACGATGGTCGGGCCGTCGGGATTGCCCTCGCGCCGGTAGTGAACCTCGGCGTCGCCCACGCTCAGAAAACGCGATTGCTCGTTTTGCCAGTGGACAAGCTCGCCGCGCGAGCGGTCGGGCTCGATAGCCGTGAACAGCAGCGCGAGCGCGCCGACCAGGATCATCACGAACAGATAACGCCAGCGAAAATTTTTCTGCGCCACGATCAGCACCCGGTGCGGTTGAGAAACACACCCGATTATCACACACTTGCCCCGCAGCGATGCGCTGCGGCTGTGGAGTCGCCATGAGTGACAGATCGATGACGTTAGCCCAGTGTGATGCACCGGTAGTGCACCGTGGCAAGGTCCAGCCGGAGTGGATCGACGTGAACGGACACATGAACGTTGCGTGGTACATGCTCGCGTTTGACTTCGGCATCGACGACCTGTGGCACGGCTTCGGCATGACCGATGGGCTGCGTGAAGAGACGGGCAGTTCGACGTTTGCGGTTGAGTCGCACATCCGCTACCTGCAGGAATTGATGGAGGGCGAAACGTTCATCGTCGCCGCGCGCATACTCGGCTGGGATGCCAAGCGCCTGCATCAGTTTCAATACCTGTTTTCCGCCGATACCGGCAAGCTGAGTGCGACCTGCGAATGGCTGCACCTGCATGTAAACCTCAACGACCGGCGCGTTGCGCCGTGGCCCGAGGCGTTGTTGGACGGGCTCGCCGCGCATCCTTGCAGCAATATTGCCGGCGACTGGCCGGAGGCGGCCGGACACAAGATTCAGATCGCCCGACCACTCGGGCCGAACAGCTAAATTCCGTTGCCGCGAGGCGCAGCATTGTCAGGGGGGCAGCATGGCCGACACACACATCCTTGCGATCGATCAGGGCACGACCAGCTCGCGCGCGGTGATCTATGACGCCAGGCTGACGCCTGTCGCTAGCGCGCAGCAGGAATTCACGCAGCACTTTCCGCGCTCCGGCTGGGTTGAGCACGACGCCGAGGAGATCTGGCAGACCGTGGTCAACGTGTGTCGCGATGCGCTCGCCAAGGCGTCGCTGAGCCACAGCGATATTGCAGGAATCGGCATTACCAACCAACGCGAGACGACGGTGGTGTGGGACCGTGCAACCGGCAAGCCGATCGCCAACGCCATCGTCTGGCAGGACCGGCGCACGGCGGAAACCTGCCGCCGGCTGGCCAGCGCCGGTCATAGCGACACCGTGGTGCAGCAGTCGGGTCTGCGTCTCGACCCGTATTTTTCGGCAACCAAAGTGGCCTGGCTGCTCGATAACGTCGACGGCGCGCGCGCGCGCGCCGAAAAGGGCGACCTCGCGTTCGGCACGATCGATGCCTTCGTGTTGTGGCGGCTGACCGGCGGGCGGGTGCATGCGACCGACGCAACCAATGCTTCGCGTACCGCGTTGTTTGATATTCGGCGTCATCAGTGGAGCGACGCGCTGCTGGATATTTTCGATGTGCCGGCGTCGGTGTTACCCGAGGTGCGCGATTGCGCGGCCGATTTCGGCCGCACCGATGCCGAATTGTTCGGCGGTGAAATCGCCGTGCTCGGTATCGCCGGTGACCAGCAGGCGGCGCTGGTCGGGCAGGCGTGTTTCGACGCCGGTATGACCAAGAGCACCTACGGCACCGGATGTTTCGTCATCACCAATACCGGCGAGGAATTACTGCAATCGTCGAACCAGCTACTCAGCACCATTGGCTACCGGCTGCAGGGCGAGACGACGTTCGCGCTGGAGGGCAGCATTTTCGTCGCGGGCTCGGCGATCCAGTGGTTGCGCGACGGCATTCAGGTGATCGACAACGCGGCCGACACGCAGGCTATTGCCGAGAAACACGGCATCGAGCGCGACGTTGTCGTGGTGCCGGCTTTCACCGGCCTTGGTGCGCCGTACTGGGACCCGGATGCGCGCGGCGCGATCTTTGGTCTGACCCGCGGCAGCGACCGTGCCGCGCTGGTGGTTGCGACGCTGCAGTCGATCGCGTTCCAGACCTGGGACCTGGTCGGTGCGATGCATGACGATGGGGTTACGCCGAGCACGATCCGCGTCGACGGCGGCATGGTTGCCAACGACTGGTTCATGCAATTTCTGTCGGATGTCACGCGGCGCAACATCGAGCGTCCGGTGCAGACGGAATCAACGGCGGTCGGCGCGGCCGCGCTCGCGGCTTTGCAGGCTGGCCTGTTTGACTCGCTCGAATCGCTGGCCGGTGTGCGCCAGGTGGATGCCGAGTTCGCGCCGAAGCTCGCGGCGCAGGATACGGAGTTGCTGATCGCAGGCTGGCAGGACGCCGTGCGCCGCACACGCTCGGTGTAGGCAAGCCGCGGGCGTTCGTCGACGTCCTGCGCTGTTTATTCCGCCTGTGTCCGCTCGGCGGAAGCACGGCGTAGCCGGCGGCAGGACAGGTGGTACACTGCGGCGAGCGATGTCATTGAGGGGGGCTCATGCCAAACGTCGACAACAGACTTATCGATTTCTGTAAGCAGGTGATCGCCACCACGCCGGAGTTCGCACTAGGCGACGCCGTCGTGGATGGCGTCGAGTACCGGGTGTTCCCGAATGCGCCGCCGACGCTGGGCGCGCTGTATAACTACGCCGCGGAACAGTTCGCCGATCAGGATTTTATCGTCTACGGTGATGAGCGCCTGTCATTTGCCGAGGCGAATGCCACCGCGCTTGCGTGCGCCGGCGCGCTGATCGCGCAGGGCGTCAAGCCGGGTGATCCGGTCGCGATCGCGATGCGGAACCTGCCCGAATGGATTATCGCCTACATGGCGATTACACGGATGGGCGCGGTGGCAGTGCCTATGAACGGTTGGTGGCAAACCGAAGAGCTCGACTATGCATTCGGCGATTGCGGGGCGAAGATCGTGTTCGCCGACCCGCAGCGCGCGGCACGCATTCTGCCGATTGCCGACGAGCACGGACTGACCGTCATCTGTGCGCGCGGCGACGCCGATGGCGCCATTAGCTGGGATACGTTTCTGGCCGCAGGCACGCCGGATCCGGAGCTGGTGCAACCCGACACCGATGCGACCGGTACGATTTTCTATACGTCCGGTTCGACCGGTAACCCGAAAGGCGTGATGACCAGCCACAGGGCGACGATCAGTGCGCTGATGACGTGGGCATTATTGAGTACGGCCGACCGCACGGTGCGTGGCAAAGGTCCGGCCGAGGGGCGCCAGTTTGGTGTGTTGATGACCGTGCCTTTGTTTCATGTCACGGGCTGCAACGCGATGTTCCTGTTGTCTGTGCTCGCGGGGCAGAAGATGGTGTTGATGGATCGCTGGGACGCGCACCAGGCCGTCGAGCTGATTGCCGCCGAGCACATCACCGCCTTTAACGGCGTGCCCAGCATGTCTTACGAGCTGGCGATGGCTGCTGCGGAAAGTGACGCCGATCTGAGTTCGCTGTACGCGATCAGCGGCGGTGGTGCCGCGCGGCCCGAGTCGCATGTGCCGTTGATTGCCAAGTCGTTCGAAAACGTTATGCCGACGGTCGGCTATGGCCTGACCGAGACCAGCGCGCTCGGCACGGCAAACGCGGGCGATAACTACCAGGCTAAACCGGCCAGCGCGGGCATACCGTGCTTCCCGCTGGTCGATCTGCGCATCGTCGATGAGGCCGGTAATGACTGCAACGTCGGCGAGCCGGGGGAAGTGTGGTTGAAGTCGGCAGCCAATATGTCGGGCTATCTGAACAACCCGGAAGAAACCGCCAAGGTGTTGCGCGACGGCTATCTCGCGTCGGGCGATGTCGGCTACGTCGATGAAGACGGCTACTTGTATATTGTCGACCGGATCAAGGACATCGTTATCCGTGGCGGCGAGAACATCAGCTGCCAGGAAGTCGAGAACGCGATCTACGCCCACACGGCGGTCAAGGAAGCCGCGGTATTCGGATTGCCCGATGAAAAGCTCGGCGAGCGATTGGTCGCGGTCGTGTATGCGTCCGATGGCGGGGTGACCGGCGAGGCCTTGCAGCAGTTTCTGAAAGACCGCATCGCCTATTACAAAGTCCCGGTCGAGATCGAGGTCCGAGCTGAGCCGCTGCCGCGCACCGCGACGGCAAAGATTTTCAAGCGTGGGTTACGCGAGGCGGCGTTAGCGGCAGACTAGGGCGGCGACGGCATCAGGCCGTTGCCGGCAAGTGCGAACCATCAGCCCGATCACAGCGCTTGAAGTCGTTTGTCGCCAATCGTTTCCCAGAACGCCATTCGCCCGGCGACGTCGAGTGCCCGATAGTCATCTTCGGCCGCGAAATGATAGCGGCCCGATGTCTGGTCGAGCGGCTTCCACGCGCTGATGCCCGGGTCACCGTTGCGTGCGAATGCCGCCCACGCGCCACGCATCCTTGCCGAAACCGCCTGCGACGTTGCGTCGTTGCCGAACAAGACGCCGCTGCCCGGCGCGTCGAGCGTGCCGAACACGTAGGCGACCTCGCTGTAGTGACAGGCGCCGAGCCGTCCGCCGAGACCGGGCGCCGGATGATCGAAACGGTACACGTAGGCCGGCTGCGATGCCGACAATGCCTGCGCAGCGAATAACCCCGGCATCACGAACGCGCCGTCGCCGGTGATCTCGCAATAGGTATCGACCGCCGAGTCGGGTGCGTCAGGGTCGTAGCCGTAGACGTCGAGCAGCCCGGCAATCTCGTCGTCGCCGAAATTGTATTGCAGCCGTTTGATCAGGCCATCGTGATCTAGTCTTGCGATGCCGCGATCGACCGGCATGAAGTAGCGCCACTCGTCGCGGTTGCTGCCGATCAACACCGGCACTTGCGCGGCCTGGCCGTCGCGCATCGCCTGCATTGGTAATTGCGTCACGATCTCGCCATCGATGACCGGCCGGGTCGGCATAATGCTGAGCCGCTCGTCGAACATCATGCGCCCGTGTAGCGTGCGTGCCGCGGCGACAAGTTGCGTCGCATCAGCCAGCCGCGGATCGCGTTGAACGCGCGCCGGCATCTGTTGGACGAACAGCTCGGCGGCATGGTTGGCGCGCGCCACGTCATGCACCGCATGCGCGCCGCCGCTTTGCAAAATCGCGCGGTGAATGAGGCCCCGCGCCGCGGGCATCGTTAGCAGCGTTGCGACCGACATCGCGCCGGCCGACTCGCCGAAGGCCGTGACATTGCCCGCGTCGCCGCCGAACTGGCCAATGTTATCGCGGACCCATCTGAGCGCCGCGACCTGGTCGAGCAGTCCTTCGTTGCCGGAGCTTGCGATCGCACCGTTGGTCACATCCTGCAGGCGCAGAAATCCCAGCACGCCGAGCCGGTAGTTCAGTGTGACCACGATGACCTGTTGTTCGTCGGCCATCCGTGCGCCGTCGTAGAGTGCCTGCGCGCCGCTGCCGATCGAAAACCCGCCGCCGTGGATCCACACCATGACCGGCAGTTTTTGGTCGACCGGATGCAATGGCGCGAATACGTTCAGCGTCAGGCAGTCTTCGCTGGCGCTGTCCAGCCCGCCCGGCAGCTCGGCCGTCATTTGTGATGCGTGTTGCAGGCTGATCGCCCCGGCTCTTAGCGTGTCGCGCACGCCCGTCCAGCCAGCATGCGGCTGCGCTGGCTGCCAGCGCAGCGCGCCTTCGGGCGGTGCGGCATACGGGATACCAAGCCAGCGTCGTGCGTGAGCGTCGGCGTTGCCGCGAATTCGTCCTGATTGTGTTTCGATGTCGACTGATTGCATAAGTGGAAGCGTTTGTTGCAGTGCCGAAAAGTGGCGTTTTTGGGTTACAATGGAAAGCTTAGCATCGAATGTAGTGACACCGCGGTGTCGTGTATTTCGCTCGCACAACAACGAAACCAGCAGGGGATGACATGTCTGAATTGATACCGCTCGCCGAATTGCCCGACCACATCGGCAAACAACGCCCGCCGTCCGAATGGCTCGTCATCGATCAGGACCGCGTCAATGAGTTCGCCGACGCGACGCTAGACCATCAGTTCATTCACCTCGACGAAGAAAAAGCCAAGCAGACACCGTTCGGCGGCACGATCGCCCACGGCTACCTGACCTTGTCGCTGTTGCCGCATTTCTCAAGCCAGTGCGGTATCGCGCCGGAAGGCACGGTGATGGCGATCAACTATGGCTCCGACAAGGTGCGCTTCCTGCAGCCGGTGCCGGTCGGCAGTGCGGTGCGCTGCCATCTTGTGCTCGATGAGGTCACCGAGAAAAATCCCGGCCAGTTGTTGTTCAAGTCGACAGCGACGATCGAGATCAAAGACCAGAAAAAACCCGCGCTGATCGCGCAGGTGTTGTCGTTGTTCGTGGTCAAGTAACCACGACGTTTTTTTGTGCGTCGCGCGGCGGCGTGCCTTACACAATAAATTAATGGGGAAAAATCATGACTATTCGTTTCGATGACCAGGTGGTAATCGTCACCGGTGCAGGCGGCGGCCTTGGCCGTTCGCACGCGCTCGAATTCGCGCGCCGCGGCGCCAAAGTTGTCGTCAATGACCTCGGTGGCGCCCGCGATGGTACTGGCGGTTCTGTCAGTGCGGCACAAAAAGTCGTCGACGAAATCGAAGCCGCCGGCGGCGAGGCGATTGCCGATGGCGCGAATGTCACGAAGCTGGATGAGGTCGAGGCGATGGTCGCCGCGGCAATGGACAAGTGGGGCCGCATCGACGTGCTCGTCAACAACGCCGGCATCCTGCGTGACAAGACGTTTGTGAAAATGGACGTCAGCGATTTCCAGATGGTCGTTGATGTGCACCTGATGGGCAGCGTTAACTGCACCAAGGCGGTGTGGGAAATCATGCGCGGCCAGCAGTACGGTCGCATCATGATGACCAGCTCGTCGTCCGGCCTGTACGGTAACTTTGGCCAGTCCAACTACGGCGCGGCCAAGCTCGGTCTCGTCGGCTTCATGAACACGCTGCACCTCGAAGGCATGAAATACAATATTCACGTCAACACGCTGGCGCCCGTCGCCGCGACGCGCATGACAGAAGATCTGATGAGCGAAGACGTGCTCGCCGCGCTGCAACCCGAGCTGGTGACACCGGCCGTCATCTTCATGTGCTCGAAAGACGCCGGCAGCCGCCAGATCATCGCCGCCGGTGCGGGCGGTTTCGCGCGTGCCGCGATCATCGAGTCCGAAGGCATCCTGCTCGACGGCGACGAGGCGACCGCCGAAAACCTCGCCGCTGGCTGGGAAAAAGCGAGCGACATGTCCACCGCACGCGAGCTGCAGCAAGGCAGCGAACAGAGCGTGAAATTCCTGACCGCACTGGCCAAAAAGCGCGGTATCAAGCTCGAACGATAAGCACAGCGTTTACGCCGGCGCGAGGCTCGCGCCGGCGTGTCCGCCTGTCGCAGCAAACACAGCATCTCGGCGCAATCGCGCCGACCGGAGTTCCTCATGAAAGACGCAGTCATTGTATCTACCGCCCGCACACCTATCGGCCGTGCCTATCGCGGCGCCTTTAACAACACGCAGGGCCAGTCGCTGGCAGCGCACGCTATCCGCAATGCGGTCGAGCGCGCCGGCATCGATCCGGGCGAAGTTGATGACGTGATTCTCGGCTGTGCGTTGCAACAGGGCTCCACCGGCCAGAACGTAGCCCGCCAGGCACTCGTCGGTGCCGGCCTGCCGGTGACCGTCGGCGGCATGTCCGTCGACCGCCAGTGCGCGTCCGGCATGATGGCGATTGCAACCGCTGCCAAGCAGGTGATTTCCGATGGCATGCCGATCGTTGTCGGCGGCGGGCTCGAGTCGATCAGCCTGGTGCAGAACGAGCACATGAACACCTACCGTGCGAAAGACCCGGCGGTCGCTGAACAGGCGCCGCACATTTATATGTCGATGCTCGAGACGGCGGAAGTTGTCGCCAAGCGCTACGGCATCACGCGCGAGCAACAGGACGAGTATGGATTGCAAAGCCAGCAACGCACCGCCGCCGGTCAGGCCGCCGGTAAGTTCGATGATGAGATTGTTGCGATGCCATCCAGCATGGGCATCATGGACAAGGAAACCAAGGAGATCTCGTTCAAGGACGTGACGCTCGATAAGGACGAAGGCAACCGCCCGAGCACGACGCTGGAAGGACTGACCGGGCTCAAGCCGGTGTTCGACGGTGGTGTCATCACCGCCGGTAACGCGAGCCAGCTTTCCGACGGCGCGTCGGCGTCGGTGATCATGGACGCGAAGCTCGCCGAGCAACGCAACATCGAGCCGCTGGGCATCTATCGCGGCATCGCCGTGGCCGGCACCGAGCCGGACGAGATGGGCATCGGACCCGTGTTTGCCGTGCCGAAACTGCTCAAGCGCAATGGCCTTAAGATGGACGACATCGGGCTGTGGGAATTAAACGAAGCGTTCGCCGTGCAGGTGATTTATTGCCGCGACAAATTGGGCATCCCGAACGAGCTGCTGAACGTCAACGGCGGCGCAATTTCTATCGGTCATCCCTACGGCATGTCCGGTGCACGCATGGTTGGTCACGCGTTAATCGAAGGCAAACGCCGCGGTGCGAAGTATGTCGTTTGCACGATGTGCGTCGGCGGTGGCATGGGTGCTGCCGGTTTGTTCGAAGTCGTCTAGGTCCCCGCGTCGCTGCGCCCCTCGGGACGCCGGGCGGCTCCGCCGGCCGCGGCGCTCTGCGAATACCCGGCCTTGCCGCGCTCGACGGTGAAGCGCGCCAGCGTGCTGATGCCGGACTGCTCGTCGAACGCATCATCAACACCGCGCGCGGTCGTCTGCCATTGTTCTGCTGTCACTTCATGCAGCAGATAGCCACGGTGGGCCGGATCGTAGAACGTCACCTGGGGATTGTTCGCCAGGTTGTCGGTGACCGGTTTCGCGAGGGGCGCAGGCCAGTTCGCGCTGATCGATGACGTGACGAACTCGACGACGTCGAAGCGCTCGTCGGCCCAGGGCACGCGGGTGCCGTCCATCGTCCAGAATGAGTGTACGTCGCCGCTGAGGATTATCGGGTGACCGGTTTCGGCTCGTTGCAGCGCTTCGGCTACCCGCCGCCGGTTGGCGGGGTAGGCGTCCCACGCGCCGATGTAGCGCAGATCCTTATCGTCGACCTTGTAAGAGAACGGCACGAACGGACCGGGCGAGGCGATGACATTCCATGCGGCGGTGTTGCCGGTTAGCTTGTCTGTCAGCCACGCGGTCTGGTTGCCGCCGAGCATGCTGCGCTCGTCGTCGAATATGCCCGCGCAGCGCTCGCGGTAGTTGCCGAACCCATAGTCCGGGTCGTAGTCGTCGGTGCACAGCTCGCGCGTGTCGCGGAACTGGCGCGAGTCGAGCAAACACACCTGCGCAACCTCACCGAGCGAAATGCAGCGGTGAACATCGAACGCGTTAGCGCCGGGCGCTTTATAGCCGCGCACCGGCATGTGCTCATACCACGCCTGGTAGGCCGCCGCTCGTATCGCTGATTTCTCCGGGTCGTTGTCCTCGATGGCATCATGGTTGTCGATGGAGATAAAAAACGGCAGCGCCGCGTGCGCCTGTTGCAGGAAGCGGTCGGTCTTGTACAGCGCATGCCGGCGACGGAACGCATCGAGCGTCGTTGGCTGCTGTTCGCTCTCGTGCCTGCGAAATGTCTCACCGAACGACGTGTCGTAAATATAGTCACCAAGGTGGATGACAAAATCGGGGTTGTCGCGGATCATATGCCGGTAGGCCACGAAGTGCCCATGCGTGTAGTTCTGGCACGAGGCGGTGGCGAAGCGCATCGTCCTCGCCGCGGCGTGTTTGCCGGGCAGCGTCAGGGTGCGGCCAACGCCGGTCTTGTAGCCGCCGGCGCTGAAGCGATACCAGTATTCGCGGTCCGGCTCCAGATCATCGAGTTCGACATGAACGGAGTGGGCGAGATCGGGCGCGGCAATGGCACGTCCCTGCCGGATCACGCGCGACATATCGGCGTGCAGTGACAATTCCCATTCCACCGCGACACTTTCCGCTGGCATGCCGCCGTCGGCCTCGTCGGGCAATGGCGCGAGGCGCGTCCACAGTACCGCCGAGCTGTCGGTGATGTCGCCGGAGGCGATGCCGAGCGTGAACGGATTGCTCGCCAGGCGGGCTGCGGCGGCGAGTTGGCTTGCCAGCGGTGCGCCGCTCAGCCCAATTAAAGTCGTCGAAAGAAACTGTCTTCTGTCCATGACCTGCCGTGACCCGTGCGTCAAACCCGTACCGAGTGTCTCATGTATACAACAACCTGAGTTAGTGCTGTTCTGTATAGCAGAAGTTTTGTATAGTTCCGCGCTGCAGCAATATTTTTTCCAGCATCCCACACGAGGAACAGCAATGCGAAAGTTACCGGCTCACAAATCATCAGTGATCATTGGCCTCACCGCCGTTGGTTGCGCTCTAGCCAGCCCCACGCTGTTGGCACAGACACAGACGCTGGAAGAGATTGTTGTAACCGCGCAACGGCGCAGCGAGAATATTCAGGAAGTGCCGATTTCGATCACCAGCATGTCCGGCGACCGGCTGAATGCCAGATTCGCCAGTGGCGATGACATCCTGGCACTGTCGGGAGCGGCACCGGGTTTGTACATTGAGACCTCTAACGGCCGACTGGCACCGCGCTTCTACCTGCGCGGCCTCGGCAACGCCGACTTTACGGCTGCCGCGTCGCAGCCTGTCTCCGTAGTATTCGATGACGTGCCGATGGAAAAGTCGGCGCTGAAGGCATTCCCGCTGTTTGATATGGCGAATGTTGAAATTATCCGCGGCCCGCAAGGCACGCTTTTTGGTCGCAACACGACGGCCGGTATCGTCAAGGTCGAGAGCAAACGTCCCACGGCTGAGACGGAAGGCTACGTCAACCTGTCTGCTGGTAACTTGGGCACGTTCAACGCAGAAGCCGCGCTGGGCGGCACGCTCGTTGAAGACACATTGACCGGTCGCGTGTCGGTTCTTTCGCAGAATCGCTCGGACTGGGTAGATAACGGTTTTACCGGCGAGAACGACGCAGTCGGTGGCTTCAACATCGCCGCGGCGCGCTTCCAGCTGCAATGGACCCCGACCGACGATCTGAGAGTCTTATTCCTGCACCAGCGCCAGGACTCGGAGAGCACCACCAGCCTGTTCCGGGCCAACGTGTTGAGTCAGGGCAGTAACAACCTGAACAGCAATTTTGACCGCGATACCGTGTTCTGGGACGGCGGCGACGGTAACGAGGGTCGCATCGAGTCTAACGGCACGACGCTGACCGTTGACTGGAACGTCGGCGATTACACGCTGACATCTATTACCTCTTACCAGAACATCACCGACCGCTTCGGTCGTGGTGATATTGACGGCGGCTTCGGTTGCCTGTTCACCTGCTCGGGCCCGGCGGGTCCGGACAGCACGCCGTTCAGCCCCTTTGCATCACCGTTCGTTGTTAACGTCGACACCGGTGGCGACATTGACCTCGAGCAGCTGACCCAGGAAATCCGCCTGGCCAGTAACCTCGACGGCCCGATGAACTACCAGGTTGGCGTGTTCTACTTCGAAGACGACTTTTACGGCACCGCGGCCAACCAGAGCGCCGGCGCCACATCGTTCCAGATCGGTTCAACCGCTGACATCAAGAACACCTCGATCGCGTTCTTCGGTCAGGGTAGCTACGACATCAGCGACCGCCTGACGGTCACCGCCGGTTTGCGTTATACCGACGATGAGAAAGACGCGATCAATGTCCGCTTCGAAAATGGCGTGGCGTCAGAAACGTTGCCGCCGATTAACCTGCAGGACGACAACGTCAGCTGGGATCTGTCATTCTCGTTCGCATCGAGCGACGAAGGCCAGATTTACGGCCGCATCGCATCGGGTTTCAGGGCGCCGACCATTCAGGATCGCCTCGAAGATGATCCCGAAGTCACGACGGCCGACTCCGAAACCATCCTGTCTTACGAAATTGGCTACAAAGCTGAGTACGATACACTGCGCTATAACGCTGCAGCGTTCTACTACACGATCGACGACATTCAGCTGACCGCGGTCGGTGGCGCCAGCAACTCAACGACCCTGTTGAACGGCGACAAAGGCACCGGCTACGGCGTCGAGTTCGAACTCGAATACATCGTAACCGACAACCTGATGCTGACCGGCGGCTTCGGCTATAACAAGACGGAGATCAATGATTCGACGCTGGCGGTAGCGCCTTGTGGTTCCGGTCTGTGCACCGTGACCGACCCGCTGAATGCAAATGGCCTCGCATTGATCGACGGTAACCCGTTCCAGCACGCACCGGAATGGACTGCTAACTTCGAGATCGACTATGTCTACCCGCTGAACAGCAGCGCTGAATTGTACGCGTACTCTGACTGGAAATTCCGTGGCGAGACCAATGATTTCCTTTACGAAAGCATTGAGTACACGACCGATACGCAGTTCGAAGGCGGTCTGAAGTTCGGCTACCGTAACCTGCAGAATAACTATAACGTCGGTGTCTTCGTGCGTAACCTGACCGATGAAGAAAATGTCATCGGCGGCATCGACTTTGCCAACCTGCTGGCTTACACCAACGAGCCGCGTACGTATGGCATCGAGGGTTCCTGGCGCTTCTAGTCAATGCACCAAGAGCTCAAGCAAAAGCCCACCTCGTGTGGGCTTTTGTGTTTCCGGGGTGAGGGTAGCGTATGAGTATTCGCGAAAGCGTGGTTTATTGGTGTAATGACGTCGCCACCAGGTGCTGGATTGAGTGATGCCATGCCCAGTCGTGCCGCGTCGAGCGTCGCCGGACTCTTGCTGATCGGCGTCATGTTGTTTGTCGTCGGCTGCGCACCGTCGCCGCCCGATGTCGGTGCGGATGACGCCGGAACGAACGATAGCGCGGACACTGTGGCAAACGATGCCGCAACGAACGATGCCGCCACCAGCGATGCCGCGGATCGTCCCGCGATGATGGCATCCGACCCACCGCCGAATATCATCTTCTTGCTCACCGATGATCAGCGCGCCGATACGTTGTCGATCGCGGGCAACGCCGATATACAGACACCCAATATCGATCAGCTGGCGAGAGAGGGCGTGCGCTACAGCAATGCGTTCACCGTGCAGCCGATTTGTGCGCCGAGCCGCTTTGCGTTTTTGTCGGGTCAATACGAACGCGTCAGCGGGCTGGGTTTCAACTCGCCCTATCAGGTGTCGGAAGCGCAATGGTCGCGCACCTACCCGGCGTTATTACGCGAGGCGGGCTATTTTACCGGCTTCATCGGTAAGTTCGGCGTCGAGTATTATTCGCTTGAGGGTGGTGCGGAGCCGAGATTCGACTACTGGCGTGCACACGACGGTTGGCTGCCGTTTTTCCCGAAGGATCTGCCGGATAACCCTGCGACCAAAATCTATCAGGATGCCAACAGCGACATCACAACCGAGATCATGGGTGAGTACATAGAGGACTTCCTCGCGACGCGCCCGGCGAACCAGCCGTTCAACCTTTCGGTCAGCTTTTCTGCGCCGCATAATTCGGTCGCCTCTTCGATGTATCCGGACGGTGCCGATCCCGATTGCGATAATTACGCCTGCCGGGTGATGGGTTATCCCGCCAATGCCAATCCGCGGCTCACCGGGCATCCGATCTACGACAGTCTGTATCGTGATAGCGGCATCGAGATTTCACCGGACACCGGTCGTGATCCTTACCAGTTTATTCCCGAGGGTGTGATCGACCACGCGGCGCGAATGAAATGGTACGCCTACAACTATGACCCCGCGTTGCAGCCCGAGCACTTGATTCGCTATTACCAGGCGATCACTGGCATCGACCGCGTCGTCGGCGAAATGGTCGCGCAACTCGAACGCCTCGGTCTCGCGGAAAGCACGATCATCATTTTCTCAAGTGACCATGGGTTGCTTAATGGCGAGTACGGCACCGGTGGTAAGGCGCTGTTATATGACCTCGTCGCCAAGGTGCCGTTGGTCGTTTACGACCCGAGACAGGCGGCGAGTGCGGCGGGACGCGTCAACAACGATCTGGTGCTCAGCATCGACGTACCGGCCACGATCTTGTCCTACGCCGGGCTCACCGTGCCCGCGTCGATGCAGGGCAGGGACCTCGGTGCCGAAGCGCCGCCACGCGATGCGGTATTTCTCGAAAGTCTGACCGTCGCCGAGGGCAACCCGTTCATCGAGGCGCTGCGCACGGAGGAGTGGAAGTATGTGCGCTATCTCGCGCCGCGCGGTTGTCCGTACACAGAGGCGCATCTCGACTTCACCGATGAGCAGCCGATTTTCGAACAGCTGTTTCATCTCGCGAGTGACCCCGAGGAACGTAACAATCTGATCGACGATGCAACGCATGCGTCATTGCTCGAGACGTTGCGTGCACGCACGCGCACTCGCTCCGCAGAGATGACCGCCGAAGGCCGGCAATTCAAACGCGACCTGCCCGTGCCGGCGCGCCCCGCCGACGGCAGCTACTGTTGGTGATCAAAGTGCCAACGCATCAGGCGTACACAATAGCCGGAGTGACTGAATGAAATTCCCTGATTACAGACTGCTGACGCGCAGGACATTCGTCGGCGCATCGGCGGCAATGGCGATGGCTGCTAAAGCCTGCGCCTCGACGACCGCAATGACGCCGCAGCCGGTGATTCTCGACACCGATATTGGTGATGATATTGATGACACCTGGGCATTGATGATGTTGCTCAGGATGCCCGAGCTGGATCTCAGGCTCGCCGTCGGTGACTTCGGCAATGCCAGGTACCGGGCCCGGCTGCTCGCCAAGCTGCTTGAAGTCACAGGCCGAACCGACGTGCCGGTCGGCATCGGTATCGGTGTTGCGGATGAACCGGGGCAGCAGAGCAGCTGGCTCGGCGACTACCGGTTGGATACCTACCCCGGCGAGGTGATAGAGGACGGCGTGCAGGCGATTATCGACACGATAAATGCATCGTCGCAACCGGTAACATTGTTGTGTCTCGGGCCGGTGCCTAATATCGCTGAAGCGCTGCGCCGCGATCCTTCGATTGCTGCGAACGCGCATTTCATCGGCATGTACGGATCTGTCTACAAGGGCTATCTCGGCAGCAGCACGCCCGCTGCCGAGTACAACGTGCGCGTCGACCCCGCGTCACTGCAAGCCGCATTCGCCGCGCCATGGGAATGCACGATTACGCCGCTCGATACCTGCGGTCTCGTTGTACTCGACGGCGACGACTATCGCCGGCTGTACGAAGACGACGATCCGTGGCTCAAGGCGTTGATGGCGAACTACCGTGCCTTCCTGCCAGGCGCGCCGTTTATCAAGCCCGATCACGATCCGAGCAAGATCAGCACGACGCTGTTCGACACCGTTGCCGTACACCTCGCGGCGGGCGCCGATCTCGTCGAGATGGAACGCCTGCCACTGCGCGTGACCGACGACGGTTACACGGTTATTGACGAAGCGAACGGCCGCCCCGTCAACTGTGCCGTCGGATGGAAAGACCTCGACGCCTACGAACGCAGATTGGTCCGCACGCTACTCGGCTAAACACTGCCCCGTGATTGCGAGGAGCGACCCCCAAGTCATTGCGAGGAGTGACCCCAAGTCATTGCGAGGAGCGAAGCGACGCGGCAACCTAGCGACGCGGCAACCTATCCCCCCTGATCAACAGGGCTCACAATCGCGCCGGCACGATTACGCACGACATGCAGGTAAATCTCGGTCGTACGTATATCGCGATGGCCCAGCAATGACTGCACCAGCTTGATGTCATACCCGGTCTCGACCAGACGCGTCGCGAACGAATGACGAAACGTGTGGCAACTCGCGCGCCGCGTAAAACCACTAGCGCGAATCGCCGCACGCACCGCGCGCTGCACCGTCGTATCGTGGCGATGATGGCGTCGCATAACGCCTGTGCGCGGGTCTACGCCGATGTCGCGAGAGGGGAACAGGAATTGCCATGCAGTCTGTTCCGCCGCCTGTGGATATTTTCGCTCCAGCGCATCCGGCAGATAGACCTCGCCAAACCCACAGGACAAATCATAGGAATGCAGTTTCCGGACACGCGTGATTTGCTGGGTCAGTTCATCACGCAGCGCATCGGGCAGCAACGTAAAGCGCTCATTGCCGCCTTTGCCATCGCGTACTGTAATCTGCCTGGCACCGAAGTCGATGTCTTTAATGCGCAGGATAAGCGCCTCGTTCAAGCGTAAACCGGACCCGTACATCAAGCCCGCGATGAGCCGATCAACACCGGCTAGTGCTGCGATCACCGCCGTTGCCTCGGCGTGCGTAAAAGCCGTCGGCATCCGCCGCGAACGACGTGCGTATTTGAAGTCCAGATCGCCCAGTGGCTGATCGAGATGCTTTGCATACAAGAAAACCAACGCGTTGAGCGCCGTGCGCTGGGTGTGCGGTGAGCAATGTCGCGTTTGCGAAAGATGATTCAGAAACGCGGTTACCTCATCCGGCCCCATCTTCGCCGGATGCCGCAGCTCCTGCTGGCGAATAAACCGCAACACCCAGTACACGTAGGTTTTCTCTGTTGCATAGGTCAGTCCTCGCGCTCGAATACTGAATCGAAACTGATCGATGAATCGCTCACGATTCGCCGGCAAGTTCGGCCGAATATCGGTGATCATCAGCCCTCCAACCGAGCAAAATGCTGCATCAAACGACTAAGCCGCTATATCCAGTCAATCAGCAGCGGGCGTAAAAGCCGTTTCTTGTGTCTTTTCAACGCACTGGCGCATTCCGAGAATTATCTGCTAGAGTGGGATATATGGCGTTGCAACAACAGACATGGCTTTATAGTTACACCGTACCCCAACACGTAACGCGGAAGGGAAGGGTGCCAAATCAATAAGGTAGTCGAGGTAGATGGAACATTGCCCCTCACAAATCACCGCAATCCGGCTCATTAGTCGGGTACGTAGAATAAGCTGTTATAACGCTGGCTGAATCGTGCTTTCTTGAGGATACAACGCATTTATAGTCGCGACTCGCGCAACTCGGACCTCCGTCTGAACCACTGCTGCGATGCAGCGGCGAGCCAGTGTGTTTCAGTAGATGGCCGGGCGAGATTGTGATGTCCGCGTGCGCGTCGAGGAGTCGTAACGATCGGCGAACGTAGCATCCCTTCTCCGGATACTGGATCCCGAGCGGTGGCGCGCCGCACGCCCTGGTCGTCAGCTGGCAGCGCGTGAGCTCTCAGCGCTTGAGGCACAGGTCGAACGAGATCGAAGAAAGAATACATTTCATAACGCGAAAACGGTCTCACCTATCTGCGACCCCCGGGCTACGAGCGTCAAGCGCGGACGCATTCGCTCGGCGATGCGCATGCGTGGTATTGACCCCTCTGGCGACATACCCTCCAGTCTCTGGTAAACTCCATCTCCGTGCCCACTCAGAGCGCGCGGTCGCGTGATCGCCGTAACAAGTCATTGCAGCTGACAATTGACCCTGCCGCCACTTCGGCTACCGCCAAAGTGTCGTCAGCCTCAATCGCAGCTGAACATCGGCGTTATAGCCTCACTGGTCGCCGAATGGCAGCAGACCTGATGAGGGGGGGAAGCGAGTACGCTCCGGTATTGTCGCTGTTGCTAGTCGCAACAGTCGTCCGCGATGGGTGACAACGAGCTTTGAACGCTCTTCTGCTATGAATTCCGAGGCTGCAGGGCTCTTGCACTGCTCCATCGGGTTATCTTCGAACTGTGAGCTCGGAGTAGCGATTGAGGCCGACCAATCCCCCTGGCTAACTCCTTGCTGAGGTAAGTCCATCGCGATATCCGTCAGGCCAGTACGACCTAAGTGCGAAACTCTGTACGACGATTGGATACGGCAGGGGGGGGGGGGGGGGGGGGGGGGGGGGGGGGGGGGGGGGGGGGGGGGGGGGGGGGGGGGGGGGGGGGGGGGGGGGGGGGGGGGGGGGGGGGGGGGGGGGGGGGGGGTGGGACGACGTCGAGTTTCGGTCAGTAATTTGAGCGTCAACGATCTCGCGTTTCGTTTCCGGTAGAGAGATGCGGCAGTGAGCTTAACCAAGTCATTGCAGCTGACAATTGACCCTGCCGGTGCCCTGGCTGTCGCCAGAACCCCGTCAGCCTCAATCGCAGCTGAACATCGGCGTTATGACGCACCTGGACTGAACGATGGCCTCTTGGCTGTCAACCGCACTCGTGGCATGCGTGCAGATAGTGATTCTTGATAGAGGCCATTGTCCCGAAAGGAGTCCGGACCAATGCCGTCAGCACACGTATGAATCGCGTTACGGGAAGTTGGTGCATCGTAAAGACGGGACACTCGCGATCGCGACTTCAGCTTTCGCTTAAGACAATAGCGACTGCGCCGCTCACCTGGCTTCGCGATTTTCAAGCAGCTGTTATCGCCATGTCTTTACGATACAGCGTCGCGAGTTCGCGGACGTTGGGGGGGGGGGGGGGGACCACGTATCTGAGATTCTGACGGAAACAGGGCGGGCAGGTGATCGAATAAGGCGCTTCGCATTGCGGGTTGATGATTAGCATCGCTGGCGACGGGAGTGATGCCAGCAGCGCTAGCGGTCATAACAAGTCATTACAGCTGACGGTTGACCCTGCCGGCAAACTCGTGTTTCGCCGACTGTCGTCAGCCTCAATCGCTGCTGAACGTCGGCGTTAGGAATAGCATCGAAATGTACCAACGCGTCCCTTGGTCATCGTTGGCGGTCTTCTTTTTCTCGCTGCGCGAGGGTCTAGCGAAGAGACTTCTGTTTAGGTCACATCGCGATTCCTGGCGGACTGCGACTGAAAATAATAGAGGCATGTGTTTGAGAATGGAAGCAACGCGATGTTGGAGATGGGCACTGGAATGATCGCGACTTCGCCATTGGCTGCCGAGGCTATCTGAGAAGTAACGGGGTGCGCGGTACTGCTTGATCGGTCTGGCAGCGAATCTCGCTAGCTTAAGATTTGACCAACAGCGAGATTTCTTTCAATCTTTGGCGAGTAGAGAACGGGATAAGGAGATCGCAAATGCTACCTAACCAGTCATTGCAGCTGACATTTGACCCTGCCATCACTTTGGCTGGCGCCAAAGCGACGTCAGCCTCAATTGCAGCTGAACGTCAGCGTTAGGTAGCATCGAAATGTCAACGCGTCCCTTGGTCATCGTTGGCGTCCTTCTCTTATTTGCCGCGCGCGGGTCTAGCAAAGAGGCTTCTGTTTAGGTCACATCGCGATTCCTGGCGGAGTGCCACTGAAAACAACAGAGGCATGTGTTTGAGAATGGAAGCAACGCGATAATGGAGATGGGCACTGGAATGATCGCGACTTCGCGATTGACTGCCGGGGCTATCTGAAAAGTAACAGCGCGTAGTGTTACTGCTTTATCGGTCTGCCAGCTAATCTCGCTAGCTTAAGATTTGACCAACAGCGAGATTTCTTTTCAATCGTTGGCGAGTAGGGAACGGATAAGGAGATCGTAAATGCCACCCAACAAGTCATTCATTCACTGATTTGACCATCACTTTGGCTGGCGCCAAAGCGACGTCAGCCTCAATTGCAGCTGAACGTCAGCGTTAGGTTGCACGATGGATGTGCGAGATATCATTGCGTTTGTCGCCTTACTTCACTTGGCTATCTCGGTCTTGGCGGTCTCCGGGGTGATTAGAGACTTTACAATCTCGCGTTCCCAGAAATTTGCACAAGCGACTATAGTTCTCCTTATTCCAGTGCTTGGTCCATTGGGCATGTTGTGTTACTTGACCGCTGCGCATACTAGAGATGACTTCGCCAAGATACTGCCGTTCCCCCTGTACCTTCTGCGGTAGACGCGGAGAAGGAAAGCCGACGGCGAGAGCAGGGATACGATATCAATCAGCCTATGGGCGGCGAGTGAGGGAAAAGGAATGGCGCGGGCGCAACCTAACAAGTCATTGCAGCTGACACTGGACCCTGCCGGCGCCCTGGCTATCGCCAGATCTCCGTCAGCCTCAATCGCAGCTGAACATCGGCGTTAGGTTGCTCGGCGTTGTCAGATAGTTTCGAAGCATTGGTTGCTAAGGCGATGCGAATCGGTGTCGATCAGGTTGCGTTTCCGATCGATGTGTTTTCAGTAGCGACGGATCTTGCGAATCACCCAGACTGCCGTAAGAATA
Source organism: uncultured Pseudomonadota bacterium (assembly GCA_942491885.1). GTDB lineage: Bacteria > Pseudomonadota > Gammaproteobacteria > Steroidobacterales > Woeseiaceae > CALBPI01. The sequence goes on from CALOCQ010000003.1 coordinate 543,355, forward strand.
TTGGGAAGCTCGAGGCTCTTGTCGAGGATAAGGAGAATTACTTTTGTCGTTGGGCCGCGGTTCGCGCTCTAAACCACATGGGTGCAGAGTGGATTGCTCTGGTACAACAGACTCTTCGTAGACAAGCGGTCGTAGAAAACTATGCCCTAACTTTGGAGGAGATAAGCAGTGCGCTTTCAAAAGTACCCGGTTCCGCAACCTAACAAGTCATTGCAGCTGACAATTGACCCTGCCGGTGCCCTGGCTACCGCCAGATCCCCGTCAGCCTCAATCGCAGCTGAACGTCGGCGTTAGGCTGCATTCCGCGTATGCGCGAGGTCACAGCGAAATGGTGCTATTCCGAAGACTATCTGCGCACCTTTTGGAAAGAGTTTCTGAGGCACAAAGCTAAGTCTCGCCATTGGACGATTCCGAGCGGAGTGCTACTGATCGCTTCCGGTGGGCTGATGTTGTTGCTTTTCGATCGACCGCTTGGTTCGAGTCTCATTCCATGGATGCTCGTTGCGTTCGGTGCTGCTCAGATCGCATGGCATTTTCTTGATAAGTCGCGTTGGTTTAGGGCGATGCGTACCGCCCGTCAAATGGATGGCGAGGTCACGCTTCGATTCACAAGCGAGGGAATCGACCATGCTGGTCCAACTGCGCAAGGTAAGATGACGTGGCACGCGATTGTGAGCGTCTCCCGAACTGAACACGGATTGTTCCTTTCGCAAGGACTCGGACTGCATATCTACGTGCCATTCTCTTCTCTGGCGAATCCAAGCGACGCGAGCATAATTGAGGAGCTACATCGCAGTGCAGCCTAACAAGTCATTGCAGCAGACGTGATAGTTCCTACGCTTTAGTGGACACCCTGAACTAACCAGATCAGGAGTGAACACGATGCCAAAACCAGGCCCAAGAACGATCTACAAATACAGCGAGCATTTCAAAGCGACAGCAGTTCGCTTGAGCCAGCTGCCTGGTGTGGCAGTGCAGGATGTTGCCGCGTCGCTTTACATTCATCCGTTCATGTTGTCTCGTTGGCGTAAGCAAATGCGAGAGGGCAAGATCATGGCGAAGGGTGTGGACGTGGATAAGGATGTCGCAGCGGAACTCAAGGAGCTGCGCAAGGTAAAGAAGGCGTATGAGCGCCTTCAGGTTGAACACGACCTTTTAAAAAAAGCCATCGAGTTCACTTCCACTCGAAAAGCGAAATCTTCGCCTTCATCGAAACCCACCAAAACACCACACCGGTGAGTGTGATGTGTCGATTGTATGGTGTGAGTCGCAGTGGATACTACGCATGGTCGCAGCGACCGCTGAGTCAGCGTGCGATCGATGATGCGCAGTGGATCGATAAGATCAAAGCGGTTCACAACGATAGCCGCCAGACCTACGGCAGCCCGCGTGTGCATGCAGCGCTCAAGCGCTCAGGCGAGCGCATCGGCAAACGCCGTGTGGAGCGACTGATGCAGGCCCAGTGCATTCAGGGCTGTGCGACAAAGTTGTACCGTCGACTACCGGGGTTGCACAAGTTCTACGCCAGCGTATCCGACAAGATCAGCAACAAGACGATCACAGCGCCTGATCAGGTGTGGGTGGGGGATGTGACGTACCTGAAGGTGCGCGGTCAGTGGCGCTACATGGCAACAGTGATGGATCGCTATTCGCGCCGCATCATCGGCTGGGCGTTGGGCAAGAAACGCACGACGTCGCTGACACGTCGTGCACTAAAGGCGGCGATGCGAGCACGCTGCCCGAAGACACCGCCGATCTTCCACAGTGATCGCGGCACGGAGTTCTTATCGGGCATGTTCAAGCGCTATCTGGATAAGGCGGGACTGACGCAGAGCGTGAACCGTCCGCGCACGATGAATGACAACGCGCACATGGAATCATGGTTTAAGTCGATGAAGTCAGACATGTATCATCGGCGCAGCTTCAAGACCGACGGCGCGCTGTACAGAGCGCTGCGCTCCTATGTGGATTTTTACAATCAGGAGCGGCTACACTCGTCGTTGGGATACGCAACACCAGTGGAGTTTGAAGCCGCATGCACCTAACCAGCCGGTGTCTACTTTTTCGTAGGAACTCTCCAATTGACCCTGCCGGCGCCCTGGCTATCGCCAGAACTCCGTCAGCCTCAATCGCAGCTGAACATCGGCGTTAGGCCGCAGGCCAGCCACGGTGATTCCCAAAACTTTTATTCTCGCTTCTGACCAACTCGCGCGTGATTTGAACGTCGCATGCGAGGATGCTGCGATGATCGACTCCGCGGTTAGAAGTTGGTTGGTATCTTATAAAGATGCAATGCAGCCCCCATATCGGGGCGAGATTCCCGGGTTGCAAAGTACATTCGCAGATCAGGAACTGTCCTCTGCGTTCGCGCAATTAGACGGGTCGGCAAGTCTTTACGCCTGGGCTACGATGTGGCTCATTCACGCCTCACTTTTCTCGGTTCTGAAGATCCCGATCACCGGCAAGAGGCTTGGTTCACACTTGGATAAAATATCTCCGTCGATTTCAATCGGTACAGATTCAGCTTTGGGCCTAGTGAAGTTTTTTCAATTCTCTGGTGTGGACGCTGGTCTGGATGATGAGCTGTGGTCCAGATTCAAGGGGGCCAAATTGCTGGATCGAAAGAGTACAGCGCGCGACGAGCTCCTGAGTTTCTTCGTAATGCTGGCAGCCAATCGCTTCGAATTTTCTTATGCGAAAATTGGGCGTATTCTTCTTGCCATGCGAGATGGGGACGATACGACGAGCGCGGCATTGATCCATTTCGAAGATGCAGACTGCCGAGGCGCGGCATCTTTCTTGGCGAAAGTATCGCGATGTGTAGGATTCAGTTTTGATCGCGACGCACCGGGAAAAGCAGTCCGATCTACGCTTCTCTGGTTCTCAAGTTCTCGTAGTCGGGAGCCGACGGATCGCTGGCGAAGTGCCCGTGAATCCGTTGCTTCCTCTATATCTGAGAAGACTGTCCGTGAGTTATCGACTTGGGTACGCTCTCGCCCAAATTCGAGATATTTCGGAGACAAACCGTATCGAGACGATCTATTTTGGTTATTGTGGAAGAGTGCTTCTTGGGAACTCGGGATCAGGCCATGACGCATTTGCGGCCTAACAAAAAGATGCAGCTGACAATTGCAAAAGCCGCTCGTTTGGCTACGCCAAGCCTCGCGTCTTTTGCAATTGCAGCTGATCTTTAGCGTTATGCGGCTTGTTGCGTGGTGCGCAACACGCTATACTCTAGCGATGATCGTATCTTTCCGGCACAAGGGTCTTAGTCGCTACTTCGATTCTGGCACGAAGGCTGGTATACAGGCCAAGCATGCGCCCCGGTTACGATTGCAGTTGGCTGCATTGGATTCTTCTCAGGTGATTGAAGATATGGATATCCCCGGATATCGCCTACACCGCTTGAAGGGGCGGGCTAAGAATCGTTGGTCTATTTGGGTCAGTGGAAACTGGCGACTCACCTTCGAGTTTAAGGACGGAAACGTTCACGTTCTTGATTATGAGGATTATCACTAATGGCTATGCACAATCCCCCACATCCTGGTGAGTTTATTCGAGCCACCTACCTAGATCAGTTTGACGTCAGTATTCGATCACTAGCCGAGTCGCTTGGTGTCAGCCCGTCGACTTTGGCGCGCGTGGTCAACGAGCGTAGCGGTGTAAGTCCGGAAATGGCGCTTCGTCTTTCTAAGGCGCTCGGACGATCGCCTGAGAGTTGGTTGGCGATGCAGCACGCGTATGACCTTTCTTGGGCGAAACGTGCCGCTGATCTTTCTAGTGTACGGAGACTCGAGTTTGACGCCGCATAACCAATCATTGCAACTGACAATTGACCCTGCCGCCACCTTCGGCTATCGCCGAAGCTGTCGTCAGCCTCAATCGCAGCTGAGCATCGGCGTTAGGCCGCTCCCGCTCCCCCGACGGCGGTGGAGGTCAGGCCCGACAGTTCGTATGCGTGACCGTGTCGTGTCCGTGTCGGGGTGCTGTCGTCACCGGGACATTACCGAAATGGGACGATGGCCAGACCTGAACACCTGGCTCCAAGGAGAAACCCATGCAAGTCAATAGTGCCCGGCTTAAAGAACTACGCAATAGCCGGCAGTGGTCCCAAGAGCAACTGTCCCAGCTGAGCGGGCTGAACCTACGGACGATCCAGCGCTTGGAGTCAGGCGCGAAAATCTCGACCGAGTCGTTGCGTGCGCTGGCCGCCGTCTTCGAAGTGCCGGCCGACACCCTGTTGGTAGGGGAGCCTGCCCCGAGCCAGCCTGCCGTGAACGCGGTAAGGGACGGGGTAACGCGCGGTTTGGATTTCCGCGGCACGACCGCCCGGGCAGATTTCTGGTGGTTTACGCTGGCCGTCGCCATGCTCCTGGCGTTGGCTAGGCTGCTCGCCGAGGCTTTCGGTCCACTGCCGCTACAAATTGCAGCGTTGCTTGTATTTGTGCCGTGGGTCTCTGCCTGCACTCGGCGCCTGCGGGACGCCGGGCTTAGCCCGTGGTGGCAGCTCATCAGCCTGGTGCCGGTCGCGGGTATTCTGGTGCTGCTTTACCTGCTCACATTTCCAGCCCGGCCGTCGCAGTCGGAGGCCGCCAGCGCTGAGCCTCCGAGATCCATGGATAGCGCGGCCTGACAATTCGTTCAAGCCGACCTGGCTTCGCCAGTCGGCTTAACTCAGGCGTTAGACGGCATTCATCGCTCATATTGACTGATGTACCAAAAATGGTACTATTAACAAATACCAGAGCACCGACCTTTCGGAGTCGTTTCCTTCCGTCTGGATTCGGGTCGAGAGCCTGTAAGAGAGTGGCTCAGGTCTCAAGACCAGGCTAGCCGGAAGTCGGTTGGAGAGGATATCAAAACGCTCCAGCTCGGCTGGCCAGTTGGGATGCCGTTGGCACGTAAAATAGCTGCTGATTTCTGGGAGCTAAAGTCGCGAATAGCGATGGATGGCTCGTACATTTTTTCTGTGAATGGCGCGAATATTGTTCTGCTGCACGCTTTTGTAAAGAAGGCACAGAAGACGCCTGCTAACGAACTGGCAATCGCGAAACGCAGACTCACCAGATTGAGATCGTAGAAGTGGAAAAGAAAAATTTCGGAAACAACTTTGATGATTTCCTCGAAGAAGAGGGCCTTCTTGAGGAAGTCACTACCGTTGCGGTAAAGCGATACATCGCCTATCAGTTGGCCGAGAAGATGTCAGCTGAGCGCCTTAGCAAGGCAGAGATGGCCCGACGAATGGATACAAGCCGGTCAGCGTTGGACCGGCTGCTCGATCCAGAAAACTCTGCGGTGACTTTGCAGACTCTTCAGAATGCTGCAGCTGCACTGGGCGGACGTCTGAGGGTAGAGTTGGATTTCGTACATGCCGCCTAACAGGTCATCGCAGCTGACAATTGACCCTGCCGCGAGCATCGCTATCGCGAAGCTCGCGGCAGCCTCAATCGCTGCTGAGCATCGGCGTTGTACGGCTAATCGTATCCATAAACGCATAGCTGCGTTAATCAGACGCCCGGCATTGTTACTCGATGAAAGTTCGAGCTATGCTGAAGATATTGAAGGATGTGGGTTGGGTTGAAGTGGCGCGACGAGGGAGTCATCGTCAGCTAAAGCACCCGAGTCTGCCCGGCCGAGTAACCGTTCCCGGCAGGCCTAGCGACGACTTGGCGCCCGGTACGCTGAATAGCATTTTGAAACAGGCCGGTTTGAAGGAGTAAGAGTGCGATGAAATATGCAATTGTAATAGAGGTCGCAGGTGCAAACTTCTCGGCCTATGTGCCCGATCTTCCCGGGTGTGTGGCAACCGGAGAGTCAGTTGAGGCTGTTGAGCATTCCATTCGAGAGGCCATAGCGTTCCATCTTGACGGAATCAAGCAAGACAACTTACCGATTCCTGTTCCCTCGAGCCGTGTCGACTATGTTGAAGTCGCCGCATAACAGGTCATTGCAGCTGACAATTTATCCTGCAGCGAGTGTCGCTATCGCGAAGCTCACGCCAGCCACAATCTCAGCTGAGTATCGGCGTTACATTGAAACGATGATCCGTCATTAATCCTGGAGCCAGGCTGTGTTGAACGCGCTTTACCTGCTGGTGGGAGTTGGCTTACTTACCGTCGGTGGTGAGGCACTGATTCGAGGCGCGCTGGGTGCAGCAAATCGCTTTGGGGTCTCTCCACTGCTTTCCGGCTTGGTGATCGTTGGATTTGGCACTTCGATGCCGGAATTGGTTGTTTCAGTGGAAGCTGCACTTGGGGGGCAGCCCGACATTGCAATTGGAAACGTCGTAGGCAGCAACATCGCCAATATTTTGCTTATCCTGGGGCTCTGCGCGCTGATATATCCCCTGTCGGTTACCGTATTGGTGCTGAGGCGAGACGCGGTAGTGGTGATCGCGGCGAGCGTCTCGTTCATTGTTCTTGCCGGAATCGATGGTCTGTCGCACCTGGATGCGGCGATACTATTGCTATCGCTGTTTGCATACCTGGCGTGGGTGTATTGGGGTGAAAGATTTAATGCAGCGCCATCTGCGGCGGTACATCAAGCAGAAGCCGATGAGATCAGTGTGGTGCCAAAATCTGCAGGATGGTCTGCACTCGCCGTTGTCATCGGTCTGGTGTTTTTGGTTGTTGGGTCAAAGGTTCTTATCAAAGCTGCAATTGGGCTTGCGCAGGGAATGGGCGTGTCAGAGGCAGTAATTGGGCTCACCCTGGTGGCTGTTGGCACTTCGCTTCCCGAACTTACGATATCTGTTATTGCTGCATTAAGGCGGCACGCAGATGTCGCTGTCGGCAATGTCCTGGGCAGCAATATTTTTAACCTGCTCGGGATACTTGGCGTTTCCGCGCTGCTGCAGCCACTCGAAGTTCGCGGGAGAATTATGGACTTTGATCAATGGGTTATGCTCGGGGTCGCAGTTCTGCTCTTTGTTTTCCTGTATACCGGCCGGCGGCTCAGTCGAATTGAGGGGGCAGTGCTCTTGATCGGATACGCCGCATATATCGGCTCCAGCTTTTTTGCAGTTGGCAGCTAGATCGAAGAGGGTGCCAAGATTGAAGGACTACTTATGAAGATAGCTATGACAATAGCCGCGGTATTGATTGGCCTGCTCAGCATTGCTGCTGGCGCCGCAAAGATTGCTTTGGTCCCGGCGGAAGTGGAGTTTTTGAGCCAGTTCGGTTTTACGAGCGCTCTCACTGTGTCTTTTGGAGCGCTGCAAGTTTTGGGCGGCCTTCTGTTGGTGATTCCGACTACACGTTTTTATGGCGCACTTATTGCCGCCATAGCGTTCGCCCTCTCAGCAGCTCTTTTGTTAGTCGCAGGAAACTTATCTTTTGCTGGCGTATCCCTGGTGCCCGTAATTCTCGCAAGCTTGATCGCTTACAAGACCTATTCAGCCGGGCGGATAATTGCCTCTTAGCGAAGAGGGCGCCTGACAGTGCGCTGCATCCGTCACCTGACCCAGGCCGCCTTGCGCTGCTGCTACCGGCGGCCTGCGTCATGTGTGCGTGGGCTTAGTCGTTGATAGACAGAATTCGCAGGGATGAGCAGGTTTGTGGTATTCGAGAAACTCATCCATGATTACTATTCGGCAATTGACATTTAACAAATCACTGCAGCAGACGTTTGATCCTGAGGCGATTTTTGGTATCGCTGAGCTGACTACAGCCTCAAACGCAACTGAACGTAGGCGTTACGCCTCCAAGAGAGATGAAATGGAGTATGAAATTCATGTGCGCGATGGAATCGTTGAGATCGTAACCCATGGTGATGCGGAGGTTTCAGTATTTCAAAATTATCTAACTGAGGCGTTGGCCCTCAAGGAATGGATGCCTGGTACTCCCTTACTAACCGATCACTCTGATCTCAACGTGCGTCCCCTGACCGTCGGCAATGTTCGGGAGATCGCCGATATTTTGATCTCGTTCAGGCATGAGCTCGGTGCTTCGCGTTTTGCAGTTGTCTCCGGCAGCGACTTGGTGTTTGGATTGGCCCGAATGTGGTACGTGTTCGTTGACGGTAAATGGGACGGATCTGCAAATATATTCCGCAATAAGGAAGAAGCGCTGCATTGGCTAAAGCAGCCATAACCGTGGTGTAGCGAGGCATGCTGACATTTGACCCTGCCATGATCTTCGCTATCGCCAGGCCCGCGCTAGCCTCAATCTCGGCTGAGCATCGTCGTTATGTGCACGAACAACAACGGACCATCGCATGAGTCATATTGAAGTACACAGATCACATCGCGTGGGTTGGTTGCGCGCTGCCGTGCTCGGCGCAAATGACGGAATCGTTTCGACGGCCAGTCTCATTATCGGTTTCGCTGCAGCCAGCGCGGCACTAGATAATATTCTTCTTGCCGGCATTGCCGGTTTGGTTGCTGGCGCTATGTCAATGGCCGCTGGGGAATACGTATCTGTTAGTTCGCAATTCGATACCGAGAAGGCCGATTTGGCGCTGGAAAGTAAATCACTAATAGAGAACACCGACTTAGAAATTATCGAACTTGCGAAAATATACGAAAGCCGAGGACTGAAGCCTGTGTTGGCAAGGCAGGTGGCGGAGGCGCTAATGGCCCATGATGCACTTGGAGCACACGCCAGAGATGAAATTGGTATATCTGAGATTACCAGTGCACAACCCCTTCAGGCGGCAATTTACTCCGCGGGAACATTCGCTGTTGGGGCCTCGCTTCCGCTACTGGTGGCCTGGATTGTCCCCGAAGCTCAAATTATCACCCTGGTCGCTATTTCATCTCTGATCTTTCTAGCATTACTAGGTGGACTCGCGGCAGGTGCAGGTGGTGCAGCAATTTCAGTCGGCGCAATGCGAGTCACTTTTTGGGGTGCACTTGCGATGGTTCTAACCGCTATAGTTGGTCGGATGTTTGGTGTGGCTGCCTGATTGATGTGTTTACTCCGACACATGTTCTGCCGGTGCACATAACCAGGGTTTGCAGAATGGACGCGACGCACCATTTGCGTCACGGCGAGCGTAATGTGTCAAAAACGGAGAGCGAGGTGCCTGATGTACTACATTGTAGAAACTGAAAAACCATTCGAGCAAGCATGTAGGGATCTTGACGCAGCCGTTAAGCGTCACGATTTTGGAGTGCTGCATGTCCACGACCTGGGCGCGACCCTGCGCAGCAAGGGAATCGAATTTGAGGAACAATGCAGGGTGTTTGAAGTTTGCAATCCAGTGCAGGCGGCAAAAGTCCTGTCTACTGATATGCGTCTGAATATGGCGCTGCCGTGCCGCATCTCCGTTTTTACGGACAAAGGTAGAACGAAAATCGGTCTTATCAAGCCCGCGCAGATGCTTGCATCGCTCTCTCAGGATGCGGCGCTGGAGGAAGTGTCTGAGGATGTTGAACGCAAGACGATTCAGATGGTCGACGAGGCAAGATGAGCGCTCGGCATCAGGCATGCTGCGTTTGACGTTATCGGTCGGCCGCTGTTCCGGCCGTCACCATTTTGCTGTTAGCCTCAGTCGCCGCTGAGCGTCGATCCGTTTAAACTGAAACCAAAGGCTGTCGCTTGTAGTGAATATTCAAGCAGTAGCCAGCGAATCAAAGGAGAATAATTTGGAAGCCTTGGCGCGCCGACAGTTTCTTAAGTTCCTTGCTGCAAGCCCTCTGCTTGGATGCACCGCGGCCGGGCGTCTGCTGGCGGAGGAGTCTCTGGACGCGATTGATCTCGCGGATCATTTGATCGGGTCTCCCGCGGACGCGCTGGATGTTTTCGACTTTCACACGGTTGCAAAGCACAGGCTGCCGCCAGCACATTACGGGTATCTTGCGACGGGTACTGACGGCAACGAAACCCTGTCTGCAAACCGGCGAGCCTTCGAGGATGTATACCTGCGCTCAATGCGCATGGTCGACACCAGTGACATCAGTCTTGAGACAACACTGCTCGGAGAGAAACTCAAATCGCCGATTGTGCTTGCTCCGGTCGGAAGCCAGCGTGCTTTTCACCCGGACGCGGAGCTCGCAACCGCTCGTGCCGCGAAAGTGCAGGAGCACCTGCAAATCCTGTCCAATGTGGCGTCGAGCCCGATCGAAGACGTCATTGCGGCGCGTGGCGAACCTGTCTGGTTTCAGTTGTACCCGACCAACAAGTGGCCTACGGCCGAGATGATGCTGAAGCGGGCCGAAAGGGCGGGGGCACGTGTCGTCGTCCTGACGGTGGACCTCAACTCGGGGAGTAATCGCGTATTGCTCGGCCAGTACGAGCGCACCGATGAGCGCGATTGCTCATCGTGCCATACGGGCGGTGCCGACAACTTCGTCAAGATGAATCCGATGTACAACGGTTCGAAAGTCACTTTCGACGATTTCGATACATCTGATATGACATGGGACTACCTCGACCGGATTCGTCAGGTGACGTCGATGAAAATCGTCGTCAAGGGGATCGTAACGAACGCTGACGCGACCAGCGCCGTCGAGGCCGGTGCAGACGCTGTCTACGTTTCTAATCACGGTGGCCGTGCCGAGGCCAGCGGCTGGGGGGCTCTCGAAAGCCTGCCGGAGGTTGTCGCGGCGGTGGACGGCCGTGTGCCGGTAATCATTGATAGCGGTTTTCGTCGCGGGACAGACATTTTTAAAGCACTGGCTATGGGCGCGGACGCCGTGTCCATTGGCCGTGCCTACATTTGGGGGCTGGCCAGTTTCGGTCAGCCGGGCGTCGAGAAAGTCATGGAGATGCTCAAAGCCGAATTATCAATGGTAATGGGCCAGGTGGGCGCGAGCACTATCGCCGATATCGGATCACAGCACGTCGGTATTCGAAGCTAACAGGCTTTGACGGACAGCTGCGCGCGGCTCGCTACTGGCGGTTAGCTTAACCTTGAGATCGCCAGCGCCAGCTATCGCATCCGAAGAGCGTTGCTTAGTACCTTCTGCTTTTCGCAGTTGAGTTGATCATCTCAAGCCAGGGTACGTCAGGAAATCGGAGAACCAGTGGAGACTAGTAGCTTTCTACTCAGACAAGCAGTTCATTACTCGTTCCATCTGTTGCTGCCATTTGTTTTCGCGCGACTATTCTGGAAAGAAAACTGGTGGAAAGCCGCGCTGATCATTCTTGCAACAATGCTCATCGATCTGGACCATCTGCTGGCAGATCCGGTTTTCGATCCGAATCGTTGCAGCATTGGTTTTCACCCGCTTCATACGTATTGGGCAGCTATGGTTTATTGCGCTTTCCTGGCAGTGCCTTCATGGAAGTGGCGTGCGGCAGGCTTTGGATGCCTCTGGCACTTATGCACCGATTTCATCGATTGTTTACTCGGCGGGATATGGCCTTGAGCCCGCGGCGGGCGCGATGTCGTAGCGCTGTCGCCGGTAGGTGCTGCGCCGGGGCGGAGCTGGTATCTTCGATGAACATCGGATACCGGAATCGCGTCTGCCGGGTGAGGGTTTTCGCTTCGACGTTGCGATGGAGTATGCGCCGGGCACTGGCTAGCGAACTGGAGAATGAGTACGTCATGAGGGCGCCGGAATGATCGAGCGAATCGCGAAAGCGAGCGTGGCCTGTATTGGTGCTTATCTCGTTTTGGCGCTACTCGGTGATTTGCTCAGCCAGATTATCGGTCACGGCAAGCTTCATCTTTTTCTCCCTGCGGTAACGGCGTTCGTTGCATTCTTTTTTGGCGCCAGAATTGGCGGCAAGGCGTTCATTGTTCCCGCGCTTGTTATTTTCATCGCGCTGCAGGTCATCGGCGCCATCGCGATCGCCAATATCCTTCAGGATATTGCGTCAGTGGCGGGCCAGACATCCGCGCAGACATGGGTCGACATTCTTGTTGCCAATTGGGCTGCCGTGTTGACGGGGTTTAGTGCATGCGTTGTTGCGTTGCTGGTTGGGCGTCGAACGTCTGCTCCGCCCGACGGTGGCGTGTGGGAATCTCCTTAACGAAGCGACTTTCTTTACCTAGTGCGCCAGAGCTGCGGTGCTTTCGGTGACTGGTACGGGCCGTTTGTAATACGATAGAAGCATGAGCTTTTACGAAAAACACTGCCTGCCGCATTTTTTGAATTTTGCATGCGCCACGAAGCCAATCCGCAAACAGCGCGAAAAAGTCGTGCCACTCGCGAAAGGTCGCGTGTTGGAGATCGGCATGGGCTCCGGCCTGAATATCCCTTACTACGATCCGGCGAATGTGGATATGGTGTGGGGGCTGGAGCCGTCCGCGGCGATGCGTGACAAGGCGAAGGCGAATCTCGATGCGGCGCCATTTGACGTGCGCTGGCTCGAGTTTCCCGGCGAGGAAATTCCGCTTGAAGACGACAGTGCCGACACGGTTTTGCTGACCTATACGTTGTGCACGATTCCCGGCTGGCAGGAAGCGCTGCACGAGATGCGCCGCGTTTTGAAACCGGGCGGCAAGCTTGTCTTTAGTGAACACGGTGCCGCGCCCGACGCGAGTGTTGCGCGCTGGCAGGAACGTGTGAATCCGTTGTGGCGCCGCATGGCGGGCGGCTGTCATCTGAACCGGCCGATCCCGCGCATGCTCGATGAGGGCGGGTTCAATATTCAGACTATGGATACGATGTATATTCCGGGCCCGAAGATTGCGAGCTTTAACTACTGGGGTGTTGCCGAGCAGTCCTGAGGCGGCCGTCCGGTATCAGGCCGCAAGCATGATTTTCAGCGCCAGATAGGGCACAAAATTAAACGCGATGATGAGCAGCTTCCAGCGTGCAATGTACTCGAAGGTGGCTCGCGAAAATTGCGCTTCGTCAATGTTGAAAATCGACATCATCATGCGCGTGGCGAAGCCGCGGATCGCGGTCAGTGCAATCAGGCTTAATACGTAGAACGCCACGTTTAATACCGTGCACCAACCGAAAAATGTTGCCAGAGCTTCGAGCGTGAACATACGTTAACTCCTGCCGCCGATGATGCATTTTATACTACCGCGATTGCACGATATGACTAGTCCCCGCGCTTGGCCTTGCGCCGCCAGGCATGTAACAGCGGCTCGGTGTAGCCATTCGGCTGCTCCGTGCCTTTGAAGATCAGCTCACGCGCGGCGCGATAGGCGTAGCTCGTATCCCAGTTGCCGGTCATCGGCTGATAGGCCGGGTCGTGTTTGTTCTGGCCGTCTACCACCATCGCCATGTGCTGCAGCGTTTTCTCCACTTGCTCGGCCGTGCATATGCCATGCCGTAGCCAGTTGGCGAGATGCTGACTTGATATACGCAGTGTCGCGCGGTCTTCCATCAGTCCGACGTTGCTGATGTCGGGGACTTTGGAGCAACCGATGCCTTGCTCGATCCAGCGCACGACATAGCCAAGCAGTCCCTGGATGTTGTTGTCGAGTTCGGCCTGAATGTCGTCTTGGGTCCAGTGCGCGGGATCCGGCTCGACCGGTATCGTCAGGATGTCATCCAGCGACGCGGTTTCTCGCGTGGCGATTTCGCGCTGGCGTGCCAGCACATCTATCTGGTGGTAGTGCGTGGCATGCAATGTTGCTGCCGTGGGCGAGGGCACCCAGGCGCAGTTCGCACCGGCCAGCGGGTGATTGGTCTTAGCCTTGATCATTGCGGCCATCTCATCCGGCATGGCCCACATGCCTTTGCCGATCTGCGCCTTACCCTGCAGTCCGCAGGCCAGCCCGACGTCGACGTTCCAGTCTTCGTAGGCTTTGATCCATGGCTGATCTTTCATCGGGCCTTTGCGCACCATCGGTCCCATCAGCATGCTTGTGTGAATCTCATCGCCGGTGCGATCGAGGAAGCCTGTGTTGATGAACACTACGCGCGCTGGTATTTGGGCGATGCAGCTTGCGAGGTTGATCGTCGTGCGTCGCTCTTCGTCCATGATGCCGATTTTCACGGTGTTGCGTTCGAGGCCGAGTGCGTCCTCGACGCGGTCAAACAGCTCGCCGGTGAATGCGACTTCCTCCGGGCCATGCATCTTCGGTTTGACGATGTAGACGCTGCCGGTCCGGCTGTTGCCCGATCCGCCGGTGCGCTTCAGGTCGTGCAGCGCGATGGTGGTCGTGACGAGCGCATCGAGAATGCCTTCCGGGATTTCGTTGCCGTTCGTGTCGAGCACGGCGTCGGTGGTCATGAGGTGACCGACATTACGCACCAGCATCAGGCTGCGGCCGGGCAGTGTGAATGCCGCGCCGTTGCGATCGACGTATTCACGATCACCGACCAGCTCTCGCGTCACGGTGCGACCGCCCTTGTCGAAACTCTCCTGCAGATCGCCGCGCATCAGTCCGAGCCAGTTCTGATAGACCAGCGTCTTGTCCGCGGCATCAACGGCGGCGACTGAGTCTTCGCAGTCCTGGATGGTCGTGATTGCAGACTCAAGCACGACGTCGGCGACCCCCGCCGCGTCGCTTTTGCCAACCGGCGAGTCGGGGTCGATGACGATTTCGACGTGCAGCCCATTGTGGCGTAACAGGATCGCCTCTGGCGCATCGAGTGCCCCGCGCACACCGATATACTCCTCGGGCTCTGCCAGTCCGGAGGTGACGCCGCCGTCGAGTGTGACTTTCAGCTCGCCCTCGTCGACCGCGTAGCTAACCGCGTCGGTGTGTGAGCCGTTCGCGAGTGGGACAGCGCGGTCGAGGAAATCGCGCGCCCATGCGATGACCTTGTTGCCGCGCACCGGGTTGTAGCCGCCGGCGCGCGTCGCGCCGCCCGACTCGTCGATGACATCGGTGCCGTACAGCGCGTCATACAGGCTGCCCCAGCGTGCATTGGCGGCGTTCAGCGCGAAACGAGCATTCATCACCGGCACCACCAGCTGCGGTCCCGGCTGAGCGGTGATTTCGGTGTCGACGTTGTCGGTCGTGACCTGCACCAATGGTGATGGGGCATCGACGAGATAACCGATGTCGCGCAAGAATCGGACGTAGGCGTCATGGTCATGGGGCTGGTCCGCGTGATCACGGTGCCACTGATCTATGTTTGCCTGCAGCGCATCGCGTTTCGCGAGCAACGCCGCGTTCCTCGGCGCGAGTTCACCGACCAGCCCGGCAAGCGCAGACCAGAATGTGTCGTTGTCGATGCCGGTGCCGGGCAGGGCGCCCTCTTCGATGAAGCGGGCGAAATCCGCGTCTGCTTTGAGTCCGTGTTTGTCGATCGTGTTCGTCATATCGGCCTGCTGGTATGGATTTAACGCTAGTTTCGGGTAGTGGCGGACATTAGTCTAGGGAATGACTGTTATGGCGGTCATTCATCACTTGAATGTAACGCTGTCGACGCGCGCGGCATCTGCGACCTCGCGAAAGCACTGACGTAGCCATCGATGCGCGGGGTTGTTGTGCAACAAAGGGCTCCATGCCATGGTCAGGTCGATATCCGGAATATCAAAAGGCGGCGGCAGGATCTGTACGTCTTTGCGGTTCGCCAGCAGCGCCGCTGCACGCGCCGGCACCGTGGCGATGAGATCCTGTTGGGCGGCGTGTTGCATGGCAACAAGGTAGTGGCGCGTGAAGATCGCGATGTTGCGTTTCTTGCCGATTCGCGCGAGTGCCTCGTCGACCCAGCCGAGGCGCTGCACGTCGGCCGGGTCGACGCCGACGCCGACGCCCATGCCGGTTTTGCTGACCCAGACGTGGCGTGCGCCAAGGTAGTAGGCCAGATTGAACTGCGCATCGGCCAGGCGCTTGCGCGCGACGATGCACGAGAAGCTGTCGCGCCAAAGGATGGTCTGGTGGAATGAGCTCGGCAGCTCGTCGAAGCGGTTGATGACCAGATCGACCTTGCCGTGTTCGACATCATGGAAATTAACGTCGCTGGGTGTCATGACGTCCAGCGTGATATTCGGCGCATCGCGACGCAGCCGACCGAGCAGGCCCGGCAACAGCGTGACCTCGGCGTAGTCGCTGCACATGATGCGATAGACCTGTTCGCTGACGGTCGGGTCAAAATCGCTGACCGGCTGCACGAAACGCTCGACGCGCGAGAGCACGTCGCGCACTTGCGGTTGCAGCTGCAGGGCACGCTCGGTCGGCATCATGCCTTCGCTGGTGCGCACGAGTAGCGGGTCGTCGAATGCCTCACGCAGCCGTTTCAGACCGTTGCTCATCGCCGGTTGGCTGATGCCGAGCTGTTGCGCGGCGCGGGTCACGTTCGACTCGCGCAGCAGCGCATCCAGATAAACAAGCAGATTCAGGTCGGTCTTGGCGAGGCTCATGGCCGCTACCCTATTCACGAAATGAATGCCGATTATAGCAATAATAGGCTGGAGTTATGCCGTGCCGGGTGGCTATATTAGCGTCCTCTGACGCAGCTATTCACATGGAGAATCCGATGCAAACCGGCAATTATGATCGCAAGACCGAGAAGAAACGCCTTGAAGATGACTGGGCGAACAACCCGCGCTGGAGCGGCGCGACCCGTCCTTATTCCGCCGAAGACGTTATTCGGCTGCGTGGCTCGCTGAAGCAGGAAAACACCGTTGCGCGTCGCGGCGCGGAAAAACTCTGGGACCTCGTGAATGGCGGTGCCAAAGACAAGTTCGGTAAAGACTATGTGAACTGCCTCGGCGCGCTGACCGGTGGTCAGGCGGTGCAGCAGGTTAAAGCCGGCGTACAGGCGATTTACCTGTCGGGCTGGCAGGTCGCGGCCGACAACAACTCGGGTATGACGATGTACCCCGACCAGTCGTTGTACCCGGTCGACTCGGTGCCGAAAGTCATCGAGCGCATCAACAATTCGTTCTCACGCGCCGACCAGATCCAGTGGCAGAAGGGTGTCAACCCGGGCGACGAGAATTATATCGATTACTTCGCACCAATCGTTGCTGATGCCGAAGCCGGTTTCGGTGGTGTGTTGAACGCGTTTGAGCTGATGAAGGCGATGATCGGCGCGGGCGCTGCCGGCGTGCATTTCGAAGACCAACTCGCGTCAGTGAAAAAGTGCGGTCACATGGGCGGCAAAGTGCTGGTGCCAACGCGTGAGGCGGTGCAAAAACTCGTTGCCGCGCGCCTGGCGGCCGATGTTGCTGATACGCCGACAATTATTCTTGCGCGTACCGATGCGAATGCTGCTGATCTGCTGACCAGCGATTCGGACGAGTACGATCGTGAGTTTGTGACCGGCGAGCGTTCATCGGAAGGTTTCTTCCGCGTAAATGCGGGCATCGACCAGGCGATTTCTCGTGGCATTGCGTACGCGCCTTACGCCGACATGGTGTGGTGTGAAACTGCGACGCCTAACCTGGAAGAGGCGAAGAAATTCGCCGAAGCGCTGAAGGCGAAGTATCCGGAACAACTGCTGGCCTACAACTGCTCGCCGTCGTTCAACTGGAAGAAGAATCTGGATGACGCGACCATCGCGAAATTCCAGCGCGAGCTGTCGGCGATGGGTTACAAGTACCAGTTCATCACGCTCGCCGGCGTCCACAACATGTGGCACGGCATGTTCAACCTCGCTTACGAATATGCGCGCGAAGACATGACCGCCTATGTGCGTCTGCAGGAGCAGGAATTCGCCGATGCCGACAAGGGCTATACGTTCGTGGCGCACCAGCAGGAAGTTGGCACCGGTTACTTCGATGATGTGACGACCGTGATCCAGGGCGGTCAGTCGTCGGTCACGGCGTTGACGGGTTCGACTGAAGAAGAGCAGTTCTCGCGCTAGACGTAGCGTTATCCGTCATCGCGAGCGCGGTGTGACCCGTCATCGCGAGCGCAACATTATCCGTCATCGCGAGCGTAGCGCGGCGATCTTCTCTGGGTTGCCGCGCTACGCTCGCAATGACGTCTTGCCGCGCTACGCTCGCAATGACGTTTTGCCGCGTCGCTGGGTTGCCGCGTCGCTGGGTTGCCGCGTCGCTGCGCTCCTCGCAATGACCTAGCGGTCACTCCTCGCAATGACCTGGCGGTCACTCCTCGCAATGACCTCGCGGTCACTCCTCGCAATGACCTGGCGGTCACCTCTCGCAATGACCTGGCGCTTGCGCTTGCAGCGAGGTGTGGTCTACGTCAGTGCTGTCGGGGAAACGATCACGCCGTTGTCGTCGGCATAGACCCAGTCGCCGGGTGAGATCGTGACGCCGCCGAAGGTTACCGGTACGTCCAGATCACCGATACCCCGCTTGGCCGTCTTGACAGGTATCGCGCCCATGGCTTGTATGCCGAGTTGTGTTTCGGCCAACGCATTCACGTCGCGCACGTAGCCGTAAATAATGATGCCGGTCCAGCCGTTATCGGCGAGTGCGAGTGCGATCTGGTCACCGAGCAAGGCGCGGCGCGGCGAGCCGCCACCGTCTACCACCAGCACGCGGCCTTCGCCGGGCACCTGGCCTTGCGCTTTGACCAGCGAGTTGTCTTCGAAACACTTTACCGTGACGGTGCGGCCGCCAAACGCCTTAACGGCACCGAAATTTTTCAGTATTGGTGCGACTACCTGAATGCTGTCGCCTGCATTGTCACTGAGATCGGGCGTGCTGATGTCGGTCATGGGAACTCCGGGTCTGGCGTGATGTGCATCGCGCGACGGCGATCGCGCTGTACCCGAGTCTGCTAAAGATTAGCGCGGGGGGCAACAGCGATGCGGATTCCGGCGGTGTGGAGTCGCGGTCGCGCTATACCGTCTCGCCATCCTGCAGGTTCTTCAGTCGCAACACGGCCTTCACCTCATCGTCTTTGCGTGCCTCGACGACAACCGCCAGCCATTCGCGCGATGGTGCGGCCCACATCCGCGTGCCTGCATTACTCTTTGCGTTCATTAGATCAACGGGTACGGCATCGTAGTCGCCGGTCGGGGTCTTGACGCTGCCTTTGGTACCAAACGTCACGGTGAAGTCTTTCAGACCGGCGTGGTCGAGGATCGCATAGCTCTCGGGCGTGAAGCCGCGCGCCATGTCCTGCATCAACGCGATCTGCATGAGTAGCGGGTTGAACGTGTTGCGCGGAATCTCAACAATTTCTTCCTCACCCTTGAAGATCACCGTCGCCTTGTTTTGTTCCGGCCGATAGTAAACCTCGCAGCTGCGTTCCTCGGGGCTCAATGAGTCACGGCGCACCAGCGACTCGGCGAGGATCTCGCCATCGACATAGCGAAACACCGCGCGCTCATACACTTCACCGCGCTTGAAAATCGATGCCAGCCCGGCCGCACGCGTGACCGAGACTATTTCGTAGCGCTGCTCGTCGAGCCGGTTAAGTTTGACCACTGCATCGGCGCTCGCGATACCTACCTTAACCTTATAGCTCGCCTCGAACGGCGTGATTGCCCAGCTCTGCGGCACAGCGCTGCCGGAGTTTGCGTTACCGGTATTGTTGGCGGCGGCCGGTGTAAGCGCTGACAGGGTAATCAGGCAAGCGGCCAGACTGGTCGTCAGACGTCGGATCGCGAGGTTTTTCATAACTGTGTTCCTGTGTTGGATCTGTCTAAGTATTCGCGCCGTTCGTCCCTATGGATGCAGGGCCCCCCAAGCGCTACGATACCGCCACATCCTGCCGCAACCGTCGATGTGCCGGGAGCGCAACCGGCCGGCGCCAGGCATGCGACGCGCAACCGGTTCAGCGCGTGCGTTATGCTATGTTCACCGGGCTCAGGATGACCCCGGAGTCGATACCAGCGAGAGCCCATGAGTACCCGATTTCGCGCCCGCCAAAATGTTGGAAAGTATCGCATCGTGCGCAAGCTCGCGTCCGGCCCGCTGGCCGATGTCTATCATGCCTTTGATACTGTGCAGCATATGCCGGTAGCGCTCAAGGTGCCGCTGCTTGAGACCGAGCGACTGGACGACGTAGCGGATTTTGTCAGCGAGGTTCGTATCGCGAGCCGGCTCCAGCACGACAATATTCTGTCGGTCCACAATGCGGCTTTTATCGGTAAACACTTTGTTATCGCAATGCCGCTCGGGCGCGAATCGCTTGGCAGCCGTCTGGAGCGACGCATGGCCAATGCGATGGCGATGGACCTGGCGCTGCAATCGTTGCGCGCGCTGGCGCATGCGCACGAGCGCAAAGTTATTCACTGTGATATCAAACCCGAAAACTTCATCCTCTTTCCCGGCCAGCACTTGTGTCTTGCGGATTTCGGTTTCGCCAAAGTTGCCGCGCGCACGGTGAAAGGCTCCGGGTCCGGCACCATTGACTATATTGCACCCGAGCAGGCGATGGGTAAGCCACGATTTGCGTCCGACGTTTTTTCGCTTGGCCTGGTGTTTCACAAAATGTTCGCGGGCGTGTTGCCGGAGTATCCCTTTGACTGGCCATCACCCGGCTACGAGCGGCTGGTCAGTCGAAGCAACGAGGCGTTCGCGGAAGTGATTCGAGAAGCCATCGATCCGGACCCGCGGCGTCGTTTCCGTGATGCCGGCGCGATGTTGGAGGCCGTGCAGGCGAGTATCAGCAGTGCACGACGACCGCGCGGCAAACCGGCGGCCGAGAGTAAGCCGGCGGACGGTGAGCAATCGCGGCGCAGCCGCTGGCGTGCGTTCAAGCGTGACTATGGCAAGCAGCTCGAACTGCGCGCGAATTGTCGGCGCTGCGAGGGGCCGGTTGCGATGCAGATGCAGGCCTGCCCGTGGTGCGGCACCGACAATCCTGCCGCCGGCGCGGACCAGAGCATGCCCGCGCATTGCCCGCGCTGCGAGCGTGGCGTCAAACTGGATTGGAATTACTGTGCCTGGTGCTATGGCAGTGGTTTCGAGGTTGAAACGACCCGCAGATTCCCTGACAAGCGCTATGTCGCAAAGTGCGCGAATGCGAACTGCGGCCAGCCATTGATGGCGCATATGCGCTATTGTCCGTGGTGCAGGTCGAAGGTGAAGCGGCGCTGGAAGCTGCGCGAAGGCGATAAGTCCTGCGTGACCTGTAAACAGCCGGTGGCACAGAAATACTGGCAATTCTGTGCATGGTGCCGTGAGCCAGTTAAGAAGATGCGTCGATCGACAGCCAAGATGAGGGGACAACGTTGACCCATGCAGATGACCCGGTCGAGGCCCCTGTCGACGGGCGACTCATTCCCGCGGAAGACGGTCCGGATCGTCTGAATGTCGACATAGGTGGCGGTCATGCGGTCATGTACTGCTCGATGTCGCCGGACAAGCTGAGCGACAATCAGGACACTGCCATGGTGCTGCAGCTCGGTGACGATATTGCCGTGCTGGCCGTGGCCGACGGTGCCGGCGGCATTCAGGGCGGACGCCGTGCATCCCGTCTGGCACTGACGACGCTGCGTGAGTCTCTGTTGGAGCCGCGCGACGACGATGTCCAGCTGCGAACGGCAATATTGAATGCCATGGAACGCGCCAATCTGGCGGTCATTGAGGCAACTCGGGGCGCGGCAACGACGCTGACGGTTGTGGTTGTAGAAGGGCGAGAGGCGCGGGTGTTTCACGTGGGTGATTCACTGGCGTTGATAACGGGGCAACGCACGGCGATCAGGCTGCATACCGTTGCCCATTCGCCGGTCGGGTTTGCCGTCGCAGCGGGCTTCCTCAGTGAAGAGGAAGGCATGTATCACCCCGAGCGCCATATCGTTTCCAATTTTGTCGGTACGCACGACATGATCATCGAAGTCGGCTCGGCCGTTAAGCTCGCCAAGTACGACACGGTGCTGCTGGCGTCGGATGGTTTGTCTGACAATCTGCACGTGCAGGAGATCATCGACATGATGCGTCGCGGGACTATCGACGACACCCTCGACAACATCGTAGCGCTGGCTGAACGGCGTATGGAGCGACGTCTGCCGACCGACCCGGGCAAGGCCGACGATCTTGCGCTGATCCTGTTCAGGAAGCCTGATTAGCAGAAACGACGGACTGGTACTCAGGCGCCGATCTGGTAGGCTTTGGAGGGTAGGCAGGGCAATGCTTGTCGGTCCGTTGGTGACCGTACACAAGTTATTGAGATCATAAGGAAACTTAGTGTCTTCGTAATGCTCTAATCCAATCAAGGGTCTTGTTATACGAGGTACGGCGACAATGTTGCCCGGGACGCGAATATGAATAACCGTCAACACTCCGATTTTTCTTTGCAGCGACTGCTGACTGCAACCGCTGCCGCTGCCACCGTCGGCTTGCTTAGCGCGTGCGCGTCATCATCATCTTCAGCTCCCCCGCCGCCGCCATCGAGTAGCGGCAGCCAGGGATCTCAAAGTTCACAGGGCAGCCAGAGTTCGCAGGGCTCGCAGGGCTCCCAAGGTAGTCAGGGCTCGCAAGGGTCTCAAGGCAGCCAGGGTTCGCAGGGCAGCCAGGGTTCTCAAGGCAGTCAGGGATCACAGGGCAGTCAGGGGTCGCAAGGCTCCCAGGGATCACAAGGTAGCGAAGGCTCCCAAGGCAGTCAGGGATCGCAAGGGTCTCAAGGATCACAAGGTAGCGAGGGATCCCAGGGGTCTCAAGGCGACCAGGGTTCGCAGGGCAGCAGCGATGGTCAGGCAGGCGGTATGCCGGGTGCTGACGGCAACATGTCCGGCGGCGGTGCGGAGCTGCCGGGTGGCGCGGGCATGCCAGGCACGATGGGCGGCCAGCAAGGCGAAGGCGATGAGCAAGGCGGCGGCGAGCAGGGCAATGCTGAAGGCACTGGCAATCAAGGAGCCGGCGGTACGTCGGGTCAGGACGGCCAAGGTCAGGGTGGCGGCCTGCCGGGTCAGCAGGGTGCCGGCGGACAACAAGGTCAGGGTGGCCAGCAAGGAACCGGCAGCGCGCAGGGTCAGGGTAGCCCGCAAGGCGCGGGCGGCGATGGCAGCGGTACCGGTGGCCTCGGCGGTCTGGGTGGCAACGGCGGTAGCGGTAACGAAACCGGTTCCGGATCCGGCGGTGCGTCAGGTGATGGCTCGGGCGAGTTGCCGGGTGGCTACGGCGGCAGCGGCGGCAGCGGCGGCACGCTGGAAGACGAACTCAACAAGTCATTGGGAGACTTCGACGGCATGATTGCCGGAGAGCAGGAAGAGGTTACGCAGGTTTCGCGCGATACTGGCAGCGTGGCCGGCTCGGACGACGGGCGCGTTGTCGGGCTTGGCGGTCAGGGCGGCCAGGGTCAGTCTGGCGGTCGTGACGGCGTCACTGTAGCCAACGACGGCATGTCGAACGGCAGTGGCGGTGGTGCGGGCGAGTCGGCGAGCGTTGAGGCTATACCTGACGACATTCTGGCAGAGCGCACACCGGAGGACATTCCGGAGTCAACCTACGACGATATCGTGGCGCGTCAGCTCCGTGAAGCGGCGCTCGCAGAGGAAGACCCTGTCATCCGCGAGAAGCTTTGGGACGAATACCGTAAATATTCCGGCTTAGAGTAAAGAATCCCCGTTTTATGATGATTGAGAATCAGACATACGATCGTTTTGCGCTGTGCCATGCGAGCCGTTGGCGCGCACTGCTGGGCGCTCTTGCCGCGATGCTGCTGGCTGGCTGCGCGACACAAGAGTACGAAGCGCCTGATGTTGATCTGACCTCGGCGGCGGTCGAGATCCCGGAGTCTGCGTTGCTCGACATTGGCCTGATCGAGTTTTCCCCCGGCTTACCCGAAGACTCGGGTGACTTGCCGGATGATGTGTTTCCTGAGATCCGGCGTGCCGAGGCGCAGTATTTTCCCTACCACCTAAAGAGTACGTTGCAGTCGACCGGCCATTGGGGCGCGGTTCGGGTCATTCCGAATGACCGTGTAGTGACCGATATCTACGTCGGCGGTGAGGTCAGGCATTCGGACGGCAATCGTGTTCAGCTCACCTTGTTTGCTACCGATGCGACTGGCGAGCGCTGGTTTTCGCAACGCTACAGTGCGCGCACAGATCGTAACGACTATTCTCGACAACGCGACAGGTCGCTCGACCCCTACCAGAACGCATTCAATGAATTCGCCAATGATCTGTACGCCGCCTATGCGGAGTTAACACCGGAGCAGATCGGTGAAATTCGCACTGCGTCGCGCATGCGGTTTTACGCGGACATGGCGCCGGCTGTATTCGGCGATTACGTCGAGACCAACGATCGCGGCGAGCTCGATGTTGTAAGACTGCCGGCGGACAGTGATCCGATGGTGCAACGGCTCGATTCCATCCGTGAGCGCGACGCTTTGTTTCTGGATACGCTGAACGAGCATTACGCCAATTTCTACTACGGTATCGCATTGCCATATTCAGACTGGCGTGAGGCATCGCGCGAAGCGGAGCTCGAATATCAGCGTCTTCGTCGCTCGGCGCTATTGCGTGGTTTGGCGGGTGTGGCGATGGTGGCGGCTGCGACGCAAATCAGTGGCGGTGACTCGAATGACAGCGGTACCGAAAGACGCGCCCGCAACGCAGTGAGGAACTACGCAGTTTTCAGTGGTATAGAAGTTTTTGCGAGTAGCTTTGGTCAACTTGCCGAAGCGCGTCTGCAGCGCCAGTCGATTGCCGAGCTGTCTGAATCGTTCGGTCAGGAAGCCGCGCCGATGGTCGTGGATGTACAGGGGCAGACGCGTCGGCTGACCGGCACCGCATCGTCACAGTATGATCAATGGCGGGAATTGTTACGCCAGATCAATGAGCAGGAAACCGGATTTTCGTCGACACCCGAAATCGGGATCAATGGTCGTACGCCGGACGGCGAGCCCGATGGCGACTGATGGTCGCCTCATCGCTTTCTCCAAATACGCGTTTCGCAGACCGATTCGCGCTTCTCGAAAGGCTGCATACCGGCGCCAGCACTGAGGTTTGGCTTGCTGAGGATCAGCGCGCCGCAAATCCGGTGGCACTCAAGGTACTCAGTCGTGCCAGCGCCGAGCGCGAAGCGGCTCGCGAGCGCTTCGAGCGTGAATGGCAAATCGCGCGTGCACTGAACCACCCGCATACTGTTCGCGCGCTGGCGCGCGTCGAGGGCGAACGTCCCGCGTATGCTATGCAATACATCGATGGCACTGATTTTGCCGACCTTGTCGGGCGGCCATTCGAGGTCTGGGCGCCGCCGCTGTTGGTCATCCTCGACACGCTGGTGTACTGGCATCGCAAGGGCGTCGTGCATGGCGACCTCAAACCGGCCAACCTGTTGCTCGATCGCGGTGGTGTCGCCTATCTTGCGGATTTTGGTTGCGCGGCCACCATCGGTGAAGAGAACGAAGGTGTTCGCCAGCGTGGCGGCAGTGCGGCCTATGTCAGCCCGGAACAGCGTGCTAATGAGGCGCCCGATCCCGCCGACGACGTTCATGCCATTGTTCAGGTAATCGCGGAGCTTGCCGCCGGCGATCCCGGCGATACTGCACTCACGACACTACCGCCCGCGATTGCACGCTGTGTGCGCGACGGCCGATTGTCGCGCGATAGCCGTCCCACGCTGGCCTCTATCGCCGAGGCGTTTACGACATCGGGTGTGACACGCGCCAGCGTAAATCTGCAGGCGCTCGATATTGCTTTGCGGCGACCCGCCTCATCGGTTGCGGGCGCGTTGCAGGCGCCGGAGGTCGCTTTGCCGCACGGTGCCTTCGAGCGCGACGTGCCGATTGCCGACGATAGCGGCGTCAGTTTGCGAACGCTGGTGATCGGTCTTGTTGCCATTATCATTTTCGGTGTCTTGTTTACGCAGCTGTTGTTGTGGTTCGGTCGTGACGAGGCGCCCACACCGGGCCCGACTCAGCCGGTCGTAACGCCGACTGAGCCGGGTCCCGATGAACCTGCGCAAACCCTCGAGACAAGCCCGTCCGCCACGCAGCCACCAGCAGCGGAGGCAGATCCCGCATCGCGCGCCGCGGCGCGCGCAGAGGCGGATGCATTGGTCGGGCGCTTGCTTTCCATCCTTGATGTGTTGGAGAAGCGCGGCGTTGCCTTGTGGGGCGGTGTGGAATATGAAAGCGGCAAGACGTTATACGGTGAAGGTGATCGCGCCTATCTCGCCGGTGACTATGCCGAGGCCACGGCCCGCTACACGATTGCGCTGCAACGCATCGAACCGTTGACCGAACGCGTTAAAGTGGAATTCGAGACGGCGATGCGCGCGGCGGATGCAGCGATGCGCGAGGAGGATTCGGTGGCCGCGCGCAACGCATTTGAGCGCGCGCTTGCCATCACGCCGGGAGACCCGTTGGCAACCCTGGGGCTCGCGCGCGCCAACAACCTTGATCAGGTCCTGGCGCTGATGTCGCAAGGGCGGGCTGCCGAGCGTTCGGCTGACCTCGACGCGGCATTTGCCAGCTACGACGCCGCGCTTGCGCTAGACAGTTTATGGGAGCCGGCTGAAGTGGCGCGTACACGCATCGCCGCCGAACTTGGGGCGCGCCAGTTTCGTAATCTGATGTCGGGCGGACTGCGTGCGCTCGATGAGGGGCGGTTCGCCGATGCACGGCGTGCCTTCAACGAAGCCGGCGGTTTGCGCCCGTCCGATCGTTCGCCGCGCGATGCATTGTTGCAGGTGCAGATGGCCGAACGACTCGAGCGTATCAATGGGCTGCTTGGTAACGCCGAGGCTGCCGAGGCCGGTGAACGTTGGCAGCAGGCGCTGGATGACTATCAGCAGATGCTGTCGATTGATGCGAATCTCGACCTGGCACAAGCGGGTGTCGTGCGCGTGAAGGAGCGTATTGCGCTGCTGCGCAACACGGATCGCGTACTGGCAAACCCCGACCGCTTAAGTGAAACGCCTGCGTTGCGCGATGCCTCTGCATTGCTGACGCGCCTGGCCGGGCTCAACCCGCGCGGGCCAGAGCTGGAAGGCCGTATCACGCGCTTACAAGACCTGCTTAAAGCTGCTGCTGTGCCGATACCGGTGACGATTCGTTCGGATGGTGCGACGTCGGTCAGCCTGCTGCGGGTTTCCCAGCTCGGCGAATTTGATGCAACACAAGTGCGCTTGCGGCCCGGTCTGTATACGCTCGTGGGTTCGCGCCGCGGGTATGTGGATGCCCGTCTCGAATTCCGGGTCAAGCCCGGTGAAGTTCCGGCGCCGGTTTACATCGCCTGCGAGCAAGAGATATGACTGGCGCGATCAGACAGATACAGTGGCAGCACGGTGAAAACCGGGTAACGTTCAGCGTCGCTCAATTGCCGCTCGTCGTTGGCACATCAAGCGCGTCAGAAATTCGTATTGCCGGTCCGGGCGGACAAACGCTCGCGCAGATTGACCTGATCGACGGCCAGCCATTCGTCCAGCCGTTGCTGCGGCCATCGCCGCTCGAGCTCGATGGCGAGACGCTGTCATCGACCCGCACTCTGATGTCCGGGCAACAGCTCAGCGCTTTCGGCGTACAAATTGATATCACGGTGGACGACGAAACGCTGACGCTGCGCCAGCACAGCCGCGACAGTCAATTCGAAACGCAGCCGCCCATAGTGACCGAGGCGATCGACGATGATGCGCCGATTGTTGCGGAACAATGGCAACCCAGTGAATCTGTGCAGCAATCGGGCGGTGGTCGACGTGGCATCGTTGCGTTGACCGGTTTCAGCCTCGCGGGTTTGCTTGGCATCGTGTTCTGGTTTACCACAGCGGTGGCATTGCGGCTTGAGACAACGCCGGCAACGGTGGGCAGCGTTAATATCAGCGGCCCCGGTATGAGCATTCCGGTAGGCGGACGCTGGCTGTTACGACGCGGTGTTCATGAGATCACGCTCAAAAGCGACGGCTATGTCGACCTCGTGCGACGTGTCGATATCGACGGTTCGACATCGGCGATCGTACTTGCTCAACAACCACTGCCGGGTACCCTGCGCGTTGTTAGTAACGGTGTCGCGGAGACTGCAACGGTGACGCTTACCGCCGGCGATGGCAGCGTCTACGAGCAGACTTTGCCGGCGGAGTTCAGCGGACTGTTGCCGGGCGACTACGCGCTGGCAATTGCCGCGTCGCGCTATTTGCCGTGGTCGGATACTGTCAGCGTCCGCGGCCTGGCGAAGACCGACACGGTCGATGTTCAATTGGTACCGGACTTCGCGCGTATCAGCTTTGCGACCAATCCGCCGGGCGCGTCGATATCGACGCTGGATGGCAATGAGCCGCTGGCGAGCGCAACACCGGCTAGCGTGGAGCTGGTGGCGGGACGTCACCAGCTGCTGTTCCAGCTCGACGGCTACAAGCCTGTTGAGCGCAGCTATGAGGTGTTCGCGAATACGCGAGATACGGCGTCGACGATAGACTTTGAGCCGGCAGACGCCTCGTTGCGCGTCAGCAGTCAGCCGAGCGGTGCGAGCGTGACACTGGATGGCCGCTATCGTGGTCGCACGCCGCTGACGATCGCGCTCGAACCGGACAAAGGCTACGAGCTGCGACTGACACGCCAGGGCTATGCGTCGGTGACACGGCGCGTGTCGATGCCGGCCGCCCAGACGCGCGATCTCAACTTCGATCTGAATGCGCGTGTCGGAGAATTGACGATACGGACGGTTCCGGCAGACGCGGAAATTTTGATTAACGGGCGGGTTGCCGGGCGCGGTACGTTGCAGGTGGCGTTGCCGGCCGAACCGCAGACGATCGCTGTTCGTAAACAGGGCTATGTGCCGTGGCAACAAACTGTGACGCCGCGTCCCGGGTTTGCGCAGACCGTGGATGCGCGACTGATAACGCTGCGCCAGGCCCAGCTCGCCAAGATCGAGCAGGATATCACCGTAGTGAACGATCATAGCTTGCGCTATTTCCGAGGCGGTACGTTCAAGCAGGGCACTTCGCGACGCGAGCCGGATCGGCGCAGTAATGAAAAGCTTCATGATGCGCGGATTACGCGCGCGTTCTATCTCGGTACCCGTGAGGTGACCAACAAGCAGTTTTCGGCGTTCCGCGCTGCGCACAATGCACGCGCCGACGTGTATGCCTCGATGGCCGGCGATCAGAACCCGGTCGTTAACGTGACCTGGCAGGACGCTGCCGCCTACTGCAACTGGCTGAGTCAGAAGGAAGGTCTCAAGCCCGCCTACAGCGGCGAGTTCGGTGAGCTGGTGCCGGTTGTGCCGATAACCGACGGCTATCGCTTGCCGAGCGAGTCAGAATGGGTCTGGGCTGCGCGCTACCGAGGGCGCGAGGGCCAGCCGTTACGCTTTGGTTGGGGTGGGGATATGCCGCCGTCGGAAAAAGCGGCGAATCTGGCGGATACATCGGCATCAGAGCTGGTGGCGAATATCATCAACGGCTATCGTGATGGTTTCCCCGCCACTGCGCCGGTTGGCAGCTTCAAGTCCAACACCGCCGGTATTTTTGATCTCGATGGCAATGTGGCGGAATGGATTCACGATTATTATGCGATCAGCCCGCCCGACGATGGTCCACAGATTGACAGCTTCGGCCCTGAGGGCGGTGGTGAGCACGTGATTCGCGGTGCGGGCTGGCGTGATGCAAACGCGTCGCGCTTGCGGCTCGCGTATCGCGATTCGGGCAGTGATGCGCGTATCGATGTGGGTTTCAGGGTTGCCCGGTTCGCAGAGCCGATCGCGGGAGGAATTGATGAATAGACTTCTTACACTACTGGTCGTGATCGCGGTGTTGCTGGCCGTGTTGATGGCCACGCCTCAAGGCAACGCGCAAGACGATGGGTCCGATGCCGATGACACCCGTAACGGGCAACAGCGCACGGCGAGTGAAGATGCGCCGGAAGAAGACGCAGTGGATAAAGACACGGCGGAGGCCGCCGGCGACGAGATAAGCGCTGAAGGCGCACCGATGGCGAGCGAGGAAGACGTGCTGGCCGCAGAAGATGCCGCCGTCGATGAGGTGCTTACCGAAGCTGAGCTGATTTATCGCGACGACGGCGAGGACGGTGACTTTATCCCGTCCGAACAGGTTTCGGCTGACCAGTCTTTAGACTACCCGATCGATATTTGAATGAGTGGCGCACACCGACTGATCGCGCCGGAGCAGTTATGAATCGAAAGAACATCCCCGTGGAATTTGTATTCCAGTTGTTTGCACTGGTGATTGCCATCGTCCTCGTGCATGGCTTTTACGTATCGACGGTCCGGCCGAATGCGGCCGAGGCAATCGCGGCGCAAAATCTTGCCGCCTCTCAGGACCCGGACTATATCCGCGAGCGCTCGGTGTGGGTGCTGGTCAAGGATTTCGAGCAGGAGGCCTGTTTTATTCTGATGTTGTGGGCGCTCGCGATCATGGGTTACAAGTCCATGGTGTTGCTCAAGGAGCGTCAGTTGCTGGATCGGGATCTTGTTTCGGTGGCCGATGGCATGCGCGTGCTGCCCGAGGACACGCGAGAATTTTCGCGCCAGATTCAGGCGCTCGATACCGGCACGCGACGCATGTTGCTGCCGCGCGCGTTATTGAATGCATTGCACCGCTTCAGCTCAACGCGAAACGTGCAGGACGTCGCGACATCCACGCATACGATCTGTGAGTCCGAGGCGGATCGACTCGAGTCGGAGCTGTCGATGATTCGCTATATTTCGTGGGCTATTCCGTCGGTCGGCTTTATTGGCACGGTGCGCGGTATCGGCGAGGCACTGGCGCAGGCTGATCGTGCGGTGCAAGGTGATATCGCCGGTGTCACCCAGAGCCTGGGCGTTGCATTTAACTCGACCTTCATCGCGTTGCTGATCAGCATCTTTCTGATGTTTCTCGTGCATCAGCTGCAGTTGATGCAGGAGCGTCTGGTATTTGACACCGAGGCCTATTGCGACGACCGGCTCGTGCGACACATGTACGCCGAGCATAGCTAGGCGGCGTTGCACGACCCATGTTAATTCTCGACCTCAATGACAGCGCGCTGGCGGCACTGGACGGTGACAAGCTGATCGCCAGTGAGCCCGGCTTTGCGTTGATTGAGGACGACCGCGTTGTCTCGAGCGGCGATGCGGCGGCGCGCCGGTCTAAATTGCACCCGCGCCGCACGTTTAATGATTTTTGGCATCGCTTGAGCGTCGAGCCGATCAAGGGTCAGGCGCGATTGAGTCGCGCCGATCTGGCCAGCGCGCAACTCGCGTCGCTGTTGCCGCCGGCGCAGTTTGGCGGTCGCGAGGTGACCGTCATATTGCCGAGCTATCTGTCGCGCGACACGCTCGGTCTGGTGCTCGGCGTGTTGAAGGCGAATGCGTTGCAGCCGGTCGCATTGGTAGACGCCGCGGTCGCGGCGACAGGGCAGCGCTACGTGGACCAGGTGGCGATGCATATTGAACTCGGCCTGCATTGCGCATGGGTTGCCCGCGTGCGCCAGTCGCAGTCACAAAGCACATTGGAAGATGTTCGCTCGCTCGATGAAAGCGGGCTCAATACGATGTATGAGGCGTGGCTCAAGTTCTTTGCCGCTCAGTTCGTTCGCCAGTGCCGTTTCGATCCGTTGCACAGCGCTCAGAGTGAGCAAAGATTATATGATGCGTTACCGGCGTGGCTGGCGCGCATCGAAGCAGGCGGTGGCGTGAATCTCGACCTCGACGCGGGCGGGCAAACACACAGCATCAGTGTTGAACGCGTCGATGTCATCAATGTGGTCGCCGAACACTATCAGCGCATTGCCGATATGGCGCGTGCGTTGCTGGCCGGTGGCGATACCGCGGCTCTGCAGATGCGTTTTTCTGTCAGCGCACTGCCCGGTTTCGCCGAGCTGTTGACCGCGCGTGTTGGCGGACGCTATTACGCGATTGAAGACAACGCGGCGGCCACCACGGTCCAAGGCCGCCTCGCTGGCCGGACGCTCGACAGCACGCGCGTCGTTCGTGAACTGCCGACGGAAGGCGAGATCGCCGCGCCGCTGACCGATCATCAGGACGACGATGGATTACCGACGCATGTGCTGCTCGGCGCGCGTGCCATCGCACTCGATAGCGTGGCGTTGATGATTGGCGCCGGGACCAGCGATACGCCCGCGCGCTATTTGTTGGTCGAAGGTTCGCCGGCGGGTGTCTCGGGGTCGCACTGCGATGTGTTGATTGATGCGGGCCAGTGCCTGCTGACTGATCATTCGCGCTACGGCACGTTTCTGAATGGCAACCGCATCAACGGCACTGCGGCGTTG
This sequence comes from uncultured Pseudomonadota bacterium, assembly GCA_942491885.1. Classification (GTDB taxonomy): domain Bacteria; phylum Pseudomonadota; class Gammaproteobacteria; order Steroidobacterales; family Woeseiaceae; genus CALBPI01. The sequence goes on from CALOCQ010000003.1 coordinate 575,194, forward strand.
CGCGCCGGCGACACGATTCGCATCGGTACGCCGGGGCTCGAGCTGCAACTGATCCGGGCGGAGACACTGTAGTGCGCCGCAGACGTCGCACCGATGTATTCAGCCTGTCGTTTCTCGACTGCATGAGCTGTGGTTTTGGTGCCGTGATTTTGTTCTTCATGATCATCAACGCTACGGTGAAGGAAGAGTCGGACCTGCAGAACGCCGAAGAGCTCAGCGAGGTGCGGCGTATCGAGCGTGAGGTGCTTGAAGGGCGGCGTAACCTTGTAGAGCTGCGCAATACGCTGGTCGAGACCGAAGATGAATTTTCACGCTCCGAGGGTGAGACCGAGTTATTGATTCAACGCATCAAGGAACTGGAGCTGCGGCTTGCGCAGTTCGACGACACCACCGTCGCGCGGCGTGACAGCGAAGAAGACTTGCGGGCCGATATCCAGCAATTGGAGGAAGCCAAGCGCCGGCTTGCGGCGGACACCGACAATACCGGGCCCGCCGGCGACAACATTCGGGCGTTTGTCGGTGATGGTTCTCGCCAGTACTTATCAGGATTGCGGGTCAGTGGTGACCGCACATTGATTCTTGTCGACAGCTCGGCGAGCATGCTCGATGAAACCATCGTCAACGTAATCCGTCGCCGCAACCTGCCGAAAGAGCAGCAGCTACGTTCCGCCAAGTGGCGCCAGGTTGTCGCCAGCGTCGACTGGATCACGACGCAGCTGGATCGCGACAGCCAGTTCCAGATTTATCGCTTCAACGCAAAGGCCGAACCCGTGCTCGCCGGTAGCGACGGCATCTGGCTCGATGTCGGTGACGGCGACCAGTTGAGCCAGGCGGTGGAAATCCTGCGCACGACGCCGCCCAGCGGTGGTACCAATCTTTTTGCGGCGCTGAAAATAGCCTCGGAACTTTCGCCACGGCCGGACAATATTCTGTTACTGGTCGATGGTTTGCCGACGCTGGGTGAGCGCCCGCCGGCAAAGTCGACGATCAGCCCCGGCCAGCGCCAGACGTTGTTCGGCCAGGCGGTGCGGCAACTTCCGAGCGGTATCCCGGTCAATATTCTTATGTACCCGATGGAAGGCGACTACATGGCGCCGGTTGAGTACTGGAAGTTCGCCTATCGCACGCGCGGCTCGTACATGAGCGTCAGTGACGACTGGCCATAGCGGAACGATACGATGGCAAGACGACAACGGCGTGAGGCCGACAATTTCAGCCTGTCTTTTCTCGACTGCATCTGTTGTGGCTTCGGTGCGATTATCCTGTTGCTGGTATTAACGCGTATCTATGAGCCGTCGACGATAGAAACCTCGCGGGTCAATCTCGAGGGCATCATCAAAGAGCTCGAGCAAACGTTGTTCGACATACGGGGCGAGAGCGAAACGCTGCGCCGCGATATTGAATTTGTGTCAACGGAGCTGACCGACAAGCAAGAACTGCTCAGCGAGCTGCAGGGCGATTTCTCAAAGCTACGTGGCGAGTTTGAGGCCAGCAGCAGCGAGGCGTCTATTTCGAGCGAGTCGGTTGGCGCTTTGCGTGCCGCGCGCCAGCGGTTGACCGAGGAGATGCGCCGCTTGCAAGCGAACATAGGTTCGCGTCCGGATGCGCCGGTCGGGGGTATTCCCATCGACAGCGAGTACGTCATTTTCATCATCGATACCTCGGGCAGTATGCAGCGCTACAGCTGGGACCTTGTGCGGCGCAAGATCGACGAGACGCTGCAGTTGTACCCGGAAGTGAAGGGTATCCAGATCATGAACGACAACGGTGCCTACATGTTCGGCTCTTATGCGCGTAAGTGGATTCCCGACTCACCGACCTTGCGCCAGTCGATTCGTCAGAAGCTCGCAACCTGGCGCGCGTTCAGTGACTCGAATCCGGTGCAAGGTATCAACGCCGCCATCCGAACTTTCTGGGCGCCGGACAAACGCATCAGCATTTATGTTTTTGGTGATGAGTTTACCGGCCAGTCGGTTGAGTCGGTCGCCGATGCCGTCGACCGCATTAACCGGCCCGATGAACTTGGCCGCCCGCGCGTGCGCATCCACGCTATCGGTTTCCCGCTGTTGTTCGGCCAGCCCGGGCGCATCCAGCGCTCAACCGAGCAGTTCGCCGCGCTGATGCGTGAGATCTGTCGGCGCAATGGCGGCACGTTCGTCGCATTGACCGACCGCTAGTCCTGCCATATTTCATCACTTTTGGTGCGTGAAGCATCAGTCTGTCGTCGTTCGTCTGCCATCTCGCGGCGCTTTAATGAAACCCGTCAAAGGCATTCATTCAAAGCAAATCAGGAGATGGATATGAAGCGTTTCTTACTGACAGGAGTTCTCGCCGCGTTGGCCGTAACGGGTACTCAGGCCGCGCAGGCGGAAAATAGTTCGCGGGCAGAGGTGGCCGGTGTCGGATCCGGTGCGGCAATCGGCGGCGCATTGGCCGGTCCGCCGGGTCTTATTCTGGGCGCCGCGATCGGTGCGGTGTTCGGTGAGCGCTGGCATCGCAAAGGCGAGAAGGTCGACACGCTCAATGCCGCATTGGCGGCGCGTGATACCGACATGCTGGCGCTCAATGCCGAGCTTGCCAGCGAGCAAGTTCAGGTCAGCCGCCTCAAGCATGAAATGACCGCGCTTGATGAGAGTGGTGTGCGTGAACTGCATCGATTGCTTGGCAAGGGTCTGGAGATTGACCTGCCGTTTCGTACCGATGAGACGCAACTTCCCGACGGTCTGAGCGAACGCATCGCGGGTATTGCCGGGTTGCTTGCAACGACCCCGGGTCTCGCGGTGCAGATTGATGGCTACGCTGATCCGCGCGGTAGTATCGAATACAACGCCGCATTGTCACTGCAGCGGGCCGAACATGTGCGTCAATTGCTGACACAGGCGGGACTTAATCCGTCGAAGATCGTTACCTTTGGTCATGGTGAGTCCATCGTCAACGCGGGCCTGCAAATCGCCAATCCTGACCAGCTCGCACTCGAACGTCGCGTAACCGTCACCTTCTACAGGGATGAGACGGCGAACACCGGGATTGCCAACCTGACTGGAAGTATCGACTAGCAAACGGGCGCGCAGCGTTTGCAACACGCTGCGTGTCTCATACAATGGTGGTGTCAGTGACGTTTGTCGCTGGCACCTTTTTTTGTCTGGAGTGAATCATGGGCAACAAGACGCGCCCGGGCGCAGTCGAGTTACGCGAGCGACGTTGTTCACCGTGCGAGGGCGGTGTTGCGCCGCTGGACAAAAAGCAGTGCGCGGAATTGCTCGCGTCATTGCAGCCAGAGTGGATGCTCGCCGACGACAACGGAGCGTTGACGCGTCGCATTGATTTTGCAGGCTTTAATCGAACGATGTCGTTCGTCAACGCCGTGGCCTGGATTGCCAATACGGAAGGCCATCATCCGCGCATGGAGGTTCGTTATGGTCGTTGCACAGTGACCTGGACAACGACGGCAATCAAGGGACTATCTGTGAACGATTTTATTTGTGCGGCGAAAGTGGACCAGTTGTTGGAAGCGGTATGAACTGGCGCGCACAGGCTTTGACGGCATTGTTAATTGGTGCGGGGTGGTTTATGACGGTTGACGATGTGTCCGGTGCGCAAGAGCGTTGCGTAACGTTGTTCGATTTTGCGGCCGATCCTGACGACGCCCGTCGTTGGCAGACGGTGAACGATGGTGTCATGGGTGGCCGATCCCGCGGTGGGTTTAGTGTCGAGGACGGGCTTATTCGTTTTTCCGGCGTCATCAATACCAATGGTGGTGGTTTTTCGTCGATTCGTGCACGGGTCCCGGCAACGTCTCTGGCAGGCAACGATGTGCTCAAACTCAAGGTGCGCGCAGATGCGCGTGACTACCGGGTCAACCTGCAAACCGATGTTGGGTTCCGTGGCCGGCCGGTGTCATATACCGCGCCGATTCGTGTGCTGACGCCCGGGAAGTGGCAGGAGAGCACTGTATTCCTGTCCGAACTCCAGCCGACAGTATTCGGGCAACGCGTGAGCGCGCCACCGTTTGAGCCTCGCGCCGCAAGCGTTATCAGCATCATATTGAGCGATGGTCTGGACGGTCCTTTCTCTATTGACATCGAGCGCGTGCGCGCGTGCCGACTGTAGAAGCGCAACTGGGCCGGTCGAAATCCTAGGTCTTCGCGAGTAGCGCCTTCAGAGTTGCGACTTCTGATTCCAGTTGCGAGACACGCGCCGTCAGTTCGTCCAATTCGTTTGTATTTGTGACCGTAGCTTCGATTGTTGCTGCCGAAGGCCTAACCGACGCCTGACGTGGCGCGGCCGGCTCATCCGCTGGTGCTGCATCCACAGCGCCAGAGAACAAATGCATGTATTGCGCATCGCGGCGGCCGGGCGCACGAGCCAGTCGCACAACCAGTGGGTCAGCGTCTGCGGTCACCAGGCTGTCGAGTGTGTCGACGACGGTATCATTGCTCTCGAAGCTGTGGAGTCGGCCCGCTCTTGCCTTCAGCTCACCGGGTGTTTGCGGCCCGCGCAGCAGTAGCAGGCAAACAATGGCAAGTTGCGCTGCGTCGAATTGAAGGTCGCTGTAGCGCGTATTGCAGAATCGTTGTGAGTACTTCTCGGCTCGGCCGCGAAAATTCTCATCCACCAGCACAAAGTGCTTACCTTGCAGATCGCGAATCGTATGCTGAACCTGACCTTGAGTCAGCGACATCACCGGGTCACGGCTGGATTTCTGATTGCATGCGTTGGTCAGCGCATTTAGCGTCAAAGGGTACTGGTCTGGGGTTACCACTGATTTCTCAATGAGGCAGCCAATGACGCGTGCTTCATGCGCGTTCAGGTACGGTAGCACTGTTTGATTCTCCTGCGACGAGTTCGCGTTAGATGTTGTTACTTGACTAGCGCGTATTGTATCAAGTCTGCGGCTCGCGGCGGTGCCACGTTCATCAGCGCGACACACGTGCCGCATAGTGACAGATATCTGGCAAGGGGGCGTGGCAACCGGTATGGTTCTGGCTGGCTGAAGAGCACGGCCGGATCGGGCCAGATAGTTTTACGGGAGAAGCAGATCTGTGTTGAAGCGACTGGCAAAAAGCATCAGGAAACAGGATTGGCCGACCATCGGCATTGAGTTTTTCATCGTCGTACTGAGTATTTTTGTCGCATTACAAGTCGATAACTGGAACCAGTCGCGCATTGATCGGCAGGATGAACAAGCCTTTCTTGTGCGGCTGCACGCCGACATCGAACAAGCCGAGTCGCTGTCCGCCCGCGTACGGGACAGGCGCCTTGAAGCATTGGAAGACCTGATTTCTGCGAATGATGTGTTGTTGGCTAATCGCGTCGGTACGCCGCTGAGCGAAGCGCAGTGCAAGGCAGTTTCGAGCAGCCATGTATTAAACATCGCATTGACCTCATTGCCATCGGTGCAGGAGCTCAGTGCTACCGGCCGGCTCGGCATCATGCGCGATGAGAAACTCCGCATGCAACTCGTCATTATTCAACAGTCGCAGCAGACCCTGGGTTTCATGCTGTCCACCTGGGCGAATCTATCGGTCCCGTTGGCCTCGAAGTACCCCGACCTGATTCTTCTAAAGGCCATGCGCGAAGGTGAGGGAACGGAGGTTCGATCTCGCGCGACCTGTGATAGCGATGCGATGCGAGCCGATCAGGGTTTTCGTAATGATTTCTCGTCCAACGTCGACACCTATGACGCCTACCTGCGCGATGGACTAGTACCGTGGGTCGTCAGCATGCAGGCCCTGCACGCGCGCCTTGACGAACTTCTGAATATTGAGCACATCGCAGCGGGCGACTAAACGTCGCGAACCGGCGAGTTAATTTGGGACGGTCTCCCCGTCGGCTTGCATTAGCGCTGCCGGTAACGGAGCATCAGAGGTTACTTCGCGGCGGATATGCGACCGCGTGAGCCAGGAGAGTTTAGTGCGCGCATCCCTGTTTTCGACCGCCATCGCCGGTTTGCTTTTGGTAATGCTGGCGCAGCCATCATTTGCCGCCAGCGGCGACTACGATGAAAAGACCAGTGCATTGCAGACGCAATCGGGCTTGTTCGATATTCACACCAGCAGAAATGGGGGTGTCGTACTTGCCAGTTTGCCGGCGGCGGATTCCACTGGCGTCATTGCACGCTACATCCATGCCACCAGTTTGCGCTCCGGCCTTGGATCAAATCCGGTCGGTCTCGATCGCGGTTTGTGGGATTTCGGTCGGCTGATTTCGTTGCAGCGCATCGGTGACAAGATCGTCATCACGCATGAGAACACCACCTATCGCGCTGAGTCCGACAACGCGGACGAGCGCAGTGCAGTACGCGAGTCGTTTGCGCGGTCGGTCTTATGGTCCGGTGAGATCGTTGCCGAGGCGAAAGACGGTCGCCTGCTGGTTGATCTGAGCGATTTTCTGACCGGTGACATGCTCGGTGTTGCCGCGCAGCTGAAACGCGCCGGTCAGGGGAACTTCCAACTCGACACAGCTCGCAGTTTCATCGGGCGCGAGCAGCTCGCGTTTCCGGATAATGTCGAGCTTGAAGCGACGCTGACATTCACATCCGCTGAGCCCGGCCAGGAAGTTCGCGCCACAGCACCGGATGCGCGTGCCGTCACAATGGTCATGCATCACTCTTTTGTTCGCTTGCCCGGGGACGGTTATCAGGTGCGCTATGCCGATCCGCGCGCGGCGGCCATCGACTTGTTGTACTACGATTTTGCTCAACCGCTGGCAGCGGCCTTACCCGTCGCTATCGCGAGACGTTTCCGGTTGCAACGCGAGGATGCGGATGCAACATCGGGCCCGGTTGTGAAGCCAATTGTCTTTTATGTGGATCGCGGCGCTCCTGAGCCCATCCGTAGCGCGCTGATTGAAGGTGCCGCATGGTGGGCCGATGCGTTTGAGGCAGCCGGCTTCGAAGGCGGCTATCGCGTTGAGTTGTTGCCCGAGGGCGCGCATCCGTTGGATGTCCGCTACAACGTGGTCCAGTGGGTGCATCGCCAGACGCGCGGCTGGTCGTATGGCGGTGGTATCGCTGATCCGCGCACCGGCGAAATGCTTAAAGGCAACGTGATTCTCGGCAGCCAGCGCGTACGCCAGGACCGGATGATTTTTGAAGGGCTTGCAGGCCGGCAAAATACCGGTAGCGGCAGCGCGGATGATCCACTGCAGATATCGCTGGCGCGCATTCGCCAGCTTGCGGCGCACGAGGTCGGTCACGCGTTGGGTTTTGAGCACAACATGGGCGCCAGCATGGATGATCGCGCATCGGTCATGGACTATCCCGCGCCGCTGGTGACGGTAGGTGATGACGGTGGGTTGGATTTCAGTCGTGCATACGGCGTTGGCGTCGGTCCCTGGGACAAGTTCACTGTCGCCTGGCTGTACAGTCAGTTCCCTTCGTCGGTCGATGAACGTGACGCGTTGAATACACTGGTTGATGATGTCTATGCGAGCGGTCTGCGCTTTGTTGCCGACCGGCACTCGCGGCCCGTGAGCGCCGCGCATCCTGTCGGTAGTCTCTGGGATAATGGTAGCGATCCGGTTGCATTTCTGAATGAGACGTTGCGGGTGCGAGAGATCGCTCTGGCACGTTTCGGTCTCGATAGTCTTGCCGCAGGACAGCCTGTGTCGGATTTGCAAACGGTGTTCGCGCCAATCTATCTGTATCACCGCTACCAGACGCTCGCTGCTGCGAAATTAATCGGTGGGATCAATTTTGACTATGCGCTGGCCGGCACTGATATCGAAGGGGTGACGCCAGTCAGCAACGATGACCAACGCCGTGCGCTAGCGGCGGTGTTGAACACGGTTAGTGTGGACACATTGCATATCGATGAACGTATCCGCCGGTTGATGTTGCCGCCGATAAATCCCGGCGAGCCCATACTCGGTCGTGAGCGGGTCGACTCAGGCGTCGCACCGATGTTTGACCCATGGCATGCAGCATCGGCGGCATCCAGACTGACTTTTTCGGTGCTCCTCGACAGCGCCAGATTAGGGCGGGTTGCTTTACAACATGCGGATGACGCGGATTACATGGGCGTTACGGCAGTACTCGCGCAGGCTGCGGATGCTGTGTTCTCTGCGACCGACAAGCCCGAGTTACAGTTTGCGATTCAATGGCAGTATCTTGCGGCTTTGATGCGCCTCGATCAGTCCGGTTCGAGCAGCCCGGTGGTACGAGCGGCATCCCGCGCAGCATTGTCCGATGCTGCCGCGATTCTGTCGGCGCGTCGCTCGGGGCTTGCGCAAAGTCAGGCGCAGCGCAGCTGGATGGCAACGGTGATCACACGTTATCTCGACAAGGGTGAGATACCGGAAAGCGGATTGCCGGATATGCCCGAGATTCCACCTGGTAGTCCGATTGGTGCAGGCGCTACCAGCTGCTGGCATTGCGACAGCGAGGCGCTGCTGGGCGCATATTAGTACGCAGCAACGCTGCGATTACTCGCCCGGGTGGTAGCGTCGCACCGTGCGCGCCTCGACGTCTTCGCGATAGAACGCAACGTCCTTGAACCGGGCCTCGGCATAGCGCTGCGCCTGGTCATCGAAGTGTGGCGAATCCGGGTCGCCGCTCTGGCCGCCGGCCAGCAGCGTTTTCGCGCGTAGCCTGTCGCCGAACTCGACGACAGCGATGAAGCTGTTGCCCGAGACGCCATACAGGCGATTGGTACCCGGGAAGCGGCGCGCGCGAAACGACGCCAGCGCGCCCCAGTCGCCGCTGGCCATACCGATCGGCAGGCTCGGTTTCGAATCATCGTACTCGAGATCAATATCACCGCTCAGTCTTTGGTAGCGGTTAACCTCACCCCATGGCAATGCCCAACGACCAAAATCGGTTTCCAGCCGCGCCAGCGCGCTGTCAAAAACCTGCAGGCGTTCGGCCGCGCTGCTGTTGGTGGCGAAATAGTTGATCTGCGCCATGCCACGCAGCTGGTCCGGGTTGTCGCCGTCACTGCGAAACTGCATGCCGTAAAAGTGCGCCAGCGTCATCGGCACGGAATCGGCTGTGACGCGAAAGTCCCAGCCGCGTAACGCGTCGATCGCCGCACCGAGGCGCTGATCCGAATTACCTTCGCTATCCCAGGCCTCGATCAGGCCACCGATCAATGCCTCAAAGCCCGGCAGCGCCGGGTCGTAGGCGGTATCGATCAGTTTTTCCAGCGTCATGTCGTTGATACCGGCGAGGACGCGCTGTGCGTGAATACCGCGGAAGTTTTCCGGGTCGGGCGCCATGTAAACCGGGAAATCCGCCGCCTTCAGGCTGTCACTGCCGGCCGCCGTAAAGGGTGTCGAATTACAGTTTTGCAGCCAGCCGATATCCGGGTTCAGGTAATGCACGGTCTCATCGACGCTATGCAGCCCCTGCCAGTCGGTCGCCGGGTTGCTGCCGTCGACCGGTTTGGAAAAGTCGAATGCAGGATTGCGCCTGGGGATGAAGTTACCGTGGTAGTAGGCGATGTTGCCGCTCGAGTCGGCGTACACGGTGTTGTTCGATGAATTGCTGCGGATGTCCATCATGCGCCGGAAGCCATCGTGGTCGTCCTGTTTGCTGCGAATGTAGGACTGGCTCAGTGCGTTGACGGGGTCCCAGTTGATTCGGGTCGCTACCCATTTGCCGTCGAGCATATGTGTGATCGGGCCATGATGTGTCTTGTAGGTCGGGAACGTGCGCTCGCCGTAGCCGCTGTCGGTCTTGTATTTCAGCGTAACTTCGCCGACTTCGACCGGCCTCAATTCATCGCCGTAGCGATACATTTTTTTGCCGTTCTGCTCGACGACGTCCTCGACAAATTCATCGAGGAAGTCGACATAGGTGGAGCTATGCATCCAGCCGGTGTGCTCATTGAACCCCTGATAGACGAAGAACTGGCCCCAGGTGACAGCACCATAAGCGTTCAGGCCTTCCTCGCTGACCACGTGCACTTCGCCGCGAAAGAAAAATGTGGTGTGCGGGTTGATCAGCAGCATCGCGTCGCCCGAGCGCGTGTGCTGCCCGCCGATGGCGAAGCCGTTGGAACCAAGATGCTGCTCATAGCCGAGTTCCGGTGCACGTGCCGCATCGAGTGCCGCCTGTGCAACCGATTCGTTGCGCCCGTAAAACGCGGCGATCCCATCCAGCGGGATTTGTTCGATGTCGCCACCGATCGAGCCCTCGAAAAAGAACATCGGCATCCACGGCTCGAAGCGGGTGATGACCTTGGGTGTGACTTGCGGGTGGCTTGCGAGATAGTAGTTCAGCCCGTCGGCGAATCCATCGCAAAGCGCTTGCAGCCACTCCGGGGCGGCGTTGTAGGCGGCGATGGCATCGGCCTCGCTCATATACAGGCGTGCGCGCAAATCGCTGTACAGTGCGTCTTCGCCTTCGGCCTCCGCCAGCCTGCCAATCGCCCAATAGTAGTTGCGCTCGATACGCGCAAAGTCATCCTCCGCCTGCGCATACAGCAGTCCGAAAACCGCATCCGCATCGGTCTTTGCATAGATATGCGGGACACCAAAGTCATCGCGCATGATCGTGACTTTGGACGCGCGCGAGGCTAGCCGTTCAAGCTCGCCGTTCGTGGGCTGTGCGGGCGGCGTGGCGCAGCCAGCAAGTCCGGTCAGAATCAGAAGCAGTGTGATGCGCATGAGCAGATGCATAGGTTTCTCCGGGCAATCAGGTGCCTTTGGCGTTCGTTATCGCAAGCTTAGCATTGGCCGCGCGTCGGGCGTTCATGTGTACCGCGGCGGCGTGAATTTGATAATCTGGGACTATCAAAACCGGAGGGTAACCGCATGTACAGATTCATTGTTCTGGCCGCGCTCGGCGGGCTGTTTCAGACAGCCTGGGCTGACGAGGGCAAGACGTTGTCGGCCGAAGTGTTGTGGCAACTGGAGCGCGTCGGCAGCCCGGTAGTATCCCCGGATGGTGACACCGTCGTGGTGCCTGTGACGCGCTACGCGACCGATAACGATGATTCAGACACGCAATTGTGGCTGCTGGCGACGTCCGGCAAAGACGCGCAACGCGCGTTGACGATGGCTGGCGCGAAGGCGTCCGAGCCCGTGTTTTCCCCCGATGGTAAACAGCTGGCGTTCGTCAGTAAGCGCGACGACGATGAGGCGGGGCAGATTTACATCCTGCCGATGGCAGGACCGGGTGAGGCGGTGCGTATTACCGAGGTGCCCACCGGGGTCCACGGATTGCGCTGGGTCGGGTCGCATGTGTATTTCATGTCGAGTGTCTGGCCCGGGCTCGACTGGGAGGCGATGCAGGCGCGCCTGACCGAGGAGCGTGAGGATAACGTCTCGGCCATGGTCTGGGACGAGATGCCGTATTCGTATTTCGACCATTACCTTGATGAGAATCGTGAAACGCATTTGTTTCGCGTTGCTGCCGACGGCGGCGAAGTCGAAGCAATGACGGCAGCGACGGGCCTGCAATTCAGCCGCGATGACAGCGATGCCTCGCACTATGATGTGACCACGGACGAGCGTCTGATCGCCATGGTGGCCGACTCAGATGTTGGTAGCGTATATCCGAATCTGGATGTCTACACGTTTACGCCGGGCGCCGCGGCGACCAAAAATCTGACGCCCGATAATCCGGCATCAGACGTCGCGCCGCAGTTTTCGCCCAACGACAAGACGCTCGCGTTTCTGCGCCAGCGAATCGCCGGTTTCTACGCTGACCAACACAAGCTGATGCTGCATGACGTCGCCGATGGCGACACACGCATGTTGCATGCCGACTGGGATCGCAGTGCCGCGGGTGTGACCTGGGCGTCGGACGGGCGCGGGTTTTATGGCGCTATCGACGATGCTGCGATGTATCGGATCTATTATTTGCCGGCGGGTAAGGGGACACCGAGGCCGATTACCGGCGATACGAATTTTGGCGGGGTCGCCATCGCGGACGACGGCACACTGATCGCAACCAATCAGAGCGGTGTTTATCCGTCGCGCGTGGTCCGCATCAATACGCGCAATGGCGCGGTGACGCGTCTCGATAATTTTAACGACGAGGCACTGGCCGACGTTGCCGTTGGCACCTACGAGTCGGTGACCTACAAGGGCTCGGACGACAAAGATATCCAGATGTGGGTGCACTATCCGCCGGGCTTTGATGACAGCAAAGAATACCCGCTGATCCTTTTAATCCACGGCGGGCCGCACGGTGCGGTCAGTGACTTTTTCCACTATCGCTGGAACGCACAGACCTTCGCTTCGTGGGGCTATGTGACCGCGTGGCCGAACTTTCATGGCTCGTCGAGCTTCGGGCAGGCGTTTACCGATTCAATCAACCCGGACTGGATCACCAAACCTTATGCCGATGTTATTGCCGCGGCCGAATACCTGACCGCCAAGCCTTATATTGATGCCGAACGAACGGTCGCCGCGGGCGGCAGCTACGGCGGTTATCTGTCGACCATTCTGCTTGGCCGTGAGCACCCGTTTAACGCGCTGGTGATCCATGCGGCCGTCTATGATCTGTATGCGCAGATGTCGGCGGATTTCGCCGTGAACATGCAGCGGTTCGGGCCCTACTGGGAGAAACCGGAAATCTACCGCGAGCAATCGCCCCACTACTATGCGGCGAACTTTAATACGCCAAGCCTGATAATCCACGGGCAGAATGACTTGCGTGTGCCGGTCGGGCAGGGCTTTGAGCTATACCGCACGCTGCAGACGCGTGGCGTCGATTCGCGTCTGGTGTACTACCCGGACGAGAATCACTGGGTGCTCAAGCGCGCGAACTCGCTGCACTGGTATGGGGAATTCAGGAATTGGGTCGAAAAATACGCATCACCCGGACCGCAGTCCCGTTAGGGCCGGAGTGACTTCGCGGCTGGCTAGCCGCGTATCGGCGTTACGCGATTGCTGATGTCGTCTTTGGTATCGGCACTCATCGCGCGGTTGCGCCCGGCGTTTTTGGCGGCGTACAACGCGCTGTCGGCGCGGCGTAGCCAGTCGTCGGTGGTCTCGCCGGCATTCAGCTCGGCGATGCCGATAGATACCGTGACCGGATGGTCTTCAATGAGTTTGGTGCGCTCCACCAGTGTGCGCAGGTCTTCGGCCAGCGTGTCGGCGATTTCGCCACAGGCGCCTTCGGCAATAATAAGAAATTCCTCACCACCGATTCGATAGATCGTATCGGTCTCGCGGACGCGTTGTTGCATGACGCGCACAATATCCACGAGCACTTCGTCGCCTATCGCATGTCCAAAGGCGTCGTTGATTCCCTTGAACTCGTCGATATCGACCAACAACATTGAAGCGATAACTTTGCGGCGGTGATGCGTGGCGATCAGTTCGCGAAGCTTGCTGCCCAGCGCGCGCCGATTGCTGGCTCCGGTCAGCGGATCTTTGGTCGCCAGCAACAACAGCTGGTCTCGTTGCGAGCTGGTTTGTGACGAGAATGCGAATGAGAACACGATGGTCGCCACCAATGTGATTGCCACGGTCATCAGCGTTTGGCTGCTCATCGGTCCGATCAGCTTCGGCACCAATATCGATATCGTAAGCAGGTTCATCAGTAGTGCTTCTATCGGACGCAGCAAATAGAACACAATCAGAACCGCAGGAAACGCCCAGAAAATCTGCGCCGGGCCTTTGATGTAGATGGTGCCGACGATCGCGACAAGACACAGCGTCGATACGGCGATGCTGGCCCCGCGTATGCGGTGACTCGCATTGACGAAGGCACCCAGCGAGCCGAGTCCGGCGATAAGCGTGACGTCGAGCATGAACAACATCCACTCGCCGCCCATAAAGCGCATGATCGCGAACGGCAGCACGGCAATAACCCCGGCCGCGCTCATCATCAGCAGTATAAATTCGTCGCTCGCGCGCTTGTTCTGGTGCAACGCATTCCTCTCCCTGAATAATGCGATCGTCCCGTTCAGCCCTTCAAGACTAGCGCACAGTATGCGACTCCAACAACCGCCGACTGTGTGCGCGGGACGCAAGATCGGCCGCCAAGTGCCCTAAACATCATGAAAACATGAGGTTCGCGCTTGATGCCGGACGATTCCGCCGTATTGATCTACTTGGACATAAGCTGCTATCAACATCACGTTTATCCCTCATTGCGATGCGAGATCAGATCATGTCGGGCCTGGCTCGCAGTTGGATATAGACAGCGCCACCATGCTTATGGTGTTGTCGGCGCCGGGCGAGTCAATCCTGTCGAAGCGCTGCGGATAGTGAAATAATGCGCCACTGCGAATGGTGTGACGGATGCCTTTCATGAACGAAACTGCGGTGCTGACGATCGACGATATTCTTGCGGCGGCGAAGCGCCTCGACGGCGTGATCAACCGGACACCGCTGATTGAGTCGGCTGAGCTTAATGCGCGCGTTGGCGGGCGTGTTCTACTTAAGCCGGAAAACCTTCAGCGCATGGGGTCGTTCAAGATTCGCGGTGCCTACAACGCGTTGTCACAACTCGACCCTGACGCCTGCCGGCATGGTGTCGTCGCGTGGTCGTCCGGCAACCACGCGCAGGGCGTTGCACTTGCGGCCAGACTGCTCGGTGTTTCTGCCCATATTGTGATGCCAAAGGATGCGCCGGACGGGAAAATTGAGGCGGTGCGCGAGCTCGGCGCCGACATTGTTTTCTACGATCGCTATTCCGAGGACAGAGAGGCGATAGCGATCGCGTTGGCGTCTGAGCTCGATGCCCCGTTGATCCCATCGTACGACCATCCGGCAGTGATTGCGGGGCAGGGTACCGTCGGGCTGGAGATGCTCGCGGACCCGGCGCTCGATAGTGCGTCGCCGGATCAGATACTTGTGTGCTGCGGTGGTGGCGGTTTGTGTGCGGGCATCGCGATCGCGTTGGCAACGCTGGCGCCGGCGGCCCGCATATACGCGGTGGAACCTGATGTGGCCGACGACACCGCGCGATCATTGGCGGCCGGAAAGCGAGTGTCGAATCCGCCAACAACACAGTCTGTGTGCGATGCACTGCTGACGCCGACGCCGGGGGTACTGACGTTTCCGATCAACGCGGCTTTACTCGCCGGTGTGCTGACGGTGAGCGACGAAGAGGCGCTGGCGGCGGTGGCATTTGCGCGCCGCTCATTGCGCCTGATCGTGGAGCCGGGTGGAGCGGTCGCCCTGGCGGCGCTGCTGCACGGCAAGATCAGCGGCAAGGGCAAGACTACGGTGTTGACGCTGTCGGGCGGCAATATCTCGGACGCGTTGCTGGCGCAGGCGCTGGCGAGCGTGACGTAGAACGCGTTATTGGCGCAGGCCGCAGGCTAGCTAGAACGATTCAGTCTCGCTGACGTCTTTGCCGCTGTCGGGACTGCGGCTGGCGATGAACTCGCCGGTAATCATCTCGCTGTAACTCTGGCCGGGACCGACCATCGGGTACACGGATGCATCCGGGTCGATGATGACCTCGAGGAACGCGGGCCCCTCGAAGGCGATGAAGTCGCGGATAACGTCGTCGAGTTGGGCCTTTCGTTCGAGTCTGACCGCGAACTCAAACCCGTCGGCCTTGGCGGCGGCAACGAAGTCTTTGCGGTGTAGTGATTTGTCACTGGCAGAGAGGCGCCCCTTGTAATAGAGCTTCTGCCACTGGCGCACCATGCCGTCGCCGAAATTGTTCAGCACGACAATCTTCACCGGCAGGTCATAGGTGGTGACCGTTTCCAGCTCGCCGAGATTCATGCGAATACTGGCGTCGCCGTCAATATCGATGACCAGCTTGTCGGTACGCCGAACTGAGCGCCGACGGCTGCCGGCACACCGAAGCCCATCGTGCCCATGCTGCCGGAGGTCAGCCACAGGCGCGGCTCGCGAAAGTCGAAGTATTGCGCTGCCCACATCTGATGCTGGCCGACGCCGGTGGTGATGATCGCCTCGCCGTCGGTGATCTTGTTGATCGCCTCGATCACCGCATTCGGCTGGATCAGATCGCTGTCGCGGTCAAAATTCAGTGCATGCGTTTTTTTCAGGCCGGCAATTTCCTCGTGCCAGGTGTCGTATGACTTGTCGAATCCGATTCTGTTCGCGTAGTCGACCAAGCGCCGCAAATCATCGCTGAGCACACCGGTGTGATGCCACGAGACGCTTTTGACCTTGTCGATTTCGGACGGATCGATATCGAAGTGCGCGATATGCCGCGCATTCGGGGCGAAACGCTGCGGCACGCCCGCCACGCGATCGTCGAAACGCGCACCGATGGCGATCAGGAAATCGCAGTCATCGACCGCATAGTTGGCGAAGGCCATGCCGTGCATGCCCAGCATGTGCAGCGATAAGCGGCTCGGTCGTGTCGATGGCGCCGATGCCCATCAATGTGGTGACAACGGGAATCTCAAAAGCTTCGGCAAAGGCACGCAAAGCCGGAGACGCCTCGCCGTTGATGACGCCGCCGCCGGCGTAGATCAGCGGCCGCTCCGACGCTCGCAAGCAGCTTCAGGAAGGTCTCGCACTTGTCGTCGGTCAGCTTGTTTTCGGTGACGCGTTGCAGGCGCTTGCGATAGCCGGGAATGCTTAGATGGCTGGCGCCGTCGAACACGCCCGACCAGTTCTGTACATCTTTAGGCACGTCGACGACGACCGGCCCCGGGCGTCCCGTGCGGGCGATTTCGTAGGCCGTGCGGATAGTGGCTTCCAGGCGTTCGGGCTCGGTGACGAGGAACACATGTTTGGCAACCGAGCCCATTACTGCGCGGTGATCGGTGCCTCCTGGAAGGCGTCGGTGCCGATGGCCGCGCGCGGTACCTGGCCGCAGATCACCACGATCGGCATGGAGTCCGGCATGCAGTCGCGGACCGGCGTGACCATGTTGGTGGCACCCGGGCCCGGAGGTGACCATACGTCGTGCCCACTTTGCCGGTGGCCCGCGCATAGCCGGCAGCCATGAACCCGGCGCCCTGCTCGTTGGCCGGTACGATCAGCGGCAGGCTGCCGTTGCCGGACGGACCGGGGTTGTTCTTGTTGAAGCGAAACACCGCGTCGTAGGTCGGCAGAATCGCACCGCCGCTATAGCCGAAAACGACGTCAACGCCTTCATCGGCGATGACCTGCACGATCATCTCCGCGCCGGTCATGGCTGTGCCATGCAGTGGATGGCGTTGGCTGTCGAGGTGTCTTGATCGAGTTGCGCGCTCATTGTAACTGCCTGTCGGTGTGTTGCGGCCTGTTGCCTGCTGCTGATGCGGATTTCGGTCGAGTGTGTTGCATCGTATTGTGCATTGCAATAGCGACGCGCTTGCGCCACCATCGTCACGACAGTGACCCGTGGGGTGCTGCGTTTAATAGCTGGATTGCGGAATTCAATCATGCGACATGTTATCTCAGTACTGATGCAGAATGAGGTGGGTGCACTAACGCGCCTGACCTGCCTGTTTCGACGCGTGGCTACAACATTGAGTCGTTGAATGTAGCGCCCACAGAGGATCCCGCTGATTTCCCGTCTGACCCTGGTCACCACCGGTTCGGATGCAGCATTGGATCAGATTGCGAAACAGATTGGCAAATTGATCGATGTCGTTGATATGCATGACATGACACTGGGTGATCATTTTGAACGTGAGCTGGCACTCATTAAGCTGTACAGCGATAAAGCCGACACTGACGATTTGAAGCAGTTTTGCGAACAGTGCGGCGCCTCCGTACTGGATGACAGCAGCCGCTCTTTTACGGTTGAGTACGCAGGCTCGACGGCAGATGTCGATCAGTTCGTATCCGGGCTGGAACGACGCAGCGTAATCGTGGCCCTGGTGAGTAGTGGCAGCCTCGGCATCTCACGCGGCGAGCGGGTACTGGCTGGCGGAGCCACTCCGGGCGCGTTGCCGAGCGTGCAGTAGTGGGCATGTAGCGCATGGCCAGCGCTTCCGTATTGCTGGCAGCGGCGCAGTCGGTGGTCGTTAAGGTGGGTTCCTCGTTGCTGGTGGATGAACGCGGCAGCTTGCGAGACGACTGGTTGTCTTCGCTGGCCGCTGATATTGTCGCGCTGCTGCCGAGATTCGATTCGTGTCACCGTGGTCTCTTCGGGTGCGGTCGCTCTTGGCGCCAGTCGTTTGTCTATTGAACGCAGTGCAATGCGCACTCATGCACAAGCAGGCGGCTGCAGCCGTGGGCCAGATTCAGTTGGCGCAGTGCTGGCGGCAGGCACTCGACAACGCGGGCGCCGTTTGTGCGCAGGTGTTGCTGACACCGCAGGACACGGAAGATCGCCGTCGCCACCTCAATGCACGCGCAACACTGGCAGCACTCGCGGCCGATGGCATCGTCGCGATCATTAATGAGAATGATACCGTGGCGACCGACGAGCTTCGCTACGGCGACAACGACCGCCTGGCTGCCCGCGTCGCACAGATGATCAGCGCGGATCTGCTGGTATTGCTGAGCGATGTTGACGGTCATTTATGACGCGGACCCGGCCCTTGTGCCGGGCGCTATGCGCATCGAGCACGTTGCGGATATCGATGCTTCATTGTACGTAAGGCCGGTGACAGTCGGTCCTCGCAAGATGGGTACCGGCGGAATGCGCAGCAAGCTGGCCGCCGCAGCAATCGCGATGCCCGCCGGTGCCGCAACCATCATCGCTTCCGGAGAGTGCATGCATCCGGTCCGGGCGATCGCCGAGGGTGCCAACGCGAGTACATTCGCCGCCAGTGTGAGCAGCTTGAATGCCCGCCGAAAATGGATTCTCGCGAGTCTGCGAAAGTCAGCGACGGTTGTCATCGATGCCGGCGCTGTCCAGGCGCTGCGCGGCGGTAGCAGTTTGCTGCCGGTCGGCGTTTGCAGCATGCATGGCGAATTTGAACGTGGCGATTGCATCAGCATCTGTCGCGTTGATGACCTGATCGCGAGATCGGTGTCGGGCTGTCGACACTGGACAGTGCCGAGGCCAACAATGCCATTGATGCGGCGCGCAAGGGCGCGCGAACTGAAACGCTGGTGCATCGTGACAACCTGTTGGCATTGCACGCGTGAGCGGCGCTATCGCCAGCGATCATTCGGAGTTGATGCTGGCGCTGGGCAAGCTTGCCGCGCGTCGATGCGTTGCTGGTCGAGTTGCAGCGGCAGTGGATGCGCGCGCTCCGCGGTAATCGGGCGTATTCGCCGATGGCGTCTGGATTGGCGAGGCTTGGCCGCGGTGCATTGGCTGAAAATCAGCAAGACGATGCGCGTAGGCAAGTGAGCGTGGTCTTTCGCGCTGCGATGATCGACCGGCTAATGCTCGATGATGAACGCGTCGCCGCAATTGTGTATGCGATGCGTGCGATTGCGCGATCTGCCAGACCCTGTTGGCCGTGAACTCGAGCACATCAACAGGCCCAATGGTCTGCAAATTACGCGTGTCAGCGTGCCGTTGGGTGTCATCGGCATCATCTATGAGAGTCGGCCGAATGTTACGGCGGATGCCGCAGCCATTTGCCTGAAAGCCGCCAATGCCGTCGTGTTGCGCGGCGGCTCTGAGAGTGCGCGTAGTTCGCGGGCGATCGTTGAGACGGTGCGCGGGGCGTTGGCGGCGAGCGGTCTGCCACCCGATCTCGTGCAAATGCTGCCCAGTCAGGATCGTGCGCTGGTCGGCCAGCTGCTGGGCGGGATTGAGCGGCACCGTTGATGTTGTCGTGCCTCGGGGTGGGCGTGCACTGATCGAGCGCGTGCAACGTGATGCGCGTGTCCCGGTGATTGGTCATCTTGAGGGGCTTTGTCATATCTTTGTGCACGCCTGTGCCGGACGCAACGATGGCCGAGGAGATCGTGATCAATGCCAAATTGCGTCGCACCGGTATATGCGGTGCCGCGGAGACGCTGTTGGTTGACGCGGCGCATTACGCTCCGCTAATCGACCCGCGGTACTGGCAGTCGTTTGCGCGGCTGCAGGCTGCGAGCTGCGTGGCTGCGAGCGTTCATGTGCTATCGATGCCCGGGTGAAAAAGGCCAAGGATGCCGATTGGTCAACAGAGTATCTGGACAGCATTATTGCCGTGCGTGTGGTCGATGGCCTTGATGCGGCAATCGATCACATACGTGAATATGGTTCCGGTCATACCGAGTCGATTATCGCGCAGGACGAAAAGGCAGCAGCAGAGTTTCTCGAGCGGGTTGATAGCGCCATCGTGATGCACAACGCATCCACACAGTTCGCCGATGGCGGCGAGTTTGGTATGGGTGCGGAGATTGGTATCTCTACAAGTCGCATCCATGCGCGGGGCCCTGTGGGGCCGGCACAACTGGTCAGCTATAAATATGTTGTGCGTGGCAACGGCCAGACGCGTCCGTGACGCTCTGATGCTGATGAGGTTCGCGGCGATAGGTGGCGACGATGTCGTGCAGCGCGCTGCCGGTTGGCTTGCCGATGAGGGCAAGATCGTGCGGCGGTTTGCCGATGCGCCGGCACTCTCGGCGCACAATGCTGACGAACAGTTCGCTTGGGTGGTTTGTGTCGCCGGCGCACTCGACGATTGTCGGGCTGCTACCCGGTCCCGCCGCACCAAGCCGGCAGGTTGCCAGGATTCCGCCGTCAACACGCCGAGCGAGTCGTCGCACGAATCGACGTATGCCGCGACGCGCTACCTGGTCATCGCCGAGCCGAGCGAAGCCACTCTCTACGCATCTGCAGGCGTGACGGTGCTTACAACGCCGCTGCGGCGGCGTGTGGTGCTCGAGGTGCTATTAAGCGAAGACTAGTCGCGGGCGCGGGAGACGAAATGGCCCAGGCCTGCTTGCTCGCTCCATTGCTTGGTCTGGTAAGGAACGACTTCCGGCGTCTGGCCGGCCTCCAGGCGGCGCTTGAGCCTGATCCAGTAGTCGGGGTCAAGCAGGTCGGCATGATTGGCAAGAAACGCCTTCTTGGCGTCGTCACGGAAACCCAGAAAACGGACAAACTGCTCGGGGAAAATGTCGTTGGGGCCAACATAAAACCATGCGCCGGAACGCATCTCATCGACATCATCGCGCGCCTCCGGCAGGCGGCGGAAATTACATTCGGTGACGTGACAGAGCTCGTCATAGTCATAGAAAATCACGCGCCCGTGTCGCGTCACACCGAAGTTTTTCAGCAGCAGGTCGCCGGCAAAAATATTGCTCAGCGCCAGATCCCGTATCGACTGGCCATAATCAATCGCTGCGAGGCGAACCGCCTCTTCGTCGGCCTCCTGCAAGTACAGGTTGAGCGGTGTCAGGCGGCGTTCAATGTAGCAATGCGAAACGATCAGTTTGTCGCCCTCGAGTGAGCATGTTTGTGCGCAGCCCTCGAGCAGTGCGGCTAGCAGCGTTTCGTCGAACCGATCGCGGTCAAACTCGAGGCGACGAAATTCCTGCGCGTCGACCAGGCGCCCGGCGCGGTCGTGATTGAACACCAGATGATACTTGTCGAGAACGTCCTGGCGCGCGATATCTTTCGGATAAGCGAAGCGGTCGCGGATCAGCTTGAACACGACAGGAAACGAGGGCAGCGTGAAGACCTCCATGACCATGCCCTTGTCGCCACGCGCGAAGATGAACTTGTCGTCGGAGTTCTCCATGTGCGAGACCAGCATGCGGTAGCGCTCGGTCTTGCCTTGTTTGGCGCGGCCGAGCACGGTGTAAATCTCAGCAATCGGTTTCTTCGGCATCATCGACTTGAGGAATGCAACGGCCGCGCTGACACGCGTCACGTCGGCATGGAAGTAGCTGCGTGTGTAGCCGAACAGCATGCTGACATCGTTTTCCGACAGGATCACGGCATCGGCATAAATGCCCTCGTCGGTGTTTTTCAGCGCGATGACCAACGGCGATAACCAGTCGTTGCCTTCGATGCGACCCACAAGATAGGCGCGCGTCGAGCGATAGAACACGCTTTGCATCAGCTCCACCTGCACCACCTTCGCCTGCCCACCGTGACTTTCGGTATACGCCTCAATCTCGGCGGTGACGTAGTTGATCGTACGTTCGATGTCGCGCCATGAGACATTGAACGAGTAGTCGCTCAGCGCTTCGTCGAACAGGTGGCGCAGCGAGCCGCGGTTGCGGTAAACATGACGCTCGAACTGGCTCGGCGCGTACTCGGTGGGGCGCACGTCGGTGGCGAGAAATTCGACGTTGGTGTCGACGCCTACGGTGGCAAAAATACGCCGCGTGACCGAGTTGAAAAACGTTTTGAAGAACTCGCTATCCGGATAACTCCGGATCTGACGGTCGTAGGCGCCCCGAATCTCGTGCCAGAGCGCCTTGTTGTCGGGCGCGCCGGCGGTCAATTCGCTGACTTCGGTAACCGCCGCCGTCACGCACTTTTCATACAGATCGATACGCTCGACCGCATCGATTCGGTTAGCCGCCCAATTGCGTTGCTCGAAACGACGCTTCGCCCGGCGTGTGATCTGGCCGAATCGTGTGTTGTAGTCAATGAAGGCGTCGCGCAGTGTGTGCGACGCCTCATTGACCAGCGACTGCGACACTCGCGTGGTGGTCACCGTTGTATTCCGGGTCTGAGAAGATGCATGCAGAGCGACTACATGTTGCCAATCATGGCATCCCCGAACTCGCTGCATTTCACCTCTTTGGCACCGTCCATCAGGCGTGCGAAGTCATAGGTGACCGTCTTCTGTGCGATGGTCTTGTCCATCGCGTTGATGATCGCATCGGCGGCTTCCGTCCAGCCCATGTAGCGCAGCATCATTTCGCCCGACAGGATAAGCGAACCGGGGTTCACCTTGTCCAGGTTCGCGTACTTCGGTGCTGTGCCGTGCGTCGCCTCGAACACGGCGTGCCCGGTGTCGTAGTTAATGTTGCCACCCGGCGCGATGCCGATACCGCCAACTTGTGCGGCCAGCGCGTCGGACAGGTAGTCGCCGTTGAGGTTCATCGTGGCCAGCACTTCAAACTCTTTCGGACGAGTCAGCACCTGCTGCAGCGTAATATCGGCGATAGCATCCTTGATGATGATCTTGCCGGCGTCCTCGGCCTTCTTCTGCTCGGCATTCGCGGCATCGGTGCCGTGTTCGGCTTTGGTGCGATCGTATTGGTCCCAGGTGTAGGTCTGGTCGGCATAGTCGCGCTCGGCGAGTTCATAGCCCCAGTTGCGGAATGCGCCTTCGGTGAACTTCATGATGTTGCCCTTATGGACAAACGTAACGCTCTTGCGGCCGTTGGCAATCGCGTATTCGATCGACGCGCGAATCAGGCGCTCTGTGCCCTGTTTGGATATCGGTTTCAGACCGATGCCGCTGGTTTCAGGGAAACGGATCTTGCCGTATTCGGCGGGGAAGTTTTCCTTGAACAGTTTGAGGAATTTCTCGTTCGCCGCGGAGCCCTGCTCGAATTCAATGCCGGCGTAAATGTCTTCGGTGTTTTCACGGAAGATCACCATATCGACATCGCCGGGATTGCGTACCGGTGACGGTACGCCGTTAAACCACCGCACCGGGCGCAGGCAGACATACAGATCGAGCATTTGGCGCAGTGCGACGTTTAGTGAACGGATGCCACCGCCGATCGGTGTCGTGAGCGGGCCTTTGATCGACACAAGATAGTCGCGGCAGGCTTGTACCGATGATTCCGGCAGCCAGGTGTTGTAGTTATCGTTGGCCTTTTGGCCGGCGAAGATCTCAACCCATTCGATTTTGCGCTTGCCGCCGTAGCTCTTTTCTACTGCCGCATCCAGAACCCGCACGGTTGCGCGCCAGATATCCGGGCCGGTGCCGTCACCCTCGATGAACGGGATGATGGGTCTGTCCGGCACCTGTAACTTGCCATTGCTGATGGTGATTTTCTCACCGCCGGTCGGTGGGGTAATGATGGGTTCGGACATATCGTGCTCCAGTTCGTCTGTATCGCGCGTGAATTCGCGCCAGACCGCTATTATCGTCGATCTGTTGCGGGCAAGCCACCGTTGACTGCGCGCGCGGCTGTGTGCGGGCCGGACCGACCGTTATACTGCGCGCATGAAAAACCCGCTTGAATTAGCGTATCGGCATCGATGGCACGCGCTCTGGCTTATCGCCGGGTCTGCGTCTGTGAGCGCACAGATGCCGGATTCGCCGGTCGTCGCCGCAGACACGTCGCGCCCGCGCATCGCGCTCGTGTTGTCCGGTGGCGGTGCCCGCGGCGCCGCGCATGTGGGCGTGATCCGTGTGCTGGAAGAGCTGCAAATACCCGTCGACATAGTGGTCGGCACCAGCATGGGCGCGGTGGTCGGCGGGCTGTATGCCAGTGGACTGAATGCGGACGAGCTTGAGCAGGTGATTGACTACATCGATTGGCGTGATGCGTTTATCGACAACCCGCCGCGCAAAGATCTTACCTATCGCCGCAAGCGCGACGACGATGAGTTTCAGATCAAGTTCGACCTCGGCGTGCGCGATGGTCGTGTGAAACTGCCGAAGGGGATTATTCAGGGCCAGAAGCTTGCCTTGTAT
Organism: uncultured Pseudomonadota bacterium; assembly: GCA_942491885.1. Classification (GTDB taxonomy): domain Bacteria; phylum Pseudomonadota; class Gammaproteobacteria; order Steroidobacterales; family Woeseiaceae; genus CALBPI01. The sequence continues at coordinate 599,523 of CALOCQ010000003.1, forward strand.
CTGCGCGAGTTTTCGTTGGGCGTTGCGCATATCGATGACTTTGATGAATTGCCGACGCCGTTTCGTGCCGTTGCCGCCGATCTGGTGAGTGGCGATAAGGTCGTTCTGGCGCAGGGCGATCTGGCACTGGCGATGCGTGCCAGCATGTCAGCACCGGGTATTTTTGCGCCCGCCGAGGTCGGCGGGCGCACACTTGTTGACGGTGGTATCGCGCTTAATCTGCCGATCGAAGTGGCGCACGAGCTCGGTGCGGATATCGTCATTGCCGTTGATGTCGGTTTCCCGCTGCTACCTGCAGATCAAATCGAATCTGCGCTGGATGTATCCAACCAGATGCTGACGATTCTGATCGAGCGCCAGACGCGTGATCAGCGCGAGCTGTTGGGCGACGCCGATGTGCTGATCCAGCCCGACCTGGGGTTGCTCGGCTCGACGCAGTTTGAACTGGCTGAGGAAGCGATCGAGATCGGTTATCGAAGCGCTGACCTGCAGCGGGCCGCGCTCGCGTCGCTATCGATAGATTTGCCGGAATACCGCGCGCATGTCGCGGCACGACAAGCGCGGCAAAATCCGGAACAGACGCCTGATTTCGTCCGCGTAACCACCGATGCACGCATCTCGTCGCGCGTCATCGAGACGCGACTGGCGACCTTACCCGGTCAACCGCTTTCGATAGAAGCGCTGCGCGAGGACATGGCGCGCATCTACGGGCTTGGTTTATTCGAGCAGGTCGATTTCCGCTGGGCCCAAGACGAGACCGAACGGGGCATCGAAATTGATGCGCGCGCGCGATCGTGGGGACCCGGCTACCTGCGCTTCGGCATGGCGCTGGAAGAAGACTTTGAAGGGTCCGGCTCGTTTAGTGTGTCCGCGCGTTATCTGCGCACGGCCGTGAACCGGCTCGGGGCAGAATGGCGCAGCAATGTAGAAATAGGCACCAACTCGCGGCTGGAGAGTGAGTTTTATCAGCCGCTGAGTTTCGACTTGCGCTATTTTGTCGCGCCTATCGTCGAGCTCGAACAGCGCAATATCAACCTGTTTGAGGGTGAGCAGAGTATCGCGCGCTACAGGCTAAGTACCGCCGGGGCGAGTATTTTTGTCGGTCGCGAGCTGTCCAACTGGGGTGAACTGCGCGCCGGTATCTATCGCGGCGCCGGTAATGCCCGCGTCAAAGTCGGCGATCCGACCTTGAGCCGGCTCGACTTCAATATTGGCGGCTATCGGACGAGTTTCGGTTTTGACACACTCGACGACACGGTGTTTCCGCTGAACGGCTCGCGCTACGAACTGCAGGCGTCGTTTGCGACAGAAGCGCTGGGTGCACGGCGCGACTACGAGACACTGCGCTCGTCTTACGCCGGTTATCGGACCTATGGCCGACACACGTTCTCGCTGGCGCTGAATGTGGCGACCGGCAGCAATATCGATGATTTGATCGAAGAGAGCACGCAACTGGGTGGGTTCCTGAATTTGTCAGGCTTGGATCGCGGCGCGCTCGCCGGGCCGCATGCGTTGCTGGGCCGCTTTGTTTACCGGCGGCGCAGTGGCAGCACCGGCGGCGGGCTGTTTGAATTGCCGCTGTATGTCGGAGCGTCGCTGGAGGCCGGCAACGTCTGGGCCGCACGCGACGAGTTCGATCTGGACGATTTAGTTTTCAACGGCAGCGTCTACGTGGCGCTGGATACGTTCATCGGGCCGGTCTATTTCGCGACGGGATTTGGCGAAAGCGGCGAAACGTCCGTTTATCTGTTTCTCGGCGCGCAGATCAACTGACGTTGTCGGGATCAATTTTCTCGAGGATCTGGCTCGGGTCGTCGCCAATCCTGTAGAAGCCGTGGCGCTTACTCATTTGCTTGTAGGCTGCATCACGATCATGAGCGCTGACATACCAGTGTTCGCGCTGCCAGCCGCGTCCCACCAGTTTGTTGAACGGATCAGTTGCCGGGGCGCTGACGCGAATGCCCCATGGGCGTTCGGCGTTGACGAGGCTGTCATCAACCAGATTGTGAGTGTGGCAAAAGCTGTCGTTCATGGTTTTGGTCTGCTGCTGAAGGTCATCGCGCATTATACGTCGTCGCCTGCGCAATTATCGGTGAACGACGCTATTGGCGTCCGCGGTCACCGGCGCCCTCGCGGTCGGACCAATGCAGGATGCGACGTGTCACGAACAAATAGACCGGCTTGACGGTGCGCCGCCAGATGCGTGTCGTGATCGACGGTGTCTCAAGAATCCGCTTGTCGCGGGCGGTTAATGCTTGCGGGCGATAGGTGCGCTTGTGTTTCAGGTAGTGGCGCAGATCCTCGCGCGCCAACATACGAAACCAGCGTCCCCGCCGGCGGAAAACGCTGGCCAGCTGGAAGTCGACGATCGCCGCGCTGCCGTCGGGGCAGACCAGCCAGTTGGGTTCCTTTGCGAGATCGTTATGTGCGACCCGGCATCGATGCATGATGCGCATCTGGCGCAGCGCACTGCGGTAGTAGTCTCGCTCGGTGGGGCGCGCCTCATACATCGGTTCGCCGGCAACGTAGCTGCGTGTCAACGCGTCCTGATCGATGCTTCGCAGCAACGGGAAACCACTGCGACCACCCAGCCGGCCAAGGGCGCGCGCCTCGCGCCGGGCAAGCACGCGCGCCAGCCAGCGCGCCCAGGGTCGGGCGACAGACATATCGCGCTTGATAAACATCGAGGATTCATCCTGAATCAAGGAGATAGAGCCAAAAGTGTCTTTTTTCAGTAGCTTATGATTCATATTCAATGTGAATTATGGGTGAGACCCTGCCGCCAGCCGGGTTATTCCGGCGCCGGCATAACGCGTCGCCCGGCGCCGTTGAAAGCACAATTACGGCACAGCCAGACGGCTGTTAAACTCGCGCACAAGGGGACAATGAATGAGCAATGTGCTGAATTCAACCACCGGCGCGACGACCCGCAGTGCGCGGCCGGACTTTTTTTGCACCAGTGGTCCGTTGCCGCCGGAGCGGCCCGGCTATGTGCGACGCGCGGCAGACGCGCAGGTTGAGACCGGTATCGCCAGCGGTGCTTACGTGAATATCGTCGGTGCGCCTATGACCGGCAAGAGCAGCTTGCTGTTGCGCGTGGCGGACGCGCTTAGAAATGAAGAGGCGCCGCCGTTGGTCGCCTTCATCGACCTGAATCAGCTGGCGCAGCGCGACGGGCATCAGGATGCCGCGCGCTGGTTTTATGCGATCGCTTTCCGTCTGGCGCGACAGCTTCGCGTGGGATTCGATCTACAGGCCTGGTGGTCCGAAAATGCGTTGCTGGGGCATCACCACCGGTTCATTGAGTTGTACCGCGAATTCATGCTGGCGTTTCCGGGCCGGCGCATCGTGCTGCTGTTCGACGGCCTGCACGAGGTGCTCTCGCTTGATGCCGGCGAGCAATTGCTGACGAGCTTTCGTGCTGCCTATGACGCACGCGCCACTGATCCGGATATGTCGCGGCTGAGCATGGTCTTCGCCGGCAATGGCGACGGCATTCTGGAAGGTAGTGGCAATCCCAATCTGCCTTACGCCATATCGACCGAGTTGGTACTGCCGAACTTTACCCTTGGCGAGACACTGCGCCTGGCGCCGGCGCTGGGTCTGACGCGCGATGTTGCCGAACTCGCGATGCAGCGAATCCATGACTGGGTCTCAGGCCAGCCGCTGCTGACGCAGTATCTCGCCGCGCAATTGGCGCGCAGCGGTGTTGAGACCGACGTCGTTGATGCTATCGACCGAATCGTGCGGCAACGCTTTGAACTGCAGCGCGACCGACAGGCCCACGCGGCGCTGCTGGCGACCGAGGAGCGGGTGTTGTCTGCGCCTGCCGATTTGCGCGAGCAGATGCTGATTACGCTCGGGCGTGTCGCCAAGCAGCAGCGATTGTTGTTTGATCCCAGGTCCGCTGCACACGACCGCTTGTTGCGCGCCGGGGCGCTGGCGTTGACGCCAGACGGTTATCTGATTGCCTGCAGTCGTTTATCGCGACGTTTCTTCAATGGGGGTTGGGCTAACCAGCACTTACCGATGAAATACCACGGGCTGCTGAAAGCGGCCGCAGTTCTGGTCGTTCTGGTTGCTGCCCCACTGTGGTATCGCCAATATTTACCGCAATCATATGCCACCGAAATGACACAGCCCGGCACCGATATCGAGACGGTCATCGCGGCGCATGAGCGATTCTCGCGCTGGCCCGGCTATGCCGACGACGCGCAACGCATCGCGGTTGCCCGTATCCGCGGCTTCGCGCGATCGGCAAGCGACCCTGTGGCATTGGAGGCTGCGCTGGCGCCGCTGTCCGAAACGCTGGCCGAGCCCGAGCTTGCGCGCAGCCTGCGCGCTCAGTTCTGGCTGCGCGAGATTGACATTGCCGAGCGCAACGGGGATCGCGCTGCGGCTATCCATGCGGCATTGCAGGCGATGGTCGACGACGGTCTTAGCACCCGGCGACGACTCGCCGCTCTGATCAGCACCGACCTGCCGAATCTCACCGGTGTGTTAGATGCCGGAGCGCCGTTCGATGCGCTGGGATATCGACCGCGAGACGGTGTGTTGTTGACGCAATCGGGAACGCGCGTCACCGAATGGGCGAGAGGCGATGCACGCACGGCGTTGCGCGAGGCGCGTACATTGACGCTGGATGCGCTGAACGCAGAGCCTGCGATTGAGCGACTGACGCTACCTGCGATTCGGCGGCCGTCTGATCTGGTCCTTAACTTCGAACTTGCGCACGAACGCCCCGCAGATATCGAGCTGACGATAACCAATCCGGCCGGGCGCAGCGCGACGGTCAATCTCGGTGATAGCGGTGTCCAGGTCGGTAGCAATCAATTGCGGCTGGGCGGCGTGGATGCGCTGTCGGGGCTACTTCAGGCCCAGCCGGCCGGCGAATGGGCACTGTTGTTTGCGGATACGCGCGGTGGCATTCAAGGCAGTGTTGTCGGCGTGGCTTTTGATCGCGTCGGCGTACAAGCACCCGATACACCGCGCCGTTTGGTATTGGGCGATCCCACGGCACAAACGGCATCGCGCGTGCGGATGGATTCGCGCGGTCTGTTTGCTATTGCGTGGCCTGATGCGAGCGGCAATCGGGCCGCCGTATGGGACCTGCGCAGTGGAAGCACAATTGCCAGCTTCAATGTCTCAGCCGGCGCACGTTTTGTTGGTTTTTCGAACGCCGACAGAGAGGCGATGCTGATCGATGGTGTGACACTGAGTGCATTTCGATTGAGCGACGGCGCACCGGTCAAACGCGCGGTTTTCGAGCGCCCGGTCAGCAATGTCTGGCTCTCCGGCAACGGCCGCTGGCTGGCCGCGCTGCAGGCCGAGCGCGAGGCGGCGCTGTATCTGTTCGACCTCACTGAGGACCGGTTGGTGGCCACGGTCGGCGAGGGCATTGTTCACCAGCAAGTAACGGTGTCCGACGATGGTGCCTGGATTGCGACTGCGGATGCGGACCGCGTGGTGCGACTGTGGCGGACTGAAACGAACGCGTTGCATGCCTCACTCGCGGTCGGCGTCGCCGTAAAAACACTCTCTTTCGCGCCCGGTGCGGCGCGGCTTCTGGTGACACCAAGCGATGGCGGCATGTTGTCATGGCGTTTGCAGGCCGGTGTTGAGCCGGAGCGCTGGAGCGAAGATGCCAGCTGGAGCTATGTACACGATAGCCAGACGGGGCTGTCCTTGGTCGGTTCCAGCCGCGACGGTTATCGCGTCCACGACTTTGAGGACAATCGCGATCGTTCTATGCCGGTGCTGGGGTTTGCAGGTGACGGCGAGAATGCCGCGTTGCTGCGCGTGCGTGACAATCTGGCGGTCATTTCTGCCAATGCGCAAGGCCGGGCAACGCTTTGGCGGGCCGGGCTGAGCGCGTTGCCGGTTGGCACTAACCGGGTGCGTCGTGCCTGGCTGGCCGGCAACGGTGAGGTGTTTGCGTTTGCCGATGCACGCGACAGTTTTTCGGTGTGGCGGCTTGATGCGGGTGCCAGTCAGCTGGCCGATCTCGAGGATGACATTGCGATCGTTGCGCATAGCACCGTGCCGTCGATGGTGCGCTTTTCGCGCGACGGGCGGTTTGCGATCAGTGTTGAGCCTTCCGGTTTGTTCCGCGTCCGGCATATCGATGACGGGCGGTTTTTCGACTATATCGGGCGTGCCGGCGCCGATGTCGTCGACGTTCAGTTTAGTGATGATGGCGCGCAGTTTTTGTTGTTGCGCGAGCAGGCGCTCGAAGTCTACTCAACGAGTACCGGTGCATTGTTACGACGCGAGTACCGGCAGACACCGCTGGTTGCCGTGACGGGCCTTGACGCATCAAAAGGCTGGTTGCTCAGCGACAATGAAGGGCGGTTGTTTACGCAGTCGGCAATAGTGAATCCGGACAGCCCGGGGCTGGCGCAGCGTGATATGCCCGTCGATCCGCAAAGTCGGGCGATGACGGTTTTTGATGACCGGCTGCTTGCGACGGCGGCAGGTTCAACGTTGAATATTGCCGACCTCAATCGCCGCCAGATGTACGGCAACCCGCTGGAGTTCGCGAGTCCGATCACGGATATGCGCTTCAGCAACGATGGCCGCTACGTCGTCGTGCGTGCCGGTCAGTGGATGCATCGCGTGAGCATTCTGTGGAGTGGCTCGGTGATTGCCGAAAGTCGCCTGCTCGCACCGGACATGCTCGCGCATACGGGGTTTGCACTGCAGGGTAAGAACGGCCTTGGTGTGACGTTGTTGCGTGGCGTTGACGAACCGGTGCCGGCGACGTTGTGGTTTGACTACCGGGACGTAGCGCCGGTCACAGGTACGACGGATGCGCTGCGCGCAAGATGGCAGCTGATCGATTCTCTACGAACCCGTATCGACCTCGGCACGCCCGTGCAGTAGTTGCTCAACTTCCGTCTGCATCCGCTCAACGGTTGCATTGTCGGGCGCCACTGGATCGCCGATCGCGATCGTGATTTCCGCGCGAAAACGACGTGGTATTTTCCTGATTGCGCCGCCGCCTTCGCGGCTGAACCAGCTGCCCCACAGATTACGCAGCGCGATCGGTACGACCGGCACAGCTCGCTGCGCAAGAATGCGCTGCATGCCTTGGCGAAACGGCTGCAGTTCGCCGTCGTGTGTAATTGCGCCTTCCGGGAATATGCAAACGACACGCCCCTCGGCGAGCTCGGCGTCAATTTTCTCATACGCGCTCGCCAGCAGTTCAGGGTCTTCCTTGTGACCGGCAATCGGGATTGCCTTCGCCGTGCGAAAAATAAATGACAGCACAGGGATACGGAAAATCTTGTAGTACATGACGAAGCGAACCGGGCGTTGTACCGCACCGCCGATCAACAGCGCATCGACAAAGCTCACGTGATTGGCGACCAGTAGTGCCGGGCCCTGCACGGGTATGCGCTGCGCGCCCTCGACGCGGACGCGATACAGCACGTTGATCAGCAGCCATACCAGGAAGCGCATGACGAACTCGGGCAGCAAGGCGAATATATAGATGGCAACCACGGCATTGGTGACTGCCAGCACCGCGAAGATGCCGGGAATGCCGACATCGATCATTAACAGGCCTACCGCGGCGAGCGAGCCTGCGATCATGAATAGCGAGTTAATGATGTTGTTGGCGGCGATGATGCGTGAGCGTTTCCGGGCCGGGCTGCGGTCTTGCATCATCGCGTAGAGAGGTACGCTGAATAGTCCGCCGGAAACCCCGATCATGGTCAGATCGATCAACAGACGCCAGTTGCCCGCGCTGGCCAGAAACTGCGCCACATTGGTTTCCGGCAACGGCACACCGGCAGCGTACGTGAAAAAGATATCTATCGAGAAAATGCTCAGGCCGAGTGCGCCGAGTGGCACCAGGCCGAGCTCGATACTACGTCGTGACAGGTACTCGCAGAGCAGCGAGCCGATTGCGATGCCGACGGCGAAGCACACCAGCAGCAAGTTGGCGAGTTGTGGTGTGCCATTGAGAACCTGGTCGGCGAAGGCGGGCAGCTGGGCGAGTGCGACGAGGCCGAATGACCAGAACCATGAAAGCCCCATGATCGATAGAAACACGCTGCGCTCTGCGCCGGCGTAACGGCACACGCGTATCGTTTCTTTCCAGATATTAAAGCGCAGTTGCATGTCGGGGTCGGCGGGCGCCACGCTGTCGATTTTGCGGCTGGCAAGGTAGCCGATCAGCGATACGCTCAAGATAATGATGCCGAGCGCCTCGACGCCCCATTCGGGTGATGCCGCAACCGAACCGCCGACAAATAAACCGACAATGATGGCCAGGTAGGTACCGCCCTCGATAAGCCCGTTGGCACCGATCAGTTCCCGGCGCGATACCAGCTGCGGGAGAATGGCGTATTTGATCGGCCCGAACAGCGTGGACTGCAGGCCCATGGCAAAAACGAGCGCGAGCAACGCGTAAATGGATTGGCTGAGAAGTGCGAACACCGCCGCGATCATCAGTGCGACTTCCAGCAACTTGATGCGCCGGATCAACATCGCCTTGTCGAACTTGTCGGCGATCTGGCCGGCCAGCGAGGACGCCAGCACGAATGGCAGAATAAACAGGCCTGCAACGAGATTCGCCAGAATATCGCTCTCTATGTCCATATTTGGTAGCACAGAGAACACCACCAGCATCACCAGCCCGTTGCGGAGGATGTTGTCGTTCAGCGCCCCGAGGCACTGTGTCACGAAGAAGGGTGCGAAGCGTTTCGTTGTGAGCAGTGTGAACTGCGTCGTGCTGGACAAGCGTTACCCTCCGGTTCGCGGAACGCCAAATGATACATAAATCACGGCAATTACCCATGTTTTCAGGGCACAATATAGTTAAGGCTTGGGAGAGCACAGACGGACGGGTCATCTATTGGCCGTTTTTGCGCACCCGCCTCAAATTTTTTTCAGCGGAGGCCGGCTTTGAACCACAGGGATGTCACAGTGCAACGAAAGATCGTCGTGGCCGCAGCGTTGTGCGTTGCGCTTGGCGGTTGCGCGCCTGAGCAAAAACCGCGCACCATCGCCGATTTCGAGGCCGACAGATCCGCGCTGGATGCAAAGCTCGTCAGTTGTCGCGCCGATCGTCGCGCTGCGATAGAAGACCCTGAGTGTCAGAGCGCGCGCACCGCTGCGAACCGAATCGCGATGGCGGAGGAGTCGGAACGCAAGGCCAGACTGGAAAAGGATTCGCAGCGCCAGCTTGATGCGCTGCGCCGCCGCCAGGCTGTTGCGGACTCGCAGTCACAAGCCCGTCAAGCCGCGCTGGCGACCGCAGCAGAACAAAAGCTGGCAAACGGTTTGCCATTGACCGATGCCGAAGCGCGCGCGCTCGGTATCGATCCTGAGAATTCAACCCTGACGCGATCGGGCCAGGCCGGCGCACAGACGCAGCCGCTGGTCGGTAATGATGGCGGCACGCTACGATCAAATGATGCGCCGCCGCCCGTTACCTCGGACGCGCGGCTGCCGACCGAAACGAACGACAATTCCGACAGCGGTGGTCAATCGCAAGCGCAGCCAAAAAGCCTTGCGGAGATTCGTGAAGCGCTTAACGAAGAGCGCGAGTCAGACGACAGCACGGACGACGACGAATAATTATTCCTGCTCGCTCGCCGGCTGTTCACCCATTGCAAAGGTCTTAGCCGGCGCGTCCTCGGCTGTTTCTTCGACGAGTGCCGCGGTTGCATCCGTACCTGCGTTGTCAGCCTCGGCGCGATTCGCTCCGGGCAGGCTGCGTCTGAAACTCACAGCACTATCGGGAACACGATCTACCTGACCGGCAATAATGGCGTCAGCCGTGATGGCCGGAGCGACGTAGTAGGCCGCGTTGGCCTTGTCGTCGATACGCAGCGACGCACCCTCTACGGAGACACCGGCAAACAGGCCGCGTGCCCGCGAATACGAATAGACCTCCGCACGAAAGCGACCATCGGTAGCAGCAGACGTGTGACGTCCGACAGGCCCTGCGGCAATCGATGCATCCGCGCCCAGCGTAAGCTTGCCGCGGGTAATATTCTGCACGCCACGCTCGTTGGTAAACACCAACACGAGGTCAGACGTCTGCAGGCCGGCTTGCCAGCCGACACTGCCGCCACTCAATTTGATAAACACCGGCGGACTCCAGCCATCCGGCTGGCGTACCGTCATGACACCGCTGCCGTGCCGGCCTGCAATACCGACACCAATTTTTATCATGTCGGGGATGATGGCGATTGCGTAGGCGCGATCAAGTAACGCCGGCGGGATTGCACTTTCCGGGATCGCGCGCAGCTCATTGAGAACAATGGTCGCGCTGTTGAGCTGCTCGTCCTGGCGCGAGTCTGCGGCGAGTGCCGGACCGGTGAGCGTGAACAAGGCGATGATGGTTGTGATGCCAGCCAGCGGGCGCCGGCGGCGCGTGGATTGCAGATTCATGGTGTTGCCTCAATGCAAGAGTCGGGTGCGTGTGCACGATAGACACATTATGACAGTTTCGAGCGGACCATGTTCCGCGGCGATGCGGCTAAACCAGACTACCCGCCTAGCTATAGGCGCTTTGTGGATCATCGCGCAATAACTGCTTCAGCGGTTCATCCACAATTGGCGGTAACGGGCAATCGAGCGCCGCACTTACCAGGCGCATCAGCTCACTTTCATCGAGTGTGATTTTCCCGTCATGACTGATGGTGCTGATCAATCCGGCGAGCAGTCGTTGCATATCCCGCCCGATCAGACCGTTGAGGTCATGCAGGATATCCGACGTCGCGACCAACGCGCGGCGCCCACCCGATGCTTCCGGTAATCCGAGTTCGGCTAACCCGTGGCGAAAGGCCTGTTGCGCGGCGTTTGCGTCGCTATGGCCGTGGGCCGCGACGATCCACAGCAGGTCGACCGCGGCCTCGGCCGAGCGCTTTTTGCCAAAATGCGTCGCGCGGAATCGTGACTTGTGACTTGGATACAGGCTGGCGTCCAGGCTGTGCAGAAGTAACTGACGGAATGCATATTCGTGCAGGCCCGGCTCAGGCAATACACCGTGAACGACGTCGATCAGGTCAAGCAGGAAGCGTAATTGTCCGGCGGGGCGTTCCTTCAAAGCCGGAAAGCACAGCTCGAGTAGCGGCAGTCGATAGCGACTGCCAAGCTCGGCGACGGTGTCGGCATAGTCACCGACCCGTCGACAACGGCTTTCGCCGATGCGCGGCAACAGCACGCCGAGCTGGCGCTCACGAATGTCCCCGTCGTCGTCCAACCCGATTGCGATAGCGAGATAAAACGCCCATTCGCGCGAATGCGCGGCATCGTAGACCGACGCCGGGATGCTGCGTCGTATAGCGCCGGCCAGCGCGACCTCGGCGTCGCCCGGATTGCCTACGCGGTCAGCATTGGCGACGGCGGTTGCTTCGAGTGGCTGTTGACCTGCGCCGGCCAGCGCAGACACAAGACCCGGTTCGCCCGTGCCCGACTGTTGGCGTGGCGCGCGGATGACATCATCACTGACCAGCGACGCGTCGAGTGCACGTATGCGTTCGTGCAGCGGCGGGTGCGAGGCCATTGCGTTAAGCCATGCGTGACGTGCGCCCTCCGCAAACAGCATGTGTGAGACTTCCTCGGCGTCCGCCTTGGTCAGTTGCGAGCCGGCACCCAGCCCGGCGATCTTGGCGAGCGCACCGGCAATGCCGCTGGTCTGGCGGGTGAACTGCACGGCAGATGCGTCGGCAAGATACTCGCGTTGGCGCGAGACACCCGCGCGAATGAGCCGCGCCATCATTACGCCGATCGAGCCAAGCACGAACAGCGACACGCCAATGGCGAGCACCGCCACATGTCCGTTGCGGTTGTTCGAACTGATTCGCACCCGCCGTCGGCCGAAGCCGCTGCGCAACATTATGCGACCAATCTGCCCGATCACGATGATGCCGAACAATACGCCCATGAGCCGCACGTTCAGCCGCATGTCGCCGTTCAGGATATGGCTGAACTCATGCGCGATGACCCCTTGCAGCTCGTCGCGGTTGAGTTCCTCAAGCGCACCGCGGGTGACGGCAACGGCGGCGTCGGCCGGTGAGAAACCGGCAGCGAACGCATTGATTGCCGATTCTTCTTCGAGCACGAAGATCTGCGGAACGGGCACGCCCGATGCGATTGCCATTTCCTCGACGACGTTGCGCAGCCGTTGCCTGCCGAGGTCGGGGCTGTCGGTGTTAACCAGCGTGCCGCCCATTTCCTGTGCGACGCGTGAGCCGCCGCCGCTCAGTTGGGTAATGCGATAGCCGCTGGCCAGCAGAATAAAGCCGAGCACTGAGCCGGCGATAGCGAGGCTGCGCAGCGGTTGGCTGAATGGCGCGCTGCCCTGGGTAAGCCCGCTGCCGAACAGCGTGAGCTCAAACGCGACTGTGACCGCGGCCGCGATCAATAGCGTCGCGACCGCAAACAGAAAGATCAGGCGCCGCGTGTTGCGGCGCGTGCGATCCTGCGCTTCGAAGAAATTCACGGCCGTCCGGCGCGTTCAGTAATAGCGCTTAGCTGAACGAAACCTGCGGCGTCTCGCGCTTTTCTTCGCCGTCGATTTCAAGGTAGGTCGCGGCCTGGAAGTTAAACGGCCCGGCAATCAGGTTGTTCGGGAAGTTTTCGCGCAGGTTGTTGTAGGTCAGCACGGCGTCGTTAAAAGCCTGGCGGGAAAACGCAACCTTGTTCTCGGTGGTCGTCAGCTCTTCCTGAAAGGCCATCATGTTCTGGTTTGCCTTCAGATCCGGATAGGCCTCTGACAATGCAAACAGCTTGCTCAACGCCCCGGTCAGCATGCTTTCGGCGGCGCCGAGGTTCTTGATTGCAGTGGGGTCCGATGGATCGCGCTTCGCCGCGTCGAGTCCGCTGACCGCCGCATTACGGGCGTTGATGACGGCTTCGAGCGTCTCGCGCTCGTGCTTCATGTAGCCTTTGACGGCCTCGATCAGATTAGGGATCAGGTCGTAGCGGCGTGTGAGCTGGACATCAATTTGCGCGAAACTGTTGCTGACACGGTTGCGGGCGTTAACCAGTCGGTTGTAAATCCCGATAACAAAAAATACGATACCGGCAATGATTGCCAGAAAGATGAAAAATCCAGTCATGAACGCTTCCCCGACAAACAAAGTGTGGCCTAAGGATACGCTGCGGCCGTTTCGGTTGCCAATGTGGGCGCTCGGTGTGCTGCTGATGAGCGCGCTATTCCAGCCGGTCAAGGCCGAATGGGTAGGCACCACCGAGGCATTAATGGGCACCCGCATCACGGTGCGTTTGTGGCATGAGGACAAGGAAGCCGGGGAGGCTGCGGTAAGGGCGGCGATCGCCGAAATCGATCGTATCGAGCGTCTGATGAGCACCTATAAGGAAGACAGCCTGATATCGGCGATCAACCGCGAGGCGCATGCGAATCCCGTAAAGGCCGGTACGGAGCTGTTCGGTCTGATCCGCACGGCGCTCGAGGTTTCGGCGATGACCGATGGCCGTTTCGATATCACCTACGACAGCGTCGGTCAGCACTACGATTTTCGTGAACGCAAAAAGCCCGACGCCTTAACCATCGCTGAGGAAGTCGAGCGCATCGATTATCGGTTCGTTGAGCTGGATATGCTCGAAGAAACGGTTTCATTCAGACGCGAGGGCGTGCGAATCAATCTGGGCGGCATTGCCAAGGGCTATGCGGTCGAGCGTGCGACGGCGATTCTTAAAGAAGCAGGCGTCGAGCATGCGTCGGTTAGCGCTGGCGGTGATTCCCGCCTGCTGGGCGATCGCCGCGGTCAGCCGTGGTTGATCGGCATCCAGGACCCCCGCGATCGTCGTGCAATTGCAGTGCGGCTGCCGCTTTCCGACGAAGCGGTTTCGACATCGGGTGACTACGAACGCTACTTTGATGAGGGTGATGTTCGCTATCACCACATCATTGCGCCCGCCACCGGGCAATCCGCCGGCGAAGTGCAAAGCGTCACGATCGTTGGGCCGGAGGCCACCATGACGGATGCGCTATCCACATCCGTTTTTGTCATGGGCGTGGAAGAAGGTCTCGCGCTTATCGAAAAGATGGACGGCTTCGATGCGATCATTATCGATGCCGATCGCGAGATGCATTATTCCAGTGGTTTTGACCCGGGTGGTGAGTAGTCACGTCGCCATGAGCGGGGCTAGACGATCGCGACCATTGATATCGGAAACTCGCCATTAGTGGGGCTAGACGATCGCGACCATTGATATCGAAAACGTCGCCTGCGGCGCCTGATTGTTTTCGATATCAATGGTCGCACTCGCCTAGCGTCGTGTGCTGACGGGTTTCCGAAATCAATGGCCGCAATCGCCTCGCTTCTCGTGCATTTGCTGCCGCTATTTAACCTTGATTATGCAGGTGACCGTCAGAGTCATTCATGTCTGTCTCTGGCGACAGCGAAAACCACTGTAGAAACAATGCTTAGCCTGTTACTGACAGGTATTCGTTGGGAACCACCGACAATGCGGTGCTTTGCATAAGCCGTTTCTTGCAGAAAAACGCCTGTTTTTCGACTGGCATGCATATTGCTCTACTTCTCGTTTAGAGCCAAAACCCTTGTGATCCACTGATGGCACTGGCTTTTACTGTGACGCTGGTCACGGCTGAGCGAGGGCTTGGCTGCGAACATTACGTTAACCAGAAAGGCGACCACCGCGTGCGGCCGGCGTCTGATAGCAAAGGAAACGTTATGAACTTTTTCAGTCAACCGCGCGTCGTGCGCACAATGGTTGCAGTAATCTTTGGCAGCCTGTTAATGGTTGCCGCTGCAATGGCCTCGACCGGTCTGAGTGGCAAGACGGCCCCCGATTTCGCGTTGAAGAATGCAGCCGGTGAAAGCGTCCGGCTTACCGATTTGCGCGGCGAAGTCGTGATGATCAACTTCTGGGCGACCTGGTGCGGACCTTGCCGTCAGGAAATGCCGTTGCTGGACGAGATGCATGCGCGCTACAGCCGTGTTGGTTTCAGCTTGTTGGGCGTCAACATTGACGATGACCAGCGTCGCGCCGAAGAGATGATCGATCAGCTCGGCGTTACTTTTCCGGTCGTCTTCGATCATACGAAAGAAGTGAGTGAGCAATACGACGTCAGCGCCATGCCGGTGACGATTCTGCTCGACCGCGAGGGCATCGTGCGCTACGTCCATTACGGCTACAAGCCGGGCTACGAAGATAAATACATCGAACAGATTCGCGAACTGCTTCGCGAGTGACTGACGGACTACAGGCGAGCTATCCCATGAATATTCGACTGATTCTCAGCGCACTGGCGCTATCCCTGTTGCCGGCGACGATGCTCGCGGACGACGAAGCACGCGCGCTCGATAGCGAAGTGCAAGACCTCAAGAAAGAGGTTCTGGCGCTGAACCGCGAGCTGTTCCTGCTCGAAGAAGAACTGCTGTTCCCGGCCAACTCGCAAGTCGCGATGTTTGTGTCGATGGACATTGGTGACTTTTTCGCGCTGGACGCGGTACAGATAAAAGTAAACGGCAAGGAAGTCGCCAACTATCTGTACACAGAACGCGAAGTTGAGGCGCTCATTCGCGGTGGTGTGCACCGTATCCATATCGACAACCTGAAGGTAGGCGAGCACGAACTGGTCGCGTTCTTCACCGGCAAAGGCCCGCAGGGTCGCGACTACAAGCGTGGCGCCGAGTTTCGGTTTGAGAAGGGCCTGGGTGCCAAGTACATGGAGCTGCGGATATCAGACCGCGAGAGTAAATTGCAGCCCGAATTCCTGATCTCTGAGTGGGAGTAGGTAGACGGCGTGTTGCGAGCTGCACTGACAATTTTCGCGCTGCTATCACTGGCAGCGTCTCCGCTTGCTTTGTCGGATGACGAGGCGGGCGACCCGATTGATATTCGCGATCCGCATTATGGCGACGTGCTGTTTCACTTCTATAAGGGTGATTATTTCGGCGCGATCGTTCGACTGACGGCGGCGCAGGAGCGCGATCTGCTGGAACACCACGATGAGGATGCCGAGCTGCTGCGTGGCGGCCTGTCACTGTCGTACGGTCAGCATGACGAGGCCGGCAAAATCTTTGATGCCCTGCTGGCAAGCAACACGCGTCCGGATATTCGCGACCGCACCTGGTTCTTCATGGCGAAAATCCGCTATCAACGCGGCTACATCGAAGGCGCCGATCAGGCACTGAACGCTATTGGTGAGGATCTGCCCGAGGAGCTTGAGGCGGAGAGGCGCATGCTGCGTGCACAGGTTTTCATCGAGCAGCAACGTTTTGCAGAGGCTATCGAATTACTCGATGGCTGGAAAGGCCCGGCCGGCTGGGTCGATTACGCGCGCTTTAATCTTGGCGTGGCGCTGGTGCGCGCGGGCGATTTCGCGGAGGGCGCATCACTGCTGGACCGCGTCGGCCGTTTGAGCGACGACCGCGAAGAAATGCGCGGCCTTCGCGACAAGGCAAATGTCGCACTGGGCTATACCTGGTTGCAGAATCAGCAGCCGGAACGCGCACGGCCAATACTGCAGCGCGTGCGCCTGAATGGTCCTTTCTCAAACAAAGCACTGCTCGGCGTCGGCTGGGCAGACTCTGACCGCGGCGACTATCGCACCGCACTGACGCCGTGGAACGAACTCTCGGGTCGTGATCTGCTCGATCCCGCCGTACAGGAATCGCTACTCGCCGTCCCGTATGCGCTGGGCAAACTGAATGCGACGCGACAGGCGGCGACGTTGTATGAGAATGCGATTGTGTCGTTCGCCAATGAGCAGCAGCGCCTCGAGCAGGCGATCGGCGATATCGGCAGCGGCAAGATGCTGGAGCGGTTGCTCTACACCGGCGAGGAGTCCGACGCCACGGGGTGGTACTGGAAGCTCGCCAAAATGCCGGACGCGACCGAGAGCCGTTATTTGTATCACCTGATGGCGAGCCATCGCTTTCAGGAAGCATTGAAGAACTATCGCGACGTGCTCGCACTGCGCGAAAACCTGCTCGAGTGGCAGGGCAAGGTCAGCGTGTTCCGCGATATCGTTGATACGCGCAAGGAAGGCTACATGTCGCGCCTGCCACGCATCGAACAGAGCCTGGCAGCAGCTGATATTCCCGATATCCGACGGCGACATGCGGCCATGTCTGCGCGCCTCGACCGGGTTGAACGCGAGCGGGATTTGTTCGCGCTGGCGACGCCTGCCGAGCGTCGCGTCGCCGAAGACCTTGCGGTCGCGGAGGAGCATCCGGCGCTCAGGTTGTCATCGCCCGAGATTGAGGATGCACGCACGCGCCTGAAGCTGATGCGCGGCGTCCTGCAATGGCAGTCAGAGAAAGATTTCGAAGCGCGCGTGTGGGCACAGCGCAAGGCGCTGCGTGATGCATCGCGCGTGCTGGTGTCGGCGGAACGTGCGCGGCTGGCCGTCGACGATGCGCGCATCAATGAGCCGGAGCGCCTTGTCGATTTCGATCAACGCGTTATCTGGTTGGCGCCGCGCCTCGAACGAATGATCGCCGAGCTTGAGCTGTCACTTGAACGTCAACGTGAATTCCTGCACGGCCAGGCGATCGATGAGCTGCGCGAGCAACAAAAACGTATCGATACCTATACGGTGCAGGCAAGGTTTGCACTGGCGGCGGTCTATGATCGTGCCACGGCGGCGCGCGCCGAGCCGGTTGCCGGAGACGCCCAATGAACGGCGTCGCGGCACTGCTGGTGGTAACCTGGCTGTGGCCTTTTGGCGGCGGTGAGGGCGGCGATGACGAGACCATCAAGTCGCTGGAGCGCCAGCAAGTCGAAATCAGTGAAGAACAGCAGATAGAGAACTCAAGCGATCTCGCGCGACGTAACTATCAGATGTTCCTGGACCTCGTCGGCGACGACCCGAAACTCGGGCCGGAAGCGATGCGTCGTCTCGCCGATCTCGAACTCGAGGCCAGCGAAGCGGCCGAGCTCGGCAGCAACATGCAAGCCGTGATGATGTCGAGTTATGACGGTGCGGTCGGGCTCTATGAGCAGCTGCTTACGCGTTACCCCAATTACGCACGCAACGACCTTGTGCTCTATCAACTCGCCCGAGCTTACGAGAGCAACGGCGCCGTGGATGAGGCGCTGGATACGCTTGACCGGCTGGTGCGCGAATTCCCCGATACGGTGCACCTCGAGGAAGCACGCTTCCGTCGAGGTGAGATGTTGTTTGTGAAACGACGCTACGCCGAGGCGGAAGACGCCTATCGCCCGCTGGTCGATGTGCAGACGCCGGGCGTCTATTACCTGCAGTCGCTGTATAAGCTCGGCTGGTCGCAGTTCAAGCTGGCCGAGCATGATGCGAGTCTGTCGCCGTTCTTTAAACTGTTGAACCTGCGCCTTGTCGATAGCGATGCGCTGGGTGCACTGGTTTTTACCGACGACACCCGCCGCGCCGAGCGCGAGCTGGTGCAGGACACGCTACGCGTGCTGTCGATTACATTTTCCTACATGGATGGCGCAGAGAGCATCAGTGAGCACTTTGATGCGAACGGCGCGGCCCAGTACGCGCATCTGATCTACGCCAATCTCGGTGAGTTGTACGTCGACAAAGAACGTTTTGAAGACGCGGCGAATACCTACCTGGCATTCGTCACCCGTGAGCCGCTGCATCCGCGCTCCCCGTACATGGAAATGCAGGTTATCGAGGCGTATAAGCTCGCCGGTTTCCCGTCGCGTGTGTTGCAGGCGAAGGAAGAGTTCGTCGAGCGCTACGGTATGGACACGCCGTATTGGCAGGTCAATGATCCGCTGCTGCTGACGGATGTTATCGTCGCGTTGAAAACGAACCTGACCGACCTGGCACAGTTCTATCATGCGCGCGCTCAGAACCCGGAAGCGATTGTTGCGAAGCTGGAAGAAGCCGAAAAGCAGGCGCGCGTCGATGCGCAGGTGCGCGAAGACTATCGCGCTGCGGCACGCTGGTATCGCAAGTACCTGGCCTATTTTCCGGGGCAGACCGATTCGGCCGGCACCAACTTCCTGCTCGCAGAAATCCTGTATGAAAGCGATGCCTTTGACGAGGCAACGATCGAATACGAACGCACCGCCTATGAATACGGTGTGCACGAGGTTGCAGCCGAGGCCGGCTATGCATCATTGCTGTCCTACCAGGCGCATGAGGCGTCGTTAGCTCCCGAGCTGCGCAGCGAATGGCATCAGCGTTATCTCGACAGCTCTTTGCGCTTCGCCGAGACCTTCCCGGCACATCCGGAGGTGCCGGCGGTGTTGACGGCGACGGCCGAAGATTTATTCAGCCAGGGTCGCTTCGAACTGGCGATAGCCGTTGCGCAGAACGTGACGGCGATGCCGGTAGAGCCCGACCCGACGCTGGCGCGCAACGCGTGGACAGTCGTTGCGCATGCTAACTTCGACCTGCAGCGCTTCGACGCGGCAGAGCAGGCCTACTACCAATTACAGGCGCGGATCCCGCCGCAGGACAGTGAAACGCAGATCGAGATTCGTGAACGTATTGCCTCGTCAATTTACAAACAGGGCGAGGCCGCACGCGACACTGGTGATCTCGAAGGCGCGGTCGGACATTTCCTGCGTGTGGCTGCTGCCGTGCCGGATTCCCCGGTGCGCCAGACCGCGCAATACGATGCCGCTGCCGCGCTGATTTCGATGGGCGACTGGCTGCGTGCAACGCCGGTACTCGAAGCGTTCCGCCAGGACTTCCCGGATAGTGAATACGCCGATCAGGTGTCACGCAGTCTTGCCGCCGGTTATCTCGAGACCGGCGACTCATTGCGCGCAGCGAACGAATTCGAACGCATCGCCGATGACGAGGCGATGTCACCGCTGGAGCGCGAAGAGGCGTTGTGGCAGGCCGCTGAGCTGTATCAGAAGGGCAATCTTGTTGATAACGAACGCAGCACGCTGGAACGTATTGTTGCGCGCTACCCCGGTGCCTTCGACCAGACGCTGGAGGCGCGCTTCCGTCTGGCCGAGATCGCCGACAAGCAACAACAATACGGCGAGCGCCAGCGCTGGCTGAACAACATCATTGAAGTGGATGCGACCGCCGGCGCGCAGCGCACCGATCGCAGCCGCTACCTGGCGGCCACCGCAACGCTCGAATTAACCGAGCCGATGCGGTTGTCGTTCGTGAATCTGGCGTTGACGATTCCGCTGAAGGAAAGTCTCGCAAACAAACGCGACCTGATGGAACAGACGCTGGCGGCCTACGGTCGCGCGGCCGACTACGGGGTTGCCGAGGTCACTACGGCATCGACCTATCGCATTGGCCAGATGTATCAGATTTTCAGTCGCGACCTCATGCAGAGCCAGCGACCGGCCGACCTCGATTCGGACGCGCTCGAGCAGTACGACATTCTGCTGGAAGAACAGGCGTTCCCGTTCGAGGAGCAGGCGATTGGCATTTTCGAGGCGAATACCGTGCGTGCCGCCGAAGGCGTCTATGACGAATGGGTGCAGTTGAGCTTTGCAGAACTCGCGAAGCTGATGCCGGCACGCTACGCAAAAACCGAACGCAGTGAGGAATATCTTGGCCTACTCAACTAAGCAATACGCAGGGCGCTCAGCGCTGATTGCGATCATCGCGACGCTGGCGGCTTGTGCTTCAGGTCCACGGCAGGCCGAGCCCGCGCGTGGTGAGGCCGCAGTGGTGACGGAAGTGTCGGACGATGTCGCGCGTGATTTCGCCAATGCGCAGACGCTGATGTCGGTCGAGGACTACGACGGCGCGCTACAAATTCTGGAGCCTTTGACGCGTTACAACCCGCAATATCCGGGCGCCGCGGTCACGATGGCGGTCGCACTTCGCCAGCTCGAGCGTAAAGATGACGCCCTCGCGCTGCTCGAAACCACGCTCGTCAGCCATGACGGATATGCGCCGGGATGGAACGAAGTTGGCATTTTGCACAGAGAGTCGGGTCGTTTCGCCGATGCAGAGGCCGCTTATTTGAAGGCCGTCACAGTAAACCCCGACTATGGCTTGGCACACTACAATCTGGGAATCCTGCTGGATCTCTATCTGGGCCGCCATGAACAGGCGTTAGCGCACTACCAGCGCTACCAGGAATTGACACCCGATGCAGACAAGCAGGTCGATCGCTGGATCGCCGATATCAGTCGGCGCATCGAACGCGCATCGCGAGCGGCGCAGGTAGCGCAGTAGCGGAGGCTTGATGATGACAACACGACAACTCGTTCTCGCATCCGGTCTGCTGGTCTGGTCAATGGCCTCTGTCGCGCTGGCACAGGACAACGAAGACATCGGGCCCGGAGTAGATACCAGCGCGCCGGCGCAGGCCGCGGTCGAGCCCGGCGTGGACACGAGCGCAACGGTGGCGAGCGACATCGAGCCTGGCGTGGATACAAGTCGCGACGCGCCCGAAGGGCAGATCGAGCCGGGCATAGATACATCGACAATAAGCGCGGCCAACAGCTCACGCGCGGTCGATTCGCTGGAGCTTGGCAGCTCACAGATTATTGGCAACCAGGAGTTGCCGCAGGTGTTGTACATCGTGCCGTGGAAGTCATCGGATCTTGGCGATCTGGTTGGCCGGCCTGTTAACACCTTGCTTGATGAAGTACTGGCGCCTGCAGACCGGGAGGTTTTTATTCGCCAGATTGATTACTACGACGATTTACACGGCGACCCGACGGACGAGGAGTCCTGAAGGCATTTTTACTAACGAGACCATCACACGTTAATTTCAGAGGACTACTACAGTGTCTAGCATCATCAACTTTTTTCAGCAGGGCGGGGCGTTCATGTACCCCATCCTGTTTGTATTCGGGCTCGGCATGGCAATTGCCATCGAGCGCTATGTTTATCTGACGATGACCGGTGCGAGCAATCGCATGATGTGGAAAAAAGTCGTGCCTTATCTGAAGGCCGGTAACTTCCAGCAAGCCGTCGGTGTCACCAGCAAGTCGAAGTCGGCGATCGGCAAGGTCATGACGTACGGACTGTATCGCATCGGTTCGGCGCGTCATCGCGACGATATCGAGAAGGCGATGGAAGAGAGCCTGATGGAAGTGCTGCCGCGTCTCGAGAAGCGCACGCACTACCTGGCGACATTCGCCAACATCGCCACGCTGCTCGGCCTGCTCGGTACCATTATCGGTCTGATCAAGGCGTTCACCGCGGTTGCCAACGCGAACCCGGCAGAGAAAGCGGACATGTTGTCCGGCAGTATCTCTATCGCGATGAACACGACGGCGTTCGGCCTGATGGTCGCGATTCCGTTGCTGCTCGTGCACACCGTTATCCAGACCAAGACCAACCAGATCGTGGACAGCCTCGAAATGGCGTCGGTCAAGTTCCTGAACGCGGTTACCGAGCGTCAGAACGAAGCCAAAGGGGCAGCTGCGTGATAAACCGCCGCCGCAAGGCCGGTCGCCAGATTGAGGCGACCGAGCTGAACATCACGGCCTTCATGAATCTGATGGTGATTCTGGTGCCGTTCCTGCTGATCACAGCCGTGTTTTCACGACTGGCCATTCTCGAGTTGAATCTGCCGGGTGCCTCCTCTGAGCCCGCGGACAATCCTGTCGAGACGATGCAGCTGGAAATCACGGTGCGCCAGGCGCGTATCGAGGTGGGTGACCGAAACGGCGGCTTGTTATCGCGTATCGATAACGTTAATGGTGAATACGACCTTGAGCGCCTCGCTGAGAAGCTGCGCGAGGTCAAGTACATCAACCCCGATAAAATCGACTGCACGCTGTTGCTTGAGTCAGATATCTCCTACGAGACATTGGTTCAGGTGATGGACAAGGTGCGAGTCTATGAATCCGTCGAAGACGGTGAGCTGAGCAAGATCGAGTTATTCCCGGAAATCTCGATCGGCGATGCCACCAGCGGCGGAGGAGCCTGACACATGAGTCATTCCGCCCGCGCCGTGCGCATGGAGCGCCGCCACAAGCGCAGCCGCGCGCCAGGCCTGAACCTGGTGTCACTGATGGACATCTTTACGATCCTCGTGTTCTTCCTGTTGGTGAACTCGTCGGACGTTGAGACGCTCCCCAATGCGAAGGACATGAAGCTGCCCGAATCGATCGCGGAGGAGAAGTCGCGTGAAACGGTCGTGGTGATGATCACCGCCAGCAATATTCTTGTTCAGGGCGAAATCGTGGCGAACGTCGATGACGCCATGAATATGCAGGGCAACGTTATTAAAGGCCTCAAGCAGGCGTTGGTTGCGCAGAATGATCGCGTGCTCAGAAAAGCCGCGAACCAGGATGTCGCGCAGCGCGAGGTAACGATTATGGGTGACAAGGAAATTTCCTACCGCCTGTTGAAGAAAGTCATGGCCACCTGCACAGATGCCGACTATGGCCAGATCTCTCTTGCCGTTTTGCAGAAAAGCTCGGACAAGCTCGGTGAGACCGGCGCGGCCGGAATCGGGGGCTAGACGATGACGGCAATGACACAGTCCTTCCAGCTCTACTATCGCGACTATCACCTGCCGTGGTCGACTGCGTCCGATGAGCAGGAACAGAAATTCCGCAAGATTCTGTCGACGACGCTGATTATCATGTTGGTGCTCAGCCTCGCATGGCCGTTCTTGCCGACCGCAGACGTCGACCCGGACGCCGTGGTCGAGATTGAGCCGCGCTTCGCGAAGCTGTTGCTTGAGAAAAAAGAGATTCCGCCACCGCCTCCGCCGCGCGTTGAGGAAAAAGAACCCGAGCCTGAGATCGTGGAGCCGGAACAAGTCGTTAAGGAGCCCCAGGTGAAGCCGGAAGTGAAACCGGAGCCCGTCGTGGCGCCGCCACCGGAAGAAAAGGCGCGCGAACGTGCCTCTGTTGCCGGGCTGTTGCCATTTGCTGACGACCTCGCGTCGTTACGCGATAACTCTGTTGTCGATCAGGTCGCGAGTAACCGTCCGTTAACCGGTGCGGTTGGCGCCTCGCAGCGCAATGAGCGCTCGTTGATTACATCGAATGTCGGTGCGGCCAGTGGCGGCATTAACACCGCTCAACTGTCTCGTAATACCGGTGGTACCGGGTTGACAGGGCGCAGCACCACCCAGGTGGATACGCCGGTCGCGGCCGTCGGCGCCGGTAATGGTGCCTCAGATGTGCAGCGCAGCGGTTCGAGCAATCGTGGCTCGCGCTCGCGTGAAGAAATCGAGATGGTCTTCGACCGGAACAAGGGCGCGATCTACGCTCTATATAATCGTGCGCTACGCCAGAACCCGGCCTTGGAAGGCAAGCTCGTTCTGCGCCTGACGATTTCGCCGCAAGGCGTTGTTACCTTGTGCGAAATCGCATCAAGCGAGCTGGGTGATCCGGAGCTTGAGCGTAAACTCGTGCAGCGGGTGAAGCTGTTCCGGTTTGACGCGAAAGACGTCGAGGCGATTACGACGACCAAACCGATCGATTTCTTCCCGGCGTAGTTCCGGTCATTGCGAGCGCAGCAACCCGTGTCACTGCAAGGTCATTGCGAGGAGCGTAGCGACGCGGCAACCTAGCGACGCGGGGAACTGGATTGCTTCGCTGCGCTCGCAATGACAGAGCGGGCGAGCGACCCATCAAGGCAGTGATCGCTCCGGTTCCCCGCCGCACACAAATTCATACAGGTCGCGCCACTCGGGATTCATATTCTCAATGAGCCGGATCTTGCGTCGTCGCGATCCCGCCTTGATTTGTTTCTCACGTTCTATCGCGGCATACATCGTATCGGCGGATTCAAAGTAGACCAGGCGCTTGAGCTTGTAGCGCGACGTGAATACTGAGCCTTTGTCGCGCTTGTGTTGCCAGACACGTCCGGGCAGGTTCGACGTCACACCCGTATAGAGCGTCCCGTTGCGTTTGTTGGTCATGATGTAGATGGCAGGCAGTTTCATCGCGGTACCTCGGGAAGCGAGCAGGGCGTGCACCATGCTCCCTTCAATTTGCGATGACTGCTGGGGGAGAAACTCGTTTAACGATTTAAAATTGCGATTGTCCTGGTAGCGCGGCGCTCAGAAGCGTCGATACCAGCGCGCGAGGCGTTCCGGTGAAATGCCGGCGGCGTGCCCCAATGCCAGAGCGCGATTCAGAATCGTTCGCCGTATCCAGCCGGTTTGTTCCCAGCGCCGTGGGTCGACACCGATACTCGTTGCGACGCCCGCGAATCGACCGCTTGCGTGTGCCTTGCGGACTAGCGCCACCTCCTCGAACAAAGGTGATGCATCGAAGCCGCGTTGTTCCGAGAAGAAGTCACGCGTGAAGAACAGGCCCTGATCGCCGTAGGCAACGCCGCGCTCAGCACGCCAGTTGATCAATGCGGCCAGACGGCGCGCGCCGCGTGATGTTGTATCCGCGAAGCTGAAACGAAAATATCCGCCGATCATCCCCTTGCCGATGTGCTGGCGAATTGCGGTTGCACTGCCGGCTAGCGGGTGGGCGTCCGCGTGCAAGAACCAGAGTATGTCGGAGACGGCCGCTTCAGCACCGGTATTCATTTGCAGGCCGCGTCCTGATTCGCTGAGCAGAAATGTTGCTCCATTATCTCGGACCAGGGTTCGCGTAGACTCGTTTTCGTCCGCGCTGACCACTATGGTTTCGGCAAACTGGCCCGCGGGCACTTCGTTAAGCGCTGACAGTAGTCGTGCGAGCGCTCTGTCGTCGTTCTTGACGGGGATGATGACGGCGATGGAGGGGGTGGGTGGCATTGGGTTGCTTCGCTTCGCTCGCAATGACGCGGGTTGCGCCTTCGGCTTGATTGTTTGATTGCTTCGCTTCGCTCGCAATGCGCCGCGGCTACGCCCGGTGTCCCGAGGAGTGTAGCGACGCGGGGAACCAGATTGCTTCGCTGCGCTCGCAATGACGCAGGTTGAGCCTTCGGCTTGATTGTTTGATTGCTTCGCTGCGCTCGCAATGACGCAGGTTGAGCCATTGGCTGGATTGTTTGATTGCTTCGCTGCGCTCGCAATGACGCAGGTTGAGCCTTCGGCTTGATTGTTTGATTGCTTCGCTTCGCTCGCAATGACGGGGGTTCGCTCGCAATGACGGCATTGCACAATGACTCATCAACGCATCGGTTTCCTTTGCCACGCAAGCAGCTTCTTAAACAGTCCGGCGACAAATGGCGTTAGCCTTGTGCGGTTATATGCGTCGGCGAGTCGGCGCAGATATTCCGACCGCGTCGGGTAGGCGAGTACTGCCGCATCCAATTCGCCGAGGCCGCGTCCGTTTGCGACGAGTACGGCCAACGTCGCGATTTGTTCGCCGGCGTCATCGCCGACCAATGTCGCCGACAGGATCTTGTCGCCGCCTTTTTCTGTCAGTACACGCACGAAGCCTTTTGTTTCGCCCTCCGTTCTGGCGCGGTCCAGTTCGCTCCACTCGACACGGTAGGTATCGACGGCGACGCCTTGTTCTTTCAGGTCGGATTCTTCCGCGCCGACATGCGCGACTTCGGGATGCGTGTAGGTGCAGCGCGCGATGCGTTGCGGCTGTGCCTTGCCGCGCCCGAAGAACAAGGTGTTGCGTACAATAATGCGTGCCTGATGATCTGCGTTGTTTGTGAACTGGTACTTCGAGCAGACATCGCCGGCGGCATAGATCCGTGGATTGCTGGTGCGTAATTTGTCGTCGACGACAATGCCTTTGCGCGGGTCGGATTCGACACCCGCCACGCCAAGATTCAGCGACTCGATATTAGGCTTTCGGCCCAGCGCGACGAGTACCTCGTCGACGGCAATCTCGCCGTTCGCAGTCTTGATATAGCGCGTATCGCCTTCGCGACGGATGCTTTCGGCGGCCGTACCGAGATGCAGAGTGACGCCGTCATAGCGCAATTGTTCGGCCAGCAATTCGCCGGCCTCTGGTGCCTCAAGCGGTATCGGTCGATCGGCCATTTCGAACACATGCACATCGCTGCCGAGGCGCGCAAATGCCTGCGCCAGCTCACAGCCGATCGGGCCGGCGCCGATGACACCGAGCGTCTTGGGCTGCTGCTTTAGATCAAATATGGTTTCGTTGGTCAGCGCGCCGACCTCGTCCAGGCCGGGGATCGGCGGCAGTGCCGCGCGCGCGCCGGTCGTGATCACGATCTTGCTTGCGGTGAGTTGCGTGTCACCGACCACGACAGTGCTGTCATCGACAAATGCCGCCTCACCGAGAAACACATCCACACCATTGTCGGTGTAGCGCTCGACAGAGTCGTGATGCGATATGCCTGCCCGTACTTCGCGCACCCAGGTCATCGCCTCGTCGAAGCTGATGTTCGCTCCGTGCGACTTGCGCGTTGCCATCGAGATCAATGCTTTGGAGGGTACGCAGCCGACGTTCAGGCAATCGCCGCCCATCGCGTGGCGCTCGATCAATGCGACTTTTGCGCCGAGGCCAGCGGCCGCAATCGAAACGATAAGACCGGCAGGCCCGGCGCCGATCACCAGCAGGTTGTAGCCTTCCGGGTCCGGTGCGGGGTTGGTGTAGTCCTGCGGGAAAACAAGGTCGCGCCATTCTTCGTCAAAATGCGATCCGGGATACATGTCAGGCCTCCTCGGCCGGGGTTTCGGTGTTGACGCCGATCGTTTCCGACAACGTTCGAGATGCAAATCGTGCGATTAGTATGGTGACGACAGCCGTAGCAACCAGCCCACCGATGAAAAAGATCCGTCCGTACGGTCCAGACTCGTAGTTGCCGGCGAGCAGGCTGGCAAGGTCATTCGCCGCGCTGCCGATGTACACATAAAGAATGGTGCCGGGCAGCATGCCGATCCATGAACCGAAGAAGTAGTTTTTTAATGACATGCCGGTGACGCTCATTAAGTAGTTCATCACGTTAAACGGGAAAATCGGTGATGAGCGCAGCAGTAGCATAACGAGAAAACCGCGATCCTCAGTGGCTTTGTCTATCGCACTGAGCCGCGGGTCGTTGCCGATTTTTTGTTTCACCCAGCCGCGGCCGAGTGAGCGACCAACCAGGAACGCGGCGGTCGCGCCGAGAATGCTGGAGACGGAAACCAGTAATGTGCCGTAGACGACGCCGAATACATAACCGGCAGCGAGCGTCAGGATCGAGCCGGGGATCATCAGTACCGTCGCCGCGATGTAGGCGACGATAAATACGAGCCACGCCGTTTGCCGGTTTGCGTCGATCCATTGCACCAGGCCGGTCAGCCAGTCGACGATAGGGAATTGCCAGGCCGCGATGACCAGCAATACGATCGCTGTGACAAGGACCGCGAGTTTCTGTTTCGATTTCATAAAGTATCCGTTCGTGTTGTCAGGCGCTGACGCGCCCGCTGAGCGCGTCATGGCGCAGTGCAATATATTCTTTGAGCCAGGCGCGCAAAGCGATTCTCGCCGCACGCTTGTCCGCGGTCAGCGCATGCACAGCGGATGCTAACTGGTCCGCCTCGTCGATGTCGGCATGTTCGGGTGCCCAGCTTACGCGCCAGCCGCTTGCTTCGCAGCGCTTTGCCAGCGCCTGACCGAGCGCGTCTGTGGACCACGGCAAGTCTTCCAATGTTGGCCAGCCGCGGCGCGTGCCCATCGCCACGACACCGCCGTCGCGCGCGCGGCCGAGCACGACATCGTTTTGCATGAGTGCAGTGGCACAGTCCTGTAAATATTCCGGTGTGATCGTCGGGGCATCGCAACCGATAAATAGTTGCCGCTGATAGTCGGCTGCGAGCGCGTGTGTCGCGGCGTTAAGACGCCGGCCGAGATTACCTGAGGATTGTGTGATCACGCGAGCCTCGGGCATGCGAGCTTGCGCCCACGCCGAGTCGTCGGACCCGGCAATACAGATCACCGAAGGCCCTTGCCACAACGCGAGGTCCTCCAATGCGCAGTCAAACAGATGTTGTGACAACGCGTAGGCGATGTCCTGACCGAGGGTCGCCGCAACGCGTTGTTTGCCGACACCCGGCCGCGGGCGTTTCGCCACCAATACCAGTGCGCAGTCATGCTGAGCGTCTTGTTGTCGCGTTGCTGTCATGTCGATTGAACTTCAAACCCGTTGCTTGCACTACCAAGACCGCACAGGGTGCAGAAACATTTCAGGGCATCACGGGCAAACGCGAGCAACTCATACACACGGCGGTTTGGATTCGGGTGGCGGTGTTCAGACAGCCTGGTCGCCGGACTCGCCGGTGCGGATGCGGATGACCTGCTCCAGCGGCGTAACGAAAATCTTGCCGTCGCCGACCTTGCCGGTGCGCGCAGCCGCGATCAGCGCCTCGATAACAGATTCGGTCTGGTCGGCGGCCACCGCAATTTCGATTTTACTCTTGGGCAGGAAATCGACCACATACTCCGCGCCGCGATACAGTTCGGTGTGGCCGCGCTGGCGCCCGAAGCCTTTGACTTCCGTGACCGTCATGCCCTGAACGCCGAGCTCCGCGAGTGCGTTGCGCACGTCATCGAGACGGAAGGGCTTTATAATTGCGGTTATCAGATTCATGACAGGCTCCGGTGGGGTCGATCTGCGCTCTGCCGATAGTGTATAACACATTGAGTTGCGGCTGGCGGTCGCAGTTTTTCGGGTAGTGACAGGAACGACTTATGCAGATCCGTGACGAGGATGCGCAGGCCTCTCCAGCGAAGAATTCGGCGACAATCATGCTGTTGCGGGACAAAGCGTCCGCCGGCATCGAGGTGTTCATGCTCCAGCGCCATGCGGGGGCGGATTTCGCCAACGCCTTCGTATTCCCGGGCGGGCTTGCGGGCGATGCCGATTATGCCGATAGCCTGGAGCCGTTTTGCTGTGGGCTCGACGACCGCCAGGCATCGGAACAAATGGGCCTTGAGCGCGGCGGGCTCGGCCTGTGGGTCGCCGCCATTCGCGAGTGTTTTGAGGAAAGCGGCTATTTGCTGGCGCGCGATTTTACCGGTGCCATGTGCCAGCCGGGGGCGCCGGAGCATGCGGATCGCTATGCCGACTACCGTCGCGCGCTGGCCGCCAATGAGATTCAGTTGCAGGCGGTATGTGAGACGGAGTCGCTGACGCTGCTGTGCAGCGCCATCGAATACGTCAGTTTCTGGACCACGCCGGTCGTCTTTGAGCGTCGCTATGCCACGCGCTTTTTTGTCGCCGCTGTGCCCGAGGGCCAGCATGGCGTTGCCGACGGCCGCGAGACAGTCGACAGCGTGTGGGTGTGTCCGCGTGATGCGATTGCCTCTGACCGGGAGCCGCAGTTGAAGCTGCATCCGCCAACGACCGAGAACCTGCGTTGGCTAGCGCAGTTCGATAGCGTCGATGAGGCGATGGCGGCCGCCGCGGCAATGGATAAGGCGTCCATCGAGGAGATTCTGCCCGTCGTGAGTCGCGACGACGCCGGCATGCGCATCACATTGCCCGATGGGCGGGTGGCCTGATGGGCATGCAGGTTATCGCCACTCGCCCGGTCACGCTTGACGAGGATGTCGTGCGTTACACCGCACCGAATCCGGGGCGTATGACGGGCGCCGGTACCAATGGCTATTTCATCGGCGATGCCGAAATCATGATCGATCCGGGCCCGGCGATGCCGAAACATGTCGACGCGCTGGTCGACTACTGCGCCGGCCGACTGAAAAAAATCCTCGTCAGTCACACGCATCGCGATCACTCGCCGGCGGCTATGTTGCTCGCCGAGCGCACCGGTGCGGAGGTCTACGGCATGTTGCCGCCCGAGACCCCGGAGAACGATCATTTCTTCAAGCCCGACCATGTTATTCGCCACGGCGATGTCATCGAGCAGGGTGCGCATCGGGTCACGGTCATTCACACGCCCGGACATGCCTCGAATCACGTTTGTTTCCTGCTCGAACGCAATGGCATGCTGTTTACCGGCGACCACATCATGAACGGCTCGACCGTGGTGATCGCCGCGCCGGACGGCAATATGCGCGAGTATCTGGCCTCGCTGGAATTGCTCAAGGACTACGCCCCGAGGGTTATCGCGCCAGGCCATGGCGAGTTGCTGGATGAGCCCGAAAAGGTGATCGACTGGATCGTCGCGCACCGGCTGGAGCGCGAGGCGAAGGTGCGCGACCGGTTGCAAAAGTTGGCGCCGTGCACGACGGCCACGTTGTTGCCGTCGGTCTACGACGAAGTGGATCCGATGCTGTTGCCGATCGCGCGTTACTCGCTCGTCGCGCACCTCGACAAGCTGGTCGAGGACGGCGAGATAGAGGAACTCGAGGATGAGTGGCATTTCGTCGGGCAGGATGATGTGACGCCGTAGGGCATATCGAATCGATGTCTGCGCCCGGCCATTGTAAATCTGGCGATCCGGCGGGCAGGTGCTGCCTAATGAGATACAATAATGCGCATCTACTATTGATGAATCGCTCTGGCCGACACATCGGGTTGGTCAGAAGCCACTCCGGCGCGGGTTTCCTCCAAAGACAGTGACTGGGATATGAGAATTTTAGTAACGGGCGGCTCCGGATTTATTGGTTCCGCGCTGATACGTCACCTGATTAGCAATACCGGAGACGAGGTTCTCAACTATGACGCCCTGACATATGCCGGTAATTCGCAATCGCTGGCTGACGTTGCGGATAGTCCGAACTACTCGTTCGTGCACGCCAATATTTGCGATGCGGAGCGTCTGCAACGGGTAATTAAAGACTTCCGGCCGCATTTGGTCATGCATCTGGCGGCTGAGAGTCACGTGGACCGGTCAATCGACGGGCCTCGTGTATTTGTCGAAACAAATATTGTTGGTACCTATACGCTTCTGGAGGCGTGCCGAAATTATTGGCAGTCGCTGGCTGACCAGGAGCGTGCAACGTTTCGGTTTCATCACATTTCGACTGATGAGGTATACGGCGACCTGGAAGGGCCCGATGACTTCTTCACGGAGGAGACGGCATATTCACCAAGCTCGCCTTATTCCGCGACCAAGGCAGGTAGCGATCACCTGGTGCGCGCATGGTCGCGAACGTTCGGGCTGCCGGTTGTCATTACCAATTGTTCCAATAATTACGGCCCATACCATTTTCCGGAAAAGTTAATTCCGTTGATGATATTGAACGCGCTCAAGGAAAAGCCGCTGCCAGTTTATGGTGATGGCCTGCAGGTCAGGGATTGGCTTTATGTCGAGGATCATGCGCGCGCTTTAGAGATTGTTGCTCGATCGGGTGTGACGGGTGAGACATACAATATTGGTGGCAACAGTTGCCGTACCAATCTCGACGTCGTGCGTTTGGTCTGTGAGCTGCTGGATGAGCTTGCGCCTCGGCGCTCAAGCGGTGATGCGCACTACAGCAACCTGATTGAATTTGTCGAGGATCGTCCCGGACACGACCGCCGATACGCGATAGATTCGCGGAAGATCGAACGTGAGTTAGGATGGCGGCCTGTTGAATCTTTTGAGTCGGGAATGCGCAAGACCGTTCAGTGGTATCTTGAGAACAGTAGTTGGTATGAACGCGTGTTGGACGGTTCCTACCGCCTCGAACGCCTTGGCACAGGAAGCGTGAACACGTGAAAGGAATTATTCTTGCGGGTGGCTCGGGCACCAGGCTATACCCGGTCACGCGCGGCGTCTCCAAACAATTGCTGCCGGTGTATGACAAGCCGATGGTCTACTACCCGCTATCGGTGCTAATGCTTGCCGGCATCAGGGAGATCCTGGTAATTACGACGCCGGAAGATCAGTCGAGCTTCAGGGCGCTACTGGGCAATGGCGAGGATTTTGGCGTCAGTCTCGAATATGCGGTTCAGTCGTCGCCGGATGGGTTGGCTCAATCATTCATCATTGGCGAGCATTTTATCGGTGAGAGTTCGGTTTGCCTGGTTCTCGGCGATAACATTTTCTACGGACAGGGCTTCGTACCCAAGCTCAAAAAGGGGGTCGCGAACGATTCCGGCGCAACGGTTTACGGCTACCAGGTCGTAGATCCTGAGCGCTTCGGTGTGGTCGAGTTCGATCAGCATCAGAATGTTGTGTCCATTGAAGAGAAACCGCAAAGACCGAAGTCCAAATTCGCCATCACCGGACTGTATTTTTACGACAACGATGTGATTGAAATCGCGAAAGCGGTCAAACCATCAGAAAAAGGCGAGCTCGAGATTACCTCGGTCAATCAGGAGTACCTCCGCCAGGGGAGGCTGAGTGTCGAATTACTTGGTCGTGGGTTCGCATGGCTGGACACGGGTACGCATGACAGCCTCATGGAAGCGGGTCATTTCGTCCAGACCATTGAGAGGCGGCAGGGGTTCAAGATTGCCTGTCTTGAGGAGATTGGCTATCGCAACGGTTGGATAACAGAGTCGAGAATTGAGCGAATTGCCGACCGTCTGGGCAGCACTAACTATGCAGAGTATCTCAGAGGATTGCTGCGAGATGTCTGATGAGACCGTCGCATTGCGCGAATGGGATAGTGACTTCTTCAGTCGGCGAGTCGGTGAATTGGACGCCCACAATCTGGAGAAGTCCTCTGCGCTGATTCTGGATCAGTACGATCTTGTCGTCTCGAAAATCAGCGCTCAGAGTCCGGACTTGGTGAGACAGGCAGAGTCATGTGGTTTCCGGTTTGCTGAGGCGGAGGTGGATTTTACGCTAACCGGACTACCTTCGCCCTCTCAAGGGATCGCGCTCGCTCCGGCAACGGCAGAAGATATTCCTGCGATCAAGGATATAGCCCGGCGAACGCTCAAGCATTCCCGGTTTTCGGAGCCGTGGTTTTCGCACGAAGATCGGGCGAGGCTCTATGCGCGCTGGGCGGAGAAGGCTGTCAGCGGAACATTCGACGATGTCTGCCTGGTGGAGCGCGGCAAAGACCAGGTGACCGGCTTTGTAACCATTCGGAAACTCCAATCAGGTGATGCGAGAATCGGGCTGATAGCGGTGGATGCCGAAAGCGCTCGTCGCGGGATAGGAGCGCGGTTGCTGTCCCAGGCATACGCGTGGTGCGAGGGTCAGGGAATCACGACGCTGCATGTTGCCACGCAGGGTAGCAATCACGCAGCGCTTAAGTTCTATGCGCGAAATGCGTTTGCAATGTCCAGCCTTCATTATTGGCTCTACCGGACTCCGTCAGCAACGAGCGAACCCAATGAAACGTCATGAATCTGTGCAACGAGAGAGATCGGTAAATGAGTGATGTCATCAGGTTCAACGAACCTTACATTACCGGCAATGAGCTCGAATACATTCGGGACGTGTTCGAGCGCCGCCACTTTCAGGGCAACGGCTTCTACACAGGCAAGTGCCAGTCTCTTATTGCGTCATTGACCGGCTGTGAGAACGTGCTTCTGACCGATAGTTGCACCTCTGCATTGGAAATAGCGGCGCTGCTGTTGCGAACTGACGAACCACAAGAAGTGATCATGCCGTCCTACACGTTTTCGACGACGGCGTCAGCGTTCGCCCGGGCAGGATTCAAGATCGTGTTTGCGGAAATCGATTCCGCCACAATGATGCTTGACGTCGATGACGTCGCGAGAAAGTTATCGGACAAGACGACAGCGATCGTCGCGGTGCACTACGGTGGACACTCAGCCGAACTTGGGCGAATACAACAGCTATGCGAGACGTCCGGTACGCTCCTGGTGGAAGATGCGGCCCAAGCCTACGGTTGTTTTCTTGATGGGAAAGCGCTCGGCACATACGGCAGCTTTGGTTGTTACTCGTTTCATGAGACCAAGAATATTCATGCAGGCCTGTCCGGAGCGCTGCTGGTCAACGATTCGCGATTTGCCGACCGGGCTCGACATGTATGGGAGCGGGGAACAAATCGCCAGGATGTTTTGAAAGGTATTGTTGATAAATACTCGTGGGTTGAAGTCGGCGGGAGTTTCTATCCAAGCGAACTTCAAGCGGCTTTTCTTGCCGCGCAGCTGGAGTCATTTAGTGAGAACCTTTCTCAAAGAAAGCAGATCTATGACTGCTATGACGAGACTTTGCGTGAGGTCAAAGCATCCGGCTTCATTGACTATCCGGTATTCGGTGATGACTTCGATTCCAACTACCATGCGTTTTTTGTGATCTTTGATAGCGAGGCAACCTGCGATCGCGTTCGGGAATACCTGCTCGAAAAATCTATCGCGGCCTACATCGGCTACGTGCCGCTGCATTCATCACGAGTGGGCAAGGGCATGGGCTATTCGGCCGCGGACCTGCCTGTGACGGAAGACGCTGCGAAGCGTGTTCTGCGGCTGCCTTTTCACAATAACTTGAGCGGTGACGACGTGCGACGCGTCGCGCGCGCGATTCAGGAGATTCAGGCTAAGCATTATGCAGTTTAGTGACGTGTTACAGCAGTATAAGGAATGGCTGACAAGTCTGGACACAGTTCTTGCCGATGACCTGCGCATCGAAACTCAGATTGAGTCGCTACGAGACTGGTCAGTATTTTCAGATGTCGAGGCGACTGAGACATGGTTTCTTGAACAACAACGTAATTGCAAAATGACGGTAACCGATATTCCGTTGAGTGAGTGTCGCGGTTGGGTCCGTGATGGTGAGACCGGCGAAATCAATCACGAGTCGGGCGAGTTCTTCAAGGTTCAGGGTGTCCGCGTCGGTCTGTCCGAGGGCCGGGAGGTTGGCGCTGGTGGTTGGGACCAGCCAATTCTGACGCAGATCGGTTTTGATGGTGGTCTTCTCGGAATCCTGCGTCAGAGATTTAACGATATTCCACACTATCTGCTGGAAGCGAAAGCGGAGCCAGGAAATCCCGATAAGGTGCAGATTAGTCCGACACTGCAGGCAACCTTCAGCAACCTGAGGAAGGCCCACGGTGGTCGCAAACCAAGATTCGCCGAAATTTTCGAGACGCCGGATTCCGTCGACGGCACGGTTTTGTTCAACCAGTGGATGTCGGAAGACGGGGGGCGGCTTCATCTCAAACGCAATCGCGGCATGATAGTCGAGTTGCCGGCTGACAGTATTCGCGACGTGCCGGAGGGCTTTCGGTGGTTTAGCCTTTTTCAGATTAAGGCGCTGATCAAGCAATACTCCTGGGTGAACCCTCACGTGCGCGGCATCATTTCCCACCTGTAATGAATCATCGAATTGGAATTGCAGTTTGGGGTGTTGGCCGTCACGCGCAGAAAAGTATTCTACCGGCCATTGCGTCATCATCGGTTTGTCGCCTTGCAGGGATTCTGACGCGTAACACGAGTGTTGCTAATGAGGAATCAGCGCGATTCGGCTGTGCGGCCTTCGCTAACGCCGACGAGATGCTTTCAGATGGGGCTGTCGACGCTGTCTACATTTCCAGCCCGACTGCGATTCATGGCGGGGCTGCGCGTTTGGCACTGGCTCAGGGCAAGCATGTCCTCGTGGAGAAGACCGCGTTTTCGAGCCTGGCCGAAACTCTGGAGATGATTGCGCAGGCACGAGCGGCCAACTGCGCGCTGATGGAGGCTTTCATGTATCGCTTCCATCCGCAGTTTCTCGCGCTCAAAAAAATTGTTGAAACCGAACGATTCGGCGCATTGCTGCAAGGCTGGAGTCGTTTCGGATTTCCGCATCTAGATTCCGCAGACTTCCGCTATCGGCGAGACCTTGGCGGCGGTGCGCTAAACGATGCCGGCGCCTACACGCTCAATCTTGCAGCTGAGCTACTGGGGCCGCAGTCCGAATGCGCATGGAGTTCTACATCGTCAGAAGCGGGTTTCGAAGTCGATACGAGAGGGACTTCCATCGTGACTGACGAGCGACAGCGGCAGGTTGCCTGCGCGTGGGCATTTGGCGGCAGTTACGTCAATCAGGTGGATCTCTGGTGCGAGGGGGCGCACCTGCGTGGATCACGATTTTTCAGCAAGCCGGATACGCTGGTCAGTAGCATCGAGGTCGCTGCCAACGGTAAAACGGTCGAAGTTCTCGAAATTCAAGCCGAAAACCATTTCGTAAAGATGCTCGAGCACTTTGCCGGCAGCCTGCTGGACGACTCGATACGTGTCGCCGAGTATCGGAAGCTCGAGCAGCAAGCGCGGCTGATGCAATCCGTTCGAGCGCGTGGATGACTGGTCAGCCAAATCAGCAACCAGCCTTGACGATGGGGCGCGCGGTTTGGGCTGCGTGCCGCTTACCCGTAGAATGAGCGAAGAAACGAACCACAAAGCCACATCTAAGGAAGCATCAATGACAGAGATCAGCCAACAAGCACGCGACATCATCCTCGGCGAGGCGCGCAGCCATTTCGAATGGCACGATAAGGCCGTACCCGACGCGCTGCTAAAGCAGATCTATGATCTGGCCAAGATGGGTGCGACCAGCGCCAACTGCTCGCCCGCACGGTTTATCTTCATAACCAGCGACGCCGGGCGTGAGCGCCTGAAGCCACACCTGATTCCGACCAACGTCGACAAGGCAATGAGCGCGCCGGTCACCGTCATCATTGGCCACGACATGGAATTCTACGAAAAGGTGCCGGAGTTGTTTACACACAATCCGGGTGCGCGTGACTGGTTCACCGGCAGCCCGGAGATTACCGAAGAACACGCGATGCGCAACGGCACGTTGCAAGGCGCCTATCTGATGTTGGCGGCGCGCGCTTTCGGGCTGGATTGCGGGCCGATGTCGGGTTTCGACAACGCCGGTGTCGACAAGGAGTTCTGGCCGGATTCGACGTGCCGGTCCAATTTCCTGTGCAATCTCGGCTACGGGGACGCCGGCGCGCTGTTCCCGCGTCTTACCGAGACTCGGGTTTGCTGTTGCCTGCGATATTGTCTGAGTTCGCAACAGGCAGGCTAATCACGGCATTTTTTGACGCCGGCCGGCGCGGTCACTGGTACCATGCGCGTTGGATACACCATCTCATGGATGTAACGGTGCAATGATGACCGCAACCCGAAAATTGCCGCGCTTTGCGACTATTGTTGCCTTGTTCTGTGCTTATGGAGCGGCGCTGGCCGGTCCGTGGGTAGAACCGGGCGATATGGCGTTGCGTCATGACATTCAGCTGTTGGCCGATTCTGGGGTCATCACGGCTCCGGTGACGAGTTGGCCGTTGTCGTGGGGCGACATTCTTAATGACATCGCCGGGTTTTCCGAAACCGAACGCCTGGGTGAAAGTGAGCTAGCTGCGTTGTCTCGAATTCGCCGGCTTGGGGCACGGGAAACGCGGCTCGGCGAGGTCGAATACTCGCTCGATGCGAAATACGACACGGAACCCGCTCTGTTGCGCGGGTTCGAGCGCCGCGCGCGGGAAGAGACGGATGTCAGCGTCGGTGCGTCGCTAATGGGTAGGACCTTTGCCGGCGAAATTCGCGTCAACGGCGTCAGCAGTCCTGACGACGATCAGGATGTGCGACTGGATGGGTCATTTATTGGCGTCGCGTTGGGTAATTATATGGTGTCGGCCGGCGCCATGGAGCGTTGGTGGGGACCGGGTTACGACGGCAGCATTATTCTTGGTAACAACCAGCGGCCGATTCCTGCTATTTCCATCGAGAGAAACGATACCGCGCCGTTTAAGTCTCGCTGGCTGAGTTGGATCGGGCCATGGGATGCGAGTTTAGTCTGGGGGCAGTTGGAGAATGATCGCGTGGTCCCCAACGCGCGGTTCCTTGGCTTACGAATTAATTTTCGTCCGTTGCAGTCGTTGGAGATTGGTTTGTCGCGCACCGCGCAGTGGTGTGGAAATGGCGACCGGCCTTGCGATCTCGATACCCTGGTCAAGCTCATTATCGGGCGGGATAATCGTGGCGACGACAACATTGATATCAGCTCCGAGCCGGGTAATCAGCTGGCCGGCGTCGATGTGCGCTGGGCGCCGCGCTGGGTGCCTTTGAACGGCGCCTTGTATATGCAGATGATCGGCGAGGACGAGGCGGGCGGTTTTCCGAGTCGTTATCTTGGGCAGTTCGGTGCCGAGGTATCGGGGAGCGTTGGCCTATTGAGTTATCGGGCCTTTGCCGAGTTTGCGGGCACGACGTGTCAGTTTTATGAGTCGAGTTCGATACCTAATTGCGGTTATAACCACTTTATCTATGAAACGGGCTATCGATACCGCGGGCGCAGCATTGGGCATAGCGCCGACAATGATGCAGAAGTGATATCGGTCGGCGGTATTGTTGTCGAACCGGATGGCGACCAGTGGCAGATGGTGCTGCGCAGCGCGAAGTTGAACAAGGATGGCCCTCTGGATATTCGCAACACCGTTACGCAAACGCCGGCCGACTACGCGGCGTTTGAGCTAAGCTATCGGCATGTACTCGACCTTGGCGAGTTGGAGATCGGTGCGGGCGTGTCGCGTTTCGAGGATAAACTGACCGGTCAGAACAATAATGACACCCGATTGTTCGTTGGCTGGCGAATGCCGTTCTAGCAGGGATTTCCGGTATACTTTTGCCCTAAGCAACAGCAATGCATAAGAAAAACAAAAAATCGTCAGAGGCGCTTGCCGCAGGTTGCCTCGAATTGAGCAGAGACCGTTCATATATGCGTCATTTTCTGATAATTCTGCTGCTGATCTCATCGGGCAGCCTTCACGCTCAGGATCTCCCCACGCCGACACCCGAGCAGCTGCAGTTGCTGCAGTCTCTGCCGGCAGACCAGCGCGCCGAGTTGTTGCAAGAACTGGGGCTGTCTTCGGGTTCGGTGCCTGGCAATCAGAGTCTTGAATTCCCGCCGCTGACCAGAC
Organism: uncultured Pseudomonadota bacterium; assembly: GCA_942491885.1. Taxonomy (GTDB): domain Bacteria; phylum Pseudomonadota; class Gammaproteobacteria; order Steroidobacterales; family Woeseiaceae; genus CALBPI01. The sequence continues at coordinate 638,988 of CALOCQ010000003.1, forward strand.
CGGCCATGGGAGCCGAAAGCGACCGGGCGGTCGACGATGAGCTGCGTGTATCGGGGGGTGAGACCCTGGTGGTCTCGTTCGATGCGAGCAGCCTGAGTGAGCAAGAGCGCGAGCCGATCGACGGCGATCCTTCGCTCTTGGCGCTTGAGGGTACGCGAACTTACGAGCTAACCGATGCCAGCGAACTCCTGCTACAGGGTGTCGCGACTATTGGATTGTCCGGGCTCACGGATGAAGAGATCACGCTGCGGCTCAATGCCGAACCTGCGCTCGCCGACTTCACGATCAAGGCTCAGATACTGCCGCTGGCGCCCGTTGGCGTTGAGGCGTTGGACTACTTCGGCTATGAACTTTTCGATGATGTGCCGACGAGCTTCGCCCCGGCGACCGATGTGCCGGTACCAGCCGACTACGTCATGGGCCCCGGCGATGAGCTTCGTATCCAGTTTTTCGGTAAGGAAAACAAATCGATTACTGCCGTTGTGTCCCGCGATGGCGATATCAGTCTGCCGGAAATTGGCCCGGTAACAATTGCGGGGCTGACGTTCAACGATGCGCGCCAGGAAATCATCGATCGCGTTAACGAACAGAAGATCGGCGTACGGGCGAGCGTCACTATCGGCGAGCTGCGTTCGATCCGGATTTTTGTCCTCGGCGATGTTAACCGACCGGGTTCTTATACGGTCAGCGGGCTGAGTACCATGACCAACGCGTTGTTCCTGTCGGGCGGCGTAAAGCAGACCGGTACGCTGCGCCGGGTGCAGCTCAAGCGTAGCGGCAAGCTGGTCGGCACTCTGGACTTGTACGACCTGTTACTGCGTGGCAACACCAGCGGCGATCGTCGCCTGCTGCCCGGTGACGTTATTTTTGTGCCGCCGGTTGGCGTGCGCGTAGGCGTGGAGGGTGAGGTCGTGCGCCCGGCGTTTTACGAACTCGAGAGCGCGACGACCGCCGAAGAAATGGTTCGTCTGGCCGGCGGTGCGACGCCAATGGCCTTTATGCCCTCGGGCCGTATCGAGCGTATTTCCGAGCGCGGCGACAAGCAGATCATTAACGCCGATCTGACGGCGGCCGAGGGTCGCAAGGTTCAGGTGCGTGACGGCGATGTCCTTCGTTTGTTCCCGGTGCTTGAGCGACTGGACGGCTCCGTCGAACTGTTGGGGCATGTACGCAGGCCGGCACAATACCAATGGACCGAAGGATTGCGACTCACGGACCTGTTGCCCTCGCCGGCGCTGCTGAAGCCACAAGCGGATCTTGGATATGTCCTGATTCGTCGGGAGCCGCGTGCGGATGCCCGCATCGAGCTAATCTCGGCTGATTTGAATGCGGCCATTGCCGCGCCCGGTTCCGACGCTGACCCGCTGCTGAGGTCGCGCGATCGGATTATTGCTTTTGAATCAGGGCCGTCGCGCGGCGCCAAGCTTGCCGAGATTTTGGATCAGCTGAGGCGACAGTCGACCGATGGCGGACAGATTCTGGCGGTTTCGATTGGTGGTCAGGTGCAGGCCGCTGGGAATTATCCACTCGAAAGCGGCATGCGCATCAGCGACCTGGTTCGAGCCGGCGGAGGATTCACCGAGGCGGCTTTCCTGAGCGAGGCGGAGCTGACCCGATATGTGGTGGGCGAGGACGGGACGCGTCGCACGACACTCATCGATGTGGACTTACAGGCCGCTATCAGCGGGGATCTCATCGCAGACGAACTATTGCTACCCTACGACTACCTGAACATTCGCGAGATTCCCGAATGGCGCGGGCAGGAAAAGGTCGTCATTGATGGCGAAGTTCGTTTCCCCGGCGTCTATCCAATCAAGCGAGGCGAAACGATGACCTCGCTCATCCAGCGTGCGGGTGGTCTTACCGATCTGTCGTTTACTGCTGGCAGTGTGTTCACGCGCGAGATCCTGCGCCAGCGCGAAGAAGAGCAAATCGACATTCTGATCTCGCGCCTTGAAGCGGATCTTGGTGCGCTCGCGCTGCAGTCGGCGCAGTTGGACGGTAATGCACAGCAGGCGTTCGCTTTCGGTCAGGGTTTGCTTTCACAGTTGCGCGAGAGCAAAGCGACTGGCCGGTTAGTAATCGATCTCGGCGGCGTGCTCAGTGATGCGCCCGGCACGCCAAGCGATATCACCCTGAAAGACGGCGACCAGCTTTTGATCCCGCAGGTTTCACAGGAGGTCACCGTGATCGGTGAGGTGCAGTATGCGACCTCGCATATCTATGATCCCGATCTCGATCGTGATGACTATGTGGGGCGGAGTGGCGGCTTGACCGGCAAGGCGGACGGTAAACGGATTTATGTGGTGCGTGCGAATGGGCAGGTTGTGGCTTCGTCCGGTACCAAGTGGTTGCGGCGTGTTGGTGGTACCGAGATTCGACCAGGCGATACGATTGTGGTGCCGATTGATGCGGATAGGATTGCGCCGTTGACGTTGTGGTCTAGCGTGACGCAGATTGTTTATAACCTTGCGGTGGCTGTGGCTGCTGTGAATTCGTTTTGAGTAAGTCTTGCTGTTTTGAGCAAGGTGAAGAGAGGCGATGTTGCAGATGTTACAGCGGTTCGCAGGGTTCGCTTGAATTCGCCCGGACTCCTTTACGAATGAGTGGGTTATCATTGCGCATCTCATCATGGGTTTGCCGAGCGCCAGGCCGCCTGTTGCGCATTGCCAGGTCTTTAGCATGACATCGAAAGAAGCTCTCTCCGGTCAGGTTGTTGTCGTTGATTCGCTGTCGATCGACTCGGGTTTATCCCTGAGTGAATTAGTTGCGCTGCTATGGCGGTCAAAGTTCTTGTTGATCTTAGCAGGCTTTCTTGGTGCTGCATCCGGTTACGGTATGAGTTATGCCTTTAAACCCAAGTATGACGCTGTGGTGACCATGATATGGGCCGGCAGCGATCAGGAGCAGTCGCTGCTAGGCGGTCTCGGCTCGCAATTCAGTTCCCTTATTGGTGCCGGCGGACTAGCGGGGGCGGCAGATTCTGCGAGACTTGAGGCTATGGCACGAATGCGCTCCCGAACATTGACCCAGGATTTCATTGCACAGCAAAATCTGATGCCGGTTTTGTATGAGCGTTTCTGGGACGATGCGAAAGGTGGTTGGCGGAGTTCAGTGGCCGAAAGCCCGCCGTCCTCGTGGGATGCATTTCAATATTTTGATGCGGACGTCCGAAGCATTGATGAGCAGGTGAGGCTTGGCCTGATTGAATTGAAGGTCAGGTGGTATACGCCAGACATTGCCGCTCGTTGGGCGAACGAGTATGTAGAGCTGGCAAACAGAACAATTCGTGAGTCTCACATCGAGAATGCAAAACGTAGTTTGCAATTCCTGCGTGCGCAGCTGGAGAAACAGGAGAGCCTTGGGCTGAGGTCGACGTTGTACCGGATGATTGAGGGACAGCTAAATGCCATTATGCTTGCGGAAGTGCGACCGGATTTCGCTTTCCGAGTTATAGACCCGGCTGTGGCGCCGGACCTTGATGATCGGTCATTTCCGAACCGAGCGCTGTTCTTCGTTCTCGGGGGTATCGTAGGCGGTGGCTTAGCTTTGATATTTATATTTGTTCGGCGATCGTCGAATGAAAACGAGTAGATGATCACTCGTTAGTGGTCTGAACGAAACCGAGCGATTCTTGTGCCAATTTCACTCATTCTGATTACTCGTGATGTTGCGACCGCGAGGCATGCAATTGGGGTGGGTGTCGACAGAATAATGGTCGACCTCGAGCATATCGGTAAGCATGAAAGGCAAGGTCATCTAGATACGCTGATCAGTGCCCATACGCTTGATGACGTCAGTGCAGTGGCCAGTGCGATCGGCGGGTCACAGTTAGTTGTCAGAACAAACGACTTGCATCCTGACTTGCCCAGTGAACTTGATGATGTGCTGCGTTCAGAGCCGACGGCTGTCATGTTGCCGATGGTGCGTACAGTAGGCCAGGTTAATGAGTTTGCTCGAATGGTTGACGGTCGTGCCCGTATTATTGTGCTGGTCGAAACCGCGGAGGGCATGAGTAATTTTTCAGATATCGCACGCCTTGCCGCCGTTGATGAGCTGTATATTGGTCTCAATGATCTGCACATGGATCTTGGCAGTAAGTTCATGTTTGAGCCTCTGGCTAACGGAATGGTTGAGCGCGCGATGGCTATCGCTAACGCCGAAGGTAAGCCATGCGGGTTCGGTGGTATCGCCCGAATGCATGAAGGAGTGATTCCAGGTCACCTTATTCTAGGCGAGCATGTGCGACTCCGATCGTCAGGGGTCATTCTTTCGAGAACCTTCCACAGACGATTGTCAGATACGTCTTCGCTAACCGAAGATAACGAGTTCGATCAGGAAGTTGCACTGCTAAGACGTACAGAGACTGAGCTGAAATCGCTGTCAGAACGAGAGCTGCTAAAGCGGAGTGAGAAATTTAGATGTGCCGTTGACGGGATTATCGGCTAGTCAATGAAGCGTATTTTTGATGTGATCTTGGCGACTTCGGCATTGGTTTTCCTTGTGCCGATACTCCTTGTTGTTTGGATTATTGTAAAGCTGGATTCCCCCTGGTCCTGCATTTTATAGGCAGGAACGTGTAGGTCGGTTTGGTACCTCATTTCAAATTATTAAGTTTCGTTCAATGCGTCTAAACTCCGACGCCGAGGGCTTCCGTACGGTCGTCGGTGATACCCGAATAACTCGTGTTGGCAGGATAATCCGACGATTAAGTATTGACGAATTGCCGCAGCTGCTCAATGTTGTCATTGGCGACATGAGTATCGTAGGGCCGCGACCGGATGTCCCTGCTCAGAAGGCTGACTACAGTCAGGAAGACTGGCAGGCGAGGCATAGTGTTCGACCGGGAATAACTGGTTGGGCGCAAATCCACGGGCGATCGATTGCGTCGCCGGAAGAGCGTTTGGCGCGCGACCTTGAATACGTCCGCAAACATTCTCTGCTGATGGACATCCATATCGTCTGGCGTACCATTTTTTCTCTATTTTCTAAAGGTGCGTATTAGATGTGCGGTATCGCGGGGTTTTGGTCACGGTCATCTTCCGGAATGTCCCGAGAGGGTCTTGTGCAGATGACAGACGCGCTCACTCATCGCGGGCCCGATGACAGTGGTTATTGGTACAGTGAAAAAGTTGGTATTGCCAACCGTCGGCTTTCTATCATCGATATTGCTGGAGGTCACCAACCGTTTGTTAGCGATGATGGAAACATCGTCGTTGTGCAGAACGGGGAAATATTTAACTATGTCGAATTAGCGCGAGAGTTGGAAGAACTCGGAATTCGCTGCAAATCGTCAAGCGATACGGAGGTGATTCTCCGTTTATATGAGTATATGGGTATCAGTTTGCTGTCCCGTTTGAACGGCATGTTCGCGATCGCGATTCTGGATCGGCGTGAGTCAAAGCTATATTTGGCCCGCGATCGGGCTGGCGTTAAACCGCTGTACTGGCATCGCGATAACGAGATGGTTCGTTTTGCGTCAGAGATCAAGGCACTATGCACCTCTGGTATTGAGCGTCGGCTCAACAAGTATGCGCTTCACCAGTACCTTAGCTTGAACTACGTGCCACCTCCGCAGACCATGATCGTTGGCGTTGAGCATGTTTTGCCCGGGCACTACCTCGAGATTTCCGATGATCATCAGGCGATGACCCAATGGTGGTCAACCGAGGTTTGTGAATACAGTCCCGATTACGATCTCGCATGGCAAGAGCAGTTTACCGACCTGTTGGATAGCGCCGTAGAAGTGCGTCTTCGAGCGGACGTCCCGGTGGGGGGCTTCCTTTCCGGTGGGGTCGATTCGAGCGCCGTTGTAGCGACAATGGCAAAGCAGGTGAGTCACCCAGTAAAAACCTTTTGCATTGGTTTCGACGACAAGCGTTTTGATGAGTCGCAATATGCCGAGCTTGTCGCTAGCCGAGTCGGTGCGGATCATACGACGAAAATTGTGCGTGGCGATATGCTGAGGCTCTGGCCTTCAGTTACGTTCTACAATGACCAACCACATGGCGATGTGTCGTTCATGCCGACCTTTAGGGTTTCGCAACTAGCAGCAGCTGACGTGAAGTTGGTTCTGACGGGGGATGGCGGCGATGAACTTTTCGCCGGCTATGACAAGTATCGTGATTTCTTCGATGCAAACCCGGATGCTCTGCATGATAGAGACGTTTTTGAGCAGCACTATTTTCAGCAACTCACGCTGTTCGATAGTAAGCAACTCACGCGCCTCTATGCTGATGATATGAAGAATTACGCCGAGTCACGGGTAATTGATCAATTGCAGGGTGTGCTGGCTGAACAGGACTCCCTAGACGGTATAAACTTAGCCTTGTACATCGACTTCAAGTGCTTGCTACCCGGCAACAATCTCGTCAAGCCGGATCGGATGGGGATGGCTAACTCACTTGAGGCACGTAGTCCCTTTATGGACTACCGTTTCATTGAATGGGCATTCTCATTGCCGGGATCGGCGAAGCTTCGAGATGGTGTCACGAAGTTTGTCATGAAACAGGCGGTCACTGACCTTGTGGGAGAAGATAGTGCCTTCCGCAAGAAGCAGATGTTTACCGTTCCTATCGGCGAGTGGCTTCGAAGTGGTGCTTATGAACTTGCCCGCGAGGTTCTATTCGACTCTCGCACGACATCTCGTGGATTGTTCAATGTTGCTGAGGTGAGACGGATGCTGGATGAGCATCGACGCGGTCTCGCTAACTATACCCGCGAGATCAGGGCCCTGATCGCACTCGAAATTTGGATGCGAATATTCATAGACGAGTTCATTGATCATCCGCCGAGTTGGTCAGACATCGGTGTTACGTCGGCCCAATGAGATGTTAGCGGGCTTTTACTATCTCGCTACACTGGTTGCTGCCTTGTGTCCGCTCGGGTTACTGGTTTTTAGGAGTTCACGTTGGGTGCTGGTGCTTGTCGTGCTGATGCCCGTTGCGAACGTCTATGTTTTTGGTTTTTCGCTTTTGATCAGTCTGATTGTTCTTTCATACATAAGTGATGCTCGTTCTGCGCCGTTGGGGTGCGCTCGCTGGTTCCTGATTTGGTGGGGCCTCTGGCTGGCATGGAGCCTATTGGGGTATATGACAAACGATGTAACACCGCGTCAGCTGTTTCAGGCTTGCGAGTTCATCATGTATGGTGCGATTGCTGTCCTTCTAACGATGGCGTGTCGGGCAAGCGAATATTTTAAAATACGCCTGATGGACTCGCTTGGTCTTGCAGCGTTTTTTCTGTCATTGTTGGTAATGCTCGCGAACGTCACAGGCGGCGATTGGCCGACGACATTGCTCGGTCGAAATGAGTCCGCTTATTTTATTGTTATGGCTGGCGTTTTGCCCGCGCTCTTCTTGCTCAGTCGCCCAGCGTTTGTTGTGCAGAGCCGATTTCGGAGATGGTTTCTAATGGGCAGCATAGGCGTCTTTATGTTCGCCCTCGCTTCGCTTGAGTCGCGCGGAGCACTGGCGTGCGCCGCCGCTGTAATAATCGGATATTTTCTGTTTCTCGCTTTCGGGAAGCGTCTGGCTATTGCGGTCCCGGTGCTGGCAGTTTGCATTCCATTGCTTGCTATTATCGCGTTTCAGATGGGTGCTTTCAGTCAACTCTTCGACTTGGAGAGCAACTTTTCGAATCTCGAGCGCTACAATCTGCTCATTGCCAGCTGGCGACTGTTCGAGGCGAAGCCTATCTTCGGTTGGGGTTGGGGTAGCATCGACGCATTGATACCGAATGTTGGCGAGACGGTTCTCGCCTATCCGCATCCGCACAACTTTCTTGCACATTTTTCAGTAGAGCTTGGATTCGGTGGTGTTGTTCTATTCGTCCTTTTGCTATGTCGTCCGCTCGTGCGTGCGGTCCACTTTGTGCGACGAGGATTTCGCTCCGAGGGGGTCTGGTGCGCTGCGGTAGCATTTTGCGTTTTGGTTCTGGGCGCGGTTGATGTCGTGTTTTACGGTGCCAGCCGGGCCCTACCAACGCTTTCGATACTGGTGCTGGTCGAATCGTTGCCGGTCATCAGAACAGTCCAAATTTCAGAATCCTTGAACGCTGGGGGCTAGCTATGTGCGGGATCGCTGGAATTGTAGCTTCTACGCCGGGTGCTTTTGATGGCGACAAGTATGAAGATGTCTGCCGGGAAATGCTCGCAGCTCTGCGCCATAGGGGGCCTGATAACGAAAGCGTTTTTTGTGGTGAACACTTCGTGCTCGGACATGCGCGGCTGAGTATTATCGACCTACAGGGAGGTGATCAACCATTACACAGTATCGATGATCGTTATCATTTGATCGCTAATGGCGAAATATACAATCATCGCGAATTGCGGGAAGCGTTCAAGGCTACTTATCGCTTTACTACGGAGTCGGATTGCGAGGCAATTTCAGCAGCGTATGACGCTGGTGGAGTAGAGGGTTTTCGTAAATTGAACGGCATGTTTGCCTTTATGCTTGCGGATAGCGATCGTCGTAGCGTCATTTGCGCCGTTGATCCAGTTGGCATAAAGCCTCTCTATTTCTTTCGATACGATTCGGTCGTTCTAGTTGCCTCCGAGCTCAAGGCTCTCGTAGTCGGTATGCGAGCTATTGGCGCACCTGTTTATTTGTCCGAATCAACAGCATTGGCCTATTTGCGTGATGGTTGGTCTGATGTTCGGAGGAGCATCGTTGCCGGTGTAGAGAGGCTGGGGCCGGGCGAGTGTCTGACAATATCGAGCGCAGGAACAAATGCAGTACGCCGGTATCAAGACATGCAGTCACTCGTTGGAGACCATCAGGGCGTCGTGCCAGATCTGGCGGAATTGGAGGAGTCTCTTCGAGCAGCGGTCAGACGTCAGCTCATTGCGGACGTGCCAGTAGGCTTTTTCCTCAGCGGAGGCGTAGATTCAAGTCTCCTTGTGGCAATGGCAAGACAGCTTGATGTTGATGTAAACACTTTTACAGTGGATTTCTCAGGTGACCTTGAGGCTGACAGTGTGAGTGAGGCACGCTATGCGCGACTCGTTGCCGACCAACTTGGTTGCAATCATCATGAAATGAAATTCGATGCGACGACGCTGGTTGATAGGCTTGACCGCGTTTTCGATTTGCTTGACGAGCCATTGGCTGATCCGGCCGTAGTTCCGCTTAGCGTGATATCGGAATTTGCGCGTTCAGAAGTGAAGGTCTGTGTCTCTGGCGATGGGGGTGACGAAATATTCGCCGGTTATCTACGACATGCCATCAATCCATTGCGTCGACGTATCCACCAGGTGCCGGGCTTGGCCCGTTGTGTTCGCGCAGTTGGTGCCGGCGTTGCCGGCGTTCAAAAAAGGATTGGTGGCGTTGCGCCGCTTAGGAAAATTGCTATGGCGTTCGACATGGTCGGTGCCGATTGCTTTACCTATGGCCCATTTGCAGGGGCGAATTCGCGCTGGTTGGTAGATCCCGTGCGCTGTCCTGAGATCGATCAGCACATTGCGACGAGTTTGTTCGAGCTGGAACTGGAGGGGCCCTTGCCCGGTCAGATGCTGTCAAAGGTGGACCGTGCGAGCATGAGCCAGAGTCTTGAAGTGCGCGTTCCGTTTCTTGATCTAGAGTTTCTTAAAATTGCATTACGATACCCGCCAGACCGTATGCGGAAAGGTCGGCTAGGCAAAATGCCGTTGCGATCGCTGTTGGCCGGCGTCCTACCGGAGACAATTTCACAACGGCCTAAACACGGTTTTCGTGTTCCGTTGTCTGCGTGGATTCGAACAGAAATGAAAGAAAGAATAGAGGAAAGATTGCTCGACTCGCGCGCCATACCAAGCACTCTTATTAGCAGGGACTCTGTTGAGCAGCTGCTAGGAGAGCATCGAGATGGTACTGGTGAGCACTCAGTTCGTATTTGGGCTCTACTATCTCTCGCCGAGAGTATTGGGCGATTGGGAATTAAAGATGTCCGATGACGCGGCGACAACGTCAATGAAGATTCTTCAGTTGCGTTCTGAGTTCAGGGACAATGGTCCCGGGTCGCAGGCTTTGACGATGGCACGCGAGCTTCGCCGGCGGGGAGCAGAGGTGATGTTCGTTGCCAGTGGCGGCGTGCTGGCGCAAGAAATTCGAGATGACGGGTTTGAATTTTTCACGATTGCTACGCTGGCAGTGGACAGACGCAGTCCGATCGATATTGTACGAACAATTTTGAGTATGCGGCGTATCTTTAAGGAGCAGCGGCCGGACGTAATCCATGCCCACAACGCGGCGAGTATTATGCTTGCGGCAGTCGCTGCTGTCTCCGTTGGGCTGAAACCGGCCCTGATTCAGAGCGTACGCGGTATAGAGTTACGAGCGACCCACCAATGGCGCAATTGGATATACAGGATCAATCCGGCGATTCTTCTAGCGGTGAGTGAATTCACAAAGAGGGAACTCGTGGCGATAGGTGCCAGGCCACAGCGAATCAGGGTGACCTACAATGGCGTGGATCCCGAAAAGTTTAATCCTGATCGTATCGAGAGGAAGACAGTCAGGGCTGAGTTGGGCCTTAGGGAGGACGAACTCGCCATTGGCCACGTTGGTAATTTCTCCGGCTGGAAGGGTCAGGATGTGCTCGTACATGCTCTTGCGATTCTCAAGAGAAAGGGGCATGCGGTCCAGGTTGTTTTCGTCGGTGACGGGCCAGCGCGACTAGCTGCGGAAGAGGCTGCCGAAAAGCACGGCGTTCGTGAGGCTGTTCAGTTTCTTGGATTCAGGAGAGATATACCCGAAGTGCAGGCAGCGATCGATATTTATTGTCAGCCTTCGACAGAAGGCGAGATGTTTCCAAACGCTATCGTTGAGGCGATGGCCATGGGCAACTGTTGGGTCGGGTCTGATATTAGCGGGCTTGGCGAGTTGACTGTCAACGGCGATGCTGGCGATCTCGTCCCGGCCGGAGATGCGTACGCGCTGGCGGCAGCGCTTGATCTAAGGCTATCGAACGTGAAAGATTTGAGAAATCGTGGTGTTGCGGCACGCCGCTTCGTTCTTGACAACCTTACGGTGGAGCGAGTCGTAGACAGGATAGCGAGCGCCTACAAGGAAGCGCAACGTTGAGCCGCAAGGGCGTCGACCCTGCATGCGACATTCTCGCAGTCTGCTACGGCGGCGGGCACGTTAACATGATTGTGCCCGTGATCAAGCAGCTCAGAAGGCGCTATCCTGAAATTAAGGTTGCGATACTTGGATTGACCAACGCTCAGCCTGTACTACGAGAAGCAGGTCTGGATTTCTTCACCTGTCGAGACTTCCTTGACGCAAATGATACGCCTGCAATTCAATACGGCACGAGGCTCGTGGAGGGCATGGATACGTCAATGCTCGGCGAGCAGGAATCGATTGCCTACTTGGGTCTGTCGTACCGAGACCTTGTAGCGCGACTAGGTGAGGACGGTGCGAGGAAGGCATATGAAAAAATCGGACGGCAGGCGTTTTTGCCCGTCGCTTTTCTGGGTGATGTCATTCACCGTCTGAATCCGAAGCTTGTGCTGGCTACAAGTGCGCCGCGTGCTGAGCGTGCAGCGATAATTGCGGCGGGAGCTAACGATATCCCGGCTGTGTGCCTCGTCGATCTTTTTGCTATGGCAGAGGTCGAATGGCTAAAGGACAATGACTTTGCAGATCGTATTTGTGTCATATCGCAAGGCGTAGCTGACCGTTTGACAGCGCACGGGAGGAATGCAGACGATATTTGCGTTATCGGTAATCCAGCTTTTGATCGGCTCGCTAAGCCGTCGTTGTCGAATCTGGGATTGGAATTGCGTGATCGGCGCGGTTGGGGTCAGGACGACTACGTTATTCTGTTTGCGTCTCAGCCGGAACCGGCGACCGATGCGCAGACCGGCGAAGCAGGCGACATCAACCTCCCGTCTCGGGTAGAAGCGTTTCTCGCTCGGTTGGGGAAGAGGCGGCAGGATCTTAAGATCATTGTTCGTCGGCACCCGAATCAATTGCCTGTGGATGATGCTGAGGCAGATAGCGGATTGCAGTATAGTCCGATCGACGAAGAGCTTAGCGCGCTGCTGTCCGCTGTAGATTGCGTTGTCACCTTTAGTTCGACTGTCGGCATCGAAGCTGCACTGCTTGGCAAACAGCTCATTGTGCTGGAGATATCGCTAACGAGTAAGAACGCGCCCTACGCAGAGATGGGTCTCGCCGCCGGAGTAGGTGAATTGGATGAGCTCGAAGGTGCTATTGACAGGGCCAAAGCCGAGCGAGCATCTGTCCCCGAGGGCTTGTTGAGACCTGGCGGTGCGGCGGATCGTGTTTGTGACGAAATAATTTCGCTTCTCAATTAGTTGGATACAAAATGACACAGCTTGAAAGAAAGGTCATTGCTACGATTTGTGCGCGCGGCGGCTCCAAGGGCGTACCGGGAAAGAACGCCAAGAATCTTCTGGGAAAACCGTTAATTGTTTGGGCGATTGAGCAGGCAATTCGCTGCAAATCGGTCAATGCGGGCGTATATGTTTCTACAGATGATGCCTACTTGGCGGACCTTGCGCGCGAGGCAGGTGCGACCGTGCCATATTTGCGGCCAGCAAATCTCGCGACTGATGAGGCGGGTAAGTTGCCAGTGATCGTACATTTATGTGAATTCTTGCGTGAGCAGGGTATTCAGTATGATGCTGTTGTGGACATCGATCCGACCTGTCCCTTGCGTGCAGACTCGGATATTGACGGCGCTGTCGCAGCGCTGAGCGATAGTGCGGATGTTGTGATCGGTGTATGTGAGAGTCGCAAGAACCCATACTTCAATATGGTTGAATACAACGACGACGGATTTGCGCAGCTCGTTAAGCCCCGCCAGTGACGTTGTCAGCAGACAGGCGGCACCGGCAGTTTTTGAGATTAGTGGCGCGGTATATGTCTGGCACAGGGACACGTTGAGCCTTGGCCTATGGGAGGGAAACGCGCAGATGTTTCAGATGCCGCCTGAGCGGTCTATAGATATAGATAGCGAACTCGATTTCGCATTTGTTGAATACTTGATGAGCGCACGTGGGCGCGAGTCAAAATAAGGTCGAATCAGGTTACCCGATGAACAGAACCTACGTCATTGCAGAAGTTGGAGTTAATCATAACGGCTCCGTCGACACGGCTTGCCGTCTAATTGATGAGGCCTGTCGCATAGGAGCTGATGCCGCAAAATTCCAGCATTTTGTTCCCGCAAGCCTTGTAGCTCATGATGCACCGACGGCAGTCTATCAGAGAACAAATGACGGCGCGGATAAGCAAATGGAGATGCTCTCGAGGCTAGCGTTTAGCGATGATCAATTAGCTCGGGTAAATCGTTACTGTGCCGAAAAAGGCATCGACTTTCTTTGTACACCTTTCGATATGGAGTCCGCAGCCTTTGTTGTCGGACTTGGGCCGCGAGCTGTAAAGATCGGGTCGGGAGATATCACATTTGATCGAATGCTTCGCTACGTCGCGTCGTCTGGTATTCCGATGATTGTCTCGACAGGAATGGCTAATCTTTCGGAAATCGCCCACGCCTGTGACGTGATTAGGCGTGAGCAATTATTGTCACAGCAGCGCGAAAGTGGTTTCCCCCCGCTTTCGCTTCTTCAATGCACGTCAAACTATCCGACCGCCCTGGAGGATGTGCATCTGGCGACTATGGCTAGTCTCCGGGATCAGTTTTCGGTGCCGGTTGGTTTCTCTGATCATACAACCAATTCAGCTATTGCCGCGTTTGCGGTATCAATGGGCGCAACAATCGTTGAAAAGCATCTGACTCTCGACCGCTCGTCGGCAGGCCCGGATCATGCTGCATCACTAGAGCCTGGCGCGTTTGCCGATATGGTAGATCTGATACGACAAGCGGAAGCTGTAACAGGCTCTGGCGAGAAGCGTTCTAATTCTACTGAAGTGGATGTTGCCAAGGTCGCCCGGCGCAGCCTTTTTGTTGCGAAGGATGTGCCGGCCGGTAAGGCATTGGAGCGTGAAGACCTTGTCATGCTTCGTCCTGGCACCGGAATTCCGCCAACTGAGGAAGAGAACTATTTGGGGCGTACGATTGACGTCGACCTCAAAGCATTCACTTTGCTTAAGCCGGAGCATTTTCGCAATTGAAGAAACTCGCATATATTACTGGGACACGCGCCGATTTTGGACTCATGGCGTCAACGCTTGAGCTGTTTCATGCCAGTAGCAGTATCGAGCTGGGTTTGCTTGTGTCGGGTATGCATCTGAGTGATCAGTACGGAAACACGAGCCGTGAGATTCAAGCATCGGCGCTGCCCATTTTGGCGGAAGTCGGCGTGGAGCTGCATCCTCGATCGGGGTTGACTGTCGCTATGGCGACCGGTCTTCAGCTGAGCAGATTCGCTGCCGCACTGGATGAGTGGAATGCGGACTTTGTCGCTGTACTAGGGGACAGACCGGAAATGCTTGCGGGGGCGATGGCTTCGACGTTGTTATCAACGCCGGTGATTCACATTCACGGTGGCGAACGCTCCGGTAGTGTAGATGAAAGTATTCGACACGCGATTTCGAAAATCGCTCATTTGCACTGCGTTGCAACAAATGAGTCGGCAGAGCGACTCATGAGAATGGGCGAGGCGCCAGAGAGCATCCATATTACCGGTGCCCCGGGTCTCGACGGCATTATTGAGCTTGCATCTCAAAGCGAGGCGAGTCTGTCCCGACAGGTCGGTTTCGATGTTAGCAAGGACTACGTGATGGCGGTATTTCATCCCGTCACTCACGAACAGGGTTCCTTAGCCGGGCAAGTCGATGCTTTGTTAAGCGCTCTGATGTCTCTCGACGTTGATGTCGTTCTTGTGCGACCTAACTCGGATGCGGGGGGCGATGAGATTGATGAAAAAATTTCAACCTGCCACTACGGTCCACGATTGCATACGGTGAAGCATCTTAAGCGTCAGAGTTTTCTTTCGTTGCTTCGGCATGCGAGCGCGATGGTTGGAAACTCATCCAGCGGAATAATCGAGGCGGCGTCTTTTGGTGTGCCTGTTGTCGATGTTGGCAGCCGGCAGAACATGCGTGAACGCGGAGATAATGTGTTTTGGGCCGCGTCAGATCGCGAGGCTATCGAAATGGCGACACGACGGGCGTTGAAGGCGGAACGATTTTCGAACAGCAATATTTACGGTGACGGGCAGGCGGGAATGCGGATACTGAAAATTGTAGAATCGTTGGATGTTGGCGATGTCACTTTGGCGAAAGTAAATGCTTTCTGATGATCTCATTATTCTTGGTGCGGGCGGCCATTGTAAGGTGGTGGCAGATGTAATTAGCGGCTCAACAGGTGTCCGCATTCGAGCAATTCATGATGTTAATGTGTCTGTGCACGGCAAGTTCATTGAAGGTTGTGAAGTGACACCCTGGCCGCCGTTGCAGACTATCGCTGCACCGATTCATATCGCGATCGGAGACTGTAATCGGCGTGCAGATATTGCTGAAGAAGTTCTGCAGGCGAGTATCCCTCTTTACTCGGTCATCTCGGAGAACGCGCTGATTTCGCCGAGTGCTGAACTGATGTTGGGCGTATTCGTTGCAGCGGGCGTAATCATCGCGGCTGATTCAAGAATCGGACGCGCTACGATCATCAATCACAACGCGGTAGTGGATCACGATACTATGGTCGGGGATTACTCTCATATCGCCCCATCGGCGACACTGTGTGGTGGCGTTTGGGTTGGAAGTCGAACATTGATCGGCGCAGGGGCAGTCGTGTTGCCAGGCGTGAAGGTCGGAAGTGGCGTTGTCATTGGCGCTGGTTCCGTTGTCAATCGCGACGTGCCAAATGACGCATGTGTCGCCGGTATGCCGGCCAGAGGTTTATAGAGTGAGCGAAATGAAAAGATTCTTGATTAGCCAGGATGCAACGCTGAAGCAGGCGTTCGAGCAATTGAATTCGACAGCGAGCGGAATCCTATTGCTCGTAGATCAGTCCGACAAGTTTCTGAGAACAGTTACAGATGGAGATTTACGGCGACTTTTATTGACTGGTGCGAATCTGACCTCAACACTGTATGAACTCAGCGAGCATACATCGACGACTGTTGATGCTTCGAAAAACTCGGCGGATATTTACGCACTGATGATTAGTAAAGGCGTTCGCGCAATACCACAGCTGGATCAGAACGGGATACCGGTCGAGCTACATCAACGTGATGAGTTCGAGAAGCCGATTCTATTGTCGATCCCGCACATGAGCGAGCATGAAAGCAAATACGTGAAGGATGCATTCGACTCGAATTGGGTTGCGCCCCTTGGGCCCAACGTCGATGGATTCGAGCAAGAAATCGCGGATAGAACCCAGAGCGGTCATGCAGCCGCATTAGCGTCGGGTACAGCAGCAATTCATTTGGCGTTGGTCGTGCTCGGTGTTGAACGAGATGACATTGTTTTCTGTTCATCTCTGACCTTTGTTGCATCGGTTAATCCGGTGCTTTATCAAGGCGCGACGCCAGTATTTATAGATTCTGCGCCGGGTAGTTGGAATATGTGTCCGAGAGCGCTTGAGCAAGCGTTGTCAAAGGCCAAGACCCGCGGGCAACTGCCAAAAGCGATCGTAGTAGTAAATCTTTACGGATACAGTGCCGACTACGATGCGCTAACAGGCGTCGCTGGAAAATATGGCGTGCCAATCGTCGAGGATGCCGCTGAATCACTGGGATCTACCTATCATGGGCGCCCGAGCGGGTCTTTTGGCGATATTGGTATTTTCTCGTTCAATGGTAATAAGATCATCACAACGTCTGGCGGCGGTATGCTGGTGTCGAAAAATAAGGCGTATGTCGATCGTGCGCGCTGGCTATCCACGCAAGCGAAGGACGATGTTCCCTACTATCAGCATTCAGTTGTTGGCTACAACTACAGAATGAGCAACGTGCTTGCCGGAATTGGTCGCGGCCAACTGGAAGTCCTTGACGACAGAGTGAATCGACGCAGAGAAATTTATTTCAACTATTGCAGGGAGCTTTCGGAATTTGATTGCTTTGAATGGATTGAGGAGTCGGAGAATACTCGTGCAAATCACTGGCTAAGTGTCGTTCTGGTTCGGGAGGACTCTCCATTGACAGCCGAACAGCTGATTGGGCACCTCGGCGCCAGAGGCGTTGAAGCACGCAGAGTATGGAACCCACTACACCGGAACCCACTATTCAGCGGCTGCGAGTTTGAGTCGGCGGGCTCCATATCGACAAGTGATGATCTTTTCGAACGTGGGGTTTGCTTGCCATCCAGCAGTAGTTTGACCGAGTTCCAGCAAGAGCGTGTGATTCATGATATTTGCGAACTCGTTCGTGCGACGGTTTAGCGACTCGCATACGATAGCAAAAGACATACCTTTGTAACCGGCGGGCAGACTTATGGACCTCGCTATTCTTCGTGGAACCATACGCTCGCTCGCTGTTTGTGTTTTGCAATCACAATCAATCACTCGGTCTCGAGCCGCATACTCCTCTGAAGATGCTCTCTAACGAATTGCCCAAAGCCGTTCCCGTCGAAGATGTCGAAGCGTTGCTGCCGATCCTCGATATCAACGAGTAGCGAGCGGCTGCTTAGTTTTGGCGTTCGAAGATCGAGTGGTCACGCTAAAACGTCGTCTTTGGTCACCTAGTTCGAAGTCTGTTGTTTCGGAAGAATTGGTTTCGGCTGGGCAGCCAGTCCGGTTTTCCGTAAGACAATCATGATTGCTCGACCGAGGCCGTTAATGTTCCGCAGCACATGTGCGATATAGAAGCGGTGCCAAGCGCTGAGTTTGATATGATGAATATTGATAAACAGCACGTCTTTGTTGTTGGGTGTAAAACGAATCATATCGAACCCCAGGCTTTGTAATCTAATTTTTACTGCCTCGGTTCTTTCAGAAAGTTCGGGATACCAGAAGTCATGAAACTCTATTGCAATCTGCTTGATGCGTTTCAGCGCGTCTTCATCAATTGTGCTCAACACATCTAGCTCTGCACCTTCGATGTCCATTTTTATCAGGTCAATCAGTTCGCTCCCGGTTGAGTCAATGACCGTCTTAAGAGTAACGCCACGTACTTCAACAACATCTGCATTTCCGACATCGTGAATAGTTGCGACAACATCGTGATCGAGGACAGTCGCACTCAGGTGTTTATCTGTGCTGGCCAGCATCTGTACGGTGCGCTCGGAATCCAGCACAGCGGCATTTGTCAAAGTTAAGTTTGGACTGGGTACCGCAGCGTCACAGAATTCCCTGACCGGTTCGACGGCAAAAACCCGGCTACCGTAGCGAGCGATGACGGAGTAACTGAATTGGCCGTGATTGAACCCCAAGTCCAGCACCACGCCATCTCGGGACACATACCCTGGCAAAAAGGAATGCTGACTTATTCGATCCAAATACAAAGCATTGCTCCGATAACCACCGTGGACGTTTAATTCTAATGGCACCTTCACTCGTAAATCCAGTTTTAAAGCAATCTCGACAATAAGCGCTCAGGGTTACACAGTCAGGCGTTTGCGCAACAGAAAATAAACCGCAGCACTCGCAGTATAACCAGCTGCAAGCGACAGTAGAATGCGAAACACTGGCCAAAGCTCTGCGATCATTGTCTGACAGGCCCACATCGTGAGACCTGCTGCGAGACCGCAGAACAGAGCCGGCGCCCCAATAATGCCGCGGATCACGCTCCGTGCGGCTCGGACTTTGCGGCCACCCACAGACAAAAAGAACAGCTGCACGAGAGCCATGATGAATGTCGCTACTGCGATGCCAACGATGCCTAAAATTGGGATTAACAAATAATTTAGAATGACGTTGAGCACAATGGCGACAAGATTGACCCGCAAGATCAGACCGGGCAATTGTTCGAACGTTAGCGCGCGCGACATTGCAAGGCTCAGAAAAGACATAAACCCAGCCAAAGCGAGCCACGGAATGAGTTGGGCAACTAGGCTTATGGCCGATTCGTCCATTCGTCCATATCCAAAGGCGAAATTGGCTATCTCAACCGGTAGCATAAACAGCGCAAGGTATAGCGGTGCGATGACGACCACAATCGCTTGCACATCCTGCGTGATTTCGGCCTTTATGTGCTCGCCGTCATGCTTGGAAAGCAATTTAGACCATCGTGGATCAGCTACCACAAAAATCGCACCGCCCAGCACCGCCAGCACAATCTTGGTCAGTCGATCGGCATAACTCAGTCCGGCTGCACCACCTTCCTGAACCGTGGACGCAAACGCCATGTCGATGATGCTGTTGATTTCCAAAGCGCCCACTGCACCCAGCAAAGGTAACCATAAGGGAAAAAATTCACGGCAATCAGCGAGAATCTTCTGTAGTCGTGGGCCGGTTACGCCTAATTCTGTGGTTAGAGCGGAAACAACGCTGACACGAATTTCGCGGTTCATAAACGCTAACTGATAAATTGTTGCAATCGCCGAAGCAATGGTGATGGATGCGCAATAGGCCACGGCAACACTTGTGGCATCATCAAACCAGTGCGGTCCAAGTATCAACACGGGAAGAGACAGCATGTTGACAATGATAGCGACCGCTGCGAAATGCATTTCACCGTGATGCAGCCGATTAATGGCGGCTAAAAACAGAGTTACGGAAGCGAATATCGGGGTCAGCGACAACGCACGTACAATTCGCACGAAAGAGGCTGTGCCTTCGTCGGAGAGGCCCGGACCAATGACATGAGCAATAGTCTCGGCGAATATGAAAACCAGTACCGTTATCAATGTCGCTAAGAGTACGAAAGCACTACATAGCCGCACTGTCTTTCGGATTGCATGATCGGTATTTCTAGCGTTAGTCCATCGCACGAATGCCGCCGTTAGCGATGGAATGCAGGCACCGGACATTACTACAGCTTCCCAAAGGGCGACCACGATAAGAGCGAGGAACAGGGCATCAGCTACATAGGTGACACCAAGCTGCACGCTGATTTGCTGAACTCGCAGAAACCCTAGGAACTTTCCGGCCAGATTGAGGCAAAATACACCGATGACGAGGTTTGTGTGGCGCGCCATTATTCAGCCTCCGAGGATGCGTTCAGACTGGTATCGGGCACTGACACGGCGCAGTAGTCGATCCAATACCTGATATTTTTTGTTGCCGGCTTTGAAAATTTGTCAGAAGAATTCTCTATTCCCAGAATAGAAAAAAGACTCGATGATCGGGTAGGTCGATTCGCGCGCCCTTTGTACGGGGGCAAGTAATACATCGTGTTCGCCCTCGCGTCGTGCGACTATAGATTCTAGTGTGGAGAAGCAAGAAATATTTCACCTCGAGCCGCAAAACATCCATGACATGATTGTAACTGAAACGGTTCTAGAATCGAGAACCTACAGGGATAAGATGCGAACATTTCTTGGAGCTCGTAAACGAAGAGCCAACGCGGCGCCTTCACCCTAGATATTGTCACGTGGCGTCAATCGAGTGTCTTCTGGCATCGAGTGCTTCTACAATCCAAGGCAAGTCGTGATCTGATACTTTCTACTCGACGATTACCATGGCAAGCATGACTTCCGGATGTTGCACTAGGCCCTGTGCGGCTGACAACGTACGTACCTCACATTCGTGCGACCAGTCTGGGGCCTTCGTCAAAACTGATTGCTATAGTACCTCGCACTTTGCATCGCTTGAGGTCAGCATGGTAGGCCAATGAACAGTAGTTCGTATTTCTGAGTAGTCGACTTCAAATACTTAGTCAAACCGACCGCGCATTTTGACGTTGTAGCCGAGACAAACTCCTGTCCGGTTGCCGGCGCAATACGCCCACTGGGTAGAAATAGCCCAGCTCTCTAACATATTAAAAGTGCTGAGCCGCGAATCAATTTCGCCGACAACCTGCATTGTTCCTTAGTAGCCGGCCCACGATTCAGCCAGATTCACCATAGGGGCATGACCAGAGACTTAGAGCAATATGTTTCATCAACTCCGGTCTTGCAGATACTTGTAGTCGGCGATTTCCTGAATGTAGTCGCAGGGCTAGTTGCCGCACTCATGATGGTTACAGGCCAAGAGAATTTCTACTTACGCTTTGTTCTTATCACCGCTCTTGTTAAGTTACTTCTTATGGCTCCGGCGATTTATGTGTTCGGTGCTATGGGCGTTTCCGTTGTATCGGCATGTGGCGCTGTTGCCTGGACAGTCGCGCTCGCGATCGGCGCCTATCGGCGATTGGGCGTAGTTACTTTCCCTGTCCGGAATAAATTAGGTGCCCGATGAAAGAATGTTCTGGGCTAACGATAGATCGCGTCTGACATGGCCGCGTATGCCACGTGTTATTATATTCCCATAAGTCCGGAATGAGCCGACAGTTATGGCAAAAATAGTAATGGGTTTCAGGGAAAGATTCCGCTTGTTGATGCTTCGAATGAGCAGGCGTAACAAGCGGTTACTAATGTTGGCTTCTGATTCGCTAACCAGCTTGGTCAGCGGGTTTGCTGCTGTTTGGCTAAGTTTTGGTTTTTGGCCCGCTGCGATAAGTCCGCTGCCGTACCTTTCCCTTACCGTTCTGCTTGGTATCGTTGCAGCATCCTTAGCTGGCTTTTATCGATCGATCATTCGATTTATCGGTGTTGGCCACATGGTTGCCGCGGCCAAGGGTTCCGTGATAGCGGCGGCAGGTGTATCGATCTATCTTTCATTCCTTGCTGCACCCGTCGATGTACTGCGTATCACGATTGTATTTTTCTGCTTGCAGGCACTTACGATGTTGGTGAGTCGATACTCCGCGAGGCTGTTCTTAAACAAGCGTGGAAAACACCGGGAGCCTGTGTTGATCTATGGCGCAGGGGAAGGGGGCGTCCGCCTGGCTGCCGCATTAGACTCCTCGCCTGTCTTCTTGCCGGTCGCTTTTGTCGATGATGATCCAGCGATTTGTAAGGCAAGAATCGGCGGCCTTGAAGTGCATCCGCCACGAAGTATAGGGAAGCTCATAGCTGACACTGGCGCAGAGAGAGTGCTTCTGGCGATACCGAGTGCGTCGCGACGACATCGACGGCGCATCATTGAAAAATTAGAACCATTCCCGTTGCGCGTGCAAACGATTCCGGACGTAGCTGACATAGTGACTGGCAAGGCTAGAGTCGATGACATTCGCGAAGTCCCTGTTGAGGACTTGCTTGGGCGAGACGCGGTACCGCCTGACGAAGACTTGCTGCGGCAGGAAAATGAGGGCAATACAGTTCTAGTGACAGGTGCCGGAGGTTCAATCGGGTCGGAACTCTGTCGTCAAGTGATGCAGCTAGAACCGAAACGTTTGCTGTTGTTAGAGCGTTCGGAAATTGCGCTATATACAGTCGAAAAGCTATTGCGATCGCGCATGGCGCAGGACGGTCTCGATATTCAGATTGTGGCGTTGTTGGGATGCGTTACAGACAAGAGTCGAATGCTCGAAATAATGAAGGCATATAAGGTGGAGACCGTCTATCACGCAGCAGCATACAAGCATGTGCCGATTGTTGAGCACAATGTTTTTGAAGGAGTCATTAATAATGTCATTGGCACCCTTAGCGCTGCGCGAGCGGCTCTGGAAGCACGGGTCCATACCTTTGTATTGATTTCAACAGATAAGGCGGTGAGTCCGACCAACGTCATGGGGGCGAGTAAGAGGCTGTCTGAGTTGGTTCTGCAGGACCTTGCCTTGCAGTCATCTTCTACTAAGTTTTGTATGGTGCGCTTCGGAAACGTTCTGGCATCATCCGGCTCTGTCGTACCTCTTTTTCGCGAGCAGATACGCAATGGAGGTCCAGTCACGGTCACTCATCCGGAAATTATCCGATACTTTATGACCATTCCTGAGGCGGCGCAGCTTGTGATTCAGGCTGGAGCGATGGCTAAAGGCGGCGTTGTTTTCGTGTTGGACATGGGCGAGCCTGTCAAGATTATCGACTTAGCTCGGAGGATGATTCACCTGCTGGGTTTGACGGTTCTTGATGCGTCTAATCCCGATGGTGACATCGAAATTGTGTTCTCTGGACTCAGGCCTGCGGAGAAGCTCTATGAGGAGCTGTTGATTGGGACAAACGTCACCGGAACTCGTCATCCGAGAATTCTGCGGGCCAATGAGAAGTATTTATCTCATGAGAAGCTGCTTGATGTTATTGCAGATATTACTACCACGGCTGCGGCTCGCGACTGGCAGAAACTAATAGACATATTGCTGGAATCTGTAGATGGTTATTCTCCTACGGGCGGACTCGAAGACCATATCTTCGTTCAATCACAAAACCCAGCTCAGGATACCGTGATTCGGTTGGTGGGTAAGCCACATAAGAGCGCCTGACCGGCGGAGGCCATTGCGTGACTGATCGCCGGCTCAGCGGCTCTTTGTGTGCTGATTGTCACACTGCGTATGGAACATTTATGATTTAATTCACGATCTTCGTCTTTTATCTGATAACTATCATGAAAATCACTATATTCGGATCCGGCTACGTAGGACTCGTCACCGGCGCTTGCATGGCAGAAATGGGCAACGATGTAGTCTGCGTCGATATCGACGCAGACAAGATCGCTATGCTCAATCGCGGCGAAGTGCCGATCTACGAGCCTGGCCTCGACGCCTATATTCAGCGCAACCGCGACGCCGGCCGGCTTAAGTTTACGACAGACATAGAAGAGGGTGTCTCACACGGCATCTTCCAGTTTATTGCGGTTGGTACGCCGCCGGATGAGGATGGCTCGGCTGATCTCAAGTATGTGCTCGCCGTTGCCGAATCTGTCGCAACGCATATGGACGATTACAAGATCGTTATCGACAAGTCGACCGTGCCGGTTGGAACGGGCGACCGGGTCGCCGCTAGGATCCGCGAGACACTTTCGAAACGCGGCGTCACCCATGAATTCGATGTTGTCTCGAATCCCGAATTCCTGAAGGAAGGCGCGGCAATCAACGATTTCATGAAGCCTGACCGCATCATTATTGGCACCGATAATCCGCGAACCGCGGAGCTTCTACGTGCATTGTATGAGCCGTTTAACCGCAACCATGATCGCGTCATCGTCATGGATATTCGTTCTGCCGAGCTCACGAAGTATGCCGCCAATGCAATGCTGGCAACAAAGATCAGCTTCATGAACGAACTGGCGAATCTGGCCGAACGGTTCGGTGCGGACATCGAAGACGTGCGCATCGGTATCGGGTCTGACCCACGTATTGGTTACCACTTCATCTATCCTGGCGCTGGCTATGGCGGTTCCTGCTTTCCCAAGGACGTGCAGGCGCTGGCGCGCTCAGCCTCTCAGGCCGGCTATGAGGCCGAATTGTTGAATGCCGTGGAGGCAGTCAATCATCGTCAGAAGCAGACGTTATTCCAGAAATTGCACGCGCATTATGAGGGCGAGCTGGCAGGCAAGACGGTCGCTGTCTGGGGGTTGGCATTCAAGCCCAAGACAGACGATATGCGCGAGGCGCCTAGCCGGGTTCTGATAGAGGCGCTGTGGGGGGCTGGAGCAACGGTACGAGCCTATGACCCGGAGGCCACTGACGAGGCGCGGCGAATTTTCGGTGAGCGGGATGATTTGGTGCTGTGCGGCAGTCCGGATGAGGCGCTTGACGGCTCGGATGCACTTGTTATTGTCACCGAGTGGCAGGAATTCCGTAGCCCCGGGTTTGATGACATGGTGGCGAAGATTTCTGATCGGGTTGTGGTCGATGGTCGCAATCTATATGACCCGAAGTCGATGTCGGAAAAGGGTTTGCACTACTATGCGATCGGTCGTGGATTGAGCATGCACACAGTGTGACTGCGTCATCTTGCTAGGGCTGGCCATTGGCGGTTAGTCTTTGCGAAAACATTCACCAGTTGATAGAAAAATGACAAAAATTATTCCTGTGATTCTGTCGGGTGGTTCAGGCAGCCGCCTTTGGCCGACGTCTCGCGCAGCTTATCCAAAGCAGTTGCTTGCGATGGTGACCGATAAAACGATGCTGCAGGATACCGCGATGCGGATCGTTGCCATCGACGGCGCGTCGGACCCGATAATCGTCTGCAACGACGCGCATCGCTTTATGGTTGCCGAGCAAATGCGCGCGATCGATACCCACGTGCGGATTGTGTTGGAGCCGGAGGGGCGCAATACCGCACCCGCGGTGGCGTTGGCAGCGCTGTTGGCCGTACAAGGCGATAACGACTCCAACGTTTGCGTTCTCGTCATGCCGGCGGACCACGTCATCGCAGACACCAACGCTTTTGCCGCAGCCGTTGCCCGAGGGGCTGATGCCGCGGTGTCCGGAAAACTGGTGACATTCGGCGTGGTGCCGCAGTCAGCGCATACCGGTTATGGATACATTCAGGCGACGCTGGATGGTGATCGCCCGGTCCCGGTCACAGGCTTCAGGGAGAAGCCGGATGAGGCGACTGCGCAAGGCTATATTGATTCCGGCGAATATCTCTGGAACAGCGGTATGTTCCTGCTGAATGCTCGCGCTTACATCGATGAACTCTCGCGCTTTGAGCCCGATATGATCGCAGCCTGTCGTGCGAGCCTTGCGCAGGCAGCCGACGATCTCGACTTTCTGCGCCCTGACGCCGAGGCGTTTCGGCGTTCACCATCGAACTCGATCGACTACGCCGTGATGGAGAAGACCGACAAGGCCGTGGTCGTGCCGCTGGACGCTGGTTGGAGCGACGTGGGTTCCTGGCCATCGCTGCACGACGCGATGCCAAGCGATGAGCATGGCAACGCGATCTCCGGTGATGTCGTGCATGCGAATTGTCACAACAGTTTGATTAGTGCCGAGAGTCGTCTGGTTGCGGCTGTGGGACTCGATAACTACGTTATCGTCGAAACTAAAGATGCGGTCTTGGTGGCACCCAAATCGCAGGCGGAAGATGTCAAGAAACTGGTCGAAAAGCTTAAGGCTGACGATCGGCCGGAGGTGACTTTTCATCGGCAGGTTTTCCGGCCGTGGGGCAGCTACGATGGCGTGGATCAGGGCGAAACACATCAGGTTAAACGCCTGATCGTAAATCCTGGTGCGATTCTTTCGTTACAGAAACACCATCATCGTGCCGAGCACTGGGTCGTGGTCAAGGGGAAGGCGCGCATCACGCGTGGCGATGATATTTTCGATCTCAATGTCAACGAGTCGACGTACATCCCGATCGGCGAGAAGCATCGCATCGCGAACCCGTTCGATGAGCCTGTGCATATTATTGAGGTGCAGTCGGGCGATTATCTTGGCGAGGACGATATTGTTCGGTTTGAGGATAATTACGGGCGAGAGGGTACTAGTAGTTGATCGCCACGTCGCTTCGCTCCTCGCGATGACGTGAATTTGCAGGGCAGCCTTGTCTGATCGCCGCGCTTCGCTCGCGATGACGGGGTTGCTGGGTGGATTGTCTGATCGCCACGTCGCTTCGCTCCTCGCGATGACCAACATGGACCGTCATCGCGAGCGAAGCGCGGCGATCTACACACGCGCAGCGACCCGCCTGTTCCCTACCCAGCCCCGTCACCCGCGTATCCACGCCCGATCCGCGTCCAGCGACCACTAGCGTAAGCATCACAGTGGTATCATCAGGGGACAACCTAAAAGATCCCAAAACCCTGTCATACGCTCAGGAACCCAGCCATGCCAATCACTATCCCTTCATTCAAAGCCTACGACGTTCGTGGGCGGCTACCGGACCAGCTCAACGAGGACATTGCCTATCGCATAGCGAATGCGACGGCGCAGTTTCTGGATGCCAAGCGCGTCGTCGTCGGTCGCGATATTCGGTTGTCCAGCGCGCAGCTTGCCGATGCGGTATGTCGCGGGCTGATCGAGGCTGGCGTGGAGGTGCTCGACATTGGGCTCGGCGGCACAGAGTCGGTGTATTTCGCCACGGGCACACTGGGTGCCGATGGCGGCATCATGGTTACCGCGAGCCATAACCCTAAAGACTACAATGGGCTGAAGATTGTTCGTGAGGAATCGCGACCGATCAGTGGCGATACCGGTCTGGTGGAGATTCGTAAGCTGGCCGAGGCCGACAAGCGTCTTGTCGCCACATCACCGGGCACACGCACCGCCATCGATATCACGGCGGCGTACGTCGAGCACCTGCTGACCTACGTCGACCCGGGTGCGCTGAAGCCGCTCAAGATCGTCGTGAACGCGGGCAACGGTGGTGCCGGGCTCGCACTCGATCTGCTGGAGCCGCATCTGCCGTTTGAATTCATCAAACTGAATCACGAACCCGATGGTGAGTTTCCGAACGGGGTGCCGAATCCGATGCTCACGGAGAATCGCGAATCGACGGCCAGGGCGGTGCTGGAGCACGGCGCCGATCTTGGCGTTGCCTGGGACGGCGACTTCGATCGTTGTTTCCTGTTTGATGAGAAAGGCGGTTTCATCGAGGGCTACTACATTGTCGGTCTGCTCGCTGAAAGCCTGCTGGCTGCCAACCCGGGCGGCGGCATTGTCCACGACCCGCGCCTGACCTGGAACACGATTGAAATCGTCGAGCAGTGTGGTGGCCGGGTCATTCAGAGCAAGTCGGGGCACTCTTTCATGAAAGAGGTCATGCGTCGCGAAAACGCGATCTACGGCGGCGAGATGAGTGCGCATCATTATTTCCGTGACTTCTTCTTTTGCGATAGCGGTATGGTGCCGTGGTTGTTGGTCGCCGAGATGATTGGGAAGCGTGGGGCGACGCTGTCGTCGATGGTCGAGGCGCGCCAGGCGAAGTTTCCGGCGAGCGGTGAGATCAATCGTCGCGTCGCGGACGCGCAGTCGGTGATGGATGCAATCTGGGCGGAGTATCAACCGGGTGCGAAGGACAGCAATACGGTCGATGGCATCAGTGTCGAGTTCGACGACTGGCGTTTCAACTTGCGCTCATCGAATACGGAACCGGTGATTCGCCTGAATGTGGAAAGCCGTGGCGACGTGGCGCTGATGCAGGCCAAGACCGCCGAGCTGCTGAGCAAGATTGGCGGCGAACTGGCTTAAGCCTGACGTAGTCAGCGTCGAGCTTAGTGAGACAATTCACATGAATGACACAGCGACTCGGTTAATATGGTGACAACGGCTCGCCAATGCGCTGCTAGCCCTGCCGGATCAGCCGTGTAACACGCTCACTTATGAAATTGGTTCTCCAATGACTATTCGCATTTTCGATCACCATGTCCACCGGCCGGTATTCGTGCTGGCGCTGGTGGAGGCGACTGTAATTTTCGCGTCGCTGGCGGCCAGTCATGCAATCGTCAGGGCATTCGGTTGGCTGCCCGCGGGCGGCGAGGGTTCGGCGCTCGATTTCTGGCGTTGCGCGGTCGCAGTGCTCGTGCTGATGGCCAGCATGGCCGCGATGGGTCTCTACCGCATTGCGCTGCGCGCCCGCTTCGTTGGCGTCGTATCACGCGTCGTGGCGGCGGTGGCGCTAAGTGGCTTCGTTTTGCCGGTGCTCTACTACATCATTCATCCGCTCTACCTGCGCCCATCCGTTATGTTGACGGCGAGTGTGCTGGCGATTGTTGCGCTGGCGATCGTGCGCTTTGCATTCTCAAGAATCGTCGACGAAAATATTTTCAAGCGTCGTGTGATTGTTCTGGGTGCCGGCAAGCGCGCCGAGCAGTTCCTGAAGCTGCGTCGCCAATCCGATCAGCGCGGCTTCAAGCTGGTTCGCTATATCGCAATGGAAGGTGATGAGCCCAGCGACCTGCCGCAGAAGCGCGTCCGGCCAATGCCGACTGACTTATACCGCTACGCGCAGGAACACCGTATCGACGAGATCGTTATTGCGTTGGATGATCGTCGGGGCACGCTGCCGGTGCGTGAGCTGCTGGAATGCCGGCTGGAGAGCATCGATGTGACCGATGTGCTCAACTTTCTTGAGCGGGAAACCGCTAAGATCAACCTCGAGCTCGTGCGTCCGAGCTGGCTGATCTTTGAAAGTGGTTTTCGGCGCCAGTTGCCGCGGCGCATAGCGCAACGCGTTTTTGATATCGTGTCGAGTGCGATTGTCTTGCTGCTCGCGTCGCCGGTCATGTTGATCACTGCTGTGCTTATTGTGCTGGAGGACGGTCGCCCGATCTTCTACCGGCAGCGGCGCGTCGGTAAGAATAACGTGCCGTTCAATGTGCTCAAATTCCGCAGCATGCGTAAGGATGCCGAGGCGGGCGGTGAAGCCGTGTGGGCGAAGAAGGATGACGATCGGGTGACGCGTGTCGGGCGTGTTATACGCAAGTTGCGCATCGATGAGTTGCCGCAGCTGATCAACGTGCTGGCGGGTACCATGAGCGTCGTTGGTCCCCGACCAGAGCGACCGGAGTTCGTTGAGA
This sequence comes from uncultured Pseudomonadota bacterium, assembly GCA_942491885.1. GTDB lineage: Bacteria > Pseudomonadota > Gammaproteobacteria > Steroidobacterales > Woeseiaceae > CALBPI01. The sequence goes on from CALOCQ010000003.1 coordinate 668,223, forward strand.
AATTGCGCGAGGATTTGCCCTATTACATGGAGCGTCATCGCGTTAAGCCCGGGATTACCGGCTGGGCTCAGCTGTGTTACCCGTACGGGTCATCGGCCAAGGATGCGTTCGAAAAGCTGCAATACGATCTCTATTACGTCAAGAATCGAACGCTTCTGTTCGACTTCATGATCCTGCTGCAGACGGCTGAGGTGGTGCTGTGGCAGAAGGGCGCGCGATAGGCGCTACTACTTCTTACACGCCGATCCCGAGAGGCATTTCGGGTTAGTATTTCGATATGAGTCTTATCACTTATGGATATATGGCGGCGGCGCTGGCGCATCTCGGACTGGCGCTGACGCTGGTCGTTGCTCGTCGAACGACCTGGCCGTTGAACTATCTGCTGGCGTCGTCACTCATCCTGGCGCTGTGGGGCGTACTGATGGCATTCGCCGTTTCCGGCCAGCTATCACTCAGCCAGATTATCGCGATAGACGCGATACATGCCTTTGCCGCCTTGTTGTTCCTCGGGCAAGTGATTCAACGCAATAACAACGAGGGATGGCGTCGCTGGTTCGGGTTACTGCCCTGGTTAACCATACCGGTTGCTGGTCTTGTTTATTGGTCGTCGACCAATGGTCAGGAAACCAGTTTGCAGGCGGCCTACTACTTCACCGTTGCCTTCTCGCTGGGTGGCTTACTTGCCGTAGAGCAGATTTACAGGAATGCGGGCCTGCTGAAGCGTCGTGTCGTTTCGTTAATCGCGGTGGCCTTCGGGGTAATTTTTGTATTCGATTTGTTCACCTACTCGAACGCAATATTGCTTGGCGGCATCAATGAGCACATGTGGGCCGCGCGTGGCTTCGTGAATGCTCTCGCAGTTGCGCTGTTGCTGCTGGCCTTGCGTCGCGATCCCGACTGGCAGTCGGGGCTCTTTATTTCCAGGCATGTCGTTTTTTATTCTGCCAGCCTGGTTGGCGTCGGACTTTATCTGGTTCTTGTCGCATTTGGTGGCGTCCTGTTGCAGGAATTCGGGGGGGAATGGGGCGGTGTGCTGCAGGTCTTGTTCTTTGTCGCGAGCCTCGTCTTGCTGGCGTTGGTGCTGTTCTCGCAGCAGCTTCGACGTCGCGCAAAAGTTTTCCTCGCCACCCATTTCTACGCGAACCGGTATGACTATCGCGAGGAATGGCTGAAGTTAACACGGCGTTTGGCTCAGGATTCCGCGCGAGCGCCGATGCCCGTTCTGTGCCTGGATGCGCTGGCGGACATTATCAACAGTGATGGCGGTGCGCTGTGGTTGCGCGATTCGCAAAATGAGCGCCATTTTCGCGTATCAGCGACATTCGGTGATTTTGCGAAGACGACTGCGCTTGATGCAAATCACCCACTAGTCGCGTTCATGCAGGAAACCGGGTGGGTCGTCGATGGCAGAGAGGCGGAATCCGACCCTGAACATTATCGAAATTTGTTTTCGCCTAGTACCGATCCATTGGTGACGAGCGATCATATTTTCGTTCCGCTAGTGCTTGATCGACAGTTGACCGGCATAGCTGGCCTCGTGCGGCCGGCTGGCATGCCGTCGATGAATTTTGAGGATCACGACCTGCTGCGTACGGTCGGTCAACAACTTGCGGTGTTTCTGCAACGTGATCGAAATCGGGAGCTGCTGGCTGAAGCGCGCCAATTTGAAGTTTTCAATAAATTCACGGCATTCATCATGCACGACCTGAAGAACCTGATCGCTCAACAGTCATTGGTCGTGTCGAATGCCGAGAAGCACAAATCGAATCCGGAATTTATCGATGATGCGATCGAGACGATCGCGAATTCGGTTAAGCGGATGAATAAATTGTTGGCCCAGCTGCAAGGTGATCCGGTGTCAGCCACCGAGCGTCCGGTGCTCGTCCGGGAGATTGTCGGGCGCGCTGTAGCTGACTGCGGGTCGCGCAAGCCAATACCGTCAATAGTAGGCGACTGTCCGGACAAAGTGCTCGCCGATCCGGATAAGCTGTCGGCCATTTTCGGGCACCTCATCAGAAATGCGCAGGACGCATCGCGGGCAGACCATGATGTAATCACTGTGACCGTTAGCTGCGATGGCGAGCATGTGGCTGCGGAAATTAGCGATGAGGGCACTGGAATGAGCGACGAGTTCATTAGCGAGCGACTGTTTCGCCCGTTTGACTCCACCAAGGGGGCACAGGGCATGGGGATCGGTATGTACCAGGCGCGCGATTATGTTCAACAACTTGGTGGCAAGCTGGCGGTCGCATCGACTGTTGGCGCAGGAACGACGATTACGGTGAGACTGCCGCGCTCGACGTAGCAGCCTATAGGGGGCAAACCGTGCATACGTCACACTTTGGTCCGTGGCTTGCCGCGCAGTTTTGTGAACGATGTACGACTACTATAAGAGATTGTGGGCTAACGGCGGCGTTCTCCACGCAGATACCGCGGTATTACGGCGAACTGGATAAAGGCAACTGGATATGTCGTCAATCAACCGCGAGATCGGTTTAGGTGCGGATTTGAGACGGAATATCGCCGTAAGATGTCTTGCGGGTGCGCTGGTTATTTCGGCGGCATTGGTATTGCTATGGCCGACGCTCGCGGTTCTGCATACTCGCTGGACGACCGGGTTCAGTTATACGCATGGTTACCTGGTCGTCGTGATGTCGGGCTGGTTGGTCTATCGTCGCATTGCCAGCGAAGCGCCACTGGCTGTTTCGCCGTGGTGGCCTGGTCTGTTTGCCGTAGGCGGTGTCACTCTTGTGATCGCTGTCGCACAAATCACCGGCATTGATATCGCTCAGCAACTGCTCCTGCCGGCGTTGATCGCTGCCGTAACCGCAAGTGTCTTTGGTATCAGTTTTGCGCTGCGTTGTGCCCTCGGTGTGTCGTTCATTTACTTCGCCATCCCGATGTGGGACATCCTGGTCGAGCCTCTCCAATCGATAACCACCTGGGTGGTCAGCGTCGCATTGCAGTGGCACTCGTTTCCGGTTTTCATCGACGGCTATCAGGTTAGCGTGCCGGCAGGCGAGTTTCAGATCGCTGGTGGCTGCAGCGGGCTGCACTACATTATCGTGTCGTTGACGCTCGGCGTGTTTTTTGCTGCGACCGATTTAACGTCATGGCGTGATCGAACCAAGGTCATCTTTGTAGCGCTGTTGCTCGCGTTTGTCACCAACTGGGTGCGCGTGTACACGCTGATCATCATTGGTCAGTACTCGGACATGCAGCACTACCTGATAACCACAGATCACTATCTCTATGGCTGGGTGTTATATGCGATCGCTATGGCGGTTTTTTTCGTTTATGTGCGCCGCTTTGATCTGGTGAGCACCGCATTGCCGAATCGCTTTCTGAAGGTCGACGCGCAGAAGGGTGTCTATCGGTCGTTGGTGTTAGTCGCGGCAATCATGTTGCTGGGCGGGCTGGTGCGCACTGCCGGCATTGCTGAATCGGCGGAACTTCTGCAACAAGAGGCGCGGCTCAGCGTCTCGGCATCGATGCAGATACGACGTCAACCGATCGGCGACTGGGCGCCGGTGATGAAGGGCAGTACGTCGAGTGCATCTGGTCTCGCCATGGTGTCCGGTAATGAATACGACTGGTATCTGGCACACTTCGCCGTTCAGCGAAATAACAGCGAGCTTGTTGCTTGGGGTAATCGGCCGTTTGGTGAGGATTGGCAGCGTGTTGTGGGCTTAGAGATGCGGGATCAGTATCGCGGTGCGCGTATACTGTCTGAGTATGGCCGACAGCGGCTAGTGGTGTGGCGTCAGCGAGTCGCTGGGACACCGGTCTATGGAACGCTGAACGCCAAACTTAAGCAGATTGCCGGTTTATTGGCTGGTAAGAGGGATGCGGATTTTCTGGCAATTAGTGTTGCGTGTGAGACGGACTGCACCGATGAGTTGATTCGGTTTTCCGATGCGGCGGAGCTTTTCATGGAATCTGCAGAGATTGAATTTTCAAGTGTGGCGATGGGGGATCGAACATGAGTGACTATCCGAAGAATCTTGGCAGGCACAGAAGCTTGATAGCTCTGGTTTGTCTCGCGCTCATGGTTTCTGCGTGCGGCGGAGCGACTCCGGAGGAACAGCTTGCAACAGCGCAACAGGCATTCGAGCAAAGAGACTATCGTTCCTCGTCTATCGCCGTGCGTAGCTTGCTGCAAGATCAGCCGGAGAATGGGCAGGCTCGGTTATTGCTCGGGCTTGTGTCACTTGCCACCGGCGATACTCCGACGGCGGAATCCGAGTTGTATCGGGCCAGAGATCTGGGTGTAGACGACATCCGTTTGGCGCTTGGCATTGCTGAGCTGATGTTGCGTAAGGGTCAGCCGACGGAGGCGCAGGTTGTCCTCGCCGGTATTCCTGATGGTGAGCAGAACGAACGCGTGCAATTGCTGCTCGTTGATACGATGCTGTTGCTAGGTGAATTCGATGCGGCTGAGCAGCGCATCGATATGCTTGTAGCCGCGTCCGACGACCCTAATAGCTGGGAAATACGCCGCGGTCGAGTGTTGTTGGCTCGCGGTGATGCTGTCGGTGCAGCTGAGCAGGTCACGCGGCTAATGAAGCAGCAGCCGGATTCCGCGCAGGTGTATCGATTAGCAGGCCTGGTTGCCCAGAACCAGAATAACTTTGTCAGTGCCGCCCAGCGTTTTGAAAAGGCTGCGGCGCTCGCTGCATCCAGCGGAGAGAGCAGTTTGTTGGCTGAGTCCTGGTACTCGGCAGCCGTCACGCGATTGCGCGCGAGGCAGTTCGATGAGGCTGGTATAGCGGTCGAACGCTACGAAGCAGTAATGGGCGAAAATCCAGCGGCACAGTTCATGCGCGCCTCTATTCTCTTTGAACAGCAGCAGTATTCGGAGGCAAACGGTTTATTGCGTAAGGCCGCAACCAGCGCACCCGGTAACCCAAATATTCTACGACTGCTCGGGGCGTCAGATCTCGCCCTCGGCAATCTTGGGCAGGCGCGGCAGAATCTACAAGCGTCAATGAACGCGTCTTCACAACCCGATCCAGTCGCCAGCAGGTTGCTGGCAGAAGTTCACCTTCGTCAGGGGCGCCCGGAACTTGCCCTGGATGTGCTACGTGAAAGTGGTACTGATGCGATGCCGAATATCATGTTGCTGGCTCAGACCTTGATCTCTGTCGGCGATGTAGATGAGGCAATTGATCTGCTAAGCAAGAACGAAGCAGAGGGTCGGTCGACACCTGCATTACGCATTTTGCTGGCACGTGCGCATGCGAGTTCGGGCGACATTGAGCAGGCAGAGGTGGTGCTTCGAAAGTCAATCGACTTGGATAGTGAGGACTACGGCGCGGTGATTGGCCTTTTGCAGACCTATCTTGGTCAGGGTGATGCACAGAGTGGTGTAGCGCTGACGGAGCAGCTCATCGACGACAGAAAGGATGATCCACGCGCGTACGCCGCGGCGGCTCTGTTCTTGCAGACAGTAGGCGAGTCAGACGGCGCGCTGGCGAGGGCTCGCGAAGCCACGCAGCGATTCCCTGGCAACATCGGATCGCATCTTCTGTTAGGAAATATCGCATTGGGTGTGCCCGATCAGGCTCAGGCATTGGCGGCATTTGACGCTGCGCTGGCAATTGACCCGGATAGCATTGATGCATTGATTGGTAAATCTCAGATAAGCGCAATGGCTGAGGACTCCGCCGAATCCAAGTCGCTGCTGGAGCGGGCCGCCGCAGTCGCCGGCTCGGATCCGCGTCCGTTCTTGACGCTTGCCCGACTTGCGATAACAGAACGCAATTTTGCCGATGCGAAACGTTGGGCGAGTTCAGCGATTGAGGTAGCGCCGGCTAGAGCAGAGGCTCATGCGATCGTCGGTGCCGCACTCGCGGGCGAGGGCGATATTGAAGGTGCCCGCGCGGCGCTTTCGAAGGCAATCGAGCAATCCGATGCAACACCAGGGAACTATCTGGCGCTGGTGTTTCTGGCGGAGACGGAGCGATCATCGGATGGTGTGATGCAGGCGCTCGAAAGCGGCCTCGCGCGATTCCCCCAGAATGCAACGCTTCTTCTTGCCGGCGCACGATTTGCGCTAGCCAACTCAGACGTTTCAGAAGCGGAGCGTCTGGTTGCTGATTTGTTGTCCCGCGATGCGGACAATCCTGATGGATTGATTCTGAAGGGGCGGGTTGCAGCTGCGCAGAGGCAATATGTGGCGGCGCAAGCGGCCTACAAAGACGCGCTCGCGTCAGGCGCGGGAGAAGCGGCGGTGCTGGGCCAATACCGGACGGCGATCTCTTCTGGGGAAGCACGACCGGAACGCTACCTGACGAGTTGGCTGTCGCGCTTCCCCGATTCCATTGCTATTCGTGCATTGCTCGCCCAGCACTACCAGACGACTGACAATGAAGACCAGGCAGAGGAACTTTACAGAGCGATTATTGCTGAATCGCCCCGTAATGCAGTTGCTTTGAACAATCTTGCCTGGATGCTGCATCAGTCAGGGGATGATGAGGCGCTGGAGCTTGCCCGGCGTGCCGCCGATATTGCGCCGAACTCCGCAGCGATTCTGGATACCTATGGCGTGATCCTGCTCGATAACGGTGCGATACGGGACGCGCTACCGCTGCTCACGAAAGCCGTTGAGCTCGCAGCGGATAACGCGGAAATCAGGTATCATTTGGCACGTGCGCAGGTTGTCGCAGGAGACCCGGGTCAGGCTCGCGAAAACCTTCAGACTGTCCTGGCGTCGACATTGCCTGAGTCACTGCGCCGCGAAGCGCAGTCACTGCTTGAATCATTGGAGTAGCTATCGTGCGATCGCTTAGTTTTTCACGAAGCCTTGTGGGTCGTTTGCGCTTGGCATTGTCCGTTGTTGCTGCTTGTTTGCTGACGGCATGCGCGGGTGGTTCGGCGCTGCCACCGGATAGCCCGGGCCGGACGGTCGAGAACAGTACGGGTCAGGAAGATAATTACGTTATCGGTCCCGGCGACATGCTCAATATCTTCGTTTGGCGCAATCCGGAGATCTCGACGACCGTGCCGGTGCGTCCGGACGGTAAGATTTCTACGCCGCTCGTTGAAGATATGGTAGCCGTCGGCAAAACGCCGACAATTCTCGCGCGGGATGTTGAGGCGGTGCTGGCCGAGTATATTCGTTCGCCCAAGGTCAATGTGATCGTGCAAGAGTTTGTCGGCGCCTTCGCTGAGCAAATTCGGGTGGTTGGCCAGGCAGCGCAACCTATGGCGTTGTCATACCGTGAAGAAATGACACTTTTGGATGTCATGATTGAGGTTGGTGGGTTAACAGACTTTGCGGCCGGCAACCGGTCAAAAGTAGTACGTAAAACGCCTGATGGAACTACAGAGGAATATCGCGTAAAACTGGACGATCTTTTGAATGATGGCGACATGAGCCAGAACATTCAGATGCGACCGGGTGATGTCGTTGTTATTCCAGAATCGTTTTTCTAGCATCATCTATTGATATTGAGCTAACGGGTTATGCAAGAACAGTTTCAAAGTGTTGTATCGCAGTTGCGCAGTGCATGGCGATTCCGCTGGTATTCGGTTGCGTTAGCGTGGCTAATTTGTATTGCAGGCTGGATCTGGGTTGCCCTCCAGCCTGACATTTTCCAGGCGCAGACACGGGTGTATATTGACTCGTCGTCGAGCCTGCAGCGTGTGCTCGATGGCCGTATCATTGCGCCGGATGTTGAGACTGAGTTGAATTTTGTTCGCCAGTCGCTGTTGGGCAGCGTTCAGCTTGAAGAGGTTGCGCGCGAGAATGACCTACATCTCCGTGCAGAGACGCCCCAGCAAATGCAGGGTGTTGTCGAAAAGCTGCGCAATGGTATCAGGATACGATCCGACGGAGGGGATCGGCGGTCACCGGATAACCTTTACTCGATCAGGTATAAAGACACCGATCCGCAGCGCGCGGTGCGTGTGGTTTCCACATTGCTGAACACGTTTGTTGAGGACACGCGCTCAGCGGGATCGTCTGCGTCCGACGTCAATCAGGATTTCCTGAGAGAGCAGATCGCGGACTATGAAACTCGTCTCAGGGCGTCAGAGGATCGTCTTGCCGAGTTCAAGAAGAACAACAAGGGGCGTCTACCGGGCGCGGAGGGCGGCTACTACGCCCGCTTGCAGAATCAAACGGAAGCTCTGGAAGCCTCGCGTAAGGAGCTTGCGCTGGCTCGCTCAAGGCGCGATCGGATACTTGAGCAACTGAGTGGCCAGTCGCGGCGTGTCGCGCCGTTGAGCGCCGCCGGGCAGGAGCTTCCGCAGAATAGTCTCGAGGGACGTATCAAGGAGGCCGAGGCCTCGCTGGAAGCGCTGTCGCTGCGATTCACAGAAAAGCACCCTGACGTTGTCGCGACACGCGAGCAGATTGAAGAGTTGAATGCCCGTCTGGAACAAGAGCGTGAGGAACTGGCGACGCAAGGTGGCGCGAGCCCCGCGTTACAGGGTAATCCCGTCTATCAGGCGCTTCAGATCAGCCTCAACGAAGTTGAGGTGGAAATCGCGAATTTGCAAGCAGATGTAAATGACCGTACACGAAAAGTTGCGGAGCTTAACTCGTTGATCAACGAAGTCCCCGAGGTTGAAGCGGAGCTCTCGCGCCTCAATCGCGACTACGAAATTGTCTATAGTCAGTACCAGCTGCTGGTGCAAAGCCTTGAGACGGAGAATCTCTCCACTGCGGCGCAACAGTCAGATCAGGTCGAGTTTCGCGTGATTGATCCGCCGGTCGCTGATATTGAGCCGGTCGAACCTAAGCGAGCACGTCTGATTGCCATGGTGCTCATTGCCGGACTTGGTGTCGGCGCGGGTCTTGCACTGCTGTTGTCCCAACTCAAGCCTGTATTCACGACACGACAATCCTGTCTTCAGCTGTTACCGGTCTGCCAGTGCTCGGCGCTGTGAGCATGTCGATTTCCGTTGCCGATCGCAGGCGACGCTTGCTTCAGGCGAGCGGATTCAGTCTTGCCGTCATATCGTTGGTCGTCGTATTCGGTGCCGTCTTCGCCGTTGAAGTCGTTGGCCCCGGCATCACCTCTTTCGTTAGCTGAGCGACAACAATATGGGAAAAATACAACAAGCCCTTGATAAGCTGCAGAAGCAACGGGTGAGTAGTCGAAGTGGCGCGACACCGGAGCCGACAGCCATGCCGGTCGGCAAGATTCGCGTCGATGACGACGAGAGTCGCATCATGCCGCTCATCAAGCATAACTATGGCGGCCCGATAGTCGACATCGATAAAGACGCGCTGCGCGCGGCCGGACTGTTGGTGACCGTCGTTGAACAAAAACGTATCGCTGACCAATATCGCCAGATCAAGCGCCCGATACTGGCGAATGCCGCAAGCAAGAAAACTGCGGATGTGCCGCGCGGTAACCTTCTGATGGTCGCCAGTGCCATCCCGGGCGAGGGGAAGACCTTCACCTGTGTGAATCTTGCGCTTTCAATGGCGCTCGAGAAGGACTGGAGCGTTGTGCTTATAGATGCGGATTGCGCCAAGCCTCATATCACGAAGCTTTTTGGGCTGGAAGGGCAGTCCCGGGCTGCTCGATGTGTTGCGCGACTCAGTTGAGCAAGTTTGATGAGTACGTCATGCCAACCGATATTCCTAACCTTGCTGTTATGTCGACAGGTAGGCAGGACGAGCTGGCGAGCGAGCTGTTGTCCAGTGAGCGAATGGACAGGCTTTGCCAAAGGCTCTCGGAGGAGGACCCTAAGCGCATAATTATCTTCGATACCTCGCCGTTGCTTTACACCACCGAATCGCCCATTCTATCGACACATGTTGGTCAGGTTGCGCTGGTAGTTGCCTCCGCACGCACCTCGCAACAAATGGTGCTGAATGCCATCGAGCTGCTCGATGGCAGCAAGGCGATCAACCTTGTGCTCAACAAGGCGAACGTCGGTGATGGCCTGTCCGGTGACTATTACGGGTACGGTTATGGCCAATACGGTGGCCAGATTGAAGGTGAATAAATGAATGGTCAGATCATGCCATTCAAGGAACCAGAGCTATGATCAGAAAACATTCTATTGGGGCGCTAATCGCGTTGACGCCAGTCATTGGTTTTGCCCAGCAAACGACGGATACCGATCGCACGAACGTCTCGTTGACCGGCTCGGTATTGGCTACTCAGACAACATTGGTCTTAACCGGATCCGATGAAATCGAAGTCGGTTTTCTATTCTGCCGGAACGCTGATCGACTGGTCGAGCAAGCGGACCGCGTTTTAATGCGTCTGTTAGCAGTGATGTGGAATAGCGCGAGTATGACGAAGAGAGCTTTGACTCCCAGATTTTCGGTGACCTCGACGCCGTTCTGAATCTGTATCTTGGTGCCGGATTTGTTGTCGTGGTCCTTTACCGACCAATTTGGGCAGGCCCGTCGCAATGAGTTTCTACCCGATGCGCCCGACAACCGTCAGAACATTAATAACTTTTCAACGGGTCCGACGCTTTTTATGCCTTTCGGTCGGCGTGTCCAAGTCAACGCGTCTGCCACCTACAGCATTCGCGACTTTGAAGACGCTGCGCGTTTCGATAGCAAGAGCATCGATTTCCAGCTTGGACTACTCGCGTTCGCTGACGCCAATCGAGTAATATGGGCTTCATCCGCTGTCAGCCGCAGCATCGAGTATGACAATGTCATTAACTCGGAGTTTGACATCAACAGCTACTTTCTGACTTACAACGCCAGAGTCGGCGGGTGGCAGCTTTGATGTCGAGCTGGGCTTCGATCGCGTAGATACTGGCGACTTTTCAAAGGACGATGGACCTGCGTGTCAATTAGCCCTCGGTCGTAACGATCGGCGCCTACTCAACATTAGGTTTTAATGCTGGTCGGCGGCTTACCGACAACGGTGGACTGCTGAGCGAATCAGGTGGCGACATTTTCGACAGGGTAGATCAAATTTCCGCGGTAAACGATGCGCTGACGCGAACCGACGTTGGCGCGTCTTTTAACGTCGCCAGGCCACGGGACGATCTTTCGTTTCGCTTGGCTGGGCAGATGATGAGTATCAGACGCTCGGCGGAAACGACGCCGAGCGCTATCAGTACGGATCTTGGATTCACTCGCGGAGTTAACGCCGAGACGCAGGCTCTCTGGCGAATGGGCGATTTCTGCGCCGTGATTTTGCCACGGGCGAGCGTAATGATGAGTGGCACGTTGGTATTGACTATTCGATCGAGCTTGGCACTCGAGTGGGTGTTACGATTGGTTTCACCCACCGCCGTTTACATTCGACGCAACGTGCAGACTTTGCGGAGAACCAGTTTGTACTGAATTTTTCGTACCGGCTGTCCACCGGTTGAGTGGGCGATGGAGTCGATTCGTATGAATGCGCTCACCGTCGACGTGGAAGACTACTTTCATGTAGCGGCGCTAGCCAGCGCGATCATACAGTCTGATTGGGATAATTACGCGCCGAGGGTCGAGGACAACACACTAAGACTTATCGATCTTTTTGATGAACACGACTCGCAAGCGACCTTTTTATTCTCGGTTGGGTTGCTCAACGCTTCCCGAAGCTGATCCGAACCATCAACGACCGTGGTCACGAGGTTGCATGTCATGGCATGAATCATCAATTCATTTATCAGCAGGATCGTGAAACGTTCCGTGATGAGACCCACCACTCAAGGACGTTCTGGAGCAGGCGTGCGGTGACACAGACTGTCACCGGGTATCGCGCCGCCAGCTACTCGATCACCAATAACTCGTTATGTGACTTGGATGAGTTTTATGATGCGCGATTCCATTATGACTCGAGTATTTTTCCGGTGAAACACGACTTCTATGGTATCCCGGATGCCGAGCGTTTTATTCACGATCGCGAAACGCCGTCTGGTGCATCTATCATCGAGTTTCCACCAACCACGGCGCGACTTCTGGGGAGGAATATCCCCGCGTCCGGAGGTGGTTATTTTCGTCTTTACCCGTATGCGTTTTCGCGGTGGTTGTTACGACAAGTGGAGGCGGAGGGTGAGCCGTTTGTGTTTTATCTGCATCCGTGGGAAGTAGATCCGGATCAACCGCGCGTCAAGGTCGGTTTAAAATCGCGCTTCCGACACTACAATAATCTCGAGAAGTGTTTGCCGCGGATGCGGCGTTTGTTAGCGGACTTCAGGTTTGTAAGTATGCGACAAGTGGTCGATGCGTCGCAGCGTGTCGATCAGGGAATTGTTGCACCGGCATGAGCGCTCCGATGCAGAGGGGAGGGGCGCTCAGCAGCGTCTGATGCGTTACATACCTGAAGTTAGCGTTGGTTATTCCGTGCTATAACCGCGGCGCCTACATGCGGGAAACCGTTGAGTCGGTGCTGCAACAGTCGTTTACTGATTTCGAATTGATCACTGTCGATGATGGCAGTACCGATAACACTCGTGAGATTCTCGAGAGTTTTGGCTCTCGATTGCGTTTGCTCGAACATCCGGGCGGAGTGAACAAGGGTCAATCGGCCGCGATAAATCTTGGCATCGAGTACTCAAAGGGCCGCTATATTGCGATTCTGGATAGCGACGATTTCTGGCACCGTGAAAAGCTGGCAAGGCAGATGGCCTTTTTCGGCGAGCGTCCTGATGCTGATCTGGTCTATTGCAATGGTCAGGCGGTCGATGCAACGGGGCAGCACCTTTACGATATCTATGAACCCGGGCATGTTGAAACCAATGACCCGGCCGCGTTGCTTTTGAATTGCTACATTGCTATTCCTTCCAACGCGCTGGCTAGAAGGTCGCTTTACGACAAAGCGGGTTTGCTGGATGAATCAATGCGTGCGGCTCAGGATCATGATCTCGGCATTCGCTTGGCAGAAGCGGGCAACTTTCTCTATATAGATGAAGAGCTTCTGGAGTTATCGTCGTCATGCATGATTCGATTTCCAGTCAGATATGCGGATCACCGCTGGCGCTTCGGTTTCCAGATTCTCGAACGAATGCGGCAAACCGCTACCCATATCAGTCGCAGCGTGGTGAGGCAGCGTCGGGCTGTGCTTCATTTCCAGACTTGCGCAGTGCTACGCTGAGCGTCGTCGATACGGTCGCTCACATGCCAATGCACTCAGGTCGGGCTTGCTGGATCCTGAGCGCGCGGTGCGCGGTCTGTGTTGCGGAGCGAACGTTATTTCGTCACCTCACTGAGCGAGGTGGCGAACTATGGTTGGATTAGCCGTTTTCTGGGTCAGTGCTCTGGCGGTGGTCTACATTTACCTCGGGTACCCGGTGCTGGCGTGGCTTGTTGCTCACGCTCGGGCGCTCGCAAGCAGTCGGTCTTAGCCAATAATTATCAGGCCTACGGTTGCGGTCGTTATTGCTGCTTACAACTGAAGCTGATCATATAGAGGCTACTGTTCGTAACAAACTAGAGTCTGAACTACCCGGAGGCGCTGCTCACTGTCGTTGTAGTCTCTGATGAGTCCAGCGATGGCACCGATCACATTGTGTCTGGCCTGGGGCCTCGCGTGAAATTGCTGCGCCAGCATCCGCGTGCGGGCAAGACCTCTGCGCTCAATATGGCGATTGCCGATTGCGAAGCGGACATCATCGTATTCTCGGATGCCAACTCGATCTACGCACCGGAAGCGATTGGCTCGCTCGTCGCAAGCTTTGCCGATTCACAAGTCGGCTACGTAACTGGCAAGATGGTCTATGTCGCAGACGATGGAACGTTGGTCGGCGATGGCTGCTCCGCTTATATGAGGTACGAAAACTTCATTCGTGAGCAGGAATCAAGATACGGCTGCGTTATCGGCGTCGACGGCGGAATCGATGCTATACGACGGGTTGAATACGTACCGATGCGTGCCGACCAGCAGCCGGACTTCGTGCAACCTTTAAGCATGCTGGAAAAGCGACTGGCAGTGGTATATCAACCCGATGCGCTGCTGAAAGAACATGCCCTGGCTGATGCGTCCAGTGAATACCGGATGCGCGTGAGGGTTTCATTACGTGCGTTGTGGGCGCTGTGGGATAAGCGGATACTTCTCAACCCGTTGCGCCATACCGCAGTCAGTTTTCGCCTATGGTCGCACAAGGTCCTGCGTTATTTTGCCTTTTTGCCGCTAACCCTCGCGCTCGTTAGCAATGCACTGCTTGCTTTCGATAGCGCGTTCTACA
>CALOCQ010000004.1:0-10304 GCA_942491885.1 uncultured Pseudomonadota bacterium
CGCGAACAGGGAATCGGCGCCCGTCGAGACGCTAATTGAACCCAGACACGGTCGTCGAACGATCCCAAGCGAGACGCCGGCCCGGATTCTGCGTCGTCGCCTCCATGGCGCAACAGCGGCGCGCGCGGAGACTTCGTGAAGTGGCGCCGGCGAATGTCGTCAAGCAGCCCAGAGGCTGCGGCCTCGACCATGTCGTAGACGGTCTCGAAGCCACCAGAGGCACCGTAGTAGGGATCGGGCACCTCGCGCACACGCATCTGTGGCGCGAAATCCATCAGTAACATCAGGCGGCGCTCCAGGCCACGACCTTCGGGACAGATGCCGCTGAGGCTGTGGTAATTATCCTGATCCATGGCGAGGATATAGTCGAAGTACTCGAAATCTTCCGATCGCGTGCGCCGCGCGCGCAGGTCGTGCATCTCGATACCCCGCCTGAGCGCCGTTTGCTGCGCGCGTCGGTCCGGCGGCTCACCCTCGTGATAGGCATGGGTGCCGGCAGAATCGATCTCGATGCGCTCACCAAGCCCGGCCTCTTCGACCAGTTGGCGGAAAACACCATGCGCGGTAGGCGACCGACAGATGTTCCCCATACAGACGAAAAGTACTCGCACACGCGTATTGTCGTTCATCGTTGGTTCGAACCTTGTCCAGTGTTCATCGCGCGCCGCCTTCCCAGAGGATGCGGCGCTTGATTGATGCTCAGCGAGCAATGCGATCGCGATTCTAGCATCTGCAATCAGTCGTTTCGGCAGACACGCCATCACCTGCCATAGGGTAGCCGATCCTGCTGCATGCGAATCTCCAGGCGCTTGCGCTCAACGGCTTGACGCTGTTGCAGAAACGGCTCCCGACGTGGCACCTGACGCGGCAGATCGCGATGCTGCCCCACCCGATGCGAGCGGCTCTCGGCCTGCGACTCGCGCCGCTGGCGCTGCTGCAGGGCGCGCAGCTCATTGCGCTGCGAGCGCTCAATGGTCTCTAAACGACGCTGATCGCGCAGATCAAGTGGCTCCACCCGATCCCGGTAGGTCTCCTGATCGCGCTCCAGTTGCAGCCAACCACGCGCCTCTCGTCGAGTCTCAGCACCCGCCATGCCCGGCATCGATAACGTACAGAGCGCGAGGCATAGCAACGCGAACTTGCCCGATTCGACACTGCGCAGAAATCGCACCCAATCGGTGCAAAGGCCGGTCATGCGCGGCATTTACGAGCCTTCATGAGACAGGCCTCGACCCAGCCAGGGAGCAAAACAACAAGCACGCCCGGCAGAGGCGGCTCAACAGATGCCCTTGGGAAAGTTGGCACTGGATCTGCATTATATTTAAGCGAGGCGGAATACTTCCTCTCTGCCGTTTCCGTCCTCTGACCTCCTCAGTGGTGAATTGCCCCGCGACCCCGCGGGGCTTTTTTTTGTCTCGCGTTCGGGCGCGCTCCGCGCTGTTGCCCCGCCGGCTTGGACCCACCGGATCAATGCCGCTCATGCTCAACCACGCGCTCGAGCTGAAACCGTCCTGTCTTGCCTAAATAGGGGCGCACCGTCATGCCCCAAATAGGCGGCGCCACAGTCGCGGAAAAAGACTCCGCAGCCCCTATGTTGGACATTGCGGATTGATCAAACCGCACGATTTTGGTGCCTGCACGCGCCGAGGAGAATCAGCAATATCATGAACGACGCCGATCCATTCACCGAACGCCTGCGCCAGCTCATCGAGCGCAACTCTCGCAATTTCTACGGGCGCGACTGCCGGGTTGTCGAGGTCCTGAACGCGGATGCGCGACTAATACTGGAGACCCGTGAGGCTAGGCCGCCGATTCAGATCGACCAGTACGGACAGGCCAGCTCGCGTTCCAACGAGCATATCGAGGTGGCCCTGTTCGATGCCGCCGGCGACCTGTCCGAAGAACTGCAGCACCTGCTCGACGGCATAAAGCGCAGCGGCTGATCCCGATTGACGCCACGATTGACTCCAGCCCAGTGCCTTAGCGTCACGACCGAGACGCATGGGCGTTATCCGGCCGAGGTCATCCGGTTAGGGCTAGACCGACAATCGCTCTAGACTTCATTGGTGAGGCGCAGCAGGACCCGCTGCACGTCGTCCGCGGTATCCACGGGACCGGGCTCCTCGCCGGCGATCGAGACATGTATGCGTTCGCCGTGCCAGAGCACCCGCAGTTGTTCTAGCGACTCGGCCTGTTCCAACGGAGCCATCGGCCAACTGACATAACGGGCAAGAAAATCGGCGCGGTAGGCATAGAGCCCGATATGGCGCAAAACGTCACCCCGTTCGGCAATCGCGCGCTTGCCGAGGAAGCCGTCGCGGTGCCACGGGATCGGCGCACGGGAAAAATACAGCGCAAAACCCTCGGCATCGGTGACCACCTTGACCACATGCGGATCAAACAGCGACTCCGCGTCGCCGATCGGGTAAGCCAACGTGGCCATGCCAACGCCCTGACGCGCCACCAAGTCCGAGGCCACTTGGTCGATCAGCGCCGGCGGCATGCAGGGTTCATCGCCCTGGAGATTAACGACAATGGTGTCGGCATCCCAGTGACGTTGCTCGATCACCTCGGCAATGCGGTCCGAGCCACTGAGATGGCCATTGCCGGTCATGGCGACCTCGGCGCCGAATTCAGCACAGACGTCGGCGATGCGCTGATCGTCGGTCGCGATCACAATCTGCGCCGCCGCGCTTGCCCGCGCTTGCTCCCAGACACGACGAATCAGCGGCTTGCCGCCAAGGTCCAGTAGCGGCTTGCCCGGTAGCCGACTGGCGCCGTAGCGCGCCGGTATAACGACCTTAAACGCCGCGCTCAAGCGCGTGCCACTTCTTCTTCGGGATCCAGCCGACGCGCCTCCTCTTCCAACATGACCGGAATCGAATCGCGCACCGGGTAGGCCAAGCGGTCGAGACGGCAGATCAGTTCATCGGCGGACTTGTCGTAGTGCAGTTCCCCCTTGCAGACGGGGCAACGTAGTATTTCGAGCAGCTTCTTGTCCATTGCGGTACCTCTGTTGCGAATCGAGCTGTACTGATTGGGTTGTCGTGGCGGCGCGTCATTGGCGCAGTCAGGGCTCACCGCGCGTCACCAAGGTTCGGGGCGCATCGCTACCCCACGCTTAAAGCGCTTTTTTCACTGTGCCAGGCAGGCATCGATGATCAATTCCAACGCCGCCACGAAGGCCGCGTCCGGTCGCGCCTGCACTGGCACATACCAATGCTCGGCGCCGGCCCAGGCGCGACATTTGACCGCATCCTTCTCGGTCATCAGCACTGGTCCGGGCGGCAGACGTGCCAGGTCCGCGCGGCTGTAGCGGTGATGATCCGGAAACGCCCGCGTGACGGTGTCGAGGCCGAGGTTGCGCAGCATCGTGAAAAAGCGCTCAGGATTGCCGATACCCGCGACCGCCGTCACGGGCTCGCAGCGGAATGCATCGAGCGCCCGACTCTGGCCCGCATGATACAGATTCAAGGCGTCCCCCGGCACCAGCTGCATACGCATCAGATCCGCAGCGCCATCGACTGCACCATCATCACCATTGACGATGACCAGGTCCACCCGTTTGGTGCGGCCGCGCGGCTCACGCAGCGGCCCCGCCGGCAGACAGCGCCCATTGCCGAAGCCGCGCATGCCGTCAACCACCAGAATCTCGCCATCGCGCCGCAGCCGGTAGTGCTGCAGGCCGTCGTCGGTGACAACGATATCGCAACCCTGCTCCAGCACCAGTCGGCGGGCCGTGGCGACCCGGTCGCGACCGACCATGACCGGGCAGCCGGCACGGCCGGCCAATAACACCGGCTCGTCACCGAACATGAACGGATCGCTGTCGGAGCGCACCAGCCGCGGCGCGCCCTGTTCGCTGCCGCCATAACCACGCATCGCCACACCCGGGCGCAGACCGCGCCGTTGCAGATGCGCCACCAGCCACAGCACCAACGGCGTCTTACCGGTACCGCCAACGGTCAGATTACCGACCACCAGCACCGGCACCCCGGCGGACTCGGAGCGGAACCAGCCTTGCCGATAGGCCAAGGCACGCAACGCCGAGACAGCGCAATAGAGCCACGCCAGTGGCGCCAACAGCAGCGACAGCGCACGCGCGAACAAACCCCGTCCGTACCACAGCTGCTCTACCACATCCGTTCCGGAGACAAACCCGCGGCCAAGCCCTTCACGCACCGACTTCGGCAGGTACGACCAAGTCGACAGGATCGTGAAACTGCATGCGATGCAGCCGGGTGTAATAGCCGCCCTTGGCCAGCAGTTCGGCATGCGGCCCCTGCTCGACAATACGCCCGCCGTCGAGCACGACAATGCGATCGACATGCTCGATGGTGGAGAGGCGATGCGCGATCACCAGCGTGGTGCGGCCTTGCATCAGATGCTCGAGCCCCGCCTGAACGTGGCGTTTCGCTCTCGGCATCCAGCGCCGACGTGGCCTCGTCCAAGACCAGGATCGGCGCATCCTTGAGCATGGCGCGGGCAATGGCGATACGCTGGCGCTGGCCGCCGGACAGCAGCACACCACGATCGCCCACGAGGGTGTCGAATCCCTGCGGCAAGGCGCGAATGAAATCCAGCGCGTGGGCGGCCTCGGCAACACGCTCAACCTCCGTGTGTGGCACCTCACCATCGGCGCCATAGGCGATGTTGTTGGCGACGCTGTCGTTGAACAGCACGATGTCTTGCGTCACCAACGAAATCTGCCGCCTCAGGCTGGCCAAGGTCAACGCACGGGTGTCGATGCCGTCGATCAGGATGGCGCCCTCGGTGACATCATAGAAACGCGGCAACAGGCTCGCCAAGGTCGACTTGCCGCTGCCCGAGCGGCCGACCAGTGCGACACTTTCCCCCGGCGCAATGCACAGATTCAAGGCATGGATCACCGCGCCCTTGTCCGGATCATAGACATGCGTCAGGTGGCGGTATTCGACCTTGCCTTTGGCGCGCACCAGGGTGCGGGTACCGTGGTCTTGCTCGCTCTCGCTGTCGAGCAGCTCGAATAGGCTGGCGGCGGCGACGATGCCACGTTGCAGCTGCGAGTTGACCGACGCGAGCCGCTTTACCGGCGGCAGCATCAGCCCCATCGCAACGATGAAGGACATGAAGGTGCCGACCGTAATGTCCTCACGCAGGCCCTGCAGGTAGACAGGTAGACGATGACACCGATCGCGATCGCCGAGAGTATCTGCACCAGCGGCACGCGCTGACGGACTCCACCGCAACGATCTTCATCTGTAGCGAGCGCGTCTTCTCATTCAGGCGCGAGAACGCGTCCGACTCGTAACGCTCGCCACCGAACGCCTTGACCACGCGATGTCCGTCGATGACTTCCTGTGCAACGTGCGTCAGCGACCCGACACGTTCCTGAATGCGTCGCCCGTAATTACGAAAACGCTTGGTGGCGTACTTGATCGAGAACGCCATGACCGGACCGATGAGCAAGAAGATGGCGGACAGTGCAGCGTCCAGATACAGCATGTAGGACAGTAGCGCGATGGCCGTGAAGCCGTCGCGCACCAGCGTCGTGACCGCGGAGGTCGTCGCCGATGCCACGTTCTCGACATTGTAGGTAAGCTTGGCCAAAATCAGGCCGGAGCTGTTGTTGTCGTAGTAGCGTGTCGGCGCCCGCAGCAGATGATCGAACATCTCCTGACGCAGGTCGGCCACCACCCGTCGCCCTACCCATTTGAGGCAGTAGGTATTGACGAAACCGGCAATGCCGCGAATGACAAAAATACCTACCAACAGCAAGGGCATCAGGCGCACCAACGCCGGGTCGCGGTCGACGAAACTGCCATCGAGCAACGGCTTGATCATGGCGGCGAACAGCGGCTCGGTCGCCGCAAACACCAGCATGCCGCCGATGGACAGCGCAAACATGCGCCAGTACGGCTTCACGTAACGCAGCAGTCGTCGATAGACCTCGCGCCCTGAATCCAAACTGGGGGGCGGCGGCGAGCGGCGACTCGGGGCCAATCCGGGAATCGGCGTGGACGGGGGGCGAAGCGCTCATTGGTTCTGGTCGGTGCGGCTAGCGGCGAATGCGACATGTGTCATGCCAAGCTGGCTGGCGGCATCCAGCGCGGTCATCACCGCCTGATGCGGCGTCGTGGCGTCGGCCTTGATCAATACCGGTAGGTCACGTTTCGGCCCGACCGCGCCGATCATTGCCGTGCGCAAGGTCTCCGCACGGCGATCGAGCACCTGGCGGTCATCGACGTAAAAGCGTCCGCCGGCATCGATCACAATCTCCAACAGTTCCAGCTCATCGCTGGAAACCGGCTCACCGTCTGCCTGCGGAAGCTGCAACCGCAGCCTAGCGTCGTCGTTGAATGTGGTCGAGACCATGAAGAAAATCAGTAACAGAAACACTACGTCGATCAGTGGTGTGAGATTGATGTCGGGCTGCTCGCGCTTGTGCGGGCGCAGGTTCATGTCGCGCCCACCTCGGTCGCCTCGCGCTCGCCCTTCATGACCTCGATCAGACGCAGCGCCTGCTCCTCCATGCCGATGATCAGCTTGTCGACACGGCCGTTGAAATAGCGATGGAACATCAGCGCCGGAATCGCCACCGACAGCCCCGCCGCGGTGGTGATCAGGGCCTTGGAGATACCGCCGGCCAACACACCAGGGTTACCAACCCCCGCTTGCATGATGACCGCGAATACATCGATCATCGCCAATCACGGTACCAAGCGGCCCGAGCAGCGGTACCCACACCGCGGCAATGGTTCCTAAGGTGTTGAGATAACGCTCCAAACCGGACACCACTTGACGGCCGGTGTCCTGGATGGTCTCCTTCATCACCTCACGCGAGTGGAATCGATTCACAAGCCCCGCTGCCAGCATGCGGCCGAGGGCGGAGCCCTCGCGGATCTCGGCGATACGCTCGTCGTTCAACGGTTTACGACGATGCAATTGCCAAATCTGGCCGACCAGATTGTCAGGCATGATGACCCGCGCGCCGCAGCGCCCAGAAGCGCTCGACCACAATCGCCATGGCGACGACCGAGCACAGCACGATCGGCACCATCAGCCAGCCGCCAGCCTGCATCAACTCGAGCACCTTGGTATTGTCTCCGCTTGTTGTCCGCGACCGACCACTAAGCCGACCTTTAAAGCGGGCATGATACAGGATGACCGTCGGCTCGCGCAGACGCCCGGCGCGGCCGACCGACACAAGCCACTCAGCGATCTCATTTCGCCATGGTCATGGCCGATGGCGCCAGAGACGACGATCGTCGTCACGCTGCCGCCAGGGTTCCGGCAGAAAGCCGGACGCGGGCAGTCGCAAACCGACGGCGCCGTCGGTCGCGGTATTCGCGCTGGCCGCGCCGATGTCCCTGACCCGCGCCGTCACCGCCCCGCCTCTGCCGGGAAGCCGAAGCGGTTGGCATAGCCCGCTGCATACAGCACCCAACGCGGATCGACGGCCGCCAAGAACGCCGACGAACTGGAGGTAGCGCTGCCATGATGCGCGGCGATCAGGACATCGCTGCCCAACCCGGAACCCAATTCGGCGGCGAGTCTGCGTTCCACCACTTGCTCGATATCTCCCGGCAACAGCGCCGAGGCGACAGCGGTACTGATCCGCAACACGCAGGAGGCATCGTTGCCTTCCTCTGCCCCACCTTTCGGGTGCAGCATGGCGAAGTCGACGCCGTCCCAACGCCAGCGCTCTGTTGTCGTTATCGTCTTGATAGCAGGCTGCGCCGGTTGGAAGGCCATCGACGGTGGGATTCACTCAGAAACTTATTGTGTTGAGGTCCCTAGCGGGTGGATGAAATTTGACGCCGGCACCTACGTGATGATTTCGCGTGATGGTCCCTATCTTCAGTACATCCTGTTTCAAGAACGCCCCTTGGAGCGCCCCTTTCTTAATGCACGCAAGCGTCTAACTGCGGACATGCTGCCACAGGAAGCCGCTCAGATCATTATTGACGACTTGTCTTCCGATCCGATGGTAGCGAATTTTACCGTCATCGAAAATGCACCGGCCGTCATTGACGATCATGACGGTTTCAGGTTGCTCTTCAGATACAGCGACCCGAAAGGGCTGACCTTAAAAACGGCTTATTATGGCTTCATTCAAGGTCAAAACTACTACAGCCTCCGTTTCACCGCTCCGCAGCGGTACTACTTTGATAATGATATCGATTTGTTCGAGGCGATGCTGTCGAAGTTTCACCTGGTTGCGGCACGCTGATGAAATATCGTTGATGATCGATCGAAACCGACCTTTTCCCGCGGCGACCGCCGCAGCAGGCTCAGCGCGTTCAGTTGACATCCTTTGAGAGGCTGCTGATGGAGGTTATTCCGTCAAAAAGGCTCTCCGATATCGGTTGTGTCTTGATGCTGCGGCTGCCACAGCCAGGACAGACCATCCCCGAGGTATCATCTCCTTTAAACACCAGCCGGGTAAAGGCGTGACCGCAGTCTTTGCATAAAAAATCTACGGACGGCATAATTCCTTCAGTTCCTCATACGCAGATGAATTAAACAGAATGGTTAGTGGTCCTGTTCGTAAATATGGTGACGAAATGAGATGACAGAGGCGCCCGCAGCGCAAGGCGCGAGAAGCGAGCAGTCCAAGCGTATGCGAGCGCCGAGCAACACGGCGCGGCGGGATGCATCGATCATTGAATGCCACCGTATTTTCGAATAGGGCCACTAATGGCTACACTTTCTGATTGCAGGTAGATATTTACTTAAAGGGGGCGGTTCGATATAGTCGGGGCAGTTTTTTTGACCTTTCACAGGGATACAAAGTCCGATGCGCTTCAAACCACCTAATTGTAAGCGTTTACAGAGTGCCGCAGATGCAAGGCGTCGGGCGCGCAGACGTACTTTTGTACTTCAAGTGCCCGACAACAGAGCAGATGAGGTGCCCTGTGAATGCTTACCCGTTTTTTGAGTCAAACAGCATACTGAACTCTTCCGGGTTACCCTTTTTCACTCCTTGACGGTAAGCGGAGTTTGAGCGAATGAAGCAGCCGGAGAAAAAAACGTGTTCATAACCGCAGCCCGTTGCTTGGCAGGAGAGCCAACTGTGTCGACGACGGCGTAAACCTCATGAAAATTCTGACCGTGTCAGATGTTGTCGAGCCGTCTCTGTATCCCGTAGTCGATGCCGGTCGGCATACCGGAATCAATCTGATCCTGGCATGCGGTGATCTACCGCCGGAGTACCTGTCTTTTTTAAGCAACTATTTCAACGTACCACTCTATTACGTTTGCGGCAACCACGATATCCGTTATAACAGAAAACGCCCCATGGGATGCACGGATGTCCATGCCAGACTGGTGCCGGTTTTAAGAGAGGCCGTTGCGGTACATAAAGGCGGTGGTGTTCAAGCGAATCAAATCGATTCTTGTGGTTTTTCCAAAACGTATGCCGCTATTTCGTAGATCTCCGCCTGGATGGCCGCTTGAGGCTTTAACCGTTAACAATTCATCGATGTCAAATCGAACGGACTGTGAGACAAAAACAGGGCGGGTAGGATGTTTGCCGCAAATTGGCAGCTCCGGTTAACATTTTTGGGCAATCAAAGGCGAGAGGCGAAATACGATAAAGTATAATATGCTGGAATCTATGACAATAGATAATTTCCGTATAATGGCATGCAAATTGCTGCAAAGGTGTTGATCCACCCTTCAGACCACGGGTCGGGTCAAAATAAATCGCTTCAATTGCCAGAAACAGGAGGATTCCCATTGATCTGTGAACGCTGCTACCACCATAAAGGGTGCAAACAAAAGCCAACCCCTGAGGGCCGCTGCAACGATTACCTGAAAGACGGTCGGATCGATCTCGACGACGAACTCGATATCAATCCGATGGACACGTTTACCTTCGACTACGACACAATTAAGAAGCTTTTTAAGGACTTGCACGAAGAGCAATTGAAAGAAGAGCAATTAAAATAAGATTAGCTCCGGCCGCGATATTTTGACTTTCATTTTTCCCGCCTGCCCAGTATACCTGTAATCACTCGCTTTTCTATCCAGTCGATTTCCTTTTGGCAAAATCTGAAAAAAAGGCCCCTTTTTTCAGAAAAAGCCGCTGAGGGGAACCCATGGAATTCAAATTCAATCTAATCGCCGTGTATCCTGAAGGGAGCCGAACCCAATGCCAGATAACGAATTTTCCCGCAAACCGCTGCAGGAGCTTCTCGGCCTCGAGATTAATGGCTGCCGTTGCGGCAGGACGCACCGGGTGCCGACCCGAAAGGTATCGCTGCGTCGCGGTGCATTGGACGGGCCGTACACCGGCACTCCACGGTCAGCAGACCGGAGTC
>CALOCQ010000005.1:0-50506 GCA_942491885.1 uncultured Pseudomonadota bacterium
CAAAACTGGCGATCGCGTCGATTCTCGGCCTTATCGTCCTACAACCGCGGCGAACGCCACTCTGATCGTCAATGGCGGTTTCGAGGATAACGACGTCAACGGCGGCGCCGGCGGCTGGCAATACTACGATTCGGCCGACGTTGATGGTTGGGATGGCAGCAACATAGAAATATGGCAGGACTTTGGCGCTATCGGCCCCTATGAAGGCCAAGATCACGCTGAACTGAACGCGCATCCGAATACAGACGATCTCTTTTCCATTTTTCAGTCCCTTTTCGACCGTTAAGGGCGCATCCTGCGAGCTGTTTTTTGCCTGCGGCGCGGGGTACGCGGCGACAAGGAGGATTTTCAGGTCCAGCTGGAGGGCTAAAACGCTCCTGTTGGATGAACTGATCGATGATCACGTAGTTAATGTGTGGAGCACTTTCTCCTATAGCTTTACCGTGGACTCCACGGCAAGCGACATTGCGATTCACCGCGATAAAGGCGGATGCCGACACGGTTGGTAACTTCCTCGACGGCATCAGCGTGGTTGAAGTGCCTGCGCCCAGTACGCTCCTGCTGTTAGGTGGCGCTTTGATTGGTTTTGGATTGCGCCGCAGAAATGAGAGGGCATGCACTGGGACCCACGTTCCAGTTAGCCACACCGACACCCCGCTAGTTCGCATGAGCTATGTGGCAATTTTTTTGCGGTGTAAGGGAACCGGCAAGCCCCGTATTCGCTGGTCACATTGTTTTCGCCTGCTCCAATCGCTCGCCTGCGTCGAGCCCAGTGCCATGACTTCCTCTGTGAGGCCGTAAGCTGAAGTCGGGATGCTAGACTATCAGCCGATTGCTGCTGACCTTTGGATTCTTAGAGCAGTCGATTCGACAAGGATGTCGGGTGTCGTGTCAGGCACGTGTCGGGTTGCAGACGTGGGCAGTGCCAGTTCGAAGTGAAAAGATTGGTCTGCCTCGAAAACGGAGCAGAACGATGCAATGGTTGTTAGAAAACTCAGACTACAGAGGCTGGTCACAGGATCAACTGGCGGAATGTACCGATGATATCAGCGTGCGCACTATCCAGCGCATCGAGCGCGGAAGCAGAAGGCGAGTCTGGAAACATCCAAAGCACTGGCCGCTCCTGTTCGAGGTGAATCTCTCAACGTTCACTTCGGAGGACAGTGCCATGAACAGCCTCATTGATGACCAATCCAACAAACACGACAACAGAAAACTATGAAGAAGCGAAACTGCAGCCCGATGAAGAAGAGGCGATTAACTATACCAAGGGCATCAAGGAATTCTGGAGCAGCGTGCTGGTGTACGTGATTCTGGCGATTGCGTTCGCATTCGCCGGTTTTCGTGAGCCAAAGGTGTTGTGGGTGTTTGGCGGGCTCGGAATCGGCTTGCTGGTGCAAGGCCTGATGGCCTATGAGGTCATCCGGTTGCGTGGCAGGACTACGAAAAAAGGCTCATCGAGAAGCGGCTCGGTCGCACGCTGTAGTCGTAAGGCTGTCGTCCAGGGCCCACGAAAAGCCCGCGCTCGACCGCGGGCTTTTTGTATCCGCTGCATCGTCGTCAGCTATGGCGACGAGCGGGTGTACAAGCGCAGCGTCAGGTCGCCTGCTCCAGTTGTTCGCTTGCTTCGAGCCAGTCCCATTCCAGCGTTTCGATCTTTGCTCTCGCCTTCGCCTGTTGCTCGATAAGGTCTGTGAGTTCGTCCTTGCGGCTTTGATCGACGTAGATTGCCTCATCCAACAGGCTGGCATCAAGCTTCGCCAGTTTTGCCCGCTGCGCGGTCAGCTCTTTTTCCACGTCCCGGACTTTGTCCCGCAGTGGCTTCAGGCGCTGTCGTTCCAGCACCTGTTCCTGTCGCTGCTGTTTCTTGTTGACAGTTTTTGCAGGCGTGTCGTCTTGCTCTTTTGCCTCGGCCTGCTCAGAGTTTTCTTCCTGCTCCCGGAGCCAGGCCTGGTAGTCATCGAGGCTGCGATCAAAACGATCCACAAATGCCATCGTGCACGATCAGCAATTCGTCACAGACGCTTCGCAGCAAATGGCGGTCATGCGAAATAACCACCAGCGCGCCGCTGTATTCGATCAGCGCGACGCTCAACGCCTGGCGCATTTCCAGATCTAGATGATTGGTCGGCTCATCCAGCAGCAGCAGGTTGGGCCCCTGGCGAATCATCAGCGCGAGCACCAGCCGCGCTTTCTCGCCACCGGAGAACGGTGCGACCGGTTCGAAAATACGGTCGCCACCGAAGCCGAAACGGCCGAGATAATTTCGATGATCCTGCTCGCGATCATCGGGCGCGTAGTCTCTCAGGTGATCGATAGGGCTATGATCCGGCCGCAGCAGTTCCAGTTGGTGTTGAGCGAAGTAACCGATCTTCGTGTCTTTGCTGACCACGCGCTCGCCACTGAGCAGCGTACTGCCTGTCGAAAGCGCTTTGACGAGTGTCGACTTGCCCGCGCCGTTGACGCCGAGCAGCCCAATACGATCACCCGCCGACAGGTTGAGTTCGATATTGTCCAGAATCACATCATCGCCATAGCCGACTGCTGCATCGGTCAGGCCGAGCAAATGCTGCGGCTGGCGCTCCGGCTCGATGAAATGAAAGCTGAATGGCGAGTCAACATGCGCAGGCGCAATCGTCTGCATGCGTTCGAGCATCTTTAGCCGGCTTTGCGCTTGCCGTGCTTTCGACGCCTTGTAGCGAAACCGGTCGACATAGCTTTGTATGTGCTTGATCTGCTTTTGTTGGCGAACGTGCATTGATTGCTGCTGTGCAAGTTGCTCGGCACGCAGTTTTTCGAACTGACTATAGTTGCCCGTGAACATAGCCATCGTTTCGTTTTCGATATGCGCCACGCGCGTGCAGACCTGGTCGAGAAAATCCCGGTCATGCGACATGACGAGCAAGATACCTTCGTATTGCTTCAGCCAGCGTTCGAGCCACAAAATTGCCGGTAGATCGAGGTGGTTGGTCGGCTCATCGAGCAGCAGAATGTCGGAGCGGCACATCAGTGCGCGAGCAAGGTTCAGCCGCATGCGCCAGCCGCCGGAAAAATCACTGACCGCTTTTGCGTATTCATCTGCTGCAAAGCCGAGACCATGCAGTAACCGCGAGGCACGAGACTCGGCCGTGAAGCCGTCGATAGACTCGAGTCGTTCGTAAAAAAGATGCAGGTCTTGCTTGCCGGCGGCTTCGCCCTCGGCAATAGCGGTCTGGACTTCCCGCAGCTCACGATCGCCGTCCATGACATAGTCGACAGCCGAGCCGCTGCCATGTGGGCTTTCTTGCGCGACGTGCGCGATGACATCAGTCGGGTCGAGAGCTAATTCACCATCGTCCGGCTCGAGCTCGCCCAGCAGCATGGCGAACAGCGATGACTTGCCGCAGCCGTTTGCACCAATGACCCCCATGCGCTGGCCGGCATGAATCTGAAAACTTGCGCCGTCAAACAAGACTCTGGGGCCACGACGTATCGCGATGTTGGTGAGGGCAAGCATAGTGGACGGGATTATAGGTCAGGCGGCAGTCGGATTCGATGCGACGTGCTGGCCGAGAGGCAAGTGAGCTTAACGATGCTAGCCGCCCAGTCCACATTCAATCTGCCGATTGGCTTGGTCACAAACAGTGGAGACAGAAAATTGGCGGCAGCATATGATTTACAGCCGTAGGTCTCGAGCTTGCGGAGCAAAGGCAGTTGGTTGTTCACCTGGCTCCAGGCCGCGCTCGGTCGATCATTCTTTGTCGTGGCCCTGGTGATTTTCGGTGTAACTCTGCATGCAGGGCTTTGGCTCGTTGACAAGTATGCTGACAAAAAATTTGGCGACAAATCTCTGCAAGAGCTTACCGCAGACGGTCGCTATGTCCCCGAGCCGGTCGTCGCGGCCATTCCAGGATTGACGGAGTTGCGAAGACTCGACCTGGCCCCTATCCGCTTGCCGGTATCCAGCCACGTATTATGCTTTTCCCGGCGGCCATCCTACGAGTCAAATTACATCACCGCGTCATCGCGGAGATATGATCGTGCGCCGCCGCCACGGCCGCGCCGATGATGCCAGCGTTGTTGCGGAATCGGGCGACATGGATCGGTGTCGCCACCGTGATCTGGTCTCTGAACTTATCGACCTTTTTGCTTGCCCCGCCGCCGAGAATGAAATGATCGGGTGACATGACACGATCGGTCCTCGCCAGGAAAAAGTCGAAACGCCGCCCCCACTCGGTCCAGCTCAGATCATTGACCTTCCTCGCACGGTTACCAGCATACTGTTCTATTGGCTCAGCGTCCCTGCCAAGCATATGGCCAAGCTCGATGTTCGGTACGAGCAGGTCGTCCAGAAAAACGCCACTGCCGAGACCGGTCCCGATCGTGATCGTGTTCACCAAACCGCCCAGGCCGGTGCCGGCGCCAAGACGCATCTCGGCAATGGCCGCTGCATCGGCATCGTTGCAGACCTTGAAGGCGAGGCCAGTGGCTTCACTGAACAGTTCATCGGCTCGTGTACCGATCCATGACCGATGAATATTGCCGGCAGTGCGCACCTCGCCATCGACGACTACGGCGGGAAAACAGCAGCCGACGGTGCCCTCGTATTCAAATTCCTTGACCAATTGCCGGACGGCCTCAGCGATGTTTTCCGGCATTGCAGGGCGGGGCGTGGGCAAACGATGACGCTCGCTCAGCAACGTCCCATCGCGCGTATCGACCAGCGCCCCTTTGATGCCGCTGCCGCCGATGTCGATGCCAAGTACATGCATGATGCGGGCTCCTGTCGTTCGCGTGTTCACCGGTTTCTTGCCGCCAGCTCTAATGGCGGGCAAGAGATGCATTTTTCGATCATGCCAGAACTGACGCAAAGTTTTCCGGCTAGCCGTCCTTCCTGTATAGGCTTCTGCGAACCGCGTCCAACAATTGCACCTGTGACACGGGTTTCATAAGCCGCGTGATATCCCGCATAAAGACGTCATCCTCAGAATCGGATTGGTTGTTATAGCCGGTAATGAAGATGAAGCGCAGCTGAGGGTCCCGCTCGCTCAGAGTCTTGACTAAAGCCGGGCCCTGCCGCCGGCCCGGCATCACGATGTCAGTCAGCACGAGATTGAAATCGCTGTCGGTCATAAACAGATCGAACGCCTCGTCACCGGACGCCGCGGTGACGACTCGGTAGCCATCGGCCTCCAGCATTTGCTTCAACACTGCCCTGACGTTGGCCTGATCTTCTACCAGCAGAATCCGGGTGGTCGCGCGGCCGCCCGGATTTGTCTCATATGCGGGTGTATCGGTCTGATTGACTATTGCTGCTGACGTCTCAATTGCCGGAAAAAAGAGCTGAAACAGCGTTCCCTGACCCGGCTCAGAACGGACTCTAATGGTGCCTCTCGATTGCTTGACGAAGCCCTGCACCGTAGACAGCCCGAGACCGGTTCCCTGGCCAACGGCCTTCGTTGTAAAGAACGGGTCAAAAATCCTTTGCAGCATCTGTTCGTCCATGCCAATCCCGTCGTCTTGCACCGCAAGCATTACATACTGTCCGGCAGTCGGTTGCTCACCCGCAGAATCAAAAAACTCATCGTCTATTACTACGTCGTCGGTCCTGATCGTTACGCGCCCCGAACCGCCTACTGCATCACGCGCATTGACGATGAGATTTATAAGCGTGCTTTGCATTGAACTCCTGTCCGCATTTACCGGCGATAGCTCACTCGCGAGCTGCATGTCGATCTCTACGCTGCTCTCGATCGTTCTCCGGACCCATTTTTCGGTTTGTCGCACGACTTCGTTAAGATCCAGCGCTACGGGATTCAACTGGGCTTTTCGCGCATACGCGAGCATGCTTTGCGTCAGATTAGCGCCGCGCTGAGCTGCGGTCAGACTGTCTTCAACGAATCCTCGCACCTCATCGTGCGAAAAATCCTCCTCGCGCAACTTCATCGCCAACAATTCGAGGTTACCCATGATAACTGCGAGGAGATTGTTGAAATCATGCGCGACCCCGCCGGTTAACTGGCCGACGCTCTCAATTTTCTGCGCCTGAATCGCTACCGACTGTGCTTCAGCCAGTTGACTTTCAGTCTTGCGAATCGCCGTCAGATCAATATTCGAGCCGACTATGCGAGTGGCTTGGCCATTCGCATCACGCAAAATAATTGCGTCGCCTTTTACCCAGTTTTCGCCGCCATCCGGAAGCTTCACGCGGTACTCGTTGTCGAACACATCGCCAGCGACACCTGCGAGTGCCTCGTCGAAGGTTTTTTGCGACTGACCCAGGTCGTCGGGGTGTACGTTCCTTGCCCAGTCGTCAAACGTACCGCCAAAATTCTTTGTACTCACCCCGTGCAACTCTTTAGATACATCGTCCCAGGCAAGTTTTCCGGACTGGATATCGTAGTCCCAGATGCCAAATCGCCCGGCGCGTTTAGCAAGGGCGAGCGCCTCATTGAGCTTGATCAACTCTGCAGACTTCTTCGCATAGACAATGACAGCGCCGATACAGATCACCAGGAAGCCGATCGATAAACTGTTTGCGATCAGAATAATTGGCAGATCGGATTGCAGCCAACGTACTGCACGCTCTTGTGGCTGGATCAAGAAAAACATCGACGCAGCGCCGACCAGCGAGGAACCCATAATCACTAGCGCAGACCGGAGGCTCGCCAGCGTTTCTTTGTGCACGACGCCAAAATGTCTCAGTGCCAGACCGATCACTGCGTATACGGCATAAACCGCAACGCCGGATAGTGCGAAATTGCCGCCAACGAACCCCCTTGCAGTCGCACCGAACAGTGCGGCGATAATCGCTCCGGCTGGCCCCGTAAGAATGCCGGACAAGATAACGGGCCCGGCGCGTGCATCAACGGTTGCGCCATCACCCAGTGTCACGGGCACCAGGGTGACCAGCGCAGCGGTCAAGCCGAAGCCGAGACCAATTAGCAGGTTTGCAGTTATTGCGCTTAGACGATAGCGATTAATCTCGACAACAAAGTAGGCAAGCCCCATGAAACTCAGGAGAATGATGTTCTCGGCGATCTGCAGGACAGTAATCATTCGGGGATATGCTCCAATGGGAAGCGAGCGCTGACTATTCAAGCGGTACGATTTACATTGTAAGCGTCGCCGCACGCAAGATGTCTAAAACTACATCTCAGCCGTCACCCCAAATCTCGTCCAACCTCGCATCACGCCCACAGCCACTGCGATATAACTTGTAGGGGATTTCGACAGCCTCGGTACGGCCTGTCCGCCCGGACGTGACCTGCTTGCAGGTCGGGTTTTCGGTCTGGCCATCGCTCGGTTGGTCAGCGGGCGTCTGATTCCGCGGCCCATTGATACGACAAGTAATTCCGCATGTGTGCACGGCTTTCATCGATTATGTCGATCCGGCTTATGACAGGCAGTATTGATGGTGAGCCGGCTTCTAACGGAAGTGTCAAAGCCGCAAGCAGAAACCAACGAGATGACATCGAGCATAGCGTCTGTCGGTTGACTCATGGCCTGGTTCTTCAAACGGTTAGCTCTGACTCAGCGTGATTTACTCATGAGCCCCACGGCTCTCAAGATACGCAATGACGTCGGCGTAATCGCCGCCTCGTTTCAGATAGTTGAGTGTGGTCGTTCCGCCGTTAAGCGCGGTGCCGTTTACGTCTGCGCCATGCTCGACGAGATAGCGCACTATGTCGAGAGAATCCGCGGCGAGAAGCAACGCACTGCGCTTCTGAATACTGGCTACGTTTACATTGGCCCCTGCGTCGACGAGTCGTTTTGCGACGTCGAACTTATCAGCCGCAATGGCCACGAGAAGTGCCGTCTCTTTGGAGGTGTTGCGCAGTTCCAGGTTGGCGCGCGCATCAATGAGGATACTGACAGTAGTCAGTTCTCCCTGTTGGGCAGCGAGCATAAGCGCGGTCGAACCGTCACTTGCCGCTTTGTTGACGTTTGCGCCGCGGTCTAACAGCAACCGCACCATTTCATCGTTGCCGTCGAACGCGGTCAGGGCAAGCACTGAGTTGCCCCACTTGTCTGTCGCATTGACATCCTGGCCCTCGCTGAGGCCCTGGCGCAAGATATCGTTCTTCTCGAACGTCGCAGCATGAACGAATTCTTCAGTTGTGACTGCGCCAGCGGAGATCGGCAAGAGCAGTGCAATCGCTGCACAAGTGACAAGGGACTTACTGAGCATTGTTGCTGTTCCCGCAAAATCTTGATTGTCGTGTCCTGGCCGTGGTGAAGCAGTGATGCAACTCACACTACTGAGACGCGCAGGGCACCTGATTCAACGACGACCACAACCCAATCCGTCTATAATCGCCAAACCGATCAGGTTGGCTGCGAACAGTGGGGACGAATATGCGGTTAATTGCTGCGGCGCTAGGTATATGCACAATGGGCCTTGGCGCATGTGCCGCCCCGGTCGCGACTGAGATGGAGTCTCGCGCCTTTGCTGCCGATAAAGTGCCAGCTAATCCGCCACGAACTCCAGTCGAGGCGCTGGCGCCATTCTACGATCAGTTTGAGTACGACAAACCCGTTGCACCGGCTGGGCCAGCGTTACCGGCCTCCGATACCGTGTTGACCTCGATCGCTTTGGCTCTTGCAGCACGGCGGAGAAAGAGATCCCGATTCTGCGCACGATCGCGGCTGAGGATCATGACCTGTTCATGTTTATTGGCGACAATGTTTACGGGGACGTCGATAGCGATGACGCCACCGCTCCGGAATTGCGAGAGGCTTATCATCAACTCGCTGACCGCGCTGAGTTCAGGGCACTGCGCGAACGTTTTCCGATGCTGGCAACCTGGGATGATCACGACTATGGCCAGAATGACGTGGGCGGGCGCTTTGCGTTCAAGGGTTTTACTCAGCAGCTGTTTCTGGATTTCTGGCGGGCCAGTGATGACGATGTTCGGCGCACGCGCGAGGGCGTTTACGACGCTCATGTATTCGGCCCTGAAGGTCAGCGTGTGCAGATCATCTTGCTCGACACCCGCTACTTCAGGACAGATCTAACGCCTACTGACAAGCGTGGCGCTGTCGGTCGTGAACGTTACCTGCCGAGCACCGATCCCGCGCAGTCCATGCTTGGCGATGCGCAGTGGGCATGGCTGGCAACACAGTTGCGAAAGCCAGCCGATATCCGCTTGCTCGTAAGCTCAATCCAGGTTCATGCTGATGGCCACGGCTGGGAGGCATGGCGCACCATGCCGCTGGAACGCGATCGTCTGTATCGGCTGATTGATGAAAGCAAAGCCGAAGGCGTCGTGCTGCTCTCCGGCGACCGACATTCCTCGGGCCTGTACGTGCGCGAGGACGTCACCGACTATCCTGTTTACGAAATCACATCATCGTCGCTCAATCTGCAATTTAGCGATGAGAACAATGAGCCGGGGCCCTACCGTATTGGCCAGATGTATGCGCCAGCAAATTTTGGTGTGATCCGTATCGATTGGAAGGCCGGCCAACTGGCGATGCAAATCAAGGCGCTTGACGGCACGGTCGTGCGCGAGCAATCGATTCAGATTTCTCGCCGCTAATATTCAGTGGCTGCGCGCGTTGAAGGCTCGACTCTCGACTGATGGATCGGCGCAAGCCGCCGACCTCACTCGCGCGCCGGCAGCGCCACCTCAAGGTCAATATCGGCAAGTTGCTCCGGTGCTTTGCCGAGTGTCCGCAGAAATGGAATCCAGCGCGCATCATCGTGCAGGTTTCCAAATATCCGCTCGGACAGTATTTCCCCGATCCCGGAATCATTGAATTCGACAGCCTTGTTCAGCCAGGCGAATGCCTGGTCGGGGTCGTCGCGCCAGGCATAGACATAGGCAATGTTGTAGGCCGATTGTTCGCCGTAGTTCTGAATCAGATCATCGAGTGTCGCGTCCGCTGTACTTTGGGTGGGCGCCCCATCTTCCTGCGACTTTTCTAATGCATGAAAAGCCATAGCCAGACCAATCAGTCGCCACGATTCGCGCGCTTCCTTTTGCAGTGTTTCGATCGCCTCAATCAACTGCCCGTCCAACATAAGTGCAACGCCGAGATTGTAGTGTGCGAGTGAGAACTCGGGGCTGAGAGAAATAGTCGTTCTGAACGTGCGGATGGCGGATTCCGTGCGACCTGCGTCCAGATACGCCCGTCCCATAGTGTATTGCCATGCTGGTGACAGAGGGTCGGCGGCAACGGCGTATTCAACGTATTCGAGGCCCGCCTCCGTGCGCCCGAGCGTTTGCAGAAGCATGCCGACTTTGCCAACTATACCGGCGTTGTTTGGTGCGAGTTCAATCGCGCGCTTGTAATAGCGGGCGGCTTCGGTGAGGTCGGGTTTATTGTATTGCGCCATGAAGCCCAGCGAGTCGTACCCCGGGGCATACCTGGGGTCGATTTCGATGGCCTTGAGAGCCGCGCCGCGGGCGAGCTCAAAACCTTTATCGGAGCTACGCAGTCCGGTGATGGACTGGTTCAGGTATACCGCAGCCAATTCGTCCCACGCTGGCGGATAGTTAGGGTCAATCGCAAGCGCGGCCTCGTACAAGCGAATGGCTTCCTCATACGCGGCGACAGTGCCAAGCCTGCGTTGATAGCGACCCTGCAGGTAGAATGCATAAGCGTCGGCGTCGGTTTGGCGCTGATGCGGCACAGCGATTTGGAGTGTTCCCTTGATGCGCTCGACGACGTCGCCGGCTATCTCGTCCTGAATCTCGAAAATGTTTTCCATCGTGCGGTCGAAGTTTTTCGACCACAGCTGCGTGTCGCTTTCGGCGTCGATGAGTTGCGCGGAGATTCGCACCTGGTCGCCCGCTTTGCGCACTGAGCCATCAAGTATGTATGAAACGTTCAGACGTTCGGCGATGTCCGGGATGCTGAGGTTTTTGTCCTTGAAAGAAAACGCCGATGATCGGGACGTAACTCGCACCTCCGGTATGCTGGCCAACAGATTGAGTAATTCCTCTGATATCCCATCGGAGAAGTATCCTTGGTCAGTGGCCGGTGACATGTCGGCGAAAGGCAGCACGGCAATCGACCGGTCACCGAAGCTTGTAACGAGCGCTTCCATGCGGCCCTCTTCGCGTGCGGTTTCATACTGCTTTGCGTCACGGACGGGATCCAGCAGAAATTTGTCAAGCGCAAAATAAGCCAATGCCACTGTCAGTATTAAGGCGATAACTCGGTCAAGCTTCTTGCCGGTTTGATGCGTTACAGACATCTCAACGACAACATCGCGGTCTCGTTTCAGGCCTTCAGGCGTGAGTTCGAAAACCCAGGAGAGAACGAGGACTGGTAGAAAGCCGATAGTCAGTGCGATCACCACGCCACGGATGATGGCGTCACTCAAACCGAAAATCGGAAACAGTGTTTCGGCTACCTGTATCACCAGCCACGCCGAAACGGCGTAGGCTGCGGCGACCCTGAACACATTACGGCGCTTCAGCTCATAAAAAATTTGCATGGGTATACCGAGCGAAAGCGTTAACGACTCAAATCAATCATGGCCACTCCGGCAAACGCCCTGGCGTATGCGGCGCACCCGATCCTTAGTGTAGCGATATTTCGTGGGTTTATGCCAGCAATGCGAGCTCTACAGGCCACCACAAGCCCATCAGCCTGATCAGGCGTAAGGGTTGCAGTCCGGGCAACATTATCCCTGTGCGGAAACGATGAACATCGTCGTGTAAGCAACCAAGAGATATCGTCGTCAGTGGTGATCCGGATTCTTGCGCGACCGTCTTGCTGGCATCGGGTACAATTTTGTTATAAGAAAAAAAGTCGACATCCAGGAGTGACAATGGCAGGTTCAGACGAAGACCCTTTTTCGACGGGGGCGGGTTTCAGCGTATTGTCGGAATTGTCGGCCGGTGACCATAACGCGCTGATCGGTCGCGAGCTCGACGGCTACAGGATTACCGATTTCATTGCCGAAGGCGGCATGAGCCGGGTTTACCGCGCATCTCGCATCGACGGTAGTTTCGAGCGTGCCGTTGCCATAAAGATTTCAGCGATCAGCGGTATCAGTCCGGCGATGCGCGAGCGCTTCTTGCAGGAGCAGAGCGTTCTCGCGGGGCTCAATCACCCCAACATCTCCCAGCTCTATGATGCGCGGCTGACAAGCGAAGGCTGGCCGTACATCGTGATGGAGCTGGTCGAGGGTAGCTCGATTACCCGCTTCTGCAGTGAGCGGTCGCTGAAATTGGCGGACAGGGTTCGTCTGCTTATCGACGTCGTCGATGCGGTTACATTCGCGCATGGCAATCTTGTCGTCCACCGCGATATCAAGCCGTCTAATGTGCTGGTTACGAACGATGGAAACGTCAAGCTGTTGGACTTTGGTATCGCCAAGCTACTTGAGGGCGAGTCTGGCGACGTGACCCGCGAGGGCGCCATGACGCCCCGGTATGCGAGCCCGGAACAATTGTTGGGCAAGCCGATCTCTGTTGCGTCGGATGTCTATCAGCTTGGCCTGTTAACAGCCGAGGTGTTGGGCGGTGAACTGCCGACGGCGGGGGAAACACTAACCGACGCGATCGAGCGGTCTGCTGCAGGCCGGCCGCTGCAGTTGCCAAGTGCTATGCGCCACTCACTGCCACGCGAGATCATGCTCATCATTGAGCAATGCCTGCGCGCGGAGCCGGGTGATCGGTATCGGGATGCGAGTTCTCTGCGCCGTGATCTGGAGGCCTATCTGTCGGGCTATCCGGTGAGCGCAGCTGGTCAGCGATCCGGCTATCGGTTGCGTAAATTTGTTCAGCGCAACCAGGGCAGTGTGCTGGGGGCAATGCTGACCTTCATCGCCCTGGTGTCGGCGACGATCATTACCGGCTGGCAAATGGTCGAGGCCAAAAACCAGCGCGATATTGCTATCTATCAGCAGCAGCGCGTGCAGGCGAGTAACGAGTTCTACAGTCTGTTGATGGAGGAAATGGGCGATGGTGTATTCACCTCGGTCGAATTGGTGGATCGCGGTCGTAACCTGCTCGAGAGCCAGTTCGGTACAAACCAGCCATTTATGGCCAATGTGTTGTTCGAGGTCTCGCGGCGATACGGCAGCCTCGGTGAGCGGCAACGCGAATCCGAGTTGCTGCGGAAGCAGAGCGCATTGCCCGCGAGTACGACGACGACAACGTGCTCGCCGCCGTGCTTTGCCGGCAGGCACGTATCAACAAGGCACAGGATCCGGACGGTGCGGGGGCTCAGCTTACCGAAGGCTTGGCCATCTATGACGCGCTGGCGGCGCCTGTCATCGAGACCAGCATGGAGTGTCTGCGTACAAGAGCACGTTTGGAGGCTGAGGCGGGTCAGGTCGATGCTGCGCTGGATACTTTGTTTGTCGCGAAAGGCATGCTCGACGCACATCCCGCGCCCGGCACAAACCTGCGTGGAATCATCCTGAACGATATCTCTATGCAGTATTACCAGCATGGTCAGCCAAACACGGCAATAGAATATCTTGACGACACGCTGGTGCTGCTCGAGACGACTGGCCGCGGCAGGACGGTTGGCTACCAGCGTGTTGCAGCTAACCGGGCCGCCGCGCTACAAAATCTCGGTCGTACACCGGAAGCGTTAGAAGCGTTCGCCGACGTCGTGGAGCGTATGCGGGCCAGCGGTTTTCAGGGGCGCGGTGTCGCGCCATTGTTCGCACAATATGGCGACCTGCTCATGTCGGTGCGACGCGTCGATGAAGCCGAATCGCTGTTTGCCGAGGGCCTGGTCTTGGCAGAGTCTACGGGCGACATCAGAGTTGCTGCGTTCCTGAACGTCGGGCTGGCAAAGGTGGCCCTTGCCGGCAAGGCGTACGATCAAGCAATGCAACGCCTGGATCAGGCCTACACGGCTATCGAGGCTGACGCGCGAACCGACAGGGTGCTCGCGAGGAGAATTCAGCTGACGCGCGTGAAGGTACATCGCGGTGCCGGAAACCTGGATGCCGCGGCTCGCGAGATTGATGCGTTACTGATCGATACCGGCTACCCGCAAAAGCGCGAGACGCCCGGTATGGTGTCGGCGCTGATTGAGGGCGCAGAGGTCTACCGCCAACGCCGTGACTATATCAAGGCGCGGGAGCTAGTCGATGGGCTGGTTGAGCGGCTGCAGGAGCATACGCGGCCCAACTCGCAAGGCGGCGTCCATCTCGGGCGGGCACTCGTGCAGCGTGCAGAAATCCTGCTGGAATCCGGCGACCCTGCTGGAGCCGTTGCGGATATTGAGTTAGCGCTACCCAATCTCGTCTATGCGCTCGGCGAGGATCACCGGGAGGTTGAACAGGCGAAGGCATTGCTTGCCGATGCTCGCGAGGCTGAATGAGTGCGATCATCGGTCGGGCTATGAGTTATTGGCGGAGTTTGAACCAGGAGGCAACGGTACGTTTTCGATTTTGTACGCCAAAGGAATACTGCTGTCATTCGACGACTTTGAATCGGAGCGTGACGTAGTAGAGGGGCAGCAATGAAAAATAAAGAAGCACTGCAAGGCTTAAATAAAACGTTTGATGCCACAGGAGTACCAATGCTACGACGAAAGGCCCTCCCATGATTACCACTAGCTATCCAGCAAGTTTGGATGCGTATGTCTCCTCAGTCTTAATACTGGCACCGCAGTTGCTACATCGCGCCTGCGCTGACTCTATAGCCGCAATAGTGACGGCTCGTATTGGCGTGATTGTCCTTACGTTACAGCCAGGGCATCGAGCTGAA
The DNA here is from genome assembly GCA_942491885.1 of uncultured Pseudomonadota bacterium. GTDB lineage: Bacteria > Pseudomonadota > Gammaproteobacteria > Steroidobacterales > Woeseiaceae > CALBPI01. The sequence continues at coordinate 14,670 of CALOCQ010000005.1, forward strand.
ACGATCACTTCGGAGCTTTGCTCGAAGCGAAGCCGTTCTTCTCATGGCTCATTTCAAGAGATAAAGCATATGCACAAATGAGCCCGATATATCCAATCGCAACTGGCCAAAAAATATAACCACTGCCCCATGTGAAGCCTAGCGCCACAAGTACCGGGCCAGCCAGCACCAGGATGATGAAGTCGAGAATCTTCGATATCGGAGACTTTAATACGCGAACATCCACATTGCAGGACGGACACTGCAACGCTGAGTCTGGCCTATCAATAGCGCGAAATACACGAAAGGCATTTAGGGTCTTTCGTTTGCAGTTGGGACACTTCATAGACTTCGTCCTTCAGAGTCCTATTCGAACAAAGTACAAGACGACGGCCCGGATGACTTTCCAGCGCTATCGATCTCCCCGAGAACCATTGCATCAATGATCTCTTCCAGAGACTCATAGCCTTGGTCGATGTAATTTAGACTATTGAGTTACTGGATGCGTAAGTGTGACGTGCGTCACACGCCGGGCCCTGCTGACACTTAATGACCATACTATCTTTCATTCGCGACGAAGGCGGCTATTGCTTGAATATCACCGGCAACGGAATCCGAGCTACTGACGGCGGCGCGGCACCTTATATTTGCGTTGCAGCGTCGGCATTGATCTACAAAGATCACCTTGGTTTCCAGTTGGAAGCGGCACCTTCATTCTCGTAAAAATAGTGGGAGCTGTCTGGATCGCCGGTCGTCTGTTAAACAATTCATTCGCTGGATAGTGACAATGAAAATAATGTCGGGCTATGGGAACTCGAATATCTTCCTGTACCTGTAGATTGACGCGAGACTATTTTCTGAAAACTCAAGTCGGACACCATCGATTGCAAGGTCACCGGGCGCTCTGATGAGAATGACATATTTACACTCGATCACGTTCATATCATAAAATTGATCAGCTTCAAAAGAATCGTATCGTGACTCGCCATAAGCGCAAACAGCAATCGGCCAATCAATTGGTCTCGGTTGCGTTCTAATTTTCTCGGCTACGGTAGTTATGCTTTCGCCAACAACAAAACCATAGCGTTCACCTACGGTGATTTTGTTATCAATGCTATAGATCGACAAAAGCGCGCCGCAAATCGCTAAGAATATACAGATAACGAGTAGGCTGATCGTCGCAGCTTTCTTGAAAAACGACCTACTCATCAAAGATGAGCCTTTGCCATTCGTCAGCTCCAGGATAACCAAAGAATGGCGCTGCGGGTTGATTTACATCAAAGCCACTGGCTCGATTCGCAACTGCCTGCGCTGCACTATTGCTATTTACAGCGTCCAGTCGGCCAAGGAAGGGAGTAGGCAAAAAGTACTTTATAGTCGGCACCAAATTGTTAGCCCATCCTTCCACCACTGTATCACTGGCGGCTATAGGTACCGCATAAGGATGGTGAATTTTGCAATCGACCGCACCCTTCATATTATTCCAAAATCGACGATCTGAAGCTTCCGTACCAGCAGATAACCCCTCCGTAGTCTCGTCAACTCGACCGGTTAGGCCATATATCGTGTTTCTTCCATGTTTCTTGGATGCATTTGATCGACCGTACGAATAAACCGTTGCGTTTGGGTCACCGATGTAATTCGCCCCTGTAACGATAAACATATGACCTGCGAATTCGAAACCCTCAAGAGGGCGACCAACTAAATACGGATCCAGCCCAAAAGGATCAACATACATCGTAGGCTTATTGTTCGCGTATGAATACCGATTCAAACCTCCGGATAGACCAATAGGGTCTGATAAAATATACCGCCCGGTCGCCGGATCATAGTAACGGAAGTAGTTGTAATACAGCCCGCTCTCGGAATCAAAGTACTGACCCGGGAAACGCAGGTTTAGTTCGAAGTAGCCCCAGGCTGTGTCGCCACCAAACGCCGTGTTGTTAGCCTGCCAAATTGTGGTCGCGCCTGATGTAACTCGCTCCGGCCGCCCCAGGTGATCAGTGTGCACGAAATACAAAGAACCGTTGCGGACCATCGCGATTGGTTGGCCGTTCAGGTAAATATAGTCAATCGTGCCTTGTGAGCCGCGCTCATGCAGAAGCTGGGCGCTGTCACCATAGACGAATCGCTGATCGAAAGAGCCGCGCGTTTTTCGTGTGCGTTCACCGAACGCGTTGTAATCGTAGTGGGTAGTGGTCCAGCTGTTGTCCCAGAATGCGGCGACCCGGTTTCGGTTGTCATAGCTCGGGTATCCACCATCCACACGCGTGACGTTGCCATTAGCGTTGTAACTGTAATCCTGGCCTGGCTTGGTGGTCAGCCTGTTGGTGCCGGGCTGGTAGCTGTGATTATCGTAGTAATACGAATTGTTCCGTCGTCTGTTGCCATTGTCGTCGTATAGGTAGTAATAGCTGCCGTCCGGCCCGTTGTGGTGATCGAGCCTGTCCATGACGTCGTAGCGGAAAGTTCTCGTTTGGTTATAAATACCGTCAACGATCTCTATGATGTTGCCGTTATCATCGTGATTGTAAGATCGCCGCATAGCATTTCCGCTGACGATCTGCTCCAGCTCATAGTCGCTGTCATAGTCCAGAATACGCGCGCGATTGTCACCGAAGGTAAGTCTTGAGAGCGGCCCGAACGGCAGGTACTTGATACCGTAAGCGACGTTCCTGCGTGAGAATGACGGATGCGAGGCTTCTACGCGGGTCGTTTGGCCGGCACTATCAAACGAGTAGTACAATCGAGTGCCACCCGGCAGTTGGGACTGCTCCACCCGGCCACCAACGTCATACTGATAGTTCGTAACCATCATGATGCCATCGATAACAGCGGTTTTTTTGGTTACCTGCCCCGCCTGATTTCTCTCAAACGTCGTTGAACCGCTGTCATCGGTAACTCTGTAAAGATAGCCCTTCTGGTTGGTGTCATATTGAAAAATTGTTGCCGGACCACTTGGGTGCGAAATACTGGTGACACGGTTGAGTGCATCATAGCTATACGTCGTGCGATAGCCACGCCCATCCGTTACCGTTTTGGTATTGCCCGCCTTGTCATAGGTATACGTCCAATTGCCTGAATCCGGGCTGGTATCGCGTGTGACGCTACCGAATCCATCGACGGAGTAGTCTGTCGAGACATTGATTGGATCAGTAACCTGGCTGAGCAGGCCGTTCTCGTCATACGACATCCGCACAATCCCGCCGTCTGGCTGGTTTTTCTGCGTGAGCTCGTTGCGAGCGTTGTAGGATTGGGTCGATTGATTGTTTTTGGCGTCCTTGAACAGCTTCAATAAATCATTCTTGTTGTATCGATAGATCGAGGACTGGCCTTTGCCGTTGGTGATTTTCTCAAGCCGATTAAGGGCGTCGTAGTCAAACTCGGTCTCGCGATCGGTGACCAGCTCTGTCGTCGTAACCGGCAGGAACTCCGGCTCGCCCGGCCTGCTGAAGTCCTGCCATGTAGTCGTCGTTTGAAGATGACGGATACGTTGCTTCGTTACGTTTCCAGCCAGATCATAGTCAAACCAAAGCATCTCACCCAGCCCGTTATCGACGCGGAACACCTGGTTGTAGATGTTGTAGAAAAATTCGAAATAGGTCGCGTCGGGGAACGTAACCTTGGAAACAAGACCATTGCGCTGATATTCATAGGTCGTTTGGCGATTCTGCGTAACGGTTGCGCCATTCAGAGTCTTTGTCGCTACAATATCTTTCTTACTTGTCACCCAGCCTCGCGGGTTGTATACGAGATCGGTTCGCATGCCAGTCGGATGCCAGATTTTTTTCGGGCGACCATGTGCGTCATGATGGGAGAAGCTTGTGACTTGGTTCTTCGCGTTCCTGAAGCTCAGCAGTAGTCCCGATTGGGAATAGCTTATCGTCGTGACATCAGCTGTGTCTGTTCGCGGACCGTCGATGACCAGCTGCGTCACTAGCGCCGTATTCCTCGGTGTCGTGTGCAGGTTTGGATACGAGAAACTCGTGACACGCTCTTCACTGGTAGTGCCACTGGCGCTCAGATTGGTTCGGCGGACGTAACGGGTTCTGCCGGTGCCGGCCGGATCATACTCATAGACGGTACGGCTCTTGTCGTTCTCGACCAAGAGCGGTTTGCGAAGGGAGGAATCGAACTCGTACCTAGTCTCTCTGGCATCTACTGTATCTGCAGCTGTCACAATTTTCGTAAGCTGGCCGAACCGATCGAAATCATAGTCAACAATGTTGCCTTCCCAATCAGTGAGGCGGTCATAATAGCCATTGGCATCGTAGGTCAGGGACCTATTGGCGGCGAGGCAATTGCCGACCTGATTGCCGCTGACGCTGACAAGTTTGCGGCTGCCACTTGCTCCGCGAATTTCATAGCGATAGGTAGTGTCCCGGCCGAGTGGATTGCGTACCCTGGATTCCCAGCCGCCATTGACAAGTGCGTGCGAAATCATCGCGTGTCGATTGACGCCTTGACCATTTTCACTCGACACAGCGCGCCCGCTGGAGTCATATGCCCAGCGCGTCTCGCGCAGGTCTTCGTCACGTATTCTTGTCAGGTTATCCGGAAAGCGGGAGTCGTCATAAAAATACTGTCGACGCTCGGTTTGCCCGGTCGCTGAAGGATAGGTTACCGACGCCAAATCCCCCCGTGCGTTGTAGGCGTAGCTGATCGTCTGCCCGGCCGGGTCTCTGATGCTTCTGAGCTTGCCGCCGCTGTAGGAGAGCTGCAGGGACCGGCCTGAGCTGTGTGAGATCCGCGAAGGATTGCGAAAGGTTGTGTTCGGGTATTCGTAAGTCAAATATTCGCCACTTTCGTGGTCAACCTTAAATACGATACGGCCCTTGGCGTCATATTCCTCCTCCATCGTGCCGTTAACGACTAGCCAGCCGGACGACTCCATCCGCAAAACGCGAATTGGCCGGCCGTTCTCTCGTGTGTAGTAGTGATAACCGGAGTCGGGCTTGACGTGTCGGCGAAGTCGTATGCGTTGTCCGTCCTCGCGAATATTTAGCAGCCCTATTTCTACCGTGCCTGACGCGCTGCCTTGTTCCCAGACGACTAGCTGTGGCACGCCAATCGTCCATTTTTTTCCTAGTGGGCTATTCAGCGCGCCGACAGCGCTATTAAAAGTTCGGCTGAGTTGCAACGGAAGGCGCCCGGCATCCTGATAGTCCACTTCCCGCTGAACTTTGTTTCCCGTAGCTGCGTTGACTGGATTACCGAAATATCCACCGCACAAACCGTGACTGTTCGGGTCATCGGGATTGGCAAGTCCGTTTAGCTCGCCAGTGCCGGTCTCACGGAAACCAGGCATGGACCGGGATTCAGAACCTGGTCGCGGTGGTGTTGCCGGAAACTCTGACAAAATCGGCGCAAACAGGCAGACATCTTCTTCGTTGACGCCAGGAAAGCCGATCGTGAACATACGCATTCCAGGCGGGCAAAGAACTGTGTCGATAAAACGAATGATGGTGTCTTCGCTGATATTCGGGTCGAAGAAGAAGGGGCTCAGAAAATCGTCGCTGTTGTCGCAATACTCGGATTGAGTGCAATCTACATCGCCGTGAGCGCTGTGCATGAATGACGCAGAGGCCAGTGCGGCTAATACAACAAACAGAGTCCCGCCAAGCCATGAGCGGATCCACCGTCTCATGAAGCGGACGAGTCCGTGGCGCTCGAACTGACCTTGCCCAAAGTACGCGCTGGTGAACCAATGTTTTCTAACGCGCTCTATCCGGTACCCGGTGAAACTGATGTTTTTCATTTTGCGACTCCACTTATTCCTGATCTCAAGCCTGCATGCAGACGCTGGATCAGTGTGGTGCGCATATGACGTTGTTTCTTTTAGATACGGTTGAAGTTACACGTAGGTATCCGGAAGGGCTTGCTGATGCCAGCTTCTCGTACAAGAGATGAATCGGCAAAAACAGCGACTGCCTGAAATTGGCATTAATTCGACACGATGAATTCGCCGGCAAGCAATGCGGCATCGGCATGCAGGTATCAACTGTGTTTTTTGATCGTTCCACCGGTAGTCGGTGTTTACCGGCCTGATCAGTCGTATCTGATTAACGCAATGCTAATTACTGCTACGAGGAATTCGTCTCACTGCGCCTGCTAGGCGGAGCGCTCGCGAAGGATGTTAGTGAGCGCGCAGCCGGACTCGAATAGGCGCTGACGACATCACCAGATGCAATACGCGTTCGGTGGGCTCGGTATCTACGGATAGCGGTTGTCGTCAGGACGGATAAGCTGCTTGGCAGTAGATTCTGTTCCTGAGTCGCGATTCACCGAGGAGCGTGATGTGCATATATCCTTTCATGGCGCTGACAGAAATGTTACCGGGTCCTGCCACATGCTCGAGTGCGGAGGCCATCGGATTCTGGTGGACTGCGGCCTCTACCAGGGGCCACGAGAACTTGATGAAGAGAATAAGGAAGGCTTCGGTTTCGACGCGACCGAGATCGACTTCGTGCTGCTTACTCATGCCCATCTCGATCACTGCGGCCGTATTCCGCTGCTGACCCAGCGCGGTTTTAGCGGCGAAATTATCGCCACCGGCGCGACGCGGGAGCTGGCCGGGATCGTCATGCTGGATTCTGCGCATCTCAACGAGGAGGAGGCCAGATACCAATCGCGGCGTGCCAAGCGACGCGGCAAGAATAGCGATGTGCAGCCGCTCTATACAGAGCTCGACGCGCTCAACAGTATCGGACAATTTGGTCGCGAGGCTCATTACGACAAGCCGATCGACGTCGCTCCGGGTGTACGCGCGACCTTTATGGATGCCGGCCATATTCTCGGGTCGGCGAGCGTTATGGTCGAGCTGGAAGAGGACGGTAAGCGTCGCAGCGTACTGTTCTCCGGTGACCTCGGCAACGCCGGGCGCCCGTTGTTGCGCGATCCCGTCACGCCGCCGCAGGCCGACGTCGTTGTCATGGAGACGACTTACGGTGATCGGTTGCACAAGCAGCTTCAGCCGTCGGTGCAGGAACTCTATGACGCCGTTAACGATACGTTTAAACGTGGCGGCAACGTCATCATCCCGACGTTCGCACTTGAGCGTGCCCAGGAGCTGCTGTTCTATCTCCGGGAAGGCAAGGAAGACGGACGACTGCCCGATTCACTGCAGGTTTTTCTCGATTCGCCGATGGCCATTTCCGCGACGCGGATTTTCCAGACGCATCCCGAGTGCTATGACGATGAGGTCGCGCAGCTATTCAGAGAAGGGCGCGATCCGTTCGATATGCCGGGGCTGCACTTCACGCGTGAGACAGCTGACTCGATCGCGATTAATCGGATCAGCGGCGGTGCGGTCATTCTTGCCGGCTCGGGCATGTGCACCGGCGGCAGGGTTCGGCACCACCTGAAACAACACCTGGGGCGAAGTGACTCCAGCATAGTGTTTGTTGGTTTTGCCGCCAGAGGGACGTTGGCCAGGCAAATTGTCGATGGCGCGAAGACCGTAAAAATTTTTGGCGACGAGTTGCCGGTTCGAATGCACGTTCATACGATTAACGGATTCTCCGCGCACGCTGACCAGGCAGAATTATCCGCCTGGCATCAAAGCATCTCAAACGTGTCCCGGACCTATCTGGTGCATGGCGAGGAAGATGCGATGGCGAGCTTCCAGAAATACCTCGATCAAAAAAACGTGCATATGCCGGAACGCGGCGACCGCTTCTCACTGCTCGACTGACAGGGCGGGCCGCCATGGCCGGCTACATGAAGGCCGGGTGATGCGCTGGTTGCTGCAGTTGATGACGCAACTCAGACCGAGAGCATCCTGACGCTGTTCATCGTACTCGACAGCATATTCATGGCAGCCGAACAGCATCAGGAAGTCTGGTTAGTCGGACGGATGTCGACCCGATGCGTTCCCTCGCCTTCCAGCAGCAGGTAATTACTTTGTAGTACTGCGCCATCCAGCTCGATGCTGATGTTGTCATCTGAAATTTGAGCGGGCTCGTACACGCGAATGTGCCACTCAGCCGCACCGAGCCGATACGTCACGGCAAAATCCTGCCAGTCGTCAGGCACGTGCGGGCGAACATACAGCCGCTTGCCTCGCCGTTGCATCCCCAGTAACTGCTCGAGCACGAGGCGGTACCACCAGGCGGCGGTACCGGTATACCAGGTCCAGCCACCGCGGCCGGCCAGGTCGCCTCCGCTGTAGATATCTGCGGCGAACGCATAGGGCTCACAGCGGTAGCGCTGCAGGCCCCGCTCATCGTCGGTGCGGTACAGCGGGTTAATCCACTGTGCCCATTTCAAAGCCAGTTCCGGGGCACCGATCTCGGCCGCGGCCCACGCACCCCACACCGCCGCATGACTGTACTGGCCACCATTCTCGCGCACGCCCGGCGGGTAGGCCTTGATGTAACCGGGGTCGTTACGACCGGCGGCGAAGGGCGGCGTCAGCAGTCGCAGCGTCTGTTCTTCCTCATTCTGAAGGTGCTCGCAGACACTGTTCATTGCATGGCGAATTCGCTCGTCCACCGGCGTGGTCATTGCCGCCCAGCTTTGCGCGTTGAGATCAATCTTGCACTCGTCGCTCTGCGCACTGCCAAGCGGGCTGCCATCATCGAAAAAGCCGCGCCTGTACCAATTCCCATCCCAGCCATTCTCTTCTATTGAGCTGCGTAAACTATCGATATGCGATTCATACAATTTCTTGCGATCGGGGTCATCCTGCAGTTCGCACAATGGAATGAAGTCGCGGTAGACGGCTATCAGGAACCAGGCGAGCCAGAGGCTTTCTCCCTTGCCTTCGATACCGACTCTGCTCAGACCATCATTCCAGTCACCCGTGCCGATGAAGGGCAGGCCGTGTCGGCCTGTGCCAAGCCGTGCGTCGATAGCGCGGTAACAATGGGCGTAAATTGTTGCTGTCGAATCACCCGGTGAGAATTCCGCATATCGCTCATGCTCATCGTGTGCCAACTCGTCGCCGTCCAGAAAAGGCACGCGCTCGTCGAGGATGTCGCTGTCCCCGGTGACCACGACATACTGCGCAACGACGTAGGGCAACCAGAGCAAATCGTCCGAGCACCGCGTGCGCACACCCCGCAGTGGGCTTTCATGCCACCAGTGCAATACATCTCCCGCGGCGAACTGGCGTGATGCGGCCAGCAGGATCTGCGCTTTTGCGAGATCGGGTCGCGCATGCAACAGCGCCATACTGTCCTGCAACTGGTCACGAAAACCAAAGCCACCGCCGGTCTGGTAGAACCCGGCACGCCCCCATATCCGTGATGACACGCTTTGGTAGAGGGCCCAGCGATTCATCATCGTGTCGATCGAGGCGACGGGTGTTTCAACGCGACACTGTCCGAGAAGCTGCTGCCATTGCCCGCGTACCCGCTCGCGCCGCGCATCGCCTGCATCCAACGACGCGCATTGGCGCAATCGTTGTTCAGCCGAATCCAGAGAGTCAGCGCTGCCGATAACGAACTGACAGGTAACGCTTTCGAACGGTGGGATATCGAAGTGCAGCATCGCTGCGCTGAAGCCGGTGGCCGTGCGCTTCGCACGCCGCGACAGCCCGGCGTTCAGCAGGCCACGCGGCTGCGTCCAGTCATTGGATGGCCCGATGAATTCGCTGCGCTCGGTCGAACACGCGTGCATAGGCTGGCTCACGCCGAGGAATGCATACTGCCCGGCCGGTTCGCGCGCAAACAGGTTGCGTAGTACGAAGCCGCGATCATCGGCGAGCTGTTGCTGGGCAACAAAACGACCGCCACTCAAACGGACATTGCCGAGCACCCACTCCACGGCCAGGCTTGCTGTAATTCGGCGTGGGTTTTGCCGCTGGTTCGTTAACGTCAACTGGATGAACTTGACCGGCTCATCGGCATCAACGAACACCGATAACTCCTGTCGCAGACCATTGCTGGCATGCTCGAACGTGGTCTCGCCGGCGCCATGACGGATTCGGTATGGCGCTTCATCACGCCTTGGCCTTGGCGTCGGTGTCCACACCACGCCCGTTTCCTCGTCACGCAGGTAGAGCACCTCGCCACTGCGATCGTCAACCGGATCGTTGTACCAGGGTGTGAGACGCTGTTCGTGGCTATTGCCCGACCAGGTAAAGCCGAGCCCTGACTCGGTCACGACCGATCCGAAGTCCGGGTTCGCCAGCACATTGCTCCACGGTCGCGGCGTAGCGCCATCGGCGGTCAGATTGATAATGTAGTCGTCGTTGTCCGGGTCGAACCCGTTTCCGCCCATCGCATGGCGAAGCGTGGCAAGCGGCGGCAAGCCCTCGTCCGTTGAGGTATCCGGCGTCGACGAAGGTAGCGGCAGAAAGGGCAGATCATGCAGCGCTTGCAGGCGTTGCGCGCGCACTCCATCGGCAGCAAGCAGCGGGGCGCAGGCGTGGCGAAGATTCGCCAGATCAGTCGCCGCAAGGTCACGGGTTGCGAGGCGGTGCGCCCAACCACTGACATTGCCCCGCTCGTGCACATGCAAACCATCGATCAAGCGTCCGAGCGCGTCCCATACAGGCTGCGCATAGCCCGCACTGCTCTCGTCAAACAGTATCAGGTCCAACGAAACGTTGGCGAGCCTCAGGATGCTGAAATGCTGCACCAGAGATTCGACGTCGGACAGCTCTTCCTCACTGCGCACGCGCACGCCAAAGATAGGCAGGTCTCCCGATATACCGTGCTTCCACAGCGTGTCCTGGATCCGGTTAATAGCCGGCAGGCCGGGTGTGTCCGCCTCGCCGCTACCGGTTTCCTGCCACAACACATCGGCGTACAGATGCATCGCCTCGCGCATCGCCGCGGGCGTTGCACCAATCTGGTGGAGATCATGTGTCATATGGATTGGCGATTGAGACTCTATCCAGTTGATATGCTCGATCGCGCGGAAACGGGTGAGCTGGCTGCGCAACTCTGCTTCGCTCTGCGAAATCATCGTGACGATCGTGCATTGCACCGTCTGGCGCGGCGCAATGTTGAGCCGGACGATGCCGCCGAGCATAGGATCGACGGTTTGCGCCTCGCCCTCCTGTCCCGAAGGCGATTCCCCCGTCAATGCGGCGGGATGCGGTGAATCTGCTCTGCCCTGAAATGCCCCCCAGTCCGTCGCGACCCGGTAACTGCTCTGCACGCCGCCGACAACGTTGACGATCTGGCCCAGATGAACCGGATGCTCCTCCGGCGATGAGGCTCGCCTGACGAATTGCTGCGTGCGCTGCTGAGTCGAGTGCGCGGACTTGATGAACATCTTCTGAAATACCGGATGACGCTCGAACGCACCCGACGGCTGAAGTGCAACTTCCGCCGCGCAGCAGAGCTCGATGTCACGTTCCACATCGGTCTGGTTGGTAATCGAAAATTTACGTATTTCTGCATCGACATCATGCGCCACACTGATACGCATGCGAACCGTCAAATCCTCGTGATGCTCGCAGAACATCGCATAGTGCGGCGCAAACTCCACATCACGATGCTGCCGGTCGCAGGTAACGCCCAGCCGCCATACCGTTTCACGCGCCCGATCGGCAAACCATATCTGCACGCCGGCGCGCGGACCGTCGAATGACAACCTGTCCCGTGTTGCCGCAATATCCTTCCACATAAGCTGGCCACCGGCACAGCCCGTAACCACACTGACGATACGACCGTTCGACAGCAGCAACACCTCGTTATCCTGCTGCACGGGCCAGGTAACCGACGGCGCTGTGCTATGCGCCCCGGGCCGCAGTGGCACGCGCCCTTTCAGTTGGGTCTTTTCAACTGCCGATGCGACCGGCAGCGACTCTGCCAGCAGGTAACGTACGGTCTCGACACGCGGGTCGCTGGCAAACTGGTGTATCAGCATGTCATCGAACACCGCATTGCCCAGTGCGGCGAGGATCATGCCCTGATGGTGGGCCATGAAGGCACGAATCACATTGGGTGCGCTGGTGCCCCATTGATGACGGACGCCGAAATCGAGCGCTTCAAAATAGCCATAGCGGCCACACATATTGAGTTTGTCGAGCTCGGCAAGATTTTTGAGAACGTCGGAGCCGATGTAGGGGAGCGCCAATATGCTCGCATAGGGCGCAACGACAATCCGGTCGTCCTGGTTTGACGCCAGTGATAAATCAGGCACACCAAACGCCCGATACTGATAGGTACCCGCCGCATCTGTTTTGCTATACGCCGATTCCGAGATGCCCCATGGCGTTGCGTGGCGACGTGCAAAGCGTTGCTGACGTCGAACGGCAGCAGTGGCGCTGTGCGCCAGCAACCCGTTACCCAGCCCGCGCATGAACAATGCCGGCATCAGAAACTCAAATAGCGTGCCGCTCCATGACAACAGCAGTCGCGAGGATCCAACGCGATTGATCGGTCGGCCGAGATGCAACCAGTGCGATACCGGCGCATCGCCCTTGGCCATGGCCACGACACTCGTGATCCTCGACTCCGAGGCAAGCAGGTCATAATAGGAATTATCCAGTTCGCCGGTTTTTGTATTGAAGCCGATGTGGAAGAGCTGACGGTCACGATCGAACAGGAAGCTGAAATCTGTGTCGGCGATCCGCGAATCGAGGCGGCGCGTGATTTGTTGTGCCTGCTGCAACAGCTGCTGACTGGTCTCTCTGCATGATTGGATTGCCTGCTGGCAACGCTCGATCCAGTCATTCTTGTCACTCGCAGGTATTGCGTGTGGCTGCACGCGTTTCAGCAGCTTGTCCGCCGCATCCATCACCCCTGGCAGGCGCCCGATACTCCATGCAATACCGGCAAGCCGATGCAATCGACTCAAGCTGCGTTGTGCCTCGGTGGGCCAGCCGGAAACGCGCTGTTCTGCGATAAACTCGCGCCAGCCGTGCAGCTTCTGATATTCGTCATTCAGTGAGCCAATCTGCACCGCGAATTGCGCCAGCCAGGTGCGAATGTTGTCTATGTCGGCTGCATGCTGATGAATATCCGGGCGAGTCAGGACGTCGACGACGCTCGATTCGATCGCTGGAACATGCTGCTCGCGCAGCAGGGCTATGTGTGCGCCGAAACTGAATTGCCGGGCGCGATTATGACCGGCAAGGCAATCGCGCGCGGCCGCTAACGCGTCGGTTACTTTGGTTCCTTCTGCGCCCAGCGCGAGACGGCGCCATTGCTCATCGATAGCGTCCAGCGTATCTGTCAGTCCCTCGCGGCCAACGGATGTGTCCAACGGCTCTTCGAGCGCGTGCTCGATCGACTGCCGGCATGTCATCAAACCGGCAACCAGGTTGCCGCTGTCCACCGTCGACACGTAGCTCGGTTCGAGCGACCGCAAAGCGCTAATGTCATACCAGTTGAACAAATGGCCACGATATCCGGCCAGCCGATCCAGCGAAGACAAGGTATTGGCAACCCGCGTCAGTTGGTCGGCAAAACTGATAAAACCGGCCCGTCGCGCAACCAGTGTGCCCACGAGGTACAGCCCGATGTTTGTCGGCGAGGTACGCATTGCCACGACACGACGCTCGGCATACTGAACATTATCGGGCGGAAGCCAGTTAGTCTCGGGACTGACCAACTCCTCGAAATAGCGCCAGGTCTGGCGTGCGAGATTGCGCAATTGTCCGATATCGTCGTGACGCACAGACCGGCCGTGATCAATGGACTGCGCCCCGTACCACGCTATCAGCGGCGACAGCCACCACAGCACCAGCACCGGCAATGCGACCCAAAACGATGCCGGTTGAAACTTCCATAGCACGGCAGTCAACGCGCCCGTCAGCACGAGGGGAAACCACAGCGCCCCGGAAACTGCTGACAGCGTCGGGTGTGCGCGCGTTCTTGACGACTCAGCGGCAGTGGTCCACTCGAGTAAATTCTTACGACTGAACAACTGTCGGTACAGAGAACGTGAGATCGCATCCAGTACGACCAATGTCTCGTAGGGCAAAAATACGATGGAATGCAGCCAACGGACTATCGTCTCGGCAACACTGCCAGCGGCGTGCGACATGGTGTCAACGACACCGCCGCGATGCCAGTTGCCGCGCAGCAAGCCATCTATTACGGCGACCAGTGTGCGCAGCGGACCATCGATCAGGACCAATACCGTCCATGCAATCTTGTGTTCGGGCACGACGAACCAGACGCACAACAGCATCGCAACCTTCAGGGGTGCCAGCAGGCTGCGGCGCAGGTTGTCGATCAGCTTCCATCGACCGATAACGCCGGGGCGAAACTTATGTGCATCTGCCGCGCGCGGTGCCGATCGGCCCAGCGCCCAACCCAATAACTGCCAGTCACCGCGCACCCAGCGATGCTCTCGGTGCATAAAGGAAAGGATATTGTCCGGAACGGTTTCCAGCACCGTGATATCGGTAGCCATCGCGGCACGTGCGAACAGTCCCTCGAGGAGGTCGTGACTGAGAACCTGGTTGGTCGGAATCTTACGTTTGAGGCTGGCCGAAAAACTGGCGATATCGTAAATCCCCTTGCCCGCATAGATGCCTTCCCCGAACAGGTCCTGATAAAGATCGGACACCGCATTTGAGTACAAGTCGATATGCGAACCGGCTGCGGCGACCTGCGCAAAACGCGTCGTGTTCGCGCTGGCCGGGTCAACCTGCACGCGCGGCTGCACCAGTGAAAACCCGCCAACCAGTCGACCAGCATCTCGCAGCGGCCTGTTCAGGGGATGGGCCAGCGTACCGATCAACCGCGCAGCAGTGTCCGGCAGCAACCGTGTGTCGGCATCCAGCGTGATGGCATAGCGGGCGCTGCGAAGTGCTTCTTCACAACCGCATTCGAGATCCATGGTGGTGCCAGCCTCGCCCTGCAACCATTTATTGAATTCCTCTATCTTGCCGCGCTTGCGTTCCCAGCCCATCCAGACGTTTTCGCTTGCGTTCCAAATCCGGCGGCGATGCAACAATGCGAAACGTGGTTCGTGCGGCTCGCAGTAGCGCGCATTCAGCTCATCAATGCCTTCCCGCGCTTGTTGCAGTAAGACTTCATCGGCCGGCATCGTCGCCTGGTCCGCATCGGAAAAGTCGGTCAGTAACGCAAACTGCGCGACACTCTGGCGCGCGCAAAGAAAATGCAGCTCGAGGCCGCGCATCAGCGCGTCTATCACGGCCCGGTCACTGAGCAATGCGGGGATAATAATGGCCGTGCGAGCATGCTCCGGGACACCTTCCCGATAATCCAGCTTGGGCAGCATCGATGGCGATCGTAGCGCCGCGATCAGCCGATTCATGACGATCGCCGAGGCGCTCAGCAGTGTCATGAACAATGCGAGACTGAAGCCCATGGCGACCCCGGAATTGACGCCATCATGATGCAGGGAGAAATAGGCAAGCGCCGTCAGTGCCAGCGGCGGCGCAAATATCACGCTCAGGTACGGAACCGGCAAGTGGCGTTCGGCCATGTCGCTGAGACGTACGGTCAGCGGCAGGCTGACACCGAGCGCTGCAAATACCGCTGCGCTGCCGCGCGCTTCCAGAAGGTAGTAGCCAACGTGGCTGTGAAGGGCGTCCTGGGGATCGGCGCCGCGAGCCAGCGCCAGAACCTGTTCGGCCACCTGCCACTCAGAGCGACCTGCGGATCGCGCAAGGCGCTCGACAGCGACCCTGTAGTGATTGCGCGTTCGTATATCCATATTTGGATACACGAACGCCGGGTCTTCGCGCAGGATATTTTCTACGACGCTGATCTGTTCGACGAAATCCAGCCAGTCAATGGTCTCCAGTGCGCGCAGTGAAAGTACGCATGCGGACAGGCCATCATCGATACGGATTTCTGCAGCGTTATCGGCTGGGTCACATGCCACGGCCTCGTCCGCCCATAGCAGCAGCTGATCGAAAACAACGATTCGCAGGAATGTGGGGAGCGCCCATAACTCCGACAGTTGCAGTGGCTCGTCGCGCTGGCTGGCATTCAGGTAGTCGACCAGCGGCGACTGATCAATCGGTCCGGTTAACGAGGTGCAAAAGCCGATCGCCAGCCACAGCGCCCGTGGCACAGCGAGTTGTCCGCCATCCGCTTCGTCATGCGCCAGGTCGAGTGTCGGAAGCCGTGACGCGAAGCCACGCGGTAGACTATTGCGGATCTGCAAAAGGTTCGAACGAATAATATGTTCGCTGTCGTATATCCAGCGCAGTGCACCACTGGAGCGCGAGCCGCCGCTCGCCTCATGTGCGGCCGCGTCGTGGACTGCTAAACGACGACTAAGCTCAGCTGCATAGCGACGACCGGTTGTTTTTTGCGAATTAGCAAGCAATCGGCGCAAACGAATAATATCGTCTGGCTGAAGCGTTCGTTCGCGGGCTCCATCAACATCGACGTTGCGCGCCGCAGGCATCGTCACGAGACCCGGGATTCGCTCCGGGCATCCGACGCACGGGCATGGCAGTAGCGTTCGGCCGATTTCTCACGATCCAACTGCAGTACCAATATCGGCCGGTCACAATGCGATAACAATGACTCGGCGACAGCGCCGTAGCGCCAGGGGTGCAGTCCGCTGGTGCCATGCGAGCAGAGCAAAACGAGATCTGAATGACTCTCACTGGCAAACTGGGCGATCTGCTCGGCCGCGTCACTGCCGTAGCGAAGATTCGTCGACACATCGACATCGTCGGGTATTTTCTGCTGCAACGCAGCCAGACTGTTACGGACATGCGTTTCTGTCAGATCGGCAATCCGGGTGAGTAGCTCCCGCGACTCTCCGGTTTCCGCAATTTGCATATCGTCAAGAGATGCCGGCATCACACGGAGCAAATTCACACGGGTGCCGTGGCGCTGAGCAATTGACGCGGCCAGCGAGGTTGCCCATGCGGCGCCCTGGGATTCGTTCACTGGTACAAGAATGTTGCGATACAGACTTTCCTTGTCAGACAGGGCGCAGCTCTCGCCGCCGACAAGCAGCACCGATGCAGTAGTAGCTGCGACCACTTTGCGCGTTACCGCGCCATCACCGAGTTCGCTTCGGCCGCCATGGCCCCAGCGACTCAGCACCAGCAGGTCAATGTCGTTTTCGCGGCAGAACCGCAGAATGGTCTCGGAAGGACTCCCGCTATCGACACAGGTCTCGCAATCCAGATTCGAATCGTCGATTGATTCTGCGACCTGTTGCAGATAAGAGACGGCCTGGCGGCTGCGTAACTGCCAGTCAACGCAGTCGGTGCTTGGTGGGTGATTGTCATGTACGCCATTTACAACGCGTAGCAGGAACAATTTTGCATCGAAAATACGAGCCATCGCGACGGCATGTGCAAGTCCTCGCTCGCCCGCCGCTGATCCATCCAGCGGCAAGGCGATTCTCAATGCATGTGAAGTATTCTCCATCATTATCTCCTCGGTGACATCCTGTTCGCGGCCGCTTTATATCAGGCTGTGCGCTGAGCGGAACTGATGCTTTGCCCGCGCAAAAGCACTGCAGACAGCCCCATCCGGTTTCTTCTGGAACGATGCCAGACCGGAACGGGAAATCTGTAAATTGGCGCTAATTCAGTATCCTCCCGGAGTATCCGGTTTAGCCATACGTGATTGCCGAAAGCTCCGGTACCGTTTGTTCGTTAAGTTGCCGCCGATTCGGCCGCTACGCTCTAAATGAAGCCACGCAAGCTCAACTTGAACGAGCTCCCGCCAGTCATGCTCGCGCTCTCGGGGATCCTCGGCATCGGCCCGATGGTCGTCTATCGGCTGTTTGAGGGTAGCTATGCCGTTGCCGCCGTCAACATCGTGGTCGTTCTGGGCTTTGCAGCCATTATCTGGTCGATCTATGTGCATCATGCAGTCCGGCTTGCCAGCGTTTGTATGGCGCTGCTGGCGATTTCAGCCGCGGTCACGACCATTAATATGCGCGGTGGTGATCAGGTTGTTTGGATCTATCCAGCCTCGGTTGCAATGTTCTACCTGCTAAAGCCCAAGGAGGCGATCGTTGTCTCAGTAATTGCTGTTGCCTTGATCATGCCGGTCTTCCTTGATGGGCGCGAGACCGGAAGTATTGCCATTCTCCTCGCATCGTTGGCCGTGACCATCTCGTTGTCAGTGGCGTTTGCCGCGATGACTGCCGCGCAGCGCCGCGAGCTTCAGGCAACTACCTTGCTCGATCCGCTAACCGGTGCCGGTAATCGTCGTGCATTGGACAGCACGCTGGATGCTGCTATTGAAACGGCGCGCTCGGAAGATATCGGTTTTGTCCTGATCATGCTTGATATTGATCACTTCAAATTGGTCAACGATGTTCATGGACATGGCGTTGGCGATCTTGTCCTGTGTGATGTGGCGAGAATCGTTAGCGAGAATATTCGATCTGCAGACACATGCTTTCGTGCAGGCGGCGAGGAGTTTGTTGTCATCGCTCACGCAACTGACCTTCAGCATGCGCGAAGGCTGGCCGAAAGACTGCGGGTAGCCGTCCACGAGTCCCACTATGAGCTGGCAGCAGGCTCGGCCAACGTGAGTGTGACCGCATCATTCGGGCTGGCGGAGTACCTGCCGGGCGAGACTCGCGACGCAATCCTCAAGCGTACCGACGATGCTTTATATGAAGCCAAGCGCAGCGGCCGCAACCGCCTGCATTTTTCGCAACGAACCGTCAGCCTAAGTGGTACGGCGAGTTATGAAGCCTTGCCTCACTCTTCTGCCTCTAAAGTCATATCGGGTTCATGACATCGGTGGCACAGGCGCGCTAGACTGTTCGCTGCATTTCTTGAGAACGCCGATATGACCACTGATCCGCGACCGCAATATTTTGGCCGCGACCTCGAAGCGATGTCTTTTGCGGACAATTATCATCGCTGGATTGTTGACGAGTTTTTGCCCTATCTCGGGGACGATGTAGCAGAGGTTGGTGCAGGGACCGGCAACTTCTCGGCGTTATTGCGACCACACGTCAAATCGCTGAGCGCGTTTGAGCCTTCCGAAAATATGTTTCCTGCATTGCAAAGCCGGTTTGCCAATGATCCCGCGGTATCGACGCGCAACGGATTCTTCGGCAGCGAGACTGCTGATATTCACGACCGCTTCGACGCTGTGCTCTATGTCAACGTTCTCGAGCACATCGAGGACGACCGCGGCGAATTGGATTTCGTCATGCAGACACTCAAGCCCGGCGGCCATCTGCTGATCTTCGTGCCGGCCTTGTCGTTTCTGTTTAGCAAGCTGGACGAGCAGGTTGGACATTTTCGGCGCTACCACAAGCAGCCACTCGCAGACCTCGTCGCGGACGCCGGCTTCGATCTGAAGCGCATTCGCTATTTCGATCTGCTGGGTGTTGCGCCCTGGTACGTTGTCTTCACGCTGATGGGCCGATCGGTAAGCGGCGGCAACGTGTCCGCCTATGACCGTTTCGGGGTGCCGGTTACGCGATCAATAGAACGCATGGTCAATCCCACCATTTGGCAAAAACCCTGATTCTGATGGCGCAAAAGCTGAGCGTTGATTCGCTGAGCGAAGTATTCAGCTTGCTCGGCAACCCGACGAATACTCGAGATCTGCAGCATTGCGCAGTATTCCGTTGAACATGAAGCGATTACCGACATCAGCCACTGCGATCGTGGTTGGTTGATGAGAACGTCATGGTCAGGACGACCATGTGTCGAGACATGCGGCTCAGACGGGTGAATATACACCGTGACCCCGCCGTGGTCGTACCAGCGTTGGGTTCGGCCGCGCTGATCCACGTAGTCGGTGGCCCTTACCGAACGCGGGCCGCCTGCCATCAGCCCGACTACGCCGGTATCCGGCTGTCAGAACATCAATAGAAACGAACCGGAAAAGAAGCCCAAGACGGTATCGGTGAGAGCCAGATGCGTTCGCGGGGGCATTTATCCAGGTACAGAAATTGTCATGTCATACGGCCCTCGCAGCAGATGTGGCGGAGAGCATGACAATATAGAAGTACACACGACTCGACAAAATCCCGTGATCTAATCGCGCAATCATGACCGTTGCTGGAAATGCCCGACTATTGCCTGTATGCCGGGGGCGGCAAACAAAAGTGGACGAGGTGGACGACGACCGCCGATGGATCCCCTGAAGGCCTGCGACAACCAACGACGGGGCAGGTCACCGGGCGCGCGGCGAAAGGCACGCCCCAAGCCGATGGAAGTGTACCAGCGGCGCGCCAGCCGCGCCGACGCACACCGAGATGCGATCTTCAAAAGGTCGGGGCGATGGGCACGGTAGCCCTGAGGCGAAGTCACGCGATCGGCGATATCCGTGCGGCACCGATGACCACACGCGCGCCCAGGCACCAGACGGACCGACCGGGGAGGCCGAGCGACGACGCCGCGGGGTGCGCAGACGGCCGCGCGCGACTGGCCGCCCGATGCGAGCCCGGCGGGACAAGCCGCGCGGCGGCCACCGATGGACCGCAGCAGGGCGGGGCGGCGCGCAAGCCCGCCACGGGCGGCAGGCGAGGCCGCCTAAGAGCGTTGTCGCCGGATGGCTGATCAGAAAGCCGATCCCGCGCAGATATCGGTTACCGCCCTGGAGCAACAGATCGTTACCTCGCGTTATGCAGGCTCCCAGGGAGGCGGCGTGGCGAGCGCCGGGGGCGCGGAGGCGATGACGGCGGAATCGCGCGAGCCACAAGGACGGAACGGAATGCGCGACCGCCCGCGGCACGCCGGCACGGGCGCAGCGCATCCAGGAACCACCGGCGCGGACCGGAGCGGCAATCGGAACGGCGAGACGCCCATGGGCGAGAACCGGCCGGCAGAGAGCGGGGATGACGAGCGACGCAGCAGGCGCGGGACAGCCAGGACGACGAGCGCGGCCAAGGCGGGGGGCGGGGCGCACGGGCGACCCGGCCCCGGAAAGCGCGGGTCTGTCCGCGCCGGCGACTACCTGAGCACCCGTCGAAGGAAGTATCCGCCTGTGGATCAGAACACTCTGCGCGTGGGTGCAGTAGTGGACCGGCGACCGGACCATAGCGTCACGCGTCGACGTGGCTCCGGGGCCGCGGAGGACGAGAACGCAGGGGTGCCAATCTGCGCCCGCGCGGGCGACCAACACCGGCGGACGACGCTTACCGGTGACGGCCCGCTATCGATACCCAGCCACCGGCGTAATTATCGAAGCGCTATGCGTCCGGCAGTGCAACCCAAGAGGGCACAGCCGCGCGGCACCGAAGAGGACGCAGACACCGCGCCCATGCCGGACTATGCATCGCATACCGGCGGATGCAGATCAGCGGACCCGATAACATCGCCAAGGCGGAAGCCGAGTGCAGCGGAGCGGGGGCCCCAGCCCCGCAAGTGAGCGCCGTCGGTGCGCGCCCGAAACAGGGCGCAATGAACCGGCGCAGGGCCAGCGTGCGCTGGAAACAACCGGAGTACGGGCGGCGGGGCGAAGGGCGCGCGCGACCGATGAAGGGCTGAAGCGCGGGCGCGAGGCAATGAATGCAGCGGGGGAACGCGCCGAGAGTGGTGGCCCGGGAACGCGAAGCGGGCGCATCGCGACGCGAAAAAACATCAGAAAATACTGCGAATCCCGATAATCGAAGCGGCGGTAATCCGGCGCGGCAGCATGATGGCCGGCAGACCGCACGTGACGCCATGCAGCCCACTCGAACGGCGACCCGCGCGTCCCCAACCGGCGTCATGTACTCTCCTTGGCTCTTCACAGACTGTATCGAGCCGGTCTGCCGCACCCCACCCGAACCCAGCGGTAGCCGAAACCGCCGATGCGCGCACCCGGCGGCGCCAACACGCCGCAGCCGAGCGCGGCAGGGGGGGGGCGCCAGGCAACCGGACGACCCCGAGCGGGCGGCCGGGGCCGGCGGGCCGGCAAGGAGGCGGGCGAAGGGCGGCACGCCGACCGCGCGCGGAAGTGCGCCCAGCCACCCAACTACCTGGGCTAATCGGCCGATGGCGAGCGCCGCGCGGCGATGCCCCGACAGCCGAATGACGGCACCCGGCAGCGGCCGCCGAGCCCACGCGGCACGGCGAATAATAGCCGCACCAGAAGGAAGAGCGGTCACCGAAAAAACGACAAATAACAAGGAGAGCAAACATGAAAAAACCGCCGCCCACCAACGCAGGCGATGCTAATCAGGCGCACAGCGGGCCGGCCGCGCAACAGTGCCCCACATCCCGAAGCCAAGAGAGCACACCGGAACAGAGAAAAAAGGCGAAGGGCGGCCGACACAAGACAAACAAAGCCGCAAAAGACCGTGATAACCGGCCGATAACGGGCGGCGAAGGAAGGCCGGCACGATCGAAAAGGGGAAGCCGGCAACAACGGGCGGCGCGGCCCGGCACGACGGGGGCGCAGCAGGCGAAACGGCGAAAGCGGCACGCGACCCGGGGGGAGGAGGCAGCGCCAACCCGAGAAGAGGCCGAAGACTATGGCGAGCCGAAGCGCCGCACACAGCGAGCCGGGGAAAAAGAGGGGGGAGGGGATAGGCGATCAAGGCGAAGGCCCCGAAGACCGAGAATGAGAAGGCGTCGACGCAGCACGATGAAGCCACCCGGCCACAGCCAGCACCGCGATGCCCGATGAATCAAGCACCGGCGATGAACACGAGGGCGAGGCGATGGGCCAGCCGAGACCAGGGCAAAACCGCACCGGGGAAGGGACCGGCGGCGACCGGCGGGACGAACCACACAAAAAGACAGGGACGTGCCATTCGCGGGGTTTTCGAACGCGATAGCAACGGCTCTTAACTGCAGATCGACATCACCCTCATGCGCGTGACCATACAGTCGGTCGCCAACGATCGGGAAGCCGATGCCGGCTAAATGGCGTCGAATCTGGTGCTTGCGGCCGGTCTCGATGCGCACATCGACAACCGACTGATTCTCGTTAGCGACTCGCGACACAAAACGAATCTCACTGCGCGCCACTTTTCCGTCCAGTGGCTGATCGATAGCAAGTGGTTCGGTGTGCAACGAGAAGTCGCCGGCGACGGTCGCGCGATAGCGCTTCTCTACGTGTCGTTCGCGAAACTGTCTTGCCAATGCGGCAGCAGCTTTTTTCGAGTGTGCGATGACGATCAAGCCGGACGCCGCCCGGTCCAGGCGGTGTACCGTAAAGCCGGTCCGCTCGGGCTTGAGGTGGCGCTCGGCCCATCGCACGACGGTGCAGTGATCGCCCCATTTCGAGCCTTGCGAACGCAGGCCGCTCGGTTTGTCCCAGACTGAGTAGCTGCCGGCGTCGGCGACCAACGTGGGTTTCAGCGGTTGCTCCTCAATCACGGCTTCGTTGTAGTAGAGGTGCAGGGTATCGCCAAGCTTCAGTGTCCGGCTGGCGCGCCGCAGTCGTGCAGTGCCGCCACCTCGGGTTATCCATACCGCGCCGCATGTCATTATGTGCTTGATGCGTTGCTTCGAGAGTCCGCTGGCCTCACACAACAGATCGACGGCGCGCTGGCCGTCGCTAACAACATCGATATGAAATTCAGTCGGTTCCACGGAGGCATCATACGCCTGAACCCCGTTGTATCGTAATCACGACAACGATCCTCTTGTCCGAATTGCATCGCTTGCCAAAAACCGCGATGTTTGATTACGAGAGAGATGCCGGGCGTACTTTATGAATACAATAAGATTCAGATTCTCCAGGCTGGCGAATGGTTACACCGCATTATTGTTTGCCGGCTTACTCGTGAAATCACGGGTAAGCGAACCTGGCTTGGGATGTCGATACGCAAGATGACCATTCGTATCGGCGCCGATGACGCGTTATACCTGACAGAAGATCTGACCCACAACAAAGAATCGCAGGGCGTCGCATTCAGGCACGACCGGTGTAGACTTGAGGCCGCAATTGGCAAAGGTCAGGAGGTGACGCTTGAAGGTCGCCGTTTTCAGTACACGAGCTTACGATCGGGAGTTTCTCGAACGCGCTAACAGCGCCCACGAGCTCGTGTTCTTTCGCGATCATCTTCGACGCGAAACCGCGCGCCTGGCCGATGGTTGCGATGTGGCGTGCCTGTTCGTCAATGATCAGGCCGATAGCGATGCGATTGCGCAACTGGCGCGCGGCGGTGTTCGACTGCTGGCGCTGCGCAGTGCCGGCTTTAATCATGTTGACCTGGAGGCGGCCGCTGATGCGGGCATGACCGTCGTGCGGGTGCCGGCTTATTCGCCGTACGCTGTCGCCGAGCACACGATTGCGTTGATACTTGCGCTGATTCGCAAGATTCCGCGCGCGCATTCCCGTGTGCGTGACGGCAATTTTTCGCTCGACGGCCTGCTGGGTTTCGACTTACACGGCAAGACCGTCGGATTGCTGGGTCTGGGCCGGATAGGCTCACTTGTTGCGAAGATTCTGCATGGCTTTGGCTGCCGCTTGCTCGCGGCCGACCCGTTTGCGAAGCCGGGCGGTGACGTTCCTATTGAGATTGTCGACAACGATACGATCTTTACCTGTTCGGACATCGTGTCACTGCATTGTCCGTTAACACCGCAAACGCATCACGTCATCGATTCGGCCGCGCTCGCAAAAATGAAGAAGGGCGTGATGTTGATCAACACAAGCCGCGGTGGCCTGGTCGAGACCAAGGCCGTAATCGCCGGACTCAAGACAGGGCAGATCGGCTATCTCGGACTGGACGTTTACGAAGAAGAAGAGGCGCTTTTTTTCGATGATCTATCAGACAAGATCATCACCGACGATGTATTTGCGCGCCTGCTGACATTTCCCAATGTCCTGATCACAGGACATCAGGCATTCTTTACCCAGGAAGCGCTGAGCGCAATTGCCAGCACGACGATTGCGAATATTGATGCCTTCGCTAACGGGCAAGCCTGTGACAATGCGATTGACTGGCAGTCGGTGAAAGGCGGCTAACGCTACAGCTCGACGCTATGTGCCGAAATCACTCTGGCGTGATCCGCCAGCACTGAATCGTCGATCCGGTCGAGCGTTAGTGGCTCGTACTCGCGAATCACCAGGCGGCGGCGCCATTGCCGATGTGGCCACTGCGCGGGATCCACACGTACGCTGCCGTTCCATTGATAGTCATAATCGCTGAGGCTGGCTGGCTTGAGCGTGACGGCTGTGTCGATGGTCTCCCAGACCGCGTCCTCTGTCGGTGTATTGACCGATAGCACCTCAACGTGCGCCAGCATCACGCTGGTTTGCCCGTATTGATGTTTTTCCGCTGCACGGTAGCTGTAACCCCGCACCGCTAACGCCCACTCATTTGCCGATTTCTTCTCAATGCTAAGTGCCCGTCCCGGTGCCAATGGCACAAAGTCTGTCTGCACGGTGGGCGATAAATGGCATCCGTCGATTGCATGCGGCTGGTAGCGCGCCAGCACGAGGCGCACCAGCGGCATGAAACTCATCGACGGCGAAAATACTATGTCGACGAAGGGCAGCTGATGCTCACGACTGAATTGCACGTCGTGGAGTTTCAAAACCAGGCCCTGCTCTACGATGCCGTCGGGGTCCGCGTGCGCAATACCGCTGGTTAATAGGTCGGCGGTCAGTGGTCCGGGAAGGTCCGCGCTGTCGCGCAGCGTATTGACGCCCCAATCGCAGGCTTCATCGCGTCGTGTCTCTGGCAGTCCCGCGGTTGCCATTACCAGCGCCAGTTGCTCACCATCACCGGAAGAAAACCAGCCGCGTTGCAGATAGATGCGCAAGCCGTCGCCTTGTTGCTCGGCTGTAGTGAGGCGGGCATTTTGTTTCTCCGTCTGATGGCGGAAAGTCGGAAGAATATGAGCGACGCCGGGTACATCGGGTGCTGCGGTACTCGGGACATGCAAGAGAAACTCCGATGACATTCGATTCATGTTGTCGGGGTCACTGCTGAGCTCGGCCGGGTACAGCGCCATGAAGCGCGTGATCGCGCTGGTGCGGTAGCGAACAGCATGATGTTTCGTATCGCCGAAGTCGTGTGTCAACGGTAATGCGCGACCGTTTTCCGACGGCGTTGCCGTGAACGGATGTGTGTCGTCATCGCCGACGTCGACGCCGCCGGCATGTAATTCATGGCTATTCGTCTGCCAGCCGCTTTGGGCAGGATCATCTGTCGTGTCGTCCCAGGTCGCATACAGATCAAGACGACCGGTGCTTGGGACATCAAAGTGCAGGCGCTCGTCTACAAATACCGCATGCGTTTCGTCTTTGCGCCGCGCAAGCAGTCGAGGCTGATCGAAGACCGGCGTTATCAGCGGGCGTTGGCAGGCATGCACGATTTCGATCGTGCGGTCCGGCGCCAGCATTGCCGCCTGGCCGTTCATCGCCGCCGCCTTCAGTGATCGTTTTGCATCATCGGAAATGTTGTTTTGATCGTTCCAGTCATCATGCAGCAATGCCATTTGCTCCAGGCTGTTGTCGCTTGGTCGACTCGCGATGCGGACTTTTTGCACCCGCCCGATCGGCACTTGCAGCGTAACGCTATGTCCACGGATCGTCGACACGATCTCGTTGTTGCCCGGGCGAATTGTCAGCAGGCATGATCGCGCAAGCGCCGACTTGCCGCGCGCCCCCGACAGGTCGTCGAAGCGCGGCAGGATAAGCGGTGCCGAGCCGTCTGGCAGCGTCATTACCGCTTGGGCGACGATCGGGTCGGGCAGGTAAGGGCAGGCGACAAATCCATGTGGAATCATCGTGCGTGCATTGCCGTCATCATCCGTGTCGAGACTGCCGCGGTGCCTCTCGATTACTTGCCATGAGTCTTTGGCGCTCAGGCCATCGAAGACGCCATGTCGCTCGGCCATCTCGACCGAGGTCTGCGGCGGAAAAATGTGCGCGCGAAACTGTCGCGTTTGATAGCGAGGGTCTTCCGCATCGCGGATCACCAGCATGTCACCCTCTTCACCAACGCCTCTTGCTTGCGCAGGAAACAGGTTAGGCGGTAGCGCACTCTCCACGCGCAGGCAGCAGGTCGGGCGGGTTGCGAGCAGTTGCATCGGTAGCTGATCACCCAATTGCAGCGCATCGTTAACGGACACACTATTGCCAGCAATATCGACGCGCCGCGCGCGGAACTGGTAGCAGCGCCCAAACCGCTGTGGCTGTAAGCTGCCCGGGCGCACCTGAAGGTCAATATCGATCTGCGCCGCATCGTCACAGGTATCGTGCTGCGCTTCATCGACGTCGGGGCGTGGCACGGCAAGGCTCCAACCATCCCAGTTAAACAGGTCCTCGAGTACATGCATATCGGGCGTCAAAGCCGTCCGGCTTTCGAAGCCGGTGAACTCGACCGCACCCTCATCGAAGAACCGCTGATCGCCGCCGGGCCATGACCAGTTCGTTGTCGTGTAATGGGTGCTGCGCTCACACAAAGACCGCCAATTTCCCGCGTCCACATCGGTGACATCAATTCTATAGCCGCGTGTTAATTGCTCGGCATACAGCGTTTGTTCATCCGTAGGCGTATCGTTCGCAGACGTTTTCAGGGGCGAGCGCAGCGTCTGCTCGAGTTCTCTCTGGTCGCGCACAGCCGTTCTGACCCGAGCGGGTATTGTCGGATCCAGAATGCGCATGCCGCCTTGCTGTAGTCGCGGCAGCGCGTTGGCACTTTGCCCGCCGGTCGCATGTTGGATCAGCGAAACCGTGGCGTGTTCGAACTGTTCCTGCACAAGCGTCATTGGCTGTCGGTTCAGTGCGTAAAAACCGAAAGTCTGTGACTGATGTTGATCTCTGGTAGCAAACACGCGGTAGCGCTGCGTTCCTGCACTGGCATATTCCGCGGCGGTCCAGAAGCTGTGACTCTCGATTGCTGCCGGTAAGTTTCTTGGTGTCACTTTGAGCCGCATATCATCGAGCCCGTCAGTGAGTCCCAGCGCATCAACCGGTATGTCCAGGTCAATGATCAGGCCGAGCTGGCGCAGCAATGCCGGGTGAGCGCTCAACGTCGAGATTTTCTGGTGAAAATCGGGACAGTCTGTCAACAGGTCGTCCGGGACGTTCTTGCCGCCTTTGCGTTCCAATGCATCATGGAATGCGACGAACTCGTGGATCGCTGACGCGTTTGACATCAAAGGCCCACCTGGCTTCGCGTTCCGGAATGCCCGTAACGGGTCGCTGCTTGTTTTTGCGCTGCGCTGCTGATCCTGTGCAAATGCTTGCGCATACGCATTGCGAACCATGCCGACCAGCCCGCTGGCATTGTAGGTCCGGATGTCTCCACTGCCGATCGACCTGGCTTGCGGTGCATGCGAGTCAAATGTCCTGACAGGTGTCGACGCCGGTAAGAGCGCCTGCCATGCATCGCTTTCTGGCAGCGACCGCGCGGCGATCACCGATTGCTTGGGTACGCTGCTTTGGTCATGCATGAGTATTTCGAACAGTTCCCCGGCGCTGTCCATAGCGCGCAGTGCCGCCGGCCAGTCGCGCCAGATATCGAAATCAGCGAGCGTACCGTTGCCGTCGTCCGGCGCCAGTCGTGGCGTCACAAATACAGAAACGCTGGCAAGCCACGGTTCGCCATCCGCTTCGCGTCGCACGCCATTCGGTAACGCGGTCCAGATAATGCTCTGCTTCATGCGGCCTCCGCATTGGCGAAAGCGGCCTGGTATTGCACCCACTGTGTTTCGTTCATGTCGCTCACGTAGCCATCGGCGCCCAGCGTCTTGGGTTGCTCGTTGGCAATAACATGTCGCAGCTCGAGGCTGACACCGACAGTGAAGAACGCGATTTTTATTTGCAGCTTGATCGTGACTTCGAATACCCAGCCTTGCTTGCCGGCGGTGCCCGATGCCGAAATTCTGAGCGTAACGTCAATCCAGCCGGCGATGTGTGCCTTACCTTCGATGCGCAACATCAACGTCACGCTGTTGTCGTCAGGCTTCTCTGCGGTATTGATGTAGGTATAAATAACCGACAGCGAGCCAAGGCACTTGGCTTTGCCGAGTTTGAAGTCGAACAGCGTTCCGCATGCGATACCGAGCCCGAACTGGAAACCGCTCAGTCCGCGTGCGAAATCGACGCTGAATGCCATATGCGCGACGCCGCCCCATGGCGTCTGCAGTACGGTCAACGGTTTTTCCGCGCTTCCGAATCCGGCCACGATCATATTGCCGGGGACTTCGTAGTCGCTGGCAGTGCCCTTAACCTTGCGCGGGAAGAAGTACAAGCCGACACCGAAGTTCACAGAAACGTCGGTCACACTGAACGTGCCGATTGTCACGTCGTTCATCGCTACCGGGCCGATATTGAAGCTGGCGTCGGCGTCGGCAACCGAAGGCACGGATGCGGGATAAGGCGCGGGCGGCGAACTATAGCCGTAGCTAATGTCGGTTTCGACCGTTTCCGAGAGTTTCTTGGCGAGCACTAGCAGCGGTACGACCATGACCAGCGCATCGGTGCCGGAGATCGCATTCAGTTTGCATTCGATCTTTTTCGATAGTGCGGGGGCTTTATCCTCTTGTTTGCCGGGCTCGTCTGCCGTGGTGTCGGTGGCCGGCTGGGGCGGCTGATCGGACGGAGACTTGGCCGTACCCGACTTGGGCTTGGGTGAACCGACGGTGGCACTCAGCGAATCAAACCCGAGTGTCAGCGATCCAAGCAATCCGGTATTGAGTGTAAGATCAAATTTCGTTAGCGCCGCGGTGGCGCTCCAGTCGACACGCGGTGTTTTTTGCGCCGCAGCGTTTTTCTTCTTCGCCGGCCCGAAGCTTTTCGATAGCGCCGTCTTTATCTTAAGCGCTGGCCCACCCTTGGCGACTTTTTGGGTGCTGAGTTCTATCAGTCCAACGCTGATATCGAACTCGGGCAGTGGGAACTCCCACTTCAGGCCACTCTCCACCGTTGTCTTGAATTGTTTCGTTGCACTACGGTCGGCGTCGGTTTCCTCATGCCACTTCTTGTCGCGATACTCCTCGCGCTTGATATCAAAGTAGAGTTGCGGAATCAGTCGGGATTTCTCGCCGCCCAACTTATCCAGTCCGAAACCGCCGAGCATTTGTGCATCGCTACTAAAGTAGCTGTCCGGAGAAAATGTGCCGGTGGTGCGGACACTTTCGACGTTGCCCACTGGTCCGAACACGCGCGAGATACCTTCGACATCGATGCTGGGGGCGACGACGCCGCCGGATCGATCAGCGCGCTCGGAGAAGCGCATAGCGATCAGGCCGGACGCCTCACGCCCAACGGCGAAGATCTCGCCCTTGTTACTGTCGTCGCCCGGCTCCGGTGATAAATAGTCAAACCACCCAACGTTCTGCTCAGGCGTCAGGTTGTTCGTCAATGCGGGAATGCGTGCCTGCATGCCTTTGGTGTGCCATGCGAATGGTGTATCCGCGTTCGGCTCGGCCACGCCACTGTGCTCAAGCTGCAACAGGTGCAGTGTCGTGTCGCCCTCCGTCCGGCTTGCATCGAGTAACTTTGTCGGTTGGTACGGCGCCACGACGACGGCCTGCCCGGCAAGATCGCTCCGTGTTTGCTCGCCGGCGGCCTCGTACAGCTGAATGGCCCGGTTAACCAAATCAAGCTGCGCCGCCGCCTCATCAGGGCCCGGTACAAACACGACGTTGGCAGCAAAGCCGGCAGCGTGGTTCGCCCAATCGCTGGCATCAAAGTTGAACGCAAACGGGGCGCCACCGCTCTCTACCCAAAACGGGCTATCGGGTGTTCCGCTTGCGCCGGCGCCGGATAATGGTGGCGTGACTTTCTCGCGAATCTGCAGTGCCTTGAATGCGCTTGCTCCCGGCGCATAGTCCTTGTGTGCTTGTTTGACGACAATGAACCGACGCTGGCGCAGCAGTGCGGCGCGGCGCGGTTGGGCTGACGCACTGAGGGTATCGGCGGGCTCGCGCTCGGTCACCGTTATGATTGATGCACGATGCCCGAACGGAAAGAGAAAACCCTCCTGCCCCTCCACGAGCACGCGTTGATCCTGCCCGGCCACAACCCGGTGTTCCCAGCGTCTGACGTCACCGCTGTCCCACGCGCCGTACAGATCGAGCCAGCCCCCCATCGGCGAGAGCATCAGCGTGCGGATATTGGCTTGCTTGCCATTCAGCGCGCAGCGTTCGGCGATTGACGGCGTCGGCGCGAAGCCCGGCTGCGTCGGTGTCGTGCACTGCTGCGGCGATGCAAGTGCAATGACGACACGTGGATCGCCGGTCTCATCCTGATTGGCTATCAAGCGGGTGTGCCAGAGCTCGCTGCGCCCGCGATGTGTCACCGGTCGTCGCGCATGCGACCAGCGTACCGGTGAGTCCGGTGCCAAAGTGATGCCGGTGGGTATTGCGATTGTCGAGCGGTCCGCGAGGAATCGCCAGGCACCCCAGTCCAATAGCTGCGCACTCGTCAAATCGATGTGCTGCAGTGTCTGCGGCCACTCGAACGAGAGTCGGCTGGGTTGCGCGCCGAACGACATGACAGGGAGTTGCGGGCTCGCTCCGCCGTCCGTGAATGCCTGCTCGGCAATGTGTTGTGCGGGGAAAATGAAAGTGATGCGCGTCGCTTTACCCGCAATCTCGCGCACCAGCCGGGCAGGTTTAAGGTAGCGATGCTCGATCGCGAGATTGGAGAACTCGATGCGCAGAGACAGCAAGTCCTCGGCGCGGAGCAAATGCAGACCGCGGCGCGTATCCACTTGTTCGCCGCGCCACGTACACGATGAGGTTCCGGCGGCGGCGATCAATGCCGCATTGAGCCGAAAAAACGCGCGCCGCGACAGCAGCTCGCGCTGCGAGGCGACATCCGCAGAACTACGGTCGTCTTTCATGACCATCCTTGCTGCCCGATGGCTTGATAATACGCTGATCAGGTTTCAATGCGCCAGCAGCCAGCAGCCAGCAGCCAGCAGGATGCGGAGCGAGGAGATCCTGCCGGCATTGGCCGCCGAGCGTGACTGTCCGGGTAGTGGCGCAACGATGGTATGGGGTTCACGACTGATCGTGGTCACCAGTGGCAGCCATACCGAACCGACAAATCGGCGCGGCACCAAAGCCGGAAACTGACACGTCAACGCCTTCTTCTTATACTAGGTGCCGACCCCGTCGGGGCAATCCATAACCAAAAGAACACCATCTTTGTCACTCATTAGCGAACTCAAGCGTCGTAACGTCGTCCGTGTTGGCACCGCCTATGTGGTTGTCGGCTGGTTGTTGTTGCAAGTAGCGGACATTGTGCTCGATTTTGCCGAGGCTCCAATGTGGATCGGCAAGGTTCTGATCGCCTTGCTGGCGATCGGCTTTGTCGTCGCGCTGGTGTTGTCATGGTTGTTCGATGTGACACCGGATGGCGTGCGGCGCGACGATGGCATAACCGACGTTGATCCGGTGCGAGCGCAACGGCTCAACATCATCACGGTCGCTGCCGCGATCGGTGTTGCCGCGATGTTCGGATGGCAGCAGATAAAGGGTCCGACCGAAAACATCACCACTGATGTGGCGCCAGCAATGTCGCTACCTGCAGATGACGGCGCAGCCGCGGTCGCGGCGACGACGCCAATCGATATCGCCTCAGTTGCGGTGCTGCCGTTCGCCGATCTGTCGCCCGACGGTGATCAGGAATATTTCTCCGACGGTATTGCAGAGGAAATCCTGAACGTGTTGACGCGCGTCGACGGCCTTGCGGTCGCCTCGCGAACGTCGGCATTCGCGTTCAAGGGCCAGGAGCAGCTCAGCATTCCTGCGATCGGTGATGCACTGCGGGTTCGGCATGTGCTCGAAGGCAGTGTTCGCTCTGCCGGCGACACGATTCGGATCACGGCGCAGCTGATCGATGCCAGCACCGATAAACACCTTTGGTCGCAGACTTACGATCGCCAGCTGTCGGCGGAGACGGTATTCGCGATTCAGGACGAGATCGCGAGCGCGATTGTTGCCGAGATGGCGAAATTGTTGCCGCTCGGGGCGATGAGCGCGGACGCGGTGAGCATCCGGGCCGATACCGAGAACCTGGACGCGTATCAGTTGTTCCTGCAGGGAAGGCAACGATTTCGGGTGAGAAGCACTGCGAATATTCCCGGCACACTGGAGATTTTCGAGCGTGCCGTTGCACTCGACCCACAATTCGCCCGTGCCTGGGCCGGCTTGGCCGCTATCCGCATCGTTGCGCCTAGCTGGGGGTTTCCGGGGGACGGGGTTGGCAATACGGTGAAGGCGATCGATGCGGCTCAGAAGGCGCTATCGCTGGATGATAGTCTGGCGTTGCCGTACGCCGTACTCGGTAGCGCTGAGACCGGGGCGCCCGGTGAGCAGAGTGAATTTGCCGCTGCCATGGATCTGTATGAGCAGGCGCTGGCGCGCGACCCCGATGAAGTGAACGCTTTGTTATGGCGTGGCATCGACTCGGCCAGGCTGGGTTTTTTGATGATGCGATTGCCGATCTGCGGCGCTGCCAGGTGCTTGATGCGGCTTATGAGAATTGCACGGTATTTGAGGCGCTGGCGTTATTGTTCAAGGGCGAGCAAGACGCAGCCTTTCAGGTCTTCGAGCAGGTAGCTGGTTCAAACTCACCCTCACAGTCACTGATGTTCGGTCTGACTTTTGCGAACAATGGCATGGCACTCGAGGCCAAGCTGGCTTTGGCCTGGGGGTATTCGGCATTTAATATTTCTCTCAAACCGGACTTCGTTTACCGGGCGCTCAACGATCCCGACTTTGATGGAGAATTCGAGTGGCGCGAGTACGTTGCGCGCCAGCAAATGCTCACCGGCGAGACGCCGCTGCTTGCGGATAACGTGATTGCCGCTCTCGTGCTGGGCAGATATGACGAGATACCGCCAACGCGCTTCACCCTGCTTTGGTGGCTTCCCGGCTTCCCTGAGTACAGCGTGTCATCGCACCGGAAACGGGTAATGCGCGAACTCGGCATGGACAAATACTGGCGTGCCCGCGGCTTCCCGCCGCAATGTCGGGCTGTGGGTGATAGCGACTTCGAGTGCGACTGACGCAAAGGTAGCGGCATGAGTCGCGGTTTTGTTCCGTGGCTGGTCTGAGGTAGCGACAGGAGCGGCGGCATGGATAGCGCGGTTCGAGTATTGGGGCTAGCGGCTGCTGTCAGCCGGTCTGCGTCTCTGCTGTTTCATCGCCCGGCGGATGATTGTGATGCGCCACGCTCGGCCATGCTTCGACCACGGCGTTGATCAGGGTCGCCAAAGGAATCGCGAAGAACACGCCCCAGAACCCCCAGATACCACCGAAGAAGAGTATCGCGACAATAATCGCTACCGGGTGCAGGTTGACGACCTCGCTAAACAGCACGGGTGCGAGCACATTGCCATCCAGCGCCTGGATCACCGCATAGGCGAGCAACACATAATAGAAATCGGGCGTCGCACCCCACTGAAACAGCGCGACGAGCGCGACCGGCACCGTCACCACCGCGGCACCGACGTACGGGATCAGCACCGACAAGCCGGTCAGCACGGCAAGTAACAGCGCGTACTGCAAACCCAGCAGCGTGAAGACGGCGAAGGTCACGGCGCCAACGATGAAAATCTCAAGAAACTTGCCGCGCACATAGTTGCCGATCTGCAGATCAACTTCGTGCCAGACGGTGCTGGTCAGCTGTCGCTCACGCGGCAGGAAGCCACCGAACCACGCAACGATACGAGCATTGTCGCGCAGCATGAAAAACACCAGCATGGGTACCAGCACCAAATAGATCAGGATTGCCACCAATGCCACCACCGAGGTCATCGAATAGGACAGCACCGGTTGGCCGAGGCGGATGAATTCCGAGCCGATGGTTGCGATGAAGTCCTGAATCTGGCGTTCGGAAATAAAGTTTGGATATTGCTGCGGCAACGCCAGCAATAATGATTGCGCGCGCTCGAGAATTTGCGGGATTTGCCCGACCAGGCGTGTGACCTGGCGAATAAGAACCGGGTCGTTGGCATCAGCACGATATCCCGACGAAGGCGAACGTCATGATGACGTTGAGCAAGGTCGCACCGGTGACGCGCGGCAACAACGACGAACCTGTACAGTGTAGGCAAAGGACGGTTGATGAGATCGGCGGCGAGGCCTCGTCGAATGCCAGATAGATGACGGTTTTGCCGCGCCGCCAGTGCGATAATGATGGACACCTGCGATTCGCTATCGAAGTCAACTGACGGCTGATGTTATCCGCGATCTCCGTCTTCATTTCGATACGACGGTGACAGCCCAGAACTCCAGCAAAAAGACTGCGGATAAACAGCCGGTGTTGACGTAAACGTGGTTTGCGAAGAAATGCGCCCGGATCTGCGCCGGTTTGATGCGTCCGCCAGCCAGCGTTAAAGCCGCGATACCAGCTCACCGCGTTGGCATTCGGCGACGAGGTAATAACCCACAAGAACGGCAGATGTCGCCAGCGCCAAATACGCCCGTCACAATACCGAAAGCCCGGCGCAGTCAGCCGCACGCATCGGCAATTCAGCATCCCGACAGGCGTTCGACGACCATGTCCTGTTGCGGTGCGATCAGCATGCGGCAGACACCGGCAAAACCGTCGCGACGCGACTGCGACCATTGCTCCGGCGCAATGAGGCTCAGCTCCCAGCGTTCGTCGACGTAGTAGAGGTAGTTGACGGTGCCGACGGATGGCTTGTATTTGAACTCGGCGGAGAGCACCAGCATCGCCGTGAAAAATTCGGCCAGCACCTGCGGTTGCGGTTTCGCAACGACCCCGCGCGGCGCGCTGGCGTACCAGTCCATCAGGAAGCCGACAGTTCCCTGGCCCTGCGCGTAGGTCTCCGGCAATGCGACACCGGAGTCGTCGTAGTGACGGCAGGTCAGTTCGCCCATGGTGTCGAGATTGCCCGGCCGAACCGCGATGGTTTTTTCTGCGTTATTTTTTCGCGGTGTCGCTCATAAGACGGACTGGTATTGATATCAGGCAAGATCTGGCGCAACGTCGTCAGCGCGCCGGTGTAGAAGGCGTCAATGTGTTCGCCTGTAACACCGACTTGGATGCCTGGTTACGTCCGGACGCAGGCTACAAGCGTGCTAATTTCGCTTAAATTGAGCTTACAAGCAACTAAATGTTCCGATCATCCTCAAAATACGATTATTCTCGAAA
>CALOCQ010000006.1:0-18769 GCA_942491885.1 uncultured Pseudomonadota bacterium
CGATCACTCCACTCAAGCACCGAAATCGTCAATGCCGGCAACATCGTCAGCGACACGATAGCGGCACCAAGAATCCCGAACAATACGCACGATCACGCCAACTCCGCGATAGAGTTCCGTTCTGCACCCGGGAATAAACAGCGGCGAGAGTCCATAGAGCGTCGTCAGCGTCGACATCGCAATTGGGCGCAGCCGCGATGCAACGGCTTCGCGAACCGCGTCGATCGGTGCGGCACCGGCTTCTTTCATGTACTGAATGGCGCGATCGACGATCAGGATCGGGTTGTTGACGACAGTGCCCATCAGGATCAGGAAGCCCAGCATGGAGATCATGTCGAACGGCTGCTGCAGGCTCCCCAGGCCAAGCCAGCCGAGCACCGGCGCCAACGCCGTTCAGCAGCGCCAGCCCGACAATGCCGCCGGCGATACAGAGCGGAATCGTTGTCATGATCCAGCCACGGGTAGCCCCAGTGCCTGAAGATAGCGACGAGCAACAGGTAAATGATCACCAGCGAGACAGGGAGGTTGGCCCGAAGTGCAGCCTTGGTCGCATCCAGTTGGTCGCTGGCACCGGAGATATCCACATTGACGTTGGCCGGTAATGCGCCGGTCCCCCTG
This sequence comes from uncultured Pseudomonadota bacterium, assembly GCA_942491885.1. Lineage (GTDB taxonomy): Bacteria > Pseudomonadota > Gammaproteobacteria > Steroidobacterales > Woeseiaceae > CALBPI01. The sequence goes on from CALOCQ010000006.1 coordinate 619, forward strand.
AGATACGCGACGACGTCGTTGCGCACGATCTCAACACCTTCCTCGAGCGCGATGGATGCCGGCGGGATGATATTCAGCGTCACGGTTCGCTGCGCATTGATACGCCGGATCGAGTTGGTGTCGACGGTCTCACGGATGGTGGCGATCGCGTCCAGCGGCAGGATGCTGCCCTGCGGCGTAAAGATGGGTAGCCCGCCAAGACTGTCGAGGTCTGTCTCGCCGCCGGTGGTGCCATACAGGTACATGTCGATCTTGTCATCGCCTTCGAAGTACTCGTCAACGAAAGCGCCGTCGGTGAGTGCCGCGACGGTAACCGACATCATTGGCGGCCAGGCCGAGTTTGGCGGCGCGTGCCCGGGGTCGGGTCGAATTCGAGTAACGGCTGCGACAGGGCAAGCGATGACGGGCTGGACTGGATACGGGGATTGCCTGGGACCTCCTCGGCGCGGCGATAGGTTGCCATCGCCGGCGGTGTAGATCACATCGAGACCGGGACCTGACACGTCCAGGTTGACGCTGCGCGTGCCACCGTCGTTGCTCGAGATGATCGAACCGCGAGATGCGAATGCGCGCATGCCGGGATACTGCCGGTAGCGTGCGGTGATCGCATCCATCAGCGCATCGATATCGGCCGGTCTGACGGTCTCGAGAATAATGCGAAAGCTGTTGGCCGAGAGTCGCGTATTCAGGTACTTGATCGCGGGCACGTCGGTCTCGCCTGCATCGAAACGTGCCGGATCGTCATCGACAAACTGCAGGAAATATTCCTGCACTTCGAGGCCGATCTCGCGCATCGTCGTCGATGTTGTAGCCGCGGGCGGGCACTCATGGTGGCGAACGTCTTGCCTTCGCCCTCCGGCAGGTATTCAGCCGGCGGTGTCAGCAGCACGATCGCAGCGATGCTTGCCACGACAATGCCCCAGATCGTTATTTGTCTGCGTTTGCCGGTGATGATGAGCGCATCGATAGCGGCGAGCAGTCGCGCCCTCAGCGCGCCTTCTTTGTCCGAGCGATGCTCAGTGCCGAACGACAGCCGCGCGCTGGCCGTCGGGATCAGCGTGATGGCGACCAGCATCGACGCCAGGATGGAGGCGGAGATGGCGATGGCCACGTCCGAGTAGAGTTGCCCGGCTTCTTCGCGGATGAACAGCACCGGCAGGAACACGAGGATCGTCGTCAGCGTCGAGGCCAGCACGGCGGTCCACACGCTCTGCACCCCTTCGACGGCGGCCCGGAAGCGGTCCATTCCCTGTCGTCGCTTGAGCTCGATGGCTTCGATGACGACAATACTGTTATCGAGCGTCATGCCAATCGCGAACGCGACGCCGGCCAGCGAAATGACGTTGATGGTGCGCCCTGCGGCCAGCAATCCGAGGAACGCAGCGATGGTGCACAGCGGAATGCCCATGACGCCGACGGCCGTGGCGCGCGCCGAGCGCAGGAACAGGAACATGACGGCGGTCGCGAACACCGCGCCCAGACCCAGATTCAACCAGACGTTACGGATGGAGGCCTCGACGTAGCCGGCATCCTCGGCGATCAGCTGCATGCGCATGCCGTTGGGTTTCAGCACATCGCGGTTCACTTGTGCCACCGCATCGAGCATGGCGTACTTGATGTCAATCACATTCGAACCGGCCTCGCGATTGATCGACGTGAAGAGGATCGGGTCGCCGTTGAAATAGGCGTAGCTGCGGATATCGGAATGGTCCAGTTCGATGACGGCGATATCACCCAGGCGGATCAGCGAGTCGCCGCGCCGGTCGACGATGAGGTCCTCGAGCGATGCCACGGAATCGAATCGGCCCACAGTGCGCAGCAGGTAGCGGCGCTTGCCGCTTTCAATCTCGCCGCCGGACACATCACGGTTGCGCGCCCGGATCGCGTTGCGCACGTCGAGGATGGTGATCTGGCGGTCCGCCAGTCGGGTCGGGTCCAGCAGTATCCGCACTTGCCGCTCGGCACCGCCCGACACATTCACCTGCGAGACGCCGGGTACGCCGGACAAGCGTGTGCGTACGTTGTCGATAACAAAATCGCGCATCATGTCCATGTCGACGTTGCGCGGGTTGCCCGGCAACGGCGAGATGCCGAAATACATGAACGAGTTGGCCGAGAATGAGTTGGCGAACACCCGCGGTTCGTCGACGTTCTCCGGGTAGGACGGCACCTGGTTGAGCGCGTTGTTCACTTCGATCAGCGTCTGCGTGATGTCGACGCCGAACGGAAAGTCGAGCTCGATGACCGCGCTGCCGCTGGAGGCGGTGGACTCGAGCCGCTGCATGTTGGGCAGCGCGCGAAGGTATTCCTCCTGTTCGATGAGGATTTCCTTCTCGACGTCCTGCGGCGTTGCGCCGGGCCACGCCGTTTCGATGGAGATTGTGCGGACTTCAAGGTCCGGGATCATCTGCACGGGAACGCGCAGCGCGGCGAGGACACCCAGTACGGAGATGATCAGTGCGACCACCGTCATCAGGATGCCGTTTTCTTACGATGGCCTCGAACATTTCTAGCGGTTGCCGTCTACGATGGATACTTCCTGACCTGCCTGCAGTATCTCGTTGCCGCGGACCACGACGACATCGCCGTCGGCAAGCCCGTCGGTGATTTCGATGACACCATCAAATTCAGAGCCGGTGGTGACGACCTGCTCGCGCACGACAGGAAGCTCGCGATCGGGTTCGACCACCCAGACCGTCACGCGACTGTCCGGAAAAGCGCAGAATCGCGTCCCTGGAAACCGTGACGCCGCTGCGGCCCGTGTTGATTTTGAGTTTGCCACGCGCCGACATACCCGGCGTGATCGGCAGCGGATTACCGGCGTTATCGGCGTCCGCAAGCACCCGCACGAGAAACGTTCGTGCGCTCGGGTTCTTAACCGGAACGATTCTATAGACGCGACCGCTGATGGAACGCTCGCTCAGCGCATCCAGCGTGATTTCCACGGGGGTGTCCGGCGACAAGGCGGCGTAGTTTTCCTGGCCTACGCGAAAGTCGAATCTGAGATTATCGGTTGCCACCAGCTCAAGCAGTCCGTTGCCGGGATTAACCCATTCGCCGAGCTCCGTGTAGCGCTCACTGATGACCCCGCCGAACGGTGCCTTTAATGTATGTCGTGCGACGATGGCCTGTTGCTCGCGCGCCGCGCTCGCGACGCCACCAGTGCAGCTTCCTCGCCCGACATCTCGGCGCGAAGTGATTCGATTTGCGTGCGTGCGATGGCCTGCCGGGTGCCGACTTCTTCCGCCTCGATGAAGCGTCGCGTGGCATCCGCAACGGCGATCTCACGTTGTCGCACTGCGGCAAGCGCACGTTCCAGCGCCAGCTGCGCCAGTTCGGCATCCAGTTGCAGCAGCGCGTCACCGGCCTCAACACGATCACCTTCATCGATCGTTAATTCTGCGACTAGTCCGGCGACCGCGGTGGATAATACTGCCGTTCTTGGCGACGTCACTGTTCCGGTTACGTTGATCTGCCTCAGAACGTCACGCGTGGAGACGGTTTCGACCTGCACCGGCACTTGAGCGGTTGCATTAGCGACAATCAGAACATAGCTCAGCAGAGCAAATGCGCAGCGACGGTGTGACATGAATGTCCTTTGTGATTTCCTGAAGGGGGTGCTTCAGTCTGAAACCACTATTGTAGGACGAAAACCGACCCAATTAAGCGTTCTGTTCCGGCCCTAACGCCGTTGTCACCTGCCGACGATGACCAAGCAGAACGAAATCTTTTTGGCCTGATTCAGTTTCAGGCGATTTTCTTCCGTGCCACCGGCGCCATCATCACCGCAAGCAGCAACAAGAACACCATTAACAAACCCGTAGCACCACCGCCACCACCACCACTGGACGGCGGCGTCGGCGGTGGTTGATTAATCAAAGTATTCGGCACCGGGCTCAACCCAGCCGCACCGGCAGAATCGACCGTTGAATCAAAGACGATCACTTCCGTCACAATAACAAGGTCGTCCGTCACCGGATCGCCGTTGGGCGCGTTTCTTTAACGGGAGCTCGTTGAATGGTGATCCAAAATTAAAACGCTGCAAGGCCGCAATAGCATCGACCACATCCATGCCGTTGCCGACGACTTCACCGAATACCGTGAAGCCTGCGTTCTGGACATCCAGGTTGGCGCTGTTGTCATCGAGGTTGATAAACCATTCGTTGGTCGCGCTATTCGGCTGGCTCGTTTTGGCCATTGCAATCGTGCCGCGGACATTGGAGAACTCGGGCTCATTGGTGATGGCGGCGTTGGCCGGGATATCCGTGGCGGGCCAGGTCAGATCAAAACGATAGCCACCGCCTTGCACGACAAAGCCGGGGACGGATCGGTGAACAATCGAACTCCGTGTATGCGCCGTTGTTCACGTAGTCGAGGAAGTTCGCGACGGTCGGGAGTCGCATTGTCATAGAGGTTGATCTGGAAGTCTCCCAGTACGGTACGAACCTCCACGATGGTTGCTTCGGATTTTTGCGGCAATGCAAAGGCGACGAGTGCCAACACCGAAAGTAACGGCGTTAGAATACGAGAATTAATTGTCATCGATCACGTTCCATTGTTGGGGCTGGGGTGGCTTGCTGTAAGCCTGAGACCGCGCATGATACCAATATCGGGCAGCGTCTGTGTGTCAGGCTTTCGCGACAACTTGTATGACAGCTCAGCGCGAATACGAATTGTCCGGATTGACCGCCTCAGGTTCTTGCGTGCCGTGAGCGAACCGCTCGATCACATCCGGCAGGTTTCGCCTGAAGAATGCGCGTTGCCGCGCGCTCAGTGAGCGCCAGTGAAGGGTTTCCGGCGCGATGGCGACTTTGCCGTAGGTTCGCAGCAAAAGGTCAAACACCCAGTCATTCTCGCGTACGGCCGGCGAATCATCGATGGCGGCCCCGAGATGGATATAGCCGTTTCGATCTTCGCTCTCATACCTGAGCATATGGAACAGCTCGAAGTCATCGAGCTCCGCCAGCCCAAAGCTTTTATTGGTCCATTCAACGCAGCCCGTCGCGAGCAGGATATAGAACTGCTGCCGCGTCACCTGGTGCCCGGCCAACAGCGCCATGGTCGCTGCGTTCTGTGCGTCGGCAATGCCCTCGACAGACTTGGCGAGCGAATTCAGCGCGAAAACCAGTTTATTGAATGAGCGGCGCATCTGGTCGGTAGTCTTCGTCGGGATCCGCGTCTTACCCTCGATGTGGCGCTCGAAGTAGACGAACAGCTCGTCCATGGCATCGACGGCGTTAAACATGTGCTGATTGGCGTACTGGCAGGATTCGCCCCAGGCATTCATTCCCGGTGCTCCGCGTTTGGGCGTGTGATTGTTCTGGATTGAGTGTGCATTTCGGTGCTGCTTTTGTCTTTTTCGAAAGGCACTCGATAGTAGGTTTGCGTCGCCTTGAATTCCAAGAGGTAATTTTTCGCGTTCGCTATTGCTGTCCGCGATGTATCTGATTTGACAGGGGAATTATTTTTTCGCGTAGTGGTGCATCGGGCCTCGCGATTTGTACCAGAATGAAACAAAAGTCGAATGGCAACCAATAATTTACGCGACATCTTTATTGTCGGTTGAAGCTTTTCGGCGTAAGTCTGAACGCCGCGTTTTTGCGCGAATGACGGTGGGCGCGGTGATCCGGCACGGCATGCCAATAGCTGAGTGTTGTTTTCGCTCGACGCCGGCGTCAGTATTGGGTGTCGGCATTATCTTCTGTAAAGGTGCAGCGCAATGAGCGTCCAAACAGGTGCGGCACGAGAAATTTGCAGCGTCTCAGTCAGGTGGGCTTCGATTATTCTGGCGCCATTGCTGCTAGACCGGCTGTGTGGTAATCCCTCAACCTCATACACGGGTCGAACTGTCCCGGGTCGAGGGAAGGCTTACGCAAGAAGGCCAGCCGGTTCCCGGCGTGCGCCTGAGCATGAACTCACTCAACGACTTTGAGCCATGCTCAGATCCAATTGCCTTTGCCACGACAGATGACGCCGGAAGATTTGTCTTCCAGGAAATATCTGACCGCAAAGTTTTTCGGCTTGTGGTTCTGGCACCGTCATCGCCAACCTATTCGATGAGTATATGCCGCCTCGATGAGGGCGCCTCTGAACCGATTTTCACTGAGACGATCTGGGCCGCGCTCCCTGCCAGCCTGACACTTGAATGCGACAGGTCAGCGGCAGGCGACACGTGCCAGATCAGTGATTGGGTTGGCTACAACTTTACTTCGAGCAGCGATCCTCGGGGTGAATGTCGCCCGGGCCCTCAGCCAACGTCGGAAATCGCGCGTGGCGAAACCGAGGCGCTGCAGTGTGTGGATCGCAACTAACCGGGATCACACCCGCTCCCCGGATACCTCCGGATTGGCGGTAATCGATTCGACGACGATCTCCATGTTGAGCGTGCCGCTGTCGGCCAACTCACGCAGCTGCTCCAGTTGCGGGCCCATCATCGATTTCATCATCTCGCGCTGCGATGCATGCTGGCCATCTGCTGTAATTCCGCCATTGCCACCTTACCTCGGCGATCTGACTTCATCGATACCGGTCGTGATGCCGCGATGCTGACGACCGCCGGGAACGGCTCCAGCGCCGGCCCGAACGGCGCGAAAGTCGCTGGTCAGAACCTCGATAGTGACCGGGCGCGATTGTGAATCGACGTTGACGGTGCCTTCCATGCGCATCTTCAGCGGCAGGTAGCGGTCCTTGCTGAGCCACATCGTCATCGCACTGATCGACATGTCCTCGCTGCTTAATGTTTGCGCGCGGTCGATGTCGTTGGCGCGCAGTTGCCAGGCGTCTGTATCGTCGACAGATTCTTCGCCGATGAGTTCGGCGCTCTCCATGAACCAGGACATATATTCCGCTGACATATCGCCCTGGCCGGCGGCCATCTCTGCGGCGGAGGCCGGGTTAACGCAACCGCCTCCAAGGCCGCCATCCGGTGCCGGCAGGAACATTGTGCGGCTGTTGCCGGCGGCGTCGGATACCTCGCTGCGGACAAAATAGCCTTTCCACTCAACGACGGTATCATCACGTGGATTTCCTGCGCCGTTTCGGCATGGCCTGCATTGCTGTGAAACAGTGCCAGCACAGCGATCAAAGCCCACGTTATCAATTTCATTTGGTCCCTCCGAGGCCATGGCCGGCCTTGTTGAAAGCGTCCGCAACGGTTGGGTGAGGCCGGGAGACAGTAGTCTATTACCGACTTCGTGCCACTAAATTACGACGCCAATCGTTGAATAACCCTACGATCCCGGCAGTCCGCTTGCAAATGCGCAGCCCGCTCTTGATTGTCGATGTCCCGAGCCTCGCACGACGGCATTGCCGACTTGCTTACCTGCCGGATTTTCGTATGCTTGATCAGGAGCAGGACGTGACACAATTGCTTGCTGTCGCGTGTCCACCGATCATCGCACCATCCACTCCGGAGAGCCGAAACATGTCGAACTACTCTTACCTTAAGATAACCGCCGTCGTCGCCGTGCTGGCGATGGCATCCGTCGCGCTCGCCGCCGACGACCCGATTATTGAGCGCCAGAAGGCGATGAAAAGCGTAGGCAAGGCCGCGAAGCCGGTGGGCCAGATGCTGCGCGGCATTGCCGAGTTCGATGCCGACGTGTTGCGCGCGTCGCTGGAGACGTTCCACGAAAAATCGATGATCTACGGCGACTTGTTCCCGGCCGGCAGCGAAACGGGCAATGACACCGAAGCGGCGCCTGCGATCTGGGAAGACCGTGAGGGTTTTGATGAGGCGCTTGGCAACTGGCGTACGGCCGTGCAGGCGGCGCTCGACGCCAACCCGCAGACGCTCGACGAGGCCAAGCCGGTTGTGGGACCGGTCTTCAATACCTGTAAAGGTTGCCACGACGACTACCGCATCGAGAAAGACTAGTCGATGGCCTACTGATGCGTAATTACTTCCGCGCATCAGTGGTCGTGTTTGTCATCGCCCTGACTGCGGGGTTGTGGTTGTCACGCCCGCAGTTTATCGATGCCGCCGATCTGCCGGAGCACACTGCCGACGCGCAAGCCGGTGAGCGTATTTTCTGGGCCGGTGGCTGTGCTTCGTGTCACGCCAGTCCGGTAGACGGCAAGCGTGCCAAGGGCGATAACAAATTGTTGCTTGGCGGCGGTCTAGCGCTGGAGACGCCTTATGGGGTGTTTCGGGTACCGAATATTTCGCCACACGAGGGCGATGGGATCGGCCGCTGGTCGCGCATCGATTTTATCAACGCGATGCAGCGTGGCTTGTCGCCGCGCGGCCAGCACTACTACCCGTCGTTTCCTTACACCTCGTACGCAAAGATGCCGGTGGCCGACGTCATCGATCTGAAGGCATATCTCGACAACCTGCCTGCCGTTGCGGGTCGGATAGCGGCGCATGAGCTCAAGTTCCCGTGGAATATTCGCCGCGGTATCGGCTTGTGGAAGCGGCGTTATCTGAGCGATGCGCCGGTGGTGGCGTTTGTCGATCCTGATGCGCTGCTGCAACGCGGCCGGCAGCTTGTTGAAGGCGCCGGTCACTGCGGCGAATGTCACAGCCCGCGCGATGCGTTCGGTGGCATTGATGTCGCGCGCTGGCTAGGCGGCGCGGCGGAGCTCGAGGGCGAAGGGTCGGTGCCCAACATTACGCCCGGTGGTAAGAGCATCGGCGAGTGGGCGAAGGCCGATATTGCCTACTATCTCGAGAGCGGCTTCACGCCGGAGTTCGATACTGTCGGCGGCACGATGGTAGCGGTGCAGGAAAATATGGCGAAGCTGACAGCGGAAGATCGCGAGGCGATCGCTGTGTATTTGAAGGCGGTGGGGGCGGTTGGGGAGTAGTGGGTTTGAGTTTCGAAAAAAGTTTGGCTCGATCACGCATATCAACCCTCGGCCGTGCTCCCTTCCCGAAACTCATCTAGCCGGTCCATCAGCCAGTCGCCGGACAATACCTTTTCCTCGCCGTCGCACTCGATGAAGTAGGGTCTTTTCGTCAGGTAGCTTTTGCTGGCCAGCCGTTCGATGAACTTCTCGCCGGTCGGGGCATAACGCTTGCCGCGGCTATATTTCATGCGCAGGTGATCCTCGGCGGTTTTTGCGTCGTAGCGTTTATCGTTGCGAATGAATATGCACGCGCTGCTGCCGATGGATTCCAGCAGATAGTCAATTTCCGCGGGCATGGCGTCGTCGGCGTGTGCGTAGACGGGTGCAAGGCAAACAAGGGCGAGTAATGTCAGGAGTTTCATTTCTGGTGCTCAACGATCGATGATTTCATGTTCATAGGCTCAACTGTACGGTCATCGGGTTGTGGTCCGACGACGTCACCCGGTGTGTGGTTGCTTCGATAACCCGCAGGCCGCGGACATAAATATGGTCGAGAGGTTGTCCCAGCACACGCTTGCGATGATCTTCCTGGAAATCGAGTGTTGCAAGGTTGAGGCTTTCGGCCATCTCCTTCAGTACCCTGGAGCGGAGCGGGCGCCAGGTGTTGAAATCGCCGGACATTAGAATGGGGCCGTCGTGATCACCGAGTACGGACGCGGCCCGGCCGATCTGCGCCTTGAAGGCGCGGGTACCGATGGTGAAATTGATCGAGTGGATATTAACAACCAGCAACGTCTGGTCGGTGCCGGTCAGGCCATACTCGGTGATCAACGTTGCCTTCGGCGAGCGAAGCCAGGGCTCGACACTGACGAAGTTGCATTGCGTTAGCGGTTGCGCGGCGCTGACGGTCATGACGCCAGTCAGCGCCCGACCGGTGCGATAGCCCGGCGAAAACGATGCATGCTGACCCGCAGCCATCAGGCCCTCGATGCTCAGATTATCTGCAGCCTCCTGCAACACGACCAGGTCGGGATCGCTGTGGATCGTATCCAGGTCGCGCGTCCATTGCGGGTCGCCGCCTTTGCGGATGTTCCAGTTCACAAGCCGAATGTCGCGGGAGTTCAGTTCGACCCCGGTGGCCGAATTGTTGCCGACAAGTTTGTCGGCGCACGCCACTGGATTCGTGTGAGCGCCGGCGGTCGAGACATCCTCGCCGCCGCGCAGTGAAGCGCACCCACTCAGGGCGAGCATCGCCAGCAGTGTCAACTCTCTGATGCGACGCGATGCATCTGTCATTGTCCGGGTGGTATTGATCATGGCAACACGAGCCTTGCTACGATGCCGTGGGCCTGCGTACGGCCTTTTTCGTAGGCGCAGCGTAAACGTTCCGGACCGGGCGGGATCAGCATTATACGCGAAATGGCAAGTGCCTGGCTGCCCTCGTTATCGAGGATGGCGTAGACGTAGGCGACGAGCTCGCGCAGCGGCGATTCGATGGCGAGCCCTTCGCACAATCCTGCCAACAACCCGCCGGCCACAGCGTTACGCTCGTAAGCGCCGATGCTGAGTTCGCGCCCAATCGAGAGATTCCAGAAGTGCGCCGCGCGGGCAACCGCATCGACGGTTTCCAGCGCGCCGTCGTGCATTCGTAATTCACGCTTGTTCGGTGTGTCATCTTGCATGCGTTCAAATTAGGCGAGTTGTGCGTTTGTCTCTTGTCTAAATCCGTTGAAATCGATTCAATACAGGTCAGATGTTTTACGAACCCACAACACTGGCTTCAATCACCAACTTGCTGGAGACGTCTCTTCGCGAAGTCTATGGCATAGATCCGGAGCCGATTTTTGAGCAGGCGGGATTGCCGATCGCGCAACCCGGTGCGGCCCAGCACCGCTATCCGCTGTCGCAGATCCGGCAATTGTGGGCGCTGGGTCGGGAGGCCGCCGGCGATGACACGATTGGTCTGACAACAGGCCGGTACGCAAGACCGGCGGACTTTTTTGCCTTCGGTCATTCATGGCTGGCCAGCTCGACCCTGTTCGATGCAATCGGGCGCCTGACGCGTTACTTCGAGGTAATGTCCACCGCATCGGTCGATATCAACCTAACCGAGACGCCGGAAAGCTACGCGCTCTCCGCGGTCTTCCCCGACCCGTCGATGGCGCCACCGAGAGAAGGTATGGATTGCGGACTGACCGCGCTGCTCTCGCTATGCGATATCGTCGCGGAGAAAAAGATTCGCCCGTTGCGCGCGGAGTTAATGCGCTCCGTCAAGGCAAAGCATCGTGCGGTCTATCACGAAGCGCTGTGCGAAGACATTCGCTTCGATGCTGAGGTCGGTGTGCTGCATTTTGACAAGACTGTTTTGCACGAACCGCTGCGCTACGGCGCGCCCGAAATTGCACGAGCGACGGACCGCATTGCCGAGCAATACATCGAATCGCTCGACCCGAACAAAGTTGCATCGCAGGTTCGACGCCTGCTCATTGATTTGCTGCCATCCGGAAAAGCCGATCAGGACCTGGTCTCCAGGCGAATGAATCGCAGCGCGAGCACGCTGCAAAGGCAATTGCAGGGAGAGGGCGTCACCTACAGGGACGTGCTGGAGAGCACGCAACGAAGTCTTGCCGAAACCTATCTGCGCGACAGCAAACACACGCATGCGCAAATTGCTTATCTGCTTGGCTTTTCAGAGCAGAGTAATTTTTCCAGGGCGTTCAAGCGCTGGACATCAGTGAGCCCGCGCCAGTATCAGGCATCTCAGCGGTCCGGCTAGATTGCGTTGAATGCGACGCATCCGTTTAGGTGGAACTTACGGATATACACTGCGCTGCCCGGCTGCCAGACTGGCGTAATGACAACATCTGACGGCGGGTAGAACCAATGAAAATAGCAGTTTTAGGAGCGGGCGCCGGCGGCACCGCGATGGCGTTTGATTGTGCGGTCCACGGTCATGAGGTGCGGTTATTCGACTTTCCTCAGTTCTCGGAAAATATCGATGCGATCCGGAAAGCGGGTGGCATTCATGCCGATGGCGATATCGAGGGCTTTGGCAAAATTGCGTTAGCGACCACCGATATCGATGCGGCCCTCGAGGGCGCCGAGCTCATTTACGTGGTCGGACCGGCCTACAGCACGCGGCCTTTCGGTGAGGCGGTTGCCGGCAAGCTGTCGGCGGGACAAACGGTTGTCGTCACGCCCGGTTCCTGCGGTGGTGCACTGGCGTTCAAGAGGGCGGCTGGCCTGGCCGTTGACGACGATGCCATACGCGTCGCCGAAACATCGACGCTGCACTACGCCGTGCGCCTCGTCGAGCCGGCAAAGATTCGCGTGTTCCTGAAACTTAAGGCGGGCAATCTCCTGGCCGCGTTGCCCGGCAAACATACCGCCGACATTCTGCAAATGATCGCGGACGTCTACCCGAGTATGGAGCCGGCCAAGAGCGTGTTGCAGACGAGCCTTCAAAACGCCAACCCGATAATCCACCCGGCCGTTACGCTCGCCAACGCCGCCCGCATCGAAGGCACCGGCGGCGAGTTCCTGTTCTACGAGGAGGGTGTCGGCGATGCCACCGGCCGGCTGATCGAGTCGATGGACAACGAACGCATCGCGATCGGCGCGAAAATTGGTGTTGAAATATTTCCCGATCCGGTGATGGGTATGCGCCAGGGCTATATGCTGGCGGATAACTACGGCGAGGCTTACCGCAATGCGCCGGGCTTCCTCGGTATAACCGCGCAGCCGCAGCTCGATCACCGCTATCTGAATGAGGATGTCGGCTACGGGCTCGTGTTCATGTCTGCGCTGGGCCGACAGGTTGGCGTCGCGACACCGACGATCGATGCGATGATCCGGCTGACGTCGGTATTGATGGCGCGTGACTACGCCGGCGAGTCCAGACGCACGCCGGAGACGTTAGGTATCGGCGGGCTTTCGGTAGCGGCGCTTAGCGAGCTGTAGCGTCCCGCAGCCCCGCTTTCACGTTGCCGGCGGTGACCGCCAAACGCCGGTCAACAGTGGCCGTATATTCGTGCGTGGTGATGGTGTCGAGCAGGTGCCATTCGCCGACGCACTCGTCGTGCGTGAAGGTCATGCATAACCAGCCGTTACGCTCGGTTTCGATGTAGCGCAGATCGGGGTTCTGTTGCAGCATCGTAGCCCAGCGCACCGCTCACGCGTTCCGGCAGGTATTTCGCAAACCCCGGTGACGTGACCGACGTGGTCATGAACTCCGCGGTCCCGCGTCACCGCCGGTTTCAATGGCACATTGCCGGCGATCGCGGTGTGCAGGTCGCCGCTTATCACCACGGTGTTGTTGCCGTAGCGCTGAATATCGCCCAACAGCTTCTGCCGCGCCCACGGGTAGCCGTTCCAGGTATCCAGCAGGCCGGGAGGATTCGTCTTGCTGGTGGCGATGTAATGCTGCAGCGCCTCGGCGGCAGCATCGACGGTTTATCCATGTCGAGCACCGGCTCGAGGTCGGGCGTGTACAGCGGCCCCAGCAATACCTGCTGGCCGAGCGCTTCGCCACGTGGTGTCGTGGTCACGCAGTTGCGTGCGCAGCCAGGCGTTGCAGTTGGCGGCCGAGCAGCTGGCGTTTGCCTTTGTTGATCACCGCAGTAACGCTGTCGCGCGAGCCGTCGGTCTGGCTGACGTCGGGCTGTTGGTCGCGGCCGTACAAACGCGTATCGAGCATGATCAGCTTGACCAGGTCGCCCCAGCGGAACTCACGAAAGATTCGTGTCTTGCCGCGGTCAGGTTCGCCGCGCACCGGCAGCCACTCGAACCACGCCTCGATGGCGTCGTCGCGCCGCGCCGGCCAGCTGCCTTCGTCGACACCTTCACGGTTGCCGTGATTCTCGGCGCCATCGCGCCACGCGTCATTGGCCAACTCGTGGTCGTCCCAGACGACGATCATCGGATGGCTTGCGTGCAGCGCCTGCAGGTCGGCATCGCTTCGGTATTGGGCGTAACGCTGCCGGTAGTCGGCCAACGTGAGTAGCTCGGTCGGTGGCTCGGGCACGCGGTTCAGTTCTTCGGCGCGCTCGTTGCGTACTCGCCCATGCCGTATTCGTAGATGTAGTCGCCGAGGTGAATGGCGGCGTCGATATCGTCGCGCTGTGCGATATCGCGGTAGGCGTTGAAATAGCCGTAGGGGTAATTAGAGCAGGACACGACGGCGAATTGGGCCGCATCGATGCTGCCCGTCGGCAATGTTCGGGTCCTGCCGATCGGCGACGCCTGCGCACCGAGCATGAAGCGATAGAACAGTTGCGTGCCGCTGGGTAGCCCGAGCGCATCGACCTTGACCGTGTAGTCGCGCGCGGCACTGGTTTGCGTGCTGCCCGTCGCGACTATGGACTCCATGGCGGTCGCGTGCGACCTGCCAGGTGACGTCAAGCGACACACCACTCGCGCCGCTCGACGTGTCCAGGTATGACGCCATCACTCAGCGGATCGCCGCTGGCGACGCCGTGCTTGAAGGTGTAATCGTTGGTTGGCGTCTTGGTGCGACCACTCACTCAGCAGCGTGTAGATCACGCCGCAGCCAATATCTGCAAAACCGCGTCTTAGCACGTTGACTCCGGGGAACAGGGGGTTGGGCGGATAGCCGCTGACTATTGAGCGCGGCAGGTGGCGTACATGATACCGAGCCTGCGGTACGAATCCACCGGGCGATGAATAACTACCAGGTGCTGAACCCGCTCGCCTCCATGACACGGCACAACCACTTCTTCCATCGCAGTGCTCGCAGTAGTGTGCGTAGGGTACGGGAGAATATCCGGTCAGGCTGCCCGTACCAGAGCAGGTCGAAGTGTAGCCGGCGTCGCGAAAGCACGCGGCAGTGGCGTCGGTGCGCACCAGCACGCTTGTCTCGAGATTAAAGTCATCGAGGTTGCGGCGGGTCAGGTTCGCCGAGCCTGCCAGCGGTTGCCCGCCATCGTTTCACGCAGCATCATTTCGTGTGACATTGCTCCCATGCTGTATGCATCCAGCGAATCTCGATCCCCTCATTAGCGAGCTCCGTGAGCGACCTGCCGGCTGGGATGCGAACTTGGGATGGCCGAATGCGTCCCTGTTCGGGTCCAGCAATAGCCGCAATGCGACGCCTCGGTGCTGCGCCGCCTTGAGCGCGGCGACGATCGCCCGTGCAGGAGGAAAACGTCGACACGCTCAGTCGCTCATTGCGCTGCGAGGCGTCAATCATCTGCAGCGCGGCATCCTGATTGCGCTCTCGGTCAGCTCCTGAACGGTCGCGTCGCTTTGCGCGGCTGAGGCTCGACGACGATCTCCACGGGCGCGTGGCCGACATCAGCTGCACTACCATTTCGGTTGCCAGCAAGTCGCGAACCGCCGAGCCGGCGAAGCGCACGCCGATGTTGAGTATGTGTACTACTCGCGTCGTGCGGGTTTGCTACAGATCACCAACGCGCCAGTCATCGCCGTTATCGGTGATCAGCGTCTTGCGGTGGTTGGCCTTGAAGTTCATTGCTTCCAGATAGCCGCGCAGGGTCACCTTGTTCGCGCCACCCAGAGGTCTGCCCAGCCAGCCGCGCGCCGAATTGCCGAACAGGCGCACGGAAAGATACGCCAGAAGATCGAATACAGCGGATTGGGATCCGCAGTTTTCGCAGGTTGGGGTTGCAACGACCTCGATGCCGGCACGCCGCAGGCGCTCAAACTGCGCAGAGGGCAGCGATCCATAGACGGTGTTGAGGGGGTCGGTGATCAATACAATACGCGTTGCCGGGTGTGCGTTCTTATGGCTGACGAGCAGGTCGGTGAATTCACCGGACAGCAGACGGGTACACTCGGGTTGTCGGCCTGAAAATCAGTAAACAGGAAGAAGTCGAGCAGTAGGGTCGCCGCGAGTGCCGGATCATTTCCACGGCGCTATCGAATATCTGTTGTTCGCTGTGGCGCCGCGGCATCTGTCGAGGTCTTATCGCCGGGGAAGCCGCGCTAACGAATCGCCTCTGAAGGCAATGCCGGCCGGCACCCCACGTGCCAGAACTGCGCCGGACAGGAGCATTTTTTCACCACATTGACTCCGTTGCACAGGCCCGCCAACAGTATAAACCCAAGCCAGTTGATGTCTAGCAGACGTACTGGGTTGTGCACTGCACGTCGTCTGGTCGTGGTTGTGTCAAAAAGGCCCGAATAACGCCTTCACTGTGTTAGCCGATGTCATCAAGTGAGCGGGTCTTGTCAGCAAGCGCTTGGAAGCGAAAGCACAACTGGATGCCATTTGGTTCGTGGTGCTTGGATTGTTGCTCGTCGCCTTGTCGTAGTGCGAGCCGGCAATGATCGGCAGCGGATAACCTAAGAGACCCACATTACCGCCAAGCATGCAGATCGGGCTCAGTCTCAACGATGCGCGTGCTAATCTGGTCCGCACGTTGGCAGGCTACGCCGTAGCGGTCATCGGAGCGCGCGATCGATGCGTGGTCGAGCCGTGCCAGTACACTATTCCCCCTGCATCCCAGTATCCAGGCGCTCGGCTTCGTCGATCCGAAGGCTTCATTCGCGTCGTCTTCCGGGCGCAGGCAACATTACGCACCAGATCTCTCCCTTCAACCTCAGGCAAAACACCAACGCCACGGTCGTCGAGGCTCAGAATCAGGCCGAGCGGAGTGGCAAAATGACGCGCACAACAATGGTGGAATTACTGAAATCGAGGAAAGGCTTTCCACTCTGTCTGTGGTCCGCTACCAAAGTCCAGCCACTCGCGAAGCTATCCGGAAGGTTCGTGAACGGGGTGTGGGGAGTCAAGGTGCTGGTGGTATCTGGTTTGTTGGATGGGCGCCTGAATTACGCATTTTGCATTCACGCTGAAGACGGCGGCGAGATATTTTGAGCAGGACGTTGACGAATCGGCAGCCGCGGATCGTTACACGGTAAATCTCGATATCGATGTGATCGGCCAGCCGTGGCAGTTCAGTTTCGCGCCGTTGAGTCTATCTTGGGCGACCGACGGTGATGTCGAAGAATTCTGACATGTCTACGGCACGCTGTTGACAGTATTGCTGACGTTGGCAATGCGTTCCGTGCTCATCAAGCAATCACAAATCAAGGAGAATGAGGACAAGTACCGGTTGCTGGTCGAAGCCAGTCCCAGCTACTGCGAGGTATTCGGCAAGACAGAGGACGAGTTAATTGGGCATCAGTTTCTGCCGCTGGTGCATGAGGATGATCGTGAGCTGACGAATCGTTCGCTGGAGAGTCTGAAGTTGCCGCCGCACCAGTCCTATCATGAGCAACGCGCGATGACCAAAGAGGGGCTGGCGCTGGCTCGCCTGGTCCAATCGCGCCATTCTCGATGAGAACGGTGATATCGAAGCGATCACGGCAGTCGGACGCGACGTTACCGATATCAAGCGCCTCGAAGAACATATCGCTCATTCCCAAAAGATGCGTGCCATGGGCGAGTTGGCCGGTGGCATCACACACGACTTCAATAATCTGTTGCAGGTCATCGTTGGCAATATCGAATATTTGCTGATGGACGACAAGCATGATGAGCAAACTCGTGAATCGCTTGAGCAGGTACGCAATATCGCCAGTCGCGCGGTCAACCTTACCGAAAAGCTGGCAACGCTGAGCCGCCAGAAAATTACGCGCCCTGAAGTGTTCGACATCAATGCCTTTGTCCGCGAACTGAAGGCGTTGCTGGCGCATACGTTGCCCGCGTCGATTGAGCTGAGCATGTCTTTGACTGATGCGCATCTCGAGGTCTTCGGCGACAAGTCCCAACTCGAGCAGGTACTTCTGAATTTGTGTTTCAATGCACGCGATGCGATTAGTGAGAGTGGCCGAATTCGGCTTGAAACCCATCGATCTGTGCTCGATCAGAAGTCGATGGCGCAGCATCCGCAGTTAATGCCCGGCGACTATGCGGTTATTACAGTCGAGGACAATGGGCAAGGCATAGAGCCGGAAGTCTTGCCGCGCGTGTTTGATCCGTTCTTTACGACCAAGGGCACCGGCACCGGCACAGGTCTTGGGTTAGCGAATTGCTACAGCATCATCGAACAGCACAACGGCATGATCACCGTCGATACTACTCCGGGCGCTGGCAGCAGCTTTTCGGTGTACCTGCCGCTCGCCTCAGTTTCAGATGCTTTACAAGAATCCGCGGAGCAGCTGGTGGCCGGTGGAAAAAGCCAGACAGGCAAGTTAGTGCTGGTCGCCGATGACAATGCGGACATACTCAAACTCACTCAGCTGAGTTTGAAATCGGTCGGGATCGAGACGCTGGGGGCCGACAACGGCCGACGCGCACTTGAATTGTTTCATCAACACCGTCACGACATATCGCTTGTAGTACTTGACCTGGCCGCGCCAGAAATGGGTGGTCAGG
>CALOCQ010000007.1:0-6005 GCA_942491885.1 uncultured Pseudomonadota bacterium
CGGAATCGAACCACCGACACGCGGATTTTCAATCCGCTGCTCTACCAACTGAGCTACCTGGCCATTTCCCGATGAAGCGGGGTCGCGAATGCGAGCCGCGTATTAAAGCGTCAGGCGCGGTGCGTGTCAATGACGATTATTCCTATGACGGCTGGAGCGGCGGCCTTCGCGCCGGCATGAGCGCGCAAATCGGGCCTCCGAGCAGACGCGTAACTCGTTGAAAGGCATCAATTGATGCACGAATGCAGGTATAAGAACTGCCCCGCTTTGACAGGCCCCGAACGGCTCACTACCCTTGTCCTTCCCCCATCAAAGGATTGACTCATGGCTGCCGTGACGGGCGATGCTGGCGTCATAAATGACGCACTGATCGAACGCTTTCTGACGACGCGCGCGCGCTCGCTGGCGCTGTGCGAGTCGCTGTCGGCGGAGGACTGCGTGGTGCAGACGATGCCCGATGTCAGCCCGGCGAAGTGGCACCTTGCGCACCTGGCCTGGTTCTTCGAGGCCTTTGTGCTGGTCGAGCACGCGTCGGGCTACGAGGTCTACGACGAGCGTTTCCACTACCTGTTCAACTCCTATTACTACACCGCCGGCGAGATGCACGAGCGGCCGAAACGCGGGCTGTTGTCGCGGCCCACGCTGAGCCAGGTGATCGACTACCGGCGTTATGTTGACGACGCGCTGATCGCGCTGCTCCAACGCAGCACCAACCCGCACATCGCATTTCTGGTAGAGCTCGGGCTAAACCACGAACGCCAGCATCAGGAGCTGATGCTCACAGACATCAAGCATGTGCTGTGGAGCAACCCGATGAAGCCGGCGATGCGCGACGATCTCGCCGCGCCGCCCACGATAAAGGCACAAGACCTGACTTTCGATAAACACGACGGCGGACTGCACGAGATCGGCATCGACGCCGGCGACGTCGAGTTTTGTTTTGACAACGAGACGCCGCGCCACCAGACACTGGTGCAACCGCATGCGTTGGCGAACCGGCTGGTCACCAACGGCGAGTACCTCGAGTTCATTCGCGATGGCGGCTACGCGTCCTCACAGCTGTGGTTGTCCGACGGCTGGGCCGGTGTTCAGCAGCATGGCTGGCAGGCGCCACTGTACTGGCGCGACAACGAGACCGAGTTCACGCTCGGTGGCGAACGCGACATCGACTGGCATGCGCCCGTCAGCCATATCAGCTTTTATGAGGCCGATGCCTTCGCGCGCTGGGCCGGCGTCCGTCTGCCGAGCGAGGCGGAGTGGGAGCTCGCCGCCAACCGCCGCCCGTTCAGCGGCAACTTCGCCGAGGCCGATTTCTGGCAGCCCGTTAGCGGCGACAGCGGCCAGTGGTTCGGTGACGTGTGGGAATGGACGTCATCACCCTATGCGGCCTACCCGGGGTTCAAACCACTCGAAGGCTCGCTCGGCGAATACAACGGCAAGTTCATGTGCAACCAGATGGTGGTTCGTGGCGGCTCTTGTGTCAGCGCGGCGGACCACATCCGCGCAAGCTACCGCAGCTTCTTCTATCCCGACGCCCGCTGGCAGTTCCTCGGACTGCGGCTGGCGAAAAACCTCTAAGTCATTCGACCTAAACGAGCATACCGATGACCGATGCCAACGCGCAGGAACTGTTGCAAGAGCCACAGCCGGACGAAGATCTCGCCGAGATCATCGCCGGCCTGTCGCGGCCGCAGAAACGGATATCGCCAAAGTATTTCTACGATGAACGCGGCTCGAAGCTGTTTGAGGTCATTACCGAGCAACCGGAGTATTACCCGACGCGCACCGAGCTCGCTATTCTCAACGACAGTATCGCCGAGATCGGCGAGGCGCTCGGCGACGGCGTTTCGCTGATCGAGTTCGGCGCCGGTGCCAGCGTAAAAGTGCGGGTGCTGCTGGATAACCTGCCCGGCATCGAGGTGTTCGTGCCGGTGGATATTTCCGGCGAACACCTGCAGACCGCGATAGACGAGTTGAGCTTCGATCACCCCAATGTCGAGATGCTGCCGGTGGCGGCCGACTTCACGCGGCCGTTCGATCTGCCCTCGCCGAAGAAAATGCCGGAGCGCAATGTCGTGTTCTTCCCCGGCTCAACCATTGGTAACTTCGCTCCGGAGGCGGCGCTCGATTTGTTGCGCACGATGCGCGGTGTCGCGAAGCAAGGCGGTGCGCTATTGATCGGCGTCGACCTGAAGAAGGACGCGACCGTGCTGGAGCAGGCGTACAACGATGCGGCGGGCGTAACGGCGGCATTCAACCTGAACATGCTGCAACACATCAATAACCGCTTCGGCGCGAATTTCCAGCCGGGCGGTTTTGAGCACCGCGCCATCTATAACGAAGACGCCGGCCGCATAGAAATGCACCTGGTCAGCCGCTGCGCGCAATCGGTTGATATCGGCGGGCAGCACTTCACGTTCGCGAGTGGCGAGTATGTGCTGAGCGAGTGTTCACACAAATACACGCTGGCTGAGTTCGAAAAAATTGCTGCCGAGGCGGGCTTCCGGGTCGCGCAGGTATGGACGGACGAGAACGACTATTTCAGCGTGCAGTATTGCGTGTCTGCCTGATCACCGGACGCAAGCTCACGCTTTGACGATTGAATAGAACGCGAGTGGCCGCAGCGCTTCCTGCAACGCATCAATCTCGCTCGCGCCCTCTACCGTCACCACTTTGCCGAATGCCATACTGACGCGAACGTCCACATTACTCACGGGCACACCAAGCTCCCTGGCAATCTGGTGCACAACGTCGCGGGTCTCATCGGCGACAAGACTGAGCTTGTGGACGCGACCTACCGGCGTCAGTGGTAGCTCCTTCAGGATCCGAATAGCGACCGGCATGTTCTCGGGCATATCGATTTCGCTGCGCAGGAAATCCATCAACGCCTCGCTGTCGCTTTGCCCGCCTTCTCTCAGCTGGACATAAGCGACAGGCAACTCGCCGGCACTCGCATCGGGCCGCCCGACAGCAACTGCATTCGTCACCATGGGATGACGGCAGATAGGGTCCTCGATCAGCTTCGGGTCGATCTTGCGTCCGTCGCGGATGATCAGGTCTTCTCGTCGGCCGCTGAGCCAGTAGTAGCCGTCGGCGTCGACTTTGCCGAAATCCGCCGTGTTGAACCATTGCGTGCCATCGCCGCAGTCGATGAAAATTCCGCGATTCAGCGCATCGTCGGTATAGCCTTCCAGCAGCTGGGGACCGCTAATCAGTATCCAGCCGGTCTCACCGAACCGACAGTCACGAACGTAATGCCCATTCATATCCAGCTCGACGACCCTGATTTTCTGCCACGGGACACCAATGCCAACAGAGCCCGCGCGGCGCTCGCCATCGGGCGGATTTACGGTCACCGTGAAACTGCCTTCGGTGATCCCGTATCCCTCCAACAGCTTCAGGCCGGTGGCGGATTCAAAGCGTTCTTTCAGCGCGCGCGGCAGGGGCGCTGCACCCGTCACACAATACTCGAGTGTGCTGATGTCGTGCCCACCAACCGGCACCTGCAGCAACTGGGCGTAAACCGGCGGCGTCGCCATACACAAGTTCACCTTGTAGCGCTCAACAATCCGCCAGAAGTTCTTTCGCAAGGCGGGGCACTGGTAACCGTCCGCGCCACCGAGCACAACCTCGGCGCCGGCAAACCACGCCATCGGCCCGCAAGTGCTCGCCGTATTTACATGAAAGAAAGGCATGCCAGCGAGCAACGTGGTGCCTGAATGCAGGTGATCCCCGAGCATCATTGCCGAGGCCACAGCGTTCATGGTCGCTGCGGCAAGTGTTCGCCGCGCGATTTTCGGCGGACCGGTCGTACCGCTGGTACAAAACCATGAACCATCATGGCCGGGACGCGACGGCTTTGCGCGCATTCGCCCGGCATCTTCATTCGCCAGCGCGGTGTCGAATTGCTGCACGCTGACATCGGGATGCCCCAGCGCATCGCTTTCGCCAACCAGGAAAACGTAGGCAAGCCGCGGGCACTCGTCCGGCACACGATCCATCAGGCGATGCCAGACGTAAGCCTCGGTCACCAATATCGATGTCTGGCTCCGGGCCAACAGGCCGATGACCTCGTCATCATCCAATGCCGGGTTAATACCCAACGCGATATTGGCAGCTTCGGCGCCCCAGCGAGCGAAATACGCCTGGGGCCGATTGCCCATGGCATGAGCGACGACGGTGTCACGCCCGGCACCGCAGGCAGCGAACAGGTTTGCCGCCCGATTCACGTTGGCAAGCATCTCGGTGTACGAGAACCGCTCGTTTTCTTCTGGCTTGGCGGGGTTGGTAAGAAATACGAGCGCGCTGTGCTCAGGCCACAATCGCGCGGCCCGGACCAGAAGCTCATAGCCGGTATTCGGCCAGTTTCGCTTCCGGTAGCTTATTTCGCTGATTTCCTCTACATCAGCTCTGCCGCGGATCGCACCCATTGGGCTCCTTTTCGTCGCTTCGTAACCCGGTTTCCATCCCGATATGGCGACGTTTTTGTTGCCGTTAATGGTAACGCAAAGCCATTAATCATCGCCAGCAGCAAATATTTCCGGCTGATTTCCTGATATTTGGCGTTTGGCAGGGCCAGTTCGCCGAGTGTGGAACTGCTTCACACCAATAGAACGCGGCTGCGGTTACACTGCGCGTTATGTCAGATATCCCACGACAACAAGACGCCGCGCCGAGCGGTAAATGGCAGATATTGCTGATGTTTGTGGCGGGCGGCGCTATTGCGCTGTTTCTCGCGCTGCAGATCAGCGAGGCCAGCCTGCACGACGGCGTCTACCACCCGGTCAGCAACGACGCGTTCTACCATGCGCGCCGCATTATCGACACGGCCGGCGAGCGTGGTTTCTACGAATTCGACGACACCATTCACGTCCCCGAAGGCAGCCAGATCAATTGGCCATGGGGCTACGACTATATTCTGGGCCAGGCGCTTTCCGTCTACCAAAGCATTAATCCCGGCGCCCATCCGATGTCGTTTCTGGCCTTTATACCGCCCGTCTGGCTGTTACTGAATGTCGCATTGTTTGTCGCGATCACCGGGGCCGCCGGACTCTCGACGGGTCTGCGCGCTGTAGCCACGCTTGGCTACGCCATGTTTCCGCTGAACCAGCTGATTCACGGCGTCGGTGCCATCGATCACCACTTCGTCGAGCACAGCTTCGTACTCGCCAGTGTGCTGCTTGCGACCCGTTGGGCTGATGATTTCAGCAATCGCAACTACGCGATTGGTCTGGCGCTGGTGCTCGGCGCAGGCACCGCGTTTCACAATGGCTTGTTCATATTGCAAATACCGTTGCTCGCGGGCCTCGGCGTACTCTGGCTGCGCGGCGAGGCGCCCGACCGGCGGGCTGCGCTGAGCTTCGCAATCGCGTTACCGCTGACAACACTGGTCACGGCACTGCCGAGCCAGCCACTGCGCGAATTCGTATTCGATTACGGCTTGCTGAGCTGGTTCCACGTTTACGTCAGCGCGTGCAGCGCGGCGATGGTGGTCTACTTCAGTCGCACTGTATTCACATGGCGCAGCCTCGCCACAGGTGCCGGGCTTGCTCTGGCGTTGTCACTGCCGATTCTGCTGACGGCGGCCAACGGTTTCGCCTTTCTCAGCGGCGACATTCTGTTGCATGACCGCATCGAGGAAGCCCGCAGCCCGTTCAAAGGCATCTTCGAGGACAATGCAGCGAACCGGATTTCCATGCTTTACAGCGGGCTCATTTTCGCGGCGCCGCTGTTCATTGTGTGGTTCGCCTGGCGCATGTTGGTTGAGCGCAGCGCAGCGCTGGTGCTGCTGTGTGCCGCCGCCGCGTTCGGGCTTCTGCTGATGAGCAACCAGATCCGCCTGCAATATTTTGGCAGCTTCGCGTTGATTCTCGCCGTGCCGATGCTGTTGCAGCGACACCTTCCGGCATTCAAACAACGCAACCTCGTCGCCACCATGCTCGGACTCGCCGTCATCGCCGTCGCATGGCAACGACCGATCAACCACCAACTTTTGCGCGCCAGAA
>CALOCQ010000008.1:0-881167 GCA_942491885.1 uncultured Pseudomonadota bacterium
CCTTAAGTACAATTAAGAATTAAAAATTGATGGTTAAAAATTGGCCGTCGACTATGATCCCCATCCGCGAGCAAAAACCGCTTTTTCGCCTTCATCTACCCCGCGCAAGCGGAATATCCAGCGAATAATCTCCGGAGCGGCGATAAAGACCATGACCATTGCCTGGATCATGGTGATAATATCTATGGGAACCTGAGCCATAGATTGCATACTGGTGGCACCGCTGCGCAAAGCACCAAAAAGTAACGCGGCCAGCACTACGCCAATGGGATGGCTTTTGCCCAACAGAGCCAGCGCAATGCTATCAAAGCCGTAACCGGGAGAGAATGATTCGGCCAAAAAGTGGTTAAGACCCAGCACCTCGTTGGCACCGGCCAAACCGCCAAGCGCACCGCTAATCCCCATCGCAATAACAATATTGCGGGCAACATTCATGCCGCTGTATTTGGCAGCGTTGGGATTGGCACCCACGGTTCTAATCTCAAACCCGATGGTGGTTTTAAAGAGTAGCCAGTACACAAAAATAGCCGCCAAAACAGCCAAAAACAGCCCGGCGTGCAACCTAAGCGGCGAACCGAAAAGCTGCGGCAATTGGGCCGATTCGGCAATGACGGGGCTAACCGGCTTTCCGGCGCCGGGGCGCTGCATCGGGCCGCGCAACAGCCACGATACAATTCTAAAAGCGATATAGTTCATCATAATGGTGTTAATCACTTCGTGTGCGCCGGTTTTTGCCTTGAGCCAGCCGGGAATAATGCCCCAAGCGGCCCCTCCGATCATGCCGGCAATAATAGTAAGCGGCAAGTGAATTATCGCCGGTAAATCGGTAAACGAGTACCCGACAAACGCGGCCAATGCGGCCCCCATAAAAATCTGACCTTCTACACCAATATTAAATAGTCCGGCCCTAAATCCAAGCGCCACAGCCAGCCCGGCGAAAATATAAGGGATAGACGTGACCAAACTTTCGCTAAGCGGGCGCATAGCGTTTCTAAACGCCTGCGAATCGCCGGTTTGCCGGTATTCCGCCCAGCCGGCAGTTACCTGCGAAGGATCACCGATTGAGCCGATGAAGAGCGCGCGGTACGCTTGCCAAATCGCGCGTCCGCCGGCTTGCACCACAAAAAACGGGCGATCGCTAAAAGAAAGCGAGATCGCAATGTTACCGGTATCAAGGGTAGCCGCGCGACGTTGTGCGCCGACAAGATCAATTTGGGTCTCTTTGTCTTCAACCGTTTCAACAATTTCACGGGTCATAAACCCGCTGCCGCGCTTAAAGACCATGTAATCGCCCAATTGGGTTTCGTTGGGATGCAGGCTGAGCGCGGTTTCCAGATCAATATCAGTCGCCGGGTCTACCGGGCCGTCAACCACCACCCGCCAGGGGCTAGGCGACAGGCTGCGCAACACCACGGGATCAGAAACGGCGACCATGATGCCGCCCAAAACCAGGCCGGTAATTACAGCCAATACCGGCACCAGCAGGGTTCTAAAAGCCCGGCTCAATCCCCATTTGCATTATTATTAGCTTTTTCCTTCTTTGTTTGAGCCACTATCAGTCTCCTTGAAAATCAGCGAATTACCAATCTGCAAACGGCATATTTTTGCTGTCGGCCTTTACTTTTCGCGTTGATCCCTCATTCTTCCAGGTTCACCACAGCCTATTGCCGATTGAGGCATATCGGTAGGCATTGACCCTGCCATTAGCAGGCCAATTTGCTCTTTGGTTACTTCTGCGGCGCGAACTACGGCGACAATACGCCCTTCGAACATTACCGCAATGCGATCTGACAGCGCCCGAATTTCGTCCAGTTCCGTAGAAACCAGCAGCACAGCGGTGCCGCCGTCGCGCTGTTCGATGATGCGCCGGTGAATGTATTCTATCGAGCCGACATCCAGCCCGCGCGTTGGCTGCGAAGCGATAAGCAATTTGTTGGGACGTGAAAATTCTCGGGCCACAATAACCTTTTGCTGATTTCCGCCGGAAAGAGTACCCGCGCCGGCCAAAATGCTGGGCGTACGAACATCGTACTCTTTCACCTGTGTTTCGGCGGCATTAACTACGGCTTTATCGTTAATGACCACACCGTTGGAAAACGGTTTACGATAGTAGGTGTTAAGCACCATATTGTCTTTAATGGGGTAGCTTAGCACCAGTCCGTCGCGCTGGCGATCTTCGGGTACGTGCCCCACGCCCATTTCGGTTATTTTGCGGGGCGGTCCTGGTGGCTATCTCGCGCCCAGCAATTTTGATCGAACCGGTTTCGGCCCGGCGTATTCCGGTCAAGGGCCTCCACCAACTCGGTTTGACCACGTTGCCCTGCACCCCGGCAACGCCCAACACCTCACCGGCTCTGCTCAAAAGAAACGTCACGGCAATTCTACCGGATATTTTCACGCTCAGATTTTTACAACCAGGTCTTTTACGGTAAGTACTGGGCTTGCGGTTTTGCTTCGGTTTTTTGGACCGTCAAATCTACCGCCCGTCCCACCATCATCTCGGCCAGCGACTGCTCAGTGGCTTCTGCCGGGTGTGACTGTCCCCACGGTCTTTCCGTGCCGCAATACGGTAATCCGGTCGAGCCAGAGCGAGCACTTCTTTCAGTTTGTGAGTCATAAAGATCATAGAGACACCCTGTTTTACCAACGATTGAAAATACCGAACAACTCTTCGACTTCTTGAGGGGTTAAGACGGCAGTTGGTTCGTCCAGAATAAGGATGTTGGCATTGCGGTACAACACCTTGATGATCTCAACCCGCTGCTGAATGCCTACCGGCAAGTCTTTTACGTAAGCGTTGGAATTTACCTTTAGACCATATTTTTGCAGAGATTTCTTGATTTTGCAGCTACTTTTTGCTTGTCAAGAAATACACCGTCTTTAATGCTGTCTTGTCCCTAACATTACGTTTTCGGTTACGGTCAGAACCGGAACCAGCATGAAATGCCGGTGAACCATACCAATTCCCTGGCGAATGGCATCGGTGGGGCCCTGATTGTGCTTCTTTTGCCCATTGATAAAGATTTGTCCCTTGGTGGGTTTGTACAGACCGTAGAGAATATTCATCAGGGTTGTTTTCACCTGCTCCGTTCTCACCGAGCAGGGCATGAATTTCACCCTGTTCAAGGGTCAGATTAACATTGTCGTTAGCCAGCACACCGGGAAATTGTTTAGTAATCCCTTTTAATTCTAAAACAGGTGCCATAAGCAACCTCTCAGCAAAATAATTTTATTACGCGACTATGTATAAAAATGCAATGCGCGTATTCGATGGAATATCGCGCATTACATAGTTCAACTGCTAGAAACTAAAGTAACCAATTATCAATTAATTATTGGTTTACAATGCAAATTTTGATCACACTTAGGTGATTTTCTCTCTTACTTTAGCGCTGATGTAATCAAGGCTGGCTACCACAAATAGCAATGGCAATATGTTTACGCTGGCCTGTCGATATTTGAGCAGGTTAATGTTTTGGCTGAGCAAAAAGCCGATACCGCCACCACCACCGAAACCGATGATGGTAGACATACGAATGCTGATGTCCCAGCGGTAGAGGGTAAAGGCAATATAAGGCGGCACAATTTGCGGAATAACAGCGTAGATAATGGTTTGCAACCGATTAGCCCCGGTCGCGGTAACCGCTTCGATGGGGCCGGCAGCGATACTTTCTACCTGTTCGGAGTAGAGTTTGCCCAAAGCGACAATGGTGTGCAAGCCCAGCGCCATCACCCCGGCAAACGGGCCAATACCCACCCAAACCGCAAAGGCCACCACCATAACCAGCGGCTCAATAGAGCGGAAGATGTTCATAACGGTTCGGATGACGTAATAGATGAACATACCGGTTGGCATGGAGCGATCAGCCGGAACAAGAACCCCCATATACCGAAAACCCACTGCGCCGACTAAAGCGGGGATGGCAATCACTTGTATAATCGATCCCAGTTCGTAAAACCAGTTAATGCCGACAAAGATCAATGCCAGAATAATGCCTCCGGCCAACACAGAAAAGCCGACTGAGATGATCTTATGAACCGCTGTCGACACCGCATATCGCATCTACCCCGCGTGCCATTGCCGAACCAGCCAGCATCAGCCCGATAAAAGAGACCACCGGAGGCAGACCCAGCAGAATGGCGTCTGAGAAAATAAGCAAAAAGTTGCCAAAAAAGCCCAATCCGCCCAGCGATGTTTTCATCGACAACCCAGCAGAACGCCCCAACGAGGCCAAATGCCGCCGCACCGATACCGATAACCTACGGTGCCGCCACAATAATAATAGCAATTCGCCGGAGCTCAGCGAGTGGGGTTTTGGATTTACCCACCCCGGCAGCCTGCACTGAGGCTATGCCGATGAGAGGCACCACCGCCCAGAACCACGCTTCTTCCGCAGAACCACCTTCGCCGACAATCGTTTTGCCCAATCCTACCATGTAGCTAAAAATGAGATACCCTACATAACCACCTACCGGCATAGCGACCAACGAGGCCATAAATTTTGAGAATGTGCTGGTCACCTGAAACTTCAGGTTGCGGGCTGCTAAAAAGCTAACGGGAATACCCAAAATTACACCCAATGTGGTAGCGATAAAGGCCAAAAAGATCGTTTCGATGATCTTGTCACGGGTTTCAAGGAAGGCTTCGATACTGGCACGGGGTGCACCCACTTTACGATTTACCACTGCGCGGATAGTTTGCACACACCAGATGTTCGCGAATCCTGCAATTCACTTCACGCACAAACGTACCGTCTGCCTCAACGTCAACGACGGTTTGGGTGAGTTTTACCTCAACTTCGTCATCCTTGTCAGCAGCATACGGGACAAAAGAAGAGAAATACCTCCTCGTCGGCGCCGAAATTTTGGCCGGTTACAGCTGATAGATGCTCCCGGATCAACACAGTTGTCAGAGAGGATAATCGACGGTTGGCCAGGCTGGATTGCCGCAACCTCCGGGCAGTCCCGGAGCAGAGCGGAGTCAGCAGCGAGGCTTCTACTTCCCTGCCGTTCGATGTCGTAAGCGATAAGATCAGGGTCGGGCGTGGCCTTGTAAGATGTTGGTAAGCTGCTCTTGCCGCTTGGCTTCCTGCGGCTTTTCAAGGTCTACCTTGGTTACTTGCAGGCCGTAGGCATAGATAATAACAATAGCTACTACCAGCGCAATTTGAGCCAGAATACGCAAGCTCTTTTTGGATTGTTTTTCCATTATACTACGTCCTTATCTTAAAGGATGAGGGATGAGTAGTGTAGGATGAGAGACGAAGAACGAGGGATAAAAAGCAGTTTTTTCATCCTTCCTCCAACACCTTTCATCCCTCTCTCCTACTATCCGATACGTTGAGCTTCTTCGCCGTAGATTTCCTTGAATCTCTGATCGTCAATTTCGCTTGGAGCGCCGTCAAAAACCACTTTGCCGTCTTTTAGGGCTACAGCGCGATCAGCATAACGCTGCACCAAATCTAAAAAGTGCAAGCTGCAAATAACGGTAATGCCGTCTTCTTTATTAAGCACTTCCAGATATTGCATAATGCTGTGCGCCAAAACCGGGTCAAGGCTGGCAACCGGCTCATCGGCCAACATAATAGCCGGATTTTGCAATAAGGCACGGGCAATTCCCACCCGCTGCTGTTGTCCGCCGCTTAATTCATCGGCGCGTACGTAGGCTTTGTTTTTTATACCCACTCGATCCAGTTGTTTGAGGGCCATATCAACGTCTTCTTTTGAGAAGCGATTGAGCAAACTCCAGGCCGGGTTGGTGTAGCCCAATCGACCGGAGAGGACGTTGGTGATTACCGGCGAACGCAGCACCAGGTTAAAGTGCTGAAAGAGATCTGCGCCGATGCGCCGCCGGATCTGGCGCAGATCTTCCGGCAAGGCAGCGGCGGTTACGTCTACCCCGTCCCAGATAATCTGCCCGGCAGTCGGCTCGATGAGGCGATTGATGCAGCGCAACAGGGTTGATTTGCCGGAACCGCTTAACCCGACCACAGCCAAAAACTGCCCTTGCGGAATGGTAAAGCTGACATCATCCAGCGCAAGTACGGTAGTTGTCATCAATTTTGGTGGCATTTTTTATCTCTAGCATAGGCCTGGCCTTGTAATAAAATTGGGCAGGGAGGAGGCTCCTCCCCGCCCAATCACTGAGGGTTTTATCTACACATTTACGGTGTGATTATCAACCGCCGAAAACGTCTTCTTCGGTGTAGCCCAGACCGTCAATCAGTTTGCGGACGGGGTCGTAGAAGGGATCAGCCACCGGTTCAACACCGGTCCAGCCGTAGAAGTCACTGCTGCAGATTGATCTCTGCAGACTTCTGAGCCGGCAAAGACAACCAGCGCGTTCATAATACGGGCAAGCAGTAAGCCTTCGGGGAATTCCGGGCCAAAGCTGACGGTATCATTGGGAATTTGTTCGCCCAAATCGAGAATGCGGACTTTCTCAAAAACATCAGGCGCGGTTTCAAGTACAGAGGCGCGGGCATCCAGTACGCGGACATCGCCGGCAAAGGCGCGGCCTTGTTCGTTGCGAATCACGTTCATGTAATCATACGGTTCGGGGTCTTGCCCGTAAACCCATGCGGGATCGGTGAGGGGCGGCGAGAAGAACGAGGTGACCAAATCGACTTCACCGTTGTACACGGCCAAACAGCACCGCCGCCGTGACCACCGGCTTCAATTATTTCACCCGGTTCTACGCCTAGGGCTTTCAGTTCAACACTGGGTTAAGAGGAACCCGGAGGTTGAACCACGATCGGGCACGGCCCACTTTTTGCCGTTGAGATCGTCAAGTGAGGTGATGTCGCTATCGCGGGCAACCAGATACTGCTCAGTGTACCATGAGAGGTCGTAGCGAACAGCCGCGCCACCAACTTCGACGCCGTATTTGTTGCTAAAGGCTAACACATAACCCAGAGCCGGGATAAAGCTCATGGTGGTTTCGGAGCGGCGCACATCGCTTCGATGGTTGCAGCGTAGCTGGTGGGAACGCTTACTTCAAAGTTTAACCCGGTGGCTTGTTTCAAGGCATTGGCCATTACTTCACCACCGCTAACAATCACACCGGCGTCAACCGACAGTACAAAGAGTACCTGAATAGGTTTTTCGACGCTACCGAGTTCGCCGGCAACGAGAGCCTGCGCAGCCAGTATAATGGCGGCTTCATCGGGGCTGGGGATATAGAGCTTTTGACCCGGTTCGATGAAGTTGGGGTTGGCAATGCGGGCGTAGCTGGAGTCTGTTTCAGCTTTGGCGTTGGTGGCTTCCCAAATGGCAGGCCAGGCAAAGAGATCGCCCAGGAATTTGTCAGCCAATTTACTCAGCCAGTCATCTTTCTGTACAGTGTGATCTGTACCGCCGTCTTGAGCAGGCGGTGCGGCACTTACTGACAAAGCCAATGAGAACAACATTACCACAACAAGCAAAAAACCAAGAACCTTTTTCATAAAAAAACTCTCCTTTTATAACTTTGCTTTGATTTGGATAACTTTTGCTGACGACAATGCAACATTACACAACTTAGTTTACCCCTTTGTATAACGATTGTTTAGAGAGACCCTCTAAACGACTTTTATTATATAATAGTTATAGTTTTGAAGCAAGCCAAATTTTAGATATAGGATTTGGTCAAAATCACCTAACGGCACCGATTGCCTGCCGAACGTACGCAATGATAATACCTGATCTTTGTAAAGAGGACGTTAATTTAAAGCCAGTGTGTTAAATTTGCCGTGTCTTTTTAGCAGTCATTATTTTAGGAAATAGTGATTGTTTGCGGATCAAAATCTGCGACAGGATAGGTGATGTTTAGCTCTTTGAGTTTTTGTGCGTTATTACCGATGCGATCAGCAGGTTGCGGTACCACTTCCGGTTGGAGGGAACAATATACCACGGCGCCCAGTCTGTGCTGGTTTCGCTTAACACATCTTCGTAGGCTTGCGTGTATTGCGGCCACAGTTTCCGCTCCTCAAGATCGCCCGGGCTAAACTTCCACGGTTTGGCCGGTTCGTCCAGCCGTGCCTGCAACCGCGCTTTCTGCTCCTCGGGGTCAATGTTCAGATAAAATTTGAGGATAGTCGTTCCCTCATCAGCCAGCATCCGTTCAAAATTGTTGATATGCTCAAACCGCTTTTGCCACACCCGTGGGAACCAGATTCAGCACCCGTACCGCCAGTACATCCTCGTAGTGGCTGCGGTTGAAGATCACCATCTCGCCGCGCGCGGGCGTATGTTTGTGAACGCGCCACAGGAAATCGTAGGAGAGCTCCTCCTCGCTGGGTTTCTTGAAGGAACGGACGTGAATGCCCTGTGGATCGATGTGCGAGAACACGTGCCGGATGCAGCCGTCCTTGCCGCCGGTATCCATCGCCTGCAACACAATCGTACCCTCGCGTTTCCCTTCTGCAAAAGGGGTTTCCTGCAATGCCTCAAGCTCTTTGTTCAACGCTTTCAGCCGTTTACGTCCCTCTTTTTTTATCAACCGAAACAGACTGTCGTCGTCAGGATTCCACTCGCCTAAGTTAATGGTTGTTCCCGGTTGCACCCGGTATCGATCCATAATCACCTCCTGTAGCTTAACCGATATCTCTGCCGAGCCACCCCCGTCCCCGGCATTGTTAGCATTTTAACAGGACCAAGGTTTTCAGCGGATACCCCCTGCCGCCGCAAGCAGAACATTCTTCTATGCGCCACTTTCTGCGTCCGCGCCCCATGCACTCCCGACAGGTGAGATCGGGCAAGTCCGGCCTCATGACCGTTGCCGTTGCAATGTCGGCAGGGCTGGCTGTACACTTCGCCGATGGGTACAGGTGGGGCTACAGGATATGGTTTGCTCATCGTGTGTTTAACTCAATTAGCGGGTAATTTAATACTTCTATTCTATCACAAGCCCCCGACAAATTACAACCGCCGACGCAAAATTGCTTATTGTCCAAACGCCGGTTTTGTGTCATAATTATGTTAACGATTCACAGGCCGATACGCAATTACGCATCCGGTATCACCGTGTAAATTGCAGATTTACCCCACGGATAAGGAGACTCTATGCGAAGACCCGGCATTGTTGCCCCCCCGGCACCCCCACCGATGCCGCTTTGATGCTCGGCTGGCAGCCCGGCGCGGTTAGCTGTTATTTTGATTATTCTGCGGCCAAACAAGATTTTTTGAGTACAAACTGCAAAATCCGCAAGCCGAAATTATTGTGCGCTTTCAGCATCCCCGCAACTGGTTTACCAACCCGGAACAAACCGCCGTGCAATACGCGCAGCAGATCGCCGGTCAGTGGAACACTCTGCGCCCGCTATCACCTTATGTCTGCTTTGCCGAAGAAATGAACCTGTACTATCAAAATGATGATCCGAACGAGGCCAACCAACCCCTGTACGAAACCGAACAGTTTTATGAAGGTGTGCAGGCTGGTGGATCGCCCGCGTGGCGCAGGTGATTAAAAGCCTGGCCCCGGAGATGAAGCTGATCGCGCCCCTTTCGCCGGGCCGCCACGAAGACGGCGCGCCGGACGACAGCGGCACTATCACAGAAGCCTTTGCCGGGTATGATTTTCTGGCCGATGCGCTCTCGCTCTATTTTGACAGTACCTTCGCCGTGCACGCCTACTGGGGCGACGCTAACGGCTCCGATATGAACCGGCTCAAAGAAACGCAAACCGCAAGCTGGTACGCTTTTCGCTGTGGCGGCGGCTGCTCAACCTGTGCCGCACCCGCTACCAACTCAACGCTACAAAGTCATCATCACCGAAGCAGGCAACTTTGCCACCTACGATGCCGACTTCTTTGATCAGATCACCTGGTTCAGTCAACAATCGCTGGCCGATCCGCGTGTGTCGGCGCTAACCTTTCACCCGTGGGAAGACCCCCACTTTAGCCTCAAGTAACATCTTCAACGCGTGGACGGCCTACATTCCCGATTTGCGTGAATTCACCGAACGGCTGGCCGCCCAACCCACCGTGATCGCCGGCGATGAACCGGCAGCCCCGCCCCACCTTACCGATGCCGATTTCACGGGCACCGACATTCGGGTGATGTTCGATGACAGCCACATTGAAACCATGCCGCTGAAACGTACCCGCGGCGTGGTTCCGGCAGAAATGCCCGCCGTGTGGCACATTGAAGCGCTCAAAGCGCAGGCCGTAGCCGCCCGCTCTTACGCCGCCAAATGCCATTCGGCGAGCGCGCTGACCAACAAAAACTTTGATATCCGGGCTAACCCCGACGTCGATCAGAACTACCGCGCCGATAAAATTCATCCCAATTCAGACACGGCGGTGATAGCCACCAAAGGACTGGTGCTAACCTACAACAACCAGCCCATCGATGCCGTACTCTGCCAATTGCGGCGGGCACACTCAAAACAGCGAGGTCAAAAGTCTTTAAAAAAGCCGGATGGCTCCCCGCCCCACCGACCCCCTACCCGCGCGGCGTGGCCTGTCCCGCGCCCGGCCCCCAAAAACGGACACGGCGTAGGCATGTGCCAACACGGAGCCAACGCAATGGCAAAGATGAATCTCCCGTTTGAAAAAATTCTGGGCCATTACTACACAGGCATCGGCATAGCGCCCTGGCAGTACAACCAACCGGCAGCGCCTCACCTGGCATGTCTACCGTGGGCAGCACCTCGCCCGGCCACTGACGGTGAAGATCAACCGCTCGCCCGGCTTTTCGATCATCGTGGGCAACCTGGGCGACCGCGCCGACGAAACGATCACCGTTACCCGCCCCGACGGCACCGGCTTTACCACCCGCAGCGGCAGCAAACTGGAATTCGGCCCCGGCGGGCTTGAAGCCATGCTCACCAAAGCGGGCGTTTACACCTTGCAATTTTTGGGCGAACGCTTTGACATCACCGTTGACGGCAAAACCACCCTCAAGCTTGAATTCGGTCTTAAGGAATCGCTCACCGCCTGACAGCGCAAAAGCGGGGTTGCGGGGCAAGCTGGTCGATCAACTCGGCAACGCAATTCCCAACCGAACCGTGAGCCTGCAATCGACGGCGGGCCTGCAACACGCCACCACCGGCGGACGGCGGCTACACGTTTGAAAATCTGGCGGCGGGAACCTATCATCTCTCCGTCCCCGACAGCCCTGTTTCTGAAACGATCACCGTTGACGGGCGCGAATCGAAAACGGTAACGCTGTACTACGTCACCACCGCGAAGTCGGGCGAGTGGGTGGTAGAAACAGAGATTCGGCCCGGCTCAATACCGCTCTTCATCGGCGACATCGGCGAAGCCAAACAGCCGATTACCGTGATCTCGCCCACCGGCGCGCAAACCATTGTCATCAGCGGCGGCAAGCCGGAATTCGGCCCCGGCGGGTTTGAAGTTTACGCTCCGGACAAAGGAATGTACACCCTGCAATTTCTGGATCGGCAGTTCACCATTTCGACGGAAGGAAAAATGCTGTACCTCACATTCAGCAAGAAATCCGAAGTGCTGGCGCGGCTCATTTCGCCTCGCTGCCGCTGTCTCAAATTAACGCCCTGCTCGCTGAAATAAGAACCCACCCGCAAGCAGAAAACCTGTTTAGCGTTGAAGAGGTATAACTGCAATCATCCCTGTTTGATCTAAGCCCGCCCGCGCTTACCGTCAGCGCCATTACCACCCACATTCGCCATTTGATAGAAACCGACGACATTTTGCAGGATATTTGGCTGCAAGGCGAAATCTCAAACTGGTCGCCCGGCAAGCGCCCGGCCACATCTGTATTTTACCCTCAAAGACGCCGAAGCGAGTATTCGATGTGTGGTGTGGCGATCTACCGCCCAGCGATTGCCGAGCCATCGCCCACGCGGCAACGGCGAAGCGATTCTGGCACACGGACGCGTCTCAGTGTACGAGGCGAGCGGCGCATACCAGTTTTACGTCGATGAGATTGAGCCGGGTGGGCATGGGCGCGTTGTACGTAGAGTTTGAACGGCTCAAACTCCAACTCGCCGCAGAAGGCTTGTTTGACGAAGACCGCAAGCAGTCGCTGCCCCCTTTTCCGCGCCGCATCGGCATTGTTACCTCGGCCAAAGCCGCCGCCCTGCGCGATATGATCAACGTCCTGTCGCGCCGGTTTCCGCCGGCAGAGGTCATTCTCTCGCCCGCGCCGGTGCAAGGCAACGATGCGCCGCCGTACATTGTGGCCGCGCCGGCGATACTCACCGCCATCAGTCCCGCTCCCGATGTGATTTCTGCTGGCGCGCGGCGGCGGTTCGATAGAAGACCTGTGGGCCTTTAACGATGAACGCGTAGCCCGCGCCGTGGCCGAAAGTCACATTCCGATCATCACCGGCGTGGGACACGAAACCGATTTCACCATCGTCGATTTTGTATCCGACCGGCGCGCGCCTACCCCCTCCGCCGCCGCCGAACTGGCAACTCCGGACATTGAAGAATTACATCGCATCATCGAAGGCTACCGCTACCAGTTTACCAACATCGTCACCAATCGGGTTACTGAAGCCAGAGGCGATTTGCGCGATATGCAACGCATACGGCTAAAACGGCTATCGCCAGCAAGCACAAATAAACACCCGCCGCCAGCAGATCGATGATTATTCGACGGTGATGTACCGAACACTAGCACATCGCATTCGACTGAACCGCGAGCAAGTGTTGGGCCTGCAAGCGCGACTGGCGACGCTAAATCCGCAAGCTACCCTGGCACGGGGTTACGCTATCGTGCAAAAACAGGGCGTACCGGTAATGTCCGGCAACGACGTTTCGGCGGGCGACACTATTTCAGTCACCGTCAACGACGGCTCGTTTGACGCGATTGTAACGTAAATTCGCAGTTCGCCATTTGTAATTTATAAGTAATTACTCAATCTGGCCTGATTTTTGCTATTTTTGACCGCAGTCCACAGACCGTTGACCGCCAAAACCGGTTCAAATTTCGGTCGGCAGTCGCCGTGAACGGTCAGGAAACCCGCCGAGTCTGCCTGTATAAAGGTACTTATGACCAAATTCCCAGAAACGGAAGATGCTGTCCTTTGAGGAAGCGTTTGTCGCACTAAACGAAACGCTGGAGAAACTGGAAGCGGGCGATTTGCCGCTGGCCGAATCGATCGCCTGTACGAACACGGCATAAGCCGCTGGCGGCACACTGCAACGTACATCTGGATCGAGCCGAGTTGAAGATTAAAGAAAACTTTCACCGAAGCCGGCGAGATCGAAGAATAGCTCAACATAAACCCGACGATGAAGCGTAGTTCATTCAGGCAATCACCTTGGCATTTTCTATGTGGTTGGTGCCAACTACTACAATGGTCGGACTGATAGTGATTGGAGCTTGGCTTAATGGCAGACAACGTTCGAGCAAGTGCCCTGAAACAACGCTGGCCACCCTTACGCAAACGCTTTGGCGATGGTGCCTATCATGAACTGGGTGAAACCACCCATCTCAACATAGAATCTATCCCCACCGGTGCTTTGTCCCTTGATATTGCATTAGGTATCGGCGGGCTGCCCAGAGGCCGACGACGGCGCCAGAGCGGTGCTTGCGCCGGTCTCCTTGATCGTAACGGCTTTCGCGCCGGTCCGAGACGTGCGCCGCACGTTGACGCCACAGTTGCAGGATGTGCCGGGCAGCCGGCTGCTACTGATCGATCTTGCGAAAGCCGATGACGCGCTCGGACGCTCCGCGCTTGCGCAGGTGTTCAACGCGCAGGGTGGCGAGGTTGCGGACCTTGTCGGTGCCTCCGAGCTGGCCGCATTCGTCGACACGATTATCGCGCTGAAGGACGACGACGCGTTGTTGGCCTATCACGACCGATCGGATGGCGGTACGTTTGCCGCGGTCGCCGAGATGATGTTTGCGTCGCGTCTGGGCGCAGCTTTACAGGTTCCGGAGATCGTCGACGCACCTCTGGCATGGTTGTTTGCGGAAGGGCCGGGCGCAGTTATTCAGGTTGAGCAATCGCGGGTCGACGAAGTCTGTGCCGCACTTGAGCAGAGCGGACTGGTTGGTCGCGTTCACAACATCGCGGCCGTCAGCGTTGACCCGCAACTTGTGATCACGCATGGCGGCGAGGAATTGTTCCGCGAAACGCGTGCGAACCTGCAATTGCGGTGGTCGGAGACGAGTTTCCGCATGCAGGCGTTGCGTGATAATCCAACCACGGCCGCCGAAGCCTATGAGCGTATCGCCGAAATCGCGGATCCCGGTCTCACCGCGAGCCTGACGTTTGACCCGAACGATGACGTCGCGGCAACGATGATTGCCAGCGGTGCGCGGCCACGCGTCGCCGTGTTGCGCGAGCAGGGCGTTAACAGTCAGCAGGAGATGGCAGCCGCATTTATGGCGCTGGCTTTGATGCTGTCGATGTGCACATGAGTGATCTTGAGGCAGGTCGTGCATCGCTTGCCGATTTCGAAGTGTTGGTCGCCTGCGGCGGGTTTTCGTATGGCGACGTGCTGGGTGCCGGCGGCGGTTGGGCCAAGTCCATTCTCCTGGTGCCGTCGCTGTATGACCAATTCGCCGAGTTCTTTGCGAATCCGGATAGTTTGTCGTTGGGTGTTTGTAACGGCTGCCAGATGTTTTCCCAGCTCAAGACGCTGATTCCCGGCGCGCAATGCTGGCCGTCGTTTGGTGCCAATCGGTCGGCCCAGTTTGAGGCGCGACTGTCGATGGTGGAAGTGGTCGATGCGCGCGGTGTCTGGTTCGAGGGGATGGCCGGTTCGCGGTTGCCGATCGTCACCTCACACGGCGAGGGGCGGGCGCAATTCGCATCACCCAGTGACCACCTGCATTGTGCCGACGGCAACCGTATCGCGTTGCGCTACATAGACAACTATGGTGCGACGACGCAGCGATATCCGGCCAACCCGAACGGATCGGAACACGCGGTTGCTGCGCTGGTCAGTGATGACGGGCGGGTTGCGATTAGCATGCCGCATCCGGAACGTGTGCTGCGCAGCGTGCAGCACTCGTGGCATCCGGCAGACTGGTCATCGCGGTTTGCCAGTATGGGCCGTGGTTGGCAACCGGCTATTGCAGCGGCGCATCGGGCTCGGCTAGAGGCGTGGGTTGACGAGTGATGCGGCGATCGCGTTGCGCCCGCAGTTCACTTGGTCTGATAAACGCCTGATAGAGCATGTCACGCAAGAGCTCTGCGAGCACGTTGGCATGGGTTGCGGTTAACTCGGGGACCTCATCCGCCTCGTCCAGGTCGAACAGAGTACTTCTGGCGGCGACAAACGGTGCAGCGGCGGGCGGATTAGCGACCTTTTTTTTTTTTTTTTTTTTTTTTTTTTTTTTTTTTTTTTTTTTTTTTTTTTTTTTTTTTTTTTTTTTTTTTTTTTTTTTTTTTTTTTTTTTTTTTTTTTTTTTTTTTTTTTTTTTTTTTTTTTTTTTTTTTTTTTTTTTTTTTTTTTTTTTTTTTTTTTGTGAGGCGCTGGTGACGATATTGAAGAGTGTCAGTTTGCCGCCACTGCCTAGCGCCTTGGCGCTGCCCGTGGCGATACTGGTTGGCAAGCAAGGCAAACGCCTGATAGTGGCCGTCGGCCAGACAAGCCAGTGCTTCGTCGACCAGCCCACGCAGTGCCGGTGGCAACATCTGTCCGTCAATACGCTGGCGCGTGGCAACCCCGTTGTTGTCAGTCCGAGCAACACCTGTCGGATGCTGCTGCTGCTGGGGAGGACCACTGGTGGGGAGGCGGGGGGGCCAGTGGGGTACCCCGCCATCGCTCCCGGTCGTTCGTTAGCGTCGGCGCCGCGGGTGCTGACTGTGGCGTCATTTGTGAGAACACCTCGCAGTTGGGCGTCCGGGCGAGCTGGCAGCAGTTCGGTCCGGGGGTGGTGCGATGTATGTGAACTGGCACGCTAATCCGACAGGCGCTTGTAGCGAATGCGGCTGGGTTTTACGGCATCATCACCAAGTCGCTTGCGCCGGTCTTCAATGTAATGTCACGTGGTTGCAAAAGGACTTCTGCTGTCACCTTCAAAGGCGAGGATGTGAGTTGCGATGCGGTCAGAGGAACCAGCGGTCATGGCTGATCACCACGGCGCAGCCGCCGAAGTTCATCAGGCCTTCTTCCAGCGCCCGCAGGGTGGCCACATCGAGGTCGTTGGTCGGTTCGTCGAGCAGCAGCAGGTTGCCGCCGCGCGCAGCACCTTGGCCAGGTGCACGCGGTTGCGCTCGCCGCCGGACAAGCACGCCGACCTTTTTCTGCTGCTCCGCGCCCTTGAAATTGAAGCGCGCACGTAGGCGCGCTGTTCATCTCGCTGGCCGCCCGACCGATCGATGGTTTCCTGGCCGCCGGAAATTTCTTCCCAGACGGTTTTGTCGCCGATCGAGGTCATCGCGGCTGATCGACACGTAGCCAGACGGCTGTCGCCGATTTTGCGCGCCGCTGGTCGGGTTCTTCCTGGCCGGTGATCATTTTGAACAGGGTGGTTTTGCCGGCGCCGTTGCCGCCGATGATGCCGACGATGCCGCCGGGCGGGCAGCGTGAAGTTGACGAACCCTTCGAACAGCAGGCGGTCGCCGAAGGCCTTGGTCACATCGTTGGCCTCGACCACTTTGTCGCCGAGGCGCGGTCCCGGCGGAATCTAGATTTCGATGTTTTCTTCGCGCGGTATGAAACTCCTGCGAGAGCCAGTTCGTCGTAGCGCTTCAGGCGCGCCTTGTGCTTTGGCCTGGCGGCTTTTGGCATTCATGCGCACCCATTCCAGCTCCTGCTTGCAGCGTCTTGCGAGGCGTTCAGCTTCCGCGCTCTTCCTCGGCGCAGTCGCTCATCTGCTTCTGCTCCAGCCAGGAGCTTGTAGTTGCCTTTCTAGGGAATGCCGCGCCGCGGTCGAGTTCCAGAATCCATTCGGTGACGTTGTCGAGGAAATAGCGGTCATGGGTCACCGCGATCACGGTGCCGGTGTAGCGCTTCGAGATGCTCTCCAGCCAGCCGACCGATTCGGCGTCGAGGTGGTTGGTCGGTTCGTCCAGCAGCAGCATGTCCGGGTTTGGAGCAGCAGGCGGCACAGGGCCACGCGGCGTTTTTCGCCACCGGATAGATTGCCACATCGATGCGCATCCCATTCCGGCAGGCGCAGGGCATCCATGGCCATTTCCGAGTGTGCGTTCGAGCTCCCAGCCGTTGGCGTGCATCGATCGCGTCCTGCAGCTTGCCCTGCTCGTCGAGCAACGCGGTCATTTCATCGTCGCTCATCGGCTCTGCAAAACGCATGCTGATTTCGTTGAAGCGATCGAGCAGTGCCTTGACCTTGCCGACGCCCTGTTCGACGTTGCCTCGCACATCAAGGCTTTCATCGAGCTCTGGCTCCTGCGGCAGATAGCCAATATTGATGCCGGGCTGCGGGCGTGCCTCGCCGTCAAATTCCTTGTCCTCGCCGGCCATAATGCGCAGCAGGGTTGACTTGCCCGAGCCATTCAGGCCCAGCACCCCGATCTTCGCGCCGGGAAAAACGACAGCGAAATGTCGCTCAGGATATGCCGCTTGGGTGGTACCAGCTTGGATACCCGGTTCATGGTGTAGATGTATTGCGCCATGTGCGTCTTGTCTCTTGAGTTGGATCGTTCTCATGATGCGCGCAAATTGCGCTGCGCGCTGCCAGCCGGAGATTATCCGCGAATGGACACGACATGGGCAAATAATGTGGTTGTGCGAGGCTGCGGCAAACCATCGGCTCAGGTACAATTACCGTAATTTCAGGCATTCGGTTTGCCCGATCAGCGTCTTCCATTATTTGGCCTGTCCCACCTACAGTAAAAGCTTCAGAGCGCGTCACCATGTTTGACCATACCTATAAGATTGCCGGTTTTGACGATGAACTGGCGGCAGCCATTGACGCCGAGGGCGTGCGCCAGGAAGAACATATCGAGCTGATCGCATCCGAAAATTACGCGAGCCCGCGGGTGTTGGAGGCGCAAGGCTCCAAGCTGACCAATAAATACGCGGAAGGCTACCCTTCCAAGCGGTATTACGGTGGTTGTGAATACGTTGATATTGCCGAGCTGCTGGCAATAGATCGGGCCAAGGCGCTGTTTGGTGCCGATTATGCCAATGTGCAGCCGCATTCGGGTTCGCAGGCCAACGCCGCTGTGTATCTGGCATTGCTGGACCCGGCGATACGATTCTTGGGATGAGCCTGTCCGATGGCGGGCATTTGACCCATGGCGCGAAAGTGAACTTTTCCGGCAAGCTGTTCAATGCAGTGCAGTACGGTGTCGACGCACGAACTGGCGTGATCGACTACGACGAGGTCGCAGCGCTGGCTGTAGAACACAAGCCGAAAATGA
This sequence comes from uncultured Pseudomonadota bacterium, assembly GCA_942491885.1. Taxonomy (GTDB): domain Bacteria; phylum Pseudomonadota; class Gammaproteobacteria; order Steroidobacterales; family Woeseiaceae; genus CALBPI01. The sequence continues at coordinate 18,254 of CALOCQ010000008.1, forward strand.
TCATGGGCTGGTTTCTCCGCCTATTCGCGCGCGTTGTTGACTGGGCGCGTTTCCGCGAAATCGCCGATAAGGTCGGTGCCTGTTTCATGGTCGACATGGCGCACGTGGCAGGTTTGGTTGCGGCAGGCGTCTACCCCAACCCGGTTGAGCACGCCGATGTGTCACGACGACCACGCACAAGACCCTGCGCGGTCCGCGTGGCGGCATGATTCTGGCGCGCGCCAACGATGCGATCACAAAGAAGTTTAATTCGCTGGTCTTTCCGGGCACTCAGGGCGGCCCGCTGATGCACGTCATCGCCGCCAAGGCGGTTGCCTACAAAGAGGCCATGGCGCCTGAGTTTCGTGATTATCAAGAGCGTGTTATTGCCAATGCCCGCAAGATGACCGAGGTATTGATGCAGCGCGGCTACAAAATTGTCTCCGGTGGCACCGACAACCATTTGTTCCTGGTCGATCTGATCGATAAAGACATCACCGGCAAAGACGCTGATGCGGCGCTGCATGCGGCGAACATTACCGTCAACATGAACACGGTGCCTGGCGATCCGCGTTCGCCGTTCGTGACCAGCGGGCTGCGCATTGGTACGCCGGCAGTGACCACGCGCGGTTTCGGTCTGCAGGAATGCGCCACGCTGGCCGGCTGGATAGCCGATATTCTGGACGATCTTGGCGATGAGGTGACTCAGAGTCGCATCAAGGCGCAGGTTCTTGAGTTGTGCGCGCGCTTCCCGGTGTACGCCGATGCGCACTCTCAGCCGCAGCCACAGAGCAGCGCTGGGTAATCGACGCCCGTGCATTGTCCGTTTTGCGCTCACCCGGAGACTAAAGTCAACGACTCACGCTTGGCGGCCGATGGGCGCCAGGTGCGTCGTCGTCGTCAATGCGTTGAATGTCGCGAGCGTTTTACAACCTTCGAGTCCCCCGAACTGGTAATGCCAAGGCTGGTCAAACGTGATCAGAGCCGTCAGCCGTTTGATGAGGACAAGTTGCGCAACAGCATGGCGCGGGCGCTTGAGAAGCGACCGGTAGGCGCCGAGCAACTGGAAGGCGCCATGACCCATTTGGTGCACCAGCTTCAGACCATGGGTGAGCGTGAAATCCCGTCTCAGTTGCTTGGCGAGATGGTTATGGAAGCGCTGCGTAAACTGGATGAGGTCGCCTACGTGCGCTTTGCATCCGTATACCGCAGTTTTCAGGACGTGACCGAGTTCCAGGAAGAAATCAGCCGACTTGAGCAAATGGCGCGTGCCGATGATCGCGAGCAAATGTCATTGCTGCCGGATGCGAAGCCGGAATAGCGCTGACCGTTATGCCAGAGCACAACCCCGTTTTTAGCGCAGCCGATCACCGCTGGATGGCAGAGGCGCTGCGACTGGCCAAATGCGGCCTCAACACCACGACACCGAATCCCGCCGTGGGTTGTGTAATTGTCAAAGATGATGCCTGCATCGGTCGCGGCTGGCATGTTGCAGCAGGTCAGGCACACGCCGAGGTTAATGCCTTGCGTGAGGCGGCAGCGGCGGCAGCGGGAGCGACTGCCTACGTCACGCTGGAGCCCTGCAGCGCGCACGGGCGCACGCCGCCGTGCGTGGAAGCCCTCGTGAAGGCACGCGTTGCGCGCGTTGTGTTTGCCATGCGTGATCCCAACCCTGATGTGGATGGTGCCGGTATGCAGGCTCTTGCGCATGCGGGGGTTCAGGTCGAGGGCGGCTTGATGGCCGCGTCTGCCGCCAGACTGAACGAAGGGTTTGCGCTGCGCATGCGCAGCGGGCGACCGTTCGTCACCGCAAAGATCGCCGCAAGCCTCGACGGGGCCACCGCCATGCGCAGTGGCGAGAGCCAATGGATCACAGGCCCTGCCGCGCGCGCCGATGTGCAACGCTTGCGGGCCCGTGCCTGTGCCGTGGTGACGGGAATTGGCACGGTGCTGGCAGACGATCCGTCATTGAATGTTCGCGGCGCCGGTGTTGATGCCGAGGCGCGTCAGCCATGGCGCGTGATTCTGGATAGCCAATTGCGCATGCCGCCATCGGCACGCGTGTTGAGTTTGCCGGGCGCGGTCATGATACTGAGTACGCAACCGGATGCGGCCGCGGCAGCGCTGCTCACATCGGGTGCAACACATCATCAAGTGCCGGACGCAGCCGGCGTCGTCGATCTGTCCCTGGCGATGGGTTGCCTGGCCAGTCACGGTATCAATGAGGTGTTGTTGGAGGCGGGCGAACGATTGACGGGGGCTTTCGCCACGGCAGGTTTGATCGATCGTTATGTTCTATACCTTGCGCCACGGCTGCTTGGCAGCGAAACACGCGGTATCCTGCAGTCGCCGTCCTGGTTGAGTCTTGCCGATGGCGTCCAGCTCAGGATTGAGGATGTCACAATGGTCGGCGAGGATCTTCGCATCCAGGCCGTACCCGAACAGGTTAATTGATATGTTTACAGGGATCATTACCGCCGTTGGCGCTATCGCATCGTTGCGCGAACAAGGCGGTGACGTGCGCGTGCGGATAGAATGCGCCGAGCTCAAACCCCAGCGCTTCGCGACGGGCGAGAGCATTTGTGTGTCCGGCGTCTGTCTAACAGCGCTGGATATTGACGAGAAGGGCTTTTCAGCCGACGTATCGCGTGAAACGCTGAATGTGACGGCTTTCTCCTCCTGGCAAGCGGGCAGCAAGGTCAATCTCGAGCCATCACTGGCGATTGGTGATCGGCTCGGCGGGCATCTGGTCACGGGCCATACGGATGGTGTTGGCATCCTTCAGGCTCGGCAGGACGACGCGCGCTCGGTTAGAATGCGATTTGCGGTGCCGGATGCTCTGGCACGCTACATCGCGAAGAAGGGCTCAGTTTGCGTTGACGGCACCAGTCTGACCGTGAATGAGGCAGAGGGGCCGACATTCGAGGTCAATATCATCCCGCACACGGCCAGCGAAACCACGCTGGGACTGTTGGCGGTGGGTGATCAGGTCAATATTGAAGTTGATTTGCTGGCACGTTATGCCGAGCGTTTGCTTGGCGGTGATACGGCGGCAGACAGCAAGCTCGATCAGGCGTTTTTGGCGCGCACGGGCTTTAGCGACTAACAGCATCTGAATCGATCAGGTGCGCGGAGAACATCATGGCAAAACCAAAACTGGCAAGCGCAACGACTAATCACAGCTTTGCATCCATCGAAGACATCCTAGCGCACCTGCGCGCCGGGCAAATGGTCATCATGGTCGATGATGAAGACCGTGAAAATGAGGGTGATCTGATCATGCTGGCCAACAAGGTCACGCCGGAAGCGATCAACTACATGGCGCGTTACGGGCGTGGGCTGATTTGCCTGACGCTGACGCGCGAGCGATGCGAGCAACTGCGGTTGCCGCTGATGGTCAGTGGCACGGACAGCCAGCACAGCACCAATTTCACCGTATCGATTGAAGCTGCCGAAGGCATTACAACCGGTATTTCGGCGCATGATCGTGCGCAGACCATTCAGGTTGCGGTTGCTGCGCAAGCGGTTGCCGAAGACCTTGTGCAACCGGGCCATATTTTCCCGGTCATGGCACAGCCCGGCGGCGTATTGACGCGTGCCGGTCACACAGAGGCTGGCTGTGATCTGGCGCGTCTGGCTGGTGAGGATGAAGCGGCTTCGGTGATTGTGGAAATCCTGAATGAAGATGGCAGCATGGCACGGCGCCCCGATCTTGAATCGTTTGCCAATGAGCATGGCTTGCTGATTGGTACGATTGCCGACCTGATTCGCTACCGACTCGAGAAAGAAATCGCCGGTCGAACGTATCTACACCGTCGCCGGTTCAGACCGAACAGGGCGAGTTCACGATGCATGCCTACGAAGACTACGTAAATCGTCAGGTGCATCTTGCGCTGGTCTACGGGGATATTGCCGCCGAGGCAGCTCCTCTTGTGCGTGTGCATGTGACTGACACGATTGGCGATATCATCGGCGTAAGTGATCGGCGTCTGGGTTGGCCGCTGCGCGACGCCATGCGACAAATTGTCGAGGCCGGCGCTGGCGTGATCGTGTTGCTGCGTTATCCGGAGGGACCGCGTGACCTGATCAATGCGATTCGCGCGCTGGATACTGTCGACGGAACAAACTGCCAGCGGCCGAATTGTCCGGCGGCGGGGATAATGAGCTGCGCCAATACGGCGTTGGTGCACAAATTCTGCGCGATCTTGGCGTGCGACGTATGCGCGTGCTGTCGGCGCCGGTGCAAATGCACGCGATATCGGGCTTCGGTCTCGAGGTCGTGGAATATATTAATAACGGCTGAGGTTCGTGCGGCGAAGCGCGGCGCAACCACTACCGGTCAGGATAGAAATGATGGACAACATAAAAACACATGAGGGCGACCTGGTCGTGCGCGACGGTCGTTTCTCGATCGTGGCCTCGCGCTTCAACGACTTTATTGTCGCAAGGCTGGTTGACGGCGCCCTCGACACGCTGCGCCGCCATGGTGCCGAGGCTTCCGACATCGAATTGACCTGGGTGCCGGGCGCGTGGGAGCTGCCGCTGGCGGCCGACAAGCTTTGTGCAACGCGCCGCTTCGACGCGGTGATCGCGCTGGGTGCTGTTATTCGCGGCGCGACGGCGCATTTCGAATACGTCTCCGGCGGCACCGCACGCGGACTGGCCGCGGCAGGCGAGAAGCATGCGTTGCCGGTTATCTTCGGCGTGCTCACGGTCGACACGATTGAGCAAGCCATTGAGCGTGCCGGCAGCAAGGCCGGTAACAAGGGCGGTGAGGCGGCGGCCTCGGCAATCGAAATGGTCAATTTGCTGCGCGGTCTGGACTGAGCCATGAGCCAATCAAAGTCGGGCGGCGGTGGCCGACGCACCCATACGCGCGCGTTGCTGATGCAGGCGCACTATCAGCAGCAGCTCGATGATACGTCGCGGGCGGACCTGCTGACACAGTTCCGCGAGCGCCGCGAACATGAGCGTGTCGATGCGGACTATTTCACGCAACTGCTCAACGAATCGATGGCGCAGCTCGAGGCGTTGGATGCAGAAATCGCCGAGCTCGCGGATCGCGACTTTGCGCAGCTCAACCCGGTCGAGATAGCAATCCTGCGTGTTGGTTTGCTTGAGCTCTCGTCGCATCCGGAAGTGCCGTTTCGTGTGGTCATCAACGAAGGCGTCGAACTGGCGCGACGGTTTGGTGCCGAAGACGGCCACAAATACGTGAACGCGATTCTTGATCGCGCCGCGCGTGAGCACCGGCAACCGGAAACCGCAGCGCGCAAACGCTGAATTCACGCATTCGAATGAACGAGTTCGAACTGATACGCACCTACTTTGAGGTCGATGATCACGACGCCGTGCTCGGCATCGGCGACGATGCCGCGCTGATCGCGCCGGCGCGCGATCAATTGCTGGCGGTTGCGGTGGACACGATTGTGTCGGGGCAGCATTTTCCGCACGCAACGGCGGCACATGCCATTGGCCACCGTGCGCTGGCGGTGAATCTGAGCGACCTTGCGGCGATGGGCGCGACACCGCGCTGGTTTACGCTTGCACTCACGCTGCCGGAGTCGGATGGCGAATGGCTGGAAGCGTTTAGCGAAGGGCTATTGTCGCTGGCACGCCAACATCGCGTCGGACTGATCGGTGGCGACACCACACGTGGGCCGCTGACGATCACGGTGCAGGCGTTGGGCGAGGTCGGCGACGATGCGTTGCGTCGCGATGGCGCCAAGCCGGGCGACATCATCTATGTGAGTCGCACGCTGGGAGATGCCGCCGCGGGGCTTGCGTTGCTCGACAGCAAGGACAGTGACGATGCAACCCAGTTTCTTGTTGATCGCTTTCTGTATCCGACACCGCGCGTCGGTCTTGGCCAGCGACTGCGCGGTCGCGCAACTGCCGCAATCGACATCTCCGATGGCCTGATCGCCGATCTGGGGCATATTTGCACGGCGAGCAACTGTGCGGCGGCCGTGGACGTTGCCGCGCTGCCGGTGTCGGAACAGTTGCGCGCGCGTGTCGGCGACGAGACCGCGATCAAGCTCGCGTTACAGGGCGGCGACGATTATGAGCTGTGTTTCACGGCGCCCGCGCACATCGATGGTTCACAATGGCCGGATTGTCAGGCGATCGGTCGTATTGAGGAGGGCGCGTCGGTGACGGTGTACGATGCCGGTGAGCCTGTGAAACTGGAGCGTCATGGCTACCAACACTTCGGATAAGCACAAGGCGCCGATACCGTCGGCGCGCACGGTTTTTACAGACCCGGTGCATTTTCTCGCCTTCGGCTTCGGGGCAGGGCTCTCGCGGGTGGGGCCCGGCACCGCCGGCAGTGTCTGGGGCGTTTTGCTCGCTGTGCTGACGGTTGGTCTCGGTTGGCAGATCGAAGCGCTGATTGGCGTGCTGCTGTGTGTCACAGGTATCTACATTTGTGGTGAAAGTTCGCGTCGCCTGGGCGTTCACGATCACGGCGGCATTGTCTGGGACGAAATTGCCGGCGCCTACCTGATTTTCCTGCCTTTGCCGCGCACATGGCCCTGGCTCATCGCCGGCTTCGTGGTTTTCCGGGTTCTGGATATTGTTAAGCCATGGCCGATTCGGGAACTGGATCACAGACTCCATGGCGGCCTCGGAATTATGCTGGACGACGTTGTAGCAGCGCTTATCGGCGCTGTCCTTCTGTCACTCATCGCGGGGTTTCTGATGCCCGCATAGAGAGCGTTTATGGCGTCGCCCGCACCTACTCCGGTCAATGCGAAAGAGATTCCGGAGAAATTCGGCAAGTACGTGATTGTCAACGAGGTAGGGCGCGGTAGCACCGGCACGGTCTATCTCTCGCACGATCCCTACTACCGTCGCGATGTAGCTATCAAGGTTTACAATATCGGCTCGGATGACGGCGAGGCCGAACGTTGCCGCGTTACGCGCAAGATGTTCTTCAACGAAGCCCATATGGTGGGCATGCTCCAGCATCCCAACATCATGCCAATTTTTGATGCGGGCGAGGAGAACGGCAAATACTATGTCGTAACAGAACACATTCATGGTGCGCGCACGCTGGCCTCTTACTGCAAGCCGGGCCGATTGCTGCCGGTCGATGACGTTATAGAGATCATCTACAAGACCGCCAAGGCGCTTCACTATGCCCACGGGCGCGGCGTCATTCACCGCGATATCAAGCCAAGCAACATCATGCTGACAATGGACAATGATGTCCGTGTCATCGATTTCGGCATCGCCATTATCAAGGATGCCGACGTTTCACGTATTGAGGGTATCGCCGGTTCGCCAAGCTATATGTCACCGGAACAGGTGCAGTCTGAAGAGCTGAGCAATCGCTCCGACCTGTATTCACTCGGCGCCGTGATGTACGAATTGCTGACCGGTTTCCGCCCGTTCCGTGCGGGCAACCTGTCGAAACTGCTCCACCAGATTGTGTTCGCGACGCCGCCGCCGATTCATCGTTATCGGGAAGACGTGCCGGACGAACTCGAGAATATTGTCGCGGTCATGTTGCAGAAGACGCCGGATAAGCGCTATGCGAACGGTCTCGCGCTGGCGGCCGAACTTACGCAGGTTTATCAGACGCTGCGTGCCAAAGCCGACCAGTTCGACAACCAGGAACACTTCGACCTGCTTCGACGGCTGAGCTTTTTCCATGATTTCTCGCACTCCGAAATCTGGGAGGTCTTGCGCGCGGGTGAGATCGGCGAATACGAGGACGGCGAAGAAATTGTTCGCGAAGGCGAAATTGATGACCGCTTCTACATCATCGTGACCGGCGATGCGGAAGTTGTCGCGGCCGGCAAGCCGGTTGGTGAGCTCGGTCGCGGGGACTGTTTTGGCGAGTCGAGCTACCTCAACGAAGCCAAGCGCAATGCATCCATTCGCGCCAAGTCACCGGTCAACCTGTTGCGCGTTAGCGCAACGCTGATGGAGCAGGTGTCTTCAAGCTGCCAGCTGCGCTTCAACAAGGTATTCCTGCGCTCGCTCATCGAGCGGCTGCAACGTACGGGCGGCCCGCGTACCTGACTGGGTGCGGGCTTAGCAGCTGGCGCGTGTCAGTCTTCGTCTGATTCAAACGGTTGCGGCGCGTCACTCAGGCCGGCATCCTGCATCAACACTGCAATTTTCTGCTCGGCGCTGCTCAGCGCTGATTGGCAGTCGCGCGTGAGCGCGACGCCGCGCTCAAATTTTTTCATCGCCGTCTCCAGCGACAGGTCGCCGCCCTCAAGTTCGCCGACCAGCGTCTCAAGCTCGCCGAGTGCCTTTTCGAGATCGATTTTCTTAGCGCTTGTTTTAGCCACGTGCTGCTGCCCTGTTCTTAAACCGCCACCACTATACCGGCCCGTCGTGCGCCGGCAAAGGCTCTCGGCTCGCACAGCGCGCCGGCGCGCCACCTGTCAAAGCGGCGTCGCGGGATATTGCATGCGATTTGCGGCGCGCCGCGCTGCGCTGGCCTGTTATCATTGTGAATTATCTGTTGAACCACACAGAACCCCGCAGACATGGCACAGACAACGGTAGTCATCGGCAGCCAGCCCGGGCGCGTGGAGAGTTAATGAGCAAGAGTTATAACGCCGCTGACATCGAGGTGCTCAGCGGCCTGGAACCGGTGCGTCGCAGGCCGGGCATGTATACCGATACCGTGCGGCCGAATCATCTGGCGCACGAGGTTATCGACAACAGCGTCGACGAGGCGCTCGGCGGCCACTGCAAACGCATCGACGTTATCCTGCACAAGGACGGTTCGCTGTCTGTCTCCGATGACGGGCGCGGCATGCCGGTGGACATGCACCCCAAAGAGAAAATGCCCGGTGTCGAGCTGATCCTCACCAAGCTGCATGCCGGCGGCAAGTTCTCCAACGACAATTACCAGTTCTCCGGCGGCCTGCATGGCGTCGGTGTCTCGGTGGTCAACGCCTTATCAACCCAGCTAGAGGTGTGGATCAAGCGCGACGGCAAAGAGCACAACATATCGTTCCGCGACGGCAAACGGTCGAGCAAGCTCGAGGTTGTGGGCACTGTCGGCAAAGCGAATACCGGCACCACGCTGCGTTTCTGGCCGGACGCGCAATATTTTGATTCGGTAAATATTTCGGTACCGCGCCTGACTCATGCGTTGCGCGCCAAGGCGGTGTTGTGCCCGGGCCTGCGGATTTCGCTGACCATCGAGAAGAGCGGCGAGCAACAGGTCTGGCACTACGAAGGCGGTCTCGAGGAATACCTGATGGAGGCCGTGGGTGGCGCCAAGACGCTGCCCGAGAAGCCGTTCAGTGGCAGCTCCAAGACCGATCATGCGGCCGCCGATTGGGCCGTCGTGTGGCTGGCGGATGACAGCGCGGTGGTCAACGAGAGCTACGTCAATCTCATCCCGACCGCGCAGGGCGGCACGCACGTGAATGGCCTGCGTACCGGGCTGACAGACGCGATACGCGACTTTTGCGAGTTCCGCAGCATTCTTCCGCGCGGCGTGAAGCTTGCACCGGACGATGTCTGGGACCGCGTGAGCTTCGTGCTGTCGGTCAAGCTTGAAGACCCGCAGTTCTCGGGACAGACGAAGGAACGCTTGTCGTCGCGTGAGACGGCGGGCTATGTCACCGGTCTCGTAAAAGACAGCTTTTCGCTGTGGCTGAATCAGCACCCCGATACCGGCGAGCAGATCGCGCAGCTTGCGATTGCGCGTGCGCAACAGCGGCTGAAGGCTGCGAAGAAAGTGGTGCGCAAGAAGGTCGTCGCAGGGCCGGCGCTGCCCGGCAAGCTTGCCGATTGTTCGTGCCAGGAGCCCGGGCGTTCCGAGATATTCCTTGTCGAAGGCGACTCGGCGGGCGGCTCAGCGAAGCAGGCGCGCAACCGCGAGACGCAGGCGATCATGCCGTTACGTGGCAAGATCCTGAATACCTGGGAAGTCGATACGAGCCAGATTCTTGCCTCGCAGGAAGTCCACGACATCAGCATCGCACTGGGCGTCGACCCCGGCGCGCCCGACGTCGACGCGCTGCGCTACCACAAGGTCTGTATTCTCGCCGATGCCGACTCCGATGGCTTGCATATCGCGACGCTGCTGTGTGCGCTGTTCCTGCGCCACTTCCGCCCGCTAGTCGCTGCTGGCCATATCTACGTTGCGATGCCACCGTTGTACCGTGTGGACGTGGGCAAGGAGGTGTTCTATGCGCTGGACGACAATGAGCGACAGTCGATAATCGACGCGTTACCGGCTGACAAGCGACGCCAGAAAATTACGGTCACCCGATTCAAGGGGCTGGGCGAGATGAGCCCCGGCCAGCTGCGCGAAACGACAATGAACCCTGATACGCGCCGCCTGGTCCAGCTGACCATCGACGGCGACAGTAACACCGATCAGATGCTGGACATGTTGCTCAGCAAAAAGCGCGCGCACGATCGGCGCGATTGGCTTGAGAGCAGCGGCAGCCTGGCAACCATCACCTAGAACGCGCCAGCCGGCGCGGGGATAATCCTGCAATGCAGAATGAACTGAACCTGGAAGGCATCGAAAAGCTCGCGCTGCGCGACTACACCGAGAAGGCCTACCTCGACTATTCAATGTACGTGATTCTCGATCGGGCATTGCCGCATATCGGTGACGGCCTGAAGCCGGTGCAACGGCGCATCATCTACGCGATGAGCGAGCTTAATCTGGCCGCGAATGCCAAGCCAAAAAAATCTGCGCGAACCGTCGGTGATGTGATCGGCAAGTTTCATCCGCACGGTGATTCGGCCTGTTATGAGGCGATGGTGTTGATGGCGCAGGAGTTTTCCTATCGTTATCCGATCGTCTTCGGTCAGGGCAACTGGGGTTCGCCGGACGACCCGAAATCGTTTGCCGCGATGCGTTATACGGAGGCCAAATTGCGCCCGTATGCGAGCTCGCTATTGTCGGAGTTGGCGCTCGGTACGGTTGACTGGCAGCCGAATTTCGATGGCACGCTGCAGGAGCCCATTACGCTCCCCGCACGGCTGCCGAACCTGCTGCTCAACGGCACCAGCGGTATCGCCGTTGGCATGTCTACGGACATTCCCCCGCACAACATGCGCGAGATCGCGGCCGCACTGATTCATCTGCTCGATAAGCCGAAGGCAACGATCGATGACCTGATGACCCACATCAAGGGTCCGGACTTTCCCACCGGCGCCGTCATGATTTCCTCAACCGACGAGATCCGCGCGATCTACGAAACCGGCAACGGCACTTTGCGTGCGCGTGCGGTATGGGAGCTCGAAGGCGACGACATTATCATCAAAGAGCTGCCCTACCAGACTTCCGGTGCCAAGGTGCTCGAACAGATTGCCGCGCAAATGCGCAACAAGAAATTGCCGATGGTTGAGGACTTGCGCGATGAGTCCGATCATGAAGACCCGGTGCGACTCGTCATCACGCCGAAGAATCGTAAGGTCGATGTTGATGTGCTGATGTCACATTTGTACGCGACAACGTCGCTTGAGCGTACCCTGCGCGTGAACCTGAATGTGATCGGCCTGAATGGTCTGCCGCGCGTATTTAACCTGCGTGAAATGCTCAAGGAGTGGCTGGATTTCCGCAAGTCGACGATCGTGCGACGCCTTGAGCACCGGCTGGCGAAAGTCGATGACAGGCTGCACTTGCTTGATGGTTTGCTGGTCGCCTATCTGAACATCGATGAGGTGATCAGAATCATCCGCGAGGAGGACGATCCGCGCGCCGAGCTGATGCAGCGCTTTAGTTTGTCCGAGCGTCAGGCCGACGCGATCCTGAATCTCCGCCTGCGCAATCTTGCCAAGCTTGAGGAAATGAAAATCCGTGGTGAGCAGGACGAGTTGCTGACCGAAAAGGGCGAGCTTGAAAAGCTGCTGGGCAGCGATGCGCGTCTGAAGACGTTGATGAAAAACGAGATCACCGCCGACGCCGAAGAGTTTGGTGATGCGCGGCGCACCCGCCTCGAAGAGGCAGAGGCCGGCCGTGCGCTCGATGAAACGGCGCTGATCGCGAGTGAGCCCGTCACGGTGGTTGTCTCCGAGCGCGGTTGGGCGCGCGCAGCCAAAGGCCACGAGATCGATCCGCGCACATTAAGCTATAAGTCCGGCGACGACTTTCTCGCCGCAGCGCGCGGCAAGAGCAACCAGAATGCACTGTTCCTCGACAGCACCGGGCGCGTCTATAGTTTGATGGCGCATGTCCTGCCGTCCGCGCGCGGGCAGGGTGAACCCTTGTCGGGCCACTTCAATCCTGCGGATGGCGCGACGTTTTGCGGTGTGATGTTTGGCGAGCCGACCGACCGGTGGGTGGTGGCGACCAGCGCGGGCTACGGATTTGTCGTCCAGGCCGGCGAGCTGGTCAGTCGGGCCAAGGCGGGCAAAGCAATGTTGAACGTACCTGCCGGCGCGCAGGTGCTGGTGCCGTCACCGACCGAATGGCTCGAGGGTGAATTAATTGCGGCGGTAAGCAACATGGGACGTTTGCTGGTGTTTGATCTCGATGATCTGCCCGAGCTTGCGCGCGGCAAGGGCAACAAGCTGATGGATATCCCGAAGAAGAAATTTGTCGCCGGCGAAGAGGCAATGGTCGCGATGGTTGCGCTCGCCCGTGATGCCAGTCTGGTCGTGCATTGCGCAGACCGTCACATGACGTTGAAGCCTGCGGATCTGGAACGCTATATCGGTACGCGCGGTAATCGTGGTCAGCTACTCTCGCGTAATTATCGCAAGGTAGATCGACTGTCCGTGGCGGAGTGATCAGGCCTGGCGTTTCGCTACTTTGGCGACAGGCTCAGGCGCGTCATCTTCCTCTAGCTCGTGCAGCGCCTCCTCGAGCATGCCGGCACTCTCGCGCAACACCATCGATATAGTGGGGTCGTCGATATCAAGGTCGAGCGACATCGGCATCGTGGCATCGTCGTCAGCCGGTGAGCCGGTAAATTCGGCCTCGGTAACGCCGTCCATGACCCGCGTTACGCCAATGTCTTCCGGCGATAGCATCTCGCCAGTCTCATCAATGGCGGGCATTTCTTCCGTCGGCTCGTCGTCACGTTGTGCGTTGGCAGCAAGCGTCATAGCGCGCTGCGCAACGTCGCGTCGCAGCTGCTGGGTTTGTGTCAGCTCCGTTTCGTAGTCCTGTTCCAGCAGTTTTTGCGTCTGCTCATCGAGCCCCCGCATGATCGAAGTCATGCTAACGCTGTCCAGCGCCTCGACCGTAAAATCGTCGTCTGCGGGTGGCGTTGTGTGTTTGACGGCGACAGGTGCTGCCGCGCGCTGCTCCGCGGGCAGTTCATGTGTCGAGCCCGGGTTGTGGAACGAAAACGTCTCATCGTCGTCATCATCTGCGGTGAACGAAACCTCGTAATCGGGAAGCTCGTTGGTCCGCTCCGGAGGCGATATCTCGATGGTTTGTTCGTACGCTGTTGCTGACGGCGACATGGTCGGTGATTGCGCTGCCACCGTGCGATTCACCATGGTATTGCTGGCGGTGGCCGGAGCTGCACCAAATTCTTGCAGGCGACGTCGTCGCGCGGCATTGCCGGTCGTTATTTGCCAGATGATCCAGGTACCGACCGCCAGCGCCATGCCGCCGATCAGTGCGAGAATGCGTGACAGCCAGCTGCTGCCGGAGCCTTCCGATAGCGGTGTCGCGGCCACGGCAGCGCTCGTAAGATCGCTAGCGGAGGGGGAGGTCGCTAGCGGCTTGAACGGACTTTCAGATAGCGCTGCAGCCGCTACTGTCGCCTCTGGCCTGATCGGGTCCTGCCTGTCCTCCAGTACTGAGAGAATTTGTGCTGTTTCTGCGCTGCTTTGCGTCGCTACCGGCGTTGTCGGTGCGCGCGACGCGGGGCCTTTGCTTTGCGCAGATGATGTCGTCCGGTCAGGCGCAGGGTCAGGTGTTGGGTCCGGCGTTGGTTCCGGTGACCGCCGGGTTGGACTGCCCGGACCGGGGATGGCCGGCAAAATCAGGATAGCGCCAGCGACCAGCCGGTTGGCATCACCATCGGTAAATGCGGACGGATTTTCTGCGACAATCCGATCCACGATCGGCCAGATGCTTACGCCGTCGGGGCTGTATGATGCCGCGATTTCGGACACCGTATCGCCGACGCGAACCGTATATTTCTCCCCTGGCGTTGTTGCTGCACCGACATCTGACAGTTGTTTGTCAGGTAACGGGGGCAGTGTGATCGGCGTTGATTTTCGCGGCGTGCGACGCGCAGTTTCCGGCGCCGGACGGCGCGAGGCCGGATCAATGAAGAGTGTGTAGTCGCGTTGCAGCGTCGCGACGTTGGCGCAACTGACGTTGACGGTCAGCGTAAGCAGCGGCTCAACAATAATACGCGGCGAAGAAAGCAGCAGGGCATCGCGTGTCTTGCGCATACCCAGCGATTCACGCATGCCATCGATTCTCGCGCTGAAACAGGTGGGCGCCGCCAGCGCGGCGTCACCGAGTGGAATTTCAACCAACAAGCGCTCGCCCAACGTGCTGCGCACGTTTGCCGCACCTAACTCCAGCGCTTGCGCCGCGCCGCTCGCGAGGCCGATAGTTAAGAGGCCAATGGCGCTGCTGAGTACTATTTTTGACGGGCGTAGGAGTTTCATCGGTTTGCTGTTAGCGTTTGTGCACATTGCCTGCGTATCCGCGGCGTGCTTACGCAGTCTCCTGCAGAATGACTTCAGGTTCTTGTACGTAGTGACCTTGCATGTAGCTGATGCCGAGCTGCCACAGCGCGGCCATGGTGTTGGCGTCTTGTACTTTTTCGGCAATGGTCTTGATGCCACGCGACTTGGCGATGGCGACCAGCTCACTGGTCTTGCTATGCGCCTCGGTATCAGCCGAAAGCGCCGTGATCAGCGCACCGTCGATTTTTGCGTAATCCAACGGAATGCCATTGAGCAGTTTCTTCGACTGCGGTGCATTGCCAACATGCTCCAGTGCAAACCGGCAGCCGAGGTTACGCACCACAGCGGCAGTCTGGGCGACGGCCTTGAGATACTTCAATGCGGTTTCTTCCGGGACCTGGAAGCACAGGCAGCTGGCATCAATGCCTGACTTGGTGATGATGGTCTTCAGCCATGCACCAAATGACCTGTCAGTGATTGATTGCTCAGACAATCGCACGAAAACAAGATCTGGTTTACGTTCGCGGCAAAGCCCGACCGAGGCACCGATGACCCAGCGATCGAGCGCCTGCATCATGTTGTTGCGCCGCGCGGCGGGTAAGAACTCGGCGGGCGCGACCGTATCGCCTTGCTCGTCGACAAGCCGCATCAAAATGTCGAACAGTTGCCCGCTGTCGCCATCGAGCGCAGCTATTGGTTGTTTCAGCAAGCGGAAGCGGTTGTCTTTGAGCGCGGCTGTCAGACGCTTGGCCCAGATGGCGTCGTGATTGCGGATACGCGTGTCTTCGTCGCTCGTCTCTGACAGTCGCACCGTGCCATCGCCTGAGTTGCGCGCATCGCAGTAGGTCGATTCTGCTTGCTCCACCAACTCAGCGCTGTTGCTGATCAGTTCCGTGTGCGGCGCAATGCCGATACTGCAGGTCAGGGTGATCGTCCGGTCACCGATTTCAAAGTGATGCGCGGCGATCAGTGCGGAGAACTTCTTGCTCCAGACCTTCGCGTCGTTTTCGGAGCCGCGTTCCATCAGGATGGTGAAGGCGGTGCCCTCGAAACGGCCCGCAATGTCTTCTTTTTGCAGGCATTTACGCAATATCTCGGCGAACTCGGAGATAACGTCTTCGCTCTCGATGACGCCCAGCTCGTTGCGGATGTCCTTGAAATTGTCGATGCGAACCCAGGCCAACAGTCGCTGGCCGCTGTCAAGTGACTCAGCCAGGCGGGTGTCCACCAGCTTGAGGAAATGGCGTCGATGATAGAGGAATGTGCTTTGGTCCTTGGTCATCGCATCGCGCATCAGCGAGGTTACGCGATTGTCTGCTTTCTCTTCGGGCTTGATGGCGACACGCACGGCCGGCTCGTCATCGAACACGACGGCCTGCATTGAAAACGTCAGCTTGATGTCTTTGCCGTCCGCTTTGCGCGCAGAAACCTGCAGCGGCTCGTCGTTCCAGCGCCCCTTGCTGATCGCGACCAGTGCGCCTTTGATCGCGCCCTGGCTCGTCGGCGTCATGACGTCCATGAACGGAAGCGCAACGCAGTCGTCTTCGTCGCCGTAGCCGAACAGTTCGAGCCAGGCCTTGTTGGTCTCGACGATAATGCCTTCCTGGACATGCGCGATCGCGTCCGGGACATTGTCCATCAAGGTTGTGAATTGTTTCTGGATGCTGGCGGCGTTCGACCGTGAGTTGGCGACCTGGCGATACAGCATTTGCAGATTGAGTTCGCGTGACAGCGTGTTACGCAACCGCGTCTCATCGCTGAGAGTGACCAGATCGGCAATGCCGCAACTCATGCATTCACTGATGGCTGCCTCGTCCAGGGTTTTCTGCAACGCGATGACCGGCTGTGTGCAGTCGCGCTTGCGAGCGACCGCGAGAATGTTCTTGACGCCGTCAATACCATCGCCCTTTCTGACGATGATGAGGTCGCTGTTGGCATCGATCGATGCGGCAAAGTCCTCGCCATCCTTGTGCCATTTGCAGTGCGATGCAAAACCACTCCGGCGTAAGACCTGATTCAACTTCTCAACGTCGTCCTGATTGGGGGTAACGACGTTGACGATAATGTTGCGCGGTTGCGTCAAAGAGGTGTTCCGTTTGGTGCGGGCACCCGGCGTCGATAGGGCCGGTGAGCAGGTTGTTGTCGGGTATCCATACTATTACAGAGGCCGCTGTCGGGATGCGGCGACACTGCAAAAACGTGACGTAGTTCCATATTCGCTGCCACTGTGCGAGACGGGCTTCGAATTATTGCGGGCAACGCGCATGGGTTTGCCCCGCGGGCTGCGCGGGTTAGACTCCGCGTTTAACCTAATCAACGTTTCAGGGAATCGCGCCGATGGCTGCCTACAACACCAATGAGTTTCGTTCAGGCTTGAAGTTAATTCTGGACGGTGACCCCTACACCATTGTCGAGAATGAATTCGTCAAGCCAGGTAAAGGTCAGGCGTTTAGTCGGGTCAAGGTGCGCAACCTGAAAACAAACAAGGTGCTCGATAAGACCTTCAAGTCCGGCGAGTCTGTTGAGGCCGCCGACGTGTTGGAAACTGACATGCAGTATCTGTACAGCGATGGCGAGTTCTGGCATTTCATGATGCCGGAGACATTCGAGCAGTACGCGGCGTCCGAGGCGGCGGTGGCCGACGCGGCGCAATGGCTGAAGGATCAGGATGTCTGCAGCGTAACGCTTTGGAATAACGCGCCGCTTGCGGTCAGCCCGCCGAATTTCGTTGAGCTTGCTATTGTCGAAACCGATCCCGGGTTGCGCGGAGATACCGCGCAAGGCGGCGTCAAGCCGGCCAGACTGGAAACCGGCGCCACGGTGCGCGTGCCGCTATTTCTCGAAGAGGGTGAAGTGATCCGCGTCGACACGCGATCGGGTGACTACGTCTCACGGGTCAAGGAGTAACCGCGCTAGTCGACTGGCGATGTCATCCCGACTGAGCCGGGATCGTTGCCAAGGACCTGCTGGTAGATGGCGGCGATCGGAATAAGGCCGCGCTCATCATCACTGCTGAAGCGATCGCGCAGCGGGCTGTCGATGTCCAGCACGCCGATGACGTGAGAGCCGGCACGCAACGGCAGCACAATTTCAGACTCGCTGGCCGCATCGCAGGCGATATGGCCGGCAAAGCTGTGCACGTCAGCGACGCGCAGAATACGATTCTCTGCGACCGCGGTGCCACAAACACCTTTGCCCATCTCTATACGCACGCAGGCCGAGCGGCCCTGGAACGGGCCGAGTACGAGTTGCCCTTCGCGCAGCAGGTAGACACCAACCCAATTGACGTCATCGAGTGTGTCGTAGAGCAACGCCGACAGGTTGCTCAGATTGGCAAGTGAGTTTGGCTCGCCGTGAGTCAGCGCGCGCGCCTGCTCGAGTAGCAGTGGATAGTCGGTGGTCATGGGTTTTCTGTTCCGCTGTGGTGGGCGAAGCTTAGCACCTCGCGGATATCGCGTTTACCGCAAGCGAGCATGACCAGCCGGTCGAAACCGACGGCCACACCGGCGCAGGCGGGCAGGCCGCTTTCAAGCGCGGCAAGGAACTGCTCATCGATGGGTCGCCGGGACTTGCCGGCCTGCTCGCGCGCACGCTGATCGGCCTCGAAGCGCCGCCGCTGCTCAGCGGCATCGCGCAGCTCTACGAAACCATTCGCAAGTTCGATACCGCCGCCATAGACCTCAAAGCGAAGCGCACGGTCGCTGTGTCGATCGATCTGCGCCAACGCGGCTTGCGAGGCAGGGTAGTGCGTAATCACGGTCAGCGCATCATCTGGCATTGCCCGCGCGACGCGGTCGTCAAACAGGAAGTCCAGCAGCGCATCTTTATCGTCGCGCAGCGCTTCCGGGAAGCCGTCGCCGGCTGCGGCGGTCAAAGCATCGAGCGTGCTTTCGCTGTCGAGCCCGCAAGCCGCATGCAGGGCCTCGTCGAAACGCTGGCATCTGGCGGGTTGCAGCGTTACGTCGTTGGCTTGGGTGTTCGTTAGCAGCGCTTGTACCAGCTGTACGGTGTCCTCGACGATTGCGTCCAGGTCGAAACCAAGCCGGTACCACTCCAGCATAGTAAACTCAGGCTGGTGTCTGATGCCGCACTCACCATCCCGGAACACCCTGCAGATCTGGTAGCAATCAGGGTAGCCGCCGCACAGCAATCGTTTCATCGCGTATTCGGGTGATGTATGCAGGAATTGCTGTTGCCGCAAGACGCTGACCTGAGCGCTTATGCTGTCAATGTTGACGTCGCTGACCGCCGCTGAGGACAACATCGGCGTTTCCACTTCGAGGACATCGCGTTGCGCAAAATAACTACGCGCGGCTGCCAGCATCGACGCGCGCTGCCGGGCCGTGCGTAAATCGCAGCCCGGCTGCCAGTGCCCGCTCATGAGGTGGCGCTGAGTGTTCCGATACGCTCGCCCATGCGCACGACATCGCCGGGGCCGAGATCGTGCTGCCAGCCGGCATGCGCTGGTGGCAAAAGCAGGATCACCGTGGAGCCCATATTGAACCAGCCGACGGTATCGCCCGCGGCCAGCGGTTGCTCAGGCAGGTCGAGGTCCTCCGGTAAGTCGAAACTGCCGGCCGTGAGCTTGCCTTCCCAGACGGTCGAGATGCTGCCGACATTGAGCGCGCCGACCATGACCATCGCCGCGGCGATATCGCCCTCGATCTGGAATACGCGTCTCTCGTTGCGGCTGAATAATCGTGGCACCGCGGCGGCCGTTGCCTGATTGACCGAGAACAATGCCCCCGGTACGTGCAGGTTAGAGGTGATGCGCCCGCGCAGCGGCATGTGTACCCGATGGTAGTCATAGGGTGCGAGATAGATGGTCATGAACTGCCCGCCGTCGAAGCGGCGCGCCGCTTGCGGGTCCTGCAGCAGCGTCGCGCAGTCATAGCGGTAACCTTTCGCCTGAAAGAGCTTGCCATCAACGATGTCACCGCATTGGCTGATCATGCCATCGCAGGGCGCAACAATCGCATCCGCGGCGTTGTCAATCGGGCGCGCGTCGTCGGCCAGCGTGCGTGTGAAAAACGCATTCAGCGATGTGTAGCCTGCCGGGACGGGTTGCGCGGCCTCGCTGATATTGACCGAAAATGCTTTAACAAAGGTGCGGATTGCCGCGTCTTTTAGCCACACCGTTTCGCGCGTCGTCAGCCAGCCAACGAGTCGCGTCAACGCAATCTGTGGTAGAAAATACTGCATGCCGACAAACAACCGCTTGCGCCAGCCGAGCGCTTCGGGCGTTTCAGAATCGCTATTCGTCGTCATACGGGTCTGTCCTTGCTACCGGCAATGTCAGCTGAGCCAGCGGTTGGTCTTGCGCAAACAGTGACAACTCAATTTCCGCGAGCCCTGCGAGTGTCACTGCAGGTTGCATAAGCATGACGTGAATACCGCCCGGCTTGAGCTCGACCGTCTCGCCCGGCGCTATAGACAGCGACGGCATGCGGCGCATTTGCATGCGGCCATCGGCCATCGTCGTCTCGTGAATTTCGACACGCGCAAACTGCGGGCTGGTGACCCGGTCGATTACGATCATGTTTTCGCTGTTGTTGGTCAGCTCAAGATAGGCCGCCGTCATGTTGCGTCCCGGCAACGCTTCGCGACTCCAGCTGTCGCTGACGCTAAGCGGTGCCTTCGGCGCACCGCAAGCGGCAAACAATGCCATCGGTATGGCGAGGCAAATCGCGCGTAACATCAGCTTCGCTCCAGCAGCGCGCGCAGGTCATCCGTGATGCCGCCGCCATTAAGTGGCGGACTGAACACGGCACGCAGTTTTACGTCGGGATCGATAAGCACGACGGCGCCGCTGTGATCCATCGTGTAATCGCCGTCATCCAGCGGCACCTTGATGTAGACGATGCCGAGATCGGTTGCGAAATTCTCGAGTGCATCATCATCGGCGGTGGCGCCGCGAAAGCCGGCACCGAAGTACTTCGTGTAGGTGTCCAGAGCCTCGACGCTGTCGCGTTGCGGATCGACGCTGACCAGCAGCACCGAGGGCAAAGCCTGTTCCGGCAGATCATCCGCCAGACGCTCGCGAACGTTGCGCAGTAATTGTAGCGTCGTCGGACAAATATCCGGGCAGTGCGTAAAGCCGAAGAATGCGAGCGTCCATTGTCCGCGTAGGTCGTCATTAGTGAGTGACGCGTCGTCTATCGTACGTAATTCGAAGTCAACGATGTCGCGGGCAGGTTCGAGCAATGTGCCGTGCTCCAGCTGCAGTGGCTGCGGGCGCAGCACAATGCCGGCAGTAATACCGCCGATAAACGCTGCGAGCGCCAGCGCTATAATGAGTTTCTTTTGCATGGATATCGGTTCCGAAATTACGCTGTGCACGGCCGATGGGAAGTATCGGCGCTGCCTGCACTCAATAGATTATCCCATACCCACGGCGAGCCGACAAAGCAGCGACCGGTGTGCGTCCGGCACATTCTGGACAAGCGCGCCCGAGTCACCTAGGGTTCGACCACTTTATTCGCGGAGCCCGCATGTCAGCGCCAATACTTAAAGCCGCGTCACTCGCCGGGGCGAGCTATGCCGAGACCCAGCGGCTGGTCAGTAATGCGTTCGATAATGCCGGGCTTTTCTTCGGTCACGGTACGGCGAACGCGGGCGATGAGGCCGCATGGCTGATTGCCTGGCGTGGCGGCATCGATTACGCCGATCCCGACTGGGGCAGGGCGCTCGATGCGTTGCTGACGCAGACCCTGTCTACAGAGGACGCGCAAGTACTCGCACAGATCGCGAACGACAGAATGCTGAGCCGCAAACCGCTAGCCTATCTCTTGGGCGAGGCCTGGTTCGCGGGCCTGCGGTTTGTCGTTACAGAGGATGTGCTGGTACCCCGGTCGCCGATAGCGCGTCTGATTGCAGACGGATTTTCCCCGTGGGTCGCGCCACAGCATGTACGCCGCGTGCTCGACATTGGCACTGGCAGCGGTTGCATCGCGATTGCCTGCGCTCACGCCTTGCCGGAGGCGAACGTCGACGCTTCTGATATCTCGACGGCGGCATTGGCCGTCGCTGCGCAAAACGTCGCTTTGCACGGATTGCAGGACCGGGTCCGCTTGATCGAGGCGAATCTGTTGGATAGCCCCGAATTCGGGCGCTACGACGTGATCGTCAGCAACCCGCCCTATGTCGACGCCAACGACATGAACGCGCGCCCGGCAGAATATCGCCACGAGCCGGCGCTGGGCCTGGCGGCAGGCGTTGATGGTCTTGATCTGGTGCGCGTGATGCTGATGCAGGCCGCTGACTACCTGAACGATGACGGTGTGCTCATCGTCGAGGTCGGTAACAGCGATGAGGCATTGCAACAAGAGTACGCCGAGGTACCATTCACCTGGCTGTCCTGCGACGATGGCAGCCGCGGTGTGTTGTTGCTGAGCAAAGCTGAGCTGGAAGCACATGCCGGCCTGTTCGCGGCGCGCCAGCATGGGAAATCAGATGAGCGGTAACAGCTTCGGCACACTTTTTCGGGTCACGACGTTCGGCGAAAGTCACGGCGTCGCGCTCGGTTGTATCATTGACGGTTGCCCGCCGGGCATGGCGCTCGACGCGTCCGATATTCAGGACGATCTGGAGCGCCGGCGTAGCGGCAAGTCCCGTCACACGAGCCAACGCAAAGAGCCTGATCAGGTGCAGATCCTGTCGGGCGTCTTTGAGGGTCGTACCACGGGTACACCGATCGGTCTGGTGATCTACAATGAAGACCAGCGATCGCGTGACTATTCGAAGATCAAGGATAAGTTCCGCCCCGGTCACGCCGACATCACCTACCACCAGAAATACGGCATCCGCGACTACCGCGGCGGCGGACGCTCGTCAGCCCGCGAAACGGTGATGCGTGTCGCGGCCGGTGCGGTTGCGCGTAAGTACCTTGCAGAGCGTCTCGGTATCGAGGTTTCGGGGTATGTGTCCCAACTCGGGCCGCACAAACTCGATGCCGTGGACCTGTCACTGGTCGACAGCAACCCGTTTTTTTGCGCCGACCCGGACAAGTTGGAGATGCTTTCTCAATATATGGACGAGCTGCGCCGTGATGGCGACTCGATCGGTGCGAAAATAACGGTAGTCGCGCGCGGTGTGCCGGTTGGTATTGGCGAGCCGGTGTTCGACAAGCTCGGCGCGAGCCTGTCGCATGGCCTGATGAGCATCAATGCCGTTAAAGGCGTTGAGATCGGCGCGGGTTTCGATGCGATCGCACAACGCGGCTCAGAGCATCGCGACGAGATTACGCCGCAAGGCTTTGCCAAGAACGATGCGGGTGGCACGCTCGGTGGTATCTCGAGCGGTCAGGACATTGTCGCGAGTATTGCGCTAAAACCGACCTCCAGTATTCAGAAATCCGGCACAACCGTAGCGGTCGATGGCAGCGAGACGGACATTGTCACGACCGGTCGCCATGATCCCTGTGTCGGCTTGCGCGCGACGCCCATCGCAGAGGCGATGGTGTGCCTGACCTTGCTCGATCAATATTTAAGACACCGTGCGCAAAACGCGGATGTCGAGACGACGACACCGGATGTGCCGGCGCAGCGCTAGGCACGCCAACCCTTTGTTACGGATATAGCCGCATGAGCCAGACTGATTTCGATATTGCTGTAGTGGGTGCCAGTGGCGCCGTGGGCGAGGTGATGCTCGAGATTCTGGCCGAGCGCGATTTCACCAGCGGCACGGTGCATGCGTTGGCCAGCGAGCGCTCGGCGGGCAAGCGTGTTGACTACGGGAAGCGTCAGCTGAAAGTGCAGGACCTGGCCGGGTTCGATTTCTCCACGGTGCGCATCGCGCTGTTTTCGGCAGGGGGGTCAGTGTCTGCCGAGTATGCGCCGCGGGCCGCCGCCGCCGGCTGCGTCGTGATCGACAATACCTCGCATTTCCGCCAGCAGGACGGCATTCCGCTGGTGGTTTCGGAGGTCAACCCGGAAGCGCTGGCCGGCTATGCGACGCACAACATCGTGGCGAACCCTAATTGTTCGACAATGCAAATGCTGGTTGCACTCAAACCGATTCATGATGCCGCCGGCATCACAAGGATAAACGTTGCAACCTATCAGGCTGTTTCCGGCGCGGGGCGTAAGGCGATTGAGAAACTGGCCGGGCAGACTGCGCGTCTGTTGAATGCGATGCCGTTGGAGCTTGACGACGGCGAGAAGCAGATCGCGTTTAATGCGATACCGCATATCGACGACTTTCAGGACAATGGATACACCCGCGAAGAGATGAAAATGGCGTGGGAAACGCAGAAAATCCTCGGCGATGACACCATCGGCGTGAACGCGACGGCGGTGCGCATTCCCGTGTTCTACGGCCACAGCGAGGCCGTGCATCTCGAAACGCGCGAAAAAATATCGGCGGCGCAAGTGCTTGAATTGCTTAAAAAAGCACCGGGCGTGGCGGTGGTCGATGAACAGGTATTAGGCGGATATCCGACACCTGTCACAGAAGCGGCAGGCCAAGATCCTGTATTTATTGGCCGAATTCGGGACGACATAAGTCATCCGCGCGGCATTAGTCTGTGGGTGGTGTCCGATAATATACGTAAGGGCGCGGCGCTAAATAGTGTGCAAATTGCTGAAATATTGGCGAAAAATTATTTATGAGCTATCATGCGCCCAATCGGGGAGTACGTTATGTCTTACGACATGGCGTTGTCATCAGAACGCAGCCTGTTGTGCAACAGGCCGGAGAAAAAATATGCATCGTTGGTTAGCCGCTTTTGTGTTTGCGGCATGTCTGAGTACCGGCCAGAGCGCACTCGCACTGGGACTGGGAGAGATTACAACGCGCTCAGCCCTGAATGAGCCCATGCGAGCGGAAATATCCCTGCTCGGCGCCACCCGTGATGAACTGACCACCCTCGAAATCAGATTGGCCTCGGCCGATACGTTTGAGCGTTACGGTATCGACAAGCCCGGCTACCTGAATGGCCTGCGATTCCGCGTCCTCGGCGGTGCAAACCCGTCCGTCGAAATCACCTCGTCGCAGGCAATTACAGAACCTTTCGTTACGATGCTGATAGAGGCCGTTTGGCCGCGCGGTCGCTTGCTGCGTGAATACACCGTACTGCTTGATCCACCGACTTATAGCGCGCCGGCCGCCAGCAGCCCGGCACCGGCGGTTCGCCAGTCGGCGGCCCCGGCAAACCGCAGCAGCGCGAATACCGCGACCGTGCGTCGCAGTTCGCCCGCACCGATTGCGGCACCTATTGACGGCGATCAGTACCGCGTCCAGCGCAACGACACGCTGTGGGAAATCGCACAACGCATTCAGCCGAGCGACACGGTATCGATCAACCAGGTGATGCTGGCGATCTACGACGCAAACCGGCAGGCATTCGACGGCAACATCAACCGCCTGAACGAAGGTGCCGTGCTGAACCTGCCGACAGAGCAGGCACTGTTCGCGATCAACAAAACGGCCGCGCAGCAGGAAGTACAACGACAGATTCGCGATTGGCGCGGCGGCAATGGCTCGCTGACGCTGGTAGCGCCGGACGAAGACACTGTCACTGGCAGTGTTAGCAGCACAGACAGTCGCGCCGGCAGCGCTGGTGCTGGTGGCACGGCGTCGAACGCCGAGCTGGCCCGCTTGCAGCGTGAATTGGCCGACAAAGAGCGTTTGCTCGCCGTGCAGAATGAAGAAATGGCCAGGTTGCAGGCGCAGCTGGCCGCGAATGACGACCAAACAAGCCCTCAGGAACAGCAGCCCGAGGAGCCGGTTGCGACCGATGAGCTTTACGCCGACGAGCCGGCCACAGAAGCGCTTACCGACGAGCCGCTGAGCGCCGGCGAGATTTTCGCTGAGGACGAGCAAGTGGGCGCGGAAGAGGTGCCAATCGAGGCCGTGCAAGAGCCGGTTGTTGAGGAAACACCGGCGAACCGCACGCCGGCGGTGGTTACCACGACGCGCGCCGAGCCTTCACTGTTCGAAAAGATCAAAAACAGCATCTGGACCTACGTTGGTGGCGGTGTTGTGCTGATCGCCGGCTTGCTGGGCTTCCTGGCGATCCGACGCTCGCAGGACAACGATGCCCCGACCGGCACATGGGAGTCGCTTGATGCCGCCGATCTTGAAGATCTGGATGGCACTCTGGCGGCGACAGGCCGGCTGCGTGATATTGGCAGCACGCGTGTGGATCGGTTGGACGACAGCGCTGTGTCCAAGTCCGGCGATGACACCGATACGATGGAAGCCACGGCACCGGTCGAAGACTTTCACGCCGCGACTGCGGCGAGCGATGAGACCGTTGAAGAAACCGGTTATTCGATTGAGGACACGTTCAGCTCGGATACCGCGATCAACCTCGATCAGTCTGACCCGCTGGCGGAAGCGGATTTCCATATGGCCTATGGCCTTTACGATCAGGCGGCAGACCTGGTCAAAGGCGCGATGGCGGTAGACCCGACCGATGCGCGGTTGAAAGCGAAATTGTGCGAAATCTATTTCGTATGGGGTAACCAGGACGGCTTCGTTGACGCCGCCGCTGATCTTAAGAGCAGTGTCGGTGCAGGCAGCAGCGACTGGAATAAGGTCGTTATCATGGGCCAGCAGATCGCGCCGGCGCATGAGTTGTTTAGCGGCGCTGTCGCGAGCTCCGATGCGGGCGATCTCGACATGTCATTCGATGCGACGATGGAAGCCGGCGTCATCGACTCCGATATCGATGGTGGCGAGGACGGCTTCGGCGAGGTCTTTGATCGTGCAGGCGACGGCGATAGTTCCGGCGACGGCACGGTCGAGCAGCTGGCCGATATCAGCGGCATCGACTTTGAATTCGATGAGTCAGCAATGCTCGGTGACGACGCCACGGCCGAGCTGGATGCCAATGCCGAGACCGGCAGTCGCTCGGGCATTGATTTTGAATTTGACGGTTCGGCGTTGGACGACGGCACTATTGAGCAACCGGTAGATCTTGGCGGTAGCGGCGGCGGAGACGCAGGCGGCACGGCTGAGATCGACATCGCGGATCTCGACCTCGATACGGGCGATCTCGATAAGTCATTGTCCGAAACTACGGGCGATATTTCCGACGAATTGCTGGAAGCAACCGGTGTGACGTCGGTACTGCCGGACGATTTCAAGGTCAGCCTGCCCGAAGACACGAGCGCCGAGGATGAAACCGTACTGGCGCCGACCGGTTCGATGGACCTTGGTGACATTGAAGTCACGAGCACGCAGCAACTGCCGGACATTGACGATATCGGCGCCAATGATTCGACCGGTATTATGCCTGCGGGTGGAATGAGTAACGTTGATCTGGACGTCGCTGATCTAACTAGTGAACTGAACACTGACGATCTTGGCGCGGACGACGACGGTACTATCCAGCAGCCGCAAATTGATGGTTCGTCGACCCTGTTCTCGGAACAGGTATTTGGCGGCGATGAAGCGGTCGATAGCGCAGCCGATACCGGTCTTAACCTTGCCATCGACGACGAGTCGGGCGACACCAGCATTGCCGAGGTAGGCACCAAGCTGGATCTGGCTCGTGCCTATGTCGACATGGGCGACCCTGATGGTGCTCGCAGCATTCTCCAGGAAGTCCTGATAGAGGGCGACGATGGTCAGCGTGAAGAGGCGCAGAAGCTGCTCGAGACGCTGGGCTAGCGCTAGCGCCGGGTAAGCCGCTGCTGCGCCGCTGAGGGCGATTTATGCAACGCCTGTGTCTCGGCGTCCAGTATGACGGCAGTCGCTATTGTGGCTGGCAACGCCAGAGCCACAGCCCGTCGGTTCAGGCACCTCTGGAACGCGCACTATCGATCATCGCTGATAGCGATATCAGGGTGATTGCTGCCGGGCGCACCGATACCGGTGTGCATGCCACCGGCCAGGTCGTGCACTTCGAGTGTGACGTGCTGCGTGATGATGATTCCTGGGTGCTGGGCGCAAATGCAAACCTGCCTGAAGACATCAGTGTTCGTTGGGCGCGCGGCGTTGCCGAGGACTTCAGCGCCCGCTTTGACGCCGTGGAGCGACGTTACCGTTACCTGATCCTCAACACCCGCAGTCGTGCGGCCTTGTTCGCACACCGCGCGTGGGTGGTACATGAACCGCTGGACGCAGGAATGATGCAAGTCGCGGCCAACGCATTGATTGGTGAGCACGATTTCAGTGCTTTCCGCGCGGCGGGCTGCCAGGCGCGCCACCCGGTGCGCACGATTCGCCAGATTCGCGTCAGCACGTTTGACGACGTGCTGATTGTCGACATAACGGCCAACGCGTTTTTGCAGCGTATGGTGCGCAATATCGTCGGCTTGCTCGTCGCCGTGGGTAGCGGGCGCCTGGCGCGCGACGCGGCTGCCGCGATCCTCGCGAGTCGGGATAGAAAGCGCAGCGCCTCCGCGGCGCCTGCGCATGGTCTCTATCTCACTCAGGTCCTTTACCCCGAACACTTCGACCTGCCGCAGCCGCATGCGCTGGACGACACGTTGCTGCCGCTTTTGCCGTTGGTGCCGCTCGACTGAGCGCGTAGCGCGACGCAGGCATTTCACGGTAGACTGCAAGGCATGAGCTGGTTTGAAAAACTGATGCCCTCGCGCATCACGACCGAACGCCGCACCCGTTCAGTGCCCGAGGGCCTGTGGATCAAGTGCGAAAAATGTAATGCCCAGCTCTACCGCGCTGAGCTTGCCCGCAACATGCTTGTCTGTCCGAAGTGTCAGCACCACATGCGCATGTCCGCGCGCGATCGACTGGCCACGTTCTTTGACGAAGACTCGATGGAAGAGATTGGCACGACTCTGCAGCCGCGCGATCCACTCAAATTTCGCGACAGCAAGCGCTATCGTGACCGCATTACCGCCGCACAAAAATCAACCGGTGAGAATGACGCACTGATTGCCGGGCACGGCAGGCTGTTTGCGCATCCGTGTGTTGCTGTCGCATTCGAGTTTCGCTTCATGGGCGGGTCGATGGGCGCCGTCGTCGGCGAGCGGTTCCGACTGGCAGCGCAGCACGCACTGGCCACCGGCTCACCGCTGGTCTGCTTTTCGGCCAGCGGCGGTGCGCGCATGCAAGAAGCGCTTTTCTCCTTGTTCCAGATGGCCAAGACCAGTGCCGCGCTTGCCGAGCTGTCCGAGGCGGGCATTCCGTATATTTCCGTGCTTACCGACCCGACGACGGGCGGCGTATCTGCGAGCCTCGCTATGCTCGGGGATATCAATATCGCCGAGCCGCATGCGTTGATTGGTTTCGCGGGTCGTCGGGTTATAGAGCAGACCGTTCGCGAGACGTTGCCGGAGGGCTTCCAGCGTAGTGAATTCCTGCTCGACCACGGTGCGCTCGACATGATCCTCGATCGCCGGCAGATGCGTCAGCAGATATCTGATCTGTTGCGTAAGCTCAGGGGCGAGGAAATGCGCAGCCCCGATGATACTGCGACGCTGAAGGCGCTCGACCTCAGTGAATCCGACGCCTCTGACTGACACGCGCGACAGCCCATCGCCTGCGCTGTCGCGATGGTTGGCCCGGCTCGAGCAACTCGACCCAAACAAGATAACACTGGGGCTGGAACGCGTTGCCAGCGTTCTGGATCGTTTGGCGTTGGCGAAAGCGGACACGACGATCACCATCGCCGGTACTAATGGCAAGGGCTCGAGTGCCGTCTTGCTTGATCGTTTGTTGCGTGCGACCGGGCGCACGGTTGGCCGCTACACCTCCCCCCACCTGCAGCGGTTCAATGAACGCATCGTCGTCAATGGAAACAGCGTTGACGATGCGGCGCTGGTGGCCGCATTCGAGAAAGTTGAGTCAGCCCGCAAGGGTGTGGCGTTAAGTTATTTCGAGTTCACGACGCTGGCCGCCTTCGTCGTGTTCGCCAGCGCCGATGTTGACGCATGGGTGCTCGAGATAGGATTGGGCGGACGGCTTGATGCGGTCAATGTTGTGGCCCCGGACGCGTGTCTTCTGACCAGCATCGGGCTCGATCATCAGCAATGGCTCGGTAATGATCTCGACAGCATCGGGCGCGAGAAGGCCGCCATATTCCGCGCGGCCAAGCCGGCAATTATTGTCCCGGTAGAGCCGCCGGATAGTGTCCTCGAAGTGGCGCGTGCGGCGGGCGCGCAAATCTGGCGCCATGCGCGCGACTTTGGTTATGCGTCAAGTGGCGGCGATTGGTGTTGGCACGGCGGCGGGCGGAGAATTGATGGACTGCCGGTGCTAAGCGGCACACACCAACTCGACAACGCCAGCGGCTGTCTTGCGGTAATGGCATCACTCGGTTTACTGGATAGTCTGGACGACCCGGCGGTGATCGGCGCCGTCGCCGCTTGTCCGGCGCCCGGCAGGCTGGAGCAAATAGCGGGCGAGCCGGAGCTTTTGCTGGATGTTTCGCACAATATCGATTCCATTGACCGGCTGGCGGTCTGGTTGACCGAAAACACGCAGGTGTCTTGCAATACTCTGGTTTTTGGTGCGATGCGCGACAAGGCGATTGAGGACATGTTGACGCCGCTGGTAACCAAGGTACATCGGTGGATTGGCGTGCAGGCGCCCGGCGCGCGGCCAATGCCGGCCGGCGAGGTCGCGGCGAGAATGGCGCAGGTCGCGGGCCAGCCGGCGTTGGTGGGCGGAACGCCGCTTGTCGGCTACCGTGCGGCACTGCAGCTGACACCGCCGGACGGGCGAATCATCGTTGCCGGTTCATTTCCTGTCGTGGGCGCGGTGCGCGGTCGGCTATAATCGTCGGATGGAACGCGCTGCAAAAGAACGACTGATTGGTGCCGTAGTACTCGTTACTGCGGCGTGGCTTCTGATTCCGGTGTTTCTCGATCAGCGCCCTGCGCGTGAGGAAGACCTTGTCAGCCGTGATCTGAGCTTGCCTGAGCGCGACAGCGCGAGCGATGCAGCGCCGGCCATGCGGCGCGAAACCATCAACCTCCGCGACACGACGACACCGGCGCGCGACGATGTTGCGCAGGAATCGGCGATGGGTGCGCTGCCTGCGCCTGAGGCAGCCATTGATGGTGTGCAGCCAGCCGCGGCAAAACCCGTTCGGGACGCCGAAGATTCAGTGGCCGGCGCACAAGACGACGCAGTCACTGATTCCGGCGTGGCGGTTACCGAGGAGACATCGGGCGCGACCGGTGATGCATCTGATGGCGCAGACGAGCCACCGCTACCTGAGACGAATGCCAGTGCCGCCGCACAAGCGCCAGCGGCGGCTACTCCGTCGCCTCCGGCAAGCAAACCGAAAGCCGCAAGCGGCCAGCTTTGGGCAGTCCAGCTGGGTAGTTTTTCGGACGAGACGAACGCACAAAAGCTGGCGGCCACCTACCGCGCGGAAGGACTGCTGGCGTTTGTCAGCGAAGTACAAAGCGGCGGGCGCACATTGCACAGAGTGCGCATCGGGCCGCAAGCGACCCGGGCGGAGAGCGAAGCGGTTGTGGCCCGGCTGAAGGCGCAAGGCCAGACGGCTGGCGTCGTTGCGCACCCCTGATCCCGGTCCGCGTCGCAATGAATAGGGTTTGGCGGCCGGCTTTGCTAACATTGCGGCGGCTATCGACCGGCAGGCGGACTCGTATATGACCTTTCTAGACTGGGCATTCATCGCAATCATTGTCGTGTCGATGGTTGTCGGCGCATTTCGCGGCTTTATCAAAGAGGCGGTTTCCGTGGGGTCTTTGGTGATCGCCGTGTGGGCAGCGTTTTATTTCGCGCCGATAGGCGAAGACGTGCTTAGCCAGTGGATCGGCTCCCCGGCGCTAACCAAGTGGGCCGCGCGCATCGCTATCTTCGTGCTTGTACTCATGCTCGGCGGCCTTGCGGGTTGGGCGATTTCGCATTTTGCCAATCAGGTCGGATTATCCGGGCTGGACCGGACGCTGGGCCTTGGCTTCGGCTTTGCGCGCGCGGCGATCATATCGGGCTTGATCGTCATTGTTGGTCCGTATCTTGCGCTGGACGAGGACGACTGGTGGCAGCAATCAAAGCTGCTGCCTTATGCGACCACGGTTGCCGGGGGTATCGCTATCATCGCGCCGCGCGCGTTCGACTACGTACGCGAGGAGATCGCGCCGGGCGATCGCACGCCACCTGAGCCGTCCGATACGGCTCTGCCAGCGGAGCTGCGTTAAGTATGTGCGGGATCGTCGGCATTTCAGGCAACTCACCGGTCAATCAGGCGCTCTATGACGCTTTGACAGTGATACAGCACCGTGGCCAGGATGCAGCGGGCATCGTAACCAGCGACGGCGACAACATTTATTCACGCAAGAAGAATGGCCTGGTGCGCGATGTGTTTGAGCAACGACACATGCTGCGCTTGCAAGGCAATGTCGGCATTGGTCACGTGCGATACCCGACCGCCGGCTGTTCAAGCTCCAGCGAGGCGCAGCCGTTCTATGTGAATTCCCCGTTTGGCTTGTTGCTGGCTCACAACGGCAATCTGACCAATGCGTCGGAGTTATCACGCCTGCTGGTCGACAAGGACAGGCGGCACCTGCATACCGGCTCAGATTCCGAAGTGCTGCTCAATGTGCTGGCGCATGAGCTCGACCTGGCCACCAAGGCGGGCCTTGACGCGCCGGGCCTGTTCCGTGCCATGCGGGCCTTGTATGGGCGCTGTGTCGGCGGCTTTGCGGTCGTCGCGATGATTGTGGGCCATGGCATGATCGGTTTCCGCGATCCGTGGGGCATTCGCCCGCTGGTCATCGGCAGCCGGGTTACGGCGCGCGGCACCGAATATATGCTGGCTTCAGAGAGCGTCGCACTCGATGCGCTCGGCTTTGAGCTGGATGGCGATGTCGCGCCCGGTGAGGCGGTCTATATCGACGCCGACGGACGCTTGCACCGGCAGCAATGCGCAGCACAGGAAAGCTATTCGCCGTGCATATTTGAATACGTCTATTTCGCCCGCCCCGACTCGATCATCGATAATATTTCGGTCTATAAGGCGCGTCTGCGCATGGGCGATTGTCTTGCCGAGAAGATTTTGCGTTTGCGACCCGACCATGACATCGACGTGGTGATACCTATTCCGGACACCAGTCGTACGGCGGCCGTGCAGGTGGCGCATGGTTTGGGCGTCAAATACCGCGAAGGGTTCATCAAGAACCGCTATATCGGGCGCACGTTCATTATGCCCGGTCAGGAAATGCGCGAGCGCTCCGTGCGTCGCAAGCTGAACGCGATTGATCTCGAGTTCAGACGCAAGAATGTCTTGCTGGTTGACGACTCGATCGTGCGCGGTACGACATCGCAGCAGATTATTCGCATGGCCAGAGAAGCGGGTGCCAACAAGGTGTACTTCGCGTCGGCGGCGCCGCCGGTGCGCTATCCGAACGTCTATGGCATCGACATGCCGGCCGCGGCCGAATTGGTGGCGCACGGGCGCAGCGAGGCAGAGATCGAACGCGAGATTGGCGCCGACTGGCTGATTTACCAGGACCTCGACGGTCTGGTCGAGTCAGTCAAGCACAACCACTCGAAAATTTCGGATTTCGATACGTCTTGTTTTTCGGGCAAGTACGTCGCCGGCGATATTTCCGATAGCTATCTTGCCGCCGTCGAGGCAGAGCGTGCCGATAACGTGCGGCGTGGCGAGAACAAGGGATCGTTGGGTCAACATCGGTACGTTGTGTAGGTCAGGCCGGGGGCGTATGAAAGGGCGATGACGGTTGCAATTGCACAAACGGACGACGGGTTTGCCCCGTCAGTGCCAGCGGCGATCCGCGCATTCCTGCAAGTACCATCCAGCCGGCGCTGGGCGGCGTCGCTAGCCGCGGACCCGGTAGTCATGCTCAACGATCATGCGAATTGTGAGCTAAAGGCGGCATCGACGGCCCTGTCGCTGATGCATCGCTATCCGCTCAACGCCAATCTCGTCTATCGCATGTCGCGCCTCGCGCGTGAAGAACTGCGCCATTTCGAACAGGTGCGCAAGCGCATGGCCGCGATGGATGTTCCGGTGCAAACGCTGAGCGCGTCGGGCTATGCGGCCGGATTGCGCCGCGAGGTCAGCGCCCGCGAGCCATTGCGACTGGTGGATATGCTGGTCGTTGGTGCGTTGATTGAGGCACGTTCATGCGAGCGATTCGCGCTGATCGGGCCGCTGCTTGATAGGCCGTTAGTTGATTTCTACGCGGGCCTGCTTGCTTCGGAGGCGCGCCATTTCGAACATTATCTCGAGCTCGCATGCGAGGTATCGGGCGACGCTGATCTGGTTGCCCAGAGGGTCGATGTGCTCGGCAACATAGAGCGTGAGTTGATTGCGCGCCCCGAAGAGACGCTGCGCTTCCACAGCGGGCCGCCGCTGCAGTCCAGCGTCTAACGCGTTAGTACGTCGAGCCGGAAACCGCGGCTATCCCAAACACCAACACTGCCATGCGTATACCAATCGCCGAGCACAATCCGCCGCGCGCTCGTGCCGTCGGCCAGCGCAAACTCATGCACTGCAGGTCGATGGGTATGACCATGTAGCATGTCGCTGACGTTGTGTTCGCGCAGGGCCGCAATGATGGCATCTGCATTGACATCCATAATCTCCATGCTTTTTTGCTGGTTCGCGTCGCTGCTTTCCGCGCGCGCAGCCCCCGCCAATTGCTGACGTGCGTCTATCGGCAAGGACAACACCTGCGATTGCCATGCGTGATCGCGCACGGTCTTACGCACAGCCTGATATTCATGATCGTCGGTGCAGTAGCGGTCACCATGGCTCAGCAATAGCGGCGTGCCATGAATGTCATGTACGACGGGGTCGTCCAGGAGCCTGAAGCCGGTGCGTTGCGCAAAGGCATCGCCTACCAGGAAGTCACGATTGCCATGCATAAAATAGCAACGTGTTCCTGAGCCGGAATAATCTGCCAGCCATTGCTGAACCTGCGCATAGTGCGGGTCAGGATCGTCATCGCCGATCCAGGCTTCAAACAGGTCACCGAGAATATAGAGCGCATCAGCGCCCGCGGCATCGCCGCCAAGAAAGGCTTGCAGCTGGGCCCCAATCTCGGGCTGGCTTGCTTGCAGATGCAGGTCGGAGATAAAGAGCGTGGTCACTCTGACTGCATCTCTTCGAGGAGCTTCTGGGCGGCCTCAAGCTCGGCTTGCGCACGCGCTTGCACCTCGGCATCGGTCAATAACCGGGCTGATTGCAGAATTACCGGCATCGCCGGTACCTCGGAGGCGAACGGGCCGGCCGGACCTGTGGGCAGCGATGCGATGCGATCGACATTATCCATACCGGATACGACGCGCCCGAAAACGGTATAACCCCAGCGATCCTCGCGCGGATTCAGTCGTGAGTTGTCGGCCAGGTTGATATAAAACTGACTGTTCGCGCTGTGCGGCTCGGATGCTCTTGCCATCGCGATGCTGCCGCGCTCATTGCTGAGCCCGTTTCCGGATTCATTGACGATGTGCGCAGTCTCAGTGCGGGGACTGTAGTCCGTATTGTGGCCGCCGCCTTGCACGACGAAGCCGGCAATAACGCGGTGAAAAATGGTTTTGTCGTAGTAGCCGTCGGTGACCAGTTTGACAAAATTGGTCGCGGTAATGGGCGCCCGATCGGCTTCGAGCTCGACCACGAACTCACCGTGCGAGGTCTCGATAAGGACTTGCGGATAGCCGCTGACCCAGTCTGCGTCGTCACCGCACGCATCACCGCCAAGGACACTGATAGCCAGTGCGGTGATCAGGACGAAACTGTAAATGCGCTGCTGCATGGTCTGACTCCAATCATTATCTGACCGGCAACATACCAGAGCGCAGCGGAGGGATGAAGCGGGGCAGCATCGCGGAAAAGCAAGCTTGTCATTGACGCTGCAGGCTTGTGACACGTATATTTGCGCACCTGACGGAAATGCAGTCGACCTTTTGCGGGGCATGGCGCAGTCTGGTAGCGCATCTGCTTTGGGAGCAGAGGGTCGGGAGTTCGAATCTCTCTGCCCCGACCATTAGGTCTTTTGCTTACCGTCAGTAGCATCGAGGACAATGCGCCCGTAGCTCAACTGGATAGAGCATCGGCCTTCTAAGCCGAGGGTTGCAGGTTCGAGTCCTGCCGGGCGTGCCAGTCCCGGTCAGCGGGCAAGAAGTAGCGCTGGTGGGCGTAGTTCAGTTGGTAGAACCCCGGGTTGTGATCCCGGATGTCGCGGGTTCGAGTCCCGTCGCTCACCCCACTTCTTTAACCGCTCAGCGTCGCCGGTCTTCCAGCAACCAGAATAGGATGTTGTCGGTGAAGGTCGTATTGCTGGTCAGCTTTGTGTGGGTTTCCGGCAAAAATAGCACCTGATCATAGTCAAGCGGCGAGCGTATTCCCGGCCGCCAGTCTTCATCACGACGCTGATCATTGAGTACACTGGTGCGCAGCACTGTGCCGTCACCATCGCCGTTAGCGATGATTTGTGCCGGCTTGCCGTCGCGCGACGCGCCAATCAGCCTCGCGGTTGGTGTAGCGTCCCCGACCACCAGCATCATCGCCAGGCCTTCGGGTAACGTCGCTGCGCGATCCAGTGCACGGTGCAAGTGTTGTGCGCGAGCCAGCAATCTCGTCTGCAGTGCCGCGGCGATCGCCGCGCGTTCTTCGGCGCTGCGCGTGTCCGGCATCAATGTCGCGAGCTCGCTGTCGGCCTCGTCTGCGGCCAGGCCCCAGCCATGCTGTTGCCACAGTGCCCCCGAATACAGATCGCCGACCGGTGCACGGCTGTCGCGCCAGACGATCGCGCGCGCACTGTTACGCGGCAACAGCTGGTAGGTTGACGGGTAGGTGCCAAGCAATACGGGCGAATAGTGTGGCTGTAACCAGCCTAGCGACATGCCGTTGACGAGATTACGAAATGCCAGTGCCGAACCGCCATTAGGCGTACCGACAAGAATCACGCGGTCAACAAACTTGGCGCCGCCCCAGTTCAGGACCGGCAGTGAACCGTCAGCGGGCAAGTCCTGATCGCCATACATCAGGAAGTAGCGGGCGACCAGCCCACCCATCGAGTGGGCGACAATATCAAATTTGACGTCGGCGTCTTCGATACCGTAGCGAGTCAGGTATTCGCGCCGGACATAGTCGCGCTTTTCCTCAATGAATGCATGCAAACGCCTGGCCGATTCGACAATGTCGCGACGCCAGTCGTAGGGATACTGAAAACACGTGAAGTGTCCGGGGCCGTAATCGATGACACCGGCGGTACCGAGCGACTCATCCCGGTAACCGCCAACCCCGAGCGTCTGCAGAATGCCTGCGTAGACATTGAGGTTGAAGGGCAACCCCAGCAAACGGACCCTGGCGCGTTCCAGAACCCAGGTCGGCTCAACGCCGTCGTCCGCATTCACGCGACCGTCTTCGCCAGGATTCAATGGCAGCGCCAAGGCACGCAGCGCCGCCGGGTTCCGCGGGTTGACCGACACGCCATCGAAGCCGCCCCAGATCAACGTATCGTTGCCGGTGTCGCGCAGGGTTGTACCGAGTAGTCCCGGAATCACCAGCACCGGGTTGCGCTCCGGGCCCTCGATCTGCGCGGCACGCTGATAGTTGATCGCCAGGAACTCCTTGCCGGTATTGGCTGCACAGCCGCTGACAAGCAGCAGGGCAACGACTAGCAAGGTTGTTCGCGACATCCGGGCTCCCTTTGCGATCACAATCGAGTATAGACCGGATCTGACACCCCT
This sequence comes from uncultured Pseudomonadota bacterium, assembly GCA_942491885.1. Classification (GTDB taxonomy): domain Bacteria; phylum Pseudomonadota; class Gammaproteobacteria; order Steroidobacterales; family Woeseiaceae; genus CALBPI01. Next base: position 55,433 of record CALOCQ010000008.1, read on the forward strand.
ATCATGCATCAGGGCAAGGTAATCGCGTCAATCGTTGCTGGCTGGCCGCGCCGGCAGCGTGGCGCCTTATGACAGCAAGCCCTTGAACAGGGCTCCCCTAGGCGTCATGAATTCGTTATAATAGCCGGCTAGTTTAATTGCGGTTGTTGCGAGAGTGGCGGAATTGGTAGACGCGCTGGATTTAGGTTCCAGTGGGGTAACCCGTGAGAGTTCGAGTCTCTCCTTTCGCACCACAACCCTGTACGTCCTCTTTACAGACGCAAAATCGCTTGCGTATTCAATAGCTTGAAGAAGGTTTCTAACATGTTGGTTTCCGTTGAGGCCAGCGGCGCGCTGGAGCGTCGTATGCGGGTACAGGTCCCCGCACAGCAGATCGATTCTAAGGTTGCCGAGCGGCTGAAGAGCGTCGGGCGCAATGCGCGGCTCGAGGGTTTCCGTCCCGGTAAAGTGCCGGCGAAGGTTATTCAGAAACGCTACGGGCCCCAGGTACGCCAGGAAGTGATCAGCGAAGTTGTGCAGGCGAGCTACGCCGAGGCGCTGCAGAAAGAGAACCTGATCCCGGCCGGCAACCCGAGCATCGAGCCGGAGGAGATCAGTGACGGGCAGGATTTCAGCTACACGGCGACCTTCGAGGTATTCCCTGAGGTTGCGCTGAGCGATCTTGAGAAAATCAGCATCACCGTTCCTGAGGTGGCCGTTGGCGACGCTGATCTGGACGCGATGTTGCTGAGCCTGCGCCAGCAGCGCGCAACCTGGACGCCGGTAACGCGGGCGGCGAAAGAGGGCGATCAGGTGATCGTTGATTTCGATGGCTCGCTCGACGGCAAGCCAATTGAGAACGGCAAAGGCGAAGCTGTCCCGGTGACGCTCGGCGCCGGACAAATGCTGCCCGACTTTGACGCGGCGCTGAAGGGCGTTAAAGCAGGCGATGAGAAAACATTCGAAGTCGGCTACCCGGCAGACTATCCGGCGGAGGACCTCGCAGGTAAAACGGCGACGTTTGAGGCCCATGTGCGCGACGTCAACGAGCAACAGCTGCCGGAGATTGACGAAGAGTTTATCAAGGCCTTTGGTGTTGAGGACGGCTCTCTCGACACGCTGCGCGCCGAGATCAAGAACAACATGCAGACTGAGCTTGCCAACAAGTTGCGCGCTGACCTCAAGCAGCAGGTGCTTGACCAGCTGCTTGAACTCAACCCGCTCGATGTGCCGCAGTCGCTGGTGAGCGAAGAGGCGCACAGCCTCCAGCATGATGCGATGCGTCGCATGGGCGTCACGGAGCATTCCGAAGCACCGCCGCGCGAGAACTTCCTGCCGGCGGCGACCCGGCGCGTGCAGGTCGGGTTGCTGATGCAGGAATTTATTCGTCAGGAAAAACTCGAGATCGACCGCGATCGCGTAAAAGACAAGATGAAAGAGCTGTTCGCGGGCTACGAAGGCAGCGATGAAATGATCCTGAACTATCTGAACGACCCGAAATTCCTGCAGCAGATCGAACCGATGGTGCTTGAGGATCAGGCGATCGAGGCGCTGCGCGCGAAAGGCAGCGAGCAGACCGAGAAAGTTGAATTTAAAGCATACATGGACGCACGCTGAACAACGCCCTACCGGATTAGTGCCGGTCGCCAACAGGCGGTATTATCAAGCGAGTTAAAAAATGGAGATTCCGTTGCAAACAACACCTACCGCATTGAACCTCGTGCCGATGGTTGTCGAGCAGACAGCCCGCGGCGAGCGGTCCTATGACATCTATTCCCGTCTGCTCAAAGAGCGGGTGCTATTCATGGTTGGTCCCGTCGAGGATCACATGGCGAACCTGATCGTCGCGCAATTATTGTTCCTTGAGTCGGAAAACCCGGATAAGGATATTCATTTCTACATCAACTCGCCGGGTGGCGCGGTTACCGCCGGGCTGGCCATCTACGACACCATGCAGTTTATAAAATGCGATGTCAGCACCATCTGTGTCGGGCAGGCGGCGAGCATGGGTGCGCTGCTGCTGTGCGGTGGCGCGCACGGCAAACGCTACGCGTTGCCACACTCACGCATGATGATTCACCAGCCCAGCGCTGGTTTTCAAGGTCAGGCGACCGACATCGACATTCATGCGCGCGAGATCCTGGACATGAAAAAACGCCTCAGTGAGATCATGGCGCGGCACACGGGTCAGACTGTTGAGAAAATCCAGGATGACACCGAGCGTGACCGGTTCATGAGCAGCGAGATTGCCAAAGAATACGGTTTGATCGATACGGTGCTGGAAACACGGCCAACGTCGCCTGTTGTCGAAAAATAGTCCCAATATGTGACCCAGTTTGCGTGGGTTAAAAGGATTTTTGCGGCGAAATGGCGCTGCGTGTTATATAACACTCATGAATCCGGTCCCATATTGGGCAGATTTGATTAAAACTAAGGTTTCGGAATGACTGACGAGAAGCGCGGAAAAAACGACGATAGCAAGCTGTTGTATTGCTCGTTCTGCGGCAAGAGCCAACATGAGGTGCGCAAGCTGATCGCGGGTCCGTCCGTGTTCATCTGCGATGAATGCGTCGAGCTTTGTAATGACATTATTCGCGAGGAACTCGAAGAGAGCTCGGAACTCGGTCACCACAAACTACCGAAGCCTGCCGAAATCAACGCCACGCTGGATGATTATGTTATCGGTCAGGCGCGCGCCAAGCGCGTGTTGTCGGTCGCGGTCTACAACCACTACAAGCGGCTCGAGAGTAAGGCCGCCGATCGTGGCAAAGACGAAGTGGAACTCGCCAAGAGTAATATCTTGCTGGTCGGCCCCACGGGCTGCGGTAAGACGTTGCTCGCCGAAACACTCGCGCGCCTGCTGAACGTACCGTTTACCATCGCCGATGCAACGACGCTGACCGAAGCCGGATATGTCGGTGAGGACGTCGAGAACATCATCCAGAAGCTGCTGCAAAAGTGTGACTACGACGTCGAGAAGGCGCAGACAGGTATCGTCTACATCGACGAGATCGACAAGATTTCGCGTAAGTCAGACAACCCGTCGATCACGCGCGATGTCTCGGGCGAGGGCGTGCAGCAGGCGCTGCTGAAACTCATTGAAGGCACCGTAGCGTCCGTACCACCGCAGGGCGGTCGCAAGCACCCTCAGCAGGAATTCCTGCAGGTCGACACATCCAACATTCTGTTCATTTGCGGCGGTGCGTTTGCAGGGCTCGAAAAGATCATTCGCAATCGCTCGACCAAGAGCGGCATCGGTTTCGTTGCCGAGGTCAAGAACACCGAAGATGACGGCTCAATCGGCGAAGCGTTGCATGACGTAGAGCCGGAAGACCTGATTCGCTTTGGCCTGATCCCCGAGTTTGTCGGTCGGCTGCCGGTCGTCGCGACATTGGAAGAGCTTGACGAGGACGCGCTGGTAACCATTCTGGTCGAGCCGCGTAACGCGCTGACCAAGCAATATCGCAAGCTGTTTGACATGGAAGGTGTCGAGCTCGACTTCCGCAAGGATGCACTGCGCGCAGTTGCCCGTAAGGCGATGGATCGCAAAACCGGCGCGCGCGGACTGCGTACGATTCTCGAGAACGTCTTGCTGGATACGATGTACGAGCTGCCGTCGCTGTCTAACGCGACCAAGGTGGTTGTCGATGAGGCGGTTGTGGTGGGCGAAACGGCCCCCTACATCATCTACGAATCGGAAGACGCGCCTGAAGTGGACGAACCGCGGGCGACGGGATCCGACTGACACTGCGCAACGCCGGTATATGGATGACCGTATTTCTGCGGTCATCGACCTTGAAAGCGCATGTCGCGCACCCAATTCATACGTAACGATCGTGTTATCGTGACGCAGCGTCCGGCTGTGTGGCGGATGATGCGGCGCTTACCAATACCGAGGTCCGATCAGTGAGTGAATCCGAGACAGAAAGCCTTTTCAGTGACGATCAGAGATCGTTAATCCCGGTGCTGCCGCTGCGCGATGTCGTGGTTTACCCGCATATGGTGATACCGCTGTTCGTCGGGCGCGAAAAGTCGAAGGTTGCATTGGACCTTGCGATGGACAGCGGCAAGGAAATATTGCTGGTCGCACAGCGCAGTGCCGATATGGAAGACCCCAAGCCTGCTGACCTCTACGAGATAGGTACGCTCGCGACTATCCTGCAGCTTCTTAAGATGCCCGACGGCACGGTCAAGGTGCTGGTTGAGGGCGGTGCGCGTGCGCAGATCGATGCGCTGCATGCGGGCCCGCATTTTGCGGCCGAGATTACCGTGCTCGACGAAGAAGAACGATTCGATGAGCGCGAGGTTGACGTGTTGAGCCGCTCGATCATCACGCAGTTCGAACACTACGTGAAGCTGAACAAAAAAGTGCCGCCTGAAATCCTGACGTCACTCAGCGGCATTGAACAGCCGGGTCGCATGGCTGACACGGTCGCCGCGCATATGGCGCTGAAGCTGGCCGACAAACAAAAAATTCTCGAGATTGGTGATATCAAAGGCCGTCTCGAGCATGTGCTGTCCATGATCGAAGGCGAGATCGATCTGCTGCAGATCGAAAAGCGTATTCGCGGGCGTGTTAAGCAGCAGATGGAAAAAAGCCAGCGTGAGTATTATCTGAACGAGCAGATGAAGGCGATTCAGAAAGAGCTCGGCGAAATGGACGACGCGCCCAATGAGCTGGCGGAACTCGAAAAGAAAATCGACGAGGCCGGCATGCCGAAAGAGGCGCTCGAGAAAGCGACCTCAGAGCTCAACAAGCTGAAGCTGATGTCACCGATGTCGGCCGAGGCCACTGTGGTGCGCAATTACATCGATTGGCTGGTCAAGGTGCCGTGGAAGCAGCGCAGCAAGATTCATCGCGACCTGACGCTCGCCGAGCAGGTGCTCGAGGAAGATCATTACGGGCTCGAGAAGGTCAAGGAGCGCATCCTTGAGTATCTTGCCGTCCAGCAGCGCGTCAAGAAGCTTAAAGGGCCGATTCTGTGCCTCGTCGGGCCTCCGGGCGTCGGTAAGACATCGCTTGGCAAAAGCATCGCAAGGGCAACCAACCGCAAGTTTGCGCGGATGTCGCTGGGCGGTGTGCGCGATGAGGCTGAGATTCGTGGCCACCGCCGTACCTATATAGGGTCCATGCCCGGCAAAGTCATACAGAACCTTGCCAAGGTCAAGAACCGCAATCCGCTGTATCTGCTGGATGAAATTGACAAGATGGCGATGGACTTTCGCGGCGACCCGTCCTCGGCGCTTTTGGAGGTCCTGGATCCGGAGCAAAACAGCAGTTTTAACGACCACTATCTGGAGGTCGACTTTGACTTGTCCGACGTGATGTTCGTTTGCACGGCAAACAGTATGAACATCCCGGGTCCGTTGTTGGATCGCATGGAAGTCATCCGCATTCCGGGTTACACGGAAGACGAGAAGCTGGCGATTGCGGAGCGCTATTTATTGCCCAAGCAAATCCGTGAGAACGGACTCGAGGACGGCGAGATTCGTGTGTCGCGTGCAACGCTGCGCGAGATCATCCGCCACTACACACGCGAGGCGGGTGTGCGCAACCTTGAGCGCGAATTGGCCAAGCTATGCCGCAAGGCCGTGAAGCAGTTGCTGCTCGATAAGCGCACCAAGCAAGTCAAAATTACACCGAAGCGTCTAGAGAAATTTCTGGGCGTGCAACGCTTCCGCTACGGCAAGGCCGAGCAAAGCGATCAGGTAGGACAGGTCACAGGCCTTGCCTGGACCCAGGTGGGCGGCGAGCTTCTGACTATTGAGGCGGCGACAGCGCCCGGTAAAGGCAAGCTGATGCATACCGGTCAACTCGGTGATGTGATGCAGGAATCCATCCACGCGGCGATGACCGTCGTGCGCAGTCGCACCGCAACGCTGGGTCTCGCTGACGACTTTCATCAGAAACTCGACGTGCATATTCACGTTCCGGAGGGCGCAACTCCGAAGGATGGACCAAGTGCCGGTGTAGGAATGTGCACGGCATTAGTGTCTGCTTTCACAGATATTCCGGTCAAGTCGGAGGTTGCGATGACCGGTGAAATTACTCTGCGGGGCGAGGTTTTGCCGATCGGCGGTCTTAAGGAGAAGCTGCTGGCGGCGCACCGCGGTGGCATCACAACCGTCATTATTCCGCAGGATAATGAGAAGGACTTAGCGGAAATTCCGAAGAACATCAAAGGCAAGCTGAACATTGTTCCAGTGAAATGGATTGACGAGGTTTTGCAGATTGCGTTGCAACATATGCCGCTACCGCTCGACAAGGGTGAGGAAGATAAATCGGGTTCATCGTCTGATGACGATCGCAACGAGGGCCTGACTGCACACTAAAGCTACTGATTGCAAGCGATTTTCGCTCTGTTGACAGGCGATTTTGCAGCTTGGTATAACGACTGCACGTGCTTACTTCCAGAGGCAGCGCGCGGGCAGCGGATGGCAATGTTGTGCAGCATGATTCTGTTGTCAACGTCGCGATTTTCCGGAGGGGGTGTTTGAACCGGAGACACGTGGTCTGCCGGCACGAACAATAAACAGACTTGAGGACAATTTTATGAACAAAGGCGATTTAATCGACGCGGTTGCGGACGCGGCAGATCTTTCCAAGGCAGACGCAGGAAAGGCCGTAGACGCAGTTTTGGCAGCGGTGACAGGCAGTCTCAAACGAGGCGATAACGTCTCTTTGGTAGGCTTCGGCACCTTTGCAGTTAAGCACCGTGCAGCACGCATGGGGCGCAATCCACAGACAGGCGCTGAGATCCCGATCAAGGCGAGTAACGTTCCTTCATTCAAGGCTGGTAAAGCCCTGAAGGATGCCGTAAACTAGCGCGCCTTCGCAGGGGCGGGGACTTCAGGCAAGCGGCGTAGCTAGCGCTTTTCGGCTCAGGTTCCCCCACTGTAGAGGGGTGCTTAGCTCAGCTGGAAGAGCGTCGCGTTTACACCGCGAAGGTCGGGGGTTCGATCCCCTCAGCACCCACCAAATTTGGAGTGGTAGTTCAGTTGGTTAGAATACCGGCCTGTCACGCCGGGGGTCGCGGGTTCGAGTCCCGTCCACTCCGCCATTGAACGGGAGCCGCCTGCGTAAACAGGCGGCTTTTTTTTTAGGGTTTTTTGTTCGTGTCGAGGCAACCCGCACGGCACGATGGTTCCGACAGGAACCCAGAGGTTCACTGAAACATGCTGCAGGATATTCGCGAACGTTTTATCGGCACGACGGGCAAGATCGTGCTTGGCATTATTCTTCTGTTGCTTGCTGGCACCGGGCTGAATTACACGATAACACCGAAGACGTTTGTCGCCGAGGTGAACGGCGAGGAGATTCCGTTGCGACAGGTGCAGAGCGCCTATCAGCAGCAGATTGCGCGGTTCGGTGACCAGGATTTACCGCAGACGCTGTTGTTACAGCTGCAGTCGCTGGCTGTCGATCAGGTAGTTACCGAGACAGCGCTCAAGCAGTATCTTGTGGACGCAGGCTTCGCCGTTTCTGATGCCCAGGTCGCCAGCATCATCCGTGATGCCGACGATTTCAAGACGGACGGTCGCTTTGATCCTGAGCTCTATCGTCGCTTGCTGGCGCAGAACCGCATGACACCTGCCGCGTTTGAGGCGGACCAGCGCCAGCGCATGCTCGTGAGTCAGCTTCAGGCGAACATCACCGCATCCGCATTTATCACGCCCGAAGAATTCCGCCGCGTCGTTGAGCTAAGCAACGAGCAGCGTGAGGTGGAGTATGTGACATTGCGTGGCGATGCTTTTGTCGATGACGTTACCGTCACTGATGCGGATATCGCTAGCTGGTATGAGTCCAATCCGACGCGGTTTCAGACACAGGCGAGTGCGACGGTCGAGTACGTAATGGTTGACGACGCGCTGGCACGGCAGCGCATCAGTCCTGATGAGGCCACACTGATCGAATTTTATGAGTCAATCAGCGACCAGTACGCCGGCGAAGAGCAAAGGCGGGCAAGCCACATCCTGTTGCGCACTGACGAAGATGCGGTGGCGGCACGGGAACTGGCGGATTCATTGCTGGCACGAATTCAGGCGGGCGAGCCGTTGGAAGATCTGGCGCGCACGTACTCAAGCGATGGTGGCAGTGCGAAGTCCGGGGGCGACCTTGGCTGGGTGTCACGCGGCGTCTTCGTCGGGCCCGTTGAAGATGCGATTTTCTCGATGGAGCCGGGCCAGGTCAGCGGTGTCGTTGCGAGCTCATTCGGTTTACACATCATCCGCCTTGACGATTTGCGAACGAGTGATGCGCCAAGTTTCGCCGAGGTTTCTGATGATGTTCGCGAACGCTACATTGCCGAACGTCAGGCGGCCGAATTGCTCACGCTGAAAGAAGAGCTTGCCGATCAGCTCTTTGAGTCATCCACGTTGGCTGAGATCGCCGATGCACTCGGACTCGAAGTGCTTGCAGTCACCGACTTTAACGAGCAAAGCGTTCTACCGTTCGGTAACAGCGAAGACCTGCAACTTGCCGTGTTCGGCGATGCGGCGCTACAGGAAGGCACGATTTCTGATGTGATCGAACTGGATGGTGATGCCTCCACGGTGATCCGCGTTGCGGCACGCACGCCTGCCGGTCGCCAGCCGTTAGTCGCTGTCAGCGACGAGATTCGCGCGCAGCTGCGACAGCAAGCGGCAGCAGCTATTGCCGCGGAACGCGGTACGCAGCTTGCCGGCGTGTTGCGCTCGGAGCCGGCGATGGATTTTGAAACCCTGATCTTGAACAGTCAGGCGACGCTGACGCCGAAAGCGAACATTGCACGGCGTGATCCACAGACGCCTGCCGCACTTACAGCCGCCGTTTTTGATGCGCGTGTCGACAACGGTGAGCCACACGTAGGCACCGTGTCGGCGCCTGGCGAAGGATTTATCATTTATCGCGTCACTGCTGTGATCCCGGGTAATGCCGGCGACATCCCGCCTGAACAGCTGGACGCGGCGAGACGACAACTGGCACAACGCGATGGTGGTGCAGAGTTGCTTGCGCTGACGATGGCGATCCGCGACCAGGCTGACGTCGAAATGGGTAATGCGCTGGAGCAAACGGAAAACATCGGTTTCTAGATTTTTAGGCCCGGTTTTTCCGGGTCTTGATAAACGCTACACGGCGGGGGTGTAACGATGCGAAAACTGGCGCTGCATTGGCAGATTTTGATCGCTATCCTCGCCGCGGGTGTCGCTGGCTGGCTTGCCGGCACTGAGACCGCTGTGTTCGGCGTGCCGCTGGTCGCGGCATTCGACTTTATCGGCACGATGTTCCTGCAGGCGCTGAAAATGCTGATCGTGCCGCTGATTACGTCGTCGATAATTGTCGGTGTCGCGGGTATCGGCAGTTCCGGCAACCTCGGCCGTTTGGGCGGTAAGACGCTTGCGTTCTACGCGACCACAACGCTACTCGCGATCCTTGTTGGATTGCTGCTGATCAACGTGGTCAACCCCGGCGTCGTGGATGGTCAGCCGATCGGCGATCAACTGGCGCTCACCGAAGACGTCGACGACGTAGCATCGCGTGTCGAAGGAAAAGGTGTCGGCGATGTTGTTCAGGTATTCCTGCGTATGGTGCCGCCGAACATCGTGGCGGCTGCCGCCGAAGGCCAGATGCTCGGTCTTATTTTCTTTGCTTTGCTGTTTGGCTACTTCCTGACACGGTTGCCTGAGAAGCCCCGCGAAACGATGCATGACTTTTGGGATGGCGTGTTCCACATCATGATGGACATCACCAACCTGGTGATGAAGTTTGCACCGATCGGTGTATTCGGGCTGGTCGCCGAGACGGTCGCGAAAACCGGCTTCGAGGCCGCCCGGCCGTTGTTTGTATTTTCGCTGGTGGTGCTCGCGGCACTCGCAATACACACCCTGGTTACGCTGCCTGTCCTGTTGCGCGTCGTAGGCGTGCGCCCGACCAAGATGCTTGCCGCGATGAGTCCGGCAATGCTCACGGCATTCTCCACCTCGTCGTCATCGGCGACGCTGCCGGTAACGATGGATTGTGTGGAGCGAAATGTCGGTGTCTCGAGTCGCGTCTCGAGTTTCGTGTTGCCGCTGGGCGCGACAGTAAACATGAATGGCACGGCGTTATATGAGTGCACCGCGGCGATGTTTCTGGCGCAAGCCTACGGGCTCGAGCTCACATTCGGGGTTCAGTTCTCGATCGTTATAATCGCCCTGCTGACATCAATCGGTGTTGCCGGTGTGCCGTCTGCATCGCTGGTCGCGATCGCGATCATTCTGGCGGCAATCGGTCTGCCGGTTGAGGCGATCGGCGTGCTGATGGTGTTCGATCGCGTGCTGGATATGGCGCGTACATCAGTGAATATTTTCGGTGATGCATGCTGCGCCACAATTGTTGCGCGACTTGAAGGCGAGCAGACCAATATCGCGGCGCTGCCCGCGACACCAGTGCGACCTGACGACACCGTGCAGCCCTAAAACCTCCGCTCAGAGCTTTCCCGTTGCATTAGTCCAGCGACATCCCGACGGTGCTGTAACCGCCATCAACATAGACGATCTCGCCGGTGATACCTGCTGCCAGGTCGGAACAAAGAAACGCGGCGGTGTTGCCTACATCCATTGCCGTAATGTTGCGTTTCAGCGGGGACACTTGTTCGGCATGTGCCAGCATCTTGCGGATGCCGCCCACCCCGGCGGCCGCCAGTGTCTTGATAGGGCCTGCTGAAATACCGTTGACCCGTATGCCACGCGCGCCGAGGTCTGCGGCCAGAAAGCGCACATTAGCTTCCAGGCTGGCTTTGGCGAGCCCCATGACATTGTAGTTCGGGATGGCGCGAACGGCGCCCAGATAGCTCAGGGTCAGGATCGAGCCGTCGCGACCTTCCATCATCGGCAGGCCGGCCTTGGCCAGCGCAGCAAGGGAATAGCTCGAAATATCATGCGCGATCCTGAAGCCTTCGCGTGTCACACAATCAACGTAACTGCCGGCAAGCTGGTCTGCCGGTGCGAAACCGACCGAGTGCACGATGATGTCGAGGCCGTCCCAGTGCTTGCCGAGCATATCGAAGGCCGCCCCGATCTCATCGTCGTGGGCGACGTCCATCGGACAGGTAATGGATGAGCCGAGTCCTGCGGCCATGTCTTCGACCCGGCCCTTGAGCTTTTCGTTCTGATAGGTGAAGGCAAGTTCGGCGCCTTCGCGCGCCATTGCCGTAGCGATGCCGTAGGCAATTGAGCGCTTACTTGCGAGCCCGACGATCAGCGCGCGTTTTCCAGCCATGAAGCCCATGAATATCTCCCCCGAGAGTTGTAGTCGGGCAAGTGTACCGAATCGGGCGCGGCGATGAGAGTGCTTAGCTGGACTGGCGGGTCACGTCGACGAACATCGTGAGTCGTTGTCCCGGCCGCAGGATCCGTTCTACGCTAATCTCGTTCCAGCGTGCGATATCGGCGACCCGCACCCGGAATCGTGATGCGATCGTCGATAACGAGTCGCCGTTTCTGACCGTGTAGCGCACCTTGCGGGTAAGTGCCGGGCGCGAGGTGGAGGTATTGGTCACCCGGGCGACCGGGCTATCTGTCCACACCACGAGCGTGCGGCCCGTCGAAAGCGTGTCACGAGGTGCCATCCCGTTCCACGAGGCCAATGCGCGTGTGCTGACGTTATAGCGACGAGCGATGGTCCACAGGCTCTCGCCACTGGCCACGCGATGTTCGACCTTTTGACCGGAGCGCTGGCGGTCTTGCTTGCGCGTCAGACGCTGCTCGGCACTCTGGCTATAGTCCTCGAGCGGGCGCGTAGCGGTCGGGATCATCAGGTACTGACCCTCGCGGATCATCGTGCCACGCAGGTTGTTCGCGCTGCGGATGGTCTTGGTTGGTACCCGGTAGCGGTCTGCGATGTGCGATAGCGTCTGGCCGGGTGCCACTTTATGGCGCAGCCAGCGCATCCGTTCTTTTTCCGGAAGCGCGTCAATTGCGGCGCGAAATTGTTCTTCATTGGCAAGCGGCACGACCAGCTTGTGCGGACCGTTTGGTGACGTTGCCCACTGGTTGTAGCCCGGGTTGTGGCGGTAGAGCGTGTCGACGTCCAGCCCCGCCAGCGCGGCGGCGAGCGCCAGATCTATCTGGCCACCGGTCTCGACAACCGCGATCTGCGGCGTATCGGGTAGTACCGGTAAGGTCATCCCATGCACGGTTGGGCGTGCGAAAATATCGGCCAGCGCCAGCAGCTTGGGGACATAGCTGGACGTCTCACGGGGCAGCTTCAATGACCAGAAATCCGTTGGTTTGCCGGCTTTGCGATTGCGTCGTATTGAACGATCCACGGTGCCTTCCCCGGAATTGTAGGCGGCCACCGCCAGCTCGTAATCGCCGTCATAGCGCTTGGCAAGGAATTGCAGATAATCGAGCGCTGCCCGCGTAGATTCCAGAACATCGCGACGACCGTCATACCACCAGTTCTGGTCGAGGCCGAAACGCCGGCCGGTGCCCGGGATGATCTGCCACAGACCGGCGGCACGCCCGTGCGAATACGCGAATGGGTCAAACGCGCTCTCGACAATCGGCAGCAATGCCAGCTCAGCCGGCATATCACGACGCTCCAGCTCTGTGACGATGTGGTGCATATAAGGGCGTGCGCGGTTCAACACCCGCGTCATGTAGTCAGGATGGCGGCTGTACCAGCGCAGTTGCGCCGTGGTGCGCGCGTGATTGTCGATCGGCAGGGAAAACCGTGCCCGCATGCGTTGCAATAAATCGCTGTCGATGGCGTCAGCCGTGTCGACTGGCGGCACGTGGTAGCCATCTGGCGCCTCCGCCATCCAGCTGGCGGGCTTGCCCGGAATGAAAGAGGGCGTTAATGGGGCTGGCACCGCTTCAATCGCGCTGCCGTAGCTGCCGCCTGCAGGGCTGGCCATCGGTTCCGCGGCGGTGGCGCCGGTAACCAGGAGGCTCAGCAGTAGTGCCGTGGAACTTTGGGCGCTGCGTGAGATGCGGCGGTCGGCCGGGCTGTTTGATAGCGTTATGTTTTGCATAATCCTGATCCTACCGGCGATCGGGGCCATTGCAAGTAATCGCTTCACATTCGAAATATGCCGCGCTAGGGTGGAGGAATGACGAATCGCATTTACACCGGTGTCGAGCCACCGCTGGCGCCGGATTGGCTGGCCCAGCCGTTGGGTGGCGCGCTGCTGGCGGCAGAACATGAGCAACTGGGCCATGCTCTGGACGGCGTATTTGGCGAGCACCTGCTGCAAATCGGCCGCTGGGGCCCGGAAGAAGGCTGCATGCCATTCGCGCGGACCCAGCTGGCGACGACTGTTTATCGACCGGGCGAGGGCGGCATGGTCAGCGCGGACTATGATCGATTGCCGTTCGACAGCGATTCGGTCGATGCCGTTGTTTTACAGCACACGCTGGACGTGACAGAGCACCCGCATGACGTGTTGCGCGAAGCACACCGTGTGTTGCGATCGGAAGGGCGCTTGCTCATGGTGGGTTTCAAGCCGTTTGGCCCCTGGGGTGCCCGCCGCTTGTGGTCACGCCGGCGTTTCCCGCCCGGCGTGCGCAATGTGCTGGGCGATCGGGTGCTGAGAGATTGGCTGCGTTTGCTCGGCATGCGTACGCACGAACACCAACGGTTTTTCTTCCGCCTGCCAGTGAATCGCTGGGGTGGATCTCTTTCGGACGAATGGGAAAGTCGTGGTAAGCGTTGGTGGCCGGAGATGGCGGCATGCTACATCATTCACGCGCGTAAACGGGTTGCGGCGATGACCCCGCTTAGACCGAGCTGGCGCACGCGTGCCCGGGTCGTCGGTGGCGTGCCGGAGCCGAGCTTGCGACACGTTGTCGTGAGAATCGCTGACGATGATGATAACCGACCCGAAAAGGACCCCAAGTCACGTTGATTCCGTGTGGCGCACGCGGGACAATCGCAGGAGCGGCGCGCGGTTTCTTGAGCGTTGCCAGATTTCTTTTGGGGAACAGGTGAATTCAATTACGATTTACACGGACGGTGCATGCCGCGGAAATCCCGGCCCCGGCGGATGGGGTGCGCTGTTGCAGTCCGAAGGCAGGCGCAGGGAGCTTTGCGGGGGCGAGCCTGAGACCACCAATAACCGCATGGAGCTGATGGCCGCGATCGAGGCATTGCGAGCGTTAAAGCGATCCTGCGACGTCGACTTATACACGGATTCGGTCTATGTGCGGGATGGCATCACACGTTGGCTCGAAAACTGGAAAGCACGCGGCTGGAAAACCGCGGCCAGGAAACCTGTGAAGAATCAGGACCTCTGGCAGCAGCTGGATACGCAAAGCGCCCGCCACACCGTGCGCTGGCACTGGGTCAAAGGGCATAACGGTGACCCGGGTAATGAACTGGCCGACGCGCTTGCCAACGCCGGCCTGGACGCAATGCTGGAGCGACGCGCATGACTCTGGCCCGGCAGATTGTTCTGGATACCGAAACAACAGGTCTCGACCCTGCCAGCGATCACCGCATCATCGAAATCGGCTGCGTTGAGATCTGTAACCGGCGGGTCACCGGGCGCACCTGGCACCGCTACCTGAATCCGGACCGCAAGATAGATGAAGGCGCGATCGCCGTGCACGGCATTCGCAACGAAGATCTTGCGGACAAGCCCCGTTTCCCCGATGTCGCCGACGAATTTCTCGAGTTTGTCATTGGTGCAGAGTTGATCATTCATAACGCGCCTTTTGATGTCGGTTTTCTCGAGCACGAGCTGCGCCGCATGCAGCACAAGCGCCAGCGTCTGGCAGACCTGTGTCGCGTGCTGGACAGCCTGAAAATGGCCCGTGAGATGCACCCGGGCCAGCGCAATAGTCTCGATGCGCTATGCCGGCGTTATCAGGTCGATAATTCAAGTCGCGACCTGCACGGTGCGTTGCTCGATGCGCGACTACTTGGCGATGTGTTCCTGCTGATGACCGGCGGGCAGGACAGCCTGGCACTGGATAGCGCCGAGACCGCGCAGACAACGGAAGGGGCTGACGATGGCGAGCCGCCGCTGATGCATGCGGCAACGCCGGTGATAGCACCGTCTGCCGACGAACTGAAGGCGCACGAGGCGTTGCTCGCAAGAATCGAAAAGGCCAGCGGTGGTGCATCGTTGTGGCGCGAATACGACTACAAGGTCGCCAAATGACTGCGATCGGCGCGGCGTTACTCTACAATGATGCGCGCGCCGGATGGTCCTGTGGCCGTTGCTACGTCGCAGTTATCGACTGATAAGGACAACAACAGCCATGGTGCATACCTTCGGACAGGCGCTCAGAGCCAATTTTCTCGGCAATTCTCCGGTCTGGTACAAGCAGACCATTATCGCGTTCCTGGTGCTGAACCCGATACTCTTCGTTACCACCGACCCGTTCATCGTCGGTTGGATCCTGATCGTAGAGTTTATCTTTACGCTCGCGATGGCGCTCAAGTGCTATCCGTTGCAGCCGGGCGGCTTGATTGCCATCGAGGCAATCATTATCGGTCTGGCCTCGCCCGAGGCCGTCTATCACGAAGTCGAAAAAAACCTGCCTGTGATCATCCTGCTGATGTTCATGGTCGCCGGTATCTACTTCATGAAAGACATGTTGTTGTACCTGTTTACCAAGCTGTTGCTCAAGGTGCGCTCGAAGACGGCGCTGTCGCTGTTGTTCAGTTTCGCGGCAGCGGTGCTCAGCGCATTCCTTGATGCCTTGACGGTGACGGCAGTCATCATCGCCGTAGCGGTGGGGTTCTATGGGGTCTATCACAAGATTGTATCGATCGGCGGCACCGATCATGTGTACGACCAGAACGATGACGGAAGCGTTCAGGAAGAGCGGCGTAACGATCTGGAGCAGTTTCGCAGTTTCCTGCGCAGCCTGATGATGCATGGCGCTGTCGGCACGGCACTGGGTGGCGTGACGACCTTAGTCGGCGAGCCGCAAAACCTGTTGCTGGCGAAAGTAGCGGGTTGGGAGTTTGTCGAATTCTTCCTGCGCGTGGCGCCGGTGTCGATGCCTGTGTTGGTTGTCGGGCTTTTAACCTGCCTGCTGCTGGAGCAGCTCAAGTGGTTCACCTACGGCGCAAACTTGCCGGACAGCGTGCGCCTGGTGCTTGCTGACTTTGACGCTGAGAATTCCGCGAAGCGCGGGCGCCAGGACAGCGTGAAGCTTGTCGTGCAGGGCGTCGTTGGCGTGCTGCTGGTCGTTGCGCTTGGCAAACATCTGGCCGAGCCCGGCATTATCGGCCTGGCGGTCATTATTCTTGCCACGGCGTTCAATGGGATCACGGAAGAGCACCAGATCGGTAAGGCTTTCGAAGAAGCGTTGCCATTCACGGCGCTGCTGGTTGTGTTTTTCGCCATAGTTGCGGTGATCGAAACCCAGCATCTGTTCCAGCCGATTACCGACATCTTGTTGCAGTTTGACGGGCGCGCGCAGGCCGCAATGTTCTATGTGGCGAACGGCGTGTTGTCGATGATTAGTGACAATGTGTTCGTCGCGACCGTCTATGTCACGCAAATCGAAACGGCGTTGCAGGCCGGCATCATAGACCGAGATCAATTCGACATGTTGGTTGTTGCTATCAACACCGGCACCAATATTCCCAGTGTCGCGACACCCAACGGCCAGGCGGCGTTTCTGTTCCTGTTGACGTCAGCCCTGGCGCCGTTGATCCGGTTGTCTTACGGGCGCATGGTGCTGATGGCATTGCCCTATACCATCACGATGAGTATCACCGGTTTGCTGGCCGTGTTGTACATTCTCTAAGACGATGCGCAGCAATCACTCCTGTCAGCGATTATCAAGGTAGAGGGCGTTATGCTTCCGGAACTAAACGACGTACGTATTGGCGTCATTGGCCTTGGGTATGTGGGTTTGCCGCTGGCGGTCGAGTTCGGTCGCAAATATTCGACGCTTGGCTATGACCTCAAGGGCGAACGTATTGAAGAACTGCGGGCGGGCCATGACGCGACGCTGGAGGTTGAGCCCGAACTGCTGCGTCAGGCCAGCCAGCTGGAATTCAGTAACGACGCCGACGATCTGCAAGCGTGTAACGTTTTTATTGTAACGGTCCCGACTCCGGTCGGAGCCAACAACCGTCCCTTGCTGACACCGCTGCGATTGGCGAGCGAAATGCTGGGCGGTGTCATTGGCAAGGGTGATGTGGTTGTCTACGAATCCACCGTGTATCCCGGCGCAACAGAAGAGTTTTGCGTGCCGATTCTTGAGCGCGTTTCAGGCCTGCGTCTGAATGAAGATTTCTACGTTGGCTATAGTCCTGAGCGCATCAACCCGGGCGACAAGCAGCATCGTTTGCCCGACATTCTGAAAGTGACCTCGGCGTCAACGGCGGAGGCGGCGGCGTTCGTCGATGCGCTGTACGCGAGCATCATCACGGCCGGCACGTTCTCGGCGGCATCAATCAAGGTTGCTGAGGCGGCCAAGGTGATTGAGAACACGCAGCGTGACGTCAACATCGCGCTGGTTAATGAGCTGGCGATGATTTTCGAGCGTGTCGGCATCGATACCGAGCAGGTTCTGCTGGCGGCAGGCACCAAGTGGAATTTCCTGCCATTCCGACCCGGCCTGGTCGGCGGGCACTGCATTGGTGTTGATCCTTATTACCTGACGCACAAAGCGGTCGAGCTCGGTTATCACCCCGAGATGATCCTTGCCGGTCGTCGGATCAACGACAACATGTCAATGTATGTCGCATCGCGCATTGTGAAGCTGATGATTTCCCGCGGCATTCAACCGAAAGGTGCGCGTGTGCTGATGCTGGGTTTGACCTTCAAGGAAAACTGCCCCGATATCCGCAACACCAAGGTGATTGACGTTGTTAAAGAGATCACCGGCTACGGTGCCGAGGTAGATATTCATGACCCGTGGGTCGACGCTGAAGAAGCGCGCGAAGAATACGGCGTTACCTTGGCAGAGCAGCTGACTCCGGGCCAGTACGATGCGGTCGTGATTGCGGTGGCGCATCGCGAGTTTCAGGGGCTCGGCAGCGATGCCATAAGGGCGTTATGCAAGCCAGACGGGATTGTCTACGATATTAAATACATGTTGCCGGAAGGGCAGTCGGATGAGCGCCTGTAGTCGGCGCAGCGCCGGCTGATCCGGCGAGGAGCAAACAATGAAAGTGCTTGTTACCGGTGCGGCCGGCTTTATTGGTTTTTTCACCAGCAAGTATTTGCTGGAGCGCGGCGATACCGTTGTCGGCCTCGACAACGTTAACGACTACTACGACCCGACGCTCAAAGAGGCACGACTGAAGCTGCTTGAGCCTTACGACAACTTCATGCTGGTGCGCATGGATCTCGAAGACCGCGAAGGTGTCGAAGCGCTATTTTCCCATCAGAAATTTGATCGCGTGGTGCACCTTGCCGCGCAAGCCGGGGTCCGCTATTCGATCGAAAACCCGCACAGCTATATCAGCAGCAATATTGTTGGCACGATGAATATTCTTGAGGGCTGCCGTCACCACGACGTACAGCATCTGGTCTACGCATCATCGAGCAGTGTTTACGGCTCGCACACCAGCATGCCGTTCTCTATTCACGAGCACGTGGACCATCCGCTTGCGCTCTACGGCGCAACGAAGAAAGCCAACGAACTGATGGCGCACACCTATTCCAATTTGTACGGGTTGCCGACAACCGGGCTGCGGTTCTTCACGGTTTACGGCCCCTACGGCCGTCCGGACATGGCGCTGTTTATGTTCACGCGCGACATCATGGCCGGCAAGCCGATCGACGTTTTCAATTACGGCAAGCACCGGCGCGATTTTACCTATGTCGACGACATCGTGGAGGGCGTCGTGCGCACGCTCGACAACGTCGCCGCACCAAACCCGAATTGGGATCCGGCTAACCCGGATCCGGGCACCAGCAATGTCCCTTATCGCATCTATAACATCGGCAATAATCAGCCTGTGGAGTTGTTGCGATACATTGAGGTGATCGAATCCTGTGTGGGTAAGAAAGCCGAGATGAACATGCTGCCGCTGCAGCCAGGCGATGTGCCGGACACCTATGCGGACGTGACAGACCTGATCGCCGATGTCGACTACAAGCCGTCGACGCCGATCGAGACCGGCGTCGCAAACTTTGTCGACTGGTATCGCGGCTATTACAACTGACGCCATTCGCTGACACTGGTATTTGCGCGCTGTACGGCTAAGATGACGGTATGCAAAAACTCACAGCACGTTTCCCGACCGATTTGCCGAGCTGGCGCAAGCTCAAGACACACCTGCGCGAGCAAATCACCGACACGACATTAGCCGAACTTTTTGCACGCGATCTTGGCCGCTTCGACCGGTTTTCACTTCGCGCCTGCGACTTGTTACTCGATTACTCGCGTAACCGGCTAAAGCCCCGGACATGCCAGCTATTGGTGGCGTTGGCAAGAGAGGCGGGCGTCACCGAGTTACGTGACGCGATGCTGGCCGGCGAACACATCAACGTCACCGAGGACCGCGCGGTACTGCACACCGCGCTTCGCGCCGCGCCGTCAACGGCGCTGGTGCTCGGCGATGAAGATGTCTCAGCCGAAGTACAGGCTGTGCTGCGGCAAATGCTGAGCTTTGTTGACAGCGTCCATTCCGGCGGCGTGCGTGGGCACAGCGGCAAGCGATTCACCGATGTTATCAATATCGGCATCGGCGGCTCGGACCTCGGTATTGTGATGGCAACAGAAGCGCTCGCCCACGTTGGCGAGGGCATTCGTGTCCACTCGGTCTCTAATGTCGACGGCACGCAATTCGTTGATCTTGCCAAAACGCTTGATCCGAATTCCACGCTGGTCGTTATTTGCTCAAAAACGTTTACCACGCAGGAAACCATGAGCAACGCCGGTCTGGCGCGTGCGTGGATCGCCGGTCAGCTCGGCGAGGCGGCCGTTATCGACCATTTCGCGGCCGCGTCGACTAACCGTGAGGCCATGGATGCGTTCGGCATTCATCCGCACTATCGCTTCGGTTTTTGGGACTGGGTCGGTGGGCGCTATTCCCTATGGTCGGCGGTCGGGCTATCTATTGCGCTGAATATCGGTAGCGAACAGTTCAAGCGGCTGCTGCTTGGTGCCAGACAAATGGATCATCATTTCGCCTCTGCGCCACTAGCGGACAATATGCCGGTGCTGCTCGCGATGATTGCCATCTGGAACAACAACTTTCTGGGCGCCGTCAGTCAGGCGATATTGCCCTACGACAATCGTCTGGCGCGATTTCCGGCTTATTTGCAGCAGCTGCAAATGGAGAGCAACGGCAAGCGGGTGCGGCGCGATGGCCGGCCTGTGCGTTGCAAGACGGGCATGATCATCTGGGGCGAGGCCGGCTCTAACGCGCAGCACTCGTTTTATCAGTTGCTGCATCAGGGTACCCGTCTCGTTCCTGCCGATTTCATTTTGCCGGTGCGCTCCTCCGGCGCGAGTCAGTCACAACAGGATCTCGCCATTGCGAATTGCCTTGCCCAGAGCGACGCGCTCGCATTGGGTTACAGCCTGTCGGATGCCGAACAGGACTTGCTTTCGAAGGGTGTCGACCGCGCCCAGGCGAAAGATCTGGCGCGACACAAAGTGCATATTGGTAACAGCCCGAGCAATGTGCTGATGATGCCGGCGTTGACGGCCGAAACGTTGGGTCAGCTGATCGCGCTGTATGAGCACAAGGTGTTTGTCGAGGGTGTGGTTTGGGGCATCAACAGTTTTGATCAATGGGGCGTCGAGCTGGGCAAGAAAATGGCCGCCAGCCTATTGCCCGCGGTCAGCAAACCCGCGTTGGCGGCATCCGGTAATAGCGCAACGTTTGCGCTGCTGAGTCAGGCGAAGCGCTGGCGCGAGTGATGATGTCGATCTGTCCGCCACGCTTTCATGCTTGTCGATATACCTGGCGGCTGATCGCATATTTTGCCGATCAACGAGGCCATACGCGCTCACCAGCGCACGGCCTATTCTTTTTGTGACCATGCAAAGCGCGGTCAGTCGGTGCACAATGCGCTTTCATCAACAGGGGAGCAGGGCATGTCTGGCCTGAAAGGAAAAACACTATTTATTAGCGGCGCGAGCCGCGGTATCGGGCTTGCGATTGCGCTGCGCGCGGCGCAGGATGGCGCGAATATTGCCGTTGCCGCAAAAACGGCCGATCCGCATCCCAAGTTGCCTGGGACAATATATACGGCGGCCGAGCAAATCGAGGCCGCGGGTGGCAGCGCTTTGCCGCTGGTTTGTGATATTCGCGATGAAGCGGGCGTCAGCGCGGCCGTTGAGGCGACGGTTGAACGCTTCGGCGGCATTGATATTTGTATCAACAACGCGTCGGCAATTTCACTAACGGGTACGTTGCAGACAGAGATGAAGCGCTATGACCTGATGCACCAGGTCAACACACGCGGCACGTTTCTGGTGTCGAAGACCTGCTTGCCTCATCTGCTTGAAGCCGATAACCCGCACATTCTGAATCTTTCGCCGCCACTCAATATGGAGGAGAAATGGTTCGCGCCGCATGTTGCCTACACGATGGCCAAATTCGGTATGAGTCTTTGCGTACTGGGTATGGCGGGTGAGTTTCGCGAGCGTGGTGTCGCGGTGAATGCGCTCTGGCCGCGAACGGCAATTGCCACTTCGGCCGTCAAGAATTTGCTGGGTGGCGATGCACTGGTCGAGCGCTCGTTGAAGCCGGAAATAATGGCCGACGCGGCGCACATTATTCTGACCAAGCCATCGCGCGAGTTTACCGGCCAGTTCTGTATCGACGATGAGGTGCTGGAAAGTGCCGGCATCACCGACCTGACACCGTATCGCGTCAATCCGTCGCTGGAGTCTGCGCCGGACTTCTTTGTCGAGCCGCGCGGGAAGGCAGGCTGATGGGTGGCCGGCAGGAGCAGTTTTCAGGCACACGCGAGGTGCGCGAAGCGCATCGCATCGATGAACAGAAACTGTTCGAGTACCTGAGCGACACAGTTGCTGATTTCGCCGGCCCGATGCGCGTCGAGCAATTCAAGGGCGGACAGTCGAACCCGACCTATAAGCTGAGCGCGGCATCCGGCAATTATGTCTTGCGCCGCAAACCGCCGGGCAAGTTGCTGCCATCGGCGCACGCCGTTGACCGTGAATACCGCATCATCAGTGCACTGCACAAGGAGGGCTTCCCGGTGCCCCGGCCGCATGTGCTGTGCGAGGACGAGTCGATCATAGGTACGATGTTTTACGTGATGGACTGTGTCGATGGGCGTATTTTCTGGGAGCCCGGGTTGCCGCAATGCGACAAGGCCGAGCGTGTCGAAATCTACGACCGCATGAACGCAACAATCGCACGACTGCATACACTGGATTATGCGGCCATGGGTCTGACTGACTTCGGTAAGCCCGGTAATTATTTCGCCCGCCAGATCTCTCGCTGGTCGAAGCAGTATTTTGCTTCCGAGACCGAGAAGATTCTGCCGATGAACCAGCTAATAGAGTGGCTGCCGGAAAATATTCCGGAGGAAGACTCAGCGAGCATCGTGCATGGCGACTACCGCCTCGACAATATGATTATCGACAGCAACGGGCCTGATACGATCGCGGTACTCGACTGGGAATTGTCGACAATTGGCCATCCGCTGGCCGACTTCACTTATCACCTGATGACCTGGCAAATGCCGGATATCGGCATCGGCTCATCCGGGCTGATGGGGCAGGACCTGGCGGCGCTGGGCATCCCGGATGAGCAAGCTTACGTTGATCTGTATTGTCGGCGAACCGGTCGCGACGGCATCGAGAATCGCGACTTCTATTCGGCATTCAATTTTTTCCGCATCGCGGCGATCCTGCAGGGCATTGTCGGGCGCGTGCGTGACGGGACCGCGGCCAGTGCGCATGCGGCTACGTCGGCGAAGGCTGTGCATCCGCTTGCGGAAATCGGCTGGGGCTATGCCGAGCGTGCGGGAGCCGTGGCCTAGGTGTCGCTCGACGCCGAGCGACTGCGCGCCCTGTCGCGTAAGGATTTACCGTTCAACTGGCGTGCGGAGCAGTCTGCGTTGTACGCGCTCAGCACCGGTTTTGGCCGCGACCCCGAGTGTCCGGCCGAGCTCGACTATTTGTTGCCGTCGGCGACGCAGCGTGCGGTGCCGACCATGGCAACGGTGATGAGCGTTAACGTTTTCGAGCAGGACTACGGTTGGGATTATCAGCAGATGCTGCATGGTGAGCAGCGTTTGAAATTGCATCGGCCGCTGCGACCCGCGGCCGACATGCTCGCCGACATGAGCGTCACGGCGGTTCATGACAAGGGCGTTAACCGTCCGGCAATACTCGTCGTTCGCACCGACGTGCGCCAGGCGCTGGACAATATCCCGCTGTTCACGTTGCACGCGACGTTGATCGCGCGGGCGGACGGTGGCTTTGATGGTCCGCAGGATGCGTTACCCGAGCCGGTGCCGGTGCCTGCGCGTAATGCTGACCTTGTGCATCATGCGGCGACGCGTCCGGAGCAGGCCTTCCTGTATCGCTTCAACGGCGATCACAACGGGCTGCACGTCGACCCGGCGCGTGCGCGTGCGGCGGGGTTTCCACGCCCGATTCTGCACGGTTTGTGCAGCTATGGTTTTGCGTGTCGTGCGATACTTGAGACAATCTGCGAATATGACAGCACGCTGATCGGTGAATTTAATGCGCGTTTCAGCGCGCCTGTTTTCCCCGGCGATGTGATTACGACGCAGATGTGGCAGAGCGCCGATCAGGTGTCGTTTCGATGTCTTGTGGAGTCGCGCAACGCCACCGTCATCGATAACGGATACTGTCGATTATTAGTCTAGGCGAATAGGGAGTCGTCGAGTGATGTCACGTGCACACACCATGACAACGCGATGGATTGCGGTTGCTCTTTGCATTTATGCCGGCTGTGCCGACGCGCAGCAGGTCGAAGACATGCCGGCGCAACGCAGCAGCGAAGCTTCTCCGGCACAGATCGATGAAATCGCTGCGCAGCAAGTCACCGGGACCATGCCGCGCGTAGCGAACGTCGATGCCGCGCGCATTATCAGCGCGGCGCCCGGGGATTGGCCAAGTCATGGGCGCGATTATGCCGAACAACGGCATAGCCCGCTCGACGCGATCGACACAGGCAATGTTGCTGAACTCGGGCTCGAGTGGGCGTTTGAGTTGCCGACACGCCGCGGCCAGGAGGCGACGCCGATCGTCGTCGACGGCGTCATGTATGTCACCGGCTCGTGGAGCATGGTGTTCGCGCTGGACGCGCGAACCGGTGAGCTGCTGTGGCAATACGACCCGGCGGTACCGCGTTCGACCGGCGCACGGGCTTGTTGTGACGCCGTTAATCGCGGTGTCGCGGTCTGGAAAGGCTCAGTCTTCGTTGGCACGCTGGACGGTCGCCTGGTTGCGCTGGATGCCGCGGATGGCAGCGTTCGCTGGTCGCGTCAGACCGTGCCCACCGATCGCGAATACACGATCACCGGTGCGCCTCGCGTCATACAAGACAAGGTCCTGATTGGTAATGGTGGCGGCGAGTTCGGTGTGCGCGGCTATGTCAGCGCCTATGACTATCAAACCGGCGAACAGCTATGGCGGTTCTATACGGTACCCGGCAATCCGGCTGAAGGCTTCGAGCAGGATATTCTTGAGGAAGTTGCCGCGACCTGGAACGGCGAGTGGTGGAAACTCGGTGGCGGCGGCACCGTTTGGGACGCGATGGCCTATGACCCGGAACTCGATCTGCTGTATATCGGCGTCGGTAATGGCAGCCCGTGGCAACGCGAGATGCGCAGTCCCGGCGGCGGCGACAATCTGTTCCTGTCCTCCATTGTTGCGCTGCGACCGGATACCGGCGAGTACGTCTGGCACTACCAGACCACACCGGCCGACACCTGGGACTACACGGCGACCCAGCACATGATTCTCGCGGACATCGAGATTGACGGGCGTGACAGAAAAGTCATCATGCAAGCGCCAAAGAACGGATTTTTCTATGTCCTGGACCGCGTCACGGGCGAGTTTCTGTCCGCCGAGCCATTCGTGCGGGTGAACTGGGCGACGCACGTCGATCGTGAGTCGGGTCGGCCTGTGGAGACGGATACGCAATACCTCGATGCGCCCAAGACAACGTTTCCTTCGCCGCTGGGTGGGCACAACTGGATGCCGATGGCGTTCAATCCGGACACCGGGCTGGTCTACATTCCGGCAATGGACGCACCGTTCAATCATGGCAGTGCCAAGAGCTATCCGAAGAACGCCGACCATTGGCGCACCGGCACCGATTTTGAGTATGCCGCGACACCGTTATTTATCCCCCCCGGCGTCGAGGAGAAGCTCGGCGAGTCGCTTGTTATTTCGCACCTGCTGGCATGGGATCCGCGCAAGCAGGAGCCAGTGTGGCGCGTGCAGCATGCACACATGTGGAACGGTGGCGTTCTATCGACCGCCGGCGGTCTCGTTTTTCAGGGCGACGCCATAGGCATGTTCAGTGCCTATGATGCAGCGACCGGAGAGCGGCTGTGGCAAGTGCCGGCGAACACCGGCATTGTTGCCGCACCTGTCAGCTACGCATTGGACGGTGAGCAATACATCAGCGTGCTTGCCGGGTGGGGCGGCTCTATGGCGCTGAATGGTGGTCGCCTCAACGCCATTGCCAATGGCGGTGCCACAGGGCGCGTGCTGACCTACCGTTTGGGTGCGAGCGGTGCGCCCCCGGCCGGTGTATTGCCGATCGAAATGCCGCGCCCGCCACGCAATACGGCGCTAGACCGCGATATCCGGGCGGGCTTCGGTCACTACGCGCGCAATTGCTCTGTGTGCCACGGTACGAACGCCGCGGGTGGCGGCTTGATTCCCGATGTGCGCTATCTCGATGCGGCCAAGCACGCGGTATTTGAGGACATCGTTTACGGCGGTATCCTTGCAGAAAACGGCATGCCGTCATTCGGCAACATTCTGACGCGCGAAGAAGTGGCGCAGATTCAGGCCTACGTGATCTATGAAGCTAACCGCGAGTATTCGCGGCACGACGATGCCGGCTGGTGGCGGGACGTTAAGAGTAGCCTGTCATCCGCCAGCGCGTGGTTGCTTCTTAAATTGCAGTGATGCGTTCAGTCGGATAAACGCTGCGCGACGATATCGTAGCTCAGCGTCATCGCGTCGGCGACGCGGATGGCACCGCCTGCCGCCGAGAATGGCGTCAGCCCTAACTGCTCATGCGTGACGGTGACCGAGCCGCGCGCGGAAATGCGTGTCGGCTCAACTTCGACCGATATGGGCAGTGCCAATCTGACCCGCGTGCCGGCGAGCTCTACGTCGCAGTCGATCGTCGATTCCGTTGCCTCAACCAGATCACCGCAGCTCACACGGATAAATGCGAAGTTGTCGGCATCAAGCAATGCCTCGCTCAGCATGTTGTCGCGCGTCGCCGTGCGCGCGTCCTCCGGTACCGGGTCGACGAACGCGTCTCCGGCGACTGCTCTCTCGTCCGGCTCATCGACGCTCAGGCTGCTGGTCGGAATCACAATCCGTACCAGCCCTTCGGCCAGCGATTCGCCAAACCAAACGGTGCCGGTTACGCCTGCACTGCTGATAACGTGATTGTGGCCGAGGCGCGCGAGCGTGCCCTCCCGGAACGTCAGGATGCTTACTTTGCTTTGTGAGGTGATGATCGAGTAGCGGGCGGCATCCTGCGCCGGCGGACGTTCCCGAAGCGGTTTGGCTGACGCCGGCTCTGCGGCTTCGGTGGCCGCCGGCGCCCGGGACTGCTCGAGGCCGGTACAGCCGGCAGCCAGCAGGGCGATCATTGCCGGGAGCAGCAATTTAACATGACGTTTATTCATTCGGTTTCGCTTGATGGCCTGGTTTCGACGGAAGCAACATGCGGGCCACCGTGGTGGCCCAGCCGCGTATACTACGTCAGCGAGCCCGCAGGAGAACAGCTGTTATGACCGAAATTGTTGTCACCGACGTCCAGGAAAACGTTGCCACCGTTACCCTGAATCGTCCCGAGAAATACAACGCCCTGAATCGCGCGATGTTCGATGCGATCAGTGAGGCGGGGCAGGCGCTGGCCAACCGCCAGGATGTCAGAGCCGTGGTTCTGACCGGTTCCGGTGGAAATTTTTGCGCGGGCATCGACATCAGCGGTTTTGGTCAGGCCGACGACCCTGTGGGCACGTTCGCCGGCGAGGCCTTCGCGCTGGTTGGCGAAAGCCCGGCAAATCGCTACCAACACCCGTCGTGGGTCTGGCACGCACTGCCCATGCCCGTCATTGCCGCTATTGATGGCGTGTGCTTCGGCGGCGGAACGCAGATCGCGGCCGGTGCGGACATTCGCATTGCCTCACCCGAGGCGCGTTTCTCAATCATGGAGGTCAAGTGGGGCCTCGTGCCGGACATGGGTTTCACGCCGGTCATGCGCCACATCATGCGGCTCGATCACCTGAAAGAGTTGACCTACAGCGGGCGTATTCTGACGGCCGCTGAAGCGCTCGACTACGGCCTCATCAGCAAGACGGAAGACGACCCGCTAGCCGCTGCACAACGACTCGCGGGCGAAATTGCCGCCAAGTCCCCGGATGCAATCCGCGGCAGCAAGTACTTGCTCAATCACGCGATGTCGATGGATGCGTCTGCGGCGTTGCGCCTGGAGGCGTCCACGCAGCTCGCCGTGATGGGGCGCGCCAACCAGATGGAAGCGGTCATGGCCAACATGCAAAAGCGCGAGCCGGCGTTCAAGGATGCGGAATTCGAGCCAGCCAAAGATGCCGGTGAAGCCTAGTTCGTTACCAGCTTTTTACTTTCGAATAATTTGAAGATCATGATGGCCGCAAAACTGACATCGTCAGTCGAGCGGAACAATGGTGAGTCTTCGTTGCTGGCGCCATGCAATGAGCGGTAGCTCAAGCCAACGGCCATGAAACTTGAGCGGGTACGGCGTTGCAGGCCAACGCCGAAACTGGTCTGCAGATAGCCACCCTTGGCCTCGTAGGCGGGTCGCGCTGCGGTGGCGAATTCGGGGGCAACTTCGTAGAAATAGCGATGTAGCGATTGCGTCGCCCAGGTTGGCGTGACGCTCACCGACCACTCATAGCGGCTGTCACCGAAGCTGCGCTCATACTCCAGTTGCGGGCTGAAGACGTAGCCGCGGTCGTTGAGCGTACCGTCGTCGAGCGAAAACGCGGCGCGCACCGGTAGTTCAAGCTTCAGTCGCTGATTATAGTCGTCAGGATCGCTCAGCGTGATCTCAAGCTCGGGTCCGAGTTCGAACCCGAAACCGAGATCCGGCATGCCCGCGCGGGCACCCACATCATCGCTTTCTGCATCGAACGACCCACTCAGGCTGACGTCAAACTCAAGGCGGTCATTGCGAAAAAACCGGCCCGACGCCACATTGCCGTCTCCGATGCGCAGAAAGTCGCCCCGATAGATGAACAGCGGGATAGGCAGCGCCCGCGCGGTTGAGCCACTCGCGGACGGATAGTCGGGCGTCACCGCGCCGGCGACACCTGCGCCAACCTCCCACAGCGGCAGGCTGCACTCGCGCGCTTTGTCCGATAGCCAGGCGTTCGTGCATTTGGCGGGTTGCTTCTTGGCCTGTGCTTCATCGTCGGCCGCGGCAACCGGTGCAATCAGCGTCAGCAACAGTGCGGCAATGATTGAGGCTGGCGGGCGAGTGCTCAGGATGCTCATGAGCGCGCGAGGCCTCGCATGAGAAAAGTCGGAAAGGTTCGGGTTGCCTGTTGCGCCGTTTCCGGTTCGCCATGAAACCATTTGGGAATCCAGTTAATGGCGCCCATGATGGCATTGCCGGTCATTCGGACATCGCATTCCACGATGCTGCCGTCGGCAATGCCGAGCTCCAGAACCTCTTCAAACGACCGGCTGTGTGCGCGCGAGCGCGCCAGGATCTCGTCGCGATGCTGTGGCAGCAGCGACGGGATTTCGCTCATGATGGCGATCGGGCCCTCTTCGCCGCAGTGCGCCTGCACATGCAGCTCCAGATAGCGACGCGCGATTTGTGCGCCATTGCCACCGTCAGCGCGTGCCTCATCGAGCGTGCGTTGCCCGATATCCGCAGCCCGCATATAGCACTCATAAACAAGCTGCTGCTTGCCGTCGATGTAGTAGTAAATCGCCGCGTCGGTCAGCCCGAGCTGGTCAGCTACGTCCTTTAACGACGTGCCGCTGTAGCCCTTCTCGTTAAAACAGCGTGCCGCCGCGCGCAGCAATTGCTCGCGTTTGTTGTCGAATGCGCGTGTTGCCTTACTCGCCGTTGCCATAGTGTTGCGACCGGTTTGCCTGCCCGTAGGCCGCCAGAGTAGCAGTTCAAATCCCCGCAAGGTTAGCTCGCGCGAGCCCGAAGCCCTTGAAACTCATGGCTGAAACGCTTATTTTAATGACGATTAAAACTTTTTCCAGTCTGATCGCCAACCGTCCGGATGGCGACGCGCACGGGGGTGCACACATGAGCGCAGCGGAACACGAAGTTACTGACAGTCACGCCGGCAAGCCCGGCGTGCCGCTAAGGTTTGTCACCGCAGCATCGCTGTTCGACGGCCACGACGCTGCGATCAATATCATGCGCCGGCTGATTCAATCCAAAGGCGCCGAGGTTATTCATCTCGGACACAACCGCAGCGTCGCCGATGTCGTGCGCGCGGCGATTCAGGAAGATGCCGACGGCATCGCGATCAGCTCCTATCAGGGCGGTCACATGGAATACTTTCGCTACATGGTCGACATGCTGCGCGAGCAGGGTGCATCGCACGTCAAAGTATTCGGCGGCGGTGGCGGTACGATTACACCGGAAGAGATCCAGTCGCTGATGGGCTATGGCGTAGAGCGCATCTACCACCCCAACGACGGTATGCAGCTTGGTCTGGACGAGATGATCAACGATTTGATTGCGCGCACTGTCGCCGGTCGCAC
Organism: uncultured Pseudomonadota bacterium; assembly: GCA_942491885.1. Classification (GTDB taxonomy): domain Bacteria; phylum Pseudomonadota; class Gammaproteobacteria; order Steroidobacterales; family Woeseiaceae; genus CALBPI01. The sequence continues at coordinate 85,280 of CALOCQ010000008.1, forward strand.
CGAGCGCGACGCGGTGCAGCCTGATGTCAACGCGACGGCCGGAGATCCCGGCAAGGTCGCACGGATGATCTCGGCGATCGAACAGGACGACTTCGACGCTGACGAATTGGAACGACTGCGCAAGCAATGGCAAATGGCAAAAGGCGTGCCGGTGATCGGTATTACCGGCACCGGCGGCGCCGGCAAGTCCAGTGTGACCGATGAGTTATTGAACCGCTTCGCGCAATATTTTCCCGATCGACGCATTGCCGTCGTAGCGGTTGACCCGACCCGACGCCGCACCGGCGGCGCGCTGCTCGGCGATCGTATTCGCATGAATACGTTGCGCGGTGAGCAGTTTTACATGCGCTCGATCGCGACCCGTCGTCAACATCTGGCGACCAGTGAAATGCTCGGCGATGCGGTCGCCTTTCTGAAGAGCGCGGCGTTCGATCTGATCGTTGTTGAAACGGCGGGAATTGGTCAAAGCGACAGCGAGATTGTCGATCTGGTCGATTTCTCGATGTACGTCATGACCTCAGATTATGGCGCCGCCAGTCAGCTCGAAAAAATCGACATGCTGGATTTCGCCGATGTCATTGTGCTCAACAAATACGACAAGCGCGGTGCCGAAGATGCGTTGCGTGATATCCGCAAGCAGTGGAAGCGCAACCGGCTGCAGTTTCAGGCCAAGGACGATGAGGTGCCGGTTTATCCGACGATAGCGAGCCAGTTTAACGACCCGGGCATCTCGCATATGTTCGCCCAGGTGTGCGAGCGCCTGACCGGCAAGCTCGGTCTGCCGGGTGAGCGATGGCAGGTGAAGCTCCCGGACGGCACTCGCGAGCCGCGCGCCACGGCATTGATCCCGGGCTCGCGGGTACGCTATCTCGCAGAAATCAGTGAGCAAGGTCGCAACATCAATGACACGATCAAACGCGAGGCGGCCGCTGCGCGCGAGGCACAGCATCTCTACGAGGCGCTGAAGTTGCTGGAAGATGCGTTGTTGCCGGCGCCATTGGAGCGTTATGCCGCGGATGCGTTGACCGATGCCGCCGATAAATCATTGATGGTATTGCGCCAGCGCTATCAGGAAGCTGTCGGTGCCGTCAGCGGTGAGGCGCGTGAGTTGCTTGAGCAATGGCCGTCACGTCGCGATGGCGTGCGTTCAGAACGCTACAGCTACACGGTGCGTGGCAAGGAAATCACCGGCGATAATTATCGTAAAACGCTGAGCAATCAACGGGTGCCGAAAATCGCCGCACCCGATTTCTCCGATTGGGGTGAGCAGCTCAAATTTCTGATGAAAGAAAACCTGCCGGGCAGCTACCCCTACACCGGTGGCGTTTATCCGTACCGGCGTGCCGGTGAAGACCCGATCCGGATGTTTGCCGGCGAAGGAACGCCGGAGCGCACCAACCGACGTTTCCACTTTCTGTCTGCCGGCCATGATGCCGCGCGCCTGTCGACCGCGTTCGATTCGGTGACACTGTACGGCGAAGACCCGCACGAGCGCCCGGATATATTCGGCAAGGTCGGCAACTCGGGCGTTTCTATCGCCACCGTCGACGACATGAAGAAGCTCTATTCGGGCTTCGATCTGTGTGCGCCGTCGACATCGGTTTCGATGACCATCAACGGTCCCGCGCCAATGATCCTGGCGTTCTTCATGAACACCGCCATCGACCAGCAGATCGAACAACACCTCGATGCGGTGGACGGCTGGGATGCCGCCAACAAACGTATCAAAGCGTGGTTCAAGGATCGCGCGCGTCCCGCCTATCAGGGCGATTTGCCACCCGGGCATGACCGCCTCGGTTTGCGTTTGCTCGGCGTTCCCGGCAGCGAAGTCGTCGATGCGAAGACCTATGCAGAGATAAAAGCGCGCACGTTGCAAAGCGTCCGCGGTACGGTGCAGGCGGATATCCTGAAGGAAGACCAGGCGCAGAATACCTGCATCTTCTCGACTGAATTCGCGATGAAAATGATGGGCGATGTTCAGCAGTATTTCATCGACCACAAGGTACGCAATTATTACAGCGTATCGATCAGCGGCTATCACATCGCCGAAGCCGGCGCGAACCCGATCAGCCAGTTGGCGTTTACGCTGTCGAATGGCTTCACGATCGTCGAATACTATCTGGCGCGTGGCATGGACATCGATGACTTCGCGCCAAACCTGTCGTTCTTTTTCTCCAATGGCATGGACCCGGAGTACGCGGTGATCGGTCGTGTTGCGCGACGGATCTGGTCACGTGCGATGCGCGAGCGCTACGGCGCAAGTTCGCGCAGCCAGATGATGAAATATCACATCCAGACATCGGGCCGCAGCCTGCATGCACAGGAAATCAGCTTCAACGATATCCGCACGACGCTGCAGGCACTGTATGCGTTGTTCGACAACTGCAACAGCCTGCACACCAATGCGTTCGATGAGGCGGTGACGACGCCGACAGAACAATCGGTGCGTCGCGCGGTGGCGATTCAGTTGATTATCAATCGCGAGATGGGCCTGAACTTTTGCGAGAACCCGTGGCAGGGTTCGTACGTCATCGACGAGCTGACCGACCTTGTCGAGGAAGCTGTGTATCAGGAGTTCGATCGCATTTCGGAACGCGGCGGCGTGCTGGGTGCCATGGATACGATGTATCAGCGCGGCAAGATTCAGGACGAAAGCATGCACTACGAAAGCAAGAAGCACGATGGCAGCCTGCCGCTGATTGGCGTCAATACGTTCTTGCCGCCGGAAGGGCAGGAAGATGAGATTCATGAGCTCGAGTTAATTCGCTCGACCGATGATGAGAAGCATAGCCAGATTTCCTCGCTGCGACAGTTCCAGTCTAATAATTCGCAACACACCGACAAGGCGCTTGAGCGCCTGCAACAGGTGGCGCGTGAGCGCGGTAATGTCTTCGAGGCACTGGTGGATGTCGTGGAACATTGCTCGTTGGGGCAGATTTCCGCAGCCTTCTACCAGGTGGGCGGCGAGTACCGGCGCAACATGTAGCTCCCGCCAGGGCTAGATCGCGGCGACCAGTCGCAACCGAGTAAAACGCCATGCAAGTTGAGCATCTTGAACCAGCACCTTTTCGACTGGCGTGACGAGGGCGCCTGACGCTCAATCGGCCTGACGCACTGAATGCCATCACGCCGCAAATGCTCGCGCTGCTCGATACCGCTCTGGCAGAGGCGGCATCACGGGCTGATTTGCGCGTGGTCATTATTACCGGTGCTGGCCGCGCATTTTCTGCCGGCGTGGACCTCAAGGCGCTGGGCGGTGGCCGACCGATCGAGCAGGGCAAGGTCGGCGATATTCTCGACATACCCGCGTTCCAAGCGCTGGAGGCGTATCGAAAGCATGCCAAAGCCGGTTATTGCTAAAGTGAATGGGCATTGCTTTACCGGCGCATTGGAAATCGTGCTGGCCTGCGATCTTGTCTATGCCGCCAAAGAAGCGAAGTTCGGCGATACGCATGCCAAGTGGGGGGTGCGGCCAACCTGGGGTATGACGCAGCGCCTGCCTCGCAAGGTCGGCGTCAGCACGTGCGCGCGAGCTGGGTCTCACAGCGCGCACATTCAGCGCGGACGAGGCGCAGGGCTGGGGCTTGGTCAATGCGAGCTGTGCCGGCGGCGAACTCGATGCGTTGGTTGCTGCCCGCGTTGAGAGCATGCTCGGCAACAGCGCCGATGTATTGGCGGCCTACAAGGATTTGTGGCGACGCAGTTGCGTACCTGCCGCTGGCTGATGGGCTTGCGATCGAGGCTGACCAGGACTATGACATCGGCGACACCAATGAGCGGCTTGCGGAGTTTTTGTCATGAGCATGTCGTTGTCGCCGGCTGAGATGGGTATTCCCAATTACGAGGGCACCTATCTGGACTTTCTCGGATTCCGGGTCATTGCGGCGAAACCGGGTTTTGTGCGCATGCGCATGCCATTGGAAAAAATTCACACCAATACGCTGGCGATGGCGCATGGTGGCATCATCATGTCGATGCTGGACATCGCCAGCGCGTTTAGCGCCGCCGGCGCTGACCGCAAAAATCTTGTTTCAGTGACAATGACCCAGACCACCAGTTTCATCCGTGCGGTGACAGGGCCGGAGCTCATTGCCGAAGGCACGGTCGTGCGTCGCACCGGCCGCACGGCGTTTACTCAGGCTGTGATTCTGGACCCGTCCTTGTCCGATGTGCATGACGAACAAATCTGCGCCACCGCGCAGTGCACCTTCAAATTGCGTGAGCGCAACCGGTCACAAGGCGACTATTCCGACCGGTGCCGCACCGCTATGTGCGCGCGTCTGAGGTTGCCGGAATTCAGATGAACATCTATTTTTGATCTGACCGGGCAGATTGCATTGGTCACCGGTGCCGGTACCGGATTGGGCCAGCAGTTTGCGGTGACTCTGGCCCAGGCGGGTGCGGATGTTGTATTGGCTGCACGTCGTCAGGATAAGCTGGCCGAGACCGCGGCGATGATTGATGCGATTGACGGGCGCAGGTCTGTCTGCGTCGCGATGGATGTGACCGATCGCGTCAATCGGTGCAGGATGGCTTCAAGCGGCGATAGACGGGCTGGGTACACCGACGATTGTCATCAACAATGCCGGTATCTCGAGCGAGGCATTCGCGATCGATTCTATGCCGGAAGACGACTTGACGCGGTCATCGATACCAACCTGAACGGTGTGTTCTGGGTCGCGCAGGCGGCGGGCAAGGCGATGATTGCCGGCACAGGCAGTGGTGGCAGTATCGTGAATATAGCGTCGATCCTGGGCCGTCGCGTCAGCTACATGCTGTCGGCGTATTCCGCCGCCAAGGCGGGCGTGATCAAGCTGACCGAATCGCTGGCGCTCGAGTGGGTGCGTCAGGGTATCCGTGTCAATGCCATCGCGCCCGGATTCTTTGTCACGGATATCAATCGCGAGTTTTTCGCAACGCCAAACAGCGAGAAACTGGTCAAGGGCATTCCAATGCGCCGGCCCGGCGAGCTTCACGAGCTATCGGGCGCGCTGATGCTGCTGGCCAGCGACGCGGGCGCGTACATGACCGGTTCAACAATCACCGTTGACGGCGGTCATACCTGTAATCCACTCTAGCGGCCGGCGTCGTAAACGTAGCCAATGCGGCCGGCTTGAGGTTAACGCTGCCCAGACGACAGGCACGGCTCGCTGCGAATGCCGCCGATGCCGTTAACGCGGCGTCAATGTGAGTCGCAAACCGTCCCGCGGTTTCGGAATCGGTAACGGCTGCATGTCCAGCACATGGTCGTCGGCCAGCGCGATGTCATAGCGGGTCACAAACTCTCTTAGTACCACCTTGGCCAGGATCAGCGCGAAGTGCATGCCGATGCATTTGTGGGCACCACCGCTGTAAGGGCAAAACGCGAACGCGTGGCGTTTGTGCTCGGCGCGTTCGGCTGAGAAGCGTTCCGGATCGAACCGTTCCGGGTCGGTCCAGATCTCGGGGTCGTGGTGCGCGCCATCGGGCGAGACGCCAACCTGCACGTTGGCAGGTATGCGAACCCCCTGGTATTCGAACGACTTGAGCGCGCGGCGGGGAATAAACGGCACCGGCCCCCACAGACGCAGTGCCTCGTTGAACAACCATTCGCTTTGCTGCATGTCGGGCAGACTGTTCGTAGCGGATAGCGCTCCGTCGCCCGCGCGGTTGCCTTCGTCGCGAAGACTCTGTTGCCACTGGGGGTGAGCGGCCAGCCCGTAGGCGGCGGTGGTCAGTGAGCTTGTCACCGTGTCGTGTGCGGCCATCATCAGGAAGATCATGTGATCGACGATATCGTCATCGCTGAAGCTCTTGCCCGCATCGTCGGTAGCATTACAAAGTCTCGTGAACATGTCCTTCTGTTCGCTGCCGCGCCGCGCCGGAATCTGTTCACGGAAGAACCGGCTCAGCATTTCGCGACCGCGAATGCCTTTCCAGAAGGCGAGCCCGGGTATCGGAACGCGAACCAGGGCCACGCTCGCCGAAACGCTGTCGACGAAAGCCTGGTTCAGCCGGTCAGCCTCGTCGCCGAGCTCAATGCCGAGGAAGGCGACCGCCGCGATATCGAGCGTCATTTGTTTGATGTTCGGGTAGAAGCGGAAGTCTTTCTGCGCGCCCCAGGTCGCCATTGAGCGCGCGGTGACCGCATGCATGTGTTGCATGTAGTACTCGAGCGCGTCTTTCTTGAACGCGGCCTGCATGATGCGCCGGTGGTAGCGGTGCTCGTCAAAGTCCATCAGCATCAGTCCGCGCCGGAACAGCCGACCAATGGTGTGGTCCCAGCCTTGCTCGCTTGAGAAGTTCTTGTCGCGGTCGAGCAGCACCAGCTCAAGTGCATCCACACCGGCCAGCCCGACGGTGCGCTGGCCCAGAAAACGGGTGCGATAAACCGGCCCGTAGGTTTCTTTCATGCGCCGGCTAAGCGCGCGCGGGTTGCTGAGAAATTCCTTCGCGAGCCCGAAGAAGGGCAGGCCGTCTTCGCCCGGGATGTGCATGACATCATCACTGGCTGGGGGTGATTGGCGGATGTCTGTTGGTAAGACCGTGTGCACTGGCATTCAGTAGCAGCGATCATCTCGCATCGGGCATATCTCTATGTTGATGAAATCCGGGGAATATTAGGAAAGTTAATTAACTATTTGTTAAATATAGCCTTATAAAATCAGCATCCGCGCTATTCCAGACTTTACTTTAAGTTTTGGGGGGTCGCCGGGCGTGTCGCGCCGACTCACTCCACCCATCCGGGTTAGTCGACTATACCACTTGCTTGTTGACAACAAGTATATAAATCGTCACTCTTACAGGGCGTCGCAATCGGAGTCCGTGAGAGACCTTTGGGGGCTGTACTGGGGCGTACATTTGAGTCAGTCGGACGAGGCGCTGGTGAATGCGTCAGAACGGCAGGCGAAAACACAGGCCGAACGCACAGCGATTTCTGATCGCGCAATGATCGATGCTGCGGTCGAGTTGATTCTCGAGCGCGGCACTGACGGCACCACATTGCAGGCGATCGGTGAGCGGGCCGGCTACAGCCGCGGTCTCGCGACCTATCGCTTTGGCTCCAAGGCCGGTCTGTTTCAGCGAAGTCTCCAATACCATCCAGCTGCGCTGGATCGGCTATCTGAAAGAGCCGGTGAGCGAGCAGAGTCGGCGTCGATGCATTGTGTGCTGCGGCCGACGCCTACTTTCATTTCGTTAGCGATGCGCCTGAGGATATCCGTGTTCTTCATATCCTATATTATGGTGGTGCGGCACCGAACTCCGATGTTCGCGGATTGGCCAAGCAGGCGTTCAGTCGCCAGATCAGCGATGCCGAGCAGTGGTTGATCGCGGGTATGCAGGCGGGCTCAGTGCGCGGCGATATTTCTGCGCGCGATGTGGCGGCCCAATACGTGGCGCATATCGCCGGCATCACCTACATCTGGCTGCTCAATCCGGCTGACGTCGATTTTGCGGCGATCCACCGAGAATTCAAGAAGACACTGCGCGCAAGACTGGCGGTCGGTGTCGAGAGTAATAGCTAAGATATTTTTAGGTTTTTGAGAGGTTCTTATTATGGCTGACGCCTTTATTTATGATCACGTTCGCACACCACGCGGGCGCGGCAAATCCAGCGGATCGCTGCACCAGATCACCCCGATCAATCTGACCTCACAAATGCTGTCGGCACTGCGTGACCGCAATGAGCTCGACACCAGCTATCTCGACGACGTCGTGCTCGGTTGTGTCTCGCCGGTGGGTGAGCAGGGTGCGGATATCGCACGGGTTGCTGTGCTGACCGCCGGCTATGCGCAAAACGTGCCGGGCAAGCAGCTCAACCGTTTCTGTGCATCCGGGCTGGAAGCCGTGAACACGGCCGCATCGCAGATCATGGCGGGCCAGTCGGACCTGGCTATCGGTGGCGGCGTCGAATGCATGTCGCGCGTGCCGATGGGCTCCGACTCCGGGGCCATGGCGGCTGACCCGCGCGTCGCCTATGACACCTATTTTGCACCGCAGGGCATTGGCGCCGACCTGATCGCCACCAAATACGGCTTCACGCGTGACGACGTCGATGCCTATGCGGCCGAGAGTCAGGCACGCGCGGCGAACGCCTGGGATCAAGGCTACTTCAAGAACTCGGTTATCCCGGTTCGCGACCAGCTTGGTATGACCCTGCTGGATCGCGACGAGCACATGCGCCCCGGCACCAGCAAGGAAGATCTGGCCAACCTGAATGCGGCGTTTGCTATCCCGGGCGAGCAGGCCGGCTTTGATGCGGTGGCATTGCAACGCTATCCCGAAATCGAGCAGATCAACCACGTACATACCGGCGGCAACTCGAGCGGTATTGTCGACGGCGCCGCGGGCGTACTGGTGGGTAGCAAGGATATCGGCGACGCGCTGGGGCTGAAGCCGCGCGCGCGGATCCGTGGCTTTGCCTCGATCGGCAGCGAGCCGACCATCATGCTGACCGGTCCGGCACCGTCGGCAGAGAAAGTACTGAAGCGTTGCGGTATGACAACCAGGGACATCGATCTGTTCGAGTTGAACGAGGCTTTTGCGTCGGTCGTCTTGTTATTCATGCACCTGATGGATGTTGATCACGACAAAATAAACGTCAATGGCGGCGCGATCGCGATGGGCCACCCGCTCGGCGCGACCGGGGCGATGATTCTCGGCACCGTGCTCGACGAACTCGAGCGCCGCGACCTCAGCACTGCGCTGGTTAACCTCTGTGTCGGCGCCGGTATGGGCACCGCAACGATCATCGAACGCGTATAGAACGCGTCACTCAGTAAGGATCAAGTTATGAAAACGATTGACTACAATCTCGACAAGGACGGCGTTGCCATTCTGACGATCGACGTCAAAGACCGTTCGATGAACGTGCTGACCCCGGATCTGATCAACGATCTCGAGGCGTCGCTCGAAAAAATCGTCGCCGATGACAACGTCAAAGGGGCGGTACTGACCTCCGCTAAGGACTCATTTGTCGCGGGTGCCGACCTGATGCAGATGGTCAATGCCTACGAAGACGGGCGCAGCGCAGAGCAAAAATACCAGCAGTCGCGTTCGTTCCAGACGCTGCTGAGACGCATTGAAACCTCAGGCAAGCCGTTCGCCGCGGCCATCAATGGCACGGCGCTCGGCGGTGGGCTGGAAATCTGCCTTGCCTGCCATTACCGCGTTGCGGCCGACAACCCCAAGTCGGTGCTCGGTTTACCCGAAGTCAAAGTCGGTTTGCTGCCCGGTGGCGGTGGTACCCAGCGCTTGCCGCGCCTGATCGGCCAGCAGGCGGCCCTGCAGCTGATGACTCAGGGTAGCCATGTGGCACCGAAGAAAGCGCTGGAGCATGGCTTCGTTGACGCTGTCGTGGCGCCCGACGACTGCGTCGCTGCGGCGAAACAATGGATCCTCGACGTGGGCAATGCGGTGCAGCCCTGGGACCAGAAGGGCTTCAAGGTGCCTGGCGGTGCCGGTCTGATGCACCCCGGGTCGATACAGACACTGATGATCGGCACCGCGCTGGTCGCCAAGGAAACCAGCCACAATTATCCCGCGCCGATTGCCATCCTGTCGTGCGTTTACGAAGGCTGCGTGCTGCCCATGGACACGGCGCTGGATATTGAGTCGAAGTATTTTGTCTCTTTGTTGATGGATCCGGTCGCGCGCAACCTGACGCGCACGCTGTTCATCAACAAGGGCGCGGCCGACAAACTGGTGCGCCGCCCGCGGGGAGTCGACAAGACGCAGGTGCAAAAACTCGGCATTCTGGGTGCCGGCATGATGGGTGCAGGTGTTGCCTATGTATCGGCGCGCGCGAAAATGCAGGTCGTGTTGCTGGACCGTGACAAGGCGGCGGCTGAGAAGGGCAAGGACTATTCACGTGCGCTGCTGCAAAAGCAGATTGATCGCGGACGCAGCACCGCGGACAAGGCGGAGGCGATTCTCGAGCGCATCGTGACCACCGACGACTACGCGGCGCTTGAAGGCTGTGACCTCATCATCGAGGCGGTGTTTGAAGATCGCGGCATCAAGGCCGACGTCACCGCCAAGACCGAAGCGGTGATTCCGGAAACGGCCATCTTCGCCTCGAATACATCGACGCTGCCGATCACCGGCCTGGCCGAAGCGTCGCAGCGGCCTGAGCAGTTCATCGGCATTCACTTCTTCTCGCCGGTCGACAAGATGCCACTGGTCGAAGTGATCCTCGGCGAGAAAACGGGCGACCGTGCGACCGCCGTTGCGCTTGACTATGTGCAGCAGATTCGCAAGACGCCGATCGTCGTCAACGACAGCCGGGGCTTCTACACCTCGCGGGTGTTCGGCACCTACACCAACGAAGGCATGACGATGGTCGCCGAGGGTATCAACCCTGCGCTGATCGAGAATGTCGCCAAGCAGGCCGGCATGGCCGTTGGTCCGTTGGCGGTCATGGACGAGGTCTCGCTGGAGCTCGGCTATCACGTTGCCAAGGCAACGGCCGAGGCGATGGGCGACGACTTCAAGCCGAACACCGCGGCGCCGGTGATCACGCGGTTTGTCGAAGACCTTGATCGTCGCGGCAAACGTTTCGGCAAGGGTTTCTACGACTATCCGGAAGGCGGCAAGAAACGCCTCTGGAGCGGACTTGCCGATGTCTACCCGCATGCTGACAAGCAACCGACGCCGGACGAAGTGAAAAAGCGTTTGTTGTATGTGCAGGCGCTCGATACGGTTCGTTGTCTGGACGAAGGTGTGATCACGCATCCGGCGGATGGTGACATCGGCTCGATTCTTGGCTGGGGCTTTCCCCCGTACACCGGCGGCACGTTGTCGTTGATCGAGACGGTCGGCTTGCAGGCATTCGTCGATGAGTGTGACCGCATGACGGAAGCCTATGGCGAACGATTCACCGTTCCCGATAGTTTGCGGGCACGCGCCAAAAACGGACAAGGTTTTTATTCCGACCCAAATGATCAGGCGCGCAGCGCAGCTTAGGGGCTTAAGTTTATGAGTGATGACAGAATCGTCCATTACAACGTCGACGGTCAGGTCGCGATTATCGCGATCAACCGCCCGGACGCGATGAATTCCTTCACCAAGGCCTTGCGCCACGAGCTCATCGAAGCGCTACGCAAGGCAGGCAGCGATATCGATATCCGGGTTGTCATCCTGACCGGCATCGGGCGTGCCTTTTCGGCGGGGGCTGATCTGAGTGCGGGTTTTCCCGACGACATGACGATTGAGCAGCAGCTGCAACGCGAATACCGCCCGGCCTTCGATGAAATCATGACGATGCCGAAGCCGGTGATAGCGGCAATCAACGGCGCCGCGGCCGGCATTGGTATGTCGTTCGCTCTGGCCTGTGATCTCGCGGTGATGGGCGAGAAGGCGTTCATGTTGGCGCCGTTTTCGACGATCTCACTGGTGCCCGATGGCGGTGCAAACTGGTTCCTGCAAAAACAGCTCGGCTACAAACGCGCCTATCAGCTGTGTGTCGAGGGCGAACGTATTGATTCGGCTCGCTGCCTCGAATGGGGTCTCGTCAACCGTGTCGTCGCCAATGATGACGTAGTGACCAATGCCACCGCCTGGGCGCATTCGTTGTGCGAGCGCGCGCCGTTATCGCTGACAGCAACCAAGCAGGCCATGCGACACGCCGAGGGCAGCGATTGGGCCTCCACGTTTGATCTTGAGGCGAGAATGCAGACGGGGCTCGTCGGCTCCGTGGACAATCGTGAGGGCGTCGAGGCTTTTTTTGAAAAACGCAATCCGGTCTTTAAGGGCCAGTGAATTTGAACGGCCTGCATCAGGCCCGATGGAGAAAGACTGATGGAACGTAATTGTTACAACGAAGATCACGAGATGTTTCGCGATGCGGTACGTGCATTCATGATCAACGAAATACAACCGCACGCCGAGCGCTGGCGTGATGCCGGTATCGTCGACCGCGAGGCGTTCGCTAAGGCGGGTGAGCAAGGCATGTTGTTGATGTGGGCCGACGAGAAGTACGGCGGCGCAGGTGTTACGGATTTCCGCTACGAGCAGATTCTTATCGAAGAGTTAGCCAAGTATGGCGACCCGGGATTCTTCATCACGCTGCACTCGCGGTTGGTCGCACCCTACATCGGTGAGCTCGGTAGCGAGGAGCAAAAGCAACGCTGGTTGCCCAAGTGTATTTCCGGCGAGAATATTCTCGCCATCGCGATGACCGAGCCCGGTGCGGGCAGCGATGTCGCGGGCATGAAGACGCGCGCCGTCGACAAAGGTGATCACTGGCTGTTGAACGGTTCGAAAACCTATATCTCGAACGGTATCAACGCCGATCTTGTCATCGTTGCGGCACGCACGGTGCCGGAATCGAGCCATGGTCTTGGCCTGTTTGTCGTGGAACGCGGCATGGACGGTTTCGAGCGCGGACGTAACCTGAAGAAGATGGGTCTCGCCGCGCAGGATACCGCGGAGCTGTTCTTCAACGACGTGAAGATTCCCAAGGAGAACGTGCTCGGTGATCCGACGCGTGGTTTCTACCACCTGATGCAGTTTCTGGCCGAAGAGCGTCTGCTCGGCGCGGTCGGCTATTTGGCCGCATCGCAGCATGCGTTCGATATCACGATGGATTTCATCAAGGAACGCAAAGCCTTCGGTCAGACCGTCGCGGACTTTCAGAACACACGCTTCAAAATGGCGGATATGCGCACCGAAATCGACATCGCGCAGGTCTATCTGGACCGCTGTGTCGAAGAACACAACAAGGGCCAGTTGACGCCGGAGATGGCCGCGCGCATCAAGCTGTTCGGCAGCGAGATGGAAGGGCGTGTCATGGACACTTGCGTGCAGTTGCACGGGGGCGCCGGTTACATGGACGAATACCAGATCTCGCGGATGTTTACCGATGCGCGCGTGTCGCGTATCTACGCCGGAAGTTCCGAAATCATGCGCGAGATCATCGCCCGTTCGATCGGTCTAGACCCGCGCAAAAAGTCGCCGAAAGCGGTCGCTAAAGGTCGCGCTGACGCGGCCTGATAAGCCACAGCACAGGGCCGTCGCCGCTTGCGGCGGCGTGTTCTGTCACGTAGCGCTGCGCGCACAACTGCGCGATGTGCCGGGCGACCGCCTGCGCTTCGTCAGCGCCGCCCGTATGACCGCGATAGGCCATGACGCTGACAATACCGTCCGCCGCGAGCATGCCCAGTGCGGCATCGATCGCCTTCAGCGTCGTCGTGGCGTCCGAGATCAGTTGTTTGTCGCTGCCCGGCAAGAAGCCCAGATTGAACATCACCGCCTTCACACGACCGTGTGCGCTTGTCGGAATGCGCTCTGCCATCACCGAGTGGCACGCTTCGATCAAGGTTACGCGGTCAGCCAGATTATTCTCTTGCAACCGACGCCGCGTCGCGTCAATCGCGACGCCCTGTATATCGAACGCATACACGTGTCCTTGCTTGCCGCACAGGCGCGCAAGAAACGCGCTGTCATAGCCATTGCCCGCGGTCGCATCGATCGCAATCCCGCCATTTGACAGATGCGAGGTGACGGCCTCGTGTGCGCGCTGCGTCAGTCGCATTGCGATTGTGCGATGCGGGTTGCCAGATCAAAGCGCGGCTCGATCGCCACGTTGTCCACAATGTGTGCGGCAAGTTGCCGCGAGACCGTCGGTGCAAACAGCGCGCCCTTCGAGCCAAGGCCATTCAGCATCAGCACACGCGCTGTCTCGGCGCTTGCACCGGCGACGGGCATTCTGCCGCTGATGATTGGCCGCACGCCCGCCGCCTGCCCGACGATGTCGTAGTCGGCTTGCAGCACGCCTTGAAGTTTAGCCGTCAGATCATCACGCGCCGACTTTGTCGTCACGCCGTCCAATGCGTCCCACTCATAGGTGGCACCTGCGAGAAAAAGCCCGGAGCCCGTCGGGGTGATCCACATGCCATTGGCATGTACGGTGCCGATCGCGCCGAAGCCGCGACAGCGGATCGTCAGGATCTGACCCTTGGCCGGCCGCCAGCCGAGACCTTTGAAAAACGGATTATGCATGTCCGCATAGCCACGACAGAACACCAGCCGGTCGGCGCGCATACCGAGCGAGGGTATTTCGACGCCAGACTTGGTAATCGTCAGCTGATCCGGCTCAATGTCGACGTTGGCGAATACGCCCAGTGACTTCAGCTTTTGTCTGATGGTCTCAACATAGCCTTGTGCATCGAGCCGCGCGGCCTGCGGCATCGCTGTGATCGTGGGGCATTCGACGAGGCCGGCGGGTGGCGCCTCGTTGTAGTCTTGCATCAGCTCGAGCAGCGCGCTGTCAGCCTCCTGCCAGGCGCGCGTTTCGGGCACTGCGCTGATCAGTCGTAGTGCGGGTTGCTCAGTGAGTAGGGCGGTACCGCACCGGTCATCAACCTGCCGGTAGTGCGCGAGCGCATGTTCTATGAGGCGGTCAAAGTCTTTTTGCGGCTTGAGCTTGGCACCGGTGACCGGCGTTATCAGCCCCGCGGCAACGCGCGATGCGCCGCCCGGAAAGTCGGTATCAAAAACACGTACGCGGAGTCCGCGCTCAATAAGTGTCAGCGCGAGGGTTGAGCCGGCGAGGCCCTGGCCGACTATGAATACGTCGACATCGTCGCTTGTCGTGTTAGTCATCGGTCCGGATGGTGCGGCTATCGCGCAGGCGTTTCTTGTCGCCGCGTTTCTTTTTCGCGTCCAGCCGTCGACGGATACTGCCGGCGCGCGGACGCGTCTTGATGCGCGGCTTTGGCTTGACCGCGGCCGCTTCGATCAATGCCGTAAGCCGGCCTATCGCGTCGCGGCGATTGGCCTGTTGAGAGCGCGCGTTCTGTGCCTTGATCGTGATCACGCCGTCGTTGCTGATGCGACGATCGCCGACTGAGAGCAGTCGCTGTTTAACCGCTCCCGGCAATGAGGAGGCGTTGATGTCGAATTGCAGCGAGATGGCACTACTGGTCTTGTTGACGTGCTGTCCACCCGCGCCTTGCGCACGTATGGCCTGCCACTCAAGTTGATCGTCGAACACCTCGATGTCCGGCGTAATGCTGATCGCGACGCCCATGTTTCTTTCCGTTACCCGTTCGTTCTGCTGGGTTCAAATTGTTTCGAAGCGGTGCACGCCGTCGTCATCGAGATGGCGGCGCAACTTGCCGCGCTGCTGCAGGTAATTCAGGTGGGCGACGGCTTCGCCGGTCGCCATGATCAAATTTCCGTCCGAAATCTTGCTCTTGAACAATGCGCCGAACGCGTCCACGACCCGTTGCGGCTTCTTGCACAAGCTCAACAACGCCTCGAGCCCGCTCTCATGCTCATCGATCAATGCCTGCAGGCGCCCATGGGCGCCGGTAAACGGTTTGCCATGCGAGGGCAGCACCGTAACGTCCGGGTGCAATGTGTCGATCAGCTGGCGGCAGGAGTCCAGCCAGAAGCCCAGCGGATCCGCTTCGGGTTCCGTTGGCCACACGCTGACGTTCGAGGAAATGGTCGGCAACAACTGATCACCGGCGATCACCAGAAGGTCGCGCTCGCAATACAGCGAGGCGTGTTCCGGACAGTGGCCGCTGGTTGTCAGAATACGCCAGTCGCGACCACCGATCGTAAGCTCCTGGTCGTGTTGCAGGCGGTGGTATGCATCGGGGAGTTGATACACCGCCTTGCCGAACATGCCGAAACGTTCCTTGTAGCGTGCCAGCGCCTCTTCGCTGAACCCGGCCGCGCGATAAAACTCGACACCCGCCTGTGGCGCCTGTTGGCCGGTGTCGGCGACGAGTACGCGGCACATCAGGTATTCGCTGCGACTCATGTAGAGCGGCGCGTCGTATTGCTCGCACAGCCAGCCGGCGCTGCCGACGTGGTCGGGATGCATGTGCGTGATGACCACGCGCGAGACCGTTTCGTCGATCAACAATCGCTGCCAGTGCTCGTGCGTCTCATCGGTGTTGAGCCCGCTGTCGACCAGTGTCAGCGCGTCACCGTCCTGCAACAGCCACAGGTTGATATGGCCCAGCATGAAAGGCAGCGGCATGCGCAACCAGCGCACGCCGTCGGCGATGTCGAGCGTCGAGCCCGGTTCTGGTACGTCATCGAGCACGTAGTTCATGTAGTCGGGCTTTGGCGGCATAGGAGGGCTCGCGTTGCGGGCTGATCGTGTGTCATCGGCCGAAAGTCGGTGCGGGCCGCTTGCGCGCGGCCGGCGTGAACCATCATTATAGCGGCTGGGGAATCTGCCGGGGGCCATTGATGCATCCAAGCCATCACGCGAAAACACGACCGGAGCATCCGGCAATCATTATGTCCGGAAGCGGGCGGGTTCTGAGTTATGCCGAGCTCGACGCGCGCAGCAACCAGATCGCGAACCTGTTTCGCAGCCTCGGGCTCAAGCCGCGCGACCATATCGCGTTCCAGATCGAAAACCACATCGACTTTATGCCCATTGCGTTTGCCGCACAGCGCAGTGGCATCGTCTATACGGCGATCAGCACGCATCTGCTGCGTGATGAGGTTGCCTATATTGTCGACAACTCTCGCGCCAAAGTGTTGATCGCCTCGGCCAAATACCGCGACGTTGCGACCTCGGTGCGTGAAGATGCCGAAAACGTCGAGCATTTCTTCATGCTCAATGACGCCGCGCCCGGCTTCGAGTCATTCGAGGAGGCCGTGGCCGCACAGCCAACGACGCCTGTCGCGGACGAGGAGGCGGGTGTGCAGATGCTGTATTCGTCGGGCACCACGGGCCGACCGAAAGGCGTGCTGTCGCTGCGCCCGCGCGGGACGCCTATCGACGACATCCTGCCGATGCCGCTGGCGCTGGTCACCGCGTTTGGCATCGGGCCGGATACAGTCTACCTGTCCACCGCACCGCTCTATCACGCCGCGCCGCTGACGTTCACGACCATCGCGCTGGCGCTCGGCGCGACCGTGGTGGTGATGGAAAAGTTCGATGCCGAGGGCGCGCTCGCGGCGATCGAGCGCTACAAGGTGACGCACAGCCAGTGGGTGCCGATCATGTTCGTGCGCATGCTGAAATTGCCGGCAGAAGTGCGCGAGCGCTACGACCTGTCGAGCCTGCAGGTGGCGATCCATGCGGCAGCACCGTGTCCGGTCGACATCAAGCAGCGCATGATCGAATGGTGGGGGCCAAGACTGGCCGAATACTACGCGTCGACCGAGGGCGCTGGTTTCACCGCCATCGACTCGGCGAACTGGCTGACTCATCCCGGCACCGTCGGCCGGCCGGTCAACTGCCAGGTGCACATCCTCGACGACGACGGCAATGAATTGCCGGCGGGCGAGGTCGGCACCGTGTACTTCTCCGGCAACCCGACGAAATTCGAGTATTACGACGAGCCGGAAAAGACCGCCGCGTCGTACACGGACGAAGGCTGGGCCACGGTCGGCGACGTCGGCTATCTCGACGACGAGGGCTTTCTGTACCTGACCGACCGCAAGCACTACATGATTATCTCGGGTGGCGTGAACATCTACCCGCAGGAGATCGAGGACCTGCTCGTGAGTCACGAAAAAATCGCCGATGCGGCCGTGTTCGGCATTCCCGACGAGGAGTTCGGCGAGGCGGTGCAGGCGGTTGTGCAGCCGATGCCAGGCATCGAAGGCAATGCAGAGCTGGCCGAAGAATTGCGGGGCTATCTGCGCGAGCGCCTGTCGCACATCAAGGTGCCGAAATCGATCGACTTCGACCCCGCGTTGCCACGCCACGACAACGGCAAGTTGTACAAACGGCGGTTGATGGCAAAATATCACGACGCATAGCGGCTCGTGTACGTCATCGATTGACTCGCCAACGTGACCTACAGACTCGCAGCGGATCTACTACTGGGCTTGCACGTCGCATTCGTCCTGTTTGTCGTTGTCGGTTTGCTGCTGATCCTTGCGGGCGGCGCTAACGGCTGGCGCTGGGTACGCAATCCGTGGTTTAGGCTCATTCACTTGCTGGCGATTATTGTCGTAGCCCTGCAGGCCTGGCTCGGGCGCATCTGCCCGCTGACGACATGGGAGATGGCGCTGCGCGCGAAGGCGGGCGATGCGACCTACAGCGGCGACTTCATCGGGCACTGGTTGCAACGCCTGCTGTATATCGACGCCCCTTTCTGGTTGTTCGTCGCCGGCTACAGCATATTCGGGCTACTGGTCGTTGTCTGCTGGTTCTGGATTCCACCACGGAAATTCAGCGACCGCGGCGACACCTGACGATCCTTGATACAGAGTGACTGTCGTTTTCGCCAGATTGGCGTTACCGCGGTAATGCCACAAGGCGCAACGCAGTACACCTGCAACGCACGAGGCATCCGCCAGAGCGGGACCTCCAATGGTGTCGTGATTCACTATCTCACCGACTCCAACCGCAGCAACATCGAAGAGCGCGAAGTGTTCAGCATACCGGCGGTCAGCAAAAGTCAGGTTGCTCTTAGTGAGATTGACAAAAGGTAGCGGTTGACATACGGTTGCAGGAACGATGGAGGAAACCATGAGCGCAAGCAACCACGCCCAAGCCCGCATAGCCAACCTGGATCCCAGGGAAGCGGCAGAACGAATCATCGCTTCGCACAGCGACGAAGACGACTGGCTGGACGCGTTTTCCGAACATCTCGATCGCAGCCGACCGGGGCGCCCTCTGGAGCGTGTGCTCAACGTTTGGGGGCTCAACCAGTCTGAGGCCGCAAGGCTATTCGGTGTCAGCCGGCAGGCCTTGAACAAGTGGCTGGACAAGGGTGTGCCGGCCGAGCGATTCGGTGCGGTGGCGGACATCGCCGCGGCCACCGACTTGCTGGTGCGATACCTTAAACGCGAACGAATCCCGGCCGTGGTGCGCCGGCCGGTTGCGGCGCTGGAGGAGCGATCGCTGGTCGACCTGCTGGGCGCCGGCCAGACGCGACTGTTGCTGCAAACCTGCCGCGACATGTTCAACTTCGATCAGGCCCAGTCCTGACCAGGGGCGTCAGGCGGGCCATCAGGCCCCGGGAAGAGCGGCTGCCGGACGGTTGGACCTGGTGGCGCATCGCCGAGCGCTCGTGGACCAATCCGCTCGATCCGGAATTCGCGAAGCGCTACGGCGGTCGCTGGAATCCACCGCAAAGCTTCGCAACGCTTTATTTGAATGAAGACCAGGTCACCGCGAGGCTGAACCTGCGAACCTTTATTGCCAAATGGCCTTACGAGCCGGAAGATCTGCGCTCGGACAACGGGCCGATTCTGGTGGCCGCCGTGTTGCCCCGGAATCAAACTGTCTGCGACGCGCACTCGGCCGCCGGTGTTGCGGGGCTGGGTTTACCGAAGTCCTATCCACGGGATGTGTCCGGCCGGCCGATAGACCATGCGGTCTGCCAGCGGGTGGGGCAGGCCGTGTTCGACGCATCGTTACGCGGCGTGCGGGCGCGCTCTGCACAGGCGCCTGACGGGGCCGGCAGGGAGCTGGCGTGGTTTCCGGCGACTTCCCGCAGCGCCGCGAAGCTGACCGGCGCGCAGGATTTCGATGACTGGTTCTGGGGCTGACCGGCTCGTTTGCGCGAGGCCGTTATGCGACGAGAGGAGCTCCCGGCGGTCTAGACTGAGCGCCGCATGACAATGGCGCTATCGGGACATAGCGCGCTGAATTGCGCCGTCTTGCACAGGACATCCGGCAAATTGTCGCGTTCGATCGGTTTGAAGTCGAAGCGCTTGAAATAGGCATCGGCATCGACCGTGATGAGGTAGAGCGAACCCATCGACGCTTTTGCGGCATGTTCAAACACTGCCTCACACAGGCGCTGTGCGAATGCGCGACCGCGGACGCCGGGCTCGACGACGAGCGAGCGCAGCAATCCGTCTTTGCCAATTGACTCAACGCCAACCACGCCACTCAAACGGTCGCGTTCGCAGATGCCAAACAATGCGACCTCGGTTGTGGCGAGATCGGCGATCGGTAAGCCGGCGCCCTCGATCAATCGCAATGCTTCCGTGTAGCGCGGCGTGTCTGCGGTGATCGATTGGATAATCATTGCCGGTCGGCTATTGGTTCAGAAACCATGCGTCGACCCAGTCGCTGCCTTGATAGCGCAGTCCGAGCTCATCGGTCAGTCGACGGGCCATGTCCGGCATGTGGGCGGCGCCGTAGAAAATGCCGATATGTGTCGCACCTGCTTCCAGTTGCTCGCGCAGTACCTCGATCGCACGCGCATTGCGCGCACCGATAATGGATGAGTCTTCGTCCTTGCCCAGCACGTCCTCGATCTGGCTCATGTTGGTCAGCTCGCGGGCCAATGTGACTTTCAGGGACTCGCTACCGCCGGGGCCGAAGGCCTCCATCAAGGTTGCCAGGCTGTTGACGCCCATGGGGTCTTTGGCGGTCTCACGCATCGACGTTGAAAATATGCGCCAGATAAACACGAGTGGTGTTTCGCCGCGTGCCTTCATCGCTTGCGCCAGCTCGTCGGGCGAAAGATCGGCATGCACGAAATTGTCTGCGCTGTAATCGATGTGCTCAAGCTGAAAACTCAGACCTAAGCCACTGGTCATCGCCAGCTGGGCGCGTGAGAGCAATCCCGATGGTCGCCGATCCGCGTCCACCACAGTCCCGACAGGCGCAATCAGCTCATAGAGCAGCGCGTCATAGTCGGTAAAGCGTTCGTTGAGCCCGGCAAAGTAGGGCTGGTCGGCGATATGCAGTGCGCTGATAAGCTCGACCGTGACTGCAGTGCCGTCGTGCATCAGTACGTAGCGCGCAATCGCGGCTTGCAGCGCGGCCGGCTTGCCGCGCGAATCTTTGCTGATGCGCAGAAACTCTGTGTCCGCAATGCCCGATGCCGGCAGGGCCGGGGAGGCCGCCGCGACCTCGGCGTGTAGCGTGCCGCCCAACGGCCACAGGCAGCCTGCGGTTATCAAGGCAGCGATGGTCGCTCTGATGTGCTTCATAGACGCTTTCCGTTAAATGCACCGCCGCCAATACAGGCGACGGTGACGGGTGCAATAACGATAGCGCCGCGCGGTCGGCCTGACAAGGCAGCCCGCCGATCGCGGATCAGATCACCATCGCGTCGACAAACTCATTGACCGGCATCGCTTCCAGTGTTGACTGGTCGTTGCAGATGTCGATGATTCGCCGTGTTTGTTGTGCGGGGAAATGGGTCGCAAGATTTCTCGCGAACTTCGCCTCCAATACCGGTATGCCTTCTTCGCGCCGACGCTTGTGACCGATCGGATATTCCACTTCGATGCGGTCGGTATGGCTGCCGTCCTTGAAGAACACCTGCATGGCATTCGCGATAGAGCGTTTGTCAGGCTCGTGGTACTCGGCGCTATAGCGCGTGTCCTCTTCGATCTGCATTTTTTCACGCAACGCGTCAACGCGCGGATCGGCAGCGACATCATCTTCGTAGTCTTCGGCGACGAGGTTGCCTTTGAGCAGGCCGATCGCAGCCATGTATTGCAGGCAATGGTCACGGTCAGCCGGGTTATTCAGCGCGCCTTCCTTGCTGATGATGCGGATCGCCGACTCGTGCGTCGTAATGACAATCTTGTCGATGTCGTCGAGTCGACCGCTGACCTCGGGGTGCAGGGTGACCGCGGCTTCGACCGCCGTCTGGGCATGAAACTCGGCCGGGAAAGAAATCTTGAACAGGATGTTTTCCATCACATAGCTTTCGAACGGGCGCTGGAACTTGAACGATTTGCCTTTGAAGGACACATCATAGAAACCCCAGGTCGGTGCCGTCAGGACGCTCGGATAGCCGATTTCACCTTTCATCACCAGCATCGCCAGACGCACTGCGCGGCTCGTCGCATCGCCGGCGGCCCACGATTTGCGTGGCCCCGCGTTCGGCGCATGGCGATAGGTGCGCAGGGCAGAGCCGTCGACCCATGCGTGCGACAGCGCATCGATAATCTGTGACTCACTGCCACCCAGCATTTGTGTGACGACCGCGGTTGATGCCACGCGCACCAGCAATACGTGATCGAGTCCGACGCGATTGAAGCTGTTCTCCAGCGCCAATACGCCCTGAATCTCGTGGGCTTTGATCATTGCGGTCAGCACATCGCGCATCGTCAAAGGCGGCTTGCCCGCGGCGATGTTCTGACGACTCAGGAAATCAGCGACGGCCAGAATGCCACCCAGATTGTCGGACGGGTGGCCCCATTCGGCGGCCAGCCAGGTATCGTTGAAATCGAGCCAGCGCACCATGCACCCGATGTCCCAGGCGGCCTTGACCGGATCCATGACATTTTGTGTGCCGGGTACTTTCGCGCCGTTCGGTACTATGGTGCCCGGTACGAGCGGGCCCATGTGCTTCGTGCATTCGGGAAACGACATCGCGAGGAAGCCGCAGCCCAGCGTGTCCATCAGGCAGTAACGTGCCGTGTTGTAGGCGAGGTCACTGTCGATCGAGGCATTGGCGACATACTTCGCGATGTCGACCAGCTCGTGATCCGGATCCGGGCGGACGTTGGTTTCTACTCGGTTGCTCATTATTATTTTCCTAACGTTTGTCGATGCTGACGTAGGACCGGGCTGCCGGTCCGGTGTAGTCAGCGTTCGGGCGAATGATTCGGTTGTTGCTGCGTTGTTCCATCACATGTGCTGCCCATCCGGTCAGGCGTGAGATGACAAAGATCGGCGTGAACAGCTTGGTCGGGATCCCCATGAAGCGATAGGACGACGCATGGAAGAAGTCCGCATTCGGGAACAGCTTCTTCTCGTTCCACATCAGTTCCTCGATTGCACAGGAGATCGGGAAGATCTTGTCGTCACCGACACTTTCGCCGAGTTCCTGCGACCAGCGTTTGATCAGCGCGTTGCGCGGGTCACTCTCGCGATAGACCGCGTGGCCAAAGCCCATGATCTTGTCTTTGTTGGCGAGCCGCGCCTTGATGCCTGCGACGGCGTCGTCGACATCATCGAAGCTGTCGATCAAGGCCATTGCTGCTTCATTCGCACCGCCGTGTAATGGACCGCGCAGCGAGCCAATAGCGCCGGTGATGCACGAATGCATGTCGGATAACGTTGATGCACAAACGCGAGCGGTAAAAGTCGATGCGTTGAACTCATGTTCCGCATACAGGATCAAAGATACGTCCATGACGCGCTTGTGCAGATCGCTGGCTGGTTTTCCGTGCAGCAGGCTCAGGAACTGCGCGGCGATGTTGTCATCGTCTGTCGCGGTTTCGATGCGCACACCGTCGTGCGAGTAGCGATACCAGTAGGTGATGATCGCCGGCAGCGTCGCGAGAATCCGGTCGGCGGCCGCTTGCTGCTCGCTGAAATCGTGCTCTGGCTCGATGTTGCCGAGGAATGAAACGCCGGTGCGCATGACGTCCATCGGATGCGCGTCGGCCGGAATTCGCTCGAGCACCTCGCGCAGCGTTTGCGGCAGTTCGCGCTTGCCACGTAGCGATGCTTTGTAGTCGGCCAGCTCCTGTGTACTTGGCAACTCGCCATGAAACAGCAGCCAGGCAACTTCTTCGAAAGTGGAATGCTCGGCTAACTCCGAGATGTCGTAGCCGCAATAGGTCAGGCCACTGCCGGACACGCCAACGGTACACAGCCGGGTCTCGCCGGCACTTTGGCCGCGCAGTCCTGCGCCGCCGGTTTTTCTCTCACTCATTTTTCACTCCGTTCTGCTTAACCCGCATGACACAACCAATGCCGGCGGTCTCTGCTAAGACTTCTTCTTTTCACCAAACAGCGCATCAAGTTTCTGCTCGAACGCGTGGTAGTCGAGAAACTCGTATAACTCCATTCGCGTCTGCATTGTATCGATGACCGACTCCTGCGTGCCATGTTCGCGAATAGTCTGATAGACATTCAATGCCGCAGCATTCATCGCGCGGAATGCCGACAACGGATACAACGCCATGCGGATGCCGACGCTGGCGAGTTGCTCCGTCGTATACATCGGTGTCATGCCGAACTCTGTCAGGTTGGCGAGAACCGGTACGTCAACGAGCCCGGTGATGTCGCGGTACATATCGATCTCGGTCATCGCCTCGGCGAAGATCGCATCCGCACCGGCCTCTTCGTATGCCTTGATGCGGTCGAGCATCGGTTGCATGCCTTCGACGGCCAATGCGTCGGTACGCGCCATGATGACAAAGTCATCGTCGGTCTTCGCGTCGACGGCTGCCTTGATGCGATCAACCATCTCGGCTTGAGACACCAGTTCTTTGTTCGGGCGGTGCCCGCAACGCTTCTGCCCGACCTGGTCCTCGAGGTGCACCGCTGCGACGCCCGCGCGTTCCATCTCGCGCACGCTGCGCGCAATGTTGAACGCACCGCCCCAGCCCGTGTCTATGTCGACCAGCAATGGCGTTTCGGTGGCGCCGGTGATCCGGCGCGCATCTTCCAGCACGTTCTCAAGCGACGTCATGCCGAGGTCGGGCAGGCCAAACGATGCGTTGGCAACGCCGGCACCCGAAATGTAGATGGCGCGATAGCCGCTCTTCTCCGCCATCATCGCCGTGTAGGCATTGATTGTGCCGACGATTTGCAGCGGGGATTCTTCGTTGAGGGCAGTGCGGAAACGCTTGCCGGCGGACATCTTGCTCATGGTGTTAAATCTCTCCGTCGCGCCATTGCTTGTGGACAGTCTCGATGGCGCGTCTCAAGCCTGTTTCAAATCCCATGCGTTGTTCGGCGTCAGTGCGATCGTGCGGAATGTCGATGACCTCGTCACCGGCCGATTCACAGATGACGGTGCGTGCGCCGCGTGCGCGATAGTCCACGCCGAGCTTGAACAGCCAGCCCAGCGCGAGCAGCGCAAGCGCCGGCGCTAATAGCGGCACCCAGATGTTGATTTGTGAAAACCAGATGATGATGGCCGCGCTGGTAAACAGCCCGAAGCGTTGCATTGCCGGCAGCAGCGTGTCGATCTGAGTTGAGTCTTCGATGAACAATGGGCTCAGCAACAACAGGTCGTGGCGCGTAATCCGGCGCTGTTCGTTGACCTGCCATTCGACCTGCAGCGTGGCGTCGTCGTAACGCAACGTGTAGCGACCCAACTGCCAGTCGAAACTGATTTCGCGGCGCGGTGCGCGCAGTGAACGAATGTTGTTTCCGGAATCAGCGCTCATGGCATCCTTCAGGCGTGAACCTGCGGCAGTTTGTCCATCCATGGCGACGCCTGTTCCAGTGCGTAGGCAAGCTGCAGCAGGCGCGCTTCCTCGCCGATTGCGGCCGACAGTTGAATGCCGACCGGCAGCCCGTTGCTGTTCAGGCCGGCCGGGATGGAAATGGCCGGTGTACCCGCGGCGTTATGTGTCGGTGTGTAGGCGGCGAACCGGCTCACACGCTCCATCAGCGTCGCATAATCCATGTCAGGTGCCATGAACCCAATTTCGGGCGCGGCGCTGGCGGTGACCGGCGTAAGCCAGGCGTCATAGCCGCCGATAAAATCAAGCACGCTTTGTTTGTAGCGCGCCATGCCGTCAATCGCGTTTTCCAGCGCATTGGCCGGCAGCGTGGCGTAGATGTCGGCCAGCGATAGTGTCGCCGGCTCTAACAGCCCCGTTTGCGCCGCCGGTGTGCCGGTTTTTTCTTCGACAAACATCGTCGCGCGAAAAGCGCCGCTCGCCCACAGCGTCAGGAAATCATCACTGAATTGCGCGTCCTGCAGCGGGGTCTCCTCGACAATGACAATCTCGTGGCCCATGGATTGCAGTTGCGCCGCTGTGCGCGTGACCGCGTCGGCGACGTCGCTATCCGGCTCGCCGGCCACGCTGGTCAGGCTCAATGCGATTCGCATCGCCGGGGTTTTCTCGCGCTCGATGAAACCTACAGGCAGCAAAGCGCCGCCGTCAGTCTGTTCGGTCAACGCAAGCAACAACGCGCTGTCGCGGACACTGAGTGTCACCGCGTGTTTGATTGAGATTGGCCACGGAATATCGCCGTAGGCCTGGTCCGGGAATCGCCCGACGCTGGGTTTCAGACCGACGAGCCCACATTGTGCCGCCGGGATGCGGATCGACCCGCCGCCGTCACTGGCCTGTGCTGCCGGTACGATCCTCGCGGCAACCGCGGCCGCCGAGCCGCCGCTGGATCCCCCCGGCGTGTGGCCAGGATTCCAGGGGTTACGCGTCGCGCCATGCAGCAATGGTTCTGTCGATGGCAACAGGCCGAATTCCGGCGTGTTGCTCTTGCCGAGCACGACAAGGCCGGCGTCGTCGATCCGGTCGGTATAGGGCGACTGCGCCTGCGAAACCTGATCGGCAAACAGCTTTGAGCCGCGCGTCAGCGGCATGCCGGTGTAGGCGTTGAGGTCTTTGATCAGGTAAGGCACGCCCGCGAGCGGGCCGCTGACGGTATCGGCGGCCGCAAGCGCGCGGTCGAAATCGGTGTAGGTCAGGGCGTTCAATTTGGGGTTGACCGCGCGCGCGCGCTCGACCGCGGCGGCCACCAGTTCGCGTGCCGACAAGGTGCCGCTGACCACGAGGTCGGCCTGGGAAATGCAGTCAAGCTTGATCAGGTCATCAGCCGAATTGGTCTGGCGGCTGCGCGCGCAGCCGGTGGCGGCCGCCAGCGAGCCGGCGCACAACAGTTGCAATAGTTGCCGCCTATCCATGGATACGGCCACGCAGGTAGATCAGTGGCTGGCGCTGCTCGTCGCTGTCGAATGCGATTACATCGGCCAGGATCAGCGAGTGATCCCCGGCGTCGTGAATTCGATTCACACAGCAATCAAAGGTAGCCACGGCCTCTGCGATCAGCGGTGTGCCCAGTGCTGACAGGTAATAATCGCCGGCTGCGGACATCGGGTGATTGCCACGGATGGCATAGCGTTCGCACAGGTGACCCTGATCGGCATTCAGCACACTGATGCCAAATTGCTCGCTGACCAGCCAGTCTTCGTAGGTAGTTGAGCCTTTTTGCACACACCACAGCACCATGGGCGGCGATAGCGACACCGAAGCGAACGAATTCACCGTGATCGCGAATGGAGCCGATTGGCCGGCGGTGGCTGGCGCGCTGACGATGCACACACCGGTCGCGAACTGCCCGAGCGCATTACGAAGCGCCAGAGGGTCCACAACCGCAGTGCCGGCAGAGCTTTGAATTTGAGTATCAGGCATCCCTTCATTGTAACCGACCCGGCAGCCAAAAGCCGCACGAGGAGCCACTTACAGGCCAATTTTCCGCCGCAGTGGTATAGTGCGCGCCGGATATAATGTCGCCGAGCGCCGTGTCGTGCCTTGCGCCCCATTAAGTCAAAGCGCAGAGGAACCTGCCGGGCTTGTTGTGGTCTGGGCTTACAGGCGCCGGTCTTGGTGCAAGTAGGAAAAAATGATGTCTTTGATCTCCCGAGCTATCGCTTCCACGGCCTTGTCGCATCTGGCTGGTTGCCGCCACGATGCTGTTTGCCGCAGGCTGCACCGACACCCCCGATGACCCGGAGGGGCGCGGAAATATTCGGGCAGTACATGCTATTGGTGGGCTGGGCGACGTGAGTTTCCAGATCGAGGCGCGTGGCCTGCAAACGCCCGGATTTCAGGTGACGACCCCGTTCTCAACGTTTGACAGTCTGGTCTACGATTTCCACTTCGACTATGCCGGTGTCGCCAGCGGTGAGATTGAGCGGCTCGCGACGTCAACGGTCAGCATTCGCCCTGATACCAATCACACCCTGGTGCTGGCCGGGACCCCTCAGGCGCCGCGCGTCATAGCGCTCGAACAGCCGGTACCGACCTTCGATCCCGAAAGTACAGCGCTCGAAATCTGGTTTGGCAATATTGCGCCCTCCGCGGGCAGCGTAGATCTCTATGTTGGTGCGCCCGGTTTTGATCCCGCCGCGGCGACGCCGAGAGCGGCAGCGGTGGCGGTGCAAGGCTTCTCTTCAATCACTGTCATTGAGTCGGGCGAATACGAAATTGTCGCGACCGTTGCGGGCCAGCCCGGCAGCGAACTATTCCGCTCCGAGACGGCCACATTGCCGCCTGTCGATCGTGTCCTGATCAACCTGTTTGATTCCGAAGGTGAAACCACCGGCGATCACGTTGTGGTGTTGTCTGGTGAGATTACAGGCGCACGGCTCGTCGATCAGTCGGCTCCGGCACAGGTACAACTTGTTCATACATCGCTGAATGCGGGCAATATCGACCTCTACATCAACGAGCCGCTGACGACGCCGGTTTTCGCCGACGCGCCATTCGGATTTGTATCCGTGCCGACGACGATTGTCGAGGCGGATGATCTCGCGGAATTTACCGTCACCACCACCGTTGCCGGTAACGTTGGCGCGGTGCTTACTAGCTCGCCGAGCGTTTTGTCTGACGGTAGTCTCAGCTTGTTGTTTTTCAGTGGTGATCAGGCCGCTGATACACTGGTCGTTCAGACGCTCACCGAGAGTCGACGGTCGATTTTTGATGCCGCCAGCGTCGGGTTTTACAACGCGATTCAGAATACGCCGGTAGTGGATATCTATCTTGCCGATGCAGGTAGCAATTTCCTGGATTCGCGACCGATCGTCAATGACGCGACACCATCACTATCTACCTCGTTGGCCCCACTAAGGCCGCAGGCCTATGATCTTTATGTTGTCGAAAACCAGACCAACGACGTATTGCTCGGTCCGGTTGCGGTGGATCTGTCGGCAGGCGATGTGCGTCGTTTCGTGCTGGTCGACACCGTCGATCCGAACATTGCGGACTACTTCGACGTGGATCTGACCCAGTAGAAGTCAAAAAAAATGCCCGGTTCTGCATCCGAATCCGGTTGGCAGGCATCACATTGTCCGAATTCCAAACAACGGAGCAAAGACAATGAATTCAGATGAAATGGTCGGGATCGTATTTTTTCTATGTGTATTCGGCGCGGTAGCCGTCGTGATGTATTTCCGACTGCGTGCCAAGCAGGAAACGCAGTTGACGTTGCGCAAGGCCATTGACCAGGGGCAAACCCTGTCCGAGGAGATGGTCAAGGCACTGAGTGGCAACGTTATTCCGTCACCCATCCGTGATCTGCGTCGTGGCATCGTTCTGATCGCCATCGCCATGGCATTGTTCGGCTTCGCCTTTCTGATAGAAGACAACGATGCTTCAATGGTGTTTAGCGCGGCGGCCTTGTTCCCCTTGCTGATCGGGATTTCGTTTCTGATTCTGCAACGAGTCGGTCGCGGCGAGAGTTGATTCTGGTTTGGATGTCGACGCAGGGCAGCAAGGCGATGAGGAGGAGCTGCGACTCATTCGCCGTATTGTCCTGGGTGCGGACCAGCGTGCTTTTTCAACGTTGATGCGTCCTTACGTGGCGCGCGTCCGAGGCTATCTTGGCGGCTTCGTCAGTCAGCCGGCGGATGCGGATGATCTGACGCAGGAAGTGTTGCTCAAGGCGTGGTCGCAACTGCACCGCTTCGATGGCAGGGGGCGCTTCGTCGCCTGGCTGTTCACGATCGCGCACCGGGAATTCCTGCAACACGTTCGAGGCCGAAAACGCTACTGGCGGGCGATTGCCGGCTTTCGCCGCGAGCCGGGCGGGACCGCAGTCAACGACAACGCCGCGGTTGCCGGCATCGATGTTGCCCGTATTCTGGCTGCAATGGATGAAGAGACGCGCGCGGTGGTGATATTGTCGCGAGGTATGGGGCTGACGCACAGCGAGATCGCCAGGGTCACCGACAAGCCACTGGGAACGGTGAAGTCGGTCCTTGCCCGAGCGACACGGAGTCTGGTGGATGAATATGCATGACAAGCTAAACGAGCAACAGCGCAAACGACTCGCCGAAATCGACGCGGGTATTGTCATGCTGCTGGAGGCGCCGCTGGCTGACGACCGCATACTGCGCAGCGTTGAGCGACGCTTGCGCTGGCGGCGCAGAGCCCGCCTGGTGCTGCCGCCAACGGTTGCGGCTTCGTTCGCAGTCTACGTGGCGCCGACGCTGTGGACGTTGTTGCAGCAGGTAGTGCCGATGCTGCCGGGTGACTTCATCGGCGTCAGTTTTGATATCGCGACGGTCACGGCCGCGCTGGCAAGTATGCCGATTTATGTCTGGGCGCTCGTCGCTGGGGCGGCGCTGACGGCCCTGACGACCCTGTTCGAATCCTGACGCCGCGTTAGCGTTCTATCTGGCCGAGGTTGGCGTGGATGACGGCGCCATTGATGACCGGATTTGCGATGCAAAACGCGATCGTCGCGGCAATTTCATCCGCTCGTATCAGGCGACCTTGCGTGACGTTCCCGGCGATGGCGTCTAACACTGCCTGGTCATTGCCCACATGCGCCCGCAGCATCGCGGTGTCGGTGAAGCCCGGACTCACAACTGCCGTGTGGATTTCGCGACCCGCCAGGTCCTGACAGGTCGCGCGCATCAGGCCGTTCATGGCGTGCTTGCTGGTGACGTAGCTCAGAGAGCCGGCAACGGCTTTGTCGCCGAGTGTCGAGCCGACAAATATGATCGACGAGCCGGGTCTCAGATGTGCAATCAGCGCCTGGTTCAACAGTGCAGGCGCAACGGTGTTGACGGCCAGGCTCTTGTGCAGGTTGTCGGCGCCGACCGATTGCGCCGTATCGCCCGATAAGTGTCCCGCGCAGTGCACGATCGCGCTGTGACCGGCTTGTTGGCATGCGCCGGCGAGATGCTCCAGGCATTCGTCGGGGACCGGTTTTGTAAGGTCGATGGCAATGTTCTCGACGCCTGCAACGTCGCAGTCTCGCCGTGACAGGTTGATAACGCGCCAGCCATTCTCCAGCAGCCGGGCGGCAGTTGCCCTGCCGATGCCGGTGCTCGCGCCGGTCACGATGGCGAGTGGCTTCATAAGACCCCCACGTCCGCCCGCCAATGCGTGCTGCCCGACTGGCCCGGCCCGGAAGCTACGCTGACCATGAGTTCGTTAATGGCATGGCGTTCCAGCACCTCGTCGGCGAGCATGTGTTCCAGCAGCCACAGGGACAGCTCCTCCGCGGTAATGTTGCGTACAGGCAGCACCAGGGTGTCGCTGGTCAGCAGGCGCATCAATTCTCCATTGAAAACAATGTGATATTCGTTGCCCTTCTGCTCGACCTTGAGATGCGGCGAGTTGCCGGCAATCAGCGTGTACTCGTCAAGCCGCTTGCAGATTTCATGCAGCCGCCGCTTCAGTATGTTGTAGTCGAAGCACAGGCCGTTGTCGGTCACCTCGGCGCCTATTTCAGCGGCGACCGAGAAGTTGTGCCCGTGCAGACGTTCACGCTCCGTAGCGGAAAAGATAGTGAAATGCGCGGCGGAGAACTTCAGATATTCATTGTTGATGCGGATCGTCGTGTTGCGCGTCATCGCGAACCTCCCGGGTTCTGTAGCTGGCTCGGATACCGGCAATGGTTGCGCAGGTTACGGCCTGTATGCAATGCCGCTAGGTCGCGCGAACCGTGAACCGGACGAGGCGTGTCGCGGCATTAGCACTGGCGGCTATCAACGATATTCGGGCATTGCCTTTACAAAACAGTGACTTGATTGAAGCACTCGCAGTGTATTGCGCTTACAGAGGCAGTCCGGACAGCGTGCGCCGATTTGTCCAAGCCCGTCGGTCTGTTTTATGGTTGGGGGCTACTTGCGGCCGCCCGGTCGCATCGATTACCGACTCACCGAAGGGGTTTTTCCATGGATCGACGGAAGTTTTTGCAAGTTGCCGGCGTAGGTGCCGGAACGATCGCGCTGCCTGTCTCAGGCAGGGTCATCGCCGCCGACGAGCTGATGTCGCCGGCTGATGCGAGCCTGCAACGCACGCTAGCCGAGGCGGCGCTAACCGCGGCCAAACAAGCGGGCGCTGCGTACGCTGACGTTCGGGTGGGTCGCTATCTGAACCAGTTCGTTGTGACGCGCGAGCTTAAAGTGCAAAACATCGTTAATACCGAGTCCGTTGGCGTAGGCGTGCGTGTGCTGGCCAAAGACACATGGGGATTTGCGGCAACCAGCGCGCTGACACCGAAGGCGGTGGCAGAGGCGGCACGCAACGCCGTTGCGATTGCCAAGGCCAACGCCGTTTATCAGACCGAGCCGGTCAAGCTCGCCCCGGTCAAGGGTGTCGGTGAAGTATCCTGGCGCACGCCGATTCGCAAGAACGCGATGGAAGTGCCGATTGCCGACAAGGTAGACATGCTCATGGAGGTCAACAAGGCCGCACTCGACAATGGTGCGAACTTCGTCAACTCAACGTTCTACCTGGTCAACGAACAGAAGTATTTCGCATCCACTGATGGCTCCTACATCGATCAGGACGTGCATCGTGTGTGGGCGCCAATGAGCGTAACCGCGGTCGATCAGGAGACCGGTAAGTTCCGCAGCCGCAATGGACTGTCGGACCCGATGGGTATGGGTTGGGAGTATTTCAGCGGCGATGCCAGCGAGAAGATTCCGGGCGTGACGACGCGTTACCGCTATTCCTACGACATGGTCGAAGACGCCAAGCTCGCGGCCCAACAGGCCAAGGAGAAATTGACGGCACCGTCGGTCAAGCCCGGCCAGTACAGCCTGATCCTCGACCCGACCCACTTGATGCTGACGATCCACGAGTCAGTGGGTCATCCGCTCGAGCTTGATCGTGTGCTCGGCTACGAGGCCAACTACGCCGGCACCAGCTTCGCAACGCTGGACAAGTGGGAAAGCGGCGACTTCGAGTACGGCTCGGATAAGGTCAACCTGTTCGCCGACAAGATTCAGCCGCACTCGCTGGGTGCCGTCGGCTACGATGACGAAGGTGTTAAAACCAAGAAATGGGATCTGGTACGCGACGGCATTCTCGTCAACTATCAGGCGATCCGCGACCAGGCGCACATCATCGGCGAAGAACGAATCGCACGGCTGCTGCTACGCCGACAGCTGGAGCACGTGCAGTTCCAGCGCATGCCCAACGTCTCGCTGGAGCCGGGCGAAGGAAAAACTCGCCGGACGACATGATCACGGACACGAAGGACGGCATCTACATCGTCGGGCGACGGCTGCTACTCGATCGATCAGCAGCGCTACAACTTCCAGTTTGGCGGGCAGCTCTTTTATGAAGTAAAGGACGGCGAGATCACGCAACAGATCGAAGATGTGGCTTACCAGTCGAACACGCAGGAGTTCTGGAATTCATGCTCGGCGATTTGCGATGAACGCGATTACCGTCTTGGTGGTTCGTTCTTCGATGGCAAAGGCCAGCCATCGCAGGTCAGTGCCGTGTCACACGGTTGCGCGACCACGCGCTTCGACGACATCAACGTCATCAACACCGCGCGCAAGCTCGGCTAGATCGCCGCAAGCCTGACGCCGTCAATGAATTTCGAGAGGAGTAATCATGGCAATCCTTAAGCGAAAACGAAGCCCGTGAGATCCTCGACGAAAGGTGGTCGCGCTCTCGCAAGGCCGACGGCTGCGAGGCCAACCTGACCGGTTCCAATGACGGCAACATCCGCTATCGCGCGCAACAGCGGTGTCCACGGCCGGCGTCACCGAGAGACACCGAGCTGGTCGTACAGTGTAACTTCGGCAAGAAGGTCGGCGTACCGCAACGATCAACGAGTTTGACGATGCATCGCTCGAGCGGGTGGTCGCACGCGCCGAAGGAACAGCGCGAAGCTGGCGCCGGAGAAGCCGGAGTTCATGCCGGTGCTCGGGCCGCAGAAGTACGCTGAGACCAAAGCGTTCTTCAAGAGTCGACCGCAGACATCGATCGCCGAGTTTCGCGTGCGCAGGCGGCGCATGCCAGCATCGATCCGGCGCGCAAACAGTGAAGCGACGGCAGCCGGCTTTCTGACCGAGACGCCGCAAGTTTCAGCGCGATGATGAACAGCCGAAGGGTTTGTTCGCCTATCACGCAGCACGAACGCAATTTCACGGTCACGGTGCGCACCGACGATGGCACCGGTTCCGGCTGGGCTGCTCGGTGACGACAACGACGTAACCCGCTCGACACCAAGGCGATCGCACGCGTGCGATCGACAAGGCCGTTTCGTCGCGCGGCGCCGCGCGCAATGGAGCCGGGCAAGTACACGGTGATTCTCGAGCCTGATGCCGCAGCCAGCATTATCGGGCGCATGTTGTTTGCCTTCTCCGCACGCCAGGCTGACGAAGGCCGGAGTTTCCTTGCCAAGAAGGGCGGCGGCACGCGGATGGGCGAGCAGGTATTCGATGAGCGGGTGACCATCTACGCCGATCCGCGCGATCCGCGGGTGCCGGCGGCCCTGGGACGGCGATGGCATGCCCCGGGAGCCGATTGACCGATGGGTGGACCAAGGGCGTCGCTCAAGAACCTGTTCTACGATCGCTACTGGGCATCGCAGAAGCAGGGCGCGCAGTCGATCCGGTGCCTTCCCCGAACAATGTCATCATGGTGGGCGGCACGCGACCACCGACGAGATGATCAAGCGAGCACCGAGCGCGGCATTCCTTGTCACGCGCCTGTGGTACATCCGCGCGGTCGATCCGCAGACGCAGCTCTACACGGGCCTCACCCGCGACGGCACGTTCTACATCGAAGACGGCAAGATCAAGTATCCGATGAAGAACTTCCGCTTCAACGAGTCCCCGGTGATCATGCTCAACAACCTCGAAGAGCTGGGCGTCGCCAAGCGAGTGGGTGTGTTTGGCAGGCCGGTCATGATGCCGCCGCTGAAGATTCGGGAATTCACCTTCTCGAGCCTGTCGGACGCCGTCTGATACGTTGATGGATCGCAGAGCGTTTCTGCAGGCCGCGAGCGCATCGTTGCTCGCGGCCGCTTCACCGGCTCGGGGCTTCGCGGCCGGTTTCGACTTTTATTTCACGCGTCTGATGTATGAGTCGGGCAACTGGAACGTTGATCAGCGGATGCCGAACAACCTGCTGAACTCGCTGGTTGAATACACGACACTGAATGTCGACCCCGAGGAGCGTGTGCTCGCGTTGTCGGACCCGGCCATGCTTGAGTCGCCGTTTTGCTATATGGCGGGCCACAAGCTGGTCCAGTTCAGTGACACCGAGCGGGATAATTTCAGGCGCTATGTGGAGAACGGCGGGTTCGTGTTTGTGGATGATTGCAACCATGACATTGATGGTTTGTTCGCGGTCAGCTTCAAGCGTCAGATGGAAGCCATGTTCGGCGAAGACTGTTTGCCCAAGCTTGCCGATGACCATCCGTTG
The DNA here is from genome assembly GCA_942491885.1 of uncultured Pseudomonadota bacterium. GTDB lineage: Bacteria > Pseudomonadota > Gammaproteobacteria > Steroidobacterales > Woeseiaceae > CALBPI01. Next base: position 120,275 of record CALOCQ010000008.1, read on the forward strand.
TATCGTTCATTTTTCGAGTTTGATGAACCGCCGGCAACCAGCTTCGAGCTGAACGGCTGGGGCGACGACCTGGTGCACGATTACCTGCGGGGTATCGAGATCAATGGTCGCCTTGCGGTGCTGTACAGCAACAAGGACTACGGCTGCGAGTGGGACTACGACTACCGCAATAAACGCTGGCTGGCGGTCGACAATACGCGCTTTGCCGTCAACATCGTAATGTACGCGCTCAACTACTAAGGGACTCTGCATGTCACAGGCGATATCCGAAACCGAGCTTCGCGCGCTGACCCAGTCGCTCGTCGACGTCCGTCGCGAAGTGGGCCGGGTCATCGTTGGCCAGCATGCTGTCGTCGAGGAGATACTGATCACGCTGCTCGCGGGCGGTCATTGCCTGTTGCAGGGTGTGCCCGGTCTCGGCAAGACCAAGTTGTTGCGCACGTTGGCGAAGGTGATTGATTTGCCGTTCGGGCGTATTCAGTTTACGCCGGACCTGATGCCGGGTGACATCATCGGTACCGAATTGCTTGCAGAGGGTGACGACGGCAAGCGTCACTTTGAGTTTCAGCCCGGTCCGGTGTTTACCAGCATGTTGCTGGCCGATGAAATTAATCGTACGCCGCCGAAGACGCAGTCTGCGTTGCTGGAAGCGATGGAAGAGCATCGCGTCACTTTTGCCGGCAAAGCGCACCGCCTGCCGGAACCGTTTTTCGTTATGGCAACGCAAAATCCGCTTGAGCAGGCGGGCACCTATCCGCTGCCCGAAGCGCAGCTCGATCGGTTTTTGCTGATGATTCATATCGACTATCCGCAAGCGGATGAGGAATTCGATATTCTGAAGCGCACGACATCGGATGAGGTGGTCACCGTCGATAAAGTCATGAATCAGGATCAGATCGTGCAGCTGCAACATCTGGTGCGTGATGTACCGATCAGCGATGCGCTAATGCGCTATGCCGCCGGCGTCGTTCGTGCAACGCGGCCGCAAACTGATGACGCAACCAACACCGTACGCGAATATGTGCGTTGGGGTGCCGGGCCGCGCGCGGGCCAGGCGATCATACTGGCAGCGAAGGCGCGGGCGTTATTGGCGGCACGTTTGTCGGTGACACTCGAGGACTTGCAGCGTGTCGCGCTACCCGTGTTACGGCACCGTATCATCCTGAACTTCCATGCCGAAGCGGAGCATCAGGATGTTGCGTCGGTGGTGGGCCACTTGCTCGATGAAGTTGCGCTGCCCGAAGACCCTTTGCAGGGTGAACAAGCGCCCGCGCGCTAATCGTCATGCAGCCTGATGCGCTGTTTCCCGATGCGCAGCTACGCGATCTGTTGTCGCGTTTCAAGTTGGCGCAACGTCATCGCGTCAGCAATGCATTGCGCGCGTCACACACCAGCCGGCAACGCGGCGACGGGTTGGAGTTTCATCAGTTTCGCGGCTATTTGCCGGGCGACGACCTGCGCAAGGTGGATTGGCGGCTGTACGGTCGCACCGACAAGTTGTATGTGCGTGAGGCGGAGCAGGAAAGCCGGCTCACCGTGTGCCTGTTTATCGATACCACGGGCTCAATGGGTATGGCCGGTGCGACGGGGCCAAGCCGTTTGCTGCTTGCCTGCCGGTACGCCGCGGCAATCGGCTGGCTGGCATTGCAACGCCAGCATGATTTCGGGCTGGTGACCCTGACCGACGACACGCCCGTCTATCTGCAGCCCGCGACCGGCACTGCACACTACCAGCGCTTCCTCAGAGCGCTGTCGACGCTGGAGGCGAAAGGCGAATGGCCGGCCCGGGCAAATCTGCGCAAGGTGATGCAGGCGCTCCCCGCACGCAGCAAGGTGTATGCACTAAGTGATTTTTTTGAGCGACGCCGGGAGCAAAGCGAGAGTGTGCGTGAATTGCTGGGCATGGCGCACGGGCTCACCAGTATTCAGATCCTGCTCGACGAGGAGATGCAGTTTGCGCATCGCGGCCAGCTGGAAATTGTTGAGCGCGAAAGCGGTGATCGGCGATTGGTTGATGCGAAACGCTACCGCGAAGAATATTTACAGCGCATGGCCAGTTTGCTGGATGAGATCCAGCGCGAGCAGATCGCGTTGGGCGCGCGCTTTGTGCGCGTGCTGACGCGCCACACACTCGCCGAGATCGTCAACGTCTCGCTTGATAACGCATTGCCGCCCGGCGCCCGGCTGCTGGCGGAGGTCGGGCAGTGAGCGCAACGCTGCTGATTGTTGCGACGGCAGGCGCGATATTGTTTGCGGTGTTGATACACCATCTCTATCCGGGCGCGAGAAAGCAGCTGGTTGTTGCCAGCATGAAGCCGTTTGGCGAGGTGACGCGACCCAGACTGACATTTGCGAACATAACCGAGAAGCTGTTGCTGGCCTGTCGCCTGACACTGCTGGGTGCATTGCCGGCATTGCTGTTGCTGCAAGCGCCGAGCCCGTCTTCGCGCGAGTTCGATGGCGACGTTGTTGCAATCGTCCCGGGCACGACCGATAGCGCATGGCAGGCGATGCTTGCCGATGGTCAGCAAGGCGTCTGGCTCGATGCGTTGCTCACCGCCGTTGATTCGGATGATCAACCCGCCGGCGGCGACGTCGTTAATGCGCTGTTGCGTCTGGATCAGTCGTTGCCACCTGCGGCCTCGCTCACGGTCATCGGTGCGCCATCCGCGGCCGAATGGCCCAATCGCATGCCAGGATTTTCGCGCGATATTCGCTGGTTGAGTGCGCCGCGCGAGGACGTGGCGGATACGTCGCGAGGCTTGTCGACAGCGCTGTGGATCGTCGGCGGCGAGGAGCAACTGGCTTCGGTTGTTGCGCGCAGCACCGACCTGTGGCGACAAGCGGGTTTACTAGACGCGGCGGTGGAGGTCGAGCGGGTGCCGGTGAAGGGATTCGCGTGGCCTGACGCTGCCGCAACAATTGTCTGGCTCGAAGATGAACCGCCCCCGGTGCAGCGCATCGATCATACGCTGATTACGATTGTGCAACCGGAGCATGCGGCTGTGGGTGACGTGACGGTCGTTTACGATCCACGTCTGGCAGTTGGCGTTTTCGCGACACGTTTATGGCAAGCCGTGGGCCAATCACTATCTCAGCCGGCGACAGGTGCAGATGTCATGCCGCTGCCGTCGGCGGCGGTTCTTTCTTCGACGTCTGGTTTACGTATTGCGCCAAGGGCCGCCAGTACGCTCTCACCGTTTTGGTTGTCTCTCATCGTCGGTCTGTTTGTGCTGGAGCGCTGCTTATCGCTGCAGGTGGCACGTACATGAATCAGGGCAAGGCGATCGTCGTACGCTATTCCCGTCAGATGCGCGTCTATCAGCTGGCGCGCTACACGGCCTACGCACTGCCGTTATTTCTGGTGCTGGTTTATACATTACCTCGCAGTGGCTATCTATCACTTGCCGGGAGCGCGCTCGTGGCTCTCGTTTTCGCGCTGTTTCAGGTGCTGGTCACCGACCTCGCCCTGCGTCGCAAACGGGTATCTTTCGCCCGCGTGCTTGCGCATCTCGATCGCCGCTTTCCGTCACTGGAAGACAGTAGCGAACTGCTCGCGCGCCCGCTTGCGTCACTCAGTCCCTTGCAACGACTGCAGCTCGAGCGTATCGACGCCGCCGTCGTCGCGCTGGCCGAACGCGGTCAGCTGGAGGCGAGTGGCTCCCGGCGACTGCCGCGCGCGGTGGCCGTTGCGCTATTGATTGGCGCGCTCGGTATCAATGCGATCTGGCTGGTCCCGGCGTGGCAACAGCGCGTGAGCGGTGCGCAAGTTGTGCAAGACGCGGCGCCGATGATTGCGGATGTTGTGGCAGATATTAGACCGCCGACCTATACGGGCCTTTCGGCGTCACGCCAGTCGGGCGCATCGGTGGCAGTGAAAGAGTTTTCAGAGTTGCGTTTCACGGTGACGCTCTTTGGTAACGTCGGCGACCTTTCTCTGGTGACCGGAGACGGCATGCAGATCAGTTTGTATCCGGCCGGCGACGGACGCTGGCAGAGTATATGGTGGCAACCGGTAGCGAGTACCTATCGGTTTATCGCCGATGGCGATGCATTGCCGGTCGCGGATGCCGGGCTCGTGCATACCATCGCTGTGGCGGCGGATCGCGCGCCGGTCGTTGAAATTCTCGCCCCGGCATCGCGCCTGCAAACGGTGAGCGAGCAGTCTGCCGATCCGCTCAGCATACGGTTGGCGATCGATGATGACTTTGGTGTGCAACAGGTTGTGGCGCGGATTACGCGCAGCAGCGGCAGCGGCGAACAGGTCGCTTTTGAGGATCAGCAGGTGGTGATGTTCGAGGCGACTGACAGTGCGCCGGACACGCTGGCGCTCGCTGATGAATTTGATCCTGTGGCGCTGGGCCTGTCCGCCGGCAGTGAGCTGTATTTGCACTTCGAGGCCGGTGACGGGCGTCCGGGTGGCGCGAACATCGGCAAGTCACAGACGCTGATCGTGCGTTGGCAGGGCGAGCAGGATACGCCGGATATCGTGCTCGATAATCAGGTCGTTCAGGTGATGCCCGAGTATTTCCGCAGCCAGCGTCAGATCATCATCGATAGTGAGGCGCTCATCGCAGAACGCGAGTCCATCGAGGCGGACATATTCAATCAGCGCGCACAATCGCTGGCGCTGGATCAGAAGGCGTTGCGGCTTCGCTACGGCGAGTTTATGGGCGAGGAAGATGATAGCGAGCCCAGCGCGATGCCGACGGAGTCGAGTGACGGGGAGGGTCACTACGCCGGTGACGGTCACGATCACGCCGACGAAGATTTCGTCGCAGCGGCGCAACCCCGGGCCAGCGCGTTCGGCGATGTCGAGGCCGCTATCGAGCCCTACGCACATTTCCACGATCAGGAAGAGCAGGCGACATTGTTCGACCCCGAAACGCGCGGGCTGCTGCGACAGGCGCTGGCGGCAATGTGGCAATCGGAAGGCGAGTTGCGTCAGTTTCGTCCGCAGCCAGCACTGCCACACCAATACCAGGCGCTCGCGCTCATCAAGCGGGTGCAGAATCGTTCACGTGCCTACGTGGCGCGCGTCGGCTTTGAGCCGACGCCGGTCGATCCGCAGCGCCGACTGACCGGCGAGCTCGACGACATATCGCGCAGCGCGCGTCTTGCCAGTCAGGCGAGCGGGACAAGCGACGCGGCGCTACTGCAGTCTGTGCTGTCATTGCTGGAATCGGATGCGCTATTAGATGACGACGCGGTGGCGCGGGTTGAGACATGGCTTGCGCGCAAGCTTGGCGAGGCGCGGGCTGGCGGCGACGATGCGCTGGTCGCGGCGACGCTCGACGCAGCGGCTGCGCTAGAGCAATGGGGGCTGGATGCGGATTGCGATGATTGTCGTGCGCGCCTGTCGGGTTACTGGCAACGGCATGCGCCACCGCAACGTGCGCCTGCTGCGCGCGCGGAACAGCCGTTTGATGCATTCACGGCCGAAACCGGCGGCGGCCAATGACGGGTGTATTCGCGGCCTGGCTGGCGGAGTTCATGCGCGTGCCATGGCTGCTGCCCGGCGCTCTGATCGCCGCGATCGTCTGGCTGATCACGACGATCGTCATCGTTCGGCGCGCCGATGGCCTGGCAATGCGCGCGCTTCTATTCGTCACTTCCGGCCTGTACCTGTTGGCCATGCTTGCTTTTCTCAACCCACCGTTACTGTTGCAATCGTCTGGCATCGCCACTTTGATCACGGCCGGCGCGGACAGCGATCAACTGGATGCTATTGATACGCAAACGGATGCGTATGTGATTGACGAGGCATGGACTGAACCGGCGGTGCAGGCGTTTGTGGCCGCACGCCGTGCGGCCCGCGATGACGCACCGCTGGTGCGGATTGCGCTGGTCGAGGATGTTCTCAACTATCAACCGGATCTCGCGCGGCTGCGAATTATCGGCCACGGTCTGTCACGTTCCGCCTGGAATGCCTCGGCATTTGACCGCGCCATCGATTTCGCGGCGCCGCCGATCGGGGCCGGCATCGCGGGTGTCGATTTTCCGGCGAAGTTGCCGGTTGGCGAGTCGCTGGATGTGGCAGTGCGCACCACGTCGTCGGTGGCATCGTCACGCTATTCCGTCAGCCTGCATGCCGACGATGAACGTGAGCTTGCGCGGATGCCCGTCGACGAGAGTGGCATCGCGCGCTTGAGTGCAACGGGGCTCGCGCCGGGCCGGCACGTTCTGGACATCCGGCTTACTGATATGCAGTCGGGCGAAATCGTCGAGCGCAATCCGGCGGCGGTTGAGGTTGTGCGCCCGCCGGTCGCACGTTTGCTGATGCTGCAAGCATCGCCGTCGTTTGAATGGCGTGCGATTTCACGCTGGGCCACTGATTCGGGCGCCGCGGTTGCGACACGCGTGTGGGTCAGTAGCGAACGTGTCCGGACGCGAACCACCACGGGTTACGACGTGGACGCCGCGGATATTTCTCCGCAGACCCTTGCGCGCGTCGATCTGGTGATCGCCGATGGCGCGGTATTCGGATTACTGAGCGATGCCGAGCAAAAACTTCTGATGGATCCGACGCACGGCGCGGGGTTGTTAGTGATGATTCATGATGCCGATGATTTCGCGGCGTTGCCGGCGGCGCTAGCCGATGGATTGACGCAACGCGATGCGACCGAGGTGATCTACCGTCTGCCGGAGATGGGTCTGGCTGTTGACAGCGGCCTGACTCGCGAGCCGCTGGCGTTCGTCGATGGGACGAACGTCACGCTATTGAACGATGATCTGGGTCGCGCCGTCGTGGCCAGAACGGACGCGTTGCCGCATGTTGCGGTGAGCTTGTTGCGTGACAGTTATCGGCTGGTCGGGGCCGGCGAGGGCGCAGTGCATGCGAGAGTCTGGTCACGCCTGACGCAGGCATTGGCGCGACCGGCAGAGACGCTGTCGCCGGTTTTCGAACGCGAATTCAGCCGCGTTGGTGAGCGCTTGCGGGTTTGTCTGCCGCGCGCGGTGGAAATCGACGGCCTGCAGATGCGCGAATCCACGGGTACGCGAAACGCCGTGTCGCTGCATGAATCAATGTGGCAGCCGGGTATGCGATGCGCATGGTACTGGCCGATGTCGCCCGGCTGGCTGCGGGTCAGCGACAGCGATGGCGTGAGCTTTGGCGCGCGATATGTTTACGCCGCCAGCGACTGGCGTTTGCTGCGCATCATCGAACGTTCGGATGCCACACGATTGCGCGCCAATGCCTCCCCGGGCGCAGATGCACAAATGTCGCAAGCCAGACAGGTTGTCATGCCGCGCGATTGGCCGATGATGGCGTTGTTGTTGCTGGCGCTCGGCGCCTGGCTTATTCAGCGTCTGGCGATTGCGCGTCGGCAGGCGTGACCGGCGCACCTAGCGGGTTGCTCGCAAAGCTGTGTTTGCGCACCGGCCTGCCGCCGATCAGGTGTTCCTGAATAATGTCTTCCAGAACTTCGGGTGTACAACGGCGATACCAGGTGCCGTCGGGATAGACGACGGCGATCGGCCCTTGCTGGCACACGCGCAGGCAGCCTGCTTTGGAGCGAAACACCTGACCGCTGACATCAAGCTTCAGCTCGCGCAGCCGGGTCTTCAGAAACTTCCATGACTTGATCCCCTCCGAGCGTTCGCAGCACTTTGGCTTTTCGGGATCCACGCACAGAAAAATGTGGCGCTGATGTTCGCCGATACGCAGGTTTCGTGCGACCTGGGCGATCGCCTTATCGTCTTTTTTTGATCGTGTCATGGTGATGTGGTTCTGTTTGCGGTGCTGAGGCCCGGTGCTATCGGCGTGCCGTCGCCACGATAAATGACGTAGCGCTCGTCGTAGCGCTGATGGGCTGAATCAGCATCACGCTCAATTTTTTTCAACATAGATTGCAGCTGGCGACGCGTGTAGCGCGCGACCAGACCGTCCGGTATGACGCCTCCCATATCCATCGTCGCGTGAACGATTACCAGCGTTTGTTGTGTGCCCAGTTCACCCATTACCCATGCGCCGTTGTTGAGCGGCAGGCTGATGGCTTTGGCCGCCTGCGCAACGCTGATTCCGGCGACAGCGCGATCGTCGAATAAGTCGCTGATCTGTTCGTCGACATTGTCCACCAGTTGCCAGTTGTGTTCCCACAGACGATTGTCGGATTGCGCGGCAAGCTCCAGGTCCTTGGCCGTCTCGATCATCCAGTGACGGTTCTTCAGCGGCCACGGCATATTGACGTGTTGGTACCAGCTGGCGCCACCGACGTCGTTAGTAGCAACGAAGAATTCTGTCAGACGCCCGGAAAAGCCGGCGTCATAGGCGAGCGCCGCCAGCCACAGCGATTCTCGCGCCTTGTCAATGACCCGATAACCGATGATGCGCAGCGTTGTTGAATCATCATCGGTGCTGTCGACACGCGTCACGACGACCTTTCGGTAGATGACCTCACCGGCGACCAGCCGCGCCAGACTGTCGCTGTCGAGCTCCGCGGCGGGAATCTCCGATTGATGCTGATAGGTTTCCAGCATCTGGGCGACCCCGGCGGAGGCGTGCTGCGCGCTCGCGAGCGCCGCGCCGATCGCGAGTGCCGGTATCAGGAAGCTATGGCGTATTCCAGGCATTTGCTAATGGTACCAAACTCGTCGTTGCCACTGGCTATTGCTCGCGCGTATCGCGCAGCGCGCGTATCAGCGCCATGGCGCCGGGCGGCTTCATACCCGACGCGCGCACCTGATCGCCGATCTCGAACGCGTAGCGCCATTGGCGGGCGGTCACACGCCACGCATTGAGCACGCCGAGTGTCGGGTCGTACATATGGGTCGCCTCCGAGCTGACGCCGTTCAGCTCGATAATGCGGAAGCCGACGCCTTGCTGCAGGCTCTGCGTGTCGTTCGCAATGATGTCATAGCGCCCCAGATAGAAGCCCTCGAAGTGTTTGCTGACGCGATCGATGGCTTCAGTCAGCGCCTCGGTTTCTATGCCCCGGGCATCGGTAAACAAGCTGCCCCTGCTGTGCGTGCCTATTGCATTGAGCACAATGCGTTCGCCTTGCGCCGGAATTTCGTGCAGCCGCCCCGCATGTTCATGCAGGAAAAACGCTGCCATACATACAGCGCGCGCGTCGCCCAGAATCAAATCACCAAGCCGCGTTCTGCCATCACCGGTTACAACGGTTTGGCCTTTATGGGTCAGCGAAAACAGAAACCCGCGCGCGGCATCGGGCGGACGAATGTAGAAAACGCCATACTCGATGCCGCGCTCGAATCGCTGCGCGATGACAGGTCCGCTATGCCGGTCCAGGTAGCGTGTGGCCTGTTCACGATCCGACACGATTTCAACATCGCGACCGCGCTCGCCGCTGTCCGGCTTCAGCGCCAGCGGATAGTCAAGCGAGTCGCCGGACAAGGCGGCATCCAGCTGCGCCAGCCGATCTGCACCGGTGGCTGCGTCGAGCAGACAGAACGGTGCGACATGGCCACTGCCCGACAACTCGCGCAGGATTTGACTCTTGGACTCGCCGATCAGGCCGCCGAGCGGCATGCCGGGATTGGCCAGCGTGAACAGGCTCACGGAACGGTAGCGCAAAGCGAGCCATAGACAATACAAGACGATTGGCGGGTAGAAGGCGCTGCGCGGCCAGAATTCGAAGTTTGTTACTCGACGCCAGCCCGAATAGAAGCGGCGTCGGCCGTGCCACGTGAGCAGTGGCAGCCCGATTTTGAGTATCAGCCACATCGCCAGACCACCGCCGATCAGCAACCACACGCCGACGCTCGCATAGCGCTCGAACCAATGATTGACCGCTTCCCCGTAGGCCGCCGCGAGGGCAACCAGCAAAGGGGTCCACAGCGCCGTCGCAATGGCGAAATACAGCGTGAAAAGACCCCAGGGCATATGCAGCGCACCCGCGGCCACATAGGTAGGCAGCCGCGTGCCGGGCATAAAACGACTTGCGACAATGACCAGCGGGCCGCGCCGTTTTAACCAGTCGGTCGCGATGTTCAGGCGTTCCGTGCTTACCAGTCGCGAAAGTGCCGGCTTGCCAAACCAACGGCCAGCGGCGAACAAGCCGAGGTCGCCGGTGAACAGGCCGATCAGGCACGCCGTGAGCGCGGCGGGGAAGCCGATGATGCCTTCGGCAACCAACAGGCCGGCCGCAATGCAGGTGAGATCCTCGCTGACATAGCTGGCAACGATGATAGCCAGCATCAGCACGATCAGAGCGCCGCCTTGCAACGTTGCCCGGGCGACGGGTTGATAGGGTTCGGCGGCCGATTGCAAGCGCTCGGCTGTGGCCGTTCGCCGCGTCGGCGCATTGCCTTGCGCTGCGCGATCGACAAACGCGCGCACGGTCGCCGCGATACGCGCAGGCTCGGTAAACGCGAGTTCATGCCCACCTTCCAGAATGACCAATTCGCTGTGCGGGACGAGGCGAAAGTGCTCCTGCGCGGCGGCGAGGGGCACGAGTCCATCGTCATTGCCGTGAACGATCAGCGTTGGCATGGGCAGATCGCGCAGCATCGCGCGCAGCGCGCGTTGATCGGTGTCGGTCAGGTTGCGCGTGTAGCCCGGACCGAGAATGGCATTGTCGAGATAGCCGAAGTGTGGAATCAGCCAGCCCGCTGCGGTGAGCAGTACATGCTGTGCTGTGTAAACGAAATGATTGAGCCGATAGCCGCCGAATAACTCGAGTTCCTGCACACCTATCGCGGAAAGTAGTGTCAGCGATGCGACCGTTTCCGGCGCGCGATCCGCCAGCGATAATGCTGCGGCGCCACCCTGACTGTAGGCAACGACATGCACCGCTGCCACGTCGAGGGCATCCAGTAGCGCCTGCAGATAGGCGCCGTGCGTGATGCTCGAATAATCCGCCAGCGGCTGCATCGAGCCGCCGAAACCCGGCAGGTCCGGTGTGATCACATCAAAGTTTGCCGCCAGTGATTGGCTGAGCGCGCGCATGGCGCGCGACGCGACGGGCGTGCCGTGCAACAACAATAATGTGGGACGGGTCTCTGCTGCAGGTGCGCTGCGCGTGAACGCGATCTGGATTTGCTTGCCGGTCAGCGTCGCACCATCGCGCTCTGCAAGCGTCACAAGCACCTGGTCGGGACCCGCCGCAGGCTCGGGTGGGTGGCTTAGCCGCCACACGTTGGAGATCAGCGCCAGCACAACCCACAGATACAGGAGTCGACGCATCATGCGCGGTGACCGGCCGTGTCTAAACCGATTGCGGGCCACCACGCGCATAGCGCAGCGTGGACGGTGCGACACCGTAACCCGGCTCCATCGCCACGCCGAGCGACTTGGCGGCTGCTGCTATCAGCGCATCGTGGTGCACGGTATGGCTGACCAGGAACTGTAGCTCGCGAGACACACTCGATGGCGCGCTGATATCGCAGTTGCTGCCGCAATCCATGCGCACATCAAGCGCTCGGCTTAGCGATTGCTCATCGACTGCCGCCAACCGCTCGCTGACCGAAAACAGTCGTTGCCTTGCCGTCGACCGGCTCATTTCGGTGTGTGCGTCGCGATCGCGTGCGTCGTAGTCGACCAGTCCGTTGTTCAGACCGGCAAGGAATGCATCGTAGTGATCAAGAATGTGTCGGAAGTGCACACCGATACCGCTGTTGCACGGCGCGACCGACTGGGTGTATTGAACATCACTGAGGCTATCGATGACGCGCAACAACTGCTCAATGCAGTCAATGTTGTCCCGGCACAGGATTGGGACATGCGCGTCTGACGCGGGGTTGCTCATTGCTCTGTTCTCATTTGTTCTGGTTGCGTCGTCGCGGGTTGCGCTTCAGCTGCGGGGCGCGGGACCAATGTATTGCGTGATTGCAGATCGAGAATTTCTGCGCGAACAGATTCTGCCAGTTGTTTACGGTGCGCCGCGCGGTGCTGCTGTTGACCGAAGCGGATCGTGACGGTAAAGCCGCGGATGTGCAACAGGCGCCAGACATGTCCGACAAAGTCCATGTCGCCGTAGTAGCAAATCACGCGTTGCGCATGCGGGTCGCCGTCGCGTGTCACAAAATGTAGCGCAGCCGTGTTGACGGCAAGGTCATGTTCTACCGCTACCTGTAATAGCGGCGGTCGAACCGGCAGCACGAAGTCGCTCTCTGAGCTGGTGCCTTCCGGGAATAAAACGACGCTATCGCCCGAGTTCATTGCGTCGGCAATCGAGCGGTTGGCACGAGGAATGTCGCTGTGCCGTTCGCGGTTGATATACAGCGTATCGGCCAGACGTGTCAGCGAACCGATCACCGGCCATGACTGAACATCGGCCTTGGCCACGAATACCGCCGGCAGTACTTGTGCGAGCACCACGATATCCAGGTAGCCCAGGTGATTGCTGGCGAGAAAGAACGGTGCCTGGGGTGGCGCGCCTTCAACGACGGTGTTTGCGCCGAGCACAAAACACATTGCGCGCGACCAGGCGTTGAAGTGCCACACGCGCCATCGGCGACGCAGGCCGGGGGCGGCAAACAACACCAGCCTGCCGACGCCGAGCGAGATCGTAACGAGCAGTGTGATGAGCGCAATCAACGCAAGGCGCAGCACCGCAATAATGCGGCGCCAAAGCGAAAAAGCGAATGTCTTGTCGGCAGTGTCAGCGCTCATCGAGAAACATCCCGCGGGCTTGTTCGTTGAGTGTGTGCAGGTCAAACAAGGCCAGAAAGTCGATCGTACCGAATTCCCGATCGAGTGCCGGCGGGCTGACGATGCGCGCGCCATAGGCGATATACAGACGCATCAGTTTAGGGATCTTCGGGGCAAGTGCCGGGTCATCAATGTCACTGTCGCACAAGAACCCCCGCGTGACATCGACGAGCCGTGCGTCGTCTACGGCGCCTTGTGCTCGCAGCTTATTGAACAGCGTCGTACCGTCGCGCGCATCACGGCTCGTCAGCGAGCAGCATCCGAAGAAATAGCGATGACCACCGGCGACCATGTAGGCCGCAAGCCCGCGCCACAGTAAAAACAGGACGCGGGTGTTTCGGTGTTCGACGTCGATGCACGCGCGTCCCAGCTCGACGGCTGAAGCCAAGACGTCTTCACCGAGCCGCGCAAGTTGGAATTCGTTGGCCGAGTAAAAGCCTGCGCCGGCGTCGGCCATTCGCCGGTCCTGCATGCGGTAGGTGCCGATGATGTTGCCGCTCGGAACATGCTCGACAATCAAGTGGTCACAATGGGCGTCGAATTCATCCTGATCAAGGCCGGTTGCATAGGATGATTGCAGCCCTTCGTCGAGCTCGAGATTGAACACGCGGAAGCGCAGCGCAAACGCACGTTGCAGATCGTCATGGCTGGTTGCGACGCGCAGTGCATAGTCACCCGATTGCTGCGAAATCGTTGCAGCGCGTCGCACGCCTGGGTGCGTCGATACCTCGTCTGCTTCTGATGCGGCTTCTCTCATTACGATGTGCTCGGTCTGTTTCCACTGGCTCCACACGCGTTGAACGGCGTGCTTGAACTATTGACCCGCTTTGTTTGTCTTTTATCACAGCCGCGTTTGATTGCCTGCAGCTCTGACGGTCAAAAGTGTAACAGTCCGGCCGGCGTGAAGTCGGCGCGGCAAGGTGATATCAGCCCAGCACGTGTTGTATCAGCCGCGCCGAGGCCATCAACAGGAACACGCCGAAGACCTGCTTCAGCCGGCGTTGCGGCAGCGCATGTGCGAGCTGCGCGCCAACCGGGGCGAGCAGTACGCCGGCCGCGCCGATGATGATCACTGACGGCAAATGCAGGTAGCCAAGCGAGAAATCGGGTCGCCCGGCGACGCCGAGACCGCCGACGATATAGCCCGCGGTTGCAGGAACCGCGATAAACAGACCCAGCCACGCGGACGTGCCAACCGCGCGTTGCACCGGCCGGCCCAGCGCATTGATCAGCGGCACCGAGAACGAACCGCCGCCGATGCCGAGCCAGGCGGAAAGTACCCCGATCCCGGCGGCGCAGGCGCGTTGCGGATTAGCGGCCAGCGCCAGCCGGCTGGTTTCGCGTTCGCGGGCGAGCAGAAAACGCACGCCCAGAACGAATGCCAGCACGGCGAACATGACGCGCAACACATCGCCACTTAACATTCGTGCGACCAGCGCGCCGGCCAGTGCGCCGATGGCAATAAACGGCGCCCAGCGTCGCACAAGGTCGGTATCGACCGAGCCGCGCTTTGCGTGCGCGCGCGCGGAGGCGATCGCGGTCGCGATGATAACGGCGAGCGAGCTGGCGACTGCGATGTGCATCGATACGCTGTCAGGCACCCCGATCGTTGGCAGCACGACGCTGAGCACCGGTACCAGCAGGATGCCGCCACCGACGCCCAGCAACCCGGCAATGAGCCCTGCGGCAGCACCTGCGAGCAGCAGCGGGAGCAACAGTGAGATCAGTGTGTCGGACATGATTTCATGGCCCTTGCAACATTGGTCAACGTTCGGCGAGAAGCGGATTGCCGGCTGAAGTATAATGCGCAGAGCAAACACACACAGAAGAGAGTTCCCGTTGAGTATTGAAAACACCCGTATATTGCTGGCCAGCAGACCCGATGGCTGGGTTACCAGCGACAACTTCACCGTCGATACACAGCCGGTCGGCGAGCCGGGCCCGGGCGAGGTCTTGTTACGCAATTTGTATCTGTCAGTCGACCCCTACATGCGCGGCCGTATGAACGACACGAAGAGCTACGTGCCGCCGTTTCAGATCGGTCAGCCGCTGTCCGGCGGGGTCGTAGCGGAAGTGGTTGAGAGTCGCGCCGACAACTTCAAGCCGGGCGAACACGTCACCGGCATGCTCGGCTGGGAAGAATACTCGGTCGCCAGTGCACACGGGCTGCGCAAGATCAGCGCCGGTGGGCAACCGCTGTCCTACCATCTCGGCATCCTCGGCATGCCCGGCCTGACGGCCTACGTTGGTCTCAATATCGTTGGCGAATGCAAGCCGGGTAATGCGGTATTGGTATCGGCAGCATCCGGTGCCGTCGGTTCGGTTGTGGGCCAGATTGCAAAGAACCAGGGATGCTACGTCGTCGGCAGTGCCGGCAGCGACGAGAAGGTCGCCTGGCTGAAGGACACGCTCGGCTACGATCAGGCATTCAACTACAAAACTGTAGATTCCATCCACGGGGCAGTGCGCGCCGCGTTCCCGAAGGGTATCGATGTCTATTTCGAGAACGTTGGTGGCGAGATGCTGGAGGCCGCGATCTGGAACATGAAACCGTTCGGCCGCATCGCGCTGTGCGGCATGATTGCCGACTACAATGCGCGCCCCGATGAAATGCCCACGGGCCCGCGCGGTATGGCGTTGTTGGTGGGGCGCAGCGTCAAGATGCAGGGCTTCATCGTTGCCAACTATCCCGAGGCCGCAGCGCAATGGGACAGCCTGTGTCGCCAATGGCTGAGCGAGGGCAAACTGACCTATCGCGAAAGCGTCGCCGAGGGCATCCGCAGTGCGCCGGAGGCCTTTATGGGTATGCTTAAGGGCGAGAATTTTGGTAAACAAATTGTTAAGATTGCGTCGTAATATTATGTTTTTGTTAGATAAGTTAAATCGAGTCGTTATTCTTTCGATTATCTGTTTGCTGCTCGGCACTGTGCTTAGCCCGGCCATCGCTGTGGCGCAACAGCCCCAAACACCGATCATCGACTACAGTGCAACCCACCACGCCAGCATCGATGCACGCGGTATGGTGGCGGTGCAGAATGCAATCGCCGCCGAAGTCGGTGCTGAAATCCTGGCGCAAGGCGGCAACGCCGTTGATGCCGCCGTGGCCGTAGGGATGTCGCTGGCGGTAACGCTGCCGCGCGCTGGCAATCTCGGCGGCGGCGGTTTCATGATGGTGTATCTGGCCGAGCAGGATCGCACGATCGCCATCGACTATCGCGAGAGCGCGCCTGCGGCTGCGAGCCGCGACATGTATCTCGATGCGTCAGGCGATGTCGACAACAGCGCGGCGCGTTTCAGTTATCGCTCTGCGGGCGTGCCCGGCACCGTCGCCGGCATGCATCATGCTTTGAGTCGCTACGGGACGATGGCATGGGCGGACGTACTTAAGCCTGCGATCCGACTCGCCGAGCAGGGCATGCGGGTTAGCGTTGATCTGTCACAGACACTGGAGCGGCGCCGCGAGCGGCTGGGCCGCGATGCCGCGACGTTGCGTGCGTATTACCGCAAAGACGGCAGCAGCTACGCGGCGGGTGACATCCTGCGCCAGCCCGATCTCGCCTGGTCGCTCAAGCAAATCGCCAAGCGCGGTCCGGACGCGTTCTACCGAGGCAGTATTACACGCAAGATCGTTGCGGCAATGGAGGCCAATGACGGGTTGATCACCGCCGAGGATATGGCCGGCTATCGCGTGGTCGAAAGAGCGCCGGTTGTCGGTACCTACCGCGGTCTTGAGATTGTTTCGATGCCTCCGCCGAGCTCCGGTGGGGTGCTGATCGTGCAGATCCTCAACGTACTGGAGCAGTTTGATATTCGCGGCTTTGGCGCGGGAAGCGCCAATGCGATTCATGTCATGACCGAATCGATGCGCAACGCTTATGCTGATCGCAGCAAGCACCTCGGCGACCCGGACTTTTACAGCGAACCGGTCGGATGGCTGACCAGCAAGGCGTACGCGCGCGAACTGGCCGCCAATATCGACTTGCGCAAGGCGCGCAATTCGGATGATATCGCGCCGGGTGTGAATGCCGGCTACGAAAGCCCGGATACGACGCATTATGGCGTCATGGACGCGCAGGGCAACGCGGTCATCAATACCTACACGCTGAATTTTTCCTTCGGCAGCGGTATTACCGTGCCGGGCACCGGCATATTGCTGAATAACGAGATGGACGACTTTTCGGCCAAGCCGGGTTCGCCGAACGGTTATGGCTTGCTTGGCGAGGACGCCAACTCGATTGCGCCGGGCAAACGCCCGCTGTCGTCGATGACACCGACTTTCGTATTCCGCGACGGTAAACCGTGGATCGCCACCGGCAGTCCCGGCGGCAGTCGCATCATCACCACCGTGCTGCAGGTTATCGTCAACATGATCGATCACCAGATGTCAGTCGCCGACGCCGTTGCAGCGCCGCGCTTCCACCACCAGTGGTACCCCGATCGCCTGTTCATGGAGGCGGGCTTCAGTCCGGACACGATCGCGCTGCTGGAGGCAATTGGTCACGACGTCAGCCCTGTGCGCACGATGGGCAGTGCCCAGACCATTGTCAGCGAAGACGGCTTTCTCAAAGGCGCCGCGGATCCGCGCAGGCCGGATGCGCTGGCCATCGGGCCCTCAGGGCTGGATTGCCGCGAATCGCGGGTTGCCTGCTCGCATTGACCGGTGCCATCCGGGCGGATTGCTAATTAGGCGGTCACCGAATCGCAGGTCGGTCTATAATGGCCGGCTTTGCCTACACGGATACGTCCATGAATTCCCCCGATAAACTACGCAACATTGCGATCATCGCGCATGTTGACCATGGCAAGACGACCCTGGTCGATCAGTTGCTCAAGCAATCCGGCACATTTGATGCGCGCGCCGATGTGCCCGATCGGGTGATGGACTCCAACGATCAGGAGCGCGAGCGCGGCATCACGATCCTGTCCAAGAACACCGCGATCCGCTGGAACGACTGGCGCATCAACATTGTCGACACGCCCGGACACGCGGATTTCGGTGGCGAAGTTGAGCGTGTTCTGTCGATGGTCGACAGCGTGCTGCTGTTAGTCGATGCGGTTGAAGGCCCGATGCCGCAGACACGTTTTGTTACGGCCAAGGCGTTCGCGTGCGGCTTTACGCCGGTCGTGGTGATCAACAAGATTGATCGCGATGGCGCGCGTCCCGACTGGGTATTGAACCAGACGTTCGACCTGTTCGACCGTCTCGGTGCGACCGACGAGCAGCTCGATTTTCCGGTGATTTATGCGAGTGGGCTGGCGGGCTATGCCTCGCTTGACCAAGAAGCGCGCGAGGGTGACATGCAGCCGTTGATCGATGCGATCATCGAACACGTACCGGCGCCGGATGTCAGCCGCGAGGGCGGGTTGCAGCTGCAGGTCTCCAGCCTCGATTACGACCCCTACGTCGGCGTTATCGGTATCGGCCGTGTAACGCGCGGAAATGTTACCCAGAACGAACCGTTGATCGTTGTATCGGCCGATGGCAAAACGCGCAACGCCCGTATCCTCGAACTCTACGGCTTTCATGGCTTGAAGCGTATCCGCGTCGAAAAAGCCGAGGCGGGCGATATCGTGGCCTTCAGTGGTATCGATGAGCTGTCTATTTCCGACACGCTGTGTCTGCGCGGTGAGCCGGCCGCATTGCCGCCGCTTAGTGTCGATGAGCCGACGATCAGTATGACCTTTCAGGTCAACAAGTCACCGCTGGCCGGGCGTGAAGGCAAGTATCTGACCAGTCGGCAGATCCGTGAACGCCTCGAGCAGGAGCTCAAGCACAATGTCGCGCTGCGCGTAGAGCCGCTTGAAGACCCCGACAAGTTCAAGGTGTCAGGGCGCGGCGAGCTGCATTTGTCGGTGTTGATCGAGACGATGCGACGTGAGGGCTTCGAGCTCGCGGTCTCGCGTCCCGAAGTCATCGAGCATTTTGAAAATGGCGCCGTTCTGGAGCCGTTCGAAAACCTCACCGTCGATTTTGACAACGACTACCAGGGCGCGGTGATGACCCGATTGGCGGAGCGCAAGGGCGAGTTGTTGTCGATGACCGCCGACCAGAAAGGACGCAGCCGCCTGGAATACCGGATTCCGTCCCGCGGGCTGATCGGTTTCCGGACTGAATATCTGAGTGCGACCGCCGGTACCGGGCTGATCTATCACGTGTTCGATGACTACGCACCGAAAGTGTCGGGCACCATTGGGCAGCGCAATAATGGCGTGCTGGTGTCCAAGGTCGCCGGCAAGGCGCTGGCGTACGCGCTCTTCAATTTGCAGGAACGCGGCCGCTTGTTTGTCGACCACGGGCTCGAGGTCTACGAGGGCATGATCGTTGGTATCCATAATCGCAATAACGATCTGGTGGTTAACCCGACCAAGGCAAAGCAGCTGACCAACATCCGCGCCGCCGGCACCGACGAAAACCTGGTGTTGTCGCCGCCGATTCGCTACTCGCTCGAACAGGCGCTGGAGTTTATCGATGACGACGAGCTGGTCGAAATCACGCCCGCCAGCATTCGTCTGCGCAAAAAATTGCTGTTGGAATCGGATCGCAAACGGGCCTCGCGAACACCCAAAGCCGACTAGCGGCTGGTAAACGCCCGGCAGATCGGTCACCATCCAACGGTGCTCTCGAAGCACGCCGCAGTGTTTCGGGGGGAGTACATGCAGGACACCACGATTAAGACGCCGGGTCGGGCCTATTATGCGCTCGGAATGCTGGTCATCGTTTACACGCTGAACTTCATTGACCGCACGATTATTTCGATCCTGATTCCTTCGATTCAGGAAGAGCTGCAGGTGTCGAACACGCTGCTCGGTCTGCTCGCCGGTACGTTCTTCGCGCTATTCTATTCGATACTCGGTATTCCGATCGCGACGATTGCCGACCGCGGTAACCGGCGTAACCTGATCGCCTGGGCGCTGTTTATCTGGAGTGCGATGACGGCGCTGTGCGGACTGGCGCAGAACTTTGTGCAGCTCGCATTGGCGCGCATCGGTGTCGGTGTCGGTGAGGCCGGTTGTAGCCCGCCCGCACACTCGATGATTTCTGATTATTTTCCGCCGCACCAGCGCGCCACGGCGCTCGGTGTTTACTCACTCGGTATTTCGCTCGGCATCATGTTCGGCTATCTGGTGGGCGGCTGGATCAATCAGCTCTACGGCTGGCGCAATGCGTTTCTGATTGTCGGTATTCCCGGTGTGTTGCTGGCATTGATCGTGCGCTTCACTGTTTGGGAGCCGCCGCGCGGCATGTCGGAAGCGCGCAAGGCGCGCGACGCGCGACCGAGCATCGCGGATACGTTCAGATTCCTGATGCGCCGGCGTTCATTCCTGCATATGTCGCTCGGCGCGGCGCTCGCCGCGATGGTCGGCTATTCGGTGTCTACCTGGTTCCCGACGTTTCTGGTCAGATCACATGGCATGCAGACCGGCGAGATCGGCACTTATCTTGGTTTGATTCTTGGCTTGTCGGGCGGCGCCGGCATTTTCCTTGGCGGCTACGTCTCTGACCGCTTCGGGGTCAACGACCATCGCTGGAAACTCTGGACGGTTGCGCTTGCCGGTCTACTGTCGATTCCGCCGGGGGTCGCTGTCTATCTGGTCGACAGCCCGTACTGGGCGCTGGGGATATTTGTCGTACCGGCGTTTCTCAGCAACTTCTATCAGGCGACGACGTTTGCGCAGACACAAAGCCTCGTGAACCTGCGCATGCGTGGTGTTGCCGCGGCGGTTCTGCTGCTGATCATTAACCTGATCGGCTTGGGTATTGGCCCCGTTCTAACGGGCGCAATGGCCGACTTTCTTGAACCCACCTATGGCGACGATGCGGCACGCTACAGCCTGCTCGCGATGGCCGCCGTCGGTGTGTGGAGCGTGTGGCACTATTACAAAGCGGGGCAATACCTGCCGGCCGATCTGAAGCGCGCGGACGACGTCGACTGATCCGACGTTGCGTCGCTATTCGGACGGCGCGTGCAGGTCCGGGTGCGCATCGCGAAAGGCATCAATCTTCGCGCACTGCGCATCGATGGATTGCAATGCAGGGTATTGCGCCATATCGACGTCGAAGCGGCGCGCGTTGTAGATCTGCGGCACCAGATAAACCTCGGCCAATGACACGCTGGCGCCGACGGCATACCTGGCGGTCGGGTTATCGATCATCGCCTCCAGTGCGCTGAAGCCCGTATTGATCCAATGCCGGTACCATTCGCCGATCGCGGCATCGTCAAAACCGTGCTCCGCGCGGAGTCGTTTGAGAACGCGCAGGTTATTGACCGGGTGGATATCGCAACCGATCAGCGAGGTGATCTCGCGCACGCGCTGGCGCGTATCCGGATCGTCGGGCAATAACACAGGCTGTTGATACTGCTCCTCGATATAGTCGATGATCGCCGGCGATTGCACCAGCGTGCGGCCATCAATCCTGACCACAGGTACGCCGCCCATCGGGTTGATGTCCTTGAACGTTGCGGCGTGTTGTTCTCCGCGATCGAGCCTGACCACTTCGGTGTGGTAGTCGATTTTTTTGATACCGAAAAGAATCCGTAAGCGATAGCTGGTTGAGCTGCGATGATAGCCATATAGCGTGGCGGTAGCTTTTGGCATTGGCGTGTCCTTGTGTCAGCGCAAATCGCGGGCGCGCCCAGTATACTCGCTGTTGAATGAGGGTTGGAAAATGCGCTTTATCTGAGGCGACGCATGCATGCTGCACAAAAATCGTGTCTTTGAAAAAATAGGTGACTGGCATTCGCAGGGACGGGCAATGGTCCTTGCCTGCGTTATCGCGACCGAGGGCTCGACCTACAGCAAGCCGGGTGACTTTATTGTTATCGCCGACAACGGCGACTATCAGGGCCTGGTCAGCGGTGGTTGCGTAGAGGGCGACCTTGCCGAGCGGGCGCGCCAGGCACTATCGTCGCAGCGCGTCGTGTTGGTCGATTACGACCTCGGCGGTGAGCACGATGCGCTGTGGGGAATGGGTGCGGGCTGTGACGGCTCGCTCCACATCGTACTGATACCGATCTGTCACGCAGCTGACGTCGATACGCTGTTGGCCTTGCGCAGCGCTTACATGGCGGGGCACGCCTCGGTGCTGGCGGTTCGTCGGCAGGACGATGACAGTGCGCTAAACCTTGCGATGGTTGCCGACGGGGACACGCGCCCGACACCACGCAGTATTTCTTCGCTGTTGCCGCAGTTGACCGGGCAATTGCTGGCGAAGCTTGGCGCGGCTGCGCCGGTCGCGTCGGTGGCGGGCGAATGGTTCGTGATGCCTGTTGCTACAGCGCCGAGGGTCTTGCTTTGTGGTGCGGCACCCGACGCGCATCCGCTGTGCGGCTTACTCGCCCAACTGGGTTGGTCGACCAGCGTTTACGATCATCGACCGGCGTACGTTGAGGCGTTGCCAGAACCCGAAGTGTCTCAGTCGTTTTGCGCGCCGGCCGCGGCGCTCGCAACAACGGTCGAGCTCAGCCGTTTCGACGCTGTCGTTATCATGAGCCATCATCTTGCGAGCGATGAGCACTACCTGAAAGCCGTGGCGGCCGAATCACACTGGGATTATATCGGCGTGCTGGGTCCGCATCACCGACGCGCGCGGCTGATCGACAGCATTGGTGGCGTCAGTGCTGAGGTGCTGGCCAGAATGCATGGGCCGGCCGGGCTGGATATCGGCGCACGTGAGCCCGCCAGTATTGCGCTGTCTATTGTTGCCCAGATGCAAGCGGTGCTGAGCGAGCGCGGCAGACTTTAGTGCCCGACGCAGCCAGGGCCTGATCGCCCGTGCACGGTGTTATTCGCGCAGATTAAATTCGAGTCGGATTCGCGCGCGACTGAACGCTTGCGGATCATCGGTTTGCAGCGGCTCATAGCGCCATTTGCTGACGGCCTCGATCGCCGCGCTATCAAATATCTCACCGGGCTCGCTATCCGCGACGCGCACTTCATCGGTCACGCCATCGGCGCGCACAATAAACTCGACATCCGCCCAGCCTTCGATCCCACGACGCTGTGCCGTTCGGGGGTAGCGAGGCGGTTCGTAAACGGTCTGTTGCAGATCGAATTCCTGCGCTGTCGGTGTTGATGCCGCCGCTGTCGGTGTATTGCCGATGTTGGCGCTGATAGCGGCCGGTACCGGCGGCGGTGTCTCGGCGGCGATATCGCTGCCAATATTTTGCTCGGCGGTGCGGGGTGACGCGCCGGCTTGCCGTGTTTCTACGATCCCGTCGGGCGACCCACTAGCCGGAGCCTCGACCGGCGCAGTGGCCGGTACTGACGCAGCCGACGACTCGTCGCTGCTGCCTGCGGGTGTTTGCGCATTCGCGGCGGGCTGCGCACTTGCGAGTTCGCGGCGCAGTGCGGTCACTTCGATATTGTTGGCGCCGCTTGCAGCAGCCTCGTTCAGCAATACTTCTGCATTGTCCCAATCGCTGCGCGCCAGGGCGGTGCGTGCGTCTGACAACAAGATGCTGGCGACAAAGGTCATGCCCTGTCGCGCGACCGTATTGTCCGGTTCTATGTCCAGCACGGCCCGATAGTAGTATCGCGCGCTGTCGTTAGCCGGTGCGACCAGCTGGTTCGCAGCGACGCGCTGAGCGGCAATCTCGAGCAAATCTGCGCTAGATGTGGCGCTGCTTTCTTCCGCGGATTGCAGCCTTGCCTGCAAAGTATCGATAATCGCGCCATCGACAATGCCGGAGTTTTCCAGTCGCGTGAGGGTTGCCCTTGCGCCGTCGATATTGCCGGCGTTAATTGCAGTCTCGATACTTGCCAGATCCCGGCGCGCGATTTCTTTATTGATCTGTCGATTGAAAAACGCCAGACGCGGGTGGCCGGGTACGGTTGCATTGACGACATTCAGCGACGCACGGGCGCCGTTCAGATTGTCTTGCAGCAGATCACCCTCGATTTGTGTGAACACGCGTTGCAGGACGCTCTCGAGCGTCGCACGAAGCTGTTGATCATCACGTTTGAGCGCGGTTGCCTGCGCGTAATAGATGACGGCATTATCATCGGCCGGAGCGACGAGGCGGCCTTCGGCTAATGCCTGGTCAGCGCGCGCAAGTAGCGCGTCAATGCGCTCGGCGGTGGTCGGTTGGCGCTGCGCCGGCAACGTTGCGCTTGCCGGTTGCGTGGCTGTTCGTTCGTTGACCGTGTTCGCCGTCGGCTCGTCATCGCCACCCATAAACACGGCGGCAAGAATGCCAATGACGACGACTGCCGCCACGGCGACGCCGATCATGCCAAAGCGTCCGGCGAGCTTTTCGATGAGTCCGCCGCCAACATCGTCGTCATCAAGCGACGGCAGGTTGATATTGGATTGGCGTACGTCGGTTGTGCGGAACAGACCCGAATCAAACGTGACACCTTTGATGATGCCGGTCTCGGTCATTTTTTGTTGCACTTCTTCGGGGCTCAGCGGTACTTCTGTATTCACCAGTGTCAGGTGTTTCTTGGCCGATGCTTCGATTGCCAGTCGTGAACGACCCGGGCTGATCGGCTTGAGCAGGAAGCGATAAACGAGGCCGTCGCTGATCAGCCCCATCATTTTCTCGCCGTCTTCGCGACGCCCGGCAACAATCGTTACAAGTGACGGCATGTGCTTGCGTAATTTTGCCGTAATCGTTTGCACGTCGCGCACGGCGACGGCGGCGTCGGTAATCAAAACGCCACTGCGTCCCTCGCGTACCACGTCGACCGCTTCCTGCAGGTTTGGTGCGTGGTTAACGACATGGCTGCTGCCCGTTGCGGCACGAATCGTTTTCAGAAAGCTCGCGTCGTTCGTTAGTACGACGATTTCAACCTGGCTGGTGCTTTGAGCCGCC
The DNA here is from genome assembly GCA_942491885.1 of uncultured Pseudomonadota bacterium. Taxonomy (GTDB): domain Bacteria; phylum Pseudomonadota; class Gammaproteobacteria; order Steroidobacterales; family Woeseiaceae; genus CALBPI01. Next base: position 144,707 of record CALOCQ010000008.1, read on the forward strand.
GGTGCCGGTGCTGCTGCGCCCGGTTCCAGAACCGGGATGTCGTCTTTCAGAATATTGAATGCGCCCGTTTGCGACATCGTGTCGACATTCGGGCTGCTGGCCGAGTGACGTGGTCCCGCAGAGTGATCGTTGGCCGGCTGCGGCAAAGACTCCGCGAGATGGGGATGGAGTTCCTGCTGTATCGCTGCGCAGATTTCGTCGACGCTGCTTTCGGCTTTCAGAATCCTGTTCAGATGGCGCACACTGACCAACGCGGCCCGGTCGGCTTCCGACATGCGTGCTGAGGCGAGCAGAATGCCGCGCGTCTCGGGTGAGCGCTTCTTGGCTTCCTTCAGCGCTTCCTGACCAGACATACCGGGCAAATCCTGCGCCGAGATGATGATGTCGATCGGCGTGATACCCAGCGTCGTCAGAGCTTCCGTGCCTGAGGCGGCCATGTGGACCGAATATTCGTCACCAAGCTTGCGCGCGCACGGCTCCATCATTGATGGCTCCGGGTGCAGGAACATAATCTGGGTCTTGAACTGGTCTACCATGTTTGCCTCGGCAACAGTCGGGCGTAGCGGCGCAATGCCAGCTACTTTGCCTCACAAACCAGTATAGGTAGGAAATGCGCCGCAAGCAGTAGCACTGTGGCTCCGGTTGTCAGAACTGTGACCGATTCCACATAACGCCTGTTACCCAGTGCTCACTTTGGTCGCTAGCCGCCAGAAAAACGCCGATTCCGCCGGGCTTATTCCGCAGCCGAATTGGTAACCCGCGCAACGATCTCTTCGCTGATCTCGGCGATCGCTTCCGCGCGCGCCAGCACACGCTGCTGCTTGCTGCCGAGCCGGCGCAGCGCGACGCTGTCGTTTTCGACCTCGCGCTTGCCAACAGCCAGGATGATCGGCACCTTGGCGAGGCTGTGTTCACGAACCTTGTAGGCGATTTTCTCGTTGCGCAGGTCCGTCTCGGCCTCGATACCGGCCGCGCGTAGCTCATTGGCAAGCTGAACCGCGTAATCATCACCGTCTGATGTAATGGTCGCAATCACGACCTGCAGCGGCGCGAGCCAAAGAGGCAGATTGCCGGCATAGTGCTCGAGCAGAATTCCCGTGAAACGCTCCAGCGAGCCGAACATCGCGCGATGCAGCATCACCGGCACATGCCGCTGGCCGTCTTCGCCGATGTAACTCGCGCCCAGGCGGTTGGGCAGGTTGAGATCGATTTGCAGCGTTCCGCATTGCCAGTCGCGTCCGATCGCATCGCGCAACACGAACTCGAGCTTCGGCCCGTAGAATGCGCCTTCCCCCGGGTTGTAGGTGTACTCGAGATCCCCTTCGGCGAGCGCCTGCTTCAGGGCGGTCTCGGCCTGATCCCAAACCTCATCTTCACCGACGCGCACTTCGGGGCGGTCGGCGAACTTGATGCGTATATCGGTGAAGCCGAAATCGGCGTAGATGCCCAGAATCAGTTTGCAGATTTCAATCGACTCGCTGGTGACTTGTTCCATTGTGCAAAACACATGCGCATCGTCTTGTGTGAACGCGCGCACGCGCAACATGCCATGCAGCGCACCGGACGGCTCATAGCGATGTACCGTGCCGAACTCGGCCAGGCGTAACGGCAGCTCGCGATAGCTGGTAAGGCCCTGCTTGAACACCTGCACATGGCCCGGGCAGTTCATCGGTTTCAAGGCGAACACACGACCGTCTTCGGTTTCGGTTGTGTACATATGTTCGCCGAATGAATCCCAGTGTCCGGATTCTTCCCAGAGGGCGCGATCCATGACCATCGGCGTGTGGATTTCGCGATAGCCGGCGTCGCGCTGACGAATGCGCATGTAGTCGATCAGGCGCTGGAACAAGGTCCAGCCTTTCGGGTGCCAGAACAGTGCACCGGGCGCCTCTTCCTGGAAGTGGAACAGATTCATCTGTCGTCCCAGTTTGCGATGGTCGCGCTTTTCCGCTTCCTCCAGCCGCTTCATGTAGAGGCGCAGTTGCTTGTCGTTGGCCCACGCGGTGCCGTAAATGCGTTGCAGCATCTCGTTGCGCGAGTCGCCTTCCCAGTAGGCGCCGGAAACACGCAGCAGCTTAAACGCTGTGCCGAGTCGGCCGGTGGATGGCAGATGCGGGCCGCGGCACAAATCGATGAAATCGCCCTGACGGTATAGCGTAATTGTCTGGTCGGCCGGTATGCGTTCGATCAGTTTCGCTTTGTATTCTTCGCCTTGTTCACGGAAAAATGCGACCGCCTCATCGCGCGTCCATTCCTCGCGCTGCAAGGCCTCGTCGCGCTTGACGATTTCATGCATCCGCTTCTCGATGATTTCGAGGCAATCAGGTGTGAATGGCGTCTCGCGTGCAAAATCGTAATAAAATCCGTTCTCGATCGCCGGCCCGATGGTTACCTGCGTCTCGGGGAAGAGTTCTTTGACGGCCTCTGCCATCACATGCGCGGCATCATGGCGCAGCAGTTCGAGTCCGTCGTCGCTGTCGCGGGTGATGATGGCAACTTTGGCATCGCCGTCAATCGGGCGTGTCAGATCGCGCATCTCGTCGTCGACGCGCACGGCTACGGCGGCTTTCGCAAGCGAGCCGCTGATGTCTTTGGCGATCGCGAGACCGGTAACGGCGTCGTCATATTGGCGGACGGAACCGTCCGGGAGTGTGATGTCAGGCATGTCGCTGTTTCCGTTCGGGGCTTGTTCCCCGATCGCGTGAATATAGTCGTCCGAAGCCAGCCATTGTATATCAATCGCGTGCGCTTTCACTATGCTGTAGAAGGCCAAGATCGCGAACAGGCATTGCCATGCGCTATCATTGAGCGCATTCATTGCCAAAGACAGCTCCGATGCATCCAGCCGCCCACGAACACGACCATGATCAATGCGTCAGCGACGCTATGGCGCGCGCCGAGGCACTGTGCCAGGCGCAGTCTTTGCGTCTGACGCCATTGCGCAAACGGGTGTTGCGTCTGGTCTGGAATGGGCACAAGCCGGTGGGCGCCTACGACGTTCTGGATGCATTGTCGGAGGAGGGCAAGCGAGCAGCCCCGCCGACAGTCTATCGGGCGCTCGAGTTTCTGATGGAGGCGGGTCTGGTGCACAGACTCGACTCGCTGAATGCGTTTATTGGTTGCCCTCATCCCGGTCAGCCGCACAGCGGGCAGTTCCTGATCTGCCGTGAGTGCCGCAGCGTGACCGAAGTGGCGGCGGGTTCAATCAATGAGCGTATCCAGCAATTTGCCGAGGACGCCGGTTTTCTTGCTGAGCGCCAAATGCTTGAGATTCAGGGTTTGTGTGCGCAATGTCGTTCCGACTGACAACCCCGCCAGCGTGCGTGTCGCGCACGGCAAAGTATCGGGTCTGGTGGACTCGCTAACTCAAGCCGCGCTTGGTGCCGCCGTCGGTCAGTTGGTGGCGGGTCGTCGCCTCGGCCGTCGCGCTGCTTTACTGGGGGCGGCCTGCGGCACGATCCCCGACCTCGATGTGTTGATCAGCTATGCCGACCCGGTGGCACAGATGACCTATCACCGGACATGGTCACACTCGTTTTTCTGGCTCACGCTGGCAACGCCGGTCATGTGGCTTTTGGCGCGCGCGACGCCGCTTTGGCGCGATGGCGGCAAGCCTATGCTGTTGGCGATCTGGCTGGCCCTGATTACGCACCCGGTTCTTGATTGCTTCACGATTTACGGTACCCAGGCGCTGCTGCCGTTCAGTGACTACCCGATCAGCCTCGGCAGCGTGTTCATCATCGATCCGTTTTTTACGCTACCACTGGTGGTGGCGCTGGTTGTCGCCTGGCGCAATCCCGCTGCGCTGCGACAGCAACGCGTGCTCGGTAGCGCGCTTGGTTTCGGCGCCGCTTACCTGTTGTTGTCGGTCGTCATTCAGGGGCATATGCAGCGGCAGGCGCGCTTGGCCCTGCCCGTGGTCGCGAATACTGCGTCGCCGGTCAAAGCCACACCCACCGCTTTTAATACGTTGCGCTGGCGATTGCTGGTGCGCGAGCCGGGTCGTCATTGCGATCAGTTCGTCGGATTGTTTGGCAGCGTCGATGCCGATGGCTGGCGCTGTTACACGCAGCGCCCTGACCTTGAACGCAAGCTGGCCGGGCATTGGCCCTATGAGCGCATGCGCTGGTTCACGCATGGCTGGTTTAGCGTGACCCACCAGGGCGACAAAGTGATTCTGAGTGACCTGCGGATGGGCGTGGAGCGCTTCTACGTGTTCAGGTTTGTCGTCGCCGAGATGAGGGATGGCGTAATGCGCCCGGTGACGGCGCGCCAGCTGCCGACGTCGCGGCCCAGCCTGGCAACCTTGCCACTCGCATACGGACACCCGCAAAGCGATCAGCCCTGAGTCGCGCATCCGCGCTGGCGTTCACGTACAATTGCCGGCTAGACACGTGCGTTCGGCACACCAAGGGCCCCAGATGGACGATCAAAACACTCCCAGCCGAGATTTCATTCGCCAGATTATTGCTGACGACATTGAAAACAACCGCCTGCCGGATGGGCTGGTAACCCGTTTCCCGCCCGAGCCGAATGGCTTCCTGCACATTGGTCATGCGTTGTCCGTGTCGCTCAATTTTGGCGCCGCAGACGAATTCGGCGGCAAGGCTTTCCTGCGTTTCGATGATACAAACCCGGAGAAAGAGCGTCAGGAATTTGCAGATGCGATTTGCGATGACGTGCGCTGGCTGGGATTCGATTGGCAGGATCGCCTGACCCACGCATCGGACTATTTTGAGCGCCTGTATCTGGTTGCCGAGGGGCTGATTGAGGCGGGCGATGCCTACGTCGATAGTCTGAGCGCCGAACAGATCCGCGAGTACCGCGGTACATTGACCAGCGTCGGCACGGACAGCCCGTTTCGGGCGCGCAGCGTCGAGGAAAATCTCGAGCTGTTCAGACGTATGCGGGCCGGCGAGTTTGCCGATGGTGCGCACGTGCTGCGCGCGAAAATTGATATGGCTTCGCCAAACATTAATTTGCGCGATCCGACGTTGTATCGTATCCGCCATGCGACCCACCAACGCAGTGGCGATGCGTGGCCGATTTATCCGATGTATGACTTCGCGCATACGCTATGCGATGTGTTCGAAGGCATTACACACAGCCTGTGTACGCTCGAATTTGAAGATCACCGCCCGCTTTATGATTGGCTGGTGGCGCGCGTCGCGCACGACTATCCGCCGCGGCAAATCGAGTTTTCGCGACTGCAGGTCGGCTACATGGTCACCAGCAAGCGCAAGCTCAAAGCACTGGTCGACGAAGGGCATGTTTCCGGTTGGGATGACCCGCGTATGCCAACGCTTGCGGGGCTGCGCCGCCGCGGTTTTCCGCCCGCGGCTTTGCTCGCCTTTTGTCGCCAGGTTGGCATCACCAAGAAGGCCAAGTTCATCGAACTCGGCATGCTGGAGTCGTGCGTTCGTGACGCGCTGGCCGATGCGCCGCGAGTGCTTGGTGTGATCGATCCACTCAAGGTGACGATCAGCAATTACCCCGAGGGCGAAACGGATTGGCTGGACGCGATGAACCATCCGAACCAGCCGGAGCAGGGTAGTCGCAAATTACCCTTCTCGCGCGAGCTCTGGATTGAGCGCGACGATTTCATGGAAGACGCGCCGCGCAAATTCTTCCGTCTGAAGCCGGGCGGTGAAGTGCGCTTGCGCTATGCCTATATCATTCAGTGCGATGAGATCATCAAAGACGACGCGGGCAATGTCATTGAGCTCGTTTGCAGCCTCGACGAGTCTTCGCGGTCAGGTTCCGGGGAGGGTGCAGAGCGCAAGGTTAAAGGCACCATTCATTGGGTGTCCGCGGCTCATGCCGTGCCGGCGACCGTGAACCTGTATGACCGCTTGTTCCGTGATGCGGCGCCGTCACGTCAGGAAGACTGGTTGGCCAGTATCAACCCGCAGTCGCTTGAGGTGCGTAAAGCCTGGCTGGAACCGTCGCTGGCTACGCTGGATCAAGCGCTGGCGGTTCAGTTCGAACGTCTCGGCTATTTCACGCAGGACACCGCTTCTGCGAAAGATGCGTTGGTGCTTAATCGTATCGTGACGTTGCGCGACTCCTGGGCGAAGCTCGAAAAACAAGCGATGGCGCAGCTGTCCAGCGACTAGGTGTGTCGCAGCATGGTATGTTGGCGCATGGTGTGTCGGCGCGTGGCACTCGATGTAAGCAGATCCGGGTTTCAGATGTTTTGCGGGATTTTGTCGCGCCGCCGCCAGCTGCGCGCCAGATAAAGAAACGGCGTGTCGATCAGTGCGATGGCAAACTTGAACAGATACTTCGCCATGCCCAGCATCAACGCCGTCGTCAGGTCGACCACGCCCCACCAGACGACGAGCGAGTAGATTGCCGTATCAACCAGCTGTGAGGTCAGCGTTGAGACGTTGTTCCTCAGCCACAACATGCGGCCTTGCGTGCGTTCGCGAATGCGGTGGAATACGAGGACATCCAGCCGTTGGCTGATCAGGTAGGCGAGCAGCGAGCCGGCGACAAAGCGCGGCGAAAAATCGACCAGCGTCCTGAACGCATCGTGAACGCTGTTGGCAAACATTGCGTTTTTCGGGTTGGTACTCGGCTGAAACATCACGCCGAGACTTAGCATCATCAAAACGATAACGCTGACGACGAAGCCGAGCATAACCGCCTGATTCGCCTTTTCGCGACCGTGATTCTCACTCAGGACATCGGTGGCGAAAAAGATGCTCGAGTAGAAAATCACGCCGAGGCTGGTTTCGAGCCCGAAGATCACTGTCAGCTTCGGGCCCTGCAGATTAGCGAGAATGATCGCCGTCGCGATCGCGACCTGCAGACCGGCGACACCAAAGAACCGGTACAAAACCAGCGTGAAGCCGAGGTCGAGTAACAACGTGCACAGCCACAGAAGTTCTTGCTGCTGCGCGAAAAAATCGACAATAGCCTGACTGAACACCGCAACCCTCCGGGCGATTTATCCTGTGAAGTCGCCCGTTGGGTTGGCGATGCGCTTGCTGCCTAGCCTAGCGGATAATGATCCAGATGATAGTCGGCGTTGCCGAACAGCGTGTCGATCATCGTTAGTCGCTTGAAGTAATGCGCAACATCGAGTTCCCAGGTAACGCCCATACCGCCGTGTAATTGCACAGCCTCTTCGCCGAGCTTGCGACCTTCGGTGCCGACCTGGATCTTCAACGCCCGAACAGCCGCATCGGCCGTCTGCGCGTCGTCGCCATCGACAATCATGACCGCGTGCAACAACAGCGAACGGGTTTGCTCGTAGATAACGAACATGTCCACCATACGGTGTTGCAGTGCCTGGAAGCTGGCAATGGGTTTGCCGAACTGCACTCTCGATTTCGTGTATTCAAGCGTCTTGTAATTCAACGCCTGCATGATCCCGACGGCCTCTGCACTTACCGCGATGATTGCGTCGTTGATGACTGCCTGCAGCGTAGCGAGACCGTTGCCGGCTTCACCAAGCAACTGCGCGGCGGGCACGCGCACGTTTTCGAACGTGATTTCAGCAGCCTGACGCGCGTCTACGGTGGGGTATTGCTTGCGCGCAATACCGTCACTCGCCGCATCGACAACAAACAATGAAATGCCTGCCGTGTCCTTGCGATCACCACTTGTGCGTGTCGACACGACCAGCGTGTCGGCCGCGCCGCCATTGAGAACAACCGTTTTGCGGCCGTTCAGAATATAGTCGTCGCCGTCCTGCTTTGCTTCCAGCAACACGTCGTTGATATCGAACCGGCTTTGCGGTTCGACATAGGCGAGCGCTGCCTGCTTACTGCCTTCAATGATGTCGTTCATCCACGTCGCTTTCTGTTCGGCACTCGCCAAACGCTTCAGAACACCACCGGCCATGACGATGCACGGCAGGTAGGGTTCAACAACCAGCCCTTTGCCGAATTGCTCCATCAGCAACATCATTTCGACAGCGCCACCATCGAGACCGCCGTCGTCCTCCGCGAAAGGAACCGCCGTCCAGCCGAGCTCGGCAAATTCACGCCAGAGGTCCGCGCTGAAACCGGCGTCGGTTGCTGCGTTCTTTTGACGCAGGTCGAAGCTGTAGTCGTTTTGAATAAAGCGCGCCACGCTGTCTTGCAGCATGGTCTGGTCTTCGTTGATCGAAAAATCCATGGTTACTCCCGTCCCGCCTACAGGCCGAGCACGTGCTTGGCAATAATGTTTTTCTGAATCTCGTTCGAGCCGCCGTAGATCGACGCTTTGCGATAGTTGAAATAACGCAATGCCGTTGTTGGCTCGGTTGAATCGACCACGATCTGCTCGTCGGTCGCATCGAGGCTGAACTGGTCCGGCACGAACGGCATGGCATAGTAGCCGGCGGCCTCGACGTATAATGCGTCGAGTTGCTGTTGCATCTCGGTGCCCTTGATCTTGAGAATCGAACTCTCCGGTCCGGGTGCCTTACCCGTCGCCACCGCAGCGAGTGTGCGCAGGTCTGTATACTCCAGCGCTTTGAGCGCGACTTCGGTTGCGACCAGTTTGGCGCGAAATGACGCCTGCCCGATCAGCGGGTCGGCGCCGTGCTGCGAGCCGTTGGCCATCTCTTTGAGTCGTGCCAGGCGATACTTGGAGCGCGCGACGCCCGCGATGTTGGTGCGTTCGTGTTGCAACAATACCTTGCCGTAGGTCCAGCCATGGCCTTCCTTGCCGACCAGGTTGCCAACCGGCACACGCACGTCTTCGAAGTGAACCTCGTTGACTTCGTGGCCACCCTCAATGGTGATGATCGGTCGGACGCTGATGCCGGGCGTGTTCATGTCGCACAAGATAAAGCTGATGCCTTCCTGGCGGCGTGCAACATCGCTGTTGGTGCGCACCAGACAGAAAATCCAGTCCGCGTGCTGGCCGAGTGTGGTCCAGGTCTTGGTACCGTTTACAACGAAATGATCGCCGTCGCGCACCGCACTGGTTTTCAGTGACGCAAGGTCGGAGCCTGCGCCCGGCTCGGAATAACCCTGACACCACCAGACGTTGCTCTGCAGAATGTCGGGCAGGAAGCGTTGTTTTTGTTCTTCGCTACCGTACGAATAGATAACCGGCCCGACCATGTTGATCCCGAACGGGACAACGTCAGGCGCGTTGGCTTCGGCGAGCTCGGTCGCGAAAATGTATTTCTGCACCGCAGTCCAGCCGGTACCGCCGTACTCGACCGGCCAGTTGACCCCCATGTAGCCCTGCTCGAATAGCGTTTTTTGCCACCGGATGAAGTCGTCTTTGCCGAGACGAATGCCGCGGCTCATTTTTTCGCGGATGTCGGAAGGATATTTGTCCTTCAGAAAAAGTCGTACCTCATCGCGAAACGCGATTTCCTCTGCGCTGAAATCAAGATTCATGCTGTCGGATCCTCGGGGTCAGGGAGGCTATTGAGCCGTAAGGCGGTCGGCGATGCGGCGTTTTACCTGCTCAGGGTGCGCCGATAGAGGGCGCGAAATAACTGCGTGGCAGTATAGCGACGCATGTTGCAACGCACAAGATGGACAAAATACGCATTGCAAAGCGAAAAACGGCGTTGACGACCCCGCGTACAGGTTGCGTAAAAGTTTTGGCCCGGGTTGTAGCCGAGTCAGCGCGAAACCGCGGCAATCAGTGTTCGACACGCTATAATTGGCGATTATTTGAACAATGCGCCTGGCGCCACCGGAAACATGCAAGCAACGACAACGACATCCTCTGACCAACTGCCACTGGATACGCGCGGCAGGGGCCTGCGCGATTTGCGTATTTCGGTAATTGACCGTTGCAATTTCCGCTGCCCGTATTGCATGCCGGAAAGTCAGTACACGGACGACTACCAATTTCTGAAACGCGCGCAACGCTTGAGTGTCGATGAGATCTTGCGGGTCGCGCAGGTCGCCGTCAGTCTCGGCGTTACCAAACTGCGCCTCACCGGCGGCGAGCCGTTGCTGGTTAAGGAGCTGCCGCGCTTGATTCAATCGCTGGCCGAAATTGAAACGGTCGAAGACCTGGCGATGACCACCAACGGCATGCTGCTGGAGCCGATGGCCGAGGGGCTGCGCGAGGCCGGGCTGCATCGCATTACGCTGAGTCTCGATAGCATCGACAGCGATGTGTTTGCGCGCATGAGTGGCGGACGCGGTGATCTGGACCGCGTGCTTGCAGGCATCAGTGCCGCCGAGGCCGCCGGTTTCGAGGAACTCAAGATCAATGCGGTGGTGCAGCGCGGCGTAAACGATGACGGCGTGCTGGATTTGCTGGAACACTTCCGCGGCAGCGGGCACGTCGTTCGTCTGATCGAGTACATGGACGTTGGCAACCGCAACGGCTGGAAGCGCGACGAGGTTGTGCCGTCGGCCGAATTGCTGGCGCGTATTCAATCGCGCTGGCCGGTCTCGGCACTCGCGCAAAACTATCGCGGCGAAGTGGCGCGCCGTTATCGCTACGACGATGGCGGTGGTGAGATCGGCTTTATATCCTCTGTGACCGCGCCGTTTTGCGGCAGTTGCCACCGCGCGCGCCTGGCGGCGGACGGCACTTTATACACTTGCCTGTTTGCTTCTCAGGGCACGCGCTTGCTGGAGCCATTGCGCCGCGGCGGCACCGACGATGAGCTGCGAGCGATCATGCGACGCGTCTGGCAGGCGCGCGATGACCGCTACAGCGAGGCGAGGGCGGACTCGGACAGCGCCACGATTGAACGCAAGGTCGAAATGTATCGGGTAGGGGGCTGAGATGGCTGACGACAAACTCTCGCATGTGACCGCGGATGGCCGCCCGACCATGGTGGATGTCACCGACAAGACGGCGACGTCGCGCGACGCGCTCGCGCAGTCGACCGTCTACCTGCCACCGCCGGTACTCGCCGCGCTGCGTGATGGCGAGTTGATGACGCGCAAGGGGCCGGTATTCAGCACCGCTGTCATTGCCGGCGTCATGGCCGCAAAGAAGACCCATGAACTCATCCCGTTCTGCCACCCGCTTGGCCTGACCGGTTGCGATATCGATATCGAGGTCGTTGGTGACTGCGCGGAGATCCGCTGTCGCTGTCGGGTTAATCACCGCACCGGCGTGGAGATGGAAGCGTTGACCGGCGCGAGCGTCGCGGCGTTGACCATCTATGACATGTGCAAGGCGCTGTCGCATGACATCGAAATCCGCAGCACACGGCTGGTCGAGAAACACGGCGGTAAAAAGGACTACGCGCGTGACGATGCCAGTTGAGCAATTTGCGCTCTTGCTGGCGGGTGGGCGCAGCCTGCGCATGGGCCGCGATAAGGCCGAAGTGCTCGTCGATGGCCAGACATTACTGGCGCGAACCGCGGCTCTGGCGCAACCGCAAGTTGCACATATTTATGTATCGGTCCGCGATGCGGCGGCCGTGACCGGCACCCGTGCGCAATTCTCAAGCATCAGCGATGCGGCGGTCGGTGAAGGACCGCTGGCAGGCATTCTCGCGGCGTTGGAGTACGCGCCGCAAGCCGACTGGCTTGTGCTCGCCTGCGATTTACCGCGTCTCGATGCGGCAACACTCGCGACATTGTCGTCGGTGGCGCAAGCGGACCGGGATAGCGCGGCGATTGCCATTCGCAGTGAGCGTGACGGCTTGCCGGAGCCGATGTGCGCGATCTGGCGCGCGCCGATGATCGCGCACATTCGCGATGCTTTCGCGAACCAGCGCTACTGTGCACGCAAATGCCTGATACTCGCCGACGCCCGATTGCTGGATCCCGTGACGCCGGGCGCGCTCGCGAATATGAATACCGAAGATGATCTGATCAAGATCGTCGACGCCATGCCCGGGGAGACGCTTGCATGAGGCAAATAACGGTGAGCTATTTTGCGCTGTTTCGCGAGCGGGCCGGCTGTGCGCAGGAGCAGGTGACGACCGACGCCGGCGACGTTCTGGCGTTGTTCCATGAGTTGCGCTCGCGACACGGCACCGACGATCCGCGTGGCCATTGCAAAGTGGCGATAAACGATACGATGGCGGATTGGGACAGTGCGATTGACGCGGGCGATCACGTGTTGTTTTTCCCGCCGGTTGCCGGGGGCTGAGTTGATGCAAGTGCAGATAGTGGATACGCCGATTGATGTCGATGGCTTACGTCGCGGCATGTTTAATCACTCAGCAGGCGCGCTGGTGACTTTCGAGGGCTGGATTCGTGATCACAACGAAGGCCGGGTTGTCGAGGCGCTGGAATATGAGGTCTACACGCCGTTGGCGATTTCCGAAGGTGAGCGGATTTTGCGCGAGACGGCGGCGGAGATCCCTATTCTGGCTGCGCATGCGGTACACCGCGCCGGTCGACTTGAGCTTGGCGGTTGCGCCGTATGGGTCGGTGTCGTGTCGCCGCATCGCGATGAGGCATTTCGTGCTTGCCGGCGCATTATCGACGAGGTCAAGGTGCGTCTGCCAATCTGGAAAAAAGAGTTCTACGCCGAGGGGGATTCCGGCTGGGTTAACTGCGAGCGCTGCGCGAGCCACGCGCACGGCTAGTCATGCGCGCGGCGTGTGGCGAGGTGTTGCTCGGCGTGGGCCAGATCCTGCTGTGTATCGACATCGAACGCGGCACGTTGCATGGCTGACGACACCACGAGTTCGTCCGACGTAATGATGTGTTTCGCGCCGTTGCGCGCATCCAATGCCTGTAGCGCGCTAAACACGCGGCGCGGAAAAATAACCGGCGCGCCAACGTTGTTGTCGAAGCTTGCGGCCACGATGTGCGTTTGCCGTGTTTGCCACACATCGCGCAATGCGCTCAGATCGCGGGACCTCAGCAAGACCTGATCGGCATGCCAGACCAGCACGCCGGTACAATCCGACGGTAAGGCGCGGATGCCCGCGCCGATACTGCTGCCAGGACCTTCTCGCCAGTCACGATTGATCACGAACGCAGTGCCGATAGACGTTAGCGCCGGCAGGACTTGCGCAAGGTGAGCGCCGGCGACGACCAGCCTGCGCCTCTCGGTAACCGAGCGCGCGAGCGAGTCGGCCCGTTGCAGCAGACTCTTGCCGGCAAGCATGGCCAGTTGTTTGGGACTGCCGAAACGCCGCGCCTCGCCGGCGGCGAGGATCAGGCTGTAGAGATTAGCGTCGCGCTGTTTGTCCATGCCGTCATGATAGCGTGCGTACTGCGCGAAGGTTAATTCGTTCAGCGGTCGCTTTGTGATCCAGACAAAGTTGTTTAAGGTGTTGTAATGCATCGATCGGTGCGTAGTTGGAACAAGGTCGGGATTCGGTGATCACAATAGCGACGATTGCAGATGCGCAAGCTCTGGTGGGCGACGAAATAGGGGTGTCATCGTGGTACACGGTGAGCCAGCAGAAGATTGACTTGTTTGCCGAGGCGACCGGTGATGACCAGTGGATTCATACTGACCCTGAGCGCGCAGCACGCGAAATGCCCGGCGGTAAGACGATCGCTCACGGCTATATGACGCTGGCATTGATTCCGAAACTTACCAGCGAGTTTGTGCAGTTCGAGGGTTTGCAGCGCACGATAAACTTCGGCTGCAACAAGGTGCGCTTCAGCGCGATGGTGTGCAGCGGCGACCGCGTGCGTATCCGTACGACCGTTGAGATGGCGCGCCAGCGCGCCGGCGCGTTGTATCTCGTCAGTGCGCATCGCATTGAGGTGGAAGGCCAGCGCAAGCCCGCGTGTACCGCCGACAGCATCGGTCTGTACTTTCTTTCGGCTATTGGTTGACCGACAGCGCCTGACTGACGGCCCTGTGCAAATCGGGATTCATGCAAACCAGCAAATCGCCGCGACGCTCGGGGTCGAAACGCTCAAAATAATCGAACGCTGCGCCACACGCTAGCGTAGCAATGCCGCCGGCCTGATGCGCGGTGAACGCTGTCGCGCCGACGTCCAATAGTGCGCAGTCACCGAACAGGAAGCCGCCGAGTTCGCCAGTGAACAGGCTGTTCATGCAGCAGCGTGGATCATTTGGCGCATAGTGGGTGGAGACGTCAAACACCTCCACCGCATCGGGCAATCTGCCCAGCCAGTGACCGGCCTGATAGGTGGCCAGCACCATGCTGTCACGCGCGGCCGCGATCGGTGCCCGCGATTTTGAGACGTCCACCGTGAACGCGCCGGTATTACGCGATGCGCAATAGAAAGTGCCGCGTGCGGGCATATAACTCATGGTCGCCATCAGGCGCTGGTTGATCGCCAGCGACAGCAGAATGTCGAAGCCGTCCGAGCCGTCCTTATACAAGCGTGTGCCGTTAATCGGGTCGAGCATCAGCTGCACGTCCGCGCTCGCTGGCAGGTAGCGGGTGTTAAACGACTGCGCGTGCTCTTCGCCATGCAGATGCCAGTCCGGGCATTCTGCCAGTACGAATGCTTCGAGGTAGTGCTGCACGCCGAGGTCGGCGTCGGTCAACACCGAAGTCCATGCATCGCCGGCTTTTTCGTCGCGCGCCGCGATGCGTTGTTGCAGGCTCAGCGCATAGCGCCCGCAAATCTCCATCTGCGGCATGAACCGCTCGAAAAACCGGTCAACGATTGCGTCGTGATTCATGTCCACATGCTCGCCGGCCGGGACGGAGCAGCCGCGTTGCTTATCGCCATGGCAATGCCCGGCTTTTAGTCGTCATGAAATTCGCCGATTCGTTGTCGGCGGCGATCAACATTCAGGCTGAACACATCAGGCCGCGAGTAGTGACCGCTCGGATCGAAATTGTGGCGCTCACGTCGTACCTGCTCGATATCGAGGTCGGCGACAAACACGCCTTGCTGGCCGGTGATTGGCGCGATGACCCAGCTGCCGTCGGGCGCCGCAATGCAGCTGCCGCCATCCGCAGCGGTCGCCGGCAACGACAGTTTCAGTGGTGGCTTGTCAAAGCGCTCGCCGAGATCTGCCGGTCGCATCAAGCCCGAAACAGAGATCACATAGGAGCGGCCTTCGCGCGCGATAAACGGCGTTATCTGTTCGGTGTTGTGGCGGTTGCCCGGCCACACCGCGACATGCAGGTTTTCGCCCTGGCTATAGAGCGCGCTGCGCGCCAAGGGCAGCCAGTTTTCCCAGCAGTTGAGGCCGCCAACTTTGAACTCGTGCAGATCGTGCGTGCGCAAGCCATGGCCATCGCCGGTCGACCACACCAGCCGTTCTTCGTAGGTAGGCATCAACTTTCTGTGCACGCTGGCAATGTCGCCATCGGCATCTATGTAAACCAGCGATGCATACAAACTGTGGCCGCCCCGTTCAGCCGGTCGCTCGATGATGCCCAGATAGAGCGCTATTGCGTGTTCACGTGCTGCGGCGACGACGGGGTCGAGATGGCCGGCATCGATATCCACGGCCTCGCGCTGATAGTGCGCATGCCAGGCCTTTTGCGTGTCGGACTCAAATACCGCGCCGTCGGTACGCTCGACCCAGAACGGATATCCCGGCACCAGCCCTTCGCCGAAACAAACCAGCCTCGCGCCTTGCGCCCCGGCTTCATCGATAGCCGCCACGACCCGCGCGATGGTTGCATCCCGATCGAGCCAGACGGGCGCGATTTGTGCGATTGCAACCCGCATCAGTAGTGCGGCGGGCGCTCATCGGTGCCAGCGTCTGTCGCCGGCCCGGCGTCCTCAATAGCCTGGCGCAGGCGTTCAGTCAGGACGTCACAGTGGCGTTCGAGCGCGAGAATCTGTCGCTGATGGGTGTCCACACTGTCGCGTAGCGCAACGACATCCTGCTCCATGAATGCCAGCTGTGATTCGAGTTGCTCAATTCGTTTTTCGGCGTCTGCCATCATAGGCTTCCGTTCGCAAAGGATAATTTTTCGGCATGCGATCCGTGGCGGGCCGCATGCATGCAGTATACTCGCTGCCGTCCCGCAATCCTCGGGTTGCTCGCGGCCTTATTTAACTTTCGGAGACTCACGCGTGGCGCTTATCCGCTTCGACGGCATTCATGTCGAGTTCGGTGACACCCCGGTGTTGCACGACGCTGCGCTCGTTGTAGAGCCCGGTGAGCGCATTTGTATCATCGGGCGCAACGGTGCCGGCAAGTCGACGACACTCAAGTTGATTTCGGGCGAATTGATCGCCGATCAGGGTGAGATCATCCGCCGCAACGGGCTGCGTATTGGTCAGTTAAGCCAGGCACTGCCGCCCGCATCGGAGCTGACCGCGCGCGAGTATGTCGGCGAAGCACTGTCGGAACTGCTGGCGTTGCGCGAAGACTACAGTCAACGCACGCAGTCGCTCGGCGACGATGCGGATCTCGATGAGCTTGAACGGTTGCAGGCCGAGCTGGATGCAACCGATGCTTGGCACATCGAGCAGCGTATCGAACGCACGATGACCGATCTTGGCTTGCCGGCCGATACCCCTTTGTCTGCAATGTCAGGTGGCTGGCGCCGCCGCGTAGCACTGGCGCGCGCGTTGGTAGTGTCGCCGGATATTCTGTTGCTCGACGAGCCAACCAATCATCTTGATCTCGAAGCGATCGAATGGCTTGAGCAACGTATCCTCGGGTTCGCCGGCAGCGTCGTGTTTATTACTCATGATCGCGCCTTCCTGCAGCGCCTTGCGACACGCATTGTCGATATCGACCGCGGCAAGCTCGTGAGCTGGCCGGGCGACTACAAACAATATCTTGTCGCGCGCGAACAGGCGTGGGCGGAGGAAGACGAGCGCAATAAAAAATTCGACAAACGCCTCGCCGAGGAAGAGGCATGGATCCGGCAGGGCATCAAGGCACGTCGTACGCGTAATGAAGGCCGTGTGCGCTCGCTGCAGGCCATGCGTCGCGAGCATCAGGGGCGTCAGAAACGCGCGTCGTCGGCGCGCGTGCACATCGAGGCGTCAGAGCAGTCGGGGCGCAAGGTCATTCAGCTGCATAACGTCAGCTATGGCTACGACGGCGTGCCGCTGATCGATGGTCTTAGCATGGTCATCCGTCGCGGCGAGCGTATTGGTCTGATCGGCAACAATGGCGTCGGAAAAAGCACACTGCTAAAACTGATGCTCGGTGAGCTGACGCCGCAAAATGGCACTGTAAAGCACGGCACCAACCTGGAAATTGGTTACTTCGATCAAATGCGACGTGAGCTGGACGAGACCAAAACCATCGCGCAAACGGTCGGTGACGGCGGCGACTATGTGACCCTCAACGGCAAGCCGCGCCATGTCGTGGGCTATCTCAAAGGCTTTCTTTTCTCGCCCAAGCGAATCATGTCGCCGGTATCCGCTTTGTCGGGTGGGGAGCGCAACCGGGTTGTGCTGGCCAAGCTGTTCACGCAGCCCGCGAACCTGCTGGTGCTCGATGAGCCCACCAACGACCTCGACGTCGAAACGCTTGAGGTGCTTGAGGAGCAGTTGCTCGACTACAGCGGCACGTTGATTGTCGTCAGCCATGACCGCCAGTTTCTCGATAATGTGGTTAGCAGCACGCTGGTGTTCGAGGCGGGCAGTAACGTTGAGCACTATGTTGGCAATTTTTCGGATTGGCTGCGTCACGGGCGCGGCCTGGCGGCGCAGCCGTTACCGCGCCAGAGCGCTGCCAACGACAATGGCGGTGGCGGCGAAGCCGTAACGCCGCGCCGGCGCCCGGAAAAGCTGAGTTATAAGGATCAGCGCGAGCTTGATCGCTTGCCGGCGGAGATCGCGGGGTTGGAGGCGCAGTTGCAGGGTCTGCGTGATCAAGCGGCCGCGGCGGATTTCTATCAGCAGGACTTCGAGCAGTCGGTGGCGCCGGTACTGGCCGATATTGATCGTCTCGATGAGCAGCTCGAGCACAAGACCGAGCGCTGGGTTGAGCTCGAGTCTTTGGCCGACGCTCTGTCGCGCTAGCCGCGCGTCAAAGCGAGGCAATGCCGCGCCCGCTGTGGCGTCGGGGTAGGCCAGAGCAAGCCTCGCTGGCGCCTCGGGTACTGGCCGAAAGGCGTCTATTCGGGCAGACTTAAGGCTTATTTCAAACGTTGAGATTCGGGGGAATCTACTATGCAAGGACTGATGATGGACCGGCCGCTGCTGATCAGCAGCATCGCCGAACACGCGATGAAGTTTCACCCGGACTCGCGCATTGTTTCGGTGACCGCCGACAATCCGCGTCATGAGTACAGCTACCGGGAATGCTTCACTCGCGCGCAGCAAATGGCTAATGCGCTGACGGCGCTAAAACTGCAGCGCAGCGACAGGGTTGCCACGCTGGCCTGGAACGATTATCGCCACATGGAGGCCTACTACGGCGTCTCCGGCGCCGGCTTCGTGTGCCACACCATCAACCCGCGTTTGTTCCCCGAGCAACTGATCTACATCATCAACCACGCCGAAGATAAGGTGCTGCTGGTTGATCCAATGTTCCTGCCATTAATCGAAAAAGTGCATGGGCAACTGAATACGCTCGAGCACATCGTTGTCATGTGCGATGCGAAAACGCTGCCCGAGACGTCGCTGGATGTCACTGATTACGAGACATTTATTGGCGCGCATTCGACCACTTACGACTGGCCTGAGTTTGACGAGAATACCGCCGCTGCGTTGTGTTACACATCCGGCACCACAGGCAATCCGAAAGGCGTGCTGTACTCGCACCGCTCGACCGTTTTGCATGCCATTGTCGGTCTGACGCCCGACGTCATGAACGTGTCGCGTGATGATTGCATCCTGCCCGTGGTGCCGCTGTTTCATGTCAACGCCTGGGGCGTGCCGTACGCGTGTCCGATGGTCGGCGCCAAGCTGGTGATGCCGGGACCGAAGATGGGCGATGGCGAAACCTTATACAGCCTGCTGGATGGCGAAGGCGTAACGCTTGCGCTCGGCGTGCCAACGGTGTGGCTGGCACTGCTCGATTACACCGAGAAGAACGGCCTGCGCCTCGACAAGTTGCAGCGCACGATTGTCGGTGGTGCGGCGGTGCCGGCCTCGATGATTGAAGCATTCCGTGACCAGCACGACGTGGTTCTGCATCAGGGCTGGGGCATGACCGAAATGAGCCCGCTTGGCACGCTCAATAAACTACTGCCCAAGCACGCGTCGCTCGACGATCACGAGAAAGTGAAAGTCCAGACCAAGGCGGGCCGCGGCATTTTTGGTGTGGAAATGAAAATCGTTGACGAGCAAGGGGTTGAGCAGCCCTGGGACGGCGAGGCTTACGGCGCGCTGCGTGTGCGCGGCCCGTGGATCTGCAGCGACTATTACAAGCTCGACGGCGAGGGTGGCACGCACTACGACGGCTGGTTTGATACGGGCGACGTGGCGACTATCGATGCTGATGGTTTTATGGCGATCACCGATCGCACCAAGGACGTGATCAAGTCCGGCGGCGAGTGGATCAGCTCGATCGATCTTGAGAATACGGCCGTTGGACATCCCGATGTCGCCGAGGCTGCGGTCATTGGGGTCGCCCATCCGAAGTGGACCGAGCGGCCGTTGTTGATCGTCGTCGCCAAGCAGGGCGCGAGCCTGACGCGCGACGATGTGCTTGGCTATCTGGATGGCAAAATAGCCAAATGGTGGACACCCGACGACGTCGTGTTTGTCGATGAGCTGCCGCACACTGCAACCGGAAAAATCAAGAAGACGACGCTGCGCGAACAGTTCAAGGACTACGAATTACCCGAGGTTGCCGGCAGGACATGAGCAGCAATGATGCCGGCAGCGGGGAGCGCATCCATGCTCTGCCCATTTTTCTGTTAGTGCTTGGCGCGCTGAGTGTCGGTAGTGGGTTGTGGTTTGTGGTCAGCGTGCCGCTGCGCCTCGCGCCGGCCATGACACTGTTGCTCGCAGGTGTCATTATGTTTACCGCCGCCGGCTTTAGCCTGCGTGCCACCGCCGCGCGCGATGCGCAGGCCCAGCTCAGGGAATAGCATGCAAAAAGAACTCAGGATGCATCAGATGCGCGCACTGGTAACAGGCGGTGCAACGGGTATTGGCGAGGCGATAGCCCGCGTTTATGCCCAGCAGGGTGCCGAGGTATTGGCAATCGACCTGCCGGACAGTGGTATCGATACGAAATTCGATGGCATCGCCGGTATCACCGGGCGGGTGTGCGACGTTTCGCAGGAAGACGCGCCTGACCTGATGGTCGCCATGATTGGCGAGACGCTCGGGGGTCTCGACGTGTTGGTGAACAACGCCGGCATTAGTCGTTTGCAGGCGATAGAGAGCGGCACGGATGAAATCTGGGACATGGTGATGGCCAACAACCTGCGACCGGTGTTTCGGTTGTCGCGTGCGGCAATCCCGCTACTCAAGCGCAGCCCGGGTGGACGCATCATCAACCTCGGTTCGATCTACTCGATGTATGGCCAGCCGGGGCTCGCGGCATATGTCGCATCGAAACATGCGATTGCCGGACTGACCAAGACGCTCGCCGCGGAAGTCGGGCGCTATGGCATTACCGCAAACTACATCCAGCCGGGCGCGATCATGACCAATATGACCCGTGATGCGTTTCGCAAGGACCCGCAGACCCGTGATTACTGGATCAACAAGGCGGCCGTGCGCCGGCTTGGCGAGCCGATCGACGTTGCCAAGGTGGCGCTGTTTCTCGCGACCGATGATGCCGCTTTCGTGTCCGGCACCGGTATCACCGTGGATGGCGGTGCGGTGCAAGTGCCATGAGTGAACAGACGACCGAAGAGCGGTTCGACAGTTTCGCGGAATTTTATCCGTTCTACTTGCGCGAACACGCCAACGCGACCTGTCGCCAGCTGCACTTCATCGGCACAACCGGCGTTATTGCCTGCCTGGTGGCGCTGTTTGCCACCGGCAACCTCGGGTGGCTAATCGCGGTACCCCTGACAGGCTACGGGTTCGCCTGGGTCGGTCACTTCTTCTTCGAGAAGAATCGCCCGGCGACGTTTAGCTACCCGTTCTATAGCCTCGCCGCCGACTTCGTTATGTACGCAGACATCCTGCGCGGCAAGGTATCGCTAAGAAATTAGTTGCCTGCTTGCGCCTTGATCGCCGCGCCATAGGCGCGGATGCGACCGGCATTGGTACCCAGATCGCTTTGCCCGACGCGCGACTTGGAGCGGATATCCAGTCGGGTATCGGATCCTTGCGCTGTCGCGCGCACGACGATGTCGTCCTTGTAGCCAAACCAGAACGTCGTGTCGGTGGCTTCCAGACGGCTATCAGCCGGCGATACAATGATCGGGTCCCAGCCCATTTCCTGTGCGGCAGATTCGGCGAGATCGAGTGCATCCGCGGGGCTGATGCCGGCCAGGATCAGAGGTTTGATCTCCGGGTAGGCTTCGCGTTGTTTTGCCGCGGCTTCCGCGCCGCTGTAGGCGACCGGATTCGGCGCGTTTGCGCGCGCGCCGGCCAGTGCATCGAACGCCGGCGGGTTGTCTGTGTCGGTCGTGATGTCATGTATCGGGGGCACGCTGAATGCGGTGTTGATCCACAACGCCAGCTGCGCGGTGATCAGTGATGCCACGATGACCGTTGCCGCTGTCGCGACGACATCTGAGCTTTCGTGCTCGGCGCGGCGCAGGAATGTGCTGATCAGCGTGATCAGCAAAGCGAACACGGCAATCAGTGCCGCCAGCGCGGATCCGTACACGGCGAACTTTACGGGCACGATGCCGAAGCGGTGGCCCGGACCTGCGATCACAAGAATCACAACGGCAATCAGCGTTGCTGTGGTACCCAGGCCGCGCAGGCGGCGGCGCCAACTTGATTTTTGCATCAGGGAATCCTCAGTAAGAAGTCGCGAGAGCATACCTGACGCGCCTGGCATGGTCTAATAGGGGTGGATACAAAACGCGGATATGCAATGGACCCGGTACTTGAAGATCTGAAAAACCTGCTCGCGCTGGAGCGCATCGAGCTGAATATATTTCGTGGTGAAAGCCGTGACATTGGCAGCGACCAGGTGTTTGGTGGCCAGGTCCTGGGTCAGGCATTGTCGGCGGCACAACAAACCGTTGAAGGCCGCGCGGCGCATTCGTTGCACGCGTATTTCCTGCGTCGCGGTGATATGCAGGCGCCGATCGTTTTTGAGGTAGATCGGCAACGCGATGGTCGCAGTTTTTCAGTCCGTCGCGTGATTGCGGTACAGCACGGGCGCCCGATACTGAATATGGCGGCCTCGTTTCAGGTCGAAGAGGCGGGGCTTGAGCACCAGTTCGATATGCCCGATGTGCCGTTACCGGATTCGTTACCGGACGTGCGCGAAATTGCGCGTGACCATGCGGGCTCGCTGCCCGAAAAAATGCGCCGCTTTCTGACCAAGGAGCGTCCGTTCGAGTTTCGCCCGGTCGAGCCGCCGGCTTTCGTTACGAATGATGCGCGCGAACCTTTCAAACATGTCTGGGTGCGCGCGGTCGACGCGCTGCCGGACGACGCAAACCTGCATCGCAGCATGCTCGCTTACGTGTCCGACTATGAATTACTGGGTGCCAGCGCCTTGCCGCACGGGCTGAAGTTTGGCGCCGGTCTGGTACAAATGGCCAGTCTCGATCATGCGTTGTGGTTTCACCGACCGGCGCGCGTCGATCAGTGGCTGTTGTATGAAATCGATAGCCCGAA
Organism: uncultured Pseudomonadota bacterium; assembly: GCA_942491885.1. Lineage (GTDB taxonomy): Bacteria > Pseudomonadota > Gammaproteobacteria > Steroidobacterales > Woeseiaceae > CALBPI01. The sequence continues at coordinate 167,164 of CALOCQ010000008.1, forward strand.
TTCCGGCGGCGGGCGCGGGTTTGCACGCGGTCGCTTTTTCACCCGTGACGGCGTGCTGGTTGCATCAAGCAGTCAGGAGGGTGTCGTGCGTGTGTGGGACGAGGCGCGCGGCGAGCCGAGCCATCCAAAGACGCAGGACTAACGAAAACGCGGCAGGCGAGGTCGACCGGCGGGGTAGTTGTCCGCCACGCCCGTAACGCTAATCGAGCGGTGTCAGGCGCCTGGCAAAATCGGCGGCGTTATTGACATAGTGATCCGCGCTCGCGGCTATCATGCCGATCTCTGCTTCAGTGAGTTCGCGCACCACTTTGGCGGGCGCCCCCATTAGCAGTACGCCATCGGGAAATGACTTGCCTTCGGTCACCAGCGCGTGTGCGCCGACCAACGTATTGCTGCCAATCACGGCATGGTTCAGGATCGTGCTGCCAATACCGATCAGGCTGTTGTCGCCGATACTGCACCCGTGCAGCATCACCCGATGCCCCACAGTGACCGCGCGACCGATGTGCAACGGGATGCCGGCGTCGGAGTGCAGCACGCTGTTGTCCTGAATGTTGCTGCGCGCGCCAACCGTTAATGTGTCCATATCGCCGCGCAACACACTGCCGAACCAGACACTGGCTTGCTCATGCAGCACAACATCGCCTATCACGCTTGCATCCGGTGCGATCCACTGGCCATCGCCGATTAGCTGGGGCTTGCGTTCACCGAGCGCGTATCTCACTGGCTCTTGCCCTGATTGGCGACCGCAGCTGCGGCTTTTGCCACGGCATCCGGGTCACCGAGAAACTCACGCGACAATGGCTTCAGGTCATCGTCCAACCGGTACTCGATCGGTATACCGGTCGGGATGTTGAACTGGGTGATTTCGTCTTCGGAGATGTTGTCCAGCATTTTCACCAGCGCGCGCAGGCTGTTGCCATGCGCTGCGATCAGCACGTTCTTACCCGCCCGCAGGTCAGGCGCGATGTGTGCCTCCCAATAGGGCGCAACGCGCTCGAGTGTCGTCGCAAGCGATTCGGTTGCCGGCAACCCGTCGAAACCCTGATAGCGCGGATCATGGCGCGGATGGCGATCGTCGTCGTCTTCCAGCACCGGCGGCGGAATGTCATAGCTGCGCCGCCAGATATGCACCTGCTCATCGCCATACTTGGCCGCGGTTTCCGCCTTGTTCAAACCCTGCAGTGCACCGTAATGTCGCTCGTTGAGTTCCCATGCGCGTACGACCGGGATCCACATAAGATCCATTTCATCCAGGATGTACCAAAGCGTACGAATGGCCCTCTTCAGGACTGACGTGTAGGCGATATCAAAACTGTAGCCACCCTCACGCAGCAGCTTGCCGGCGGCCTTGGCCTCGGCGATGCCTTTCTCGGTCAGGTCGACATCAGTCCAGCCGGTGAAAAGGTTCTTGAGATTCCAGTCGCTCTGGCCATGCCGGCACAATATCAATTTACCTGTCACGAATTCGCTCCTTACTGGCTGGATACAATGAAATTACCGCGCTGGTCATCATATTCAAGACTCAGCAGCTTCTGCTTCTCTGCCGCTTTCAACATTTCGGTGAAGCTCTTGAAGTCATAATAGCTCTCGTTGAAGCCCGGGTGAACGCGGCGCAGTGTCTGTTTTACCAGTGAGCCCCATAACGGATCGTAATCCTGCTCCAGCGAGCGCACGATCTCGAGCATCATTTCGATGCCTTCCTGCGACTTGTCCTTGCGCGTCGTTTTTCGGCGCGGCTTGTTTTTCTTTTTAGTCGCCGATCGCGCCAGATCATCGTAATAGATGAACTCATCACAGTTATTAATCAGCAGGTCGGAGGTTGAGCTCTTGATACCGCAGCCAATGACAAGCTTGTTGTTCTCTTTTAGTTTAGATGCCAATGGCGAAAAATCACTGTCGCCCGAAACCAGCGCAAACGCGTCGATGTGTTGTTTTGCGTAACACAGGTCAACCGCATCCACGACCATGCGGATATCCGCACTGTTCTTGCCGCTCATCTTGGTTTGCGGGATGTCGATCAGCTCGATACCGTTGCCATGGAAGGACCGCACGTAGCTCTGATAGCGGCTCCAGTCGCTATACGCGCGCTTGTAGACGATTCGGCCTTTCTGCAGCAGTCGTCGCAGTACCAGTTCAATGCTGAATTCGCCGCCGGGCGCATCTTTGGCGCCCAGTGCGAGATTCTCGAAGTCGATAAAAACAGCAATTAATTGTTCGTCGGACATTCAGGTTCCCTGCAGTTTAAGTGTGAGTTGTTTGAATTCGTCAACGGCGACGGTGAGTGTTGCAAAGTCGGTGCTCTTGTTCTCGCGCATTTGCGTGATGAGTTGATCGACGCGTGAGAAGCTCTCCCTGTCGCTGTCAATCAATTCTTCAATTGATGCCGCCGATGCCTTGCACTGGTTGAGTGAGTGTACCTGCCCGGTCAGATCACGTTGTGCGCGTATCGCGTTGTCTCTTAGCGTGCCACGCGCTCGCGCCTGCCAGCGGCCCTCGACCTTAAGGTTGTCGATCGCCTGGCGCACCCAGTCGATCTGCAGACGTTGGCCAAGTAAGAAATAGACGCGCGCGATGACGTCGGTGGCGCAATTGCGTTGCTCCGCGATAGTGACAATCAGCAGCACGTCATTGACAAACGTCAGTTCGCTTACGCGGGTCGCCAATTTGTCCGGCACGCCCATGCGACTGTGGCGGCGAATGGACTCACGCAGGCGGGCGCGACCACTGTCGGCCATCAGCTCACCGAGGTTGGAAAGCACATCACGTACCGGTGCGGTCAGATTTTTCGATAGCGTCGGTGAAAACACACCTTCGTGTGCGCGCAGCAGGTGGTAGCAGGCATGGCGCAGTTTGCGCGCAACCTCAAACATCATTGCGTACTGGATGTTCGTTGGTATTCGCGTATCCAGCGCCTCAATGGCTTGCCAGATTTCACGCGCACCGGTGATGTCGCGGGCAATCTCATAGGAGCGTGCGACACTGCCAATTGAGTAGCCGGTGTCCTGCTCGGTGCGGGTCGGGAATACCGGACCCATCCGGTTGACGATGCTGTTGGTCAGTAGTGTCGTTATGATCTCGTTGCCGAGTTCATGCGCGGGAATCAAATCGCCGTATTTTTTCTGCAAGGCGCGCGGAAAATATTGCATCAGGTCGATGGCCTGCTCTTGCGTCGTCGGCAATTGTTCGCCGATAAGGCGCTGGTAGAGGTCGAGCTTCGAATAGCTCAGGATGACCGAGATTTCCGGGCGGGTCAGGCCTTTATGATTACGCTTGCGTTCATCCAGCGTCTCGTCATCCGGCAGATGCTCAAGGCTTCGGTTGAGAAGCCCGGAACGCTCCAGCTGCTCGATAAGCCCGCGGTGTTCGCTGAGCCGATCTTTTGCGTTGCTATCCATCATGCTGATGGCCTGTGTTTGCAGGTAATTGTTGCGCAGCACAAGATCGGCGACATCGTCGGTCATTTCCGCCAGCAGGCGGTTTCTTGCTTTGTTGCTTAGTGCCGTTTTCGATGCGGCAAGACGCAGCAGAATCTTGATATTTACTTCGCGATCCGAGCTGTCGACACCGGCCGAGTTATCGATGAAATCGGTATTCAGCCTGCCACCCTTCAGCGCGAACTCAACGCGCGCCAGCTGGGTCAGACCGAGGTTGCCGCCTTCACCTACGACCTTGCAGCGCAACATATCGGCGTCGACGCGCAGATTATCGTTGTGCCGATCGCCGACGTCGGAGTGAGACTCGCCTGATGCTTTCACGTAGGTGCCGATGCCGCCATTCCAGAGCAGGTCGACGGGCATCCTGAGAATATGCCGGATCAAGTCATAGGGCGACATCTCGTCGGCATCGGCGCCGAGCATTTTCTTCATTTGCGATGACAGCGGTATGGATTTTGCTTTGCGCTCAAATATGCCGCCACCTGCCGAGAGCAGCCCTGTGTCATAGTCGGTCCAGGACGAGCGGGGCATCTCAAAAAGCCGTTTGCGCTCGGCAAAGCTTGTTTTCGCATCCGGATCCGGGTCGATGAATATATGTTGGTGGTTGAACGCAGCCTGCAGACGCAGTGTTTCTGACAGCAGCATGCCGTTACCGAATACATCGCCAGACATATCGCCGATGCCGGTGACGGTGAACGTGTCGTTCTGCGTGTCGACACCAATTTCGCGGAAGTGGCGACGAACGGCTTCCCATGCGCCACGCGCCGTGATCGCCATTTTCTTGTGGTCGTAACCCGCCGAGCCGCCGGACGCGAACGCATCGCCCAACCAGAAACCTCGCTCGATTGCTATGGCGTTGGCGGTGTCGGAAAACGTCGCCGTGCCCTTGTCAGCCGCGACGACCAGGTAGGGGTCAGGCCCATCGTAGCAAACGATGCCTTGCGGTCCGACGATACGTCCATCGACAATATTGTCAGTTAATGACAGCAGTGCATTGATAAAGATCTTGTAACAGGCCGTCACTTCGGCCATGACCTCGTCGCGGCTGCCGTTCGGCATTTGTTTCGGATAGAAGCCGCCTTTGGCGCCGGTAGGAACGATGACTGTATTCTTTACGGTTTGCGCTTTCATCAGCCCCAGCACTTCTGTGCGGAAGTCTTCGCGCCGGTCGGACCAGCGCAGCCCGCCACGCGCGACATCGCCTGCGCGTAAATGCACGCCTTCGACGCGTGGTGAATAGACGAAAATCTCATGCTTGGGCCGCGGTAGCGGTGCCTCATCAAGCCTGGAGGTCTCTATCTTGAATGCGATCGACGGCGCAGCTTGACCGTCTGTATCACGCCAGAAGAAATTGCAGCGCACCGTGGCACGCATTGCGCTCAGTAGTGCACGCAGCGCACGGTCCGCATCGAGGCTGGATGCATCGCGCAGGTCTCGTTGGAGCTTGGCATCAAGCTTTCTGGTGCGTCTTTTAGCGTTAGCATCGTTGCCGCTAAAGCGCGCTTCGAACCAGTCGACCAGCCTGGCGATAAACTGATGATGCTGGCACAGCAGATCTTCCATATAACTCTGACTGAACGGCAGCCCGAGTTGCATCAGGTATTTCGCATAGGCACGCACCAGCGTGACACGCCGGCTATCCAGTGACGCCGCTATGATGAGTCTGTTGTAGCCGTCTGTCTCTGTCGTACCGTCCAGCTGAGATGCGAAGCCCTGAGCAAACTTATCGGTTAGTTGCGCGAGCTGTTTTTTCTCGACCGCGATTTGCGGCGCAAGTTCGAACTCCTGAATCCACGCGCGACGTTCGGGCAGGCGCAGCTGATACGGGCGTTCATTGATCACCCGCATGCCCAGATTTTCAAGCAACGGCAATGCATCCGACAACGCGATAGGCTCGTCCAGGCACAGCACGCGGAAACGAATCTCAAGGCCATCGTCGCCATCCGCTAACTGCAGTTCGTAATTATTCAGCGGGTCCGTGTCGCCGTTGAGCTCACGCTCAAGTTTCTCCAGGTCGCGGCAGGCTTGTGCTGCTTGATTGTCTTCTTCGTAGGCGAGTGGGAAAATGCGGCCGTAGGATTCATAGAGGTCGGCGCCACGCTGTTGATCGAAGTAATCGATCAGGCCTTCGCGAAGTCGGTCACGCCACGTGATGACGGCATCGTTGATTGCCGATTCGATGCCGCGTATTGAAATGTGTGGTTTCCGGTCGGCGCTCGCATAGACCAAAAGATGCACGCGCGCCAAAGCGGAGTCCGAAACCTGTACGGTAGATTGGACGGTGGATGCTTCCAGCGCGTCAGTCAGAATACGCTCTGTTTTCTCGCGAACTTCGGTGTTGTATTTCTCGCGTGGCACAAACACCAGGCAGGAATAGAAGCGACGAAAAGTATCGCGGCGCAGAAACAGCTTAACCCTGCGACGATCCTGCAGGTTAAGGATGCCGGTCGTGGTGCGTGTCAGGTCGGATACGCTCGCCTGAAACAACTCGTCACGCGGGTAGTTGTTCAGAATGTGGATCAACGCCTTGCCGCGGTGACCGGTCGGGTCGAGGCCGGAGCGGTCAACGATTTCCTTGATCTTGCCGCGCACAAGCGGAATATCGCCCGGTATTTCGCTATATGCCTGAGACGTCAACAGCCCCACAAAGCGCAGTTCACCGACTGCCTTGCCCTGGTCGTCGAAGGTCTTGACGCCGATGTAATCGAGGTAGCTTTCGCGGTGCACGGTGGAGCGCGAGTTCGCCTTGGTGATGAGCAGGATATCCGCCGAACGCCGGAATTTTTGCATTTGTCGTGTGAGTGGATGCGATCTGCCGCGCCGGCCGCCCACTGCATTCACGCCGAGTGCGCTGCCGCGAACCGGACGCAGCAGTGTTGTGTCGGCTTTGTCGTCGAGCCGATACTCGCGGAAGCCGAGAAAGGTAAAGCGGTCATCTGCCAACCATCGCAATAGCTCAATTGACTCGGAGAGCCTCGCTGTCGATTGACCGGGGCGCTGCTCGAGTGCGTCGATGCACGCTTGCATGCGATCTCGCATCGCTGGCCAATCGGCGACTGCGGCCCGCACATCGGTGAGCGTTGCATCTATCGCGTCGCGTATTTCCTGCAAGCGCTCGGGACGGGTCTCACGTGTAATTTCGAACCGGATAAAAGACTCGACGCTACCGGTGTCGGCGTTTTTGGCGATCACTCGCCGGAACTGGCCTTTCGCCGTGCGGTCACAGCGGATCAGTGGATGGATGGTCAATTGGATTGCGTAACCAAGCCGATCCAGCGTCATGCTGAGCGAGTCGACGAGAAACGGCATATTGCGGTGCACCAGCTGCACGGTCGTGTGTTGGGATTGCCAGCCATCTTTGTCGATGGAGGCATTAAAGACATCGAGCTTATACGTATCCGGCGGCAGGCGGCGTGCTGCATTTAGATGGCCGAGTGCGGCGCGGGCGAGCTCCGCCGCGGCTATACCGCGCACGTCCTCAACCGACAGATTGCGGTAATACTCACCAATAAACCGGCGTAGTTGACGGCGGTCTTTTAGCGGCTTGAAGCTGGCGGCTGATTTGGTGATTTCGTCGATCAGCTGCTGTTGCTGATCTGTATGGCGACGCTTTTGCACTGGCATTTTTTGCTCCGCGCTTGCAGCCCGGTGTAGGGAATTGCGCGGCGACGCGCAGGCTGTCCGGCGTTATTGTTTGCGTGGCGTGAGTATACCTTACCAACGCCATTTCCACCCCGCGTTCTCCGCTTTATTCTGCATTCTGATAACCACGACGATGTCGCTTGCCGCGCGGGCTGATATCCTAGTCGGCCTCTAGCGATTAACAGTGGATGACGGCCATGACCAAACGTGAAATGGAATCCTCAATCGTCACCGATTTATCACGCAAGCAAAACTATTCCGCCTACCTGCAGCTGGACGCGTTGCTGGGCGCGCAAACGACCCTGAGCGATCCGCCGCATCACGACGAGATGCTGTTTATCATTCAGCATCAAGTCGCCGAGCTGTGGATGAAGCTGGTCATTCACGAGCTTGACGCTGCGATGCAGATGCTGCGCGACGACCGTCTCGGCAAGGCCGTGAAGCATCTGGCGCGCGTAAAAGCCATCCAGAAGCAGCTCTACAACCAGTGGAGCGTTCTCGAAACCCTGACGCCCAGCGAGTATGCAGAATTTCGTAGTGTGTTCGGCAATGCATCCGGTTTACAGTCGCCGCAATACCGACTGCTGGAAATTCTGCTGGGTAACAGAAATCGTTCGTTGCTGACGGTCTACGAGCACCGCCCGGAATGGCATCGACGTCTGGACGATGCGATTTCAACGCCCGGCGTATTCGACGAGTTTCTGCTCTATTTATCGCGCCACGGGCATGTGATACCGGCTGATGTGATCGAACGCGACTTCGCGGAACAACGCGGTAGCGATGCGGATGTTGTCGCTGTGTTGCAAACGATCTATGAAGACACGGAAGCGCACTGGCAATTATATGAGATGTGCGAAGCGCTGGTGGATATCGCCAATAACTTCCAGTTCTGGCGATTCCGGCATATGAAAACGGTCGAGCGAATTATCGGCCACCAGCATGGCAGCGGCGGCTCATCGGGCGTTTCGTTCCTGAAGCGCGCGATTGATCAGGAGTTTTTCGAAGACCTTATCGCCGTGCGTACGCGAATCCATCAGGACACGCTGCGTGACGACGATGGCTAGCGACTAAATGCGTGGCGCGCCAAGCAGGCGCGTGCGCGCGAGCATCCGGTCGACAAGCAGGTTGAGCGTATTGATTTCGTCGTCGGTGAAGCCTTGCAGAAGATCGGCCTCCATTTGCATGGCCATCGGCACGACCTTTTCGTAGACGGCGCGGCCCTGATCTGAAAGGTGCAGAATCGAGCGGCGCCGATCCTGATTGGCGAATTCACGTGTGATGCGGTCGTTCTTCAATAGCTTCGCGACGGCGCGTGAAACAGCGACTTTGTCCATCAGCGTGCGCTCGGCGACTTCGGCAGCGGAGAGCCCCGGTGCGCGCCCGATGACCGCCATCACTCGCCATTCCGGGATGCTCAGATCGAAGCGCTGGTCATAGGCTGAGGCGATCGTGCCGCTGATGGTGTTGGAAAGGATCGACAGCCGGTAAGGCAGGAAATTTTCCAGCACAAGCGTGCGCTTGGCGATTTCGGTTTGCTGTGTGTCGTCGTCGTTGTTCATGATTGCGGCGCCGTGTCCGATGGGATTACGTCCGATAGTACGGTTCCACCCGGTTTGTGCAAGCAAGATCGCGCGCTGTTGCGCAGAGAGCGCACTGTTGCGCAGACAAGACCAAGGTCGGCCCGCCGCGCGAGGCAGTTATACTCGGGCGCGGCGTTCAGGCGCGATGGGGCGACGACAGATAATCGTGAGATTGCATTTCAGCCAGACGGCTCTTGCTGCGTTCAAATTCGAAAGCGAGTTTCCTGCCGGTGTACAACTGATCGATCGACACTGCGGCTGCAAGCATGAGATTGACGTTGCGCTCGTAGAACTCATCGACCAGCGCAATAAAGCGTCGCGCGGCGTTATCGTCATCATTGCCCATTTGCGGCACGTCGGAGATCAATACCGTATGCAGCCTTTTGGCGATGGCGATGTAGTCATTCTGGCTGCGCGGCCCCTCGCAAATATCCGCGAACCGAAACCATGCCATGCCGGCGGTCTTGCGCAATACGGGTATGGGGCGACCTTCCACCAACATGTGGCTGCCGTCTAACCCCGGCGCATCGGTCAACGCGTCGAAATTGTGTGTCAGTGCGGCCACGGCGTTGTCATCGCATGGATGGTAATACATCGCTGCCTGATCGAGTATGCGCAGTCGGTAGTCGACGCCGGCATCGACGTTGAGCACGCGACAGTGTCGCTCCAGCGTCGCAATCGCCGGTAAGAACCGGGCGCGTTGCAGTCCGTCGCGGTAGAGCCCGTCCGGCGGCACATTCGAGGTGGCAACCACGACGACGCCATTGCGGATCAGCAGTTGCATGAGCCGCCCCAGGATCATCGCGTCGGCGATATCGGAGACGAAAAATTCGTCAAAGCACAACACCCGGGCGCGCCCGGCAAGTTCGGCCGCGACGATTGTCAGCGGGTCGCGTCGCTCACCCAGGTGTTTCAGTTGGGCATGGACGTCGTACATGAATCGATGGAAGTGGCTGCGATGGCTGTTAACCTGCGGCAGCGACTCGTGGAACAGGTCCATCAGAAAGGTTTTGCCACGCCCGACGCCGCCCCACAGATACAGGCCGCGCGGCACCACGCGAGACGACCTGAACGGCCACCAGCGCCGGTTGCGGGTGTGCGCCTCGCTCGCCAGCAATTGCCGGCGCAGCTGATCCAGCGCGCCTACCGCTTCGCGCTGGGCGTCGTCCGCCTGCCAGCCATGGCGCTCAAGATGCGCTTCGTAGATGTGCACCAACGAAGCATCGTGTGCTGCGTTGTTGGTGTCGGTATCGCGTTCAGGCAAGACATCAATCCACGGGCCGGTCATGTCACTAGTCTAGCGTGGCCGCCGCCGATCGCCTAGCACCGGCCGGCATGCATAGACAATTGTTGCAATGCAAAATAGCGGCGCGAATGCTACCATTTTCAACGTGCTGATCTTGCCGCACGATTAATGCTGGAATTAAAAAATATGAGTGTTGAACGCGAATCTATGGAGTTTGATGTCGTTATCGTTGGCGGCGGGCCGGCCGGTCTGGCTGCTGCTTGTCAGCTACAAAAGCGAGCCGACGAAGCGGGCCAGGAAATTAGCATAGTGGTGGTCGAAAAAGGGTCTGCGTTCGGTGCGCATATTTTGTCGGGCAACGTGTTTGAGCCGCATGCGCTGGACGAGCTTTTCCCGGACTGGAAGGCACGCGGCGCGCCACTCGACATGCCGGTGACAGATGACGACATCTATTACATGACCAGCGAGTCGAAAGCGCGAAAAGTGCCCGGCGCTTTCGTGCCGCACGCCATGAATAACCACGGCAATTACATCATCAGCCTCGGTCGTCTGGTTACCTGGCTCTCCGAGCAGGCGGAGGAAATGGGCGTCAATCTGTTTCCCGGCTATGCGGCCTCTGAGGTGCTTTACGACGATGCGGGTCGCGTGCGCGGCGTCGCGACCGGCGATATGGGCATTGGCAAGGATCACGAGCACAAGCCAACCTTCGAGGCCGGCTACGAATTGCTCGGCAAGCAGACGATTTTCGCCGAGGGCTGCCGCGGCAGCCTCGGCAAGGAGCTGATGGAGAAGTTTGATCTGAACGCGCACAACGATCCTCAGCACTATGGGATCGGCCTGAAAGAAGTATGGGAAATCGACGCGGACAAACACAAGCCCGGGCTGGTCGTGCATACGCTGGGCTGGCCGCTGCCGAATGACACCGAGGGCGGCGGCTTCCTCTACCATGCCGCCAACAATCAGGTGTTCGTCGGCTACATCATTGCGCTGGACTACAAGAACCCTTACCTGAGCCCGTTCGATGAGTTTCAGCGCTGGAAGCTGCACCCGAAAATCAGCCAATACCTCGACGGCGGCCGGCGCATTTCCTACGGTGCGCGAGCGGTAAATAAGGGTGGCTATCAATCATTGCCAAAAGTCACGTTCCCGGGCGGCATGATGGTCGGTTGTGAGGCCGGTTTTCTGAACAATGCGAAAATCAAAGGCAGCCATACGGCCATGAAGACGGGCATGCTGGCGGCCGATGCGGTCTTCGATGCGCTAAAGAACGATGCAGCGCAGGGTGCCGAGTTAACTGCTTACAGCAAGGCGGTCGACGACTCCTGGGTGATGGAAGAGCTCAAGAAGGCGAGAAACTTCGGTCCCGCACAGCATCGCTTCGGGCGCTTTCTCGGCTCCGCGTTTATTTTCCTTGACCAGAATATATTTCGCGGCCGCTTGCCGATAACGTTGCGCCATCGCCATGCGGATTACGAGAATCTGCGACCAGCCTCTGAGTATGCGCCGATCGATTACCCAAAGCCGGACGGCAAGATCAGTTTCGACAAGCTGTCATCGGTGTTCTTGTCGAGCACCAATCACGAGGAAGATCAGCCGTCTCACCTGAAGATCAAGGACGCGGACGTGCCGCTTTCGCATCTGGCGAAATTTGCCGGGCCGTCGCAGCGCTATTGTCCGGCCGGGGTGTATGAATTTGTTGAAGAAGAGGGCGTTACGCGTTTTCAGATCAATGCGCAGAATTGCGTGCACTGCAAGACCTGCGACATTAAGGATCCGGCCCAGAATATTGTCTGGCATGTGCCCGAAGGCGGCGGCGGGCCGAACTACAACGGCATGTAGTGCACGACCCGCGACCGTTATTACTTCGGTTGCATACGAATGGCGCCGTCCAGGCGGATAGTCTCGCCGTTCAACATCGTGTTGGTGTAGATGTAGGACGCAAGGTCCGCATACTCTTCCGGCGTGCCGAGTCGCTTCGGGAATGGGATTTGCTCGGCCAGTGATTGCTGGGTTTCCTCCGGCAGGCCGGCCATCATCGGCGTCATGAAGATGCCCGGCGCGATGGTCATCACGCGAATCCCGAATCGAGCAAGCTCACGCGCCATCGGTAACATCATACCGACGATACCGCCCTTGGATGCCGAGTAACCGGCCTGACCGATCTGGCCTTCAAATGCCGCCACCGAGGCGGTGTTGACGATAACGCCGCGTTCGCCGTCGGCTTCCGGTGCGTTATTTTGCATGACGTAGGCGGCTTCTTTCGCGACATTGAACGAGCCGACCAGATTGACCATGATCGTGCGTGCAAAGTAGTCGCTTTGCATCGTTCCTTCGCGACCGAGAACGCGACCAGGCGCGACGATGCCGGCGCAGTTAACCGCGAATGTGATGCCGTCCATGTGTGTTGCAGCCTTGCCGATCGCCGCCTTGACGTCGGCTTCGCTGCTGACATCGGTGCGCAGGTAAATGGTGTCGTTGCCGAGGTCGGCCGCCGCAGTATTGCCGGCCTCGTCGTTGATATCCATCAGTACGACCTTGCCGCCTGCGTTGACGATTTGACGTGCCGTTGCAAGACCGAGACCGGATGCGCCGCCAGTTATTACCGCTTTAGCATGACCGATTTTCATTCAGATTCTCCGTGTATTCGAGCTGGGGTCAGAGTGTTTCAACGGCGATGGCGACTGCCTCGCCGCCGCCAAGGCACAGCGACGCGATACCGCGTTTGCCGCCGCGATGTTTCAGCGCGTGCAATAACGTCACGATAATACGCGCACCGGACGCCCCTATGGGGTGGCCCAACGCGCAGGCGCCGCCGTTAACGTTCACCTTGTCATGCGGGATGCCGAGATCATGCATCGCGGCCATGGTGACGCACGCGAACGCTTCGTTGATTTCATAGAGATCAACGGTCGCCGGCGTCCAGTCCAGGCGTTCGTGCAGGGCGCGGATCGCGCCGACCGGCGCCGTCGTAAACCACTCCGGCGCATGTGCAAAGCCGCTGTGCGCAACGATACGTGCCAGCGGCGTGATGTTGCGCTGCTTCGCGTCGGCTGCGGTCATCAACACCAGGCTCGCCGCCCCGTCGGAGATCGACGACGAGCTGGCGGCCGTTACCGTGCCGTCCCTGGCAAAAGCCGGGCGCAGCGTGGGTATCTTTTCCGGGTTGGCGCGATAAGGCTCTTCGTCGCGGTCGACGGTGGTTTCAGCGCGCCGCGTCGCTACCGTGACGGGTGCGATTTCGTCGGCAAATACACCGTTGTCGCACGCGTGCAGTGCCCGCTCGACGGATGCGAGGCTGAAAGTGTCCTGTTGCTCGCGCGTAAAGCCGTAGTGCGCGGCCGTGCGCTCGGCAAACACCCCCATCATATTGCCGTCATAGGGGTTTTGCAGGCCGTCGAAGAACATGTGGTCGAGCACCTCCTGATGTCCCATGCGGTAGCCGGCGCGAGCTTTGGGCAACAAATAGGGCGCATTCGTCATCGATTCCATGCCGCCGGCAACAGCGATGCTGGCACTGCCGGCGCGAATCAGGTCATGCGCGAACATGACGGCCTTCATACCTGAGCCGCACACCTTATTAACGGTCGTTGCACCACACGATTGGGGGATGCCGGCCGCTAACGTGGCTTGTCTGGCCGGTGCTTGCCCCAGGCCCGCCGGCAACACACAACCCAAAATGGCCTCAGAGATGTCTTGCGGGTCCAGTTTGATGTCGGCCAGCGCGGCGCGCGTCGCCGCTGCGGACAAATCAGGCGCGCTGACGGGACCTAGTGCGCCCTGAAATGCGCCAATCGGCGTGCGCCGTGCGCTGGCGATCACGATGCTGTCGTGACTCATATGTAGCTTCCTCAGGATGTTCTTGTGCGTTAGGCGCAGTATTCTGACCGATTAAACCCCTTGTTGCACGCGGTGCGCACTTGGCACGGCGTTCAGACGCCGCTTTTTTTTCCCCACCGATTCTGCTAGCTTTTGGCAGTTCATCAGGCTTGCAGGTTTTGCTCGCAAAGCTTCGCGGTTTTGATGCAGGGGGAGAGTAGAACGCTCGTTTTCGGTGCCGTAGCGGTTGTTTATTGACCGCCGCGGGGCCCACGTATACAAAAATCAGGGAATTTCTTAATGTCGTTGTTTTTCTCAATTGGCAGCGGGACGCGCGCTGTATCGAAAATCGCCGCAATGCTCGCGGCCACGTCGCTGCTCGCGCAGCCGGCGCTGGCGCAACAGGCGGTGAAGCGCGTTATTGGCGAGCAGGGCACCTTTGACAAGGGCTCAAAGGAATCGCAACAGAAGGTCACGCGTTACGCACAACAAACCACTGAGCTGTTGGGCGAATACCGGATTACCTTGCAGCAGCTCGACCGCGTACGCGTCTACAACGCTAACCTCTCGGCTATCGTCGATGACCAACAGGCGCAGATCGACGAGATCCGGCAGCAGCTGGAAGACTTCGGCAACACCGAGCAAGGCATCGTGCCGCTGATGCTCGAAATGATTGCCGACCTGAAGTCTTTCGTCGCGCTTGATATGCCGTTCCAGCAGACGGAACGTGAGAATCGCGTTGCCAATCTCGAAGACAATATGACCGACTCCAACCTCGCGGTTTCCGAAAAATACCGCCAGATTATGGAGGCCTACAAGATCGAAGCCGGTTTCGGCCGTACGATCGAGGCCTACGAAGGCACGGTAAATATCGACGGCGTCAACACATCGGTGGATTTCCTGCGTGTTGGTCGCGTCGTGCTGGCATACCAGACTCGCGACAAATCAGTCACCGGCCTTTGGAACAAGCAGGCCCGCCAGTGGGAAGTTGCTGACTCCGGCTATCGTCGTGCGGTAACCGATGGTTTGTTATTGGCCAAGAAACAGGCAGCGCCCACGTTGCTCACCTTGCCGGTTCCCGGCGCGGAGGCCGCACAATGAAGTCTTTAATAATGAATTCAGCCAACAGCCGCATCGTGCTTCGTCTCTCACAGCTGGTGGCGCTGGTCGCCGTCTGGACAATGCTTGCCCCGTGGGCGAGTGCGCAGTCGACGCTCGATGAGCTGCTGCAGGAAGTGCGTCGCGAAGGCCGTGAAATTTCGGCCGAGAACAGACAGCGCGAACAGGAATTTCTGAGCAAGAGAAACCAGCAGCGTGCGCTGCTGGATAGCGTCAAAGCCTCGCTTGCGGCGGAACAGCGTCGCAGTGAGACATTGAAGGCATCATTTGATAACAATGAGCTTGCACTGACCGATCTTGAGGAAACACTGAGAATTCGACTCGGCGACATCGGTGAGTTGTTCGGCGTTGTGCGCCAGGCGGCCGGCGAGGCCAATGGCATGGTCGACACGTCGTTGCTGACCGTGCAAAACCCCGATCGCGGCGACATCGCCACCGAGTTGGGTCAGGCCAAGAAATTGCCGTCTATCGATGAATTGCGCCAGCTGCAGTATCTGTTGCTTGAGGAAATGGCCGGATCGGGTTCCGTGCAGAGATTTTCGAGCGATGTACGTGATGCTTCCGGCGCGGTAGTTACTGGTGACGTGGTTCGCATTGGTCTGTTCAACACGGTCAACGAAAGCGGTTTTCTCGTGTATAGCGCCGCGACCAACACGCTGCAGGTTCTGGATCCGCAACCGGCGGGCCGCTATACAGGACCGGCTCAGGCCTTTTTCTCCGTACCGGCGGGCCAATTAGCCCAGTTTCCGGTGGATCCGTCGCGCGGCACCCTGCTCGGGCTTGAAACCAAGAAAGCGACGATTAGCGAACGTATCAAGCAGGGTGGTCCGGTGGGTTACGTAATCATCGCGATCGGCCTGATCGGTATCGGTATTTCTATCTGGCGTCTGCTGGTGCTGTCGGGCATAAACTCGAAAATGCGCAAACAGCTGAAGAGCGAAGAGCCGTCGGAAAACAATCCGCTGGGTCGAATTCTCGCGGTCTATACGGGTAACCGCGAGGCCGATACCGAGACACTCGAGCTCAAGCTGGACGAGGCTATTCTGCGAGAGGTTCCGCCTCTCGAGACCGGCCAGTCGATCATCAAGGTATTCGCAGCCGTTGCGCCACTGCTCGGTCTGCTCGGTACGGTAGTTGGCATGATCAACACCTTCCAGGCAATCACGTTGTTCGGAACCGGTGATCCGAAGCTGATGGCGGGTGGTATTTCCGAGGCGCTGGTCACCACGATGCTGGGCTTGATTGTCGCGATTCCTC
This sequence comes from uncultured Pseudomonadota bacterium, assembly GCA_942491885.1. Lineage (GTDB taxonomy): Bacteria > Pseudomonadota > Gammaproteobacteria > Steroidobacterales > Woeseiaceae > CALBPI01. The sequence continues at coordinate 183,261 of CALOCQ010000008.1, forward strand.
TGGTCTTTATGCACACCATCGTATCGGGTCGCAGTCGCACTCTGGTCGAGGTGCTGGAAGAGCAGAGTGCCGGCATGATCGCGCGCCACTCCGAAGGCGCGTGAGGGGCGGGCCATGTATTTTATTGACGCCCCGTTTATCGCACTGCGCACGTTCTTTGAAATGGGCGGCCCTGTGTTGTACCTGATTCTGATCGCGACGATCGTGATGTGGACCTTCATCATCGAGCGCATGTGGTTTTTTCGCTCGGTGCTGCCGAGCCGCAAGCAGCAAGCGGCCGAAGAGTGGCAGTCACGTCGCGACCAGACCTCCTGGTATGCGCATCGAGTCCGGGATTTGATGATTTCCGAGGTCTCGATCGAGGCGCGGCGGTTTATGCCGATAATCACCACGATCATGGCGCTGCTGCCGCTGCTGGGTCTGTTTGGCACTGTGTACGGCATGATCCAGGTGTTCGAGATTATGGCGTTTCATGGCACCGGAAACGCGCGGCTGATGGCGGGTGGCGTATCGCAGGCAACGATCCCTACTATGGCGGGTCTGGTTGCGGCACTATCGGGACTGTACGTATCAGTGCTGCTCGAACGTCGTGCCAAGCGCGAAGTGGCCTCGCTTGAAGACATGATGGTCTACCTCTAAGCCGCCAAGGCTACGGAACCAAATATGAGCAGAAGTAGGAAAGGCGCCCCGGAAGAAGCGGAAATCAACATCACGCCGATGCTTGATGTTGTATTCATCCTGTTGATCTTTTTCATCGTCACCACATCATTCGTTAAAGAGTCTGGCGTCGACCTGTCGCGCCCGTCGAACCAGCCGCCGAAAGACGTTGAAATATCAGAGGTGCTGGCGATCAAGATCGACGACACCGGTACGATCACGATTCGCGGCCGCGTCACGGACATACAAGCGGTTCGCGCAAATATTGAGAGCGCGCTGGCGGTCAAGCCGGACACATCGGTGGTTATCGCCGCCGATCGTGAGTCGGATGCGGGCGTGCTGGTGCGGGTTGTGGATCAGGCGAGGGTCGCTGGTGCGACCAAGGTATCGCTGGCCGCGTTGGCCAATTAGGCGGAGCAGAACGTGCCAAGACGACATTCAGAACAGCAGGAAGAGACAGAGATTAACATCACTCCGATGTTAGATATCGTCTTCATCATGTTGATTTTCTTCATTGTTACTACTTCCTTCGTCAAGGAAACGGGTATCGATCCGACGCGCCCCGTGGCCGAAACTGCGGTTTCAAAGGAGCGCGGTAATATCCTGATCGGTGTGACTGAACAGGGTGATATCTGGTTTAATAAGCAACAGGTTGAGGTGACGTTGATTCGCCAGCGCGTCGAAGAAGCGCAGGCGGAAAATCCGGAAAGCTCGGCGGTCATCATTGCCGACCAGGGTGCACCGACCGGTGTCGTCATCGACATCATGGATCAGATTCGGTTGGGTGGGGTGGTCGATATCTCGGTCGCGGCCACGCCGGAAGGCTCTTAAGGAGTACTCATGCGGTTTATTTTCTCGATAGCGGCGGGCGTGGTTGTTGCACTGGCTTTGTTCTTGCTGATGCATTTTCTGATCGCCGGGACCCCGAACCTGGGTGATCGTGACAGCGATCGGGCGCAACTCGATTTCGTGCGCGTAAAGCAGGACGAGATCGAGCAGATCAAAGAGCGGCGCAAACCGCCGGAGCCGGAAAAGCCAAAAGAGCCGCCGCCGCCGCCGAAACTGACGCAGGCCAACAACGACAAGCCGCCACCCGACATGCCGGATATTCAGACGCCGCAGATCAACGTTGCGATCTCTACCGGGAGCGGTCCTTATTTGGGTGGCTGGAGCGCTGGCCAACAGGCGCCGGAAGGCGACGTCATTCCGATCGTGCGTATCCAGCCCCAGTATCCGCGTGACGCGGCGCTGGAAGGAACTGAAGGCTGGGTGACACTCGAGTTCACTATTGAAGCCGACGGCACCGTTTCCGACGTGGTGATTCTGGATTCCGACCCGAAGCGCGTCTTTGACCGTAACGCGCGGCGCGCGTTGTACAAGTGGAAATTCAAGCCTCGCGTAGTAGATGGCCAGGCGGTTGCACGCCGCGCTTCTACGACCATTGATTTCGATCTCGACGGTTAACCTCGTCTGACCGGCCCGCGATTGGTGTCGCGGACAGGAGCAACCTTGAACATTAAAACCCCCTTTTTGATTCTGCTTTCCGTGTTGGCATCGCCGATGCTTTTCGCTCAGGACGAGCTTAACGAGGACCGCGAGATCGTCGAGCGCGAGGTCAAGGCGCAGTCAATGTCCGAGACGGTCTACAAACGCGTCTCAGCTATCCATGATCTTATGGGCGAAGGTCAAAATGCCGAGGCGCTGAAGCGGGCCGAGGACCTGGAACAAAAAAGCCGTTTGAACGACTACGAGCGTGCGATGGTGTATCAGACAATAGGGTTTCTGCACGCCAACGAGAACAGTATCAAGAAGGCGATCTCGTACTTCGAGAAGTCAATCGCAGAAAACGCACTGACCACTCAAGCGCAACAGGGGATGCTGTATTCGCTGGCCAGTCTTTATCAGGCGGAAAGCCAGTATCGCAAAGCTATCGATACCGCGCGTGAGTGGTTTCGCTACGAGGCGGAACCCAAGCCTGACGCCTACATGCTGATTGGCTACAGCTTCGCGCAGCTCGAAGAATACAGAAACGCACTGCCTTACGTACAAAAAGCCGTGGCACTGGCCCCGAAGCCACAAGAATCCTGGTATCAGCTCGAGCTCGCCATCTATTTCGAGACAAAGCAAATGGCAAAGGCGATCCCGCTTCTTGAGAAAATGATTCAGCTCTGGCCGGACAAAGCCAACTACTGGGAAACGCTCTCTAGTACGCATATGCAGCTCGGCCATGATCGTGATGCGTTATCGACGATGATGGTTGCCTACCGCAAAGGCCTGGTGGTGAAGCAGGATAAAATCATCAATCTCGTCAGGCTGAATATGTTCCTTGAGATTCCGTTCACTGCGGGAACTATCCTGGATGAGCAGCTGAGCGCAGGAGTGGTCGAGCGGGACAAAAAGCATCTTGAGATATTGCAGTCTGCGTGGACCGCCGCTCAGGAATACGACAAGGCGCTGGCGGTTATGGCGGAGCTCGGCGAGCTTACGGATGATCCTAAGTATGCGATCGATAGCGCCAAGATCTACAACGAGCTGGCGCGCTGGGAGGATGTCATCACCTCGGCAACGACGGCGCTGGATCGTGGCTACGATAAACGTGGCGAAGCGAACTTGCTGATCGGCACGGCGTATTCGGAGCTGGGTCGTTACCGCGACTCAATCGCTGCATTCCGCGCCGCGGAAGAGAACGGTACGGCTGAGGAACGGCGCAATGCGCGCGCATGGATCGGCTTCGTCAATGACCGGATGAAAATGGACGCGCCGGTCGCCAGCAACAACAGTTAGCGTTGGCCGGCGGTAGCCACCGCCTCCAGATCAGGTTCCTGCAGCGCGCCTGCGATGCGCCCGCGCGCCGTTTGGCTGATCGTCTGTGCATCGGCGCCGGAAATGAATTCCACGTCGATCGGCGACAGTAGTGTCACCGTGATGCGCCCGGGCCGTGGCAGCCAGCGCTCAGCCGGCAGAATATGCCGCGTGCCGTTGATTGCGGCGGGTATGACCGCCATTCCGCCCGCTTTTGCGGCGGCGAAAGCGCCACGATGAAAAGTACGCAATCCCGGTTCGTCGGTGAATGTCCCTTCGGGGAAAAAACCGAGTGCGCGCCCGGCACGCGCGGCGCGCAGGATCTGGCGGGCCGACGAGGCGCTCTTATGGGCGTGGGAACGATCGACAAAGAATGAATCGATACGGCGTAACAGGAAGCCTGCAAGCGGTACGCCATTCATCTCGGCCTTGATCACGAATGAAAAACGCGGCGGCAATACCGCCGTCATTACGATACCGTCCAGATAGCTTGCATGGTTGGCGACGATGACGCACGGGCCGTCGGGTAGATGCGCCAGACCGTCGCGGTCCGGGCCCGTAGCGGTCAGCAGAAATATCAGGCGCGTTAGACTGGTGACCGCGTGCTGGCGCAGATGCAGTCCGGGCAAAAGTAATACGGCGAGCAGCGCGACCAACGCGCAGGCGGCGAAAACCAGAATAAACCAGATGCCGAACAGGGCATGGGCGATGTGGCGTAACACGCTCAAAATCACGTCTGTCAGGCGCTTCATGGATTATGTCTCAATGTGTTTTGTGAACCATGTCACTTTATGTTAACGATTACAGGGTTCTGTGACCGCGATCACGGCATCTGCGCCGGTCTCAGTGAAATACTCCTCCAACGCGGCGAAAGAGCATCGAATGAGCGGGTGTTCCAAGCTGTTTCGTAACACTTTAATCCTCCCGCCAAACGCCCTGATGCGCTGGCTGGACGCCGGCTAAATCAACGTCGGGCATGCGCGGGACGAGCAGTATACAGATGGCTTTAATGGCAACAAATGACAATCCTCAAGCGGCGGACAGCATTGCTAACGCCGAACTGATCATCGACAAGTTTCTCGATGCGATCTGGATCGAGCGTGGGTTGTCAAAAAACACGCTGGGCGCCTATCGTGCGGACCTGATGGCGTTGGCTCGCTGGTTGGCGCAGCACAACGTGCAGATCGCCGAGGCCAGCAAAGCTGACCTGCTTGGTTTTATCGGCTGGCGGGTCGAAGAGGGCGCCAAGCCGCGTTCGACTGCGCGCCAATTGTCGAGCTTTCGTCGCTTCTTCCGCTACTTGAATGGCGAGAACAAGCGTACCGATGACCCTACGGTGGACATCGCCATGCCGCGCATCGGGCGGTCACTACCGAAAACATTGACCGAAGAAGAGGTTGAGGCATTGCTCGGTGCACCGAATGTCTCTGAGCCGCTAGGACACCGCGATCGTGCCATGCTTGAGTTGCTGTATGCGACCGGTTTGCGCGTCACTGAGCTGATCAGCCTGAAACAGTCCCAGGTGAACCTGAACCAGGGCGTGTTGCGCATTGTCGGTAAAGGCGATCGCGAGCGCCTGATCCCGCTCGGCGAAGAATCGCAGCGCTGGCTGAACGACTTCATCGAAGGCCCGCGGCTGGAAATTCTCCTCGAGCGCCAGACGGAATACCTGTTCCCGACCCGTCGCGGCGATCGTATGACCCGACAGGCGTTTTGGCACATCATCAAACGTTATGCGCTGAAAGCCAATATCCAGGACGGCTTGTCGCCGCATTCCCTGCGTCACGCGTTCGCGACCCATTTGCTGAATCACGGCGCCGATTTGCGCGTGGTACAGATGTTACTGGGACACAGCGACCTGTCGACGACGCAGATCTACACGCATGTCGCGCGTGAGCGCATGAAAGAGCTGCACGAGCGCCATCACCCGCGCGGTTGAGCCTTTTTTGGGGCTGCGACGAAACAAATAGCCCTCCCGGGCGGTCTCAGTAGGTAGTTCTCTCAAAGTGCCGACAGCTTGCCGCTGACCGCGCGCTCATGGGATCATATCGGGATAAATACCGACGGCGCGGGAGTTCGCATGTTGTCCAAGTCAATTCGTCTGATCATAATTCTTGTTGCCGTTGCCACGGCCGCCTATGCACCATCCGCGTTTGCTGATGCGGAGCTTGAGACTGTTCGCAAGCAGATGGCGAGCAAGTTTCCGAACCTCGACCCGCAGAATATCAACCGCGGGCCCGTCGCCGGCTTACTGGAAATCCGCCAGGGCGCGATGGTGGCTTATCTGACGATCGATGGGCGCTACCTGATGCAGGGCGAACTCATCGATCTCGATAACAACGTCAACCTGACCGAAGCCGCCATGAATACCGGCAGGCGCGAAGCGCTTAAAGACGTGACCGACAGCTATGCGATCACGTTCTCGCCGGATAATCCACGCCACACGGTCACTGTTTTTACCGATATCGATTGCACGTTCTGCCGCAAGCTGCACCGCGAAATTGCCCAGTACAACGCTGAAGGGATCGCCGTGCGCTACCTGATGTACCCGCGCAGCGGGCCGAACACACGCTCCTGGGAAAAGGCCGAGGAAGTCTGGTGTTCGGATGATCGTCTGGATGCCATGACGCAGGCCAAGAACGACAAATCCCTGCCCGCGGCGACCTGCGATGCCGGCATGATTCGCCAGCACTTCCAGAAAGGCCTGAATATCGGTCTTGAGGGTACGCCGGCGATCGTGACCGAGGACGGTGCTCTGATAAGCGGCTATATGCCCGCCAAGGCACTTGCCGCGCGACTCGACGGCACGGGCTAACGCCTGACGGCTGCGGGATACTATCCCACTGCGTTGCGGCTTTGCCGTCCTTGATTGGGTGCGACAAACGCGATTGAGATCGGCCAGTACGACTGACGCGCACTGGCGCGACTAGCGCTCCAGGTACTGCTCTTTGTCGTCTTTGTCTTTCCAGTCGTCCGCATCAGCCGGTGGCTCTCCGGCTTCTGTGATCACAGGCCATTCGGCGGACAGCTCTGCGTTGAGTTCGAGGAAGTGCGACTGGTCGGCGGGTAATTCGTCTTCCGAATAGATCGCCTCAACCGGACACTCCGGCTCGCATAATGTGCAGTCAATGCATTCGTCCGGGTCGATGACGAGGAAATTCGGCCCCTCGTGAAAACAATCCACCGGGCACACCTCGACACAATCGGTGTATTTGCATTTGATACAAGACTGGGTAACCACGAACGTCATTGTTGCACTGTCCTCTTATCTGGAAATCGCGAGCTTAACGCGAACACTCGCGTAAATCATCAGTAGATGCGCCGCTCGGCAACGTGTTCATGCACGCCATTATTATTGCCGTCATCCTCAAGGTATTTACGCAGCGCGTAGGTACCACTCGGAAACGCGATATCGTCCCACGGGATGTCGGCCGGATCGAACATTGCCGTCTCCAGGCTCTCCGGGCCGGGTGCAAAATCCGAGACAAGCCTTGCGGTGAAGAATACGTGGACCTGGCCGGCATGCGGCACATCGACAGCGGCAAACAGGTGGCCGATCTCTACCTCTGCGCAGGCCTCTTCCATGGTCTCGCGCGCGGCCCCTTGCCCCATCGACTCTTTCAGCTCCATGAAGCCTGCCGGTACGGTCCAGAACCCTTTGCGCGGCGCAATTGCGCGTTTACACAAAAGAATCTTGCCATCACGCTCGGGCACACAACCGACGACGATCTTCGGATTCTGATAATGAATGATTGTGCATTCATCACAGACCCACCGTTCGTGAGTATCGCCATCAGGTATAGCGCGGCTTACCGTGTGACCACAGTTGGAGCAAAAATTCATGCCGGGTTTCCTGCAAAGAAAAAGCGGGTGCGGCGGGCCCGCTTGTATCGGGCGCCGCGCCGGCCTGGTACCAGAGGTCGGACTCGAACCGACACGCTATTGCTAGCAAGGGATTTTGAATCCCTCGTGTCTACCAATTCCACCACTCTGGCAGCGGGCGGTTGTAAACCAGCGGCAATTCTAGCGAAAACTGGCGTAGATGAAACCCCTGGCGCATGCTAATTGTCGGCCGAACGGGCGATAGCGGTATTTTTCGCATGGATTTGCGACCTTTGGCGTGTGAGGCGCATCTAAACTGACATGAGCGGATTTGCAGGCCTGCAGGTAGATGAAAGTATCGTGCGACGCGCGCAGCGCGGCGATCGCAGGGCGCTGGACATTGTATTCCGGACCATGGCGCCGGCGGTCTACACCCTTTGTCTGCGTTTGTGCCAGTCCGGCGCGACCGCCGACGACCTGACGCAGGAAACCTTCGTTGAGGTAATGCGGGGTCTGCCCGGTTTCCGCTTTGAGGCGTCGCTGGCGACCTGGGTGCGCACAATCGCCGTCTCGCGGGCGATGATGCATTTTCGTTCGGCGTGGCAGCGCAAGGCCAGTGATCTGGACAGCTTGCCCGAGGAGCCTCGCGCGAACGGCGCGGATGTGGCCACTCGCGTCGAGCTGACCAGCGATATCGGCGACGCCCTGGGCATGTTGTCACCGACGGCGCGCAGCGTCGTCTGGTTGTACGACGTCGAAGGCTACACCCACAAAGAAATCGCCGAGCTGATGGACAGGTCGGTGAGCTTTTCAAAATCCTGTCTGTCGCGGGCCCATGAGCGGCTGCGTGAGCTGTTGTCCTGCGAGGATGACGCTGACGGCGATAAGCGCGACGCGCGCACGATCGGGTTACCTACCAACAGTGAGCGCGGCGCAACGGCCAAGATCCGCGCAGAGAGGTGTCTGGCATGAATACCAATGCTGAATCGAGAAATCAAACGCCGAGCGATGAGCAGCTCTCGGCATCGTTGCGTGAATTGCCGCAGCTCGAGCCGTCGGCGTCGCTCTATGCGCGGCTGCACACGATCAGCCGTGAGTCGGCGGCATTGCCGAAAAAGCGCAGAGCGTGGCCGGCCGGACTGGTCGCTGCCTCGCTGATGATTGCCGGTTTGCTGATCTGGGTACCGGAAAAATATTCGCCCACCGGCAGCGAGGGTTTGGTTGCCGGTGAAGTTGCCGGGCCTGCGGGTGAGTCGGCCGGTGCGCCGCCCGCCGGGGCGAGCGTGAGCGGCGATGCTGTGCCGCTCAATGCGTTGATGGCGCAGTCGGCCTACCTGGAGTCGCTGCTCGCGAGTATCCCGGGGGAGCGGCGGGTACAGCGTGTGGGCACAGCCAGCACCATCAGCGCCATCGAAGATCGTGTTGCGCTTATCGACCAACAGTTGAGTCAGCCCATCGTGCAGGCGGACGCAGCCGGCAGCACGTCATTGTGGCGCCAGCGCGTCGGACTGATGAACACATTGGTGGAGCTGCGAGCGAAGCCGAGCGGACAGATCTGGCTATAGGCCGGCATAGAATTCTGAATAAAGGAGTATTGCGATGAGACGAATGATGTTGACGGGGCTCGCTGCGGCGGTTGCCATAATATGCGCTGTATTACCGGCCGAGGCTCAACAGCCCGAGGTCGAGATAGAAGTACGCGAGGCGGAGCAGTCGATGCGCATGCAAGAGCGGGCACTGCGAGACGCAGAGCGCGAGCTCCAGGAAGCGGCGCGCCGCGTGGCGGAGCTCAGCCGTGGTGCCGCCCCCGAGGTTATCGTGCGCGCTGAGCGCATGGCGCGCATCGGTCGCGGCCCGCGCCTTGGCCTCGGTCTCTCTACCGAGGTTATTGATGGCGAGCCTGTCGATGATGGCGTCAAGGTGCAGTCGGTGTCGCCTGGCAGTGCGGCCGCGGAGTCCGGTATCAAGGCGGGTGATTTGCTGGTCGGCATTGAAGGCACATCATTGCGTGACAAGTCGGCTTCGGACGCGGTGGAAATTATCGGTGGCAAGCTTAAGGACAAGAAAGCCGGCGACAACGTGAAGCTGGCCATTGAGCGGGAAGGCAAGGCCAGTGATTACACGCTGACGCTCAACGATCGTTCATTTTCGCCGGCGCCGATGGTGATCGCGGGTGACGAGAATATGGTTATAGAGATCGAGCGCATGCACGAGATGGCTAACGATTTTGAATTCCATGAACGCAGGTTCCCGCGTGCGCCGGGCGCGCCGCCGGTACCGGGAGGGGCCAACTTCCTGTTCATCAGCAGCGACTCGTCCTGGGCCAATATGGAGCTGGTCGAGCTGAGCCCGAGGCTTGGCGAATACTTCAACGCGGATAGCGGGCTGTTGATTGTGCGTGCACCGCAAGACAACGAGCTCGGGTTTGAGGATGGCGATGTCATTCGCAGTATCGACGGGCGCACGCCTGAAGATGTCGGGCACGCGATGCGCATCCTGCGCTCTTACGAGAGCGGCGAACAACTCAAGGTTGAGATCTTGCGCGATCGCAAGAAAAAGCGCCTGAGCATCAAGGTGCCGGAAAAGGTCGGCCGCCACACGGGTGAGTCATTGTTCGAATGGCACAGCGCGCCGTCGGGCGATACGGTCCACGAGGAGATGGTGGTGCAGTAGCCTGAACCGTTCTGTGCGATGAGAAACCCGGCACAACGCCGGGTTTTTTTTCGGGTCCTGAACGCGGCTCTGGTAGTATCCGCGCGCATGAATCCTGACGATTTCAACTACGCACTGCCCGACCGGCTGATCGCGCGTTATCCGGCCGAACCCCGTTCGGCGAGTCGGCTAATGCATGTCGAGGCGGGCGGTGGCGTCAGCGATGCCGGCATGCGGGATCTTCCCGATTATCTGCTGCCCGGTGATTTACTGGTGTTTAACGACACGCGCGTGCTGCTCGCGCGATTGTATGGTGCGAAACAGAGCGGTGGTGCGCTGGAGATTTTGCTTGAGCGCGTCACCGGCAGTCACACGGCCACGGCGCAGATTCGCGCGAGCCATGCGCCGAAAGCCGGCAGTACAATCAGCCTGCACGATGCGCAGCGCAGCAATATTGCATCGGCGAACGTGACCGGTCGGGACGGGCGCTTTTTCGCATTGACGTTTGATACGCCGATTGACGAGGTCATGGCGGCGGGCGGTCATGTGCCGTTGCCGCCGTATATCGATCGCAGCGACGAGCTGTCGGACCAGACCCGTTATCAGACGGTTTATGCCAGGCACCCTGGCGCGGTGGCGGCGCCAACGGCAGGCCTGCACTTCGACGACGCGTTGCTGGCAAGTCTGGCAGCGCGCGGCGTTGATAGTGCGTTCGTGACGTTGCACGTCGCGGCGGGGACATTCCAACCGCTTAGCGATGCGCAGCTCGAGAGTGGCAAACTGCACGAAGAGCATCTCATCGTTGACGATGCTCTGGTGCGGCGCATTGCCGAGACACGCACTAACGGTGGTCGTGTCATTTGCGTTGGTACCACGTCGCTGCGCGCTCTGGAAAGCGCCGCGGCCGACGGTGAGCTGCGTGCGATGTCGGGTGAGACGAGCCTGTTCATCCGCTCCGGCTATCAGTTCCGTGTGGCCGACGGGCTGTTGACGAATTTTCATTTGCCGCGCTCATCATTGATGATGCTGGTGTGCGCATTCGCCGGCTACGATGTGGTGATGTCGGCCTACCGGCATGCCGTTGATACTGAATACCGGTTCTTCAGCTACGGCGATGCGATGCTGTTGTGGCGCCAGCCGGGTGCCGGAGGCGAGGCGTGATCTTCAGGACAATGAATCAAAGCGGCGACGCGCGTCGTGGCGAGTTGACGTTTGCGCGTGGCTCGGTGCAGACGCCCGCGTTCATGCCGGTCGGCACCTACGGCACCGTCAAGGCGATGCGCCCGGAGCAGGTCGCGGAGACCGGCGCCGAGATTTTGCTGGGTAACACCTTCCACCTGATGTTGCGGCCCGGTACCGACGTCGTTCGCCGCCATGGCGATTTGCATGACTTCATGCACTGGCAGAAGCCGATCCTCACCGATTCGGGCGGCTTCCAGGTGTTCAGTCTCTCGGCGTTGCGCAAATTGTCGGAGGAGGGCGTGATGTTCGCGTCTCCCGTCAACGGCGACCGGATCATGCTGACGCCCGAAAAATCGATGCAGGTTCAGCACGATCTCGGAGCGGACGTAACGATGATTTTCGACGAGTGCACGCCACACCCGGCCACTGGGCGTGAGGCAGACCGCTCGATGCAATTGTCGTTGCGCTGGGCGCTGCGCAGCCGGCAGGAATTTGACCGCCTGAAGCAAGCGGAGCCGGGCCGTGGCGATGCGCTGTTTGGCATCGTGCAAGGCGGGATGTATCCGGAGTTGCGTCAGGCGTCGCTGGATGGGCTGGCCGATATCGGCTTCGACGGCTACGCGATCGGCGGACTGTCTGTGGGCGAGAGTGAGGAAGAACGTCTGCTGGTGCTGGATGCACTACGACCGATCATGCCGGTGGAGGCACCGCGCTACCTCATGGGGGTTGGCACGCCGGCCGACATCGTCAAAGCGGTCGGGCATGGCGTGGATATGTTTGATTGCGTGATGCCTACCCGCCACGGGCGCAACGGCTACCTGTTCACGTCTGAGGGGACAATCAAGATCCGGAATGCGCGTTTTACCGATGACACAGGGCCGCTCGACCCGAATTGTGACTGCTACACCTGTCAGAATTACTCCCGTGCCTATCTGCGTCACCTCGATAAATGCGACGAGATGCTGGGCCCGCATCTCAACACGTTGCACAATCTGCACTATTACCAACGCCTTATGCAGCGCATTCGTGCCGCGATCGAGGGCGACGGTTTTGAAACGTTTGCGCGGGAATTCCTAAACGGGGCGGAGTGTTCGCGGGCGGTTGTGGCATAATACGCGCCGCAATCCGGGGCTTGATATTGCAGCTTTACGCCCCGACATCGATTTACACGGGTCATTAATCGCGCACGCACGCGCGTTGGCCGAAAACAACAAAGGGTTTCGCATGGATTTCCTGATCAGCAGCGCCTGGGCTCAAGGCGCCCCGGCCGGCCAGCCAAGCAGCACGCTGGGTTTCTTCTTGCCGATGATTATTCTTTTCGCCGCGTTCTGGTTCCTGTTGATCCGCCCGCAGCAAAAGCGTCAGAAGCAGCATCGCGAACTCGTCGAAGCGGTCAAGGCCGGCGACGAAGTACTGACAGCCGGTGGCCTGATTGGCATCGTGCGCGACACCAGCGAGCAGTTCGTTACGGTGGAATTCGCAGATCAGGTGACGCTGAAGGTTCAGCGCCAGACTATTACCGCGGTATTGCCAAAAGGCACTTTCGACGCCGCCTGAGGCTTTTTCCATGAATCGATTTCCCACCTGGAAGTACCTTCTGGTACTGGCGGTCGTTGTATTCGGCATTTTTGCCGCACTACCGAATTTTTATGGGACGGCGCCTGCCGTGCAGCTGTCGGACAGCGAGAACGCGGCACTCGGTGACGCGGCGCTGACCCAATATCGCGAACGTCTGTCCGCTGCCGGGCTCGCACCGACCACAGAGTTCATCCGGGACGGGAAGCTGTTCTTCGGCTTCGAAGATATTGATACGCAGTCACAGGCGTACGACCAGCTTGAGGCGATTGCCGGCGATGACATCGCCGTCGCCAAGACATTGGCGCCGTTGCAGCCCGAGTGGTTGCGCGCGCTGGGTCTGGAGCCGATGAGTCTGGGTCTCGATTTGCGTGGCGGCGTGTATCTGCTGTACGAGGTTGATCTGGAAGCGGCTATCGAGAAGCGGCTCGATGTGTATGTTGATGAAATCAGCATTGGCTTGCGCGAAGCGGGTATTACGCGACGCGTGTCTCGCAACGGCGATTCGATTCGCGTTGAGCTGCGCGAGGCGGCCGAGCTCGACCAGGCGCGCGACATCGTCGACGACATTGACCCCGATCTGCAGCTGCTCAGTGGCAGCAATGACCGGTCTTTTCGCGTGCGCATGACCGAATTGCAGGTTCGCGAGCGGCAGAATTTTGCCATCGAACAGAACATCACGACGCTGCGTAATCGCGTCGATGCGCTGGGCGTGGCGGAGCCTGTCATCCAACGCCAGGGGCTAAAACGCATCGTCGTGCAGTTGCCAGGCATTCAGGATCCGGCGCGGGCAAAAGAAATTCTGGGTGCGACGGCGACGCTCGAATTTCGACTGGTCGACGAGGGTGGCAATGGCGCAGGTTCGCAGTCATATCCCTTCCGCGAAGGCGGCGATGTCGTGCTGAAGCGCGAAATCATCGCGTCGGGCGACCAGATCGTCGATGCCAGCTCCGGTTTCAGCGAAGGCCAGCCGGCGGTCAATATCCGCCTTGATGCTGTTGGCGGCGCCAACATGCTCAAGACCACGCAAAAGAATCTGAACAAGCCGATGGCGGTATTGTTCATTACCACCGAGCGCGACGAGATACAGCGCGCCGAGCGGGTCGAATATGTCACCCGGAATGTTTACGAAGTCATCAACCGCGCGACCATTCGTGGCACGTTTTCCAATCAGTTCCAGATTACCGGCCTGACCACCGATGAGGCGCGCGATTTGTCGCTGCTGCTCAAGGCGGGTGCGCTGGCAGCGCCTCTATTCGAGGTTGGCGAGCAAACGATCGGGCCGAGCCGCGGGCAGGACAACATCGATCGCGGTTTTCTTGCGATTCAGATCGGCTTCCTGGCGGTCGTCATCTTCATGATCGTCTACTACAAGGTGTTCGGCTTTATTGCCAACCTTGCACTGTTGACGAACCTGTTGCTGATCGTTGGTATTCTTTCGCTGCTGCAGGCGTCTCTGACATTGCCAGGCATTGCCGGGATCGTGTTGACCGTCGGTATGGCCGTCGATGCGAACGTGTTGATCTTCGAGCGAATACGCGAGGAGTTATCGGCCAATAATTCGGTGCAGGGTGCGATCAGCGCGGGCTATGAAAAGGCGTTCTCCTCAATTGCGGACGCCAACGTGACGACCTTCATCGCGGCACTCGTGTTGTTCATGTTCGGTACCGGCCCGGTTAAAGGCTTCGCCGTGACACTGTCAATCGGCATCCTGACATCCATGTTTACGGCGATCGTCGGTACACGTGCCGTGGTCAATCTCATTTACGGCGGGCGTAAGCTCGAAAAGATCGCGGTGTAATCATGTATTTCCTGTCACAAGAAACGCACTTTAAATTCATGGCGCGCCGGCGTGGCGCGGCAATTCTGTCGGCTATTGCCTTGCTGGCATCGGTTGCCGCGATTGCTATTCAGGGCCTTAATCTCGGTATCGAGTTCACCGGCGGCGTCGAGCTCGAGGCGGGCTACAGCGCGCCGGTAGATGTCGACGCGGTGCGCGTGCAACTCGCGGAGGCCGGATTTAACGATGCTCAGGTGCTTTACTTCGGTACCCAGCAGGATGTAATGATCCGCATCCCGCCGCGGCCCGATGTCGACGGCACGGCGTTGCGCGACCAGTTGCTTGGTGTCTTGAGCCAGACTGACCCGGACGTTGAGGCGCGCAGTTTCTCGGTCGTCTTCCCGCAGATTGGTGCCGAGGTTGCCGAGGCCGGCAGCCTCGCGATGATTTTCGTACTGGTCATGATTTTCGTCTACATCATGTTCCGTTTTCAGTGGCGCTTCTCCGCCGGCGCGGTAGCCGCGTTGGTGCACGACGTCATCATAACGGTGGGCTGTTTCGCCGTGTTCCAGTTTCAGGTCGATGCATCGGTTATTGCCGCAGTCCTGGCTGTCGTCGGTTACTCGCTTAACGATACGGTTGTTGTATTCGATCGAATCCGCGAAAACTTCCTGACGCTGCGCGGGGAGTCATCGGAAGGGGTTATCGACCGGTCGATCAACCAGATGCTGGCGCGAACGATTATTACCGGCCTGACGACGTTGCTCGTGTTGGGTGCGTTGCTGGTTCTCGGCGGCGAGTCGGTACGCAGCTTCTCGATCGCGCTGATCATCGGCATCGTCGTCGGTACGTATTCGTCGATTTATGTCGCGAGCGCGGTTGCGCTGCGTCTGGGCGTCAGTGCGAAGGACCTGCTGCCGCCGGAGCCGGATCCCGACGAAATCGACGAGATGCCGTAAGGCCGGGCGCTAGCTTTTTTCGGTATCGCTTAGCACTTTGATTGCATTGCCGGCACGGTTCGCAAACAGTCGCGCCATCGATACGTAGATCTTCGGCGATGCCGCGAGAATATGTCCCGAGTCGAGGAACGCTTCGCTGCCATCGATGCCGCTGACGATGCCACCGGCCTCGCGAATGATCAGCGCGCCTGCGGCAACGTCCCAGGGTTTCAGGCCGAATTCCCAGAAGCCGTCGAGGCGACCGGCCGCAACATAAGCCAGATCGAGCGCAGCGGCGCCCGGGCGGCGCACGCCCGCGGTGTTCTTGAGTACCAGCTTCAACATGCCAAGGTAGTGATCGATACCATCGTCCTGCCCGGCGCGGTAGGGGAAACCCGTCCCGAGCAGCGCTTCTTTCAGGTGTGTGCGGCCGCTGACTCGGATTCGCCGTCCGTCAAGTTGTGCACCGTCACCGCGTGACGCACTGAAGATTTCCTGGCGCAGCGGATCATAAATAACGCCATGCGACAGGCGGTCGCCGACTTTACAGGCGACCGACACGCAAAACACCGGGAAGTTATGCAAAAAGTTGGTTGTGCCATCCAGCGGGTCAATGATCCATGTAACCTCGCTGCCTTCATGAGCACCGCTTTCCTCGGCCAGAATGGCGTGTTCCGGGTAATTCTTGCGGATCTCGTCGATAATCTTGTCTTCCGCCATCCGGTCGGCTTCGCTGACGAAATCGTTGCGGCCTTTGGTCTGCACGTTGAGTTCGTGCAGTCGTCGTTGGCTGCGAACAAGAGAGTCACCGCCTTTACGGGCGGCCTGAATGGCGACATTGAGAAGAGCGTGCATGGTGTTGGCGAGAGTCCTGGTGCGGAAGCGAGCAGGGCGCGGCTTTCCGGCCGGTCCCGCGGGGCGCTAGAATAACATGTTGGACGCGCGGTAGGCGCGCAAACCGGGAGCATAGAGGTTTTGAATTCGATCAGGATTGTTTTGGTTGGTACGACGCATCCGGGCAATATCGGTGCGGTCGCGCGTGCGATGAAAAATATGGCGCTGACGGATCTTGCGTTGGTGAATCCGAAGACGTTTCCAAGCGCACAGGCAGTGGCGCGGGCGTCGGGTGCCACCGACGTGCTCGATAATGCAACGCGCCATGCAAGCCTTGCCGATGCCGTGGCGGACTGCGACTGGGTCATCGGTACCAGCGCGCGTGAGCGTAGCATCAGCTGGCCGCATTTCGAGGTGCGCGAAGCCGCCGCTGAGGTTCATCAACGTGCGCAGGCAGGCAATGTCGCCGTTGTTTTCGGGCCGGAAAAAACCGGGCTCAATAATGCTGATATGGATCTGTGCGCAGCACTGGTGTCGATTCCGACGACCGAGTTCAGCTCGTTGAATCTCGCCATGGCCGTTCAGGTTGTCGCCTATGAGTTGTTTATGCAGGTCGCCGAGCCGAAGGCGCCGGCCGATGCAGAGGCGCCGGCGGCAACGCACGAAGAACTGGAGCATTTGTACGCGCATATCGAACGCCTCGCACGCGAGAGCGGTTTCCTCAATCCCGACAATCCACGTTACCTGATGCGCCGCCTGCGGCGTTTGTTCGCGCGCGCGGAACCCGATCGCAACGAGGTCAATATTTTGCGCGGCATTCTTTCCGCGCTCGAGTCAGAGCGCTGGCGCAAGGCGAGCGACTGATGTTTGGTCTGGCCGACATTGCGCCTATCTATATGGACTACGCCGCTACTACGCCGGTCGCGCCCGAAGTCGTAGTGGCGATGCAATCTGCGCTCGAGAGGGGCGGCGCATTTGCCAACCCGTCATCGGACCATGCGTTCGGTCAGGCGGCGGCCAGAACGGTCGATCGTGCGGCCGATCAGCTGGCGCAAGCGCTTGGCGTCGCGCCGGACACGCTGGTCTGGACCTCCGGTGCGACCGAGTCGGACAACCTTGCCATCATCGGTGCGGCAAGATACCGGCAAGCGCGCGGGCGCCACGTTATTACCAGCGCGGTGGAACATAAGGCGGTACTTGATGCCTGCGCGCAGCTTGAGCGCGAGGGCTTTAGTGTTACCCGATTGATGCCGGACGATAGCGGGCGAATAACGCCTGCGTCATTGCGCGATGCGTTGCGTGACGACACGGTGCTGGTCTCGCTGATGTGGGTCAATAACGAAACCGGCGCTATAAATGATATTGCCGCGCTGGCCGACGTGCTCGAAAACCATCCGGCTTTGTTGCACGTCGATGCCGCACAGGCATTCGGTAAGATCATGATGCACCCGGGCGAGCTTGCCATCGATCTGATGTCGCTCACCGCGCATAAGTGCTACGGCCCGAAAGGCATTGGCGCGCTTTATATTGCGCCGCGCCGCGGCGTGCAGGTCGAGCCGCTGCTATTCGGCGGCGGTCAACAGCGCGGTCTCAGGCCGGGCACGCTGCCGGTCCATCAGATCGCCGGCTTCGGTGCGGCCGCGGCTTTGGTCAGCGAGCGCCTGGACGACGATATCGCGCGACTCGACCAGCTCGGCAACACGCTCGTCGATGGCTTGCTACAAGTGCCGGATGTGATGCTGAATGGCGACCGCGTCGGGCGCCTTTCGTCGCTTGCCAATGTTTCTGTGGCGGGTGTGGCCGGACGCGCGCTGTTGGCGGCAATGCAGCCTGTTGCGCTTGCCACCGGGTCGGCCTGTAATGCGACGCATACCGAGCCGTCGTTTGTGTTGCGTGCGCTGGGTCGCGACGACCAACTGGCCGCCGCGTCGCTGCGCTTCTCGCTGGGCCGTGAAACCACCGCGTCGGATGTCACGATCGCATTACAGCGTTTCGCGTCAGCGGTCGGCGCTATTCGCGCTATTGCAGGACCGCTCGGGCAGGTGGCGCCTTGAAGTCTGATGGGCCGGTCCTATCTCTATTGGATGACCTGAAGCATGCGGGGGCGCCTGTCGCAGGCGCAAAAACGGGACTTGCAGGCAGTGTCAGACGCGGTTGTGCGGTACAATTCAGCGCATTAGAGGCAGCAGGGCGCATCATAGACCCGCGGTTCAGTGCATATGGCGGTCCTGAGATCATTGCCGCCTGTGAGCTGTGTTGCCGAACGGCATGCCACAGCGAGTCGCGCGAAATGACAGATCAGAGCGCCACTGGTTGGCTGCAAGCGCTACAGCTGGATCGCTCGATGCTCGCGCAAATGTTGATTGTAGAAGACGCCTGGCGGTCATTACTGGCAGCCATGCGGCACACAGGCCAGAGGCCTGAAACGGATTAAATTATGGCAATTTCATTGACAGATAATGCGGCAACCCGCGTACGCAATTACCTCGACCGGCGTGGCAGTGGTGTCGGTTTGCGTCTCGGCGTGCGCAAGACCGGTTGCAACGGCTTTTCCTACGTCATCGATTACGCTGACCGCGTCGAGACCGACGATGCGGTGTTTGAGCAGGACGGACTCAAGGTTATCGTCGACAACGATAGTCTGGCGCTGCTCGATGGCACGCAGGTCGATTTCGTGCAGGACGGGCTCAATGAGATGTTCCGTTTTTCGAACCCCAATGTGGTCGGCGAGTGCGGTTGCGGCGAGAGCTTCAACGTCGCCGGCGACGAGAGCGCGAACAACTAATCGCAAGCAGCGCGTCCGGCGTTGCCTGAAGGCACGCGCGTCGCTAGACTGCGCGCACCCGGCAGCCCGCTCCGATGCGGGCTTCACTGTTTTAGAACTCACTGCGGCGCTACAAGATGCGCCACAACAACAAAGGAAACTGACCGATGGCAATTGAAACCACACTGTCAATCATCAAGCCGGATGGCGTCGAGAAAAACCTGATCGGCGAAATTTACGGCCGCTTCGAAAAAGCGGGCCTGGAGATCGTTGCCGCCCGCATGATGCAGCTCACCCGCGAGCAGGCGGAAGGATTTTACGCGGTCCACAAGGAACGTCCTTTCTTCAATGACCTCGTCAGCTACATGATGTCCGGTCCGGTCATCGTGCAGGCGTTGCACGGTGAGAATGCCGTTGCGGTCAATCGTGACCTGATGGGTGCCACCAACCCTGCTGATGCGGATGCCGGTACGATTCGTGCGGAGTTCGCAGCAAGCATCGAAGAGAACATCGTTCACGGTTCTGATGCCACCGAGACAGCGGCGCAGGAAATTGCGTTCTTCTTCCCGGAAGGCATCTGCAAGCGCACACGCGGCTAATCGCGGGGAATTTGGCTGGTGTCCGACGCAAAAGATAATCTACTGGGGCTGACGCGTGAGGCGTTGACCGAGTGGTTTGTCGAGCGCGGACACAAGCCGTTCCGTGCGCGCCAGTTGATGCAGTGGGCGCACCAGCGCCAGCAGCTCGACTTCAGCGAGATGACGGATTTATCGGCGGCGTTGCGCGAACAGCTTGCGGCCGAGGCTACGCTTGAACTGCCGAAGGTCATCAGTCGGCATCAATCGACGGACGGCACCGTCAAGTGGCTGATGTCGGCGCGCAACGGTCAGGCCATCGAGACCGTTTTCATTCCCGAAGAGGATCGCGGCACGCTGTGCATTTCGTCGCAGGTGGGTTGCGCGCTTGACTGCGCGTTTTGCGCGACCGCCAAGCAGGGCTTTAACAGCAACCTGACCAGCCACGAAATCATAGGCCAGGTCTGGACCGCGATCGCCGATCTTCCGCGGCGCAGCAATGGCGAGCCTGCCGTAACCAATGTGGTGTTGATGGGCATGGGCGAGCCGCTGGCAAACTATCGCAATGTTGTGCCGGCCGTGCAGCTCATGCTCGACGACGTGGCATACGGTTTGTCGCGCCGTCGCGTGACCTTAAGTACCTCCGGCCTGATCCCGCAGATCGACAAGCTCGCCGTCGAGTGCAATGTTTCGCTGGCCGTGTCCTTGCATGCGCCGAATGACGCGCTGCGCGATCGGCTGGTGCCGATCAATCGCATCCATCCGATCAAGGAGCTGCTGGACGCGTGCTGGCGCTACGTTGATGCCGTCGGCAACCGCCACATCACCTTCGAGTACGTTATGTTGCGCGATGTCAACGATAGCCTGACGCACGCAAATGAGCTGGCTGCGCTGCTGAGCGGCCGGCCGGGCAAGGTCAACCTGATCCCGTTTAACCCGTTTCAGGGCGTTGCATTTGAGCGCAGCTCGAAAGCCACAATTGATGCGTTTCGCGACCGCCTGCGTGCAAAGGGGCTGGTCGCAACGGTTCGCCGCACCCGTGGCGACGATATCGACGCCGCCTGTGGTCAGCTCGCCGGTAAGGTGACCGACCGGGTTACCCATCGTCTCGGCGAACGGGTTCGCGCCGGCTGATCCACACCGACGCCCGCGCAGAACGTGACGCTTTGCGTTAATATCGACGCCTGTAAATTTTGTCGGGCACCGGTTGATGATTCGTACCTTATCTCTGTTCCTCGCCTTGGTCTTGCTGCTTTCCGGCTGCGTGACTGAAACTACCGGTCGGGTGTTGCGAGAGTCGCCGGGGGACGCCGCAGCCTACAACTATCAACTCGGTGTCGAGTACCTGCGAAACGGCAAATTGCGCCAGGCCCGTGAACGACTTGAAAGTTCCGTCAGGCAGGACCCCAAGAACGCGCAGACTCACTTTACGCTGGCCATTCTCTATCAGCGCGTTGATGAGCCGGAACTTGCCGATCGTTCCTATCGGAACGCTATCCGCGTCGCGCCGAATGACGCTTATGTACAGAATAGCTATGCCGTGTATTTGTGCGGCAAGAAGGACTACAACGAGGCTGTGCGCTACTTCGTACGGGCGGCTAACAATCCACTGTACTCGACGCCCGAGGCGGCTTTGAACAACGCCGGTGTGTGCATGCGCAGTAAGCCCGACCTGGAAGCTGCCGAGCGCTATTTTCGTCAGGCGCTGCAGCTCAATGAGCGCTATCCGGATGCCCTGGCTGAGTTAGCAACCCTGCAGATGGAAAACGGTAATCTGCTGAGCGCGCGAGCCTTTGTACAGCGCCTGCTCGCAGCGACAAAGCCAACCACAGCGTCGACGTTGCTGCTTGCGTGGCGAGTTGAGAAAGCGCTTGGCGACGAGCGTGCTGCTGACAACTTTGCCAACCGGCTGCGTGACGAGTACCCCGAATCGCCGGAGGCGGTGCGCGCCAGCCGCGGTACGTAGTACGCAGCTGGGCGAATACGAGCGCGATACGATGAGCGACCAGACCGAACAGCCGGAACCCGAACCACCTGCGCTCGGTGATGTGGGTGCATGGTTACGCGCCGGGCGCAAAGCGAAGGGCGTGACGGTCGAGTCTGTGGCCAGCGCGTTGCACCTGGACAACCCGGTCGTTGAGGCGCTCGAGCAAGAGAATTTTTCTGCGATCGGTGCCACGGTTTTCGTCAAGGGTCATTTACGCGCCGTGTCGCAACATCTCGGGCTCGATGTCGACGAGGCGATGCGCCGTTTCAATGTCACGGCCGGCGATGCTGCCGATAGTCCGCCGGACCTGATCGTCAGCTACAACAAGCCGATCCGCCAGTCCCCTGAAAAGGTGATCTGGGGTATAGCGGCAATGGTGCTCATCATCGTTGTGCTGCTCGGCTGGTGGTTCTGGCCGTCCTCGCCGGTAACACAACCGTCGCCCGCCGAATCCTCGCCAACGAACGCCGCGCCCGGTTCGGCCGAACAACAAACGATGCAATCCGGCGGCGCAGAGACTGTGGGTCAGCAAATGCCCGCAACGACGCCGTCAGCAGGGCCCGCAGGTCAGCCGCGCACCGATTTCGCTGCGCTGCTGGAAAGTGCGCAGAGTAACGCGCCGCAGCCAGCCGGCGCGGTGCCGGTACCGCTGAGCGCGCCGTCAGATCGGGTTGCCGGCGCCACGAGCACAGAACGTGGTTTGCGGCTGACGTTCTCGGCGGAGTGCTGGTATGAGGTGCGCGATGCCGACGGCGATCGGATTGCTATGGGTACGGCGCGAGCCGGTACCAGCAGGCTGGTCACGGGTGCCAGGCCGTTGGCGGTGACAGTGGGAGTCGCCGATGCTGTATCCCTTGAGGTCGACGGTGAGCCATTGGCCATTGCCGCTGCTGATCGGCGCGGTCGTGCCGCACGTCTTACAATCCGCTAAGTCAGCGCGCGCCTGCGTATAATAATCGGCTGCGCAAAGTCGCTCCACGAAATTCAAGACAGGTAGTCAAGATGACCCAGAAAGTCCGCCCGATTCGCGGCATGAACGATATTGTTCCGCCGGACGGCGACGCATGGCTTGCGCTTGAGCGCATAGTGCAGTCTTTGCTCGCCGAATACGGCTACCAACACATGCGCGTGCCGATTGTCGAGTACACAGAGTTGTTCAAGCGCTCGATTGGCGATGCGACCGATATCGTGGAAAAGGAAATGTACACGTTCGAGGATCGCAATGGCGACAGCCTGACGTTGCGCCCGGAGGCGACCGCCGGGCTGGTGCGCGCGGCTATCAGCAACGGCATGACGCACAACCAGAAACATAAGCTGTGGACGACCGGGCCGATGTTCCGTTACGAGCGCCCGCAGAAGGGTCGCTATCGGCAGTTCTATCAAATCGACGTCGAGGCGTTCGGTTATGCCGGGCCCGATATCGATGTGGAGATGATCGCGATGTCAGCGCGCCTATGGCAGCTGCTGGGCGTGTCGCGGGTGGATCTGCAGATCAACTCTCTCGGCACCGTTGCCTCGCGCGCCGCCTATCGCGAATTGCTGGTGGACTACTTCGAGGCGCATCGCGAGCAGCTGGACGAGGACAGCCTGCGTCGTCTAGGCACTAATCCCTTGCGCATCCTGGATAGCAAGAACCCGGACATGGTTGGGGTCATCGCCGGTGCGCCATTGCTGAACGAGCATCTCGACGCGGAGTCCGCGGCACATTTCGCCCAACTAACGGCGAGCCTTGAGGCTTTAGGTATCGCCTACACCGTAAATCCGCGCCTGGTGCGCGGGCTCGACTATTACTCACGCACGGTCTTCGAATGGGTAACGGATGCATTGGGGGCGCAGGGGGCTGTGTGTTCCGGCGGCCGTTACGACGGATTGTTTGAGCAATTGGGTGGTAAGCCGGTGCCGGCAATTGGCTGGGCAATCGGCGTCGAACGGCTACTTGCATTGTGTGAGGTTGAACGCTCCCAGCTGCCTAAGGTCGAAGCCCATGCGTATCTCGTGGCATCGGGTGAGCAGGGCGAGCTTTTCGGGCTCCAGTTGAGTGAGCGGCTCAGAGATGTGGTTCCCGGTTTGCGCCTTGAGCGCAATCTTGACGGCGGCAGCCTGAAATCGCAGCTCAAGCGGGCTGACAAGAGCGGCGCGGCGCTGGCATTGATTATCGGCGAGGATGAAGCCGCCGCTGGCGTGGTGACGGTGAAGCCGCTGCGTGACGAGCGCGGGCAGCAACAGGTCGATGAGTCGGCGCTGGCCGGACTGCTTAGGGATGCCGTTGCGGCGGGCTGACCGTCGGCATATTCCGATAAATTGGCCTGCGGGCATTTCACCCGCAGGATGAAACGGCTAGAATTGCCGGCTGATTTAAAAACGAGCGTAAATTGAATGAGTGATCTCAGCGAAGAGGAACAGGTCGAGCGGCTTCAGCAGTGGTGGAAGGAGAATGCCCGTGATCTGATCATCGGTATTGTCGTGATGGGTGGTGGCATCTTTGGCTATTACCAGTGGCAGGGTTCGAAGGCCGATTTTGCGCAGGGTGCGTCGGTTGTCTTCGAGCAGGCACTGGATGCCGCCGAGGCGTCCGATCTCACCATGCTGGTTGCGCACCACACCGAGCTCAGCAACGAATACGCGGACTCGCCGTACGTGACCCAATCCGGCTTGCGCCTGGCAGCGCTGTACATGCAACGCGGCGAAACGGAAGATGCGGAGCGTCTGCTGCGCGAGACGTTCGCGCGCGAAAAGGGAAGCCTGCTTGGGCCGCTCGTAGCGACCCGGCTGGCGCGTGTGCAGATTTATCGTGACGATGCGCAAGGCGCGTTGTCGACACTGGATGCCATCAAGCCCGGCGGCTATGCGCCGTTGCTAGCTGAAGTGCGTGGTGACGCGTTGCTGGCACTTGGCCAGAACAGCGAAGCGCGTGCCGCCTATCAGGCTGCGTTGGACGACCCGGGTCAGCCACAGCTGGTTGACGTCAACTTGCTGGGCATGAAACTTGCGGCTGTGCCGGCCGCCGATGTTGCTGAGGTCGCGGCACCCTGATGCGCGCCCTGCGGCTCCTATTGCTGGTTTCGAGCCTGTCACTTGCGGGTTGCTCTATTTTTGGTAGTGACGACGAGGCTGCCGATCCGCCGACCCCGCTTGGCGATTTCGAGCCGACGATTGAGCTCAAGCGCAGCATGTCTGCAGGACTGGGTGACGGTGGCGGTGCGCTGAGACTGGCGCTTCGCCCGGCCGGCGATGGCACGCGCGTCTATGCGGCGAACGCCACTGGTGATATCTACGCGTTCGATGGTGTTAGCGGCAAGAAAGTCTGGCAGTCGGACGTCAAAGCGGCGCTATCCGCGGGTCCCGGTGTCGGTGACGGTCGTCTGGTTGTCGCCGAGCGCAACGGCTATGTGATCGCGTTGGATGCGCCCAGTGGCGACGAGCTGTGGCGCCGCGATATTGCCGCCGAAGTGCTCGCGCCGCCGGTTCTGGGTGGCGAGCGGGTACTGCTGCGAACGGTCGACGGCCGCCTGATAGCGCTGGACGGCGCAACCGGCGAGCAATTGTGGTTTGTCGAGCAACCCGTGCCGAGATTGAGTCAACGGGGTATTAGCGCGCCGGTGATCAGCGGCGATAAGGTCATAGCCGCATTCGACAACGGGCGCGTGATGGCGGTCAATTTATTGTCCGGTGATACAGAGTGGGAGTTGCCGCTCGGCATCCCGTCCGGTCGTTCGGATATCGAGCGTATGGTCGATGCCGATGGCGCAATGGCGGCGGTCGGAAACGATCTCTACATCACGGGCTTCCGCGCGCGCACCGCGGCGGTGGCTGTCGAATCGGGCCAGGCGTTGTGGGCGCGGGAGATGTCGAGTTACGCCGGGCTCGGCGTCGACTGGACGAACATCTATCTCTCGCTCGACGACGACCGCGTGCTCGCGCTGTCGCGTGCCAACGGTGCTCAGGAATGGTCGAGCGAGTCGTTTCTGCGTCGACAGCTCACGGCACCCGTGCCGTTCGGTGAATACGTCGCGATCGGTGATTTCGAAGGCTACGTGCACGTTCTGAGTGCCAGGACCGGCGCATTGGCTGCCCGTGTCCGTGTTGGCGATGGTGCCATTATCATGCGTCCCTACGTGATGGGCAGCACACTGTACGTACAAAGCTCCGACGGCACCCTGCACGGCTACCAGATCCGCGCGGACGAGAGCTAGCAACATGCTGCCCGTTGTCGCGTTGGTCGGCCGGCCGAACGTTGGCAAGTCGACATTATTCAATCGCCTGACAAAGTCGCGTGATGCGCTGGTGGCCGACTATGCCGGGCTGACGCGTGATCGGCAGTACGGCTACGGCAAGCTCGGCGAGAAGCCTTACCTGGTCATTGATACCGGCGGTCTGACCGGCGGCAGCAGCGGCATTGAGGCGCTGATGGAGGGCCAGGCAAGGCTCGCCATTGAGGAAGCCGATGCCGTCGTTTTTCTGGTCGACGCGCGCGATGGTCTGATGCCGGCCGATCATGACATCGCGGCGCTGCTACGCCGCCGCGATGTGCCGGTGTTTCTGGCTGTTAACAAGGCAGAAGGGCTTGATCAGGACGCCACAGGCGCCGAGTTCTATGCGCTCGGTCTTGGTGACCCGTTGGTCATATCAGCGGCGCACGGCGATCGTGTCAGCGCGCTGATCGATCACGTACTGGAAGCATGCCCCGACCCGACTGACGACGACGACAGCACCGGCAATGCGATCACCGTTACCGTTGCCGGTCGTCCGAATGTGGGTAAGTCCACGCTGATCAATCGATTGATCGGCGAAGACCGACTGGTTGCGTTCGATGAGCCCGGCACGACGCGCGATAGCGTGCGGGTCCCCTTTGAGCGCGACGGACAGGAATACGTGCTGATCGATACCGCCGGCGTGCGGCGTCGGGCGCGGGTTAGTGAACTAGTCGAGAAGTTCAGTATTATCAAGACACTGCAGGCGATAGAGCAAAGCAATGTCGTGATAGCCGTGCTTGATGCGCGGCAAGGCGTCACCGATCAGGACGTGTCGCTGTTCAGCATGATCATTGAGCGTGGACGGGCATTGGTTATCGCGATCAACAAATGGGACGGTCTCGATCCGGAGGGTCGCAAGCGCTTGCGTGACGGGCTCGAGATGAAGCTTGCTTTCAGCGATTTCGCGCCACAGCATTTCATTTCCGCACTGCATGGTACGGCTGTCGGCAAATTGTTGCCCGAGGTCAATAAGGTGCACCGGGCAGCGTGCCGCGAGCTTGGCACATCCGAGCTGACGCGCATATTAGAGACCGCAGTCACCGCGCATCCGCCGCCGTTGAGTCGAGGACGCCGGCCGCGCCTGCGCTACGCGCATCAGGGCGGGCGTAACCCGCCGATCATCGTGATACACGGCAATCAGGCCGATCGTCTGGCGGATAGCTACCGGCGCTATCTGATCAACTATTTCCGCAAGGCGTTCAAACTGCGTGGCACACCGATCCGGCTGCAGCTCAAGACCAGCAAGAATCCCTACGAGGGCAAGCGCAATACCCTCACGCCGCGCCAGCAGGCGAGCCGCAAGCGCCTCATGAAGCACGTCAAACGCAAAAAGTGATGGGTCGGTTCGGCTTTCCCCATGATAGGATTCGGGATCATTTCGGCTCGAAACGGGGGAGCACATCGTGAGTATTCTGGAAACCATTCTCAAGTCGCAAAACGGCGATCTCGTCAAACAAGTGGCGGGAAATCTCAATCTGGATCAGGGGCAGGCGGGCGCGGCCATCGCACAGTTGCTGCCGGCCCTGACGCAAGGCATCAAAAACAACGTCCAGCAGCCGAGCGGGCTGGAGTCGCTGCTCGGTGCGATCAAGGGTGGTGCTCATACGCGCTACGTTGAGCAGCCGGAAAAGCTGGCTGACGCCGATACGATCAAGGACGGCAATGCCATCCTCGGCCACCTGCTCGGCAGTAAAGATGTCAGCCGGCGCGTTGCATCAGATGCTGCGCAGAAGACCGGGATAGATGTCGGCACCCTCAAGAAAATGTTACCGATGGTCGCGGCCATGGCGATGGGTTCGCTGAGCAAAGAAAGCAAGGGCGGTGCGTTGGCGGCTCTGCTCGGTGGTGGTGGCGGGCAGTCGGCTGGCGCCAGCCTGCTGTCAGGTTTCCTCGACCGTGATAACGAAGGTTCGGCCGTCGACAATCTGCTTGGTATGGCGCGCAAGTTCTTCTAGCGCTTAGCCAGCGTACCTGCCACGCCCATGAGACGTCGCCGCGCCCCACGCAGCCGATCATCGTCAGGTGCGCTGCGGATCGTGCCGATCGTCGGCTTCGTGCTGTATTTCGCCTGGTACTACTTCTCGAATCAGCAAGAAGTGCCGCTGACCGGGCGCCAACAGCTGGTCGATATGTCGCGCGAGCAGGAGGCCGCACTTGGTCTGCAATCGTATCGACAGATCCTGTCGCAATCACAAGTTGTGCAGAGTGGCGAGACGGTCGATGCTGTTCGTGAAATCGGGCGACGCATCGCTATAGCGGCGCGCGATGTCGATCCCGGCTTTGACTGGGCATTCAACGTTATTCGCTCTGATCAGGCCAACGCCTTCGCGCTGCCCGGCGGCAAGGTCGCGGTCTACACCGGGATCCTGCCAATCGCCGAGAATGTGGATGGTCTGGCGATCATTATGGGGCACGAAATTGCGCATGCAGTGGCCCGCCACGGTGCCGAGCGCATGGCGCACCAGAAACTGGTGCAGATCGGCAGTGTGGCCGCATCGTTCGCGCTGGGTGATGCCGATATATCTACGCAGCGAGCGGTCATGGGCGCGCTTGGGGTTGGTGCGCAATATGGCGTATTGCTGCCGTTCTCGCGCGATCACGAGTCGGAAGCCGACTATATTGGCTTGCTACTCGCGGCGCGTGCCTGCTTCGATCCGCGCGAGGCACCCGGGCTATGGCAACGTATGGCGGCGAACAGCGGCTCAGGGCCGTCCGAGTTCATGTCTACCCACCCGGCACCGGAAACGCGCGTTCGCCAATTCGACGAATGGATGCCGGAAGCGCTCGCGCTGCGGCGGGAATACTGCGGGGATTAGCCGACGATGAGTTTTCACGAGGAAGCGGGCGCACGTCAGTTTGTGCAAATCGATGGTGACTATCGGATGCGGCGTGGCGGCGTACTGGCGAATCCACGCATTGCCTACGAGACGTGGGGGCGCTTGTCCGATAACGGTGACAACGCGATCCTGCTGTTTACCGGCCTGTCGCCTTCGGCGCACGCGGCGTCCTCACCCGCCGATCCCGCGCCCGGTTGGTGGGAGGAGATGCTCGGCCCACAGCGACCCATTGATACCGAGCGATTCTTTGTCATCTGCATTAATTCGCTCGGCAGTTGCTTCGGTTCGACCGGTCCCGCAAGTCACAAAGATTCTGGGAAAGGCGTGTATGGCATTGATTATCCTGTTCTTTCCCTGGAGGATATCGCAAATTCTGCGGTTCCGGTACTCGATAGTCTTGGCGTCACCTCCTTATTTGCTACCGTCGGCTGTTCGATGGGCGGCATGACCGCGCTCGCATTCTGCGCGTTACACCCGGACTACGGATCGCGGCTAATTTCAGTCTCGTCCGCGGCGCGTGCGATGCCGTTCTCTATCGCGCTGCGCTCCCTGCAGCGCGAAATGGTGCGCAAGGATCCGGCATGGGAGGGCGGGCGCTATGCCGCCGACGCACCGCCAATCAGCGGCATGCGCCTCGCCCGCAAGCTCGGCATGATTTCCTATCGTTCGGCGGCCGAATGGGCGCAGCGTTTCGGGCGCGAACGGGTCGCCGAGGAGCGCGACAGCAACGACCAGTTCTGTATTGATTTCGAGGTTGAGTCCTATCTTGAGGCCCATGCCAGCAAGTTCACTGGCGACTTCGATGCCAATTGCTATCTGTACCTGTCGCGGGCAACGGATTTGTTTGATATCGCGGACTACGGCGGGTCGGTTTGCAGTGGTGTGGCACGTGCCGAGCTGCGCGAGGCGCTTGTGATTGGCGTCGACAGCGACATCCTGTTCCCGCTTCATCAGCAGCGCGAATTGGCCGAAGCGCTGACCCAGGCCGGTTGCGATGTGCAGTTTGAGCGCCTGCAATCCATTCAGGGCCACGATTCGTTTTTGGTCGATATGGACCGGTTTCGCCCGGTTATTGGAAACTGGCTCGCCGACCGCTAGCGCGTGCTGCTAGACTATCAACATGGTCACAACTGCTACAAACGCCGCACCGGCATCCAAGGGTCTTCAGCCACTGATCGCGCTCATTGACGAGGCGGTACAACTACCTGACGACGGACAGATTACCGATCGCATCAAGACCGAGCTATGCCGGATGATCCGCGGCAACGAGTTTGAGTTGCCGGTCGCCGTCATGCGGCCGCTGCCGGATCGCTACGCGCGCCGCCTGCTGCATCGTGACCCCGAGCTCGGTTATTCGATCGTCGCAATGACCTGGGGGCCGTGCCAATCGACGCCTATTCACGACCACGCCGGCATGTGGTGTGTCGAGGGCGTCTGCGCCGGCATGATCGACGTGCTGCAGTTCGAATTGATGGAGCAACAGGATGGTGGGCTATTCCGTTTCGAGCCGCGCAATTCCTACATGGCCGGCATCGGCAGCGCTGGATGCCTGATACCGCCGTATGAATACCACTTGATCGCGAACCCCTGTGATCGCAGTCCGGCCGTGTCGTTGCACATCTACGGCGGTGATATGGACCATTGCAATATCTTCGTCAGGGAAGAAGATACACAGTGGTATCATGAAGTTAGGCGCGACTTATCATTTGATTCCTAGCTAGTCGCCCGACGTATTTTCTGCCGCCGTATCCGGCGCCACGCTCACCACATCAGCCCGCAGGTTGCCATCGCGCAGTGAAACCACCAGCTGCGACCCGACTTCAATACCACTGACATCCGTAACGGGTGTGCCGTCGTCAGTGCGCACGATCGCGTAGCCGCGCGCCATTGTGGCCAGCGGACTGACGGCGTTTAGGGTTTGCCCGAGCCGTTCGAGTTGGGTGCGCTTCGCGTCAACAACGCGCCGTTGCGCAATCTTCAGCCGGCGTGCGAAATCCTCTACATTGCGTTGACGTTGCCCGAGTGTCTCGCGGGGTGTGCGCAGTTGCAGCCGCGTCGCCAGTTGCTGTAGTCGGATCGACTGCTGATTCGTAATCCGGCGCAGACTGCGCTGCAAGCGCGGGCGCAGATCCAGCAGCCGTTTGTTCTGCGCCGCCACATGATTAATGGGATTGCGCAGCTGCAGGCGCCGTGCGGCCTGGTCAAGGCGTTGCGCAAGATTATCGTGATGTCGCGCCATGCCGCGCAGTAAGCGCCGGTTCAGAGAATCCAGCTGTGACAGCAAGGCGCGTTGATCGGGCACGACCAGTTCCGCTGCCGCGGATGGTGTGGGGGCGCGCACGTCGGCAACGAAGTCGGCAATCGTCACGTCGGTTTCGTGACCAACGCCGCAGATCAGCGGAATCGGGCACTCGGCAATCGCGCGCGCGAGCGTCTCATCATTGAAGGCGGCCAGATCCTCCAGCGCACCGCCGCCACGCGTCAGTATCAGCACATCGCATTCATCGCGCGCCACCGCGAGGCGCAATGCCTTCGTCAGTTCGGACGCGGCGCGTTCACCCTGAACGCTGGCGGCGTAGACGATTACCGGCACGGACGGCATCCGACGTTCGAGTACGTGCAGCACGTCGCGAATAGCCGCGCCACTGGGCGATGTGATGACGCCAATACGTCGCGGGACTGCCGGCAAGGGTTGTTTGCGCGATTCGCTGAACAGTCCTTCGGCGGCCAGCTTGAGCTTCAGCACTTCAAACGCGCGCCGCAGCGCGCCTTCGCCGGCCGGCTCGACGTGATCCACGATCAGTTGGTAGTCACCGCGCGGTTCGTAGATGCTCAGCTTGCCGCGCACCAGCACCTTATCGCCGTTGGCCAGTGTGGTCGCACTGCCGCGCTGGCGCTGGCGGAAAAAGGCACCGCGCAGTTGGGCCCCGGCATCCTTAAGGCTGAAATAGATATGGCCGGATGCCGGTCGGGCGAGATTGGAGATTTCGGCTTCGACCCAGATTACGCCAAGCCCGGACTCAAGCAGCTCGCGGGATGCGCGGTTGAGCGCGCTGACGCTCCAGATGTCGCGCTGTTCGGGTTGTCGCATGTGATCAGGCCGTTTCGCAGTATCAGCGGGCAGTATACGCAATCGCTGTGGCACAGTTTGCGCTTACGCGGCGGCGTGAAGGCGGGTAGAATAGCCGGTTAACCCAATCACTGCGGATGAGGAACATCATATGCGAATCGCGAAAGAGGCCCTGACGTTTGACGACGTATTGTTGCAGCCCGCGTATTCGGAGGTGTTGCCGCGAGAGGTCAGTCTTGCCACCCAACTGACGCGCGATATCACGCTGAATATCCCCTTGATGTCGGCGGCAATGGACACCGTAACCGAAGCCAGGCTTGCGATTACGCTGGCTCAGGAAGGCGGTATGGGGATCATCCACAAAAACCTGCCACCCGCCGAGCAGGCGCGCAACGTGCGCGTCGTGAAGAAATACGAAAGCGGCATCATCAGCGACCCGATCACCGTTCGTCCGGACATGACGATCCGCGACGTGCTTGCTGTCACACGCGCCAACAATATTTCCGGTGTGCCGGTAGTCGATGGCAAAGAGACGGTCGGCATCGTGACCAACCGTGATTTGCGTTACGAGACCAAACTCGACGCGCCGGTATCGAGCGTTATGACGCCGAAAGAGCGGCTGATCACGGTGCGCGAGGGTGCGGCCAAGGACGAGGTCCTGTCACTGCTGCACAAACATCGTATCGAGAAGGTGCTGGTCGTTGATGATGCATTTGCCTTGCGCGGCATGATCACCGCCAAGGACTTCCAGAAAGCCACCGACTTCCCGCGCGCATGCAAAGATGCGCAGGGCGCGCTGCGCGTCGGTGCGGCGGTCGGCACCGGCGGCGACACGGAAGAGCGCGTGGCATTGCTGATGGATGCCGGCGTTGATGTTCTGGTCGTGGATACCTCGCACGGTTTTTCAAAGGGCGTGCTGGACCGGATAGCGATGATCCGCAAGGAATATCCCGACGCGCAAATTGTTGGCGGCAACATTGTTACTGCCGATGCGGCGCTCGCCTTGGTCAAGGCAGGCGCGGATGCGGTCAAGGTCGGCATCGGCCCGGGATCGATCTGCACGACGCGTATCGTCGCCGGTGTTGGCGTGCCACAGATTTCGGCGGTGGCGGAAGTCGCCGATGCGCTTGCCAAGTCGGGCACACCGTTGATCGCCGATGGCGGCGTCCGGTTTTCGGGTGATATTGCCAAGGCAGTAGCCGCGGGCGCGTACTCGATCATGATCGGCAGTCTGTTTGCCGGCACCGAGGAGGCGCCGGGCGAAGTCGAGCTCTACAAAGGCCGCTCTTACAAGTCTTACCGCGGCATGGGCTCACTGGGTGCCATGGCGCTGGGGTCTTCGGATCGTTATTTCCAGGACACGACGGACGAACTCGAGAAGCTCGTGCCCGAAGGTATCGAGGGTCGTGTGCCTTACAAGGGCTCCATGGTGGCGATTGTCCATCAGCTGATGGGCGGCTTGCGCGCGGCGATGGGCTATACCGGTTGTGGCGATGTCACGGCGATGCGCACCAAGCCACAATTCGTTCGAATCACGGGTGCGGGGATGCGTGAAAGTCACGTGCACGACGTGGCGATCACCAAGGAAGCGCCTAACTATCGCAGCGAATAGCTGCGTCACCGACGAGGAAGCCAGCGATGACGTCAGCGGCACACGACATACACGCCGATCGAATTCTGATTCTCGATTTCGGTGCGCAATATACGCAGCTGATCGCGCGTCGTGTGCGCGAGTCGGGGGTCTACTCCGAGATTCACCCCTGGGACATGTCTGCCGACGATATCCGCGCCTTCGGCCCGGCCGGCGTCATCCTTTCCGGTGGGCCCGAGTCGGTCAATCTTGCCGAGACGCCGAAAGCCGCACCGCTCGTTTACGAACTCGGCGTGCCGGTTTTGGGCATCTGCTACGGCATGCAAACAATGGCGGCGGAACTCGGCGGTAAGGTCAGCGCGTCGGATCACCGCGAGTTCGGTTACGCCGAGGTCACCGCGAAGGAGTCGCAATTGCTCGGCGGCCTTGCCGATGAGCGAGACGCTAGCGGCAATGCGCAACTTAAAGTCTGGATGTCACACGGCGATCGCGTCGACGCATTGCCCGAAGGTTTTGAGGCGATCGCGAGCAGCCGCAATGCACCACTGGCCGCAATGGAAGACGCGCGCCGGCGTTTTTACGCCGTACAATTTCACCCTGAAGTCACCCATACGTTGCAGGGTGCGGCGATCCTGCATCGTTTCGTGCGTGAGATTTGTGGCTGCCGTGGCGACTGGACTACCGGCAATATCGCCGCTGATTCGATCGAGCGCGTGCGCGAGCTGGTTGGCAGTGATCAGGTCTTGCTTGGCTTGTCGGGCGGCGTCGATTCGTCAGTGGTTGCCGCGATGCTGCACACGGCTATCGGTGACCAGCTGACATGCGTGTTTGTTGATCACGGTCTCCTTCGCCTAAACGAAGGCGACCAGGTGATGGATACTTTCGCCCGTCATTTGGGTGTCAAGGTCATCCGTGTCGATGCCGCCAGGCGATTCTTCGATGCGTTGCGCGGTGTCGATGACCCCGAAGAGAAACGCAAGATCATCGGGCGCGAGTTCGTCGCCGTATTCGATGAAGAATCGACTAAATTGAGCAATGTGAAATGGCTTGCTCAGGGCACCATCTACCCCGATGTTATCGAGTCCGCTGGCAGCAAGACCGGTAAGGCGCATGTCATCAAGTCGCATCACAATGTTGGCGGATTGCCGGAAAAGATGAATCTGAAACTGCTCGAACCCTTGCGCGAGTTGTTCAAGGATGAGGTGCGCAAGGTTGGCGTCGAGCTCGGTCTGCCGCATGACATGGTTTATCGTCATCCATTCCCTGGCCCGGGTCTCGGGGTTCGCATTCTGGGCGAGGTGCGTGAAGAATTTGCCACGCTGTTGCAGCGTGCCGACGCGATTTTTATCGAAGAGCTCAGAAACGCTGACCTGTATGACAAGACCAGTCAGGCGTTTGCGGTATTCCTGCCGGTGCGCTCTGTCGGTGTTATGGGTGACGGGCGTTGTTACGACTATGTGATCGCGCTTCGTGCGGTAGAAACCGTGGACTTCATGACGGCCCGCTGGGCGCGACTGCCATACGATTTTCTCGAACATTGCTCGCTGCGGATCATCAACGAGATCGTCGGTATTTCGCGCGTGACCTACGATATTTCCGGTAAGCCTCCGGCGACGATCGAGTGGGAGTAGTCACGGTCATGCGCCGCGATTGACTCGCGGCGGCATGCCGCAACAAGCGCCGTGAAAAGGCAGGTCGAGATTATTCGGGCCATTTATTTTCTTGCTATATTGGCGACAAACGTGAGGCATAAAAAATGAAACTGCAGGTTATTGGCTCCGGCTTCGGCCGCACAGCAACAGCATCGCTGAAAATCGCTTTGGAAAAACTGCTGGGTGCGCCTTGCTATCATATGAGCGAAGTACTCGGGCGTGCGGGGCATGTCGATCTGTGGCTGGACGCCGCCGCCGGAAAGCCGGTTTGGGACAGTATTTTTGACGGTTACGCGGCCACTGTGGATTTCCCGGCCTCCAACTACTGGCGCGAACTTGCCGATTTTTATCCTGACGCGAAAATTGTCCATTCCGTGCGCGATGCCGAGCGCTGGTTCGAGTCAACTCAGGAAACAATCTTCAACAGGAAAATGCAGGCTTTCCAGGCAGGCACTAAATGGGGCCGCATGGCCACGGCGACAATCGACGACCATTTAGGTGGCGATCTGAACGATCACGACGCCCTTACAGCCGCTTTCGAAAACCACACCGCGGCGGTCAAGGCCGCATTCGGGCCGGACAGGCTCCTCGTGTTTGAAGCGAAGGAAGGTTGGGCTCCGCTGTGCGAATTTCTAGGCGTGCCGGTCCCCGAGGGTCCTTACCCTTATGTGAATTCCAAAGAGGAATTCGAGAAGGTATTCGAAATGCTCGGCTCTCCCATGGGCGAGAGGATGATGAACGGCGAGGGCGCAGAGACTGCCTCCCTGCATGACGATTTCTTCGAAGAAAGAACCTGAAGCGCCAGGCTTTCAGTTGTGTTGAAGGCAGCGATGTTTAGTTGCCGGCGTTGTTTGATCAGAGCGTCCACCCATGCATGATCCCGATAGTCAGGAGAATTTCAGCGCTGCCGAGTGTGCATGGATGCAGGCGGCACTCGCACTGGCAGAAGAAGCCGAGCGCAATGGCGAAGTGCCTGTCGGTTCGGTCATTGTGCTGAACGACGAAATCGTCGGGCGTGGCGCAAACGCGCCGGTGGCCTCGCATGACCCCAGCGCACACGCCGAAATTATTGCAATGCGCGACGCGGGTCGCCGGTTGGGCAACTACCGCCTCAATGGGTGTCGCTTGTTCGTCACTTTAGAGCCTTGCATGATGTGTGTCGGTGCGATCGTTCACGCGCGCATAGACGAGGTCATTTTCGCGGCCAGCGACCCCAAGAGCGGCGCGCTCGGCGGGATAGTCAACCACAACGCCAGCGCGGGACTGAATCATCAGTTTAATGTGCGCGGTGGCTTGCTTGGCGAAGCGGCGGGCGAGCAGCTGAAGACATTTTTCCGTGCGCGGCGTGCCGGCGTGGATAAACAGGATAATTTGCAATGATCAAGATACGTCATGGTCGTGCCGACGATCGCGATTCCCTGTTGACGCTGTTGCCGAGCCTGGCCGATTTTGAGTTGCCGAATGGCCGTGTAGCCGAACACTTGTGGCAAAGCGATGCGGCGCTGTTACAGGCGCACTTGCAGGGTGATGACGCGCAGACGCGCCTGTTGGTCGCCGACGATGGGCATGGCGGCGTTGTGGGGCTCTCGCTCATTTCGTTGCGCGAGGAGATTCTCAGCCATGAGCCGAGCGCGCACTTGGAGGCTATTGTTGTGTCTTCGGCAGCACGCGGGCAGGGGCTTGGACGGCGGTTGCTGCAAGCGACCGAGCGCCTTGCCAGTGAGCTGGGCGCCCGGTCGATTACCCTGCATGCGTTTCGCAGCAACAAGCGCGCCCGCGCGCTGTACGAGTCTTCCGGCTATGACCCCGAGCTATACCGTTACACCAAGCCGCTGACGCCGGACGACGACGCGTCCCAATAGCATTAATGCGAGGCTCGCGATCATCCATAAACCCGCGCTGCCGCCACCGCCTTCATCGGTAATGATAACGACGGGTGGCACCGGGCTGTCAGTCGTCTGGCTCTCCAGCGGCAGGTCGAAGAGATCGGCGGAATCGGAAGGGCCGTAGACCGCGACCAGTTGTTGGTCGAAATCGTCATACAACTCAATCAGTACGTCGTAGTAACCGCGCGGGAAGCCCGAGACCAGATCGGTATCAAAGTAGTATTCGTCTTCGCCGCTGCTGCCGAAAATGTCGAACACGAATGTCTCGCCATACTCTACCCAGTCGCCGCCTTCCAGGCTCAGATAAAGCACCGCGTAGACGTTAGCGCCTTCGAAAGCGGTATCGGCATCGAACGTCAGTTCCAGACGCGTGTAGAAACCGTCGCCGTCGAAGTCGTCGAGTATTGACGTGCGGGCATCGTAGATCCAGAAGTTCTGATTGACGCCCGACTGCAGCGTGCTGGCGCTCTTACGTGCGCTTCGGTTCGCGTTGCCGGCCGCGATTGGTGCATCGGCCGCACGGGTCTGCGACAAGCCCTTTTGCTTACCGTTCTTAGCCGTGCCCGAGATCAGTCCTTGCGAGACGGTGGTTGTACGTTCGCCGGCAGTGTCGCTGAGCGTCGTATCCGCCGTGGCGAAACTACTGAGCGTCATCGCCAGCGCGGCTGCCAACCATGTTGTGCTGCGTGTTTTCATTATCCTCACTCCTAAGTGCTGCAGGGTGAGGTCTATTTCGACACAGGTACGCTGAATAACAGCTGAACGGACGCTTGTCGGGCATGCCAATAACAATGCCTGGCGATTTTGGGTCGCTACATGAGCCAGAGCGTCAGGTAGTTACGTCTCGGTAGCGCTCTGGCTGACATCGGGCGGATCGTCATCATCCTGCGCAACGCTATCGTCATCGTTGCGGTTCTCAAGCCAGCGCAGGATATCGCGGTAGTTTCTGATGTTTTCGACGTAGGTCACAGGCTCCCAGCCGCGCGCATAGCCATACGGTACGTGCTGGTACCAGCGCTTCTGCGCGAGCAGGGGCAGCGCGTCACGTACGTCCACCCAGCGATTCGGGTTGCCATTTTGCATATCGACGATACTGCGTGCGTCCTGCAGATGTCCGTAGCCGACGTTATAGGCGGCGAGCGCCATCCAGGTTCTGTCCGGCTCCGGGATTTCGTCATCCAGTCGCGCTTTCAGGGTCGCGAAAAAGCGCGCACCGCCACGAATACTTGACGCCGGGTCTTCGCGGTTTTCGATCCCCAGTTCGGAGGCGGTGGCGAGCGTCAGCATCATGATGCCGCGCACACCGGTCGGTGACACGGCACTGCGCCGCCAGTGCGATTCCTGGTAACCCATTGCGGCCAGCAGTCGCCAGTCGACTTGCTCGTTGGCAGCCGCTTCCTCGAACCACTCGCGATAGCGCGGCAAGCGCGACTGGTAGTGGCGAATGAAGCTGCGTGTCCCGACATAATCGAAATCGTCATTGTGTCCGTAGTAGCGATCGAGAATGCGCGTCAACTCGCCGTTGCGCCGAATTTTCTGCAGGTATTGGTTAGCCTTGATGACCAGCGAGCTATCCCCGCCGGGCCGGAACGCCCAGGCAATTGAGTCGGCGACCTCCAGGTCCAACCCGATGCGCAGTTCGGGGTGAAAATGACGATTGATGCTGAAGTCGGTCGAATCGGCCACCGTGTAGTCGATATCGCC
The DNA here is from genome assembly GCA_942491885.1 of uncultured Pseudomonadota bacterium. Lineage (GTDB taxonomy): Bacteria > Pseudomonadota > Gammaproteobacteria > Steroidobacterales > Woeseiaceae > CALBPI01. The sequence continues at coordinate 221,822 of CALOCQ010000008.1, forward strand.
GCTGGCGACCGACGCAAGCAGGTCAGAGGCCTCGGCGGTGGGGTCTTCCTGCCATTCGAGCAGCGGATACTGTTCCTTCAGCGCACGCATGGTCTCTACATGGCTGGAGCCGCCGATAATGACTATCTCGGCAGCCTGAATATCATCCACTGACTGTGGTTTGCCAGTGCCGCGGCGGTAAATCAGATGTTGCTCCACCTGCTGGTAGGGCTGAGAGAACACCACTTGCGCTAGGCGCTGCTCGGTGACTGACAGTCCGGCGGCCACCATGTGTGCGTCGCCGTCGGCGATTGACGGCACCAGTTCGGCGAAGTTCTTGAGCGGCTGCATGTTCAGCGATACGCCGAGTTCGGCTGCGAAGCCGCGCGCCAGGTCGTATTCAGGTCCGGTCGGACCGCTGTTGCCAATGTAGTAGGCCGTCGGCGAATTGCGTGTAATAACCCGCAGCTCACCGAGCTCCATGATCTGCTGCAAAACCGGCGGCGCGAAACGCGGCGTCGACAGCAGCAACAGGCTGATCAGCGCGATGATCAGTCTCATCGGGCGCATTCCGCAATGTATCGTGGGCAGTCCATGGGCCGATTATACCCATTCATCGGCGAACACTTGTGCGTCGGTGCGCGATATTGGCTGCGGCGCAGAAAATGCCAGCCAAAAGAGGGTGATTCCGAGCGCCCGGCCTGAGATAATGAAGGCTGGCTCGTGTCGGCTGCCCCGCGACGGTCAGCCGTGAACCCCGTCAGGCCCGGAAGGGAGCAGCGGCAACGGTCACACCGGGTGCCGGGACCCAGCTGGCGCGAGCCTCTCTTTTTTGTCCTGCGCAATGCGCGGGTCTCACAAGGTATACGTTTTTTCGATGAGCTATTTGGTCCTGGCGCGCAAATGGCGTCCGCAACGTTTTGAGGATGTCGTTGGTCAGCAGCATGTATTGCAAGCGCTGACCCATTCGCTTGAGAACGAGCGCCTGCATCATGCGTATTTGTTTGCGGGCACACGCGGCGTCGGCAAGACGACGCTGGCCCGCATTCTCGCGAAGGCGCTTAACTGTGAGCGCGGTATTTCCGCCACACCGTGTGGCGAATGCAGCGCCTGTCACGAAATCGACGAGGGCCGGTTCGTCGATCTGATCGAGGTCGATGCCGCGTCACGCACCAAAGTCGATGACACGCGCGAGATGCTCGACAATGTCCAGTATTCGCCGACCCGCGGCCGCTACAAGGTCTACCTCATCGATGAGGTGCATATGTTGTCGACCCACTCGTTCAACGCGCTATTGAAAACGCTCGAAGAACCGCCGCCGCATGTGAAGTTCCTGTTGGCGACGACCGACCCGCAGAAACTGCCGGTGACCGTGCTGTCGCGGTGTTTGCAGTTCAATCTCAAGCGCCTCACGCCGCAGCTCATCGCCGAACGCCTTGGTGAAATCGCAACGGCGGAATCGGTCAAGGCCGAGGCCGGCGCGCTGGCATTGATAGCGCGCGCAGCGGAAGGCAGTCTACGCGATGCGCTGAGTCTGATGGATCAGGCAATTGCCTTCGGCAATGGTGCGATGCCCGAAGCGGCCGTAGCTGAAATGCTGGGGGCGCTCGATCGTAGCCAGGTAGTGGCGTTGCTGGAGCGGCTCGCTGAAAATGACGCGCAGGGTCTTCTGAAGATTATTGCCGATGCCGACGAGATGTTTCCCGATTATCGGCGCTTGCTGGACGAACTGGCATCCTTGCTGACACGGATCGCCGTTTATCAGGCCACCAACAGCAGCGATCTTGAAGAGGACGAGCAAGTTGACCTGATCCGCCTGGCGGGTGTGATATCGCCTGCTGATGCCCAGCTCTTCTACCAGATTGCCGTGATCGGCAAGCGCGATCTTGCGCTTGCGCCTGACCCGAGAGCGGGTGTTGAAATGACATTATTGCGAATGTTGGCGTTCAAGCCGGGGGCGGCGCCGCCCCCGGAACGTTTACCGGCTGACGCCGTCGCGCGATCGGCCGCCGGTAAACCTGCGCGGCAACCTGCCAAGCGCAGCGCCGCCCCTAAATCCGCGGCCAAAAACGCAGCCAAAAGCTCGGTCAAAGGTGCAGCGGTCGATCATGCGCCGGTGGCGAAGAAAAGCAGCGATCCGAGCACGGATGTTGAGCCCACCGAATTAGCGGATTGGCACCGGTTGATTGGTCAACTGACGCTCGGCGGCGTCGCGCGCCTGCTTGCCGCGAACTGTGCGTTTGTCGCGCGCGACGGCGCGCTCGTGCAGCTCTCGCTCGACCGGCGCAGCGAATCCCTGATGACTGACGTGCGTGTTAAGGAAATCGCTGCGGCTTTGTCGAATTATCTGGGCGACGAGGTCACGGTTCGTGTAGACATCGATGGCGTCGTGGCGAAAGAGACCCCGGTGCAGCGTGCGGCACGTCGCGAGCATGAGAAAAAAGCAGACGCCGAGGCGTCACTGGCGTCTGATGCGGGCGTGCAGGAAATGCAGAAGCTGTTCGATGCCGAACTGCAATCGGAATCCGTGCAGCTGATTGACGGTGATACCGACGGTTCACCGGCACAGGCAAAATCCTAGCGTTGACCAACGCACTGTTGTGCAACGCCAATGACTATTCTGGAGTAGAGATTATGAAAGGCGGAATCGGCCAGCTGATGAAGCAGGCCAAGCAGATGCAGGAAAACATGGAGAAGGTTCAGGCGGAGCTCGCGGAGACTGAGGTAACCGGCGAGGCCGGCGCCGGTCTGGTGCGTGTAAGCATGACCTGCAAACATGAAGTGCGCGGCATCAGCATCGACGATAGCCTGCTGGGCGACGATCGCGAAATGCTTGAAGATCTGATCGCTGCCGGTTTCAACGATGCGTTGCGCAAGGCCGAAGAAATCAGCCGCGACAAGATGTCGGGTATGACCGGTGGCATGGGATTGCCGGCCGGCTTCAAGATGCCTTTTTAGGGCCTGGCATTGGCGTTTACTCCCTTACTGACAGACCTCATAGACGCGCTTCGCTGTTTGCCCGGAGTCGGGCAGAAGTCGGCGCAGCGCATGGCGTTTGCGTTGCTCGAACGTGATCGTGACGGCGCCCTGAAACTGGCCGGCAAGTTGCAGTCAGCGGTGGAGGGCATAGGCCAGTGCGAGCGCTGTCAGATGTTTTCCGAAACGCCGCTGTGTCCCGTATGCAGCGATCCGGCGCGCGACGATCGTGCGCTGTGCGTCGTTGAGTCGCCGGCGGATGTGCTGGCGCTGGACGCCGCGACGGGGTTTCGCGGGCGCTATTTCGTATTGATGGGGCATCTGTCGCCGCTGGATGGCATCGGCCCCGAAGAGCTCGGTCTTGAAAAACTCGCGCGCTTGTTTGCCCACCCCGAGTTAAAGGAAGTCATTATCGCGACTAATCCGACGGTGGAAGGCGACGCGACCGCGCACTATGTGGCCGACGTTGCTGCGCGGCATGGAATTAACGCCAGTCGTATCGCGCACGGCGTGCCGGTCGGCGGCGAGCTCGAATACGTCGACGGCGGTACGCTATCGCATGCATTTTCGGGTCGACGCGCGATGTACAGCGACTGAACGAGGAGCCTGCAGATGAGTAGCGACAATGATTGTTTATTTTGCGCGATTGCCAATGGCGCAATCCCGGCGCAACGCGTTTTTGAAACCGATGACGTCATCGGTTTTCTGGATATTCAGCCACAGGCACCGGTGCACGTGTTGTTTATTCCGCGTAGACACATCGCTACGGCGAACGATCTCGGCGATGATGAGGCGACGCTGGTCGGGCAATTGACGCTCGCAGCACGCGCCTACGCGCAAGCCGAAGGCTTCGCTGATGCCGGCTACCGGTTGGTGATGAACTGCAATCGCGACGGCGGCCAGACGGTCTATCACCTGCACCTGCATTTGCTTGCAGGTCGCGCGATGCCCGCGGGCTTCGGCGCGACTGGCGCCGACTAGCGGCGTTGTTTGCCGAGTTGTCGCGTGAGCTGCGCCAGACGCAAGAAACTCGCGTAGCGGCGCGCATCAATGTCGCCGTCCTCGACGCCGGCTTTGACTGCGCAACCGGGTTCTGCGCGGTGACGGCAATTGGCAAAGCGGCACCGATCGGCAAACTCGGCGATCTCAATGAAACCATCACCGACGTCGGCAACATCCTCGATGCTTGGCGCGTAGTCGCGCACACCGGGTGAGTCGATGACGTGGATATCTCCCGGCAACCGAATGAGTTGCGCGGTGACGGTCGTGTGCCGGCCTTCATCGTTGGATAGTGAAATGCTGGCGGTGCGTTGCACATCATCGTGACCCAGGCTATTGATCAGCGATGATTTGCCGACACCCGACTGACCAACCAGAATGCTCAGCTTTCCCGCCAGTGCGGCGGCAAGTTCGCTGGTGCCGGTATCGGCCGTCGCACTGGTTTCGATGACCTGATAACCGAGCTTTCTGTATGCGCTCGCCTCGGGCGGCAATTCGCCGAGATCGGATTTGTTCCAGATGATCAGAGCGTCGCAATGCATCAACCGGGCTGCTGCAAGATAACGGTCGACGATAAAGAAATCTGCGGCTGGCGCCGGGCAGGCAACGATTGCCATCAACTCAATATTGGCCGCGAGCACCTCGCGCCGGCCGCGTGCGTCCGGTCTGGCCAATTCGTTGTCGCGTGGCTCAATGCTCTCGATAACCCAGTCTTTCTCGCCCACCAGTGGCATCGCGGTGACAAAGTCGCCGGCCACAGGGCGCATGCGTTTGCCGCGCGTGCGCGCTTGCGGATGACGCGCATCCAGCGCATCTGGCGCGGCAATGCGGAAACGGTGTCCGAAGCAGGCGGTCACACGCATGCGCTGAGGCGTGTCGGGCTGGCTCGTGGAGGGTTTCGGATCAGACATCGGCGACAGTATGCCACTGTGCGTGCCGACATCGGGTATCCGCGTGCTTCTGGTACACTTTCGACATGACACATCAGGATGAAAATGCGGCACTCGAATCGGCGCGCTGGGTATGGATCGACCTCGAGATGACGGGTCTGGATCCGATGAATGACCGCATTATTGAGATTGCCACCATTGTGACCGACGGACTGCTGAACGAGGTCGCGGTCGGGCCGGTTATTGCCGTGCGCCAGACACGCGAACGGATGGAGGGTATGGACGAGTGGAACACGCGCCAGCACGGTGGGTCCGGGCTCACCGCAAGGGTGTTGTCGAGTACGGTTAGTACCGCGACGGCTGAGGCGGAAACGATCGCGTTTCTCAGTGAGCATCTTGCAGCGGGCAGCTCGCCTATGTGCGGCAACAGTATCTGCCAGGATCGTCGTTTTCTCGCGCGCTACATGCCCGATCTCGAGGCGTTCTTCCACTATCGCAACCTTGATGTCACCACGCTGAAGATCCTCGCGAATCTATGGTCTCCGCGGATCGCGTCGTCGGTTAAAAAGGACGCGCAACACCTGGCGCTTGCGGATATTCGCGACTCGATTGCCGAGTTGCGCCACTATCGCGATCGCTGGCTCGGCGTCGTCGCGACTGACGATTGAGGAAACCTGCGGTGCACGGTATGTCAGACCTGAGCCTGCGTAGTTCGCCGTCAGCCGTACGCAACGCGCCGGCCATTGCCGTAGTGCTGGCGGATCAACTTAAGCCCGGTATGCGCGTTGTAGAGGTTGGTTGTGGCACCGGCCAGCATGCGGCCTGCATGGTTGATCAGATTGCCGATATGACCTGGCAGCCGACGGATGTCGTGCCCGAGACGGAGACGATAATGGCGTGGCGCGAGCGCGCGCAAAACGCTGCGTGTATTTTGCCGCCGCGAGCGCTGGATGTCAGCGCGCCTGAACATTGGGTTGCGCTTGATCGCTTCGATGCGCTGTACTCGGCGAATACGTTACACATCATGCCGTGGGCGTCGTGCGAGCACTTGTTTGCGGGGGCCGCGAGGGTGATTCGTGCCGGCGGACTCATGTGCATTTATGGCCCGTTTCATGACGGTGACCGCCCGACCAGCGACTCAAATGAGCGCTTCGATCGCGAGCTCCGTGCGCAGCCCGGCGGTATGGGTATTCGTGATCTCCAGCGCGTGCGTGCACTGGCTGCCAGCTGCGACTGGCTTGAGTACGCGCACTACCACATGCCAGCCAACAACCAGATGCTGATCTGGCGTCGGGCCGAGACATGACAGTGCCTGCAAAGACATCACAGGCTGCGTCTCTGGTGACCGTCAAAGGCGGCTGTCATTGTGGCAACGTGTGTTTCGAGGTGCAGCTGCCGGACCCTTTGAAGGCACACCAATGTAATTGCTCGATCTGTGCGGCAAGCGGGTTCATTGGCATCATCGTGCCGGCAAGTCGTTTTAGCCTGTTGAGCGACCCTGCCGCGCTGTCGGAGTATCGTTTTAATACAGGTGTGGCGCGCCACTGGTTTTGCGCGACCTGCGGCGTCAAGTCCTATTACCGGCCGCGCTCTAATCCGGACGGCTACAACCTCAATCTGAACTGCCTGTCGCTGGCGTCGTCGCATCAGGTCGACGTTGTTGCGTTCGATGGGCAGAATTGGGAAGCGCACGCGGACACGTTGCGCGGTTTGTCGCGCGACTGATGCGTATATTGTTGCCGTATGACGACAGTGTACAAACGCGCATTCAGGCCGTAACCTTGCCGACCGGAGTGCCGTGATCGATCGTACAGCGGCATCGCAGAGTTAACCTCGGGATCAGAAGATGGGATATTCAAAACGCAGATCATTGTCGACCTGGGCCGGCGCAAGCGCGCTCGCACTGTGGCTCGCACTTGGCATGAGCAATACGGCAATGGGGCAGGCTGACACGCGCTATGTAACTGACATCTTCGAAATCACGATGCGACGCGGGCCCAGCACCAGCAACGCCATTGTGCGCATGCTGGAATCCGGCACGCCGGTGGAGGTGATCTCATCCGACTCTGCGACGGGCTATACGCGTGTCCGACTGACGACCAGCGATACAGAAGGCTATGTGCTGACGCGCTATCTGATGGCCGAGCAGGATGCGCGCAGCCAACTCGCCGGCCTGCAAGAGCGTCTGGCGACATTGCGCGACCAAAGCGGCGACCGCGGCAGGGAGCTCGATGATTTGCGCCAGGCCAATGCGGCGGCGAGTCAGCGTATCAACACGCTTGATCAGGATAACGAGCGGCTGAAGGCGGCTTTGGCTGCGCTGCAGCAAAAAGCGTCCAACGTCATCAGTATCGATCGCGAGAACACGACGCTGCGCAAAGACCTCACAGAGACGCAGATCCAGCTGCAGCTGCTGCAGGAAGAAAATAGCGAGCTGATCAGCCGGCGCATCATGCACTGGTTCATCATCGGCGCCGGCGTGTTGTTGGCCGGTGTTGTGCTCGGTTTGCTGCTGCCCGGCATGCGCCGGCGCAAACGCGGCGGCTATGGCGGCGGGGGTGACCTGCTGTAACAGCCGGCGCTTTCGCTAAACTTTTTGTCCGGCCAGGAACAGCCACGTTTCGATGACGCTATCCGGGTTCAGCGACATACTCTCGATACCCTGATCAAGCAGCCAGCGCGCGAGATCGGGGTGATCTGATGGCCCCTGACCACAGATACCGACATATTTGTTGGCCTTCTTGCAGGCACTGATGGTCATCGCCAATAGTGCCTTGACGGCCTCGTCGCGCTCGTCGAACAAGTCAGCAATCAGCCCGGAGTCGCGATCCAGACCCAGTGTCAGCTGCGTCATGTCGTTAGAGCCAATCGACATTCCGTCGAAGTACTCGAGGTACTGATCGGCGAGGAGCGCGTTGGTCGGCAACTCGGACATCATGATCAGGCGCAGGCCGTTTTCGCCGCGTGCGAGGCCGTTGTCGGCCAGCAGGCCGGTTACCTGTTCCGCCTGCTTGACCGTTCGTACGAACGGTACCATCAGTTCCACGTTGGTCAGTCCCATGTCGTTGCGCACGCGCTTGATCGCGCGGCATTCCAGTTCAAAACAAGGACGGAAGGTCTTGTCGACATAGCGCGCCGCGCCGCGAAACCCGAGCATCGGGTTCTCTTCCTTTGGCTCGTAGATCTCACCGCCTATCAGGTTCGCATACTCGTTGGACTTGAAGTCGGACAGGCGCACGATGACCTTGTGCGGCGCGAACGCAGCGGCGATCGAGCTGACGCCTTCGGCAAGTTTACTGACGAAGAACTCGATCGGATCCGGATAACCGGCCATTTGCTCATCGATCATCTCGCGCGTATCGCTGTCGATGTTGTCATAGTCGAGCAAGGCCTGCGGATGCACGCCGATCATGCGGTTGATAATGAATTCGAGTCGCGCCAGGCCGACCCCGTGGTTGGGGATAGACGCGAAGTCGAACGCGCGGTCCGGATTGCCGACATTCATCATAATCTTGACGGGAATATCCGGCAGCGAATCCAGTTCGATCTGCTGTTTTTCAAATTCAAGCAGACCTTCGTAGATGTTACCTTCGTCGCCTTCGGCGCAGGAAACTGTGACCTCGACACCATCGGCGATTTTCTCGGTGGCATCGCCGCAACCTACGACGGCGGGAATGCCGAGCTCACGCGCGATGATCGCGGCGTGGCAGGTGCGCCCGCCACGGTTGGTCACGATTGCTGCAGCCCGCTTCATGATCGGCTCCCAGTCCGGGTCGGTCATGTCGGCAACCAGCACGTCGCCGCTTTGCACCCTGGCCATTTCTTTGACATCACGGATGATGCGCGCTTTGCCGGAGCCGATTTTCTGGCCGATACTGCGACCGCGGGTAATGATGTTGGAGCGACTCTTCAGCGAGAAGCGTTGCAGCGTGCGTCCGCTGCGGCTTTGCACGGTCTCGGGCCGCGCCTGCAGGATGTAGAGCTTGCCGTCGTCGCCATCTTTGCCCCACTCGATGTCCATCGGGCGCTCGTAATGATCCTCGATGGTCAGCGCATATTTTGTCAGCTGTACGATGTCGTCGTCAGTCAGCGAGAAGCGATGGCTGTCTTGCGGGTCGACATCAACAGTCTGTACGCTCTTGCCGGCAATGGCATCTTCGGTGAACACCATCTTGATAGCCTTGCTACCGAGATTACGTCGCAGGATAGGATAGCGCCCCTCGCGGATCGCCGGCTTGTAGACGTAGAACTCATCGGGATTAACGGCACCCTGAACGATCGTTTCGCCGAGACCCCACGATGATGTGATAAAGACCAGATCGCGGAAGCCTGATTCCGTGTCGAGCGTAAACATGACGCCGCTCGCACCGCGGTCGCTGCGCACCATGTGCTGAATACCGGCGGACAGGGCGACCTGTTCGTGCGAATAGCCCTGGTGGACGCGATAGGCGATAGCGCGGTCGTTGAATAACGACGCGAATACTTCCTGCATAGCGGCAATGACATTAGCGAGCCCGCGGATATTCAGGAATGTTTCCTGCTGACCGGCAAATGATGCATCCGGCAGATCTTCGGCGGTCGCCGACGAGCGTACGGCGACGGCAATGTCTTTGCCGCCTGACATTTGCTCCCAGGCTATTGCCATGTCCTCATGCAATTTGACCGGCAGCTCTGCGCCGCGAATCCAGCCGCGGATCTCGGCGCCGGCTGCGGTCAGTGCGCCAATATCGTCCACATCAAGGTCTTTGAGTTTGGCTGCGATTTTCGTATCGAGCCCGGTATCGGCGAGAAATGCGCGATAGGCCTCCGCCGTCGTCGCGAACCCGCCGGGAACGCTGACACCGAGCTTGGCGAGGTTACTGATCATCTCGCCGAGAGAGGCATTCTTGCCGCCGACGCGCTCGACGTCGTTCATGCCGAGTTCTTCAAAAGGAATGACGTATGGGTCCACAGGCTGCTCTCTTGGTGTGATTTTAGGCCGGGGTCAATGATAGCGGCGCGCAGCGCCACAGCGCAGATTATTATAGCGTCTGGGTCGCGAAAACGCTTGCGCAGTCTCATTTGCAACGCCGAGAGGTGTTCCTGTGCAGGTCAACTGGGTTATCGTTGAACTAACAATTGCAGGGTTGCACAGCGAATGGCTCAAAGAACCGTATTTTTTATCTCAGATCAGACCGGTGTCACCGCCGAGACACTCGGCCATAGCCTCCTGACGCAGTTTGCCGGATTGGATTTCCGGCAGGTAACCGTGCCGTTCGTCGATTCCGCGGAGCGCGCTGCCGAGCTCAAGTTGAAGATCAATAAGGCCGCAGCGACCGATCATTGCCGCCCGATTGTTTTCAGTTCACTGGTGCATGATGACCTGCGCGAGATTCTGAAGGACTCTGACGGGCTATACCTCGATATTTTCGACGCGTTTGTCGGCGCACTTGAGCAGGAGCTCGCGACCACGGCGTCGCACGAGGCGGGCAGGGCGCACGGCATGTCGGATACCGACACTTACATGAAACGCATTGAGGCTACCAATTACGCGCTGGCAAATGATGACGGCGGCATGACCCGTAATTACGAGCAGGCCGACGTGATCCTGCTTGGCGTTTCGCGCTCAGGCAAGACGCCGACCTGTCTGTATCTGGCGCTGCAATATGGGGTCTACGCCGCGAACTTCCCGCTCACCGATGACGAGTTCGAAAGCGGCGAGCTTCCCGAGAAACTGGTCGCCAATCGGCACAAGCTATTCGGGCTGACGATCAACCCCCGTCGACTGCGCCATATTCGCAAAGAACGGCGGTCGGCCGGACGCTATTCGAGCGCGCAACAAGTCAATTTCGAGCTAAGAGCGGCATCTGCCCTGTTCCAGCGTTACAAAGTGCCGTTTGTCGACACCACGGAATTTTCGATTGAAGAAATTGCCAGTCGGATACTCGAGGCCACGGGCGTCGAGCGTCGTGTGAGGGCCTGACGCATCGTGATGCACATTAGCGAAATGCGTATTGCCCCGACGTCTGTCATTTGTTGCCTGTGATAGTCTTGCGGCATGCAAACCGATAGCCTCATTGTCCCGCAGACACTGATCAAGCCACGCAGTTTTTCGGGCTTGATGAGCCTGTATGAGAGTAATTATCTTCGCTTGCACCAGTTGATTCCGACGCTGGACTCAGCGCGCGGCGTCGATTGCTCTTTGACCGGTGGCGATCTGCCGCTGCATGCCGATATTATCGAGCGCACGCGCTACACCTGTACGTTGCAGCTGACGTACCTCTTCGCGGAGGATCCCGGGAAGTCTGATCCTGTCGCGAGCCATGTCGGTGCGACGCGTGAGGCGGGTCTGTGGCTGGCCGACCCGGATCTGCGACTGCGGGTCTATTTCGATGGGCGGCTTGCCGAAGTCATGAGTCTGACGTCAAGCCACCGGCACGCGATTCTGCGCCATATAGCCGCGTGCCATCGGGAGGAGCTCGATCTGCGCTGGCAACGCAATATGATGCTGAACAAATGGCTTGAGTACTGCATTGAGGCCGGCCACTGCCTGCACCCTGTAGACGACGACGCCACCTGAAAATCGCATTCTGTGCGGTGGATCAACGATTGATCCTGCCGTTATGTGTAATTCTCTCGCTTTCCTCGACCTATCGGCGCCCGGATACCGTGCGCGGAGCGAGTTGGTATGGCTTTCAGCGCTATTTTCGGAGATTCGGATCGCCGCCGTGATGCGGTCGACCAGGAGCGGCTTATTGAGCTGTTCTCGAATCGTGTCGAGCTGAAGAAAGAGTTTGCGCGTCTGCGTGCCGAACGCACGGAGATGCAAGATTCCCTGCAACGTGCCGAGACAGACAAGCAGGCGCTGTCGCGGCGTCTGGAATACCTCGAGGGGCTGCTGACGGATGGCAATACCGCCGTCAGTACAATGCTGTTCTACCATCTGCGCGGACTCTGGCGTCGCTGCGCCAAACGTCTGGAGAGCCTGTCGGCGGAGATGAGCCGGCGCATCTCGGGGCGGCGTCAGGTGATGATGATCGAAACCTGGCAACGAGAACGGGAGGCCAAGCTTGCCGAGGTTGAGCAGCAGTTGGTCACGGAAAAAGCCAAAATCGAATCGTTGAAGCAGCACATTCGGGAAGCGAATGAGGCATTGCAGGATTGCGACAAGTTGTGGCACTTTTTTCGTCGCCGTCAGCTTACAGAACAACGCGAACAGCAGTCGGCCGAGCTAAAGCAACAGCTCATTAACCACAACGGCTCCATAGAGCTGCGTCGACAGCTGAAAAATTCTCGTGCGCCGATTAACGAGGCACTGGAGGTTGTGGATAAACGCACGATCAACCTGCATGTGCTTGCACTGGCGCAATTCCTATACGCCCACTTCGAAGAGTATGGGCTTGTTGCCCGTTCGGCGGCTGCAATCAGCAAGGACCTCGGTTCCGTTGAGTATGGCGACGATGAAGCCTGCCGCGAGATTATGGCGCAGTCCGACAATGCGTTTCGCGCATTGCTGGAACTCGAACGCGCGCCGGAGTTCAAGGCGCATCTGTTGCGCCAGGCCGAGCATCTGCAGAAGTTTGCAAGCTATGGCAGTGAGAAGTCCGCCGTACCCGAACCGTTCGACATGATCGACAATTTGATTGCGGATCCGCCGTCGCTGATGGTGTCGGAATACTTCGCGCCGCCCGGCAGTGTGACCGGTGGCGATATCTGGTCAGTGTCGCGCGCGTTTATGCTCTGACCTGCACGGCTACGCCCGATGCGCGCCAGATATTACCGCTCCAGTTTTTAAACTTGTCGAGACCGATGTACACCATTGGAACGACGAATAGTGAAACCACTGTGGAGAAGGCGAGGCCACCGATAATGGCGCGCGCCATCGGATAGTAGGCCGGCCCGCCGGAGCCGACTTGGGTGTCACCGAAAGCGAGCGGTGTAAGGCCGAGGACGGTGGTCGCCGCGGTCATCAAAATAGGCCGCAACCGGTCTCGTGCTCCGAACACCACCGCCTGCTCTCGCGGCATGCCTTCGCGGCGCAGATTGTTGATGTGATCGACCAGCACGATGCCGTTGTTGACGACGACGCCGATGAGAATCATTAACCCCGTCATCGCCATGAATGTCATGGGCGTACCCGTCAGCGACAGGAACCAGACGACGCCGACGAACGAATAAACCAGCGATACCATGATCGACAACGGGTAGAGCAGGGACTCGAACAGCGCCGCCATGACGATAAGGATCAGCACGACGCCGAGCCCTATATTTTCGGCCAGAATATTTCGAGTTTCTTCGGAGCGATCAAAGCCACGTCCGAAGCCCCATTCATAGCCGGTCGGTAGCTGCAATTCATTCATTACCGCTTCGACGCGCGGGCGCACCTCGTCCATCGTTGTTCCGGGGGAAATCGCGGCGTTGATCTGAACCGACGTCTTGCGGTTGGTGCGCCGGATGTTGCGCGAACCCCGTACTTCCTGCAGCGTCGCAATGCGCGACAGCGCCACGGTATCCTGAACGGTGCTGCCCGACAGGTCGGGTATCGGTAACATGCCAAGCTGATCTATCGTCTGGCGATCGTCGTCGCGAAAAGCGAGCCGCATCTCGATTTCGCCGTCCTCACCGCGAAACTCGCGCAGCCGTTCGCCGCGCAACGCAACGGCGACGGATTGCCCGATCGACTCGGCCGTTTGCCCATAGCGCGCGGCGCGTTGCTGGTCGATCTGGATCTGAATCTCGCGTAAGCCTGCGGTCAGATCCGTATTGAAGTCCTCAAGTCCCTCAACGTTCTGCAGCAGGTCCCAGGCGTCATTGGTTAAGCCGATCAAGCGCTCGGTCGATTCACCACTCAGCGTAACGCTGAAGCCTTCGCCAAAGGCTTGCTGGTTGCGTTCGAAGCTGGGGTCGCCAACCGCGATATCCGGCAACTCTTCGAGAATGAGGCGCATGACTTCACGCGAACCGAGTGTTGCATCCTTGCCCTCGGTTAACAGGATCGTGGATTCTGCGCGCAGCCGATCCCAGTACGAGTACACCGAGCGGATGTTGAGCCGTTCCTTGTTCGCAAACAGATAGCCTTCGACCCGGTCAACCGCCTGTTCGAGGCGCTCGAGGGAATAGACATCATTGGTGTTGTAGCGCAGGAACAGTCGACGCGTGGGCTCTTCCGGGAAAATATCGAATTCGAGCATGCCCAATTTGATCGGTATCGCCGGCGACGCAAGGATGGCGAGAGCGACCACGGCCGGGATCGAACGGCGCCAGCCGCGCGCATTGACTATTGAACCCAGAGCGCGCGTATAGCGCTCCGTCAGCCACGTAATCGAGTTGCCCTTGGTGGTTACCTTCATCGGCTTCAGGCGGCTTGCCAGTAGCGGTATCAGCGTCTGCGCGACCAGCAAGGAACAGACGATCGCAATCGAAATGGTGATGCCGACATGACGCAGGAACACCATGATGTCGACCTGCTCGCCGAACACCAGCGGCAGGAATACGCAAACTGACGTCGCCGTGCTCGCGATGACTGCGATGCCGACTTCACGGACGCCGGCCATCGTCGCGCCGTGTGGGTCGTCAGGGGTGATCTGGCGGTAGCGGAAAATACTCTCGGTGACGACGACGGAGTTGTCCACCAGCATCCCGATCGCCAGCATCAGTCCCATCAGGGTCAGGATATTGATCGACAGGCCGATGAAATACATTGCGCCGAGCGTAATGACCAGTGACAAGGGTACGGAGAGCGTGACAATTAGCGTCGACGCCATATGCCGGAGGAAAAAATACAACACGATTATGGCCAGGAAGGCGCCGATGATTCCGGACTTGATCAGATCGCGAAGCGAGCTGCGCACCGATTCTGCCTGGTTCTCGAGATCGAAAATCCGGATGCCACTCATCGCCGGGAGTTCACCGATGCGTGCGACCTCTTGTTTGACGCGGTCAGAAACGTCCACCATGTTGTAGCCGGTCGCGCGGCTGACTGAAATGCCGATCGCATAGTTGCCGTCAAGATGACGCCCGTAGTCCCGGTCGCGGGGTGCCTGAGTGACTTCACCGATGTCGCCGAGTCGCAGGCTGCGACCATCCACGATTAATGCCTCTATGTCGGCTAAGCTTTTGAACTCACCATTCGGACGCAGCGACCAACGCTCATTGCCGGCGGTTATTTGCCCGCCACTGACAGAAAAGTTGCTGCGCCGGAGCAGCTCAGCGAGTTCACCCAGATTTATGCCATGTGCAGCGATGCGTCCGGAGTCCAGGCGGATGCGCACCTCCGGCGGTTCGACACCCTGAATCTCCACTTGCGAGACGCCTTCCAGTCGCTCGAGGCGGCGTTTGACCAGACGGTCAAGCAATTCGTATTGATCCGAAAGGTCCTGATCACTCGACACACGCAATTGCATGATCGGTCTGTCGTTCAGCGAGCCGCTGAACACCTGAATGCGTTCCAGGTCAGTAGGCAACTGGTCGCGGATGGAATCCAGTTTGACGCGTGCCTCGACCGCCGCGGTCCGTGCATTGGAATTAAATCCGTACTGCATCCAGATCTGCGCGTTGTTCTCGGTCGACGTCGAGTACATGTCCTGCAGTCCCGGCAGTGTTGCCAGCGCCTCTTCGGCGGGACGCGTGATCTGTTTCTCGGTTTCCTTTGGCGTCGATCCCTGATAGGGGATGTTAACGAAGAAGCCCGGCATCTCGATATCCGGGAATTCCTCCAGCGGCAACAGCCGCGACGATATAAGACCGATCGCCGCAAGGGCCGCAAAAATCATGGTAATTGTGACAGGGCGGCGTAGCGAGAATTCGGTGTGTTTCATGTTGCGCTCACTGTGCCCGGGTTGGCTGGTTCCGCCGCCTCAACGCGCGTCATCGGCTTGCGGTCAAGCAAACTATAAACCACCGGTATGACAATCAACGTCAGAAGCGTCGACGTCAACAGACCGCCGATGACGGTAATGGCCATCGGTGTGCGTACCTCCGCACCTTCGCCGAAACCCAGCGCCATCGGCAGCAGTCCCAACGCAGTCGTCAGCGTCGTCATCAGGATGGGTCTTAACCTGGACTTGGCCGCTGCGCGAATCGCGTCGATCTTCTCCTCGCCGCGGCGTCGCATTTGATTGATAGTGTCGATCAGAACGATCGCGTTGTTAACGACGATACCGGCAAGCATGATGATGCCGATAAAGGCGACCACATTGATGGTGGTACCGGTGACGAACAACGCCAGCACCGCGCCGACCAATGCCAACGGAATGGTGAACAGAATGACGAACGGATGCACCAGTGACTCGAACTGGGATGCCATGACGAGATAGACGAGGAACACGGCAAGAATGAGCGTGAACTGCATCGATGCGAGTGACTCCTGCATGTCTTCACTTTGTCCGAGTACCTCGGCCGTGACACCACTGCTCAGGCTCATTTCGCGCAGTCGATCACGCATGGCGGCTGCCGCGCTGCCCAGATCACCGTAGGCCAGCGAGGCTGACACGACGGCGACGCGATCCTGATCGTAACGGCGGATTTCAGACGGGCCGGTGGCCAGTATGATGGTCGCCACATCAGACAACTTGACGGGGCGCTGGCTACCGGGATTGACGATCAGCTCACGCACGTCATCAATGGATGCGTCACCGGTCTCGACACTGCGTACCGTGACGTCGATTTTCTTGTCGCGCCAGCTGTAGCGAGTCGCAATATTGCCGCGCACGTTGCTGACGACGCTGTCGGCGATATCGCGAACGCGCAAGCCGAGCGTCGCAGCCCGCTCCTGGTCAAATTGGATCTGTATTTCCGGGTTCCCGCCTTCGACGCTTGATCTCAGGTCGGTAAATTGCGGATCGTCGTCGAGCTCGGCGAGTAACGTCTCGGCATGCGCTTTCAGTGCGCCCAGGTCGTAACCACGAAACACAACTTCCAAAGGCGTGCTGAGCGACAGCAGTGCAGGGCGCTCAAAGTCATAACTCAGACCGGGAATGCGGTCGAGATCCGCGCGTATCGTATTCATAACGCGTTCTTCTTCATCACGCGTGCTACCGGCTTTCATTTTTACGTTGAGCACGCCGGTGTGCTCTCCGGCATCCACCGGGTTCGCATCAAGCCGGTTGCCGGTGCCGCTTACAGAAAATGTGCGCTCGATATCGTCGAGCTGCTGGCTGGACTCGAACGCGCGGCGCACGACCTCATCGGTACGCGCGAGTGGCGTACCCGGCGCAAGACGCAGGTTGATCGAGAACTCGGATTGGGAAAGTTGTGGTATCAACTCGGTCCCCAATCTGGGTATCAGGCTCATGGTTGCGACGAACAACACGAGGGAGGCTACGCAAACAATGGCTCGCTGGCCGAGTGCCCAGCTCAACAATGGCGCATAGACGCGTGCGATTGCGCGGTACAGTCCGTCAAAGAGCCAGACCAACGGTGTTGTCACAAACTTCGCAACGCGCGCGACACCACCACCAAGCGTGCGTATCAGGCGCGCAATACTTGTGTAGATCCGCGCAAGAAAACCGAGCTGTTGTGATTGAGCCTGTTCGCTGAAGCCCTTGCGTGCGCCGGTCGTCGCCAGCATCGGGATCAGCAGCACGGCAAGCAACAGTGAGAAAATCAACGCGTAGGTGACAGTCAGAGATTGGTCACGAAACAGCTCGCCGGCCACGCCGGTCACAAACACCATCGGGAAAAATACGGCGATGGTCGTAAGCGTCGCGGCGAACACCGCGCCGAACACCTCACTGGTACCTTCCTGCGCGGCCTGAACCAGTGGTAATCCCTGTTCTCGTTTACCGACAATATTTTCCAGCACGACAATCGCGTTGTCGACCAGCAGGCCGATTGCGAGTGCGATGCCACCGAGTGACATGATGTTGAGGCTGAGGTTGGACAGGTGCATCAGCGCGAATGTGCCGATCACCGATACCGGTATCGTCAGACCGATGATCAACGTGGCGCGGGCGTCGCGCAGAAATCCGTAAAGTACAATGACGGCCAGCAGGCCGCCCCACATTGCCGCCGACTTTACCTGATTGACGGCCGCACGGATGAACTCGGACTGATCGGCGAGAACGGTCAGCGATGTGCCTTCCGGCAGGTCTTCGCGAGTATTGACGAGCCGGCGCTCGATATTGCCCGCGATCAGTACCGTATTAGCGTCGCCCTCCTTGTAAAGCGCCAGCTCGATGACCTCGCGACCGTTCAGCCGCGTGATCGCCTCTCGCTCCTTGAAACCGCGCGCGACGTCGGCGACGTCCTTGAGATAGACCGGCTGGCCGCCACGATTTGCGATGATTGCATTTGCGAATGCCTCTACGGAATCGAATTCGTTGACCGTACGCACCAGATACCGGCGTAAACCCTGCTCGAGCCGACCGCCCGCGAGATTGATGTTCTCCGCACGCAGCCGTTCGGCAACTTCGCCGATTGACAGATTTAGCTGAGCCAGCTTTTGCTGATCAACCTGAACCTGAATTTCGTCTTCGAGCCCGCCGCTGACCTTGGCGGCGGCAACACCCTCTACGCTCTCCAGATCATCTTTGAGCTCGTCTTCTCCGAAACGTCGCAGTTCTTTCAGTGCTTCTGTATCCAGCGCTGCTGTATTCTCCTCGGTGAAGCCGATCGCCAGTCGCATGATCGGCTCGCTTGACGGGTCAAAGCGCAATAGCAGCGGACGGCGGGCCTCAAGCGGCAATTCCAGTACGTCGAGTTTCTCGCGCACATCCACGCTCGCGAGGTTCATGTCGGTGCCCCAATTGAAAACGATCGTCACGTCCGACTGTCCCGTGCGTGACACCGAGCGAACCTGGCGTACGCCGCTAATAGTGCCGACGGCTTCCTCGACGGGTTTGGTGACCAGACTTTCTACTTCCTGTGGCGCAGCACCGACTAACTCCGTGCGCACGGTGAGCGTCGGATACGACAGGTCTGGCAACAGGTTTACCGACAATCGCGTCAATGACACCCAGCCAAACATGATGATGGCGAGAAATAGCATCAGTACCGTCACCGGTCGGTCCGTGGCGATGCGCACAATCCACAGAGATGTGCCTGCGGCAGGCGCGGAGCCCGGGGTGGATTCAGTCATCCGCCGAGCCTTCCTCGACGGCCGCCGTGGCCATGTCGGCCTCTGCCTCTGCCTCGCCCGGCTCTTCGCCGACGATGCGTACCTTGGTGCCATCCTTGAGCGCCGGCTGACCGACTACAACGACTCTGTCCGCATCTTCAACCCCGCTGAGAATTGCTACCTGCTCATTCCAGGTATAGCCGGTCTCGACGCTGAGGCGTTTCGCCACGCCATCGCGCACGGCAAATACGCTGCTACCGCTGCTGGTCTCAATCAATGCGTCGCGTGGCAGCAGCATCGCATCGCGCTGCTGATCAAAAATAATGGAGAAACGACCGAACATACCTGGCTTTAGCCGGCCGCTGGTTTCGGTCACTTCAACTGTCGCCTTGAAGGTGCCGGACTCGGCATCCACGACCGGGCTGATCCGCGCGATATTGCCGACGAATTCTTCGCCGGGCAGCGCGTCAATACGCATGCGCACCGGTTGGTCCGCAGCGATACGACCGAACTCGCGTTCCGGTATGAACAAGTAGGCAACCAGCGGGTCGAGCGCGGTTAGTCCGAAGGTCGGTGCGTTCGGCTCAATCGTGTTGCCGACCTTGATATCGCGGCGGGAAATAACGCCGCTGATCGGAGCGCGGATCGTCGTATAGCGATACTCGAGTTCGGCCATCTTGAAAGCGGCCTTGAGCGCGTCGAGCTCATACTTTTGGGTTTCAAACGCACTCGCCGCGACGATCCCTTTCTTGTTGAGCTCGACACTGCGATCGTACTCGCGCTGCAGCTTGGCCAGGTTGGCGCGCGATTGTTCGAGCGCCAATCGCAAACGATCACCGTCGAGGCGCGCAAGAACGTCATTGCGCTCGACCATGTCGCCTTCTTCGACGCGAATCTCGCGCACCTCGCCACCGACCTTCGCGACCACGGTTGCCTCTTCCAGTGCTTCGAGTGAGGCACTGCCGCTATAGGCCGCGAAGACATCACCGCGCGTAACATCAATCACTTCTACGGGAATGACAGGCGCCGGTTTATCTTCACCGTTTTCCGTGTCGGCGTTGTCCGCCGTCGAATTGTCATTGTCGCCACCGCTGCATCCGGCCAACAAGAGGGTGAGCAGTGCGGCCGCGATGAGCACGCCCTTATACTGTAGAAATCGTTGCATGTTGGTTTCCAGAGCTAAACTTCGCGTAAGTCCGACTTAAAGGGCAGTCCGCCCGCGCGTCAACATGGCCGGCAATGTCGACTTCAGCGCGGGGGCCGCATTTGTTTGATGCGCGAACGCCGTCACATTGCATTGTGTGGTTCGGTGCTGCGCCATGGGTCAGGTGCCTGCTAAGGTGTATTGGTGTTGTAGTAGGATATAACACCAATACATCGCTCGCAAGTGCTTTACTGCAAAGGAATGACACCGCCGGAATCGCTTCGGGCGGTGTCGATTAAGCAGTGATGGTCGCAGACGCGGTTGCCGGCGACGGGGTCGGCATGCGCCCCGAGGTTAGCCGCTATTTGCCGCCGCTTGTTGCGCCGGGGCTGGCTGAGGCTCGCTCAGTATGACCATGTCCGCGACCACATCCGCGGCCTCATTAAGGACGATGTCGGGAGATTCGGCTTCCTCCAGCGCGGCGAGATCGGCCAGCGGCTCCATGCCGGCTGCGTCGCGTCGCGCGTTTTCGCGCTGCAACCGAGCCTCGCGGAAGGACTGGCGCTCCTGCTTGCGTGCCTCCAGATTCAGTGAAACCGTATCTCTCGAGCGATTCATCTTTACCGCTTCGAGATCATTCAGCAGGAATTCGTGATCCGGGTCTTCCTGCAGACGTGCCTCGAGGTTTTGTGTCAGTTCGGCAATCTGCGCATCCAGCGGATTGCCGGCGCGGAAACGCGTCTGCTGGATTTGATCCCAGGGCAGGGCGCGCGGTCGCGTGCTTTCGCCAAACTCTGTGGTATCAATCATCGACGGCAGCTCGATATCCGGCAAGACGCCACGATTTTGTGTGCTGTCGCCGGTGACGCGATAGTACTTACCGATCGTCAATGTGAGCTGGCCCAAACCATCGCCTTCGCTGCGCGGCACGAACTGATCCAGGTTGTAGAGGTTCTGTACCGAGCCTTTGCCAAAGGTTTGCTGGCCGATAACAACGCCGCGTTCATAGTCTTGAATCGCACCGGCGAAAATTTCCGAAGCCGAGGCACTGAAGCGATCCACCAATACCGCCAGCGGACCAGCGTATGCAACGCTCGGGACCGGGTCTTTCAGTACCTCAACGCGCGCGTGCGAATAGCGCAATTGCACGACGGGGCCCTGATCGATAAACAGACCGGAGAGCATCGTCGCCTCTGATAAATGGCCGCCACCGTTGCCGCGCAGGTCGACGACCACGCCGTCAACGCCTTGTTCCTGCAATTCGCCAAGAATGCGTTGCACATCGCGGGTTGTTGACTTGAATTCTCTATCACCTGATTGCTGGGCCTGAACATCACGATAGAAACTCGGCACATTGATCACACCGATGCGCAGGTCACGACCGTCGCGCGGTACCGTCAGGATCGAGCTGTTGGCGGCTTGCTCTTCCAGTTTGACCTGGCCGCGGATCAGTTCCAGAACTGAGTTCTGCTCGCCGGGCATCGCGCCGCCGGGCAGTATTTGCAGGCGCACGACGGTGTCTTTCGGACCGCGTATCAGCTGCACGACATCATCCAGGCGCCAGCCGATAACGTCGACAATTTCGCCGGACTGCCCTTCGCCAACGCCGATGATGCGATCGGCGGGCTTCAGCGTGCCGTCGCGCGCTGCCGGTCCGCCGGCGATCACGTTCATGACCTTGACGAAATCATCCTCGGTTTGCAGTGATGCGCCGATGCCGAAGTAAGACAGGCTCATCTGGATGCGGTAGTCCTCCATGTTGCGCGGCGACAAGTAACTCGAGTGCGGGTCGAGCGTATGCGCAAATGCATTCATGAAGATCTCAAAAACATCGTCGCTGTTCATCTGGTCGATTTGTTTGACGAAGCGCTTGTAGCGCTTTTGCAGTTTCTCCTGCGTATCGGGCCAGTCGGTATCGGTCAGCAATAAATTCAACGCATCATTTTTGACGCGCTTTCGCCAGATGTTATCGAGTTCCTGCTTGTTCTCTGCCCATGCGGCATCGTCACGGTCGAATTGAAAGCTCTCGTCGACGGCGAAATCGGGTTGCTGTTCAAGCAACGTCAGCGCATAACGCCAGCGCTCCTCATAGCGCGTCTGGAATGTCCGGTAAATTTCGAAAACCGGGTCTAGCGATGCGCCGACCACCATGTTGTCGATACGATTGCGGTAGCGTTCGAAGTGCTGGATGTCGCCGGCGAGAAATAGAAGTTTGTTAGGGTCGAGCGTTTCGATGTAGGTGTCTAGCACTTGTCCGGACAATTCGTCGTTGACCGGAGTCCGCGTGTAATGCGATTTCTCGATAAATCGGGTAACCAGCGAGCTGATGCGATGGTGTTGCGGACTCGGCTCAAGCGTGTTTGTTTCGCGTGCATCACTGCTTGTCGCGGCAATGTTTAATATCGACGCGCCGAAGAACAGGGCAAGCAGACTTGCTTTGGCGGTGAATCCGGCGTGTGTCTTGATTACGGTCATAGTGTCGATATCTCTGTCGGACTGAGTGGGTGGTTTCGCATAGCGTGCCATCGCATTACACTTCTCGGAACCAGCAGCCCGGCATCGCCGGGGCGAAGCTGCACGAGAACTCTTTTTTTAGCACCATTGCCGACTCAAAACTAGTCGCAACACGCATTTGCAGCCTTATTATGCTGCAGCTGCGAGTAAAACCTGCCAACGGATACCTGCATCATGCGTCCATTAACCATAATCACAGGCGTGGTTCTCGGCTCTTCTGCTTCTATAACGCTTGGTCTTATTGTCGTCATGCTGATCTTTGTGCTCAGCGGGCTGGATCAACCGCGCATCGCCGATGAGTTCGATCCACTGGCGGCCAGTGTTGCCATGTTTGCAATTCTGACTGCATTTAGCGGTGCAAGTTTCATTGCCGAGGTAAAAGAGCGTGCCTGGCGCTGGTACGCGCAGCTCGCGATGTGGGCCACGCTGATCGCGATTGGTTCGTACTACTGGCCGGCTTGATTGCGGGCTGTTGTCGATCCGGTTGTTGCGTCGCGGTAGACATCCGATAACAAGCGCAACAGTTCAGTCGCTGAAGCGCCGTGATCCATAGACTGCCACGCAGTCAGCGCGGCGTTTGCGTGGCGCGGTACTTCGCCCATCAGCGCGAGTGTTGCATAGTCCTGGGCGCGATCCTGAAACTCAGACATGAGCGCGCCCGGGTCTGAACTGGCGGCCAGCTCAGCGCTTAACTCTTCGAGAATTTTGTCGCGCAGAATGTCGGCTTTGGCGCTGGTCGGCGACACCGGGCTAGCGAGATGTCAGAAAATTGAAAATGGTGACTTGATTTTGCCACTGCGACGGCGGCTGCCACGGCGGCGTCTGCGCATGCGCGAATGCAACTCGGCACGCCGCCCGGCCAGCCATTCTTCGCGTGTGACCTCGTCGCCACCTTCCGCGCGCTTGGCTTCTTCGCGGGCGCGGTATTCGCAGAAATCTTCGTAGGCTTCGATCTCGTGCTTGAGCTCGCGAACGACGAGCTCGACCATGATGGCATCGTCGAGGAATCCGAGTCCGGGGATATGGTCAGGAATAAGATCTTCAGGCTCGCTGAAATAAGCCAGCGCACTCAGCACGCGTTGGGTTTCTTCAGCCGGCAATTGCCACTCGTTGTCTGTCAGCATGTTGGTCATGATGGACAGCTTGGCAAGCCGTTCGCTGATGAAGTCAGGGACATCAGTTTCCGCGACTTCCTTCAGAACACCATTGGCGGCATCGATAATGTGTTGCTCGGAGAGCTCGCCGGCTGCTTTCTTGGCCTGCTGCATGATCATTCGAAAATGATCGATGTCTTTTTCGCTCAGATCAAACGCAATTCTTATGCTCATCGATGCTCTCCGGCACAGCGTAAATATGGCCTGAGAGCCTACGCGCCACATGATTTGCCGTCAACCGCTCGCGTGCCTGCGGGCCGGCCTGACGAGGCGCAATTGGCGCGTGCGGTCAATCGCGCCATAATGCAGCCCGTCTGCCAAGGGCGGATTGCTGCCTGACAGTGACCGCAATAGCCAAAACCCGCTGGAGAATACCGTGCCAAGAATCCCCGCCATTATTTGTTGTCTCGCTGTGATTGCCGGCTGCGCCGCCTCACCGGGCAGCGATCTGCAGCGCATCGACATGCAACGCTACATGTCCGATGTACGGATTCTGGCCTCCGATGAGTTCGGTGGTCGTGCGCCGTCCTCTCCGGGAGAGCAGCTGACCGTTGATTATCTGGTTGAGGCCTTCAGTGACGCCGGGCTTGTCGGGGCAAACAACGGCAGTTTCATTCAGGAGGTGCCGTTGGTTGCGTTGACGGCTGTGGACGTCGAGCCATTACAGATTACCGACGAAGACGGCGCGCTATCGCTGGCTATGGGTGACGAGGCCATTGTCTGGACCAAGCGGGTTACCGAGCGCAGTGAGCTTGATAATAGCGAGATGGTGTTCGTCGGCTACGGCATTGTTGCGCCGGAATACGGCTGGAATGATTATGCCGGCGTTGATGTGCGCGGCAAGACAGTCGTCATGCTTGTTAACGACCCCGGCTATGCCAGTGGCGATGAGGCCTTGTTTACGGGTCGCAAAATGACCTACTACGGGCGCTGGACCTACAAGTACGATGAGGCCGCCCGGCAAGGCGCCAGCGGCGCCATCCTGGTCCACGAGACTGCTGCGGCCGGTTATCCCTGGGAGGTCGTCTCCGGCGGCTGGAGCGGGCCGCTGTTTGATCTTGAGTCGGCCGACGGCAACGCGTCACGGGCCGCCATTGAGGGATGGATCAGCGAACCTGCGGCGACGCGTGTATTTGCACGTTTGGGCCATGACTATACGGCGTTACGAGATGCTGCCGGCGAGGCGTCATTCAACGCTGTGGATCTCGGCGCGCGCGCGAGTACGTCGGTTGTGAATACCCTGCAACGTTCGCGTTCGCGAAACGTGGTTGCGATGTTGCCGGGCGAGGTGGAAGGCGAGTCTGTCGCGTTTTCCGCGCACTGGGACCATATGGGTACCAAGCCAGGCGCCGACGGCGACACCATCTATAACGGTGCGCTCGACAACGCGACAGGCACCGCGGCATTGTTGGAGATAGCGCGCGTCCTCGCCGATGAGCCACGCCGACGTTCCTACCTGTTTTTCGCATTGACCGCCGAGGAGTCGGGCTTGCTGGGATCGGCCTGGCTGGCGCAAAATCCGGTGCAGCCGCTCGAGACCATGGCCGGTCTGATCAATATCGATTCGATGGTAATGATCGGCCAAACCCATGATGTTGCCGTGGTTGGCTACGGCGCGTCCGAGCTGGAAACCTATCTCGAGAAGGTTGCGACGGCGCAGGGGCGGCGCCTCGAGCCCGAGAGTTCGCCCGAGAAAGGCTTCTTCTATCGCTCGGATCACTTCAATTTTGCCAAGGTCGGCGTGCCGGTGTTGTATGCCGAGTCGGGCATTGATCATGTCGAGCGTGGTCGCGAATACGGTGCGGCGAAAGTCGCCGACTACATCAGCAACGACTACCACAAACCGTCGGATGAAGTCCGCGATGATTGGGACCTGTCCAGCGCGGAGCAGGACCTTGCGCTTTATCTTGGTGTGGCGCGATTGTTGGCGAATAGCGATGACTGGCCTGGGTGGACACCCGGCAATGAGTTCAAATCAAAACGTGACGAAAGCGCGTCAGCGCGCTAGGGCGTCGACATGATGCTGGGCGCTTGCGGAAATGTCCCCAAGCGCTGGTCCGTCATTTCGGCGTAGAGTGCGCGGGTTTGTGAAGTGTCTTGAAATGCGGGTTTGATACTCAACGAGCGCCTTTGAACAAAGCTGAGGCCCGGAAGACCGCGGTCATTCAGACCGAAGAACAGACAGCGTTCGGCCGTCTCCCAAAACGTGATCAATGCCAGACCGCGCCGCGAACGAATGCGGTTCAATAGTGAGCTGCGGTCTGCTACGTAAGAGTACTCGAGATCGCTGTGCATTACGGTCAGCCGGTTGCGCGACGTGATATCCGCAGGAGCGACAAATGGGGTTGCAGGCAGTGACGCACGGACCGGTCGATATCGATACTTAGCTGGCACCAGAGCCAGGCCACCGATATTTACTGTGGCGCTATCGCGCGCAGCCGGGATCGAAGCGGCGTGGGCAATCGAGTCGGCGGGGCAGGGTGCGGTGAAACCCATGCTCGCGCAAATAATGGCCGTGCCAAGTGCAATACCAAAACGCATGACTGATCCCCCCCAATACCCCGTTTACTGGATATAAGGTTAGCGTGTCGGTGCTCGGATTTCGTTGAACGGTGTCTTTGTTTTGCCTTGAAATAAAGGCTTATGTTGCATCCGGGGGGTTCCGGCGTATGCCGCCGTCTCTCAATTCAGGCGTTTAGTCCCGGTGTCGCTTTTTCGATTCCCATACGCCAGCGCTTTTGAATTTGCCGGTGTTGTACGGGTCGAAGCCTTCAGATTCCTGGGCTGCGATCACGTCCTCAGTCAGGGCCAGCAACTCTTCGGTCGAGTCTTCGACCTCGATGTAGACCTGCTGGTGATCGTTGAGTGTCTGAACCGTCCCTTTCAGTCGACCGCCGGCCCGCGGCGCTTGTTTCTCGGGCTCTTTCAGCGGCGTGAGGTCGCGGGCGAGGCCGCGCGGCACATGCATGTCGCGCGGGACGATGTCCTGTTGTTCATTCAGCCCGAAAATGCCGAGAAGTTTTTTGAGAATGTTTCCTGCCATGCCCTTAGCCGAGTTACAGCTGACCTTATTTTGTCAAAACTAGCCGCTTTAAGTGCCGTAAACCAGTGGCTTGGCGTCATTCTGTGATCCGCTTCACATTCTGCGACTAAATACGCCGAAAACTGAATATACCCAGGCGCAGGATGCTAATGGCCAGTAGCGGTGTCAGCGTGAAAAACCAGATGGCAGGATTACCCTGACCCAACTCCGAGAACAGAGAGCCGAGGTAGCGACCAAGCGTGCCATCGCTACCATAATCGCCAAGCGTTTTCGTGCCGACGAAATAGGTCGCGGGAAACAATATGAAGACTGTCGCCACAAGAATGACTAACGCGACGATGGCCTCTCGTTTAAGGGCCTTCATGAGTGAGGGGAGTTTTGGCAGCACATGCGGCGCATGCTCAGCGAATAATCGTCGCGGGTCAAGCCCGTCGGGACAAACGCGGTGCCTGAGGCCGGTGACCGCTACTAGCGGTCGTTATTCGATTGTGCTGCCGACGTCGCTTCGCCCGTTTCCCGGCGATAGTTGAAACGGCGATACAGGATGCGTAACCCCGAGTGCAGGCACAGTGCTGTGAACAATATCCAGTGCGGCACGACCCAATACCAGGCGTTTATGTAAAGTGTCGCGAACAGTGCGGAGAAACCGGCGAGGATATAGAAATAGGGCAGGCATTCGTAAACGAGACTGGGCAGCCAGATCCTGCGGTTCGTCGCCGCGACCACGTGGTCGGGAATAATCGTTGTCGACTGGAGGCTGTCGTGCTTCATGGCGCTGTACTGGGTGGCTGCGTATGAGGCTGAACTATAGCGCTGCTGAACGTTTGCTTCCGTGAGCAGACTCACAAAAGTTACAGTTGCTACTGCGGGGTGAGCGGCGCACCAAGCCGGCTAGTCAGCGGCGACCGTACGTTGCTCCGCCCAGCTACGCAGTGCGCGAATCTTTTCCGCCATGACGATCGACAATGGACTGGTTCCCCGGGCTTCTTCGAGCAGATGCGTCGTCGTCAGCGCCGCGTTGTCGGCGTCAGCGGCGTATAACGCGCTGACGACCAATTGCTCGAGCTCTGCGCCCGAGAAACCTTCGGTGGCTGCGGCGATAGCGCTTAAGTCGATCGAATCGCATTGCGCCTCGCGACGTCCGAGATGAATGTCCAACACGGACTCGCGCACGCCCGCATCCGGTAAGTCGACAAAAAAGATTTCATCAAAGCGCCCTTTGCGCACGAGCTCGGGTGGCAGCCGGTCGATGTCGTTCGCGGTTGCAACGACGAATACGCCGGGCTTGCGTTCGGCCATCCAGGTCAGGAATGTCCCGAGCACGCGCTGTGCGGTGCCGGTGTTATCGTCGCCCGGAGACAAACCCTTTTCCAGCTCATCGATCCACAATACGCACGGCGCCATGGTCTGTGCGACCTTCAGCGATTCGCGCAGATTGCGCTCAGTTTCACCATGATACTTGTTGAATAATGCACCGAATTCGAGACGTAGTAGTGGCGTACCGAGCGCGCCGGCCGTCGCTTTCGCTGCCAGACTCTTGCCGCAGCCCTGCACGCCGAGCAGGATCAGGCCGCGCGGCGGGTCCAGACCGACCCGCGTCTGCTTGCCGAGAAAGGCATCGCGCCGTCGCGCGATCCAGGCCTTGAGCGAGCGCATGCCAGCGACTTCGTTGAAGCGCGCCGTTTCATACTCGTAACTCAGCAGCCCGTCGCGATTGAGCAGTTTATATTTGGCCTGCATCACGCCGGCGATGTCATTCTGGTCGATGACACCATCATCGACGATGGCGTTGTGGGCGAGGCGGCGCACATCGACTTCGCCCAAGCCGGCCAGGTTGCGCACCAGAAGCTGCAGCGCGCGCCGGTCTGAACGGACATTCCTGCCGCTGTTGCCGTCCCGCCATTGGCGCGCGACTTCCTCCACAATCGCTGTTCGGCGAGCTTCATCGGGCACCGCGGTTTCGAAGCGCGCGCTGAAGTGTTTGAGCTCATCGGGCAGCTTGATCGCCGCGCTGATTAGAATCAGCTTGCCGCCATTACTCGAAAATTTCTGGCAGATATCCTTGATCTTGCGGATATACAGCGGCTCGTTGAGATAGGGGTGAAAATCGAGCAACGCGTATACGGCCGGCTGGTCAATCGCGCGGATGTGCCCGAGCACGTCGCCCGGTTCGCTGTTCAGGGGTTGCGGCGCCAGTTCGATGTCGAGGCGTTGCAGGCCGTCGGTGACACTCCACCGGAACAGCGGTCGGTGCTTTGCTGCCGATGTGGAAATGGCTTGCTGAATGAGTTGCTGCAGTACGGCCTTTTCGTCCCGCGTCTCGATGCAGATCAGCGGGATATTGGAGCGCAGCAGAATGCGGAGGTCGCGGCTGTCAGGCATGTTGGCTTCGTGTGTCAGGCATGAGTTTCAATTTTCCATTGCGGGCCTTGCAAAGCCAGTGCACAGCGGCGGGCTTGTGAACCACGCCTCATTTGATCAACGCATTCGGTGACGCAGTTCCCGCCGCTCATTGTGCGTAGCCGGGCAATGCCGCGTTCGCCAATGTCTGCGCAGGCTTGCCGATGACCGTCGCAGCAGCCGCTCGCAGCTCGTCCAGATCAAGCTCCCCGTCACCCATCGCCAGTTCTTGCAAGACGTCGTCGAGCGAGCGGGTATCTTTGCTGCGCTCGCGTATTTCTGCATCCAGTTTTGCGAACACCGTCACGGCGAGCGCCGTTGTCGGACCACTGGACATGCGTTCACGCAAAGTTGTCGCCTCTTCAGACCACTTGCGCAGCGAGCGCATCGTGCTGCGATGTCGGCGGCCCGTTACCGTGCCCGCGCGGTACAGGATAATTGCACTGTAGTATTCCGCCAGTCCCTCGACGATCCAGTCGGCGTCGCGCGCGCCTGAACGCCCGATACCGACATGCATCAATTCGTGCACCAGTGTGCTGGTTCCGTTGCCACTGATCATCGGACGATCGGTATGCATGAAAAGCGAGTTCGGCGCCGACAGACCGCCGCGGAAGAACGGGTCGCCGGCCATCGCGATCAGCAGCCGCCGCGGAAATTCAGGCAGTAGCGAACGTATGTAGGGCAGATGCCAGTTGACGAATGCCATCACGTCGAGGCGGCGTGCGTCCTGATCGCGCGGCGCGGCTATCGATACCGTCGTATTGGATATGACGTCGTAACGCACGCCTATGTCACCGGCTACCACCCAGCCGTCGGGATGATCAAAGCGCCGCCCCTGGTCTTCGATCGAGAACACCGATTCATCGCCGGGGTAGGCGGTTTCAACCGACCAACCGGCAGGCGTATCGATGCGCATCGTCGTAATCGCATGTGCGCCGACGCGCGTCGCGCTGGCGATCGGCGGTATGACATCTTCGGTTCTGAATAGCGCCCATTGTTTACGACGAATGGCGTCGAAGCTGCCGTCGGCTCGCTGTCGATTAAGTTTGGCGCGCCATCTTAGTGTGCCGCCGGACTCAGGTACCTGCCAGGTGATTCCGTCTGCGCCAGTTTCGATGCCCTGAGCCGCCGAGATATCGACAAACTGATCGCCATCCGGCTTGAGGGTGACCCTGCGCAGATTGCGCGTGCTCTGGGTCACCGTCATTTCGACGTTCGCATAATCGCCGCTGTCGATGGTTATGTGGTAGTCGAGAAGGTAGTCGCGTGTGGGTTGTGCGCTATCTTGTTCGGCGGCGGAGGTCACCTCGCAACCGAGCAGCAGCATTGCGCTCGCAGCAAGCATGCCGGTAAGTGCTGTCATGCATGAGCGCCCGGATGTTCTGAACCGTGATGTGATGCGGTGGAATAGGTGAGTCATTCAGGCATCATAAGCTACCAGAGGTTTGGTGCGAAGCCATGCGGCGCACGTTCACACGCGGTTCAGTTATCGGGTGGCAGGATGTGAGCCCGCGTGGCGGAAAGGAGAGAGCATGCGTTACCTGACAGTTTTCGTTGTTTTGTTGGCAGGCTGTTCCTGGCAGGAACCAACCCCCGCAGACTTGCGTTTTCCGGATGCGCGCATCGCCGTGTCTGGCCGGACAAGTTCGACCAGCGTAAATTCCCAGGCATTGGTTGCTGCGACGATTGCGCAGCAGCAGCTTGGCGTGAGATATCGTTACGGCGGTGCCGGCCCGGGTGGCTTCGATTGCAGTGGCCTGGTGCACTATGCCTATGCCCAGGCGGGGCTGTCTGTGCCACGCACCACGGGTAGCCTCTGGCGCGCCGCGCGCGACATCGGTGGCGGCGAGCCACGCCCGGGCGACGTGCTGTTCTTTAACTTCGACGGCAAGCCCTCGCATGTGGGCATCTATGTTGGCGATGACTACTTTGTACATGCGCCCTCTACCGGCAAAACTGTCACGACCGCGCAGATGTCTGACGCGTTTTATGCCGAGCGTTTGCTACGGATCGGTCGCCTGACGCGCTGACTCCGTCGCTACACGCATGCAGGCGCTTTGGCGCCGCGGGCTCCAGAGCGGTTGTAACGGCCCGAAATCCTGCCTCTACACAGCTAACTGCCAGCGTGCCTGTCTGGTTGCGCTAATCCTGCCTGCCGCCGTTTGTGGGCGCATCCGGCGCCTGCTAAGCTTCGCGGCTACGGTGTCGGCAATGCATTGGAGCGGGCCGACAGTCATTTGTGAAAAGGGGATACACCAATGAGTGTTGCACGAGTTACTGAAATTATTTCTTCGTCACCGAAAAGTTTCGAGGACGCCATCAAGAGCGGCATCAAGCGCGCCAACGAGACGTTGGACAACATCGAAGGCGCCTGGGTTAAAGACCAGAAAGTCGTTTGCGAAAACGGCAACGTCAAGGAATTCCGCGTCGTGATGAAGGTCACCTTCATTCTTAAGTGATCGCCATCAATTAACTGGGGAAAATTATGGACCTTTTTGGATTCGCAAAAGATCTGGGCCAGCGCCTGTTTCGCACTGAGGGCGAGGCGGTCGGCAAGATCAAGGAACTCATCGAACAGAATAACCCGGGCGTTTCTGACCTGGGCGTCGAGTTCGATAACGGCATCGTCAGCCTGTCTGGCGAGTGCGATTCGGCCGCGGCCATGCAAAAGTGCGCGTTGCTTGCCGGTAACGTACAAGGCGTATCGGACGTCTATACGAGCAAGATGAGCATCAAGACACCACCGGCGCCGGCGGCAGGCGAGGTTGCCGAGGCAGCCGCTCCACCCGAAGAGAAAATTGAGCTGTATGTTATCGAGAGTGGCGACACGCTCGGCAAGATATCCAAGAAATACTATGGTAAATCAAGCGCATACATGCGTATCTTCGAAGCGAACAAAGAAGTTATCAAAGATCCGGACAAGATCTACGTCGGTCAGACAATCCGCATACCACTGGACTGACTCAGTAGCTATCGTTCAAAAAAGCCGGCTTCATGCCGGCTTTTTTGTGTCTGCCGGCGCTGGCATCAGACGGTTACAAACGTTAATCAGGACATAAATCGCCGGTATCCAGGTCAATGCGGCAATGATCATCGCCGTTTGT
Source organism: uncultured Pseudomonadota bacterium (assembly GCA_942491885.1). Classification (GTDB taxonomy): domain Bacteria; phylum Pseudomonadota; class Gammaproteobacteria; order Steroidobacterales; family Woeseiaceae; genus CALBPI01. The sequence continues at coordinate 254,060 of CALOCQ010000008.1, forward strand.
AAGCCCATCGGAAATTCGACCGCGCCGAGTTTGTAGCCCGCATAGTAGGACAGCGGCGCTGACACGCCTGCCATCAACGAGCCGATAATTGCCCTTTGGCGCATCCAGCCCATGGACTCGGTCAGTGTCAGCGCGAACACCACCCATAAGCCAATGATCCACCAGGGGGCTATCGGGCCTGCCGGTAACGTGTAGCGGACCAGCTCAAAGGTTGCGTAGCTGCCGTCGACCAGAATGCCGCCAACAATGGCCAGCCCCACCAGTGCGCCAAGTGCGCGTCGTTCGGCGCTGCGATAGAGCTCCCAGGCCAGGAACGCGCTGCACAAGACAATGCCCGGTATCAGCAGACGATTGGCTGCGCCGGCGACCAAGGCGAACCAGGACGCCTGAAAAAACAGGAAGTTGATGAACAAATACGGCATGAAGGGATTCCCGCTACGAGAATCAGGACTTCGTCTGCGGGCCGAGGATGGATTCAATCCTCGCCGATAGGCGATTCATCAGCCGCTGCCCGATCCTATGAATTGGCTGAGCTGGCCGGCAAGGTCACGGCACGCTGTAGCCTGTGTGCGGGCGATCAGCGGGATGGGGATAATGATTGCCGGCAAATATGACGTACCTGATACCCGGGTTTCGATATTGCCCGCTTCTTTGCTCCCTTCCAGATCCCACACGGCGGCATCGTAGTCAGAGTCAGATTCCCACCATGCGAAGCCGAAACAGCCGGCGCCACCGGGGCCCGCCGCACAGGAAACCGAGCCGCCGCCATTCGGGGTGTCCGTGTTGCCATCAAGCCAGACCACATAGCGCACACCGGTGTCGCGCATCCGGGTTGCGATCATCGGGTTGTTCATGAGGCGTGGCATAGCCTTGATGTCATTCGGTGCTGTGCGCGGTTCGAACCATGGATACAACGCATCGATGAACTGGTCGCCGGGCATGACGTTGATTTTGGTGTCGCCGCGGCGCAGAGAGTTTACTACGCAGTCGGTGAAATCAGCTTCGGTTTGGTTCCCGGTATGGTAGCTGCGCGCCATCACGACAACCGATTCGCCGTCATATTCGGGCAGCTCAGTGCTATTGAGCAGATCTGTGCGCCCCGTTGAGCAGGCCGTGGCAAGCGTCGCAAGTGCCGCGATCGCGAGTATTTTAGTTCGATTGCTCATAGGAATTGCTCCGCTTGTGGGACTGTATCCCCGGATGGCTCGCTTGAGCCGGGCTCGCTTTCGTCAGGCAGACCGTTGTCGATCGTGGCATCTGTCGCTACTGGCAGTTCGGCTTCCGCCAGCCCTGCGAGTTGGCGCACGTCGAGCGCTGATTCTTTCTCAAAGCGGGTCAGTAACAACACCGCTGCATCGCGAAGTGCCAGACTGGCCGCCGAGGTCAGCGCCGTTTCGGCGCCGCTCATCAGTGACGCTTTTGTTGACTTGCCGTACGCTGCCAGCGGGTAATCCGCCTGTAATTTTCCGGCACCGTCATACACCTTGACCTGATATTTGATCCAGACCGCATAGTCTTTGGTCACCGTCTGCGATGGCAGTGCAAACTCAAGCGCGACAAGCGATGGTTCAACCAGCAGGTCGATGCCCGCGGGCGGTTGTTCACCCGCCGGAACCTCCACAAGGCTTGTAAACATGTCGCCCAACGTACCCGTAAACATTTTGGCGGACGCCGCACCGAGATCTATGGTGTATTTACCACCGCTAGGCAAGGTCTCTTCGTAGACGAAGGCCTGCATAGACTCGCCGAATCTGACCGCCGCTGTTAAGGGGTAGGGCTCGACGAGCGCTTTGGGCAGTTCGTCCGGTGTCATCCGAACGGTCGTGCTGCATCCGCCGGCAACCAATGCGAACATCACGACCAGACCGCGGACGGGAATGCTTCGCCAATTGCTTGCTGTCATTGTGCCACCTTCGGTTGCAATGCGGTCGCGTCCACTGCCTGAAGAGAGTGACCAGGTACAGCGGCAGGACACTCTTAAATCTACCCCGCGGCGCGCCTGCCAGCAAGTGGTTGTGCCGCTCACACGCGGCGAGATCATGCAACTGAAGATCGACATGGGTATGACATAACCTGCCGATATGGCGGTCCAGCGCGCGGCGCTTGTGACTTGGGGTGGGTTTGGCGATGAGATGCACCCCCCGCATGGGTACCGAATCAGGGTCCAACCGGGATTCGCGCAGCTGCCGACCTGATTTCGAATCGTGTGTCCGCATTGCCCGGAATTGGTTGCTACGCCTAAAGTCACCCCGAAATTCGCCGCTAAGCTTGTTACACCATGGCTTTTGCCATGTTTTTCGGCTGCGCGGGCTCGTGATTTGGCACTTAAAGAAAAAAACCATGTATTGGTGATCGGTGATCGTCTGACAGACCCTGTTGTTGCGCCGATTATCGATGCCTTGAGCGAGCACCCCGACTATTCGCTGTCCCGGCATGGACAGGCGGATCTGGCAGCGCTGGTGGGTTCCCCACCCGTTGCACAATGTGTGCTACTCATTGTCGATGATGCAGGCGATCCCGCCGACCTGCTTTACGCCCGGCTAATTCCGGCGTTGGCACCGGCACCGGTGATCGTGATCGCGGAAGGTGTCGGGGCCGCCGAGTCCGTCTGGCTGGCGGCGGGCGTGGACGATTGCCTTGATCCGGCAATGATCGGGATTCCCGTTGTTTTGCGTGTCGTGAACCGATCCATTGAGCGCGCCAGTCAGCGCGTGCATGTGAATACTGCGCAAAAGCAATACCGGGATCTTTTTGACCATATGCCCGTGGCAGCATTCAGTGTCGACATTGACGGTCGGATCATTGACTGCAATCGCGCCTTTCTCAGCTTCATGGCCGCCGACAGCGCAGAGCGCGTGTCGGACGACCAGCTCAACGGTCTGCTGACCGGCTTGTCCCGGCTGCAGCAGGCGACGGGAGGTGCGGCGCCCGCTTACCGCGATACGCACATCATCGACACGCTGAATGGCGAACAGAATCATGTCGTCGTCTACGCGCGCCAGAACAGCGAGCGGTCTGCGATGGACGTCTACCTTACGGACATCACGGAGCAGGAAATGCAGACACGGCGCGTTTCTGCGGCCGAGAACAAGCTGCGCCAACTGTACGATAACGTTCCCGTAATGATGTTTACGCTCGATGATGGTCATTGCTTGCGCGACGTCAACCGGACCTTCGCCGAGAAGGTTGGCCTGACCGCGCAGGCCCTCGAGGGTCTGGCGTTTTCCAATCTCCTGCATCCTGACTTCAGCGCATCGGCATTAACCGATAGTCTGCGACGGGTCTTCAGCGGCGGCTCGACAAGCGACTTGCCGGTCGAGTTGCTGAAGCCTGACGGCGTTCGCATGGAATGTCTGTTCAGCGGCTCACCGCTGTTAGATGCGACTGGCGGTGTTTGCGGTGCCTACGCGATGCTGGTCGATGTCACCGATCGAAATGACGCACAACGAGAGCGCGATCAGCTCCAGGAGCAACTGCAGCTGACGCAGAAGCTGGAGTCGATCGGCGAGCTCGCAGCCGGTATCGCCCACGAGATCAATACGCCTGCGCAATACGTCAGCGACAACCTTTCGTTTCTGCTCGAATCGTTCGTCGACCTGCGCGCCGTGCTGGACAGCCTCCCGGAGGTGACAACCAAAGTCGCGACCCTCGCCGATGGCGCACCGATAGCCGAAGCACTGAAAGCCGCGCTCGACGATGCCGATCTCGAATACCTGATGGAGGAGATTCCAACGTCGCTGGAGCAGGGCAAAGACGGCATCGCGAAAATTCGCGAAATTGTGCTCGCCCTCAAAGACTTTTCGCATCCGGGAAGCGGCGACGCCGAGCTTGCGGATCTCAATCGCATTATCGACAGCACGGTCACCGTGGCACGCAACGAGTGGAAGTATGTTGCCAATATCGATTTCGACCTGGCAGAGAACCTGCCATTGGTTGAGTGCTTCCCGTCGGCGATCGCGCAAGTGATATTGAACATTGTCGTCAATGCGGCGCATGCGATCAGTGACGCACGCGCGGACGGTGACGATAGTCTCGGCAATATTCGGATTGCCAGCGTGCAGACAAGCGATAACGAAGTCGAATTCTCTATCAGCGACGATGGCCCCGGCATTCCGGAAGACATCCAGCGCAAGGTGTTTGATCCGTTCTTCACGACCAAGGAAGTTGGCCGGGGTACTGGCCAGGGGCTCGCGATAAGCCGAACGGTCATTACAGACCAGCATCAGGGTGCGATCGCGTTGGACAGCAATCCCGAGCGCGGCACGACGTTCCGTATCTCCTTGCCAATCCGCCGCAAGAAATCAAATGGACTCAGCGAGGAAGCCGCATGAAGCGCATTATCTTTGTCGACGACGAGCCGAATATCCTGCAAGGGCTAAAACGCATGCTGCGCCCGATGCGCCATGAATGGGAGATGCATTTTGCCGATGGTGCCGAGTCGGCACTTGAGCTTATGGCGCAACACGATTTTGATGTTGTGGTCAGTGATATGCGGATGCCGAAGCACGATGGTGCTTACCTGCTCGGCAAAGTTCGCGAGCTGTATCCCTCAACCGCACGCATTATCCTGTCGGGTCACGCCGAGCAGGAGATGGCAATTCGCTCAGTTGCCGCAACCCATCAGTTCCTGGCCAAGCCATGTGATGCCGAAACGCTGCGTGCCACGGTACTGCGTACCTGTCAGATGCGCGACATGATGAACAGCGACCGGCTGCAACGAATGACCGCAGAGATCGGCCAGCTGCCGAGCGTCCCGGAAATTTATCAGAGACTGAACGCGGAGATGGGTAAGGAGGAGCCAACGATGCAGGAGATCTCTGCCATCGTTGCCGACGATCTGGCGATGAGTGCGAAGCTCCTGCAGCTCGTCAATTCCGCCTTTTTCGGATTGCGCAGACACGTTGGTTCAATGGACCAGGCGGTCGCCTATCTTGGGATGGATGTCATTCGTTCCCTGGTGCTTTCGGAATCCGCGTTCAAGTCGTTTCAGGAGTCGGGATGCTCGTTGTCGGCAGAGTCACTGATTCGTCATGGCCGCGCTGTTGCAGCGTTGGCCAAATCGATTGCGCGCAGTTGTACCGATAATAAAGTCCTTATCGACGAGTCCTTTCAGGCCGGCATGATGCATGAGTTGGGCAAACTGATTCTGGCGGCCGAGGTCGGTGAAGAGTATGAGCGCGTCATCGCGGCGGTTGCCGGCGGAGACACAAGTCAGAGTGATGCCGAGCGAGAGATATTCGGCGTCGTGCAGGGCGAAGTTGGTGCCTATCTCCTTGGTCTGTGGGGATTGGCAGATGGCATCGTTGAGGCAATCGCCTATCACCGCGAGCCGGCCACCACTGAAGTCGACGACTTCGCGCCCATCGTCGCGGTGCACGTTGCCAACGCGTTACTCGGCGAATTGGGCCAGGGCGTACCACAATCCATTGATGAAGAATGGCTCGCCCGGATCGGCTATGCGGAGCGGTTGCCGGAGTGGCGCGAACTGGCGGCATCGCAGAATACCGAAAAGGATGCAGCATGAATAAGCGAGTACTGTTTGTAGATGATGAGCCGAATATCCTGCAGGCGATAAAGCGTGCCATCCGGAAAGACTTCGATGTGTTCATCGCGGTGGGCCCGGAGGCCGGGCTCAAGGCCGTATCGGAGGAACCGACCTTCGCGCTGATCGTCTCAGACATGCGAATGCCGGGCATGAGTGGTGTGGATTTCCTTGCCGCCGCCAAGCAACTCTCGCCGCAATCGGTGCGCGTGATGCTGACCGGTAACTCCGACCAGAAAACGGCGATGGATGCCGTTAATGACGGGGAGGTATTTCGGTTTCTGACCAAGCCCTGCGACATCGGGCAGCTGCGTACGGTCGTATCCCAGGGCCTGCGCCATCACCAGTTGCTGACCGCCGAGGCGGAGCTGCTGGACGAAACATTGAAGGGCAGTCTCGGGGTGATGACCGATTTGCTCGCGCTTGCACGGCCAGACGCGTTTGGTCGGACCTGTCGCCTGAAAACGCGCGTCTTGGCGCTGATGTCACAGCTTAAGAATCTCGGCCCCGATGACCAATGGGCAATTGAGACGGCGACGATGCTGTCGCAGCTCGGCAGCCTTAAACTGTCGTCTGATCTGTTGTCGCGGATCAATGCCGGCGAGATCTTGTCGGAGGCCGAACGCATCGAATACGAAGAGTCGGCGATCAAGGCCGCGTCGATGTTGGGGCGTGTGCCGCGCATGCAGCCGGTTGCGGAAATCATCACCTATCAGCACAAACACTATAACGGCGATGGTTTGCCGAACGATGGCGTCAAAGCGGAGGCAATCCCGTTGGGCGCACGCGCGCTGCACCTCATTCTGTCGCAGGATGAAATGCGCATGCGTGGCTATGATGACGACGAGGTACTCGAGGAGTTGAAGTCACGACGACGCGAGTTTGATCCGCGCCTGCTCGAGCTGATGCTGAGCGCGTCGACAGTCACGCGTCAGGCAATCTCGAAACAGCTGCCCATCGACGAGCTCGAAGTCGGCATGCATATCGAGGAAGACGTCTGCAGCGACTTTGGCAGCCTGCTGGTGTGCGAGGGGCAGCGGGTGACGGCGGCGATCCGCGACCACCTGATCCGCTTTCACGCTGAAGGCAAACTATCCGGTCCGTGCAAAGTCATTGTTGAGGTCGAAGAGGCCGCGCCACTCGCACAATCCGCCTGACAGTGTCGTTGCTTAATCGCGTTCGATTTGATCGATACTAAAGCTCAGGCCTGCATTGCGTTGCAAGCGCTCAAGTAAAGCGTCGCCCATGGCGGCAGCGGGTGTCGAGAAGCCGCCTGGTTCATTCCCCTCGCGTGGCTGCAGTTGGGCGAGGCACACAGCCGATTCGCCCAGCATCCTGCTGGTACAGCCATAGCCCGGATCACGCTGACCGGTCAGTGTGCCGCGCAAAATCTGGCCTTCCTTATCGATACCGGCGAACAGGATTTTGAAGAATCCTTTCTCGCGGGCTTCTGCGTCGGGGCCATCGCCGGGCGCGGGGAACACAAAGCGGCGCAGCAGCGCACGCGTTGGCGGCAGAATCGCGCCGGCGGTCAACATACCCAGCGCACCACTCATTGCCGCGGCTTTTGCCAGCCCACCAAAACCCGTCCCTGTGGCGGTGAATTCGGCATAGCGGAAATCACTCCCATAGGCGTCACCGAGCAATGCGTTACTGCGACGCACGACGCGGGTGTTGATGCCCGACATCAGGAACGGTGCAACCCAGGCATCCAGCAATTCGTCTTTTCGAAAGCCGAACGCATCGCCACGATCATCGCCACGTTTCGAGGCGCGCGGATTCAGCGCATACGGGTCGGCCAGCAGTTTGGCGACGCGGCGATCGCGTTGCGCCTCGGCGGCCACTTCCATCAGGCTGGCCGCCGTACCGCCGCTCAGACCGCCACTCGCGGCCTTCAGGTAGTAATGGATTTTTTGCAACGGATGTCCCAGACGTGATTGGGCTTCGCGTTGCATGAACCACACGCCGATATCCGATGGAATCGAGTCGAACCCGCAGCAGTGCACTATCAGCGCACCGGAGCGCTTTGCAGTGGAGTGGTGCGAGTCGATCATGCGACGCATCCACGGCACCTCACCGGCAAGGTCGCAATAATGCGTGCCGCGTCTTGCGCATTCCGCGACAAGGTCGTTGCCATGCAGTGAATAGGGTCCAACGGTGGTGGCAACAACCTTCGTGCGCTCTACCATCGCGCGCAGTGATTCGAGGTCGTGGCTATCTGCAACGACGATCGGCAATGCTTTCGCTTTGCGGCCCAGGCCCTTGCGGATTTCGTTCAGCTTTTCTTCGTTGCGACCGGCGATTGCCCATTTGAGCTCTCCGCCGACGCCGTAGGTGGCGGTAAGGTGCTCCGCGACCAGGCGGCCTGTAAAGCCCGTTGCACCCCAGACGATGACGTCGAATTCGCGCGCTTGTTCAGTCATTGATATTCCACTTTTGGCTTTAATTTTGGCCAACTGGCCCCGGACAACGCGGTAGTATGGGAGAAATTGGCGCGCAGCGCGAGTAAACACAGGTAGCTTTATGCAAAGGGCAATTATTCTGGTACTGGATTCTTTCGGCATCGGCGCCACCGAAGATGCGGTGCGCTACGGCGATGTCGGCGCCAATACGCTTGGCAGCATTGCGGCAGATTGCCGGCAACGCTTCGCGAGCGGCGAGCGCGAGCAGCCGCTGACACTGCCGAATCTGACCAAAATGGGGCTGATGCACGCGGCCCGGCTGTCCAGCGGCGAATGGCCCGACGGCGAGCCTGCCGTCAGCGATATCGTTGCCGGATGGGGCTGCGCGAGCGAACTCAGCAGCGGCAAGGACACGCCGTCCGGTCACTGGGAGATCGCCGGCGTCCCGGTTTTGTTCGACTGGGGCTATTTCACCGAACGCAGCAATACCTTCCCGCCGGCATTGCTCGATGCGCTGATCGAGCGTGCCGAATTGCCCGGCGTGCTTGGCAACTGTCACGCATCGGGAACGACCATCATCGCGGAGCTGGGTGAGGAGCACATGCGCACCGGCAAGCCCATCGTTTACACCTCCGCGGACAGCGTATTCCAGATCGCGGCGCACGAGGAATCGTTCGGGCTGGAGCGCCTCTATAAGCTGTGCGACATCGCGCGTGAGCTGGTGGATGAGTACAGGATAGGTCGGGTTATCGCGCGGCCATTCCTCGGTAGCAGCGCCGCTGATTTCGCCCGCACTGCGAATCGTCGTGACCTGACGGTACCGCCACATGAAAAAACCGTGCTGGACAAGCTCGTGGCCAGCGGTGGCGAAGTTATCAGCGTCGGCAAGATCAGCGATATTTTCGCGCACCAGGGCATCACGCAGAGTATCAAGGCCAGCGGCAACGACGCGCTGGTCGATGCAACCATCGATGCGATGTCAAAAGCCGGTGACCGCTCGATTGTGTTTACCAACCTGGTTGATTTCGACATGTTGTATGGCCATCGCCGCGACGCCGAGGGTTACGCGCGCGCGCTCGAGCAGTTTGACAGGCGTTTGCCGGAGATCGTCGCGGCAATGGCAGAGGATGATCTGCTGATCATGTGTGCCGACCACGGTTGCGATCCGACCTGGCCGGGCAGTGACCACACGCGAGAGCACATTCCGGTGCTGGCTTATGGTCGCGGTATTGCTAACGGTAGCCTCGGCAACCGCGAGAGTTTCGCCGATATCGGTCAGACGCTCGCCGAATATTTTGACTTGCCGCCGACCAGCTACGGCGAGTCGTTTCTCGACGCGGCCTGATTTGTCGGCCGGTCGCGGTCATGCATTACATGCCGGTCCGCGGCGCGTCTTCGGCCGCTGGCTGATCCGTAGCCGCGCCGGAAACGGTGTTCAGGATTTCCTCTCGCATGCGCGCAACGTCAGTCGCTAGCAGTGACGTATCAACGCTGAGTACGACGCCATCGCGCATCAGTATTTCGCCTTCCACGATCGTTGTCACAACATCCTGCTCGTCGCTGACATAGACCAGGTGTGAGACCACGTCATAGATGGGCTGCTGGTCGATGTCGTCGAGCGATACCTGAATCAGGTCCGCGCGCTTGCCGACCTCGAGCGATCCCGTGATGTCGCCGAGCCCTACCGCCTCGGCGCCGCCGCGGGTTGCCATAGCCAATACTTGTGCGGCGGGCAGCGACGTGGGGTCCATAGCGCTGACTTTCGAAAGCAATGACGCGAGACGAATCTCCTCCCACATATCGAGGTCGTTGTTGCTCGCCGCCCCGTCCGTGCCGAGGCCCACTTTGACGCCCGCAGCCAGCATTGTCTGGACCGGCGAGATGCCCGAGGCCAGTTTCATATTCGAGGTCGGGTTGTGCACGACGCCGGTACCTTTTTCGGCAAGCAACTCGATGTCTTGTGCGGTCGGATAGACCATGTGTGCTGCGATCAACGGCAGTTCGAGGTAGCCGAGACGGTCGAGCAACGCGACCGGTGTCAGCCCGTAGTTGTCATTAGTGAGGCTGATCTCGAGTGGTGACTCGGATACGTGGATGCTGACCGGTACCTTGGCCTCGCGCGCCGCCGCCTCGATGCGCTGCAGCCATGGCTCCGAGATCGTGTAGACAGAATGCGCACCGATAGCCGCGACGATGCGCGGGTGGCGGTCCTGCCAACGCACCGCGAAATCGACAGCCTGCGCCAGCGATTGCGCGCCGTCCTCAGCATCCGGGCTGGGTTGCTCGATGACAGAAGGCACGACGATCGCGCGTAGTCCGCAGTCGACAACCGCGTCGGCTACCGCGTCCGGGAAGTAGTACATATCAACAAACGTGGTCGTGCCACCACGTATCATTTCATGACACGCGAGCCGTGTGCCGATCGACACGAATTCAGCATCGACCAGCGCGACTTCAGTGGGGAATATGTAGTTGGTCAGCCACTCCATCAGCTCAAGATCGTCGGCGATGCCACGCAACAGCGACATGGCTGCATGCGTATGGCCATTGATGAGACCCGGCATCACGACGCGGCCGGTTCCGGCGACCGATTGTGCGGCGCGGTAGCGCGCGTCGATGTCGTTGGCCTCGCCAATCGCAACGATCGATCCGCCGTCAATAGCGACGGCGCCATTGATGATTGGCGCGCTGTCGGGCGTCATGCTCATTACCTGGTCGCCATAGACGATCAGGTCGACAGCAGCGCGTGTATCGGCGGCCGGGTTCTCCTGCCCGTGGCAGCCGCTTGATGCAACCACGAAAAGGGTTATAAGGCATTTGCGCAATGACATAAATGTTCCTTGGAATATTCGCACTATTGTAGCGCAGGGACAGCCCGGCTGGCGCGTTGCCGTTTGCGCCTACGCTTCAAGGTTGCGATAGCAGTCCGTTTCAAAGCGCGGCATGCACAGGCAATGGAAGATGAGATCGCAGCTGCCCGTGTTACGGATCTGTTGCGATACGCCGGCCGGAATGAAGACTGTCTCGCCGCTAGCTACGTGCGCCGCTTGTGCAGCGCCGATGTGGACCGTACCGCTGCCCGACAGGATCACGTACCACTCGTTGACCGACAGACTGTGTTTCTGTGTCAGTGTGCCCGGCGTTACGCGACAGCGCGCCAGGGATGCGCCCGGTTGTGTTGCTTCGTTGATGAGTTCGCGGATAAAGCAGCGCTCATCTGTCCAGAATTCACCGTCTTGCGGCGCATTATCATGCATATTTCCTGCTCCATTGCTGCCGAGTGTCGGTGCTGGGTGTATCATACCGGTCGATTTCAGATACGGGTAAACCATGGCCACCAAACATATGAATGCGGCGCCGGGCGACTTTGCACCGAGCGTTTTGATGCCGGGGGATCCTCTGCGGGCGAAATACATTGCCGATACCTATTTGAACGAGGTCAGGCAGGTTACTGACGTTCGCAATATGCTGGGTTTCACCGGCACCTATCGCGGCGAACCGGTATCGGTGATGGCGCACGGGATGGGTATTCCATCGGTGTCGATCTATGTCACCGAGTTGGTCACAGAGTACGATGTTCAGCGCATCATTCGTGTTGGCAGCTGCGGCACGGTCAACGCCAAGACGCAACTTCGCGACGTTATTATCGGCGCGGGTGCCTGTACCGACTCGAACGTCAATCGTATGCGTTTTGGCGGCTATGACTACGCAGCTATTGCCGATTACCAGTTGTTGCGTACCGCGACGGATATTGCAGCGTCGCAAGGCGTTAATTACCACGTCGGCAATTTGTTCTCCGCCGACCTGTTTTACACCCCGGACCCGGACATGTTTGACATCATGGCGCGCTACAACGTCCTCGGCGTTGAGATGGAAGCCGCCGGGCTGTATCCGATCTGCGCCGAACATGGCGTTGAGGCGCTGGCGATTTGTACGGTCAGTGATGACATCCGCTCCGGAGAAGCGTTGAGCGCCGAGGATCGCGCAACAACCTTCGATGACATGATAAAAGTCGCTCTGGAAACGGTGCGGGCGCGTGACTGAATTGCGTCTGCCAGATCTCCGCAATGTCGGTCCGGTCGATACGGTCGGTGTTGACGAGCGTGTCGCGCGGTTCTGTTCACGCTCAATCAAGGCACAGAGCAAGATTGACGGGCTGAAACTGATCCTGTCGATGATCGACCTGACGACGCTCGAGGGTGCGGATACGCCGGGCAAGGTGCGCCAGCTTTGCGCCAAGGCGCAGCACCTGAACGACCGCATGCCGGACCTTCCCGACGTCGCTGCCGTGTGCGTCTATCCGACGATGGTGGCCGTGGCGCGCGATGCGTTGGGCGACAGTGATATCGCCGTTGCTTCTGTCGCAACGGCTTTCCCGAGTGGCCAGGCGCCACTGCAGGTAAAGCTCGACGATACGAGCATGGCGGTTGAGGCCGGCGCCAGCGAAATCGATATGGTGATCGCGCGCGGGGCATTTCTCGCCGGTCGCTATCAGCAGGTGTTTGATGAAATCGTCGCCGTAAAAGAGGCCTGCGGTGATGCGCATCTGAAGGTGATTCTGGAGACCGGCGAGCTCGGCTCGCTGGACCGCGTGAAGCAAGCGAGTGTGCTTGCGATTGACGCGGGCGCTGATTTCATCAAAACCTCAACCGGCAAGATTCAACCCGCCGCGACCATGCCGGTCACGCTGGTGATGCTGCAGGTGATTCGTGATCATTTCCTGGCGACGGGCAAGATGGTCGGCATGAAACCCGCCGGTGGTATTTCGAAGTCAAAACTGGCGCTGCAATATCTGGTCATGGTCAACGAAACTCTGGGCGGTGCGTGGATGAACAAGCACTGGTTCCGGTTCGGCGCGAGCTCGCTGGCCAACGATGTCCTGATGCAGCTCGCCAAACAACAGACTGGGCGCTACCAGTCTGCAGATTATTTTTCCAAAGACTGATCGGGGATATCGGCAATGAGTACGAAAGGCACACTGGCGTTCGATAGCGGCTGGCACTATGACCCGGCGCCGGAGAGTGTCGACCATGTGACGATGAATGATGCGTACGGATTGTTCATCAATGGCGATTTTGTGCCGGCCGCAAGCGGCGAAACAATGCCGACATACAACCCGGCGACCGGCGCCAAACTGGCCGACGTGGCGCGCGCCGGTAACGAAGACGTGACGCGCGCGATCAGCGCGGCGCGCAAGGCCTACGATAATGTCTGGTCGAAAATGAAGCCCTCGGAGCGCGGCAAATATATTTTCCGCATCGCGCGTGCGCTCGCGGAGCGTGCGCGTGAATTCGCGGTTATCGAGTCTATGGACGGTGGTAAGCCGATTCGTGAATCGCGCGACATCGACATTCCGCTCGCCTCGGCACATTTTTTCTATTACGCGGGCTGGGCCGACAAACTCGACTTCGCATTCGCCGGCTGCAAGCCGCGTTCACTTGGGGTGGCCGGGCAGGTCATCCCGTGGAATTTCCCGCTGTTGATGGCGGCATGGAAAATTGCGCCGGCGCTGGCTACCGGCAACACCGTCGTGTTGAAGCCTGCAGAGACCACGCCGTTGACCGCGTTGAAACTCGCCGAGCTCCTGCAGGATATCGACCTGCCGCCGGGTGTAGTCAATATCGTTACGGGTGCCGGCGATACCGGCGCAGCACTTGTTGCCGATCCCGGCATCGACAAGGTCGCCTTCACCGGCTCTACCGCGGTAGGGCGTCAAATCATGCAGACACTTGCGGGCACCGACAAACGCTACACGCTGGAGCTGGGCGGTAAGGCCGCGAATATCGTGTTCGAGGATGCGGCGCTTGATCAGGCTGTCGAGGGTATCGTCAACGGCATCTTCTTTAACCAGGGTCATGTCTGTTGCGCCGGCTCGCGCCTGCTGGTTGCCGAGTCGGTGGCCGAACCATTGCTCGACCTGCTGCGCGCGCGGATGAACACGCTTATCGTTGGCGATCCGCTGGACAAGAACACTGATGTCGGTGCTATCAACTCGCAGGCCCAGCTCACGCGCATCAACGAGTATCTGGATATTGGCCGTGATGAAGGCGCGCAAATCTGGCAGGGCGGCAGCGAGCCTCCGTCAACTGGCTATTTCTGCCGGCCGACACTGCTGACCAATGTCGCGCAGTCGAATCGTGTCGTGCAGGAAGAAATATTTGGTCCGGTACTGACCGTGCAGACTTTCAGGACGTTCGACGAGGCGCTGGAGAAGGCCAACAACACGCCGTATGGACTGTCCGGTGGTGTCTGGACGGACAAAGGCGCGAAGATTTTCAAGATGACCGGCGCGTTGCGGGCGGGTGTTGTCTGGGCAAATACTTTCAACAAATTCGATCCAACGTCGCCGTTCGGCGGCTACAAGGAAAGCGGCGTCGGTCGCGAGGGCGGCCTGCACGGTTTGGGCGCTTATCTTGATCTGGGTAACGGGATTCACTGATGGCAGAGAAAACGTCGAAGACCACGCGCGTCGCGGTCAGCAAAACTTACAAGCTCTACATCGGTGGCAAGTTTCCGCGCACTGAATCGGGTCGGTTCGTCGCTTTTGAGGACGGCAAGGGCAACGTGATTGCGAACATCTGCCGCGCGAGCCGCAAGGATTTTCGTAATGCAATGGTCGCGGCGCGGGCCGCCCAGGGCGCCTGGTCCGCGAGCAACGCGTATCTGCGCGGCCAGATTCTTTACCGGATTGCAGAGATGCTTGAGGGGCGCGCGGCGCAATTCCGGGAAGAGTTGCGACAAGAGGGGCGGTCCGAGGCAAAAGCCGAGGCGGAAGTGGACGCGGCGATTGACCGTTTGATTCACTATGCCGGCTGGGCGGATAAATACATGCAGGTGTTAAGCAGCGTCAATCCGGTCGCCTCGTCGCACTTCAATTTCTCGATGCCGGAGCCAACCGGTGTTGTCAGTATCATCGCGCCCGAGAAGTATGGCCTGCTGGGTCTCGTTTCGGTCATCGCACCGGTCATCGCCGGCGGCAACACGGCCGTCGTGCTGGCGTCCGCGTCGCATCCTATGACGGCAATCAGCTTTGCCGAGGTGCTGCATGCGTCTGATGTGCCCGCCGGTGTCGTTAATCTTCTGACAGGGCGTATTGACGAACTGCTGGAACAATTCGCAGGTCACATGGATGCGAATGCGCTTCTGCTTGCGGGCGGTGATGAAGGCGATCGGGCCGCGGCGCAAAACGCGGGTGCCGACAACATCAAACGCGTGGTCGACATGACGCAGTGCCAATGGGCGGATGCCGCAACGGCGGGCGTCTATCACATCGGCGCGTTCCAGGAGACCAAGACCACCTGGCATCCTGTCGCCAATTAACCGCGCCGCTGACTCAGCCGGCGGCGATATCGAGTCTGTCGGCCAGCGCACGCAACGCATCGGGCGCCGGGCGCGCACCAACCTGCTGGATTGCGAGGCTGGCGCAATGTGTACCCAGAGCGGCGCATGCGGCGTGCTCAAGATCATGAGCGAACGCGAACAGGAAACCCGCAACATAGGCGTCGCCGGCACCGGTTGAGTCCACGACTTTGTCGATGACGTCGGCTGCGTGGCGCGTCACTTTTTCACCCAGGATGATCTCGGAGCCATGCTCCGAGCGGGTCATGACGAACAGTCGGCCATTTGCCGCAGCGGCTGCGCGTGCCGCATCGATATCGCTGGTGCCGAACAACGCCAGCGTTTCGGCCTCGTTACCAATAATGATATCGGCATCGCCATCGGCGAGAGCACGAAACGCATCAATGTGGCGTTCAACGCAGAATGAATCCGACAGCGACAATACGATGCGTGCGCCGTTCCGCTTGCCGAGCTCAATCGCCTGTTGCATGGCTTGCGGGCCTTCCGGTGTATCCCAGACATAGCCTTCCAGCAGGATCATGCCGGGCTCGCCTACGCTTGCTTCGTTGATATCGGTCACGGCGATCTCGACGCAGGCGCCGAGATAGGTCTGCATGGTGCGTTCCCCGTCCGGCGTAATGAACACGTGGCAGCGTGCTGTTGGCGCCTCACGGGTTTCCGGCGGCAAGCGCATGGCAGCGCCGAGCGACGTCATGTCATGGGCGAAAATCTGGCCTAGCTGGTCGTCGGCAACACGACCGATATACGCCGCATTGCCGCCAAGGCTGGCGAAGCAGGCGAGGGTGTTGGCAACTGAGCCACCGGCGCTTTCGGTCGCCGGCCCCATGCGTGCATAAATTTCGACGGCCCGGTCGCGGTCGATCAGCGTCATTGATCCGGGCGGTGCGTCGATTTCGGCAAGCAACTCGCTGCTCGCGGTGCTGAGCACATCAACGATTGCGTTGCTGATACCCAGCAACTGACGGGGGGATTGGGTCATTAGAATACCTGTAGGTCTGTTTTGGTCGCTTGCGCGAGCTTCTGAATTGTCGTCTGCCTAACGCTTTGGCAGGTGGTCCGGGATGGTGTCGAGAATGTCAGCGAGGGCCGGCTTGTGCGCACGAATATCCTCGGGAGTGAGCCCGGTGAGCTCGTACGGCAAGACCATCCAGTCGCGGGTCTCGTGGACGAAGAAGTCGGGCGGGCGCAGCGTTTGTTCGCTTGGCCGGTACCACACCGTTGCGATGCGGATATCCTGCGGCAGATTGCGCCGTGCCTTGCGCGCCAGTTTGTCGATAACCGCCTGCGCACTGGAACCGGTCGAGAAAACATCGTCGACGATCAGCAGTGAATGCGATGAGCGCACGTTATCCAACAGATAACGTAGCCCGTGGACACGGATGGCCGATTTCTTGTCAGAACGCTGGCGATGATAGGCATCAAAGCCTGCGTAGCTTGTGCGCACCGCAATATGGTCGGTGTCAACGCCGAAGAACTCGAGCCCTTCCTGCACCGCGATACCGACGGCGCTGCCGCCGCGCCATAGGCCGACAAGAAAGTCCGGCTTGAAGCCACTGTCGTATATCTGAACCGACAGGCGGAAGGCATCGACGAGCATGTCGTCGGCATTAACAAAACGTTTGTTCGGTGGCGCGATGCTCATCAGTGCCTCGGCTGCGTTTCTGCGGTAGGATTGACGAAGTATAACGACTTCGGGTCGCCAGCGTTACAACGCGTGGCCGTCGAGCTTATGAAAAAAATTGTTTTGTCGGCGCAGGGTCTGCTGGAAGACTCATTTCGCCTCGGGGCCAAAGTGCTGGAGAGCGGCTTTCGGCCCACCCTTATCATTGCGATCTGGCGGGGCGGGACACCGGTCGGTATGGCGCTCCAGGAATTGTTGTCGTATTGCGGCGTCAATGCCGACCATATTGCTATCCGCACCTCCTCCTATCACGGCGTTGATCAGCGCAGCAGCACGGTTTCGATCCACGGGCTGGACTACATCATCAACAAGATCAACGTGGATGACCGCGTCCTGATCGTCGACGACGTGTTCGACACCGGTAACACGATTGCAGCGGTCATTGACGAGCTTGCGCGCAGGTCGCGTGACAACATGTCTGAGCACGTCCGTATTGCGGTGCCGTGGTTTAAGCCCGCGCGCAATCAGACAACCCTGACACCCGACTATTTTGTGCATGAGACAGACGAGTGGCTGGTATTCCCGCACGAGCTCGATGCATTGACGCCGGACGAATTGCGCAGCGAACGACCGGCACTCGCCGACGTCGTCAGCAATATTGGCAAGCGCAAAGTCAGCTAAGAGGCGACAACACCGATGTTGATCAGCGAAATCATCCGCAGCAAGCGCGACGGCCAAACGCTGGATAGCAACACGCTTGGCGTTCTGGTGCGCGGCATTGCAGATAACAGCGTTCCGGATGAGCAAATAGCGGCGTTTTGTATGGCGGTCTACCATAACGGTATGAGCTTCGACGAGGCGGCCGCACTGACGCGTGAAATGGCGTCGTCGGGGCGCGTTCTCGCGTGGCGCAGCGACGAGTTGGGTGGACCGGTCATCGACAAGCACTCCACCGGCGGGGTCGGCGACAAGGTGAGTTTCATGCTGGCGCCGATCGCGGCCGCATGTGGGTGTTACGTGCCAATGATCTCCGGGCGTGGGCTCGGCCACAGTGGCGGCACGCTGGATAAAATCGAATGCATTCCCGGCTACAACGCGACGCCGGACCTCGAGACGCTGCGGCGCGTTGTGAAAAAGGTCGGCTGCGCGATTATCGGCCAGACCAGCGATCTCGCCCCGGCCGATGCGCGCATTTATGCCGTGCGCGATGTCACTGCGACCGTCGAGTCCATCCCACTAATCACAGCCTCTATACTGTCCAAGAAAATCGCCGCCGGCAACGATTTCCTGGTGATGGACGTTAAGGTCGGCAGCGGTGCGTTCATGACGTCCGAGGCACGCGCCGTTGAGCTGGCGGAGAGCCTGATCGGCACCGCGCACGCCGCCGGTCTCAAGACTCATGCACTGCTGACGGACATGGATGAGCCGCTTGGAACGAGCGCCGGCCATATGCTGGAGATGCGTGAGGTGTACGCCTACCTGACCGGCCAGCAGCGCGATGCAAGACTCGATGAAGTCGTGCTCGCGTTGGCGGCGGAGATGCTGGTCATGACCGGGCTCGCAGAGGATCGTGACGGTGCCCGCGGAATGGCCGATGCGACGATAAGCAGTGGCAAGGCCGCGGAAGTCTTCATGCACATGACGCGCGAGCTTGGCGGCGCGTGGGACTATTTTGACCGCTTTGAGCACTATTTCGAAGCGGCGCCGGTAATTATGCCGGTGTACGCGAGCGCGGACGGTTCGATTGCCGCCATGGACACCCGCGAGATTGGTCAGACGATTGTTGGTCTCGGCGGTGGACGACGCAAGTCCAGCGACAAGATCGACCTGCGCGTCGGTTTCAGCGATATTTTGCCGATCGGCGCCGCCGTTAATCGCGACAGGCCGATGGCGATGGTGCACGCGGCCAGTCAGGACGACGCCCAACGCGCGGCAGCCGCCTATCGCGACGCTTGCACTATTTCAGAGAAAGCACCGGACAGCAGCCCGGTCATCAAGAAAATCATGACGCGCCGAAGCCGCGCACAGTAAACCCGAGGGATTAACATGCCTGTGCCTTTAATCAGTTTCGCCGGTATCGCGGCGATCCTCGCGATTGCTTTTGCGTTCTCCAGCAACCGCCGGGCGATCCGCCCGCGCGTCGTCATCAGCGCCTTTGTGCTGCAGGCGGTCGTTGCGACGCTGGTGTTGTATCTGCCGGCGGGTCGCCGGGCGATTCTTGGCATGAGCGACGCCGTCATGGCGGTGGTCGGTTACGCCAATCAGGGCATCGCGATGATTTTCGGCACGCTTTACAGCGCCGATGGCGCGGCGAGTTTCGCGATCAATGTCTTGCCCATCATCGTATTTTTTGCCTCGTTGATGTCGGTGCTCTATCACATCGGTGTGATGCAGTTTGTCGTCAAGTTTGTCGGTCGTGGTTTGCAGTGGATCCTGGGCACGCGCCCGGTGGAATCATTGAACGCCGCAGCCAATATTTTTGTCGGCCAGACGGAAGCGCCGCTCGTTGTACGTCCATACCTGATGCACATCACCAAGCCGCAGCTGTTTGCGATCATGGTGTCGGGTACCGCGTCTGTGGCGGGTACCGTGCTGGCGGCATATGCCCAGATGGGTGTGCGTCTGGATTACCTGCTGGCCGCGAGCTTCATGGCCGCGCCGGGCGGCCTTCTGATGGCCAAGATCATCATGCCCGACGACCCGGAGCACGACGACGAGGTTGCATCGCTGCCAGAGGCGATCGAGTTTGAACGCGAAAAAAATGTCATTCTGGCCGCCGCCTCCGGCGCTCAGGACGGGGTGCGGCTGGCCGTGACCATCGGTGCGATGCTGCTGGCGTTCGTCGCATTGATTGCACTGTTTAACGGCATAGTTGGCGGCTTGTTTGGCTTAGTCGGCATCGAGGACGTCAGCCTCGAACGCATCCTCGGCTTCGTGTTTGCGCCGCTGATGTGGTTGCTCAGCGTGCCGTGGGACGAGGCCCAGGTCGCCGGCGCATTGTTCGGTGAGAAATTGATCCTCAACGAGTTTGTCGCGTTCCTGCATTTCGGTGAATTGGTCGGCACGCTGTCGCCACGGACCGAGGCGGTCATCACATTCTCGTTGTGCGGTTTCGCTAACCTGTCGTCGATCGCGATTCTGCTCGGCGGGCTGGGCGTGCTGATTCCGAAGCAGCGTGAGCTTATCGGGCAGTTCGGGTTAAAAGCCGTTCTGGCCGGGTCGCTGTCAAACCTGATGAGTGCGGCATTGGCAAGCCTGCTGGTCGGGCTCTAGCCGGCCTCGTTATAGCGCGAAGCCGCCGGGCAGCAACTGCTCGATGCTGAGTTCCACCAGCCGACCCGAGTTGTCGACCATCCATATGCGCGTGGCCGCATCGGCGAATTCGTGAATTCGTTGGCGGCAGCCCCCGCACGGCGAGCAGGCCGAAATGTCGTCCAGCCCCCCTGCGACGACGATGCTCTGAATGCGCGTGCCACCGTTGGCGACCATCGCCGCAATCGCCGACGTTTCGGCGCAGTTACCTTCCGGGTAGGCCGCGTTCTCCACATTGCAGCCGACGTGCAGGTTGCCTGACTCGTCAATTAGCGCGGCGCCGACGCGATAGCCGGAGTAGGGCGCATAGGCGCGCTTACGGATGTCGAGCGCGGCGTTGTAGAGTTCTTGCGTGTCCATAGGCTCGGATTCCTGTTGGTTCGCCAGCTTAGGTCAGGGTGTCTCTGCGCCAGCAAGCCGGCGCACCAGCAGCGGCGCGTCACGCCGTTCCGTGCTGATAAACACGTGGCCCATTGCGTCCAGCGCAATGGTTTCGGGCTGCGCCAGAACCGGCATCAACAATGGTGTCAACGGTTCATTCAAGGCGTCGAGAACGGTTTGCTCTGGCGAGAGCTTCACGCTGTAAGCCTCGCCATAGGTGAGCAATGCAATCGTGCTGCCATCGGCTGCCATATCCATCGCCGTCGGCTGGTTGCGGTAGCGCCCGAATTCCGGGAACAGCTTGAGCTCCATCGCCGTGGGCGAAGGAATGCTGCCTACCGGGCCCAGCCGCTCGGCGATGAGCGGTTGTGACTGGTTGTTGGTCGCTGCGGCCATCGTTGTGGCGAGCGGCAAGCGATAGAGAACGGGGGGGCTGGTGCGCTTGCTAAGCAGAAAAATACTGTCGCGTGTCGTATCCACGGCAACCGACTCGACGTCTCGCGGACCGTCCGGATAGCGGAATGAAACGCGGCTGGACGGCAATGTTTTTGCGCCGTTCGGATCGACCGGTTCGGGCAGGAAAATCAAGCTGACGTCGTCGCGCACAGCGTTGTTGTCACCGACGTCGGCGATCATCAGCCACGGTTGCCCGTCCAACGTGAATCCGGCGAGATCCTCCCAGTCGCGATTGCTGGCGCCGGTGACGATCTGTGATGTCGCCAGCATCGACGTGGTGTCGATCGCGATCAGCGCGGGCGCATTGCCCTGGTCGTTGACCAGCCAGAGCCGGTTGCTATCAATACGCGAGACGCTCAGCCCCGACGCTTCCGGCAACAGCGCGAAGTCGAGCTGACCGATCATCCGGAAGCCGGTAGTTTCGCCGGTCGTGGTTTCGGCCGGTTCATCGGACGGCGTATGCGCTTGGTCATCAACGACGGGTGTCGCACAGCTCCACACCAAAAGTGCGATGGCAATGGCGAGGAGTAGTGCCGCGATGCGCTGGCGTGTCGTCATTAACGGGTGCCGTACAAACGGTCGCCGGCGTCGCCCAGACCCGGAACGATATATTTGCGCTCGTCCAGATGGCTATCGACAGCCGCCGCGTACACCGTGACGTCGTCATGATCGCGTGCCACTTCAGCCAGGCCTTCCGGGCATGTGACGATTGCTATAACGATAATGTTCTTCGCACCGGCCGACTTCAGCATATCGAGCGTCGCCGACATGGAGCCGCCGGTTGCGAGCATCGGGTCGACAACAATATACAACGCATCCGATGCGGTTTGCGGCAGTCGTTGGTAGTACTCGACGGGTGCTTTGGTTTCCTCATCACGGTACAGACCGACAAAGCCGACGCGTGCCGTTGGGACCAGCGCGAGAATGCCGTCGAGCATGCCTACGCCTGCGCGCAGAATCGGTACCACGATAATTTCGGTTGCGATCTTGTGGCATTGTGCATCTTCCAGCGGTGTCCGAACCGTCACCGGCTCCAGCGGCACGTTCTTGAGCGCCTCGTAACACAGGAACTGGGTGATCTCCGTCGCCAGCTCGCGGAACTTCTTGTGCCCCGTATCCGCGTCGCGAAGGAGCGCGAGCTTATGACGGACGCAGGGATGTGTGACTTCGATATGCATAGTGGCACTTCCACAGTGTAGCTTGGGCTGGCACTACGCCAGAGTTCGCCTATTATAGCGTTCCCGGTCGCGGTTTCACGACCGCTTGAGTGTTTGCGGAGGAGCGGGTTTGGCGAAGTTGTATTTTTATTTCTCATCGATGAATGCGGGCAAGTCCACAGCACTGCTGCAGTCCAGCTATAACTATGTGGAGCGGGGCATGAGCACGCTGGTGCTCGCACCATCACTCGATGATCGTTATGGCGTTGGCCGGGTTACGTCGCGAATCGGGATTGATGCGCATGCGCACATCTTCGCGCGCGACGAGGACCTCTATCGCAAGATCGCCGAAGCGCATAAACAATCCACGTTGCACTGTGTGTTGATCGACGAGGCGCAATTCCTGACGCGCGACCAGGTGTTTCAGCTGGGGCTTGTTTGCGACCAGCTGCGTGTGCCGGTGCTTGCCTACGGGCTACGCACCGATTTTCAGGGGGAGCCTTTCGAAGGCAGCAAGTATTTGCTGGCATGGGCGGACAACCTCAACGAGATCAAGGCCATTTGTCATTGTGGCAGCAAGGCCACGATGGTGGTTCGCCAGGATGAACACGGCAATACGGTTACCGCCGGATCGCAGGTTGAGATTGGCGGCAATGACCGTTACATATCGTTGTGCCGCGAACACTTTAATGAAAGTTTTTATGGCGCAGGTTTGCCGGACTAGCGCTCGAGATAAGCGATTACATCGGCCTCGCTGACCACGTCGCCATACTTTGCCTGCATGTCAAACAAATTGGCATTGTGCGGGTCGGCATGACGGTCGCCGCAGGCGTCCGCGACGACGGTCGGGATGAAGCCGTGCGAGCAGGCATCGACGCAGGTCGCGCGGACACAGCCGCTGGTCGTCAGTCCGGTAATAATCAACGAGTCGATTCCGAGTGCCGTCAGTGTGGAGGCGAGCGACGTACCAAAGAATGCGCTCGGGTACTGCTTTGAGATCACCAGTTCTTCGTCTGCAACCGTAAGCGCTTGCGGCCACTCGCCGTGCGGGCTGCCGCGCCGGAATACCTCAAGCGGTAGCGCCTTTTGTGCGAATCGCCCGCCATCGACCATCGATGGGTGGTAAACGACGTTTGTGTAAATCACCGGTGCGCCGGCCCGGCGCGCGGCGTCGCGGACACGCAGCGCGCTTTCGAGCGCCGCGTCCACGTCGGCATACAACGCGCAGTCAGGGTCAAAATAGGCCTGCACAAAGTCGATCAGGATGAGTGCCGGACGTTTTCCAAAGCCAATGTTGTTCGCGTAGGCGCGTTGGTAATTGTCAGATGCTGAATCGCTCATGGGCGTGGACTCAATCCTTGTAAACCTTACCGCGGTTCATGACGAAGCCGACATCAATTAGCGCCTTGACGTCGGTGAGCGATGATCGTGCGGTCGTAATAAGGTCAGTGTGCTTTCCGGACACAGTCAGGAACTGCCAGGTATAAATGAGTGTGTTGGCGCTATTGCCACGGTGCCAAACGCATTGGCGGCGATGATCACCCAGGCCGCAACGGTGGCCGTCAGACGAGTTACTTGCATGGAAATCCCCCTCCAATAGCCTGGTCACTGTGCCACTGCCAGGCGCCGGTTGCCAGTCTTTGCCAGTCCCGAAATAGCGAGATGCTGAGGTTACGGGAAATTACAGCAGGGACTTGAAATTGGGACCGGCACACCCAGATCTGCAATAACGGCGGTTCGTCTCTGAGAGAGTGCCGTCGTTGATAAGTGAAAAGTAAATATTGCTTCTATCTGGAGGATATCTCATGAAGACAATCGATTTGACCCCGCTGTATCGAAACAGCGTCGGCTTTGACCGCATGGCGTCATTGCTGGACAACGCCCTGCGCACGGATTCCGTGTCCGCAGGCTACCCCCCTTACAATATTGAGGTCACCGGCGAGGATCGCTACGCGGTGACTATCGCGGTTGCCGGTTTCGCCGAAAGCGAGCTGGAAATCAGCGTCGAGAACGGCGTGTTGAGCGTTCGCGGTCGCAAGCAGGACGATCAAGAGCGCAAGTTCCTGCATCAGGGCATCGCCAACCGTGCTTTCGAGCGCAAGTTCAACCTCGCCGATCACGTTGAAGTGACCAATGCGAGTCTGGACAACGGCATGTTGAGCATCAGCCTCAAGAAGGAAATCCCCGAGGCGATGAAGCCACGCACGATCGCGATCAACGGTCAGTCGCCAGCGATTGATCACGACGAAGATCAGGCTGCCTGACGCAGACCGTCAACTTTCGTCAGGAATTAAATCCTGACCGACAAGCAGGGCCCTGGCTATCGATAGCCAGGGCCTTTTTTATTGGCCGGTTGCACTGGATCGAGCTGTCTTTAGTCTTCGCATAATATAGACAATCCAGCCGATCGCGATCAGCGGCAGGCTTACTGACAGCAGCAGCAACAGGTAATCCATCGCGCTGTAACTCACATCAAATAATGGGCCTCGCAGAAACTGCCCAGCGAAGGAGATAGTGACGGGTGCGAAACAGAGCACACCGGTAACGAGCCCAAGAAGCACCCAATGCCGGAAGTGGTGCACCACGGCCGCCCACAGCGCCACCGTAGCGAAGAGTCCACCGCCACCCCAAAGCGCGAAAACCATTCCGCTCGCAGAACCTGAGAAGAGCGCCGAGATCCCCAACACGACGCCCAGACCAGCGAAGAGACTCATTATAGTGGCAGGTAGCGCGGCGAAGACGATTGTCAGGACGGTGAAAGTCTCGCGACGACCGGTTAGCGCGTTACTCATGAGCGTTCCTCCGGCTCAAGCAACGAAAAGCCGCTCTTGCTGATCCTGTGTACAACGTACATGTTGAAGAAATGAGCAAGGCCCAAGACGAGCAGCACGAGTCCGAGGCCGGATGCGAGATACACGATCAGCGCTTCGGTATTGTCGATCATGACGCCTGTGCGCATCCTTAGCAGGACGAAACCCAGGTTGACCAGGTAGAAACCCACGACCAGCAAGTGGTTTGTCGAGCGAGCCAGGGCTTCATCACCGCGGAAACCAGCCACAAGAAATGTCAGTCCGTTCTTGCTCAGGGTGCGCGATACCAGCACTGTGATAACCACGCTGATGCTGATGTAGATGACGTAAGTGAGTGTGTTGAGCATCGTTGTTCTCCATTGGTTGACAAGATGGAGACCAATCTACGATTTGCGCATAACGCTTTCTTCCGCTCTGAAGAATCAGGAATAGAAAGTCTTTTTTTTCTTTTTAGACAGGTGCTTAGTGAATTCCAGAATGATCATTCGGGAGTCTTCATCAGTCTTTTCCGGTACGCGCCGGGTGACTCACCCGTTTGTTCCCGAAATGCGGCGTAGAAATTGGACTGGGAACGGAACCCGGTCGCCATACCGATAGACAGGATGGACGATTTCTGGTCTTCGCTGAGCATGTGCCTGGCGTCATCGACCCGCTTCTCGCGAACAAACGCCGAGAAATTTCGACCAAAATGGGAATTAATCAACTCCGACAACTGGTGCCCGCCGATACCCAGGGCATCGGCAAGCATGGTAAGGCTAAGATTTTCATCCCGATGCATTTTTTGGTCATCCATTAATTCACTAAGCCGCTGCAATGTTTGACGAACATCGACGTTGTCGAGCGTCGATTTACTGTAGGCAAGGCGTGCCGCAGTCGATAGATCATTGGCTACCTCGGGGAAGATGATCATCGTTGCAACCACCAATAGCAGTGCGACGCCCGTGAAGTTTGCGTAAACCAGGTGGAACACCATATCGTCGAGGTAGGGTAGTGAAATCGCCAGCAGAAAGACCAGCAGGGCTTCGACGGCAAAGAACGCGAAGAAAAACATCTCGAACGGATAGCGTTTGACGGATCGCCGCATGCCATAAACGAATTGCACGAACCACAGGGAATAGCCGGCCCCCAACGCGAAGGCAATGATGAGCGCAACGGGATTAGGCAGCACGAAGCTGAATAGTGCCGGTAGATAGTGCAGAGCATGCCACGCGCGGACAGCGGCATCGGGCAGAAGCACAGAGCGGCTGAACAGGTAGAACGACGGCGGGACGAGGAGCAAGAGAAGGACGTATTCAGTCGAGCCGAGCAGCTCAGGGGCCGATGCCCAGACCTGATAGTGAAAGAGCTGAAGACCGCACAAGGCTGCCAGCAGCACTGAGCAGGCAATTCTGCCAAGCCTTGTCTTGCCCAGGTCCGGCATGAAAAACATATACGCGACCCAGAGCGTTATCGCCGCAAACACGGAAAAACCAATGACGAGATCCGTGAACAGCCCAATAGTCGAGATCATTAATGGAGCAGGTGTGGCGGTCGACACGTCTAGATTACCGCATCTCGGCGGCCAACGGTCGGCGCTCGATTGGCTAGTGCAGTGACGTGGCTGAACCGAGCATTTGCGGCACAGCCCGCTTACAGTGGTCCAGCACAAAAAAAGCCCCGACATTTCTGCCGGGGCTCGGTTGTGTGGTGGAGGCGGCCGGAATCGAACCGGCGTCCGCAAGCCCTCCGCTTTGAGCTCTACATGCTTATTTCGTCTTTTATTCTTACTGCCGACAACCCGACGAACGAGGCGCGCCGACAGCCAGTTTAGTTAAGGGATTTAACTATCAGGCCCCAAACATACCCTCAAGCGATTCTGTGAAAATAACTCCCGGATCCGAACGCACAGACACGTACCGGGCGGAAGACAATCTACTGGTGTTTAGGCAGCGATTGCGTAGTTGTCGTCGTTTGCAACTATAGTGTTACAGCTGTTTTTACGAGGTAATCTGTCCCTCGGCATGCACCCAAAGGTTCGCGACCCACGTCGAAGCCATGTCGCCCCCTTTCTAAGTACCCTCTAAATATGAGGCTAGATGAGCCGGTTTTCAATGGCTCGGGTCTCATTCGTGTGCGGCCATAATTCCTGATGGGTTTATATAATCTCGAAAAGTTTAGACGAAGTTCCGATAAGTTACTGATTTAGATATCATAAATACAGTGAATAAAGGTGTGTCTTTTCTGATCGAGCCCAAAGGTTCAGCGCCTCGCTGAGCGTTACCGTCGGCCGCGTTTAGGTTTCACGGCGTCTTTGCCGCAACCCGAAACAAACCAGAAAGTGAGAACGCGACCCACGACACTTGACGCCTACCCGCCGGCGACGTCCTCTGCACCGGTGTCGACACGAAGCAACCCGATCGCGACCCCGGCCATCCAGGCAATGTAGACAATGCCGACGATGCGTTCATAGGCACCCAGCCAGCTGTCATTGACGAGGAGGATCAGTGGCACAAGCCACAGCCAGACACCGAGACAAACTGTGCTGTAAAGTCCGAGGCCGCGCGCGAGACGCGCCAGGCCTGGTTGCAGCGCTCCCATAGCCACGCCGATCATGCTGGCCACGATCCACAACGGATCGTTGGCATTTGCGCCGGCCAGGTCCGACGTCGATGACGTCGCGAAATAGTAGGCGACGTAGACCAGTGTCGCACCGCTGGCCACGAGCAATGCGCGGCCCCATGGCCATAGTCTGCCCCGGTCCAGCCCACCGAGCGCGATGGCGAGAAACACATGTGCGCAGCCAAACAGGATCAATGCGACGGTATGAAAATCGGCCCATCGCCCGCGACTCAGCGCGCTAATGGGTGTTTGCACTGCATTTTGGCCATTGGCAAGCAACACGGCGGTGTGGGCAACGGGCATAAGCACCGCCCCCAGTAAGGACAGAGCGATCAATACATTGCGGGTTTTTGTTTGCATGCGAGTTTCTTCCGGGAGGACGCAGAGCCGAGCATACGCGGTTTTGCTGTTTCACGGGCCTTGCATCGACAACGACATTTAACGCCGGGTGGTTGGTGCGTCGCAATTGCGGGCAATCGCTCGCGCGACCGCTAAGACGAGATTGCTTTTCACGTCGGCGCTCATTCACCGTAAGCCGCGGCGTTTTTCTTACGCAAGAAAGTATGCGAGAGGTAGAAATTATTATTCCGCCGCGCGCAAGGGTTAGACTCCCAAATGCGATTACCGACACAGAGAAAATAATGAAAAAAATAGTCATATTGCTTGCACTGCTTAGCTTACCTACGTCGCTGCTCGCGCAAGACACTTCGGTGACTCAAGCCACACCGGTGACAGAAGAACCGCAGGCCAAGAGCTGGGTCACGGAGCAATCCGTGCGTATCGACGGCAAAACGATCAAGTACACGGCGACGGCCGGCACAATGCTGATGAAGAACGATCAGGCGGAACCGGTCGCTCTGTTCGGTTACACCGCCTACGTCGCACAGGCTGACAAGCCTGCAAACCGCCCGATCATGTTTGCCTACAACGGCGGGCCCGGCTCTGCGTCGCTGTGGCTGCACATGGGTATTCTTGGCCCGCAGCGCGCTATTGTCGCGGATGCCGGTTGGACGGATAACGGCCCCTACCGACGCGTCAATAATGAGTACAGCATTCTCGATCAGGTCGACCTGGTCATGATCGACCCTGTAGGAACCGGATTCTCGCGGCCGGTTGGCGTCGGTAAAGGAGAGGATTTCTGGGGCGTCGATCAGGACATCAAGTCTGTGTCGGAGTTCATCGTCCAATACCTGACAGAAAACAAGCGCTGGGCGTCACCCAAATACATTCTCGGCGAAAGTTACGGCGGCATGCGTTCCGGCGGCGTCGCGCACTATCTTCTGACTAAACGTATGGTCGCGCTTAACGGTGTTGTATTGGTATCACCGTTCATGGAGTTCGCGACGGGCTTTTCCGGCATGGGTATTGATCTGCCGCATGTGATGTTTCTGCCGACGTTGGCGGCCACGGCAAATTATCATGATGCACTGGCGACCAAGCGCGACGATATTGCGTCGTTTATGGCTGAGGTCGGTGAGTTCGCATTGAGCGAATATGCGCCGGCGCTGCTGATGGGTAATCGTCTCAGCGACGACCAGCGACGTGCGGTTATCGCCAAGCTCTCGGCGTACACCGGGCTGTCTTCGGAATACTGGGATCGCGCCAATCTGCGGATCGATGAAGGCAGGTTCGCCAAAGAGTTGCTGCGCGACAAGGGTATTACGATCGGCCGCATCGATTCGCGCTTCTCCGGCAACATGATTAATCCTCTCGGCGAGATGATGAGCTACGACCCGATGACGACGTCCATTGGTCCCGGTTATCTCGCTGCCTTCATGGACTACTACCAGAATGAGTTGGGCGTCGAGGATGTTGGCAACTACACCGTCTTCGGCGATGTATTCGGCGTCTGGGACTGGACGCATGCGCAGCCAGATGTGCAGGGGTTCAGGTTGCCGATGCCGAATACTGCCATTGACCTGGAACACACGATGCAACAGAACCCGTCGATGCGTGTACTGGTGCAACAAGGCTATTACGATCTCGCGACACCTCATCTTGCGACCGAGTATTTTGTCGACCATCTCGAGATTTCGGATTCGCTACGCGGCAATATCGAGATTGCTTATTATGAGGCCGGCCACATGATGTACACACACGAGGCTTCGATGCAGAAGTTCAAGCAAGATCTGGCAAGGTTCATAAGTGCAGGCGCCCCGGACTAGGCAAATGATTTTGCCGTTTGAGGTGAATACGATCATCGCCGCGGATTGTCTAGGTCCTGACCTGCCCGTGTGTTAGCGTCGGAATGGCGGAGCTGGCGCAAGAATAATCAGATAATAACCGGGAGAGGCGAATGGGTGATGTTCAGAATATTTCGCGGCGTGGTGTGCTAAAGGCAGGCGCGGGGGTATCTGCGGCATCATTGTTAAAAATCGGCGGTGCCGGATTGCTCGCGCTGACTCAGGCCGCGTGTTCCGCAAAGGAAAAAGGCGCGGCTTTCTCGGTGCTGTCCGAAACGGAGGCACGGGATTTCGCAGCGATCGCAGCGCGAATTCTGCCGACCACCGAGACGCCCGGGGCCACGGAGTCCGGCGTCATCTACTTTATCGACAAGGCGTTCGCAGGCGAAATGAGCAACGCGTTCGAATCAGCGCGGTCGGGACTCTCTGATTTCAATGAGCAGCTTGCACAAGCCCATCCGAAGAATGATGGCTTTTCCAGTCTGTCCGACGATGAACAGGACGCATTCCTTGAGACCCAGGAAGAGACGCAACTATTCGGCCTCGTTTGGGTAATGACCATGTTCGGTATGTTCGCCATGTCCAAGTATGGCGGCAACCGTGACAATGTCGGCTGGACGCTGATCGATTTCGACGGCGCCCATGGCGGCTGGCAGTATCCCTTCGGCCACTACGATGCTGAAGTTCATGGGGGCAGCTACGATGAATGATGGCGTGAAATTTGATCTGAGCGAACCCGTCGATTTTGCAATTATTGGTTCCGGCTCGGCCGGCGGTATTCTCGCCAAGGAGCTTTCGACCAACGGCTTCAACGTGGTCGTATTTGAGCAGGGGCCATATCGCAAGGCATCTGATTTTACCCACGACGAGCTTGGCGTGCTGTTCCGCGAGGAGCTTGCCGGCGGTGGTCCGGCCGTTTCCGGCCAGACGTTTCGCCGCGACGAGAGCGAGACGGCGAAAACGCCGGCTAACGCCGTATCGCCCGCCTATTATGCGCAGACGGTCGGCGGCAGCAGCGTTCACTACACCGGCAACTTCTGGCGGTTCCGCGAAATCGACTTCAATGAGCGCAGCGTGCTCGGTGCGATCGAGGGCACGAATTTCGCCGACTGGCCGATCAGCTATGAGGAATTGGAGCCCTACTATACGAAGGTCGACTGGGAGATCGGGATATCGGGTGCTCCCGGGCCGTTCGACTCGCCGCGCTCTAAACCCTTCCCGATGCCGCCGATGCCGATAACCTCGTCAGGCGTATTGCTCGAGCGCGGCGCGAAAAAGCTTGGCCTTATTGCCCAGCCCGAGCCGCTGGCGATCCTGTCGGAAAACTACAACGGCCGTGCCGCATGTATGGGTTGCGGGTACTGCATGTTCTACGGCTGCGAGGCCGGAGCGAAGTCTTCGACGTTGTCCGCGATGATCCCGCTCGCGGAGGCGACGGGGCGCTGTGAAATCCGTGCCGAGTCGGCGGTGTTCCGCATCGAAACGGACGATAAGGGGCGTGCCAGTGAAGTGCTGTATTACGATCCCGACGGTAACGAGCGGTCGCAGAAGGCGAAGGCAATTATTGTCGCCGGCAACGGCGCTGAGACGCCGCGTTTGTTATTAATGTCGGCCAGTGAGACACATCCCGACGGTTTGTCTAATGGCAGTGGCTTCGTAGGCCGCAACCTGATGTTTAACGCGCACAGTGGCGCTAACGGCGTATTCGAGCATCCGCTGAATGATTATAAGGGCGTGCAGGTGACACGCGTTATTCACGATTTCTATGACTCGGATCCGGCTCGCGGCTTCTACGGCGGTGGCGGCATCGACGGGCGCTCGCTGTTTTCGGCAACGCCGATATTTCATGCGCTGGAAGGCATGCCGCCGGATGTGCCGTCCTGGGGTAAGGCGTTCAAGGACGAAATGGCGCACAACTTTACGCGCCAGATGTCTGTGGTTGCCAGTACGACTTCGTTGGCGATGGATCGCAACAACATTACGCTTGATCCTGAGTCTACCGATCAGTGGGGCAGGCCGGCTATTCGCGTCACCTACAAGGATCACCCGGACGATCTTGCCACGGCGAGTTTTCTTCTGGAGCAGTCAAAGGCGTTGTTAGACGCCGCGGGGGCGAAGAAATCCTGGCGCATGCCGGTCGGGGAGTCATCGAGCTCGCCGCACTTGCTCGGTACTTGCCGCATGGGCGACGATCCGGCGACCTCTGTTGTCGACAGCATGCATCGCAGCCATGAAGTCAGGAACCTGTTCATATGTGACGGTTCCAGCTTTGTGACGTCCGGGCGTGGCCAGCCGACGATGACCATCATGGCGCTCGCGTTCCGTGCCGCGGACCACATTACCGCCGCCGCGCGTGCCGGCGATATTTGAGTAGGAGGAAATCTGATGAAGCAATTGTTACTAATCGTGTCTGTCTTGCTGTTGACCGGCTGTGTTGTCAGCGTCAACTCTGGAACGGGTGACGGCAACAGTGCGCGCTATCTGCAGGCGCCTGGTACCGAGGATATGAACCTGCCTTTCTCGAGCGCAGTGCGAGCCGGTGATACGCTGTATCTGTCAGGTCAGCTCGGCATTGTTCCGGGAACGAGCGAACTCGCCGAAGGCGGAATTGGACCGGAAACGCTGCAGACTATGCAGAATATTTCTCGCACGCTTAATGACTTTGATTCGTCAATGGATGACGTCGTCAAGTGCACTGTCTTTCTGGCGGACATGAGCGAATGGGCTGCGATGAATCAAGTCTACAAAACGTTCTTTCGCAATCCGCCGGCACGCAGCGCTATTGCGGCAAGCGGCCTCGCACTCGACGGGCGCGTCGAGATTGAGTGTATTGCCTATATCGGCTGATGGACGGCCGGCTTGCCGCGATTTTTCCCGGCAGGTCGGCGACCCTCGTGCCGCTGGCCTAGCCGTGTTTTAGAATACGGCCCTTCTGGCGCTGCCAGTCGCGGTCTTTCTCATCGCGGCGTTTATCGTGCAATTTCTTACCCTTCGCGTAGCCGATAGTGATTTTGGCCTTGCCTTGCTTCCAGTGCATGTCGAGCGGCACGATTGTGTAGCCTTTGCGGTCTACAGCACCGACCAGCCGGTCGAGCTCATTGCGATGCAGCAGCAGCTTCCGGCTGCGTGAGGGCTCGGGTTTGACGTGCGTCGATGCGGTCAATAATGGCGTGATGTTGGCGTTGAACAACCATGCTTCGTTGTTGCGAAGTTGCACGAACGCCTCGCTGATCTGGCCCTTGCCGGCGCGCAGACTCTTAACCTCCCAGCCATGCAGGACAATGCCTGCCTCGATGGTCTCTTCGATCGCATAGTCGAATCGCGCTTTGCGATTGACGGCTATCGTATTGCTGGGTGTTTTCTTTTTGCTGGCTTTGGCCATGTTGCTGCTGACGTCGTATCACTCGAATGGCCCGCTATCATACCGCAGTCGGGCTAAAGCAATGCTGGCAACCGCCTTGCGGGGCAGCGGGATAGGGTCCATCAGGCTGACGGATCATAATTTTCGACGTCTTGTTGTCAGCGTGTCATAAATCCCGCAGTATTCACCACAAAATTCACGTTCAGGGGGAATCAACGTGGTTCAAACAAACGGTACGTCCGGCGGCCGCAAGTCTTTGCATGGTCAATGGTCGTCGCGGCTTGCATTTATTATGGCCGTTACCGGCTCTGCGGTCGGGCTTGGCAACATCTGGAAATTCCCCTATGTCGTCGGTAACAACGGCGGCAGTGCGTTCGTGCTGGTCTATCTCGCCTGTATTTTGCTGGTCGGATTACCTGTGATGATGTCGGAGATCATTCTCGGTCGCCGTGGCCGTCGCAACCCGATTGAAACCATGTCTTTGCTCGGCAGAGAGGAAGGTTCATCGGGCAAGTGGGGATGGGTCGGCGGATTGGGCGTTCTGGCCGGCGTTTTGATCCTGTCCTATTACAGTGTTATTGCTGGCTGGTCGCTCGACTACGTTATCGAAAGCCTGACCGGGTCTTTTCATAAGCAGGACGCGGCCGGCATCAGTGCGGTGTTCGGCGGGCTGACGGGCAGTTGGCCGCGCGTCATGCTGTGGCACACGCTGTTCATGGGCTTGAGTATTTTTGTTGTCGCGCGCGGTGTCGAAAAAGGGCTCGAGAGTGCGGTCCGGTTTATGGTGCCCGGTTTGCTGGCGCTGATGTTCGTCTTGTTGATTTACTCGATGACAACCGGTTACTTCATGCAAGGCGTGAAGTTTATGTTCACGCCGGATTTCTCGGCGCTGACATTCGATTCCATTCTGATCGCGCTAGGGCAGGCGTTCTTCTCATTGAGCATCGGCATGGGTGCGATCATGGCCTATGGGGCCTACCTGCCGCAGGAAACGTCGATTACGGGTGCGTCGGTCACGGTGGTCATCGCCGATACGTCGATCGCGTTGCTGTCCGCGATGGTGATCTTCCCGATCGTTTTTGCCAACGGACTCGAGCCGGGGCAGGGCCCGGGTCTGGTCTTCGTAACGCTGCCGTTGGCGTTCGGCAACATGGCCGGCGGCATGATCTTCGGTACGCTGTTTTTTGTTCTGTTGAGTTTCGCCGCTTTGACATCGGCGATTGGTCTGATGGAGCCGGCGGTCGCATGGATGGTTGAGCGTTTCGGCTTGACCCGTCGCGCAGCGGCTATCGTCATGGGCGGGCTAATCTGGTTTGTCGGCACGGGCACGGTATTGTCATTCAATGTCATGTCCGACGTGACATTCGGTGCCGGTACATTGTTCGACAACATCGACTATCTGACCACCAACATCATGCTTCCACTCGGCGGTGTGCTGATCACGGTATTCGCCGGTTGGGTGATGTGTGGTAATTCGTCTTCGTCCGAGCTGGGTACCAGCGGCGTGATCTTCCGGGCATGGCGATTCATGGCGCGTTATGTCGCGCCGGTCGGCGTATTGCTTGTATTAGCGAATGGCACGGGCCTGTGGGGCTGGATCAAAAGTTTGGTGGGTTGATGCGCAGGGTACGACGCAACGCACTGGTGCCCTACAGCGCCGACCAGATGTTCGCGCTGGTTGATGATGTGGCGGCGTATCCGGATTTTCTGCCGTGGTGCAGCCATGCGGTGGAGCATGCACGCGACGAGCAACAGGTAGAGGCAACGCTTGAGCTGAACAAGGGTGGTGTCAGCAAGCGCTTCACTACACGCAACATCCGCGTGCCGGGCGAACAACTCAACATGCAACTGGTCGATGGGCCGTTCAGCCACCTCGACGGTATCTGGTATTTTGAGCCGCTCGGCGATGAGGGCAGCAAAGTGACCCTGCGTATCGATTTTGAGTTTACATCGGTGATGGTCGGCATGATGTTCGGTAGCTTCTTCGAGCAAACCTGCAACTCACTGGTGGACGCGTTTATCAAGCGTGCCGGTCAGGTCTACGGCTGAATGGATCTGCTCGCAGACGATACGATCGCGATAGAGGTTGTGTGTGCCCTGCCGCAACATCAGCAGGTCATTGCACTTGCTGTCGCGCCCGGCACGACGGTGCGTGATGCCGTACGTCAGAGCGGCGTGGCCGGGCAGTTTGAAACCGTCGACATCGAGGCTTGTCAGCTAGGTGTCTGGGGTACGGTGGTCGGCGATGCTTGTGTGGTCAAAGCCGGCGATCGTGTCGAAATCTACAGGCCTCTGATCAACGATCCTCGCGAGGCGCGTATGCGTCTTGCTGCGGATGGGCAAACGATGGGGCCTTGTGCAGACTGAATGCTCGTGACGCGCTGAGCGTCACGTCGTCGGTTCAGTACTGATCAGGCGCGTCATCGCGCCGCTCGAGACGGGCAACCTTGCCGTCCTCGAAGTAAACGGTGAGGAACTGGCGCGTTTCCGGCTCCTGTCGTCCGATACGCACGTAGTACACGTAATCCCAGCGGTCATTATTGAAAGGGTCGTCCACCAGCGGGCTGCCGAGCAGGAATCGTACCTGGCTCGGCGTCATGCCGGCGGTGACTTGCTCTACATCCGCCGAGTCCGCGATATTGCCTTGCTGAATCGCAAGCCGGTATACGCAACCACTGGCGCTGAGCGCCAACACGATTATCGAGACCAGGCTGAGGATGCGAATCTGTTTCATAAATAACTCTGAATATTGTGGACGCGCGTCGCGTAACGGCTGACGCTTTGGGGCTCAGCCCGGCCGACGTCACCGCTCGACGCATCTTGCTGCCGATCACCGGAGGCATCGCCCCGCGACCGCGCGCATGATACCTTAAAAGCCAGTCGGTTCGATAATGCGGCGCGAAGAATGCCGCGAGGCCGGCACGCGAATACACCTGCCGTTCCGATTTTGAATTCTGGAGAGCCCATATTTTGGAACCGAAAGTTGATAAGTCTGACCTGCGCAAGGCGGGCCTGAAGGTAACATTGCCACGCCTTAAGATCCTCGAGATTCTCGATGACCCGGAATCGCGACACCTGAGTGCCGAAGATATCTACCGCGAATTGCTTGAGTCCGGCGAGGATATCGGCCTCGCGACGGTCTATCGGGTATTGACGCAGTTCGAAACGGCAGGCTTGGTGTCACGCCAGAATTTTGAGGGTGCGCATTCCGTGTTCGAACTCGACGATGGCAGTCATCATGATCATATGGTCGATATAGACAGCGGTGAGGTCATCGAGTTCGTCAGCGACGAGATTGAGGCGCTGCAGCACGAGGTTGCGGCCAAGTACGGCTATGAGCTGCACGATCACAGCCTCGTTTTGTACGTTAAGAAAAAAGGCTGACGTCGATCAGCCGGCGTTCCCGGCCAGCATCTCGCGCGCGTGCTCCCGGCTGGTATCGGTGATGGATACGCCGCCTAACATTCTTGCAATTTCCTCGACCCGCGCGTCCTCGGAAAGCGCCGCGATAGCGGTACGCGTGGTCTTGCCGTCGCTCATTTTAGTCACGCGATAGTGATGGTGTGCCTGACCCGCAACTTGCGCCAGGTGAGTCACTGCGAGGACCTGACAACCGCCAGCCAATGCACGCATCTGTTGGCCGACGATTTCTGCAACCGCACCGCCGACACCGCTGTCGACCTCATCGAAGATCATGCAGGGCACCTCATCGCCACGTCCTGCGGCTGCCTGAATCGCCAGGCTGATCCTTGACAGCTCGCCACCCGATGCGACCTTCGCGACCGATTGCAGCGGCTGGCCCGGGTTGGCGCTGACAGTAAACGACACCCGATCATCGCCGTGGCGCGCCGGAGTATCCGTCTCGCGCGGTGTGACGACCGCCTCGAATTGTCCGCCCGGCATGCCGAGTTGCTGCATACCTTGCGTGACTTCGCGCGAAAACCCCGTCGCGGCTTTGCGGCGCGCCTTGCTGAGCGTGTCGGCTGCCTTGCGCAGTTTGCCCAACGCCTCATCGCGCACAGCCGCCAGGGCATCCATGCGTTCGTCGGCATGTGTCAGTCCCTCGAACTCCTCGCGCAGCGTGGCGGTATGTTCAATCAGCGCATCGGGTGTGATGCGGTGCTTCTTACACAGTGCGTGTATCGCCGCTAACCGTGATTCGACCTGCTCCTGACGTTGCGGATCCGACTCAATGTCGGCCTGATAGCGACGTAGGGCATCCGCCGCCTCGCTGACGTTAACCTCTGCCTCGCTAATCATCGTGATGATTGGCTGCAAAGATTCATCAAACGCGGCAATAGCCGTCAGTTCCCGAGCCGCTTCGGCCAACAACGACTGGGCGTTGTCAGCATCGCGCTCATACAGCGCGTCAACAGCCTGCGCGCTGCCCTCGGCCAGGCGCCCTGAGTTCGCCAAACGCGCCCGCTCCGGCTCCAACTCATCGATTTCGCCCGGCTGCAGGCCCAAACCCTCTAACTCTCCCAGCTGAAAGCGCAGGAACTCCAGCCTGTCGTCGCGCTGAGCACGTGCGGTTTCGAGGCGCGTTACGGCCTCATCCGCGTCTGCCCACGACGCGTAAGCTTTGGCGACCGCATTGCGTTGTTTGGTCAGCCCGCCACGCGCATCGAGCATGTCGCGCTGATGTTCGGGTTGTTGCAGGCTTTGATGCTCGTGCTGGCCATGAATGTTGACGAGCATCTGGCCCAATTGCCGCAGACTTTGCATCGGTGCCGGATTGCCGTTGATAAAACCTTTTGATCGACCATCGCTGCCGATCACGCGGCGCACATGGCACTCGTCGTCGCCGTCCAGCATTTGCTCGCTTAACCAGTCCGACGCCCGCGTGTTGCCCGCGACCGAGAAGCTGGCATTGATTTCGGCGCGTTTCGCGCCCTGGCGAATAACATCCACCGATGCCCGATCGCCGAGCACCAGGCCCAATGCGTCGATCAGAATCGATTTGCCCGCGCCGGTTTCACCGGTGAGCACGTTCATGCCGTCGCCGAGGTCGACGCTGACCTCATCGATGATCGCAAAGTTACGCACATGTATTGTCTGCAACATGGGGCTATTCCTGGTCTTCTGCCGGTCGCCGTCGCGAGCTGGCGCCCCAATTGAGCTTCGAGCGCAATAGCTCGAAATAGTCGTACCCCGGCGGGTGGATCAGCGTTAGCTGCTTATCGGATGCCGTGATTCTAAGCGTTTGACCGGCCGGTAACGGGCCCAGTAATTGTCCGTCGAGGCTAATTTCTGCGGGTGTATGCGATCGTTCGGTGCGTCGCACTTCGATCACGCTGTCGCCCGGCAGTACGATCGGCCGGTCACTCAGGGTGTGCGGGCAAACAGGCACCAGGGCAATGGCGCGTAATCCCGGCTGCATGATCGGCCCGCCACAAGACAGCGCGTAGGCCGTGGAGCCGGTCGGCGTCGCCGCGATCAGGCCATCGCCGGCATGGTCATTGACGAACACCCCGTTGATACGGGTTTCGAAGTCGATCATCCGGCCTGTTTCGCGCCGCCCCAGAACGACATCGTTCATTGCAAGGCCGCTACTCAGCTCACGTTCGCCATCGCGCAGGGAAACTTCCAGCAGCATGCGGCTTTCTGTCAGTGCACGCCGGTCGAGGACGGCCTGCAATGACATTTCAACTTCGGCAGGCAGTATGTCGGTTAGAAACCCAAGGCGGCCTAAATTGATACCGAGCAGCGGGATGTCGTGGCCGACCGCAATGCGCGCCGCGTAGAGCATGGTGCCGTCACCGCCGACGGCGATAAACAGGTCGGCCTCGCGCGCGAGCGCGTCAGCCGGCAGGCGCTCGGCGACAACACGTTCGCTCGCTTGTGTGACCAGCACCCGAATCCCGGCAGCGCGCAACCAGTCGGCGACGACGGCCATCTGGCGCTGAACGCGTGCCTGGTCGGGGTGGCCGAACAGGGCGGCCGTGTTGATCTTGTTTGTCATCGTGTTTTTCAGATTTCCGTTGGCATCGCCGCGTCTCACCCGGCAGTAGTAGTTGACCGGCTCCGGGTAATCAGTATAACTAATGCCGCGATAGTAGAATGCCAATCTCTGGCGATTTGTCGGCGGAACAAGTGCAGATGCTGAAATGAGTAAATCGAAGGCGGAGCAACCCAGCGAGCGGGCGCAAAAACTGTTGCGTGCACTGATCGAGCGATATGTCCGTGACGGCCAGCCGGTCGGGTCGCGGACGCTGGCGCGCGACGCTGGCATGGAGCTGAGCCCCGCAACCATTCGCAATGTCATGGCTGACCTTGAAGATATGGGCTTCGTCAGCGCGCCGCATACTTCGGCCGGGCGTATTCCGACACCACAGGGCTATCGGTTCTTCGTTGATACGCTGATGCGGGTAAAGCCGATGGGCGCGAAAGCGGTGTCGCAGCTGCAACAGCAGCTGGCCAGCGATGCCGGAGACACGTCAGCCGTGATGTCATCGGCATCCAGTCTGTTGTCCCAGTTCACCCATATGGCGGGCGTAGTTACGGTGCCGCGGCCGGAACGCGTCACCTTGCGCCAGATCGAGTTTCTGCCGCTTTCCGATCGTCGCGTGCTGGCGATACTGGTGATCAATTCCAGTGAGGTCCAGAACCGCATCCTGTCGACGAATCGTGAGTACACCCAGCAGGAATTGACGGTCGCGGCGAACTTTATCAACGCGAAATGCGCCGGTATGGAGTTATCGGCGATTCGTGGCGTCATCATCGAGGAGCTCGAAAAAGCGCGTAGTTCGATGAATCAGGCCATGATCGACGTCGTCAGCGTCGCGCAGTCGGCAATCGATCAGGGCGCTGTCAAGAAAAGTGAATACATCATGGCCGGCGAGACCAATCTGATGGACTTCACCGAACTGTCGGATGTCGAGAAGCTGCGCCGCTTGTTCGAGGCCTTCAGCGAGAAGCGCGACCTGCTGGATTTGCTTGATCGCAGCATTGAGGCGAGCGGGGTGCAGATATTCATCGGCGAGGAGTCCGGCTATAAGATCCTTGATGACTGCAGCGTGGTCGCGTCCCCCTACGTCGTCGACGACGAGGTCGTTGGCGTGCTGGGGGTCATAGGGCCCACCCGGATGGCCTATGACCGGGTCATCCCGATCGTCGATATAACCGCAAAATTACTCAGTAATATCTTGAATTCCCGCGGCGAGACCCCATAGCCTCTCCAACGTTATGAGGAAGGCGTACGCGCCACCACCCCAACATTGGAGTTTCCCGGATGAATGAGCCGAACGCCTCGGGCGAACAGCATGACCCATCGAACGACGTCGATAACGACGAAACCTCTTCGGATACCGCTGAAACGGTGACGCCGGCCGGCGACGATCCGCTCGCGGACGCGCATGCGAAAGCGGACGAGAACTGGAATAAATATCTGCGTGCCGTGGCCGAGCTGGATAACGTGCGCAAGCGTGCGCGCCGCGATGTCGAGAACGCCCATAAATACGGTATTGAGCGGTTTGCCGGCGAGCTGCTGGCCGTCAGCGACAGCCTTGAGGCCGCGTTGAGCACGGGCAACCAGGCCGATGCGGCCGCGTTGCTTGAGGGTAGCGAGGCGACGCTCAAGCTGCTGGTCGGCACGTTGGAGAAGTTCGGCATTGAACAAATTGACCCGCACGGCGCGCCATTTGACCCGCAGCTGCACGAGGCGATGACGATGGTGCCGAGCCCGAATGTCGAGCCGAACACCATTATCGAGGTCATCCAGAAGGGCTATTCACTGAATGGCCGGCTGATCCGCCCGGCTCGCGTCATTGTTGCTGCGCCTGCGGCTTGAATTGTCGGCATGCGGCCATATCTTACAGAGCATAGACAAATCAACAGCGCCGATCGCGAGATCCGGCAGATGAACGAGGAATAGAAATGGGTAAAGTAATTGGCATTGACCTCGGTACGACCAACTCCTGCGTCGCAGTGATGGAAGGCGATACCGCACGCGTTATTGAAAACAGCGAGGGTGATCGCACGACGCCGTCGATCGTCGCGTTTACCAAAGACAGCGAAGTTCTGGTCGGCCAGTCGGCGAAACGCCAGGCGGTGACCAATCCGAACAACACACTGTTCGCGGTCAAGCGGCTCATCGGGCGTCGTTTCGAAGACGAGGTTGTACAGCGCGACATGGATATGGTGCCTTACACAATCGCCAAGGCCGATAACGGTGATGCCTGGGTCGAGGTAGACGGAAAGAAAATGGCGCCGCCCGAGATTTCCGCGCGCGTACTGATGAAGATGAAGAAAACGGCGGAGGACTATCTGGGTGAGGAAGTCACCGAGGCGGTCATTACCGTGCCGGCATATTTCAACGACTCGCAGCGCCAGGCGACCAAGGACGCGGGCAAGATTGCCGGTCTTGAGGTCAAGCGCATCATCAACGAGCCAACGGCTGCAGCACTCGCATACGGCATGGACAAGAAACGCGGTGATCGCACCGTGGCGGTCTATGACCTGGGTGGCGGTACGTTTGATATCTCGATCATCGAGATCGCAGAAGTCGATGGCGAGCACCAGTTTGAAGTGCTCGCGACAAACGGCGACACGTTCCTCGGCGGTGAAGATTTCGATATGAAAATTATCGACTACCTCGCCAGCGAGTTCGAGAAAGAGTCCGGCGTCGACATCAAGAAAGACCCGCTCGCAATGCAGCGCCTCAAAGAAGCGGGTGAGAAAGCGAAGATCGAGCTGTCCTCAGGTCAGCAGACCGAAGTCAATCTGCCCTACATCACTGCGGATGCCAGCGGTCCCAAGCACCTCAACATCAAGCTGACGCGTGCGAAGCTCGAATCACTGGTTGGCGGGCTGATCACGCGCACGATTGACCCCTGCAAACTGGCGCTGAAAGACGCCGGCCTGAAGGTCTCCGAGGTCGATGACGTCATCCTTGTCGGTGGCCAGACGCGGATGCCTAAGGTGGCCGAAGAAGTACAGAACTTCTTTGGTAAAGAGCCACGTCGCGACGTGAACCCGGATGAGGCAGTGGCGATTGGTGCGGCGATTCAGGGTGGTGTGTTGTCGGGCGAAGTGAAAGATGTCTTGTTGCTTGACGTCACGCCGCTGTCGCTTGGCATCGAGACGATGGGCGGTGTAATGACCAAGCTTATCGAGAAGAACACGACGATCCCGGCAAATGCCGAGCAGGTGTTCTCGACGGCTGACGACAATCAGACCGCGGTGACCATCCATGTTTTGCAGGGTGAGCGCGAACGATCCGGCGACAACAAGTCGCTCGGCCGGTTTGATCTGGCGGACATTCCGCCTGCACCGCGCGGACTGCCGCAAATCGAGGTCACCTTTGATATCGATGCGAACGGCATTCTGAACGTATCGGCGAAGGACAAGGCAACCGGCAAGAGCCAGAACATTGTCATCAAGGCGTCCAGCGGTCTGAGCGACGACGAGATCGACAAAATGGTGCAGGACGCCGAAGCGCATGCCGAGGACGATCGCAAGTTTCGCGAGCTGGTCGATGTCCGCAATCAGGCAGACGGCATGATGCATGCGACCGAAAAATCGCTTGAGGATCTTGGCGAAAAAGTCGAGGCAGAAGAGCGCGGTAAGATTGAGTCAGCAATGGCGGATCTGAAGACGGCGCTTGCCGGCGACGACAAAGACGCGATCGAGACGAAGATCAAAGCGCTGGGCGAAGCGTCTGCAGCGATGGCGCAGAAGGCGTACGAGCAGGCTGAAGCAGCCGGCGATGGCGCGCAGCCGGAAGGCTCGGCGCAAGCGTCAGATGACGTTGTTGATGCCGAGTTCGAAGAGGTTAAGGACGGCGACGAGAAGAAGTCGGCCTGATCAACAACGTTTGGTAAACGACCGTATGCCCGCCAAGTCGCGGGCATGCGGTTCTATGCGTCAGGGCGGCGTGCAAAGGGTGAGTGAGAAATAGCATGGCAAAACGTGACTACTACGAGGTATTAGGCGTCAGCAAGACCGTCGAGACGGCTGAGCTGAAGAAGACCTACCGCCGACTGGCCATGAAGCACCATCCCGACCGTAATCCGGACGATGCAGACGCAGAGCAGCGTTTCAAAGAGGCGAAAGAAGCCTACGAGGTGCTGTCCAACGCCGAGAAGCGCGCGGCCTATGACCAGTTCGGGCACGCCGGTGTCAGCAGCAGCGCATCAGGCGGGCGGGGCGGTTTCTCCGGTGCCGACTCATTCAGCGACATGTTCGGGGATGTCTTTGGTGACATTTTCGGTGGTGCGCGACGCGGCGGTGGCGGCCGGCAAGTGTTCCGCGGTGCCGACCTGCGCTATGAGCTTGAGCTGACACTGGAACAGGCTATCCGTGGTGAGAACACGACGCTGGAAATTCCAACCTATGTAGGCTGCGATACCTGCGATGGCAGCGGTGCCGCCGAGGGCTCCAAGCCAGAGACCTGCGATACCTGTGGCGGCGCGGGGCAAGTCCGTATGACGCAAGGTTTTTTCTCGGTTCAGCAGACCTGCCCTGCATGCCGTGGCGAAGGCAATCTGATCAAAGACCCGTGCGGTAGTTGCGACGGGCGTGGCCGGGTACGCAAGACCCGCACCCTGTCGGTGAAGATTCCGGTTGGCGTAGACAACGGAGATCGCATTCGCTTGACGGGCGAGGGCGAGGCGGGCCGCAACGGCGGGCCTGCCGGTGACCTTTACGTTGAGATACGTCTGTCGCCGCACGATATGTTCGAACGTGACGGTCCCGACTTGCATTGTGAGGTACCTGTCAGCTTCGTCACGGCGGCGCTGGGCGGTAGTGTTGATGTGCCGACGCTGAATGGCCAGGTAGCACTGAAAATGCCGCCGGGCACGCAGACCGGCAAGGTATTCCGTCTGCGGGGCAAAGGCGTGCCGACTGTGCGTATCCGCGAGCCGGGTGACCTGTATTGCCGGGTTGCCGTTGAAACGCCGGTTAACCTGACTACGCAACAGAAGGATCTGCTGCGCAAGTTTGACGATGCCGTCGATATTGGTGGCGACCGGCACAGCCCGCGCACGCGCTCCTGGACCGATAACGTCAAGCGATTTTTCGATAACATCGGTTCCTGACCACCTGTAAACGCCGGTGTCTGAAGCGTCGGGCGGACAATACGCGGGTTTTGTTGGCGAGTGCGCTTTGCATGTTTTCTCGGCTGGCGTAAACTATCGCGGGTCGCGAATGAAAAACCGTTGACCTGAACAAGCGGAAGCGTGCGTTGTTACCGGCCTTCCGCTTTCGTTTATCCGCCTTATGACGAGGTGACAGAGGTCAGAATGGTTAAACCTGCAATACTTGCGCTCGCCGATGGCACCGTATTCCGCGGTCTTTCATGCGGTGCCGATGGTCATACGGTCGGTGAAGTCGTGTTCAATACGGCGATGACCGGTTATCAGGAGATCCTGACCGACCCTTCCTACTGCCAGCAAA
Organism: uncultured Pseudomonadota bacterium; assembly: GCA_942491885.1. Lineage (GTDB taxonomy): Bacteria > Pseudomonadota > Gammaproteobacteria > Steroidobacterales > Woeseiaceae > CALBPI01. The sequence continues at coordinate 298,639 of CALOCQ010000008.1, forward strand.
TTGTCACGCTGACCTATCCGCATATCGGCAACACCGGCACCAACAGTGACGATTTCGAATCGTCGCAGGTGCACGCAGCCGGGCTGGTGATTCGCGACCGCTCCATTGTGACTTCCAGCTGGCGCAGCGAGCACAATCTTGCAGACTTCTTGCGGCGCGCAGGCACGGTCGCGATATGCGATCTGGATACACGCCAGTTGACCCGCCACATCCGCGAACATGGTGCGCAACAAGGTTGCATCATGGCGGCGGAAGAGGGCACCAGCACCAGTGAGCTGGTTGAAAAGGCGATCGCCGCTGCCAAGGCTGCGCCCGGCCTTGCCGGCAGGGATCTCGCCAAAGTGGTGTCCACGACGATGCCTTACCAATGGGCGCAGGGCGAGTCCTGGGAAGAGGTGGAAAAAGTGGTAACACGGCGGATTGCGCCGATTCACGTCGTCGCCTACGATTTTGGTATCAAGCGCAATATTCTACGGTTGCTCGTCGAGCATGATTGCCGGGTCACCGTCGTGCCGGCCACCACCTCATTCGATGAGGTTATGGCGCTTAAGCCGGACGGTATTTTCCTGTCCAACGGTCCGGGTGATCCCGAGCCATGCGTCTACGCGGTTGAGGCCATTCAGGCATTGCTCGAGACGCGCATACCGATATTCGGTATTTGCCTGGGCCACCAGCTGCTGGCGCTTGCCGCCGGCGCCAAGACGGTAAAAATGAAGTTCGGCCACCATGGTGCCAACCACCCGGTGCAGGATCTTGAGACCGGCAAGGTGATGATCACGAGCCAGAACCACGGCTTCGCGGTCGACGAGACTTCCCTGCCTGACGATCTTGTTGCAACACATCGTTCGTTGTTTGACGGCACGCTGCAGGGCATCGCCCACAAAAGTGCACCGGCATTTTCCTTTCAGGGCCACCCGGAAGCGAGCCCGGGCCCGCATGACGTGCGACACCTTTTCTTTCAGTTCTCACAAATGATCGTCAACCACATCCGCGCGAACGACGAGCAGCGTGCGGCATCAGTCGATTGAGCAGACTTAAGCGCGCCCGTTCGGTCGCGCCGGGGAAACACCGTGCCTAAACGTGAAGACATAAAAAGCATTCTGATCATCGGCGCCGGTCCGATAGTGATCGGCCAGGCGTGCGAGTTCGACTACTCCGGTGCGCAGGCGTGCAAGGCGCTGCGCGAGGAGGGTTATCGGGTCATCCTGATTAACTCGAATCCCGCGACGATCATGACTGATCCGGAGATGGCAGATGCTGTGTATATCGAGCCGGTGCATTGGACGGCGGTCGCCAAGATTATCGAAAAGGAACGCCCGGATGCGATCCTGCCGACAATGGGCGGACAGACCGCGTTGAACTGTGCGTTGGACCTCGTGCGCGAAGGCATCCTCGAGAAATACAACGTAGAAATGATCGCCGCATCCCGCGAAGCGATCGATATGGCCGAGGATCGCGAGCAGTTCAAGCGCGCTATGGATGAGATCGGTCTCGAGTCGCCGCGCGCCTCCGTTGCGCATGATCTGCCGAGTGCTTTTGAGGTGCAAAAGGACATTGGCTATCCGGCCATTATTCGCCCGTCCTTTACGATGGGTGGCAGTGGCGGCGGGATTGCCTACAACCGCGAAGAGTTCGAGGAGATCGTTGCCAACGGTCTGGAAATGTCACCGACCACCGAGGTATTGATTGAAGAGTCAATCATCGGCTGGAAAGAATACGAAATGGAGGTCGTTCGCGATAAGGCCGACAACTGCATCATCATCTGTTCGATCGAGAACGTTGACGCGATGGGTGTGCACACCGGTGACTCGATTACCGTGGCGCCCGCCCAGACTTTGACCGATCGCGAGTATCAACGCATGCGCAATGCTTCAATCGCCGTCTTGCGCAAGATTGGTGTTGAGACGGGTGGCTCAAACGTCCAGTTCGCGGTCAATCCGGAAGACGGCCGCATGCTGGTCATCGAGATGAATCCGCGCGTGTCCCGATCATCGGCTCTGGCGTCTAAAGCGACCGGTTTTCCGATCGCGAAGGTGGCCGCGAAACTCGCGGTGGGCTACACGCTGGATGAGCTGGCGAATGATATTACCGGCGGACTTACGCCGGCGTCGTTCGAGCCGACGATCGACTATGTCGTGACCAAAGTGCCGCGCTTCACGTTCGAGAAATTCCCGGGAGCCGACATTCGGTTGACGACGTCAATGAAGTCGATCGGTGAGGTGATGGCCATCGGCCGTACGTTCCAGGAATCGTTGCAAAAGGCATTGCGCGGTCTTGAGACCGACCTGAGTGGACTGGACCGTCAATTACCCAGCGGACTGGATGAAGAAACCTGTCGTGACCTGGTCGAGTCGGAGATTCGCCAGCCGAGCGCAAATCGCCTGTTGTGGGTTGCCGATGCCTTTCGGCTCGGCCTGTCGATTGACCGGGTTAACAAGCTGTCCGGTATTGACCCCTGGTTTCTTGGCCAGATACTTGACCTCGTGCGTGTCGAGTCCGGCATTCGTGCACTCGGCGACAGTGCATTCAAGCCGGCAAACCTGCGCGAGCTGAAAAGGCGGGGCTTCTCTGACGCGCGCATCGCCAAGTTAAGCGGGCGCAGCGAGCCAGAGGTGCGCAAGGCGCGAATCGACGCCGGTATCCTGCCTGTATACAAGCGCGTTGATACCTGCGCGGCGGAGTTCGATACGGACACCGCATATCTCTACTCAACCTATGAGCAATACTGCGAGGCGCAACCAACGGATCGCAAGAAAGTGATGATTCTCGGTGGTGGCCCGAACCGCATCGGTCAGGGCATCGAGTTCGATTACTGTTGCGTGCATGCGTCGCTTGCGCTGCGCGAAGCGGGCTTCGAAACCATCATGGTCAATTGCAATCCGGAAACCGTATCGACCGATTACGACACCTCCGATCGGCTGTATTTTGAGCCACTGACATTCGAAGACGTCATGAGTATCGTCGACCTCGAAAAACCGGTCGGTGTCATTGTGCAGTTCGGTGGGCAGACGCCACTGAAGCTTGCCGAGTCGCTGGCCGAGGCCGGGGCGCCGATCATTGGCACGTCGCCCGACTCGATCGATCTGGCGGAAGACCGCGAGCGTTTTCAACGCATCATCGAAGAGCTTGAACTCAAGCAGCCGCCAAACCGTATTGCGCGTACCGAAGAGGAAGCCGTGGAAGCGGCGGCCAGCGTCGGTTACCCGCTCGTCGTCCGGCCGTCTTACGTGCTTGGCGGGCGCGCGATGGAGATTGTTTATAACGACGATGAGTTGCGCGGCTACATGAAAGAGGCGGTTGCCGTTTCCAACGACAGCCCGATCCTGCTGGACAGTTTTCTTGATCAGGCGATTGAGGTGGATGTTGATATCGTTTGCGATGGCGACGCCATTCTGGTCGGCGGCGTGATGCAGCATATCGAGCAGGCCGGTGTGCATTCCGGTGACTCGGGTTGCGTGCTGCCGCCGTTTTCGCTGACCGATGAGGTGCAGCAGGAAATGATCGCGCAGGTAACCCGTCTCGCCAAAGCATTAAATGTTGTCGGTTTGATGAACACCCAGTTCGCCATTCAGGGTGACAATATATTTCTGTTGGAAGTAAACCCGCGAGCCTCGCGCACCGTGCCGTTTGTGTCCAAGGCGACCGGTGTGCCGCTGGCCAAGATTGCGGCGCGCGTTATGGCGGGTGAAACACTTGAGCAACTCGGCTTCACCAGGCAGGTCGTGCCCGGCTTCTATTCGGTGAAGGAGTCCGTGTTCCCGTTCAAGCGCTTCCCGCAATCCGACCCAATCCTTGGTCCTGAGATGAAATCTACCGGTGAGGTCATGGGTACCGGCAAATCATTCGGCGAGGCCTACGCGAAAGCGCAGCTGGCTTCGGGTGTAACGTTGCCGCGTGGCGGTACGGTGATTTTGTCAGTGCGCGACCGGGACAAACCGGATGCCATCGAATTGGCGGGCATGCTGATTGAGTTGGGTTTTGATATCGTAGCGACCCACGGCACCGCAACAGCGTTGGCCGAGGCCGGCGTTGCCTGTCGTCGCGCGAACAAAGTTAGCGAAGGGCGCCCGCACCTCGTCGATATGATCAAAGATGGCGAGATTTCCTTGATCATCAATACGACGGAAGGTAAGAAGGCGATTCGCGACTCGCAGACGATCAGAGGCGAGGCGGTCGCGCGCGCGGTGACCTATTACACAACGTTGTCTGCAGCGCGTGCGACGTGCGTGGCCATGCAACACATCAGTGAAGACGGCGTAAACTGTCTACAGGATCTGCACGCGTCCGTGGCCGCGTAGCAACGTGTCGCACGCGTGGCGACACTCAAGTATTTAAGGATTAGAGATGAATAAAGTGCCATTGACTGCCCGCGGCGCGGAGCAGTTGAAAGCGGAGTTGAAGCAGCTGAAGTCTGTGGACCGCCCGCGAATCATTCAGGCGATCGCCGAGGCCCGCGAGCACGGCGATTTGAAAGAAAACGCCGAGTACCATGCCGCGAAAGAGCAGCAAAGCTTCGCTGAAGGTCGCATTCAGGAAATCGAAGGCAAGCTCTCGAATGCGCAGGTTATCGACGTTACCGCACTCAAGCCGACCGGCAAGGTCGTGTTTGGCGCCACGGTCGAGCTGCTGGAGCTCGAGAGCGAGGCGCAAACGGTCTATCAGATCGTTGGGGAAGATGAGGCGGACATAAAGTCCGGTCGCATTTCAATTTCGTCGCCGATCGCGCGTGCCATGATTGGCAAGAGCGAGGGCGACGAGGTTACTGTTGTAGCGCCGGCCGGCACGAAGGACTATGAAATTGTCGAGGTGCGCTACGAGTAGCGCTCGCGGCTAGCGACTGCCAAGAACGATCTTGGGGGTTTTGTGATTACGCCGGAATAACAACGCTGTGTTGCCGGTTCGTTGCACCAGTTGCGCGTCGGTTTGAGCGCAGATCGTATCGATCAACGCGTCACGCGCATCGCGCTCACCGTAGCGCACGCTGAGTTTGATCAGTTCGTGAAATTTAAGTGCGTTTTCGATTTCCGCCGCGACGGTTTCGGACAAACCCTTGTCGCCTATCATGACGACGGGGTTGAGTTTATGGCCGAGTCCACGCAAGGTTTTTCTCTGCCGTTCGGTGAGTGTCATTAGGGTACCCAGAATTATGCCAGCGGCGATTATCATTGATATGAGCGAGACAGTCATCTTTGCGAGCCACGATTCATGAGCGGTCCGCGCCGTTCGAGTGGTAGCTGGCGCGCGCGTCAGGAGCGCGACCCCTGGGTTCAGCGTGCGCGTGCAGAGGGTTTTCGCTCGCGTGCAGTGTTCAAGCTCGAAGAAATCGTCACACCGGCAAAATTGCTCAAGCCGGGCATGCTGGCGGTCGATCTGGGTGCTGCGCCCGGCGGCTGGAGTCAATACATAGGCCGCGCGTTGCGCGAAAACGCTGAGATCTATGCGCTGGATTTGCTCGAAATGGACAGTTTGCCGGGTGTGACCTTCATTCAGGGCGATTTTCGCGAGGAATCCGTGCTCGAAACACTGAAAAGCTATCTTGATGGCCGTCGGGTTGACCTTGTAATGAGTGACATGGCACCCAATATTAGTGGGGTGAAAGCGGTAGATCAGCCGCGTGCAATGTATCTGGCTGAACTGGCGCTCGCGCTGGCGGGGGAGGTAATCTCGCCCAAGGGCGCGTTCATCTGCAAGGTATTTCAGGGTGAGGGCTTTGACGAATATGTCAAAGAACTTAGACGGCAATTTGGCAGCGTCAAAATTCGCAAGCCAAAAGCATCGCGGCCCAGCAGTACTGAGGTGTACGTGCTGGCCAGAAACTATCGCTTAGTGTAGTGTCTGAGACGGTAAACAGGGCGACGAACACGCGCTGTCCGCCGGTTTTGAAGACAAGCCACCGGGCAACAAACCGGTCATAAATCCCCAGGTATGGAGTAGGCAGTGAGCTGCCCACGTACCGTAACAGTGAGGCGTTCCGTGAACGATTCAGCCAAGAATATTTTGATTTTCATCGCCATCGTGCTCGTACTGCTGACAGTGGTGCAGAGCTTTCAGCAGGGTGGCGTCAACGGTGTGACCACCGAGAAGTACTCACAATTCCTCAATCGTATCGATGACGGCATGATTGATAACGTTGTTTTCGACGGGTCTTCTATCCGCTACACGACCAGCGGCGGTGGCCGTTACATAGCCTACAATCCGGAAACGGATACCTCGGCGCTGATCGGCGACCTGAAGCAGCGCGGTGTATCGTTTGAGATGCCGCAACCGAAAGAGCCGAATTTACTCGTGAGCTTGTTTATCAGCTCCTTCCCGATCCTGTTGTTGATTGGCGTGTGGGTCTATTTCATGCGTCAGATGCAGGGTGGCGGCGCGGGTGGCCGCGGCGCGATGTCGTTCGGTAAGAGTAAAGCGCGTTTACTTGGCGAAGATCAGGTCGGCGTTACGTTTGCCGACGTTGCCGGCGTCGAAGAGGCCAAAGAGGAAGTCGTCGAGATCGTCGATTTCCTCAAGGACCCGAGCAAGTTCCAGCGCCTCGGCGGCAAGATTCCCAAAGGCGTGCTGATGGTCGGCTCGCCGGGTACCGGTAAGACGCTGCTGGCGCGTGCGATCGCCGGCGAGGCCAAGGTGCCGTTCTTCACCATTTCCGGTTCGGACTTCGTCGAGATGTTCGTCGGTGTCGGTGCGTCGCGCGTGCGCGACATGTTTGAGCAGGCGAAAAAGCATGCGCCTTGCATCATTTTCATCGATGAAATCGACGCCGTAGGCCGCCATCGTGGCGCGGGTCTCGGCGGTGGTCATGACGAGCGTGAGCAGACGCTGAACCAATTGCTGGTCGAAATGGACGGGTTCGAAGGCAACGAAGGCATCATCGTCATCGCGGCGACGAACCGCCCTGATGTGCTCGATCCCGCGCTGCTGCGTCCGGGTCGTTTTGACCGACAGGTCGTCGTGCCCCTGCCCGACGTTCGCGGTCGCGAGCAAATCCTTCGCGTGCACATGCGTAAAGTACCTATCGGCGATGACGTCCGTCCGGGAATTATTGCACGTGGCACGCCCGGTTTTTCCGGGGCTGACCTTGCGAACCTGGTTAACGAGGCCGCCTTGTTCGCGGCGCGTGCGAATCGCCGCACCGTGAGCATGGACGAGTTCGAGAAGGCTAAGGACAAGATCATGATGGGGGCCGAGCGCCGCTCTATGGTCATGAGCGAAGATGAGAAAAAGCTCACCGCCTACCACGAGGCCGGTCACGCGATCGTCGGGCTTAGCGTTCCGGATCACGATCCGGTCTACAAAGTCTCGATCATTCCGCGTGGTCGCGCGCTGGGCGTCACGATGTTCCTGCCGGAAGAGGATCGCTACAGCTACTCCAAGCAACGCCTGAACAGCCAGATTTCCAGCCTGTTCGGTGGCCGTCTGGCCGAAGAGATTATCTTCGGCGCTGACAGTGTCACTACCGGCGCATCAAATGACATTGAGCGTGCGACCGACATCGCGCGCAACATGGTCACCAAATGGGGTTTGTCGGATCGTCTTGGCCCGCTGAGCTACAGCGAGGAAGAGGGCGAGGTGTTCCTGGGTCGTTCAATGACACAGACCAAGCAAGTGTCTGACGTTACCGTGCATGCGATCGACGAAGAGGTTCGCAGCATTATTGATAAGAACTACCAACGCGCTGAGACCATTCTTCGCGACAGCATGGAAAAACTGCATGTCATGGCGCAGGCGTTGATCAAATATGAAACGATCGATCAGAGCCAGATCGCTGACATTATGGAAGGACGCGAGCCGCGCCCGCCGGCTGACTGGACTGATGGTGGTGGCGAGCCGCCGACAGGTTTGGCCGCCAGCGACGATAAAGACAAGCCAGAGGGCACGATCGGTGGCCCGGCTGGCCAGTCCGGCTAGGCGACCGTCGCAATCATGTGCTTGAAGAACGGCAACCCACGCGGTTGCCGTTTTTTTTGAGATGACAATGACATCAGCAAATCAACATTTCCGCTTGCGATTCGGCAGCGATGTCAGGGTTTTTGAAGCGCCTGCAATTATGGGCGTACTCAATGTAACGCCGGATTCGTTTTCCGACGGCGGGCGCTACGACACGCTTGATTCCGCGATGCGCCAGGCGCAAGCAATGACAGCCGCGGGTGCTGTGATGCTCGACATCGGTGGTGAATCGACGCGCCCCGGTGCGCTGCCGGTTAGCGTACAACAGGAACTGGATCGCGTTGTGCCGGTGATCGAACGTCTGTCGGGCAACCCGGATGTAGTGATCTCAATTGATACCAGCAAGCCAGAGGTAATGCGTGCAGCGGTGGATGCCGGGGCGGCCTTGATCAACGATGTGTGGGCGCTGCGCAGACCGGGTGCGCTGGAAACCGCGGCCGCGTTATCGGTGCCGGTCTGCCTGATGCACATGCAAGGCGAGCCGGGGACGATGCAGGCGACACCGCGCTACGATGATCCACTCAAAGAGGTTTCTGACTTTCTGGCCGAGCGTGCCGCACAATGCGTCGCGGCAGGCATTGCGCCGGACGCGATCATCATTGATCCCGGTTTCGGCTTTGGCAAACGGCTCGGGCACAATCTCACGCTGCTGAACGGCTTGAATACCTTGTGCGCAATGGGCTTCCCTTTGTTGGCAGGGTTATCGCGTAAATCAATGTTGGGTGAAATAACTGCCAAGCCGGTCACAAGCAGAGTCACCGGTAGTGTTATTCTCGCGTACGAGGCGGCGTCGCAGGGCGCATCAATTGTGCGCGTGCACGATGTCGATGCGACCAATGATGCCCGACGAATCCTGCGCGCGCTGCGAGAGCATGCTTCAGACAATGATTGAAAGAGAGCAACGATGAGTCGAAAGTATTTTGGAACGGATGGCGTGCGTGGCCGTGTCGGGGCGGCCCCGATGACGGCGGATTTCGCCTTGCGTCTTGCCGGTGCCGCGGCGCGTGTCCTGGTGCCGGACGGCGGCAAGGTCGTGATCGGCAAGGACACGCGCATTTCAGGTTATATGTTTGAAGCTGCGTTGGAGGCCGGGTTTACCGCAGCCGGTGTCGATGTGCTGATGCTGGGGCCGCTGCCGACGCCGGGTGTCGCGCATATAACAAGATCCTTTGATGCCGACCTTGGCGTCATGATCAGTGCCTCACACAATCCGTATTTCGACAACGGCATCAAGTTTTTTGATCGTGACGGCAGCAAGCTTTCGGACGAAATCGAACTTAAAATCGAGGCCCTGTTGCAGGCGCCGGCGATCACACGAGACTCTTCAGAGCTCGGCTTCGCCAAACGTATCGATTCGGCGCGTGAGCGATACATCGACTATTGCCTCGGCACGGTGCGCGACGACTTGCGCCTCGATGACATGAAGATCGTACTTGATTGCTCGAACGGTGCCGCATTCAAGGTGGCGCCGCGTGTTCTCAGTGCGCTCGGCGCTAACGTTATCCCCATCGGTTGCTCGCCGAACGGCAAGAACATCAACGATGGTTGCGGGTCTACGCAGCCCGAGCTGCTTACCCAGACGGTTCGCGGCGTCGGTGCAGATCTCGGTATTGCGCTGGACGGTGATGGCGACCGCGTGGTCATGGTTGATGCAGAGGGCAATCTTGTTGACGGCGATCAGCTCATTTACATCGTTGCCATGGGGCGCCATCGGGTTGGTGAACTGCAGGGCCCCGTGGTCGGTACCGTGATGAGCAACCTGGGGCTCGAGCGCAAGCTCGCGGATCACAATATCCCGTTCATGCGTGCCAGCGTCGGTGACCGCTATGTCATGGAGGCCTTGCGTGCGCATAACGGTACGATTGGCGGCGAGTCGTCGGGGCATATTATTTGCCTCGACCGCACCACGACCGGCGACGGGCTCGTCAGCGCGCTGCAGCTACTGGAAATCGTCAAAGGCACGGGACAATCCCTGGCCAGCCTGGCAGCGGAAATGCCTGTCTATCCGCAGGTGCTGATTAATGTGCGCGTATCCGGGCCGGTCGACCTGGACGGTGATGAGCGGATTCGTGGCGAAACGGCGGCGCTCGAGGAGAAGCTGGGCAGTCGCGGGCGAATCGTACTGCGTGCGTCGGGAACGGAGCCTCTGATACGGGTGATGGTCGAGGGCGTTGACCAGGTTGAGGTGCAGGCGGTGGCTGAGAAACTGGCGGAAGTCGTGCGGGTTGCGGCCGCATGATACAGGCCGGTTTTCGGGTGTTTTCGTTGCGTATCAGCGCGCCGGCGGGTATCCTCGCCGGCTTTTCGGGGTTCCGTCAGGGCCCAACCAAGGTGTAGGACATGAGACGCTATCTGGTCGCCGGAAACTGGAAGATGAATGGCAGCCGCGCAGCCAATGAGCGGCTGTTGGCGGATATCTGCGCAGGTTGTGCTGATATACCCGAGGTTGAGTTGCTGGTATGCCCGCCGGCGGTCTATCTCGAATCCGTCGGTGCGCAGGTTGCCAATCATGGTGTCGCGCTGGGCGCGCAGAACGTGTCGGAATACGATGCGGGTGCCTACACCGGAGAAATCGCGGCGTCGATGCTCGCAGAGTTCGGTTGCCGCTATGTGCTGGTGGGCCATTCCGAGCGGCGCTCATTGTTTGCCGAGCTGAACGAGCAGGTAGCGAGTAAGTTCGCCGCGGCTGTTGAGCAGGACCTGCATCCTGTGCTGTGTGTCGGTGAGACACTGGCACAACGCGAGGCGGGCGAAACCGAATCGGTCGTCGCCAGTCAGCTTGATGCGGTAATCGATCTTGTTGGCGCGAAAGGTCTGGACAAGGCCGTCGTTGCGTATGAGCCGGTCTGGGCGATCGGTACCGGGCAAACGGCAAGCCCTGAACAAGCGCAAGCGGTTCACAAGTTTTTGCGTTCGCGTCTGGCGGAGCTCGATGAGAGCCTGGCTGCGCGCACACGTATTTTGTATGGCGGCAGCATGAAAGCCGCCAATGCGGCGTCATTGTTGGCGCAGCCTGATATCGACGGTGGCCTGATCGGTGGTGCTTCGTTGGTCGCGGATGAATTTCTCGCGATCGCGGCGGCCGCGGCTCGCGCCTGACCTTCATCGAACTTTAAGTAGAGACATTATGGATACGGCATTTATCGTACTAATGGTCGCGCACTTTTTTGTGTCGATCGGAATCATCGCGCTGGTTTTGATGCAGCGTGGCAAGGGCGCCGACGCGGGTGCCGCATTTGGCTCTGGCGCTTCCGGCACTGTGTTCGGTGCGCGCGGTTCTGCGAACTTTCTATCGCGCGCCACAGCGGTTCTGGCAACATTTTTCTTCGTCAACAGTCTGGCGCTTGCATATGTGACAACCCAGATGACGGGTGCCGACAGCATTGTTGATGCGGCCGAGATGGTAGCGATGCCTGATGTAGAATCAACGCCCGCGCTCGAGGACGATCTTGGCGACGTACCGCTCTTTGACGATGAGTCGGCCGAGATGAGTGAGGCGACCGACGCCGTCGACGCGTCGACCGAAGAAGAAGTGCCGGAAATGCCGGCGCAAGACGAGTAGATTGAGATAATTGCCGATGTGGTGGAATTGGTAGACACGCTGTCTTGAGGGGGCAGTGGCGAAAGCTGTGCCGGTTCGAGTCCGGCCATCGGCACCAACAAAAAGCAAAGCGGGCCTTCGGGCCCGTTTCGCGTTTCAGGCGCTGTCGAGTCGCTGTGACGCTTGTAAACCTGCACGCGTGATCGTCGCAGGCATCAGCGGCCCGAACCCGCACATTGCGCGGGATTATTAGTCGATTTGGGGTGTTACAGCGATAGCGCGGCCTGCTACAATGGTCGGCGCAAAGTCTGGTGCGTCCAATAGACAATTTGTGATAATTCTGCGGCGTGGGGACGCACCCGAGCGCAGAACTGCGGACAGGACTCAACGCGTGTTAGAAAACTATATCCCGGTACTGATCTTTCTCGGTATCGCAGGTGGCCTTGGTGTTGTTTTGTTGGCGCTCGGATTTATGTTCGGACGTGGCGAAAAAGACGCCGAAAAGCTTTCGCCCTACGAATGTGGTTTCGAGGCTTTTGAAGACAGCCGGATGAAGTTCGATGTGCGCTACTACCTGGTCGCCATCCTGTTCATCATTTTTGATCTTGAAATCGCCTTCTTGTTTCCGTGGGCGGTGTCGCTCGACACCATCGGCGGTTTCGGCCTGCTGGCTATGGCGTTGTTCCTGACCGTGCTTGTGGTCGGGTTTATCTACGAATGGAAAAAGGGAGCACTGGAGTGGGATTAACCGCCAGCGCAACGATCGCCGCCGACGCGGCCGCCGACGAATTTGAATTACCGCCGGGCAGCATCCAGAAGAAGGGCATGGTCGTCACCAGTATCGATACCGTCGTTAACTGGGCGCGTACCGGTTCTATGTGGCCGATGACGTTCGGCCTTGCCTGTTGCGCCGTCGAGATGATGCATGCCGGCGCCGCCCGCTATGACCTCGATCGCTTCGGCGTCATTTTCCGCCCCAGCCCACGCCAGTCCGACGTGATGATTGTCGCCGGCACGCTGGTCAACAAAATGGCGCCCGCCCTGCGCAAGGTCTACGACCAGATGCCCGAACCGCGCTGGGTGATTTCGATGGGGTCCTGTGCGAACGGCGGCGGTTACTACCACTATTCTTATGCGGTGGTGCGTGGTTGCGATCGTGTGGTTCCCGTCGACGTCTATGTGCCCGGCTGTCCGCCGACCGCCGAGGCGCTGATGTACGGCATCATCCAGCTTCAGAAGAAGATTCGTCGCACGAGCACGATTGCGCGATGAGCAGCGAAGAGATAACTGCCGTGGCCGAGCCTGCGCTCGCCGGTATCCTGCGTGAGCACTTCCCTGAGCTGGCGGTGACCGTCAGCCGTGAGCGCGAAGTGACCATGGTTGTGCCACGGCAACAATTGCAGGATGTTGCGCTTCGCTTGCGTGACGACAGCGCTTTCAGTTTCGGCACAATGATCGACCTGTGCGGTGTCGACTATCTGACGTATGGTCACGATGAATGGAAAACACGCAGTGCGACCGGCTCGGGCTATTCACGTGGTGTGCAGCGCGAAGTCATCATCGAAGAGGCAGACGAGTTCGATGAGGAACGTTTCGCCGTGGTGGTGCACTTGTTGTCGATCGAGCACAACAGGCGTTTGCGATTGCGGATATTCACCTCCACCGAGAATCCGCCGCGTGTGCCGTCGCTGATTGATGTGTGGCGCTCATCGGACTGGTATGAGCGCGAGGCGTTCGACTTGTTCGGCATTGTTTTCGAGGGCCACCCCGACTTGCGCCGATTGTTGACCGACTACGGTTTCATCGGCCATCCGTTCCGCAAGGACTTCCCGCTGTCCGGCAACGTCGAGGTCCGCTATGACGCCGAGAAAGGTCGCGTTGCCTACCAGCCTGTTTCCATTGAGCCGCGCACACTGGTGCCGCGCGTTATTCGCGACGACAACCGCTATGACGATGCGCTGAAAGAGAGAAACGATGTCTGAGATTCAGAGCTTCACATTGAACTTCGGTCCCCAGCATCCGGCTGCGCACGGCGTACTCCGTCTGATTCTTGAGATGGACGGCGAGACCGTGCAGAACGCTGACCCGCATGTCGGTCTGCTGCATCGCGGTACCGAGAAGCTGGCCGAGTCCAAGCCTTACAACCAGAGCATCGGTTACATGGATCGTCTCGACTACGTGTCGATGATGTGCAACGAGCACGGCTATGTGCTCGCGATCGAGAAATTACTAGGCATCACGCCGCCCATTCGCGCGCAGTATATTCGCGTGATGTTTGACGAGGTCACGCGCATCCTGAACCACCTGATGTGGCTCGGTGCGCACGGGCTGGATATCGGCGCGATGACGATGTTCCTGTATTGCTTCCGCGAGCGTGAGGACCTGATGGATTGCTACGAGGCTGTTTCAGGCACACGTATGCACGCCACTTATTATCGCCCCGGCGGTGTCTACCGTGACTTGCCGACATCGATGCCAAAGTACGAGTCGTCACAGTGGCGCAGTCCGGCGGAAGCCAAGTCTCTGAATGCCGCACGCGAAGGCGGCATGCTCGACTTCATTCAGGACTTTACCGATCGTTTCCCGGCCTGCGTCGATGAATACGAGACGTTGCTGACTGATAACCGTATCTGGAAGCAGCGCACCGTAAATATCGGCGTCGTTACGCCCGAGCGTGCGCAACAACTCGGCTTCACCGGCCCTATGTTACGTGGCTCCGGTGTGGCCTGGGATCTGCGCAAGAAACAGCCGTACGAGGTCTACGACCGGATGGACTTCGACATCCCGGTTGGCGTCAATGGTGATTGCTACGACCGCTACCTCGTGCGCATCGAAGAGATGCGCCAGTCAAACCGCATCATTCGCCAGTGCATCGATTGGTTGCGTGACAATCCCGGCCCGGTGATGCACGACGATCACAAGATCGCGCCGCCGACACGCGTGGAAATGAAAGGCGATATGGAATCGCTGATCCACCATTTCAAATTGTTTACCGAAGGCTACACGGTACCGCTTGGTGAAGCGTATGCCGCCATCGAGGGACCGAAAGGCGAGCTCGGGGTTTATCTGGTATCTGATGGCGCCAACAAACCGTACCGCATGAAAGTGCGTGCGCCGGGTTTCGCACATATCTCGGCGATGAACGAAATGGTGTCGGGCCATATGCTGGCCGACGTTGTTGCCGTGATCGGTACTCAGGACATCGTGTTTGGCGAAATCGACCGCTGACGGAAAAACCATGACAGACGTTACAAACAATCAGGCGGCGGAAGGCCTCTCGGCGCATGTTCTCGAAGAGATCGCGCATTGGCGTGCGCGCTTCCCGCAAGAGCGCAGCCGTTCCGCGATCATTGGTGCGTTGCACGCGGTGCAACACGAGAACCAGGGGTTTCTGACGCCCGCGCTGATGGATGCGGTCGCCGCTGAGCTCGACCTCGAGCCGATTAAGGTCTATGAGATCGCGACCTTCTATTCGATGTTCGAAACACGACCGGTGGGCCGGCACAATGTCGCCATCTGCACTAATGTTTCGTGCATGTTGCGCGGTGCGGAGTCGCTGGTCGCGCATGCTGAGAAACATCTCGGTATTAAGCTGGGCGAGAGCACTGACGATGGGCGCATTTATCTCAAGCGCGAAGAAGAGTGTCTCGCGGCTTGCTGCGGTGCGCCGATGATGATGGTTGATCACGTCTATCACGAGAACCTGAGCGCCGAATCGATGCAGAACATTCTGGACGAGTTGGACTAACACGATGCAGAAAAACACAGTTTGTTACGCGACACTTGGCAAGGATGCGTCCTGGTCTATCGCCGCCTATCGCGACGCTGGTGGCTACCAGGCCTGGCAGCGAGTGCTTGATGGCGAGCTCAGCGAAGACCAGGTTATCGATATCGTCAAGGCGTCCGGCCTGCGTGGGCGCGGTGGCGCCGGTTTCCCTACCGGACTGAAGTGGAGCTTCATGCCACGCACCGCACCCGTACAAAAATATCTCGTCTGCAATTCCGACGAGAGTGAGCCGGGCACCTGCCACGATCGTGAAATCCTCCGCGGCAATCCGCACTCGCTGGTCGAGGGCATGGCTATCGCGGCATACGCGATGGGCGCGACGGTTGCCTACAACTACATTCGCGGCGAATTCATTGAAGAGCCGGTGCCGCGTTTCGAGGCGGCAGTCAAAGAGGCGTATGCGGCCGGCTTGCTGGGCAAGAGTGTCGGTAAGGCCGGTATCGATATTGATATCGAGACGTTCGTTGGCGCCGGTGCCTATATCTGTGGCGAAGAGACTGCCTTGCTCGAGTCGCTCGAAGGCAAGCAGGGCAAGCCGAGATTCAAGCCGCCGTTCCCGGCCAACTTCGGGCTCTACGGCAAGCCGACAACAATCAACAACACACAGTCTCTGGCGAGTGTGCCGTCGATTCTGCGTAACGGCGCCGACTGGTTCCGCGAGCTCGGGGTCGAGAACTCCGGTGGCACCGCGATCTTCTCGGTCTCCGGGCACGTCGAGAAGCCGATGAATGTTGAGCTGCCGATGGGCATCCCGTTCAAAGAGCTGCTGGAGATGTGCGGTGGCGTCTGGAAAGGGCGCAAACTGAAGGCCGTCATTCCGGGTGGTTCGTCGGTGCCGGTGATGACCGCCGACGCCATCATGCAGTGCACGATGGACTACGACTCATTGAAAGCGGCGGGTTCTTCTTTCGGAACCGGCGCGGTGATGGTCATGGACGAGACGACCTGCATGGTCAGTGTGCTGCGCCGCATCTCGCGTTTCTACATGGCCGAGTCGTGCGGGCAATGTACGCCGTGTCGCGAGGGCACCGGCTGGTTGTATCGCATGCTGACCGGCTTTCTCGAGGGCAGGGGCACGCGCGAGGATCTCGGCAAGCTGTTGGATGTGGCGAACAAGATCGAGGGCCATACGATTTGTGCGCTCGGTGACGCGGCCGCATGGCCTGTGCAGAGTTTCCTCAAGCACTTCCGACACGAATTCGAATACATGATCGATAACAACGGCCGCAGCATCGTCGATGCGACTGACGCGGCGGCCGCGTAAACAAAATTGACCGGCTGTTGGCCGGAGACAGGACACTAATCACGTCATGAGTGACGATCTGATAACACTGGAAATCGACGGCAAGACAGTACAGGCCCGTAAGGGGCAGATGCTGATTGAAGCGACGGACGCAGCGAATGCCTACGTACCGCGATTTTGCTATCACCAAAAGCTGACCATCGCGGCCAATTGCCGTATGTGTCTGGTCGAAGTGGAACGTGCACCGAAGCCGTTGCCGGCCTGCGCGACGCCGGTCGCCGAGGGCATGAAGGTTTCGACGCGCTCGAAATACGCGATCAGTGCACAGCGCGCGACGATGGAGTTCCTGCTGATTAACCACCCGCTGGATTGCCCGATTTGCGATCAGGGCGGCGAGTGTGAGCTGCAGGACCTGGCGATGGGTTATGGGCGCGATATTTCGCGCTACACCGACAAGAAACGTGTCGTCAAAGACAAGAACATTGGCCCGCTTGTTTCCACTGATATGACGCGCTGTATTCACTGCACACGCTGCGTGCGTTTCGGTCAGGAAATCCAGGGCATTCAGGAATTAGGTACGACGGGTCGCGGCGAACAAATGCTGATCGGTACCTACATCGAGAACAACGTCGATCATGAATTGTCGGGCAACATCATTGACCTTTGCCCGGTGGGCGCGCTGAACAACAAGCCGTATCGCTACAGCGCGCGGTCGTGGGAGATGTTGCAAAAGCCGATGATCGGCGCACACGACTGCGTGGGTTCCAATCTGTTTGCGCACACCTTGCGTGGCACTATCAAGCGAATCGTTCCGCAACCGAACGAAGCGATCAACGAAACCTGGATTGCCGATCGCGACCGGTTCTCGTATGAGGGCATCTACTCGGACGATCGACTGCAGACACCGAAAATTAAACGCGATGGCGTATGGCAGGATGTCTCATGGTCGGATGCACTTGAGGCCGCTGCCGAGGTGTTGGGCAAGTCAGGCGCGGATACGGGCCTGCTGGTGTCGCCATCGGCAACGCTTGAGGAAGGCTATCTGTTGCAGCGAATCGCCGGGCACTTAGGCACTGGCAATATCGATCATCGTCTGACCCGTCGCGATAGCGCCGACCAGCAGTCCGATCCGCTCTTTCCGTGGCTAGGCATGTCGATCGAATCGCTCGACAGCCTGAACGGCGCGTTGATTGTTGGCAGCGAACTGCGCAGCGAAGCACCGATTATTGCGCATCGTATTCGCAAGGCGAATGTGTCGAACGGCGCAAGTGTGGCAACCATCGACCCAACAGAGGTCGAATACTTTTTTGAGACCAGTACGCAAATCACAGGCGGCCTCGTTGCCGAGCTCGCGGCAACGCTCAAGGCAGCTGGCGAACTGAGCGGCAAGGCGCCGGCGGCAGCATTGTCAGCCATGACGCAAGGCGCGTCAGTGACGGACGCACATCGCACCGCCGCTCGTACGCTGGTTGATGCCGAGTCGGCACTATTGTTGCTGGGTAACGTCGCAGGCGCGCATGGCGCATTCAGTGAAATACGCGTGTTGGCTGCGTCGCTCGCGGAAATAACCGGCGCAACGCTCGGCTATCTGTCTGAAGGCGCAAATTCCGCGGGCCTCGCGCTGGCCGGTGTATTGCCTCATCGCGCCGTGTCGGGCGGTAAGCGCAGTGAGGAAGGCCTGAGCGTTGGTCAAATGCTCGCTTCGTCACCATCAAGCTTGCTGCTGTGGAATGTCGAGCCGCAGGCGGACCTGGCCGCATTTGATGGCGCGGGTAACGCGGCCACTCAGGCGGCGGACACGGTTATCGCATGTACACCCTATCTGAGCGACGCACTTGCCGTCCAAGCGGACATCCTGCTGCCAATCGGTACGTTCGCCGAAACTGCCGGCACATTCGTCAACGTCGAGGGTCGCGCACAATCGTGGCACGGCGTCGCGACGCCGGTGGGCGAGGCCCGACCCGGCTGGAAGGTACTGCGCGTTCTCGGCAACATGCTTGAGATGCCGCAATGTGATTACACGGATGCCGCTGCGTTGTCGGCCGAGGCATTGGCGGCGATTGGTGTCGTCGAGGGCGACAATACTTACCGCGGCGGCTTCGCGCCGCGCAAGGTCAATGGTGAGGACGGCGCATCGAGTGCCTTCACACGCCCCATCTACGAGGTGGACTCGACGGTGCGTCGCGCGACTGCGTTGCAGCTGACGACGGCAGGGCGGGCCGGTCGCGAATGGCGGGGTGAGTCGTGATGCAGCGCCTCTTCGCATCGCTAAGTCTGTTTCTGATGCCGTCGCTCGCGCGTGCGCAAGCCGCAGATGCCGGTGTGTGGATGTCGCTGTCCGAAACGATGCGCGACACCTTATGGATCACTGCGCAGATTCTTGCCGTTACCGTTTGTCTGATTCTTTGCGTCGCGTACATGACGTTCGCTGAACGTAAAATCATCGGTTATATCCAGAATCGCGTTGGCCCGAACCGGGTTGGCTTCAAAGGTCTGTTGCAGCCATTCGCCGATGTTCTGAAGCTATTGTTCAAGGAAGTCGTCATTCCTTCGAGCTCGAGCCGCTTCCTGTTCATCATCGCGCCGTTGTTGGCGATCACGCCGGCATTCGCAACCTGGGCGGTAATGCCAATCAGCGATGATTTCGTTCTGGCGGATATTGATGCCGGCCTGTTATACGTTCTGGCCCTGACGTCAATGGGCGTCTATGGCGTCATACTTGCCGGCTGGGCTACGAACTCCAAATATGCATTGCTGGGCGCGATGCGTTCTGCCGCACAGATCGTCGCTTATGAAATTGCTATGGGTTTCGCTCTGGTTGGCGTGCTGATGGCCTCGGGCAGCCTGAACCTCGGCGAAATCATTCTCGCCCAGCAGGGTGGCATGTCTAACTGGTTCTTCCTGTGGTTGGCGCCATTGTTCGTTGTGTATTTCATCTCCGGCGTGGCCGAGACTAACCGGGCACCGTTCGACGTTGCTGAAGGCGAGTCCGAGATCGTCGCTGGTTTCCACGTCGAGTACTCCGGTGTCGCTTTTGCCGTGTTCTTCCTCGCCGAATACGCCAACATGATTCTCATCGCCGCGTTGACGGCTATTTTCTTCCTCGGTGGCTGGTTGTCGCCGTTTGAGGGCTTGCTGGGTGCCGAGTCGTTCCTCGGCCAGCCGAGCTTCTTCTGGTTTGCACTCAAGACATCATTCTTCCTGTTCTGCTTCTTATGGTTCCGCGCGACATTCCCGCGTTATCGCTATGACCAGATCATGCGCTTGGGATGGAAGGTCTTTATTCCGATCACCATCGTCTGGATTGCGGTCGAGGGCGTCATGGTCTGGCAACAATGGGGGCCATGGGCGCGACTCGCGGCCTAGGTAATCGACATGAACAGCATTCGAAATTTCTTAAAGACATTCTTCCTGCTCGAATTGTGGCGTGGGCTGATGCTCACCGGCAGCAATTTGTTCCGTAAGAAAGTGACGATCAACTACCCCGAGGAGAAGACGCCGCAGTCACCACGTTTCCGTGGTTTGCATGCGCTGCGTCGCTACCCGAACGGCGAAGAGCGCTGCATTGCCTGCAAATTGTGTGAGGCGGTGTGCCCGGCGCTGGCAATCACGATTGAGTCCGATGTCGCCGAGGACGGCACGCGCCGAACTACGCGCTACGATATCGATTTATTCAAGTGCATTTATTGCGGGTTTTGTGAGGAAGCCTGCCCGGTAGATGCAATTGTCGAGTCACGCATCCATGAGTATCACATGGAAAATCGTGGCGAAAATATTATGACCAAGGACAAGTTGCTGGCCGTGGGCGAGCGTTACGAGGCGATGATTGCGGCCGACAAAGCGGCCGATTCGAGCTTCCGCTAGACCAGGTACAACGACGACTGACGGCGGCCGATGTGCCGCCCATGGGGATAAGAGTTTGTTTCAGAGCATGCTGTTTTACACGGTCAGCGCCGTGCTGGTGGGCGCGGCACTGGGCGTGATCTTTTCGCGCAACCCGGTGCATTCCGTAATGTTCCTGGTGCTTGCGTTTTTTAATAGCGCCGTCTTGTGGTTGTTGCTGGAGGCGGAGTTTCTCGCGATAGCATTGGTGCTCGTCTACGTCGGCGCCGTCATGGTGCTGTTCCTTTTCGTCGTGATGATGCTCGACGTCAATGTCGAACGGCTTCGTGATGGCCTGACTCGCTACGCGCCGGTCGGGTTGCTGGTCGCGCTGATCATGGTCATAGAGCTCGGTCAGGTGATCTGGGTGCGCAGTTTCGGCATTGCCAAGCTCACAGACGCGCCGCCACTGCCGGACGACTACAGCAATACCAAGGCGCTGGGCTCGGTGTTGTATACCGAACATGTATACGCTTTCGAGTTGGCGTCAGTGATCTTGTTGTTGGCCATCGTTGCGGCGATTACGTTGACCATGCGCAAACGGCCGAACCTCAAGAAACAGGATATCAACGCGCAGGTCGCGGTTAAGCGCGAGGATCGCGTGCGGCTTGTCAGCATGAAGTCGGAGGAGCGCCAATGACTATCGGGCTGCAGCATTATCTGACGCTTTCCGCGATCCTGTTTTCGATCAGTATTGCCGGAATCTTTATTAATCGGCGCAACGTTATCCTTTTGCTTATGTGCATCGAACTGATGTTGCTCGCGGTGAATTTCAATTTCGTCGCATTCTCCCGCTACCTCGGCGACGAGGTCGGGCAGATATTCGTATTCTTTATTCTCACCGTTGCCGCCGCGGAAGCCGCCATCGGTCTCGCCATCCTCGTCGTGCTGTTCCGTAATCAGCGTACGATTAACGTCGATGAAATCGCCGAGATGAAGGGGTAGGTGATGGTACAGACGCACCTTACGATCGTGCTCGCGCCGCTTGTGGCCGCATTGATCGCCGGCTTGTTCGGCAAGCAAATCGGGCGTACAGCGAGCCACCTTGTCACGATTGCCGGCGTCGGTGCATCGTTCGCATTCTCATGCATCGTGTTTAAACACATGTTGCTTGGCGGGGCGACCGAGAACTATTCGCTCTACACATGGGCCGTCACCGACGGCCTGCGCATGGAGATTGGCTTTCTCATTGACCGACTGTCGGCGTTGATGATGGTCGTCGTCACGTTTGTCTCGCTGATGGTGCACATCTACACCATCGGCTACATGAAGGACGACCCCGGCTACCAGCGCTTCTTCAGCCTATATCTCGCTGTTCACCTTCGCGATGCTGATGCTGGTGATGTCGAACAACTTCCTGCAGTTGTTCTTCGGCTGGGAGGCGGTCGGTCTGGTGTCCTATCTGTTGATCGGATTCTGGTACAAGAAGCCGACGGCAATTTTTGCCAACCTGAAGGCGTTCCTTGTTAACCGTGTCGGCGACTTTGGTTTTCTGCTGGGTATTGCCGGTATCGTCGCCTACACAGGCTCGCTGGACTATCAGGCGGCGTTTTTGGCCGGGCCGCAGATTGCTCAGGAGAGCATGGAGATTATCCCCGGTCAGCAATGGAGTGCGATAACGGTCATCTGCATCCTGTTGTTCATCGGCGCTATGGGTAAATCGGCGCAGGCACCGCTGCACGTCTGGCTGCCTGATTCTATGGAAGGTCCGACGCCCATCTCTGCGTTGATTCACGCGGCAACGATGGTAACGGCCGGTATATTCATGGTCGCGCGGATGTCGCCGCTATTTGAATTGTCCGAAACGGCTCTGGCGTTCATATTAATTATTGGTGCGACTACCGCGTTTTTTATGGGCCTGCTCGGTATCGTTCAGAACGACATCAAGCGCGTCGTCGCTTACTCGACATTGTCACAGCTCGGTTACATGACGGTCGCGCTTGGCGCGTCGGCTTACGCCGCCGGCGTGTTCCATCTGATGACGCACGCGTTCTTCAAAGCGCTGCTGTTCCTTGCCGCCGGTTCGGTCATCATCGCGATGCACCACGAACAAGACATCCGCAAGATGGGTGGTCTGCGCAAATACTTGCCGATTACCTACTGGACGTCGTTGATCGGCTCGCTTGCGCTGATTGGGTTCCCGTTCACGTCCGGGTTCTTCTCCAAGGACGCCTTGATTGAGGCGGTCGGCGAGGCGGCGCACTTACGCGATGGGCTGGCATACACGATTGCCTACTGGAGCGTGCTGGCCGGCGTGTTCATTACGGCACTGTATTCGTTCCGGATGTTCTTCCTCGTGTTCCACGGCGAGCCGCGGATGGACGACCACACGCGCGAACATTTGCGCGAGAGTCCGCTGGTTGTGACCATCCCGCTGATCCTGCTCGCTATCCCGTCGGCATTTATCGGCTTCTTCACGATCGGCCTCATGTTGTTCGGCTATTACTTCGACAGCTCGATATTCCCGGTCGCGGCAACTGACCCGTTGCTGGTGCTTGCCAATGAGTGGCACGGGCCGTTGGCATTTGTCGTACACGCGGTCGGTGGCCCTGCGTTCTGGCTGTCGATGGCGGGTCTGGTGACAGCCTGGTTCATCTGGTTGAAAAAACCATCGATTGCACAAACGGCCAGCGAGAAGTTATCTGCCGTATACAAGTTGATGCTCAACAAGTACTACGCAGACGACCTCTGGATCAAAGGATTTGCCGGTTCCGGACGAGGTATCGGTCGTGCGCTCTGGAAGTTCGGTGATGAACGATTTATTGACGGCGCGGTGGTCAATGGCACCGCCGGGCTTGTTGCATTTTCGTCCGGCGTGCTGCGTAAGGTACAAACCGGCCATGTATACGTCTACGCATTTGCCATGGTGATCGGCTTGACCGCGATTCTTGGCTGGCTACTTCTGAAAGCCTAGTGAACACAGGCTAACGGCTCACAATAATGAACTTCGATAATCTCTTAAGCCTGCTTATCTGGCTGCCAATACTGGGCGGAATTCTGGTGCTGCTCATCGGTGATGGCGGCGACAGTTCGTCATCGCGCGCGGCGGCGATGCGCTGGTTCGCACTGATCATCACACTGGTTGTGCTGGTTATGTCCGTGCCCCTGTATACGGCATTTGACCACACGACATCGGCGATGCAGTTCGTTGAGCGTGCGGCCTGGGTTCGTCGCTTCAACGCGTGGTATTACCT
Organism: uncultured Pseudomonadota bacterium; assembly: GCA_942491885.1. Lineage (GTDB taxonomy): Bacteria > Pseudomonadota > Gammaproteobacteria > Steroidobacterales > Woeseiaceae > CALBPI01. The sequence continues at coordinate 322,230 of CALOCQ010000008.1, forward strand.
CGGTGTCGATGGTTTATCGGCGCCGTTGATATTGCTAACGACATTCATCACACCGCTAATTGTGATTTCTGCGTCGCAGGCGATCAAGAAACGCAGCGCCCAGTATTTCTCGGCGTTTCTGATTCTCGAAGGTTTGATGATCGGTGTGTTCTGCGCGCTCGATGGCATGTTGTTTTACGTCTTCTGGGAAGCCATGCTGGTGCCGATGTTCCTGATCATCGGTGTCTGGGGCGGCAAGCGCCGCGTCTACGCGACGATCAAATTTTTCCTCTACACATTCCTCGGCTCCGTATTCATGATGGTCGCGCTGATCTACATGTACACGAAGACGGGCAGCTACGACCTGCTTGAGTTCCATGATTTACGCTTGGGTCATACCGAGCAGACCTGGATATTCCTGGCATTTCTTGCCGCGTTTGCCGTGAAAATCCCGATGTGGCCGGTGCACACCTGGCTGCCCGACGCGCACGTCGAGGCGCCGACGGGCGGGTCTGTCGTGCTGGCGGCCATCATGTTGAAGATGGGTGGCTACGGCTTCCTGCGCCTGTCACTACCGATTGTCCCGGACGCCAGTGCCAATCTCGCCGGCCTGATGATCGTGTTGTCACTCATCGCCGTGGTCTACATCGGTTTTGTCGCGCTGGTGCAGACCGACATGAAAAAACTCATCGCCTATTCGTCGATCGCGCATATGGGTTTCGTCACGCTGGGTTGCTTTCTGTACTGGCCGATTCTCGCCGGCAACGGTTCGGTTGAAGGCACCACGCTTGGCATCACCGGCGCGATGATTCAGATGGTCTCGCATGGCTTGATCAGTGGTGCGATGTTCCTGTGCGTCGGCGTAATGTACGACCGCATGCATAGCCGCGCGATTGCCGACTATGGCGGCGTTGTGAATACGATGCCGGTGTTTGCGGCATTCATGGTGCTGTTTGCGATGGCGAATGCAGGCTTGCCGGGAACATCCGGATTCGTCGGCGAGTTTATGGTGATACTCGCGGCCTTCAAGGCCAATTTCTGGATTGCTTTTTTGGCTGCGACCACATTGATTCTTGGCGCGTCTTATACGTTGTGGATGGTGAAGCGGGTGTTGTTTGGTGAAGTCGCCAATGATCAGGTAGCGGCGCTCAAAGACCTCAACGGCCGTGAGTTTCTTGTTTTGAGTGTGCTCGCCGCAGGCGTGCTGCTGCTGGGTATCTGGCCGCAGCCGCTGGTCGACATGATGCAGGTCAGCATCGAGGCGTTGGTCGAGCATATCGGGCGCAGCAAGCTGTAAGCCCGCAGAAGGAAGTTTTAGCTAATGTCATTTGTAATGCCTGAGTTTTGGCCTGCGCTTCCCGAGATGGTGCTTCTCGGGTTGATCTGCGTGGTATTGATTGCCGATCTGTTCATCACCGATGAGCGTCGCGTCATCACCTACTGGATTTCAATGGTGGCCGTGCTGATCGTTATCGCAGCCGTGTTGATCAGCCAGCCAATGTCGCGTGTTGTGACCTTCTCGGGCAGCTATGTTTCCGACTCGCTGAGTACTGTGCTTAAGTTCGCGTCGGCGCTGTGTCTTGGCCTCGTGTTTATTTACTCGCGTGGCTATCTGATGGCCAACAACCTGCGCAAGGGCGAGTTCTATCTGTTGTCATTGTTCGGGCTGCTCGGCATCTTCGTGATGATCTCGGCCAACAACATGCTGATCATGTATCTGGGCATCGAGCTTCTTTCCCTGTCTTTGTATGCACTCGTCGCTTTTGATCGCGACTCGCGTGCGTGTGCCGAGGCGGCGATGAAATATTTTGTTCTCGGTGCGATTGCATCCGGAGCACTGCTGTATGGCATCTCGCTGATCTACGGTGTCACCGGCAGCATCCAGTTTGACGAGCTGTCCGCTGCGATTGTGGAAACGGGCGCCGACGATCTGGCGCTATGGTTCGGGCTCGCGTTTCTCGTTGTGGGCATCGCCTTCAAGTTCGGCGCGGTACCGTTCCACATGTGGCTGCCGGATGTGTATGAGGGCGCGCGTACGCCCGTCACGATCTATCTGGGATCTCTGTCAAAAATCGCCTCATTCGCGATGGCCGTTCGAATCCTCGTTGATGGCTTGCCGATGTTGTTTGATCAGTGGCACCAGATGCTGATGGTGGTGGCCATATTGTCGCTGGTGTTCGGCAATATCGTGGCGATAGCACAAACCAACCTGAAGCGAATGCTCGCCTATTCGACGATTTCGCATGTCGGTTTCATTCTGCTCGGGTTTTTCGCGGGCAACTCAGAAGGTTATCAGGCGGCCTTGTTCTACACGCTGACCTACACGTTCACGGCGACCGGGTCGTTCGGTATGATTGTACTGTTGTCCCGCGCCGGCTTTGACGCCGATAGTCTCGAGGATTTCCGTGGCCTGAACGCCCGCAGTCCGTGGTTCGCCGCGATGATGGCGTGTTTTATGTTTGGCCTTGCGGGCATCCCGCCATGGGTTGGCTTCTGGGCGAAGTTGCACGTCATCGAAGCCGTGCTGGATGCCGGCCGATTCGCGGGCGATGCCCAATCGCTTTATACCGCTATCGCTACCGTCATGGTCGTGTTCTCGGTAATCGGCGCGTACTACTATCTCCGCGTCCTGAAATACATGTACTTCGATGAGGCCGACGATCGTCACCCGATCACCGCATCACCGGAAATGCGCGTAGCGCTGAGCGTGAATGGCCTGGCCATTCTCGGCGTGGGTATAGCGCCGGGTGGCTTGTTTGCGCTGTGCGCCTACGTGATCGGCTGATCGATTACGCGCGTTGTACGTCTAATCGGTGCCCCCAGGCGGCCTAAATTAATCCAGTCAGGCGCGTATTTATACTTTTAAGTGGTGTGGTGTTGCACAACGCGAGGGCCATCGGTATAGTCGCGCTCTCCAGTTGCGGGGTGGAGCAGTCTGGCAGCTCGTCGGGCTCATAACCCGAAGGTCGTAGGTTCGAATCCTACCCCCGCTACCAAAATAGCAAAGGTGTTAACCGGTCACATGGTTTACACCTTGTTCCGGACACATAGTTAACACTTTGTCCGGCATAAACGGTGAGGGGCCGGGTTCTACCCGGTCCCTTTCTTTATCGAAGTATCCCAGATCATACTCTAAGAAGCTGACCAGCCAGATCTGGTTGTCGACTTCTCGTATGCCAACGGTTTGGCCGGCGAACACTGAGCTGAGGTTGATCTTGCGTCTGCCAAGGCAGATGCGCCCGCAGCGAGTCACCCGTACGGTCCGGTCGTGATAGGGGTAGTCGGGTTCGTCTGGTGGTTCATACACTCGCGGTGAAGGTGTATACAGATCACCGGGGTAGGCGCCGCCGAGCGCTTGGTGTGGTCGCTCATTGTTGTAAACCCCGATGAAGTCATCGAAGCGTTGCTGCTGTTGCAGGAAGTTGAACGCGGCGGGCTTGGTGGCCTCTTTCTTCAGCGTCAGATGCATGCGCTCGTGACGGCCATTCTGCTCGGGATGCCCGGGCTTGATGCGCTGGATCTGTATGCCGAGGCGTAGCCACCACACAGAGAGTTTACTCAGACCGAACAGGGCATTGCCCGAAGCGAAGGGCACACCGTTGTCGGTGCGTATGGCGTGCGGGAGCCCGAAGTCCTTGAAAGCTCTTTCGAAGATGGAGAACGCAAAGTCGGAGCGCGTTGAGGCCACGCCTTCGCAGGCAAGCAGATATCGCGACTTGTAGTCGCTGATGGTGAGCGGATAGCAGTACTGGTGGTTACCGAGCATGAACTCACCCTTGTAGTCGGCGCACCACAGGCCGTTGGGCGCATCAGCGCCGATCAGCGCGGTGCCGCGCGCCTTGTGGCGTCGGCGCTTCTTGCGCTTGACCAGGCCATGGCGATCGAGCACAGCGTGCACAGTGCTGATCGCTGGTGGCGTGATCATGGCGAACTGCTTGAGCAGTTTGTCGCGGATCTTGCGCGCACCCCATGTCGGGTGTTGCTTCTTGATGCCTAAGATCGTTCTCTCGATCTGGAAGGGCAACTTGTTGGCTTGGCGGTAGGGCGCACGGCTGCGATCGTTGAGCCCGTCAAGGCCACTGTCTTTATAGCGGTTATAGATCTTGTAGCCGGTGACGCGGGATATCCCGAACTCACGGCACAGCGGTGCCATCTTCTCGCCTTCGAGGAGCCTGGCTATGAAACGTAGTCTTTCATCCATCGGTTTACACTCATTCCAAGGCATCCGGGCTCTCCCCAAATACCGTTATGTGTAAACCATGTGTCCGGAACAATCTGTAAGCTATGTGTCGAGTAGCTCAAAAGGCCGGTCCTTAATGAAGGATCGGCCTTTTTTTGTGCGCGAGAAGGGCTGTCTGGCTGAAAGGCGTCGGTTAATCGTCAGGGTCCAGCCGGCACTTTGGCGGCGTGCTGTTGTTGTCGATCTCACACAGGCTGAGATCATCGAAAAACACGCCCTGCGATTGATTCGAGTCGGAGTAGTCAACATAAAGCGTGAATGCCTGAATGGTTGCTGTGCCTTCAGGTGCTGTCGCGGTCCCGGTGTCTAGGAAAATCCACTCGCCGGCATTGCTCTGATTGTTCAGCTCATTTGAGGTTTTTGCCTTGGCGCTTTTATTACCCATCGTTTCAACGGTTCCGAGATCCTTTCCGTCGGCGTCAAAAAAAGACACCTGAATCAAACCAAAAGCGGGCGTGCCCTTGAGCCTGGTGGCTGTCATTGCGAACCCGGTCAGGCGCCAGCGTGAACCCGGCGTGGCGGCGAACTCCTGAAAGCTGCCGGATGCGGTCCCGACAAGGAAGGGCGGGAAGGGCACCGTGCGACTGAGGCCGAAATTGAACATTGAGCGCTCACCGGCATAAGCTTGCGCTGAGGAAAAGCGACTCTCGTTGAACAGTTGCCAGCCGCCCGCGTCGGGTGACAATTGTTGTTCGAAGCCGGCGTCTTTGATCAGATTTGAGTCGCCTGCCCACACAAGCGTGCCGCCGGCGCTGCAAATGACAAGGCACAGTGCAGCAAGCGCGTATCTATTCAGTTTCATGGCGTTCTCCCCAATTAACGCTGTCTTTCCCGTCGTAAAGCCGAATCCGGGTCGGCGCTCCGGGCGCCGGTGCACGCGCGCTGTGATTGCCGCATGACGGTCAGAATCGCCGGCTCTTTCGCCGTGCCGACGTGGAATTGATTTACAGCCTAACGGTAAGCCGTCAGGGTACAAATGTCGAACCTGACAACCACCCGTTTGCCGCCTTGTTGTCGCAGGGGGGGAGCTGCTACAATAGGCGGCTAGTCGGGTGCGAACTCCCTGGCAGCGCGAGATGCGCTGCGAAAGCAACGCACCGGTTTGAGATTGCTGGCGACACATTAGGTTGTTGATCAGCGCGTATTGAAGCCCCCTCTGGGGCTTTTTGTTTGCCTGCGGCAGTATGCCGGCTGGCACGAGAAATGGGCGTTGCGCCCATTTTTTGTTTAAGAGGAAAGGTGGCTTTGTGATCAGCGATGAAATTGAAGCGCTGCTCGAGCCGGTTGTGGTTCGACTGGGCTACGAACTGGTCGACCTGGAGTACCAGTCCGCCGGCGCCAGCAAGGTGCTGCGGGTGTTTATCGACGGGCCGGATGGTATTGGTCTGGAAGATTGCGCGCGTGCAAGCAACCAGATTAGTGGTGTGCTCGACGTCGAGGATCCGATTCCGGGCGAGTACAGCCTTGAGGTCTCGTCGCCGGGTCTCGACAGGCCGCTACGCCGCGCTGAGCATTATGCGAAGTACGCGGGTGAAGAGATTAAGGTCGTGATGGCGAAAGGCTTTGCCGGGCGACGCAGATTGAAGGGCCGGCTTACCGGTCTTGAGGACGAACAAGTGGTGTTGGTGGTTGATGGCGATACGCATCGGCTGCCATTGAACAGGATCGAATCAGCACGCCTGGTGCCGGATTTTTCAGCCGGCGGAAAGGCGAAGTAGAGCGAATTATGAATAAAGAGATGTTGATGGTGATCGAGGCCGTTTCCAACGAGAAAGGCGTCGAACGCGAGATCATTTTTGATGCAATGGAAGCGGCGCTGGCGTCTGCGACCCGCAAGCGTCACGGAGAAGATATCGAGGTACGGGTAGCGATCGATCGCGAAACCGGCGACTACGATACGTTCCGCCGCTGGAGGGTTTTCGCGGATGACTCGACCGAGCTTGAAACGCCGGATCACGAGCTGCGCATGATCGATGCCGTCGATATCGACGAGAACGCGGAGGTTGATGGCTTCGTGGAAGTGCCCATCGAATCAGTAGACTTTGGCCGTATCGCTGCACAGACTGCCAAGCAGGTTATTGTGCAACGTGTCAGGGAAGCCGAGCGCCAGAAGATCGTTGAGGAATTTGAAGGCCGCGTTGATGAAATGCTCAGTGGTCTCGTCAAGCGCGTTGACCGCAACGGCGTGTACGTTGACCTTGGCGGCACCGCCGAGGGCTTTATTCCGCGCGAGAATATGTTGCCGCGTGAGCCGGTTCGCCAGCACGACCGTATCAAGGCGCGTCTTATTGAGGTGCGCTCGGAGCCGCGCGGCCCACAATTGTTCATGAGCCGCACGGCACCGGATTTTCTGGTCGATCTGTTCAAACTTGAAGTGCCGGAAGTCGGCCAGGGGCTGATCGAGATTCTTGGCGCTGCACGCGACCCGGGGCTGCGCGCGAAGATTGCGGTCAAGAGCAATGACACACGTATCGATCCGGTCGGCGCTTGCGTCGGTATGCGCGGATCACGCGTGCAGGCGGTCTCCAACGAGCTGGCCGGCGAGCGTGTGGACATCATTCTTTGGGATGAAAACCCGGCGCAATTCGTGGTCAATGCCATGTCACCGGCGGAAGTTGTCTCGATCGTTGTCGACGAAGACAAGCACAGCATGGATATCGCCGTAGACGAAGACAAGCTGTCGCAGGCTATCGGTCGCGGCGGCCAGAATATTCGTCTGGCAAGCGAGTTGAGCGGTTGGGAGCTCAACGTGATGACCGAGGCGGACGCGGACGCGAAGAGCGAAGCCGAGATGCGCGAGTTGTCGCAGGTGTTCTGTGAGCAGTTGGATGTCGATGAAGAGATCGCAATGATTCTGGTCCAGGAAGGCTTTTCCACGATCGAAGAAATCGCCTACGTCCCGGCGTCTGAGCTCGCGGCGATCGAAGAATTCGATGAAGACATGGTCGAGGAGCTGCGAAGTCGTGCGCGTGACGTGTTGCTGACACAAGCAATCGCCAAGGAAGAGGTCATCGAAACGGCCGAGCCTGCGGCAGACATGTTTGATGTCGAAGGCATGACGGACGAGCTCGCCGCGCAGTTGGCCTCAAAAGGTATATCGACCCGCGATGATCTCGCGGAGCAGGCAACCGATGAGCTGGTGGAAATCCTTGATATGGAAGAAGCCGAAGCGGGCGAGCTGATTATGGCGGCACGCGCTCACTGGTTTGCGGACGAAGAACAAGCGTAGTAGCACACTCGCTCTAACGCGGAGAAACATAGATGGCTAATGTGACAGTCTCACAATTCGCTGAAGTACTTAAAGTACCGGTGGACAAACTTCTGGTGCAGCTCGACGAGGCTGGCATCAAGGTTACCGGTGCCGATGACACAATCAGTGATGATGCCAAGATGGAGCTGCTCGGCTATCTGCGCCGACAGCACGGCAAAGACGAAACGAAACTGGCTGGGGCGCCGCGTAAGATTACGCTCAAGCGTAAATCGCAGTCAGAGTTGCGGATGGCCGGCAATAAGGGCAGTGCTCGCACCGTCGCCGTCGAGGTACGTAAGAAACGTACGTACGTGAAGCGCGATGTTCTCGAAGAAAAGGCGAAGGCTCAACAGGAAGAGTTGGACCAGGTTAAGGCCGAGCGCGAAGCCGAAGCGGAATCGCGCAAGGCAGAACAGCAAGCCGCCGAAGTGCGTGCTGTCGAGGAGCGCGAGCGTGAGGAACGCGAGGCCGAGGAGGAGGCGCGTCGTCGGGCTGACGAGATCGAGCAGCGCAAAGCCGCAGCCGAACAGGCCGAGCAGCAGCGTCGCAAGGATCAGGAAGCGCGCGAACGTGCCGAGCGCGAAGCGCAGAAAGACAAAACCAAATACGGGCGCAAGCAGCTGCATGTCGCCGGTGATAAGAGCGGTCGTCGTAAACGTAAGAAGCCGGCCGGGCGTCGTCGTCCGGGCAACGTTAACGTCGAGTCGACGCATGGATTTGAGCGCCCAACAGCGCCGGTCATCCGCGAAGTCAGCATTCCCGACACCATTACGGTCGCTGAACTGGCACAGAAAATGGCCGTCAAAGCACCCGAGGTCATTAAGGCTTTGATGGGCATGGGCGCGATGGTGACGATCAACCAGGTCATCGATCAGGACACCGCGACGCTGGTCGTCGAGGAACTTGGTCACACCGCGGTGGCCGCTAAGGAAAGCAGTGTCGATGACGATCTGCTGGCGACCGTTACTGAGAAGAACGAAGGCGAAGAAACATCGCGCCCACCGGTCGTTACGATCATGGGCCACGTCGACCACGGCAAGACATCGCTGCTGGATCATATTCGCAGCTCTCGCGTGACGTCGGGCGAAGCGGGCGGTATTACGCAGCATATTGGTGCCTACAAGGTCGCCACCGAAAACGGCGAGATCTGTTTCCTCGATACACCGGGACACGCCGCGTTTACCGCGATGCGTGCACGCGGCGCTCAGGCGACCGATATCGTCATACTGGTTGTCGCGGCTGACGATGGCGTGATGCCACAGACGATTGAGGCCATCAAGCACTCGAAAGCGGCGGGCGTCCCGATCGTTGTCGCGGTCAACAAGATCGACCGTGAAAACGCCGATCCTGAGCGCGTACGTACCGAGCTGTCACAACACGAAGTTATCCCGGATGACTGGGGCGGCGAAAGCCAGTTTGTAAATGTGTCTGCAATCACCGGCGAGGGTGTGGATGCGCTACTCGAGGCCGTGCTGTTGCAGGCAGAAGTGATGGACCTTAAAGCAATCGCTGTCGGGCATGCGCGCGGCGTTGTCGTCGAAGGCAGTCTCGAGAAAGGTCGCGGCGCGGTCGCGACGGTACTCGTGCAGTCCGGCACGCTGAAGCAAGGCGACTATATCCTGGCGGGTGAGGAATACGGCCGTATCCGGGCAATGTTCGACGAGGCACAACAGCCCATCGATCACGCCGGACCATCAACGCCTGTCGTTGTGCTCGGCTTGTCCGGCGTGCCGGCCCCAGGCGATGAAATGCTGGCGCTGGAGGATGACAAGAAAGCACGTGAGGTCGCCGAGTTCCGCCAGTCTCGTGCGCGCGATACGAAGCTTGCACAGCAACAAGCGGCCAAGCTCGAGAATGTTTTCAGTCAGATGACAGACGGCGAGCAGGTTTCGGTTTCGCTGATGATCAAGGCGGACGTCAACGGCAGTGCCGAAGCACTGAAAGACTCGCTGGTCGCGATCTCAAACGACGAAGTCAGCGTCAACGTGATTTCGAGCGGTGTCGGCGGCATCACAGAGTCGGATATCGCGCTGGCGCAGGCATCGAGCGCGATTATTATCGGCTTCAATGTGCGCGCCGATGCGGCGGCCCGAAACCTGATCAAGGAATCGGAAGTCGATGTGCGCTATTACAGCATCATTTATGAAGCAATCGACGACGTGAAGGCGGCCGTCTCCGGCCTCTTGTCACCGGAAGTCCGCGAGCAGATTGTTGGTCTGGCCGAAGTTCGCGAAGTGTTCAGCTCACCGAAGCTCGGCAATGTCGCGGGTTGCATGGTTGCCGATGGCTACGTGCGTCGCGCACTGCCGATTCGTGTCCTGCGCGAAAACGTCGTGATCTATGAGGGCGAGCTGGAATCGTTGCGCCGCTTCAAAGATGATGTCAATGAAGTTCGTGCGGGCACCGAGTGCGGCATCGGTGTGAAAAACTACAACGATGTTAAGCCGGGTGACCAGATCGAGTGCTTCGAGCGCGTCGAATACGCGCGTACGATCGAGTGATCGGGCTGATTCGTGGCACGTGACTATCCACGCCACTCGCGGTTAGGCGGGCAAATTCAGCGGGTGCTGAACGAGCTGTTGCGTTTTGAGAGCAAAGACCCTCGTCTTGAGGGCGTCAGCGTAACTGCGGTTGATTTGTCACGTGACCTGTCGGTTGCGCGCGTTTATTTCTCCATGTTGCACCCGGATGCCGACCCGGAGCCGGTCGCTGCCGGCTTGCAGAGCGCGGCCGGCTTTCTGCGTAGCCGTCTGGGTCGTGAGCTAAGTGTGCGCCACGTACCGGAATTACGTTTCGAGCACGACGACAGCGTCGCACGTGGTTTTCATCTGAGTGACCTGATCGCCAAGAGCAACGCACCAAAGCGCAACGACGACACAAGCGGCGGAGATGACGACGCCAGCTAGTAGTGCGCCGAAGCGTGACGTCCACGGTATTGTGTTGCTGGATAAGCCCCTCGGTGTAAGCTCGAATCGGGCGCTGCAAATTGCCAAGCGTATATTTCGCGCCAAAAAGGCCGGTCACACCGGCAGCCTGGATCCGCAGGCGACCGGCATGCTGCCGATTTGTTTTGGCGATGCCACACGTTTGTCCCAACTGCTGCTCGATGCCGACAAGCGCTATACGGTAACCGCGTCTCTGGGTGCCCGGTCGTCGACGGGTGATCGCGAGGGTGAAAAGCTGGAGCACGCAGCAATACCGTTGCTCGATCGGGCGGGTTGGCAGGCGATCGCGGACACATTCGTTGGCGATATCATGCAGATTCCACCCATGTACTCGGCGCTTAAACACAGCGGTAAGCGCCTCTATGAGCTCGCGCGCGCGGGGCAAGAGGTCGCGCGACCGCCGCGGCCGGTAACCATCCACGCGCTTGAGGTCGTCGCTATTGATGCGCAGGGCCTGCATCTTGATGTGACCTGCTCAAAAGGCACCTATATCCGTACGCTGGTAGAAGATATTGCTGTCGCAGCGGGAACGCTGGCGTGGACCGCAGCATTGCGGCGCGTGGCTGTTGCGCCGTTCGGCCAGTCGATGACAACTATTGACGCTCTGGAGGCAGAGGACGGCGACCTGCACGCTCTGGACAGTCTGTTGCTTGCCGCGGATGAGGCTATACCCGGCTGGCCAACGGTCTCGCTCGACAGCGAGATGGCCAGGCGATTTTGCCTCGGGCAGCGTCTGCCTGTCGAAGGCTTGTTGAGTGCAGACTATCGTTGCTATGGCCCGGGCGGGCTGTTTCTGGGCACCGGTTCAAGCGAGACCGATGGCGTACTCAGGCCTCGGCGGGTCATGACGGGCGCCCAATCCAGTGTTCTGGGCAAATAGCACCTGCCAATCCCTGCATTTACGCCAAAACAGGGATTGTTTCGACCTTGTTTCACGCGTTACAATAGGCGGCTGATTAAGGCCAATATTTAAAGTACCGGAGTTTTTGGATCATGCCACTCACCACCGAACGGAAAAACAGCATAGTTGCGGACTACCGCCGCGACGATAAAGATACCGGATCGCCTGAAGTACAGGTTGCGCTGCTTTCCGCCCGTATCTCGGATCTTACGGGTCACTTCAATTCGCACAAGAAAGATCACCATTCGCGTCTGGGTCTTCTGAAAATGGTTAACAAGCGCCGCAAGCTGCTTGATTACCTTAAGAAGACGGACCAGGACCGCTATTTGGAACTGATCAAAAGACTCGGGTTGCGTCGCTAGGATTTGGCGGCGAGTTTCTGAGTCAGGTAATCGAATATCACGCCCCTGTTTATGGTTTGCGCCGGAACAGGGGCGTGGTTTTTTGTAAGGGTAAATAAAAGTAAGGAATTAGCGTGAAGGCTATTAAGAAGACGTTCCAGTACGGTGACAATACGGTCACTCTCGAAACAGGCGAAGTTGCGCGCCAGGCAGACGGCGCCATCATGGCAAGCATTGGCGACACCGTCGTGCTGGTCACTGCAGTGGGTCGCAAGAAAGCAGATCCCGGCAGAGACTTTTTCCCGTTGACGATCAACTATCAGGAAAAAACCTACGCTGCAGGCAAGATCCCTGGCGGGTTCTTCAAGCGCGAAGGGCGCCCCAGCGAAAAAGAAACGCTGGTTTGTCGCCTGATTGATCGACCATTGCGTCCGCTGTTCCCGAAAGGCTTCAAAAACGAAGTCCAGGTCATCGCCACGGTGATCTCGCTGGACCCGGAGATTGATCCGGATATTCCGGCCATGCTGGGCGCATCAGCCGCGCTGGCTATTTCCGGCATGCCGTTCCAGGGCCCTATCGGCGCTGCACGCGTTGGTTATATCAACGGCGAATACGTACTCAACCCGTCAACCAGCGCGCTTGCTGAATCCAAGCTCGATCTCGTCGTCGCCGGTACCGATTCGGCCGTACTGATGGTTGAGTCCGAGGCGGATCGCCTTGCGGAAGACGTGATGCTGGGTGGCGTTGTCTTTGGCCACGACCAAATGCAGGTTGCTATCAAGGCAATCAACGAGCTGGCCGCAGAAGCTTCCAAACCTTCCTGGAACTGGGAAGCGCCGGAAGAAGACGCGACGCTGGCCGGTAAAGTGGCCGAGCTCGCAACGGCCGGTTTGACAGATGCTTACCAGATCACTGAGAAGCAGGATCGTCAGGAAAAAGTACGCGAAGCCAAAGGTGCGGCGATCGAAGCGCTGGCCGGTGGTGACGACGCTGAATATTCAGCGGAAGAAGTCGGCGGTGCGCTGAACAAACTTGAGAAAACAATCGTACGCGGCCGTGTTATCGACGGTAAACCGCGTATCGATGGTCGCGACACGAAAACAGTCCGCCCGATTACAACCAAAGTCAGCGTTTTGCCGCGTACCCACGGGTCAGCGCTGTTCACGCGTGGTGAGACTCAGGCTATTGTTGTTGCGACGCTGGGCACCGGTCGCGATGCGCAGATCATCGATGCGCTCGCAGGTGAGCGTCGCGAGCCGTTCATGTTGCATTACAACTTCCCTCCGTACTGTGTCGGTGAGACGGGCTTCGTCGGTTCGCCGAAGCGTCGTGAAATCGGCCACGGCAAGCTGGCACGTCGCGGTATCCAGGCCGTGATGCCGACGATCGAAGAGTTCCCGTACGTTATTCGTCTGGTCTCTGAAATCACCGAATCAAACGGTTCCAGCTCGATGGCATCCGTCTGCGGTTCAAGCATGGCACTGATGGACGCTGGTGTGCCGATCAAGGCACCGGTCGCCGGTGTTGCGATGGGTCTTGTTAAAGAGGGCGACAAGTATGCCGTTCTGACCGACATCCTCGGCGACGAAGATCACCTTGGCGACATGGATTTCAAAGTTGCCGGTACAGACGACGGTGTTACGGCGCTGCAAATGGATATCAAGATCCAGGGCATCACCAAAGAAATCATGGAAAACGCGTTGTCACAGGCGCGTGAAGCGCGCTTGCATATCCTCGGCGAAATGGCCGGCACGATTGCCGAGTCACGCACCGAAATGTCTGACTGGGCGCCGACCATCATGACGTTGAAGATCGATCCCGAGAAGATCCGCGATGTCATCGGTAAAGGCGGCGCGGTTATTCGCGCAATCACCGAAGAGACGGGCGCTACGGTCGACATCGACAACGATGGCACGGTACGCATTGCGTCCGTCGACGGTGCGTCAGGGGGGTAAAGAGGCGCTGCGTCGCATCGAGCTGATTACCGCTGAAGTCGAAGTCGGCTCCATTTACGATGGCCGCGTTGCCAAGCTGATGGACTTCGGTGCATTCGTCACGATCCTGCCGGGCCGGGACGGCCTCGTGCACATCTCGCAGATTTCCAACGAACGTGTGGAAAAGGTCAGCGATAAGCTGAACGAAGGCGATGTGGTACGGGTGAAAGTCCTCGAGGTCGACCGCCAGGGTCGCGTTCGCCTGAGCATGAAAGAAGTCGGCGAAAACGAAGAACCGGGCGCTTAATCCACGATCGTAGCGTCTGATAAGCCCGTCGCCGCAAGGCGGCGGGTTTTTTTGTGCCTGTTGGTTGTGTTTATCGGTTTACGCTATCGCAGGCGTTGAAAAAGTCGACGATACGCCCCGGTAGCCATGGCTTCAGTTTGAACGGCGGCGCGCCGGTGACAAAGCCCACGTGCCCGCCATGGTCGCTGAGCTCGAGGGTTACTGACGACGCCAGCTCGTCTGCCGTCGGTATCATGTCTGCGCTCATGAAGGGGTCATCGATGGCATGCAGGATCAGCGTTGGTTTTTCTATCGCTGCAAGAAACTGACGCGAGCTGGAAGCCGAATAATAGTGATCCTTACCATCAAAACCGTGCAGCGGTGCTGTGACGAGATCATCAAATTGCTCGAATGTCGTCGTATTCATCGCGGCATCGTAGTCAAACGGTGCATCATCAGGTGCAAATTTCCGTACCAGTGCACGTTTCATGTTACGCATTAAGTGCCACTGATAAAACTTTGAAAAACCACGGGAAATAGAGTCAGAGGCTTTCTGTAGTTCGAACGGCACGGAGACAGCCACGGCGGCGTTTACGCGTGCACCGCCGCCATTTTCGCCCAGGTATTTGAGAAGTGCGTTGCCGCCTAGCGAGAAGCCTGCGATAAATATCGCGCTGTCGGCGAACTGTCGGGAGACATGCTGTATGAAAAACTCGATGTCGCCGGTTTCGCCCGCATGGTAGCGACGTTGGAGCCGGTTGCGGTGATCGCCACAGTCGCGAAAATGCATCACGACCGCATGCCAGCCGGCGTCGCCGGCAGCTTGCAACAGCCCGCGCGCATAGCTTGAGTCACTCGAGCCTTCGAGCCCGTGCAATACGATTACCACCGGTGCATCGGCCGGTGCGTGATCACCGGCAAGCCAGTCAGCGGCCAATGTATCGCCGTCGGGCAGTGCAACCACTTCGCGGCGTTTGGTCGGGTTAGGCGTCGCCACTAACCCCAAAGCCGGCATCAGCGTTTGCAGGTGACGATTCGAGAGTCCGGTGGCCGGGCGAAAAGGACCGGACGCAGTCATGCCTAGCGCTTGCGGGCGGCCTTGTCGGCGGGCGGCTTCTCATTGTCGTCGTCTGACGGTTTGCCACTCAGCACGCGGAAAACCTCTTCCTGAACGGCACGCCAGCGGGCAAAATTGCGTTGCGCCATGCCAGCGACAGCATCGACAGGGTCGATGCCCACGACCTTGCGGATTGTGTTGCGGGCCTGGGCTTGTTGATTGACGAACAAGCGCAGGCTTTGTTCCAGGTAGTTGCTAACGACGTTCGGCATCGCGCTGCCATAGGTGCGAATGATCTGTGACAGGAAGTCTTCGGTCATCACCGGTTCGCCTTGCTGCTCCTGCTCGCTGATTACCTGCATCAGGATCGATCGTGTGATGTCTTCACCCGATTTTTTGTCGATGACCACGAAGGGTTCTTTGGCAATAACGAGATCGCGGATATGCGCCAGCGTGATGTATTTGCTGAGCTCGGTGTCGTAGAGACGACGATTCGGGTATTTCTTGATGGTTCGCACGTGTCGGGCCGGTCAGATTTCAAAGGCGATATTCTAGCCCATATGCCGGTCAATCGGTGCGCGATTAGACGCTAATCACTAATGATTGTTTTCCCGCAAGATCCAGCGACGCCAATTGTTCGACCGCTCGATTCAGCATAGAAGTTGCCGATTCTGTACCGATTTCGGTGGGTGGAGTCAGACCGATGGCACTGAGCGCGCTCCACATATTGCGCGCGGCATGGCCGATATCAAGCTCGTCTGCGCCGGTTTGTTTGCTGAGCTTGTCGCCATTGCCATCCACCAGCACAGGGAAGTGGGCGTAGCGTGGTGTCTCCAGCCCGAGAAGGCGTTGCAACCAGATCTGGCGTGCGGTCGAGTCATAAAGATCAACACCGCGCACCACATCTGTGATGCCCTGATCAGCGTCATCGACCACCACCGCGAGCTGGTAGGCAACCAGACCGTCCCTGCGCCGAACAATGAAATCGCCTGAAGTTTGTTCGAGATTCTCCGGACGACTTTGCTGCCAGCGGTCGTTGACGTCGATGAGCGTGTCACTGACGCGCACGCGCATTGCGCCGCTGGTCAGTTGCTTGTCACGACAAAAGCCGGGATAGCGTCTGCCGTGACCGGCGGCAATGAGCTTCTTGCGTGCGCAATCGCAATAGTAGGCGTGGCCGTCGCGAACCAGCCGCTCGATCGCCGCATTGTGCAGGGTATTGCTATCGCTCTGGTAGCGCACATCACCATCGTGCTCAAAACCATGTGCAGTGAGTGCGGCCAGAATGGCATCACTTGCCCCCGCCACCTCGCGAGGGGGGTCGATGTCTTCGACGCGCACAAGCCATTGGCCGTTGTGCGCACGGGCGTCGATATAACTGATAATAGCCCCGACCAGCGAGCCCAGATGCAAGCGGCCTGTGGGTGACGGCGCAAAACGGCCGACGTAGTGGCTAGCGGTAGCGATCGTCCCGGTCACGGAACTGGCGCTCTGACAGCTCGCGACGTTCCTGTGCTTCCAGGCATAGCGTCGCGACCGGGCGCGCCTCAAGGCGTTTCAGCCCTATCTCTTCGCCGGTTTCCTCGCAATAGCCGTAGCTGCCGTCGTCAATACGGGTCAGCGCGGAGCTGATTTTACGCAGTAACTTGCGCTCCCGATCTCTGGTGCGCAGCTCAAGGCCAAACTCGGACTCCTGCGTCGCGCGGTCATTGGGGTCGGGGAAGTTCGCGGCTTCATCCTGCATGTGGTGCACGGTCCGATCGACTTCTTCCATCAACTCGTTCTTCCACGCGCTAAGAATGTCGCGGAAATGCTCGAGCTGTTCGTCACTCATGTATTCCTCACCGCGCTTGGGCTGGTAAGGATCAACGCCATGAATCGGGCCGCTGATTACATCGGTGCGTGAGCGTGACGAACGGCGGGGTGCCGCGCGAGCAACCTTCTTCTTGCGTGCCGGTGCGGCAGGCTTTTTCGTCGCGGCTGTCTTCTTGGCAGTCTTTTTAGTGGTCTTTTTCGCCGTTTTCTTACTGACTGCTTTTTTCTTGCTCGGCGTCGTTTTCTTGCTTGCGGCGGTTTTCTTGGTTGCCGTTTTTTTGGCGACCTTTTTCTTGGCCACTTTTTTCGCAACTTTTTTCTTCGAAGGCGCCTTTTTGCTGGTCGCTTTCTTTTTGCTCACCGCTTTTTTCTTGGTCGCCGTTTTCTTGGCAACCTTGCGAGTTGTCTTCTTGTTACTGGTGGTTTTCTTGGTCACTTTCTTCGTCGCGGTCTTTTTCTTGGCGACCTTCTTCCGAGCGGGAGCCTTCTTGCTTACCGCTTTTTTCTTAACCTTTGATTTAGCTGCCTTTTTCTTCGTTGGCATCATAGAGCTCCACAGCGCGAATTAAACTGGCGCGGCGATTATACAGACAATCGCGCCCAAGTGAAGTGAATGAAAATCGGTTTTACACGACCTGCATCGAATTTGCTGCCGGTGGCAGCGAGACTGCGGGTGCTGGCTTCCATCCGTCGGCATGGTGCTCCACGACCACATTGGTATATACACCGCCGCGCACGTTGAAATCGCTGGTTACGCGCATAAATCGTGGCTCAATCGCTGCGACCAGATCATTAAGAATCTGGCCCGTAACGGCTTCATGGAAGGCACCTTCATCGCGATAAGACCAGAAATACAGCTTCAGCGACTTCAATTCGACGCACGAGTCCCCGGGAATGTATTCAATATAGATTGTGGCGAAGTCGGGTTGATCCGTCTTCGGACACAGGCAGGTGAACTCGGGTGTGTGAATCCGGATGACGATATCTCGCTCCGGGTTCGGGTTCGGGAAGGTTTCCAGCTCGCGGGACGGCCCTGGTCGCGGGGTTTTCTCGATTTTCTGGGACATCTTGTATCCTGAATGCCGGGCAACCCGGCTCTGATTGTAGGAGATTGCCGACAATCGTTTTGCCAACCGATTTAGCTTACACTAGCCGGCTTGAGCGACGCTATATCGGCAAGGCGGCCCGGATTGGTCCGGTGTTGGTTTTGTCGAGCTTTCGACCCGGGTTTAGGCGGGTTTGCGTTAAAATAAATTCAGGCGATGTCGCGCCGGCAAGGCGGCGACGCGCGATCAGAGCGATTACCTATCAAATGCGATTGAGTAAAATAAAATTGGCCGGCTTCAAGTCGTTTGTCGAGCCAACCACCATTGAGTTTCCCGGCAACCTTGTCGGCGTCGTCGGTCCGAATGGTTGTGGCAAGTCGAATGTGATTGACGCCGTGCGTTGGGTGATGGGCGAGAGTTCCGCCAGCCGGCTGCGCGGTGACTCGATCACTGACGTTATCTTCAATGGCTCGAGCGCGCGCAAGCCCGTCGGAACCGCGTCGATTGAACTATTGTTCGACAATACCGACGGCACGGTCGGTGGCCAATACGCGGGCTTCAATGAAATCTCGATCCGCAGGGTCGTCACGCGCGATGCGATCTCGACTTACTACCTCAACGGCGCGAAGTGCCGGCGCAAAGACATTACGCAGATTTTCCTCGGTACCGGTCTCGGCCCGCGCAGCTATTCGATTATCGAGCAGGGCATGATTTCGCGGCTTATCGAAGCCAAGCCGGAAGACATGCGCGTGTTTATCGAAGAAGCCGCCGGTATATCAAAATATAAAGAGCGCCGCCGCGAGACTGAGAACCGGATCAAGCACACGCGAGAAAACCTGGATCGCTTGCAGGATTTGCTTGAGGAAGTCGAAGCGCAGCTGCGTCGCCTTGATCGGCAGGCAAAGGCGGCGGTGCGCTATAAGAAACTGAAATCGCAAGAGCGTCGACTGACCGCCGAACTGCTCGGACTGCGACTGCAGGAGCTCGGGTTGATCGCCGAGCAGAACGAACGGCTGCTGGCTGAACGTGAGAACCAACTGCAGGCATCACTGGCCGAACAACGCAAAGCGGAAGCCGGGATCGAGGAAAGCCGCGAGCGTCTTGCTGAGAACACAGATGCGTTCAATGCGGTGCAGGCGAGCTTCTACAAGATTGGCGCCGAGATCGCACGTCTCGAGCAGTCGATTGCGCACAACCGTGAAATGCGCGAGCGTCAAAAAGCCGACCTCGCGCAGGCGGCTGCCGGCGTTGCCGAGGTCGTTGACCATATCCAGAAGGATGCATCGCAGTTAGAGCAGTTGCAGTTGACGTTAAGCGAGCTTGAGCCGGACCTCGAGCGAGCGCGCGAGCGCGAGCAGGCGTCGGCGGTCTCGTTGACCGGTGCAGAGCAGGCGATGGCCACATGGCAGGAGCAATGGGAAGACTTCAATCGCAAGGCAGGTGAGGCCGAGCGGCTCGTGCAAGTTGAGAACACACGCATAGAACAGTTGCAGCAACGCGTCGAACGCCTGGGGGCGCGCGGCAAGTCCATCACTGAGCAGCGCGATGCCATTCCGCTTGCAGCACTGAAAGAACATCATGAGTCGGCGCGTGCCGATTCACTGAGTACGGCCACTGCGGTTGAAGAAGCCGAGCGTGTGCTCGCCGAAGCCGATCAGCAACTGACCGACACGCGCGACCAGGTCAACGCCGTCACCGCCGAGCTGGATGATCGTCGTTCCATGCTGCAGAAGATGCTGGGGCGTTTTGCTTCTCTCGAGGCGCTACAAAAGGCCGCGCTCGGCGAAGGCAAAGGCCAGGTGTCTGCGTGGCTCAAGAGTAAATCACTCGATAGCGCGCAACGACTGGCGCAGAAGCTGCGCGTCAAGCAAGGCTGGGAAAGTGCCGTCGAGACCGTGCTTGGCGGTTATCTGCAGGCGGTGTGTGTCGATGGCGTCGATGCGGCCGCGCGCGAGCTGACATCAATCGATGACGGCAGCCTGATGCTGGTTGAAAACGGCGGTACGGGCGCGGCCGTCGTCGAAGGTCGTCTCAACGCGATGGTCGAAAGTGCTCCGGCTGCGGCGAGTCACTTGTTGGCCGGTGTCGCCGCTGTTGAGACATTGAACGAAGCAATGGCCATCCGCGACCGGCTTCAGCCACACGAATCTGTGATTACGCGGGATGGTGTCTGGCTCAGCCAGTATTGGGTGCGTATCAGTCGCGGCGACGAGACGCGCTCGGGCGTACTTGAGCGCGAACAGGAAATCCGTTCGCTGCAAGGCGCGTTGCGAGAACAGCAATCTCGGGTCACCCAGTCGGAACAGGGCCTTGCCGCGGCGCAGGAGAAAATCGTTTCGCTGGAATCGCGTCGTGGTGAGCTACGTCAGGCTGCAGCGCAAGCCAACCGCAACGCAGCGGCTGCGGCAGCCGCAGTCGAGAGCGCTTCAATACGCCTGAGCGAAGGCGAGCAGCGATTGGCGGCCAGCGCTGAGGCGTTGCGCGATACCGAGCGTGAAGCAACCGATGCGAAACAGCAGATCAGCCAGAGTCAACAGGTGCTTGAGCAAAGCGCCGAGACCATCGCCGCGGTGGCGACTGATCGTGAGCGTCTGGAGAGTCAGCGTGAGCAATTGCGTGCGGACCTGACGCGCGTGCGGGAGCAGGCGGAACAGGATCGCGGCGCGGCGCGCGACATGGCGATTCGCTACGAGTCACGGCGCAGTTCTCGTGAGTCCGCGGAACAAAGCCTGACCAGAATGCAGCGCCAGCTCGAGCAATACGAGCAGCGCAAGTCTTCGCTGGAATCTGATATGAGTAAGGCGGAGGCGCCGGTCGCGGGCATGCGCGAGTCACTTGAGTCTCAGCTGCGCGAACGCGTGGATGTTGAATCGTCAATGGCGAATGCGCGCCAACGCGTGGAGAATATCGAGTCGCAACTCAGGGCCTTTGAGCAACAGCGCAGCGACCACGAACAGGCGGTCGTTGACGCGCGTGAGTCGCTGAGTGAGGCGCGAATTGCCGGTCAGGACACCAAGGTGCGCCGCGAGGGGTTGCTGGAGCAGTTCGAGGCAACCGGCTTTGCGTTAACCGATATCAACGAAAACATGCCGGAGGAGGCCAGCGTCGATGCATGGCAGGAAGAGCTCGATAAACTGCAGCGCAAGATCGAGCGACTCGGTCCTATCAACCTTGCGGCAATTGATGAGTTCGCGGAGCAATCGGAACGCAAGACCTACCTCGATGCGCAGATGACCGATCTGAACTCGGCGCTGACCACGCTCGAGAACGCGATCCGTAAAATCGACCGCGAAACACGCAATCGGTTTAAAGAAACCTACGATCTCGTCAACAGCGGCTTCCAGCGCCTGTTCCCGAAACTGTTCGGCGGCGGGCAGGCTTATCTGGAGCTTACCGGCGACGATCTTCTTGCGGCCGGCGTGACCGTTATGGCCAGACCGCCGGGCAAGCGCAACAGCACAATTCACTTGTTGTCGGGTGGCGAAAAAGCACTGACGGCAGTGTCGCTGGTGTTTGCGATTTTCGAGCTTAATCCGGCACCGTTTTGTATGCTCGACGAGGTCGATGCGCCACTCGATGATGCGAACGTCGGTCGTTTCTGCAACATTGTCCGCGAGATGTCGGAGACCGTGCAGTTTGTTTTTATCAGTCACAACAAGGCGACGATGGAAATGGCGCAGCAGCTTATGGGTGTGACGATGAGCGAGCCCGGCGTTTCGCGGCTGGTCGCAGTCGATATCGATGAGGCCGTCAAGATGGCGGCTACTGGCTAGGGGCCGAAGCAGCACAACATGGACAGCCTGAGATTCGCATTACTGATTGTCGGCGTTGTTATAGTGGCGCTTGTCTATTGGCAGGCACGCCGCAAACCTTCTGCCGATATCAAAAACACATCAGCCAGTTCGCGCATTGAGCCTGGGTTCGATGATGACGATACCGCGTATTCTGATGACCTTGAGCCGCAGGCGGATCTGCCACTGATTGGCGGGTACGACGATGATGATGACGACGATGAGCGCAGTGCTGCGGAACGGATGACTGCGACGCGCGGTGTCGACGCGGACACCGCAGCCTCCGAATCGCATGCGAGCGGTGAGGCAAAGGACGAAGCGCAAAAACCCGAAGTGCCCGAGAAGGTAATTTCGTTACGCATCGTCAAAAAAGACGGCAGCGATTTTGCGACCGAAGAAGTGATTTTGAACCTGCGCGGTGTCGGGCTCGTTCACGGTCGTTTCGGTATTTTTCACCGGCAACTCGATGAGACAAATGACTACGCGATTTTTTCCGTCGCGAGCCTGACCGAGCCGGGTAATTTCGACCTGCAAAATATCCGCGACAAGCGCCTTGCCGGACTTAGCTTTTTTATGCTGCGACCGGGTCCGGGGCGTGGTGTCGAGGCATTCGACAAGATGGTCGAGACGGCGAGGGCAGTCGCGACATCACTGCAAGGTGAACTGTTGGATGGTGACGGCAGCACGATGAGTATTCAGCGCGAGCGCTTCATGCGTGAAGAGCTGATTCAATATGAGCTCAAACACCTCAAGCTGTAATGAGCCAGGCCAAGCCCGTTAGCACCAAAGACCGGCAGCGCGCGGCCGAACTGGCTGAGCTAATCAACGCGCACAACCACCGCTACTATGTGCTCGATGATCCGAGTGTACCGGACGCAGAATACGATCGGCTGATGCGCGAGTTGCAATCGCTCGAGGCGGCGCATCCAACCTTGGTGACACCCGAGTCTCCGACCCAGCGAGTCGGCGTCGCGCCAGTTTCCGACTTTGCCACGGTCGAACACCTGTTGCCGATGTTGTCATTGGACAATGCGTTCTCCGACGAGGAGCTCGACAAGTTTATCGACCGTGTCGCAAGCCGTCTGGAACTGGAAGGCGACGACAGCGAGCAGATTGTCTTTAGTGCCGAGCCGAAGCTCGATGGTGCAGCAGTTTCGCTGCTTTATGTTGACGGTCGTCTCGAACGCGCGGCGACGCGTGGCGATGGCACAACCGGCGAAGACATCACGCACAACGTGCGCACGATTCGCTCCGTGCCACTGATGCTGACCGGTTACAACTTGCCGGCACAATTGGAAGTGCGCGGTGAGATATTCATGCCAAAGGCCGGTTTTGATGCCTTTAATGCGGACGCCGGGTCGCGTGGCGAAAAGACGTTCGTCAATCCCAGAAACGCAGCCGCCGGCAGCTTGCGCCAGCTTGACCCCCGGCTCACGGCAAAGCGCCCGTTGGATATGTTTTGCTATGCCGTCGGGCTTATCGACGACGGGCGGTTGCCGAAGACGCATTCCGACGCCTTGCAGATGCTGGCCGACTGGGGACTGAAAGTCTGTCCGGAATCGCGACTGGTCAAGGGCGGTGCCGGATGCAAGGCGTTCTATGAGGCGTTGGGCAGCAAACGTGACCGTTTGCCTTACGACATCGACGGATGTGTGTTCAAGGTCGATGATTTCATGGCGCAGGCGGAGCTCGGCAGCGTGTCACGTGCACCGCGCTGGGCAATCGCTCGCAAGTTCCCGGCACAGGAGGAGCTGACGACGGTCGAGGGTATCGATTGGCAGGTCGGTCGCACAGGTGCGCTCACGCCCGTCGCAAGGCTGGCGCCGGTATTCGTGGGTGGCGTGACCGTCAGCAACGCAACGCTGCACAACATTGACGAGCTGCAGCGCAAGGACGTTCGTGTTGGCGATACCGTCATTGTGCGGCGCGCAGGCGATGTCATACCGGAGGTTGTGTCCGTATTGCCCGATCGCCGACAACCCGGAGCCAGGCAGCAGACGCTGCCGGAAACGTGCCCGGTGTGTGGCTCACCTGTGCAAAGGACCGGAGATGAGGCGGTAGCGCGTTGCACCGGCGGTTCGGTGAAGTGTGTTTCACAACGCGTTGAGGCGCTGAAGCATTTCGCATCGCGCAAGGCGATGGATATAGAAGGGCTCGGTGCGAAACTGATAGAGCAGCTCGCCCAAAGCCGCGTTAAGAGCCCGGCAGATTTCTACAAACTCACGCCGGGCGAACTCGCGGCGTTCGATCGAATGGCCGAGAAATCTGCGAAAAAAGTGGTTGCGGCGATTGATGCCAGTCGGCAGGCAACACTGCCGCGATTCTTGTTCGCGCTGGGCATTCGCGAAGTGGGCGAGACCACCGCGGAGTCTCTCGCAAACTATTTCGGCAGTCTGGAAGCGCTGCGAAGCGCGAGCGAAGAAGCGCTCGTTGACGTGCCCGATGTCGGGCCGATTGTCGCGAGTCGGGTTGCCGAATATTTCGCCGACGACGACATGAATCGAGTGGTGGATGAGTTGATTGCGGCCGGAATCACATGGCCGGAGATTGAGGCCGCGCCGACGGCGGTCAGCCCGGATTCGCCGTTTGCAGGAAAGACGGTTGTATTGACCGGATCGATGACAAGTATGACGCGGGACGAAGCCGGCGCCATCGTCAAACGCCTTGGCGGCAAGGTGACCGGTTCTGTTTCAAAGAAAACAGACATGGTAGTGGCAGGCGAAAAGGCCGGTTCGAAGCTCACAAAAGCGCAAAATCTTGGGATCGATGTTCTCGACGAAGCGGCCTTCCTTAGTCTGATTCAGCCGAACGATTAACGGGCGACAGCATGTTGCTGGCTCTGTAGCTCACTGATTAGTAAGCTTTTTGTCGAACAAATCTGTGACAATTTCGGACCACTTGCGGTATCCGAATTTGCTCGAAAAACGGGCAAATATTCCCAAGTCATTGATTTTGTTGACCAGTTCGATGGCGCTGCCTACTATTTTTCGCCATGCGTACCGAAACACAAGAAAAACTCCTCAAGATCCTTTTTAAGGCCCTTAAACCCCTCGTTCACATGCTTCTGGAGTCCGGTATCGGGCATCGCGAGTTTTCCCAGATCGCGAAGATGGCATTCGTTGACGTCGCGACCAGAAATTACGGGATACGCGGCCGTGACACGAATATCTCACGCGTAGCTGTGATGACCGGTCTGACCAGGAAGGAAGTCAAACGGGTTAGGGATGGTTTGGGTGATGAGATGCAGCAGCCGGAGTTGCGACCATTGCCCGCGAGTTCAGTTTTGCACCAATGGTTTTTTGATCGTAATTTCGTTGACGATAAAGGGCAGCCTAGAATTTTGGATTTTGAATACGGAAACAATAGCTTCAAGGATTTGGTGAAAAAATACGCCGGCGATATTCCACCGGGTGCAATTCGAACGGAGTTGAAGCGCACCGGTGCAATCAAGATCGATCCTGATGGCAAGTTGAGGGCGCTAAGACCCGACTACCAGCCTAGAAAAGGCGACGATCAAGTTTTGAGAGCTTTTGAGCGTCCCCTAACCGCTTTGCTAATGAATTTGAAAAGAAATGTTGTTGATTCAGGCGGCGAAAATACTCGGATCAAACCATGGCCAGAAAGAATTGTAGAAGTGTGGGATGTGGATGCGCGAAAACTCCCAAAAGTTTTAGATTTTTCAAGCGAGTACATTCGAGATTCAAGCGCTGAGTTAGATGTAAAGCTTAGTGAATTTCGCGATAAAGATCCGCAAACTCCAGGAACTAAATCAGACAAGGTCACAATTGGAGTTGGACTTTACTATTTTCAGTTGTGAGCTGACGCACCGACGAAAATTTATTCTAAGCTCGACTTCGCGAGAAGATAGAACATAACAAACGGAGTTTTTAGTTAACTAGCTATGTGTGTCCTAGCAGATCCACAGATTCTTCCTTGATCGTGACTTTGTCCCTTTAGGGTAGCCACTACAAAGAGAGATAAAAATCATATTCAGGCTGCATTTGCTTTCGAACACAGCAGGTGCCTGATAGCCGAGGTCGCACCAGCTTGTACGGCGCTTCGCTCGGATCTGCATTCCTAACTAGATGTAAAGCGGATTGGTCCTCGTGCAATTGACTACGAGTCGCTCGTTCCTGAGCAAGGCGTGCAACATTAGATGGCCGTAGCGCGGGTTTTTGTTCGCCGAGTTTCTTCAGACGCGCTTTTCGTGCTGCATCTTTACGCGGCAACGGTTGACACGCATCCGTCTTGCGTTTTGTCATGCTAGGCGACACGATTTGAGTTGACTCATCCGAAAGGCCGACTGCGGATACACGACGATACCGCGCCGCTGCGCCGGTCTCACCATTTTTTTCCGAGAATTTTCTCGAGTGCTGTTCTCTTCAGCATCATATCGGACGGCAGGCGCTTCAACTTCGCGTTCTCAGCCTCAAGCTCACATTATCGTTTCGCCTCGGACACTTAGGCCACGGTACTTTTGCCTCCGGCGGTAGAACGTGCGGTTAGAGATGCCGATAATCTATTCTTCGGTGTAGTGTTTGCCTTTCATGCTGAGACCTCCCCTTAGTCAATTTTTTGGGAAAAGTCTCTCTCAGCTTGCTTCCTTTTTGGGAGGAGGTCACCGTCATCAGGAAGGTCTTAAGGCACTTATCCTGCGTGAGACCGTTCAAACTCGGACCCCGTGAGATTTGATTGTACAGGTGCCAAAGACCGACCCATAAAGCGGTTTTTCGCCGCCGGTTTTCGTCCTCGAATGCTTCTTTTTCAAGAAGAGAAGTCCTCTTGCCTCCAAAGTTGCAAAGAAATTCGTCGATAGCCTCAATTCCGAGGCGAATCCTGCTATTGGATTACACGCGCTGGCTTGTTGGGAGAATTTGCGCAAAATATAAAAGACTCGCTTCGATTATGAGAAATCGAAGCTAGATCACATATTTGCGTGATAAACTTTGATTCAGCCTCAAGGCTCATGCTCCGCTACTGGTCGAGTGAGAGTTTTACTTAATTAACAGCTAGTTAACATAGTGTGCGCGTGTTCGAGGCGACTAGATAGGGATGGCATTAGCCGCGGACTTTCAGTAAATAATTTGACATAACTAGCTGTAAATTATGCTTTTGACGTGAAAGAACCATTTACGACTTTAATTTAACCACTACGATTTTGCATAATCGAGTCTAGATTGAACATATTATGAATAGCGAAATCGACGAAAACATGAGTCGAGCACTGAAGATGCTGCTCAAGCCTGTCGCTAGGCTGCTTTTGGCTCAGGGCATTTCGCACAAGAGCTTTGCCGAAGCCGCCAAAGAGGTCTTCGTGGAAATTGCTCTTCGTGAACAAGAGGAAAAGAAGAAGTTAGTGAAGTCGCGTGTCGCCATCGTCACAGGTCTTACTAGGAAAGAGGTAACTAATGTAATCGACAAAGCGCTGAACGAAGACGCTCCTTCCCGGAATTTTTCGAGGCCAGGGAAGGTTCTTAATGCTTGGTACAACGACCCCAATTACGTAACTCCTTACGGGGTGCCTATGGAAATTTTGTATGACAACGAGTCGAACCCAGGCGCTGCACCTAGTTTCGTTCATTTAGTTAAGGCGTATAGCGGTGACCAGTCTCCATTGCAGATGTTAGACGAACTTCAGCGAGTTGGAGCTATCACGCAGCTAGACGATGGGCACATCAAAGTTTTGCGAAGAGGCTACGAACCGGCAAGCCTATCGCCAAAGATGATCCAGCGATTTGGCGAAACCAGCTATGACTTGCTAACGACATTGGCGATTAACGTTCGGAAGGAAGCGCCTGGTTCCGGCGTTTTCGATAGAGCAGTGATAAGCAATCAGCCAATGACGAAAGAAGAGCTTAGGGGCTTTAAGGAATTTCTGAAGACGCGAGGCCAAGAAATGTTAGTGGAATTGGATCAGTGGCTCACCATGAATGTGTCGAAGAAGGATTCTACTAAAGCCTCGCCTGAGGTTTTTAATTGTGGGGTGTCAATGTTGCATTTCATTACCGACCGACCAGAAGAAAGAGACTCTCTGAGGGAGTTTCTAAGAAAAAGACAACTCGACGACAAGATTGAGGAAACAGACGATTTTTGACATTTTTTTCTTGATTTTATGGGCCAAGGACGGCCCAAAGAGAAGTAGCTATGATATTTATGAATAGATTTTTAGGTTTAGATCGTACGCGTCCCCTGATTGCATTCGCCATAGCAGTTTTAATGACGTTTGTTCCGGCCGTATCAAAGGCTGACGCAGATATTAGTGACATCGCAAGTGTCTCATTCAACGATACTAGCGAGATTGTGATTGGCGACACCAACGAGATCGTAATCGGTGATCTTCAAGAGATTGTGATTGGCGACACCAACGAGATCGTAATCGGTGATCTTCAAGAGATTGTGATTGGCGACACCAACGAGATCGTAATCGGTGATCTTCAAGAGATCGTGATTGGCACCGGGGGGAGAGAGGAGGGATACTACTTGGGAGATCGCTTATTGGTGACACCAACGAGATCGTAATCGGTGATCTTCAAGAGATTGTGATTGGCGACACTAACGAGATCGTAATCGGTGATCTTCAAGAGATTGTGATTGGCGACACCAACGAGATCGTAATCGGTGATCTTCAAGAGGGGATTGTGATTGGCGACACCAACGAGATCGTAATCGGTGATCTTCAAGAGATCGTGATTGGCGACACTAACGAGATCGTTATTGCGTGACACCAACGAGATCGTAATCGGTGATCTTCAAGAGATCGTGATTGGCGATACTACTGAGATCGTTATTGGCGACACCAACGAGATCGTAATCGGTGATCTTCAAGAGATCGTGATTGGCGATACTACCGAGATCGTTATTGGTGACACCAACGAGATCGTAATCGGTGATCTTCAAGAGATTGTGATTGGCGACACCAACGAGATCGTTATCGGTGACACCAACGAGATCGTAATCGGTGATCTTCAAGAGATTGTGATTGGCGACAGCCTCTCATCGCAATCGTCTTTGATTGGCATCCAGAGCAGGGCGAGTCAACGTATTAGGGCAGTCTGGTCAGTTATTAATGTCTAATATGTCGGAACTGATAACCGAAACCGTAGATCTCGTTGTTGCAGGTCCTGTATCAAAAATAAGTAGAGACCAAGGCTCATTTGTTGCGATGGGGCAGAGGGTTTACGGTGCAAGCGATGCATTGGTCTCAATTGGCGTTGGCGACTATGTGTTCGTTTATGGAATTGTAGCTGATCATGGTCAGGTGTATGCCGATGCGTTGGGCAAGTTTGCTTCAATATATGTTCGGGAGACTTCTTGCTGTTTACGGTCAATATCGTAATAGTGGTTTGGCTATTTCGCAACATTTCTTATGGTGGGTGGGCTTTTGTTGGCG
The DNA here is from genome assembly GCA_942491885.1 of uncultured Pseudomonadota bacterium. Classification (GTDB taxonomy): domain Bacteria; phylum Pseudomonadota; class Gammaproteobacteria; order Steroidobacterales; family Woeseiaceae; genus CALBPI01. The sequence goes on from CALOCQ010000008.1 coordinate 351,205, forward strand.
AGCGTTGCCAATGACGTTCGACAATGGTTAGTTTTTCCGAGAGCGTCGATCCGCGGCAAAGACGTGGTCGTAAGCTGTTTTGAGGCGACTACACTGCACTGATGGGCAGTGGCTACATTCCTGCAGAGGCTGCGGTAGGTTAATGCGTTACCGGCTATGGTTACGACTCATCTTGTCGGAGAATCGAAATAAAAAAAACCGACCATCCTCACGGATAGTCGGTTCAAGTCTCGCCTCAACGTTTAGGAGATGTGAGGTTAAGATGTAGCTGCCAGAGCGATCAAAGCAGCCACGGAAGAGACTGTATACAAGCTCGAATCAGAGCGCAGTGAACGGCATCACATTCTGTGTGATGCCGTTTTTTTTGGCCTATTTGATGTCGAGCGTTGCGGCTTCTTTCAGAGAGTTGAAGTACTCCTGGAATTTCTGCTGTTCCATTGACTGGCGCAGCCGATCTTTCAGTTCGTCGTAAGAAGGTGCTTCGGCCTGTCGGCTATCCTCGCGGAGGATGACATGCCAACCGAACTGCGTTTGCACCGGTTCGCTTGAGTACTTGCCGTTCTCCATCGCCATTACGGCAGCGCTGAACGGGGCGACCATTGAGCTCGCGTCAAACCAGCCGAGATCACCGCCCTGAGGTCCTGATGGGCCTGTTGATTTTTCCTTAGCCAACGTTTCGAAATCCGCACCACCGTCAAGTTCGGTGATTACGCCTTTAGCAATTTCGTCGGTTTCGAGAAGAATGTGGCGTGCCTTGTACTGTGTCGGTGCCGGGAATTCCGTGATCTGACGATCGTATTCGGCACGAATATCTTCCTCAGAGAGCTGGTTCTTCTCGACGAAGTCCTTGATCACGGCCTGCGCCATAACTGAACGACGCTGCAGCTCGAGTTCTGCCTTGAGCGCGGGATCGTCAGCGAGTTTGCTTTTTACTGCGACGTTCGACAACACAACCAGATCGCCGAGCTGGCCGATGAGCTCAGCGCGGTTCTCTGCGGTTGGCAGGGCGCCAGTGCGGCCCATAGAGTAAGCATTGAGCTGGGCTTCGGTTATTTTGCTGCCATCAATGGTGGCTACCGTTTGTGCGTTTGCAGAACTTGCAGCGATAGCCAGAGTGGCGGTTGCGGCGAGCAATAGGGTTCGGGTTGAGCTCATTGAGCGCTCCTTTTGTTTAGAAATTGAAAATTACTCATCCGCGCCGATTGCACGGATAGATAAAGCATGAATATCGGTTTGCATAAGCTCACCCATGGATTCATAAACGAGTTGGTGGCGTTGCACCCGGTTTTTTCCGTCGAACAGTTTCGACACGATATACACGTCAAAGTGCCCGAGCCCTTCCTGCGCGCCAGCATGGCCGGCGTGGAGGTGTGACTGGTCTTTGACGCGCAATTCGGTTGGCTCAAAAGTATTCGTCAAACGTTCGCGAATGGTTTCGACGCGTTGCTCGTTCAAGGCAGCACCTTAATAAACGGTTTTACGACAACCGACGCATATACGCCGGCGGCAACGTAGGGGTCGGCGTCGGCCCAGGCTTGCGCTGCTTCGAGAGACTCGAAGTCGGCGACGATGAGCGAGCCACTAAAGCCCGCCGGACCGGGGTCTGTTGAATCAATCGCAGGGTGTGGGCCGGCGACGAGTAATCGACCTTCGTCAACCAGAAGCTTCACGCGCTCGAGATGAGCGGGCCGGGCGCCACGCCGCAGGTCCAGGCTGTTGTCATTGTCCGTCGAGATAATTGCGTACCAACCCATCTTTAATCTCCGCCTTGTGTTTCGTCGTCTCGATTCAGCATCCGTGGCGCCATCCAGATGCTCTGGCCGATAACAAACACGAGCGTGAGCCCGGTGAGTCCCCACACCTTGAATTTGAACCAGGTGGCTTCGTCAAAGCTGTATGCAACATAGATGTTAACCAGCCCCATGACGACAAAGAACGAAGCCCAGATAATATTGAGCCGTTTCCAGTCCGAGCCCGAAAGCTCAAGAGAACTGCCCAGCATGCGCTCAATAATGGTCTTTTCCGAGGTCAGCTGAAATACGACAAATATGACCGCCATCGCCACATACAGGATGGTTGGCTTCCACATCAGGAAACGCGGATCACGAAACACAAGTGTCGCGGTGCCGAACACCAGCACCAGTGCCGCCGACCAGACGTGAACCTGAGATACCTTCTTGCCAAGCATGTACTGGCCAATCGGTATCAGGGGCAGCGTGATCATCAGAATAATCGTAGCGGCATAGATGCCCTGCATCTGGTAGGCCACCAGTGCGGCCAGCAACGGCAGGAAATCAATCAACATTTGCATAAGCAGGTTGTTCCGGGCTCAACTTCGAGTGGCAGGCATGGTACCGATGTGGGCGCCGGATGGCCATATTCAAGCCGAAAACGCAGCTCTCACCTCGCTGCGGAGTCCGCTACAATAGTGGGATGACAGAATTAATCGAAATTCACCCCGATAACCCCCAACCCCGTGAAATTGCAAGGGTTGTAAGCATTATCAGGGGTGGCGGCCTGATCGCGTATCCGACCGACTGTTCCTATGCGCTGGGTTGCCATATAGGCGATAAGCGCGCGATGGACCGTATTCATCAGATCCGCCGCACGGACAAGAACCATAATTTCACGCTGGTTTGCAGTGACTTGTCGGAGATTGCCACGTATGCGCGCGTGGACAACTGGGCCTATCGGCTGCTCAAAACCTTCACGCCCGGGCCGTACACCTTTATCTTGCGGGCGACCAGCGAGGTGCCGAAGCGCTTGCAAAACCCCAAACGCCGCACCATCGGCATCCGCATTCCGGATCACCCGGTGCCATTGGCGATACTCGAGCATCTGCGCGAGCCGATCATGAGCTCAACCTTGATGTTGCCGGGTGACGAATTGCCGATGACCGACCCGCAGGAAATGGTGGAGCGGCTGAACGGGCGGGTAGAGGCGGTGATCGATAGCGGCGCAGGCGGTCTCGATCCATCCAGTGTCGTCGACCTCTCGAATGAAACCGTTGAAATCCTGCGCCAGGGCAAGGGCGACACGTCAGCCATCGCGTAAGCGACGCCAACAGATGTCTTTGCGGCACGTCGTACCTGCCAAATACGCTAACATAGGCGCATAAATTCAGCCGCTTTACTAAAGAAGCCTTCTCTTGACTGTTAACGAACAAAACACCGGCGCAACTGATAATCGCGACCTGCTCAGCCCGCCCGGGCAGCAGGAAATGCCGTTTGCGATTGTTGATGGCGAGCCTGTAACCGAGCTGCCGCAGGACCTCTATATTCCGCCGCATGCGCTTAAGGTGTTTCTGGAGGCATTCGAAGGCCCGCTGGACCTGCTGCTTTATCTGATCCGCCGCCAGAACCTCGATATTCTGGACATTCCGATTGCCGATATCACGCTGCAGTACGTGCAGTACATTGATCTGATGCAGGATCTGCAGCTCGAGTTGGCCGGTGAATACTTGTTGATGGCTGCGATGCTTGCGGAAATCAAATCCCGCATGCTGTTGCCGCGCCCTGTCACTACCGAAGACGAAGAGGCCGATCCGCGTGCAGAGCTGGTTCGTCGTCTTCAGCAATATGAACGCTTCAAGAAAGCGGCCGAAGATATCGATGCGCTTGAGCGTGACGAACGCGATACGTTACTGGTCGAGGCCGAAGTGCCGGCGCAGCGCGTGGTCACCAAGTTACCGGATGTCACATTGCGCGAGTTGCTGGTGGCGTTTAAAGATGTCATGGCGCGCGCGGAGATGTTCTCTCATCTGCACCTTCAGCGTGAGCCGCTGTCGGTTCGTGAACGCATGAGCGAGATCCTGACGAAAGCCGGTGGCGAGGAGTTTCGTGCGTTCTCTGAACTGTTCAATGCCGGTGAAGGGCGCCTGGGCGTCGCCGTAACATTCATCGCGATTCTCGAGCTGATGAAAGAGCAATTGCTTGAGGTCGTTCAAAGCGGACCGTTTGCCACGATTCATGTACGCGCGGCCGGCCAGGTTAATGCTCTCGAAGCTGTTGCCGACATTCAACTTGAAACTGAAGACTGACGCGCAGCGCTGCGCTCACGACTGGAACTGAACATGGAAAATGCCTCAACCAAGCACTTTATTGAAGCCGCGATGCTGGCTGCGAGAGAGCCGCTCAATATCGACCAGCTGCTTAAAGTCGCGAAACTGCGCCCGGGTAGCCCTGAGACCACGAAAGCGGATGTGCGCGAGGCGCTGAATGCGCTGAGCGACGAATACGCGGAGCGCGGCATTGAGCTGATCGAGGTGGCTTCGGGCTTCCGCATTCAGGTACGCGCGGCGATGGGCCGCGAACTGGTCGGTCTGTTCGAGGAACGCCCGCCGCGCTATTCACGTGCGTTTTTTGAAACGCTGGCCCTCATCGCTTACCGCCAGCCGATAACGCGCGGCGAGATCGAAGATGTGCGTGGTGTCGCCGTGAGCAGCAACATTATACGCAGCATGATGGAGCGCGAATGGATCCGCGTCGTGGGCCATCGGGATGTACCGGGCAAGCCGGAAATGTTCGGCACGACGCGTGCGTTTCTCGATTACTTCAACCTCAAAACGCTCGACGAGCTGCCGTCGTTAGCGGAATTGACCGACATGGAGAGCTTGCGAATCCAGCTTGACCTGCCCGAGGTCGATGACGGGACGGTGAAAGCGGCAAACGATGATGGTCAGGATGCGGATAGTGACGACCAGAAAAGTGACGTTGTGTCGTCGCTTGGTGACGCCGCCATCGACGTCGACGCTGAGACGGACGCTGAGGCAAACACGGACAGCGAGGCGACAACTCCTGGTGAGAGCGAAGCGCAGCCGGAAGACGATGCGGACATAGATGCTCACGAGTCAGAAAAACCATTAAGAGCATCCACACAGGATGGCTGATCGCGCGCAAAAGGTGCTGGCCGCAGCCGGTTACGGGTCGCGACGAGAAATCGAGCGCTTGATTGCAGCGGGCGAGTTGTTGATCGACGGAAAAGTGGCTGAGCTTGGCGCGACGTTGACGGGTGACGAGACGCTGGTGCTCAAGGGCAAGCATGTCAGCATCAAGGCATCGCAGAAATCACGACACCGACACCTGATCTATCACAAGCCGGTGGGTGAGGTGTGCAGCCGTAATGATCCGGAAGGTCGCAAGCTTATTTTTGATAACTTGCCGAAGCCCGGCTTGCGCCGTTGGATCTCTGTTGGCAGGTTGGATATTGCAACATCGGGTCTGTTGTTGCTAACGACGGACGGCGAGTTGGCCAACCGCTTGATGCATCCTTCCTATGAGGTAAGCCGTCGCTATGCGGTGCGCGTGATGGGCAACCCCAGCGAAGAGACGCTCGAGCAGTTGCGCATCGGGGTCGAGCTCGAGGATGGGCCCGCCAATTTCACCGAGATCAAAGAGACGGGCGGGCAGGGCGCGAACCGTTGGTTTGACGTTGTACTTCGTGAGGGTCGCAACCGCGAAGTCCGTCGCTTGTGGGAAGCGGTCGGTATGACGGTCAGTCGATTGATGCGCGTTGCTTATGGTCCGATCGTTTTGCCCGGTGCATTGGCTCGCGGCAAGTTTCGTGAACTGAGTTTCACCGAAATCAAGGCCATTTATTCCTGTGTCCAATTAACGCCGCCGGATGCGCCCAGTCGTGCCAGCTCACAGGGAAAGCGCGCACGTAGTAAGCAATACGGGCGCCGCAGCTGACGCTTTTAAGCGCCGCAGTTGAGACTCTCAAGCATCGCAGCTGACGCTACTGGGCGTCGACACTCAGCCCGTTGACGCCGTCCTCTCCATCGCAGAGGAAATACATAAACGGCGCGATGACTTCCTGCGGCTGTTTAATCTTTGACTTGTCTTCGGCCGGATACGCCTGCTTGCGCATCCCTGTATCTGTCGCGCCGGGGTTTACGACATTCACGCGCACGTGTGATGCACCGAGCTCGTCAGCCAGAGTCTGCGCCAGTCCCTCGGTAGCAAACTTCGAGACGCTGTAGGCGCCCCAGAACGCGCGGCCTTTGCGCCCGACACTGCTGCTCGCGAAGACAATGGCGCCGTGCGCTTTGCGGATCAATGGCACGCACACTTTCGTCAGCGCAAATGCAGCCGTTACGTTGGTGTGCATCACCTGCTGCCAGACGGTCGCGTCGTAGTCCTCGATCTGGGTCATCTCGCCGAGCATGCCCGCGCAATGCACCAGGCCATCCAGTTGGCCGAAATCCTCGCCGATCTGCTCGGCAAGCGACAGGTACACGCCGCCCTCGGCTTTCATGAAATCGAGCGGCACCAGAATCGGCGCCTGATCGCCATTGGCTACAACTTCGTCATGCACGGCTTCGAGCTTTTTCTGGCTGCGCCCGAGCATGATCACTGTTGCGCCTTTCGCCGCACACTCGATCGTCAGCGCCTTACCAATGCCATCGCTGGCACCCGTGATCAGGATCGTCTTGCCTTTGAGGGCACCGCCGGGTGCTTCAAATTGTTGGAATGGAGTCATATCAGTCGTCATTGTTATTCAATCTCCGAAACGCTCTTTTTCTGCAGGCGCGTGCGGCGCGCCATGCATTCACGAGTTGGCGAATGCCGCCTGGCCCGCCGGTGCCTTGCGTGCGATTACTGATGACATCGCCCAGCAGTTGCGCGAGTACAGCAAGCGCGACATGTTCGCTGCCTTGTGCATGTGTTGCAAGGTCGGTGCCCAGATTCGTCAGGGTCGTACTGGTCGCGGCATCGTCGACCGGCGCATCCAGCCACGTCATGGCGATGGCGCAATCACGAAACCCACTCGCTACGTGCTCACGCGCATCGGCTGCTTGTACTGATAGCTGGAGCACGGTGCCATGCGTTCGGAAGCCGGCGATGCGCCACTGACTCTCGGTCTCTGGTGCAACCTGGCGGATCAGACGTGACGCGGCCACCGGCCACTCCCGCATCAGTGCGGTGGCGTTGTCGTCTAACGGCGTATCGCTGAACGCTTTTGCCAACGGGTGGCGCGCGTTGCCATTGGCCGTGCGCTCGAGCTCATCTCGCCACCACGCCAGTTGTGTCTCGCAAACCTGTCGCTCACTGCTGGTGCTCGCGCTACCCAGAACGGCATCGCGAAGGGCCGTTGCCGCCAGGAATCTCGTGCGTTGCGCGGGCGGCGCGAAATTGAATGCGAGCCGCAAACACGCCGCGGCTTCGGCACCTGTCTGCGCGCTCATTCGGGGGCGTCGTCGTCTGTTGTGCCCTGCAGCTGACGGCCGGTTGTCTCGATTGGCGAAAGCTCCTCTATCGTCTTGCGCGGCTGCACACCGAGCTCGATGAATTTACGCGCGCCGGGCATGACATTTCTCTCCAGCGAGCCGACGGCCTGGTTGTAGGACTTGATGCTGCTATCGAGTTGCTTACCCACTTTGCCGAGATGATCACCAAAAACCGCCAGACGGTCATGCAGATCGACGGCGAGTTTTCTGATTTGCTCGGCGTTGTCGGCCAAAGACAACTGTCGCCAGCCGTAGGCCACGGCCTTCAGCAGTGCGACAAAGCTTGTTGGGGTCGCAAGGATAATGTTCTGGCGTAGCGCATCGTCGATCAGGTTGGGGTTCTCGTTTAATGCGGCGGTCAGGAACTGGTCGCCAGGAATGAACAAGATGACAAATTCCGGGCTCTTGTCGAATTGCGACCAATAGGATTTGCGCGACAACTCTGCGATGCGATCGGCGACCTTGCGTGCATGTTGCTTGAGAAATTTCCGGCGATCGGCCTCGTCCGAGGCTTCAACCGCATTGAGATAGGCGTCAAGCGGCGTCTTGACGTCGACCACCAACTCGCGATCGTCCGGCATTCGAATAACAAGGTCAGGACGCAGCAAGTCGCCGTCGCTACCGCGGATGGTTTCCTGTTCGATAAAGTCGCAGTGCTCGACCATACCGGCCATCTCGACCAGGCGACGAAGGGTGATCTCACCCCATTGACCGCGCACTTCCGGGCGGCGCAGCGCGGTGATCAGGTTGCGCGTCTCTTTCTGCAGTGCGGTTGTGGTTTGTTGCATATTCGCCAGTTGTTCGGCAATGCCGCCGTAGGCCTGGCTGCGGGCTTTTTCCAGCTCATTGATTTGATTTTCACTGCGCTGTAATGCGTCGCGGATTGGCTTGACGAGTCCCTCTACGGCCTTCTCGCGTTCGGCGAACAGGCTGTCTGCCTTTTGCTGTCGGGCGCCGAGGTTTTGCTCTGCGAGTTGCAGGAATGTCTCGCTGTTAGCCTTCATCGTGCGTTGCGCCATGTCGCTGAACGTGCCGGTCAGCTTGCTGGATACGAGTTCAATGAGGTGGTCACGCTCACGCGCCAGTGCTTCCTGATCGGAGACTTGCTGGGTGAGGCGGGCATTCTCGATGTCGCGCTCGGCGGCGCCACGTCGCGTGAACAGCCATTCCAGCAATATGCCGAGCGCGAGCCCGGTCACCATTGCGACCGCTAACCAGAGCCAGACTTCGGGCGCGTCCAATAGCTCACGCAGACTCATCGGCGGGCTACCTCGCTAACCGGCATACCAATGCGCGCGAGTATCGTGATGACATCGCTTGGTGAAACCGCGACGTGGTCTGCCTGCCATCCATCGGCGGGATCTTCATCCGGGACATAACCATAGGCCGCTGCGATGCTGATCATGCCCGCGGCACGCGCCGCGTCCATGTCACGCCGATGATCGCCGACGTACACACAGCGCGTTGGCTCAGCGCCGAGGTATTGTGCAGCATGCAGCAGTGGTGCGGGATCGGGTTTTCGTTGCGCCAGAGTATCTCCACCGACAATGCATTCGCGGGTGGGTCGTATGCTCAACGCGTTGAGCAAGCTAACGCTCAGCGCTTCGGTTTTGTTGGTCACAATTCCCCACGGAATTGACGCATCGTCGAATTGCGTGATCAGTGCGTCCAGTGGTCTGAATACGCTCGACCATACGGCAATATTGGTTGCGTAATGGCTCAGCAGTTTTTCCAGCGCCTGCGGGTGGTCTGCGACATCACCGAAGGCCAGCCCGATAAGTCCCGCACCGCCATTGGAGACCTGCTGGCGGGCCTTGCTGTGAATCGGGCGCGGGCGACGGAATTCATCGCAAGTTGCGTAGAGTGCTGCGACCAGGTCACCGGCAGTGTCGACAAGCGTACCGTCAAGATCGAACAGGACCGCTTCGGGGCGAGTGCTCACTGGTCCGTCGCAGGCCGTTTGTAATGCGCGAAGTAATTGACGTCGACATTGCCCGACAGCGAGAACTTGTCGCTCAGCGGATCGTATTCAAGCCCGGCCAGTGACTGCAGAACAAGCCCATTGGCTCTCGCCGCGGCATCGAGCTCGGCGGGGCGCAGGAACTTCTGGTATTCATGCGTGCCGCGCGGGACCCAGTTGAGAATGTATTCGGCACCGACGATCGCCAGCGCGAAAGCCTTCGCCGTGCGGTTGATCGTCGAGAAGACCAGATTGCCGCCGGGTTTGACCAGCTCGGCGGCCGCGCCAATTACGCTCTCCGGGGCCGGGACATGTTCCAGCATCTCCAGGCAGGTCACGACATCAAATTGACCGGCATGCGTCGTCGCGAAGTCCTCGGCAGTGGACTTCTGGTAGTCGATATCCAGACCGCTTTCGGCGAGATGGAGCTTGGCCACCTTAAGCCCGGCTTCAGCCATATCGATGCCGGTGACGGCTGCGCCTTCGCGGGCCATTGCTTCGGCAAACAGCCCGCCGCCGCAGCCGATATCAATGACGCTCGCGCCTTGCAAGGAAGCCTTCTCCGCCACGTATCTGAGCCGCAGGGGATTGATGCGATGCAGCGCGCCGAATTCGCCCTCCGGGTCCCACCAGCGTGATGCAACGGCATCGAAACGGGCTAGTTCGCCCGCATCAACGTTTGCGGATTGTGTGTTGTTGTCTGTCATGATTTCCTGTCGGTATTTGCGATTCTGCCGCCCCATTCACGGGCGCGCGACAGCGTGGCTGCTTCGTCGATGGTCGTTAATGTGCGATTTTCGAGTAGCGGTTTGCCGGCCACCCAGACATCGCGCACGTCATTGCGGTCTGCTGAGTATACGAGTGTGGAGACCGGATCGTAAATCGGTGCCGTGTGGACACCGGTAAAGTCGATACAAGCGATATCCGCCCATTTACCGACCTCGAGTGATCCGGTTTGATCATCGATGCCCAAAGCGCGGGCGCCGTTTATCGTCGCCATCTCCAATACTGTGTGCGCCGACAGGGCGCTGGCGTCGTTGGCGGCGATCTTGCCCAGCAATGCGGCGGTTTTCATTTCGCCGATCATATCGAGATCGTTATTGCTGGCCGCACCATCGGTGCCAAGCGCGACACAAACCCCTGCAGCGATCAGTTTCGCGACCGGTGCAATGCCGCTCGCCAGCTTCATGTTCGATTCGGGGCAATGTACAACGGAGATCCGCGCACGCCCTGCGGCTTCAATTTCGTTGTCAGTCAGTTGTGTCATATGCACGGCTAACAGACCGGTGTTCAGCATACCGAGCCGCTCGAGTTGCGCGAACGGACGTTCGCCACGGGTTTCGACCTGCAACGCAATCTCGCCGGCGGTTTCGTGCAGGTGGGTGTGCACGGGGATGTCGAGCTGGTCGGCCTGGGTATGGATTCGTGCCAGCGTCTCCTCGCTGACTGTATAGGGCGAGTGTGGTGCGAACTGCATGCTGATGAGCGGGTTCGCCGCAAACTCGTCGTAAACGGCCATCCCCTTACTCAGATACTCGTCCGCGCTGGCCGCCCAGGCAGTTTCAAACTCAATGACGATCAGCCCGACTGAGGCGCGCATGCGTGCCGCACTGGCCGCCTCGGCGACAATGTCTGGAAAGAAGTACATGTCGTTGAAGCAGGTGACACCGCCGCGAATCATCTCGGCCATTGCGAGGCGGGTACCGTCGCGCACCATTTCCGCGGTCACATGCTCGGCCTCCAGCGGCCAGATATGATCGTTTAGCCAGGTCTCCAGCGGAGTGTCATCGGCGACACCGCGCATCAGCGACATGGCGGCATGCGTATGGGCATTGATCAGCCCCGGTATCAGCATGCCGTCCGGCCGATCAACACTCTCGCGGGCCTGCCATTGCGCACTGACCGCATCGCGTGGCCCGACCGCCACAATCCGGCCGTTGCTAACGGCGGTCGCTGCGTTTTCGATTAGCGGGGTGTTGCCATCGACCGGCACAAGCCACCTGGCCGTGATCATAAGGTCACATTTATTCATCCGGGAATTATACCGTCGCGGGCGCGTCCCCGTGGCTTGATTGCGTGTGCACCGTCATCGGTTTTCCGGTGCCTGATTTAGGCATTATCCGAGTGTCTGCTTTGTACCCGCCGCAGCGCGTTTTGAGACGGGTTTTGAGGGCATTTTCACGAGTCGGATGTGGTAGAATAACGAGCTTCGAAAGTGGTCTGTGCGGGTTATCGAGAATGGATCTCTAAATAGCTCGTAGGTGACTGAAATATATTAATAAAGTACGCCTTTAATCCGTTACCAAATTACCCCGCAAAATGACTTGGCGGGGTGGCTTTCGAGTAGCGGGCTAACGCATCAAATAAAACCCGGAACAACAACCCCACTATGTCTGATATTGCTCAGGAATTATTGTCGGTAACCATCGAAGACGAGATGCGCCAGTCGTATCTCGATTACGCCATGAGCGTGATCGTTGGTCGAGCCCTGCCGGATGTGCGTGATGGGTTGAAGCCAGTGCATCGACGCGTGTTGTATGCGATGCGCGAGCTCGGTAACGAATGGAACAAGCCTTACAAGAAATCGGCGCGTGTCGTCGGTGACGTTATTGGTAAGTACCATCCGCATGGCGACTCGGCCGTCTACGACACGATCGTGCGCATGGCGCAGCCGTTTTCGATGCGCTACATGCTGGTCGATGGTCAGGGTAACTTTGGTTCGGTTGATGGCGATGCCGCCGCCGCGATGCGTTACACCGAGGTCCGGATGTCGCGCATCACGCGAGAGCTGCTGGCCGATATCGACAAGGACACGGTCGATTTCACCGAGAACTATGACGGCTCCGAAAGCGAGCCTTCGGTTTTGCCCACGCGCCTGCCCAACCTGCTCGTCAATGGCTCTTCCGGCATCGCGGTCGGTATGGCCACGAATATCCCGCCGCATAACCTGGGCGAGGTCATTGACGCGGTCCTGGCGTTGATTGAAGACCCGACGATCGATGTTGCCGGTCTGATGGCACACCTGCCGGGCCCTGATTTCCCCACAGCGGGCATCATCAACGGTAATGCCGGCATCTACTCGGCCTACAAGACCGGGCGCGGTCGGGTGCACATCCGCGGTCGCACGCATGTTGAGCCGATTGATGGCAAGTCGCGTGATGCACTGATCATCACCGAGCTGCCTTATCAGGTAAACAAGGCGCGGCTGATTGAAAAAATTGCCGAGTTGGTGCGCGACAAGAAACTCGAAGGCATCAGCGGGCTGCGCGATGAGTCAGACAAAGACGGCATGCGCGTTGTGATCGAGCTCAAGCGCGGTGAGGTCAGTGAGGTCGTGCTGAACAATCTTTACAAGCACACAGCCTTGCAGACTGTTTTCGGCATTAATATGGTTGCGCTCGGCAACGGTCAGCCGAGCCTGATGACGCTGCACAATATTCTGAATGCGTTTGTCACGCATCGCCGTGAAGTCGTCACCCGCCGCACCATTTTTGAATTACGCAAAGCGCGTGATCGCGCCCACGTACTGGAAGGGCAGGCCGTCGCGCTGACGAACATCGATGAAGTCATCGAGTTGATCAAAGGCTCCCCGTCACCGGCCGAGGCCAAGGTGCGGCTGACGGCGCGGGACTGGGTGCCCGGGCAGGTTACCGACATGCTCTCGCGCGCTGGCAGTATCGATACGCGACCGGACGGTTTCGATGAGTCGTTCGGCTTGCGCGGTGATTCGGACACGCCGAAATACCGCTTGTCGGAGGTTCAGGCGCAAGCGATTCTTGATCTCAGGCTGCACCGGTTAACCGGCCTTGAGCAAGATAAAATCCTTAATGAATACAGTGAAATATTAGATAAAATTAAAGAGCTTTCTCTTATTCTTTCTGACCCGGACCGGCTGCTTGAAGTCATCCGCACAGAGCTCGCTGATATTCGCGAACAATACGCGGACGACCGGCGCACCGAGATCGTCGAAGACCATAGCGATCTGAGTATCGAAGACCTGATTCCCGAGGCTGACGTCGTAGTGACCCTGTCGCACGCCGGCTATGCGAAAGCGCAAAGTCTGGATACCTACCAGGCGCAGCGGCGCGGCGGTCGCGGACGCTCGGCAACGCGCATGAAAGACGAAGATTTCATCGAAAACCTCTTCATCGCCAACACACACGACACGCTGTTGTGCTTCTCGAGCTACGGCAAGGTTTACTGGTTAAAGGTCTATCAATTGCCACAGGCCGGGCGCGGCTCGCGCGGTAAGCCAATTGTCAATCTGCTGCCCCTCGAGAGCGACGAACGCATCAGCGCCGTGGTGCCCACGCGGGACTTCCCGGACGACAAGTTTGTCGTCTTCGCGACCGAGCGCGGCACGGTCAAGAAAACCTCGCTGGAGGCTTTCTCACGCCCGCGGACGAACGGCATTATCGCGATTGATATTCGTGACAACGACACGTTGGTCGACGTTGCCATTATCGAGGACGACGAGCACGTCATGTTGTTTGCCGACTCCGGCAAGGCGATTCGATTCCGTGAGGCCGATGTGCGCCCGATGGGTCGCGGTGCCGCGGGTGTACGCGGCATCAAGGTGAGTGATAAGCAAAATGTGATCGCGATGATGATTGTGCGTGACGGTGCGTTGCTGGTGGCGACAGAGAACGGTTACGGCAAGCGTACCGAGGTCGATGAGTTCAGCGTGCAGGGCCGCGGCGGCCAGGGCGTAATCGCAATCCAGACGTCGGATCGCAACGGGCCTTGTATCGGTGCGTTGCAGGTCGCTGAAGACGACGAGGTGATGCTGATCAGTCACAACGGTACGCTGGTGCGCACACCGGTCGCGGACATCTCCACACTCGGGCGCAACACACAGGGCGTGACGTTGATTCGACTCGACGCCGGCGATCGGCTGAGCGGGTTGGCCGGAATCGAAGCGATCGAGTCCGAAGAAGAATAATTCGCCTGCAATCACGGTCGCGCTCGATGGATGACGTTGTTATTGTTCCGACAACGCGCCGTCGGCCATGCGGCCGCGACAAACCACGATCGAAATCAGCAAACAGGAAATCACAAGAAATGACGCGAGTTTTCAATTTCAGCGCCGGACCGGCGGCATTGCCGAAAGCCGTTCTGGCAAAAGCACAGGCACAAATGCTGGAGTGGCAGGACAGCGGCATGTCAGTGATGGAAATGAGCCATCGCGGCGCCGATTTTATGTCGATCGCCGACAAGGCCGAGCAGGACCTGCGCAAGCTGATGTCTGTTCCGGACAATTACAAAGTGCTTTTTCTGCAAGGTGGCGCGACACTGCAGTTCGCCATGAACGCACTCAATCTGGCCACACCCGAAGACATCGTCGACTATGTGGTCACGGGTAGCTGGGGCAAGAAGGCGGTCAAAGAGGCCGCGCGTTTCACCAACGTCAATGTGGCCGCCGATGCCGCTGACAGCAACTACACAGACATTCCCGATCGTTCCGGCTGGAAAGTCAGCGAAAATGCCGCCTACCTGCATTACACTCCCAACGAAACCATCGGCGGGGTGGAGTTCCACGAGATTCCTGATGATGTCGCGACGGGGCCGTTGGTCGCAGATTACTCGTCTACCATCCTGTCGCGCCCGGTGGATGTCAGTCGCTTCGGTCTGATCTACGCCGGTGCCCAGAAAAACATTGGCCCTGCGGGTCTGACGCTGGTCATCGTGCGCGACGATCTACTCGAGCCGAAGCGCGATGACGTCCCGTCGATGCTGCAATACAAGGTGCATGCGGACGGCGGCTCGATGAGCAATACGCCACCAACCTATGCGTGGTACATCGCAGGTCTGGTTTTTGAATGGCTGCTGGAGCAGGGCGGCCTCGATGCCATGGCGCGGCACAATCAGAAAAAGGCCGAGACGCTTTATCGTGCCATCGATGAGTCTGACTTCTACTCGAGCCCTGTCGCGCCGCGCGCCCGCTCGCGCATGAACGTACCTTTTGTTCTCGCGGATGCCGGGCTGGACAAGGCGTTTATCGAGGAGTCTGCCGAGGCCGGGCTGGTTACGCTGAAAGGCCATCGGTCCGTGGGCGGCATGCGCGCGAGTATTTACAATGCCATGCCGCAGGCCGGCGTCGACGCGCTCGTCGCTTTCATGCGCGACTTTGAATCACGGCGCGCCTGAGCGCCACCACAGCCAACGGAACCCTCATGTACAAGATTCAGACTCTGAACAACATTTCGATCAAAGGACTGCGTCGTCTGCCGCGAGAGCAGTACGAGGTCGCGTCCGATATCGGTAGCCCCGACGCCATTATGCTGCGTTCTTTCAAGATGCATGACATGACAGTGCCGGACAGCGTTCAGGCCGTCGGTCGCGCCGGCGCCGGCACCAACAACATTCCGATCGATGCAATGAGCCAGCGCGGTGTGCCTGTATTCAATGCGCCCGGTGCGAATGCCAATGCGGTTAAGGAACTGGTGCTGGCCAGCCTGTTTATCGCGGCGCGTAACATAAAGCCCGCTCTGGCCTATGTCGATGGCCTGAGCGGCGACGATGCGCAGATTTCCAAAGCGGTCGAGGCGGGCAAGAAGCAGTTTGCGGGTAGCGAATTGCCCGGGCGCACGCTCGGCGTGATTGGTCTCGGCGCGATCGGTGTTGAGGTGTGTAACGCGGCGCTGGCGTTGGGTATGGAAGTCATTGGTTTCGACCCGCACATGACGGTGCAACGCGCCTGGCAGCTTTCTGCCGGTGTGGATGAGGCGGCGAGTATCGATCAGTTGCTCGGCCAGGTGGATATGCTTAGCGTGCATGTGCCGCTCAGCGATGCGACGCGTGGCCTGATCGGCGCGGCACAGCTCAAACTGCTCAAGTCAGACGCCGTTATTATTAATCTCGCGCGTGGCGGGATCGTCGATGACGCTGCCGTTATAGCCGCATTGGATGCGGATAAGCTGGGCGGATACGTGACCGATTTTCCGAGCAATGTGACCATCGGGCATTCGAAAGTCGTCGCGTTGCCGCACCTGGGTGCTTCGACCGGCGAGGCCGAGGATAACTGCGCGATTATGGTCGCCGATACGGTTCGTGACTATCTGGAAAACGGCAACATTCGCCACTCCGTGAACTTCCCCGTAGCGCGTCTGCCAAGAGTAGATGATACGTTCCGGATAACCGTTGCTAATCGCAACGTTCCGAACATGGTGGGGCAGATTTCAACCATCCTCGCGGATGCCGGATTGAACATTGCAGACCTGTTGAACAAGTCGCGCGGCGAGCTTGCCTACACGATCGTGGATCTTGATGGCGAAGCCGATGCTGCGACGCTGGCCAAGCTTGCGGGGGTCGATGGCGTGTTGCGGGTGAGAACGCCGGACGGTGCGTCGCACTAGCCTGCGGTTGCTTCCGCGCAAACCGCACCGCACACTGCAGACAGACGATATTCAGGAAGTCCGCGTGTGAGTGACAGAAAACCAAAAGACCTTGGCGGCGTGCGTGTCGAAATCGATAATGTCGATGCGCAAATTCAAAAGCTGATCAGTGACCGTGCCTTGCTTGCGCAGCAGGTCGGTGTCGCCAAACGCGGCAGTGATAACAACGCGAGTTTTTACCGGGCCGATCGTGAAGCAGAAGTTCTGCGCGGTGTGGTCGAACGCAATGAGGGGCCGCTGCGTGACGAGGAGATGGTGCGCCTGTTCCGCGAGATCATGTCCGCCTGCCTGGCGCAGCAGGAGCCATTGAAAATCGGTTATCTGGGGCCCGCCGGCACGTTCACCCAAACCGCGGCGCTGAAGCATTTCGGCCACTCTGTGCGTGACCTGCCGTTTGCGACTATCGATGAGGTGTTCCAGGAAGTTGAGAATGGCAATGCCGACTTCGGTGTGGTGCCGATTGAAAACTCCACTGAAGGCACCGTCAATCACACGTTGGACATGTTTATCTCATCGCCACTGAAGATTTGCGGCGAGATTGAGTTGCGTATCGAACAACATCTGATGGGTGGCGACAATGACTCGCTGCAAAACATTGAGCGCGTCTGCGCGCACCAGCAGTCGCTGGCCCAATGCCGCGGCTGGTTGCGCGAATACCTGCCCGGCGCCGAGCTTATCGGCGTGAGCAGCAACGCCGAGGGCGCGCGTCGCGCTCGCGACGAGGCGGGTACAGTAGCGATCGGCGGGCAATCGGCGGCTGACGTCTACGGGCTGACCATACTGGTCGACAATATTGAGGACCGCGCTGACAACACGACGCGTTTTCTGGTTTTGGGCCGCGAGCTCTTGCCCGCGACCGGCGACGACAAAACGGCGCTGCTGGTCTCGGCCGCGCAGGTGGACGGATCCGGCGCGCTCTATCAGTTGTTGCTGCCATTATCCGAGCATGGTGTGAACATGACCCGCATTGAGTCGCGTCCATCGCGCAAAGGTGTGTGGGACTATGTGTTTTTTATCGATGTCGACGGTCATCCGATGCAATCACCGGTCAGCGACGCAATCGCAGAGATCGAGGCGCGTGCAACGCTTTTCCGGATTATCGGCGCCTACCCGCGTGCGGTTCTTTGACGTGCCTGCCCGATCGGATGGCCGCGCACTGGTAGCGCAGTCGTGAGCGCGATGTGTGCGGTGCTGTTGTCCGACGCGGTCGGTAAGCCTTTAGCAGGCACCGTCCGCTTGCCCGGCGATAAGTCGATTTCACATCGCTCCCTGATGTTCAGCGCGATCGCGGATGGCACCAGTCACATCGACGGTCTGCTGGAAGGCGAGGATTGCATGGCGACGCTCGCGGCATTGCGTGCGATGGGTGTTCAGATCAGCCATCACAGCGCGGGTCGTTTTACCGTCGAGGGCGTGGGTATGAACGGGCTCACGGCACCATCATCGCCGCTTGATCTTGGTAATTCCGGCACCGCGATGCGCCTTTTCTGCGGTTTGCTGGCGGCCCAGTCTTTTGACTCGGTATTGGTTGGCGACGAATCGTTGTCCGGTCGACCAATGCGTCGCGTGACGGACCCTTTGTCGGCAATGGGCGCACAGATCGATACCGTCGATGGCCATGCGCCGATAACGATCTCCGCGGGAACCAAGCTGCGCGGTATTCACTATGAAATGCCTATCGCCAGCGCGCAGTTAAAGAGCGCGCTGCTTATTGCCGGGCTTTACGCCGAAGGCTCGGTGACATTGACGGAGCCGGGGCCGAGTCGCGATCACACAGAGCGGATGCTCAAGAACATGGGCGCGGATGTTGGCCGGGATGGGGGCCAATGTCAGTATCAAATGTGCAACTGGTCTGCGCGCCATCGACGTCACGGTGCCAGCCGATCTGTCGTCGGC
This sequence comes from uncultured Pseudomonadota bacterium, assembly GCA_942491885.1. GTDB lineage: Bacteria > Pseudomonadota > Gammaproteobacteria > Steroidobacterales > Woeseiaceae > CALBPI01. Next base: position 369,683 of record CALOCQ010000008.1, read on the forward strand.
GGCATTTTTTCTCGTTGCCGCCAGTATTGTGCCGGGCAGTGAGCTGGTGCTTGAAAATGTCGGTGTTAATCCGACCCGTCGCGGTGTGCTGGATGTGCTGGCGCTGATGGGGGCCGATATTGAGCTTCGCGATCAGCGTGATTGCGGCGGCGAACCCGTCGCCGACATCGTGGTGCGGGCCGCATCGTTGCGCGGCGCGACGGTTCCGGCCGAGCTTGTACCTCTGGCCATTGACGAGTTTCCGGTGTTGTTTATCGCTGCAGCCCTGGCCGAGGGTGAATCGGCGTTTTCCGGGCTGGCGGAGTTACGCCACAAGGAAAGCGACCGTATCAGCGTCATGACCCGAGGTCTCGCGGCGCTGGGTGTCCGGCTGGAAGAGGGCGAGGATTGGGTGCGGATCAAGGGTGGCACACTGGGCGGCGGCCGCATTGATAGCCATGGCGATCATCGCGTGGCGATGGCGTTTGCCGTAGCCGGCGCGGTCGCGCAGGGCCGGGTTGTTATAGAGCAGCCCGAGAACATCATGACCTCGTTCCCGAATTTCGTTGAGCTGGCCGATCGCTGTGGTCTTGAGCTGTCGATGACTGATGAGGCCGCACCATAGTGGTGCATGTGATCACTATCGACGGGCCGAGCGGGTCCGGCAAGGGCACCGTGGCGCGCATGTTGGCCGACACGCTTGGCTGGCGGTTACTCGATTCCGGCGCGCTTTACCGGGTGACGGCGCTGGCTGCGACGCGCGCGGGCGTGGCGTTGGACGACGAGGCCGCGGTGAGCCGGATTGCGGCGTCTTTGCCTGTTGTATTCAGCGAGGATGCGGCCGGATGCGAGCGCATTGAGCTGGACGGCGAGAATATTGTCGGCCAGGTCCGCGCTGAGACGACCGGCGAGCTTGCGTCGATAATCGCCGCATTGCCGGCCGTGCGCGAGGCGTTGGTCGGGCGCCAACACGATTTTGCGCAACCGCCTGGCCTGGTCGCTGACGGACGCGACATGGGCACCCGGATATTCCCGGATGCGGCCCTGAAGGTGTTCCTCACGGCGAGCGCCGCCGAGCGTGCCCGCAGGCGCCATAAGCAGTTGAAAGACAACAATATTGATGTTAGCCTTTCCGCGCTTCAGAGGGATATTGAGCAGCGTGACGAGCGCGATGCTTCGAGATCGCTTGCCCCGCTGCGACCGGCGGACGATGCGGTGGTGCTTGATTCGACCACAATGTCGATCGACGCGGTTGTTGTGAGCATTCTTGATTTGAAGAATGCACGCATCGGTATCGGCGGCTAGGTCCCCCTTGAATTTGCGGATTGATTCCGCCGGATTTTGTTCCGCTTCGCCAGGACGGCGAGGCTTTTTTGTGGTTGACCGTACAAGCAGGATGCGACGTACGAATACTTAATAAGGTGCTGCATTTTTGTAGCGATGGTTTATCAACATGTCTGAAAGTTTTGCACAATTATTTGAAGAGAGCCTGGCCAGTCAGCAGATTGTCCCCGGCACAATTCTCAACGGAACCGTCATGGCGGTTAACGCAGATGTCGTTATCGTCAACGCCGGATTAAAATCCGAAGCGGTTATTCCCGTTGAACAGTTTTATAACGAAAGTGGTGAGCTGGAAGTAGAAGTCGGCGACGTCGTCGAGGTGGCACTGGATGCCGTCGAAGACGGTTTCGGCGAAACCCGCCTCTCGCGTGAAAAGGCCAAGCGCGCCCGCACCTGGACCCGCCTCGAGAAAGCCTTTGAAGGCAGCGAGATCGTTAATGGCGTGATCAATGGTCGCGTCAAAGGCGGTTTCACCGTCGAAATCGACAACGTCCGCGCGTTCCTGCCAGGTTCGCTCGTTGATGTTCGCCCGGTACGCGATCCGTCTTACCTGGAAGGCAAGGTCCTCGAATTCAAAGTCATCAAACTCGACCAGCAACGCAACAACGTTGTCGTATCGCGTCGTGCGGTAGTTGAAGAGGAATACAGTGCAGAACGCGAAGAACTGCTGAAGAGCCTGCAGGAAGGCAACGTTGTCAAAGGCATCGTCAAGAACCTCACCGACTACGGTGCGTTTGTCGACCTTGGTGGCATCGATGGCCTGCTGCACATTACGGACATGGCGTGGAAGCGCGTTAAGCATCCGTCTGAAGTCGTTTCGGTCGGCGAAGAAATCGACGTCAAGATCCTCAAGTTCGATCGTGAGCGCCAGCGCGTTTCACTCGGTATCAAGCAACTCGGCGCTGATCCGTGGCAGGCGATTTCGCGTCGCTACCCGCCGAACACGCGTCTCTTCGGTAAGGTCACCAACATTGCTGACTACGGCTGCTTTGTGGAAATCGAAGAGGGCGTTGAAGGTCTGGTGCACGTTTCCGAAATGGACTGGACGAACAAAAACGTCAACCCGCACAAGGTGGTTCACCTTGGTGAGGAAGCCGAAGTCATGGTTCTTGAGATCGACGAAGAACGTCGTCGTATCTCGCTTGGCATCAAGCAGTGCAAGGCGAATCCGTGGGCCGAATTCGGCACCACGTTTAACCGCAGCGACCGTGTTAAAGGCCAGATCAAATCGATCACCGACTTCGGTATCTTCATTGGTCTGGAAGGCGGCATCGACGGCCTTGTGCACTTGTCTGATCTGTCCTGGGACGATACCGGCGAAGACGCGGTTCGTAACTACCAGAAAGGCCAGGAAGTCGAGGCGGTCGTACTGGCGATCGATTCCGAGCGCGAACGTATCTCACTGGGCATCAAACAGCTTGATCGCGATCCGCTGAGTTCGTGGATGGCTGAGCATCCGAAAGGCAGCATCGTTACCGGTGTCATCCTTGAAGTTGATGCACGCGGCGCGACCGTCGATCTGGGCAATGGCCTCGAAGGCTCACTGCGTGCGTCAGAGCTGTCTCGTGAGCGCGTCGAAGACGCTCGCACGGTACTGAAGGTCGGCGAAGAAATTGAAGCCCGCTTCACTGGCGTTGACCGCAAGAACCGGAACGTAGCATTATCTATCAAGGCCAAGGAGTTCCACGAGGAAGCCGAGGCCTTGCAGAGCTATCAGTCGGAGAGCACTTCGTCATCATCCGGCGGCACGACACTTGGGGATCTCCTCAAGGAGAAAATGTCGGGCTCTGAATAGGGCATCCGCGTTACCCGGCGACCCTGTTTGGGTCGCCGGGTAGCATCCCGCATTTAATGGTTGAGGCGCGTTCGTTATGACAAAATCAGAACTCATTGAGATGATCGCGCGCAAGCAGCGCCACTTGCCGGCCAAAGATGTCGAGTTGGCGGTCAAGCACCTGCTGGAACTCATGAGTGATTCGTTGGCGCAAGGCGAACGAATCGAAATACGCGGGTTTGGCAGCTTCTCGCTGCATTTTCGTCCGCCGCGTCTGGGGCGTAACCCTAAAACCGGCGCAGCCGTTGCGCTGTCCGGTAAACACGTGCCGCATTTCAAGCCAGGTAAAGACCTGCGTGATCGCGTCAATGCCAGCCGGCATGTTCCGATCAAGAATTAATCGATCGCGCTTGCGATTGTCGATAGTGGCGCTAAGCTAGCGTCATGATCCGGCGAATTATCACCATTGTTATATTGGTCAGCATCGTGCTGATTGCCGCGGTATTCGCCTCGTTGAATACGGATGTGATTTCCGTCGACTTCATGTTTGCGCGTTATGCGTTGCCACAGTCTGTGGTCATCATCGGTGCACTTTTGATTGGCGCCTTAATCGGTCTGTTATGCGCTTCCTTGTTTGTCCTGCGTTTTATTGCGGAGCGACGCCGTTTGCGGAAAGCGTTGCGGGTAGCAGAGACGGAAGTCAGCAGCCTGCGCAGCCTGCCGCTACATAGCGCCGACTGAGACCCTGGAACAAGTACTCCTACTCGCTGGTCTGTTCTTATTGCTTGGCGCGGCGGGCTTTTTGTTCGGCCGGTTTGGCAGCGACGAAGACCAGATGGAAGGTCTCGCCACCCCGCTGAATTCGGAATACCTCAAGGGACTGAATTTTCTTCTTAATGATCAGAACGATCAGGCGCTTGAGCATTTTATTCGTCTGGTTCGCGTTGACGACCAGACGATCGAGACGCACTTCGCGTTGGGTAGCCTGTTTCGCCGGCGTGGCGAAGTAGACCGGGCGATCCGGGTCCACCAGAATATTATTGCAAGGCCCAATCTGGCCAGAGATCAGCGCGATCAGGCATTGTTCGCGCTTGCGCGTGACTACCTCCATGCGGGCCTGCTCGACCGTGCCGAAAACCTGTTTGGCCAGCTGGCCGAAGACTCCAGCTACAGGGTCGAGTCCTTGCAGCGTTTGTGCAAGATCTACGAGCAGGAACATGAATGGCAGAACGCCGTCGTCGCGGCGAAGCAGCTTGAGGCTGCGAAGCAACCCGACGTAGCGGCCAGTTTGAGTAACTACTATTGTGAGCTGGCGCAAGAGGCGCTGGATCGTGGCGATGTCGATGCGGCACGCGAGAACGTGCGCCTGTCTCAGGCAAAACGACAACGCCTGACGCGTGGTGCAATATTACGCGGTCAAATTGCGCTGGAGGAAGGCGATCATCAGCTGGCACGGCGGTTATTCGGGCGGGTGCTCGCAGAAGACGGTGCCTATCTGATTGAGCTGCTACCGACTTTGCAGCGTCTGCATGCAGATGATGAAAATGGTCTCGACCAGGCATTGCGCGCTGTTGCCGATCAACGCGCAACGGCGCGTTCAGACATCGCTCGTGCGGCGCTGCAGTGGCCGGAAATCCGGTCGCCTTTTATCGACGAATGCGTCGAGCAACTGATCTTGTCAGATGAAGTGCTGGGCGGGTTTGTCGATACGCAGCGGATCATGGACCCGGACAGTGCACATGTGCGCGAAGCGGCGCTCGAGCGCGTACGAACCGCTCTCGCGCGACTCGCCGCCAGCGCGCCACGCTATCGCTGTGGCCAGTGTGGTTTTTCGAGCCGCCAGTTGTTGTGGCAATGCCCGGGTTGTCGAAATTGGGAATCCCTGCGACCGATCGACAAAGTCCGTTTCGACACGCTGCTGGAGCGTGATGGTGGTATCAACTACTGAACCGGCGCGTTCGCGTTTCCGCATGGATCTCCCAGAATCTCGGTTGGCTGCTAGTTGCCTCAAGCGGCGAGAATTCCCGAGCCGACACTCTCGTCGGTAACATTTGGGAGACACACCATGCAATCTACACAGCCCCTATTGACGATATTCAAGATCATTTTCTTGTCACTGCTATCCGCATCGGCACTGGCCGGCCCGGTCAATGTCAACACCGCGGATGCCGAAACTATTGCCGCTGAGCTCGACGGTATCGGTATCACCAAGGCGCGGGCAATTATTGCCTACCGCAACGCCAATGGTCCTTTCCAGAGTGTCGAATCGCTAGCCGCTGTCACCGGCATCGGCGAGCGCACGCTGGCAATAAACAGTGCGAATATCCTGCTTGTCGATTCCGAGACTGAACGCGAAGCCGACGAATGAGGCGCTAGGCAATAAGTTGCGCGGCAAAACCGTGGCGCAGCCGGCTGGGATTCATTGGCAGATGCGGTATAGTCCGGCCATTCGTGCGCACTTCGTGTCACGCCTGGATGGAGCTCTTTTGCAATGAATGACAAGGTTCGCGTCGCGGTTTTTCCGGTCGCCGGGCGAGGTACTCGCTTCCTGCCGGCAACGAAGGCCAGCCCAAAGGAAATGCTGCCTATCGTTGACAAGCCGCTGATCCAATATGCGGTGGAGGAGGCCATTGCGGCCGGCGCCACGCAATTGGTTTTCGTGACAGGTGCGTCCAAGCGGGCGATCGAAGATCACTTCGATTTCGATCCCGAACTGGAGCGCGCGTTGCAGGAAGCCGGCAAAGACGCACTGCTGGACAGCGTGCGCGATATTGTTCCCGACGGCGTGTCGTGTATCTATATTCGCCAGGGTCACCCGCTCGGGCTGGGTCACGCGGTCCTGTGCGCGCAAGCTGCCGTCGGCAACCAGCCATTCTTCGTTCACCTCGCGGACGACCTGATTGCCGGTGATGCTCCGTGCCTGCGGGAAATGGCGGAGTATCGTGCCAAGCATGGTGGCAGCGTTCTGGGAGTAGAGACGGTGCCGCTCAATCAGACCAGCAGCTACGGCATTGTGGATATTGGTGACGCCGATCCGCGTATCGGTGGCCGAATACGTCATATCGTTGAGAAACCCGACCCGGCGGACGCGCCATCGACGCTTGCCGTTGTAGGGCGCTACCTGCTTGAGCCGGAAATTTTCGGCAAACTGGCGACGACGGGCCGTGGTGCGGGTGGTGAAATTCAGCTCACGGACGGCATTGCCGCGTTGTTGGATGACTTCGAGGTCCATGCCATGCCGTTTACCGGTACGCGCTATGACTGTGGTAGTAAACTCGGCTATCTGAAGGCCACGGTTGAGCTCGCGCTTGCGCATGACGAATTAGGCGACGATTTTCGTGCCTATCTTGATTCGCGCGCCAGTAAATGATGCGCCGCTGATGCGCAGGCGAAAAAAAAACCCGCTCATTGAGCGGGTTTTTGCTATCTGGCTCCTCGGGCCGGACTCGAACCAGCGACCAATCGATTAACAGTCGACCGCTCTACCAACTGAGCTACCGAGGAATAGTCCGGTAAACAACCGGAAGCGCCGCATTCTGGCCAAGCGCCTGCGACAAGTCAAGTGCAGGCAGCGCGGTTCTTTTGCGTGGGTCTCGTCGTCGGCGCGGCTGCTCACGGCGCGCCGGAACTGGTATTCTTACGGGTTGGTCGTTGTTGTGCCGCCGTGCGGTCTGCTGACAACGCGCAAATTTTCCGGAGAACCTGAATCGATATGACTGATGCGGCGCAAAAAGACTTTCAGCTGGTTTCCGACTATCAGCCGGCCGGCGATCAGCCCAAGGCCATTGCCGGGTTGATCGAAGGGCTGCGCGACGGCTTGTCACGTCAAACATTGCTCGGTGTTACCGGTTCCGGCAAGACGTTTACGATCGCCAACGTCGTCCAGACGTTGCAGCGCCCGACGATTGTTTTGGCGCCAAACAAGACGCTTGCCGCGCAATTGTATGGGGAAATGCGAGACTTCTTCCCGCATAACGCCGTCGAATATTTTGTCTCCTACTACGACTATTATCAGCCGGAGGCCTACGTGCCGTCTTCGGATACCTTTATCGAGAAAGACGCGTCGATCAATCAGCACATTGAGCAGATGCGGCTGTCTGCGACAAAGGCACTGATAGAACGCCCGGACTCAATCATCGTGGCGACGGTTTCCGCAATTTACGGACTTGGCGATCCGGAAAGTTACTTCAGCATGGTACTGCACCTGTCGCGCGGCGAACGTATTGATCAGCGCAGCATCCTGCGTCGGCTGGCAGAAATGCAGTACAAGCGCAACGAGATGGAGCTCTCGCAAGGCACCTACCGGGTGCGCGGCGAAATCATCGACATATTCCCGGCCGAGTCCGAGCGCGATGCGGTGCGCATCGAATTGTTTGATGACGAGATCGAAGCGCTGTCATGGTTCGATCCGCTGACCGGTGAAGTCACGCAAAAAGTCCCGCGTCTCACGGTGTTTCCTAAATCCCACTATGTGACACCAAGGGCGAAATTGCTGGGCGCGCTGGATCACATCAAGGTGGAGCTGCGCGAGCGGCTGGCCATGTTGCGGGATATCGGCAAGTTACTTGAGGCGCAGCGCCTCGAGCAAAGGACTCTGTTCGATATTGAGATGATTCAGGAGCTGGGTTATTGCAACGGCATCGAGAACTATTCGCGCTACCTGTCGGGCAGGGGGCATGGTGAGCCACCGCCATGTTTGTTCGACTATCTGCCGCCGGATGCGCTGCTGATCATCGACGAAAGTCACGTAACCGTGCCGCAGCTTGGCGGCATGTACCGGGGGGACCGTGCGCGCAAAGAGACTCTGGTTGAGTATGGGTTCCGACTGCCCTCCGCGATGGACAACCGCCCGCTGCGATTTGATGAATTCGAGGGCTTAATCCCGCAGACTATTTTTGTATCGGCGACGCCGGGGCGCTACGAGAAGGCCAATGCCGACAACACGGTCGAACAGCTGGTGCGCCCGACCGGGCTTATCGACCCGATGGTTGAAATCCGCCCGGTCACGCATCAGGTGGATGACACACTGTCGGAAATTCGAAAACGCGTTGCTGTCGAGGAGCGCGTTCTGATCACGACCCTTACCAAGCGCATGGCGGAGGACCTGACCGATTATCTGCGCGACCATGATGTTCGTGTGCGCTATCTGCACTCGGACATAGATACGGTGGAGCGCACCGAGATTATTCGTGATCTGCGTCTGGGTGAGTTCGATGTTCTGGTCGGTATCAACCTGTTGCGCGAAGGTCTCGATATGCCGGAGGTGTCGCTGGTGGCGATACTCGATGCGGACAAGGAGGGCTTCCTGCGCTCCGAAGGGTCTCTGATTCAGACCATTGGACGTGCGGCACGTAACATTAACGGCAAGGCGATCCTCTACGCCGACAAGATTACGGATTCAATGCGCAGGGCACTGGACGAAACGGACCGCCGGCGCGAAACCCAGGTGGCCTACAATATTGAACACGGTATTGTGCCTAAATCGATTCGCAAGGCAGTGGCTGATGTCATGCAAGCAGGGCGCCCGGGCGGGCGGGATGACCGGCGGGGCGGCCGTGACAGAGGCCGCGGTGTGTCCGACGCCGATGCGTCGCTGACGCCAGAAGCTGTCGTCAAGAAGCTCAAGAAGCTCGAGCAGCAGATGTTCAAACACGCTCGCGAGTTGGAGTTTGAGCAGGCCGCGGCGGTTCGTGACGAGATCGAGCGCCTGCGTCGTCACGGGCTTGGGCTGACGGAACAAAAATCAGCCTGATCGGTGCTGCGCCGGCAGGGCACGGCTTTAAGCGCTTTGGCCAATGGTCCTCGCGACATGAATGGCAGCCACACCGACCACGCCAGCGCGCGCGAGGGGCTTGGTCTGTAGCCGTTTTTCGGTTAAGCTCGCGCACCGTCTGGACACTCAAGCCAGACGGCGGACAGTGCAGGGCGATTAGCTCAGGGGTAGAGCGCCACGTTGACATCGTGGAGGTCGGTGGTTCGAAACCACCATCGCCCACCATCTTCTTTTCGGGGTGGTTTTTTGCCTTGTGGCGCACTGTCTTGGGCCCCTAGGTCCCCCGCGCCGTGTTTTCCTGCCTTTTTATGCACTTGCGTACTTGTTTTGATGCGCCAGCCCGCAGTACAATTACCGGCTGAGGTATTGCCCCTGCCCTTTGCGGCGGGGTTTACCGGAATTTGTCAGGTTATCAGGAGGATCTGCATATCGCAGCTGCAAAACGCGCCAGGCGCAACGAAGATATTCAAGCGTCTGAAGTCAGGGTGATTCAGGATGACGGCGAGCAGGCGGGCGTGATGTCTCTGCCCGAAGCGCTGGAAATCGCCAAAGCGCAACAATTGGACTTGGTTGAGGTGTCACCGAATGCGTCGCCACCTGTTTGCCGGATCATGGACTACGGTAAGTTCGTATTCGAGCAAAGCAAAAAGAACCAGTCTGCGAAGCGCAAGCAGAAGCAGTCCCAGGTCAAGGAAATTAAATTCCGGCCGGGTACCGAGGACGGTGACTACAACGTCAAGCTCAAGAAGCTGATCCAGTTTCTCGAGAACGGCGACAAGACAAAAGTCACTCTGCGTTTTCGGGGGCGAGAAATGGCACACCAGGAAATCGGCGCCGAGCTATTGAAGCGGGTGCGGGCTGATCTGGAAGAAATTGGTTCGGTCGAACAAATGCCGCTGATGGAAGGCCGTCAGATGGTCATGGTTATCGCACCGAAAAAGAGTTAGAGATGCGGCGCTGGTGGCCGCCTGTAAAGCCAGCAAAAAAGTAACAAGTAAGCACCGCAGTTGGTGCTTCGCCAGCCACGGCAAAACGACCGTCACCTGGCCATAAAAAAGGAGACAGTAATGTCCAAGATGAAAACGAACCGGGGCGCTGCCAAGCGCTTCCGCCGGACGGGTAAGGGTGGCTTCAAGCGCTCGCAATCCCATCTGAACCATATCCTCACCAAAAAGAGCAGCAAGCGTAAGCGCCAGCTCGGCAATACTCTGCAGGTCGCAGAAGCCGATGTGAAAGCCGTCCGCCGCATGTTGCCGTTCAGTTAAGGAGGATATAAACCATGGCAAGAGTTAAACGTGGTGTCGTCGCACGCGCACGGCACAAGAAAATACTTGGCAAAGCCAAGGGTTATTACGGCGCTCGTCGTAAGGTATTCCGCGTCGCCAAGCAGGCCGTCATCAAGGCCGGCCAGTACGCTTATCGCGACCGTCGCACCCGCAAGCGCGAATTCCGTCGTCTCTGGATTGCGCGCATCAACGCCGCAGCCCGGATCAACGGCTTGTCTTACAGCCGTTTCATGAACGGTCTGAGCATTGCCGAGATCGACATTGATCGTAAGGTGCTGGCGGATCTGGCTGTTTACCAACCTGAAAGCTTTGCCGCATTGGCCGAGCAAGCCAAAGCGCATCTGCCTTCCTAGTACCCGAAAGCGCATCCCGGCCGGCAATCTGGCTCGCCGGGATGTTATCGGAAGCTACCTGTGCAGGATCTAAACGCCTTCCAAGAGCAAGCGCTCGCCGCGGTTGCAGACGCTGCCAGCGTGTCGTCGCTCGACGCCGTGCGCGTCGATCTGCTCGGTAAAAAGGGTCAGCTGACAGCGATCCTCAAGACATTGGGGCAGCTTAGCACCGAAGAGCGACCCGCCGCCGGCCAACGCATCAACGCGGTGAAACAGGTTATCGCCGACGCGATCGAGGCGCGGCGCCAGTTGCTGCAAGACGCAGCGTTGGACGAAAAGCTCGCCGCGGAAACCGTCGACATCACCCTGCCGGGGCGTGGTGAGCCAATTGGTTCCCTGCACCCCGTGACGCTGGCGCAACGTCGCATCGAGGCAATTTTTACCGGCGCAGGCTTTGGTGTTCGCCAGGGCCCGGAAATCGAAGACGATTTTCACAATTTTACCGCACTGAATATCCCCGAAAATCACCCGGCACGTGCGATGCACGATACGTTCTATTTCGGCGACGGTCGGCTGCTTCGCACGCACACCTCGCCAACCCAGATCCGTACGATCCGCGAAGAAGGCGTGCCGATCCGGGTCATCTGCCCCGGGCGCGTGTATCGCTGCGACTCGGACCAGACGCACACACCGATGTTTAATCAGGTCGAAGGCCTGGTGATCGATCGCGATATCAGTTTCGCAAATCTGAAATCGGTGCTGCACGAATTCGTGGCACAATTTTTCGAGCGTGACGCCGAGCTGCGCTTCCGGCCGTCCTATTTCCCGTTTACCGAGCCGTCGGCCGAGGTCGATGTGCTGATGGACGACGGCAGCTGGCTGGAAATTCTCGGCTGCGGGATGGTGCACCCGAATGTGTTGCGCAATGTCGGTATCGACCCTGAGGAGTTTGGCGGCTATGCATTCGGGATCGGCGTAGAGCGTATGGCGATGTTGCGCTACGGGATCCGCGACCTGCGTACCTTGTTCGAAAATGACCTGCGTTTCCTGAGGCAGTTTTGATGGCTGTGGTCATACTTGTTTCGTGCGGAGATAAGCGATGAAGCTCTCGCGCCTTTGGCTCGAGTCCTGGCTTGGCCAGGCATTGCCGCTCGGCCGTACGCTTGAGCGTTTGACGCTTGCAGGTCTCGAAGTCGACGGTGTCGAATCGATGCCGGGTCTGGATGGCATCGTTGTCGGACGGGTCACGGCGGTCAACGCCCACCCCGATGCCGACAAATTGCGTGTCTGTGACGTCGACGACGGAGAAGGTACGTTACAGATTGTCTGTGGGGCGCCGAACGTTCGCGCTGATATGCCCGTAGCCGTTGCCCGTATCGGCAGCAAGCTTCCGGGCGGTCTCAAGATCCGCAAGTCGAAACTACGCGGTGTCGAATCGCACGGCATGCTGTGCTCCGCATCCGAGCTTGGTCTTGGTGATGATCACGACGGGATCATGGAACTTGCGCCCGATCTGGCGCCAGGCAGCGCGGTCAATGCGCATATGATGCTGCCCGATGACATTATCGACATCGATCTCACGCCCAATCGCGGCGATTGTTTCTCTCTGCTCGGCGTTGCGCGCGAAGTGGCGACCTTCAGCGACATCGATTTCACGCCGCCGGTACCGAAACCGGTGGCAGGCGAGCCTGCTCATGCCTTCACTGCCTCGGTGTCGGCAGAAGAGGGCGCACCCGTGTTTACGACACGCGTTATCGAGGGCATTGACCCGGGGGCGCAGACGCCGATGTGGATGGTCGAAAGACTGCGTCGCTCTGGTATCCGCAGTATCCATCCGGTTGTCGATATTACCAATTACGTGATGCTGGAATACGGACAGCCGATGCACGGCTACGACCTGGATAAACTGGACGGCAATATCGTCGTGCGCATGGCTGATGGCAAAGAGCAGTTGACCTTGCTTGATGGCCGCGAGGTCACGCCGGGCGCCGATACGCTCGTGATTGCGGACAATCGCGGTGCTATCGGGCTTGCTGGCATCATGGGTGGGCTGTCGACGTCGGTCGACGAAAACACGCGCAATATTGTCTTCGAGGCGGCTTTCTTCGCACCGCAGTTACTGGCAGGGCAGGCACGTCGCTACGCTTTGCATACCGACGCCTCACTGCGCTTTGAACGTGGCGTCGACCCGAGTGGGCAGGCGCGTGCCCAGCAGCGCGCGGCGGCGTTGTTGCTGGAAATCGCCGGCGGTAAGCCGAGCCAGGTCCATACGGTCTCCAGTGACACGCATTTGCCACAGCGCAATGCGGTTGCGCTGCGATCGGACCGCCTGAACAAGGTGCTGGGCACGCCGATTGCCCCTGCTGCGGTGGACCGGATTTTCGAACGCCTCAGCTTGCCGGCGACCTTCGATGGCCAACAATGGCTTGTCACCCCGCCCGGTTTTCGATTTGACCTGGCGATTGAGGAGGACCTGATTGAAGAGGTCGCGCGCGTTTACGGTTACGACAGGATACCGATGCGCAAGGCGTATGCGCAGACGGCCCTCGTATCCAGCCCCGAAACGCAAGTCCCCGAGGCGCGCGTGCGCGACCAACTGGCCGCGCGTGGGTTCAGTGAGGCGATTACCTACAGTTTTGTTGATCCGGACGATCATGCCGTTTGGGATATTGCACCCGCCGGTCCCGAGCTCGTCAACCCGATCTCGCGCGAACTCTCGGTGATGCGAGGCACACTGCTGTGCGGTCTGGTTCGCGCCGCTTCCTACAATCTGGCGCGACAACAGTCGCGCGTGCGGTTGTTTGAGGTCGGGCATGTGTTCGGAGCGCGCTCCGAGGAGCGCAAAATTGCAGGCGTCGTTGCAGGTGCACGAACGTCGGAGCAGTGGGATGGCGTCTCGAGCGGCGCAGACTTCTTTGACATAAAGGCAGAGGTCGCGGCTTTGCTCGGTATTGGTCGCAGCGGGGTCGCATTTGAGTTCCGCCGTGCCGACAGCGCTTGCCTGCATCCTGGCCAATCGGCATCCATCATTCGGGATGATCAGCGCGTGGGCGTTGTAGGCGCCCTGCATCCGCGTCTGGCAGCGCGGCATGATATTGATGGCCCGATATTTGTGTTCGAACTCGACTACACGTCGTCAATGGCAGCGATTGTGCCGGCATCGGAGCCGATACCGCGATTCCCCCAGGTTCGTCGTGACATCGCAGTGCTCGTCGACGACAAGGTGGCTGCGGCCGATATTCTCGCCAGCGTGCGCGATGCCGGCGGGGAATTGCTACACACGGTGAATGTGTTTGATGTATACCGCGGCAAGGGCATAGAACCGGGGCTAAAAAGTGTCGCTTTAGGCTTGATTTTACTGGATTCTTCGCGCACTCTTATCGACACTGAAGCAGACGCGGTCGTCGATAACATCGTTTCGCGATTGCATCAGATCCACGGCGCAAAATTAAGAGAATAATCGCGATGGCACTCACCAAAGCGGAAATGGCCGATTCACTGTTCAACGAGTTGGGGCTGAATAAACGTGAAGCCCGCGAACTCGTTGATCTGTTTTTCGAAGAGCTGCGCGCGTCGCTGGCATCCGGGGAACAGATCAAGCTTTCCGGGTTTGGAAACTTTGATCTGAGAGATAAAAACCAACGGCCCGGTCGAAATCCGAAAACCGGCGAGGAAATTCCGATTTCCGCGCGCCGCGTTGTGACCTTTCGTCCAGGGCAGAAGCTCAAAGCTAGAGTAGAGGCATATGCTGGAACCGGGAAATAACGATCAGCTCCCCCCAATTCCCGGAAAACGGTATTTTACGATTGGCGAAGTCAGCGATCTCTGTGCTGTAAAGCCACACGTACTTCGCTATTGGGAACAAGAGTTCCCGCAACTGAAACCGGTTAAACGCCGTGGCAACCGCCGCTACTATCAGCGTCAGGATGTTCTGGTTATCCGCCAGATTCGCAGCCTGCTCTATGATCAGGGCTTCACTATCGGGGGCGCGCGTCAGCAATTGACGGGTGAGGAAGCGAAAACAGACGTCAGTCAAAGTCAGCAGCTAATCCGCCAGATGCGGATCGAGCTTGACGAGATATTGAAGCTGATAAGGCGTTAGATATCAGCCTGTTACAGGGCATTATTAAAGTTATTTCGGTCGGGGCGTGGCGCAGCCTGGTAGCGCACCACAATGGGGTTGTGGGGGTCGGAGGTTCGAATCCTCTCGCCCCGACCAGATTAAACTTTGCCGCACGTTTTTAAACGTATTGTTGCGGCGGCACGTAAACCATTTCGGCAGTCTTTGCCTTGATATCATCGCTGGCACGCAATGTACGGTCCTCGATTCCCAGCAGAATCGGCGACGCGTTGTGCCGGTGGATATTGACCTTCGCGTTATAGACGTAACGCGTGAGCCCGTGTTTGTCGTTGACGATCAGTTTCCGGATGGAGAATCGCCCATCGTCGCAGCGCTCGCCGGTCAGATAACACTTGATCGACGTCACTCGTTCCCCCGACAACTCCATGCCACGCAGTTTTTCCAGATTGCGCTGTGTGAAGTCGACAAACTGGATCGAATCACCGCTTTCGTCTTCTTTGGTCTGGTAGTCGAACGCGCCGACGAATATCTGGCCGGGCAATGCGCGCTCGATCATGCGCGCTAGTTCAACGGTAACGTCGCCAACGATATAGTCGTATGTGGTTGGGTTTAACCCATCCGCCTGATGGAACTCATAGCAGCTGCCGATATGGAAGGCGGTGCGCAACAACGGCACCGAACGCGCGACCGATTTGCTGCGCGCGATCGCGTTGTCGGCCAGCACCAGCTGCATGAAGTGGTAGAGATTGATGTTGGGCATCTCGCCCTGATCGCGATTCCAGATATAAAAGCCATCGCCGCTGGATGAGCGGGCGAAGCTGATACCGATTTCGCGATCCAGCAATTTGCTGTGCGCGGCATTCAATGAATAGGACAGGCTGTTGAGCTGTGTCATCTGTTCAAACGGGGTCAGCAGGCTAAAGCCGACGATATCGAACAGCGCCACCGCGCGATGATTGACGTGGTTGATACCATAGCGCTTGACCATGGCCTCGATGAGTCTTTGCTCCTGGTCGCCGTCGGTAATACGATCACGAATCTCGATAATGACCGGCTCTACCGCAAGCAGGCGTGCGACTTTACGAAGCTGCTCGATCGATAAGAACGCCTTGCCGGAAATCAGCTCGGTGATAAAGCGCTCGGACGGGCGCCACGGCATATCGCCGCCGGCGGGGCTTGCTGTGTACTCTGCCAGCGCATAATGGGGCACCACCAGCAGGGAAATCCCCTTTGGATGGTACGACCAGCTAAGAATGCTGTTGGCGCCCAATGCCCAGGCCTCATGCAAGCTGCGCTCCAGCGCAACCAGGCTGCCGCGCTCGCGCAATCCCATGCCCGCCGCCATATCGGACAGCGCGTCAAGATGCGACGAGCTGCCGGCGATTTTGATAATTCCTGAGTCAGACAGTCTGTCAAGCGACATACAGGCGTTTCCAGCGTGACTTTGGCATATCAGCCGTCACTTCAATAAAGTTGCCGAATACACTGATTTATTCGGATAAAACACATCGTTGCGTTATCATCTGGCAACGGTAATGAACTGTTTGCGGTGATGCAAGCGGTATTACCGTTAAGCGGCGCTTTGCCATGAAACATTAATTTTCGGGTGCGAGCGCGTGCGGCCTGTGCAGGCGTTTCCCGATTGCGGCAGGACCAGGCATGTCGGAATCACTGATTCTTGAACAGATTGATGAATTGCGCCGGAAGTTGGCGCCGGATCTGCGTTCGACGCCGACGATAGCGACGCCTGCACTGGCGCCGGACAGCGACACCACGGTCATCACCAAGTTCGAGCTTTGGCAGCTCACGGGGTCGTTCAAGGCGCGTGGCGCGCTCGCCAACATCCAGTCACTCGACGCGCAGCAACGCGCAGCAGGCGTCACAGCGGTCAGTGCCGGCAATCATGCGATCGCGACAGCCTTTGCGGCAGCGAGACTCGGCGTATCGGCAAAAGTCGTTATGACTGCAAGCGCGCCAGAGTTGCGTGTGCAGCGGGCCGAGGCCTATGGAGCGACCGTTGAGCGCGCCGGTGATGTGCATGCCGCGTTTGTCCGCGTTGCCGAAATCGTTGCCGACGAAGGTCGCGCGATGATCCATCCGTTCGAAGGACGCCTGACGGCCACGGCTACGGCCGGTGTCGGGCGCGAATTGATGATTGACGGCGGTCCACTGGATGCCGTCATCGTGCCGGTCGGCGGCGGCGGACTCGCGGCGGGTGTGGCAGCGGCGGTCAAGCTTACAGATCCCGACTGCAAGGTCTATGGGGTTGAGCCCTTCGGGGCCGACTCGATGTATCGCAGCTTCGCTGCGGGTACGCCACAACAGCTTGAGCGCGTCGATACCATTGCCGACAGTCTCGGCGCGCCGATGGCAATGCCGGTGTCGTTTGCATTGTGCGAGCGCTATATCGACGAGATTGTACGCGTCGATGATGCGGCGCTTGTTGCTGCGATGCGGCGAATCTACGCAACACTGGCGATGGCCGTCGAACCCGCCTGTGCTGCCGGCGTTGCCGCATTGCACGGCCCATTGCTTGAGCGGCTGCAGGGCAAGCGCGTCGGGCTGATATTTTGTGGCAGTAATATCGATATGGATAGCTGGTACCACCTGGTGGCGGAACGATGAGCGCCGCGCTTCGTAGTGCGCTACTCGCCGTTGTGGGTCCGCCAGGTCTGGTAGAGAACCCGGCCGATCAGGCGCCCTATCTAAAGGAATGGCGCGGGCAATATCGCGGCCAGGCGCGACATGTCGTGTTGCCGAAAGACACGCAGGAGGTCGCGGCTGTCGTCAGACTTTGTGCCCAACATTGTGTTTCGATTGTCCCGCAAGGCGGCAATACCGGGCTGGTTGGTGGCGCGGTGTCTGATGAGCAACAAGTACTCCTGGCGCTCGGTCGGCTGGATAGTATCCGCAACGTCGATCCGATCAATTATTCAATGACGCTTGATGCCGGCTGCACGCTGGCCACCGCACAACAAACAGCGGCATCTGCTGATCGATTGCTGGCGCTAAGTTTGTCATCCGAAGGCAGCTGTCAGATTGGAGGCAATCTATCGACCAATGCCGGTGGTGTGAATGTCGTTAAGTATGGTGGCGCGCGCGATCAGGTCCTCGGACTTGAGGTTGTGTTGGCCGACGGCAGCGTCTGGTCGCAGATGCAAGGCTTACGCAAGAATACGGCGGGTTATGACTTGAAGCAGTTATTCGTGGGTGCGGAGGGTACGCTAGGAATTATTACCGGCGCGACGTTAAAGCTGTTTTCGCGACCGGAGACGCGCGAGGTCATTTGGGCCAGCGTGGCCGACCATGGTGCATTACTTGAATTTTACGCTCGGGTCAGAAGTCACTTCGGAAATACCATTGCGGCGTTCGAGTTGATCCCAGACATCGCTGTAGAGTTTGTCATCCGGCATGTACCCGGTATGCGTCGCCCCATCGACGGCAAGTTGCACGTCCTGATTGAGTTGCATGGCGGCGAAGCGGAAGTTGACAAGGATGCGATCCAGTCGTTCGTAGGCGCGGAAATTGCGCAGGACCGGCTGCAGGATGCGGTGGTAGCGCAGGGCGAACGACAGCGGCAAGCACTGTGGGCAGTTAGACATAATATTTCTGAAGCGCAGCGGCACGAAGGCGTGAGCATCAAGCACGACATAGCGGTGCCGATTAGTGCATTGGAATCATTCGTCACTTCGGCCAGCGCGGCGGTCGAACGCAGCGTACCGGGTGTGCGTATCGTGTGTTTTGGTCATATCGGCGATGGCAATCTGCACTTTAATCTCAGCCAGCCCATTGCGATGTCGGGTGATGAATTCCGTGCGAGCCAAGCCGATCTGACGGCTCTGGTGCACGAAGCGGCATTAGGCTGTGGCGGCACGGTTAGCGCTGAGCATGGGATAGGATTGTTGAAACGCGATATGCTTGCCGGTCAGGTAGGCAGCTTGTCCATGACGCTCATGCACACAATCAAAAGGGCACTCGACCCGCACAATCTGATGAATCCCGGGAAGGTCATATGACTGACACTTATCCGGCCATGGGTGAGCCGCCTCAGACGCTGTTGCTCGCTATGGAGCAACTCATCAGCGGCGAGCGCAACATTGGCGAATTTCGCGATGAAATGCTCAACGTTCTCTACGAACAGCCGCAGACCGTTACCGCTATCCGCAGTCTCGTGGATGACTATGCGCGGCGTGGTCTGATCCCCGAGCAAATCCACCGCCTATTGAGTCGTGATATCGACAAGGTCACCAACGAGGAGTTGCCGACGACACCGACCGAGTTCTCGTTCGAGGACGAATCGACCAACAGCCTGAACCGGACCGAGCCGACGTCTCCGCAAGAGGAACCTCTAGCCGAGTCCGCACCCACGCCGGCGCGGGTCAAGCGGCGCGCCGCCGCGCTCGATATTGGTAGCCTGCTGCGTGATCGCTTTGAGATCGTGGGACGTGCGCCCGGCGGTAGCATGGGTGTTGTCTACAAGGCGATTGACCGGCGTCTGGCGGAGGCAGAGGGTGGCCAGCCGTACGTGGCCATCAAGGTCCTCGCGCCCGGCTATGCGGGGCATGGCGGCGCGATGCGCGCGTTGCAGCAAGAGGCCGCCAAGGGTCGTTATCTGACGCACCGTAATATCGTCAGGTTCCTCGACCTTGATCGCTGCGACGGCCAGATATTTCTGGTCATGGAATGGTTGGAAGGTCGCGCACTCAGCGGCATCCTGAACGAGCGCCCCGGCGAGGCGCTGCCAAAACCTCTGGCATTGAAAATAATCAACGCCGTCGGCGACGCGCTCGCGCATGCACACAAGCTCGGCATAACGCATGCCGACGTCAAGCCCGGCAACATTATGATTCTGGCCGACGGCACGGTGAAACTACTGGACTTCGGCATCGCGCGGGCGCGAGGCGATCTGGCCGGCAAGACCATGGGATTCGATTCGAGCTTTCTGCAGGCGGCGACCCCTGCCTATGCAAGCCCGGATGTCCTGTCGGGTAAGGCGGCGCGGCCTCAGGACGATGTGTTTTCGCTGGCCTGTCTGGCCTATCGCTTGCTCAGCGGGCGACGTGTTTTCGGCGATAAGACTTCGCTGCAGGCGCGCGACGCCTCGACCCAGCCCGAACGCATTGATGGGCTCGAAGGGCGTCTTTGGCGGCCTTTGGAGGCAGCATTGTCGCTGGATTCAGAGCGTCGCACGCAGACCATTGAGCAATTCCTGATGGAGTTCGGTCTCGCACCCGAACAGCGCGATGGCGGCGGTGGTATGGGGCTTGGCGTCTGGTATGCCGCGGCGGCGCTCATCGTGTTACTTGCGCTCGCTATTCTGTCGCCGCGAATGAAGCAGGCTACGCGCGAGGCGCGCACACCGGTCGCGGTCACGCAACCCGCTGTTCAGGCACAGGGGCCAGCTTTACGTGAGGCTGAGACGCCGCCCCCCGAGGTGGCTTTTGAGGTCACCAATGCCGAGTTTGTCCGTTTGCCGGAAAGCGCACTTGCGCCGGCTGCAATCACGCTGTCTCTGCCGGCGACTGATTCGGTCGTGCCTGCCGTATTTGCGGAGTTGCGTTTAATGGAGGACGCCGGGCCGGCGACAATACGACTGTCGCGGAGCGGTTCCCTGGACGAAATTCTGCGCCTAAGGCTGACGCGAGAGGCCGCAAGTGAGGCGGTAGAGTTGATGGTCAGTGACAGTGTCGCGGTCGACGATGCGCCGATCCTGTTCGACGCGGGGCAGCGTAACTTTGATCTGGTCGTCGAGCATCGCGGAGACACGCGCGTTGAGCCGGACTATAGCCTCGACTTCAATCTCGCCAGTGTTGCCGACGGTGCGGTTCTGGCGCGCCTGTCGCTGCGGCTACTGGATGACGACCGACAACGACTGGCCGCAGAATTACCGCCGGATACGGTCGGTTTCGCGGAGCCCGAAATCACCGTACGCGAAAACGAGACGGCCGCGCGCATCACCTTGTGGCGTTTTAATCAGCGCGCGAGCGAACTCACGGTTGGTTTTACGGTTTCTGACGACACTGCGATTGCCGGCGATGACTACCTGCCGCCGGTACAAACCAACGTCGAGTTCGGCCCCGGCGAAACGTCGGCAGTTTTGTATTTGCCGATTGTGCTGGACAACATCGTCGAGCCGATCGAAACATTCACGCTTACACTGGATATCGACAACGAAATCACGGGTGTTAATCCCGCGGTTGCGGTGCGTATACTCGACAATTAGATGGTCAGGCATCGTTGGGTGTCGGCCAAACCTGTATACCTGCGATAGAGGATTCGGATGACTGATAAGGATAAGACGCGGCGCCACTCGGCGGTGATCGTGGACGGTGCCGCGCAGGCGCCAAGTCGGGCGATGTTGCGCGCCGTTGGTTTCACCGATCGCGACTTCACATTGCCGCAGGTCGGTATTGCGTCGACCTGGAGCATGGTGACGCCATGCAATATGCACATCGACAAGCTGGCCGACGAGGTTCAGTCGGGTGTGGCAGGTGCCGGCGCCAAGCCCGTCCAGTTCAATACGATCAGTGTTTCTGACGGGATTTCGATGGGCACGCCGGGTATGCGCTACTCGTTGGTGTCGCGCGAGATTATCGCCGACTCTATTGAGGCTGTTTGTGGTGCGCAAGGCTTTGATGGCGTCGTGGCGATAGGCGGCTGCGACAAGAATATGCCGGGCTGTCTGATTGCATTGGCGCGGCTCAACCGGCCGGGCATATTTGTTTATGGCGGTACGATCAAGCCCGGGAAGAAACGCCGCGATATCGTTTCGGTATTCGAAGCGGTTGGTGCATTCGCCGGCGGCAGCATCGACGAGAAAGAGCTGCACGAAGTCGAACGCACCGCCATCCCCGGGCCGGGTGCATGCGGTGGCATGTATACCGCCAACACAATGGCCTCGGCGATCGAGGCGCTGGGTATGAGCTTGCCCGGCAGCTCGGCGCAGGAGGCCGTGTCGGGCGACAAGCTCAGCGACTGCAAGCAGGCAGGTGAAGCTGTTGTCGCGTTGCTGAAAAAGGACATCAGGCCGCGCGATATCATGACGCGCGAAGCGTTCGAAAACGCGATCACCGTTGTTATTGCGCTCGGCGGCTCGACCAATGCGGTGTTGCACTTGCTCGCGATGGCGCATGCCGTGGGCGTCGCGCTCGAGCTCGATGACTTCACCCGCATCGGTAAGAAGGTGCCGGTACTGTCCGATCTTAAACCTAGCGGCCACTATTCGATGTCAGAGCTGATCGCGATTGGCGGCATTCGACCGTTGATGAAAACATTGCTTGATGCGGGTCTGCTGCACGGCGATTGCATCACCGTCACGACCAAAACACTGGCAGAGGATCTGGCGAATGTTGCGCCCTATCCGGATGAGCAGACGATTGTGCATGCACTCGACAATCCGATTAAGGCCGACAGCCACCTGGTGATCATGTACGGCAATATTGCCAGCGAAGGCGCGGTCGCCAAGATCACCGGTAAGGAAGGCCTGTCGTTCGAAGGCAAGGCGCGCACCTACGGTTCGGAAGAGGACGCACTACAAGCGATCCTCGACGGCGATGTGGTCGCAGGCGACGTTGTCGTGATCCGCTACGAAGGTCCGGTCGGCGGACCGGGGATGCGGGAAATGCTGAGCCCGACCGGGGCGATCATGGGTAAAGGTCTGGGCGACAAGGTTGCACTGATCACCGACGGTCGTTTTTCCGGTGGCAGTCACGGTTTCGTTGTTGGTCACGTCACGCCCGAGGCCGCTGTTGGCGGCGTCATTGCGTTGATTGAGGACGGCGATGCGATTCGTATTGATGCGCAGGCGAGGACCATCGACTTGCTGGTTGATGCCGCAGTCATTGAGGATCGGCGATCGCGTTGGCAGGCACCCGAGATTCGCGAGCGTCGCGGTGTTCTTGCGAAGTACGCGCGCAACGTGACATCAGCATCGCGCGGTGCCGTCACCGACAGCTTCGAATAGCATGAGCGAAGAAATCAGGTTCGATCTGTCGGCTGAACCTATCGCCGCGCCTCAGGGCGATGGACGTTGGGTCGTCATGAAATTCGGCGGCTCGAGTGTTGCGACGCTTGCCAACTGGCAGCGCATTGCGGAGCGCCTGCGTCAGCGACGTTCGGCCGGACTGCCTTTGCTTGTTGTTCACTCCGCTTTGCGTGGCGTCTCGGATCTCTTGCAGGAATCCTTGCTCGCGGCCGGTGCGGGCGATGGCAGTGAACAACGCTGCGTTGAGGATATTGTCGCGCTGCACCTGCAGCTCGCCGAAGAGATGCAACTCGACGCGCATGAGATCCTCGATGCGTATTTCACCGAACTGCGTCAGCTGCTGGCCGGTGTGCGGCTGGTGCGCGAGCTGACCCCACGTGTGTCGGCACGCGTCATGGCGCTTGGCGAGTTGATGTCGACGACGTTGTCAGCCGCATGGTTGGTGCAGCAGGGTTTGCCGGTCGTCTGGCGTGACGCGCGCGAATTGCTGGTTGCGCAGTCCGAACCGCAGGAGCGTCGCCAGTTTCTGAACGCGGTTTGTGACGATCAGCTGGCGCCGGCGTTCGAGAAGCTCCTCGACCCGCAGTTAATCAATGTCACGCAGGGGTTTATCGCGCGCAATGCACAAGGCGAAACGGTTCTGCTGGGGCGTGGCGGTTCCGATACCTCCGCGGCCTATTTTGCCGCCAAGCTCGGCGCGAGCCGGCTGGAGATATGGACCGATGTGCCGGGTATGTTCAGCGCAGACCCGCGTGTTATTCCTTCGGCAAGATTGCTGACTCGGTTGCACTACTCTGAAGCACAGGAAATTGCCTCGTCGGGCGGGTTGGTATTGCACCCGCGCTGCATCGGCCCGGTGCGCAAGCAGAATATTCCGTTGTTTATCCGCTGCACTTCTCAGCCGGATTTGCCCGGTACATTGATTGCCGCCGTGACCGGCGAGCCGGAGCCTTCGGTCAAGGCTATCGCGATGCGCCAGGGGATCACATTGATCTCAATGGAAGGTGTTGTGATGTGGCACGAGGTCGGGTTCCTCAGTCGCGTGTTTGATGTCTTCGCGCAGCACCATGTCTCGGTCGACCTTGTATCGACGTCTGAAAGCAACGTGACGGTGTCCATCGACGATCGTGGCGAGGTACTCGGAGAAGACACGATCACTGCGCTGGTCGCGGCGTTATCGCGGTTCTGTCAGGTCAGGGTGATCGAGCATTGCGCGTCTGTCAGTCTGGTCGGGCGCAAGATACGTACCATCCTGCACAAGCTCGGTCCGGCACTCGAAGTGTTCGAGGAACAACGTATTCATCTGGTTTCGCAGGCCGCCAATGACCTGAATCTGACCTTCGTCGTTGACGAGGAGCAGGGCTACCGGCTGATCCAGAAGTTACACCCTTCCATTATCCGCCAGCGTCCGGGCGATACGGTTATTGGTGACACATGGGAGTCGCTGCAGCGCCCGGTCAGTGCGAAACCGGAAACGCAGCCAAACTGGTGGCGGCAGCGACGCGATGAGTTGCTCGCGCTAATGGACGGACAGTCGTCGCGCTACGTCTACGATGCGGCGACCATTCAAGGCGCGATTGATCGGCTGTTAGCGCTCGGCAATGTCGACCAGGTCTTCTATGCGATGAAGGCCAACCCGAATCCGCAGGTACTGCGCCAGGTCTACGACAGCGGGCTGGGGCTCGAATGCGTGTCGCCGGGTGAACTCGATAGAATTTTCGATCTGTTGCCGAATGTCGA
This sequence comes from uncultured Pseudomonadota bacterium, assembly GCA_942491885.1. Classification (GTDB taxonomy): domain Bacteria; phylum Pseudomonadota; class Gammaproteobacteria; order Steroidobacterales; family Woeseiaceae; genus CALBPI01. The sequence goes on from CALOCQ010000008.1 coordinate 393,973, forward strand.
TGCTGGCCGGATTCTGTTCACACCTAACTTTTCGCCGCGTGAAGACTATGAGGCGGGTTTTGCGCGTGGCGTTCATGTCACGCTCGACAATTTATTTCCACTGCGCGCGTGGCCCGAGGTGTTCCGCGGTCGTGAGGTGTTCATCCGTGTGGATCCGGGGCAGGGGCGTGGCCACCACGAACATGTGCGCACCGCTGGTGTTCATTCCAAATTTGGTGTGCCGCTGTTCGAGCTGGAGGCGTTTCGCGATCTCGCAAGCGCAGTTGATTGCACCGTCGTCGGTGTGCACGCCCATGCCGGCAGTGGTATTACGCAAGCCGATGCATGGCAACAAGTCGCTACTACACTGGCCGAGGCGGCCCGGTTATTCCCCGAAGTGCGCGCCATAGATATTGGCGGTGGGCTGGGCGTCGCCGAAAAGCCCGGCGACCCTTCGCTGGATCTGGCCGCCTTTGATGCGTCGCTGTTACCACTTCGCGAAGCCTATCCGCAATATGCCTGGTGGATAGAGCCTGGGCGCTACCTGGTTGCCGAGGCCGGTGCGCTGCTATCGCGCGTCACTCAAACCAAAGGTAAGGGTGACATGCAGTACGTGGGCATTTCTACGGGTATGAACTCGCTCGTGCGCCCGGCGCTGTATGGCGCCTATCACGAGATCGTCAATCTGTCGCGCCTGGACGAGTCGCCGAGTGAGCTGGTTACCGTTGTCGGGCCTATTTGCGAAACAGGCGACAAGCTTGGCAGCGACCGGCTGATGCCACCCGCACAAGCGGGTGATGTCCTGCTCATCGCGAACACCGGCGCGTATGGCTACGCCATGGCCTCGAATTACAACTTGCGTGACCCGGCTCCGGAGTATGTCCTCGAGGCGGCGCGTTCAACGAAAGATCAGGCTTAGACATGACGAATGAATCCTCCGGCTACCTGTTGGACACCTCCACGTTGGCGCGCACGGACGCCGACGGGCGTCGTCTTGTCGCGCTGGAGCCTCTGTTCTGGAATATGAATAGTGCGTTCGGCGGTTGGGTTGCTGCGATAGGCGTAGCCGCGACGCAGCACGATGCGCGTTATCGCGGTGAAGTCATCACCCAGAATGTGCAATTTCATTCCGCGGTTCGCAGCGAACAATTGCTGGTCGACGTGGAATTGGTTGAGCGTCGCCGCACGATCGATTTCTGGAAGGTGAATATCGCCGATGCGCAGACACCGACACGGATACTGGCTGCGGCGACACTGATCGCCGGCGAACGCACGCCGACTAAGACCGGCTTTGAGGCCACGCACGAGCCGATGCGTGCGCAGGCGGATTGTTTCTCATTGCAGCGGACCGAGCAGACGCCTGCCTGGCTCGATCACTTTGATATCTGGCTTGCCAAGGGGCGCCCGTTCAAAAAGAATCCGACGCCGGCGTCGGCGATCTATGTCCGCGAGTCGGATGGACGACCGATCGACGGCAAGGCGCTGGTCGCGATTGCCGACACGCCGATGCCAAGAACGTTTTTTACCGGTGATAGCCGACTGTTCGCGTCGACGATCGCGCTGTCGACGCATATCTACGCCAGCGACAGCGAGCTGCAAGCGTCGGGCAACGATTTTGTGCTGCTCGATACGCGCTGCCAGACCATTCGCCACTCGCTGTTGAATCAGGAGACCTACGTCTATCGCGCGGATGGTTTGCTGTTGGCGGCGAGCTATCAGACCGGATTGTTCCGAGAGGAGATCGCAAATGAGCAGACTTAGAAAGGTCGATGGTACGGCGATTTATCGGACGCCTGATCGCCGGTTTGAGAATCTGCCGGGCTATGGCTTCGAGTCACACTATTGCGACGTGCAGGATGCACGGCTCGGCGCACTGCGTATGCACTACGTCGATGAAAATCCGGGCGGCGAGACGACCGTGCTGCTGTTGCACGGTGAGCCGAGTTGGTCGTATCTGTACCGAAAGATGATCCCGCCGCTGGTTGCGCAGGGGTATCGGGTAATTGCGCCGGACCTGATCGGCTTCGGGCGCTCGGACAAGCCCGCATCGATAGCGGATTACACCTATGCCGGGCATGTTTCCTGGATGCATGCCTTCGTGGATGCGCTGTCACTGGACAACATCAACCTGTTTTGCCAGGACTGGGGCGGGCTGATCGGCTTGCGCGTCGTCGCCGATACGCCGGGCAAGTTTTCGCGCCTGATCATTGCCAACACCGGGTTGCCGGAGGGCACACAGAAGCTACCGGCGGCGTTTGCAAAATGGCAGGCATTTGCGCGCTGGTCGCCGTACTTCCCGATCGGCAAGATTATCGATCGCGCCAGTGTGACGTTGCTCGACGATGCCGAGCGCGCGGCCTACGATGCGCCGTTTCCTTCGCGTCACTACAAGGCAGGGTCTCGCGCATTTCCATTGTTGGTGCCGAGCGAGCCCGATGACCCGGGTGCCGTCGCCAACCGCGCTGCATGGAAGGCCCTCGAGCAATTTGAAAAGCCCGTGTTAACGCTGTTCAGTGACAAGGACCCGGTAACCCGCGGCGGTGAGCAGATGATCGAATCGCGCATACCCGGCGCAAAAGGGCAGGCGCACAAGAAGATGCACGGCGGCGGTCACTTTCTGCAGGAGGACGTCGGGCCGGAACTGGCAGACGAGATGATTCGATTTATCCGTTCGACCGGTTAACGTTGCGTCTCTAGCCGGCGCTATGTCGTGCGGCCAGCGTGCGATCAACATCACCGAGCGACAGACCGCGCAGTCGCAACAACACGCTCAGGTGATAGAGCAGGTCGGCCGCCTCACCACACAAGGCCTCATCGCTGTCGGCGCTTGCCGCCGCCAATGCCACCTCGAGGCCTTCTTCGCCGACTTTCTGCGCGACGCGCACGATACCGGACGCCGCGAGTCTTGCCGTATAGCTCGACGTCTCATCGCCCGCCGCGAGACGTTCGTCGACGATGCTTTCAAGTGATTGCAGAAATTCGAGACTCATGACAATGCTCCAGCCGGGTCCCGCCCGGTCGCTGACAGTTCCGGATCGGCGGGGCGTATCGCAATGCCGGCGCTGATTAGTTGTTTCTTCAAGACATTGACCGGCAATTCGCGGCTGTGAAAAATACTGGCGGCCAGCGCACCGTCGACAGCGGCTTCGTTGAATACATCAATGAAGTGCTGCGTTTCGCCGGCACCACCTGATGCGATAAGGGGCACGCGGCACAGTTTGCGCACCGCGCTTAATTGGGTCACATCGTAGCCCTCGCGTACGCCATCCTGATTCATGCAGTTCAGCACGATTTCACCGGCGCCGCGTTGTTGCACTTCAACTACCCAGTCGAGCGTGCGACGCCCGGCGCCTTTGCTCTTGTCCGGGTTGCCGGTGTATTGGTAGACGAACCAGTCGTCGCGCTCGTGCAATGTGTCTATACCAACGACAACGCATTGCGCGCCGAAGCGCCGCGAAAGTGCATTAATCAGGTCAGGGTTTTCGAGCGCCGGCGAATTAATGGAGATCTTGTCGGCACCGCGATTCAGGACTTCTTCGGCGTCTTCTATGCTGCGGATTCCGCCGGCCACGCAGAAGGGAATATCGAGTACGGCGGTAACGTCGCTGACCCAGGTACGATCAACGCTGCGTCCTTCCGGGCTTGCCGTGATGTCATAGAACACCAGTTCGTCGGCGCCCTCGGCGCTGTAGCGTGCCGCCAGTTCTATGATGTCACCGACAATGCGGTGATTTGCGAAACGCACGCCTTTTACGACTTTGCCGTCGCGTACGTCGAGGCAGGGGATGATGCGTCGGGTCAGAATGAGCGTAACTCCTCATCCGTGATGCGTCCTTCCAGCAGCGCTTTGCCGGTGATCGCACCCGACAGACCCGCATTGCGCAACGTAATCAGGTCGCCGATTTTTGATACACCACCCGAAGCCTGCAGCTCGATGGCCGGACAGGCTTTGAGAATATCTTCGTAGAGTTCAATTGCCGGCCCACTCATCGCGCCATCGCGGCCGATGTCGGTGCACAGTACATGGCGCAGTCCTGCCTCGCGGTAGCGCATGATCGTAGCGATCAACTCCTGATCGGTGGTTTTTGTCCACGCGTCTGTGCAGATATAAGCAATACCGTCATCACCAACGCGAACATCGAAGGCCGCGACGATCGCGTCGGCCCCGAAATCGTTGAGCCAACGCATTACCGTGTCCGGAGACTTGATCGTCAGGCTGCCGACAACGATACGCGTCACGCCACACTCGAGTAGTTCGCGGATATGGTCGTCGGTGCGAATGCCACCACCAATCTGGACGCGCACGCCACTCGCCTTCACCATCTCACGCAGCAGCCTGCCATTGACCGGGTGCCCGGCTTTCGCCCCGTCGAGATCAACCAGATGCAGGTTACGCAGGCCGAGCTGTGCGTATTTCGTGGCGAGCGCTATGGGATCCACATCGTAGCGCGTTTCCTGATCGTACTCGCCGTAAAGAAGCCGCACGCAGCGGCCATTACGAATATCGATTGCGGGGATGATATTCATGCTCAGAGTCTCAGAAAATTTTTGAGTAATCGTGCGCCCGATTGTGCGGAGCGCTCGGGATGGAACTGGGTGCCATAGAAGTTGTTGTGCTGGATGATGGCCGAGAACGGCGCACCATAATCGCAGCTGGCAATCGTCGTTTCGCTGAGCGGTAGTGCGTAGCTGTGTACAAAATAGAAGTAGCTGCCATCGTCGATGCCATCGAGCAGCGGCGACTGCGCACAACGGGTGATCTGGTTCCAGCCCATATGCGGCACGGTTAATTCACGCGACGACCGAATCAACGCGGCACGATCGTCGGTGATTGCCAGGCAAACGGCATCATCTTCGGCAGATGCCGCGGCGAGCAATTGCATGCCAAGACAAATGCCCAAGACAGGCTGTGTCAGTGAGGTCAGCGTTTCGGTTAGTTGTAGTGCATTGAGTCGCTGCATCGCATCGGCCGCGGCGCCGACTCCGGGCAGAATGATGCGGTCTGCGCTCGCGATCACCGCAGGGTCGCGGGACAGCTGCGCGTCGCAACCGAGGCGCTCGAGCGCGCAGCGCAGCGAGGCGATATTCGCACCACCGGAATCAACCACGACAGCCGAGTAGCTCACAGCACACCTTTGGTCGAGGGTAGATCATTTCCGCTGCGTGCGAGCGCCGGACGCAGCGCACGACCGACCCCTTTAAAGCAGGCCTCAACCTTATGGTGGGCATTGTCTCCGGTCACGCTGATGTGCAACGCGCAGCCGAGTGACTGCGAAAGCGACGCAAAGAAGTGCGTCACCATTTCTGTCGCAAGTCCGCCGACAAACTCGCGGCCGAAGTCTGCTTGCATTTCAAATGCCGGACGACCGGAAATGTCGATCGCCACCTGCGCGAGCGTTTCGTCCATCGGCACGGTGAAACCGTAGCGCCCGATGCCTCTCTTGTCGCCGAGCGCCTCGCGCAGCGCGCCACCGAGGGCGAGGGCGACATCTTCAATACTGTGATGATCGTCGACGTCGAGGTCGCCGTCACACTGGAGGTCGAGCGCGAAGCCGCCGTGCTTGGCAATTTGTTCCAGCATGTGATCGAAGAAGCCGATGCCGGTCGCTATTCGTTGCGGTGACGGGGCGTCGAGATCCACGCTCAGTGTGATACGGGTTTCATTCGTGTTGCGCGCAATCGTTGCCTGACGCGGTGCGTTGACGAGCGTGTGAACGATGTCATCCCAATTGCAGTCGGACGACAGCATATACCCCTGAATACCGATATTCTTTGCCAGTCCGATATCCGTTTCGCGATCACCGATCACCGCACTGCGCGCGACATCAATCGTATTGTTCGCAAGAAACTGTGTCAGCAAGCCGGCGCGTGGTTTGCGGCATTCGCATTGGGCGTCGGGCAGGTGAGGGCAGACGAAGGTTTCGACAAAGCGGATACCCTGCGATTCGAACAGTGCCAGCATGAAGTTGTGCGGCGCATCGAAGTCCGGCTGCGGGAACGAAGCGCTACCCAGCCCGTCCTGATTGCTGACCATCACCAGTTCGTAGCCATCCCCGATTGCCCGCTGCAGTGCGCCGACCACGCCGGGAACCAGGCGAACCTTGTCTATGCGATCGACCTGCTGATCGGATGGCTCTTCTATCAACGTGCCATCCCGGTCGACGAATAATATTTTGCGCTTACTCATGCTGTAACCTGCCTGATCGCCTGCAGAAGTGCCTGATTGTCGTTCTCATCACCGATCGTGATGCGCAGGCAATTACGCGTTGTCGCCTGCTGACTGAAGTCTCGCAACAAATAGCCGGCCGATTCAGCCACACGCAATATCGCAGCCGGGTCGATGAACTCGACCAACAGGAAATTTGCCTCACTGGGCCACACGCGCCGAACACACTGCAGACCGTCGAGCGCCTCAGCCATAGCGTCGCGTTGCGCGCAAAGGGTTTGAATGCGCTCTGGCATGACGCTGAAGCTTTCGTTCGCGAGCGCCGCCAGCGCACTTTCATTGCTCGGCGTTGGCAATGCATAGGGCGGCATGACCTTACCGACCAACTCGATAATTCGCGGATCGCCGATCAGCGAACCACACCGCGCGCCGGCCAGGCCATAGGCCTTCGACATCGTTCTCAGAATCACGACATTGTCGTAGCGCAGTAAGGCCATGATCGCGTCAGGGTCGGCAAACTCGACGTAGGCGGCGTCGATAACAACAATGCCTCTGCCGGCCAAGGATTCCGTCAACGAGCGGATATCATCGATGTCGAGCGAATGCCCGGTCGGATTATTCGGCGTGGTGACGAATACCAGCCGGGACGTCGCGCGCCAGGCCGCGACAATGGCATCGACGGGTAGCGCGAATGCTTTTTCTGCGTCTAACGGGATTTCGACAATACCGGCATTCTGAATGTTGGCGTAAACCTCGTACATGCCGAACGTCGGCGGGCAAATGACAATCTCGTCGACGCCAGGCCGGCAAAAGCAACGAATCAAAAGGTCGATCGCCTCGCTGGTGCCACGGGTGACAAAAAGTTGCTCGGCGGTCACACCATAGTGCTGCGCGAGCAGCTGCGTCAGTTCGCCCGGGCGTGCCTCGGGGTAACGATTCAAGCCGCGTGCGGTCGTATCACTGGCGCTTTTCCACGGTGCCTCGTTGGCATTCAGTCGCGTCAGACCAGCGCGGTAGCTTGCCGGCACATAGGCGGACAACGTGCGGATCTCGGGGCGGGCCAGTTGCTCAATGCCGTTCGAGTCGCTCACGAGAGGTCGTCCAGTCGCAGCGTCACGGCCAGCTTGTGCGCGCTGAGCCCTTCAATCTCGGCCAGCGTCTGCGCGACCGGACCTGCGTTGCGCAGCCCTTCGGGCGTCACTTCCTGAATCGTCATCTGACGCAGGAACTGGTCAACGCCGAGTCCACTGTAATTGCGCGCGAACCCATAGGTTGGCAATACGTGGTTGGTGCCGCTGCAGTAATCGCCCAGTGACTCCGGCGTCAGGCTGCCAAGAAAAACAGAACCTGCATTGCGAATGCCCGGCAACAGGGCGCGTGCATCGCGTGTATTGACGATCAGATGCTCCGGCGCATAGTCGTTCGACAGTGCCACCGCTTGTTCGAGGCTGTCCACCGCGATCAGTGCGCTGTGCGCCAGCGCGCGCTCAAGGATGTCGCGCCGCCCGAGAACATCGAGCTGGCGCTCCACCTCGATAATGACGTGGTCAATCATTGCCTCGCTATCGGTCAGCAGGAGCACCTGCGAATCCGGACCGTGCTCTGCCTGTGACAACAGGTCGGCGGCAACGTACGCAGGATTGGCGTGTTCATCGGCGATGACCAGTACTTCGGACGGGCCGGCCGGCATGTCCTGCGCGGCGCCTTGCGCGTCTGCCGCGACTTGCGACTTGGCTTCTGTCACCCAGGCATTGCCGGGGCCGAACACCTTGAACACTTTCGGCACGCTCTGAGTCCCGAACGCCATTGCTGCAATCGCCTGCGCGCCGCCAATCTTGTAGACGTCGGTGACACCGGCCTCGCGGGCGGCAAACAGGATCGCCGGATGAATGTTGCCATCGGTGTCGGGCGGTGAGCACAGGACGCGCGTGGGGCAACCCGCGATTGCGGCCGGTACCGACAACATCATCGCGGCCGAAGGCAAGGGCGCGGAGCCGGCGGGCACATACAGTCCGACCGCGTCGATCGGTTGTGCGATACGCTCGCACACAACGCCCGGCATGGTTTCCACGCGGATCGGCTCAGGTCGCTGCGCCTCATGGAAGGCTTTTATGTTGGCGATAGCCTGTTGTATCGCCTGTCGCTCATCCAGCTCGAGCGCCAGCTCCGCCTGAGAGAACTCGAGACGCGTCACTTTTAGTGCTTCGAGCGCGACACCGTCGAGCGCCTCGGTAAGACGCAGCAACGCGTCATCGCCATCGCGACGAACCTCAGCGACTATCTCGGCGACACGCGCTCGCAACTGTGCCGCCGCGCCGCCCAGTGCCGGTCTCGACAGAACCTTCGCACGTTGCGCGTCGTTGAGTGTCGCCCATTGGTAACGCGGGAATTTCATGCCAGCATCTTCTCCACCGGCAGCACAAGCATCGAGCTTGCGCCTGCTTCCTTGAGGCTCTCCAGCGTTTCCCAGAACACGTTCTCACGACACACGGCGTGCAACGCTACGCGGTCATCGATGCCTTCCAGCGGCAGGATCGTTGGTGCTTCGCTACCCGGGAGGATTCGCGTGATCTCGGCCAGCGCCGAACGCGGGGCGTGCAGCATGATGTACTTGCTTTCGCTGACCTGCATGACGCCGTCCATGCGCATCAGCAGCCTGTCGATCCAGCGCTGTTTTTCTTCGCTGATGTTGGCGTTGGTCTGGATAAGAGAAACTTCGCTTTCGAGGATCGTGTGTAACTCAACTAACTGGTTGGCGGCCAGTGTCGAACCGGTTGAGACCAGATCACAAATGAACTCGGCCTTGCCCAGGCGCGGGGCAATTTCCACCGCACCGCTGAAGTACACGACTTCCGCATCAATGTTGTTGCTGTCGAGGTAATTACGCGTCAGTGCGGGGTAGCTGGTCGCTATGCGCTTGCCTTGCAATGCATCGGGCCCCGTCCATTGCGTGCCGTCCGGCGCCGCCAACGATAAGCGACACTGGCCGAAACCGAGTTTGCGCAGCTCGTGGAACGGCTCTTTGTCATCACCAAAGGTACCGTTAAGCCGCTTCTCTTCGATGATGTTGAGACCCGCGACACCAAGATCACAAACATCCTCACCCACAAGTCCGGGGATGTCGTCATCACGCACCAGCAACAAATCGATGGGCATGTTTTCGCCATAGCAGAACAACTGGTCCTTGCTCTTGCGTATTTCCAGGCCGCATCGGGTAAGGATTTGAATGGTCTTTTCTGTGAGTCGACCGGATTTCTGAACGGCTATCTGGAGCCTGTCCTGTTTTGGTTGCATGGTGTTGTCCGTAGTGGTTATTTGGCGGTGGCTTGCAGTGCAGCTAGATAGCCGCCGGCGCCATGCGTAAGGCAGCGGGCAACGCGGCCTATGGTGGTGACACTGACGCCGGTTTTGTCGCTGATCGCGCGATAGGCAAGCCCGGCCTCAAGCAGTTTTGCAACCTGCCAGCGATCAGCCAGCGCCTGTAGCTCGGCGGGGGTGCAAATATCTTTCAGCAACGAATGCACGTCGGCCTTTTGGTCCAGCGCGGCAAAAGCCTGGCTAAGCGCCATTTCGCTGTCACGTTGGTGGCGCTGTGACTCGTTGCGGTTCGGTTTCATTACTGTCTACCTTTTGTATTAATGTATTAGTGTACTAATACAGTGGAGCGATACTAGGGCAAAGCAGTTTCGTGCGCAAGCTTTTTATTGCGCGATTCGCTTGACTTGAACCGGCAGAGCTTTAATTATTAGCCTACTCATCGAGACCGGCAGAGGGATAGGCCCTTTGAAGCCGGGGCAACCTGCGCGTCTAACCCACACGCAAGGTGCCAACTCCTACGACACGTGCGATGCATGTACGACAGATGAGCTGCAGATACAGCGCGGGGCGAGGCCCCGGTGATGGGTGTCTCGCGTCTGTTGTCGTTTCCGGAGTTGGTGTGAGTGTTGTGGGTTGAACCACGACTGGTCATGTTTATGGCTGGTCGCGGGTCTGTTTACAGTAACCACGCTACGGAGCAACGACGATGCCACTCGACCCCAGCAAATACCATTTCGACACACTGCAGATTCATGCAGGTCAGGATCCGGCGCCGGGCACGAACGCCAGAGCGGTGCCTATCTATCAAAGCACATCTTATACGTTTGACGACGCTGATCATGGCGCGCGGCTGTTCGCGTTGCAGGAATTCGGCAATATCTATACACGTCTTATGAACCCTACGACCGACGTATTCGAGCAACGCATCGCGGCGCTCGAAGGCGGCGTTGCCGCGGTTGCGACGTCAAGCGGTCAGGCGGCGCAGTTCATCGCCATATCGACAATCGCGCAAGCCGGCGACAACATCGTTTCGCGCAGCTCGCTCTATGGCGGCACCTACAACCAGTTCAAGGTGGCGCTGCCGAGGCTCGGCATCGACGTGAAATTCGTCGAGGGCGACAACATCGATGACTACGCGGCGGCGATTGATGCCAACACCAAGGCAATCTACGCCGAGGCGATCGGTAACCCCGGTTTCGATATTCCCGATTTTCGTGCGCTCGCCGACCTCGCGCACGCCAACGGCATTCCGTTGATCATCGACAACACGCTCGGTTGCGGTGGCTATCTGTTGCGCCCGATCGAACATGGCGCCGACATCGTGGTCGAGTCGGCGACAAAATGGATCGGCGGTCATGGCACGTCCGTGGGCGGCGTCATTGTTGATAGCGGCAACTTTGACTGGGCGAGCGGCAAGTTCCCGATGTTTACCGACCCGTCACCGGGTTACCACGGACTCGTGTTCGCCGACGTCTTCGGTGTCGACGGGTCATTCGGCAATATCGCTTTCGCAATCCGCGCGCGCGTTGAGGGCTTGCGTGATTTCGGGCCGTCGCAGAGCCCGTTCAACGCATTCCTGCTGCTGCAGGGGCTAGAGACCTTGTCGCTGCGGGTACAACGGCATGTCGACAACACACAGTCGCTGGCCGAATGGCTCGAACAGCAACCCGACGTGTCTTACGTCAACTATGCCGGCCTGCCGTCACACGCTTATCACGAGCGCGCGAAGCAATATTTGCGTCACGGTTTCGGTGCGGTTCTGACGTTCGGTATTCGCGGTGGTGCCGAGGCCGGTAGTCGCTTCATCGGCAGTCTGGAGATCGCCAGTCATCTGGCCAATGTGGGCGATGCAAAGACGCTGGTGATACATCCTGCCTCGACCACCCATCAACAGCTCGACGAACAGGAGCAGCGTTCCGCCGGAGTACTGCCGGACATGATTCGTGTGTCGGTGGGCATCGAGCATATTGATGACATCAAGGCGGACTTTTTGCAGGCATTCGACAAGGCGAGGAGCGCCAGCGCCGCATGACGGCTTCGTCGATCGACACAGCAGGAGCGGTTTCCGCGCAGACGCGCATTGCGCATCTCGCGGAGCCGTTTTTGTGCGAGCATGGTGCCCGGCTGGACGACCTCCACATTGCCTATCGAACCTGGGGCACATTGAACGCCGCCGGCGACAATGCGGTACTCATCTGTCACGCGTTGACCGGCTCGGCCGACGCCGACGACTGGTGGCCGGGTCTGATCGGCGAGGGCGGGGTGCTTGATCCCGGCGACGACTTCATAGTTTGTAGCAACGTGCTCGGCAGCTGCTACGGCAGCAGCGGCCCGTTCGGCCCCCGGGATGGCCGCGGTGAGCGGCCGGGGCTTGCTTTCCCACGCATTACCGTGCGCGACATGGTCGCGGCACAGAAGCGATTGCTGATATCGCTTGGCGTGAGTCGTTTGCGCCTGGTGATCGGGCCATCGCTCGGCGGCATGCAGGTGCTCGAGTGGGCGGCGAGCTTCCCCGACTGGGTGGATGCGATCGCACCGATTGGCGTTTCCGCACGTCACTCGGCCTGGTGCATCGGTATCGGCAATGCCCAACGTGCCGCGATCAGCGCCGACCCGCATTGGAATGACGGGCGCTACGCAGACTCGGCGAAGCCCGACACGGGCCTTTCGGCCGCGCGCATGATGGCGATGGTTACGTATCGCAGCTGGCAGAATTTCGAGTCACGTTTCGAGCGCGCGCCGGAGCAGGCAGGCGACTTTTCGGTCAATTCATACCTGGACTATCAGGGCGCCAAGCTGGTGGGGCGTTTCGATGCCGCGAGTTACTACAGACTCACAGAGGCAATGGATAGCCACGATCTGGGCCGCGGACGCGGAGGCGATTTCAAAGCCGTGCTCGGGCGCATCACCTGCCCGGCATTGGTGGTCTCGGTAAGCTCAGATGTTCTCTATCCGCCGCACGAGCAGCGCGTAATCGCCGAACATCTGCCTGATGCCACCTACGATACGCTCGACAGTGATCACGGCCATGATGGCTTTTTGATCGATATCGATCCCCTCGCGAAGATGATCTCGTCGTTTCGTAGCAGGGTCGGGGGTAAGGCGAGCCCATTGTCAGTCGCGAGCGCGTGAGTTTCTGGCTCTGATCCCAGCGCTCAACCGCTCAACTGCGCAATTATACGCGCGCCCATTTGTTCGGTATTCAGCGTCTGTGCACTGCTAGCGAGATCCGGCGTACGGGCGCCACTATCCAGCGCAAGTTTCATCGCTAACTCAACAGCGCCGGCCTCGCGCTCGAGACCGAGGCTGTGTCTCAACAGCATGGCCGTGCTCGCCACCATGCCGCACGGGTTCGCGATGCCTTTGCCGGCGATATCGGGCGCCGAGCCGTGAATGGGTTCGTACAGACCCGCAGAGGGCACGCCGGGCTCGCTACCGCCTAGCGACGCGGAGGGCAGCAGTCCCATCGAGCCGACGATCATGGATGCCTCGTCGGTCAGGATGTCGCCGAACATGTTCTCGGTGACGATTACGTCAAAATTAGCCGGCCTGGCGATCAGATGCATTGCCGCGGCATCGACCAGCAGGTGCTCGAGTTTCACGTCGGGAAACTCGTCGGCCATGAGCTCGCTGGTAACGGTGCGCCAGAGTCGCGACGTTGCCAACACATTTGATTTGTCGACTGAGGTCAGCTTGCCACTGCGGGTGCGTGCGAGCTGCGCTGCCAGGCGCACGATGCGTTCGACTTCATTGCGCGAATAGCTGCAAACGTCCTGTGCAAAGTCGCTGCCCTCTATCTTGTCGCCGAAGTAAATGCCGCCGGTGAGTTCGCGCACGACCATGATGTCGACGCCCGTCAGCCTGTCTGGCTTGAGCGGCGAGGCATCCTGCATCGAGTGCATGGGGACGACGGGGCGTAAATTGGCAAACAGGCCAAGTGCCGCACGCAGACCGAGCAAACCGGCCTCGGGGCGCTTGTTGATATCAGGGTCGCTCCATTTGGGGCCGCCTACGGCACCCAGCAAGACGGCATCGGCACGTTGGCAACTGGCCAGCGTCGCATCGGGCAACGGTTGGCCCGTCTCATCGATGGCATGGCCGCCGATCAGGCAGGTATCGAACGTGAACTGGTGGCCGAACTGCGCGGCGACAGCCTCAAGCACGCGCACGCCGACCCGGGTTACCTCCGGGCCAATGCCATCACCGGGCAGTACGACGATATTCGCCTTCATGCCGGGTGCGTCTGATCGTAGTCGCGCTCAAAGCTTACGATCTCCGGCAACTGCTCCATCAGAAACCCGAGCTGATCGATGCCCTGCATCAGGCAGTAGCGCGAAAAGTTATCGATGTCGAAAGTGGTCCGTCTGGCTGTCTCGCCGTTCTCAATGACTTCCACGCTGCAATGCTCGAGATCAATGACGAGGTCTTTTTGTCCGCTCATCAGATCGGCGTGGAACGCGGCGTCCACGATGACCGGTATCAGGCCGTTCTTCAACGAGTTCGAGCGGAAAATGTCGGCGATCTCGGTACTGATCACGGCACGGAATCCGTAATCGGTCAGAGCCCACGGCGCATGTTCACGTGACGATCCGCAGCCGAAGTTACGCCCGGCGACCAGCACCTGTGCGCCTTCGTTTTGCGGCTGATTCAACTCAAAGTCGGGATTATCGCTGCCGTCGTCGAGATAGCGCCAGTCGGCAAACAGTGATTGGCCAAGACCGTCGCGACTGGTGGTCGTCAGGAAGCGCGCCGGAATGATCTGATCGGTATCAACGTCTGCGCGTGGCAGCATTGCCGTTTTAGACCGTATGGTTTTTATGCCTGGCATGTGTGTTCCATTCCTGTTGCGTGTAATCAGGCGTATTCGCGGGGGTCGGCAATGTGCCCGGCGATGGCACTCGCCGCGGCCGTTTCCGGGCTTGCCAGAACCGTACGTGCACCGATTCCCTGACGACCCTCAAAATTGCGGTTGCTCGTGCTAACGGCAAGCTTGCCGCTCGGCACCGTGTCGCCGTTCATGCCTAGACACATCGAACAGCCGGACTCTCTCCACTCGGCGCCGGCGTCCTTGAAAATCTGGTCAAGCCCGAGCGCCTCGGCCTCGGCCTTGATCGCCTGCGAACCGGGTACCACAAGCATCCTTACGCCATCCGCGACATGCCGGCCCGCGAGGATCTTCGCGGTCGCCTGCAGGTCGGGGAGTCGCGCGTTTGTGCAGCTGCCGACAAACACAACGTCGACCGGCGTGCCAACGATAGGCTTGTTCGCCTCGAGGCGCATGTAGCGCAGTGCCTGATCCCAGCTGCCGTCGGCTGGCTTGTCCGGCAGCGGCTGGTCGAGTGCCGACACCATCCCCGGATTGGTGCCGAACGTCACCATTGGCGACAAGCTGCTCGCATCGATAGTGACTTGCTTATCGAAGTGCGCATCGTTGTCGCTGTGCAATTCGCGCCAGCGCGCCACGGCGGTATCGAAGTCATCGCCTTGCGGCGCGAGCTTGCGACCGCGCAAGTATTCATAAGTCGTATCATCGGGGGCAATCATGCCGGCTCGTGCGCCGGCCTCGATAGACATGTTGCAGATCGTCATGCGCGCGGCCATGTCCATGGCCTCGATCGCATCACCGCGATACTCGATGACATGACCCGTACCGCCGTCGACGCCGATCTTGCCGATAATCGCGAGTATCAGGTCTTTGGCGGTAACGCCGACCGGCAATTGGCCGCTAACATTGATCGCCATTGTTTTTGGTTTGCGTTGCAACAGGCACTGGCTTGCCAGCACATGGCCTACCTCGGTTGTGCCGATACCGAAGGCGAGGGCGCCGAACGCACCATGCGTGGAGGTATGGCTGTCGCCGCAAACAATGGTTTTGCCCGGCTGGGTCGCGCCAAGCTCGGGCCCGATGATGTGCACAATGCCACGCTCATCGCTGTCGAATCCGCGCAGTGGAATACCGAAGTCTTTGCAGTTGGTCTGCATTTGACGAATCTGTGCGGCCGCTGACGGGCCTACCACATCAATGTCGGCAAGCTTGCGCACCGGTGTCGTTGGCGTCGAGTGATCCATGGTCGCCAGTGTGCGGTCGACACGCCGAACCGGTAACCCGCGGTCGCGTAAAACGGTAAACGCCTGCGGGCTCGTCACTTCATGAATCAGGTGCAGGTCGATATACAGCACAGCGGGAGTGTCCGGCGTTTCATCGACCACGACGTGCTGTTCCCAGACCTTCTCAAACAGTGTTTTGTTCAATGTGTTTCCGCCTGTTGCCTAGACCGTCGCGCGTTGAATATTCTTGTCGTCACCCAGGTCCGCGAGGCCCTGTTCGCGTCGTCGCAGAATGCGATTCATGACTTCGAGCCAGGCACGCGCACTGGCCTCGACAATATCTGTACTGATACCGTGGCCGCGATAGGTCGCTTTATTAAACGTTACCGTTATCGTGACTTCGCCCTGGGCGTCTTCACCGATACTCACGCCACGGACGTCATAGTGCTTTAATTCGAGATTCAGCCCGGTAATACGCTCGAGCGCCGTGCAGGCGGCCTCAACAGGTCCGCTGCCAACCGCTGCCTCGATCACCGCGTCCTCGCCATCGCGATGCATGCCAACGGTAGCCGTGGCGTGCGCTTCCGAGCTGCTGGTCACGGTCAGTGAATCGAGATGCCACGGGCCTTGTGCATCGCTGCCTTCATTCATCAGCAACGCTTCAATGTCGCTGTCGTAGATGTCTTTCTTCTTGTCGGCCAATTCCTTGAAGCGCCCGAACGCGGCGTTCATCGCGAAGTCATCGACGTCGAAGCCGAGCTCTGCAATACGTTCGCGAAATGCATGACGCCCGCTGTGCTTGCCGAGTACGAGATTAGAGCGACTGATACCAACGCGCTCCGGCTTCATGATTTCATAGGTAGACGCGTGCTTGAGCATGCCGTGCTGATGGATGCCCGCCTCATGGGCAAACGCATTGTCACCAACGATCGCCTTGTTGCGGGGAATGTGCATGCCCGTGATCGATGAGACGAGTCGTGCTGCAGGATAGAGTTTGGTCGTATCGACATTGGTGCGCAGTCCGAACCACTCGGCGCGCGTATCGAGCGCCATAACGACCTCTTCCAGCGAGCAGTTGCCGGCACGCTCGCCGATACCGTTGATCGTGCACTCGACCTGTCGTGCGCCACCAATCACCGCGGCGAGGCTATTGGCAACCGCCATGCCCAGGTCATCGTGACAATGCACGGACAAAACAGCGTCAGCGACGTTAGGAACCGTCGCAATCAGATGACGGAACAGTGCCTCGAATTCCTGTGGCACCGTGTAGCCCACGGTGTCCGGTACATTGATCGTCGATGCGCCGGCCTCGATTGCCGCCGTAACAATTTCAGTCAGAAATTCTGGTTCAGTTCGCGACGCATCTTCCGGCGAAAACTCGACATCTTCACAGCGCTCGCGTGCCATCTTGATCGCGCCTACCGCAGTGCGCAGGATTTCATCGCGCGCCATATTGAGTTTGTGCTTAAGGTGTATTTCACTGGTTGCAACAAAAACATGGATGCGCGGCTTGCGCGCGTCCTTAAGCGCGTCCCAGGCTTTCTCAATATCTTCGGGGTTGCAGCGCGCGAGGCTCGCCACACTGGCATGCTCAACGGCGTTCGCCACCGCGGCAACCGATTCAAAATCACCGGGCGATGCCGCGGCAAAGCCCGCCTCAATCACATCGACTTTCAGCTGGTCGAGAGCGCGCGCGATCCGTAGCTTTTCGCTGAGCGTCATACTACAGCCCGGCGCCTGTTCGCCGTCGCGCAGTGTGGTGTCGAAAATTCTAACCAGATCCGGGTCTGTTACAGCCATCGTTGCAATCCTTTTATGACGCCAACCGGAATCCGGTTACTTCTCCAGCCAAGGCATTTTCTCGCGCAAGCTGTCGCCGACGGTTTCAATGGGGTGCGCGAGATCTTCGTTCATCAGTCGACGGTACTCGGGCTGACCATTCTCGTTTTCCGCGATCCAGTCGCGGGCGAACTTGCCGTCCTGAATATCTTTCAGTACCGCACGCATGTTGTCTTTGACGTCTTCGTTAATGACCCGCGGGCCGCTGATCAGGTCTCCCCATTGCGCAGTTTCGCTGATGAACTCGTGCATCTTTTTTAATCCGCCTTCGTGCAGCAGGTCGACGATCAGCTTGAGTTCATGCATGCACTCGTAATAGGCGACTTCCGGCTGATAGCCGGCCTCGACCAGGGTCTCGTAGCCTTTCAGCACGAGTTCGGTCGCGCCGCCGCAAAGCACTGCCTGCTCGCCAAACAGATCGGTTTCGGTCTCTTCCTTGAAGGTGGTTTCCAACACACCGGCGCGTGTACCACCGAGCCCGTCCGCATAACACAGCGCCTGAGCAAGTGCTGCGCCGGACGGGTCCGCCGCAACGGCAACCAGACATGGTACGCCGCGTCCTTGCTGATACTGGCGTCGCACCAGGTCGCCCGGGCCTTTCGGTGCGATCATCACGACGTTCAGGTCGCTGCGCGGTGCAATCTGGCCGTACTGGATATTAAAGCCGTGGGCGAACAATAGTGTCGCGCCTTGCTCTATGGCGGGCTCGAGTGCCTTGTACAGGGTTGCTTGCGATACGTCCGGCGTCAGCAACGCGACCAGTGTCGCGCCCTTGACGGCTTCTGCCGGGGTGGCGACCTGATGACCATCGGCTTCGGCGCGCGGCCAGCTGCCGCCACCCTGACGCAGACCAACGACGACATCGTAGCCACTGTCCTTGAGGTTTGACGCATGGGCGCGGCCCTGGCTGCCGTAGCCGATTACCGCAATTTTCTTGTCCTTAAGCGCGTTGTGATCAACGTCTGCTTCGCCGTACATGTGCATGATTGTGTTCCTGGATCGATCGATAAAATAAAAAAAGCCCCGCTACCTTTGCGGGTGCGGGGCTTAGCTTGAATGACTGATAATCGGCAAAAGCTAACCGCACCTCACGTTCGCGAGGATTAGAAGTCGCAGCAGGCCGTTCAGAATCAATGTGTTCATAGACATCGTGTTATGTCGTCGAATCAAATCCGATAATCGTCAATGGTCCGCGCGCTGTCAAACCTTTTTTGTGCATCGTGGCAGGCTGGCGCGCGTTGGTCGGTTAGTTTCCGGTGACACTATCTTCCCCGGCGTGATCGTATTGATTCAGATTTCGATGACGACCTTTCCCATGGCCTTGCGACTGGCGAGAATATTCATTGCTTCCGCCGCCTGATCCAACGGAAGTACGGCGCCGATGTGCGGCTTTAACTGTCCACCCGCAAACCAGCCGACAAGTTCGCGCATGTTTTCCATGTGCGCTTGCGGCTCGTGTTGCGTGAACGCACCCCAGAAAACGCCGACAATCGAACTGCCCTTAAGCAGGGGCAGGTTGGCCGGCGCCTTCGGTATGTCGCCACTGGCGAAGCCGATGACCAGCAGTCGTCCGCGCCAGGCCAGCGAACGCAGGCAATCGTCGAATAGCTCACCGCCGACCGGATCGTAAATGACGTCGACCCCTTTGCCTTTGTTCAGCGTCTTGATCTGCTCCTTGAGGCTGGTCTCGCTGTAGTTGATCGTTTCGCTGGCACCGTACTCACGTGCCAGCGCTAACTTCTCATCGGTGCTTGCCGCAGCGATCACGCGCGCGCCCATCAGCGCACCGAGTTCAACAGCGGCCAAACCGACGCCACCGGCTGCGCCCAGCACCAGCAGCGTTTCGCCCGGTTGCAGGGCCGCGCGCTGTTTCAGCGCATGGTAGGAGGTGCCATAGGTCAGCATGACCGCGGCCGCCGTGTTGTAGTCCATGCCCTCGGGCACAGGCACCAGTGCCTTCGCGGGTACTACAATTTCTTCGGCCATACCGCCATGGCCAACCATGCACAGCATGCGCATGCCGATCTCGATGCCTTCGACACCGTCACCAACCTCAATGACGTCGCCGGCCATCTCGGCACCGGGCGAGAAGGGCATTTCGGGTTTAAATTGATATTTGCCCGCTACCATCAATATGTCAGGGAAATTGACCCCGCAGGCGCGCAGGCGCAGCTTAACTTCGCCTTTCCCGGTCGGCGGTGACGCCACCTCTTCGATGACGATTGAGTCCGGTGGCCCGTATGCTTTAACCAGCGCTGCTTTCATCGCTTTTATTCCCTTTGTTGAAGTGCGCACAAGCATAGTGACCGCCATCGTCGCCGGCAAGCGCGGGTGACAAGCCGCATGTTCCGGGCGTATCCTCGGCCGTCGACACAACGAAGGCGCATGCGGCGCAGCCGCGATTGCCGACGAACCCACTTTAAATATGAAGGACGATCGATGGATTTCGACTACACCCCGAAAGTGAATGAGCTACGTGAACGAGTCAGCGCATTCATGGATGAACACATCTATCCCAACGAAAAGGCCTATCACGACTATATAGAGTCGGCCGACGACCGTTGGACGATTCCGCCTATTATGGAATCGCTGAAGGAAAAGGCGCGCGATGCCGGATTGTGGAACCTGTTCCTGCCGGAAAGTGATCGCGGTGCCGGTCTGACCAACCTCGAATATGCGCCATTGTGCGAAATCATGGGCCGTTCTCCGATTGCGCCGGAAGCGTTTAATTGCGCCGCACCCGATACCGGTAACATGGAAGTGCTTGAGCGCTACGGAAACGACGAGCACAAACAACGTTGGTTGCAACCTTTGCTGGAAGGCAAGATCCGTTCGGCATTCGCGATGACCGAACCGGACGTCGCATCGTCGGATGCCACGAATGTGCAATGCGCGATAGTCCGTGACGGCGACGAGTACGTGATTAACGGTCGCAAGTGGTGGACAAGTGGCGCGATGGACCCGCGTTGCGAAATCATGATCCTGATGGGCAAGACTGACCCTGAAGCCGACCGTCATACGCAGCAGTCAATGATCCTGGTGCCGACCAAGACAAAGGGTGTCGAGATACTGCGCCCGTTGAGCGTGTTCGGCTACGACGATGCGCCGCATGGCCATGCGGAAGTCGTGTTTAAAGATGTTCGTGTTCCCGCGTCAAACCTGTTGCTCGGCGAAGGCCGCGGCTTTGAAATCGCACAGGGGCGTCTCGGCCCAGGCCGTATTCATCACTGCATGCGGCTCATCGGGCTGGCAGAGCGTTCGCTGGAGGCCATGTGTGCGCGCGTCGATGAGCGCGTTGCCTTCGGCAAGCCACTGTCGGCGCAGGGTGTTGTCCGTGAGGCTATTGCCGAGTCAAGAATGGATATTGAGCAAGCGCGCCTGCTGACACTGAAAGCGGCCGATATGATGGACAAGGTGGGCAACAAGGTCGCGCGCTCCCACATTGCGATGATCAAGGTCGTCGCACCGAACATGGCACTGCGCGTTATTGACCGCGCTATCCAGTGTCACGGCGGCGGCGGGGTTAGTGGCGACTTCATGCTGGCCTATGCGTGGGCAATGTCGCGCACATTGCGTCTGGCGGACGGCCCGGACGAGGTACACCGGGTTAGCATTGCGAAACTTGAACTGGGCGCGCAGCAGGCGGCGAGGTAGTCGTCAGGCTAACTTGACACACACGTGCGCTGCCGCGCCTAGCGCTGCACGCGTGTGGTGTCAAGGGTCCGGGCACCGTCTAAAACGGACTGGTACATCGGTTGTGCTGTGTTATTCTCTGGCGACGAGCGGCGTGCGGCTACCACTCAACGGGGGCGTTGCACGGCATTTGCGAACTGCCAGATTCATCAGAAATTTTGCGGTAATGATTATTTCGGGGGAAATAATAGTGGCTCAAACGAGCGACATTGATTTTTGCACGCTGCAGGTTTTCGGCAAGCCCGAACACTGGCCGCGTCCGCGTGGCGTTGCACACCATTCCTTTCCCATCGCTGCAGCACGTTTTGTTGCATCCGGATTCCCATCCGCTATGCCTGGCGCATCGCGGTTCGTTTTTGTGTGAGGGTGTTATGTCGAAAAGACTTAACAATATTTATCGTCGAGGAGAATTCATGAAACCGTTCAAAATCGGTACACGCACGGGCGTGATAGTGACGGCATTGGCAACGGTGGCGCTGAGTGTGCCGGCTGCTGCGCAGAGCGTCGATTCAGTCATAGGTGCTGAAAACAATCGTCTGGACCGTCAGGTGCAGTCTCAGGTCCGCATTGATCGAATCGTGTCACAGACACGCTCTGTCACTGATGAATTCCGCGCTGTAAATAAAGAGATCGACGGTCTTAAGATTTACAACCAGTTGCTGCAGGCACAGGTCGACCGTCAGAACCAGAAACTCGAAGAGATCGCCTCATCGATGGATCGGGCGACGATGATCAACCGCCAGGTCCTGCCGCTGATCACGCGCATGACCGCTGGCCTAAAGCAGTCTGTCGCACTGGATATTCCGTTTCTTAAGGGTGAGCGTGATGACAGGATCGCAAGCCTCGAGGCACTGATGGACGATCCCGATGTCAGCACGGCTGAGAAATTCCGCAAGACAATGGAAGCGTACTCAATCGAAATTGACTTCGGCCGCACGATTGAAGCTTATCCGGACATCATCGAGATAGACGGTAAAACGATTGAAGCGCAATTCCTGCGACTCGGTCGCGTAGCACTGTTGTTCCAGAATGCCGACGGCAGCATCACCGGACGTTACAACCCGTCCACGAAGAGTTTCGAAATCGCCAATGAATACCGAGCGGAAGTGACCAAAGGTCTGGCAGTTGCGACCAAGAAAATCGCGCCGGAACTTCTCCTGATCCCCGTTTCAGGCCCCGTTTCAGACTCGGAGTCCAGCTAACATGAAAATTTCAATACTAAAAACCTTAGCTGCTGCTGCCGTACTGGCTCTCGCGCCGGTCGCGCAGGCACAGGACGCCGCATCACTGAACGAACTGCTGCGACTAATCGAGCGTGGCCAATCATCTGATACCGCCGAAGCGCGTCAGCGCGAAGCGGAATTCAACTCACGCAAATCCGAGCAGACTAACCTGCTGAATGCGGCCAAGGCGGAACGTGCTGCTGCGGAACGCCGTGGCGAGCAGCTGGAAGCACTGTTTGAAGCCAATAACGAGCAGCTCACTATCAAAGAGGCTGAGTTAAACGAGCGGCTCGGCGAGCTCAAAGAGCTATTTGGTGTTCTACAACAAGTGGCCGGTGATACTCAAAGTATATTCAACAGCTCCCTGACCAACCTCCAATTCCCGGATCGAGACAAGTTTTTGATCGCATTGGGCAAGAAAATGTCGGGCTCTACAAACCTCGCATCGATCGAAGAGATCGAGCAGCTCTGGTTCGAGCTTCAGCGTGAAGTTATCGAATCAGGCAAAGTGGCGCGTTTCCAGTCAGAGGTCATCAGTAATGATGGCGACGTTGAAAATGCCGAAGTCATCCGTATTGGTAACTTTGTCATTGTCGGCGACGGTCGTTACCTGAAGTTCTCACCGGACGTTGGTGAAGACGGCGTGATTTCCGGGTTGCCAAAGCAGCCGCAAGGTCGTTACACCAGCAGCACTGCTGAGCTCTTTGGCGCAGCAGCGGGCGACACAGTGACCGTCGGCATCGACCCGACGCGCGGCGGCGTTCTGGCGACACTCGTCAGCTCAAAAGGCTTCAGTGAGCGGATCCAGGAAGGTGGCGTGGTCGGTTACTGCATCATCGCACTGGGTATCGTTGGTCTGTTGATCGCAGTATTCCTTCTGCTCAGCCTGACGACCGCTAACTCCAAGGTTAATCGCCAGCTCAAAGCCGTCGATAAGCCTTCGGCGGATAATCCGCTGGGCCGGGTACTTGCCGCCTACAGCAGCAACAAATCGGTCGATACCGAAACGTTGGAACTGAAGCTGAACGAAGCGGTCTTAAAAGAAGTACCGAAAATTAACCGTGGCCTGTTGATGGTCAAGGTGATCTCGGTGGTCGCCCCATTGGCGGGTCTGTTGGGTACCGTTACCGGTATGATCAAGACCTTCCAGGTAATTACGCTGTACGGCGCTGGTGACCCGAAACTGATGGCTGGCGGTATTTCGCAGGCGCTGATGACGACGGTACTGGGACTGGTTGTGGCAATTCCTATGGTATTGCTGCACACGGTATTGGCAGGACGTGCCAAGCGCATCCTCGGCATTCTGCAAGAGCAGAGCGCGGGGCTGATCGCAGAGCATTCCGAATCTGCACATAAAGCAGGGTAGGAGCTAGCCATGCGTTGGTTGGAAGATCAATTCCTCTCAGTCAGAGACTTCATGGAGGCGGGCGGTCCACTGGTGTGGTGGATCGCGCTCACAATCTTCATTATGTGGCTGCTAATTGTTGAGAGAATCCTCTTTTATAACAACAGACTGCCGGAGCTTGTTGAGAAAACACGTGAAGCATGGGAGGCGCGCAGCGAGCGCAGCTCCTGGAATGCTCACCGGATCCGCGAGGCGATGATCTCGCGTGTCGAAATGGAAACAGAACAATGGCTGGCGTTAATCAAAACGCTGGTGGCGCTGTGTCCATTGCTGGGTCTTATGGGCACGGTGACCGGCATGATCCGGGTGTTTGAAGTCATGGCATTGTCGGGTTCGGGCAACGTCCGATCCATGGCGGGCGGCGTATCGTCCGCAACCATCCCGACAATGGCAGGAATGGTCGGTGCGCTTTCGGGCGTCCTTCTGATCACCATCCTGACCCGACGAGCTGAACGCGAGGTCGAATTACTCGAAGACTCGCTGACAATGGATCACTAAAAGGAATGCGTCATGCGTAAATCATTAGGTAACCTTAGCGGTGCTGACGACGAAGACAATGAGATTAACCTGACGCCGATGCTGGACGTCGTTTTCATCATGTTGATTTTCTTCATCGTGACGGCGTCGTTCATCAAGGAATCGGGATTGGACGTCAACCGCCCTGACGCGCCGACGGCGCCGAAGGTGGAAGACGCCAATATCCTGATTGCGATCGGTGAGAATAACGAGATCTGGATGGATCGTCGGCGTATCGACCCACGGGCGGTACGCGCCAACATCGAGCGTCTGCATGCCGAGAATCCGAAAGGCTCGGTCGTTATTCAGGCGGATAAGAAATCTTACAACGAGACGCTGGTTACAGTTATGGATGCTGCGCGCGCCGCGGGTGTCGAAAACGTGTCGCTGGCTGCTAACAACGGCCAATAGGCGGTTGTTAGTGTTTAGCATCCGCGGAAGGAGCTGAGTATGGTCAGGTACATCATCGCTATTATTTCCGGCGCCTTGGTTACGTCGTTCCTGCTGTTCATGATGAATTTTCTCATCGAGACCGGCGAGAGCCCTATCACTGATCCACGTGAGCGCCAGATGCTCGATTTCGTGCGCGTAAAGCAGCAGGAAGTTGTCAACCGCGAGGAACGTAAACCGGAGAAACCGCAGAAGCCGGAGACACCGCCACCGGATGTCCCGCCGCCGCCATCGGATGATGTTAATCCTGATGTGGGCTCTATCAGTGTGCGGGCGCCGTCGATCAATACGTCGACCAACATTGCCGGCCCCGGTGAGCTTTCCTACGCTGATGGCGAATACTTGCCCATCGTCCGGGTTGCGCCGGTCTATCCCAATCGCGCGCTGTCGCGTGGTTTGGAGGGTTATGTGGACTTGATGTTTACGGTAAACGCAGCCGGTGCTGTTCAGGATCCGGTTGTTACCTATTCGACCAGCAGTCTGTTTGAGCGCGCGGCGACCAGCGCGGTGCTCAAATTCAAGTACAAGCCTCGTGTCGTCGACGGCAATCCGGTGGCCGTACCGGGCGTCGAAACCCGCATCCGATTCGAGCTTGAGAAGTGACGGCGACGCGATTCGCCTGACAGTGATGGATTATTCTATGAAGCAACTGACTCAACTCGCCAGCAAGACTGTCCTGCTGGTTGCCCTGGCGACATTGCCAATGCAGTTCGTGCAGGCTCAGGACGATGAGCCGCCTCAGCGAGAAACCAAGAAGGCTGAAGCCCTGTCGAAGGCTGTCTATGACAAGCTGACAAAGGCTCAGGAAGCGGTCGACGCAAAAGACCTTCGGTCAGCTACGCGGATCATTGATGACCTTTTGGCCGGCGACAAGATCTCGCCATTTGAACGGTCAAATGTGCTGAATTTCAAGGGCTTCATCGAGTACAGCGAGGGTAATACCCCGGCCGCAATTCGCGCTTATGAGCAACTGATTGCGATTCCCGAAGTAGAGCCGCAGATGCGTCAGCAGACGATCTATACAGTGGCCCAGCTCTACGCGACTGAAGAGAAATACACCAAGACCATTGAATATATGAACCGGTGGTTCGAGGCAGCAACGAATCCGCCGCCCGAAGCGTACGTCTTGCTCGCTCAGGCATTTTCTCAGACCGGTGAATACCAAAAGATGCTGTCACCACTGGACACGGCGATCGCCGAGGCCAAGCGGCGGGGCACCGAGATTCGTGAGGACTGGTACAACCTTAAGTACTACGCGTGCTACCAGACCGAGCGCTACACCTGCGTCAGAGATACTTTGAAGATCCTCGTTGCCGGCTGGCCAAAGAAAAGTTATTGGATGGCTTTGGGTGGCATCTACTCTGAGCTGAACGAAGAAAAGAACATGCTTGCGGTTTACGAGGCTCTGCATACGCAAGGCTTGCTTAGCAGTGAATCGGAGCTCGTCACCATGGCGCAGCTCTATTTGCAGGGCGAGATTCCCTATAAAGGCGCTGTCGTTCTTGAACAGGGCATGGAAGCCGGCGGCATCAGCAAGAACGCCAAGAACTACCGGTTATTGTCGCAAGCATGGTCTCTGGCGGCAGAAGATCAGAAAGCCATCCCTGCGTTGCGTGAAGCAGCACGCTTGAGCTCCGACGGCGATCTGGATGCACGTCTCGCGATTGCTTATCTCAATACCGAGCAATATGCAGAGTGTGTTGAGGCCGGTCGCGACAGTCTTCGCAAGGGTGGATTACAGAAGCCTTCGGATAGCAACATTACTGTAGGTATGTGTTTGTACAATCTTGATCGCCTGGCTGACGCAAAATCAGAATTTCGCAAAGCCATGGCCGACACTCGCAGCCGCACGCTTTCACAGCAGTGGGTTAAGGTTATCGAGAGTGACGAAGCTCGTTTAGAGCAGTTGCGGCTTGCGCGCGCGCAGGTACGGCGCGATAATTCCGCTGACGATTAGTCGGACGACTCCGGAAATAGTAATGCCGGGCCTCGGCCCGGCATTTTTTTGTCTGTCCGTCGCGTGGTCGCGGCGTATTTTGCACACGTTACAGAAGAGAAATTCATGCCAACCATAGTATTTGTAGAACAAGACGGCGAGCGGAAGTCCGTCGAGGTAGAAACCGGTTACACCGTCATGGAAGCGGCAATTAACAACGGTATCGACGGTATCGTTGCTGAGTGTGGCGGCGCTTGCGCTTGCGCGACCTGCCACAGCTATATTGACGAGGCCTGGGTCGCGAAATTACCGGAAATGGATGACATGGAAGACAGCATGCTCGACGCTGCTTACGAGCGCAAAGACAACAGTCGCCTGACATGCCAGATCGAAATCTCGGATGATCTCGACGGCCTGGTCGTCCACGTTGCCGATAATGAAATGTAGATCCGGTGCGCGCAGGCCAGGCGGCTCGCGTGACGATATGCTGGTCTAGCGCAGTCCGGTTTCGCTGCGCGCGATGACCATGCGCTGGATCTCGCTGGTTCCTTCGTAGATCTCGGTGATTTTGGCGTCACGGAAATAGCGCTCGACCGGCAGCTCCTTGCTGTAACCCATGCCGCCATGGATCTGTACGGCTTGATGGGTGATAAACATCGCCGCCTCTGATGCATACAACTTCGCCATGCTGCTATTCAGCGTGTTACGGGCACCGGTTTTCTTTGCTTTGTCCTTCGACCAGGCGGCCTGCAAGGTCAGCAGGCGTGCTGCTTCGAGCCGCACTTTCATGTCTGCGATTTTCGCCTGGTTCATCTGGAACGAACCGATTGGTGAGCCGAACGCAACGCGCTCGCACGCATAGCTGACACTCGCCTCATAGGCGGCACGCGCGATGCCGATGGCTTGCGCCGCGATGCCAATACGCCCGGCGTCGAGCACGGCCATGGCAATCTTGAAGCCCTGGCCTTCATCGCCCAGGCGATCTTCAATCGGACAGCGGTAGTCGGTGAGTTCGATCTCACAAGTGGCCGAGGCACGGATACCGAGTTTCGGCTCAGTTTTACCGCGTGCAAAACCCTCGGCTTCTGTATCAATGACGAATGCGCTGACGCCGCGTGCACCGGCCTCGGGGTCGGTCATCGCGAACAACACTATAAACTTGGCGACGGGCCCTGACGTGATCCACGATTTCTTCGCGTTAATGGTGTAGTAACTGCCGTCCGCGCTGAGCACCGCGCGCGAGCGCATATTGCTCGAGTCAGAGCCGGACTGCGGCTCGGTCAGCGCATAGGCACCGATTTTCTTGCCGCTGGCAATAGGCTCAACAAAACGCTGTTTTTGTGTCTCGTTGCCGAACATCAGGATGCCATTGTTATACAGCGAGTTATTGACCGACACGATGGTGCTGTGCGCGCCATCTGCTGCCGCAATTTCTTCCATAGTCAGCACGTATGACACCGCATCCAGACCAGCACCACCGTACTCAGCGGGAACCTCTATGCCCATGAAGCCCAGCTCGCCGGCTTTGGCGATCGTGTCAGTGGGGAATTCCCCGCTGTGATCATGCGCTGCCGCTACCGGTACGATTTCGCTCTGCGCGAAATCTCGCGCGGCGGACTGGATCATCTGTTGCTCTTCTGTAAGGTCGAAATCCACTGATTGCTCCGCATAGCGCGTTCGTGATGCGCTGATTGACTGTTAACACCCCTCAATTCTAATACAGATTAGAATTATTGCAATGCAGCAAAATGCGCTACTCGGGTTTTCTGCAATCCCAATGACGACCCGCCTTACCAACGGCTCCTGCGGCTACAAACATGGATTCTGTTAGAATCGCTGCATGTCTAAAGATCGTCAAATCAGCATTGTTGAGGTCAGCCCGCGCGACGGATTGCAGTCCGAGGCACGCGTGTTGCCGACGGCGCAGAAAGCGATGCTGATCGGTCGTGCGATCGATGCCGGGATACGCCGCATTGAGGTCACGAGCTTCGTACATCCGAAGCGCGTGCCGCAGATGGCCGATGCCGAGGCGCTGATGAAACTGCTGCCTGCGGATGACGCAGTCAGCTATATCGGACTGGTACTCAACCAGCGGGGCTATGATCGCGCGGCGGCGGCAGGCGTTGATGAAATCACCATGCCGGTGGTCGCCACGGACACCTATAACCAGAAGAATCAGGGTTGCCCCACATCGCAATCGATTGATGACTGGTTGGCGATTGCCGAGCAGGCGAAACGCGACGGGATACGCGCCGGGGTCACGATTTCCGCGGCATTCGGCTGTCCGTTCGAGGGCGAAGTCAGTGTGGCGCGAGTCCGTGAGATTGCGCGTGCAGTGGTGCAGGGCGACCCGCACGAAATCGCGTTGGCGGACAGCATCGGCGTTGCCGCGCCGGCTGAAGTCAGCCGTCTTGTCGAGCAGGTACGCGAAGATATTTCGTCAGTGTCGCTGCGTTGCCATTTTCATAATACCCGCAACACCGGTCTGGCAAATGCTTATGCCGCGGTGCTCGCCGGCGTAGACGCGCTGGACGCAAGCATCGGTGGTATCGGTGGATGTCCGTTCGCGCCGGCCGCCACAGGTAACATTCCCACCGATGATCTGATCTACTTGTTGCATCGCAGCGGTTACGACACCGGCGTTGATCTGGACCAGATCATTGCCATCAGCGGCTGGTTGCGCGATGTTCTGCAACACGATGTCCCTGCCATGTTGCCCAAGGCCGGAAACTTCCCGGCCTCTGTGCATATGTCATGAGGCCACCCGTCGGCACTATTTCCAGTTTTTAATGGTTACTTTTGAGGAGCGAACTATGTCAATTTCAGTAGGCGATAAGATGCCGGCAGGCGCATTTGGTGTCATGACCGGAGACGGTCCCGGCAGCATGACCACAGACGCATTGTTCGGCGGGAAGAAGGTTGTGCTTTTTTCGGTGCCGGGCGCGTTTACGCCGACCTGCTCGATGAATCACTTGCCCGGCTATGTCACGCAAGCAGCAGCGTTTGCCGATAAGGGCGTGGATACGGTTGCCTGTATGGCCGTTAACGACGTGTTCGTGATGCATGCCTGGGGCGATGCCGGCGGCGCGGCAGACAAGGTTGTGATGCTGGCCGATGGCAATGGCGACTATGCCAAGGCGCTCGGCCTCACCATGGACGCCAGCGGCTTCGGCATGGGTCTTCGCGGCCAGCGTTTCGCATTGGTGGTTGACGATGGCACGGTTACCCATGTCGCCGTGGAAGCACCGGGAGAGTTTCGCGTCAGTGCCGCTGATGCGGTTCTGGAGCAGCTATAGTTGCTGCCCGGAACTGCACGCCCATCAATGCGGCCGCAGCTTTGTCCCGCGCTAGACAACTAACGGTGCGATCTTGCAATTTCTTGGCTTGATCGCCGCGCTTTGCGCCGCGCTTTGGGCGTCGGCGGCGCTCATCGCGCTGGCTGGTACTCAGGGCATGGTTCACCACCACGAAACGGCTGCGGTCAGGTCCCGTTCCGCACGACGGGCACGTCTGGCGAACAGCGTTATGCTGTTGTGCCAGTCAGCGCTGTTGTTGATCGGGGTGCTGCTGTATGGCAGAAGCGGTCCTCTGGCCGGTGTCGTCAGTGAGCTTGGGCAGTGGCTCATAGCAAGCGCTGTCGTGACTTACATGTTGATGATAGTAGTCACGCTGTCTCTGCCCGATTTGCCGGGACGTGCCCAATTGCGTCGCGCCGAAAACATTTGTGCGGTCGTGTTCGCACTCGCGCTCGGGGTGTTTTCCGTCTTGGGTATTCGTTACAACGCCGATCTCGCCGTGCCGTTCGGCAGCGCCGGTGCGCTGGCCCTGATGTTCAGCTTTTTCGTGCTTGCACGGCCGTACCTGCGTGGCTCGGTGATTGTGCTGACGCGCATTTGTCAGCAGGGCAAGCCGGATCGGGAGGCTACGCTGAAGCGCTTGCTGCGCCGTTTCCGGCCGTTTTTATTTGCCAGTTCGCTCGCCTTGCTGATAGGCGCTCTGTTGCTTTGATGCAGGGGCGGGTGGCCGGTTTTCGCACGGCCGGGTGGGCCGCACAGTTGCGACGCGCTCAGTTCGACGCTACCCGGCCCCTTGGCCGGGCACGCGCAATGTCTAACCGAGTGCAGCCTCGATTTCCGGGATCACTTTGAACAGATCACCAACCAGGCCGATATCGGCGACTTCGAAAATCGGTGCGTCTTCGTCTTTGTTGATGGCAACAATAGTGCCCGCGTCCTTGATGCCGGTCAGATGCTGGATCGCACCTGAAATACCGATAGCGATATAGAGGTCCGGCGCGATGATCTTGCCGGTTTGCCCGACCTGAAGTTCATTCGGCACGTAGCCGGCATCAACGGCGGCGCGGGAGGCACCGACCGCTGCTGTCATCTTGTCGGCGAGATCGAAAATGATCTTGAAGTTCTCTTCGCTGCCAAGCGCACGACCACCGGAAACGACGCGCGGCGCTGTTTGCAAGTCGGGGCGATCTGAGGAGCCAGTCTGAACGCCGACAAAGCGCGTGTGATCGGGCAGGGTGGCACCAGCGTCTACCGCCTCAATGCCGGCAGCCGCCTGCTCGCCGACCGCCTTGTAGGATGCGGTGCGTACCGTAGCGACGATCTTATAATCTGCCTTCACGCTGACCGTGGTTATTGCGTTACCTGCGTAGATCGGGCGCTGGAAGGTACGCGCATCGACAACGTGCATGATGTCGGACAGCTGGTTGACGTCCAGCAATGCGGCGACGCGGGGCATAAGGTCTTTGCCGAATGTTGTTGACGGCCCGAAAACATAACCGTAATCGCCGGCCAGTGCGGCGATTTGCGGTGCCATCATTGCTGCCAGCGGCTGGCCATTCGCAGGGTTCCCTACGGCCAGTACGCGTGAGACGCCAGCCAGCGTCGCAGCTTGCTCAGCAACCGATTGCGGGTCGACGGCGAGCACGGCAACATCAATCTGCGCACCGTCAATGCTGGCGGCACATGCAACGCATTTAGCGGTTGCGGGATTCAGGTTGCCGTCAGTGTGCTCGGCGATGATGAGTATTTTCGTCATTACAGGAGTCCCTTATCTTTCAATGCCGCGACAAGCGCCGCTGAGTCTTCGACCATGATGCCTTTGCTGCGCTGTGCGGGTGGCTCGTATTGGCTCACCGTAAAAGCGTCGTCAGGGGCGATGCCGAGATCGGCAAATGGCCGCACATCCAGCGGCTTTTTCTTCGCTTTCATGATGTCAGGCAGCTTGACGTAGCGCGGCTCGTTGAGTCGCAGGTCGACGGTGATAACGGCGGGCAGGTCAATCTGGATGGTCTCAAGGCCGGCATCGACCTCGCGCGTGACGGTCGCTTTGCCGTCGGCGAGTTCTACCTTGGAGGCGAATGTTGCCTGAGGTCGGCCCCACACGGTCGCGACCATCTGGCCGGTCTGGTTGTTGTCGTTGTCAATGGCCTGCTTGCCCATGATGACAAGTCCCGGTGATTCTTCTTCGATCAGTTTGACCATGGCTTTAGCGCTGGTCAAAGGATCAATCTCCGCATCGGTTTCCAGCAGAATTGCGCGGTCGGCGCCCATCGCGAGGCCGGTGCGCAGTTGTTGTTGCGCGTCCGAGCTGCCCATCGACACGACGATGACTTCGCTGGCTTCGCCACGCTCGCGAATTCGCAGCGCTTCCTCCAACGCAATTTCATCAAACGGGTTTATCGACATCTTGACGCCGTCAGTCTCAACGCCACTGCCATCCGTTTTGACCCGTATGCGAACGTTGTAGTCAACGACCCGTTTCAGGCCAACAATGATCTTATCCAATGCGCTAGCTCCCCGGCCGATGATGAGGCCAATATGTGCGTTGCCGGCAGCGGCTTGACCTTTTTGTGGCCCCGTCACCGATTAAGCCGGTTATTGTCGCCGACCCAACTCCGCCAGACAAGTAGGACAAAGGCGGACGGCCGGGCCAATGATGGTGGCGAGCCTTGGCTGCGGCGCGCCTCGGAGCCGGTGCAGGCCGGTTCAGACAAGGATATAGCGAAGAATCTATATGATAATTATTAAATAATAAAACATATTATTCATTGACTTAGAGAGGCTTTTTCATCTTATTTATAGAGATTGCTCCAAATTGGGCTGTATGTGGACTGCAGAGCCCTGCTAGGCTTCTTAGCTCCCGGTTGGACCCAGCCGGCAAATTTTCGGTACGCCCACGGCGGCCTTACCAGGCAACAGACCAGTCTGTTGTATTACCCCTGACGGGTATTTCGGTTGGCCTATTTGCTGTCATTAACGATAGCAAGCGTATCAACAGGCATCACGCGTGACCGCCGTAGCCAGCGGGATCGCGTGCAGCATCCGTACTTCTCCGTGCGGAACCCGCCCGGGTGGTGAAAGCCACCCGGGTTTTTTTGTGCGTATTTGTGCGACACAAGTCTTACCGTCCAGCACGCTTCGCGCTAAAGTCGCCATACATACAACGGGGATTCGTCATTATGAGTTCGGTAAGCGCAAGCGACAGGCTTGAACATGTGCGCTATGAGATCAGAGGTAAGCTGTCACGGCGCGCCCATGAGCTTGAAAAGAAGGGCCACGAAATCATTCATCTCAACATCGGTAACCCGGGGCGTTTCGGCTTCCGTACGCCGGAGACTATGCGTCTCGCAATGATCGAGAACTTGCCCTCCGCAGAGGCCTATTGCCATCAGAAGGGCATTTTTCCGGCGCGCGAAGCCGTTGTGATGCAGCAACAGAACCGCGGCGTCATGGACGTGACGGCGGAGGAGGTGTTCATCGGCAACGGTGTATCGGAACTCATCGACCTGACGCTGCGTGGATTGCTCAACTTGCACGACGAGGTGTTGGTGCCGAGTCCCACCTACCCGTTATGGACGGCCTCTGTGACGCTTAATGGCGGTCGGCCGGTACACTATGACTGTCCGCCTGAGGCGGGGTTTATTCCCGATGTCGCGCAGATGGCGTCGTTGATTACGCCGCGCACGCGCGCCATCGTACTGATTAACCCGAACAACCCGACCGGCGCCGTATATTCGGAGTCCCTGCTGCGCGATGTCGCTGCGCTGGCGAAAGCCCGCGGCCTGGTCATCATGTCCGATGAAATCTACGACGAAATGACCTATGACGACGCCCGTTTTATACCGATGGCTACGATTGCCCGCGATAGCCTCTGCCTGACCTATAGCGGGCTGTCGAAAGTGTATCGGGCGTGTGGCTATCGCGTCGGATGGTGCTCGATCAGCGGCCACGGCGGGCGCGCCAACGATTATATTGATGGCCTGGAGTTACTCGCCGCATTGCGCCTGTGCAGCAACGTACCGTCACAATGGGCCGTGCAGACGGCATTGGGCGGCTATCAGAGCATCCGTGATCTGACGGCGCCAACGGGCAGGCTTTTCCAGACGCGACAGGTCGTTATTGATGCTGTTGCGGCATCGCCTTTCCTTAATCTGGTGGTACCCAAAGGCAGCATGTATGCGTTTGTTGGTGTGGATGCCAGCCAGTTTGACGATTTTGATGACGAGGTGTTTGCGCTCAGATTGCTTGAAGAGCAGAGCGTTTTGCTGGCGCCCGGGAGTAGCTTCAATACCCCGTACAAAGATCATTTCCGCATCACGTTGCTACCTGACGCGGAACAAATGCGCGCCGTGTTTGAGAAGATCGACATCGTGCTGCGCGGTATGCAGGATGGCCGCGTACTACCAGGTGCTTCGGTCGCGAACAACTAGACGATGATCGCAGGCTCGCTCGCTTCTAGGCTGAATGAAGGTGGTGCCGACCTGATTGTCACCTCGGGCCAGCGCCTGACCCGACAAATTGCCGAGCATCAGGCGCAGACCAGTCTTGATAGCGGTCAGTCGGCGTGGGCGACGCCGGATGTGTTGCCTTGGTCGGCGTGGATGCGCCGGATCTTTGAGGCCTCTGCGTTCAGTGGGCCCATCGCGTTGCCGACCAGGCATCAATTGCTGAACAGTGCGCAGGCGCGCGTCGTCTGGCGCAGTATCGTGCGCGACGCGCTGCGCGATAAGGTAGACGACATGCTGGGCGCCGACGCGCTGCTCAATGAAGTCATGCAGTCCTATGCGTTGCTGCAGCGTTACCAGATCGATCGCAAGACGTTAGCGGACGCCGCGTTCGATGACGATAGTCGGTTCCTGCTCGCGTGCATCGATGCGATGACCGATCGTCTTGGGCGCACCGGCTGGTTGTTGGAAGACCAATTACCGGCATTGCTTACCGGGCACGCCGAGTCGCTCGCGCAATTGCTACCGAAAAGCGTGCTTCTGGCTGGCTTCGGTCAGCTAACGCCGGATCAGCAAAGTTTTCAGGATGCGTTTGCGAATACCGACTTCGGCGTGCATGAAATTTCCGATGACAGGACGTCCCCCGATCACGTCGTTGCCTGTGCCTCGCCACCAAATGAGTTGATTGCCGCAGGACAATGGTCGCGCCGTCGACTGCAGTCACAGCCGGATGCGCGCATTGCCGTGGTCGTACCGGGCCTGTCCGCAATGGCCGGCGATGCGCGTCGGTGGTTCGCCGAGGGCTTCATGCCCGCTGCGCAATGCACAAGCGGCGGTTCGTTGACGCCCGGGTTTGAGCTGTCTTTCGGTCAACCCCTGATTAGTTATCCGGCCGTGGCGTGCGCACTTGAGTTTTTGCAGGTCGCGGTTCGGCCGCCGCGGTTCGATGTGATTTCACGTCTGCTGCGCAGTGCGGTACTCAACCCGCTTGATGCGACGACGCCGGCGGCGCTTGAGCTCCGTCTGCGTGAGCAGCCCGACAGGCGCTGGTCATTGGATGCGATCAAGCGGCGACTTGCTGAGGACGAAACAGAACCCGCGTGGTTGGCAGTAGCCCGCGAATTGAATGCGCGGGCCGACGAGCAGTATCTGCCATCGGCATGGGCGCAATGCATAGACCAGGCACTCGAGGCGTCAGGCTGGTTAACCGGCATTGCAACAGACTCGGAAGTGTTCCAGCTTCGCAACGCGTTTCATACCTCGCTGAATGCACTGGCCTCGCTAGACACGGTTGCAGGGCCGATGTCGCTCGGCATTGTGTTGACTGCGTTACGCGAGCGCGTTCAGAACACGATTTACCAGCCGGAAGGGGCGGGACATAACGTTCTGGTTTGTGGGCCGTTGGAAACCGTCGGTCTGCATTTTGATGCGATCTGGATTACCGGACTCGACGTCACGCGCTGGCCGCCGGCGGGGCGCGGCGCCAGCCTGTTGCCGCGCAGCCTGCAGCGCGAATATCGTTTGCCGGACGCGACGCCCGAG
The DNA here is from genome assembly GCA_942491885.1 of uncultured Pseudomonadota bacterium. Classification (GTDB taxonomy): domain Bacteria; phylum Pseudomonadota; class Gammaproteobacteria; order Steroidobacterales; family Woeseiaceae; genus CALBPI01. The sequence continues at coordinate 429,829 of CALOCQ010000008.1, forward strand.
CAGACCAGTGCCTTCTGGCACAGGCAGTTTGCACTGTTGTTGGCTGCCGCCGACACAAGCACCGGTAGTTTCGCGCAGTTTGATGGTGAGAGTGAGCTGATGCCTGCGCCAATGATTGCAGGCCAGCCCTTCGAAACCACTGATGTTGGTCTGGGCGTCGTACCACTGGCGGGCACGCTAGACATCAAACGCGAGCCTGAAGCGCTCGCGGATTTTGACGTGAGCCGGCGCTGTCATCGTGGCCAGGGAACGCTACGCATGTTGATGTCGGATCCATTCGGCGCCAGTGTTCAGGGGCGCTGGAATTGTGGCGAGCTGCGGCAGCCAAGCATCGGTATCAATGCTGCGCAGCGCGGTCAGCTGGTGCATCGTGCATTGCAGTTGTTTTATGAATGCGTGCCCGATTCCGCATCGCTGCGCGCACTGGATGACACAACGATGCGCGCCATGGTCGCGCGGGCGGTCGCAGATGCGATTCGTCCCATGTTTATTGATGCCGACGACGTACTTTCCGAGTTGCTGCGACTGGAGGAGGAGCGCTGTCGAACGCTGCTTGACCGGTTTGTGGTGCAAGACAGCCAGCGGCCTGATTTTGAGGTTGTCGCGCTGGAACAGTCGCGTGAGCTAGTGCTGCACGGGCTGCGCCTGAGCCTGCGACTGGACCGGGTCGACAGGGTCGGGCGGCACAGTTTGATTATCGACTACAAGACCGGGGCGAAGATCGCGGGCGTCGATGCAAACACTGTCGTCGACAAACACTTCCAGTTGCTCGCTTATGCATTGACGGAAAAGGGCGCGCTGGGTGGCTTGGCATTGGCTCGCATAGCGCATGTGGGTGAGCCGATGCTTGCGCTTGTCGATAAGGACGCAGCGCCACTGGCACGGCATCGACAGATCAAGTCTATCGACACGCTCAGCGATCAGTTGCCGGCCTGGCGCGGATTGGCGGAAGCGCTTGCGCAGCAGTTTATCGATGGCGACATTCGGCTCAATCCCGTGTTGTCGCGTGACGAACGTCGCGGCAGTGCATTGCTGAGCCGCATAGCGGAGGAACGACGCGATGACGGTTGAGCGTCTGCAAGACGCTGATGTTCGCGAACAGGCGCTGGACTGTTCGCAATCATTTATCGTGCAGGCACCTGCCGGCTCGGGAAAAACCGGATTACTGACGCGCCGTTTTCTACGCTTGCTCGCCAGCGTGAAGCGACCGGAAGAAATCGTTGCCATTACCTTTACCCGTAAGGCTGCTGCGGAGATGCGCAGCCGAATATTTGAATCGTTGAAAGATGCGGCCAATGGCATAGCGCCAAAGGACGAATTCGCCGGCCAGATTCAGGCCGACGCGCGACTCGCTCTTGCTCAGGATGCGCGGCTTGGCTGGGGATTGCTGGAATCGCCGATGCGCCTGCAGATTCAGACTGTTGACGCGCTCAACAGCCGACTGGTCACCGCGATGCCGGTAACCGCTCGTGCAGCGCGCGTGCGTATCGTTGAGTCCGAGCAACTCAAGCAGCTATACCGCGATGCCATCGAATTGCTACTCGACTGGTTAACGGAAAAAAGCGAGCCCGGCGATGCGGTGCGGCGTGTGTTGCGGCACCTGGACGCGCATACCGGTGTATGGGCCACACATTTACTGGGGATGTTAGCCACCCGCGAGCAATGGTTGCCGCAGCTGCTGCACAGTCGTCGCCAGTCGCTCGAGAGTCTGCGCGAAAACAGCGAGAACGCGCTGGCCGAAATGGTGTTGTCCGAAGTCAGGGCACTGGACGCCTTGTTTCCGAAACACTGCCGTACGGAACTACTCGAGTTGATGCAAGGTGGGCGCGAAAATATGCTGACTCGCAATCCGCACGACCCGCTGGCTCATCCGTTGCCAACGCAGTGGCCGATGATCGATGCCGAGTCCGTTGATTTCTGGCGCATGCTGGCGAGCTGGTGTCTCACGAAAGGGGATACCTTTCGCAAGCGAATGACGGTGAACGAGGGCTTCCCGCCCGCCGATAAACCGAAGAACGAAGCATTCATGGCGATTATCGGCATGCTTGCCGAGGTCGACGGGTTGGCCGAGCAACTGGCAATGGTTCGTGCGATGCCGGATGCACACTATGACGACGCCCAATGGGCAACGATCGCAGCACTGATAGAATTGCTGCCGATTGCTGCGGCGGAGTTACAGCGACTCATGGCCGAGCGCGGCGTCGCCGACTATCCGGCGCTGGCTGCGCGCGCGATCGACGCGTTGGTTGACGATGAAGCAGGCCGGATCACGGACCTCGCCCTGCACCTCGACTACCGGATCCAGCACATTCTCGTTGATGAGATGCAGGACACCTCGGCCACCCAATATCGGCTCGTGGACGCGCTGACGGCCGGATGGGAGCCGGACGATGGTCGGACGCTATTCTGCGTCGGCGACCCGATGCAATCCATCTATCGTTTCCGCGGCGCAAACGTCAGCCTGTTCCAGCAGGCGCGCGAGCAGGGCGTTGGCAATGTGATTCTCACGCCGCTCGTGCTGCGCACAAACTTTCGTTCATCGGCACCGGTCATTGAATGGGTCAACCGAACCTTCGCCGAAGTGATGGGCAACACAACCGACCGCACAACTGATGCCGTCGCCTACAGCGCCTCGCTGCCGCGACCCGGCGCGCCGGCAAAGGGCGACGTGCAGTGGCACATCGGACTCGATGCTGCCGCGCCCACCGAGGACGATGTTGTTACACTTATTGCCGATATCCAGCGGCAACATCCCGGCGATACCATCGGTGTGCTTGCACGTTCGCGTGCGCCGCTCCAAGCTATTCTTGCAGGGCTGCAACGCGCCGGCGTTGCCTGTCAGGCGCTGGATATGGATCGCCTGACTGACTTGCCGGAAGTGATTGATCTGCTGTGTCTGACGCACGCCTTAGAGCATGTGGGCGATCGCACGTCATGGCTTGGTGTACTACGTTCGCCATTGATTGGCATGTCGATGCGCCAGATTGATGACATGCTCGTGCGTGCCGAGTCGGGCGATACGCCACCGCTAAGCGTCCTCGCGATGTTGACGGATGAACGCTGCGTCGCGGCGCTTGATGCACACACACAATACTTGCTGCGCCGGTTCCTCGACGCTTATTGGCGTGCGCATCAGGAGGCCGCCACTCGCGGGCTGCGCGAACGGGTAGAGCATCTGTGGTGCTCGCTGGGCGGGCCGGCATCGTTGCCCGATGCGGCTGCGATTGAAAACGCCTGGCACTATCTCGATGCGCTGCAGGGACTTGAGCTGGACGGGCAGCTGAACAACATCGCGGAGCTTGAGAGCCTGCTGGACGATCTCCAGGTGAGTCGCAATGCGCCCGACGCACGCGTTTTCGCGATGACTATTTTCAAGAGTAAGGGGCTGGAGTTCGATCACGTCATCCTGCCCGAATTGCAGCGCACCACCAAGAAAAATACCGCGCCGCCGTTGTTCCTTGAAGTCAGTGAGACGGCCGATGGGGCAGCAATTCTGTTCAGTGCCGACACGCCGCGTGCGCAGACCGAAAAAGACCCGTTGCACGGATTGTTGTGGCGCCGCGAACAGGCGCGGTTTTACAACGAGCTTGACCGCGTCTTGTACGTTGCCTGCACGCGGGCTCGTCGCGGTCTGCATTTGTTTGCGTCGGGCGGTATCCGCAGCGATGGCGAGACGTTAAAGACGCCGCCGGCGGATACGCTGCTGCGGCGAATGTGGCCAATGGTGGAGGCCGATTTTCAGGCGCTCGCGACAGATGCCGACGCCGTGGAAACGCCGGAGCATGCGTCCGCGCCGGAATGGCTAATGCCGCATCGGCGCCAGATATCGCCACCCTGGTCGGCGCCTGAGGTCGCGTTACCGGGTGAACAGGACCTGCGTTTCAGCATTCCACCGAATCAGAACCCGATCGAATTCGATTGGGCCGGCAGTAGCGCACGCCACATCGGCACCGTCGTGCATGGCTGGCTGCAGTATCTTGCCGGCAGCGACGATATAGACGCGGCGTTCGCCGGTATTGATGATTTTGAGCAACGCAGCGTTGGTCTGTTGCGCTACCTTGGCGTCGACAATGCATCCTTAGAACAAGCCACGCGCAGGGTCAGTGAGGCATTAAGTGTCACGCTTTCCAGTGAAAAAGGCCGCTGGTTGCTATCCAACCGCCACGATGACAGTGCTGCCGAGTTGGCGCTTGGTGCACTGATTGACGGACGTGTGGGGCGTGTGGTTATCGACCGGATCGCACGCGACAGCGACGGCACACTGTGGATTGTCGACTACAAGACATCGCAACACGAAGGTGGCGATATCGAGACGTTTTTCGCGAATGAATGTGAGCGCTACCGTAGTCAGCTGTTGCGCTATCGCACAGCGGTCACGGGCCACTTTGCGGCCCGGGAAAGACAGGTTGATCGCGTTCAGTTAGCGCTGTTCTTTACTAACTATGGGCGACTCGAACGAGTTAGCGCCTGAGCGGGTCAAGTCTCAAAGATTGCCTTCGAACGCGAGCTCATAGCTTCCGTCGGCCTGAGCCGGACCAATAATCCTTAATGAATTGCGCATCTGTTGGTCGGCCTCGGCGCTTGCAGCGACTTTGGCGCGCATCGAATAGCCGCGATTCTCGCCAAGTTTCAACGTGCCGTCGACGTTGAAGGGCCCGCTGATACTTTGCAGTCGCCCCGCCACCGGGAAACCGGCGTCAACGGCATCAGCCGGATCGAAAACAATGCGGTAGGCGCCAAGCGGCTGCGATCCGACCGGCGGATACCTGAGATCTGTCAATTGCAATTCGCCGTCGAGATGCACAGGCCATAAATCGACGAAACGGCCCTCGGTGAGAGCAACCTGAACGCTACCCTGACTCGGGCCAATGCTCGACATACGCGTTAGCGGTGCCAATGCCAACAAGGCTTTGACATCATTGACGATAATTCTGCCGGGTCCAACACGAACATCGCCATTGAAGAAGCCACCCGGTACGCCGGCCTCAATGCTGGCGCCGATTTTACCGGTGAGCAGCGCCATTGGTTTCAATGTCCAGTTGACCGGGCCTACGGTCGTACCGTTTGCCCGCACTGCTTCCACGCTGCCTTGCCAGATGGTACCGGCAACATTGCGTGTTTCTATCTCAGCGGGTAGCGCCCAATTTAGCGCGACGTTGGCCGGCAACTGGCTGATAAGTCCAAGGACGAGCGAAACAATGCCGACGATTAGCATCGCCCGGCGCGGCAGATTGAAGTTGCTCACGGTAATCTCTGTAAAACGATGCTGGCGTCGACGCGACCGCTTTCATTGCGGTTACTGAATGAGCCGGAAGTGACGATGACGCTGTGCGCCGATTGCAATTGTCCGAGCCAGGTGACGAGCACATCGAAGCTCGCATTCTCGAGCGCCACCCGAAGCTCATCGTTGCCGGTCGGCGAACTGCTCTTGTAAGCCTGACCCAGCCCGGCGGTGTTTACCGTGTTTGCCACCAGTAGCGTCAGTGATTGCGTGCTGGTCCGGCCCTGAACCGATCCGCCGCCTGTTGGGGTCGGTGTCAGATTGCGGCGTGCATCGCTCAGCAGTAATGTCTTGCGCTCCACATCAGCCTTCGCCGTCTCATAGCCGTTGGTCAGTGGCTCCCATACAAACATATAGAGCAACGTGATGATCACCACCACGGCGCCCAACAGGATGATACGTTGCTCGCGCTGCTGGAGCGTTTCAAACCACTGCTTCACGGACGCACCTGACTGATTTGTACGAAGCTCTTCACGGTGTCGTCCTGTTGCTCGGTGCGTTGTATCTTGGCGTCGAGGTCACCGCCGGTCGACACCTGTCGCGTCAACGCTTCAAGCGTCGTGGTGTCGGGCGTCGTCAGACGGACATCAAAAACGCCGTTCCGGTAGGAGATCGCCTCTATCGCGGTTGCCTTGTTGTCGACCGCCGCCTTCGCGAAGGCCGCCAGGGTGCTCAGGAATGCGGCCTGCTCGGCAACGTCGCCACTGCCGGCGCCGCTACCGCGCTTGCTTCTGTTCAATAATGCGCGTAGCTGGGCCTCCGGGTTGGCAGCGTTGGCGCCGCCCGGCTGGACACTGGCAAGCGCGAGGCCAAGCTCGGTATCGAGCGCGAGCGACTGACGATCAAGCGTTCGATAATCCACGAACCGATTGATAACACTGAGAACCAGCACTGCGCCAAGCATGGCGGCGGCGGCAAGCCAGGGTCGGAACCTTGCCAGCGAGTCAGACTTGATCGCGAAACGGCCTTGCAAAAGGTTGATGCCGCGGTTGCCGGCTATCGCGCGTGCGACAAGTGGCAACCAGCCATCGCCCAATGCCTTGATATCGATATCGGCAACGCCGTCTGCAATTGCCTGCCAATCGTTCGCGAATTTATCGCGCGAGGATTCATCGCAGTAGACCCGCACATGCACAGGTTCGGCATCGGCCTCGTCTTGTTGCGTGGCCTGCCATGCCTGAAAGATATCCAGCGGCGCGACGCCTTCGAGTCCGGCGAACTGTCCGTCGGGCGCGCGCAGGATGACTTTGTCGTCGCTGACCAGCAACTGTGCAAAGCCGTCCAACTCGGTAAGCGCATCATGGCTTGTATAAACAGCGACCGGTGACACGCCAAGATCTGCGAGACGGGTAACACAATGCTCCAGCGTCGACCTCGCGATGACGGCAACCTGGCGATCGCCGTTGTCGTCTGGCTTGCCGGCGGCGAAGTGCAGGCGCTCAACATCTTCGGCGAACTGGTCTTCGAGCGCGTAGGGCAGGGCTTGGGTGAGTTTGTTGCCGCTCACGGGCAAATTGCATGTCGTACGCGTGATGCCGGTGTCATGCAACACCACGACAACCTCGCGTTCGCCGGCCATTGCCGCGGCGTTGTCCAGCGCGCCGCGGCTGACGTGCCCGTGCGCACGGCCTGTCGCGTCGACAATCAGCCATTGCGCGTGATCCTCGTCGGTAAGCGATAATCCGATAATTAGTTGTTCAGACACTTAAACCGTTGCCCTTTATTGATGAACACGTGTGCTGCAAAGAAGTTTTGACACACGATGCTAATACTCATTACCAAAGCTTCGCATCAGGATGCTGATGTCACCCTGCTCACTGCGGTGCAGCAAAGAGTACATGCTGAACCTGACAGTGCCAATACGCACCACCGAGCGCAGCTGGAAGAATTGCGTGCTGGTATCCAGCGCCCCGATGGCATCGGCGGGCAAAATGCCGCCGAAAGCAACGTCGAGATCATCTATCCCGTTCTCAAACCTGTCTTCGAGAATCTGCTGCGCATCTGCGGCTACCAGGTTGTCGTCCAACGCCTGCAGGACAAGCGGCGTGGCGGTGTTCGCATTGATCAGCGCGCGCACCGGCAGCGCACAGACATGCGGTCGCAGTCGATCCAGCGCGGCTTTATCGAGACCCTCGACCAGGGCGAGTTCATTAATGGAGCGAAACGCCCGATTAGCGGTCAGTACAGGCGGCAGCCGGTTGGAATACACCCCGTCCTCGGCGCCGCCCGGAAATGTAATATCGGTATCGGCATCAATCCAGTCGACCACCGCGTCGGCCACCTGCGGATCGATCTCGAGCAGCCGTAGCAAACGGCGGAACCGTTCGACCTCGATTTCGATGGGTTCGTTGTTGTTATCGACGAGATTGTTCAGGTTAAAACGCGATTGCAGATCGATGAGCGTGCCGGTAATCACGCCTTGCATGCCGGCACCTTCAACCGGCAGGGCAGGCAGTTCCTGTGCCCACAGCTCACCCAGATGGTCGCTCTCCGTGTCTTGCGCATCCTGGCGCAACACATCGCCAATCCAGTCTTCCGCGCCGTAAGCGACCAACCTAGCTTGTTCCTGCCACAGCAAAGTCTGCGTGCGGCGCGTGTCCAGCACCATGTCATAGGAAATCGCCGCGGCGACGCTTGCGGTCAGCGCCACAATCAGCAGTGCAAAAAATATCGCGACACCGCCACGTTGCCGCCAATAGCTGACGGGGAATTGTGCACGCATCATTGCACCTCGATAAGGCGTCTGATTTCGCCCCAGCGGTCGTGCTGAAAAATCAATTCAACGGCGCGTGGCCGACCGCCGCCAACTCCGCCGACCGGCCATTCCGCGGTCCAATTGTCGTCGCCCTGGCCGAGGTAACGAAACTCGACATTTTCAAGCTGGTCGATCAAGACGATTTCGACAGGCTCGTTCGATAACGCATTGTCGAGTGCCGGCCATTGCGCACGGATCAGTTCGCCTTCCTCGAACCGGTAACCGATGCGTTGCGCGCCGGCGCGCGGCAGGCCGAGCGGATTCGCATAGCCGGTGCGTGTCAGCTCGACCACGTAGAGGTTGCGCGCATCCGCCAGTAACGGTGCGCGTTCGGATGTGCCGGTCGGTTCGCGTACAGGGCGTGGCTGGATCTGGGAGAAATCATTGCCGATGGTCTGCAAGCTGCGCTGCAGCGTTTGCAAGGCCTGCATCTCATCGCTAATCGAACGTGAGGCAAGCGCGGCCTGACTAAAGGTCGCATAGGAGATTGCCGCAACGAACGAGAAAATCGCGAGCGCGATCATGACTTCTATCAGCGTGAACCCGCGCGCCATCGATGACCGGCGACTCATTGCGTCACGCCCTGCGGCCTGGTGAGGTCGCCAAAGCTTGGCGCGATACCAGGCTGGGCGCCGGGCGTGCTGGACACGAAACCGGCAACGGTACGGACCGGGCGGTCGGGTTGGTTGGCAGCGCTGATCGTTACATCAGCGCGCCGCAGCCCCTCGATGCCACTTTCCTGGATATTGGTCTCGACCAGCCACTCGCGGTCGGCGAAGGTGACCTCGTCAGTCGAACGCCCGACATCGGGGTAGGCGCCGGCCAGTCTCAGCGTGGCGATTTCGTTGCTGGCGATATACATGGCGAGGGTGCGATCGCGCAGCTTCATTGCGGTCTGCGTGTGTTGCTGCAGTGAGACCGCGATGGCAGTAAGGCCTAAGCTCGCGATAACGAGCGAAACCATGACTTCGATGAGTGTGAAGCCAATCTGGTGCCGCGACTCCGGCGACGCCCCGACCCCGGTTCGGATCATGTGACGCAGGCGCCGCGACCGCGGTATTGCGATTGCGCCGTTACCGGCCGCGCGCTGCATCAGCGTTGATCCGTCATTGTCAGGCCGCCTAGATAGTCACCTTCGAGGCGCGCGAACGCAGGATCCTTCAGTGACTCGAGCTCCAGCGTAAAAGGCGTAACCTCGCCACTCGCGAGAATCAGAATGTGCGGAGGCTCGGACAGGTCTTCCACGACATTACCAAAGGCGTCCAGCTCAACCTCGTCGTCGGCATATTCCTGCGCCGTCTCAAGCTCGATATCCAGATCTTCGATCTGCAGGCGCGGCAGAGTGTCTTCCGCGAATGTCATGCTGCCGAGTAATTCGTCGCCTTCCATCGAAACCCAGACCTGCGTGTCCGGATCGAGGTCGAGAAATTCATAGCTGTCGGGATAAAAGCGAATACCGAAATTGCGGCCCTGCAATGCTGCCTCATCGCGTGCCAGTTCGATGCGGGCCGCGAGATCACGCAACTCCGCCTGCAGCGGCGGTGTGGTGCGAATCCAGTTAAGTTGCGTCGCAATGAAACCCGCTGCAATCGCGATGACCACCATCGTCACGAGCAGTTCGATCAGCGTGAAACCGTGCCCGCGGCGTAACGAAGTGATGGGCAGGCGAAGCGCGCAGGGCTGCATGACGTGTTTGTCGCGACCGGCTTGGCCTAGAGCTGCCAGTTGCCGATATCAGCGTTGGACCCTTCACCACCCGGTCGCCCGTCTTCACCAAGCGAATAGATATCGATGTCGCCATATTGCCCGGGGTTCAGGTAGACGTAAGGACGATTCCACGGATCGGTTGGTGCGCGGTCAAGATAGCCTTCCGGGTCCCAGTTGGTCAGATTAGGGTCGTTTGGCCGGTCGACCAAAGCACTCAGACCTTGCTCACTGGAGGGGTAGCTGAAGTTATCGAGACGATAGATCTTAAGGGCTGATTCAATCGTGCGCAGGTCCTGTTTAACGCGTTGCGCCTGCGCCTTGTAGACGTTACCGAAAATCTTCGGCCCGACCGCCGCGGCAAGAATGCCAATAATGACGACGACCACGATAATTTCGATAAGTGTGAAACCCGCTTGTGGTCGGTGACTGATATTTGCTCCGCGATTACGCATGCTGGACACTCCGTGTTGGCGACAAATTGCCGGCCATCGAATAGATTCAGGGGGTTTGACGTCTAAATCGCCCCCAAGTTCGCCGGCCGGCATTATATCAGAGTGAAATCATTCAGAATGCGACCAAATACCGACAATCCAATTGCCGAAACGCGCTTTCATGCATTGCTGATCCCGGGGATTTTTGTCTTATTGGTTGGCGCTGCGAGTGCGGCGGGTACATTCAGTCCGGATGCGCTCGACTATCAACGCTTGGCGATACTGGAAGGGCATCAGTGGTGGCGGCTTCTGAGCGCGCACCTGGTGCATCTGAATGCCTGGCACGCCGCGATGAATATCGCCGCACTGGCGCTGGTATTGCTGATCGTCGGCGACGGGCTCGGCGTGCGTGGCTGGATTATCGCTTATGCGGTGATATCGGCAGGCATCTCGGCGGCAATGCTGGTCACACTGCCGGATCTGCTGCGCTACGCCGGTGCCTCCGGCGTCATACACGGCTTGCTTGCTTGCGGCGCGCTGCTGCGTGCACGCCGGCATCGCATCGAGTCGTCAGTTATTTTGCTCGGGCTTGCCCTGAAACTCGCCTACGAGGCGTTGTTCGGTGCGTCACCGGCCAGTAGCAGGATGATCGGCGCCGAGGTTATCACCGAGGCGCACCTCTGCGGTGCACTCATGGGGGGTATTGTGGCGGTCGCGACGCTAGCCGCACGGCGTGCTTTCGCCGACGCCGGCGAATTGTGACATCATTGCGCCGCATTACCGGGGGTTAGGGGCAAAATTTCGTGAAAACTGCATTCGTCTTTCCAGGGCAAGGTTCCCAGTCTGTGGGCATGTTGGGGCCAATGGCGGCCGAGCACGGTCTCGTGGCAGAGACTTTTTCAAGCGCATCCGAGCGACTCGGCTACGATCTCCTGGCGCTGATTCTTGATGATCCGGATCAGCGGCTATCGCAGACCGAAGTGACGCAACCGGCGTTGTTGACGGCAAGTGTCGCGCTATGGCGGGTGTGGAACAGTCTCGGCGGCGCACAACCTATCGTGATGGCCGGCCACAGCCTGGGTGAATATTCGGCGCTGGTGTGTGCGGGAGCCCTGTCGCTGGAGGACGCTGTCGCGCTGGTGCAGACCCGCGGGCAGCTCATGCAGGCCGCGGTGCCGGAAGGCAAAGGCGCAATGGCGGCCATTCTCGGGCTTGATGACGAGGTCGTGATTGCGGCCTGTGACGCTGTTACCGACGGCGTCGTTGCCGCGGTGAATTTCAACGCCCCGGGTCAGGTGGTCATCGCCGGCGAACAAGCGGCCGTCGATGCGGCGATTGAGAACTGTAAAGCCGGCGGTGCCCGCCGCGCGCTGCCGTTACCCGTCAGCGTACCGTCGCACTGTGCACTGATGCAGCCGGCTGCCGAGCAACTGGCGCAGCGCCTCGCCGACGTTGACATCGCAACGCCGACAATTCCCGTTATCAATAACGTCGATGTTGCCGCGTGCGGCAACCCAGATGACATTCGCGATGCACTCGTGCGCCAGTTGTATAGCCCGGTGCGCTGGGTGGAGACAATGCGCGCCATCGGCGGGCAGGGCGTCGAGCATATTGTCGAATGCGGGCCCGGCAAAGTGCTTGGCGGGCTGCAGAAACGTATCGACAAGAGGCTGGGGGTGAGCAGCCTCGAGAAACCTGAAGACCTTGCTGCAGCGCTTGGCGCAATGTAAACCCTGCAATCCGGGGAGGAAACAGACATGACAGATTCGATATTTACCGCCGCCGCACTCGCCGGAAAAACGGCACTTGTTACCGGCGCATCGCGCGGGATCGGACGCGAGATTGCCAACGCAATGGCCAATGCTGGTGCATTCGTTATCGGTACCGCGACCAGTCAGGCGGGCGCCGATGCGATTGCCGAACGCCTGGGTGAAAACGGCAGCGGGGCGGTATTGAATATTGCTGATACGGAATCAATCAGTGCGCTGCTTGAAACGCTGAAGACGCGTGCACCCGATATCCTCGTAAACAACGCGGGCATCACGCGCGATAATTTGTTGATGCGGATGAAAGACGACGAATGGGACAGCGTTATCGCCACGAATCTGAGCGGCGTATTTCGCCTCACCAAAGGCACCCTGCGCGGCATGATGAAGAAACGCTTCGGGCGAATCATCACGATTTCTTCGGTCGTTGGCAGCATGGGTAACCCGGGCCAGGCCAACTATGCGGCCGCCAAGGCGGGGCTGGTCGGCTTCAGCAAGTCGGTAGCGCGCGAGCTGGGCTCACGCGGCATTACCAGCAACGTGATTGCACCCGGATTTATTGCGACTGACATGACCGATGCACTCAACGAAGAGCAGCGCATGGCAATGCTCAGCCAGGTGCCGCTGGGGTCGCTTGGACAACCGTCAGACATCGCAAATTGCGCGGTCTTTCTGGCCACGGACGCAGCAGGCTACATCACCGGTGAGACAATTCACGTCAACGGCGGCATGCTGATGACCTGAGCATCGCGTTAGGCGCTGATTCCTAAGGGATTACCGACGTCCACCGGACTGGCAGCCTGCCGCTTATTCACCTACAATACGCCGCGCGACGCGATCCGATGCCCGAAAAGGGCGCGCGTTGGCTAGATTTTGTATAATCGCCGGATACGGCAAACAGCCTCGGGCGCTAAGTCAGGGCAGCAGACACATCCGTGTACTTTCACCAGTTCAAAGGGAACACAATCAATGAGCAGTATTGAAGACCAGGTCAAAAGCATCGTCGCTGAACAGCTTGGTGTAAAAGAAGAAGAAGTCACGAACGCGGCGTCGTTTGTCGATGATCTTGGCGCCGATTCACTGGACACGGTCGAATTGGTTATGGCGTTGGAAGAGGAATTCGAAACAGAGATTCCCGACGAAGACGCTGAGAAGATTACAACGGTTCAGCAGGCTATTGACTACGTCAGCAGCCGCCGCGACAGCTAACAGTGATGCGCCCCGAACGGGGCGCAATCTGTTCTTCTGCGGCGTCACATTGCCGCGCTCGCTGCAGCCTTTGAGTTGCGGTGGATACTACGGATAACACCATGAGTAACAGACGCGTTGTCGTGACCGGCATGGGTATCATTTCCCCTGTCGGCAATACGATTGAGAAAGCATGGCAAAACGTAATCTCGGGCATATCCGGTGTCAGTGATATCGATGCCTTTGATGTCAGCGCGTTCACCACCCGGTTTGGCGGTTGTGTGCGGGGGTTCGATGCCGAAGAGCAGGGTATCCCCGCGAAAGAAGCGCGCAAGGTAGACCAATTCATTCAATACGGCATTGCCGCGTGCAACCAGGCGCTGTCGGCGTCAGGTCTGGACGTGACCGCAGACAACGCACACCGCATCGGTGTGTTGATGGGCGCCGGGATTGGTGGCATTGGTACGATCGAGGCCAATCATTCGAAGTACCTGGCCGACCACAACCCACGCAAAATTTCCCCGTTTTTTGTCCCCGGCAGCATCATCAATATGATCTCCGGGCACATCAGCATCATGCATGGAATAACAGGTCCAAACTTGTCAGTCGTGACTGCATGCACAACATCCACGCATGCGATTGGTCTTGCCGCGCGCACGATTGCCTACGGTGATGCTGATGCGATGCTGGCAGGCGGCGCCGAATATGCAACCACACCGATGGGCCTCGGCGGTTTTTGTGCCGCCCGCGCATTGTCGACACGCAATGACGACCCGCAGCAGGCAAGCCGGCCATTCGATAAAGACCGCGACGGCTTCGTGCTTGGTGATGGGGCCGGTTGCATGATGCTCGAAGAGTACGAGCATGCGAAAGCGCGCGGTGCGACGATTTATGCAGAGCTTGCCGGTTTCGGCATGAGCGGCGATGCCTATCACATCACATCACCACCGGAAGACGGCGCCGGTGCGGCGCGCAGCATGAGCAACGCGGTCGCTGATGCCCGCCTGAATATGGCCGAGATCGACTATTTGAATGCGCATGCGACATCAACGCTTGCCGGAGATATCGGCGAAACCGTCGCGATCAAGCGTGCGTTCGGTGACCATGCGTCATCGCTCGCTATCAGCGCGACCAAGTCGACGACCGGGCATCTGCTCGGCGCCGCGGGTGCGGTCGAAGGCATTTTCTGTGTGCTGGCGCTGCGCGATCAGGTCATTCCGCCGACCGCCAATCTCGACAATCCGGATCCGCAGTGCGATCTGGATTACGTGCCGAACGAGGCGCGAGCGGCGAAGCTGAAAGCTGTGGCATCCAATTCGTTTGGCTTTGGCGGCACAAACGGCACGCTGGTCTTCACTGCTATTGATTAGAGCCGCGCGAGCGGCTGCCTATAGATTCCCACGAACATGACCGGCGTTCGGTATTTGCCGTTGGATAAATCTCCGGATCTGGAGCACCTGGCACGCTGCTATCCCGATCGCTATCCCTATCTACTAAAGAGCGTCAGCAACAACGACCCGCGGTCGGACAGCGTTGACATCCTGTTCGCGCGTTCGACCGGCGAGTTGCGGCTATGTCGCGGCGCTGACGGTTGGCAGTTGCACACCTGCGGAGAGGTGCCGGACATCGTCGGTAGCGACTTTCTGCATGGGCTGGACGTATGGTTCAAGGCTTTGGGCCCGGCGCCGGAGAGTGACCGTTCCCTGCCATTTCGCGGTGGCTGGTTTGTATACCTCGGCTACGAGCTCGCTGGTCAGGTCGAGCCCGACCTTAGCGCGCCCTTTAACGCAGACGAAACGGTCGCACTTGCGGCGCGCGTCCCCGTCGCCGTGATCAGTATCCGCGGGTCAAACCCGCGTAGCCTCGTGGTCGTCGAACCCGGATATGATTCGTTGGGTAGCGAGGTGTTTGATGACTGCATATTACCTGCCAATATTTTCGACGATCACGGCGTTGCTAGCGCAGCTGTCACAAGTGCCGGTGCGTCAAATAACGCCATAGCGTTGAATGAGGATTCGCCGTCGCGGTTTATCGGCGCGGTGAAACACGCGCTCGACTACATTGCCAATGGCGACATTTATCAGGCGAATCTGTCGCGCCGCTGGTATGGACCGATCGGCGATGCGGATGTGTCGTCGCTGTTTGCTGCCCTCAACCGGTCTAATCCGGCACCGTTTTCGGCTCTGGCGCGGCTCGGCGATCTTTGCATCGTGTCGTCGTCACCCGAGCGCCTCGTCCAGGTCAGCGGACGTTCGGTTTCGACACGCCCGATCGCCGGCACGCGCCCACGTGGCAGCGATGCGCATGAGGATCGGCGATTGCTGGAAGAACTGCGCGCCAATCCGAAAGAACAGGCAGAGCACGTTATGCTGATCGACCTCGAGCGCAACGATCTCGGTCGTATATGCCGCGCCGGCAGCGTGCATGTTGACGAATACATGGGGATTGAGAGTTACGCGTTCGTGCACCATATCGTTTCCAATATTGCCGGCGAACTACGTGACGATGTGCTGCCCGGCGATGTCATTCGCGCCGTGTTTCCCGGCGGCACAATCACCGGCTGCCCCAAGTTCAGATGTATGCAAATTATTGCGCAACTCGAGGACGAGCCGCGTAGTGCGTATACCGGCTCGCTTGGTTACCTGAACCGTGACGGTGATATGGATCTGAATATCCTGATCCGCACGCTGATGCTTGCCAACGGCGAGCTGAGTTTTCGCACGGGCGCGGGCATCGTCGCCGACTCAAACCCCGCTGCCGAGCTGGAAGAAACCCGGGCCAAGGCCGAGGGTCTGTTACGCGCGTTGAAGGCACCCATGACATGCAGTGGATAGACGCCGATGCTGACGGACGGGTTAGCGCGGGTAACCGTGGCCTTGCCTATGGGGATGGATTGTTCGAGACAATGCGGGTTATCGACGGGCGGATCCGCTTCATTGAATCGCACATGCAACGTCTCGAGCGCGGTTGTGACCGACTCGGTATTGCCATGCCGGATCCGACAACGCTTGCCCCTCGTCTGCAATCCAAAGCCGGCGCTGGCCGATGCGACTGGGTCAAGATGATCGTGACGCGTGGCGAGGGCGGACGTGGCTACGCCTGCGACGATAGGGCGGTACCGGTTGTCGTGGTCTCCAGCGGCAACCTGAGTGCCACGAAGGCCCGTTGGCGGCTGAAGATATGCACCACCGCGCTAGCCGACGACGCGCAATTGGCGGGCATCAAACACCTTAATCGCCTCGCACAGGTCATGGCGAGGAGAGAATGGGCGGGCGGTGACTATGACGAAGGCGTGATGTGCGACGCAGCGGGCAATATTGCCTGCGGTATCATGAGTAATGTGTTTAGCGTATATCGCGGAAATATCGTCACGCCACGTATCGATCGTGCCGGGGTTGCCGGTGTGATGCGCGGCTGGGTCCTGCAAAACGCCAATGTAGCCACACAGCGCATCAGACTCGACACGCTGATCGCGTCAGACGAGATTTTCGTGACCAACGCGCTGCGCGGCGTCGTCAGCGCGTCACAGGTTGGCGGTATCGAGCTGCCGGCTTCGACGCCGGTGGCCGATACGCTAAGACTGCGACTCGAGGCGGTGACAACGTGATACGAAAACTCATTATTTTGCTCGGCGGCCTGGTTGCCGCCGCGGTTGTGTCTGCCCTGGTGGCCTGGCAGATGATGAACGACTACCTGCACACGCCATTGCAACTCACCGGCGACTACTCTCTGACGGTGCCGCGCGGCGCGACGCTCAAAAGTATTGTTGCCGGGCTTGAGGCGGATGGTGTGACACAGAATGGGTATTGGCTGCTGGTCGATGCACGACGCCACGGCACAGCAGCCAGCATCAAGGCCGGGGATTACACGCTGACCCCCGGTCTGACGCCGGTGCAGATGATGGCGTTGCTGATTGCCGGTGATGTTGATCTCGAACGATTGACGATTATCGAAGGCTGGACCGCGGCTCAGGCCGTTGCCGCGCTCATTGCGCACCCGGGCGTTGTCGATGATTTGCCGGTGACGCCATTGCAACGGGCGGATGGCGAAGCATGGCTGGACGACGCTGCGCATCAGGCTTTAGCGGGTGTGCTCGATCTTGCGCAACCGAACATTGAAGGCTGGTTGTTTCCGGATACCTATCAATTTGCACGTGGCGTAAAGGCGAGCGCGATGCTGCGCAAAATGCACGCGCAGATGCGTTCTCGTCTTGCCGGGGTGTGGCAGGACGTGCCGACAGAAAGTGTGCTCGACGATGCCTACGATGCGCTGATACTGGCGTCGATTGTCGAGAAGGAAACACGCCGCGCAGATGAACGCGGCATTATCGCCGGCGTGTTTGAACGCAGGCTAAACCGGGGTATGCGCCTGCAAACCGACCCGACCGTTATCTACGGCATTGGCCAAGCCTACGACGGTGATATCCGACGCCGCGATCTTGCGACGGATACGCCGTACAATACCTACCGTATCAATGGTCTGCCGCCGACGCCGATCGCACTCCCGGGTCAGGCCTCGCTGCAAGCAGTGATGGCGCCCGTCGATGGCCAGTCACTGTACTTCGTTGCCACCGGTGATCCTGATGGCAGTCATTTTTTCTCGGCAACGCTGGAAGAGCACAATGAAGCTGTTAACCGTTATTTGCGCAAACTCAGGTCACGCTAAACGATGACTAAAGCGCGCGGCCGATTCATTTCAGTGGAAGGCGTCGAAGGCGTCGGCAAGACAACGGCCATAGACTTGCTTGCTGAGATTCTGGCGGCACGCGGTATCGCGTTTGTTCGCACGCGCGAGCCCGGTGGCACGCCGGTTGCCGAGTTGTTGCGTGACGTTGTGCTGGGACACCACGACGAGGCGCTGACGGATACGACAGAGTTGCTGCTGATGTTTGCCGCCCGGGCGCAGAGCGTCGCCGGCGTCATCCGCCCGGCACTTGAGCGCGGCGAATGGGTGCTGTGTGACCGCTTCACCGACGCAACGCTCGCCTATCAGGGCTATGCGCGCGGGTTGCCGATGACACGGATTTATCAGCTTGCGGAATGGGTGCATGGGGATACATGGCCCGACACCACGATCCTGCTCGAGGCCAGCAGCGAAATTATCGCCCGGCGCTTGCGCGACCGTGAGCGTGCGGCCGACCGCATTGAACAGCAACGAAATTCTTTCTTTGCCCGGGCGGCAGCGGGGTATCGCGAGCTCGCCGCCGCGCATCCGGCACGTTATTCATGCATCGACAGCGGGCAATCTCTGGATGCCGTACGCGACGCTTTGGCACAGATTATTAATGAGCAATTGCCGGAAACGGCATAGCCAATATTCATGTATTACATTTCTAATGTTTCCTAACCTATTGTTAAATAATGTTTTGGCTTGATTCCACTGCAGAGCATCTGGAGCATCGTATTGCCGATGCCAGTTTGACGCATGCGTTGATGCTGGCCGGTCGACCGGGGCTGGGCAAGCGACAGCTGGCCGGTCGTATCGCGAAGCAGTTTCTGGGCCGCCTCGCGCCATCCGACGCGACTTTCTGCGAACCATCGTCGATACAGGCGCCGGATTTCCACTACATCGTGCCGGAAGAGGGTAAGGCGCAGATTTCTGTCGATCAGATTCGCGCGCTCGGCGAGGCGTTCACACTGAGCAGTCACGCGGCGGCGGGCAAGCTCGCGGTGATAGAACCGGCCAACGCCATGACAATAGCGGCCGCGAACAGCCTGCTGAAGACGCTCGAAGAACCCAGCGGCGACAGTCTGTTGATCCTGATAGTGGACGATATGTCGCGGGTGCCGGCGACAATCATCAGCCGCACGACGGTATATCGGATACATCCTCCGGCTGCTGCTGCCGCGGCGCACTGGCTGGCAGAGCAGGGCGTGGACAGCGACCACATCGATGAGGCGCTGGCACTGGCGACCGGTGCGCCATTGCTTGCATTACAGCTGGTCAACGATGGCGGCGTCGAGGCAGCGCGCCGCATACGAGCCGATATCCGTGACCTGATGGCGGGCAGGAGCCGGCCTATGGGCGTCGCGTCGGGCTGGAAGTCGATGCCGCTGGCGCACGTACTTGCAGGACTGCGTGGCGTGACGCAATCGATGATCTACGCACAGTTGGCCCCCAAAATGGGAGCTGGGTCTGACTTTGGGGATTATGTTATGGACACTCGCGACGTGTTTTGCTATCTAGATGTTGTTAACAAACTTATCGCGAAGACAACCGGGAGCTACAACCCGGATCTGGCCCTGGAAGCATTAGTGATCCCGTGGGCTAACAGCCTTCGCGGGTATTTTGAATCGCAGTTTGCGGTTGCCTGACCGGCGCCGCGACCGCTATTGGATACAACATGACAAAGCCCGGCCTGCTGACATTAACAATTAAGGACAAGAGCGCGCTGTACCTCGCGTACATGCCGTTCATCCGTAATGGCGGCCTGTTTATCCCGACCAACAGCTCGTATCGCCTGGGCGACGAGGTGTTTATGCTGCTGAGTCTGATGGGCGAAGACGAGAAGCTGCCGGTCGCCGGCAAGGTCGTGTGGATGACGCCGAAAGGCGCGCAGGGCCAGCGTACGGCCGGTATCGGCGTGCAATTCTCGGAGCAGGATCAGGGTAATACGCAAAAGCGTATCGAGAACTATCTTGCCGGTGCGCTTGGCGGCGAAAAGGCCACGCACACGATGTAGCCGAGGGTGCGGCGGTGTCGCACGCGCTAATCAGTCAGCGCCGGCTCAGGCCTGAGCTAATCCACCTTTCAGCACGAACGTGTTAAACCCGCGCTCATTCATGATGTAGGCGCCGGCAGAGCTGCGCCGGCCGGTATCGCAGCACACGACGTAGGGGGTCTTCTTATCGAGCGTGCCGAGCTTCAGGCGGATGAAGTACAGCGGCATGTTGATGGAACCAGGCTTGCTGAAATTCTGGTATTCACTGGGCAGGCGCACATCAAGCCAGACGCCGCCTTTGTCGATGATTGCCTGAGCACCCGCCATATCGACCCAGTCGAGCATAGGTTCGTTCAACAGTGTGCGGAAATCTTCCTTGCCCAGCCGCATCACGGCGCCATCGCTGGTCATTGTGACGGTTGCGTTGCGCTTGGCTTCGGAGATCAGCGCCTCTTCGCCGAAGGTATTGCCGACCACCAGGTCCGCCAGCCGGATGCCTTCTTTATTCAACGGCGTCTCGCGGGTGACAATGGCCGTTCCCCGCGTGAGCACATAGAAATAATCGCCGTCGGTGCCCTGCTTGATAATCTGGTCGCCGGACTTGAAATTCACCTGCTGCATGCGCATGAAGATCGCCTGAATGTTGGCCGGCGGGATCTTGTGGAATGCCTTGCTCTGCAGCAATGTCGTCATCCAGTCATCCGACACGCCGAGCCCGTCACGCAGGTCGCTGACCTCGTAAGAGCCGGTCTGATCCCACGTCAGCATGACATCGAGCAGATCGCTGTCGATTGACAGGTAGCGCACAGTATCTTTAGCCCGTGCCGAGCAACGGCGCGGCAACAAGGGTGATAACGGGTTGCGCGCTTCTTCGCTGCCACCACGGATGGTGTCGGCAACATTACCTTGCTCTACCAGCTCGACCGTTCCGGACAGGATGTAGTAGGTGCGCTTTTCACTATCGCCTTCGCTGAATAATAATTGCGAAGGTTCCAGCGAGCGAACCTGGGTCTTCTTGGCCAGCGCCCCGAGATTCTCGCCCTTGAGCCCATCGAGCGGGGAGAATTGGCGCAGGTCGCTAATGGTGAGGGATTGTTCGGTCATTAACTGCTTTTCGTGTTTTGCTATCGGCACCGCGCCTTGCACGGCGTGCATAGTCTAGCATTTAATTATCAGCAACTTGCGTTAACGGCGTGGCAATTTTGACACTAGGTTCGCGGCGGTCCGGACCGGCCTAGCCGGGCCCTTTCGCAAATTGCTGCCAGGCGTCCGCGGGCGGCGCGAAGCGCGGCCCGTATTGCCCGGCGAGCTGTTCGAGCCGATCACGGGTCTCATCGATGCCACGGTCGCGCCCGTATTTCAGCGGGCCGCCGCGGAACGGCGCAAATCCGGTGCCGAAGATCACGCCCGCATCCAGCAAGTCCTCACTGGCGACGATGCCCTCATTGAGGCATTGAACGGCTTCATTGACCATCGGCAATATCAGGCGGTCGGTGAGGTCAGCCGGGGCAGATTTCCCACTCGCAGCCGGTTTTACCGCCTTGCCATCGCGCCATTCGTAAAACCCCTGGCCCGACTTACGCCCGACGGTGCCAGCGTCGACCATGCTGATCAGGCGCTGCATGTCTTCATCGCTGCTGCCCAACACGCGGGCCGCGCTGAGCGCGACGTCGAGACCGACCGAGTCGGCAAGTTCCACCGGCCCCATCGGCATGCCGAATGCCGTCGCCGCATCGTCGATAGTCGCGAGATCAACGCCTTCCTCGGCCAGGCGGAAGGCCTCACCCATGTAGGGCGCGAGGATTCGGTTGACCAGAAAGCCGGGCGAACTCTTGCACAGCAATGGCGATTTCCCGATTCGCTTGACGAAGGCAAGGCCCGTATCCAGCGCGTCCTGCGCAGTGTCGCCACATTTTATGACTTCAACCAGCGGCAGCTGCGCGACCGGATTGAAAAAATGCAGACCGATGAAGCGTGTTGGTTCCGGCAGTTCCTCGCGCAGCGCCTCCAATTGGATGCTGGAAGTATTGGTCGAGAGAATCGCGCCGGGCTTCATTTTTGCGACCAGCTGCGCATAAAGCTCGCGTTTGGCGTCCAGGTTCTCATAGATCGCTTCGATAACGAGGTCCGCTTTTTCGACCTGATCACCGGCAACGTCGGCCACCAGACGCGCGGACGTCTCGGCGCGTTCATCCGGGTCGCGAACCTTGCGCTCGAACAGTTTGGCCGCGCGTTGCATCGCAGGTTGTACGTACTCATCGGCGCGGTCCTGCAGCGAGACGGTCATGCCTTTCAGCGCACACCAGGCGGCGATGTCGCCGCCCATGACGCCGGCGCCGACGACATGCACTGATTCGACACGTTGCGTCGGTTTGCCGCCTTGCCCCTTCAGTGCGTTTTGCAGGAAGAACACGCGCACCAGATTGCGCGCCGTCGGCCCCACCATGAGCGTGGCGATGGAGCGTGCCTCAGCTTCGTAGCCCTTAGCGCTGCTGGCGCCGTGCTTGCGCCACAGGTCGATAATCGCGAATGGCGCGGGATAGTGCTCGGGGTTCGCTTTCGCGGCCGTTTGCTGCTCGATTTTTGCCGCGACGATGCCACGCACAACGGGCAGATTCAGCAATCGTGCAGACAGCGGCGCACGTGCTTTCGGTGGTTTCTCGGCCGCGATCTCACCGGCAGCCTGGCGCCAGTCGCTGGCACTGCACAGGCGATCGACCAGACCAATCTTTTGCGCCTTCGTCGGTGTGATCGACTTGCCGGTCAGCATGAGCGGCATGGCCTGGGATACGCCGGCCAATTGCACCGCGCGCACAGTGCCGCCGAAACCGGGGTGAATGCCGAGCTTGACCTCCGGCAGGCCGATGCATGGCTTGCCAATGTCAATCGCCACACGATAGTGGCAGGCCATCGCCAGCTCGAGACCACCGCCTAACGCAAAGCCGTTAATGACTGCGACGGTTGGCACGCTGCTCGACTCCAGCCGATCAAGCACCGTCTGACCGAGCCGGATCAGCTCATAGGCTTCCTGCTCGTTCTTGATGACGGTGAATTCATTGATGTCAGCACCCATGATGAAACCGCTGGCTTTCAGGGAATGAATGATGATCGCCGCGGGTGGTGAGGACTGAGCGGCATCCAGCGCCGCATCCAGCTCACGCAGCACCGGACCCGACAACACATTGGCCCCGCTGTCAGCCTTATCGATACCCAGCCACAACCGGCCTTGTTCGTCTGTCTCAGGTTTCCAGTGCTGATAATCGCTCATGGTCTTTTCCGTTTACTTGTTGACGTGAAAATCACATACCAGTGGCAGGTGATCCGATAGTTGGATGTTCGGGATACGAAAGTCGTCAATCTCAATACCGTCCTGGTAGAGAATGAAGTCGAGTTCCTTGCGCGGCGCGCGTGCCGGATAGGAGGGCAGTGACTCCACATTCGCGCTCTTGAGCCCGCTCGCCTTGCGGAACAGATAGATCTCGTTTTTTCCCCAGAATGTGTTGAAGTCGCCGATCACCATGGCAGGCTTGTCGGTTTCCTCGATGAGGTCATAGAGATGGCGCAATTGCAGGTGGCGATGTCGGTATTTGAGCGACAGATGCACGAGGAAAATCGCGACGTCATCCAGCTCAAGCTCGATGATCAGCCGCTTGATACCGGCATCAAAATAGTGAAAACGCTCATGGTGGATCGTCGGGGCGGCAAGAAATGCATTGCCTTGCTTGCGCAAAATCGGCAACAGCTGGTTGATCGATTTCGAGCCGTACTTCGTCTCGAAAGACGACTTGTGGCCAAGCGCTTCGGCGATGATTTCCGCCTGATTGACGTTGCGACTGCGTATTGAGCCGGTATCGACCTCGATCAGCCCGACGATATCCGGCGACTCCGACTTCAGGAACTCGATGAGTCGTTCCAGATTGGCCTGATTGCCGAGTACATAGCCGGCACCGGGCACCGGCAAATGAGTGCTGATGCCTGACCCAACGCCATAGCGAATATTGTAGAGCACCAGCCGCATTGCAAATCCTGTTAGCGGGCGAGGTTCAGACACGACACAGGTGGCCGCGCGGTCTCGCCGAAGCGGTATATTGTAACGTCAAAACTCGCCATGAACTGCACCATTTGGGTACAATTGAGCTATTGGGTGGATCATTGCAGGCGGTTGAAAATTATGTCCGAAAACAATCCGATCCGGGTATTCGTTAGTCATGTATTTGCGCCCAACGTCGACTACATGCGCGTGTTCGAGTACCTCGAGAGCGTCGATCGGTTTTATTACCTCAATGTCAGCGATCCGGATACGGCGCCCGGCGGTGGCGCGGAAGGCTTCAAGAACGCGCTGCGTCAGCAGATTGACGCGAGCGAGGCCGTTTTCCTGCTGGCGAGCCTGTGGGACGATAAACGCGACTGGGTCGAATTCCAGATCAATGCTGCCAAGGCGCTCGAGAAACCTTTGATTCTGATCCAGCCATTCGGGCGCACCACTCAGGTGCCGGGCGATTTATCATCGCGGGTTGAAGAAACCGTTGAGTGGAATGAGCGCGAATTCGTTGATGCATTGAAGCGCCAGGCGCGCCACGAAGACACCCAGCGATGGGAAACCATCGATTTCCCGTAACCGACAGGGCGTTACGATGACGACCGCCCGACGCTTCCGCGGTCAGCCACGGCCTTTGACGATCGCGCATCGCGGCGCGTCGGGCTACCTGCCGGAGCATTCCCTGCCTGCCAAAGCCATGGCGCATGCGATGGGTGCCGACTTTCTCGAACAAGACCTTGTCGTCAGCGCCGACGACCAATTGGTCGTGTTGCACGATATCCATATCGACCGCGTGACGGATGTCGCGGCGCGCTATCCGGCGCGTCAGCGCGCTGACGGGCGCTTTTACGCGCGCGATTTCACGCTGGCCGAATTACAGACGCTGGCGCTTAGCGAGCGCATGGACGCGGATGGTAATCCGGTATTCAGCACACGTTACCCCGCCGGACCGACCACGCTGCGAATCCCCACGTTCGCCGAGGAACTGGCGTTTATTGACGGCATGAACCGTTCGACGGGGCGCACGGCGGGCATTTATCCGGAAATCAAAAAGCCCGCGTGGCATCGCGAAGAGGGCACCGATCCGGCCTCTCTGTTGCTCGGTGTTCTCAATGACTTCGGCTATGACCGGCGCCTGGATGATGTCTGGGTGCAATGCTTTGATATTAACGAAAACATAAGGTTAAAGAACGAACTTAAAGCACCTTATCGACTAGTTCAATTGATAGCCGATGACAGCTGGCAGGAGGCGCCCGCCAGTTTCGCACCGCTTCTGCTACCCGGCGGCCTGACCGGTTTGAAAGGCATCGTCGATGGCATCGGGCCGTGGATTGAACAGCTCTACCACACCGGGCCGGACGGCCAGATTCTCGGAACGCACCTGATCGAGGAGGCGCACGCGATGGGCATGGGCGTGCACCCCTACACACTGCGTCGCGATGCAGTGAGCCCGGGCTTCAGTGACTTCGGGCATTTACTCGGCTGGCTGGTGGAGCAGGGCATAGACGGCATCTTTACCGACTTCACGGATCTGGCTGTCGCCTATTTTGACCAGCTTTCGATGGCCCCGGCCAGGGCCTGAGACTAGCGGCCTGCCAGCCCGCCGTAGTCGACGCCGGTCAGCGCGGCCATGTCCTGTTTGAAGGTCGTCAGATCGTCGCGATTGAATGCTGCCAGCGAATCGTGACCGGCCGCGCGCGCCAGCACCGTCATCAACTCGACGCTGGCCTTGAAGAACGTGGCCAGACGTTGCGCCGCCACCTTAACCGGCAAACGCTCACGCAAGTGTGGCTTCATCGTCGCGATACCAACCGGGCAGTTATTGGTGTTGCAGGCACGCATGCCGAGACAGCCGATCGCCTGCAGTGCAGCGTTCGATACCGCCACGCCGTCGGCGCCCAGCGCCATTGCTTTCGCGAAGTCCGCTGCGGTGCGCAGCCCGCCGGTCGCGATCAGCGTCACGCCATCTGCCCCGCTTCTGTCGAGATGTTGTCGCGCACGGGCGAGTGCCGGGATCGTCGGCACCGAAATGTTGTCACGGAAAATTAAAGGCGCAGCCCCGGTGCCGCCGCCACGACCGTCCAGAATCAGATAATCGACGCCGACGTCGAGCGCCGCATCAATATCTGCCTCTATATGTTGCGCAGAGAGCTTGAAGCCGATCGGAATCCCGCCCGTTCTTTCGCGCACCTCACCGGCGAAATCACGAAAATCAGCTACGCCATGCCACTCGGGAAACGTCGCCGGCGAGATTGCGTCCTGGCCTTCTTCGAGACCGCGAACCTCGGCAATCTTCGCTGTGACCTTGCTGCCCGGCAGGTGACCGCCGGTGCCGGTCTTGGCGCCCTGACCACCCTTGAAGTGGAACGCCTGGGTCTTCGCCACTTTGTCCCAACTAAAGCCAAAGCGCGCAGACGCCAGCTCATAAAAATAGCGGCTGTTGGCCGCCTGCTCTTCGGCCAGCATGCCGCCTTCGCCCGAGCAAATACCGGTTCCCGCCTGTTCTGCGCCCATTGCCAGCGCGACCTTGGCCTCCTCGACAGCGCGCCCAAGCTCATATCCGAGACGAACAACGGAATATCCAGTTGCAACGGTCGTTGCGCGCGTTCGGGCCGATCGATCAGTCCGGTCTCGACGGCGGTATCATCGAGCTTCGGACGTCGCGCGAGCTGTGCGGTGACGAATTGCAGGTCATCCCAGCTGGGTAACGCGCCCCGCGGCACGCCCATGGCGCCTGACGGCCCGTGATGGCCGGTCTTGCTAAGGCCGTTGCTGGCCAGCGAGCGGATACTCTTGACGTAAGGCTCGTCGCTGGTGCCGGTCGGGTCCTGATAGGCGCCCTGGTAGGCATCGCGATCGAAGGGTTGCGGGTGCTCACGCTGCCAGTCGAGAATTTCCTGCTCGTCCACCCACACCTGACCGTCGCGGACCTCGGCGGAGAACTTGTGCAGTGTTTCGCTGTTGTCGTATTCGCTGACGCCGCTATCCAGCCGGTAGTCCCAGTCGTGTAATCCGCAGATCAGATTGTTGCCATCAACGTGCCCGTCGGCCATCAAGGCGCCGCGATGTGCACAGCGCCCATACAACACTGATACCTCGTCATCGAAGCGTACGATAACGAGGTCAATATTGGATACGAGGGCTCCGGCAGGCTGGCGATCCTCAAGATTTCCCCATTGTGCAACGGCGATTGGCTTTTGCATAGTCTCCTGCGCTGTGTTGTCGTGCAGAGGACGATAGCAAATTATGCTGCGCCTGCCATGGGCGCGTCAATCCGGCGTTGCCTACTCGGCCATATTGACCACTCTATAAGAACCGCTGATCGTTAAAGGTGCGTCCACCGTGCTTTGCGTTCATACATTGAGGCATCGCGCTACGCGCATCAGTGAGGTGAGCGTCACGCCTTCATCCGGGAATAGCGCAACGCCGACGCTGGCCGCACTGTTCATCGCCATATTGGCTACCTGGTAGGGCTCACTCAGCGCGGTTGCTGCAGACGATCGCGCAGGCGCTGCCGCCGACGGCCTTTTCTGTCTGTGGTGCCAGCACGACAAATTCATCGCCACCCATGACGCGCCACAATATCGATATCGCGTAATGCACCCTGCAGACGCTCAGCAACCATCTGCAGCACAAGATCGCCGGTCTCGTGACCATGAATGTCGTTGACTCGCTTGAAGTTGTCCAGATCAACAAAAAGCAAGGCACCAACGGCATCATCTTCCTGCTCGGCGAGACGCGCGCTCGCGCGACGCTCAAAGCCACGACGATTCAGTGACGCCGGTTAAGGGGTCCATAAACGCGGCCGACTCCAGCGCTATCTCCTGTTCACGCTGGCGCGTAATGTCGGTGCAGATAACGCCGATGTCATCGTCAATCGGATCAACGACCAACCGAAACCAGCGCTCGCCGGATTGTTATCCTGGCGAAACTCGAACTCGGTTGTCTCGCCGCTCGTTGCCGGCTTCGCGGATTGCCGGCAGGATGCTCTGCAATGCGCGACGCAGTTCCTGATCGTCGGGGCTGGTCGTTTCCATGACGACATCGGTGATGGTACGGCCAATAAATTTTCGGGTTGGTGCTGGCGAGCAGCGTATCGGCGGCAACCGGATTGGCGACGATAATCGTGAAGTCGCTTCGGCATCGTTTGCACCATCGTCACAGCGACGCACGAGGCAAGATGGCGTTCGATACGTTGTTGATCAGGCTGCTTAGCAGGTCCTCGTTACGCTGCATTTTGCGAATCGCGGTGCGTTCGCGGGTGACATCACGCAGGATCAACAGGTCGTTGTGACCGCTATTCCCCTCGTTTTGCTCATGCACCGGGCTAATCCGTAACGCAAGGTCTCGGCGCTCGAAAAGGATTGACTTGCTCGTCGTAGACTGTCTATCAGAACGCCGTTGCGGCATCGTCAATTTCGCGGCAACAGTGTCGAGCTAAGTGTCTTTCCGATAACAGCGGGTCGCTCGACAGCTCATTTGCAAAGCGTTCACCTGCGGTGTTAATTGCAATAACCCGATGCTCTTCGTCCAGCACTACAACGCCGTCACACATTTGCTCGAACAAGGTGCGATGTTCCAGGCCGTCTTCCATCAAAACGCCATGTCGCAGCACTATCCAGCCGATGAACGGAGCGGCAAACGCGGTCTGCATCCCCGTCGGTGCACTGACGTGAAGGTCCAAACCGTTCAGGTGCAGCTGTGCAAGACAATGGTCACAACCGCGGCATCAGAAGCCAAATACTGCGAATCCGATCAGATAGCGTATCGCGCTGCATGCTGTCTGCGATCAACAGCCCCAGTGCCAGAAAGCAGATGCCGAACGAGTAGGGCGCGTGGACATAGTTGAACCACGGTCCGTAGTTCATCGCATCCGGCACGCTGGACATGGGCCTCAGAAGTACTCGCTCATTCCAGATCAGATCGTTATGCCACGGCTGCATCTGCTAATGCCATGATGCTCAGTATGGGGATGGACGATGATTACCAGCCGATGATGCCGGCTGACTATGACGCATGCCGGTTACATGGCGAACCGTAAATCAGTCCAAGCGCGGGTACCAGTGCTGCGCTGGCAATGGTCAACTGGATGCCGGCAAACGCTATTTTCGCGGGTACCGCTGCCATCTGCATCAAACCGCCAATAATCCACAGGTCAGTACCAACATCAGCCAATGCGCACCGCCGCGATCATCGCGTTGGCGTGTGACAAGCGTAATGATGCCCAGCAACGATAGATTGCTGCGCCGGCGGGCAATTGATCCAAAGAATCAATTGACTTGCCAAAATAGTCGACTATACCTGTTGATAACTCCGCATAATTCTAGGGTGTCAGCGGGCCGATCGCCCAGTACGCGGATCGCGCGCGCAATATGACCAATGAAATCGCTTGCTATTCAAGTAGTGAAGCCGGGCAGTATTTCTCGCCCAACAAGCGCCACTTCAGGGGCAGTTACTAAGAGTTGCCCACAAGAGGCTGTAGCGATCCCATAGTCAGTTACAATGATGGGTTAACTGCCCAGGTATATCGCTGACAGAGTCAAACCCCGCTCCGGTCGCTCAGTGTCTGCAGCATGTTTTCGGCTACCAGTCGTTCCGCACGCTGCAGCGGGCAGCTATCGATTCGGTCATCGAATGGTCAGGACACGCTACTGTTGCTGCCTACCGGTGGCGGTAAATCGCTGTGCTACCAGATTCCCGGCGCTGATTGATGCGAGGGGTCACGCTGGTCATCTCTCCGTTAATCGCACTGATGCAGGACCAGGTCGATGCGCTTGCAGCAGGTCGGCATTGCCGCTGGTTTCCTGAACTCCACACAGAACTATCGCACGCGCGTCACCAGACGTATGCGCAAGTGTCCAGTCAGGCGAAATAAAGTTGCTGTATCTGGCGCCTGAGCGGCTATCACTGGGCGGAAACGCGCGCAATTGCTTTGCGTGAGCTGACGATCAGTCTTGGTCGCTATCGATGAGGCGCATTGCGTGTCCCAATGGGGCCATGACTTTCGGCCTGACTATCTTAACCTCGGGGCGATCGCCGAGGAATTTCCGGATGTGCCGCGCATTGCCCTGACCGCGACCGCTACCGAAACCACGCGTAAGGACATCGTCGAGCGGCTGGGTTTGCGCGACCCTGCGCTGCTCGTCGGCGGCTTCGACCGGCCGAATATTCGCTATGCGGTCACGCCCAAGCAGTCGGGCACACAGCAACTACTGAACTTCCTGCGTGACAGGGAACAACAAAGCGGCATCGTCTATTGCTTGTCGCGCAACAAGGTCGAGACGACGGCCGCGATGCTGCGCGGCGCAGCGGCTTTCATGCGCATCCCTATCACGCCGGACTTGATCGCGAGCTGCGCATGCAGACGCAGCGCCATTTCTTGGCGGCCGACGCTACGATCATTGTGGTCGCAACCATTGCGTTCGGTATGGGCATCGACAAACCCGACGTACGCTTCGTCGCGCATCTCGATCTACCCAAAAGCATCGAGGCGTACTATCAGGAAACCGGGCGCGCCGGGCGCGACGGGGAGCCTGCCGATGCGTGGATGTTGTACGGGCTTCAGGACGTCGTGCGTCTGCAGCAGATGCTGATGGATTCAGATGCCGATGAGGCGTTCAAGCGTATCGAGCAACGCAAGCTAAGCGCGTTGCTGGGCTGGTGCGAAACAGCGTCCTGCCGGCGTCGACCTTTGCTCGCCTACTTCAACGATCAGATAGACGGTGATTGCGGGAACTGCGACAACTGCCTGTCGCCGCCACCGACATGGGACGCCACCGAGGCCGCGCAGAAACTGTTGTCGGCGATCTACAGAACCGGTCAAAGGTTTGGTGCCAACTATGTGATTGACGTTTTGCAGGGCAAGAAGGACACGCGCATCACCGCCAATGGTCACGATCAACTGGGCGTCTTCGGCGCAGGCTCGGACCATGACACGACCGCGTGGCGCTCGCTGATACGCCAACTCCTGGTCGACGGGCACGTCAGCGCGGACCCGGCCCGTTATGGCGCGCTGGTGATGCATGACAGCTGTCGGTCACTGCTGCGTGGCGAAACACAGTTTCTGGCCCGACGAGATCTTGCCGCGACACGCAAGACGCGCCGTCGCCGCATCGACGATGCCGTGGCGCCCGAGGACCAACCGCTTTGGGATGCCCTGCGCGAGTGTCGCAAGGCGCTTGCCGAGGAGCACGGCGTGCCGCCCTACATGATCTTCCACGACGCGACGCTGCGCGAAATGATCGCTGTAAAACCGCGAGATCGCGCGTCGCTACTTGCAATATCGGGCGTCGGAGAAGCAAAGCTCGAGCGCTACGGCGACGACATGCTCGCAACCATCGCGTCAGATTCACCTGCTGCGCAATAGCCGCTCGCCGGAGCGCCAGTCGGTATAACCCGCACACCGCGCGGCGTCCCATCCAATCGTGTGGCGTGATAGTCTGGCGTTATCCGTAGATTCAGGCATTTAGAGGGGTAGTCGTTTTGGTCAGCTCGCAACACAAGGCTTTGGTCGCCGAGATCGAAGCGGCGCCGGACGGTCCGCAGATTGCTGCACTATTCGATTTCGACGGCACGATTATTCACGGTTATTCGGCAATCGCCTTTCTTCGCGCACAGCTCAAGCGCGGTGATTTCTCGCTGGGGGAATTCGCCGAGATGGCTTCGGCGATGACCCGCTTCGGACTTGGCGATGTGGGCTTTTCCGCAATGATGGCCAGCGCCATGCAATTCCTGCGCGACAGCAGCGAAGCTGACTATGCCGAATTCGCAGAAAAAATGTATGTCGAGCGAATCGCCCGACTGGTCTATCCGGAGTCGCGCGCACTCATCAACGCACACCTGGCCAAGGGTCATACGGTCGCTATTATTTCGTCGGCGACCCATTACCAGGTCGGCCCGGCCGCGCGGGACCTAGGCATCGATATTGTTGCCTGCACCGAGCTTGAAATCGAAGACGGCAAATTCACCGGGCGGGTTATCCGGCCGACGTGTTTCGGGCCGGGCAAGGTGGCCGCGGCGCATCGCATTTGTGACGAGCAGGGCGCGCAGCTCGACCAGAGCTTTTTCTATAGCGACAGCTATGACGACATCGAACTGCTGGAGGCCGCGGGCCACCCGAGGCCGCTTAATCCGAATCGCAAACTCGCAGACGTTGCCGAGCAGCGTGGCTGGCCTGTGCGCGAGTTCGGCAGCCGCGGTCGCCCGGGCATCACGGACTGGGTTCGATCTATCGCCGCGACCGGCAGCCTCGCGACGTCATTCGCCGCAAGTCTGCCCATCCTCGCGCTGACGCGTTCCCGGCGCAAGATGCAGAATTTTTCATTCGCGTTGTTTGCGGAAACCGCTAGCGCCCTGATCGGTCTGGATCTTGAGGTGTCAGGCGAAGAGAACCTGTGGAAATCGCGACCTGCGGTGTTCATCTTCAATCACCAGAGCAAAGCCGATGTGGTCATTGTGCTGAAGCTGCTGCGTCGCGATCTTGCCGGCGTCGGAAAACAGGAAATTCGCAATATCCCGATCATAGGTCAGGTGATGCAACTTGGCGGGACGGTATTGATTGACCGTAAAAATTCAAAGAGCGCGGTAGCAGCGATGAAACCCCTGGTGGACGTGATTCGTGACGAGGGCAAGTCAGTGGTGATGGCACCGGAGGGCACGCGCACGGTCTCGCCAAGGCTTAACCCGTTCAAGAAGGGTGCTTTCCATCTGGCGATGCAAGCCGGCGTGCCGATTATTCCCATCGTCATACACAACTCTCTGGATGTTGCGCCGAAAGGTGATTTCATTTTTCGCCCGGCTAAAGTCAGGGTGGATATCCTGCCGCCGGTCGACACGAGCAAATGGCGTGCGAAGACAATGAACGCCCACGTCGAGTCCGTACGCAAGCAGTTCCTTGACGCGCTTGGTCAGTCACAACCCGAGCCCGCCACGAGGATCTCCCCGGCAGGTGATAAACCGGAAAAAACAGCGCGGAATAAAACCACGACGAAGACGACGACGAAAAAGAAAGCTGCTCGAAACGTTGCCGCGAAGCCTGCCCGCAAAAAGCAGGCGAAGACCAGCGCCAAGACGGCGTCGAAAAAGACCAGTAAACGTACGAGCGGCGATGCGGCATAGGATTCGACCAGCAAACACATCAGCGGCGACGACCTTGTCGCAGATGGCGGCCGCGCGAGTGGTTCACCAATGCCGGTAAACAAGCAACCGTGGCCAACCGCCAAGGCTGCGCAGGTGCTGTTTATCGTCGATGCGGCGCACGCGCCGGAACATACGCTGCTTACCACATGGCTTGCCGACACTGAGCCGGATGGCGGACACGAGGGCACCCAGCACCGCGTTTCCCTGTCGATTGCTACCCGCCAGGAAGACATCGATGCGAGCCCACTCATTACACGACTCGACGCGGATGACGACACGCTCGTAACACCGCTACGCGTCGTCTGGCGCGATGACCGTCCGGCGGAGCGCGCAACGCCACGCTTCAGAGATTTGTTACGCGGTAATCAGCGACGCCCGGGCGCATCCAGGGCGACGCGATTGTTACGCAAAGATCCGGCGGCCGCGCAATGTATAGCGGGCGCGTCGGCCACGCTGGGCGAGCTGCGCGAGCGCTTTGCCGATGATGGCGGCGACGCTGCGTCCCGCGAAGCTTTCGCGACCTTCATTGCAGACCAGGCGGGTCTCGCGCTGGACATCGCCGAGCGCCAGATGCGAGGCGGGCGTTACAAGGTGCCGCGACGTGTCGCACACAATATGCAAAAGTCGCGGCGATATCGCGAAGCACTCGAGGAGGTCAGTCGCCAGACAGGCACGCCGGTCGAGGAATTGCGTGAACGGTCGCAGGATATTTTTGACGAACTGATCGCAATCCCGCGAACCTTCTGGCAAGACGTTCTCGCGGCCTTTAATCGCAAAGTCATCTCGATGGGCTATCAGCCGGAGTTCGTTGTCGATCAGGAGAGTATTCGTCGGTTGCGTGAGGTCGTGCGCCAAAAGCCCTCGGTTATCCTGTGGACACACAAGACGCACATCGACGGGTTCGCGGTTTACTCGATGTTGTTCGAGAATGACTTCCCGGTGCCGCATGTTCTGGGCGGCGTCAATATGGCATTTGCCGGGCTAGGCTATGCGGCACGTCGCTCGGGCGCGATATTCATCCGCCGCAGTTTTCAGGACGATCTGCTCTACAAGATGATCCTGCGCCAGTACATCGGCTATCTGCTCGAAAAGCGATTCCCGTTGACCTGGGCGTTCGAGGGAACGCGCTCGCGTGTCGGCAAGCTGATGCCGCCGCGCTACGGTTTGCTGAAGTACGTCGTGGAAGCTGCCGAGGCGACCGACAGCCGCGACTTGCATATTATCCCGGTCGCATTGAATTACGACCTGATTCGCGATGTGAAGGACTACGTGCGCGAGCAGTCCGGTGCAGTCAAACAGCCAGAAAGTCTGCGCTGGTTTGTCGGGTATCTGCGCGGCCTGCGCCAGCCACTGGGCAAGATCTATATTGATTTCGGCGAGCCCGTGGTACTGACCGACCCGCCGGTTGATGACGACGGACTCGCGTTGAAGAAAATCGCATTTCAGGTTGGTGTCGAAGCAAACCGGGTTACACCGCTGACGCTGTCCTCGCTGGTCACGACGATTCTGCTCGGCGCGGCACCACGCGCGTTGACGCGTCTCGAGCTCGGCAAGCAGATGTTGCGTTACCTGAACTGGGCGCGCGAGCGCGACATCCGCGTCACGGCGGATTTCGATCGTGACAACATGCGCGACTTCAACGTACTCGCCGATGTCATCGAGAAACATGGCCTGGTCACGCATTTCGACGAGGGTCCCGATCAGGTTTATACGCTGGTTCCCGACCAACACGCCGTGGCGAGTTACTATCGCAATACAACGATCCACCATTTCGTGGTTAAAGCGTTTATCGAAGTTGCGTTAATGCGGGTATCGCGCAGCGAGGGCGACCGGCTGGCCATGTTCTGGCGCGAGGCCGACCGGCTGCGCGATTTGTTCAAGTTCGAGTTTTTCTATGCGCCTCGCGACGCGTTCCACAACGATGTGGATACCGAGCTGCGGCGCTACGACAAGGACTGGCAGAAGTCATTGACGGAGAATCCTGAGTATCCGGGTGAATTATTGCCGCGTTTCAGACCGCTGGTGTCGCGCGCTGCTTTGTTACCGTTTATGGAGGCCTACAGGATCGTCGCAAACGTTGTATCGCGTCTCGAAACCGGCGAGGGCATCGACCAGAAGGAATGCGTCAAGCAATCGATCGCACTGGCGAAACAGGCCTACCTGCAACGGCGTATCAGCAGCGAGGCGTCGATCGGCAAACTGTTTTTTGAGAATGCCTTTAATCTCATTGAAAACATGGGTCTGACGAAGGCCGATGATCCTTCGCTGGATAGTGCCCGTGAGGCATTGAGCCGTGAGTTCCGCGATCTGGCGAACAGCCTGGAGCGTTTACGCGTTCTGACGTTGCCCGGCGACGACTGGTAGCGAGACGTTGCACCGCGATGCGGTCGTAATATCTGCGCCGTCGCTATGTGCGCAGAAAGCCCATCGGCGCCGTCGCTGATTCCGGTTGATAGAAGCGACGCACGTTGGGCAGCACCGCATCGAGCTCCGCAGTGCTTACACCAAACCACAACGCCAGTTCCGCAAAGTACTCGTCGGTCGATGTTGTCGGCGCGTAGATGCCGCGCCCGACATCGAGCGGGGCGTTAGTGGACAGGGTCGGGTATTGGCCATACACCTGCCCGCCATTGACGCTGCCGCCCATCACAACATGATGGCCACCCCAGCCGTGGTCTGACCCGCGACCATTTGATGTCATCGTGCGGCCAAAATCCGAAATGGTGAATGTCGTTACGTCATCGAACACACTCAGCTCGGTCAGCGCATCGCGGAACTCGCGCAAACCCGCGCTGATCATCGGCAACATGCGTGCCTGATTATCGAGCACCTCGTCGTGGTGATCCCAGCCGCCCACGGTCACGAAGAACGTCTGCCGGGTCGCATCGAGTGCATCGCGCACACTGATCACGCGTGCAATCTGGCGCAGCGCGGCGGAAAAAGGATTGGCCGAGAAACTGGTGCCGAGCTGCGGCGCCGAACCGATCGCCTGACTGAATACCTGCTGGCTGTCGATGGCACCGCGTAGCCGCGCGCCGAACGCGCGACGCATGATCTGCGGCTGATCCACCGCGAGTAGCTCGTCGATAACACGTGTACGGTAGCGGCCGAACGGCGAATCCTCGCCATAGCTATTGATGCCAATCGCGCCGTCGTCGTCGCTGGTGATGCTGTATTCGACGGTGTCATCGCCGCTCTGGAAAACATTCGTGCCCGAGAGCGAAATATTCATCGATAGCCCGTTTACCAGGCTGTTCGCCTGCCAGCGATCGGCGATACGCCCGGCCCAGCCTTTCGCCGTGCGCCCTTCCGGTCGCGCCGTTTGCCACTGATTGATCTGGTCGGCGTGTGAGAACAATCCCACCGGCAGTCGTGCCGTGCCGTTCTCGACTGCCTGCGCGTCGAACGGCTCAAGCAACGTACCAACGTTCGCTATCATCGCGGCGTCACCGTTGTTGACCATCTGTTGTAGCTCAGCCATGCCCGGGTGAAGGCCGAACTGTTGACCGTCGGCCGTAGTCGGGGTCAGTGAACGCAACGCGGTTGCGGGCAGGGCCAGGTCGGCACGAATGCCGGCGTAGGCTGCATACTGGCCCGGATCATTGGGTACCAGCATGTTGTAGGAATCATTGCCGCCGGCCAGCAGTACGCAGACCAATGCCTTGTAGCCATCCGTTGAGGCCGCCGCCGCGTTGCGCGCCAATCCCAGACTGAGTAAGGATGTGGACAGCGTCGGCAGCGCGACACCGAGGCCGCAGCTATGACTAAGAAATCGTCGTCGGTTGATCATAATGGCAAACTCAATTTCTTACCGCTGCCTCGGGAATAGTCAGGAACCAATAAAGCGCAGCACGCATGCGCAGGTTGAGGTCATCGAGCTCGCCCAGCGATTCAATGAGAATACGGCGCGACTCCGGCAACAAAGTACCGTGAGTCATTAACGTGTCCAGCCGATCGACCAGAACGGGCACATCGTCGGCAATGGCCAGCCAATCGTCGAGACTGAGCCTGACCGTCGCAAAGCCCGGCGGTGCGTCGGTGACGTAGTCGGCGAACAGAATGGCATCGACAAAGTTCGGAAAGCCGATGATGGTATTCGCGTCGGTGATTTCAAACTCCGGCGCGACCAGACCTTGATCCGCTAACTCACCCGCCGGGGAATGCGTTGGCAAATAGAAGTTAAAGACACTGGGCGACGACAACGGATGCTGGCGCGTTGTCGATTGCAGGAAGTAGCCGAGCGTAGCGATAAATCCGTCGTCACTCGTGGCGCCGAATTGCCGGAGAATGGCCGCATAGCGCACAACCGGCTCGCGCAGCTTACCGAACGTTGCGTTGTTGTCCGGCGCGGCACGCGCTTCGGCATCGAGCAACACCGCGCGCAACACCGCTTGCATATCGCCGCGCACGCCGACACCGTTATCGTCGAACGTTGCTGCCACACGGCGCACATAGTCGGCGGACGGATTCGAGGTTATTAATCGCTGGATAAGCTGTCGACCGATAAACGGCCCGACGTTCGGGTGATTAAATAAATTGTCGATGGCCTGCTCGAAGTCCTGCAGGCCCGTCTGGCCGGCGGGCACGACCTGGCCATTCAGCAGTAACTTTTCGCCGGGCTCATGGGCGGCGTCAAACATGCGCATCGGCAAGTCGAAACGCGGCGCCACGCGGTTACCGAAAAAGGCGTTGTCGCCGTCGAAAGAAAAGCCCGTGAAGATTTTCGCGAATTCGCGAATGTCGTCGTTGTCATAGGCTGGCACCGGATCGCCATTGTTATCAACAATGACGCTGCCATCCGGCGCGAGCTCGAACAGGCCGATCGAAAAAAGCTGCATGACTTCGCGTGCAAAATTCTCGTCCGGGAATGTGTTGTTGATGGGATCCGAGCGACGGTTATTCAGGTGGCTCAGATAGACGCCCATTGCCGGGCTTAACGCCACATCGCGCAACAGATCGCGGAAATTCCCGAAGGAGCGCTCGAGCAGCATGTCGTAATAGGTGCCCAGCGCATTCGGATACACCTCGAGTATATCGACGTTGTCGGACACGACGAAAATCTGGCTCAGTGCGAACGCGACACGCTGGCGTAGCGCGTCGTCCGCCGTCACCGTCGTGTGCCACCAGGCCAGGCGGCGCGCAAAGACGAGATATTCGATATCGTTCTCGAAGGCATCAAACTCGCCCGCATCACGCCGCGCAACAATGTCTGCGATGACGGGACGATGGTAAGTCACGGGCTGCGCGAACTGTTGCGCCAGCCATTGCGCGTTGCCACCGCGAGCGATCGGATCAAGTTCCGCGTAGGGCAAGCCGAACGTGGCTTGAGAGCTAAAGCGCGCGGCGTCATCGCGCTGCGCCTTGCTGATTGAGGGCGGCGGCGGTGTCGCCACCGGCGTCGTAACATCGCCACCGCTGCCACCACCGCACGCGGACAGAAAAAAGGCTGACAATACGACCGGCACAGCGCGCGCCGTGAGCGACAATCTCAGTTGCCGGAGCATGTTCGTCATCATCGATTAACCGCCTGCCGCATCGGGTTCCCTATAGCTTAGTGTATCTAAACAGCAAATGGTTTAGCCCGAATCAATAAAAAATGCCAGGTCGTCGCGCACGAACCGCATATTTTGTGCCGGGGTCGATAATAAACACCCGAATTTCGACAGTTTATGAACAGAGAGAATCACGCAAAAATCTTGTGAATAACGTTGACAATCAGCGATAAAAAAAAGGTATGCTCGCCCCATTGTTGGCGATGAAAGGAGGTGATCACATGTCTAGTGAGAATAAACTGAGGTCGAATTTGTCGGCATGTGTCCGGGAGGCTAACGCCTGAACCCCTGATGCGTGTGGGCAGAATCTGCCCGACTCACGGAGGCCGCGCATTGCGCGGCCTTTTTTATGGCGCGCTATTGCGAAACGGCTGCGTCAACAAATGCCACAGGCCTTGCTCGGCCGGTTCGCGAAATTGGTCCAGACCGATTTTCATGTTTTTATGCCCGAGCGCAGGGCGGGGCGTGTAAGTCCTGAACAACCTGTCCCACACGGAAAGATTAAAACCAAAATTACTGTCTGTTTCATTCCGAACTGCCGAATGGTGCACGCGATGCATATCGGGAGTAACGATGACGCGGCGCAAGCGGCGCTCGACGCTGTCGGGCATCCGAACGTTGCCGTGGTTAAACATTGAACTCGCATTCAGTAGAATTTCGAACGCAAGCACCGCCAGTGCCGGTGCGCCTAGCGCGAGAACAATCGCGAGCTTGTAGATCAGCGAGACAATAATTTCGAATGGATGAAAGCGCGCACCCGTCGTGACATCAAAACCGGTGTCCGCATGGTGCATTCTGTGCAAACGCCACAACACCGGCAGCGCATGCATGGCGCGATGTTGCCAGTAAATTGCGAAGTCGAACAGGATTAGCGAGAGCGGCAACGCCAACCAGAGCGGGGCAGATAGCATGTTCCATAACCCCCAACCCTGAGCCTCACACCACACGGCAAACGCGACCGGCACCATCGGTATGACGACCCGAACGAATAGCGTGTTGAAGACTACGATACCGAGATTGGCCGGCCATCGTTCGCGGCGCAATATATCGGCGCGACGCGGCGCCCGCCACTCCCACAGCATCATCAGCAAGAGCACTGCGAAGAAGCAGAGAATGCGAGCGCCGGCTTCAATTTGCGAATCGATCATTCTGTAGATCTCACGTAGTCCCTCACAATAGCCGCGGACTTGATCTGTGCCCAGACCGATTGGCCAACCTGCAGCCCAAGGAAATCGACCGACCGGCGGGTCAGTTCGGCCAACAATGGGGTAGGGCCAACGGCAAGCTGCACGATAAGCGTCGGCGAGTCCGGCGAATCCGGGATCTTCACAATTTTTGCCGGCAAAATATTGGCGATACTGCTGTCATTGGCGGGTGAGCGCGTGATGCTGACGTCACGCGCGAACACCCTCACCCGGACGCGACTGCCAACCGAGTCGTGACTTGCCGCCAACCAGAGCGCGCCGCCGGGAAACTCGACCCGGCGCAATTGCCACCTGGCATCAATCTCGGCCGGCGTTGCGTCAATGATAGTGCATTCAAGCCCGTCGGCGATACGTTCGCCACCGGCACCCAGCGTCTCCGGCACAGATCCCTGGCGGACTGCGCGACCGGCGCGCATGACGACGACCTCGTCTGCCAAATGCATGACCTCATCCACCGAATGACTGACATAGATCATCGGCACACCCGCATGTGCCCGCACCGTCTCGAGAAAAGGCAGAATGTCCTGCTTGCGCGCCGCATCAAGCGATGCGAGCGGCTCATCCATCAGTAGCAGCCGCGGCCGACTCAGCAGCGCGCGCGCAATGGCGACACGCTGTTGTTCACCGCCGGACAGACTCGTCGCACGCTGTGCCAGCAATGCGCCAATGCCGAGCATCTCCACCGCGTCGTCGAAGGCAACACCGGCGACACCCTTTGATGCACGTCGTCGGGCGAATTCGAGATTGCCGCGGACGGTCAGGTGCTCAAAAAGGCCCGGCTGTTGAAAAACATAGCCAACCGGGCGCTGGTGAGGGGGGATACAGACACTGTCGTCTTGCCAGGTGCTGCCAGCGACGCGCAAGGTTGCGTCACGACATGGCTGCAAACCGGCTATGCAGCGGAGCAGGGTGGTCTTACCGGCACCCGACTCGCCGAACACCGCCGTCGTTCCCGTTGCCGATAATTCCAGATCAACGTCGAGCTCAAAAGCTGCATCATCGGATCCGACACGTTGCCGGAAACGCATTTGTATCAATTCATCTATTACTTTAGACATATTTAATAGACTATTGAAATAAAACGTTTTTACGCTGATAAATATACAGCGTCGTCAGTACCACGAACGAAAACAGCAGCATCATTGCCGACAACCAATGCGCCTGGCCGTAGTCCAGCGCCTCGACATGTTCATAGATCTGCACGGACACGACCTGCGTCTCGCCGGGGATATTACCGCCGATCATCAATACGACACCGAACTCGCCGACGGTGTGTGCGAAGCCGAGAATGCTGGCTGTGATAAACCCGGGACGCGCCAGCGGCACAACGACATGCCGGAACCGGTCCCATGGGCCCGCCCGCAGCGTCGCGGCGACCTCGAGCGGCCGGCTGCCAATCGCAGCCATCGCGTTCTGTATGGGTTGCACAACAAACGGCATCGAATACAGCAACGACGCCACGACCAGGCCCCAGAATGTAAACGGTAGCGTGCCGAGCCCGAGTGAGGCGGTCGCCTTGCCGATCGGTCCTTCCGGTCCCAGCATGATCAGCAGGTAGAAACCCAGCACCGTTGGCGGTAACACCAGCGGCATCGCGACGATTGCGCTTACGGGACCTTTCCAGATTGAGCCGGTACGCGCCAGCCACCAGGCGATCGGAGTGCCCAACAAGAGCAGCAAAATGGTTACCGTCGTCGCCAGACGAATCGTCAGCCAGATTGCCTCAATATCGCCGGGACTTAGCATCAGTCCGACGCCTGTGGCGAAAGCGGATCCGTTGTCGCTGCTGGCACGCCGTTGTAGCCAAAGCCTGCCAGCAACTGGCGGGCTTTATCAGTGTCGAGGTAGGCGAGCAGACCACTGGCTGCCGCATTGTGCCGGCCTCGGCGTAGCAATACCGCATCCTGTTTGATCGGCGCATGCAGTGACTGCGGCACCCGCCAGCCGCGGCCATGCGTGAGTGCGCCGTCGCGATAAACTTGAGACGCCGCAACAAAGCCGAGCTCGGCATTACCGGTACTGGCGAACTGATAGCTCTGGGCGATATTTTCACCCATCACCCATTTATCCCGCAGCGTCTCGGCCAGCCCAAGCGACTGCAAGACCTCGAGCGTCGCCGCGCCGTACGGTGCCAGTCGCGGGTTGGCGATCGCAA
Organism: uncultured Pseudomonadota bacterium; assembly: GCA_942491885.1. Classification (GTDB taxonomy): domain Bacteria; phylum Pseudomonadota; class Gammaproteobacteria; order Steroidobacterales; family Woeseiaceae; genus CALBPI01. The sequence goes on from CALOCQ010000008.1 coordinate 471,707, forward strand.
GGCGCCGCAGAGACGTGCTCTGCAGTGCCTCGGGACCATCGACAGTACGTGCGGCATCCGCCGACCACAGCACAAGGTTGCCGTAGGCGTAGGTGAAGCGACTACCGGAAACGACGTAGCCGGCTGCCTCCAGCCTTTCTGTTTTGTCCTGGTCTGCGGACAAAAAAGCGTCGAATGGCGCGCCGTTTATGACTTGTGCGTACAGCTTGCCCGACGATCCAAGCGCCACGCGTACGTGATGCCCCGTCTCTTGTTCGTAAGCCGCCACCAGGCTACGCATCGGGATCGCAAAGTTCGCAGCGACCGCAATGGTCGTATCAGCAGCGATCGCAGGTAGCGAAAGCCACTGGCACAGCAATGCACAGACCAGCACTGTGGCCGGGCGGCGAGGGCGATGTTGCAATGTCTGTCTGATCATCCGCCAAGAACAACACAGCCGTTTGGTCCACACAAGGGTAGTGCGCTGCGACAGGGCATCAGGCGAGATATTAGAAATAGTTGATGCTTAAAGCATTATCGTATAGGCTTAAACTATATTCAATTGAAAAGGTGTCATCCATTGACTGCAACCAGGGCACAAACAGAGCGTGATACATGGCTCGCCGTTGTACAGGCGTACGAAACCTGCTCACGGTCGTATGCCAGAATGCTCGGTCATTTCGAGCTGACCGTGCCGCAATACGACCTCCTGAGAGCCGTCAAACGGCTCGGCGAGCACGCATCGCCGAAGAACATAGCCGACGAGATGCTGGTTACCAGGGGCAATATCACCGGGCTCTTACAGCGCCTCAAGGCCCGCGGGCTGCTGACGACCCGTCAGGACAAGACCGACGGACGGTCCTTCGTGTGCGCGCTGACCGGCACGGCGCGGGGACTGATTACGGGAGTCGATCGCGCCGCTGCTTCTTTTGTTAGCGAACAGCTGTCGCCTTTTAACACTGGGCAGCTGATGGAAGTTGGCACGATGATGCGTGCAATGAGAACCCATTTGGAGACCATGGATCCTGATGCCATAGCCTCGAAAATACTGGAATAGGATCGTTTAACCTTATGAATAAATTAGAGACACCTACGCTACGCCCGCCGTCGAAACTGGCGATTATTCGAGAAGGACGGGCAGCATTCGATCTGGCAAGGATGGTCGCGCCATTAATCTTCTCCGGCAAGAATCCCGGACATGCATCGCCCGCCCGGATCATCGTCGTGCCGGGATTCGGCTCGGACGATAGTTATACCGCGCCGTTGCGACAATATTTGAAGCGGCGCGGTCACACTGCCGAGGGCTGGGGCCTGGGTCGTAACATGGCCGGGGTGGATATGGCGCACACGCTGGACGACCTGCACCCACGATGGCAATTCGAACGGCGCGAGGATTATCGCGGCGAAGCCAGCGTGCCCTATCTGTGCGATCGCCTGATCGAGCGCATTGAATCCCGTCATGCAGATCTCGATGGTCCGATTACCCTGATCGGGTGGAGCCTGGGCGGTTTCCTCGCGCGCGAGGCCGCGCGGGACCTGCCGGAGATTGTTGAGCAGGTCATTACCATGGGGTCACCGACTATCGGCGGTCCAAAATATACCGCGGCGGCCCCGTTCTTCCGGCGACGCGGCATGGATCTGGACTGGATCGAGAGCGAGATAGCAGGGCGTGAACGCACTCCGATCAAACAGCCCGTTACTGCGATCGTCAGCAAATCCGATGGCGTCGTCAGTTGGGAGGCCGCGCGGGACCACCATAGCCCCAATGTCAAACATATCGAGGTCAGTGCGGCCCATCTGGGCATGGGCTTCAACCCGACAATCTGGCGTCACATAACGCATGCGCTGGAAAGCGGGGAAGCGAGCTGAAGGACGGCTTTTGGACGATACCCGATCGCGTCCATGGCGCTCTGTAGCCGCTTCTCTTGCAGACTCGATACACCGGGATCGTTGTGAGATAGCCTCGATTCAGGCAACACCCGTCGGATACCGTGCACTCAAGTCCATTGCTAACGAACCGAACGATTAGATGTAGCATCCGTCGACAAGCCAGATGCGCTAATATCCAATCTGAGCAACGGCAAAAACGGGACAGTCTTCAACGATGAAAACCGCCAAAGATATTCTTGACCAGAAAGGCAATGAGGTATGGTCTGTGTCGCCTGACGACACGGTTTATGCCGCTATCGAAAAAATGGCCAACAACGGCGTGAGCGCGCTCGTTGTTCTCGACTCGGACAGTCTTGTGGGCATCATTACCGAGCGTGACTACGCACGCAAAGTGATTCTGGCCGGTAAAGCGTCACGCGAGACACCCGTGCGTGATGTCATGACCGAGAAAGTGCTGTACGCGCCGCCGCTCAGGACGATCGACGAATGCCTTGCGCTCGTCAGCAACATCAACGCTCGCCACTTGCCGATCGTTGATGACGACAACAAAGTGCTGGGTGTGGTGTCCATCAGTGACCTGGTACGAGCCAAAGTCAGCGAGCAGGCGCTGCTGATCGACCAGCTACAGCAGTACATCTCAAGTCCTTACTAGGAAAGGTTTGCCGTCGGGGTACAGGCGGTTGCGGCTGGCGCTTGAGGATGCGGTACAAAGAACCGTTCAGGTGATCGCGTACACCCATCTCAATACCTTATTTAACATAATATATATTATGCGAAGTTATGCCAGGGGCTGCTCCGACCGAAACTAGTCGCGCTTGCGGACCGTCCACAGCTGATACACGCAGAACACGAGCAGACTCCCCCACCAAAGCAGGCCCTTACCGACGATGAGCATCATTTCGTGAGACATTGTTTCTAGAAGAGACTGTAGACGATGTAGGACGTCGACCAGAGTGCCGCGTAAAGTGCGAGCTTCAGCGCCAGTCCCTTGCGGGCATCGCGCATCGCCTGTTTCGCCTCCGGCTTGACGACAAACTGAAACAGCACTGCGAAGCCAATAACACCCAGCGCACTCGTTGCTGCAAATGCGCCCTGCACCAGAATATCGCCTACCGTATTGCCGCGAGCGAAGATCTGAAAGAGCGGCAAAAAGGAAATGATGGGCCAGAAACCGAGCACCGGACTGGCAACCAGCCAGGCCAAAAGGTTCGTGATGTCTTTGGTTTTCAGAGTGGTCAAGATAACTCCTGTAAATCGTGATGGGCTTGTTCTGCGCGACTTTGCGCGACTTTGCGCAACTGCGTTGCCCGAGGCCTGTTTGGCGTCGGCGCGATCGCACTGCGTCAGGTGTAAGACAAACGAAAAATTGCAGCTGCTGTCCGAGCCTTGTCGCAGCAGAATCGCCGGTGAACTGCCATTTAAGGGTCGTCAGTGTCGCCGCACTACGTGACTCGTTATACGCAGTGCAGAACCGCTTTGTCAGACAAAAATTACGGTAGCGCCTTTTCTACCTGAAGTCTTTTGTAATCCGAAAATCTAGTCCAGACAGGTCTTAGACGGTTTCACCGTCAGCCCGGCGACGCACGCCCGAAATATTACAAATGTCTTAGCGCCCTACTCCATCGGGACGGAAATAAACCACCAAGACTTATCACTCACTTTTCGCACCAATCCCAAGTCTTGCCGCTCATGAACAGCGGCTTTCGGTGAATGGCGAGGTCCGCTTTACGCCCATCATCCGCACAAGTGAGCGAGAGAAGCGCTGTCTTTTTTTGTGTTTGCTTTGATCCAGTTCCTGTCTCTATGAGAACCGTCGGCGCTAGAATCTGCGAATGAATGACATTTTCCTGTTATTTGTGCTTGTCACGGTATTTGCTGTTGCCTCGATCGAATGGATTCCCCGGCGCTACGGAGTTTTCCTCGACCTGATTTTTTTGCTGCTTGTCATATCGACCGGGATAGGCTGGTTGCCGGAGTGGTATGGCTGGGTTGTCTTGTTGATCGGCATTGCCCAACTGGCGTGGATCTATTTTTCCCCGCAGCGCAGGAAGGAGTGGCCCACGCTGTTCTCGGCGCCGATCAAGGCGCTGCGACATTGCGCCTTGGCGCTCTCGTCAGCGGGCCGCTCGCTCGCCGGCCGAATGCCGGAGCGCAGACCGCCAGTACAAGCTGACGCCACAGAGGAAAAAGACCGATTCCTGACGCTGGTCAGAATTCGCAACGGCGCCGGAGCCGTTTGCTCAGTGGTGCTAAGTCCCATTGCGGCGATTCCCTCGGCGCTTGTGCTGTCTGTGCTGCTGGTTGGCTGGGATGTGTTGTTGGGCAATGCGCCGCAGGCTGGCGGCGATTTGCAGGCGGCGACAAAGCAGGTCTTCGGTGTGAGCTTTGTGACGATCGTAGCGGCTATTGATCTGTTGGCCCGCTACTGGTTCATAAGCGCACCACTGTTACTCGCAGGAGGCTATGCGATTACTGCCTACTCAATCGGCTCTGGTGCCTTCTGGCGAAGATACTCACGCGGCTTACTGCTCTTTGGAACTGTCTTTCCGATCTTGTACGTCGCGGCGAGTGTTTTCGGTTGGTTTGATGGGCCACTGTTCAACTAATGATTCCACCAGGACGATGCAATGGAAGATGACCCGACAGTCGACAATCAGCAACCGTCACCACAACGCCCATGGCAACATCGTTTGCTGCACACGGTCGGCGAGGTCTTACTGAGCTTTCTGTTTGCTGGCGGCGTCTTTTTCGTGTCTGTGCAGCTGATGTGCCTGAGCCCCCACCGTTGCAATGACTTCGGCGGTGTTGCGTTTGCCGTTGCGGGATTTCTTTTTGCAATCATTGTCTGGGGCGCATTTCTGTCGCGTGTTCAGGCGCTGCGTGACCGCCTGCCCGCACGAAAGAAACTCGACATCGCAACGGCCGCACTGACCGTCACTCTTTGGCTTGTGGCTTTTCTACTCCAATAAGCATTTCGAAAGCGGTCGAACCGATCAGAACGACCGCTAAGCTGACATTTTACGAATCGCCTGGGACACCTTTAGGCATAGTTACAAGTCGATACACACCGCGCAGGGCATTTACCGCCGACTCAAGCTACGCACCATGCTAGGCTGCGAACAAATGTCCCGACAACCGGAAAACCTGGACAAATCTGATAGCGGAGCGACAGACTCAACGCCGCTGGTTTCGCGATCAGACTCCCTGAAAAGCCTGCGTGATCGCACCGACGAGCTTGAACTCATCATTTCGAGCTTAACGATCTTCGCGCTGATTTCATTACCGAGTTGGCTCTTCGAAGCGCTGTCGCAAACCTACACGCACTTGTCCACCAGTCTGGCAATTGCCGGCACGCTGGGTATCACGATCGTCACCGGCATCTCGTATGGGCTGGCCGCATGCTTCATCGTGCACCTGATGGTCAGGGCCTATTGGGTCGGGCTTATTGGTCTGCGTACCGTGTTCCCCGAGGGCATCGACTGGAGCAGAACGCCCGGTATTGGCCCGCTGACAAAACGGCACTATCAAAAAACACTGCCTGACCTTGAAACGGCCACGCAAAGAGCCGATCGGCTTGCTTCGTCGTTGTTTGCAGTCATCAGCCTGTTGACCTTGGGTACGCTTTGGGTGGGCATCGTATTCTTGTTAACGCTGGTGGGCAGCGGCTGGATTGGCGCCCGATTTGGCCTGACCAATGCCGCCCTTGGCTTTGCGACGGTCGCGTTGTTAGCCGTTTTCGCCGGCGTGCCGCTGTTGCTGTGGTTACTCGACTCTGTGATTGCAAGGCGGTTTGAGCGCTTGCAGGACAACGCTGTCTTTTCTGCAATCATTCGATTGCTGGGTCGCATCTACGGTCTTGTCTACCCGCAGCGATTAGTGTTGCCGGTGCAACTCACGCTACAAAGCAATACACGACCCGTCATCTTCTACATCGCACTAACGCTTAGTATCATCGCCATTGTGATGGTAGGCAATGCGCGAGTATCCGGCTGGCGATCGTTCACGTTATCCGGTGAGTTTACCTACCTCGACAACAATGACGTTGTAGGCGGTTTTCGCAGCACATTCTATGAGGATATGAACAGCCGCGAAGATCGTTTGCGCGGATGGCCAAGAGTGAATAGCTTTACCCAAAGAAGCGCTTTCATATCCCTGTTCTTACCTTACCAACCTCTGCGGGACAATTTGATTCTCGATGGCTTGTGCACAGACTCCAGTGACGATGAAGACGCCCTGCTCTGCCTGCGCAGACTATGGTCGGTCAGCATCAACGATCAAGCGGTTGCGATGGACGGTTTCATCAGTGCAGAACGCATGGACATCAACATGCGCGGACTGATTGGCCTGGTGCCGATGACGGGCCTGCAACCAGGAATGCATCGTATCGAGATCGTTTGGAACCCCGAAGCTGGTGAGGACGACGTTCCGGTTGATGATCGTTACAGCGAAGCGCGCAGAACCTACAGCATTCCGATTGTATTCTCACCTGATATTGAGAGCGCGTTGCCAGAGGCGCAATAGGCGTAACACGGCTGGCGTCGGCGACTCTGACATCGCCCGCTCTACTGCGCAACCGCGAGCTTGTCGCGTAACAGCTGCTGCTCGGTTTCATTCCGGTGTTTCTTAAGGTACTTCATGAACGGCGTACCGCCGGTGCCGATGTCGACCGCGTTACCGGCCTGGTCGCGTGACTGGCGGTTGATGTAGGTCGCCGCATATTCAAGATGACGCGTACGGAAGCGTGCGAGCTTCGTTACACAAGTGTTGTAGAGCTCAATGAGTGACGTATCCGCGAGTTGTGTCACGGCATCGCGTAGCGTCGAGTGCTCCCTTACGTCTTCGATGAAACGACAATGCTGCGGCGGACGATAGATATGCAGCTCGTCGAGGTAACGGCGCAGCGGATCATCGGCATGACCGAGGCCAAGCAATGCGTCCATCACGGGCACGATCGAAGATTGGGATCCCGTCTGGCCGCGAAAACTCTGCGCTGCACCAGCTGTCTCGGTGACGCCTTCATAGACCAACCCGGCGCCTAGTGCGGGGTTGTCTTTCCAGCCATGAATCCACGGCCGCACACGGTGGAAATAGACATACGGATCACAGCGCTCCGGCATCCTGTCGAAGATATCGTTGATAACATCCCAGACGGCCGATATACGCACCAGGCTGTCGCTGATGCGATCCTGATCGAGCGCTTGCGCGGATTCAATAAGGGCCGGAATTTCACCCATCATCCGGCCCGCGGTGGCCTCTATGGCGACGTGGATCATCACAAACCACGCCTCGTCCTGGCCGCCCAGAAATTGCTGCGGCATGTACAGGTTATCCAGATCCAGCGCGCCCTCAGGATCGATTCTGGCCCAGTTGTCGAGCACGTAACCGGAGTACGGCAACAATGGCTGCTGGCCGAGTGCCGCCGCGAGTTGCCAGATCGGCACGGCAAGATTCTCGGGCAACGCTTGCGGGGCATCGGGCTCGCCCCAGACATAGGCTTGCACGAGGAATGAGTAATGCACCATGGCGATGCGTTTTTGCGCGTCGCTGGTGTCGTCGATCAGGGCCTTCTTTGACGGCGTTGGCAACGCTTCGAGCAGCTTGCGGATACGACCGCTCGGCAAAGTGTGTGGCAAACGCAGGCCCGCATCGCGAACCGCATGCAGGCTGGTCGGCAGCTGGATTTGATCGGGGTCAAAAGCGGAAAGAAAGCCGCGTTCGGAGGAAATATCGTAGTCAGATAGATTCATGGTGCGCCCTTATGCTTGCGTGCTAGCAACTATTGGCCGAATATTGTTCGGTATTAAGAAATAGTTACAGAACAATATTCTTCCCAGAGCGAAGGCGGAACCCGTAAATGAAAGAAACAGACACCATTCAGCGCGCGAGCCCGGCACAGGCCCCACTGGACCGGTTAGACCGAAAAATATTAGGTGCGCTGGTCACAGATGCGACGCGCGGCTACGCAGAGCTGGGCCGCGAGGTCGGTTTATCCGCACCTGCGGTGCACGAACGCGTCAAGAAGCTGAAACGCCACGGCGTTATCCGTGCCGTAAGCGCGGAACTTGACGGCGCAAGCGTGGGCAAATCGTTGCTGGTGTTCATCCATGTCGCAACCCACAGCTGGGGACATAGCGAGGCGATCGAGGCGCTTGCGCTGCTGCCCGAAATGGAGGAGATGCACTCGGTAACGGGCGATACCTCGATGATTCTGAAAGTACGTCTGGCGCATCCACAGGCGCTGGAGTCGCTGCTGCGCCAGATCAATGCTTTCGAGAGTGTTATCTCGACACATACCTACATGACCTTGTCGACCTATCTCGAAAGACCGGTTCAGGCCACGGTCAGCGACCACTGGGCCGACCCCCCGCTACCCAAAGAATAGCGCCGCAAACCATGCAGACAGATGCGCCAGATGGAATAATGCGCGCTGAGCTATGGATACATTCTTATGAGCGGACTGATTGCGCTTCTGGACGACGTTGCTGCCATCGCAAAAGTAGCGGCGGCGTCTGTTGATGACATTGCCGGCCAGGCTGCAAAGGCAGGCGCCAAGGCCGCGGGCGCGGTGATCGATGATGCCGCCGTCACGCCAAAATATGTGCACGGCTTCGAGGCTGACCGTGAATTGCCGATTGTCTGGCGCATCGCGGTGGGCTCGATACGCAACAAGCTGGTCATCCTGCTTCCTGCAGGGATGTTGCTGTCTGTTTTCGCGCCGTGGGCCATCAACCCGTTGCTGATGCTGGGCGGCGCGTATTTGTGCTTCGAGGGCGCCGAGAAAGTCTTCCATGCCCTGTTTCCGCATAAGGACGCACATGTCGAAGCCGACCTCGATGTCGGCGATCCGCTGCACCTCGAAGAAAAGCGGGTTGCGGGCGCGATCAAGACCGACTTCATTCTGTCGGCGGAAATCATGACGATCGCGTTGTCGGCGATTCCTTCTAAAAACCTCTGGATGCAGGGCACCACACTGGCCGTCGTCGCCGTTCTCATTACGGTGGCCGTTTATGGCAGCGTTGCGCTGATCGTCAAAGCCGATGACCTTGGCCTCCTGATGAGCGCCAAAGGGCGCCTGCGGGCCACCCGTGCGACAGGCCGCGCGATTGTTAAGGGCATGCCGGGATTTCTGGTCGCGCTTACCACCGTCGGCACGGCAGCGATGCTGTGGGTCGGCGGCTCGATCGTCATTCACGGCCTCGAAGGCATCGGCTTTACCTGGCTCGGTCATCTTATTCATGACATATCGGTTGCGGTCGCGAATACACTGAATTTCGCGGCGGGTGCGGTCGAATGGACAGCCAAGGCGACGCTGGATGGCATTTTCGGGCTGGCGCTCGGCTTGCTGTTGATCCCGATAACGACGCGTTTTTTCGGGCCGCTAATTCAGAAGCTCACGCCGGCGAAAAAAGCCGCGGACGCCTAAGAGGCGTATGCCCTGCCCCGCATTGTTCGGTGCGCACTGAACACCGCGCGTGTCCGGAAAACGTTTCGTGCGTCAGTCGCAAGCGACTCCGGCGATGCGGTATATTAGTACACCGGCGCGCGCTGACACGTTATCAGCGGCGCACCGCAGGCAACGATAGCGAATAGCGCCAGAATCCCGCACACCGAGGAGTGTCCACCACCATGAGCAAGTTAAGCGTTAACGGCAAAACAATGGAGGTCGATGCAGACGGCACGACCCCCCTACTCTGGGTGCTGCGCGAGCAGCTCGGCATGACCGGCACAAAGTACGGCTGCGGTATTGCGCTGTGCGGCTCGTGCACCGTGCATATCGACGGGCAGCCCGTTCGTTCCTGCGTCTATCCGCTAAGCGCCGTGCGCGACGGCCAGCAGGTGGTGACGATCGAGGGTTTGTCGGAGGCCAGCGATCACCCGGTGCAGCAGGCATGGGCCGAGCTGGATACGCCGCAGTGTGGTTATTGTCAGTCCGGCATGATCATGGCCGCGGCAGCATTGCTGGCCGAAAAGCCGGAACCCACTGACGACGATATCGACACCGCGATGACCAATATTTGTCGCTGCGGAACGCTGCCGCGCGTGCGCGCAGGCATCCACCGCGCCGCCGCTATCATCCGCACGGAGAAAGACGATGCATGAAGTTTCTATTAGTCGTCGGCATTTCGTCATTGGCTCCGCTGCGGCGGGCGCCGGTTTTTCCATTGGCATGGCGCTGCCATTAAGCGCGCAAGCCAACACCCCGGCCGATGCGGCCGGCCCGGAGGTCAATGCCTGGGTCGTTATCGCGCCGGATGACACGGTGACGATTCGTATCGCGCGCTCGGAGATGGGGCAAGGCACGTTGACCGGTCTTGCGCAGCTCGTTGCTGAAGAGCTCGAGTGCGACTGGGATCTCGTTGAATGGGAATACCCGACGCCCGGCCAAAGCCTCAAGCGCGACCGCGTATGGGGCAGTTTCTCAACCGGCGGCAGCCGTGGCATACGCGGCAGCCACGAGTATGTGCGTGAGGGCGGCGCCGCGGCGCGCATGATGCTGATCGAGGCCGCTGCCAGCGGATGGGGCGTAAGCGTTGACGAGTGCGTTGCAAAAAACAGCACGATCACGCATGGCCCGACAGGGCGTAGCGTGCGCTTCGGTCAGGTCGCGGAACAAGCGGCGAAACTCGCGCCGCCGATGTCCGTAACCCTTAAAGACCCGAAAGACTGGACGCTTGTCGGCAAGCCGATGAAGCGCCTGGATACGCTGGAGAAACTGAACGGCACACAAGTCTACGGTGCCGACCTGCAATTGCCCGGCATGCTTAATGCGACGATCAAGCAGTGCCCCGTGTTCGGCGGAACGCTCGCTGGCTTTGACGCGTCAGACGTCGAGACAATGCCCGGCGTGCGCGCCGTGCTGGCGGTGGATGACAACGCCGTTGCCGTTGTCGCCGAAACCTGGTGGCAGGCCAAGAAGGCAATGGATGCGCTAACGATTGAATGGGACAAGGGCGAGCACGCGAACGCGTCCAGCGCGACGATCTCGGCAATGCTCGACGAGGGGCTGACGGCCAACGAGGCATTTGTTGGTAACGACAACGGCGACTACAAGGCGGGTCTGGCGGATGCGGCGAAGACCGTCGAGGCCACCTACAGCTACCCGTTTCAGAACCATGCGCCGATGGAGCCGATGAACGCCACGGCGGTCTGGTCGACATCGCGTTGCGAAGTGTGGTGTCCGACACAGAATGGCGAGGCCGCTCTCGCCGCGGCATCGGATGCGGCGGAATTGCCGCAATCGCAATGCGAAGTCTACAAGCTCAACCTCGGCGGAGGCTTTGGTCGCCGCGGTGCGTTTCATGACTTCGTTCGCCAGGCCGTGTTGATTGCAAAGCAGTTACCCGACACGCCGGTGAAGTTGTTGTGGACGCGCGAGGAAGACATGCTGCACGGCCACTACCACCCGATCACCAAAGCGAAGCTGGTCGGCGGGCTTGATGCCGAGGGCAATATGACCAGCCTGCACTTGCGCATCTCCGGCCAGTCCATCCTCGCCGCGGTGTTCCCGGGTGCGCTGCGAGATGGCGCCGACATGGCGACGTTCCAGGGCTTGTTGCCGCAGGGCGATCAGGCGATCAGCTACAGCATCCCGCATCTGCGCATTGATCACGCGATGCGTAACCCGCATGTGCCACCGGGCTTCTGGCGTGGCGTCAACGTCAACCAGAACATGATCTACATGGAGTGCTTCCTCGATGAGATGGCGCACGCCGCCGGCAAAGACCCACTGGCGTTTCGCCGTGCGTTGATGAAGGAGCACCCGAAGAACCTCGCCGTGCTTGAGGCTGCGGCCGAACGTGCCGGTTGGGGCACACCTGCCGCCGAAGGCGTGCATCGCGGCCTGGCTGTGTGTAACGCATTCGGCAGCTATGTCGCGGCCTGCGCGGAGGTGTCGGTCGATGAAAAAGGCAAGCTGAAGATGCATCGTATTGTTGCCGCGACCGACCCGGGCTATGCGGTTAACCCGCAGCAGATCGAGGCGCAGGTCGAGGGCTCGTTCGTCTACGGCCTGTCAGCAATGTTGTATGGCGAATGTACGATCAAGGATGGCCAGGTTGAGCAGCAGAACTTCAACACCTACCAGTCGCTGAAGCTTGCCGACATGCCGCATGTCGAAACCATCGTCATGCCATCCGGCGGGTTCTGGGGCGGCGTCGGCGAGCCGACCATTGCGGTTGCGGCACCGGCGGTGCTCAACGCGATTTTTGCCGCGACCGGTAAGCGTATCCGCAACCTGCCGATCAAGGATCAGGATCTGCGCGTGGCATGATCATGCGGCGGCGCTTTCGTCTGATCTTCCTGGTGGTCGCGACCGTAGCCGTGTTGCCTCATCAGCAAGCAATGGCCAGCGGCAGTCTGCTCGCCGCGAGCTGCAGCGGATGTCATCAAGCCGACACAGACGATGAAGCAGACAACGGCAACACCGATAACTTGCCGACCCTTGGCGGTCGCAGCCGGCAACAGCTTCTCGATGCGTTACTGGCGTATCGTGACGGCAGCCGCAAGGGTACGTTGATGCAACGCATCGCGCGCGGCTACAGCGCGGCCGAGCTTGATGCAATTGCCGAGTATCTGGCACTCAAGGAATGACAAGAGCAAGCATCTGATGACGTCACGCCGCACAATACTCAATAGCATAGTGGCCACGGGCGTCTTGTCCGCGTTTGGCTGCAGCAGCTCACGGCAACGGTCATCGGATGCGGCGCGAGTGGCCATCATCGGCGGCGGATTTGCGGGCGCCACCTGCGCGCGCCAACTACGCAAACTGGATCCGCAACTTGCAGTCACGTTAATCGAGCCCGCTCCCGTATACACCGCGTGTCCATTCAGCAATCTTGTCATCGCCGGTATGCGCGACATACGGGCGCAGCGTTTTGGCTATGCCGCGCTTGAGGCCGAAGGTATCCGCGTCGTGCGCGCCCGGGCGCATGATGTCGATCCGGTATCGCATAAAATCTTGTTAGTGGGCGGTGACGTCATCGCTTATGACCGCCTGGTCATTGCTACCGGTGCTTCTCCGCGATTTGACGCCCTGCCCGGCTACGATGCCGCGGCAGCGCAAATCATGCCTCATGCCTGGCAAGCCGGCCCGCAAACATTGTTACTACGCAAACAGCTACGAGCGATGCCCGAAGGCGGCGTGGTCGCGATCAGCGTCCCGCCCGAGCCCTACCGCTGCCCACCCGGCCCCTACGAGCGCGCGAGCCTGATTGCCCACTATCTGCAAAGCAACAATCCACGCGCAAAGGTCCTCATCCTCGACAGCAAGGACCGGTTTTCAAAGCAGGCGCTGTTCCAGCAAGCGTGGCAAGACAGCTATCCCGGCATGATTGAATGGGCGGGGCTTTCCGATGGCGCCAATGTAGTCCGCGTCGAGCCGGCAACCATGACCATTCACACTGATTTTGATGCCGTACGTGCCGACGTCGCGAACATCATACCGCCGCAGTCTGCGGGTCGCCTCGTCAGGCGCGCCGGCGTCGCCGATGCGAGCGGATGGTGTCCGGTCGAGCCCGCGAGTTTCGCGTCGCGATTGCAGCAAGACATCCATGTGATCGGCGACGCAGCGATAGCGAACGGGATGCCGAAATCCGCGTTCGCCGCAAACGCGCAAGCGAAACTCTGTGCGGTCCAGGTCGCCCGCGCATTGCGGGGACAGCCACCCGTCTCGACCAAACTCATCAATACCTGCTACAGCTATATATCGCCACAGCAGGCGATCTCGGTTGCCGATGTTTACACACCGGAGGCGAGCCTGTGGCAGCCGGTGGCTGGTGCGGGCGGCACCAGTCCGTTAGATGCCAGTAGCGCGGACCGCGCCAAAGAGGCGGGCTATGCCGCCAACTGGTTTGCCGCGATCACCGCCGAGACGTTCGGATGAAAGGCGCCCACCGCCTCGCTCTGTTGCTGAGTCTAATCACGATAATCGGCGTGCCGAGCCGCTATGCAATTGCCGTCGACGCAGTCGTCGTATTACCGCCCCCACTGACCGAGGTTTCCGGGGACGCCGAACGCGGCCGACAAGTCGTGCTTGACCGTGAGCGTGGCCACTGCGTGCTGTGCCACCAGGTCTCACAGCTCGATGCCGGGTTTCAGGGCAATCTCGGTCCCGATCTGAGCAGCGTTGGCAATCGGCTCAGTGAAGCGTCGCTGCGCCAACAGGTGATCGACCCGACCGTCATCAACCCGAATACCGTGATGCCCGCCTACTTCCGTACGCAAGGCCTGACGCAAGTCGCGGCGGAATACCGCGGCGAGACCGTGCTTACGGCGCAGGAAGTCGAGGATGTCGTCGCCTATCTGGCAACACTAAGAGGACCTGCTGATGTCGACTAATCGTCCCCTCGACCGGCGTCGATTCATCAGCGCTGCGACATCGACCGTCGTAATCGGCGTGTTCGCGTCGCCGCTGCGCGCTAGCGATCGCGATGTTCTGGATGCTGTTTCGGCTCGCTTCGGCGAGGCAAAGATAAATACCGGACGCGTCAACCTTGACCTGCCTGCCCTCGCGGAGAACGGTAACTCGGTCGCGCTAACGGTCAGCGTCGATAGCCCGATGCGCGACGACGACTATGTCCGCGTTATCCATGTCTTTGCGCCCGCCAATCCGCTGCCGGATGTGGCGTCGTTTTATCTGACGCCGGCCAGTGGTCGCGCGCAGGTGACGACGCGGATCCGGCTCGGCGGATCACAAACGCTCACGGCTATCGCGGAAATGCACGACGGCACGCTATGGTCGGGGACGGCAAAGACCGTCGTCACACTCGCCGCCTGTATCGAGCCCTTGATCTGACATGTCTGTAAAAACCCGCATTGCTGTCCCGGAACAAGTCGCTCGCGACACCGTAGTCGAAATCAAAACACTGGCCTCGCATCCGATGGACAGCGGATTCCGGCGCGATAGTTCCGGCAAGCTCATACCCCGTGACATTCTGGTCCGCTTTGAATGCCGGTTTGACGGACAGTCGGTGTTTGCGATGGACCTCAAACCCGCTATCGCGGCCAACCCCTACATCAGCTTTTTCCTGCGCGTGAAATCGTCCGGAACAATTACTTTCTTGTGGATTGATCAGGATGGCAGCGAAACGCGCGAGCAGCGCGACATCGTTGCCGTCTGATTGGTGCTATCAGGATGAACCGAATTGTCGCTGCGATATTGCGCCTGTCTGCAACGGGGCGGTGGCCGGGGCTGGTTTTATTGATCACCACAATGACCGCCTGTTTACGCAGCGACCTGCCGCCCCGGACAACGGTCACGGCACAAGCACCGACCAGCGGCTACAACTATCAGTCCGCGGATACCCAGGCATTGCAAGACGACACGTTCGCCAACCCCGGCTACCTGTGGGTCGATCGAGGGCGCCAACTCTTCGAGCAAAGCGATGGGGTGCAACCGGCCTGTGCGGGTTGTCATGATTCGGATAGTGAAGAACTCCGCGCAGCCGCGACGCGGTTTCCGCGCTTCGACCGTCGAACAAAAAAGTTGGTCAATCTCGGGCAACAAATCAACCGATGTCGCGTCGAACAGCAGCAGCGCCCTGCCCTCGATTACGAGTCCGATGTCTTACTCGCGCTGAGCGCCTATGTGACGGAGCAGGCGAAAGGCCTGCCATTCGATGTTGATGTCACCGGACCGGCGACGCGAGGATTTGAGGCGGGTCGTGATTATTTCTACCAGCGACGCGGCCAACTGAATCTCGCCTGTCATCACTGCCACGACTGGAATGCCGGGCGCAAGCTACGCGGTAACACAATCAGCGAGGGGCACAGCAACGGCTACCCTGCCTATCGGCTGGAATGGCAAGCCATTGGGTCGCTGCATCGACGCCTGCAAATGTGCAATGTCGGCGTGCGCGCCGAACCCTTCGCGGGTGGTGATCAGCGCTACGTCGAGCTTGAGCTATTCTTGGCGTGGCGGGCCGGAAAACTGCCGCTCGAGGCGCCCGCGGTGCGCCGCTAGGCCCGGTGGCAACTCAGTCGTCGGCCGCATCCGCCGCCTCGTTGCTGTCATCGGGCTTGCCGTAACTCTCAAACACCGCTTCCTCGTCGGCGCTGAACAACACGACGTCGTAGGGATCGACGCGGTCACGGTATTCCATACCCGGCGAGCCAACCGGCATACCCGGCACGGCCAGACCAGTGGCCTCGGGCTGCTCCACTAGCAGGCGACGAATGTCGGCCGCCGGCACATGGCCTTCGATGGTGTAGCCGCCGACCGTCGCCGTATGACAACTGGTCATGCGCTTGGGCACGGAAAACTCTTTCTTGATGGCGTTCATGTCGTCGCTGTTGAAGGCCTCGACCACGAAGCCCTCTTCTTCAAGGTGCTCGATCCAGAGCTTGCAGCAGCCACAGGTTGGCGACTTGTAGACGGTGATCTTTTGCGCGGCTTCCGGTGGCGCGGCAACGGCGGCCGGTGACAACAGAGCCGGTTGCAGGAGGAACGCCAACACCATGGCAGGCATCATCAGGCTAAGTTTTTTCATCGGAAGCTCCAGACAGATTCTTGATTACACGCGCCACTTTTTACCCAATCTGAGTCGAAATTGCCACGACCAAATTCACGCTGTTACGAGTTTGTATTAACCGAACGGTGCATCAAGCGAGGGCGAAAGCGCACTGAACAACACAGGCCCGTCGTCGCTGATATACAGACAGTCCTCGAGACGAACGCCGAATTCGCCCGGTATATAAAGGCCCGGCTCATTCGAGAAACACATGCCCGCTGCCAGTTCCGTTTGTTCGCCGCGGACAAAATTCACCGGCTCATGGCCATCCATGCCGATGCCGTGACCAAGGCGGTGCGTCAGGCCGGGTGTTTGATAATCAGGTCCGAAGCCGCGCTCGGCATAGTAGCGACGCACGGTATCGTCGACGCGGCCCGCGGCCACGCCGGGTTGCGCCGTCTCGAGCGCCAAAAGCTGCCCTTCCCTGACCGTCTGCCAGACTTCCCGCTGGCGCGCACTAGGCTCGCCGTGAACCCAGGTACGCGAGATATCGGATTCGTAATCGTGCACGCTGCAACCGCAGTCCATCAGGACAACACTACCCTCACGAATGACCTGCGGTTGATCACTGCCATGCGGGAAGGAGCTGGCCTCACCGAGCAAAACCATCGAGAACTGCGGACGGCCGCCGAGCGCGATTGTCGCGCTATTCATCATTTCGCTGATCTCGCCGGGCGTCATACCAATACGAACTTGTGGATACACGTGGCGGTATGCCGCCATCGTGACGTCATTGGCGACCTGCATCAGTGCGAGCTCCGACGGCGACTTATACATGCGACAGCCACGTGTGATGACCTCACCACTCGTGAGCTGCGTCTCAGGCGCCGCGCGACGAATGCCGTCGACGATAAAGAACCGCACCGTTTCCTCGATGGCTAACGGCTGAGATGCGCGCTTGCGGCTCGTCAGGTAGTCGCCAACCAATGCGAACGGCGACTCATCTTCGTGCCATGTGCGGATATCCGCATCAAACTGGAGTTGCTCGCGGATTGACGGCGCCTCAAAAAACGGCGTGATGACGGCTAACGCGCCGTCGTCGGTCAGGATTGCGCCAGTGAAACGCTCTGAGCGCCACCAACGGATACCGGTGAAATAAGTGAGCGAGGAGCCCGCCTCGATCAGCAGTGCACCAATGCCTTCGCGGCGCATGATTGTGGCCGCCTTCTGGCGCCGCTCGGCGCGTTCGGCCGGGCCTATCGGTTGCGCTTTGCCGGTGAGCGAGCGCAGCCCGGCGTCGCCGGAGTCGGTATTCGGGCCAGCTGCGCCGTGTAACAGGCCGACGGCCGCGACGCCACCGGTAGCCGCGAGAAAAGCGCGCTTGGTCATTTGTGTCATTCTATTCCCCGTGGCTTACCGCCTTTGTACTCGACGATACCAGAACGGCTCACTGTTCCGAAAACCAACAGCGTTTCCCGCGTCGTCAAGTAGCAATTATCGTCGCAATCAGACCGCATGATAACTTGCCGCGGATCAGGCGGAACTTTACACTAACGGTATGCAACGAACTCTGCGCCAACAAACCAGTAAGTCCCGCACCCTCGCGTCTTGCGCGCTGGTGCTGTCGCTGTTGTTTGCGCAGGCCACGCTGCAATCACATGCGTTTGAGGCCGACGGTCATGCCGGCGGTCAGACCTGTGATATTTGTCATCTCGGGCAACAGACCACCGGCGCTGCAGATACCACTGCCAGTGTCATGCCAACTCCGGGTCAGGTTAACTACTACCCCCGCGCAACGTTTCCGTCTTTCGTAGCAGACAAGCCTCGCTTGCTGCCGCCCAACCGGGCCCCGCCACAGCTCACCGCACCTTAGCTTTTTTACGCCGGCGACAACGTCGGCAACTCTATTTATGTGTGCCTTTCGGCGCACGGTTTGCGGTGAAATAAAATGAAAGTTATATCCAGTTATGCCCTTGTTACTGGCATGCTTACGCTGAGCGTTGCCAACCCGGTTTGGGCCGATGACGAGAACGGCGAAGCGATCGAAGAAATTGTTGTCACGGCGGCGCCGTTGGGTCGTTCGGCGGACGAACTGACACAGCCGGTCATGGTGCTTGGCGCAGACCAGTTGCTGATGCGCGCTGCCGCCTCCATCGGAGAAACACTTGCCAATGAACCCGGCATGAGCAGCAGTTACTTCGGACCGGTCGCCGGGCGTCCGGTGATTCGCGGCCAGGCAGGCCCCCGCATCAGCGTGCTCGAGGGTGGCATCAGCACGCTCGATGTCGCCGATCTCAGTCCCGACCATGCCGTGCCGATCGAGCCGCTATTCGCAGATGCTATTGAGATCATCCGCGGACCAGCGACGTTGTTGTACGGTAGCGCAGCGGCGGGCGGTGTCGTCAACGTCATTGACAATCGCATTCCTAAACAATTGTCTGAGACGGGTTTGAGTGCCGCGCTGGAGCTGCGTGCCGATACTGCAGCCAACGAGCGCGCCGGCGCACTGCGCCTTGACGGCGGCAATGATCTGTTCGCCTGGCACCTCGACGCTTTTGACCGGCAATCAGACGATATCGATATCAGTGGCTTTGCCACCGCCGATCCCGACGAGCGCCCGGAAGACGAACAGAAAGGTACGCTGCTTAACAGTGCCGGCGAGTCATCCGGTTATGCCGGTGGCGCAACGCTTTTCACGGACCGCGGATCATTCGGTCTCTCAGTCAGCCGATATGAGAGTACCTATGGGCTACCAAAAGCCGAGGAAGAAGAGGAAGAAGGCCCTCCGGGTACACCGCCCGAGCCGCAAATAGCGCCCGGCCCGTTTATCGAGCTTGAGCAAACACGGGTGGATCTTCTCGCGACCTACCAGCTTGACGGCCTGTTCGAGTCGGTGAAAGTACGTGCCGGCTTTAATGATTACGAGCATATCGAGGTCGAGCCGAATGGCGAGATCGGCACGCGCTTCCTCAACGAAGCGTGGGAGACGCGCGTCGAGCTGGTACATGCACCCATCAGCGGCTGGCGTGGTGCGCTTGGCCTGCAACTGAATGACCGTGATTTTTCGGCGCTCGGCGAAGAGGCTTTCGTGACGCCTACGGCAACAACATCGAGCGGGTTTTTCCTGCTCGAAGAGCGCAGCTTCGAATTTGGTGTCATTGAGATCGGCGCGCGCATCGAACAACTGGAACACGACCCTTTGTCGGCACTGCCGGGTTACGATGAAACGGCCATTTCATTGGCAACAGGCATTAACTGGGATCTCGATGACAATCGCGACCTGCGCGTAAATCTGTCGCGGTCCGAGCGCCACCCGGACGCCGCCGAGCTCTATGCAGATGGTGCTCATCTGGCCACCGGACTGTTTGAGGTCGGGCTGTTCGCATTGGGCAGCGATGTCACACAGGAAGTCTCCAACAACCTCGACGTTTCCCTGCACCACCATGATGACGTGCGCGATTGGGAGATCAGCGTGTTCTACAATCGCATCAACGACTATATCTTTTTGCAGGATACCGGGGCCGTCGAAGACGGATTACCCGTCGCGCAATACCAGCAACAAAATGCGCGCTTCTACGGCGTCGAAATGGAGCTCACCCAAAAGCTCGGGGGCGCACAATCGCCGTTCGAGATGCGCGTATTCGGCGATTTTGTCCGGGGCGAAACAGCCGGTGAAAACCTGCCGCGCGTGCAACCGGCAAGACTGGGGCTGGGCTTGAGCTGGTCAACTGATGATTGGATGTTACAGGCGGAAAGTATTTTCCATGCCAAACAAAACCGCGTGTCGTCTTTTCAGACGGACAGCTTCACGATGCTAAACCTCAACGCAATTCGCACCATCGAGACCGCTTCCGATATGCGCTGGGACATCTTTGCCAAAGCGAGCAACCTACTTGACGAAGACGCCCGCCGCAGTACGTCGTTTCTGGCCGCTAACGTACCGCTACCCGGTATTGCCCTGCAGGGCGGCGTGAGAATGCGCTTCAGATAGGCAACGCTGCGCGGTTGATTAGTCTCCGGAGCCGGTTTCGGCACCGGCTTCGGAGGCAATCAGCAGCAGTGCGAATTTTTCCGCAGTATGGGTATCGATATCTTCCCATGACTCATCGGGCGCATGTGCGTTGCGGCTTTTGCCACCCCGGCTGATCGTGACCGCCGGGATGCCGAGCGAGATCGGGATATTGGCATCGGTCGAACTTGCGCTGAGAATCGGTTCGAGTCCCAGTTGACGCTGCGCCGCTACCGCTCGCTGCACCAGCGGCAGCGTTTCGGCCAGGCTGCCGGCCGGACGCCGGCCCACGCTCTGGATGTCGACGGACAATGCATCGCCGCCGCGGCGACGTGCATTCTCCGCATTCAGGCTGCGTTGAATGGCCTGTTGCAATGCCGCGTCCAGCGCGCTCAGGCGTGCCGGATCAGTCGAGCGCATATCAACTTCCATCCAGCTCTCGAACGGGATCGAGTTAATCGACGTCCCGCCGCCTATTCTGCCTACCGAAAACGTCGCCTTTTCACCGCCCGCTGCGACGATCTCGCTGGCGGCTGAGGTGAATGCGCTGATGGCACCAGCAAGCGCCTGGTGCGGATGTGCCCGGCCAAACTGACCATAGGAATGCCCGCCGGGGCCGGTAAACGTCACCCGATAGCGGTTGGAGCCGACCGCCTGAGTGACGATGCGTGTCGTATCGCCGCCGTCAATAACGATTACGGAATCAATCGGCTGACGCTCCAGAGCATCGCCGAACAGGTAACGAACGCCGCGCAGATCGCCGAGTCCCTCCTCGCCAACCGAGCCTATGAACAGCAGGTTGTCGCGCAAGCGCAGATCCGCTGTGTCAATAGCATCGGCAAGGGTGAGCATCAACGCCAGACCGCGGGCGTTGTCCCCGATACCCGGCGCGCTATAAATGCTGCCGTCCTGGCGCACCGTTACATCGGTTTCCGCCGGGAAGACGCTGTCCAGGTGCGCAATGATCGCGACCGTCCTGCCACCCGGCTCGCCACGCCGCAGCCCGGAGATATTGCCGATCGGGTCTACCGAAACGTTCTCGACACCTGCATCGGCGAGCAACTCGGCAAACACCGCAGCACGCTCCGACTCGCCGAACGGCGGCGCCGGAATCTCGTTCAGCGTAATCATCTGCCCGATAGTTTCCTCGTGCCTCGCCCGCATATGCTCAAATGCCTGAATAATCCCGGCGTGGCGCGCAAGATCACGCGTTTCCTGCAGCAGATGAAGGGTTGCGCCGTCGTTGCTGCTTTCGGCATTGCCGGTAGTGGGCGAGAAAACACCGAGAACCGCCCAAACCATAAACGCTGAAGCGCTCAGCTGTGACATAACCCGACACTTTCTGACTTGCAGCCAATAACGTGAGCTGAGCGCTCGCGCAGGCCGTTTGAATCCGGTAGTTTTCGCTACATCTCGCATAGTTTCGCTAAACCTATGTTTGCTCGTTAGTTTCTATTGTTTTCTTCATGTTGCAATTATCCAACAAAGTGCGAATGGATGACACCCAGGATGCTGATCAGGCTGACGATACGACGAAATCGCGACCGCTGGGGTTTTGTGACCTGTGCACGTCGCAAAAGCTGGAAAATTCAGCATAATAGGGTGTAATCGGGATTAAATCGGAGTCGACGATGACAACGGCCAGCGAAGTGCCACAGAAATGCACGCGGTCGAGAGCCCGGTCGCGGGGCTTCACCATACTTGAGTTGATGATAACCGTAGCGGTCATTGCCGTTTTGGCGGGTATCGCTGCGCCCTCATTCCTGTCGATCATTCGCGCGAATCGCATCGTGACCGACAACAACGATTTGATTTCTGCGCTGACGGTCGCGCGGTCCGAGGCCATCAAGCGCGGTGTTCGTGTAACCGTTTGCCCCACCGCCAACCAGACCGCGTGCGACACCACGGGCGCTTGGGAGCTTGGCTGGATGGTCTTCGTCGATTTTACGGTTCCTGGCAGCGTGACCGCCGGCGATGAAATTATTCGCGTCTGGGACGCCCGCACCGGCGGCACGACGATTCGTGCGGGCGGCTCGTTCGCTGACTTCGTGTCATTTATCCCGACCGGTGAGACACGTGCGACCCCCGGTAATGCCGATATCTTCAATGTGTGCGCCGCGAACGGCGTCCTCGCTGACGGACGCACGATCAACGTCGGCCTGATAGGTTATGCACGCACAGAACAGGGAGCCACAGCATGTCCATGATGCCCTCACATAGCATCGGATATTCCCGTCAGTCGGGTTACACGCTGCTTGAAATACTTATCGCGGCAATTTTATTGACCGGCGGGCTCATCGGGCTTGCGACGATGCAGGTTAATGGCACCCGATTGAATAACAGCGCTTACCTGCGCACACAGGCCAACATTCAGGCCTATGACATTATCGACCGGATGCGGGCCAATCAGAATGTTGCGCGCACCGGCGGCTACGACATTACGCTCGCGGATCCGACGCCAACGGCAACAGCGACTGCCGTTGATATCGATCTGCTGCAATGGCGCAATGCGCTGGCCTACTATCTCCCGGCCGGCAACGGTGCCGTTGCGCGTATCGCCGGTGGCGCTCCTGATCAGCCGGCAAGAATTACAGTGACGGTGCAGTGGAACGACGGCCGCGTCGCTGCCGACGTCGTAAATTTCACGGTGACGACTGACCTATGAGAAACGCGACCACAAACAACCTACGTCATGCACGCTCGAACGGCTACACGCTTATTGAGTTGCTGATCGCACTCACGATCGGCGCCTTTCTGATCGGCGGCATTTTGCAGCTCTACACGGGCAGCAAGAAGGCATACAACACCCAGGCCGTGTTGTCCGAACTGCAGGAGATCGGCCGGTTTAGCCTTGACATGATGGTTTCTGATATCCGCATGGCCGGCTTCATGGGCTGCGGACGCGCCGACGGCGCAATCAATACCTTGAATGGCGCCACGAGTTGGGAGCTGGACGCGGCGAATTCGGTGCTCGGTTATGAAGGCGGCGTCAGCACGTTCCCGACAGAATTTACCGGCGCAATTGCAGGTACCGATGCGGTAAAAATTGTTCGTGCGATTCCCGATGATCAATACGTCGTGCAGAGCCATACGCCCGCCACGGCAACAATCACATTAAAAGACGTGCACGACTTGCAACAAAGCGAAGTGCTGATGGTCACCGACTGCCTGAATACGGCTGTCTTCCAGATGACCAATGTCAACACCGCAGGCGCGACAACCACGATAAGAAATAACAACAGTGTGCTGAGTCCGGGCAACTGCACGCGTGGCTTAGGCAAGCCGCTCGACTGCACGACAGCAAGCGGCTCGCCGTACCAATACGACGAGAATTCTTTTGTAATGCGGATCACATCGCGCGGCTACTACATTGGCACCGGCGCATCAGGACGCAACGCGCTTTTCCGGGTAGCGCTTGGCAATAACGGCGCACTGGGTACGCCGGTTGAGATTACCGACGGCGTAGAGGATATGCAGCTCGTCTATGGCCTCGATGGTGATGCCGATGGCGACGTCGACACGTATGAACAGGCGGATGCCATCGCACTTGCCGATTGGCCGAACGTGCTCAGCGTGCAAATCAATCTGCTGATGGAATCCGATGAGGACCGCGTCTCGGATAACCCGCAGCCCTATATTTTGTTTGATGGTACTGCCGCCAGTCTCACGCCGGTTACACCGACGGATCGCAGACTGCGACGCGTGTACTCATCAACGACAACGATTCGCAACCGGGTGATTTTCTAATGACCAGCCAACTCAGTATTCCGGCGTCACGGCAACGTGGTGTGGTGATGGTCATCGCGCTGATCGCATTGCTTCTGCTTTCGCTGATCGGCACGACGTCGATGCGCAGCTCTACCATGCAGGAAAAGATCAGCGGCAACATGCGCGACCAGGATCTCGCGTTCCAGGCTGCCGAGGCAGGCCTGCGCGAAGCTGAAGCCTACATCGAGTCGATTACGACACTGGCACAATTCAACAATTCCGGCGGTCTTTATAAGATCGGGGATGCACCCGATGTCTACGCCGCCTGGCCGGCCGACGCGCGCGATTACAACAACGCGACATTCGGGGCGCTTGGTGACATCGCGACCGCCCCTGAATACATCATTGAAATTCGCGGCACGGTAGATGAGTCGGTTAACACGGCACTCAACCTGAGTGGTGGCTATGGTATCTCCAGTGGCACGGGCGATATCTTTATTTTCAAGATTCATGCGCGAGGCACCGGCTCGACCGATACCTCGCAGGTTGTTTTGCGTACCAACTACGCCAAACGTTTCTGATTTTTTATTTTGCGATCAAACCTCTGCAGGCTTAACGCTATGAAGACTTCTGTTTCATTGACCCATCGTCTGACAACTGCCGTATGCGGCGCCTTGTTGGCCGCAGGTGGCGCGATAGCCGCGCCAGGCATTTTGTCGGACTCACCGCTGTTCCTGTCCGATTCGGTAGAGCCCAACATCATCCTCGGCCTCGATAACTCGGGCAGTATGGATGGCGAAGTCCTGATGCCAACAAACGATGGCGGCATGTGGTGGAGTGAATCCGACGACAGTTTCGTTGGCCGGGATGCCAATGACAATCTGGTGCCCGGTACGATTAACTATAATCGTACCGGCGGCACTGGCGGCGGTCTGGGCTGGCGCAAATATGTCTATTTGTTCCCGAACGGAACCGGTAGCGATGCACGCCGGACCTACGGCAATGGCGCGAATCACTTTGCCGTACCGCCAACACTCGAGCACGGCTTTATTCGCAGCTCTGACTACAACGCGGGCTACTACGACCCAAGCATCGACTATGGGCCCTGGGTCGATACGGGCACCAGGACGTTCAACGATATTAACCCTACCGCCGCACCATGGGATCCGATTCAGGACCCCACGACGTTTACCGTTGATCTGACGTCGGACATCACAGGGGCGGCCAACGACGACTGGCGCTTCTGGGTTCGCGAGGGTATGCGCAACAATCTGGGCGCCGTCTCTACAGTCAGCCAGGCACAGACCTTCGATTATTTTCCGGCCACCTATTTCGTACGCGACGACACGGCCACGCTGTCACTTGCGGGTGCACCTATAAATTGTTTGGCGCCTAATGCAATTAACTATGTTCTATTCCGTGCGACACCACCGTTGTTGGTTACCGGCACCGCGGACGCCGTCGGCCCCGACGGCGCTTGCCTCGTGCGTTATGAAATCCGCCCGACAACACCTGCCTACCCGAGTGGTCGCAGCTACGCGGATGAGATGCAGAACTTCGCCAACTGGTTCAGCTACTATCGCAAGCGCCATCAGGCCCTGCGTGGCGGCCTGACCCAGGCGCTGGATGAAATCAGCGGCGTGCGTGTTGGCTCGGTCCGATTCAATGGCCGTTCACCTGTGAACATGCTCAGCCTGACGACGGACAAAGACGCCGTTCTTGAGAATATTTTCACCACGCGTGGCAATGGCGGAACACCGACGCGCGAAACGCTGGACTACATCGGCGATCAGTTCGAGCGTACGGGTGCTGGCCGACCGGTTACCAACGCGTGTCAGAAAAACTACGCGATTATCTTTACCGATGGGTTTGCGAACAACTCGAGCACGGGTGTTGGCAATGCCGATGGCACCAGCGGCGCGCCTTATCAGGATGCGTGGTCAAACACGCTGGGCGACATCGCAATGGACCGCTACGAAAACCTTAACGTACCGGGCTACGGGACCGGACAGGTCCCGGTCCCGATCGCCTGCTCGGCAACGCCTGACCCCTGGATTGACTGCAATCGTGACCTGCACATGAACACTTTCGCGGTCACGTTGAACGCCACGGGCACCATCTTCGGCGTGACGCACTTTACCCGCGAGGATGCGCACAATGTCCCGCCGGCATGGCCGCAGCCGAATCTGACCCGCAACCCGCGGATGGTCGACGACCTCTATCACGCGGCTGTTAACGGCCGCGGCGAAATGCTGAACGCCCGGACGCCGGAAGAGATTGCGCGGCGCATGGCCGACGTACTGGCAACCGTTATCGAGACGGAAGGCACCGCTGCCGCCGTAACCTTCAACACGGGCCTGCTGAGTAGCGACAGTCTTGTTTATCAGGCAAAACTCGACTCGGAACAGTGGAGCGGTTTTGTCACCGCCAGCGCACTTGACCCGGTAACCGGCGCGGTTGCGTCAACACCGGATTGGGACGCCGCTGACCTTATTCCGACGGAAGGCGCACGCCAGATTTCAACCTGGGACCCGGCCGTGGGTGGCGTGCCGTTTCGTGACGTGAGTGACCTTACCGTCGACCAGTTGGCCGACTTGTCCATCGGACTGCCGGTTGGACTGACCGTACAAGACATGCTGGACTATTTGCGCGGCGACCGCGCTTTTGAAAACGATACGCAATTCCGAGAGCGCGCAAGCCGCACGGTACTCGGCGACATCGTTCACTCCGGCCCCGTGCTTGTAGGCAACCCCGGCAGCAATTGGCCGTCAGTGGCGCCCTTCCCCACCGGCAGCGATGCATACTCCGATTTCCGTGATAATACGACGCGCCGCGAAGCGGTTTACGTCGGTGCCAACGATGGTATTTTGCATGGCTTCTGGGCCGATACTGGCCAAGCGGATTCGGGCGTTGAGTTCATGGGCTATGTGCCAAATTCTGTCTTCAGTGCGACGCCGGGAGAGGGTCTGCATGCCTTGGCCGACCAGAACTACGACCATCGCTATTACGTCGACCTGACACCCGCTGTCACCGATGCCTTTATCAAGACGACCACGGCTGGCACTCCCGACTGGCGCACGGTGCTGGTTGGTGGTCTGCGCGGTGGCGGTGCGGGCTACTTTGCGCTCGACATCACCGACCCGACGCTGATGAGCGAGGCGAATGCGGACGACTATGTGCTCTGGGAGTTTTCCGACAGCGACGATAGTGACCTCGGCACAGCCTTCGCCGAGCCGACAATTTCACTGATGAATAATGGCCGCTGGGCGGCGGTGTTTGGTAACGGTTATAACAGCGCGAGCGGCGGCGATGCACACTTGTTCATTGTGTTCCTGGATGGCGGACTTGATCGTACCTGGACGCTGGGTAGCGACTACATCAAGATTGACGTTCCCGGCGCCGGTAATGGTCTGGGCACGCCTCAGCTGGCTGACCTTGACAGTGACGGAACGCCTGACCGCGTCTACGCAGGAGACTTGCTCGGCAACATGTGGGCATTCGATGTGAGTTCATCGAGCGCCGCAAGCTGGGACTCTGACTACACCAGTGCTGGCGTACCCGTTCCTTTGTTTACCGCTGACAACAATGCGGGCGACTTGCAGCCGATCACGAGCAAGCCTATTCTCGCGCGTTGCCCGTACGACAACTCGGTGTCTCCGGATATCATGGTCTTGTTCGGTACCGGTCAGTATCTGACCGAAGGCGACAAGACGAGCACCGAAGAACAGACGTTCTACGGCATCTGGGATCGGGGCATCGACGAACTCGACCGTGGTGACCTGCTGGAGCAGCTGGCAATGGATCCCTCGGTCAATGTGGCGAGTCCGGACGTACGCGTACCGACGCAGAACACCTTCGATCCGCTCAGTGACCGCGGCTGGTATATGGACTTGCCGGCTACCGGCGAGCGCGTCGTATCGAATCCGCTGGTGCGCGGCGACATTGTCTTCTTCAATACCATCATTCCGGACTCTGGTGATCCCTGCATCATCGGCGGCGGTGGCTTCCTGATGTCTGTCAACATTTGTGACGGCGGGCGCCCGGACGCACCGGTGTTCGATCTCGACCGCGATAACGCCATCGACAACGGCGACACCGTTGCCGATACCGTGCTCACCGACGGCTCGGGCAATCCGATTGTCTATGCGCCGGGTGGCGAACGCTTCAACCCTCTCGAAGGGCTGCCATGGCAGTCATCGGTATTGGGAGACCGTCAATACACGCCGGGTAGTACTGGTAACATCGAAACACGCGCGATCGAAGTAGAGAACACGTCGATCAGCGGTCGCCTGTCATGGGAGCAAGTCATCAATGAGTAATCGATCTGCACAGGCAGGCCACCGAAGCGCGCTGCGTCAACGTGGCGTCACGTTGGTTGAGCTGCTCACCGTGGTCCTGATCATGGGCATCCTCGCCGCGATCGTTGTACCGAGCTACCAGGACAGCGTCGAGAAGGCCCGCCGCGCCGACGGCCAGGCGGTCATGCTCGAGCTGGCGCAGTGGATGGAGCGCTTCTATACAGAGAATGGTCGCTACGATCAGGACCGTGCCGGCACGGCGGTCGGCACCATCGTTCCGATATCGTTGATGTCCGCGCCCAAAGAAACCGGCGTGACCTACTACAACTTCGCGCTGTCAGGTCTGGCAGAGCGTACCTTCATTATTACCGCCACGCCGGCGACGGCTCAGGCGGGCGACAAGTGCGCCAATCTGACGTTGAACCAGCTCGGCCAAAAAGGCACCAGCTCGTCCTTCACGGTCGCGCAATGCTGGTAGCTTGAGCGCCGCAGCGTTCAAACGGGTCGGGGTTTTTTGCGGCGCCAATAACGGCGTCTCACCCGCCTTCGCGCAGGCCGCTCAGACCGTCGGCGCTACCCTCGCCGCGCGCGATATCCAACTCGTCTATGGCGGCTCATCGCTTGGCTTAATGGGTATCGTCGCCGATGCAGCGCTCGCCAACGGCGGCATCGCAATTGGCGTTATCCCGCAACCGCTGATGGGTAAAGAAATTGCGCATAGCAAATTGACCGAGCTGCATATTGTCGACTCGATGCACGCCCGCAAACAGAAGATGGCCGAGCTATCGGACGCTTTTATCGCCATGCCTGGCGGTTTCGGCACGCTGGATGAGAGTTTTGAAATTCTTACCTGGACGCAATTGGGTATACATGCAAAGCCGCTCGGGTTGCTGAATGTCGACGGTTTCTACGACCATCTGATCCGCTTTAATGATCACCAGGCGGAACAGGGCTTTGTCAAAAAGCCTCACCGCGACATGTTACTCGCCGACAACTCCGCGAGCGTATTGCTCGACCGGCTCGCTGCACTGACACTGCCCTCAGACGGCAAGTGGATTAAACCTTAGGACGCTACTAGGCGTTGCGCATCCATTCGTCGTGCGCCGCAGCGGTCTCTTTCGGGGCTTCAAACATCGGGACATGCCCTACCCGATCAAATACAACCCGCCTGCTGCCGGCGATGAAATGCTCGAAAATATCGACACAGCTGACGTCGATAATGCGGTCCTCACGACCCCAGACGATTAAAGTCGGCGTCTCGATACGCTCCAGCTGATAAGCAAGCCCATCGGTCAGGCTGGCCTCGACTAACTGCCAGAAAATCCGATCGAACAGGCTCAGGCGCTCCCGGTAATCCACAAGCAAGCCCTGCTTCACGAAACGCGGGATAAACGGGAGCTTGTATGCCAGCAGATCAAGTAACGCGGCAAGCTCTTCTTCGTTCTCGACGACGAGCGGATTTTGACCGGCTTCAGCGGCCTCCTGGACCGGCGATGCCTTCTCACCGAGAACACCGGCGGCGTTCATCAGTGTCATCGACAGCAACCGGGAAGGCGCATCAACAGCCAGCCAACAGCATACATAGCCGCCCATCGAGCTACCGGCAACATGGACCGCGTCAAGATCGGCTGCGTCGCAGAAACGTTGTAGTCGCGCGGCCTGGGCGCGAGGGGCGAAATCCGCCAGCTGGTCGAAAGTTGTTTCACCAAAGCCCGGCAGGTCGGGCGCGACAATACGATATTTCTTGCGCAACAAGGCGCTGTACCCCAGCCACATGTCCTTGTCCGCACCGAATCCGTGAACCAGCAATAGAATGGGTTTGTTCGAACCGGCTCGGTCACCGGTGTCGATGTAGACCCAGTCGACACCATCCACGGTAAGCGTGTAACGCCGAAACCCAAGCACACGCCTGCCCAGCCGGATCAGCAGTCTTAACAGCGCCCGCGGAAACCGCCATGTTGCGATAAGAATAACGAGGAGTGCCACGACTGTGGCAGCGAGAAATATGGTCATCATGCATTCATGGCGCGCACGATCGCGCCCGGTTCAGGCTGAACGATCCAACATGATCTGCTGTTTGCGCGCGATTGTCACGAGCCGATCCTCGTACTTCTCGAGAATCACGTCGAGCGAGCGACTGATGCGGGTTTGTGTGCGGATCTTTTCGATCGTCGGCCACGTCGCCCTTTCGCCCATCCTGATGAGGTCGAGGATTTCTTCCTTACTACGCGGCGACAGCAGCCGCAGCGGATTGAAGCTCCGTGTCGCCGGCAGGATGTTGATATCGCCGGTGTAGGTTTGCGACAGCACCGAGCCGTAAGTGTTGATCACCTTGCTGAAATACGCCTGGCGCCCAAGCGGCTTCTGAATCAACTTCGCCCAGGCCAGTGACCAGTCCTTCGCCGTTTGCAAGCCGGTCTCGCGCAGAATATCCCATATGTTCTGGCGCCCCTTGAACTCGCTGATAAAAGGCAATACCAACGGGTTAGTCTGGCTGACGATGGAATGATTGACGCCGTACAGACGAGCCAGGCGTTTTAGCGGCAGGTCTTGTGCGACTGAGCCGTCGACCCATTTGCGCGACGCCAGATAGGGCTGACGCTTACCATTCGAATTACGCGCCGCCAGTGTTACCGGCGGATATACGGCGGGCACGGCACAGGAGGCAAGCACGGCCTCGCGCACCATAACGTTCGGCGACGTAATTGCGTTGAGCAGGCGCGATGCCTGGTGATGTTCAACCGGCGCGACAGAAATATTGATGTGAATGTTGCTGTGTTCGTAGGCTTCCTGGAACGTCATGTCAGGAATCAACCTCTCGATGACTTCCCACACTTCGTCTGCCTTCAACCGCGTGCGCACGAACGGCGTCAACCTGCCCAGCAGGCCTTCTTCCTGAGCGGCCTCCTCCTCCAGAAAGTCCGGATCGAAAAGCTCCTTCATTTCATCACTGCTGCGCGTGCCCGCTAACGCCGCGATAAACGCACCGCCGCTTGAGCCCGACATAATCGTCGGCAACACGTCTTCTTCCCACAATGCCTTGACCACTCCAAGGTGGTAATACAAGAGGCTGCCTGCCCCGCTCATCAACAGCGCCGAGCGCCCGAAGCAGTGACTGGCTCGCTGAAAGAAGTCGAGCTTTTCCTCAAAAGGAATATTGCGGACGCGGCCGCTTGCGAGATGATTGAGTGCCGTGACAATCTCTTCGGTGTAGTCGACGATGAGTTGCTTGGTGCCGAACTTCGCCTTGCGATATAGCACCGGGCGACCCATGCCACCCATATTGCCGTGAATACCCTCATTGAGTGTGAACAGCAGACCGTGATTGTCCTTTTTCTCGCGAAGCTCTCTGAGTTCCTCGAGACGGCTGCGAATCGCGACAAAATCGTAACTTTGCGACCGGTCTTTTTTCTTCCAGCGATCGAGTCTGTGCTTCTTGTCATAACGGATCGCCGCGCGCTTCCACTGGCGATACGTATCGGCCTTACGCATTTGTTGTTCTTCGAACGTAGGGAATTCAATAACCATGCAAAACCTGCCATCAAAATAAGAAGATGAGCGGCAGGGGTCTGCATAGCGACACACTGCAACGGTGTCGTATCTTTAAGGCATCGCAAGCATCTACAGCGTGGCTCGCATGCATTCGCTGGTGTGACCCCCGTCACCCGTCAATGCGCACCGCAGCGACGAATCGTGCAATGCAAACAATAGGTTAAGAATACCCTTATCCAGTCCCAGCGGCCAGTGCATAGTGCTATGTTTAGGTACAAGCAACGCCTAAGCAGAGAGCGACTCAGGCATGCAATCCGTCAATCCCGTTACCGGCGACGTCATCAAGCGCTATGCCCCCTACCCGAACACTCTACTGACCGATGCGCGGCTGCCGTTCGGCGGCATCATGACGTCCGGCTATGGACGCGAGCTTGGCGAATTCGGTATTCGCGCGTTTGTTAATGTGAAGACCGTATTTCGTCCGTAAGCGCCGCCGGCTCGCACTGAATATCTCTGGCGGCTTCTTCAATCAGGTCCAGCAGACGCTCGATCGATGCTCCGTCGGTTATCTTGTTCATCACCGTGATACGCAGCCAGCGTTTGCCATCGACAACTGCTGACGTTATGTGCGCCCTGCCTTGTTTCATAAGCCGGTCGCGGATCAATACCTGATGCGCATCATTGTCGCCGTAGCGGAAGCACAGAATATTGGTTTCCGGCGCGTAGGGACATTCGAAACCTGCACGCGCAGAGATAATGTCATAGGCCATCCTCGCCACGGCATAGCGCTCATCAACGTACTCGCCCAGCGCGGCCTCGCCGCGCCACGCCAGATTCATGAATACCTTGAAGCCCAGCGCCGCCTTAGTGCACTCGATAGCGCGCGGCAGCGAGTCATAGCTGTCGACGTCCTCGCCGTACGCAAGATAGCTTGCGTCCTGATGAAACGCCGCGGCGAAACTGCGCGCATCACGAAACAGCACTGCAGCACAAAGCGCCGGCACCTGCATCATCTTGTGGGTGTCCCAGACAACCGAGTCGGCAAGCGTAATGCCATCGAGATAGTGGCGATGAAGCTTGCTAAGCAATGCCGTTGCGCCATGACAGGCATCGACATGAAACCACAGTCCGTGCTGCTGACAAAATGCGCCGATTTCCGGCAGTGGGTCGTGCAGACCGGTTGCCGTGGAGCAGGCATTCGCCAGGACAGCCATGCAACGCTTGCCGTTGCCTTTTACGCGGTCCAGAGCCGCCTCAAGCCCCTCCGGTTGCACAACACCAAGCTGATCGGCCGGCAGGTCATAAATAGCGCTTGTACCGAGCCCTAGGATCGCTACCGCACGCGCGACCGAATAGTGTGATGCTGGCGGTACCAGAATGGCCAAATCATCCGGAACCCCAGAATCCCAGGCCTCGGGCGCAATCCGCGCGCGTGCCGCGAGCAGGCAGGTGAGGTTGGCCAGCGAGCCGCCATGCGTCAGCACACCGGCAGCATGACCGCGATCCGGCATATCGCTAGCCCGGATGGGTTGCTCGCGCCAACCGATCTTTCTTAGCATCCAGTTGACGACCGCAAACTCTATTGCGGCAGCTGACGGCCCCATTTCATAGATAGCCATCGGATTGTTGGTGAGACCATTGATTGCTGCGGCCAGCGCCGAGGGGTAGTCCGGCACTGAAACCTGATGAGCGACGTGCAAGGGGTGATGCAACTGCACGGAATGGTGCAGATAGTCGTCGAGAAAGGCGTTAAACCGGTCCCGATCCATCCCGCCCTGATCGATCCATCGCTCGACATCCAATGTCTTCAGAATATCGGCAAGCGGGGCATAGCCGCTGGCGGCGGTCTGGCCGGCTTCTTCGCGCTGGATATGCCGTGCAATTGCTGAAAAAGCATCGGCAAAAACCGCTTCGAACTGTTCAACGTCGGTTGGCATCTCATCGCACTCTGTTATTGGTCATCGACTACATAAACGGGGAGCGATAGCGCTGCTGAATTTCGGCCGAATTGAACCACTATGCATCCACACGCCCGATTTTAACGAAATAACTTCCATATCTGCGACATCTGCTACTGTGGTCGCGAGCAATAAGGAGCGAAACAGGTGTCGCAAGCAAGTCTATATCGGGTCGCCAGTCGTCAGGCCAACTACGTCAAGATCGCCATGGTGACATTCCACGTTGCCTGCCTCGGTGCTGTGTTCACCGGCGTAAGTCCGGTCACCGCGTGGGTCGCCGTGGGCATGTACCTCGTGCGCGCATTCGGCATTACGGCCGGCTTCCATCGCATGCTCGCGCATCGTTCGTTTAAGGCGTCACGGCCCGTGCAATTCATCCTGACGCTGCTGGGTAGCCTGGCCGTTCAGGGTGGCCCGCTCTGGTGGGTTGCACACCACCGCACGCATCACCGCTACACCGAGACCGACAAGGACATTCATTCGCCCCGCACTCAGGGGATGTGGGATGCGCACATGGGCTGGATGATGAAGTCGGAGTCGTTCATGGAAAACGGCGCGAATGCACGCGACTTGCACAAGTATCCCGAGATTAAATTTTTGCAACGCAACTACGCTGCGATCATCGGTGCAGAAATGGTCGCGCTGTTTGCGCTCGGCGCACTCCTCAACGTAATGAACCCGGCGCTCGGCACCAGCGGCCTGCAGATGCTGGTATGGGGGTTTTTCATCAGTACGGTATTGCTTTGGCACGCGACGTTCATGGTCAACTCGGTCTGTCATCGCTGGGGCAAACAGCCGTACGATGCCAGCGACGACAGCACCAATAACTGGCTTGTAGGCATCCTCGCAATCGGCGAAGGCTGGCATAATAACCACCACAAGTACCCCTACTCAGCTCGCCATGGGCTTCGGTGGTGGCAATTCGATCTCACATGGATCATTTTGCGTGCGATGTCGGCGTTGGGCCTCATTAGTGAGCTGCGTCTGCCCCGCACCATCGGCAAAGAGGCGGTCGCCTGACGTCGACGAGTAAGCCCCGCACGCGGTGGTATTGGTAATTCAGTCGTAAAACGCAGGCAAAGAAAAGGGCGCCGAAGCGCCCTCTCCCCCCCGAACATGTATTCGTGCAAGTTCTATGCGATGTCTATCATATAACTGCCGTCGCAGAGGCTAGCATAGTTTTCAGTCGAAGTGGAATCGCAACAATGAGCGGTCGGCCTTTACCCGACGAGCATTGGATCGCGCGACGTCGCTGCGTGGTTGCGAATACGCCGAAATCAGCCTAAATCACGCCTTCTTCACGCAATCGATGCAGTTCCTCGGCGCTCTTGCCGAGCACACCGCCATAGACCTCTTCGTTATGCGCTCCGAGCTCCAGTGGGCCGGGCCAGCGGATCTCACCCTGAGTGGCGGACATACGCGGGAAAATGTTTTGCATCTTGAGGTTCTCGAAACGCTCACTGTCGACGTCGACGATGGCTTCGCGCGCCGCAAAATGCGGGTCTTCAAGCATCTCCGGCGCGCGAAATATTCGCCCCGCCGGCACGCCGTGCTTCTGCATCAGCTTATCCACCGCATCCATCGTTAAGGTGCGCGTCCAGGCCTGGATGATCTCATCGAGCTCCAACTGATGCGCACCGCGCGCCGTGTGCGTCGCATAGCGTTCGTCGCGGGCCAGCTCGGGACGCTGCATCGCCTCACACAGGCGGCCGAAGACCGTGTCCTGATTCGCCGCGATCAGGAATGTGCCGTCCTTGCACTCGTACAGGTTCGATGGTGCGATATTCGGTAGTGCCGATCCCGAGCGTTCGCGGATATAGTCGCTGACGGTGAACTCGGGGATCGTCGACTCCATGACCGTCAAGACCGATTCAAAAATGGAGGCATCAATCACCTGACCTTCGCCGGTGCGCTCGCGGTGATGCAACGCGGCCAACGCACCTAAGCAGGCATAGGTCGCCGCAAGGCTGTCGCCGATCGATATGCCGGCACGCGTGGGCGGGCGGTCAGGCCAGCCGGCCAGGTAGCGCATGCCGCCCATCGCCTCGCCGATCGCGGCGTAGCCGGCGCGTGACGCGTAGGGTCCCGTCTGACCATAGCCGGACACGCGAATCATGATGAGCCGCGGATTGATCTCTTTCAGCGTCTCGTAACTGAGACCCCATCGCTCCAGCGTACCCGGGCGGAAATTCTCGAGCAGAAAATCCGCATCGCGAACGAGTTCTTTAACTAATGCCTGGCCTTCCGCCACGCGCAGGTCAGCGGTGACACAACGTTTGTTGCGGGCACAGACCGTCCACCACAAAGGATAATCGCCACGGCCCCACTCCCGCATCGGGTCGCCCTGCCCCGGCGGTTCTACCTTGATCACATCCGCGCCCATATCGGCCATGAGCTGGCCGCAGAATGGCCCGGCGATCAATTGGCCAAGCTCAATCAGGCGGAGATCGGTAAGCGGCCCTTTCGCCGCCGTCTTGTCGCCCGGCGCCATAGCTAAGCCGCGCTCGAACGGTGGCTGCCCCAGGTAGGCTGCACGGGCGCTGGTAAACCGGTCTCCGCTTCGCAGTTCGCGCGAAGTGTGTCGAGGTCAGGCCCGTAATCGAAAATACCAAGTTCGGGTCTCTCACTGCTGATTTTCGCACGCAGTGCCTTGGTAGCGGCAGCGTCAACGTCACCATTGCCGGCCAGGACTACTCCATAGTTCGCGGCACCCTCGACGCTTACCAGACCTTGTCTTACCTCAGTGGCAACCAGCTCCGCATCGCGCTCGAGCGGGTCGCCCCAACCGCCGCCGCCCCAGGTCACGTAATGCAGCAGATCGCCTTCCTGCACGACGATGTTGTCGACCTTTGAGCCGAGGTATTCGCTGGTCCCGTCGGCGCGGTCTATGCGCTTCCAGGAGCGTGCGGCAGGCTTGCCGCCGTTGACGCCCCACGGTGGCACGAACCAACGATCGTCGTGGATAGATATTTTGCCTTCCTGCAGGAAACGGTAGGTCATATGGATACCGTTGCCGCCGCGATTCAGCCCGGCGCCGCCGGAGTCCGCCGCGGACTCGTAGCGCTCGATCAGCATCGGGAAGTAGTGTTCAAGAAATTCGTTCGGCACGTTGGTAAAGCCGGGCCACAGCGAATGACCATCCGGCCCGTCACCCATTGCGCGACCCGGAATGCCGCCAAAGCCGATCTGGAATAGCTGATACCACTCACCCTGCTTGTCGAAGCCTGAGTACATCAGGTGCGGGCTCGATGAGAACCCGGCCGCACTCAGGAAGTCCGGCGTCTTCTGCCCCAGCAACGCACCCAGCACGTCGAAAATACGACCGAGCGCATGTGTCCGGCACGACAAAGCGGCCGGGAACTTCGGTTTCAACAGCGAGCCTTCCGGAATACGGACATCGACGAGATCGTAAAAGCCGTCGTTAAACAGGATCTGCGGATCGAACACCATGATCATGTAGATGCCGAAGAACATCTTGAACATGTTCTCGTTGAGATAGAAGTTGATCGAGGAGTCCGACTGCGGATCCGTGCCGGCAAAATCAAGAATGACTTTTTCGCCCTCGCGCCACATCGTGCACTTGATCTTGAACG
This sequence comes from uncultured Pseudomonadota bacterium, assembly GCA_942491885.1. Lineage (GTDB taxonomy): Bacteria > Pseudomonadota > Gammaproteobacteria > Steroidobacterales > Woeseiaceae > CALBPI01. The sequence continues at coordinate 509,081 of CALOCQ010000008.1, forward strand.
GACCTTTACCCTTACCGTCATCGCAAATGTAGTCTTCAAACGTGACCGGCTCCTCTCCGATCGCCTGCCCGATCAGCACCTGCATCGCACGACAGTTGCGTTGCAGCAGCTCTTCGGTCGCGGACGTATAAACGTCTTCGCCAAAGCGTTCACAGATTTCGTTTACGCGCAGTGCGGCGACGCGACATGATGCAACGATCGCGTGCAGGTCGGCGCGATACCACTCGGGCATACGACTCTGGTGCGTCGCGATTTTGAGAATGTCTTCCTGCAGCTCGCCCTTGCGGTAGAGCTTGACCGGCGGCATGCGCAGGCCTTCCTCAAAGATTGATGATGCATCGGTCGGCAGCGAGCCCGGCACCTTGCCACCAATGTCCGTCATGTGTCCGAACATCGCAGCCCAGCTGATCACGCGGCCATTGCGGAAGATCGGCATGATGACCAGCTGGTCATTGTTGTGCGAAATTGCACCCTCACAACTGTAGGGGTCGTTCAGCAGAATTATATCGCCGTCTTCAAGCGTGCCATCGTAGCCATTCAGGAAGCCGTCGATAAACGAGCCGAACTGGCCGACGATCATTTTGCCGTTGCGCTCGGCGATCAGCGGGAACGCATCACCCTGCTCGCGGATACCCGGCGAGAGCGCAGTGCGGAACAGCGTGGCGTCCATTTCGAGGCGCGCGTTGCGCAGCGCGTTCTCGATAATATCCAGCGTGACCGGGTCGACCTCGACCGTTTCAAACTCGGCGGTATTGGTTTCAATAATTTTCGCGGTCATGACCTACCCCTGTGCCTCAGGTGAAATAAGAATATTGCCGTAGGCATCCACTGTCGCAATATGATCCGGCAGAATTAGCGCGGTGCTATCCATCTCGGTAACAATCGCCGGCCCGTTGATGACATCACCGGCACACAGCTTGCTGCGATCGTAAATCACCGCCGCACGCTTCTCACCGTCGACCCACACATGGTGATCCGAAATCTTCGCGAGCGTTGGATTACCGTTCCCTTCCTCGATTTTCAACGCCGGCAGCTCAAGCGCCTGCCCCAGAGCCACCACACGCAGGTTCACGAGCTCATGCTCGGCATCCATATTGAACGTGAACATCCGTCGGTGCTCTTCGTCGAACGCCGCGCACAGCTTGTACAGCGACTCCTCATCGTCATGCGCGTAGGTGAACGGCATGGAGATCTCGAAGCCTTGTCCGTGGTAGCGCACGTCAACCTCGTAGCGCAGTTCTGCCTGCTTCGCGTCGATCCCCTCGTCGCCCAGCTCGCCGAGAACCTGGCTGGTTATCTCCGCGAACGTCGCGGCGACCTCGGCTGCGCTGGTGGTCGACAAGCGCTTGGAAAAACTGCGTGAGCCTTCCGCGCGCATCCGTGTCGTGGCGTCGCCCAGCGCGCACAACACGCCGGGTGAATTCGGAACAACGACCGGCCAGGAGCCCATCAGTTTCGCAACGGCGTTGGAGTGCAATGAGCCTGCGCCGCCGAACCCCATCAGCGCAAAGTCGCGCGGATCGTAACCCTGCTGCACCGAAATCATGCGCAGTGCGCCGAACATGTTCTCGTTAACGATATCAATGATGCCGGCCGCCGCTTCGTGCAGCCCGATACCCATCGCGTCGGCCACTTTCTGCACCGCCGCCGTTGCGGCATCGCGGTCCAGCTTGAAAGACCCGCCGAGCAAGGACTCCGGCAGATAGCCGAGCACAACGTTCGCGTCGGTCACCGTCGCCTGCTCGCCGCCCTTGCCGTAGCATGCCGGACCGGGGACAGCACCGGCGCTCTCGGGCCCGACCCGCAGTGCACGGGTAAGCTCGGGTACATGAGCGATCGACCCACCACCGGCACCGACGGTTTTAACGTCGAGCGATGACGCGCGAACACTCAGATGTCCCACGTCGGTATTACGGACCAGTCTCGGCTCGGAATCTTCGATCAGGGCGACGTCGGTCGAGGTGCCACCGACATCCAGTGTCAGAATATTCTTCAGGCCCGCCTGACGCGCGACCCATAGCGCACCGGTGACGCCACCCGCCGGGCCGGACATCAGCAAATTGACCGGCGCATCCTGGGCTTTTTTGGCAGACATGAGTCCGCCGTCAGAGCGCAGCAGATTCAGCCGGCCCTTGATGCCGAAATCGCGCAGCTCTTTTTCCAGGTTACGAACGTAGCGACCAACCACCGGGCGCACCGCCGCATTGGCGACCGTCGTCAACGCACGCTCGTATTCGTACATCTCGGGCAAAATCTCGTGACTCAGCGAGATGCTGATATCGCCAAAGATTTCCTCGGCGATCTTCGCTACCTGCTTCTCATGCTCACCGTTCAGATAGGCATTCATCAGGCAAATGGTTATCGCCTCTACGCCATTCTCTTTCAAGCGTAAAAGCGCCTCGCGCGTTGCTTTCGCATCGACCGGGCGATACTCGTCACCGTTTGCCATCAATCGACCGGGCACCTCTATCGTGTCTTCCAGTCGCGCCATCGGCTCCGGCTTCGGCCAGATGATCCACGCAGCAAGGCCGCCCGGCACGAGCGATCGCGCTATCTGCAAAACCTGCCGGTAACCCTCGGTGACAACCAGGCCGACGCGTGCGCCCTTACCTTCGAGTACGGCATTCGTCGCCACCGTGGTGCCATGCAAGAAATCTTCGATGACACCGGGATCAATATTCGCCGTTTCGCAAATACCGCGCGTGCCGGAGACAACTGCCTCCGACGGGTCGCCCGGCGTACTCGGTACCTTCGAGCGAAACGTCTGCCCGGTAGCATCATCAAACAACAAGAGGTCGGTAAAAGTGCCACCGACATCCACGCCAAGTCTGTAAGCCATGTGATTGCCCCAACCCTATCGGGCTAATTGGAAAAATTTCGTTTATCAAACCGCGTCAGGCGGCGGCCTGTTGTTGCGAATCGCTGACAACGGGCATTTCGACCAGCCAGAAAAAAGGGCCGACAGTGTTATCTGTCGGCCCGTCGTTTCTAGAAGCGGTAGGTGAAGTCCACACCGTATGCATCGCGCGCACTCGGATGAACAAAAGAGCCGCCAAACTCCGGCGCCGGAATGACTTCCTGAAGGTATTCCTCGTCCGTCAGGTTGCGACCCCAGACACTAGCGGTCCACTGCTCGCCTGACAGACTCATGCGCAGATTAACGGTGCTGTAGTCATCGCGTTTGGTCTTGGAGAAGTCAGACGCGAAGCCCGGCCCGAAGAACACCTGCCAGACGGTTGGTACTTCTTCGCCCTGCAACGTGTGGAACCACATCTCGTCGACAAACTGATAGTCGATGCGTGCGTTGAACTCAAGCCCGCCGAGCGGCGCGTTGAAGTTCGCGCCCAGGTTGTAGGTCAACTCGGGCGCTTGCGGCGCATCGTTACCAACCGACAACGGCCGGTTACGGTTTTCCTTGATCTCGCTGTCGAGCACACCTATGCCACCGAAGAAGGACAGATTATCGGTTACGAGCGCATCAAAATCCGCCTCGAAACCCGAGATCTCCAACTCATCGATAGTCGTGACCGTGCGCAATAAACCCCATGGCCCCGCAAAGAACTCGAAGAACTGGTTGTCTTCGACTTCATTACGGAACACGGCCGCATTCAGCCGCAGGCGGCGGTCAAAGAAGAAGCCTTTGGCACCGACTTCGAAGCTGGTCGTGACTTCTTTCTCGTATTCATCACGAACCAGAAGTTGCGCATCAACCGCCGCACCCGGATTAGTGCCGTCGCCGTTGTCGTTCAGCCAGAAGTCGATGGTCGCTTCAGTACCAATAGAGTTAAAACCACCGCTGCGGAAGCCGACACCATAAGTTGCGAACAGGTTCAGCGTGTCGGTCGCGGCCCAACTCAGGCTGACCTTCGGCTGGAACTGTTCGAACGTTTTGCTGCGATCCGGGATACCCGTCGGATTGGCATTAAATGCCGGGTTGATCGGGCCGGGCTGGAAGGCACCGTCGAGCGTGTTGACGTTGAGCCCGGATGCGCTGACGTTCGGCACGTTGTTGCTGACCTCACGATCCTCGGAGTCATAGCGCACGGCGATCGCCAGCTCTACGGTCTCGCTGACGTCGAATTCCAACTGACCGAATACGGCCATTACTTGCGTGTCAAACGTGTCGTCAAACAACAGGTCGGTCGGGTTCGGGCCAGTCGGCGGCACATAGGGCTGGCGCAGGAAGCCCTGCCCGGTATCGGCACCATAGGCAACCACTACCTCGCGCTCGATATCGGCGAAATACACACCGGCAATCCAGCGCGCCGCGTAGCTCTCGTCTGATGTCAGGCGCAGCTCAACGCTGGTGTCCGTCTGGTTGCGCTCCTGGTACTGATAGCCGTCACAGGTGGTCGGCGTATAAGGGCCATAGACACCCGCGAAGTTGTTCGGATCGTTAAAGGGGTCGCCGATGTTGGTCGGCGGCAACACACCGAACGGCGCAAGGAACGGCCCGAACAGGTCATCACGACCCGCGCCGCCGAAAGCGGTCGGCAGGTTATTCAGCGTCAGGCGATCATCGAGACAGGACGGCGTCACTTCATAGCCATAAAAAGACGCGCTGGTGCCGTCGGACAGCAGGTATTCCTCAAGATCGTTGTAGGCGAGCGTCGCCGTCAGCGTCGTGCGCTCCAGTACCCAATCGGCCTTGACGGAAAAGTCCATCGTTTCCTGTTCGTTCTCGCCCGGCACATTAAACGCGAAGGTGAAGTCCTGCTCGTTAACGTCCTGAAAATAGCTCGGTGAGCCAAGCAGGTTTACAAATCCGGGGATCCCGAACACGGCGTTGAAGTTAATTGCGCCGCCTTCGACCTTGCTTGCCCCCAGACGGAAGTCAAGAGTCAGGTCGTCGTTAACGTCCCAGTCGAGGCGCCCCTTGAAGGATGTGTCTTCGAGGAAGTCGACGGAATCATCGGTGCCGAGGAAAATGTTCTCGTAGAAGCCGTCGGTGGTTCTGTGGCTGACGCCGATACGACCACGTACGTTGTCACTCAGCGGCCCGCTGAGGGTGGCATTCAGTCTGCGCGAGTTGGTGTTACCAAAGCCGGCGGTAATCTTACCCTCGACTTCGTCTGACGGTGCTTTGGTGGTGACGAGGATAGCGCCCGATACCGCATTGCGGCCATACAGCGCCCCCTGTGGGCCTTTCAATACCTCGATCTGTTGTACGTCGAACAGCTCTTCGTTGAAGGCATTCGGGTTAGTAATCAACACACCATCGACGACGTAGGCGAATGTCGACTCGGCATCCCGGGTGGAAACAATGCCGCGGATACTGACCTGTGTGTCGCCGACGTTTGCCGCATCAACAATTGTGACGTTGGGAATCAGGCCAATGAAATCGGCCGGACGCTCAATGCCCGCGCTCTCGATTTGCGATTCGGTGATCGCCGACACGGAGATCGGCACGTCCTGCAGGCTCTCTGAGCGCTTGCGCGCAGTCACGACAATTTCTTCCAGCGCCTGTTGGGCCAATGCCGCCCCGGGCACCGCAAGCGCGGATAGTGCAACTATTCCAGCTGAACTACATGCGCGGCGTACCGCACGTTTCAAAACTTGCGAACTCATTAAAACCCCCTGAAAAAAACAAAAGTTCAACGCCCCAGCCGGGGCGCAAAGATAAATCAAAACACGCGCACTAGCCGTCTAACTTCTGCCCGAGCTGCGCCAGCTTACAGTTATACAATTAGTTAGACAAGAGGCGACCTATAGCCCGAGAGCAAGGCCGCTAACTCTTTGACGAACTTGACGCAAACCATAGCCGTCATATCCTGCCAGTCTCTGGACGGATTAAATTCAACAACGTCGGCGGCCACGACGTCGGCCTCTACTCTCGCCAGCGTGGACAGAATATCATTACAGCTCATGCCGCCGGGCTCGTGGTGTGATACGCCGGGCGCGAACGCCGGGTCGAGCGCATCGATATCGATCGATATATACAGTGGACGCTTGAAGGTCAGATCAATCTGTTCAAGCGCGCCCGTGCGCCATTCATGCGTCTCCACGCCGTATTTCGCGATCATATCGCGCTGGGTTGGATTCAACGTGCGAATGCCAACCTGCACAACGCGCCCTGCCAAACCCTTTTCGACGATCCTCGCAAACGGGCTGGCGTGCGAATAGGGATTCCCCTGAAAGTCAGGATAGATGTCGCCATGTGCGTCGAAATGCAAAATATCGACTTGACCCAACTGCGCGTGTATTGCGGCCACCAGCGGGTAAGTTATCGAGTGGTCCCCGCCGAGCGTCAGTGGGCGCAAGCCTTCGGAACATATCTGCGCAAGTCGTGGCGTCAGCGCCAGAACACCCTCCGGGGTGTCATCAAGAATGACGTCGCCAAGATCAGTGACGCCGGCAGCGCAATCAAAGCCGCGTTCGCTGCACAAATTACTCGCACCATTAAACATCACTCTGCGAATGACATCCGGCGCCGACGCACAGCCGCGCAAGTGACTCGAATTCGCATCGTGGCCCGCGCCGATCAGCGCAACACGATTCAGCATCTTCAATCCCCCGGCGAATCCCGCCTACCACCGACGGTGGCCCAAAGCCTGCCCGCCCCACACATCGCCAATACGCAAATCCTAGCACCGCGGCGACGCGGATGCCGCGTGTCATTGATACAGCGACCCCGCACACGCAGGATACTCTGGCAAAGCACGTGCGTTCCGCTAGAATTGTTGTCCCAACACCTTTCGCGTAGCGCAATAGACGTGCGTGCGCAGTGTTGCCAACTTGCGCGGCTTGCGCGGAGATCAATGATGGGACAGAAGAAAATTGCGCTGGCGCTTGGCAGTGGTGGTGCACGCGGTCTCGCCCATATCGGTGTGATTCGTAGACTCGAGGAGTCTGGCTACGACATCGGCTACATCGCCGGCACATCGATCGGCGCTTTGATCGGCGGCATCTATGCGGCAGGCAAACTTGACACTTACGAGGAGTGGGCAACCGGACTCACACGTCGTGACATGGTTCGATTGCTGGATTTCTCGTTTACGCAAGGATCCATCATCAAGGGCGATCGAGTCATTGATGCCATTTGTGAGTTAATCGGTGATGCGAACATTGAGGATCTCAATGTCGGCTTTACCGCGGTCGCGACAGATATGCGTGAACAGAGCGAAGTCTGGATAAGTCGGGGCTCGTTGTTCAATGCCATTCGCGCATCAACTGCCATCCCCACATTGATGTCTCCGGTTGAATTCGACGGCCGCCTGCTGGCCGACGGCGGACTCGTCAATCCAATCCCGATCGCACCGACACTCAATCACGGACGCGCGCTCACCGTGGCCGTCGACTTAAACGGATCGCGCGAAAACCGCTTGTATAAAGAACCTGAGCGCGAGCCGGAAAAACCGGCTGCTACGGATCAGGAAGACAAGAGCTCCAATCGCTACGCCCAGGCGATTTCACAGTTTGTCGATAAGATGAAGCCGAGCCGCGAGACACCAAAAAAGACAATCAGTGGGCCCGGCTTTCTGGAAATGAGCACGCAAACGATCGAGATCATGCAAAATGGCATCGCACGACTGAAGCTCGCAGCGTATCGTCCTGACATGGTCATATCGATGCCGCGCGACCTTTGTCAGTTCTGGGAGTTTGATCGCGCCGGGGAACTTATCGAGTACGGATACCAGAGTGCCGGCAAGGCGATCGAGGCGTTCGAGGAAAAAAACGCACGCTCGAAGAACTCCTAGCGCGCAGCCCGGTGCATCCGCAACAACGTCCGCATGCGAATACGCCGACACACAAACCTTAATCCCTGCGCTAAGTCGCAACCCGCCAACTCTCGAGAAATATTCTATGCGCACAATACTTGGCATCATCCTCTTCTATGGACGTTTTGGCCTGAGCTTCACGTCCATCGGTTACCATTTCCGTAAGCTGTTTTGGTCGGCGATACCCGACACGCTGCAGGGCAAGCACGTGGTCGTTACCGGTGCCAGTGGGGGCATAGGCGCGGCGGTCGTTGAAGGATGTCTTGCCGCAGGCGCTGAAGTGACGGCGGTCGCGAGAAACGCCGACAAGCTGGCGGCCATGAATGCCGGCATGCCGCGCACCGCCGCGACAGAGACTGTTGACCTGGCGGAGGCGGCAGACATTGACGCTTTGGTATCACGACTGAAAGCCAGCGGCCGGACAGTGGACATACTGGTAAACAACGTCGGCGTGATGTTGAATGAGTTTCAACGCAACAGCGCCGGCATTGACAAACAGTTCGCAACCAACCTGCTCAATCAATACCGACTCACAGAAGCATTGATGCGAGAATCGCTGCTCGCCGAGGACGCCACCGTCATCACAGTAGCCTCGGGCGGCATGTATATGGCACCGCTCGTCATTGCGGGGCTGAATACCGAAGAGGCGACAGCACATGACGGTACGCGCGCCTACGCGATTCAGAAGCGTGCCCAGGTCGTTCTGACAGATCACTGGCAGCGTGAATCGAGCAACGAATCACGACGCTTTTATGTTGTGCATCCCGGCTGGGTAGATACCGCCGGCGTCAGGGATTCTTTACCGACCTTTCGCAAGTTACTGGCACCGGTGTTGCGCGACGCAGCTCAGGGTGCCGATACCATCATCTGGCTGGCAGCCGCGCGACCTGAGCCTGGCGAAGAGCAATCAATCTGGTTTGACCGTAAAGCGCGTAAGACGCACGCCTATGGTTTCACGCGGGACCGCTCGGAGAGCGCCGATGCGCTGATCAAACACCTTACGAGATTGCTGCCCTAGCAACACCCTGCGATTCGAACTTTGAGCTTAGCGTAATGATCAGGCGGCCGGTGACGGGCGCGACATTCAGGCGAGAACGCGAATCTCAGACCCGGCATCAACGGTGCCCGAGCTCAGCGGGATCAGATTCACGCCGAACATGATCTGGCCGCTGTTTTTGTCTCGCCGGTAGGCGCGCAGCGTACGCAGCGGCTCACCATCCTGCCGGCGCGTTCCTGTTGCCGGGTCCACGGTCGTAAATATGCAGCGGCTGCAGCGCGACGCGACGATGAATTCGACATCGCCGATAGCAATACGCTGCCAGCCGTCCTCGATGAAAGCCATATCTGTTGCGGCGACGATATTCGGTCGGAAATGGGTCATCGTGACTGCGGCGTCCAGTCTCGCGTTAAGGTCCTCCAGCGAGGCCGTACCGGTCAGCAATAGTGGGTAGCCATCGGCAAAACTAACCTCATCCCCTTTGCGATGCGCCTTCCCCGCCGGCAGTCTGCGATGATCGGTGTCTGTCTGGTATACCAATCTGAGCGGCTTGCCAAAGATGCGCGTCAGCCAATCGGCAGCCATCTCGCCCGCATCAGATGCATCACAGGTGTCGCGCCACACCACAACCGCCTGGCGTTGGGCCGAGCCACCGGGCGTTGGCACCTGCAGTGACTCTGCGCCAAACGTCAGACGAATTCCCGTCGGTTCTGCAACAACTGTGCAGCGTGATAATGCCGGCACGGTGCGCCCGGTAACAAAACGCCCGTCATCGTCCACCACCATCCAGCGGCGGTCGCCATTGGGTCCGCGGGCCCCTATCCCGAGTGTCGACGAGTCAATGCCGGCCATCGATTTTACGGGATAGCTAAACAGCCCTTCGACACTAGCCATATACGTCACTCCGGATGTCTCGTTATGTTGAATCAGCCACCGCAGACCTTAAAGAAACAGCCTGCGCGGTCGCTATTCAACTTAGCCGTGTAAAAACAGCGCGCCGCGTGATTAACGCGGTGCGGCTCATAATGGACGATGACTCACATGGACTCAACGCTCGGTCGCAAGCAGGTGGCGACTAACCCGATTTCCCGGCGCGACGTATTATTCGCGCTTGGCGCAGGATTGTTGCCCTCCGGCACGCTGCTGGCACATTCCGGCGTGGCGCCTGCGAAAATATCCATCGTCTTCGATTTCTCCGATGATCGGGTCACGCAGGTAGCGGGCGGAATTCACAACTTCTTCTCGGCGACGCCGGAAACGCAGAACGTTCGACTGCGCGATGTTGATCTCGCAATGCTCGATATGGCCATGAGCGCAGATGTTCAGAAACGTGAAAACCTTGTGATTGGAATCGGCGATACGACGGCGGAGGCATTCGCCAAACGAAAGCACCTATTCCCGACCGGACATTGCTGGCTTGGCGCCATCAGGGAGACCCAGGTTGATGTCGACGATCGACAAATACATCAACATCTTCTGCGCCGCGACTATGACCTCTACCTCGAGCGTGTGTGCAGCCTCCTGCCGGACTGCAAACGAATCGGCATATTGCATGATCAACACGTTATGCCGAGCATCCTCAGTATCGTGCAGGCGATCGAAGACGCCGGCCTGGAGCACCTATGCATAGAGGTCAGTAAACCATCAGACATTGATAGCAGCATCACACGCGTGGCGGCCGAAGCAGACGTGCTGTTCGGCATCGAATGCTCACATATCTACAACGACATGACCGCACGGCGAATTCTCGGCCAGTCGTTCGCACAGAACCTGCCCATGATCGGTCTGTCATCCGAGTGGGTGCGCGCAGGCGCCCTGCTCAGCATGGACTGGAACCTTGAGGTGTTGGGATCGCAGATTGCCGCGTGGGCCTATTCCGGTTGGCACAAGCCGGATCGGCAGCGTCTCATCGTCGATACGCCACCCGACGGCGCCAACGACTTTTTTATCAACACGAAGTCGGCCAAACACTTCGCCACAACGCTTGGCATTTCAATCCCCGATAGCGGCGTGATGATTTATGAGTAACGATCAGAAAACCAGCCGTGGCATGGGGCTGCAGGCGCAGTTGACGCTCATGGCCGTCGCGCTGATTACTCTGACGACGTTACTGACCGGCTACCTCACTGTGTCAACGAATCTGCGCAACGCACAGGAGCAAGCACGCACATCCGCAATGGTTTTTGCACAGGCGCTCGCGACCTCCTCGGACTTCGGACTGTACACACAGAATCCTGCTGAACTAGCCAAAGCCGCGGCGTTCCTCAACGATGTACCGATCGTGGCAGGGGTCATCGTTCGCGACTCCAACGGCAGCCAGATCTATCGCGAGCTGTTTCAGGTAATCGCCCCTGCGCGACTGGAAAACGCCAAGATCGATATTAACGATGTCAAATTGTCCCCGATCGCCAAACCACCGGTCTATGTGATTCGGCTACCCGTCTACAGCAAGACCAGCAATAGCAGCCTGTCCGGTGATACCAATGGCGCCGGCCGGCAAGCGCTATTACTCGGCACGGTCGAAACCATTATTGATTTCTCCGTGTTACAGCAAGGTCTGCGCATGAGTGCGGCAACGACGCTGTTCTCAAGCGCCTTCGTCGGGCTGCTCGCGTGTATGCTGGCGTTCTGGCTATCCGGCAGAATCCTTCGGCCCGTGCATGATGTACTCACCGGCCTGCGTAATGTTTCCGAAGGTAACCTCTCGCACAAACTGCCGGCCACCGCGTCCGGCGAACTGCGCCACCTCATCGATGGCTTCAACGTCATGGTCGACGGCTTGCGCCACTATCGACGCGAGACCGTGAGAGCACGGGAAATACTTGAGCAACGCGTTGACGAGCGCACCCAGCAACTACAGACAGAAAAGGAACGCGCCGAGGCCGCCAACCGCACGAAGAGTGAATTCCTCGCCCGCATGAGCCATGAGATCCGCACGCCGATGAATGGCGTACTGGGTATGACCGAATTGTTGCTGACATCGAATCTTGACGATGTTGACCGGCGCTACGCGCAGACGATTCAGGATTCCGGCGCTGCACTACTGGATATCATCAATGACATCCTCGATTTCTCAAAAATCGAGGCTGGTCGAATGGAGCTCGAATGCGAGCCTTTCTCGGTACGCAAACTTGCCGAAGATGTCAGCGGCATGCTCGCAGGTACGGCGCGCAAGAAGTCCCTGGAGTTGGTGCTCGACATCAGCCCGACGATCCATAACGACATTTTCGGTGACGTCGGCCGTCTCCGCCAGGTATTGATCAACCTCATCGGCAATGCGATCAAATTCACCGAGAAAGGTGAGGTCGTACTGAAGATCCGCGAGTCGGAAGACTCAGCATTGCGACTTGACCATCGTCGCTTCCGTTTTGAGATACAGGACTCCGGCATCGGCATCGCGAAGGACAAGCGCGAGGCAATCTTCGAGTCGTTTATCCAGGAAGACGGATCGACAACGCGCAAATTCGGCGGTACCGGTCTCGGCCTCGCCATCAGCCGCCAGTTAGTCAATCTCATGGGTGCCGATCTGCAGGTCGATAGCGAAATAGGCAAAGGCTCCACGTTCTTCTTCGACGCCGACTTCAAACTGGTCGAGGTTGAAAGAAAAGTGAATGAAGTCGGCTTTGGCGCACTGCGCGTTCTGATCGTAGACGACAGCCCGACCAACCTTGAAATCTTGCGCCACCAACTTGAGGCGTGGTCTCTGGAGGTCATTGCCGCAGACAGTGCGGCTAGCGCCATGAATGTTCTGGCGAGCGAAGCGGCTGCCGGTCGGCGATTCGATATCGCGATGCTCGACGCACACATGCCGGACAGGGATGGCCTCGCGCTGGCGCAGGATATTACCGCGGCATGCCCGCCAGACGAGACGCCGGTACTGATGCTGCTGAGTTCGGCCGATTTACTGCGCAACGAAACGGCACTGACCAGCGGCTTCCAGGTGATACTGCGTAAGCCTGTTACGCAATCCGAACTGCAGGCAGGGATCGAAAAAGCACTGGCACGCGCGCTCAACAACAATGATGTGCACGAGGCACCGTCCACGCCTGCGGCAGACGCCCCCGCCGACAGGGACGGCATCATTCTGGTAGTAGAGGATAACAAGGTGAACCAGAAGGTTACCGGCGCAATGCTCGGCAAGCTCGGCTATGGATTCGACATGGTTGAGAATGGTCAGGAGGCGATTGACGCCATCAATGGCAAGGACTATGCGCTCATTCTCATGGACTGCCAGATGCCTGTGATGGATGGTTTCACAGCCACCGAACACATCCGCGACATGGAGCAGTCGTCGGATGCGCAGCCGATACCGATCATCGCGCTAACGGCGAACGCGCTGCAAGGCGATGACAAACGTTGTCGCGCGGCGGGCATGGACGACTACATGAGCAAACCGTTCACCATAGCCCAGTTGCGCGACATGACCGCCAGATGGACCGACCCGAACAATACTGCCAAGGCGGAAGTCGCCTGATCAGCCTCGCGGTCTCGGAGATACCGCCACCTGATCGGACATTGGCGGCTGCATTGACGCCGCGTCACGGTAGACCGGAAACAGCCAGATTACAGCCACGCTCGCAGCCACATAGACCGCTACCGGAATAAGCAAGAGCGACGCATCTGTCACCGGCAACACCGCAGCAATCCATCCCGCCAACGGTAATAACAACGTGAGTCGCGCGAGCTCGAACAGCCTTGCGAAAGGCCGACCGTCGCTCAACATGCCGATGCTTGCCAACTGAGACCACAGTGCAACACCGACCAATAACAGCGCGAACCAGCCAGCGCTCGCAGCAAGCGCACCCATCGCAAGCGTGAGCGCAAGCGCGACCAAAAACTGACCCAACAAATATGCCTTCGCAGAGCGATTGAGCGTTACGCTGTACTTCTTGAAATCGCGACTATCGCGAGCCGCCGCCGGATAGTCACGGCGCATATCCTCAGGCCGCCAACCGGTGCGGCGAAACCAGATGCTGAGCTTGTCCCGCCAGCGCCGCGTGCGCCTGGCATCGAACCACAAATAGCGATAGACCTGCAGATTCGCAACCACCGGGTTGAAACTCGCCAACGGCTTGCGCACGCCGAACACGACGGGATCATCGTCAAGCTCTTCCGCATACGTGCCGAACAGACGGTCCCAGACAATCAATATGCCACCGTAATTCTTGTCGATGTAGGCGGTATTCTGTGCGTGATGTACGCGGTGATTCGACGGTGTCACGAATACGCGGTCCATCCAGCCGAGCTTGTCAATATGGCGCGTATGAACCCAGAATTGATAGATCAGGTCGAGCGCCGACACCGTCGCAAAGACATGCAACGGCACACCGGCGAAAAACATCGGTAAATACACAACCCACCCGGCGATGAAGTCACTACTGGTTTGGCGTAGCGCCGTCGTCAGATTGTATTCCTCGCTCTGGTGGTGAACGCTGTGCGCCGCCCAGAAGAGACTGACCTCATGGCCGAGGCGATGTTTCCAGTAGTACATGAAATCCCACCACAGCAGCACTGCCGCCCACGCGGCGATGCCCTTTGGCGAGAAGTCAAACCATTCAACCGGCATGCGGAACAAAGCAAAGTGCTCCAGCACATAGCCGTAGACACCAATAACGATGAGCTTGGTAAAAATACCGGTGGTGGAATTAAATCCACCGGCGCTCATGCTGCCGAGCGCATCCTGGAGCCGCAGAAAACCCGTACCGCGCACACGATCGGTCACCAACTCGGCGATGATCAAGAGCAGAAAAAACGGGACTGCGAGGCTGATTAAATCCATAGCATCAGGTGGCTTTGCGACCGGGGGCCCAGGGGCGACAAGCTTAGGTTGAATGTGGAACAATGCCCGAAGAACGACGCAACGTCACGGCACAAGGTCACAGCAATGAGTAATAGTATCATCCGCTTAGCAATACGCCCAAAAGAGCGCGACCTCGGCGATTTTTCAGTGCGCCGCGTGCTGCCAAGCGGCAGGCAGCCAATGGTCGGTCCTTTCATATTTTTCGACCATATGGGACCCGCCGAACTGCCACCGGGCAAGGGCATTGATGTCCGCCCGCATCCGCATATCAACCTTGCTACGGTGACCTATCTCTTCGAGGGTAGTCTCTTCCATCATGACAGTCTCGACGCACAGCAGAATATTGAGCCGGGCGCGGTAAACTGGATGACCGCCGGTCGCGGGATCACCCATTCGGAACGCAGCGACGATGCGTCGCGCAATGGCACGCTCAAAATCCATGGCATTCAGGCATGGATCGCACTGCCTGTAGAACATGAAGAATGCGAGCCTTCGTTTGCACACCATCCTGAGGCAACGCTGCCGACCTGGCATGCGGGCGGCATTCGCTTGCGTCTGATTGCCGGCGAATTACTCGGCAAGGTCTCACCGGTTCGCACGCTGTCGCCGATGTTCTACGTCGATTGCAAGGCACAGTCGGCCGGCACGCTTGAGCTGCCCGCCGACTATCCGGATCGGGCGGTGTACATCGCCAGCGGCCATGTGCGCATCGATGATACGCGTTACGACGAGGGTCAGATGCTGGTATTCGAGCCTGACGAGGCGGTGACGCTGCATTTCGAAGCCGGCACGCGCGCGATGCTGCTCGGCGGCGAGCCGATGCCGGAGAAGCGTCATATCTGGTGGAACTTCGTCTCCAGTCGCGTCGAGCGCATCGAGCAGGCGAAGGATGACTGGCGCAACGCACGCTTTGATAGGGTTCCGGGCGATCCGGAGTTCATCCCCCTGCCCGACAAGTGAGCAGCAACATGAACGATAGCGGCTATAGTGAACCGCGCGCGTTAGACCTTCTCGCGCAGGCGCTCGATGCACTCGACAGCGGCTATACAATGTTGCCGGAGGCCCCCGCCACCCACGAAATAATCGACGATGCGTTCCGCGACACATTGCTCGCGGCGGCGACGCGCATGCACGATAACTATCCCTATGCGCACCCGCTGTATGCCGGACAGATGCTCAAGCCGCCGCACCCGATCGCACGCGCGGCCTACCAGATGGCGATGTGGGTCAATCCGAACAACCATGCGCTGGACGGCGGGCGGGCAAGCTCGGCCATGGAAAAGGAATCGGTATCCGCGCTCGCGACGATGTTCGGCATGCAGCAGCATCTTGGTCATCTGACCAGCAGCGGCACCATCGCCAACCTGGAAGCATTGTGGATCAGCCGCGAGGAGCATCCCGGCAAACATGTCGCAGCATCCCGCGAGGCGCACTACACGCACGAACGGATCTCGAAGGTGCTGCAGCTGCCGTTTGTTGCGCTCGACGTTGAGCCTGACGGGCGACTATCGTTGCAGGCGATTGAGGCCGAAGCCAGACGCGGCACACTCGGCACCGTGGTCGCAACGACCGGAACAACCAGTTTCGGTGCCGTCGACCCGGTCGCCGATATCATTGCGCTGGCCCGTCAGTACGATTTCCGCGTCCATATAGATGCCGCGTATGGCGGTTATTTCTCGATTGCCGATGCGCTGTCGGCTACAACGCGTGAGCACTATCATGCCATTGCCGGCGCCGACAGCATCGCTATTGACCCCCATAAACACGGATTGCAACCCTATGGCTGCGGCTGCATATTATTCTCCGACCCGCGTGTCGGTCGTCACTATCAGCATGATTCGCCGTACACTTATTTTTCCTCCGATGAGCTTCATCTCGGCGAAATAAGTCTGGAGTGTTCACGAGCGGGGGCCGCGGCAGTTGCCTTGTGGGCAACGCAGCGTTTGTTGCCAATGCAGAGGGGCGCGCAATTCGCAGGCATGCTCGATGACTGTTTGCACGCCGCGCGCGAGCTTGCCGGTCGCATACAGGCATCGCCATTGTTCGAACTGGTACAACAGCCAGAGCTCGATATCGTTGTGTGGGCGGTAACGGACAAAACGCTGAGCGGCGCATCAGCGCGCCAAGGCGATCTTCGAGCGTGCGGCTGAGGAAAACCTGCATCTGGCGCTCATCGAAGTAAATACTGAGCGCCTGCCGGCAACGTTCGATCACATGACAAGCGACGCCGATTCGCTCACCTGTCTCAGAAGCTGCCTGATGAAGCCCGAGCACCGCGAATGGGTCGGGCGAATTTTCGATATCATCGAACGCACGGCGGCGCGCTGACTTAAAATACGCTGCGTGCCAACCAGACGCCGACAAATAACCCAGCGATCGACAACACCAATGTGCCTACGGCGAAGCCGGCGGCAACGCCGCTGCCGCTAACACGGGCAAGCTCGCTGGTTTCCAGCGCCAGTGCAGACATCGTCGTGAAGGCACCACAAAAGCCGGTTGCCAGCAGCAGGCGCCCGCTTTGCTGCCACCAGCCAAAATCGCGCATCGTGAACCAGTGGACGAAGATACCAAGCAGTATGCAACCGAGTACGTTCACGATCAGCGTCGACCACGGCCAATTACCGCGCGCCAGCATGAGGTTTACCGCATGCCGCGCGGCCGCGCCGAAAGCGCCGCCGATTGCGACCAGTAATAATTGGCCCAGCGTGCTCATTGCGACACGCGAAGCATCACGCGCCCTTCAGCAAACGCGTTCTCACCGCCTCGTATTCGTCGGCCATCTGATCGACCAGGTCGGCGACACTTAGCACCGAATCGATACTGCCGACGCCCTGACCCGCACCCCAGATATCCCGCCACGCTTTCGATTTGCTGCTACCGCCGCTGCCGAAGTTCATCGATGACTTATCCGCCTCGGGCAGGTTGTCCGGATCGAGACCGGCCTTGCTGATGCTCGGCTTCAGGTAGTTGCCAAGAACGCCGGTGAACAGCGAACTGTAAACAATATCCGAGGCCACGGTGTCGATCAGCATCTGTTTGTAAGCCGGATCGGCGTTTGCCTCTTTCGTCGCAATAAAGCGGGAGCCAATGTATGCGAGATCGGCACCGATTGCCTGAGCCGCCAAAACATCCTGCCCACGTGACATCGCGCCGGAGAGCAAAATCGTGCCATCAAACGCCTGACGTATCTCCTTGATCAACGCGAACGGGCTGAGTGTGCCGGCATGACCGCCGGCACCCGCGCACACGGCAATAATGCCATCGACGCCTTCCGAAATAGCCTTGCGCGCATGACGCAGGTTGATTACATCGTGAAACACCAAGCCGCCGTAGCTATGCGCCGCGTCGACGATCTCTTTTGGCGGACGCAGGCTCGTGATGATGATCGGCACCTTGTGTTTGACGCAGGTCATCATGTCATCGAGCAGTCGATCGTTGCTCGCATGACAAATCTGATTGACCGCATACGGCGCAACCGGCTTGCCCGGGTTCGCGCTGCGCTCGTTGTCCAGAGTCTCTGTGATCTCCGCCAGCCAGTCATCCAGCATGGTCTGCGGACGCGCATTTAATGCCGGAAATGAACCGACAATACCAGCCTTGCACTGCTCGATAACAAGCTGCGGGCCGGAAACGATAAACATCGGGGCACCAACAACAGGTATTCGCAACTGATCTTCGAGGATGGC
The DNA here is from genome assembly GCA_942491885.1 of uncultured Pseudomonadota bacterium. Taxonomy (GTDB): domain Bacteria; phylum Pseudomonadota; class Gammaproteobacteria; order Steroidobacterales; family Woeseiaceae; genus CALBPI01. Next base: position 527,282 of record CALOCQ010000008.1, read on the forward strand.
GGGCATGGTCATAGTGCGTCCTTCGGGGAGCTAACGGGAAAGCTCGCGATTATACGGGGCGCCGGCCTGCTACGAAACAGCAAGCGCAAGGTTCGCCGCCGGCCGTCGGGCTAGTTTCTTCCGACAGAGTAAATGAGATCGAGATATTGCTCATCGCCGGTGGCCGACTCCAGCCACAGCCGGTCGTTCAATTTGAGCCGCAGCAGCACTGTACTGAGCTGATCAAACACGCCGTAAGCGTATTGCAGGTACAGATTCGGAGACAGCTGCTTGCCCGCCAGTACGCGCCCGTCCCGGCCGCTGCCGGCAATCGTCAGAGTGTCGAGGCCGACGACATCGCGTATCGCACTGCTGACGCCGAACGCCTGACGCAGACCCAGTGTGATGGCCGCATCCGCCATCGCCGAGCCTTCGGATGCACCGACGGATCCCAAAGCACGACCGGTCAATAGTAAACTGAAGACTTCGGCATCGGGCAGGCTCGGTGTTGAGAACAGCGATGACTCGAGCGATCCGGGTGTGCCGAGAATGTCGATGCCAACAACCGTCTCATCAACCTGCCGTTGTGCCCGAAAATCGAGCAACGGCGAGTCCAGCGGCCCATTAAAAACGATCGTTCCGCGGCTGATTTCCAACGACTGGCCATAAGCGCTGTAGGTGGCATCGCGCAGGTCCAGAACGCCAAAACCCTGCAGGCCGCTGCTGTTTCGTTCGCGCAGGCGCAACTCGCCGCCGAGGGCCGCTTTAAGACCGAAACCGGTCAGACGCACCTCGTCTGTTAGCGTTACGGTGACATCTATCGTGCGGCGAACGATGATTCCTGCGTCCTCTTCCACGGCGTCGCCGGTGCTGACAATATGCTCGTCGGATGACACGCGCACGGCGCCTTCGGGCAGACCCTGCACCAGAATATTGGCGCGGTCGACTGACATCGTGCCCGTAACCTCCAATGATTCCCTGCTGCTGACCAGATCAACGTCAACGCTTGCAACCGCAAACCGGTCCGGTAAATCAACGAAGGTAAACTGATCAGCCGTCACTTTGGCGCGTGTATCGAACGGATTAGCGGGATCGATGCTGGTTTGACCAGTTATCGAAAATCGTCCTTCACCGGAGCTTCCTGCACCGTTGAAGTTGAGCGTTGTGCTGCCATCGTTTAGCGCGGACAGTGAAACATCCGTCAATACGATACCCAACGGGATTACACGTACCTGCAACGACTGGATATCGACACGCGATTCGAACAAAGGCTCGCGACGTGTGCCGCGCACAACAAGATTCGCGCTCAAACTGCCACCGGTCAGCTGAAAGGTATCGAGAAGCGTGTTCAGCGCACTCATCGCATTCGACTGCATTGACAGGTTGCCCGACAGGGGCGCATCAGGATCACTAATATCGGCCAGCATCACATCCAGTTCGACCTGCCCGCCTTCGGCCAGCGTGAAACCGCCGGTCACACCTAGCTCGCCGTCGCGCAAATCCGCCCGCAACGCGGCATCGTTCATGCTAAGCGTAGTACGATCGTCGCCCTCGCCTTTGCTTGCCATCAACTCGTCAAACGTCAGGTTTGCCGTGCCGCTTAGCGCGGATAGCGGGCCATTGAGCTGCGCCGTCAGAGAGGCTTCGCCCTGCCACTGAACGCCGGTCGCCGAGACGGGTATCAGCGCAGCCAGCGGCGCGCCCTCGATGCTCGCTTGCAGATCGATGAGGCCATCTTCCAGGATCGCGCGAGCACAAACTTTACGGGCAAGATTGGTCTCAAGACAGAAATTCTCAATCGCATAGGTCGACGCCGCCAGCGAAAGGGCTGTCGGCTCGACGAGAGAAAATTCAATATCCGACAGCGGGAAATCTTGCAGCGGCCAACGGCCTCTCAGGCGCTGTAGGGTCCCGCTCCAACGCGCTTGCTCATAACCACCGGCAAGAGCAAGCTCAATCGGCACGCCCCCGACGCTGGAAGCTTCAAGAGATAGCGAATGAGACGCGGGTGTACCGGAAAGCGACACGACGATATTGCTCGCAGCGCGCGCGGCGAAACCGATATCAGCGATAGTGATATTGCCGGAGACCTCGTCACCCCGTACCTCGAACCGTCCGCGAGCTTCGTTGACGCGCAGGTCACCCCAGGCAACGCTGGCGGATTGGAGGTCGGTATCCACGACGAGACGTTGGCGGGTACCGCCGAGCAACGCATTCGCCGTTACACTGCCCGATAACGTCGGCAGCAATTGCGACAGATCGGCGGCGCGTAAATCTATTTTGCCGTCAATCTTGCCGCCATTGTCTATGCCGCCGTCGATCAAAACCGTATTGTCACCAACGACTACCTGAACCTCATTGAATTGTGTGCCGTTGTCGCTCCAGGTGACTGCACCGACAGCATTGAATGGCGCGCCGCGGTAAATGCCCTCGAGCATCTCAACATCGGCGCTAACCGTTCGTCCGGAACCCCACCGCCCGGTTGTTTGCAGCCTCGCACTCAGAGCCTCCGGCAACTGCTCTGACAGAGATGACAGTGACAATTCGCTCGCTTCAACACGCAAGTCCCATTCGGGGTTGGCTGTCAGCGCGATCGCACCATTGGATATCAAAGTGGCACCGTCGGCCGAGGCTACGCGTGCCTGCTCAATATTCACGTTAGTTGTTGATCCGGTGGCATTTACGCTGACACGTGCCGGCGCCAGATCAGCACCGGTCAGCGCCGCACCGAAGCGCACGCGCCAGGCACTCCAGCGCCCGTTCACAGCCAGCTCGATGTCGTTGAACGCTAACGTGCGGTCGGCAACGGGCACGCTGTATGCGTCCATACGGCTCACGAGATCAACGCTAACCGGGGAATCTGCAGGCGCACGCACGCTGCCGCTTGAGACAACTTTGAGCGGCGCTAATAATTCGTGCGTGACGTCATAGGCCTCGCGGCGTCCACTCAATGTGAGTTGCCCCGCGGCGGTCTCCGTATCGCCATCCCGGAGCCGCCAATTCAGCGCGACATCCAACTCAAGCATGCGGTTCAAATCAACATCGCCGTTGAGTTGCACGCCGCCTTGAGGCGTGTCGACCGATAGTGTCTCAAGACTGATCTGAGTCCCGCTCCACGCACCGACCATGTGACTTTGCGTGACGCTCACCAGCAACGCGCCATCCTTGGTAAGGCTGACGTTGCTAAACTGCGAATCACGCACCGACACCCGTATCGGCAACGACACCGCAGGCAGCTCAGGTAATATGACATCAGCCGAAACTGTCTCGACGGCATCATCCGACGCCGGCAGGCTTACGCGTACGCCGTCCAGAACCAGCGTCGTGATTTCTACACGGCGGAAATTCCACAGCACGCCCGGCGCGACTGCGATCACGGCACGATCGACAACAACTTCGGTGTCGCCATCGCGGTAGACGGTATTCGCAAGCTCAAGTGTACCCATCAAACTGCCGCTGACTTCGCCGAACGTGACCGGCAGCGCATCTTCGAGAAAACCAATCGCAAACCGCGCGCCCGACGCCGTACCGAGTAGCCATGCCAGCGCGCCGATGATGATCAGCAACGTGCCTGCAATCGCGAGCGAGACGCGCCTTAGCCGACGTGCACTCGACGGCTTCACAGGTCTGCCCCGAAGCTGACATGCAGACGGATATCGGTGTCCGGGTCATCCAGCGGATGGGCAAGATAGGCGCGCAGCGGTCCGATCGGCGATCGCCACACGACGCCGAAGCCGACACCCGTGTTAGGCGAAATGTCCGTGCCGTTAAACGCATCGCCACTATCAATGAAAACAGCAGCGCCCCAATTCCCCCGCAACGTGTGCTCATACTCAATGCTCGCCGTGAGCAGATTGCTTCCGCCGATGACCTCACCCATGTCGTCCAGCGGGCCGAGACTCTGATAGGAATAGCCGCGCACGCTGGAATCGCCGCCGGTAAAGAACCGGATCGACGGTGGCAGTTCGTCTAGATCGCGCTTCCAGGTCACCCCGCCCTCCGCGCGCAAAGACAAGCGCCCGGAATCACCAATCGCGAACAAACGGCGATGACGGCTATAGACCTGCAGGAAGCTGGTCGTCGACAAGAGGGTATCTGAAGCACCCCGAAGCCTTACTTCGGTTGAGCTGCCGCGCCGCGGATTCGCGTCGCTGTCGGCACTGACACGATCGAACCCCACAACCGGCATCAATAGGGTCGATACGTCGGTAATCTGCCCTACGGTGTAATCCGTTCGACTCAACTGCACGCCGTAGGCAAGAATCCAATTGTTGAGCAACGCACGGGTTCGCTCGACGCCGAACTTTGCACTCAGACTTTCGAACGTATCGGTGTTCTCGTCTTCAAGCCTTAGCTGGTAGCTCTGCCATTCAACCAACGGGCGTGCCAGCGGCTGTCGATAAACGGCATCGAATTGCGACAGCACCGGGGAAAGTTGCAGGTCTGAGTTGAACTGGTGACCGCGCGTGTTCACGCGACGATTGCTGTAGCCTGCTCGCAGACGCGGGCCGAGGTTTGTCGACGCGCCCACGCCAACAAAATAGCCCAATCGTTCCGCACCGGTAAGTTTGATTGTTATGGGGATTTTCTGGTCCGCCATGTTTTCGTAGTCGGCGCTCACCAACACACTGTCAAACAACGCACTGCTGCCGAGGTCTTTCTGGAGCCGGGTAAGTTGATCGCGGCTAAACAACGCGCCGGACTCCACTGTCACGAATCGCGCTACCAGTGCGGCATCCAACACGTCCTGCTCTATGGTGATCTCGCCGAAACGGTAGCGCGGACCGCTGACAACTTTAACGATCGCGTCCGCTGCCTGCTCAGCGATACTCACCTCTAGTCGTGGTGACTCGAAACGCCACTCGGCGTAGCCGCGCGCGGCGAGGACATTGCCGAGCCGCTGCTTGAATGCCTCGTAGCGCCCGTGATGCAGGCGGTCGCCCTGGCGCGGCGCAGATGCCAATACCGCACTCACCTGCGGATCGCTGGCTGCCTCACCCTCCACACTGGCGTCGAAGCGCCGATAGGCAACGCGCGGACCGGGCGTGATCCTTAACGTCGCCGCCCAACACGTTTCACCGACGGTCAGCGTTTTCTCAATTTCCGGCTGGTAGTATCCCAACGCCGATGTCGCATCAATAATACGCGCATCCATGTCGCGCATACGGCGGCGCAATTGCCATTCAGGGACATCGCAGGGCTGTTCGTCCAGTGCAACGTAGGCCAGCACATTGGTTAGCAGTTCGCCCTCTATGCCTTCGATTTTTAGCTCGCCGGTTGCCTGCGCCGACGCGGTCTGGCCGAACAGCGCGAGCAAGAACGTGGCCGGCAGCAAACGCAGGCATGCGAAAAACGCAGCCGCGCGAATCTTGTCATTACGGCGAGTTTTAGCGGTTACGATATGCGGGTTGGCGTGAATCGGAAAGATCCCGGTAACGGTCGCGTAATAAGCCCTGACGACTCACAACATCGACGGCAACACCATCGATGAAAACATGCGCGGGGTATGAGGTAACCTCAAGCGGGTCACCATCCCAGACAACAACGTCGGCCACCATGCCAGACGCCAGCGTGCCGTACTTGTCGCCAAGACCGAGAATTTCAGCCGGCGTTGACGTTATGGCGCGCAAGCCTTCCAGCCACGGCAGGCCCTGGGCCACCGCATTGCCGGCGAGCTGCGAGATATTTCGCACGTTGTGGGAATCGCCGTCGGCGAAAACGATGCGTACGCCGGACTCATGCAACAGCTTGGCGTTCTTCAGCGTCGCTGACAGGCTGTCAAACGAACCGGGCAGATTGCTGAGCGGCGATAATACGACGGGCGTATTGCTCGCAGCCAGCCGATCGGCAACCCGCCATGCCTCGGCGCCACCGACAACGATCAGTTTCAGACCGAAACGATCGGCCATATCGATGGCAACACGAATATCGCTGGCGCGATCGACGCTGACATATAGTGGTGTCTCGCCACTGACAACCGATTGCAGCGCTTCCAGATCAGCGCGACTGACGCTGTAATCACGTCGCGCACCGGCATCGTAGGCATCACGGAATTTTGCATAGTCGATCGCATCCGATAACGCCGTGGTCAGCCGGAGTAGCGCCGCTGCACGCGAACCACCCGCCAACGCACCGCCCGAAGCACCGAGATGGGCGACCATGGCCGCCTTGCGCAGCACCAGGTAGTCGTCACTATCCCCCAGATGCACAACCGCTGCGGCACCGGAAAGCACACCACCACCCGCGCCCGAATCATCCGGCCATGCGGCGCCCGGCACGATGGCCGCACGCGTGACGCCTTCTACACGATTCACCGGGATTAGTGTTGAATCAGGGTTGTAGGCATCGGCGACGTCAAATGCAGCGCCAAACCCGGTGCCGCGTTGACGTCCATCGACACTGTCCTCGACAGCATTGACCTCAACCAGACCCAGCGCCGTGTGCGCGGCGAACAATCCCGGCGTGACGACCATGCCATTGGCCTCGATCACGGTCGCGCCGTCGGGTGCGACACGGCCGCGGCGAACCGCGGTAATCTGGCCGTCCTCAATCAGTACGGTCGCGTTCTGCAGCGTGCCCGCATCGGTCATCGTGTGAACGGTACCGCCGACGATGGCGACAGTATCTGCGTGCGCGGCGCCAGCCAGCGTAATTGCCAGCGCGACGATTGTTGTTGAACGGATCATTGTGCAGCCCCCTGTTGAGCAATGGTGCCGAGCGCGAAGTCGGTCACCGGCTGCAGCGATACCTCGTCGATGTCGTAAGCAAGCACGCCGTCGATATAGACCTTCTCCGCCTTACTGTAGACGCTGAACGGCGAACGATCCCAGATCACGACGTCACCCATTTTGCCCGGCTCCAGCGTGCCGGTCTGCTCCTCGATGCCGAGTGCGACGGCCGCATTGGCGGTGATCCATTGAATCGCATGGGCCTCGCTGATTTCGATACCCGCGCGCCGACCGGCCGCCATCGACTTGGCCGCCTCCTGATTCAGGCGCTGAATGCCGATCGCGGAGTCAGAGTGCACGACCGCACAGGCACCCGCGGCGTCCACCAGGGCGACGTTCTCACGGATGCCGTCGAACGCCTCCATCTTGAAGCCCCACCAGTCGGCCCACATCGCCGAGCAGGTGCCCGCCTCCGCCAGCAGATCGGCAATCTTGTAGGACTCTACGGCGTGATGGAACGCCATGATTTTGTAGTCGAACTCTTTGGCGATATCGAGCATCACTGCCATTTCGTCGGCGCGATAACAATGGTTGTGGATCAGAATCTCGCCGTTCAACACGCCGGCCAGCGTCTCAAGCTCGAGGTCCCGGTCGGGCGCCTCGCCGGTGCCGTCCGCCGCCGCGGCCAGCTTGTCGCGATAGCTTTCGGCGGCGATCCACGCATTGCGATAGCCGGCAACGTTACCCATGCGCGTTGATGGCGCCGTGCCACGGCTACCATAGACTCGTTTAGGGTTTTCGCCGCAGGCCATTTTCAGCCCATAGGGTGCACCGGGAAACTTCATGCCCTGAACGGTTCTCGAAAATACGTTCTTGAGTGTTACCGTGCGCCCGCCGAACAGGTTTGCAGAGCCCGGCAGGACCTGCAGCGTCGTGACGCCGCCCGCCAGTGCCGCAGAAAAGCCGGGGTCTTGCGGCCAGACGCTGTGTTCGGCCCAGACTTCGGCCGTGTTCGGCGACGTCATCTCGTTGCCGTCCGAGTGCGCCAGCACGCCCGGCGACGCATAGACGCCAAGATGTGAGTGCACGTCGATAATGCCCGGCGTGACATATTTGCCGCTGGCATCGATCTCAACTGCATCGCGCGGCGCACCCAGCTTTTGCCCGACGCGTTCAATTCGCCCGTCGACGATCAGCACATCGCTTCCCGCCAGCGCCTCGCCGGTGCCGGTCAGTACCGTCGCGTTGCGGATGACGACCGGCTTGCCCGGCGCCGGGGTATAGGTGCTGGCAAATGGCGCGGAATCATCATGCGTTGCTTCGTCATCCCCGCAGGCGGCCAGCCCAAGCGCGAAAAATGCGATAAGAGAGAGTCGTAAATACATCATGTATTCAATGCCTTATTGAGCTTTTCTAGAATTTACCTGACTAAAAGCCAGACTGCAGTCAGACGGATTATTTCACAGAAAGCAGCGCGACAAAACTACACTGTCACCAGCATAAAGGTCGCGTCGGCTTCGCATACCAGCGTATCGCTGCCGTCCACGAACGCCCTGCCCTCGAGCTGCACCATTCTTGATCGACGACGTACGCACTGCCCTTCAAGACGCAGTCGCTCGCCGACACGTGCTTCACGCCGATAACGAATGCTCGCCTTGCCGGTGTAGGCCTGGACAGACTGCAGATACAGCCAGTTGGCCATCACATCATCCAACGCCGTGAACAGTAAACCGCCATGCACGACATTGTCGTAACCGACATGGTTCTCGCCCGGCGTGAAGAAGCCGATACACAGGTCGCCCTCGAGGTGGAACGGGATTTGTAAACCGACCGGGTTGTCAGGGCTGCAGGCAAAACACCGGCTGCCAGCCACACTATCGGACTGGCGTTCGCTCACTCGGCTACCTGGTCAATAACCAGCGCCACCGGTTCGCCGAGCTCACTCGTATCGAGCCTAAGCCGGCCCAGCAAATCGCCGGCGCCGCCCAATGGGTCGCCGCTGATCGATACCCGTGCCACAATCTCATAGCGCGTCGCCGAGCTGATCGTCCGACCCGGCATCATCGCGTTGTTGTCATCCAGTGACACGCTCAACGGCAATGCATCCGGTGAATACTGGACCGCTGCAAGCGGGGGACCGGGACGTTCCGGATCGCGCACGGATACAAACAATCTGGCTGTCGCGGGCCATTCCGCGACAACACTGTCGCTTAGAGACACATTCAAACGGATTGACGTCGCACCCTCAACCCCGGCGGCAGCCACGTCAGTCGGATCGGCCCCTGCCGCAATAGCCGGCGTCGCCGTTGCACGTAACACGGCAATGCGCTCGCTCAGGATGGCCGCAACGTCGGGCGGCGGTGATGTTGCCAGCAACGCCTCCCAGGCTTCTGCGGCCGAAATATTCTCGCCGCGTGCCGCATGCGCAAGCCCGGCGTACCATAGCGCCTTGGGGTTGTTCGGCGCCATCTGCCGTGCCGACAGGAACAGATCGATTGCCTCTTGCGGAATTTCCTGCCCGCCCGCGTAGGTTAAGGTCTCGCCCAGCATGACCATGAGCTCAGGGTCCTGGAACGGCGACGTCCTCAACGCCTGTCGGAATGCAAATTCGGCCGCTTTCAGCTCATTGAGCTCCATCCGGGCACGACCCAACAGTCGCCATCCCTCGAAATTATCCGGCTGCGCCATCAGCTCTTCGCTCAGCGCGTCTGCCGCGATGCGCGCCTCTTCTTCAGTCTGCGCCTGAGAGACCGCGTCGAAGGCGGCGCTGCGCGGCTGGTAATTGCTTGCAATCGGATAGAGAACCACACTGCCGCCGATCAATGCGATCGCCACAACAGCCGCAGAAACATACCGACCGTGGCGCAACAATGGCAGCGCGGCCATCAGAAACCCTACCAACAGCATGCCGCCGGCCGCAAAAAAGAAAGTCATACTCATGATCAGTTTCCGTCGACAGCCGTATCCAGACCGGTGCGCCGGCTAACGACGCGATAGATGGCGAAGCCGCCAATCAGCATCAGCAACGCCGGTGAAAGCCAAAGCATTGCGGTCTTGGCAGAGAATGGCGGATTGTATAGCGCGAAATCGCCGTAGCGGGCCTGCAGGAACGCATAAATCTCGGCGTCGCTGCGACCGGCGGCAATCTGCTCGCGGACCTCGCGGCGCAAATCATTCGCCAGCGGCGCATTAGAGTCTTTGATCGACTGATTCTGGCACGTCAGGCAACGCACCTCTGCGATCAGACGTTGGTAGCGCGCCTGAGTTGCATCGTCTTCAAAAGCGCGCTCAGTGTCGATCGCAACCGCAGTGGCCGTGAATGCGAGACACAGCACAAGCCCCTGCACAGCAAATTTAATCACCCGCATTGGACGCTCCGATTTGTGCCAGTCGCGGCTCGAAGTCGGCCTGCCAGATTGCCGGCGACAACGGTCCGATATGTTTATGGACGATAACGCCATTACCGTCGATCAGAAAGGTCTCCGGTGCACCGTAAACGCCCAGGTCGATTGCCACCCGCCCCTCGTCATCGAACGCCGTTACCACGTAGGGATCACCGAGTCGCTCCAACCACCGACGCGCCGCTTGGCGATCATCGTTCCAGTTCAGCCCGATGATATCGATGGTGCCCGAGCGCGCCAGCTGCATCAGAAATTGATGCTCGACACCGCAATTCGCACACCAGCTGCCCCAGACATTCAACAGTGTCGGGCGACCGGCCAGCGCTGCATGTGTAACCGGCTGCGGTGGCTCCTCGAGGGTCGTTAGCGAGAACTCCGGCATCGGCCGCTGCAACAACGGTGACGGAATATAGGTCGGGTCGCCTCTCAGCCCAACGGCAAAAAAAGCACCCAGCGCGAGGAATATCGCCAGCGGGATGAGAACGATAAGTCGATTCATCAGCCGGCCTGCTTCGCAGTCACTGCCGGCTTGTTGGTATCAGCCGAGGCCTTTCCGTCCGCCACCGGCTCGCGTTCCGCGGCCGTCGCTGCCACGCGATAGCGACGATCCGAAACAGCCAGCAGCCCGCCGAGCGCCATGATGATGGTACCCAGCCAGATGAACCGGATGAGCGGCTTGTACTGCAGGCGAACCGACCATGCGTCATCGCCCAACGGATCTCCCATCGCGACAAAAATATCGCGATGTAATTTCCCATCGATACCGGCCTCGGTCATCGGGCTTTCCTGACGCAAATAGCGGCGCTTCTCCGGCGCGAGTGTCGACACCAACTCACCGTCTTTGCGCACGTCGAACGTGCCGCGCAGAAATGCGTAGTTGGGCCCCTGACCGGGCTCAAGTGCCTTCATCTCGAACGTGTAACCCGCCACCTCGACAATTTCGCCGGGGCGTATCGAGCGATCAGCTTCGATACCGAAAGACGACACAACGGTGACGCCGAGCGTAAACACACCGACACCGAAATGTGCCAGGTGCATGCCGGCTTTGGCACGCGTCATTTTAGCCTTGCCGGCAGCAGCCGCGATCGGCTCAATCACCGAAGCACCGATAATCCAGATTGCCGCGATGCAGCCGATGACCGTCATAAGACTGAGCGAGCCATACACCAGCCACGGAATACCAACGCCGAGCGCGATCGACGATGCAATCAGCAGGCGATAACTCTTGAGCGTTTGCCCCAGATTGCCGGTGCGCCACGTAGCGTGCATACCGACGCCCATCAGGAATACCAGCGGTAACATCGGAATTATAAATGCAAGCTCAAATACCGGCGGCCCGACCGACACCTTGCCGCGACCCAGCGCATCGACAAACAACGGATACAGCGTGCCGATCAGAATCAGACTCGCGGCAATCACGAGAAGCACATTGTTCAACAGCAGGAACGTCTCACGTGATGTCGGCTTGAAGCCGGCCGGCGTATCGAGGCCTGGCGCACGCCATGCATACAGCGCCAGTGCCACACCGATCACCAGAAACAGGAACGCAAGAATAAAGAAGCCGCGCGCCGGATCGGTTGCGAACGCGTGCACGGACACGAGAATCCCGGAGCGCACCAGGAACGTGCCCAGCAAGCTCAGCGAGAACGCCATGATCGCGAGCAATAATGTCCAGCTCTTGAATAAGCCACGCGTCTCGGTCACCGCAAGCGAATGAATGAGTGCGGTCGCGGCAAGCCATGGCATGAACGAGGCATTCTCGACCGGGTCCCAGAACCACCAGCCGCCCCAGCCAAGCTCGTAGTAAGCCCACCAGCTGCCGAGCGAAATACCGAGCGTCAGGAATATCCATGCAGACGTCACCCACGGACGCGTCCAGCGCGCCCATTGGCGATCAAGCCGACCCGACAGCATGGCGGCAATTGCGAACGCGAACGCGACCGACAAACCGACATAGCCGACGTACAGCATCGGCGGATGAATAATCAGCGCCGGGTCCTGCAACAGCGGGTTCAGGTCCGCGCCATCGGCCGCTGCCGGCTGCAAGCGCAGGAACGGGTTGGATGTGAACAGCGTGAACAGCAGCGTGCCGACACTGAGCAGACCGAGTACACCCAGAACGCGGGCGGCGATATCCGCCGGCAAAGAATGCGAACGCAGTGCGACCGCTATTGTCCAGATCGCAAGTATCAGGATCCATAGCAGCATCGAGCCTTCGTGGGCACCCCAAACGGCAGCCACGCGAAACGCCAGCGGCAACGCACTGTTCGAGTTGTTGGCGACGTATTGCAACGAGAAGTCGTTGTAGACGAAGGCATTGACCAGTATCAGGAACGCGATCAGCACGAAACCGAACTGCGCGATGGCGGCGGGTTTGGCGAACGCCATCAGAGCGGCGTCGTTGCGGTGCGCGCCGATCAGCGGTATCACACCCTGCAACGTCGCGAGCACCAGCGCGATGACCAGTGCAATTTGTCCAAGCTCAGCAATCATTCGTTACTCCGGCGGGATGTAGCCCTGCTTCTTCAGTGATGCGGCCACTTCCGGCGGCATATAGCTCTCGTCGTGTTTGGCCAGCACTTCGTCGGCGACAAAGATGCCGCTGTCGTTCATGCTGCCGTGCGCAATAATACCTTGTCCGTCACGGAACAGGTCGGGCAATACGCCGGTGTAGGACACCAGCAAGGTATTGGCCGTATCGGTCAGCGTAAACTGCAGCTCGAGACTGCCCGGTTCGCGGTTCAGGCTGCCCTCCTTAACCAGACCGCCGACGCGAAAACTGCGCGCCTCGGGATACTCGCCGGCAGCGACTTCATCCAGTTCGAGATAGAAACCCGTGTTCTCTTTCAATGCGTTGACCGTCAACGCTGATACCAGGGCCAGTCCGGCCAGCAGCATGCCGACCGACATCATTCGTTGTTGCTTTGGTGTCATGTCATCACCTCTTTAAAACTTGCCTTCGGCGCGTCTGTGTCGGCGGCCAGCTGGCGTCGAATTTGTGCCTGCACGGCGAGATGGCGGCGGTGCGCGAACCACAGGTTCCCGAACAGCACGATCGCCGTGAGCCCGAATGAACTCCACACATAAAAACCGTAGCCGCCCATTGCGAAAAACTCAGCCATGACTTGCCGCCTCCGATGTGTCCGGCGCGACCAGTCGTTTGACCCAGCGTGCGCTGGACTCACGCAACAAGACCTCGCTGCGCAACCGTGAGAACAGCAAGCCACCGAACAACAGCGAGAAAGACAAAATCATAATCAGCAGCGGCGCCAGCATACTTGCCGGCATTACAGCCTTTTCGTTCATGATTGTCTGACCCTGATGTAGCGAACTCCACCATTCCACCGAGTAGTGCACGAGGAACACGTTGACCACGCCGACGATCGCCAGTACTGCGCCGGCCTTGTCTGCGCGTCGCCGGTCTTCCATCGAGGCGCGCAACGTCATATAGCCGAGATACAGAAACAGCAGAATCAGCTCCGTCATCATCCTTGGATCGCTCCACTCCCACCAGGTTCCCCACATCGGTTTACCCCAGATGGAACCGGTGGCCAGAGCGAGAAAGGTAAACGACGCACCGATCGGCGCGGCTGAGGCGGCAACAGCGTGCGCCAGCTTCATCCGCCATATCAGACCAATCGCCGAGGCGATCGCCATGACCATATAGGCCATCAGCGACAAGTACGCGGATGGAACATGCACGTAGATGATGCGAAACGCATCGCCCTGCTGATAATCGGGCGGCGCCTTGACCAGCCCGCCATACAGGCCATAGGCGCCGGTCAGCAGGGCGAGACCCAGCAACCACGGCACCCACAGCCCCGCAAGGCGGTAGAAATGCGGTGGCGATGCGAATTTATGAAAGAACGTCCACATAAAATTGCGAAATCCGTCGTTTGTTATGACTAATCGAGGCTGATTCTGATCGCCGCCGCCGTCGCAAATGGCGTCAGCAGCGCAGCCAGCACACTCACTGCTGCCAGCATGTAAACCGGACCCGCCACCGGGTCGCCGGCGGCGGCCAGCGACACGGCGCGCGTACCAAAAATGAGCACGGGCACCATCAAAGGTAAAACCAGCAATGCTATCAATGCGTTAGCGCGCTGAACACCGACCGTCAGCGCGGCCGCTACGCCACCCAACGCGCACAGTGTATAGCTACCGAACGCCAACGTCGCGACCATCACCGGCAACGCAGCTGCGGGCAAATAATATGTCTGTGCAACTACTGAGGAAACTAGCACAAGAGGCAACGCTGCGACCAACCACAACGCCACAGTTTTCGCGATGCATAGCGCAACCAGAGACTGACCGGAAACGGCATATTGCTCGAGGGTTGCGTCGTCGAAATCCTGTCCAAAGAGCCCGCTCAGCGGCAGCAGCGCGGCCAGCAAAGCCGCGACCCAGACGATGCCGGGACCGATGATCTGCAATACCTCGGGCAATGGGCTGATCGCCAGCGGAAACAACGTCGCCACTACGGCGAAAAAGAATAGCGGGTTGAGCATGTCAGCAGGCCGGCGAATGGCCAGTCTGAGTTCGCGCCGAAGCAACGCGACGAAGCTCTTAAACGGACGCAACTCCGGGGCACGTATCGTTACCGGACGCGTGATCACAGCCGGCGCCACCTGATCGCGCGCGCTCATACCTGCCACTCCAGCCGTCGCACGCTCGCGCCCGGAATCTCGACGTCATGGTGAGCCGCAAATATCATGGCGCCACCGGCGGCCGCGTGCTCCGACATCATCTGGCGCACAAATGCCTGACCTTCGGTATCCAGGTTCGTGAATGGCTCGTCAAGCAGCCACAGAACCGCATCTGACAACAGCACCCGCGCGAGCGCGAGACGCCGACGCTGTCCCGCCGACAAGCCGCGCGCGAAGACATCACGCCGACTCGCCAGTCCGAGACTCTCCAGCACGCGCTCAAGGCGTGACACCGACGCACGACGTCGCAGTGCATTATCGAAATTCAGGTTTTCAAGCAAAGTCAGGTCGCCTTTCAGCCCGGCCTGGTGCCCAAGCCACGCGATATTCTGATAGCAGGCGCTGCGCACCGATGCGAGCGGCTCGCCCTGCCACAACACCTCGCCCCGCTCAGGCGTACCGAGGCCGGCCAGCACCCGCATCAGCGATGTCTTGCCGCACCCGTTCGGACCGACCAGATGCACGATATCGCCGGCGACCACCTCAAGGGTCAGGTCACTGATCAGGCAGCGTTCGCCGCGGAATACCGCCACGTTGCGCGCGGAAAAGGTCAATGCTGACAATTCAGGGTTCTCGGAGGGAAGTAGGACAATAAGTAAGATTAGACGCGGGACTTTTTATAAATTCAATGCTTTAACCAGCATTTCTCGGATTTTTATGACGAAATTTTGTCGCAAAATAGCGCCAAGCCTGCACCGTAATGGGACATTCCGGCAAATCCCGGCAGGTCATGGTATTCGAATTTTACATTACTGAAGCGACATGGTTAGACTGAGGGTTCGACGGCGACAACCGAACCTCTGATTTGGCTTCGCTATCGGCGTAGTTTATTGGGGCTGCGCGATCATTATGGGGCGCCGTTTTGGGCAATACTGAATCACACGATCAGTGTCAGGAAGCTATACCCTTCTTCGAAGGGAGCCGGCAACAACAAGCCGCGCTCATCGGGCTTGAGCAGAGTTATCGCGCACCCCACGGTCTCGCCGTTATCACCGCACCACGTGGCGCAGGCGTCACGGCACTGACGCGTGAACTACTGCGTCGGCTGAAAGAAGAGTCCAGCGGCGACGCCAACCACCCCGACGCGGCAACGATAGACGCCCACCAGACCACGGTCGCAGGTGTGCTTGTCGATATCCTCGACGCGTTTGGCTACCAGTTGCCGGATGCCAGCCATACGGAACTGCTGTCGATGACCCGCGTCGTTGCCCTGCATCAGGCCGAGCGCGGCACACCCCCGCTCATCATTTTCAAGCATGTCGATAAAGCATCGCCCAAGGTGATGGAAATCATTATCGAGCTTGCCGGCATCCGTCACGGGCCGCGCAGCGCCTGTCGGATCATTCTCAGCGGCTCGCCGCTGCTCGAGAAAATGATCAAGGCCGAGAAAATGGGCCCGGTCGCGAAACGCGTGACCTTTCACGCCCAGCTTGGCCCGTTCGACGAGTCGGCGCGCAAGGCCTTCATCGAACACCTCCTGAATTCCTACGCACAGGATGCGCACAGCAATGCCTTCGACAACATGATCCGGCTCGGCGACGGGCTGCCGGGCACCATTGTCGATGTTATTTTGCGTGCGCGTGATCTGGTCCGCGATGGCCGGCCGCTCGAGTCGGGTGACGTATTGCTCGCGCTCGAAGGGCACACGGCCGCCATGCTGGAGCGCCGCGCAAAGAAAGTCGCATCGGTACCCGACGATCCGGCCGACTCGACCCAGATCCGCAAGATTACATTTGACGAAAGTCGCCCGGTGCCATTTGACGATGGCGGCTCAGTGTCCGAGGACAACGCACCCTTTGGCGAGATTCTGGTGAACTGCAACGGCGAGCTGCTGCAGCGCTATGTGATCGAACGACGCAAGGTCCTTATCGGGCGCGCGTCACACAACGACATCATGCTCGATTCAAAATGGGTCAGCCGCCATCACGCGATCATCATTTGCCATGAACACGGCGCGTCGCTGGTCGACATCAACAGCACCAACGGCATGACGGTGAACTCCCGCCAGGTCCGGCAACAAGCACTGATGAACAAGGACATCATCGTGATCGGCGACTACCGACTCAAATACCTCAACGACAAAGCCGGTCGCGCTCTGACAGACGACGAGCAGCTGACCGATACACGGATGCTGAGAACGATCTCTGGTGAATCGCCCGAGGCGGAAAAGCCAGCCAAGGCGAAGGTACGCAGGCGTACCAAGCGGCGCAAATAGTCGGTCGGTTTGATTGGTGCCCGGGGAGGGACTTGAACCCTCACTTCCTTTCGGAAAACGGATTTTAAGTCCGCAGCGTCTACCGATTCCGCCACCCGGGCGCGGGGATACTAAGGATGGAGGCTAGGCCCGGAATCGAACCGAGGTCCGCGGCTTTGCAGGCCGCTGCATAACCACTCTGCCACCTAGCCAGTGCGAGCATCAGGGCGGGAAAGATAGCACATGGCTTTCACGCTTTCACTGTCCCCGTGCAGATATCTTCATACCACCAGACGCGCTGCCCCTCGAGCCCTGGCCCGGCACAAAAAAACCCGGCTATCCGCAAGGAATAACCGGGTTCTTCGATTTGGAGCGGGTGAACGGGTTCGAACCGTCGACCTGTACCTTGGCAAGGTACCGCTCTACCAGCTGAGCTACACCCGCATGCGTTTGAGCGCCTGCCTCGGTTGTCGTAATAAACATTCAACCGAGCGCGGCATTGTACTGTAGCGGCGGGGGCTGTCAAGCCACCACCCGTTGAATTGCGCTACATTCCCCGGCGCAGCACCGGCCACGCGGCAGCCAGGTATATCCACATCGACCACAGCGTCATCGCGGCCGCGATCAGCAACGCGATGAACCCGAGTTCCTCAATCGGCAGCCCCCACAGGGTATCGCCCCACAACATGAATGACAGGCCGATCAGCTGAAACGCGGTCTTGATCTTGCCCACAAGCGACACCGCGACCGTCGCACTCGCCTGCTGCCCGGCCATCCACTCGCGCAACGCGGACACGGTAATCTCGCGCCCGATGATAATTGCGGCAATGATAGCCATGAGCATGCCACCGTCCGCCTCAACCAGCAGCACCAGTGCAATGGCAACAATCAGCTTGTCGGCAACCGGGTCCAGGAACGCGCCGAACGGGGTCATCTGGTCAAACTTGCGCGCGATCCAGCCATCCACAAAATCAGAAATCGCCGCCGCCGCAAAAATCAATGCCGCAGCCTTGCGGCCCCACTCGAAGGGCAGATAGAAAAACAGCACACACAGCGGTATCGCAACGATGCGAATGCCGGTGATCATGTTGGCAAGATTAAACTTCATGACGGCTCATTGTGGTCAGTAGCCGCGTCATCCGAAGGCGGCAAAATCGATTGGTGAAACTCAAGGTAAATGCGCTCGGCGAGCTCGCGGCTAATGCCTTTCAGCTTCGTGAGGTCGTCGATACTCGCACGACGCACCCCCTGCAAGCCACCAAATTGGGTCAGCAACTGCCTGCGCCGCACAGGGCCCAGACCCGCAATGCCTTCGAGGCCAGAGGTTTTTCTCGCCTTGGCGCGACGCCCGCGATGACCGGCAATGGCGAACCTGTGGGCCTCGTCGCGCACCCGCTGGATCAGCAACAACACCGGCGAATCGGGTGGCAGCTGCAGCGGACGCGGTTCCCCGACCTGAAACAACTGCTCCGCACCGGGCCGGCGTGAACGCCCCTTGGCAACGCCGATCAGCCGCACGTCGTCGAGCCCCAGCGTCTCGAAAACGTCGCGTGCCTGCGCCAGCTGACCCTTGCCACCATCGATCAGAACGACATCCGGCATCGGTACTTCGCCCTTCTTCACCCGCGCGTAGCGCCGCGACAATGCCTCGTGCATGGCCGCATAATCATCGCCCGTATCCGTGGACTCGATATTGAAGCGTCGATAGTCGCTTTTGATCGGACCATCCGACCCGAACACGACACACGACGCAACCGTTGCCTCGCCGCCGGTGTGACTGATATCAAAACACTCTATCCGCGCCGGCGGTGCCGTCAGGTTAAACACCTCCGCCATCTCCGATAGTTGTCGCGCGACGCTGGCGCGCGTGGCGGACTCGATACTCGCGCCCTGTTGTGCATTGTCTCTGGCCAGCTCAAGCCAGCGCGAACGATCGCCGCGCACCGCGTGCTTGATCGCGACCTTATGGCCTGCGCGCTTCGCCAGCGCTTGCTCCAACAATTCAGACTCGCCGATTGGCATCGGCAGGACAATTTCCTTCGGTGGTTCGCGATCGAGATAGAACTGTCCCAGGAATGCACTGAGCACCGTTTCGTCGTCATTGCCGGCCGCATTGGCCGGCATGAAGGTGCGGCTGCCAAGCAACCGGCCGTCGCGCACGAACATTACCGCGACACAGGTCGCTGTGCGGCTGCGCGACAAACCCATGACATCTGCATTGGCGTCACCGCGCGTCGACACCCGCTGCTCCGACTCAATACGCTTGAGGCGCGCGACCTGATCGCGAAATTTCGCGGCCTGCTCGAAATCAAGCTCGGCGGCCGCCGTTTCCATGCGTGTGACCAGGCCGTCGATCACATCACGATTACGGCCTTTCAGAAACGCGGTGCTATCGCGAACATCGCGCGCGTATTCCTGCTCGCTGATCAACCCGACGCACGGGCCGGAGCAGCGTTTGATCTGGTACTGCAGACACGGGCGCGAGCGGTTGTTAAAAAAACTGTCCCGGCATTGGCGCACGCGAAACAGTTTCTGCAGCTCGTTCAGGGTGTTCTTTACGGCGCCTGCACTCGGGTATGGCCCGTAGAACTCGCCTTTGGCGCGCTTTCGACCGCGGTAAAAACTCAGCCGCGGATACGCGTGTTCGGTGCTCACGCGAATCCACGGGTAGGACTTGTCGTCACGTAGCAGGATGTTGAAGCGTGGCCGAAACCGCTTGATCAGCGTGTGCTCCAGCAACAAAGCTTCTGCTTCGGTTTTAGTCAGCGTAACCTGCATCTCATTGACACGCGCGACCAACGCCATCGTCTTGGCGTCCTTGGCACGGCCGCTGAAATAACTGGAAACGCGTTTCTTGAGATCGCCCGCCTTACCGACATAAATGACGTTGCCGCGCGTATCGTACATGCGATAGACGCCCGGGCGATGCGACAGGTTCTGTATAAACCGCTTGGCGTCGAAGTCGCCGTCGACATCCTCGTCGCCGTCGCCAAACGATGGCTCGTCAGTCACCATTGACGTTGCCTACATTGGCCGCGCGCGCCGCCGTCGCAATGACCGATTCGAACATTTCCGTGGTCAATCGTCGCGTCTGTGTGTTGTAGCGGCTGCAGTGGTAGGAGTCGATCAGTCGCCGTCCGTCCCGCAACGTATGTTGCGCCGCATGACCGAACTTGTAGTCGGCCTGACGCAAACCGAGCGCACGGATGACGGCCTTGTGGGCGATGCCGCCGAGCGCGACGATGACGCCATCGTCAGGCACCTCGGCCAACTCAGGGGCGAGGAAATCGTTGCATTGATTGACCTCGGCCGCGACCGGCTTGTTTTGCGGCGGCAGGCACTTCACCGCATTGGTGATACGCACACCGGCCAGCGTCAGCCCATCGTCGGCCGCCTCCGATTGCGGGCAGCTGGCGATCCCGAACTTGTGCAGGGTTTCGTACAACAACACGCCGGCATAGTCGCCGGTGAATGCCCGTCCGGTCGCATTCGCGCCGTGCATGCCGGGTGCAAGCCCGACGATCAGCAGGCGCGGCGCATCGTCACCGAACGGCGGTACCGGCCGACCGTGATAATCCGGGTAACGCGCCCTGACCTCTTCCAGAAACCCGGCCAGTCTGGGACACGCGGTACAACCGACGTCATAAGTTTGAGTCATTCGCGGTGTCCGGCTCAGTCGTCCATATGCTTGATGATGGCCTGGCCGAAACCGTGCGTGCCCAGCAACTTCGCGCCGGGAATAAGCTGCTCGAGCTCTTCCTTGACGTCTTGCTTGCCGGCAACCGGTGCCTGGCGCTTTGGTGCGCGAATCGCTTCTCGCAGGCGTGCCAGGTCGAAGGTCAGCTCTTTGTTGGCGATCGTGTTGCCAATGCCTTTGACGATCAGGTCCGCCGCCTCGGTCCAGCCCATGTAGCGCAGCATCATCTCGGCCGACAGGATCAGCGACCCCGGGTTGACACGATCCTTGCCGGCGAAGCCCGGTGCGGTGCCGTGCGTTGCCTCAAATACGCCAACGCCTTCGCCAAAGTTGGCGCCCGGCGCAATGCCGATACCACCGACCTGTGCGGCAAGCGCATCTGAAATGTAGTCGCCGTTCAGATTCAGCGTAGCAATGACGTCGTACTCTTCCGGGCGCAAAAGGATCTGCTGCAGGAAGTTATCCGCGATGACGTCCTTGATGATAATTTCGCGCCCCGTACGCGGGTTCTTGAACGTGAGCCACGGTCCGCCGTCTTTCGGCTCCGCGCCGAAGTCCTCGCGTGCAAGCTGATAGCCCCACTGGCAGAAGGCGCCCTCTGTGAACTTCATGATATTGCCCTTGTGCACCAGCGTGACCGAGCTCAGGTCGTTATCAACGCAGTAGTTGATCGCCTTGCGCACCAGTCGCTCGGAGCCTTCGCGCGACACCGGCTTGATGCCAATGCCGGAACTCGACGGGAAGCGGATCTTGGTCACACCCAGTTCTTCCTGCAGGAACTTGATGAGCTTCTGCGCTTCCTGCGAGCCGGTGGGATATTCAATACCCGCGTAGATGTCTTCGGTGTTTTCACGAAAAACCACCATGTTGACCAGCTCGGAGTCTTTCATCGGCGTACTAACGCCGGGGAAATAGCGGATCGGGCGCACGCAGGCGTAAAGGTCCATGGTCTGGCGGATCGATACGTTCAGCGACCGGATACCGCCGCCAATCGGCGTCGCCAACGGCCCCTTGATCGATACGACGAAACGCTTAAGAGCATCCAGCGTTTCCTCGGGCAGGAAAGTCGCACTTTCGTACACCTCGCTGGCTTTCGCACCAGCAAAGATTTCCATCCAGGCAATTTTCCGCTTACCGCCGTAGGCTTTTTTGACGGCCGCCTCGACCACGTCGATCATCACCGGCGTGACATCGATGCCGATGCCGTCGCCTTCGATGTAGGGAATGATCGGATTGTCCGGCACTTCCAGTCGGTAATCGGCGGTGAGTTTGATCGGCTGGCCTTCGTCCGGAATCTTGATCTTCTCGTATTGCATGCTTGTCCCTGAATTACTTTCGTTAACATCTTCGCGCCCGCTGGCGGGTGCGAATGTAATCCGGCATTGTAACGCATTCACCTGTGGCACCGGCACCCGCCGGCAGTTGTTATGACTCTGATCCTGCTCAACAAGCCGTTCCGCGTGCTGTCGCAATTCACCACTCACAGCGACAAAGCGACGCTGGCCGACTATGTCGACATGCCCGGCGTGTATCCGGCGGGACGCCTGGACTATGACAGCGAGGGTCTGTTGCTGTTGACCGACGACGGCCGCTTGCAGGCAGACATCGCGCAACCCCGGGCGCACATCGCGAAACGCTATTGGGCGCAGGTCGAGGGCACGATTGATGACGCAGCCATCAGCGCATTATGCGGCGGGGTGCGTCTCAAGGACGGCAAAGCACAAGCATTGGAGGCGCGGGCGATCGAGGCGCCGGAAGGGCTTTGGGCACGCAATCCGCCGATTCGGGTCCGCAAAAGCGTGCCGGACAGCTGGCTGGAGTTGGTGATTGCCGAAGGCAGGAATCGTCAGGTGCGGCGCATGACGGCCAACGTCGGCTTGCCCACATTGCGCTTGATCCGTTACCAGATCGGCCCGTGGCGGCTGGACGGGCTTGCGCCCGGCGAGTGGCGCACTATTTCCACAGAACAGGCGCGCCTCGAACTTCGTCGCGGCTAACGGGCGGCCGCGCTGTCCTTTAGACCGCCAAGGCGCATCGCGATCTCGAGTGCCTGCTCATAGTTCAATCGGGGGTCGACCTGCGAATGATAAGCGCGCTGCAGGTCGGCGTCGGTAAGCCCGCGCGCACCACCCGTGCACTCGGTGACGTTCGCGCCAGTCAGTTCCAGATGCACACCGCCGAGATAGGAGCCCATTTCCTGATGCACGCGGAAGCAGGCCTCGAGCTCTGCAACGATATTGTCAAAGCGTCGTGTCTTGTAGCCGCCTTCCGTGGATTCCGTATTGCCGTGCATCGGGTCGCTGACCCACAGCACCGGGCTGCCCGTCGCGCGCACCGCCTTGATCAGGCGCGGCAGATGTTCTTCGACATTGCCCGCACCCAGGCGATGGATCAGCGTAATGCGACCCGGCTCGTTGTCGGGATTCAGCACGTTAAGCAATTCCTGCAACCATTCCGAATCCATGCCCTGCCCGATCTTGATACCAATCGGGTTAGCGACGCCGCGGAAAAACTCCACATGCGCGCCGTCCAGCATCGCGGTACGCATCCCGATCCAGGGAAAATGTGTGGTCAGGTCATACCAGCGGTCACGCCGCAAACGCGTTTGCGCCTGCTCGTATTTGAGATGCAAGCCTTCGTGGGCGGTAAAAAATTCCGCACGTCGCGTCTGGTGAATCGGCGCGCCGGAGATCGACTCAAAAAAGTCGAGCGAGCTTGAGATTGCGTCGGTAACGCGCCGGTAGTCGGCCTCAAGCGGAGAATGGGTTACCCAATCAAGGTCCCAGTATTCAGGGTGATGCAGATCGGCAAAACCACCGTCGACCAACGCGCGAATAAAATTCAATGTCAGCGCGGAGCGCTCGTAACCACGCAGAATTAATTCCGGGTCCGGAATACGGTCCGCGTCCGTGAACGGCTGGCGGTTAACCAGGTCGCCGCGGAAACTCGGCAGTGTGACGCCGTCGCGTGTTTCGGTGTCGGCCGAGCGCGGCTTGGCATATTGGCCGGCGAATCGCCCTATCCGCACAACCGGCTTTTTCATGCCGTACAGCATTACCAGACTCATCTGTAGCAGAACCTTGAGTTTCTGCACGATGTTGTCGGACGTGCAGTCGTCGAAGGTCTCGGCACAATCGCCGCCCTGCAACACGAACGCCTCGCCACGCTGTGCCGCGGCAATACGATTTTTCAGCATGTCGACTTCCCACGATGTCACCAAAGGCGGCAGATCGCTGAGACGGCGCACGGCATCGTCGAGTGCGCCCGCGTCCGGATAGGTGGGCATCTGGCTGGCAACGCGGTGTTCCCAGCTCGCGGGATGCCAGCTGTTACTGGCGGTTGATTTGCTCATGGCGCGACTATGCCACAGCGCTTTTGTGCGTTGCAAAAGATTCAGCAATTTTATTATGTTACGGGCGAAACCTTATGTACCCATAGCCACTGTGTACGCGCCCTTGAGCCCCCTATCCGCTGGCGTTCGTGTGGACAAATTGGCACACTGCGCGCCATTCCGGTGCAGGCCGCCGAGGGGACCCGGCGCCCGCGGACCGTCACAAACGGTGACGCTCACGACGACCACATCACAAACAGGACAACGACCTATGCACAAAGTGCTCATCTTAGGTGCCGGCAAAATCGGCGCATTGATCTCGGGCCTGCTCGCCGACGCCGGCGACTACGCCGTACAACTCGCCGATGCCGACGAAGCGCAGGCAACCAAGACTGCCGCCGACCACAAGAGCGAAAACGTCAAAGGCTTCGTTCTAGATGCGAGCGACCGTGACGCGTTGACCGCGCACGTCAAACGCGAACAACCCATCGCGTTAATTTCCAGCCTGCCGTTCTATTGCAATCCTGTCGTCGCCGAAGTCGCACGCGAACAGGGACTTCACTACTTCGACCTTACCGAAGATGTCGCGGTCACCGATAAGGTGAAGAAACTCTCACAGGGAGCGAGCACCGCATTCGTGCCGCAATGCGGCCTTGCGCCGGGCTTCATCAGCATCGCTGCCAACGAACTGATGCGCCACTTCGACGAGGTGCACACCGTACAGCTGCGCGTAGGCGCGCTGCCACAAAACCCGAACAATGCACTGAAGTACTCGCTGACCTGGTCGACCGAAGGGGTCATCAACGAATACGCGAACATGTGCGAGAGCATCGTTGACGGCAAACTCACCGATGTCTTGCCGCTTGAAGGTCTCGAGACTATCCAGATCGACGGCATGAATTACGAAGCCTTCAACACCTCCGGCGGACTTGGTTCATTAGCGGAAACGTACAAGAACCGTGTTCAGCAAATGGACTACAAGACGATGCGCTATCCCGGTCATTGCAAGCAGATGCGACTGCTGATGAATGACCTGCGTCTAAAGGACGATCGCGCGACGCTGAAGCGCATCCTTGAGAATGCCGTGCCGACCACGCTGCAGGACGTCGTGATCGTCTACGCGTCCGTGAAAGGTCTGCAGGGTAATCAGTTGCGCCAGGAGTCCTACGTTAACAAGGTCTACCCGCAGATGGTCACGGGGCGACTGTGGTCTGCCATCCAGATCACCACGGCAAGCGGTATGTGCGCCGTCGTCGACAAGGTACTTAACGCAAAGGACAGCTACACCGGCTTTATTACTCAGGAAACATTTTCGCTCGGCGAAATTCTCGACAACCGTTTCGGTAAATTGTATGCCGGCGGCAGCGATGCCAGCGTATCAGCACGCGCCGTTGCAACCGGCTCTACCGGCCAGTAAACAGGACTAATATGATGCAAGACAAGATATTTAAAGCGCTGGGCATTAGCGGCGAAACCAATGGCAGCTGGATCGGCGGAGACGCGTTCGGCGACGCCAGCGCGCCGTTGATCGAGTCCTTCAACCCGACCGACGGCAAGCTATTGGGCGCCGTGCGCGCTAGCACCGAGGCCGACTATGAACGTGTCGTCACGGCGGCCCGAGCGGCTTTCGAAAAATGGCGCTGCGTTCCCGCGCCGCTGCGCGGTGAGGCCGTGCGTGTTGCAGGTCAGGCATTGCGCGATCACAAAGATGCGCTTGGCAGCCTGGTCAGTCTCGAAATGGGCAAGATCAAGGCCGAAGGCGATGGCGAAGTTCAGGAAATGATCGACATCGCCGACTTCGCCGTCGGCCAGTCGCGCATGATGTACGGCAAAACGATGCACTCCGAACGTCCCTCGCACCGGATGTACGAGCAATGGCACCCGCTCGGCGTGGTCGGCATTATCTCGGCGTTTAATTTCCCGGTCGCAGTGTGGTCGTGGAATGCGTTCATCGCCGCTATCGCCGGCAATGTGTGTATCTGGAAGCCATCACCGAAAACCGTATTGTGTGGTGTGGCGGTGCAAAAAATCTGCAACGACGCGCTGGCCGACATGAGCTTGCCACCGATATTCCACATGTTTAATGATGCGGGCACCGAGCTTGCCAATCGCTTTGTCGATGACCGTCGTGTTGACCTGATGTCATTCACCGGCTCCTGCGAAGTCGGCAACCGCGTCGGCGAAAAAGTGGCCGCACGAATGGGGCGCTCGCTGCTGGAACTGGGCGGCAACAATGCGCTCATCGTCGATGAGTTCGCCAACATGGATCTGGCGGTACCCGCGATCGTATTCGGTGCCGTCGGCACCGCCGGCCAACGCTGTACAACGACGCGGCGCGTGTTTGTGCACAGCTCGCGCAAGGACGAATTGCTGGGCATGCTTGAGGCCGGCTACTCGCAGGTTCGTATCGGCAACCCGCTCGACCCCAAGACGCTGATGGGGCCGTTGATCGATGAGTCATCCGTGCAGCGTTTCGAGGAAGCGGTCGCCGCGGTTCGTGATGCAGGCGGTGAGCTGATCTCCGGCGGCGCGCGGATCAATGGGCCGGGTCACTTCGTCAAGCCCGCAATCGCAACGGCCAGCAACGAATGGCAAATCGTGCAGGACGAGACGTTCGCGCCACTGCTCTACGTGATTGAGTTCGACACATTGGATGCTGCCATCGCGATGCAGAATGATGTGCGACAGGGGCTCTCGTCGGCCATCTTCACCGACAATTTGCAGCACGCCGAACAATTCCTTGCGGCAACCGGCTCCGACTGCGGCATCGCTAACGTCAATATCGGTACCTCCGGCGCAGAAATCGGCGGCGCGTTCGGTGGCGAGAAAGATACCGGCGGCGGGCGCGAAGCGGGTTCCGATTCGTGGCAGGCTTACATGCGCCGCCAGACCAACACGATCAACTGGGGCAAGGACTTGCCGCTCGCTCAAGGCATCGACTTCGATCTGGGCTAATGATCGCGTACAAAAAAGCCCCGCCGGCTATAGCGCCTGCGGGGCTTTTTTATGAGCGCGCTGCGCTTACCGGCTAATGATCCGCCATTAGCGCGATAGCGAATTGTAAACGCTGGCGACAAACTGCTCCGGGGTCAGGAAACCGATTCGGTTGGCGGTCGCGTCATACGCTGCCGATGGCTTGGCCGCCTGCACTTCTTCGAGCGTCTTCCCATCGCCGATCATCGCCGCCACGCCATCACGCACAGCGACCAACATATCGTGATAGTCCTGCAGATCGGATTTGCTCGCTAAGGGGCCATGGCCGGGAATAACTTTTGTATCGGCATCACCAATAGACATCCCCTTCAACGCCGCATCGATCACGCCATCGACGTTGCCGCCGCTCTCGAGGTCGATGAACGGATACAAACCGTTGAAGAACGTGTCACCCATGTGCAAAACATTGGCCTCGCTGAAGTAGACCAGCGTATCGCCATCCGTATGCGCCGCTTCAACGTGCATACCCGTGATGGTCTGGCCGTTAGCATGCAGCGTCAAACGATCGTTAAAGGTAACGACAGGCAGCGCAACGGCGGGTGCCGGATCTACCTGACGATCGAAAGCCGCAATGAACTGACCGGCCGCCATGCGCGTACGCACGTTGTCATGAGCAATTATCAACGCGCCCTTTTTGCCGAAATTCTCGTTGCCACCGGTGTGGTCGAAATGCCAGTGCGTGTTGAGCACATAGTCAACCGGACGGTCCGTTAAGGCGCTGATGGCTGCAATAATCTTGTCCGTCAGTGGCGCGTACTGGTCGTCGACGATAAACGTCGCATCGTCACCGATGGACAAACCAATGTTGCCGCCCCGCCCTGCCAACATGTAAATGCCCTCAGCCACTTCCTGCGAGGCAATTTCAACATCGGCCATCGGGTTTGGTGGTGGCGCCGGCTCGTCATCGTGGGCTAGCGCGCCACCCGAAAGCATCAGCCCACTGGCTGCGGCTGCCCTCATCATCTGCTTGAAATACATCATCAATTTCTCTCCTGTCGAGATTCAGCGCGCATTCGGCGCGCTGTCTAAGTTGCTTCGAAGCGGTTGCGAGCCTTGTTCTTGTGCACGCCGCCGGGCTTGAAAATCTGCCCACTCATCGCAATATATACACCATCAGGCAATGACTGCACCGCACCGACAGCAAGCCCGATATTAAATACGGCGTCCGTGGTCTTAAACCGCGCTGGCGTCAGTGAGCCGGTCAATACGACAACCTTGCCGCGAATACCGGTCAGCGCGCTCGCGGTCTCGACCATCGTATCGGTGCCATGCGTGACAATAAAATGTCGACCATCATGGGCGTGAATGTGGTCACGGATAAGTTCGCGGTCGGCAGCGGTGATGTCAAGGCTGTCTTTACGCATCAACGAGGTACAGTCGACGTCAAAATCGACCAGACCCTCGCGGAGGATATGATCGACAACCGACTCGCCAACCTCGAACTCGCTCGACGCGTCGAAATAGACTTTGTCGATCGTACCGCCGGTTGTGATGAAATGGATAGACTGCAAAATGACGCTCCGTAACCCGCGCGGAGTATCGCACGAGAGTCAGTGCTGTCGCGAATGTGGCGACTCGAATGGCGGCGTAGTAAGTTGACTAAGGTCAAAATGACAGGAGTATTGTGACGTGTTGAATTTCCGACGACGCTTTCGACCCAGGCTGTTGAATCTGTTGGTCGCCGTATCGGTGTCGCTTCTCTCCATGCCGTTTCTGGGCCCATCGGCTAGTGCGGCGGGCGCCTACGTCATCGATATTAATGGCGGCATCGGCGCCGCCAGCGCAGATATCCTGAAAACAGGCATGGAACAGGCTATCGAACAAAACGCCGACGTGATCATCCTGCGCATGGATACGCCGGGCGGACTCGACAGCGCAATGCGCGACATGGTCCAACGCATTCTGACGTCGCCGGTGCCGGTGGTTACCTGGGTCGGGCCTGCCGGTGCGCGCGCGGCGAGCGCCGGAACCTATTTGCTGCTGGCCAGTCATGTCGCCGTCATGCATCCGACCAGCACGCTCGGTGCGGCAACGCCGGTGTCGATTAGCGGCGACGGTGTTACCGACGACGCGCCCTCGTCCCGACCCGGCAGCTCGAGCCCGGCCGGCAGCGCGGCCGAACGCATCGCGGAGTGGGCGGAGAAACAAGCCGACAAAGACGCACCGACGAATGCCGGCGAAGCCACAGCAGGCGAGGAACCATCCGCCGACGAAACGTCAACCGATGATGCCGCAGAATCCGAGGCACGCAATCCGAGCGCGATGGGCCGCAAGATTCTGAACGACGCCGTCTCCTACATACGCACGCTCGCCGATCGCCATGGGCGCAACGCCGACTGGGCGGAGCTTGCCGTGCGCGATGGCGCGACGCTTACCGCCTCTGAGGCCCTCGATCTGAACGTCGCCGATGCGCTCGCGAGCAATATTCCCGAAGTACTCGACAAGATCGATGGCCGCGTGGTCACACTTGACGACGGATCTGAGATCACGATAGCCACGGCCAACGCAGCGGTGACGGTAATCGAGCCCACATGGCGGCAGAAGTTGCTCAGCGTGATTTCAGACCCGTCCATCGCCGTATTGCTGGTACTCGTCGGTATTTACGGGCTGTGGTTTGAAGGCTTCAATCCTGGCGCCGTCATCCCTGGCGTCATCGGCGCGATCTGTCTGTTGCTTGCCGCCTACGCCCTGCAAGTGATGCCGGTCAACTACGTTGGTCTTGGACTTATCCTGCTCGGCATCGGATTAATGGTGGCGGAATTATTTGTGCCCAGCTTCGGCGCCCTCGGGCTCGGAGGTATCGTCGCTTTCATTGTCGGCTCGATCATGGCTTTCGACACCGGCGTGCCCGGTTTCGAAATCTCCAAACTCAGTGTGGGTATGATCGCCGCTATCAGCGGGTCACTGACTTTCTTCACGATGGTGTACGCACGACGACTGCACACCCGTGGTGCCGTGACCGGCGATGAAGGCATGTTGAAACATATAGCCGTCGCGATCGACGATTTTGATGCTGAGGGCTATGTCTGGCTCGAGAGTGAGCGTTGGCATGCAACCAGCACACAACCGATCAAGGCCGGGCAGGAACTCAAGGTCGTCGCGATCGACGGTTTAACCGTCAGCGTCGAGCCGCGGCAATAACCGCCGGATGATTGCCACCAAAGAACAAACACCCCAAAAACCACCTACAAAAATTACGGAGTAACAGTATGGAAGTCTATTTAGGATTCGGAGTCGTCGTATTAGCGATATTCCTTTTTAACGCGATCAAGATCCTGCAGGAATATGAGCGCGGCGTCGTCTTTTTCCTTGGCCGCTATCAAGCTGTCAAAGGTCCCGGCCTGATTATTTTGATCCCGTTTCTGCAGAAAATGACCAAGGTCGACTTGCGCGTCAACGTCATGGACGTGCCGACGCAGGATGTCATCTCGAAAGACAACGTCTCCGTCAAAGTAAACGCGGTTATCTATTTCCGTATCGTCGCGGCAGAGAAAGCCATCATCAACGTGGCTAACGTTTTCGAGGCGACGAGTCAGCTGGCGCAAACGACCCTACGCTCGGTACTAGGCCAGCACGAACTCGACGACATGCTGTCCGAGCGGGATAAACTGAACGCCGACATTCAGGCCATTCTCGACACCCGCACCGACAACTGGGGCATCAAGGTCGCCAACGTCGAGATTAAACATGTCGACCTGGACGAAAGCATGATCCGCGCCATTGCCCAACAGGCCGAAGCCGAACGCTCACGGCGTGCGAAAGTGATCAACGCCGAGGGTGAGCAGCAGGCGGCACAAAAACTCGCAGAGGCGGCACGCATACTCGCCGGCGAGAAACAGGCCTTGCAACTGCGCTATCTGCAAACGCTGAAAGACATTGCAGGTGAAAATAACTCGACGATTGTGTTCCCGTTGCCTATCGATCTGATCACGCCGCTGAAAGGATTTGTTGAGAAGCTCCCGTCGAGCGGCGATAAATCGTAGTTAGTGACGGCCCGAATGCTCTCGTGCCGGTTACCTCAGGCTTAATAGATTTGCGGTTACGGGTAGTGGCAGCACACGCTGACACTACCCGGTAATCCCTGCCATTCAGCGAGTCTCTCTGTCGAACAACTTAATCGCTGATTCGCAGAATCTCATCCCAGCGCTTCTCCAGACGCTTAAGCGACACTTTCTCGCGGGTTCCCAGCGACTGCGCGAACAACGACACGCGCAGCTCTTCAATCTGCCAACGAAAAACGTCGAGCGCTGCGCGTTGATTCGGGCCAGGGATCGCGACACCGAACGCATCGAGGCGCGACCTCAGGCTCGCGATCATCGCCTGCGATTCCGTATCACGTGCGGGATTAGACGCGATCCTTTCCAGCCGCAGAGCCGCAGCAGTTATAAAGCGAGCAATATCAGGCAAGCGTTCAACCGGTGTGTCAGCAATGAATCCCGGGTAAACCAGCGCGGCGGCCTGCTGCGACACATCATCGCGGGCCTCGGCAAAATGCTCCGGAGCATGGGCAAGACGCTCACGCAGCGCGGCATTCGCCTGCAATATTTCCAGCAGAAATGACCTCAGCGACTCCGCACAAGGCATCATCCTGTCCGCCCCCGACTCACACAACGACAGCCAGGCATCGCGATCGCGGACTCCATCAAATGCCTGCTCAAAACTCATTCTGAGTGCGCCATCGACGAAATCGTCGACCAACACCGCACCACCGGGGTCGTCATAAGCGGCCCATAATAGTTGCAACTCGCGCGCGGCCAGTAACAGCTTGCGCATCGCCTTGATCTGTTGCGGAAACCGCAAGCGCAACAATTTCAGTATCGCGTTGGCATGCGCATGGCGCGCCTCGGCTAACGACAGAAACTCGTGTGGCTCTACACTGGCTCCCGCACGACGCAACGCCGGATACACCGTAAGTGTCACCGTGCCGCGGCGCGCCTCCTGCGACAGGGTCAGACTACCGAACGGCCAATCGCGGGCCGGCATCGAGGTCGTCTTTGCCGGAGCGCTCGCGGTCGCGGTCGCGGTCGGTCGCAGTCATTGACGCTGCCGGCAATCTCGAATTCAACTGTTCAAGATCGCGATCGGCGTCGAGAATTTTGCCGCTGTCGTCGACCACCACAATCCGCGGGCGAAGAAAATCCGGCTCAACCAGCTGCCGCCAGGGCTCGGGGTCGATATTCAGGTTGTACTCGCGCAGCAAAAGGCGTGCGAGTCTCGCATCAAGCGGCCCGGCCTCGGCCTGCACAATTAGCGTTGCTGCAAGCTGCACGGCGGTGCCGGCCAACGGATGCAGTTGGCGGCGCATCGGCTTAGGCAATGCGCGCAGCCGCAACTCCACCCGGCGCTCCAGGAACGCCGGTACGCTCGCATCGACATCCGCCGGGCGCAATGCACCGAGCAGCGCTGCGGGCAGACGGATCGACGCACCATCGTTTTCTGACTCGGGCGCGAATCGATAACTCAACGCGAGACGGTTGCCCGATACTTCAGTGGTCTCCGGCGTACCCTCGGCGTCCTCCAGTGAATCGCCCAGCAGCTGGGCACGGTCAAAGCGCAACGCGCTGTCGTCGGTGCGCTTGCCACTCAACCAGCGTTTGAGAGTGCGCCCATCACACACGCTCGCCGGCAAGTGTTCGTCGTAAAGTTTTGCCAACCCGCTTTCGCTGATCTCAACGGGCCTGCGCAGGCGTCCCGAAAGCTCACCGATCGCGTCGCGTTCGCGGCGGTTATGAGCCAGAAAGTCCGCACGGATGCGCACGCGATCAGTGACCAGCCCCTGACGGATGAACACGCGTCGGGCCTCGTCGCGATTGACGTCTGCAAAATCAACGCGACGCCCGGCTTCGATAATCATGTCGAACAACAGTGTCGTGCGCTTCGCCTCAACGCGACCGCGACGCGCGTTCCAATACGGCGTCTCATATTCGTACTCGAGCAGATCGCGACCGACCCGCAGCAGCATGTCATTATCGATGGCGGCCACGTAGCGCGCGTAACGCTTCTGGGTTTGTACAAGCTCCAGCGCCATGACCCATTTGGCAGGCGACGCGTGCAACGCCGAGGACGGATGCAGCGAGAAGCGGCGTCGCAACGCGCCCTCGTATTCCGTGCCATTGTCGCGCACGCCGCTATGCGACAAGAGCCCATGCAGAATCGCACCGTGTAGCGCGTAACGCGTATCCTTGTCGAGATTGATCCTCGCGGGCGAATCGCCCGATCGACGCTTTAGTTGACGCGCGAGCTGCGCCGTAACCTCACGCCACTCGCGCATGCGACGTGCCGATACAAAATGTGCTTCGCACCAACGCTCAAATTCCCGACGACCGCGCTCCCGGCGAACTTTCTCCGCGTCGCACCACAATTTATACAGACCGATAAAATCCGACTCCGAATCGGAAAACGTCGCGTGTGCAAGATCCGCGGCCGCCGCCTGTTCCGCCGGGCGCACGCGTGGCTCCTGGATCGACAGGCCGGCGACGATGATGACCATTACATGTGCCAGCGGCGCATCAAGCGGCACAAGCAGCATCCGGCCAAGTCGGGGGTCCAGTGGCAAACGCGATAGCGCGCGACCGAGTTTGGTCACACGAGCACGCTCGGTCAGCGCGCCCAGTTCAACCAGTACGCGTTGCGCGTCGGCGACCTGCGCCGGATCCGGTTGGTCCAGAAACGGGAACACGTCGACGTCACCCAGATTGAGCGCCGCCATTTGCAGCACGACGCTGGCCAGATTGGTCCGCAGAATTTCCGGATCGGTAAACGCGTCGCGCTCGTCGAAGTCATCTTCTGCAAACAAACGAATACAAACGCCCGGCCCTATGCGCCCGCAGCGACCGGCGCGCTGGTTCGCGCTGGCTTGCGAGATCGGCTCAAGCTGCAGACGCTGGATGCGGCTGCGGTGCGAATAGCGACTGATGCGTGCCAGCCCGCTGTCAATTACCGCACCGATACGCGGCACAGTGATCGAGGTCTCTGCGACATTGGTTGCGAGCACGATCCGACGCGCGGGTGTCGGCTTGAACACCTGCCCCTGATGGCGGTCGGACAATCGACCGAACAACGGCAGCACGTCCCATCCGCCGCTCAAAAGGCCGCTCTTGGTCAGCGCACGCTCGGCGTCACGAATCTCTCGCTCACCGGGCAGGAACACCAGAATATCTTCGGCGCCGGTGGGCAGCGCGCGCGCTTTAAGCGCCCTTACCGCGTCACAAACGCGACGCGCTAGCACGCGGCTGTCCTCGGTCGCCGCCAGTTCATCGACATATTCGACGCTAACCGGGTAGCCGCGACCGGATACCTCCACCACCGGCGCGTCACCGAAGTGTGCCGCGAAGCGTTGATGGTCAATGGTGGCGGACGTGATGATGAGTTTGAGGTCCGGGCGTTGCGGCAACAGCCGTGCCAGATAACCCAGCAGGAAATCGATGTTGAGACTGCGCTCGTGCGCCTCATCGATAATGATGACCTCATAAGCCAGCAGTTTCGGGTCGCGCTGCAACTCGTTCAACAGGATGCCGTCGGTCATCAACCGAACAAGCGTCAGCGGCGAGCTTTGGTCATCAAAGCGCACCGCGAAGCCGACCCCTTCACCCAGAGGCATTTCCGCCTGTTCCGCGATGCGGCTCGCCACGGCGCGCGCGGCAAGCCGGCGCGGCTGGGTATGCCCGATCATACCGCGACGGCCGAGCCCGGCGGCCAGCGCGAATCTCGGCAGCTGCGTTGTCTTGCCGGACCCGGTTTCTCCCGCGACGACTACCACCTGCTGCGTCGATAACGCGTCGATAATCGCGTCACGGTGCGCGTCGATCGGCAACAGTCCGGCATCGTTGTCGAGGTTGGGTTGCAACGCCATGCGCGATTCGAGCAGCTGCGCGGAGGCCTCCAGCAATGCAGGCTTCGCTTCAGATCGGGTGCCAAGCGTGGCCGCTTCGCGCAACATCAAATGCTGCGGGTCCGGCGCCGTAGACGCGGTCATAGTATGTGATCGGGTATCGGTGGGAGCGCCACCTTAGCATCCGCAAAATAGCTGATGCCAGTTCCGCTCGGCGGGCGGATGCGCGGCTCAGCCGGGCAATGTGGCGACGATGCGAGCGCCTCCGGACTGCGCGCGCTCAATGCTGAGCGTGCCGTCGTACAGCGCCACGATGTCATTCGCCACGGCGAGGCCTATGCCAGTGCCGGGCATGCTCTCATCAAGCCGTTTGCCGCGTTGCAGCGCAGACTCGACCAGGGACGGCGCGATCCCGGGCCCGTCGTCCTCGACAATCAAGCGCAATCCAGTGCGCGCAACACCGTCCACATCGACCGGGAAATTCTCCGCGCTGACCAAAACATGGCGTTCGCACCACTTGTAGGCGTTGTCGAGCAGGTTGCCGAGTAACTCGACCAGATCGCCCTTGTCGCCGCGGAAGCGCACGTCATTCGCAATATCAAATTCGGCGCTGACCCCCTTGTCACGATAGACCTTGTCCAGCCCCGACAGCAATGCAGCGACCTCGGGACTCACATCCACGGCTCCGCGCCCCATTAACCGCCCGCCCAACGCCGCGGGTCGCGACAATTGATAGCTGATGATCGACTGCATGCGCGCCAGCTGCTCGCGGATGCGGGCGCCATCCGGTTTATCGCCGAGCAGATTTTGCGCGGCGGCCAGCGGGGTCTTGAGACTGTGCGCAAGGTTCGCGAGCGTCTGCTGGTAGCGCGTCGCGCGTTTGGCCTCGCTATCCAGCAGCGTATTGAGGTTACGCGCAACGCCGGTCAGTTCACTCGGATAATTCGCCGATAATGCCTCGCGCTGACCACCTTCGACGTCCTGAATTTCCTGCGCGATCCGCCCCAACGGGCGCAGCAGAAACGAAAGAAGGATCGCGACAGAGACCAGCAGCACCAGTGCAATCGCCGCGAAAGCAAGATACAGCTGGCCGCGAAAGCGCTTTAGTTGCGCATCCAGACTGGCGCGGCTCTCGGCCACCGACAGTGCGAAATAGGCGCTCGACTGGTCGTCAAATTCCCAGATAACACCCAGCGTCAGTGACAGCAGCGTCTCGCCGGTGCTCGTCGTCTGGGTCAGAAAGCGCCGCTCGCCCGCCTCCGGCAAGCCCGCGACGGGCGTGAAATCGATACCCACCGCCGATCGCGACTGCCACACGCTGTCGCCATCGCGATCACGGATGCGGCCATACAAACCCGAGCCAGGCGCGTTCAGGCGCTGCTCAGGCAAGTCGAATGGTAATTCCAGCGTACGCTCGCCGGATGGCTCGGCGACGGCGAGCAATGTGATGATCTGGCTGTCCAGCAGATCGCGCTGCGCTTCATCCAGCGCGGCAAGAAAGCTGCGATCGATAACGCCGCCCAACAGCGCAAAACTGACAGTGAGCAGCAGACTGGTCAGCGCCAGCAGTCGCAGGCGTAGCGACTTCACTGGATTGCGCTAGGCCGAGGCACGCTGTAACGCAAATCGATAGCCACGCCCGCGCAAGGTCTCGATCGGCTTCAGCGAATTGTCCGGATCGAGCTTCTTGCGCAGACGACCGATGAAGACTTCGATAACGTTGCTATCACGCTCGAAGTCCTGATCGTACAGCCGCTCGGTGAGCTCGGTTTTGGAGATCACCTCACCGGCACGCATCATCAGATGCTCCAGTAGCGCATACTCAAAACCGGTCAACTCAACGGACGCGTCGTTCACCGTCAACAGCTGTTTCGCGGTATCCAGCTTGATGCTGCCGCAATCGAGTTCGGCACTCGCCCAGCCGCCGGAGCGGCGCAGCAGCGCATTGACGCGCGCTGAAAGCTCTTCGTAGTGAAAGGGTTTGGCGACGTAGTCATCGGCGCCATTCGTCAATCCATCGACCTTGTCCTGCCAGTTGTCGCGCGCGGTCAGGATCAGGATCGGGTAAGTGCGGCCGGACTCGCGCAAGCGGCGAATCAGGTCAATACCGGGTAGCTTCGGCAGCCCCAGATCGATGATCGCCAGATCAATGGGGTATTCGGTGGCGTAGTGCCAACCCTCCTCGCCATCAGCCGCGGACTCAACGCGGTAGCCCGACGCCAGCAGCTGATTGCACAGCGTTTCGCGCAATGTCGGATCGTCTTCAACCAGTAATAAACGCATGTTGCTCTCTCCGCCTGCTCAATTGGCGCGAATTCTTACGGTTTGCACGCGACCCTTGTCGGTCAGCACCTTAATCACGTGCACACGTTTGCCGCCGGAGCCCTGCGTCTCAGCGCTGAGGATGCGCCCGCCATACTGCCGGCGAACTTGCCGTACCGCTTGCTCCAGGCTGACCTTGTCGGCAGCGAATGGCTGGCTGTCGGCGGTTGCGACGGGCTCGACGCCCGTTTCGGGTGACGCGGACAATCCGAACGCCTCGCCGCTGGCCAGCAACAAGAACAAAAGCGAAATAGGAACAACGCGATGCATACGCCGAATTCTCGGCATAAGACCATCTATTTGCAACGATTCAGCGCGCATTCCAGATATTCCGCCGGCTAGCCGGCTCAGTCCACCAACGGCTGCATGCTGATCCGCACGCGAATCTCATCGCCCGGATCGGTCTTGGTTCGCGTGGTGTAAGTTTCGCCGTCATAAACGTAGGTCACGCGGAAGCCCTCGACACGATCACGCTGTTCAATCTCATAGCGCGTCTCGCAATAGCGTTGCGCCGGCACCTCGCGTTGGCGCGTTTCCTTACTCGCGCTTGCCGCTCCGATCACCGTGCCCAGCACCGTCATCGCATCCTTGCCGCTACCGCCGCCGAACTGCGCGCCGATCACACCACCGATAATGCCGCCGGCAATGGTTTTACCGAGGCTGGGTCGCTTTGCCTGCGTCTGCACGCGCGGCGGCGTCTCGTAGCACTCGCGAACCG
The DNA here is from genome assembly GCA_942491885.1 of uncultured Pseudomonadota bacterium. GTDB lineage: Bacteria > Pseudomonadota > Gammaproteobacteria > Steroidobacterales > Woeseiaceae > CALBPI01. Next base: position 565,123 of record CALOCQ010000008.1, read on the forward strand.
GTACTTCCACGCTGACCGTGCGGATCAACGGTTTGACGTCGACCACCCGCGCGTAGTCAGTACGCGTCAGCTTGCCGTTCTCGTGTGCGCCGCCGCGCTCGTAATCCGCGAATGCGGGGGTCGTGCCGGCCAGCGCCAGCAATACGCTCGCCACGCCGGCGGCGGACGGAATTGCTCTTGGTTTCATCAGTTTAACTCCAGCAGGGCCGGCACTATTGCCAGCTTCGGAGGTGATGCTACGCCGCAACGGCTGAATCCTGCCTGAACGGCAACCCCGCGTGGTTCTCAGGATCTGGCAGCGCTATCGGACGCCGTCTTGGCGGCCTCCCAGGCCTGTTCGTACTGAGCAGGCGTCAAATCCACAAGCGATGCACCGGTTGCGGCGATTGCGGCCTCCATATGGCGGAAGCGGCGCTCAAACTTGGCCGTTGCCCTGCGCAACGCCCGTGCCGGGTCGATGTCAAGGTGGCGGCCGAGTTGTGCCGCCGTGAATAGCAGGTCACCGAGCTCGTCCTCGACCGCCGCACGCGCGTTGGCGTCTTTCGCTGCCAGTGACGGATCGTTTGTCACGGCCAGCGCGGCGTCCAACTCGGCGACTTCCTCGTCCAACTTGGTGCGTACGCCGGCCGCATCGGGCCAGTCAAAACCCACCCTGGCCGCCCGCGAGCCGACCTTCGCGGCACGCTGCAAGCCCGGCAACGCGGTGGCGATGCCGTCCAGTGCGCTCGGCGCAGCCGTCTTGCCGGCGGCTTTTCGCTCCGCCGCCTTGATATCTTCCCAACGCGCCAGCTGCCGACTGGCATTGCCGCGTTCATCGTCAGCAAACACGTGCGGATGGCGCCGCACCATCTTGTCGCAAATCGCCGCGACGACATCCTCGTATGAAAAAAGTCCGGCCTCACGTGCCATCTGCGCGTGAAATACGACCTGGAATAGCAAATCGCCCAACTCATCACACAGCTCCTGCCATTCGCCGCGCTCGATCGCATCGGCCACCTCGTAGGCCTCCTCGATCGTGTAGGGCGCGATACTGGCGAAGTCCTGCTCAAGGTCCCACGGACATCCGGTTAGCGGATCGCGCAGTTGCGCCATAATATCAAGTAATTTCTGCATAACTGATGTTACTTACTGTTTTTAATAATATTATAAAGCCTATCGACAACGCCTGCAGTCGCTCCCCAGATGCGATGCCTTTGCCAGCTGATCTCCATCACATCGAACTCAAGCCCTTCATAGATTCGCTGCTCGCGTCGATGTTGGCGGCTGTCAAACAGGTGTGACGCGGGTACCAGAAAGGAGTCAGCGACCTCGGCCGGGTCGGGGCGCAGATCGACATCGCCGTTGATCAAGCCGATGACGGGCGTCATCGAGTAGCCGCTGATCGTCCATTGTGGTCGCAAATAGCCGAGCACCTCGACGCGATCCATCGGCACACCGACCTCTTCCTCGGTCTCGCGCAGCGCGGTCATCGCCAGGCCATCGTCTCCGGGCTCCGCCGCACCGCCGGGAAAGCTGATTTGCCCGGGGTGATGCTTTAGGTGTGCGGCGCGCTCTGTCAGCAGCACCTCCAGACCGGCACCCCGATCCACGAACGGCACGAGAATCGCCGCCACCCGGATGCTCGCCAGATTTTCCTCCTGCCAGCCCGCCGGCAGCTTCTCGACCGGCACCGGCAATTCGACATCCGCCGGGTCGGGCGCGCCGCGGTGCTGCGTCAGCGCCAGCCTTAGCTGGTCTGCGGTTAACACTGGCGCATCCGGCTAATTACGGATACCGCCTTCGGTCAGACTCGCAGGATCCAACAGTCGATCCAGCTCGTCGCTATCCAGATCGGTCAGCTCGAGCGCCACCTCTTTGACCGGGCGCCCTTGTGCATAAGCCGTCTTGGCGACCTTGGCACCCAGCTCGTAGCCAATCACCGGATTGAGCGCGGTCACCAGGATCGGGTTGCGGCCGAGCGCACGTTGCAGGTTGTCGTCATTTACCGTGAAGCCGGCAATAGCATCATCGGCAAGACTGCGGGACATATTTGCTAATAAATCAATCGATTGTAAGATATTCTTCGCAATCACCGGCAACATTACATTGAGCTGGAAATTGCCCGACTGACCGGCCACCGTCAGCACGGTGTCGTTGCCGATGACCTGTGCCGCCACCATCGCGGTCGCCTCGGGAATCACCGGGTTCACTTTGCCCGGCATGATGCTTGAGCCGGGCTGCAACGCCGGCAACGCGATCTCGCCGAGGCCCGCCAGTGGCCCCGAATTCATCCAGCGCAGATCATTGGCGATCTTCATCAGGCTGACCGCAATCACCCGCATCTGCCCTGACAGCTCAACTGCGGTGTCCTGACACGACAATGCTTCGAAGTAGGAGTCAGCCGTGCCGAACTCACAGCCGGTTTGCTCGCTAAGCAGCATCGCCACCTTTGCACCGAAACGCGGATGGGCATTGATACCGCTGCCGACGGCGGTGCCGCCCTGCGCCAGCAAACGCAGGCGCGGCAGCGTCGACTCGAGCCGCGCGATGCCATTCACAATCTGCGTTCGCCACGCATTGAGCTCCTGACTCAGACGCACAGGCATGGCGTCCATCAGGTGGGTGCGCCCGGTCTTGATCACCGCATCCGTCGCCTCGGCCTTCGCCTTCAGCACATCGGCCAGATGCTGCAAGGCCGGTATCAGTCGCTGCGTCACACCCAGCGTCGCACTGACGTGGATCGTCGTCGGAATCACGTCGTTGCTGCTCTGCCCCATGTTGACGTCATCGTTGGGGTGCACCGGTGCGCCGTTGATTTGGGTTGCCAGCGTCGCGATGACCTCGTTGGCGTTCATATTGGTCGAGGTGCCCGACCCGGTCTGAAAAACGTCGATCAGGAACTGATCCAGATGCCCGCCATCGATAATCTGCTGCGCGGCGCTCTGGATCGCCGCCGCTTTGGTCGACGTCATCAGGCCCAATTCGCCGTTGGCACCGGCCGTAGCCCACTTCACCCGCGCCAGTGCCGAGATGAATGCAGCCGGCATCGGTTCGCCGCTGATATGGAAGTTATTCATGGCGCGCTGCGTCTGCGCGCCCCACAGCGCCTCGGCCGGCACTTCAAGCTCGCCCATGCTGTCTTTCTCGATACGAAATTTCTGTTTACTCATGCTTTGCCTCGTACGCCAAAACTGTCCCGCGCGACACGGTCCTTGCGACCACGTTCCAACGCCCGGCCGCCCGTCGCGGCCATTTCAGGTGGTGTATGATTCGTGGTTTATTCAGCCATGTCCAGCCCGCCGCCAAGCGCCGGGCGCCTACCGGAAAATTTGCCTTATGTCCGTTGACAGTCTCAGAGCGCTATCCCCCATCGATGGCCGATATGCCGACAAAGTTAGTCCGCTGCGCGACATCGCCAGCGAATTCGGTCTGATTCGATACCGTGTACTGATCGAGGTACGTTGGCTGCAGACGCTGGCGGCCAGCCCGCAGATCCCCGAACTGGAGGCTTTGCCATCCGGCGTCGCCGGTGTGCTGGAGCGTCTGGCAACAAATTTCACGCTGGAAGATGCCCAGCGAATCAAGGCCATCGAGGCGGTCACCAATCACGACGTCAAAGCCTGCGAATATTTCATTAAGGAACGCATAAGCGACCTCGATGGCGCGGGCCGAATCGCCGAGTTCATTCATTTCGGCGCCACCTCGGAAGATATCAACAACCTTGCCTATGCGCTGATGCTTCGCGATGCGCGCGCCAGCGTTCTGCTGCCCGCCATGCGCGAACTCAGCAACGCGCTGGCGAAGATCGCCAGCGCAGAGTCAGCGCAGCCGATGCTGAGTCGCACACATGGCCAGACCGCAAGCCCCACCACGCTTGGCAAGGAACTGGCCAACGTCGTCGCGCGACTGGACCGTCAGATGGCGGGTTTTGCCGGTGTTCATACACTGGGCAAGTTCAACGGCGCGGTTGGTAACTTCAACGCCCACATCGCGGCCTACCCCGACGCCGACTGGCCGGCACTCAGCGCCGCACTGCTCGACCAGCTCGGGATCGAGCAAAATACGCTGACCACGCAGATCGAACCGCATGACTGGATAGCGGAGTTCTCGCATGCGATTGCGCGCTTCAACACCGTATTAATCGATCTTTGCCGCGACACCTGGGGCTACATCAGCCTCGGTTATTTCAAGCAAAAACTGGTGGCGGGCGAAGTTGGCTCGTCAACAATGCCGCACAAGGTGAACCCGATCGACTTTGAAAATGCCGAAGGTAACCTCGGTGTTGCCAATGCACTGTTCGGACATTTTGCCGACAAACTGCCTGTCTCCCGGTTCCAGCGCGACCTGACCGATTCGACCGTTTTGCGCAATCTGGGCAGCGCGATGGGCTACAGCCTGATCGCGTATAAGTCGGCGCTGCGCGGCATCGCCAAGCTGGAGGTCAACCGGCAACGCCTCGACCGTGATCTTGAGAACAGCTGGGAAGTACTCGCCGAGCCAATACAGACGTTGATGCGCCGCCACGGCGTGCCGGATGCCTACGACAAGCTGAAAAGCTTTACGCGTGGCGAACGCATCGACGCCGCTGCTTTGAGTCGTTTTGTCGGCAAGCTCGACATCCCGGACAAGGCAAAAGAGCAATTGCTGACGCTGACGCCCGGCAACTACACGGGTATCGCGACGCTGCTGGCCCAACAGGCCATCAAGGCGCGCAGCGAAAACAAATAATTCCAATGGCGTTTTCGCATCACGCGATCAACCCACACCCCGCTGGCCTTTACATAATATGATTAATAGCGACGTCAATGTTATGCCCGCTGACTGGGTTGCCGACAACACGGCGATTCGCAGCATTCGCGAACGGGTCTTTATACAAGAGCAAAACGTACCCGCCGCCGACGAATGGGACAATATGGACGCATCAAGCCAGCACTTTCTGGCAATGCTGACAAAACGTGACGCAGTAGGTACAGGGCGCTTGCAGCCCGACGGTAAGATCACCCGACTGGCAGTATTGCCTGACGCACGCGGTCGCGGCGTTGGCGCGGCACTGCTGGAGACGCTGATCGTCGCGGCAGTTCATCAGGGCAAAGCAGTTCCCTGGCTGCACGCACAGACCAGCGCGATCGAGTTCTACGAACGTTATGGCTTCGCCGTAGCCGGAGAAACGTTTCAGGAAGCAGGGATTGAACACTGCCTTATGCGAATGATTCGCACCTGACACCGCCCGGCCGCTGTCGCCACGGCGCTTGTGGGATAACCGCGGGCAACATGGCAGTAGCGTCAATGACAGCAGCCGAACAACCTGAACAGCAAGGCGAACGATGGGTGCTTTCGACCCGCGCGGACATGCGCGAGGCGGCATCGCGAATCTGCGCGATGGCCGAACGCAAGGTTTCGATCATGACCCGCGATCTCGAGCCCGGTATTTACGATCACCCGGATTTCGTTGAAGCGGTCAAGAAGCTCATTTTTTCGCGCCGGTTTGCCCGTGTCAGAGTGCTGATTTCAGATCCGTCGCGCGCGATCAAGAATGGCAATCGCCTGGTCACCATGGGACGCCGAAGATTGAACAGCTTTATTGAATTTCGCAACGTGCATGAAGACTATCGCGAGCGCCCCGAGGCCTATTGTATCGCCGACGACAAGTCGATCGCGTACCGGCTCGACGCCACGCGCTGGGATGGGATCGCCGGCAGCGACTCAGCGCCGGTCGCGCGAACCTATCTCGAGTCGTTTGATGAGATCTGGACGGCCAGTGAAGTGGAAAATGAATTCCGCAATTTGCACCTCTGAATGACAACACCACGATCAGCCAGCTACCCGACCGACATCACCGTCGCCGCGATCGCACAACGCGAAGATCGTTTCCTGTGCATTGATGAAGTGAGCTCACGGGGTGTCGTTATCAATACTGCCAGGAGGGCATCTCGAGGCCGGCGAATCGCCTGAACAGGCTATCATCCGGGAAGTCGCGCGAAGAAACGCGTTTTCAATTCGCCCCGACAGAATTCGTGGGTGCCTATCTCTGGCTGGATCTCGAACGCCAGCAGCGTAAGCTGCGGCTGGTGTTTTGCGGCGAGGCATTTAACGAGCGCATCGATGCGACGCTCGATACCGGCATCCTGCCGGTGCACTGGGGCACGCATGCGCGAGTCGACCAGCGACCAGCGCACCGACTCGAAGGCACCGGTTGTACTCAATGCCATCGAGGACTATCTCGGTGGCCGTCGCGAGCAGCTCAAAGTGGAACCCTGGCATCGCCGAGGAAGGGCTGTTCAACCAATTGACCAGTATCGCTCAGACACATCTGTTAGCAGCCCTGCCCGATCGCCAACGCTGCGCTGCGCGCGGCCGGCGAATGCCCTAAAATAGCAGTATGAACAGCATACCTTCACCGTCATCTGACGCCGGTCCGGTCATTGTCGCCATGTCGGGCGGCGTTGATTCATCCGTCGTGGCCTGGCAATTGCTTGATGCCGGCTATCAGGTCGAAGGCCTGCACATGACGAACTGGGAAGCGGACGACGAGTATTGCAGCGCGGCCGAGGACCTGCAGGACGCCAGACGCGTCGCCGACCAGCTCGGCATCGCACTTCACCACGTCAACTTCGCCGATGAATACCGCGACCGCGTGTTCGACTATTTCCTGTCCGAATACGCGGCCGGGCGCACGCCAAACCCCGACGTGTTGTGCAACCGCGAGATCAAATTTGGCGTTCTCGCCGACTATGCCAAACGACTCGGTGCCGAAAGAATAGCAACGGGCCACTACGCGCGGGTTGAGCACGACGGCGCGACGACACGACTCATGAAAGGTATCGACGCCAACAAGGACCAGAGTTATTTCCTGCACGCGGTCGGATCACAGGCGCTGGCGCAGACTCTGTTCCCGCTCGGCGGTCTGGACAAGCCGCAAGTGCGGCAGCTGGCAACCGACGCAGGGCTGGCAACCCACCGCAAGAAGGATTCAACCGGCATTTGCTTTATCGGCGAGCGCCCGTTCCGCGAATTCCTGAGCCGCTTCCTGCCCGCCCAACCCGGGCGGATCGTTGATGAGAGCGGCAACACCGTGGGTGAGCATGGCGGGCTGATGTATTACACCACCGGTCAGCGGCAAGGGCTTGGCATCGGCGGGCGGCGTGATGCCAATGATGCTCCGTGGTATGTCGCGTCGAAGAACCTGACCGATAACGAGTTATTGGTCGTGCAGGGGAAAGATCACCCGCTGCTCTATACACAGGCGGTGCAGTGCAATGACATTCACTGGATCAACGGCGCACCGGCCGACCTGCGCGATGGTGTGCGACTGCGCGCAAAAGTTCGCTACCGCCAGGCGGATCAGGCATGCACGGTATCCGGCAGTGGTGACGGCGGCGTCAACGTGCGGTTCGACGACCCGCAGTGGGCGGTCGCTTGCGGTCAGTATGCGGTTTTTTATGCCGGCGACGAATGCCTTGGCGGCGGCGCGATCGACCGCCTGTCGATAGGCGAAAGTGCCGCGCGGCGCGCGCCGCAATCTAGACAAGACTCGACTGCGAATTCCATAACCAACGCGGCGCGTGCGCCCGAGGCGTGGCAATTTGCCCGGTGAATAACCGCTATTGCCCCCGTCCCGGGAACGCCGGGCCGCGCATCCGATATAATAGCGATCTAACCGGGGATATTTATCGGCGCTCGGCGTCGAACATTGGAGACATTATGAAAGACACATTTGGCGCACGTTCAGAAATCACCGTCAACGGCGCGAATTTCGAAATTTGCCGCCTGGATGCGGTCAAGGAAGGCCATGTCGATCGCCTTCCCTATTCGTTAAAGATCCTGCTCGAGAACCTGCTGCGCCATGAGGATGGCCGCGACGTCACGCGCGACGACATCCTTGCATTGGCCAACTGGGACCCGAATGCCGAGCCGGAAACAGAAATCTCCTTCACGCCCAGCCGCGTGATCCTTCAGGATTTCACCGGCGTGCCGGCGGTCGTCGATCTCGCGGCAATGCGTGACGCGGTGGTCAAGCTCGGCGGCAGCGCCGATTCGATCAACCCGCTGTCGCCTGCCGAGCTGGTGATCGACCACTCGGTTCAGGTCGACAACTACGGCTCCGCGAACGCGCTTGATCTGAACAACAAAATCGAATTCCAGCGCAACAAGGAACGCTATTCATTCCTGCGCTGGGGCCAGACTGCCTTTGATAACTTCAAGGTCGTCCCGCCAAATACGGGTATCGTGCATCAGGTTAATCTGGAGTATCTGTCGCGTGTCGTCTTCGATGCGAACAAAGACGGCAAGCGCGTCGCCTACCCGGACACACTGGTCGGTACCGACTCGCACACGACGATGGTAAACGGCCTGGGCGTACTCGGCTGGGGCGTCGGCGGCATCGAGGCCGAAGCGGCCATGCTCGGTCAGCCGATTACGATGCTGATTCCTCAGGTCATCGGCTTCAAGCTCAGCGGCAAGTTGAAAGAAGGCACGACCGCCACCGATCTGGTGCTGACCGTGACCGAGATGCTGCGTGACAAAGGCGTCGTCGGTAAGTTTGTCGAATTCTACGGCGACGGCCTGGACCACCTGCCATTGGCCGACCGCGCAACGCTCGGCAACATGTCGCCGGAGTTCGGCTCCACCTGCGGTATTTTCCCGATCGACGGCGAAACGATTCGCTATCTCGAACTATCGGGCCGCAACAGCGACCAGATAAGGCTGATCGAAGCCTATGCGAAAGAACAGGGGCTATGGCGTGAATCCGGTGCTCCGGACGCACTCTACAGCGACACAGTTGAGCTCGACATGAGCACGGTCGAACCCAGTCTGGCGGGACCGAAGCGTCCGCAAGACCGCATCGCGCTCAGCAACGCGAACGAGGTCTTCAACGCGCACCTGGCGACGGAGACCAAAGACCGCAAGACGCCGGCACCGAAAGCGAAAGTCGAAATGAATGGCGAGCATTTTGAGATGACTGACGGCGCCGTGCTGATCGCCGCGATCACCAGCTGCACCAACACGTCCAACCCGGCCGTCATGCTCGGCGCGGGCCTGCTCGCGCGCAACGCCGTTGCCAAAGGCCTTACGGTCAAGCCGTGGGTCAAGACCAGCCTCGCACCGGGCTCACGCGTCGTCACCGACTACCTTGAGAAGGCGGGCCTGCTCGATGATCTCGCCGCGCTGGACTTCCAGACGGTCGGCTACGGCTGCACGACCTGTATCGGCAACTCCGGGCCGCTACGCCCTGAGATCGACGCCGCCGTGCGTGAATCGGGCCTGGTTGGCTGCAGCGTGTTGTCGGGCAACCGCAACTTCGAAGGCCGTATCCATCCGCTCGTCAAGATGAATTTCCTTGCCTCACCGCCGCTGGTGGTCGCCTACGCGATCGTCGGCAACATGAACGCAGATGTCTTCGACGAGCCGCTCGGCACCGGCAAGGACGGCGAGCCGGTTTACCTGCGCGACATCTGGCCGAGCCAGAAAGAAGTGCATGACACGATCCTGTCGAACATCAACTCGGACATGTTCAAGTCGCGCTATGCGAGCGTGTTTGAGGGCGACGCGAACTGGAACAGCCTGCAGATCCCCGACGGCGAGATATACCAATGGGAGGCCGACTCGACCTACGTTAAAAACCCGCCCTACTTCGAAGGCATGACAACGCGAGTCCGGCAGCAGCGGGCGATATCGTCGGCGCGCGCGTACTGGCATTGCTGGGCGATTCGGTCACCACCGATCACATCTCTCCGGCGGGCAGCATTGCCAGCGACAGTCCGGCCGCCGACTATCTTCGCGCGCAGGGCGTGAAGCCGAGCGACTTCAACTCGTATGGCTCGCGACGCGGCAACCATGAGGTCATGATGCGCGGCACGTTTGCCAATATCCGTCTGCGCAACCTGCTGGCGCCGGGCACCGAAGGTGGCTGGACATGTCACCAGCCGAGCGGCGAGCAAGATGACGATCTATGATGCCGCACATGGAAATACGCAGGCTGCGAGTCCGCACACCACTGGTGGTCATTGCAGGCAAGGAATACGGCACCGGCTCATCGCGTGACTGGGCAGCCAAGGGCACTTTGCTGCTGGGCGTTAACGCGGTAATCGCCGAGAGCTTTGAACGCATCCATCGTTCCAACCTGATCGGCATGGGCGTACTGCCATTGCAGTTCCGCGATGGTGAGAGTGCGCGTGATCACGGACTAACAGGTCACGAGACCTTCGCGATCACCGGTCTGGCCGGCGAAGAGCCGAAACTCGTCACCGTCACCGCGACCAGCAACGACGGCAAAGTCACCGAGTTCCAGGCGCGTGTGCGCATCGACACGCCGAAGGAGTGGGACTACTACCGCAACGGCGGTATCCTGCAATACGTGCTGCGTCAGCTGGTGAGCAAACAAGCCGCCTGATTATGCCGACCGAACAGCCAGCGCCCGATCTGGCCGAGATCCTGCGCACCGCTCAGCATGTCGTTGTGTTGACCGGTGCCGGGGTTTCCGCCGAGTCCGGTGTGCCAACCTTCCGCGACGCGCAAACCGGGCTGTGGGCAAAATATGATCCACAGGAGCTGGCAACGCCCGAGGCCTTCGCGTCCGATCCGACCACCGCCTGGCGTTGGTACCGATGGCGTCGCGAGCTGGTCGCCAAAGCAACGCCGAATGCAGGCCATGTGGCGCTAGCAGCACTTGCGACGATGGTCAGGCGCCTGACGTTAATCACGCAGAACGTCGATGGTTTACATGCCCGCGCCGGCAGCCGCGACGTTATTGAATTCCACGGCAACCTGTTCACCGACAAGTGCAGTCGTGATGGCCGCGTGTTCGACGCACAGCCAGCCGACAACAACCCGACGCCGCGATGTGCCGAATGCCATGGGCCGTTAACTCCGGGCGTCGTGCTGTTCGGCGAACAGATTCCGCGAACGGTGCTGGAGCGCGCATTCTCGGCCACCCGCGATTGCGACGTGTTTCTGTGCATTGGCACATCATCACTCGTCTATCCGGCCGCGGGCCTGGCCGAACTTGCCGTGACCAATGGTGCTGCGCTGGTTGAGATAAATATTGATGATACGCCGCTGACAGCGCTCGCCGACCATGTGCTGCGCGGCCCCTCGGCGACGCTACTGCCGGAGCTGGTGGCGCGCATGCAGCCCGAAAATCGGGCACACTGAACCGAGCACTACAGGAGTTCCAGAAATGTTCGGGCGAATTTACGACGCAATTCTACTCAATGAGCGACGCTGGCTCGCACCGCTAATGGTCGGGCTGGTTCTGCTGCTGATCATTCTGATCGGCTTCAGTTGGTACTGGTCACGCGAGCCGGATATTTTCTGGGTTGACCGACAACAACAGAGCGAAAACCCAACAGTAGGATTTGCAACGACCAACACGCTGATCCGCGTTACCGAAACGCTGCTCGACAAGCCTGGCGGGTTACTGATCAATGACATCGCGCCGCCGGGCCTGTTCCTCGACAACATCCCAAGCTGGGAGATCGGCGTGCTGACACAGGTGCGCGATTTGTCGCGCGTGATGCGTAACGATTACAGCCGGTCTCAATCGCAGTCGAGCGAGGATGAAGATCTTTCCGAGGCGGAGTCGAAATTCTATATCGACTACAACAAGTGGCTATTACCGGCGGCGGAGTCGGAGTACCGCGATGGCATTAAATATCTGAAAAGCTATCAAGCACGACTACTCGATGACAGCGACAGTCAGGCGCAATTCTTTGCGCGCGCCGACAATCTGCGCGAGTGGCTCGGGCAAGTTGAAAAGCGGCTTGGCAATCTATCGCAAACACTGACAGCGAGTGTCGGCCAGTCACGGGTGAACACGGACCTGGCCGGAGAGTCTGCCGCGACCTCGGGCGGCGGTGCCGACGGCGGTGATGTGTTCGTAAAAACCAGCTGGCTGCAACTGGACAACGTGTTGTTCGAAGCGCGCGGCAGCGCGTGGGCACTGGTGCACTTTTTGCGTGCGGCACAGTTCGATTTCAAAGATGTACTGGCCGGCAAGAACGCCACCGTCAGCCTGCGCCAGATCATTCGTGAACTTGAGGCGAGCCTCGAGCCGTTGCAAAGTCCGATGGTGCTCAATGGCAGCGGATACGGCATCTTCGCCAATCATTCGCTGGTCATGGCCTCCTACCTGTCGCGTGCGAACGCGGCAGTCATCGACCTGCGCGAATTGCTCGACCAGGGCTAACCTTCAGAACTGTTGCGACAGGCGATAATCTGCTCCGCCAATTGCGACGCCCACAATGAACAGGCACCGGGGCCTGGATGAAAACCATCGCGCGCTAACAGATCCGGTCGATCGGGAAACTCTGTGGTCAGTGCCGTCATATCGGGGTAAGTGCGAGGCAGCGTCAGACGCTCTGCCTCCAATGATCGCGCGCGCAGCCCCATCACCCAGCGTAACGGGCGCGGCAATAACGTGAACTGCCAGATCGGCGGCACCGGCGCGAGGTAGATATGCCCGACGCCGCGGGCACGCAGCCGGCGCCGGATACTGATGAGCTGCTCGCGCCAATGACGCCGCGAACGCAGCGCGGTGACGTCGTTGACGCCGAGCAATACCAACGCAATATGCTCGGCATTAATCGTCGCGCTCGACTGCGTCACCAGCATATTAGCGATATCCTGCGCGCGGGCACCGTTGGCCCCTATGACCTGCCAGGTGACGCGACGTCGGTCGGCCTCGGCAAGCGCAGTTGCAAGCCTGATCGTAATACTCTGATCGGCCACATCGCAGCCAACGCCGACCGCGGGCGATTCTCCGACCACCGTCAGCCTCAAACCCGGCGCCAGATTCACACACCCGACCTCACCAATATCGGCGTTGCTCAAAAGCGCCGGCATGCGTGGTGCATTGCGTCTGAGCCACGCACCCTGCACCGCCGTCACGGGCAGAAACAGAACAAAAATAAGCCAGAAACGCATCGTTACCGTGTGACGCCCGTCGCTACCAGAGCCAGGCTGGCACAACGGCGTGTTTTGCACCCAATTGCCGATCCACCTCGCGTGCCTCAGGGACCCACCGCGACACCATCGTCCAGAACGCCGGCGAGTGATCCATGTGATGGAAATGCGCGAGCTCATGCACGCACAGGTAACGCACCAGCGCCGGCGGCAGAAACAGCGCCGCGTAGTTCATGCTCAGTGTGCCGCGCGATGAGAAGCTACCCCAACAGGTCTTTTGATTACGCACTTGCAAGCGTCGAAAGTCGCTCTGCATGTCGGTCGCAAGCGATGGCAGCATCTGCTCAAACATGTCGCGTGCGCGTCGCATCAGCCGCGCGCGCACCGCAACACGCAGATCATCCTCATTGATGCCGGCATCGCCATCCAGCCGCAGGACGAATTCACTCGGCCCGCTGCCCGGGCGCAATGACACGCGCAGTGGCTTGGCGGGCGATATACGTCGTTGGATGCACCAGTGTTCGTCAACACCCGCAAGCGCGATACGCCCGGGCATACTGAGATCAACGTCACCGTGCCGCGCGTGCTGCTCGGCCCGCGCCTGTGACAACCAGTCACGATGCTCTCTGACAAACCGGTTGATCGTGCGCTGTGAAGTACCCTTTGGTACCACGAGTTCGGCCCGCCCATCGACCATGACCTGCAGACTCAGGCGGCGTGCACGATGGCTGATGCGGATCGAAAAAGCGCGATCCGGCTCGGCACTCGGCTCGGCACTCTCGCCCGGCACGGAACGCTCTTGCGCCGGCAGCAACGCCGAACTAAACAACGAAAGTTGTGACGCCGCGCTATGCAGCATCAAGCGTCACATCAAGCATCAGGGCTTACGACCACTATAGGTTTCCATCTCCGCCTCAATGCCGCGCATCTCGCCGATGTCGGCTGATTCGTGAACGAACAAATGCACTTCCTGCTCGAGCTCGAGACCACCCTCGATCACCACGTTTTCACCGATGACAATGCGCGGTCGCTTTTGCTTGCCCCAGCTCCAGCCTGAACGCTTCGGCTTTTTGACGATCAGCGAGCCCACGACGCGGGTGCCATCGAGTAATTCCATACCACCATTCACGTTCTCTATATCGCCCTGGACCGTCACATTGCGCAACTCGATCTTGCCGTTAACCGCCGAGACGTTGCCGCCGATGATGCTGCCCGCCTCGATCGTAATCGCGCCGTTTACCGTCTCGATATCGCCGTCGGCACGGACACGTTTGCCGAGCGAGTTTCGACCGTTGACTGTTGACGAGGAGGCGAGTGTTGCGTCGTCGCCGATCTCGATGCGCCCGTTGACGCTCTCAACGTCACGTAACGAGACGCCGTTTTCGATCCGGATACCGCCGTTAACGGTCGACAACTCACCGGTCACCGTTGCGTTGCTACCGACGCGAATGTTGCCGTTCACCGAGGAATCGCCGCCGCTGGTCTCGCCGGCTTCGATACGGATATTCTTATTCACTGACGCCGAGACGCTGCCGGCCGCCAGAAACAGCGAAAATAGCAGCACAGACAGACGTTTATCGAGAGTATTCATGCTCATAGGCTCCAATAATACAACACTGAGATCGTCTATTGGATGGTCGCCGATATCGAATGGTTTAATTCGGGCGCGAAACCTTTCGGGAGTTGCCGGGTCGCAGGGTCACGAGGTCGCCGGAGCGAACGCCATGAACGCAGGTCTCTGACCTTAGCGGCGTAACATTTGTCGGGCGTGCGCGCAGGGTTCGCGCTATCGGGCTAGCGCCCCAGATTAGCGAAGCGATTCTGGGCCACGCGCATTTGCGGGGCAATCAGCAGCGCCTGCTCGAGATGGTCGCGCGCGGCGACCCTGTCGCCGAGCCGCTCGGATACATCAGCAAGCCAGAAATGCGCCTGCTCCTCGCCCCAGCCTGGCTGGTTCGGGCGGTACAAATCGGCAAAGCTGTCATAGGCCTCGATGGCGTGTACCAGTTGTGTGCGGGCGATTTCCAGTCGATCCGGGTCGTCGAAACGCCGTAACAGCGTGACCGCGTTCAACAACAGCACGCGCGGATTCTCAGGCGCTATCGCCAGTGCTTTCTTCAACTCGCGCGCTGCAAAGTTACCGGCAATAATTGCCGACAGTGGCTGTCGGCTCGCCGCCAGTCCATGACACGCGCCAATCAGCGCCAGCGCATCAGCGAATTCGCGATCAAGCTTGGCCGCTTTCTTACCCTGATCGATGCACCGATCCAGCAACACACCCATGCGAAACTCAACATCATCGTCGAGCTCAGCAGCACGATACGCCGCGAGCGCGGCATAGTAGTGGACGAATTTCTGCGCATCACCGCGCGCCTTCTCACCCGACAATACTTCGCTAATCTCGGCCAGATATCCGATATCGCCGGTATGGGCCATATACTCAATGACCGCCGCACGATCGGCGAGTTCATTGGGTTTCAGCGCGCCTGAGGCCGCCACCGGCAGGAGGAGCCCAAGCATGAATGTCACAAGCAGGTTTTTCATATGCTCAGCATACCGTGCATGGCGGTCGAATCTGTGCGCCAGATCACTTTTTGCGTCGCTGGTGGGCGGCACGCGGCATGCGTACACTAGCGCGTTTACGACCCAGCCAGCGGCCTGAAGATGCTAGT
This sequence comes from uncultured Pseudomonadota bacterium, assembly GCA_942491885.1. Lineage (GTDB taxonomy): Bacteria > Pseudomonadota > Gammaproteobacteria > Steroidobacterales > Woeseiaceae > CALBPI01. The sequence goes on from CALOCQ010000008.1 coordinate 580,674, forward strand.
AGATATCGGTGCGAACCTCGCCCACGACAGCTTTGATGAGGATAGAGCCGACGTCATCCGGCGCGCGCGTGACGCAGGCGTCGGGCATATCGTCATAACCGGCAGCTGCCTGCAAAGTAACGCCCGTGCCCGCGAGCTGTCGGTAGACGACCCGCATTTGTCCTATACCACGGGCGTACATCCCCACCACGCCGGCGACTATAACGCCGGCATGCATGAGCAACTGGCGACACAAATGTCGCAGCCGGGTGTCGTTGCGGCCGGCGAATGCGGTCTGGACTATTTCCGCAATTTCGCGGCACATGATGATCAGGCGCATGCCTTCGAAGCCCAGCTTGATCTGGCGATCCGGAACCAGTTACCCGTGTTCCTGCACCAGCGCGACGCGCACGAGGATTTTTTGAAGATCCTCATACCGCGGTTGGGCGAGATTCCGCATGCGGTGGCGCATTGCTTCACTGCCGGCGAGGCCGAACTCGAGGCCTACCTGAAGCTGGATCTGTATATCGGCATCACCGGTTGGATTTGCGATGAACGGCGCGGCGAGCATTTGCGTTCGCTGGTCGGCATGATCCCGCACGATCGTTTACTCATCGAAACCGACTCGCCCTATCTGCTACCCCGCAGCCTGCGCCCTCGCCCGCGCACACGCCGCAACGAGCCTTGCTGGTTGCCGGAGGTCGCGCGCAACGTCGCAGAGTGCAGAAACGAGACGTTAGAGGTGCTGGCCGCAAACACGACCAGCAATGCACAGCGCTTCTTCGCGCTAGCCGACTAACCCGCCGACACCAGACTGCGCAGCCTCACGCAGCTTTTGCCACTCGGTAAGAAACGCCGCACGCGTCTGGCTATTGGTATTGCCACCAACCTTGGGTAGCTCGGACAACAATTCGACTTCGGTGCAGACCAGCGACGGCACCCCTTTGCTGAAATCCGCCTGCGCACCGAACACGATGCGACCCTCGACCGGTACGTCGGTTACCACCAACTTGACTGCCGCCACGCGGTCAAATAATGCCGCCTGCGGGTTCGCAATCGTGTATCGCCGACCACGATCCATGACCGTCCAGTCGTGCATGCGATCGCTGCCGAATACCACGCCACTGACATCTTTCGCGTCGACCACCATGATGCCGTGCTCGGTCAGCAGTATGTGATCGATATGAATCTCGCCGTCGTCGGCTTTTGGCAGCACGACATGGCTGAGTCGCTCATAGCTGATATCGCTCAACGCGCGCTCAAGGGTGCGACGGTTGCGCCGCTCGAGGACCACGATGATCAGCCAGATAATCATTACCGCGAGCAACGCGACCCCGAGGTATACCGGCCAGAATGCCAGAGCCGGTGCGGTGAATGCAGCAAGCACAATTTCAATCAGAGCCGCGATCGTCATGATAAGGCCTCCTGTAACGCATCGAGCGTCGGTGCAATGGTCCGAAACTCGGACGGTCGCTCGAGCAACGCGGCCAACGTTGCCGGCACGTCGACGCGCTTACCAATAAGCGGCTCAACCACCGTATCAAATTTCGCCGGGTGCGCGGTGGCGACAATCGCCCACGGACGCACGTCGCGGCGGTCCGACGGCATCTGCGCCCAGGCATACATCGCGGTCGCGCTATGCGGACACCAGAAAAACGGCAGATGCCCGGCATCGGCAACGATTTGCTGACGAATCTGTGCATCGTCAACAGCAACCGCGTCGAGACCGGACGCGGCGAGTGCGTTTGATTCGCCGAACAGGTTGCGCATGCGCTCTAGGTTACTCGGGTTGCCGACGTCCATTGCCGACGCCAGGGTCGCGACGCTGGCGCGTGGCGCAAACTCGCCGCTCGTGAAGTAGTCGGGAATCGTGCGATTGGCGTTGCTGACCAGTGTGATGTCGCCAATCGGCAAGCCACACGCGCGCGCCAGAACAGCAGCCAGGCCGTTGCCCAGGTTGCCGGTCGGGATCAACCATGACAGCCGCTTGCCGTGCGCGCGTTCAAACTGCAGGGACGCCGCGGCATAATAGACGCTCTGTGGCAGCAGCCGGCCAATGTTGATGCTGTTGGCCGAGCTGAATCGAAAACGTGCCGCGAGCTCACTGTCGACGAATGCCTGTTTCACCATCGTCTGGCAATCGTCGAACTCGCCCGCCACCGCGAACGACTTCACATTATCACCCCAACAGGTCAGCTGATGTTGCTGGCGCGGCGACACACGCCCCTCGGGGAAGAGCACAACGACCTCAATACCCGGGCGGCCGTGAAACGCGGCCGCCACCGCACCGCCGGTATCCCCGGATGTGGCGACCAGAATCGTCAGCGGGCGCTGATGTTTGGACTGGGCGTCCAGACGCGACAGGCAGGCGGCCAGAAACTTCGCACCGACGTCCTTAAAGGCTGCGGTGGGCCCGTGAAACAGCTCAAGAACCGACAACGGCGCATCGACATACGGCGACAGATCAACCAGTGGAATATCGAAATCGTAAGTCTCGTCAACGATGGCCGGCAGATCGTCCTTTAGCGTCGAGCCAGCAAAGAACGGCGTAAGGTAACGCACGGCAATCTGTTGCAGTGTTTGTGCGCCATCGAAAACGTCGTTTGAGAAGTGTGGCAGGCTGGCCGGGACGAACAGGCCGCCATCGGCCGCGAGCCCCTGTAACAAGGCGGCATCAAGCGTGACATGCGTGTCGGATCGCGTGCTTCGAAACATCATGATGTTGACACCACGCGTGCGCCGGGTGAGTCGAGTGGCGATACCCATGCATTGCTGGCAATGCCATGCGATTCAAAGGCTTTTTGCATCGTTGCTGATACCTGTGCTGCGGACTCACTGTTACACAACGCGAACAGGCTGGGTCCGCTGCCTGACAGAGAGCAACCATAGCTCCCGGCGGCCAGTGCTGCAGATTGTACGTCATCGAAACCGCGAACAAGATGCTTGCGCTGCGGCTCGATCATCACGTCGCGTAGCGATGTCGCCAGCAATTGACGATCACCAGCGTGACATGCGTGAACAAAGCACGCCAGCAACCCCATTTGCGTCACAGCACTAGCGAGCTCAACGGTCGGACGCAACGCGGCGCGCGCCGCCGCCGTGTCCACGCGCAGATGCGGGTGCACCAGCACCGAACTCACGCCGGCTACAACGGGCAGACGGGCGCAACCGGTGCCCGAACCGGGCGGACACAGGATCATCCCGCCGAGCAGGCAAGGTGCAACATTGTCAGCATGCCGCGCCTTGCTGGCGAAGGCTTCGCCATCCAATGCGAACGGCAGTAAGTCTGCGATCGGCAACGGCGCTGGCAGCAAAGCATTCACCGCAACAACGCCAGCCACCGCCGATGCGGCGGAGCTGCCCATGCCGGAACCGAGCGGCGTGCCCTTATGCAAACGCAGCATGATGCCATCGCCGTCGCCGAATTTGGCCCACAAGGATGCCGCGGCGATCCCGGCAGTATTGGCATTCGCATCGCGACTCAACTGTTGTGCATCGGCCGCAATTTCATCGCCACTGATATCTTCGATGATAACGCCGCTAACGTCACTGCGCGTTGCCGTTAAGGTGTCGCCTGCGCCTTGAATCGCCAAACCAAGCACATCGAAACCGACGCCAAGGTTGCCAATCGACGCCGGCGCAAACGCACTTGCGGACTGCTTACTCAACGGATGTTTCCAAGCTGCGCCGACAGGCGTAACAGGTCGGCGAACACACCGGCGGCCGTGACTTCGGGTCCCGCGCCCGGCCCCTGGATCACCAACGGATTGGCGGAATAACGGTTACTGACGATCCGCACCACGTTGTCGGTCAGCGCAATGTTCGCCAATGCGTCGCTCGACGGCACGTCACGCAACTCGACGCTCGCCCGGCCCTGCGCATCAATCTGACCGACATAGCGCAACACTGCGCCGTTGTCGCGTGCGTTGGCCAGTCGTCGTTGCATATCGTCGTCCAGCACTTCGACGCGCTGCAGGAACTCGTCAATGCTCGCATCGGTCAGCGAATCGGGGACGAGACTCTCGACACCAATATCTTCCAACGCGATGTCATGGCCGATCTCGCGCGCCAGAATCGCGAGTTTGCGGGCGACGTCCATCCCCGATAAATCATCGCGCGGGTCCGGCTCGGTATAGCCCGCCTCGCGCGCATTACGCACGATCTCGGAAAACGGTGCACTGCCATCGAAGGTATTAAACAAATAGGCCAACGTGCCGGAGAAAATACCCTGCACCGATTGCACCTGATCGCCGGTCTCGCGCAAGTCGCGCAGCGTCTGCACGATAGGCAGTGCCGCGCCGACCGTCGTCTCATAGTAGTAGTAGCTGTGCCCGTCACGCGCGGACTGCTGAATATCACGATAGCGCGCGATCGGCCCGCTAAAGGCACGTTTGTTCGGCGTGATGACGTGTATCCCGCGCGCCAGCCACTGCGCGTAGCGATCGGCGATGCTGTCGTCGGCCGTGCAATCAATAATCACGGCGTGCGGCAAATGATCGGCGTCGACGTGATCGACAAATGCGTCTAGCGACAACGCGACAGCGCCCTCACGCATTGCCGACGAAACATCAGACAGATCGATACGCTGCTCGTCCAACAACATTTTTCGTGAACTGGCTATGGCGCGCACACGCAGGTCGAGATTGAACTCGGCCAGCAAGCGCTCCGCCTCGGCAGCAATCTGGGTGAGTAATGTTCCGCCAACCGTGCCGGGCCCGATGAGTCCGATCGACAACGTCTTCGGTGACAAATAGAAACCCGAATGCACAGCGCGTATCGCGCGCGTCGCATCAGCGCCTGGCACGACGACGGAGATATTACGTTCCGACGAGCCCTGCGCAATCGCGATGACATTGATTCCCGCCTGACCCAGCGTGTTCAGAAACTTGCCGGCAACACCGGGGCGCCCCGACATGCGATCGCCGACAACCGCCAACACACTGCAGTTATTGGTTACCGCGACGCTCTGTATCTGCCCCTCATGGATTTCGGTCGAAAATGCCTCTCGCACCACTTCTGCCGCGCGCTCGGCCACGCTTTCGTCCACCACGAAACATACAGAGTGCTCAGAACTGGCCTGCGAGATAAGGATCACCGAAATATCAGATTCGCGCAGCGCCTGAAAAATACGATGTGCGGTGCCGGGAACACCGATCATGCCGGCGCCCTCCACATTGATCACCGCGAGATCGTCGATCGACGTGATGCCCTTGATGGGATCTGCGCTACCGGAGCTCGCACTCACGCAGGTACCTTTTAATTCCGGCGCGAACGTACTGCGGATATAAATCGGTATGTTGTGCTGTACCGCGGGGCCCATGGTTTGCGGGTGGATCACCTTGGCGCCGAAATAGGCAAGCTCCATGGCCTCGTTATATGACAGTGCATGGATAACGCGGGCATCCGGAATCTGGCGTGGATCGCCACTCATAACGCCGGGCACGTCGGTCCAGATGGTGATCGACCGCGCGCGCAGCAAGGCGCCGAAGATCGCGGCGGAATGATCGCTGCCATTGCGCCCGAGCGTCGTTTGCAGCCCGGCCTCATCGCTTGCAATAAAGCCGGTGATGACCACAAGGTCGTTGTTTGCGATAACCGGAGATGCGGCAAGTTTCTCTCCGGAGGCGGACCAGATCACGCTCGCACCCAGGCGCGTCTGCGACACGCACAGCACATCGCGCGCGTCCAGCCAGCCGACATTGCGCTCTGCGCCCACCGTTTGCGCCAGCAATGCCGCCAGCATGCGCGCCGACCAGATTTCCCCGAAGCCTGCAATCACGTCGTAGGTTCTTTGCGGCGCGGACCGGACTAAATCGACGGCTTTCAGAAGCTCGACGATATCGTCGCAATCGCGTCGCCAGGCATCCAGCACGTCGCGCCGCGCAGCCGGGTCCAGCAAGATGCCGGCAGTCGTCTCATAACGCTGCTCGAGCGCACGCAATTGCACCGACAAATCGGTATCGCCACGCACGGCGCCATCGGTCAGCGCAAGCAACGCATCGGTCATGCCGCCCATAGCGGATACAACTACCGCCTGGTGGGTCTCGCCATCGGCGTTAACAATAAGTGCGCAGACGCGACGGAAGCATTGCGCATCCGCGAGCGAGCTGCCGCCAAACTTGTGGACATGCCATGCGGCGTTCTTCATTGATCATTCACACTGGTTACAAAGCACTGACAGTCGGAATGATACCTGATGCCGGCCAAAAACCGAGTGGCGATTGGCCCTGGTACGACTCGCAATCGGGCGATCGCGAACCGCTGCTCGAGAAGCTGTGTGTTTTTGCGGTTTCGGGAGGGGAAGTGGTGGGCCGTATAGGGATCGAACCTATGACCAATTGGTTAAAAGCCAACTGCTCTACCATCTGAGCTAACGGCCCGCTGTGGGTCACTTCCGATGCCGGCTGAAGAAATCGGCCGGCGTGCCGCGTTAAGCGGAGCGCAATAATACCTGACCCAGCAGAATACTCAACCCCGCGGGAGCCCGTATCGGCGCGTTGCAGACCGCTGCAGTGCGCGCGTCGAAGATCTGATCACGGCAATAACTGGTGATAGTGCCCCGCAAACCCTGGCGCACGCATTCTCCGTTCGCGCTGAAATAGTCCCCTGACCCCGGCGCCACTCCGCGTTTATGGCCAGAGATCTACGACTACTTAGGAGAAGGCCATGAAAAATCTTCAAAATATTGCCGTGCTGGGCGTCTGCATGGTGCTGGCAAGCGCAGCCAGCGCCACCGCGACTGCTGCGGCGTACTGGGCTGCGTGCACAGACTGCGGCGGCAGCGCAAAGAACTTCGCACTCGGTGTCCCGCCCGACAGACAGGGCAACCATATTGTGCACGTCTACGATGAGGCCACGGCCTCCCTGCAGAGCTTCTCGGTGTTTATCTACTATAACTATGAGTTTCACGGCTGGTCACGCGTGGGCCGCGCGATACCGTCGTCCGTGCAAGCGCTAAACCTGCTTAACAGTGTTAAGGACGCGCAATCGTTTGTGTCGGCGCTCGCCGATCTGGCCGACCCGATTCGCGTGGGCATAGCCAGCGTTCAGGACTACCTGCTAAGTGGTGGCGCATTGGACACGCAAATCGCGACCAATCTGCTCAACGGCCTTCACGAACAAGGATTGCATGATCGAGTCACCAATGCAGCGACGCTACTGCTGTCGGATGCCGGGCGCATGATTACGCAGCGTCCCGTCGAAGCAACATTTCGTGCCGAGTTCGACGACGGCTCAACAATGCTGGTGACCGCGACATTTATCGCAAACAACCTTAACAATCCGATTATCGACTCTGTCGCAGGCTCTGGTAGCGCGTCGGATCGCTGACACCCGCATCGCGGAATCCTGCTGCACGCAGGTCACAAGCATCGCAGCGGCCACAGGCCGCGCCGGTATCGTCCGCCTGGTAGCAGGACACGGTCATCGCATAATCGATGCCCAGCGCGAGTCCGGCGCGAATAATTTGTGCCTTGGACAGATCAATCAGCGGCGTCTCAATACGGATCGGATTGCCCTCTACGCCCGCCTTCGTGGCAAGTTGGGCCAATGCCTGAAATGCGTCAATGAATGCCGGACGGCAATCGGGATAGCCCGAGTAGTCGACCGCATTCACGCCAATGAAGATCGCCTCGGCGCTCGCCACTTCCGCCCAGCCCAGCGCCATCGACAGGAATACGGTGTTGCGCGCCGGTACATAGGTCACCGGTATGCCTTCACTGCCGGCATCCGGCACGTCGATCGTCTCGTCCGTCAACGCCGAGCCGCCGATACCGGCAAAATCAATACGCATTGTGCGATGGTCCGCCGCGGCCCCTGCCCGTGCGACCACAGCGGCGGCGACCAGTTCAGCGTTATGGCGCTGACCATAATCGAAGCTCAACGCCAGGCATTGATAGCCGGCATCACGCGCCATCGCCAGCACCGTTGCGGAATCCAGACCGCCGGATAGCAATACGATCGCTTTGCGTGGCATGTCCGTGTTGCTGCTCATCGACCCGGCTCGTCGCCCCAGATCAGCTTGTGCAACTGCACCTGCATGCGCACCGGCAAACCCGATGCAAGGATCCACCCGGCCAACTCTTTTGGCTTGACCTGAGCGTAGCTCGGCGATATCCAGACCGTGCAGCGCGACAATAGGTCATAGCGACGCACAACATCAATGCTCCAGTCGAAATCCGCCTTGTCGCAAACGACAAACTTGACCTGATCGTGGTCGGTCAGCAGCTCAATATTTTCCCAACGATTACGCAGCATCTCGCCCGAAGCAGGCGTCTTCAGATCAACGACTCGCGAAACACGCGTGTCGACCGGAGCAATATCGATCGCACCGCTCGTCTCCAGCGATACCGCGTAGCCGGCGTCACACAACTTTTTCAGCAACGCCGCACAGTTAGGTTGCGCCAATGGCTCGCCACCGGTCACGCATATATGCTTTACATCGTATTGCGCGACATTCGACAGGAGCGCATCAAACGACAACCACTCGCCGCCGTGGAATGCGTATTCGGTATCACAGTAGCTGCAGCGCAAAGGGCAACCGGTCAAACGAATGAACACGGTCGGCAAGCCGAAGCTCAGCGCTTCGCCTTGTAACGAATGAAAGACTTCGGTGATACGCAGGCGCTCTGCCGGCGCCAGTGCGTCCCGTGCGGTGCTCGCCATGTTCCCGGATCAGCCCGTATGTTCAGCCGCGCTCGCTGCTGATCTTTTTCAGCCGCTTGCTGGCCTCACGCGCCGCCGTGGTTTCGGGGTAGTCATCAACCACCCGTGCGAGCGCCGATTGCGCGGCGTCCCAACGCTTGAGCTCGTAGTTGCAATAGCCAACCTTGAGCAACGCATCAGGCACTTTGCGTGAGCCGGGAAAATCGTCGATGACTGCACTAAAAATCGGCAGCGCTTCGGAAAAGCGCTGCGAAACGTAAAACGTCTCTGCGAGCCAGTACTGTGCATTGTCGGCCAGATCGCTTTGCGGATAGGCCACCAGAAATTGCTGGAAGGCTTTTGCAGACTGGTCGTAGCGCCCTTCTTTCAGCAACTCAAACGCCGCCTGATAGTTTTCGCGATCCGAGCCGTTCGGCAACGGCAATTCACCGGGTGACAGCGTACCGCCTTGCATCACATTGGAGCGCTCGGAGCTCTCGAGTGCCTGCAGACGCGCATCCAGATCCGCGTATAAACTGCGCTGGCGCTCCGACATTTTTTCCGCCTCAAACGAGGTGGTCTCCATGCTGCCACGCATCGCGTCGACATCGTTTGACAGCGCATCGACTCTAGCAACCAGTTGCACCAGGCTGTCGTTCTGCACGACGCGCTCAACGCGTTCGAGACGTTGCTCGATCTGCGCCAGCTTGATGAACACCGGGTCTTCCTCCGGCGGCACCGTGACGCAAGCCGAGAGCACGCCTGTCAGCGCGAGCAAAGCTGCGGGTTTCAGCGAATGACGTTTCATAACAGTTTCCTTGCGATCGCGCGCTGACAATCAGCGATAGGACAATTCCACGCGACGATTCTTTTCGTAGTCGGATTCCGTGCTGCCGTAAGCTGCCGGACGCTCCTCGCCATAGCTCACCGTGCTGATCTGCGCGGAAGGCGCGCCCTGAATCAGCAACAAACGGCGTACCGCCTGTGCGCGTCGCTCACCAAGGCCGATGTTGTATTCACGCGAGCCGCGCTCGTCTGCATGGCCTTCGAGGCGCAATTGCTGCCGGTTGTCGCCGGCGAGACGTCGCGCATGTGCAGCCAGCAAATCAGCATACTGCGGGCTGACTTCACTCTTGTCGTACTCGAAATAGATGATCAGCGAATCAGCAGTACCCGACTCCGCCATATCATCATCAAAGCCCGCGCTGCGGATCGAAGAATCGTTCATGCTTCCGGTCGTGCTGCCCGAATCTTCGGCAATTGTGCTACCCGCGGTGTCGCTCAGTTCGCCGACAGGCTTGTTCGTGCCGCAACCGGCCAACAGCACGCTTGCCGCGGCCCATATCATCAAATTGTTAACTCGTTTCATCTGCTGGCACTCCTGAAAGCCATCAAATACATATTTCGCCGCAGTTTAGCGGCTAAAAGGTGACCATACCGGCTCGCGCACATCATTGCCGACCGATTTAACCCGGCCCGAAATCAAACCATCGACGCTAACCGTCTCAAGCACGCCGCGCCCGGCGCGGCGCGTCGCATAAATAAGCTGCGCCGAATTCGGCGCAAAGTCCGGTGACTCGTCCAGCGAGCCGTCGCTGAGAACCTGTAACGCCCCGGATTCGAGGTCCATCACAGCGACGCGGAAGTTACCTCGATCATCGTGCACCAAGGCCAGCCAGCGCCCGTCCGGCGAAACCCGCGGGCGAGCATTATAGCGCCCCTCGAAGGTCACGCGCTCAATATCGCCGCCATTGGTTGCGACCTTGTAGACCTGCGGCGCACCGCCACGATCGGATGTGAAGTAGATGGTCTTGCCGTCCGCGGACCATGTGGGCTCGGTATCAATCGAGCGACGCTCGGTCAGACGTGTCAGCCGGTCGCCAAGCAGGTTCAATACATAGACGTCGAGATTACCATCGACATCGGACAAAGTGAGCGCAAGCTGGCGCCCGTCGGGCGACCACGCCGGCGCATTGTTGACACCCGCGCGCGCAGAGACGGTGCGCCGCGTGCCGGTGCGCAGCGTTTGCACGTAAACCGCAGCGCGACCACCCTCAAATGACACGTAGGCCAATTGGCGGCCATCCGGCGACCAGGCCGGCGACATGATCGGCTGTGCGCTTTCCAGCAACACAAATTCATTGTTGCCGTCTGCATCGGCGACAATCAAACGGTAGCGGCGCGCGGCATCGCGGCCACTGACAGAAATGTAGGCGACCCGCGTGGAGAAAACGCCCTTGATGCCGGTAATGCCTTCGAACACAGCGTCCGCAACCAGATGTCCGGCGCGTCTGAGATCGCGTCCCTGCATGACGAGCCGATCCGCGACAATTTGCCGCGCGCCATAGACGTCAAACAGTTGATATTCCAGCGTGTATTCGTCGTCATTGCGGCTGAGCGAACCGACCAGCACATAGTCGACCGCCACTAGACGCCAGTTGTCGAAATCGATGTCGACACCGGTCGAAGGTTTTTCCAGCATGTTGGCGGGATCCAACGCATCGAAGCGCCCGCTGCCAACGAGATCTGCGCGCACAATAGCGGCGATATCCGCCGGCGGCTGACCAGGCTCGTCCCAGCCGAACGGCACAATAGCGATCGGAATGGGCTTGCTGGCGCCGCGCGTGATCTCGATAACGAGCTCGGCACGCGCCGTTGAGCATAGCAACAACAATATCAGGAGATGTCGCCAAACGGCGACTCGCGATCGCGTCATTTTTCTTTCTTTTTCAGTTAGATGAAGCATTTTTCTCACTATAGCGCGTAGGCTGTTGCTATTCACCCGTTTTGAACGGGAAACGCAGATTTGGTTCAAACAAAGATGGATCCGGCGGCAGTGGCAGCGGCGAGGCTTTTAGCACAGCCGCTTCAATCGAGCGAATCAGCAGCTCCCCACCTGCACAATCGACAACCCGAACAGACACAACCTGACCATCGCGAAGCTGGCGTACCAAAACATCGCAGCGAACCCCGTCGGGTACGCCCGCAGGTCGATTCCAGTTGCGCTCCACATCTTGGCGTATGAGCTCGACGTAGCGTGCCAGCAGGCCCGCATCGATCGCACCATCGCGCGCCTCTTCGGCCTCCAGCGCATCGCGAAGCTGCGCCTCCAACGCCTGTTTGCGTTGCTCCTCCGCGCGCCGCTTGCGCTCGACTTCCGCCAGACGCAGTCGCTCGGCTTCTGCTTCCTTGCGCTTGCGCTCGGCCTCTGCCGCCTCGCGTCGCTCGCGTTCCGCCGCCTCTGCCGCCTGACGCTCGCGTTCGGCCTCCGCTTCGGCCTGACGAACACGCTCCGCCTCGGCTTCGCGCGCTTGTTCCGCTTGCGCGACTCGTTCTCGCTCGGCCTCGGCCTGACGCACTTTTTCGGCTTGCGCTTGTCGTTCACGGTCAGCATCGAGCTCGCGCTGGCGTTGCGCCGCCTCGGCTTGCTCGCGCTGCGCCTGCGCCTCCTGCTCGGCTTCTACCCGCTCACGCGCTTGCTCTTGCTCTACCACCACCGGATCCGGCGCCGGCGGCTCTGTTAATTGTGGCTCCGGCTCGGATGGCTTCGGCTCGGGTTGCTCGGGCGCCGCCAGTTGCTCGATTTCATCTTCGGCCAGACGGAACGCCTCATCGCTAACGACAGAGGCCTTCAGCGTCGTGCGCAACGGCGGCGGCGGCGGCGATTCCCAGCGCACACCCACCAAAACCAATGCAATGATGATCGCATGCAAAACGATCGTGCCGATAACTGCGATCGCATTGTCAAAGAAGTTGCGCACGATGACTTAACGACGACCGGCTATCAGCGCGCGTCGCTGCCGAGACTATCCGCGTCAAGCGGGTCGGTAATAAAGCCGACCTGCTGCGCGCCGCCTTTTTGCAATAGCACCATTGCAAACACGACGCGGCCATACGGCACCGCCTGATCAGCCTTGACCAGCACAGGCGTATCGGGCCTGCGTGACAGTACGACACCCACGCGCTGAATGATGTCATTCGGGGCCATGGGCTTAGCCTTTTCCTCACCGGCATTCAAATACAACGATCCGTCACGGTCCACCGACAACACCAGCGGCAGATCATTCTCGGTCAGCGACGGATCGAGCGGCGCCGCGTCGGCCTGCGGCAGCTCCACCTCGATGCCCTGCGTCAGCAACGGTGCGGTAACCATGAAAATTATCAGCAACACCAACATCACGTCGATATATGGAACCACATTGATCTCGCCCATCAGGCGCCGCTTGCTCATGGTTTATCCTGTTCGCCACCGCTCTTGCGCCGGGCATGACGTTCAAGAATGCTCAGAAACTCCTCAACGAACGTTTCGAAGCGCGTTTCGATACGTCCCAGTTTCTCCGCATTGCGGTTGTAGAAAATCACAGCCGGGATCGCGGCAAACAATCCCATCGCGGTCGCTACCAGTGCCTCTGCGATACCGGGCGCGACCGTTTGCAAGGTTGCCGCCTGCGTGCCGCTGCCAAGGCTCGTGAATGAGTTCATGATGCCCCACACGGTACCGAACAGGCCTACGTACGGGCTGGTCGAACCGATGGTGGCGAGTGACGCAAGCCCTTGCTCGAGGCGCTCCGTCTCGCGCGTCAGACTAACCCGCATCGCGCGGCGCGCGGTTTCAATCATGCGGTCCGGCGAAACGTCGTCTTGCTTCGACATGCGCGTGAACTCGCGAAAACCCGCCTCGAAGATTCCCGGCATGCCGGGCTCGGTCCCCTTGCCCGAATTGACGTCGCGATACAGCGTCGACAAGTCCGCGCCGGACCAGAAGTCTGACTCGAACCGATCCGCCACAGACTGCGCGTGACCCAGCAGCCGCCGCTTGCGGATGATGACGAACCAGGAATACACGGACGCGGCCAGCAGCATGAGCATGACAAGCTGCACCACGATGCTGGCATCGAGAATCAGGTGGAGAATTGAGAGTTCGTTATCCATAGGGCAGTTTGCTCCCTGAGTTGGCGTAGGCGTTACGCCGGGAAAGAAGAAGGAGAAAAAAATCAGTCATTCACTACACATGACAATCGGCGCGTCGCTGTGCATTCAGCCGTCGCCGTCGTTATCGTCGAACAATGGCAAATCCGGCAAGACCTCACGCTGCGGCACCCGCAGGCCAAAATGAAGGTAGGCGTTGCGCGTCGCGACGCGACCACGCGCGGTACGCATGATAAATCCCTGCTGAATCAAATAAGGCTCAAGAACGTCCTCGATGGTGCCCCGCTCCTCACCGATCGCTGCAGCCAGACTGTCGACACCGACAGGGCCACCATCAAATTTCTCGATGATCGCCAGCAACAGGCGCCGGTCACTGGCGTCAAAGCCGTGCGGATCTACCGACAACATATCCATCGCTCGGGTCGCCGCGTCCTCGTCAACCACGCCATTGGATTTGACCTGCGCATAGTCGCGTACGCGTCGCAGTAGCCGGTTCGCGATACGTGGCGTTCCGCGCGAGCGCGCCGCAATCAATTCGGCGCCGGTCGCGTGAATCGGTAAATCCAGGATACCGGCCGACCGAGTCACAATCGCTGCAAGTTCCTCGGACGAATAAAACTCAAGCCGTTGCACGATGCCGAACCGGTCACGCAGCGGCGAGGTCAACAACCCCGCGCGCGTCGTCGCACCAACCAGCGTGAACGGCGGCAGATCGAGCTTTATCGAACGCGCCGCAGGCCCCTCGCCGATCATGATGTCCAGCTGGAAATCCTCCATGGCCGGATACAGCACCTCTTCCACAACCGGGCTCAGCCGATGAATCTCATCGACGAACAAAACGTCGTTCGGCTCAAGGTTGGTCAGAATCGCCGCCAGATCACCCGGACGCTCCAGCACCGGGCCTGAGGTCTGGCGCAGGTTTACGTTGAGTTCATTCGCGATAATGTGGGCGAGCGTCGTCTTGCCGAGCCCCGGCGGGCCGAATATCAGCACATGGTCTAGCGATTCCTCGCGCTGTCGTGCCGCGCTGACGAAGATCTCCATCTGCTCCTTGACCGCGGGCTGACCGACATACTCACTGAGTTGCTTCGGCCGGATCGCACGATCAAATACCGGGTCGTCGCTGGCACTCTCCGCGCCCAATAGTCGCTGGTCTTCGAATCCGCTCATCGCACTATCCCGCCGCCTGCTTCAACGCAAGCCTGATGTAGTCTTCCGCCGATTTCGCCTTGCCGTCCTGCTCGACGACTTTGAGTAGCTTGCGCACTTCCGCGTCGCGATAACCGAGCGCGAGCAATGCATGAAACGCCTCACCGCGACCATCGTCATCGTTACCTGTGAGCGTCGCCGCAACCGGACTGCCCGCAGACGGCAGATCGAGCCGGTCGCGCATCTCGATAATCAGTCGCTCGGCCGTTTTCTTGCCGATGCCCGGCACTTTAACCAATGCGCTCACATCGTCGAACTCGATGCAGCGACGAAACCCTTCCACGCTGATGCCGGATAAAATGGCCAGCGCGATTCTCGCACCGACACCGGAAACCTTGAGTAACCCGCGAAACAGACCACGCTCGGCCTCGGTTGCGAAGCCGTACAACAGCTGCGCGTCCTCGCGGACCAGAAAATGGGTTAGCAGGAGGACTTCCTCGCCCATTGACGGCAGCTTGAAAAACGTCGACATCGGCGTCTCGATTTCATAGCCGATGCCGCTCGCTTCGAGCACCACCTGCGGCGCCTGCTTAACGCGGACGATGCCGCGGACAAAACCGATCATCGTCGCCGTCCGCCGGCCGCGACCAGACGTGCCGCGAGCCGACTCGTATTGCCGTGACACAAAGCAATGGCCAGCGCATCTGCGGCATCTTCCTGCAGGTCATCGTTAAGTGACAAGAGCATGCGCATCATGTGTTGCACCTGCTCCTTGCTGGCCGCGCCTGTGCCCGTAACGGCCTGCTTCACCTCGCGCGGCGTGTATTCGGCCAGCGGCAACTGACGCGTAAAACTCGCGCAGATGGCGGCGGAACGGGCTGATGCAAGTTTCAACGCGCTGCTCACATTACGACTCACGAACACCTGCTCTACGGCTATTTGGTCCGGCTCCAGACGCTCGATCAACGCCTTCACCGCGACATAAATATTCTCGAGGCGTTCATTGAACTCGCCCTTGCCGCTACGAATCGCGCCGGCTTCTACATAGCGCGGTTGATCGGCTGCGAAATCGATAACGCCGAAGCCGGTAATTCTCGACCCGGGGTCGATACCAAGAATACGAATCGAAGGTGATTTGCTCATCGCCGGGCGTTACAGCTCGTCAAGGATGTCATCGGGAATATCAGCATTGCTGTATACCGTCTGTACATCATCGAGATCTTCCAGTGTATCGAGCAGGCGAATCATGGATTCCGCCTCGCCGCGCCCCAACTCGCTCGCCGTCGATGCGCGCATTGTTACCTCGGCGTTCTCCGGATCAAGGTCCGCTCCAACCATCGCATCGCGCACCGCCTCGAAATCTGCCGGCTCGGTAATCACCTCGATCGATTTGTCGCTGGCAACCACGACGTCTTCGGCCCCCGCCTCGATCGCAGCTTCCATGACATCGTTTTCGCTAACGCCCGTCGGATAACTCAGCAAACCGACATGCGAGAACATGTAGGCGACTGATCCGTCCGCACCAAGATTGCCGCCGTGTTTTGAGAAGGCATGGCGCACCTCGGCTACGGTGCGATTCTTGTTATCGGTCATGCAATCAACCATCACCGCAGTACCGCCCGGGCCGTAACCTTCGTAGCGGATTTCCTGATAATCGTCGCCATCAAGGTCGCCGGAGCCGCGCTTGATCGCACGCTCGATATTGTCTTTCGGCATGCTCTGGGCTTTCGCCTTGTCGACGGCAAGGCGCAATCTCGGGTTTGCCAGCATGTCGCCACCGCCCATGCGCGCGGCAACGGTGATCTCGCGAATCAGTTTGGTGAAAACCTTTGCCCGCTTTTTATCCTGAGCACCTTTGCGGTGCTGGATATTCGCCCATTTACTATGACCTGCCATTTGTACTCTCTGTGATGGTCTTGCCGCAGCCGCTCAGAAGCGCAGCTGAATACCGGCATGCAGCCCATTGTCCATGATCAGATCACCCGACGGATCGAAGTTGATCTTGCTGTAGCGCATGCCGAGATAAATGTCGGCTTCACGTAAAACGTTGTAGCCGATATGCGCTTCGAATTCCTGATAACTGTCGCCGTCGCCGAACGCCAGAACGTCGGGCGCGAAATAGGCATGCGCGTAAACGTTGAAGCGGTCGTAGCCTGGCAGTGTATAACGCAGAAACCCACCGACGCCCAGCACAGTTGCACTAACACTGCCGCCGTCCGGATTAATGTGGAAAATCTTGCCACCGAGCCCACCGATCACAGGGTTTTCGCCCGTCGATGCCTCGCCCGTGAGATGCAGGCCAAGATTGATCACATCGCCACGATCCTGATGGTGCATCCAGGCCGCGTCGAGGCGCAGGTTACGCGGCTCGACTTCCCAGGCATAACTCAGCTTGGCCGTGTCGCCGTTCAGGTTCAGGTCGAGCTCGGCCGCCTGCCCCGCCTGCGTCGCGAGCGCCAGAATTACGCCCAGGGTTGCCATCCGCCATTTATTGACCATCATTACGCTCTCCACATTTCTTGGTTCGGGCACGCCGCCCAGTAGCCCTGAGACCGCACAAAAACGCAGACGTTCTTCACAGCCTGCCGTTCGCATCGCCCACGCGGCCTCAGCGCCACAGTATTTCGCATATGATACCGTTTAATCGGGACGTAAACCTCCCGGATCGCCCGGCAAGCAACAGGACGCGCTACGTGCAGGAACCGCAGTCAACAAGCAACGAACAAGACGCCGCGGCCGTCCCCGACCGCGCGCTGACCTGGCTCGCGGCATTACGCGAGGAACACGTTGATACGCCTTGTGTCGCAAGCTCCCGACAGACCGGAGACATCGTGCGCACCATGGGCATGGATCCGGCACTCGTGCTGACGGCAGAGCTCGTGCCATTTTTGCGCGAGGGGCACATTAGCCTGACCGCCATAGAAAAGCGCGCGGGACGCACCATTGCACAATGTTGTCGTGACCTGATGCAGCTTTTCGAGCTGTCCCTGCCCGGGCAGTGGATGCCCGGCGAGCAATTACCACCGGCTCAGGGAGAGGCACTGCGGCGCATGTTGCTTGCCGTGGTCAACGACTATCGGCTGGTGGTGCTGCGACTGGCCGCACTACTCGCCGATCTGCGACAGGCGCGCGATGCGAGTGCCGAGCAACAACGCACATTAGCGCGCGATACACGCGAAATTTTCGCACCGCTGGCGAATCGTCTCGGTATCTGGCAGCTGAAATGGGAACTGGAGGACTTCGCATTCCGTTATCTGCAGCCGGACGATTACAAAACCATAGCGCGCCAACTCGCCGAGCGACGCGAAGAACGCGAGCAATACATCGGTGACGTGTCCGAAGAACTGGCAAAGCTAATGGATGAAGCCGGTATCGAGGCGCAAATAAACGGACGGCCGAAACACATCTACTCGATCTGGAAAAAAATGCGCCGCAAGCAGGTCGAGATTGACGCGCTGTTTGATGTCCGTGCCGTGCGCATCATGGTCAACACGGTGACCGATTGCTATACCGCACTGGGCGTGGTCCACAACCGCTGGCCGTATATCCGCGAGGAATTCGACGACTACATCGCCAACCCGAAAGGCAACAATTACCAGTCACTGCACACGGCCGTGTTCGGCCCGCAAGGTCATCCGCTCGAAATACAGATTCGTACTTACGACATGCACCGCCAGGCGGAGCTCGGCGTCGCCGCGCACTGGCGTTACAAGGAAGGCGGTCCGGCTAATTCGGCGTTCGAACAAAAAATTTCCTGGCTGCGCCAGCTACTCGACAGCGATGAAGGCGGGGCACATGACACGGACATGCTGGAAAACATCAGCGAGGGCGTGTTCGATGATCGCGTCTACGCGATAACCCCGCGCGGCGACATCATCGATCTTCCGGCCGGCGCAACACCGCTGGATTTCGCCTATCAGGTGCACACGCAAATCGGTCATCGCTGTAAGGGCGCACGCGCCAACGGGCGCATCGTGACCCTGACTTACACGATACGTAACGGCGACCGCATCGAAATCATCACCCGCAAAGAGCCACAGCCGAGTCGCGACTGGCTGGCACCGCGCGCCGGGTTTCTTGCCTCGGCCAGCAATCGCACCAAGGTGCGTAGCTGGTTCCGGCAGCAAGACCGCGACCTGAACCGCAAACAAGGTCGCGAATTATTGGAGCGGGAACTCCAGCGACTCAACGCCGCCGAGCTTTCCGTGGCAAGCCTTGCCGACAAGATGAATTTCACGTCCTTCGATGACCTCTGCGTCGCTGTCGGTGTCGGCGACACTACACCTGCGGCGGTGGCCAACGCCGCCCGCCAACTGTTGGTTCCGGCCGAAGCACCGGTCGTGCGCTCGCGCGCTGTAAGAAAACGTAAACCAAGCGGTGGCGGCGCAGTTCTGGTCGAGGGCAGCGGTTCGGTGATGACCCAATTCGCACGCTGCTGCAACCCGGTGCCACCGCAGCCGATCAGCGGCTACATCACCCAAGGGCGCGGTATTACCGTGCACCTTAGCGACTGTAGCGGCCTGCAACGTCTCGCGGCCACGAGCCCGGATCGTATTCTGCAAGTGTCGTGGCGGGACGGCGACGAGGCGCACTATGCGGTCACGCTGCGTATTGAGGCGGCCGACAGGAACGGGCTGCTCAAAGACATCAGCGGCGTGCTCAGTGATGAGAGTATTCGCATCCTCGGCAACGCATCGCGGGTCAACCCGAAAAACCTGCGCGCTATCGTTACGCTCAACGTCGAGGTCGATAGCATGACGACCATTAGCCGGGCGGTTAGCAAACTCGGTCAGATCCCGGGGATAGAAAAAGTCAGCCGGTCGAGTTGATCACGCTATAGAGCGGTGTCACCTGAGCCGGCAACCGGACGCGCTTGGCTGACTACCCGGAACTAAATCAGCGATTAATAGCGTGTAACGCGCGCTTGTCAACGCCCAGGGCAGCCTCATGTACGGCCTCGGACAGTGTCGGGTGAGCATGCACCGTGCGCTGTATGTCTTCGGTACTGGCATGGAACTCCATGGCCAGCACCAACTCGCCGATCAACTCTCCCGCCATCGGGCCAACGATATGCACGCCCAGAATCTCATCGTCATCACGCGCGCTGACGATCTTGACCATGCCGCTCGCCTGCTCCATTGCTTTAGCACGACCGCTGGCCGCAAACGGGAATGTACCCGTCTTGTATTCGCGACCCGACGCTTTGACCTGTTCCTCGGTGAGACCGACCCAGGCAATCTCGGGCGCGGTGTAGACCACAGATGGAATAACGTCATAGTTGACCTCGGCGATCTCGCCGGCAATCAGGTCGGCTGCCATAACGCCTTCTTCGGTGCCTTTATGCGCCAACATAGGGCCACGAACGCAATCACCAACGGCGAAAACATTCGGTAGCGCGGTGCGACATTCTTTGTCGACCTCGATGCAACCGCGCTCGTCCAGCTTCAGACCAACGTCATCGGCGAACAGGTCTTGCGTGTGTGGTCGACGACCGACAGCGACGACAAGCTTGTCGAAAGTCATCGATTGCTCGCCCTTGTCGTCGGTGTAGGTAACATTCACTTTGCCTTTCTTGACCTCGGCAGCGGATACTTTGGCGCCCAGCTTGATGTCCAGGCCCTGCTTGCGGAACTGGCGCTCTGCGTCCTTGGCAATCTGGCGATCAACCATCGGCAGGAACTCCGGCATCGCCTCGAGCACGGTAACCTCGGCACCCAGACGAAGCCAGACACTGCCAAGCTCCAGCCCGATGACGCCGGCGCCAATGACGCCCATTTTCTCAGGCACGGCATCGAACTCGAGCGCACCCCACGAGTCGACAATATGGGTGCAATCAAACGGCAGGAACGGCAGCTCTATCGGCTGCGAGCCGGACGCAAGTATTACGTGCTTGGCACTCAGCTCGCGCGCGTCACCCTTCAGCGGCGTGAATTCTACTTTATTATCGGCGAGCAGCTTGCCGTGGCCCTGCAGCCCGTCGACCTTGTTCGCCTTGAACAACGCACCGATACCGCCGGTCAGTTGCTTGACGATGCCGCTCTTACGCTCCTGCATTTTTGCCAGGTCCAGTTTGACACCGGACGCCTCAATACCGTGACTGGCAAATTCGTGTTGCGCGCGATGAAACAGCTCGGATGATTCGAGTAGCGCCTTTGACGGGATACAACCGGCATTCAGGCAGGTACCACCGAACGCGTGGCTGCCATCGTAGTTCTTCCATGCATCGATGCAGGCCACCCTCAACCCGTGCTGGGCGGCTCTGATGGCTGCCGGGTAACCCGCGGGACCGCCGCCGATAACGATCACATCGTATTGATCACTCATAATTGATTCCGTCGCGGGCGGTCACCGACCACCGAAAATTCGAAAATACTAAACTCAGGGAATGCCGTCAGACCTGCAGCAACAAGCGACCCGGATCTTCCAGGGCATTCTTGATCGCAACGACGAATTGCACCGCCTCTTTACCATCGATGATGCGGTGGTCGTAAGACATCGCCAGATACATCATCTTGCGGATCTTCACCTCGCCGCTGATGGCAACCGGGCGGTCCATGATGGAGTGCATGCCTAGAATCGCGCTTTGCGGCGGATTCAGGATTGGCGTCGACATCATCGAGCCGAAGATACCGCCGTTGGTAATTGTGAACGTGCCGCCCGTCAGGTCATCGATACCGATCGAACCTTCGCGCGCCTTGCGCCCGTATTCGGAAATACCTTTCTCAATGTCGGCAAAGCTCATCAGGCCCGCATCGCGAAGCACCGGTACCAGCAGGCCGCGCTCGGTCGACACAGCGATGCCGATATCGTGATAGTCGTGATAGACAATCTCGCGACCGTCGACTGACGCGTTGACCAGGGGGAACTTGCGCAGCGCCTCGACCGCGGCTCTAACGAAGAACGACATGAAGCCCAGCTTGACGCCATGCGCATCGGCAAATGCCTCTTTGTAGCGCGTGCGCAATGCGATGACCTCGGTCAGATCGACCTCGTTAAATGTTGTCAGCATCGCGGCGTTCTGTTGCGCCGCAACCATGCGATCGGCAATCGTTGCACGCAGTCGCGTCATCGGAACCCGCTGCTCGTTACGCGTCGAGGCGACCGTAACGCTACCCGGCGTTTGCAGATCTTCGGCGGTCTCGTCGTCATCTGATTCCATATGGTGGACGACGTCCGCCTTGGTAATCCGCCCGTCGCGACCTGAACCATTGATACGCGAAATATCGAGGTCATGCTCTTCGACCAGACGCCTGACGGCCGGGCTCAGCTTATCGCTGGCCTTACGATCGTCGCCACCCGCGTCGTTGCCAGCTTTAGCCGGCGCTTCGCTGGCGCTAGCGGCGGGTTTGCTCGCAGACTCTTGCGCAGGCGCGTCGGCAGGTTTGTCCGCCGCCACTTCACCGGCTTCGACCACCGCGAGTAAGTCGCCGCTCTGCACGGTCGCACCGTCTTTGGCGATGATCTCTTTGATGACACCATCGGCCGGGCATGGCACTTCAAGGACGACCTTGTCGGTCTCCAGATCCACCAGATTCTCGTCACGCTTGACCGCATCACCCGGCTTCTTGTGCCAGCTGACCAATTGCGCATCAGCGACCGATTCGGGCAGCTGCGGCACTTTTACTTCAATAGACATACATGCGTTCTCTTTTTGATATTTGCGTCAGATCGTTGAGTGTTGCGTGAAGTCAACGATCGAATTCTTCGATAATCGGCTGCAGACCAAGGGCCTTCTCGACCAACTGCGCCTGTTGCGCGCTGTGCATCTGCGGAATGCCCGCGGCCGGCGCGGCGGCGCCGGAACGACCGACGTAGTGCATCTGGTGGCGTGCGCGCAGTGGCTCCTGCAGACGATGGCGGATCTGATACCAGGCGCCCTGGTTACGCGGCTCTTCCTGACACCAGATAACCGTCTCAGCCTGCGGATACCGCGCCAGCGAGGCGGCGTACTCGTCGATAGGGAACGGGTAGAGTTGTTCGATACGCACAACGGCGACGTCGTCGATCGACTCTTTATCACGGCGCTCGATGACGTCGTAGTAAACCTTGCCACTGCAATAGACGACACGCTTGACGTTGTGACGATCGATGTCAGCGGTTTCATCAATAACGAGCTGGAAAGCGCCTTCACGAAGGTCACTGAGCGGCGATACCGACAGCTTGTGGCGCAGCAGACTCTTCGGCGTCATGACGATGAGCGGCTTGCGTACCGGGCGTATCATCTGGCGGCGTATCATATGGAACATCTGTGCCGGCGTCGACGGCACGCAGACCTGCATATTGTGCTCTGCACACAGCTGCAGGAAGCGCTCCAGGCGTGCCGATGAATGCTCCGGCCCTTGCCCTTCGTAGCCGTGCGGCAGGAACAGCGTCAGCCCGCACAAGCGCCCCCACTTGGCCTCACCCGAACTTATAAACTGGTCGATAACCACCTGGGCGCCGTTGGCGAAGTCGCCGAACTGGCCTTCCCAGATCACCAGCGTGCGCGGCTCGGTAGTGGCGAAGCCGTACTCGAAGCCCATGACCGCTTCTTCAGATAAGAATGAGTCGGTGACGGTAAATGCGTTTTCGCGATCCGCGACGTGCTGCAGCGGAATATATTCCTGACCGGCCTGCTGACCATGCAAAACCGCGTGCCGGTGGAAGAAAGTGCCGCGCCCGCTATCCTGGCCTGTCAGCCTCACGTTGTAGTCTTCCTCGACGAGGCTCGCGTACGCCATGGTTTCGGCGAATCCCCAGTCCATGTCCTGGTCGCCGGCAAGCATCGCGACCCGGGCGTCGATGATTCGCGATACACGCGAATGCAATTCAAAGCCTTCCGGCAGCGTCGTCAGAATCTTGCCAAGCGACTGGATGCTTGTGTCATCGATACGTGTATCCGCCGACGACAACAAATCACCGTCAATGAATGGTGACCAATCTATAGTGAACTCGTTGCCGATCATGCCGAGCAGCGCGCGTGGCACCGGTCGCCCGTCATCGAGTCGTGCCCGATAACGTTCAATAATGCCGTCAGGCTCATCCGCCGGCAGCACGCCGTCGGCCACCAGCCTTTCGGCATATAGCTCGCGCGTTGTCTTGTGGCTGCGAATGACTTTGTACATTTCCGGTTGCGTCGCAGCGGGCTCGTCGGCCTCATTGTGACCAAGCCGGCGATAACAGACGAGATCGATGACCACGTCCTTGCGGTATTTCTGCCGGTAATCGAGCGCCAGTCGCGTCACGCGAAGCACCGACTCCGGGTCGTCACCGTTCACATGGAAAATCGGCGCCTCGATCATTTTCGCAACGTCACTACAGTACGGCGTCGAACGCGCATCGTCCGGGTCGCTGGTGGTAAAGCCGATCTGGTTATTGATGACGATATGGACCGTGCCACCCGTCCGGAAGCTCGCAAGCTGAGACATCTGAAATGTCTCGGTGACCACGCCCTGCCCCGCGAATGCGGCATCGCCATGAATCAATACCGGCAGGATGGTGTTGCCGGCGTTGTCGCCGCGCCGCAGCTGGCGAGCGCGCACGCTGCCCTCGACCACCGGGTTAACGATCTCGAGGTGCGACGGGTTAAACGCCATTGTCAGATGCACGTTGCCACCGGGCGTCTTCATGTCGGCCGAAAACCCTTTGTGATATTTCACATCGCCCGAGCTGATCAGCTGGTCGACCGCGTAGTCGCCCTCAAATTCGGAGAACAGTTCCTGCGGCGCCTTGCCGAGGACATTCACCAATACATTGATGCGGCCGCGATGCGCCATGCCCAAAACGAGCTCTTTGATACCGGCCTTGCCGCCGTCCTGCACCAGACTGTCGAGCATGGGAATGAGGCTTTCGCCGCCTTCCAGCGAAAATCGTTTCTGACCAACGTACTTGGTGTGCAGATAACGCTCGAGGGTTTCGGCGCGGGTCAGCTGCTTGAGCAACCAGCGCTGCTCTTCCGGCGTCAGCGGTTGAGTACTGCGCGATTCGAACTGTTCCCGCAGCCACAAACGTTCGCGTGAACGGGATATGTGCGCGAACTCGGCGCCGGTCTTACCGCAATAGATGCGCTTGAGCAACGACAGAATATCGCGCAATTTCATGCGCTCGTGGCCGGTGCCTGCCAGCCCGCCGGTGTAGAACTCGCTGTCCATGTCGGACTGTTCCAGACCGAGGAAGTCGAAATGCAGCACGCTCGGCTCGGGACGGACCATCATGCCCAGCGGGTCGATATCAGCGATCTGATGGCCGCGCAACGCATAGACCTGAATCAACCTCGAGACCGCGGCCTGCTTTTCATTCGCCGCCGACGCGACCTTGCTGCCGTTTCCGACCGTGCGCGCCGCTAACGGCTGTCGTGCCTGTTCTCGCAAGCGCGCAACGATGGGGCTGTGGGCAATTTCGCTATCCGCATCACCAGCGTTGGTCATCGCGCGGAAGTAGTCCCGCCAATGCGCCGGGACCGAGGCTTCATCCTCAAGGAAAGCTTCGTAGTATTGCTCAATAATGGCGGCGTTCGCGCCACTCAATGGCGTCGCCCGATACTGCTCCTGCAGTTCTTTACTCATGATGTTTTTTCTGGCGCCGCTGGTGCGCGGCAATCTCAATGTTTATGGGCGATGATTATTTCAGCGTCAGCAGGCGATTTTACTTGATACAACAGTCGATTGAAACGTGAAAATGGTGCGGTCTTGCGCGGCTGGTTTATCCGGGACCGTCGCGCGCCCCTGTGGCACCGCAGTGGCGGCGCACAAGGTCTCCCGCCTGTTATCATCCGGGATGATTCCCTGCATCCGGAGCAACCCGTGAAAGCGGCACAAGTAACCGAAAATGGCGCCCCGCTCGCGCTGGCTGACATCCCCACTCCCGAACCAACCGGTAACGAGGTCGTTGTAAAGGTCCGTCATTGCGGTATTTGCCACACTGACCTGCATCTGCACGATGGTTATTTCGGGCTTGGCGGCGACAAGAAGCTGGCACTGCGGCAAGACCTGCCCCTGACGATGGGCCATGAGATCCAGGGCGAGGTGCATGCCTTAGGTGGCGATGTTGACGGGCTGTCGATCGGCGAATCAGTAGCGATTTATCCGTGGATCGGCTGTGGCAGTTGCGCATTGTGCGCCAGCGAGCGAGAGCACCTGTGCGCTCGTGGGCGTGCTATCGGCGTGAATGTACCCGGCGGCTACGCTGAGTATGTCGTGGTCGAGGATGCGCGTTATGTCTTGCCGATAGGCGACGTCGATCCGCGCCAGGCGGCGCTGTTGATGTGTTCCGGACTGAGCGCCTACAGCGCGCTCTCGAAAGCGAAGACCGCCTTCGACAGTGGCGCACCCGTTGCGATCATTGGCTTCGGAGGCCTTGGCCAGATGGCGCTGGAGATTGCGCGCGCGCGCTTCGGGCGACTGCCCGTCGTTGTCGATGTCACGCCCGAAAAACTGGCACTTGCCCGCTCGCTTGGTGCGACGGCCTACGACCTGAATGCCGACAACGTCGCGCGCGAGATCAAATCGACGCATGGCGACATGGGTGCGGTCATCGATTTCGTCGGTGCAGAGTCGACCAGCACAGTAGCCGGGCGCATAAGCGGGCAAGCCGGACATATCGTGATTGTCGGCTTGTTCGGCGGCACGTTCAGCACACCGTTGCCGCTGATGGCGTTACGCGGCACGACCATTCAAGGCAGCTACGTCGGCACATTAGCCGACGCACGCACGGTGCTGGCCCTCGCCGGCGAGGGCAAATTGCAGCCGATCGACGTATCCGGCTGCGAACTCGACGACGTCAATAAAGCAATAGATAGCTTAAGAAACGGGAAAGTAAAGGGAAGAATGACTATTAATATCAATAGTTAATATCCGTTTTTTAAAGTTATTTATTCCACTGGTTCTGTCGTTACGTATTAAGTCATATTCCCCGTTAAGCTTGCGTTCAGGCTGGTGCCACTACAGTGTTAGGCGTATCAACAGACTCGCGCCTTATTAATGCGCGGCGAAGGAACTCACGATGCGACCCAAACAGCGCAACGATTTAGCAAACACGAGCACGCGCCTCTCGGCCGGCGCACTGGCATTGCTTTGCCTGATGCTGGGCCCATTCAATGCCCTGGCACAAAATACGGTTGAGGCAGATCCGGCGACCTTGCTCGCCCCGGCGGAGCTTGAACAGCTCGTCGCACCACTGGCGCTTTACCCGGACGATCTGCTGGCGATCATGTTGCCGGCGTCGACCTATCCGCTGCAGGTTGTTGAAGCCGCGCGCTATCTGGAAGCCCGGGAGGCCGACCCGTCGTTGGCGCCGGATGAGGCATGGGATGATTCCATCGTCGCACTGCTCAATTATCCGGAAGCGCTCGCGCTGCTGAACGACGATCTTGACTGGACCTGGCAACTCGGCGAGGCCGTTCTGGCGCAACAGGCTGAAGTTATTGAGGCCGTCGAGCTGTTTCGCGACGAGGCGTACCTTGCCGGCAATCTCGAGACCGACGAATATCAGGTCGTCGAGCGCAGCGACGAAGGCATACGAATCATCCCGGCTGATCCCGAGGTTATCTACGTCCCTTACTACGATCCGGTCTACGTAACCGTACGTTCGCCGTATCGCGCCTACTACTACCACGACCGCGGCTACCCGCTGTACTACTACCCTTATGACGTTGGCCATCGCTTCTATGGCGGCCTGTTCTGGGGGGTATCTACGGCATTCAGCATCTCCTGGCATAGCCGCTATCTGCACCTGAACTACTACGATCATTACGGGCATCCGTATTACGGACGGCCTTACCACCACGCACGCTATTACCGTCATCGTCGCAGCATCGACCACCATGTCTATGTAGGCGGTGTGCGCCAACAGCATCGTGGCAACTCCTACCGCTGGTATCCGGGCAGCCATCATGGCAGCCGTCCGGGCTACAACCGCTATCGGGCCGGGCCGAACCGCCGCGTGCTGACCTATAACCAGCAGGGCCTCACACCCCGCGCCGAGCGGGCGCGCCGGATCAACCAGACGCGCCAGAACAAGCGTACTTACGACAATGTCATCGATCGCGACCGCAATGCGTCGCGTTCGAACAGCAACAGATCGGGCGCAAACGCGAACCGGAGCAATCGTTTTGCCAGCACGTCGTCCGAGCGCTCCCAGCAAAGACGAACTGCGAATGGCGATGCCGCGGGACAACGGCGTTCGGCGGGCGGCGATGCCGTGCGCAACCAACGTAGCAACGATAGCCGGTTTGCACGCCGCACCAGCGACGGTGCCCGTGCCCGCGAGCGGACGAACACGGCGAGTCGGTTCGCCGGCTCGCAAGGCCAGCGCGAGCGCACGACAACGACAAACAATCGTCGTCAGGCTGACACACAAAATAATGGTGTGAGCCGGTTTAGCCAACGCAATGCCCAGCGTCCGACAACGACCGCGCGCACGCAGCGCAGCGCGACGCCGCGTGCGACCAACAATGCGGCGCGCTCAGCGGCGAATCGCGAGCAAAGCGCCCGCTATACCGCACGGCAAACACCGGCTGGCGCGCAACGCTCTACCCGGGCGACGCGGCCCGCCCTAAGCAGACCGGAGGCGCAGCGTCGTAGCGAGAGTCGTGCCGCACCGCGCAACGTAACGCAGCGCAGCACCAACCGACAGGCACCGCCGGCACAACGCTCGAGCCGCAGCGCCAGCCGTGCAACGCAGCCCTCGAGTCGCAATGCGAGCCGCGCCTCACAGTCCTCGAATCGCAGTGCCAGTCGTTCACCGCAGCGCTCAAGCCGCAGCACCAGTCGCTCTGCGCCGCGCGCGAGCGGAAGCTCACGCTCCGGCGACCGCCGTTCGAGCTCGCGCAAGCGCTAGCGAGCGCACCGCCAGCCGTTTTCCGACAGCGCGTCATCGGGCAGGCATCCGCCCCGGATCGAGACAAATCGCCGCCTTGATGGCATCATTGCGGGCCACGCACGCGGCGCCCGTAGCTCAGTCGGATAGAGCGCAGGATTCCTAATCCTGAGGCCAGAGGTTCGAATCCTCTCGGGCGCACCAAGAACACACTATGACGCTTACCATCCGCGACGCCGCATCTACCGACACCGACAC
Source organism: uncultured Pseudomonadota bacterium (assembly GCA_942491885.1). Classification (GTDB taxonomy): domain Bacteria; phylum Pseudomonadota; class Gammaproteobacteria; order Steroidobacterales; family Woeseiaceae; genus CALBPI01. The sequence goes on from CALOCQ010000008.1 coordinate 609,426, forward strand.
CATCGCCGACTTCAATGCGCGCATGGCGCAGGAAACCGAAAACAAGACACTTGATCCTGCTTTGATCCGGCGCGGCGTCGCAGCGCTGATCGCCGATCCGGCCAAGGGCCGTTACTGGATTGCTGAACGCGATGGCGCAACGCTCGGCCAGATCATGGTCACCTGGGAATGGAGCGACTGGCGAAACGGTTGGTTCTGGTGGATTCAAAGCGTCTATGTCGCACCCGAGGCGCGTCGGTCCGGGATATTTCGCGCGCTCTACGAGACGGTGAAAGACGCTGCCATCATTAGCGGCGACGCGTGCGGACTAAGACTTTACGTGGAACGCGACAACCGGCGCGCGACGGAGACCTACGTTGCGCTTGGCATGCATGACGCGGGCTACAACATACTTGAAACTACACTGGACAAAAAAGAGGGATAACGATGCTCAAACCCGGCTCCACCGCCCCGGACTTTGCACTGGAAGATGCGCACGGCAACACAGTGACACTGGATGAACTGCTCAAACAAGGGCCGTTAATTCTCTATTTCTACCCGGCCGATTTCACGCCGGGCTGCACGAAAGAGGCGTGCGCCATTCGTGATATCCACGATGACATCCTGGCAACCGGCTTGCAGGTCGTCGGCGTCAGTCCGCAGGAAGGCGGCAGCCACCAACGCTTCGCCGAAAAGTATGAGCTGCCGTTCCCGTTACTGTGTGACGCCGACAAGACGGTTGCCCGCGCCTATGATCTCGACGGGCCGCTAGGCTTCGGTATTCGACGAGGCACTTATCTGGTCAATCCTGACAAGACCATCGCAGATGCCGTATTGGCGGATATCGCCATCGGGAAGCACCTGAAGTTCATCGAAAACGCGATGGCGCTCGTCGAATAAGCTTTCCGTGTACGAGCTACAGCTGGCAAGCGCAGCAGTTGGAGTTAGCAGGCGCAGCAGCTGACAACAATTTGCCGGCTATGACGCCGGGCGCGGTGCTCCCACAAGTAAGCCCCCTGCCAGGTGCCAAGCAGCAGACGACCTTCTGCAAACGGTATCGCGAGCGAAGTTTGTGTCAGCACGCTGCGCACATGCGCCGGCATATCGTCCGGGCCCTCGTCGTCATGCTCGAAGCGCGGATCGCCATCCGGCACCAGATCGGCAAAAAACCGCTCGAGGTCGGTGCGCACCTCGGGTGCTGCGTTCTCGGTGATCAACAGCGATGCGCTGGTGTGGCGCACGAACACGTGGCAAAGGCCGTGCGCAATGTCGGCTGCGCTAACACAGCCTTGCAGCGCAGCAGAAATCTCGTAGAAGCCGCGGCCCTCGGTGGGCACATTAAGCGTTTGTGGCCGGCTCACGACCCGGCCGCTACGAACGGCGCACCGTATCGCAGCCGCAGTGTTTTGACTTTGCCGAACCAGGGAATCGTCACGATATACAGATTATCGTACTCGCCGCCCTCATCGATCGGCGGCACTTTCTTGCTGCCGCCAAGCTCTGCGATCATCGGCGCTATTGTATTGGAGTGCCCCACGATCAAAACGATCTTGCCCTTGTGGCGCGCGACAATTTCAGTGACCGCCGTTTCGACATTCGCGGCATCGAATGGCCGCGGATCAAGCCCGGCGCGTCTTGCCACGGGGCGCGCGGTATCCAGCGTGCGCCGGTATTGGGAGACGTAGACGGCATCGATGCCGGCGACGACGTCGATGTCGGAAAGCAGGCGCTCCAGCTCCAGCGCGCGTTGGGTGCCGGCGACAGACAAGCCCGGGTTGTCCGCCGGCGTCACGGCCTTCTCGGCGTGGCGCACAAAGATCAGCGTCGTGGTTGCCTGGGATTCGAAAAACCACGCGAGCCCGATGCTGGCGACCACGAACAACAGGATTGCCGACCAGCGATTTTGCTGTCGGCGGCGTCGTCGAGCCTGCTTTTCAAGTTCAGTTATAGCCACTCGCGGAGCTTACTCAGTTTGATCTGACGGCGCCAGCAAGCGACTCAGTCGTCGATGACCCGGTAGTCGCCTTCCAGCGTTTCGTGCGAAGTTGCCTTGTTCGACCGCGGCGCGCCGTCAATATCGACATTGATCGGCCCTACCTTGCGTTTCCACCACCACAATCGCACCGCAAAAACGGCTGCGACAGCAAGCGCCAGACCGACAAAAATCACCAGCAGGAAACCACCCGCGAGCAACGCCAGAACGAACACCGCAACACCGGCCAGTCCGCTGAAAATACGCGCGAACAAGCCCATCGGCTGGGGCTCGTTGCCACCAAAGCGAATACGATAAAAACGGGGATCGTCAGGATTCATAACTCAATAATGCCGCCGATTGACAGGAATACAAACGTTTTGACATCGGATCGCGTAAAAAAGTCCCGTCAGCGGTTGAATAGCCGACAGCATACGGGGACAATTACGCCCCTCGGAGGGGTGGCAGAGCGGTTGAATGCACCGGTCTTGAAAACCGGCAAGGGTTAATAGCCCTTCGAGGGTTCGAATCCCTCCTCCTCCGCCATTTTTCGGTTGCCCGCTGCCGGGGCAACCCAATCGCTGCGCTTACGTGCCGACGCTGTCTGTCCGCCACCCAGCCGTTGCAGCCGCCTCGCGGCCCGCAGTTTCGGCCTGCGAGCCGACATAACGCCCGACGTTCGCGATTGTCGAAGCCGATAATCGCAATTTCCTGCTGATCCCTGCAGCCAACGGCACATGTAGCCAGTGGCAGTTTGCTATGCTTAGGTCAGGAAACACATTAAGGACACCCCATCATGAGTTCCAATACGCTCCGCTACCAAGGCCAACCGGTCTCCTCATTACCGGCAGAGAATCGCTCCGCGTTCATCTGGCGCACCTATGCCCATGTGGTCGGTGCGATCGTTGCGTTTGCAGCCATCGAAGTCTATCTGTTCAAGAGTGGCATCGCCGAAAGTCTGGCACCAACATTGGCCGGCAACTGGATGCTGGTACTCGGCGCATTTATCGTGGCCGGCTGGGGCGCGACCTACGTCGCGATGCGCGTTGAATCTATGGCGGCACAATACGCCGCACTCGCCGGTTTCGTTTTTGCCGAAGCGCTTATATTTATGCCGATGCTCTACATTGCGCAGATGAGCCCGGGCGGCAGCGCAATGATTGAAAGCGCCGCAACGGTAACGTTGATGGCCTCGGGTGGCTTAATTGCCGTTGCGATGATCACCGGGCGCGACTTCTCGTTCCTGCGCGGGTTGCTGGTATGGGGTGGCGTACTGGCAATCGTCGGTATCTTCGCGTCGCTGCTGTTCGGCTTCCAGCTGGGCACCTGGTTCTCGGTGGCAATGATCGGATTCGCCGGCGCCGCGGTGTTGTTTGATACATCCAACATCCTGCATCACTACCCGGAAAACAAACATGTCGCCGCCAGCTTGTCGCTGTTCGCGTCGATTGCAATGATGTTCTGGTACATCCTGAGACTTTTCATGTCGCGTGACTAACCCGATCTTGTCAGTCGGCGAAGAATACCCGCGTCAATGCGGGTATTTTTTTGCCGCAATGTTTTGCCAACGCTATACTCGACGCTGTTTCTAAGGGGCAGTCCACTGGCTACCACGTTTCAGCTCGGCGCAAAGCTTCCGCAATCTCTGATAAAGCTTGCTCTGGCAATGCTGACGCTGCTCACCGCGTTTGCCAGCGCTTCTCTGCACGCCCAGCTCGAAGCCGGCATCACGCCGGAAATCTGGCTCGATCGGCTCGAGGCCATCGACGAGAGTCTGGAAAATGACGATCTGGCCCAATCACAGCTGACGACCTACCGTAGTCAAATCGAGGCTATGTCGACCGACTCAGCCAAATGTGTTGAATCCATCAAGCCGTTAGTCGATCAGCTGCGCCAGCAGATTGACGTCATAGCCGACCTTGGCCCGGAAACAGACGCCGCCCTGTTCGACCGGTCAATCGAAATTCAGTCCCGCTACAACGACGCGCAAACCCAATACCTCAGTTGCCTGCAAGTCGTCGATCGCACCGGCGTGATGGAAGAAACCGTCAGCACAATGCTGGGCCAGCTTGCCGCGCGTTTCTTGTGGCAACGCAATGCGGCGCTGCCGACGTTGCTCGCCAACGCCGCCGAACAAATCAGCGGCTGGCCGGACCTGATTCGCGGCGGCATGCTGCCGCAGACCGGCGAAGACCTGACGATCGTGCAGCTCCTCTGGCTGTTGATCATCGCCGGTATTCTTGCGATCTCTCTTGGTGTCTATATCCGTTTTCGGTTCTATCGCTGGTATCACGCGAACGGCTTTGCCGACCGTGAACCGGAGTTACGTGTGCTGCTGCCTAAACCTTTGGCAATGCACGCACCGCTATTACTGCTAGGTCTCGTGTTGCTCTTTACGTTGTATGTCACTGCGGCCAACGCCAGCCTTGATCTGGCAGCGGTTCGCGTAGCTTACGGTATCTTCCTGTACGGCATCGGTTGCGTCGTGATCGACTGGGCAACCGGACCACTCTCGCCGTCGGCGCAAGTCCCCGGGTTCTATCCGACGCACGTCGTTCCGGTACGGCTAAGGTTGCGCATTTTTATACTGACGCTTGTCGGCAGTTATGTTGTGCTCGGCCGGGCCTGGCTTGCGGCGAGCCAGGGGCAGGTGTTTGACCCGCTGACCCGGATGCTGATGATCGTCGCGCTGGCATGCGCGCTCGGTTGGACTATTCTGTATCTGCGACGAGTTCGCGGGCTTTCGCGTTACCGGTTTGTCGGTGTGCTCGGATTGACCGCGCTCGCCGTGGCGCTGATCGCCGCCGGTCTTGGCTACCAGAACTTCGCGAGCTACGTCACCCACGGCACGGTGCGCACAGCATCGGCGATTATCGTCGTGTGGATTTTGCTGTGGCTCGTGTTCGCGCTGTTTGAGAGCGTCATCGAAGGGCGAACCGAAAGCGCGCGCCGCGTGCGCGATATGATCGCCAGCAGCGAATCAGAATCACGTACCGGCTTCGGACTGATTCAGCTCAGCGCCGATGTCATTATCTGGGTCGTGTTCGCGATTTATCTGGTCTACGTCTGGGACAGTTCCGGCGTCACGCTGGAGGAGTTGCGAAGCCTCGCAGTCGAAGGCAGCCAGATCGGCGAAATTAAGCTGGTGCCCTTGCAGATAATCGAAGGCGTTGCCATTTTTGCACTTCTGGTCGCGCTGACGGGCTGGATAAAACACCTTATCGACAAGCGTTGGCTGCGGCATATGAACATGGATCGTGGCGCACGCGATGCCATGGTCACGCTGTCGGGTTACATAGGGTTCGTCGTTGCAATTCTGGTTGCTCTGACCGTGGCCGGCATCGATCTCGGCGGTCTGGCTCTCGTCGGTGGTGCTCTCGCGCTCGGTATTGGTTTTGGCCTGCAGGCGATCGCGAGTAACTTTGTGTCCGGCCTGATCCTGTTATTCGAACGGCCCATCAAAGCGGGCGACTTTGTTACGGTCGGTGATACGGAGGGTTTCGTGCGACGTATACGAATCCGCGCCACCGACATCGAGACGCTGGATAACCAAAACGTATTAGTACCGAATTCGGAGCTCGTATCCGGCCGCGTCACCAACTGGGTCTTGCGCAACCCGCAAGGCCGGCTGCGCATTCAGGTAGGGGTCGCTTACGGGTCTGATGTGGAGCTGGTGAGAAACCTGCTGCAGCAGGTCGGACGCGACCATGAGGACGTTATCAGCGACGGTGGCGCACCGGCGCCACGCGCATTGTTCATGGGCTTCGGCGACAGCTCGCTGGATTTCGAGCTGCGTGTGCGCATCCGGCGTATCGAAAAACGTTACACCGTCATCAGCGATATCAATTTCGAAATCGATAAGGCGTTTCGTGAGAACAACATTGCGATCCCGTTTCCGCAACGCGACCTGCACCTCATCAGCCTGCCGGAACAACAAATCGCAGCGCCGCTGCCGGAAGCCCCGGCTGCACGCACCAAGCGCGCCAAGCCGGAGCCGCCGATCGACGAAATCACCCGTCGCTTCGAGCAAAAGGTGCGCCTGAAGTGCAGCATCGAACATGCCTGGACGGCGCTCACCGACGAAGAGCAACTGCAACGCTGGTTTGCGCGCGAGGTGGACATCGCCGCGCGTATCGGCGGCCAATTCAAGGCAGAGCTGCATGATGGCAGCGCAGTCGACGCGATCATCGACGTCTTCATGCCGCCGCGTCGCTTGCGGCTTGCGCAACGCACACCTGACGGCGAAGGCCCGCTACCGAGCGGCCCTGTGATCGAAGAGTTGGTTTTGACACAAGACAAGGAAGCCGTCGTGCTGCGCGTCACTGTGTCGGGGATACCCGCCGACGAGGACTGGGAAGGCTTTTACCGACGCACCGAGGCGCACTGGGAAACCAGTCTCGGCGAACTCAAGAAGTTGTTACGCGTCGTCAAGGACAGCTGAGCGCTCACGCCGGCGGCTGAATTACCTGCTGACCGCCCATATACGCTTGTAGCGCGTCCGGCACTACGATGCTGCCATCCGCTTGCTGGTAGTTTTCCATGATCGCAATCAACGCGCGGCCCGCTGCAACGCCCGAGCCGTTCAACGTGTGCACCGGTTCCGGCTTGTCATCCGCGCTCGCCCGGAATCGTGCGCCCATGCGCCGCGCCTGAAAATCGCCGCAATTACTGCACGACGAAATTTCCCGGTACTTGTCCTGGCCGGGTAGCCATACCTCGAGGTCATACGTCTTCACCGCCGAGAAACCCACATCGCCGCTGCACAACGCAACGACCCGATACGGCAACTCGAGTTTCTGCAAAATGCGTTCGGCGTGGCCGGTCAGCGTCTCCAATGTCTCCATCGAGTCGGCCGGCGGCACGATATGCACCATCTCTACTTTCTCGAACTGATGCTGGCGAATCATGCCGCGCGTATCCTGGCCGTAAGATCCGGCTTCGGAACGGAAACACGGCGTATGGGTGACGAAACGCATCGGCAGATCCGCGCCATCCAGCAACGCATCGCGCACCAGATTCGTCACCGGCACCTCGGCGGTCGGGATCAGGTAGAAACCGCGTTCGTCCTCGAGCTTGAAAAGATCATCTTCAAATTTTGGCAACTGACCGGTGCCTCGCAACGCATCAGCCTGCACCAGATAAGGCACATAGACCTCCTGATAGCCGTGTTCGCGCACATGTGTATCAACCATGAACTGGATCAGCGCGCGCTGCAGGCTGGCGAGACCCGACTTGAGCACCGCGAACCGCGAGCCGGAAATACGTCCGGCTGCGGCAAAATCGAGCTGCCCGAGGGACTCGCCGATCGCGACATGGTCTTTCACCTCGAAATCGAACGTACGAATCTCGCCCCAGCGCCGTACCTCGACGTTGTCATCCTCGCTGCTGCCATCCGGGACGCTGTCATCGAGCAGATTGGGCAAGCCCAACTGCATCTCAAGCAACGCATCAGACACCTCATTGAAACGTGCCTCGTTGGCAGCCAACGCACTCCCGGCATCCTTCTGCGCCGCCAGTAGCGGCGCAATATCTTCGCCGCGCGACTTCGCCATGCCGATGGCTTTCGCGCTGTCGTTGCGTGCTTTGCGCAGCGCCTCGGTTTCCTGCTGCAACGTCTTGCGCTCGGTTTCCAAAGCGTTGTAGGCGGCGTCATCAAGCACAAAGCCGCGTCGCGCGAGATTTATTGCGACCGCCGCGAGATCGGTACGCAGTTTTTTGGGATCAATCATTCCGGGCCTGCCTGCTGTCAGTCGAGCTTGATGTTCTTTTTCGCGTTGGCATTCTTTGCCGCCAACGCATCCAGTTTCTCCGCGATCCGGATCTCCAGACCGCGCGACACGGGATGATAGTATTTTCGCGCGCGCATTTCTTCGGGAAAATAGTTGACGCCGGCGGCAAATGCATCAGGCTCATCGTGCGCATAGCGATAGCCGCTCCCATGGCCCAACGATTTGGCCAACCCGCTCGGCGCATTGCGCAGATGAACCGGCACGTCGAGTGAACCGCTGTTCGCGGCCTCGCTGCGTGATTGCTTGAATGCCGAATACACCGCATTACTTTTTGCCGCGCAGGCCAGGAATACGACCGCCTGAGCCAACGCCAGTTCGCCTTCCGGGCTGCCGAGGCGCTCCAGCGTCTGCCATGCATCCAGCGCTATCGACAACGCGCGGGGATCGGCGTTGCCTATATCCTCGCTCGCCATACGCAAGACTCGCCGCGCGATGTAGAGCGGATCACAGCCGGCGACCAGCATACGCTGCAGCCAATACAACGAGGCGTCCGGGTCGGAGCCGCGAACAGATTTGTGTAGCGCCGAAATCTGGTCGTAAAAAGCGTCGCCCTTATTATCAAAGCGTTGCAGCGATCCGCTGGAAACATCACGCAATGCCGATTGCGCCAGCACACCGTGCTCGTCGGCCATCTCTGCGGCGAGTTCCAGCAAACCAAGGAATCTGCGCGCATCGCCGTCGGCGGCAGCAGCCAGTACATCGAGCGCAGCGTCGTCGAGCACCAGACGCGCTACCGGATCGTCTCCGGCCAGGCGTCCCGTTAGCTGTCGATAAAGCGCTTTGAGGTCATCGGCTTGCAGGGCCTGCAGAACCAGCACGCGAGCACGCGACAACAGCGCGTTATTTAACGCGAACGCCGGGTTCTCGGTAGTCGCACCGATGAATACGATGGTGCCGTCCTCGATGAACGGCAGAAACGCATCCTGCTGCGACTTGTTAAAGCGATGCACCTCATCGAGAAAAAGCATTGTGCGCTTGCCGTCCTCATCGCGGACTTGACGCGCGTGCTCAACGGCGGCGCGCACATCACGAACGCCCGCCATCACCGCCGATAGCACGACGAAATCGGCCTCGGCATAGTGCGCGAGCATTCTCGCCAGCGTTGTCTTGCCCGTGCCCGGCGGGCCCCAGAAAATAAGCGATTGGGGGAGTCCGCGACGAATGATTTCGCGCAGCGGCTTGCCTGTTTCCAGCAGATGCGACTGGCCTACAACCTCTTCCAGCGATTGCGGGCGAACCCTATCGGCAAGCGGTCGGTATGCATTGCTATCGCTCATGCCAGCCAGCGCTCCACCATCGCACACCAGCGATCACCGCCGGCGCAGGCCACAATAATGGCCAGCGTGATGCCGACGGCATCAGCGAGCAGGTCCATCGGATCGCCGCTGCGACTGCGCGTCACCGCCGACTGCAGCCACTCGGTTAACGCACCGAACGCCAGCATGCCGGCGGCGAGCAACGCATAACGATTGCGTCGATAAATACCCGCAAACCACATTGTCAGCCCGAAGAAACCGACCGCATGCACGAGTTTGTCGAGATTATTGAGTGACGCAATACGCCCGCCGGATGGCAGCAACAATGCAAGCAAGGTCGCCGCGACAAAAATAAATCCTGCGGCCTGCCACCAGGCGGCCCAGCGCAATGCGCGCATCGCCGGCTAACCGAGGCCGGGCACGACGGGAATCGGCAACGTGTCTCCGACACCGGCGGGTGTACCGATAACATCCACCCCCGGCGGCGGCGTAAATTCGAACTCGCCGTCGTCGACAGGTGCGTCAAACAACACGTCATCGAACAGGATGCGTGTGACCTGCCCGAGATTATCGCCAAGCGCCATGCCGGCCAGCTCACCATCACGAAAGCCCAACCTGATAACACGAAAGTCGCTGTCCGGATCCTTTGCGGACAGTTGCGTCCACAACATGCTGTCCTCGCGAAAACTGCCCTGATAATCAAACGCGGCGAGCGCATCGTCGGTACCGCTGAGAATTTCAGCCGGCGAGCGGCCTAGCGCCTCGTCCTGCGCGCGCACACTTACCTGGTCAAGGTCGACGTCGTACAGCCATAGATTTTCGCCATCAGCGACAATGCGCTGCTCGTAGGGCGACTCGTAGACCCACAGGAAACGCCCCGGCCGGCTCAGCTTCATGTAGCCATCGGCCGATTCCTTGATACGCCCATCCGCGCCGGTCACAGTCTGCTCAAACCGACCTTGCAAAGTCACCACACGATCGTCGAACGCCTCGAGCGCAGCAGCTCCTTGCGCATCCAGGCGCGCCGCATCATCGGCATCCGTCAGCGTTGCATCGCCGGACTGGGCCGCGGCCACCATCGCCAGCAAGCCAACACTGCATCCGAACACACCGCCCAGCGTGATTTTTCTGATCATCTGTTTTCCATCATGATGTTGTTATCGCGATCGTGACAGGTCGCGCTGAACCGGAACTGAATATCGCTCAGCCCTTGGGCGGCGCGGGTGCCAGCACCTCGCGACTGCCGTTCGACTCGAGCGGACCGACAAGCCCCGCCTCCTCCATCGCCTCGACCATCCTTGCGGCGCGGTTGTAGCCAATCTTGAGTCGCCGTTGCACACCCGAAATCGACGCCTTACGCGTCTCGAGCACGATAGCGACAGCCTGGTCGTACAGCGCGTCCTGTTCGGAGTCGACGCCGTTCATCGGGCCGGCCACATCCGGCATGCCCGGCACCGGCGTCGTCGGGCCGGACAGAACCTCGTCGATATAGGTTGGCGCAATATTACCTGCGCGCAATTTCTGCACGACCGCATGCACCTCGTTGTCGGACACAAACGCACCATGCACACGCTCAGGCAATGACGTACCCGGCGGCAAATACAACATGTCGCCATGGCCGAGCAGGTTTTCCGCCCCCTGCTGGTCGAGGATAGTCCGCGAATCGACCTTTGCCGACACCTGAAACGCGATGCGCGCCGGCACGTTGGCCTTGATCAGGCCGGTAATGACATCGACGCTGGGACGCTGGGTGGCGAGAATCATATTGATGCCCGACGCGCGCGCCTTTTGTGCCAGCCTCGCGATCAGTTCCTCAACCTTCTTGCCGACGATCATCATCATGTCGGCCAGCTCATCGATGATGACAACGATGAACGGCAACGTCGTGAGCTCCGGCGCCTGCGGCAGCGGCTTCTCGTCGTCGATCAAGTCCGGCGCCTGCCACAACGGATCGGTCAGCGGCGTACCGGCATCGATTGCCTCGCGCACTTTGCGGTTGTAGCCACCAATATTGCGCACGCCGAGTGCGGCCATCAGCCGGTAGCGCCGTTCCATTTCGGCGACACACCAGCGCAGTGCATTGGCGGCCTCCTTCATGTCGGTCACCACGGGCGCGAGCAAATGCGGAATACCTTCATAGACCGAAAGCTCGAGCATCTTCGGGTCGATCATGATCAGGCGCACCTGATCCGGCGTCGCCTTGTAGAGCAGGCTGAGCACCATGGCATTAATCGCCACCGACTTACCGGAGCCGGTGGTGCCGGCGATCAACAAGTGCGGCATGCGCGCGAGATCGGCAATCTGCGATGCCCCGCCGATGTCCTTGCCAAGCGCAAGCGTCAACGGCGACGGACTCTCGTCGTAAGCGCGTGAGCGGAGAATCTCGCCAAGCGTCACCAGCTCGCGCTTTTCATTCGGAATCTCCAGCCCGATCACTGACCGGCCCGGAATCACTTCCACGACGCGCACCGCGATAACAGACAAAGAGCGCGCGAGGTCTTTGGCAAGATTCGAAATCTGCGCCGATTTCACGCCGGCCGCGGGCTCGAGCTCGAAGCGCGTGATGATCGGACCGGGCTGGACCGCGACTACCTCAACGTCGATGCCGAAATCCTTGAGCTTAAGCTCAACCAGGCGCGACATTTTTTCCAGTGAATCTTCCGAGTAGCCGCCCTCCGCCGGCGGTGGATCATCGAGCAGCGACAAAGGCGGCAGTTCGCCGGCGGCAATCGGCTCGAACAACGGCACCTGGCGCTCTTGTTGCACGCGATCGCTGGTCTCCACGCGCGGCAACGTTGGCTCGATGCGCGGCTTGATTCGTGTTGCCTTGCGCTCACGCTCGACGCGCAGACTTTCCTTGCGCTGCTGTTGCACCTTGCGCCCCTCGGCGCGGTCCTGCATCGTATCGCGCCATTCGCGCAAACGCTCAAGCCCGCCGAGCACACCCCGGCCGACCTTATCCATCACCGCGAACCAGGACACACCGGAAAACACCGATGCGAACGTGAACCACGCGGCCAGCAGCAATAGTGTGGTGCCCAACAGGCCCGCGTAGCCGGCTATCCCGTTGCCGACCAACTGGCCGAGAATTCCGCCTGCGCTCTGGCGCAAATCTGCGCCGCTCGAGTGCAGCGTGGCCAGACCACAACTCGCTGCCAGCATCAGCACGAAGCCCGTCATACGCAGCGCAAAGATGCCTTTATCGAGCGGAGCCGGATTACTGCGCTCGCGGTAAATCATCCAACCCGCAAAAAACACCATCACAGGAAACAGGTAGGCAGGCTTGCCGAACCAGGTGTAACCCCAATCGGCAAACCACGCGCCCGCGTACGAAATACGGTTGTGCACCCCTTCGCCGCTGGCCGCCTGACTAAAGCCGGGATCATCGGGGTGGTAGGTGAACAGCGCGACAAACAACACCAGCGCAACAGCGCCAAACACGAATAATGCGCCTTCGCGCAGCGTCCGTGTCATCGTCGTTTTGATGCCACGATCTGCGTTCGTTGTGGAATTGCTTTGTGCCATTCGGTTATTTTATTACAAACTGCCTGCCGACGAGCCGATTAGTTCGACCGCCGGCTGTCCAACCAGACCCCGAGACCCTCCCGATGCAACCATCTATGCTTAGCGCGCATTTTCATGGCGCCATGGCCGACATCCCGGCCGATGACTGGAATGCCATGGTAGATCCGGCTTATCCGCATCTGCGCCATGAATTCCTGCAGCTCGCGGAAGCATCCGGCAGTGTCAGTCTGGACACCGGCTGGCAGCCGGAGCACCTCACCCTGCAACGCGGAGAGACCATTGTGGCCGCCATGCCGCTCTACCAAAAGGCGCATTCCTGGGGGGAATTCGTGTTCGACTGGAGCTGGGCCGAGGCGTATCGGCAGGCAGGTCTGCCCTACTACCCGAAACTCGTCAGTGTGACGCCATTTACGCCGGCGACCAGCAGCAAACTGCTGATTGCCGCTGGCGAGGACACGGCTATATTGAAGCGGGCGCTACTGGAAAGCGTGATTTTAATAGCCAAGGAGCGCGATTTCTCATCCATTCATCTGCAATTTCTCGATACCGCCGATCTTGCTGCCTGCCGTCAGCAACAACTGCTGATACGTCAGGATTGTCAGTTTCATTGGCAAAATGCGGACTATGGCGATTTCGACGACTTTCTGGAAGCGTTCAGCAGCAAAAAGCGCAAGAATGTTCGTCGGGAACGGCGGCGCATCGCGGAAGCCGGCATTAGCCACCGGATTGTTGCCGGGGGCGAGGCAAGCGAACAGGAAATCGGCGATGCCTGGCAATTGTGCGCGCGCACGTTCATGAAACGCGGACACAGTCCTTATCTGAATCTCGACTTTTTCCTGCGCCTCAAACAGGCAATGCCTGAATCACTGGCACTGGTTTTGGCCGAGCACGGGTCGCGTGTCGTTGCCGCTGCCATCCTGTTGCGCGGCAAAGGCACGCTCTACGGGCGCTATTGGGGCAGTGAAAATGACTACCACAGCCTGCATTTCGAAACCTGCTATTACCAAGGCATCGACTACTGCATCCGTGAGGGCATAGAGCGGTTCGAACCGGGCACCCAGGGCGAACACAAAGTCAGCCGCGGTTTCCTGCCCAGCCGCACCTACTCGGCGCACTGGCTCGCGCAAACGCCGTACACGGATGCGATTCGCCAACACGTTGCGCGCGAATCGGCGGGCGTCGAACAATATATGCGCGAGATCGATGCGCGCTCGCCGTTCAAGGCGTCCGGCACGGACGGTGAATAGATGAGCCTGTACTGGCTGGGCAATGAGCCGGGCATCGCATTCCCGCCGTTGCGTGAAGCCCTGAGCGAGCCGAACGGTTTGCTCGCCGCCGGCGGCGACCTGTCCTGCGAGCGGCTACTGGCCGCCTATCAGCGCGGCATATTCCCCTGGTACAGCGACGGCCAACCCATTCTTTGGTGGAGCCCGGACCCGCGCATGGTGTTGTACCCGGCAGATTTCCACGTTAGCCGGTCACTGGCGAAAGCCTCCCGACGATTGCCGTGGGCATTTAGCGTCAATGAAGACTTTGCGGCCGTTATTGATGCCTGTGCGGCACCACGAGACACGCAGGACGGCACCTGGATCACGCCCGAAATGCGCGCCGCCTATATCGACCTGCATCGGCGCGGCTGGGCCCACAGTGTCGAGGTTAGTCTCGACGGCGAACTCGTTGGCGGCATTTATGGTCTGGCGATCGGTCGTGCATTCTTCGGCGAGTCGATGTTCAGCCGTGTGAGTAACGCGTCAAAACTCGCGCTTCGTTTCCTTTGCCAACGGCTTCAGGATGACGACTTCAAACTTATCGATTGTCAGATGCACACGGCACATCTCGGGTCTCTGGGCGCCAGGTTGATATCGCGCGACGCTTTTGAGCGGCAATTGACCACGGCCTGCCCCACCTTGAAACGCTGGATGCCCGACCCTATATCGAAAAAGCCGTGAATGATGCGCAGTTTAGCGAACACACATTGCATTCGGTGGCACATTTGCGGACAATTCGCACACTTTTAAAGCAGAGGTATAGTTTTTTGGCGAAAGAAGAAGCCATTCAGATGGAGGGCGTAGTCACCGACACGCTGCCCAATACGACGTTCCGCGTCGAGTTGGAAAACGGTCACACGGTCACTGCCCACATCTCCGGAAAAATGCGTAAGCATTACATCCGTATTCTGACCGGTGACAAAGTCACCGTCGAACTCACGCCCTACGATCTTAGTAAGGGCCGGATCATCTACCGCGGCAGATAACTGCTGTCGACGGCGACGCGTGCCACGCGTCGCCCCCAACACCTAATCCTGTTCTGACGGCTCGCCCGGCTCCGCCGAGAGACGCTCAAGCTTGGGCGTAGATTTCTCGAACTCGAGTTTCAGTTCGCCTTGCTCGACCATTACCCGGACGTGACCACCTTCGGACAAGCGACCGAATAGCAGGTCGTCCGCCAATGGGCGCTTGATGTGATTTTGAATAACGCGCGCCATCGGGCGGGCGCCCATTGCGCGGTCATAGCCGCGATCAGCGATCCAGTCGCGCGCCTCATCGGTCAGCTCAAGCGTCACGTTGGAGCTCAACAGCCGGCTTTCCAGCTCGACAACCAGCTTATCCACGACGCGCGCAATTGAGTGCGGGTCCAACGGCGCAAACTGGATAATCGCATCCAGCCTATTACGGAATTCCGGCGTAAACGCTTTGCGGATGATCTCCATGCCGTCGCTGGTGTGATCCTGTTGGGTGAAGCCAATCGACGAGCGACTCATTTCCTGCGCGCCGGAGTTGGTCGTCATTACCAGCACAATGTTGCGGAAATCGGCCTTGCGCCCGTTGTTGTCGGTCAGCGTTCCATGGTCCATGACCTGCAACAGCAGGTTAAACACCTCGGGATGCGCTTTCTCGATTTCGTCGAGCAACACCACCGCATGCGGATTCTTCGAAACAGCCTCCGTCAGCAAGCCGCCCTGGTCGTAACCGACATAGCCCGGCGGTGCGCCGATCAGCCGCGACACGGTGTGGCGCTCCATGTACTCGGACATGTCGAAGCGCAACAACTCAATGCCAAGACTCTTCGCAAGCTGACGGGTGACCTCGGTCTTGCCGACGCCGGTCGGCCCGGCGAACAGGAAGGAGCCCACTGGTTTCTCGTCATCATTGAGACCGGAGCGCGCCATTTTGATCGCGGAGGAAAGGGCGTCAATCGCTGCATCCTGGCCGAAAATAACCAACTTCAGATCACGCTCCAGATTGCGCAGCGTGCTGCGATCCGATGCCGACACGCTCGCCGGCGGGATTCGCGCCATGCGCGCAACGATGTTCTGAACCGCCTCCAGCGTCACCGATTTCGGACGATCATCTTCGGGCTGCAAACGCAGGTTCGCGCCCGCCTCGTCAATCACATCAATCGCCTTGTCGGGCAAATGGCGGTCGTTAATGTGTCGCGCGGACAGCTCCGCGGCGGCCTGCAGCGCGTCGTGGTCGTAGCGAATGCCGTGGTGCTCCTCAAAACGGCTCTGCAGTCCGGCGAGGATTTGCACCGTCTCATCGATGGTCGGCTCCGGAATATCAATCTTCTGGAAGCGCCTCGCCAGCGCATGATCTTTCTCGAAAATTCCGCGGTATTCCTGATACGTCGTCGAGCCGATGCAGCGCAATTGGCCGTTCGCCAACACAGGTTTAATCAGGTTCGATGCATCCATAACGCCACCCGACGCCGCGCCGGCACCAATAATGGTGTGGATCTCATCGATGAACAGCACGGACTGAGGCTGCTCGGAAAGCTCTTTGACGACAGCTTTCAGACGCTTCTCGAAATCGCCGCGATACTTCGTGCCGGCGACCAGCGCGCCCATGTCCAGCGAGTAGATCGTCGCATCCGCGAGCACTTCAGGCACTTTTTCCTCGACGATCAGTCGCGCCAGACCTTCGGCGATGGCCGTCTTGCCAACACCCGCCTCGCCCACGTAGAGCGGATTGTTCTTACGCCGACGGCACAGGATCTCAATCGTGCGCTCAATTTCAACCGCGCGACCGATCAGCGGGTCAATGCGACCCTGCTCAGCCAGCTCGTTCAGATTACTGGCGTATTCCTCCAGCGCCGTTTTCGCAGGCTCACCACCCTCACCGTCGGCAACAGTCGGCTCCTCGCTGCTGTCTTCGAAATCACCACTGCGGCTTACCCCATGCGACAGATAGTTGACAACATCAAGACGCGTGACGTCCTGAAGATTCAGCAAATACACCGCTTGTGACTGCTTTTCGCTAAAAATAGCGACCAACACGTTGACGCCGGTAACTTCCTTCTTGCCGCTCGACTGCACGTGAAACACCGCGCGTTGCAATACCCGCTGGAAGCCCAGCGTAGGCTGAACTTCCTGATCCTGTTCCTCGGCCAGTTTCGGTGTTGTCTGGTCAATGACCTCATGCAGCTCGCGCCGCAGCCGATTGACGTCCGCCTCGGAGGCGCGCAGCAACTCGAATACCTCGGGGATGTCGAGGATCGCCAACAACAGATGCTCGACCGTCATGAATTCATGACGCTGGTCGCGTGCCGCCTGAAACGCTTCGTTCAGGCAATATTCCAATTCACTGTTCAGCATAATCCCGGCCTCCTGGCACTCTGCATTGGCTAACTTTCTTCCATCGTGCACAACAACGGGTGTTGCGCCTGTTCGGCCGCCTGACTCACTTGCGCGACCTTGGTCTCGGCGACGTCGTAGGTAAACACCCCGCAAACGCCGCGCCCTTTGGTGTGTACCTCCAGCATGATCCGCGTCGCCAACGTGCGGTCGTGCGAGAACACCTGCTCAAGAATCTGTACGACAAATTCCATCGGCGTGTAGTCATCATTGAGCAGCAGCACCCGGTAAAGGGGCGGCTTCTTCAATTTAGGTCGCGCCTCCTCGAGTACCGTACCGGTCCCGCCGTCGCGTTCTTCGTTGTGTTTGTCGTCGTGTTCGGCCATACCCGTTCACAACCCTCCTACAGATGATTTCATAGCATTATTTCAGCGCGATGTCTGTTACGCCACCGCAAGTTCAGATATTGGGCTCGCCTGCGCTACTACAAGGGCGAGGTTGGTCAACTTATCCCTGCCGTGCGGAACCAATCGAAACCGCGTGATTCTAAGCCATTCATAAGGTTGGCGCGCTTGTGGGGGCTTATCCCCGTGCCGTATCATGCGGCGACTGGTCACTGAAGCCACCTTGCCACTCAAGCTTATCGTTGGGACATCCCTAAATTGACAATGTTCATGCAACAGCAGCAATACCAGGCCAACCTGTGACGGTCGCAGGCGCATCGCAAGTATCGCCATTCAGGCGGTTTACGCAAAGCCCATTGCTGGCAAGACTGCAGCAGCGCGGTCCGACGGTTGCCGTGGTTGTCCTTGCCGCGATCATAGCGTGGCAATTGGCCGGGCTGATCTGGCACCTGTTTCCCGAACGCGCGGATAGCGACATCCCGTTCCAGCGTTCGGCGCTCAACATCAATAATCAGGGATCCAGCAACCCGACCACGCGCGGCGTCAACGTCGCAGGCGTCGTCAATGCGCACTTGTTCGGCGTCGCAGACGCCGAACAAGTGCCCGAGGCCATTGTTGATGAGACGATTGAGGCTCCCGAGACCAATTTGCCGCTGAAATTGCGCGGCACGCTGGCGGCATCATCTGACACCGAAGCGCTGGCAATCATCGCCGATGGCCGCGAAGAGAATGTGTTTCGGCTGAAAGACGCCATCCGCAACGGCGTCACGCTGCATGCGGTGCAGACCACGCAGGTCATTCTCAACCGTGGCGGCGTGCTGGAAGCGCTTAAGCTGCCGCAACCGGACGAAACGGTGGCCCGCACGCCGCAACGCCCTGCGGTGCGTACGCGCCTGACGCCGGCGACACCGAGCGTCACCCAGGTGCTTACCACCAACGCATCGCAATTCACCCAGATCATCCAGCCACGACCCTATTTCGTCGGTGGCCAGCAACGCGGTTATCGCCTCTATCCGGGTAGCGACCGCAAACAGTTTGCGTCCCTCGGGCTGCGACCGGGTGACATCGTCACCGAAATTAACGGCTCGCCGCTTAACAATCCGACCCAGGGTGCGCAGATATTCTCGCAACTCGGCGACGCGCAAAGCATTACCGTAACGCTCGAGCGCGGCGGCGAACAGCAGACCCTTACACTGGACACAAGCCAACTCGACATCGCTAATCAGGCAAGCAAATAATGATGACAAGAATAAGACGCAGATTGCGCGCATTGCGCGGCGCGAGACTGATGGCGATTGCTGCAGGCTTGATGCTGCTGACACCAGGCCACGCGCAGGACGGGCTGATAACACCAAACTATCGGGAAGCCGACATTCGCCAGGTAATCGATGCCGTACAGGCGGTAACCGGCCGCAGCATGATCGTCGATCAGCGCGTCAACGCGAAGGTGACGCTGCTCTCCAGCGAGCCGATGAGCGCCGAGGAATTCTACGCGGCGTTTCTGTCACTGCTGCAGGTGAATAACTTCCAGGCCGTCGAAACGGGCAAAATCACGCGCATCATTCCGAACGCGCAGTTGCGCAGCGAAGCGGCCAACATCGGCCGCGCCGCGCCGGACGAGACGGTTACCACGGTGATTCGCATCGAAAATGTCTCAGCGGCGCAATTGGTGCCGGTATTGCGCCCGTTACTGCCGAACTACGCCCATCTGGCCGCTTATCAATCATCTAACACACTCATCATCAGCGACACGCAGCGCAATATCGACCGTATCAAGTATCTGTTGCGACAGATCGACCGACCCGTCGAAGAAGACGTCGAAATCGTGCGGCTGCAAAACGCCTCGGCGGCCGATCTTGTCAGCACGATAAGCGCGCTGACCAATGCGAGTCGCGCCGAAGCAGCCGCCGCCGGCATGTCAACGAACCTGGTCGCGGACGCAAGAACCAATAGCATATTGATTAGCGGTGTCGCCTCGGCACGGCTAAAGATTCGCACGCTGATCGCCCACCTCGATACACCGCAGGAAGACGGCGGTGACACCCAGGTGCGCTTTTTGCGCTACGCCAACGCAGAGGATCTGGCAACCAAGTTGCAGAACCAGAGCCAGAATACTTCGAGCGGTCAGCCGGGTAGCGCGGCGGCAAACGGTGAAGTCAACATCTGGGCTGATGACATCACCAACGCACTCATCATCACCGCACCGCCGGCGACAATGCGTTCTATAATGGCGGTGATCGACAAGCTCGACATACGCCGCGCGCAGGTGCTGGTCGAAGCCTTGATCGTCGAGGTCCTGATCGACAATGACTCACAGCTCGGCGTTACCTGGGCGGTCGACGGCAGCAACAAAGACAATGCTATCGGCGCGACGGACTTCTCATCTGCCGGCGGTCGCGTTACCGGCCTCGCCGGTGCGATCGGCGGCGACGACGCCTCTGCAATTGCGCAGGCAATCGGCGAAGGCCTGACGCTCGGCGTGGGCCGGATCTCGGATACCGGCATGAGTTTCGCCGCGATCCTGAATGCCCTCGAAGGCGATGCGACAACTAACGTCATTTCCACGCCGACGCTGACCACCCTCGACAACGAGGAAGCCCGAATCGAGATCGGTCAGGAAGTGCCTTTCGTTAGCGGCAGCTTTACTAACACCGGTGCCGGCGGCGCTGTGAATCCCTTCCAGACCATTAACCGCGAGAAGGTCGGGACCCTGCTGGAAATCACACCACAGATCAACGAAGGCACATCAATCCTTCTGAAGATAAAACAGGAAGTCTCAAGTCTGAGCCAGAGTGCGGGCGCGGTAGACCTGATCACCAACGAACGACTGATCGAAACATCGGTCATGGTGGAGGATGGCGGTATTCTTATTCTTGGCGGGCTGATTGACGACTCGTTGCGCGAGAGCGACCAGCGCGTGCCGATACTTGGCAAACTGCCATTGATTGGTACCCTGTTCCGTTCCCGCACCACGACGAAAACAAAAACCAATCTGATGGTCTTTATCAAGCCACGCATCATTCGCGATGGCGTTACGGCAAGGCGCGAAACCAATGCCAAGTACAACTTCATTCGGGATCTGCAGCAAAGTAATGGCTCGCCGGTACCGTTGATGCCGAATGCCGATCGCCCGATATTGCCGCCCTATGAAGAGCAAAACGATGAGCCGGCGCCGGTGAGAACACCCGAAAACATCATGCAAGAATCCACAGGCAACGAGTAGCGCTCATGGTCGCAAGCACCGACGAACTTTCGCAGCTTCCTGAGAACGCCGACGACGATTCACGTCAGCTGCCCTTCTCGTTCGCCAAACGCCACGGTTTGTTGTTGCGCGAAGCGGCTTCCGACGATGGCGTCCCTGTACTGCTCTATCGCGCCGGCGCGAATCTCGCGAGCCTGACCGAAGCGCGTCGTTATATCGGCCGCTCGCTAACCCTTGAGCAGATCAGCGCCGAACAGTTCGACATGGAGCTGCAACAGGCCTATGAGCGCGGATCCGGTCAGACCATGCAGATGATGGACGGCCTCGAGGAAGACACGGATTTATTCCTGATCGCGCAGGAGCTCCCCGAGCAATCAGATCTGCTCGAGTCCGACGATGAAGCGCCGATTATCCGATTGATCAACGCGCTGCTGACGGAAGCAATCAAGGAAAACGCCTCCGATATTCACATTGAGCCTTATGAAAATCGGCTGGTCGTGCGGATGCGTATCGACGGCGTGTTGCGCGAAGTTCTGCAGACCGGCCGTGGCGTTGCGCCGCTGCTGGTGTCCCGTATCAAGGTCATGTCCAAGCTCGATATCGCCGAAAAGCGCCTGCCGCAGGATGGCCGCATCTCGCTGCGCGTGGCGGGCCGCGCCGTCGATGTGCGCGTATCAACGATGCCGTCCGGTCACGGCGAGCGCGTCGTGATGCGCTTACTCGATAAACAGGCCGGCAGGCTGGATCTGCAGCAGCTCGGCATGCGCAAGGAAGATCAGGCCCAAATCGACGGGCTTATTCACAAGCCGCACGGCATCATTCTTGTTACAGGGCCGACCGGCTCGGGTAAGACCACGACCCTCTACGCCGCGCTCGAACGCATCAACGATGCGTCTCGCAATATCATGACCGTCGAAGACCCGATCGAGTACTATATCGACGGCATTGGTCAATCACAGGTCAACACTAAAGTCGAAATGACTTTTGCGCGCGGGCTGCGGGCTATCTTGCGTCAGGATCCCGATGTCGTCATGGTCGGCGAAATCCGCGATCTCGAAACTGCGGAAATTGCCGTACAAGCGAGCCTGACAGGTCACCTTGTTCTGTCCACCTTGCATACCAACACCGCTGTCGGCGCCGTCACGCGCCTGCGCGACATGGGCGTTGAGCCGTTCTTGCTGTCATCCAGCCTGATCGGCGTGCTGTCCCAGCGCCTGGTGCGCACACTCGACGCGGATCATCGTGAGGCCTATCCGGCGAGCGACAGCGAATGCGAAATGCTCCGCGTCCCGAGGGAAGACCGCCCGACGATCTACCGCCCGGCTGCCAATGACCCGCTCGGCTTTCGCGGTCGTTCGGGTATCTACGAATTGGTGGTCGTCGATGACACGATGCGCACGATGATCCATGACGGTGCCGGCGAGCATGAGCTGGAGCACTACGCACGCACGCGCAGTCCAAGCATTCGCGATGACGGGCGCGCTAAAATCCTCGACGGGAAGACGACGCTGGAAGAAGTCCTGCGTGTTACCCGTGATGACTAGCTGCCCGCTCGCAACATAGATCATGGCGGCTTTCGAATACGTTGCGCTGGATACGCGCGGCAAACAGAAAAAAGGCGTGCTCGAGGGCGATACCGCCCGCCAGGTGCGCCAATCGCTGCGCGAGCAGTCACTGACACCAATGTCGGTCGAGCAGATTGCCACGCGCGGCAAGACGACCGGCACTGCCACGACACTCGGCATACGGCGCAGCCTGTCGTCCAGCGAGCTGTCTCTGGTGACACGCCAACTGGCGACGCTGGTGCAGGCCGGCCTGCCGCTCGAAGAAGCGCTGCAGGCGATCGGCGACCAATCCGAACAACCGCGCACGCAAAGCATTGTCCTCGGCGTTCGCGCCCGTGTCCGCGAAGGCTATTCGCTGGCCGGCAGTCTCGCCGAATTTCCCGGTGCATTCCCGTCGATGTTCCGTGCAACGATCGATGCCGGTGAACAGTCGGGCAAACTCGACGGCGTACTCGAGCGGCTCGCTGACTATACGGAGAACCGCCAGAACCTGTCGCAAAAGGCACGTAGCGCCCTGATATACCCTATTCTGCTGGTCATCATGTCCATCATCGTCGTGGCATTCATGCTCTCCTACGTCGTGCCCAAGGTCGTCAGCGTTTTTACCTCCACCGGTACAGAACTGCCGCTGTTAACGCGTATTCTGATCAGCGCGAGCGAGTTTGTTCAATCCTATTGGTGGCTATTGATTCTTGGCGCTGTCGCGGTTGTCATGTTGATTCGCTACATCCTCAGCCGACCGGGGCCGAAGGCGCGCTGGCATGCCACGCTATTGCGGCTGCCGTTGGTTGGCCGCCTGACCCGCGGGCTCAACACGGCGCGTTTCATGCGCACCCTCAGCATACTTGCCAGCAGCGGCGTGCCGGTTCTTGACTCGTTACGTATTGCCGGCGAAGTCATCGACAATATCCCGATGCGCCGCGCCGTCGATGAGGCCGCCATCCGGATTCGCGAAGGCGCGCCAATCAGCCGCTCCTTGAAAGAACAAAAAGTGTTCCCGCCGATGACCATCCACCTGATTTCCAGTGGCGAGTCCAGCGGTCAGCTCGATGACATGCTGGAGCGCGCCGCGGTCAATCAGGAGCGCGAAATGGACGGATTGATCTCGGGTCTGATGTCGATTATTGAGCCGCTGGTCATCGTTTTCATGGGTGGCATCGTACTCACGATAGTGCTGGCTATACTGCTGCCGATCTTCAACATGAACCAGCTGCTGAATTAGGCGCAACCAGGCGAAGTGTCAGCGAATGGTTACCATGGTTGCGCCGACACGAAATTCGGTTATATATTCGCGACATCAGCAACGGAACCGACAACGGGCCCTGCGCAAGGCGAGTGGATACAGATGAATATGTCAGAACGCGATAACGACGACGATCTTGAGCCGAACGACATGGATGATATCGACATCGGTGACGATGACGATGACGATGATGACGAGGGCTTTGCAACAACCATTGTCATTGAGAACAACGACAATGTCGGCGGCGTTTCCGTCGAGATCAACGTTGAAGAACTGGTATCTGACATTGAGAAGGCCAAGGCTCAGACAGCTGACGGCGCGGCCGCAAGACGCAGGCTGGAAGCGTTGCTGGAAGAAAAGCGCCTGAAACGCCTGCTCGATGAAGACGATGACTTTGGCATCGATGATCTGGATGCCAGCTAGGAGCTAATGAAAATCCCGCGACGTGGTGGTCAGCTGCCCTAGCAGATGGTTGTAGTCATAAAGCTCACTCACGACGACGTGAATGACCTTGCCCTGCTTCTGCACACGCCCGGCGGCCGCCATCAGTCTTGCCCCCACGAGTTCGCGGCGTTGACGCGCCGCCAGATCTTTCCAGATCACCAGGTTCATGTAACCACTTTCGTCCTCCAGCGTGACGAAGGTAACCCCGCCCGCACTGCCCGGGCGCTGCCGGGTTACGACGATGCCGGCGACGTACACCGCCGTGTCGTGCTTGCAGGCAACGAGGTCTTCGGCGCAGACAAAGCTTCGCGCGCTAAACCAGCCACGCAACATCGCCATCGGATGACGACCCAGCGTTAACCCCAGATGCCGATAGTCGGCCACCACATCCTGCGCCTCACTCGGCGTGCGTAACAAAGGCGTCGCCTCGCTGAATTCCATCCCGGCCAGCAGATCGTCATGGTGCTCAACACCAGCCACCTGCCAGCGCGCAAGATGACGGTGACCACTGAGTCGCGCCAATGCATTCGCTGCAGCCAGCGCACCAAGCTCGCTGCGATTGAGCATTGCCCGGGTCGCCATTTCCTGCACCGTACGAAAACCCTGGGTGTTGCGCACCAGCTGCAGCCGGCCTGCAGCCTCTTCACCGAACCCTTTAACCAGACGTAAACCAAGTCTTAGCGCCGGCCGGCGCTTGTCATCGGCTTCGAGCGTACAGTCCCAATCGCTGTGGCGAACATCAACGGCGCGTACCGCCACGCCATGCCTGGTCACCATCTGGGTCAGTTGCGAGGCGCTGTAAAAGCCCATCGGCTGGCTGTTGATCAACGCGCAGACAAACGCCGCCGGATGGTGACACTTCAACCACGCCGATACATATACCAGCAACGCGAAACTGGAAGAATGCGACTCGGGAAATCCGTATTCGCCAAAGCCCTTAATCTGGGCAAATATTTTTTCTGCGAAACCCGCTTCATAGCCGCGTGCATGCATGCCTGCTTTGAGTTTTTCCTCGAATGGGCCGAGTCCGCCACGCCGCTTCCATGCCGCCATTGCACGTCGCAACTGATCCGCCTCGCCGGGGCTGAAGCCCGCCGCGACGACCGCTAACTCCATCACCTGCTCCTGAAAAATCGGCACACCAAGCGTGCGCCTTAAAACATCGCGTACCGCATCGCTCGGATAACTGACCGCCTCCTCGCCGTTACGACGGCGTAAGTACGGGTGCACCATATCGCCCTGAATCGGTCCGGGCCGAATCAGCGCAACCTCGATCACAAGATCGTAAAAACAACGTGGACGCAGCCTTGGCAACATCGCCATTTGCGCGCGCGACTCGATCTGGAAGACGCCCATCGTGTCCGCATCACAAATCATGTCATATGTCGCCGGGTCTTCCGCAGGCACACTGGCCAATGTAAGCCGCTCGCCATGAAAGCCCTCGATCAGGTCGAAACAACGACGGATTGCACTGAGCATACCAAGACCCAGCACATCCACCTTTAACAACCCGAGTGATTCCAGGTCGTCTTTCTCCCACTGAATCACCGTACGCTCAGGCATGCTGGCATTCTCAACCGGCACCAGCTCATCGAGCCGCCCCTCAGCGATGACAAACCCGCCAACATGCTGCGACAGGTGACGCGGAAAACCGATGATCTCGCGCACCAGCGACAACAGGCGGCGTATCGTCGGGTTGTTGGGATCAAGGCCGGCTTCGTACACGCGGGCATCGTCTACCTGCGTGCCGTCCCACCACTGCATGCTGCGTGCCAGCTGATCGATCTGCAGCTCCTGTAGACCTAACGCCCTGCCAACGTCGCGCATCGCACTGCGCGGCCGATAGCTGATAACCGTCGCTGCAAGTGCGGCACGCTCGCGCCCGTATTTTTTGTAGATGTACTGAATCACCTCCTCGCGCCGCTGATGCTCAAAATCAACATCAATGTCGGGAGGCTCATTACGTTCACGTGAAATGAAGCGCTCGACCAGCGTCGACTGCCGGGCGGGATCGACCTCGGTAATGCCCAGACAGAAACACACCGCAGAGTTCGCCGCCGAGCCGCGTCCCTGACACAGAATCGATTGACTGCGTGCCCAGTGCACGATGTCGTAAACGGTCAGAAAATAAGGCTCATAGGCAAGATCGCCGATCAGCACGAGCTCGTGTTCGATCAGCCCGCGTGTCTTGTCGTCAAGACCTTCCGGCCAGCGTCGCGCAGCACCCTGCCAGGTCAGCTCACGCAGCCAGCTGGTCGCGGTGTGTCCGACGGGCACCAGCTCATGCGGATATTCGTAGCTCAGCTCGTCGAGCGAAAACGCGCAGCGCGCCGCAACGGCCAGTGTCTCGTTAAGCAACGGCGTGGGATAGACCTGCTCGAGCACCTGCCAGCGGCGCAAATGCCGCTCGCTGTTGGCGTGCAACGCATAGCCCGCCTCGTGCACCGTGGTCTTCAGCCTGATCGCCGTCACGGTGTCCTGCAGAGCCCGCCGTTCACGCACATGCATATGCACATCACCGGCCGCCACCAAAGGTAGTGCGAGGCGTGCGCTCAGCTTCCTGAGCGCCTCGAGCCGCAGGCGATGCATGCCGTCCGGAAACAACTCCGCGGCGATCCACAGGCGCCCGGCGAACGCGTCGACCAGCCACGCGTCGGCGCTGTGTAGCGCGAAATCGTTGCCCGGCAGCCAGAGCACGGTGCAGTCATCGAGCAAACCGTCGCTGCCGACAAGCTGTTGCACCATCGCCGCGGTGAGGCGGTAACTGCCCTTATCCGCCGCACGCCGTGCCTTGCTGATCAATCGGCACAAACCCGCATAGCCGCGTCGTGATGTCGCGTGCACTACCAGGCGAGGGCCATTCTCAAGCGCAAACTCTGCGCCAACCACCAGCGCAATGTCATGTGCTTTTGCCGCGCTGTGCGCACGCACAATTCCCGACAGCGAGCACTCGTCGGTGATCGCGATAGCCTGGTAGCCGAGCGCTGCGGCCTGCCCGACCAATTCCTCGGGATGTGATGCGCCGCGCAGGAAGGTGAAGTTACTGAGCGCGTGCAGCTCGGCGTAATCGACAGGCATCAGCCAAAAATGCCATGCAGCCACCAGCGCGCCGTACCGGCCGCATCCGGCTCGCGAAATACCCACAAACGAACACCCGCGGGATTCTCGGCGATGAAGTAGTCACGCACGCCATCGTTGTCTTCCCACCAGCCCGCCTCAATGCGCTCGGGTCCGTAGCGCAGCTGCAACGCGCCTTCGCTGTACAACACACCCTCATGCAACCTTAGCGGCAACGGTTGCTCGTTAAGCCACAGCGGGCGCTGCAGTAACAACGTGTGCGGCACACTCAGCGTCATGACGCCCGCCGGCACATCACGCAACAGCCAGCCGGCGGGTAAGCCGACATCCACTAACGTGCGCGATGTCGGCTTAACCGTACGCGATGCATACTCCGGGCGATGCTCTGACACGTGCCGCAATGCCCTGACCGCGTCTTCCCCGATACGCGCCCGCAAGCGGTCAAGCAGGCTGTTTAATGCCTGTTTATCGAGCGGTTGCACAGCGTGCGTGTCACTGTCCAGCGCAAGCTGTGCCGAATGCACCTGCAGCGGCTCGCTGATATCGGCGCGCAGCGTAATCGCAACAGCGGGCTGGCTCAACTGGCAACGCTCAAGGTGTGCGGCCAGCAAACCCTGCCAGTGCCTGCGCTCAAACCCGGCTGCACTCATCGACAATGACAGCGTACCGGAGCTACCGCGCCAGCCGTGAAACATGAAATCAATCTGGCGCACGGCACCCTGATGACGACGCAGAAACGTCTCAAGCTGTTCCAGCAAACGGGCACAACCGGTGTGTAGCTGAGTGGCATCGCTGATCTCGGCATCCAGCTGCAGCAACTCATCAAAACACTGCGGCTCCAGGATGTGACGACGCGCCTCGGGAAGTTCGCCAAACGCCTGCGCGAGCTGATGCAACATGGTCGGGCCGAAGCGTCGCGCCAGGCCATCGCGCGGCAAACGGCGGCAGTCCGCAATGCTGTCGAGCCCCATCTGGCGCAATGCATCGATGGTCGTCTGCGGCCAGCCGGTAACGGCGATATCCAGTGCGTTTAACAAGCGCAGGAATTGCGCTGACTGGCAACCATGATCGGCAATATCATCGGCGTCGGGGCTGGCCCCTGCGAGCACCAGCCAGTGCGCAGCCGTCGCCGTCGGTGCGATACTGTGGCGAAGGTGATAACCCTCGGCTTTGAGCGCGCCTGTCAGGCGCGCACACAACGCCTCAACACCCCCGAACAGGCGCAAGCTGCCACGCAGTTCTATCAACACCGATTGTGGTGGCTGAATAGACACCATCGCGCTGAACGCGACGAGCCGCTCGGCGATTTGCTGCAACAACCCGGCCTCCTGCGCAGGCTCGCGATCGACGATATCGAGGTCCGCGCACAATGCCAGCGCACTCTTCAATGCCTGACCAGGCAATACACCGGCATCACGGGCCATGCGATTAGTGGCAACGATACTTTTACGTTGATCAGGCTCACACACCACACACGGCCGTGTGCTGGTGCAATGTTCACGCAATGCCTGTAACGGCAAGGACGGAAAATACACGCACAACCAAAGCGGCTCGTGCCTGCGACTCACCGGCTGCGATGTGATAACAGGGGCTGGCGTTGCGGGTGGCGCCAAAGGTGGCGGTGTCGCGGGCGTATGTGCCGATGCCTTTGGTGTTGCCTCAGCGGTCGGCTCAATGCCGGCAAACAGGTCCGGGTGCGGATTGGTGCGTGCTGAGCGGCCCATCGCTAATCAACATCGTCGCTGTTGGTGCTGCCATCAGCACCAGTGAACGCTGTAGGTACCATCGCAGCACCCACATCGATACCCGCATCGAAATCACGGATCATCGCCGGCCGGCCACCGCGCACTTTCAGCAAATGCAGATCACGTCGCCCGGCCTCGCTGTCGATATACAACCTGAGTAGCGCAGCTGACGGCTGGCGACGCGCAGACGCAGCGCGCAAAGTTACCGCCCAGCATTCGTGGGTAACGGCGGCGAGCTGCAAGCGACGACTGAACTGCTGCATAGACAGATCTGCGGGGCGTTGTTGGCTGGTCGAATGGAACGCCTGCCCTGACTCGAGCGTATTCGTCCACAACAACACGGCAATGCAGGTGCCGGAGGTCAGCGCCTGTTCAGCGGCCCAGGCCGCGTCTGCGGCTGATCGTGGGTGAATCAGCAGCATTCGCTCCGGCGATAAACCCCACTGCAGCAATGCCGGTGCGTTTGGCAGATAAGGGGGTGCGATCCATACCACCCACCCCGGATTGCGCCTGGCAAGCACCGACAATGCGGGCATCAACAGCCGCAGCTCACCTACGCCGCTGCTGCCACTAAGTAGCTCAGTCAGCCCGGCAACCGGCCAGCCGCCACCCGGCAAGTGTTCGTCGAGCGCAGGATAACCGGTCGCGCAAACGGGACCGTGACCGGCCGCCAGCGCATTACCACGCCATAAGCTCGCGTTGCTGAATAACGAAGCCAGCGCGTCTTCATTGCGCGTTTCGGTAACTTGTGGGGAAAAAAAAACCCCGGTGTGCTCCCCCGGAGTTTTCTCCTGTCGCAGTGCATCGCCTGCGATGTCCGGCCGATGCCGGTTATTGTTGCCCATCCGGCAACCCTCCTGGGCTATGTCAGCCGCTGTCGCCTAATCTTAAAATCGATGCGCTGTCCGGCATCACCATCTGATGCGCAATCGGTTGCTTAATGCACCTGCACGCCGTCACGAATAACGCCGACAACAACGCCTTCTATCACCAGTGAATCGGTCTTCAGGTCGACCCGGATAGGTTCGAAATCGGTGTTCTCCGGCATCAGCCAGACCACGGTGCCTTCCTGGCGGTAACGCTTGACCGTGACCTCGTCCTCAAGACGCGCAACCACGACCTGGCGGCTGCGCACTTCCGGCGTGCGGTGCACGGCAACCAGGTCGCCGTCGAGAATGCCGATGTCTTTCATACTCATGCCCTGCACCCGCAGCAGGTAATGCGGTTTAGGTTTGAAAAATGCAGGGTCGACGCGATAGTGCGCTTCAATATTCTGCTCGGCCAGAATCGGATGACCGGCGGCCACCCGCCCTACCAATGGCAGGCCAATCTGGTCACGCAGCGAATCTTTCAGCTGAATACCCCGCGACGTACCCGGGATCAGATCGATCACGCCTTTGCGCTGCAGTGCGCGCAGATGCTCTTCGGCCGCGTTCGGTGATTTGAAGCCGAGCTCGCGAGCGATCTCAGCGCGTGTCGGTGGCATACCGGTCTCGCTGATGAAATCCTGGACGAGTTCGAGAATCTGGGATTGGCGTGGGGTGAGTTCGTTCATGAGTGCGACCTGTATAAATTGTCAGTAACTGTGATTATATACAGGTATTGAATCCGCGCAAGCGCTATTTGCGTACACCCACCCAATTGGGTGAAGTGCCTTGAAAACAATCTGTTGTCGCTAATACAAGACAAGGAATTTCTTAACCTTCCGAGCGGAATCTGGCATTATTACGTTCACTTCAGGCACGACCTGCAGTGTTTTGTATCTTTGAATATTGTTTTTGTACAAAAACAAATGGGGTTTTTTGTAATGATTAAGAACGTTCTGAAAGTCGGCGCAGCCGCACTGGTACTCGGTCTGTCAACCGGTTGTGCCAACACAACCACTCTGGATGAAGTACGTGCTACAGCTGAGCAGGCTGCTGCGGATGCTAGTGCTGCGAAAACCGCTGCTGAAGCTGCACGCGCTGCTGCAGACCGCGCCAGCCAACAGGCTGCAAGCGCTGCAAGCACAGCTAACCAGGCATTGACCACAGCAAACTCAGCACAATCTTGCTGCGATGCCAACACAGAGCGTCTGGAAAGAATGTTCCAGAAATCCATGTCCAAGTAATTGCCATGGGTTGATGCCGCATCAGGCATCCACAAAAAACGCCGTGACGGGCAACCGTTACGGCTTTTTTTATGCCTGCAAGAATATGTCCTGCGTTCGTACAGTCGAAGGAGTTGGCCTGCGAAGCGCATACATTGCGCAAACACGGCCTGTGTCGCCTCTGCCCCTAATCGGCATCACTCTCAAAGCGCTCGATGTCGCCCACTAAACGCTTGGCGTTACTGATACTGGCGCCGCTGACCATGCGTTGCACGCGGCTGCGCACATCAGGACTGCCACTGCGCTGCACCCAATGAAACGCAGCCACGGTCAGCAACATGCCAACAATGCCCACCACAATATTGATCGGCAACCACTGTTCGGCAGGTACACGTGATATATCAATCCCGAGAAAGGAAGCAATGACGACGCCAACCGGAATCCACAGCAGCCACCAGGGCAGGCCGAGTATCCAGCCGCTGAGCACATAGCTGCGCTCCAGACTCGCGATGCGTTTTTGCAAAGTAATAACGGGCGCCGCGTAGTCAATCTCTCGCAATCGCATCACAACACGGATACCGTTGACGATCATCGCGATGCCATAAATGTGCAGGCTAATGCCTGACACCAGCGACAGCGTTTGGTCCATGCGCTCAACCCAGAATGGACCAGCAAGTACCACCAACACTAAGCCCGCGACAATCTGAAACACCTGCCAGTTAAACAGTGGTGCCAGGCTGTCACGAACACGGGAAACGGCGCGCTCGGCTACCAAAGCGGTCGTCATTTTCCGCTGTAACTGCAGCTCGCGCTCGAGCTTTGCAAGGGCAGGCTTAAGATCATCCAGTTCCATCAGTGACTCCTTCGATGCCGATCCCGGCGCTGTGTTTGCGGATGCGCTGTTTCAATCTGCCGATCTTTGTTGCGACATTGGTTTCGGTAATGCCGAGAATCTCAGCCGTTTCGCGATAACTGCGTTCGTCCAGATACAAAAGCATCAGTGCGCGATTGAGTGGATCCAGTGCGTTAATGAACGTTCGCAGAAACTCAAGGCGCCCGTCTTCATCGGCAACTTCCGCGCTATCGGAAACCTCTTCGATGGTGCTGCCAATAGTCACAATATGACGTTGCCTGAGGCTGTGTTTTCGCACCCACGAGATTGCAACATTCAAGGCAACGCGATACATCCATGTTGAGAAGCGCTGCCCGTCGTCGTAGGTGGAAAAGGAGCGCCACAGCTGCGTGATAATTTCCTGCGACAGCTCTTCGCGATCCTCCCTGTGCCAGCAATAGGTAGCCGCTATCCGGGTGACAATCCCCTGATGTTGCTCCAGCAGGTCGCTGAAGCGATTCTGGTTTTCCACAAGTGTTGCGATAGCTGTGCTCACGTCTTCTGCGCATCTGTTTTGAGTGTCTTCAGATGGTTATTCGCATGAGCCTGGAAAAAATCACACCATTGTTCAATACAGGGTGTTTTGAGCGGCTTGTCGACACACTAGACTCGATATCCGAATCTATTGCCGACAACTTAGCGCTGCGCACTACGCAAGCAGCTCAAGCCATAGCAGCTAGCGCGCGTCCACACTCAATACCGGTTGCTGCTCGCGTTTTGCGCCAACACGAACCGGAATACCGCGCGAATCGACGAAAACCTGTTCCATCAACGGCCAATCAGCATCGGCCGCATCAGAGCCCGGCGCGTCGACGAATGCCCGCGTCATCAAGGTCAGCGGACCCGGTACAGCGCGTGGTGCGGCATCATCCCCGTCCAGCGCGGCATTCTTGGCCATTTCCGCCACCGCCTCAGCGGCATCATCCATATCGACCTGCGCCTCGTCTTGCGGGCGCTCTACCGGCAACGGCGTCGCCGCAGCCAGAACCTCATGCGCTTCCATAAACAGCTCGCCATCGAGCCAGCCGAACTTGACCGGCTGATTGACGATGCGCACCGGCGTATTGACCGGCAACATTGCAAACAGCACTTCGATGTCTTCCGGGAACATACGGATGCAGCCGTGGGTGACCCGCATGCCTACCCCGGCCGGCCGGTTGGTGCCGTGAATCAGGTAGCCCGGCAAGCCAAGGCGCATTGCATACTCGCCGAGCGGATTGGCCGGCCCCGGAGGCACGACCGATGGCAGCGGATCGCCCGCCTCCGCGTGTTCCTTGCGGATCGATGCAGGCGGATACCAGCTCGGTCGCACCGCCTTGGCGATCACGCGTGTCTGGCCGAGCGGCGTCTCCCAGTCCATACGCCCGATGCTGATCGGGTAGGTATGTACGACCGCACGCTCGCCCGCCTCTACCGGCGGATAATAATAGAGCCGATACTCGGGCAGGTTCAGCACCACTCCCGTGCGCGGCGTTTCCGGCAGCACAAAGCGGGTCGGCAGAATAATTTCGGTATCTTCGCCCGGCAGCCACGGGTCGACATCCGGATTGGCGCGCACCAGATCGTTATAGCCCAGACCATGGCGGCGAGCGATATCGACAAGCGTGTCTGCCGCAATGCTGCGTATCGTTACGACGCTGCCGACGACCTGTTGGTCCGCCGCCGGCAACGGAAACACCTCCGCCGTGGCCATAGCCGGCAATGCGAGCACGGCGAGGGCCGCGATCTGCCGGGCGACAAAGCGAGTGGGATGTTTGATTAGCTGCATAGAAGAGACACCGTTGACGCTGTAGACGGCCTTGCGTAGCCTTCTGGCTATTGTATCTCAGGGGGATATGCGCCGTGGCAATTGTCGTAAAGCTTAAGATCAGCAACAAAGACATCAGTGCTCTGCGGCGTGCCATGCGTGCCGCGCGCGACACCATCGCGTCTGCCGATGATGCGGACATTATCGACGCTGCCCGCACAATGCTGGCGGAATTCGATTCACGCAGTGCCCCGGATTTTGTCCGTGAGCGGGTGCCGAAACTGGTCGCATTGACCGACATGCTTGAGGACGAGGACTGGGCAATGCCCAAGCGGGAGCGTGAAAAAATTCTCGCAGCGCTGGTGTATTTTTGTGACCCGGATGACCTGATTCCTGACGACGTGCCCGGGCTCGGCCTGCTCGACGATGCGATCATGATCGAGCTCGTGTTGATGGAGCTGCGCCATGTCATTGAAGCCTATCGGGACTTCGGGCGCTACCGGAGCAGCCTGCTGAAAACTGTGCCTGAGAATATTCGCGTGGAACGACTGGAAAAACGCCGCTGGGCGTTGCACGGGCGGATGTTACGGCGGTCCAAAAACGACCGTGGCGGTTTGCCCGACAAACCGCTGCTGTGATGTCGTCAGGCTTGCGCGAGCCGCATCAATAGCGACCTTTGCTCAGTACTTGATCAGTGCCGAGCCCCAGGTAAAGCCACCACCGAACGCTTCCAGCAACAGCGTCTGCCCGCGCTGTACCCGACCATCACGTACGGCGACATCGAGCGCCATCGGCACCGACGCTGCAGACGTGTTACCAAATTCCTGAACGGTCAGCACGACCTGCGACATCGGCATTCCAAGACGTTTCGCCGTGGCCTGGATAATGCGGATATTGGCCTGATGCGGAATCAGCCAGTCAATATCATCTTTGCTGATGTTATTCGCCTCAAGCGTCACATCGACGATGCGCTCAAGTGTCTTCACCGCAACCTTGAACACCTCGTTGCCGGCCATCTGGATATGTGCCTCACCGCGCAACATGTCCTGCAAACGTTCCGATGGTCCTGCCGGAAAGTTCAGCAATTCGCGATAGCGTCCATCCGCGCCAAGGTGGGTCGAAATAACACCCGGCTCTTCGGAAGGCTTCAGGATGACAGCACCGGCGCCATCGCCGAACAGCACGCAGGTATTTCGATCGGTCCAATCGGTAATCCGCGACAGCGTCTCGGCGCCAATCACCAGCGCACATTTCGCAACGCCGGACTTGATGTATTGATCGGCCACACTCAGCGCGTAGATGAAGCCCGTGCAGGCCGCCTCGAGTCCGAACGTCGGGCACGGGCTGATGCCAAGCTCTTCCTGAATCAGACACCCAACGTTGGGAAACACGCGATCCGGTGTTGTCGTGCCAACGATCAGGAAATCGATTTCCGAAGGATCGACATTCGCCGCCTCCATCGCGCGTCTCGCGGCGTGAATCGACAGCGTCGAGGTTTTCTCATCATCGGCCGCAATGTGGCGACGTTCTATACCGGTACGCGAGCGGATCCACTCATCGCTGGTATCGACCAGCTTTTCGAGTTCGGCATTGGTGACGACCCGTTCCGGTGCATAACTGCCGGTGCCTGCGATTCGTGAATACATCATGCTGCCTCGTTCTGCAGCCAACGGACAATTTCCGCCGGCACGTTATCCTGCACTTCTAATAGTGCCGTTTCAATCGCGTACTCGAATGCAATCGCATCGGCACCGCCGTGGCTCTTGATTACGATTCCGTTCAAACCGACAAAGCTCGCGCCATTATAAGCTCTTGGGTCCAGCGTGGCGCGCAATCGGCGCAATCCCGGCAATGCGACCAGCCCCTGCAGTCGGGCCAGCAAGCCGGCGGTGAACGTACGGCGCAGATAATGGCTGACCAGCGAAGCGGTGCCCTCCATCGTTTTCAGCGCAACGTTACCGGTGAAGCCATCCGTGACAATCACCTCTGTCTGGCCACGAAACAGATCATTACCTTCGATAAAACCAACGTAATTCAGCCCGCTTTTCTCGAGTAATGCGGCCGCCTCGCGCACGGTGTCGTGTCCCTTGATCTGCTCGGAGCCGATGTTGAGCAACGCGACGCGCGGCGTCGGATTACCGGACAGGTTGGCGGTAACGACACTGCCCATGACCGCGAACTGAAATAGCTGCTCAGCACTACAGGTGGTGTTGGCACCGACGTCGAGCAAATGTACGCTGCCCTCATGCGCCGGTAGCTCCGCCAATATGGCCGGGCGGTCAATCCCCTCTACGGTCTTGAGCACATACTTGGCCGTCGCCATTAAGGCACCGGTGTTGCCGGCACTGACGCAGGCACTCGCCTCACCGTCGCGCACCAGATTGATCGCCAGGCGCATCGAGGATTGTTTTTTCTTTCTGAGCGCGTCCGCCGGCGGCTCGTCCATCGCGACAACTTCCGCCGCATGCATGACGCGCAGGCGGGGCTCATCAGCAGGAATCGCGCCACGCAACAGCGTTTCATCGCCGACCAGAATTAACGTGACATTCTGATGGCGGCGAACGATAGATTTTGCGGCATCCACAACAATGCCCGCACCCTGGTCACCGCTCATTGCATCGAGCGCCAGGGTTACGGGCCGTGTGTGATCGATTTGGGCGCGCGCTGAGATCGCCATCAGACTGCGCTATGCATCGTCAATAATTTCGCTGACCGGGCGGCACAGGCCGCCGGGCTCTCGCTACTCTTCGTCGCCGATGATTGGCTTCGGTGCAATGACCTGTTTGCCGCGGTAAAAACCGTCCGGGCTTACGTGGTGGCGCAGGTGTGTCTCACCCGTCGTCGGCTCAACAGAAAGCGTCTTGCCGCTCAGCTTGTCGTGGCTGCGGCGCATGCCGCGTGTTGACGGTGTACGTCGGCTTTTTTGAACTGCCATTTTAGTATCTCCAGTAAATTCAGTTGTCGTTGGTCATTCGCCGCTCAGGACGATTTGTCGCCCAGCAATGCCGATAAGTCAGCAAATGGCCGTTGTGTTCTTTCCGACTGTGCCGCGAAGCGTGCTTCTCCGGCCAGCCTGCCGCAATCCGTCCGTTCCTCATGCATGATGACCAACGGCAATTCCAGCAAAATCAATTCGTCGACGACTTCCGCCAGCAGCAGCTCATCGCCATCATGGTCCCAACGCTCGTGAGTCTCTTTGACAGACTCCAGATAATCGCCGGGCTTGTCCGCTGCGACCACCGCGAGCGACACCGCTACATCTACTTCAAGCGGCGCAAGCTCGAGGCAACGCTGGCACATAAGACCAAAACGAGCCTTGATGTTACCGCTGATCTCGATAAATCGCGGCTGCTGGCGAAACGCAAAACCAAGTGCAACGTCCGCCGACAATTCCGGCGCCGCTCCGCCCACCGCGTCCTCGCGAGACTGAGCTATCAACGCCGAAAGACGCGGTAAATGCGCCTTTTCCAGCGAAAATTCGACGCTCATTCCCCGCCCGGCCGCATCGGCCAAAGCGATCGGTTTTTCAGCCCATCTCGACATAGCCGGCGAATGATAAGAAGCCGACCGGCCTATGTCAAAGAAAAAGCGCTAAAATAAGGCCTTACGTAACTCAACGAGCACCCACCAAATGGCCGATTTGCCCGCAGTCAGAGTCACTGCGATCACCCTCGCCTCGCGCTCACCCGGGCGCAGCGCATTGCTGGCAAGGATCTGCGATGACTTCGCCACGGCGCCTGCCGATATCGATGAATCTGCCCAAACGGGCGAGAAACCGGAGTTTCTGGCTGCGCGATTGGCGCTGGAAAAAGCCTGCGCCGTCGCTCGGGCGCTAGCAGACAGTGCGAACAGCAGCATTGTTATAGGCGCCGATCAGGTCGCGACCTGCGATGGCCGCGTGCTCGAAAAGCCCGGCAATGCACAGCGCAACATCGAAATGCTTATGGCATGCAGCGAGCGTGAGGCGGTGTTTTTCAGCGCCGTTTGCGTGCTGGATTCGACCACGAACCAACGCCGCGAGCATACCAACGTCACCCGCGTGCGCTTCGACAGTCTGACTCGCGAGCGTGTCGCGCGTTACGTCGCGCGGGACGAGCCGTGGCATTGTGCGGGCGGCTTTATGGTCGAGCGGGCCGGAATCAGCCTGTTTCGAAGCGTGCACAGCGATGATCCAACGGGGTTAATCGGCCTGCCGCTGATTTTTGTCAGCGCAGCACTGCGCGAATTCGGCTACCCGGCCTAGGCGATGCGCTAGAAGCGCCGGCGTTGCGCCGTCACCGACGGACGCGCCAGAACACGTTCCAGATACTGCTGCAGGTCATCCGGTAGTGGCGCGCTGAACGTCTGCTCGCCACCCACGCCATCATCGAACGAAATAGACTGCGCATGCAGGAACAGGCGCGGCAAACCATCAGCGCGAAATTCCGCGTTGCGCTCCGCCTCACCGTAACGCTGATCGCCGGCGATCGGGTGACCCTTGTATTGCAGGTGCACGCGAATCTGGTGGGTGCGCCCGGTTCGCGGTCGTACCGTCAACAATGTCGCCTCACGGCGCGAGTCCGTAGGCGTGACCTCGGTTATCGAGGGCTTGCCTTCCGCGGCCACGGCCACGTGGCGCTCACCACCGCGACGCTCATTGACCGCCAACGGCGCATCGATGACCGTCGCCCCATACTCCCAATAACCATCGACGAGCGCCAGATACACCTTGCTGACCCGGTCGTCACGAAACGCCTCATGCAAACGCCGCAGAGCGGCGCGCCGCTTGGTCATCACCAGTACGCCGCTGGTTTCGCGGTCCAGACGATGAACCAGCGACAACGATGACCAATCCGGGCGCAGTGCCCGCATTGCCTCGATGACGCCGAAACTCAGGCCACTGCCACCATGCACTGCCATGCCGCCCGGCTTGTTGATGACCAGTAGTTCGCGATCCTCGAACAACACCGCGTCGAGCAACCGCTGGGCCAGCTTCTTCGGCACCACGGTATTCGGTGTTTCGCGGGTCGAAACCGGCGGGATACGCACGCTATCGCCATCGTGAACCCGACTTGTCGGTTTAACACGCCCTTTATTTACGCGGACCTCGCCCTTGCGCAGCATCCGGTAGATCCGGCTTTTTGGCACGCCTGCCAGCTCGCGCACGAGGAAGTTATCGATGCGCTGACCATCACTGGCCTCATCGACGTTCACATAGCGCACCTGCGACCCGGCCTCGCGGTCTGTCTTCTCTTTCTCGGACAATGACTTATCCCATTGCTGTAGGGGGTTGGGGTTGCTATATTACACCGGCCCGTTACTGGTACCTCCCGAATCGCTCCTGCGATGACGGAGACAGCACGGGCTGCAGGTCCGGCATCACGGGGGGATTACCAACACGATGCCGGGCTAACGACGAATACATTTTCGTGCTGCCATCGGCTACCGGCCGGCGACGGCGCGAGACTTTTCGGGTGATCGTGACCGGCTCCGCTGGTTGCTCACTCAGCACGGCGAAGCACACCGGCCTACCGGTAATCTGCCGTTGCGGATTTCACATGCGCCAGGCGCACATTATTTGTATATGCACTTGTTCCTGATATTGCTCGAATTCCTGCCCGCCGCCGCGACCCTGCGTATACCGCAGCCTGTCAGGCAGCCGGCGTTCGCGCTGTCACGTCCGGACGGCCGCCATACAAATATCCCATCCCGTAACACGCAGATGTGTTCTTCGCCCGATTATTCATGGAATAAAGGGCACAATGAAAAGAATGCTAATCAATGCAACTCAGGAAGAAGAGTTGCGCATGGCACTGGTCGATGGCCAGCGTCTTTACGACCTCAACATCGAGGTTCCATCCCAGGAACGTAAAAAAGCCAATATCTACAAAGGAAAAATCACGCGCATCGAGCCCAGCCTCGAGGCGGTGTTTGTAGACTACGGTTCCGAACGTCACGGCTTCCTGCCGTTTAAGGACATCTCGCCGGAATACTATATTCGCCAGCCGTCGGACAAGAATCGTCCGGGCATGAAAGAAGTCCTGAAAGAAGGCCAGGACATTGTCATTCAGATTGAGAAAGAAGAGCGTGGCAACAAAGGTGCAGCGCTCACGACTTATGTCAGCCTGGCCGGCCGCTTTCTGGTACTGAAACCCAACAAAGCGAAATCCGGTGGTGTCTCCCGACGTATCACCGGCGAGGACCGCGAGGAAATTCGCGAAGCCCTCTCCGACCTCGAAATCCCGGATGGCATGAGCATCATCGTGCGCACCGCAGGCATCGACCGCACCCCGGAAGAGCTGCAATGGGATCTCAACAATTTGTTTGCGGTCTGGGAAGCAATCAAGAAAGTCGTGGTCGAAAAGCCCTCGCCGTTTCTGATCTATCAGGAAAGCAATGCGGTCATTCGCTCGCTGCGTGATTATTTCAGTATCGATATCGGCGAAGTCCTGATCGACTCCGACAAGCCGTTTTCGCAAGCCATGGAATTCATGCAGTCAGTAATGCCGCATAATGCGGATAAGCTGAAACGTTATTCGGATCCGGTACCGCTGTTTACGCGCTATCAGATCGAATCGCAGATCGAAACCGCCTACGCCCATCACGTACATCTGCCCTCCGGTGGCAGCATCGTTATCGATATCACCGAAGCGTTGATCTCGATCGACATTAACTCTGCCCGCGCCACCAAAGGCGCCGACATCGAAGCTACTGCGTTTAACACAAACCTCGAAGCCGCCGATGAGATTGCGCGTCAATTACGACTGCGCGATCTGGGTGGTCTCGTGGTGATCGACTTCATCGACATGAACGCGTCGAAGAACCAGCGCGAAGTTGAGAACCGACTGCGCGCAGCGGTGAAAGCCGACCGTGCCAGAATCCAGATTGGCAAGATCTCGCGCTTCGGCTTGCTGGAGATGTCGAGACAACGCCTGAGTCCGTCACTCGGCGAGTCGGCACATCAGGTTTGCCCACGCTGTGACGGTATGGGCAACTTCCGCTCAATCGAATCACTGGCATTGGCGATCTTGCGTGTGCTTGGTGAAGAGGTACGCAAAGAACGCACGTCGAAAGTGATTGCTCAGTTGCCGGTCGATATTGCGACCTACCTGCTCAACGAAAAGCGGGAGTGGGTACAGAAGCTCGAAAGCCGTCATGGCACGCAAGTCATTCTGGTCGCAAACCCGGCGTTTGAAACACCGAACTACGAGCTGCGCCGCATACGCGACGACCAACTGGATCTCCCGGAGAATGTCGGCACCAGCGTTGACCTGACCGAAGCGCATGAAGACGGATCAACGCCGGAATGGGGTGGCGAGAAAATTCAACCGGAAAAGCCG
Source organism: uncultured Pseudomonadota bacterium (assembly GCA_942491885.1). Lineage (GTDB taxonomy): Bacteria > Pseudomonadota > Gammaproteobacteria > Steroidobacterales > Woeseiaceae > CALBPI01. The sequence goes on from CALOCQ010000008.1 coordinate 650,248, forward strand.
GCGGTACAAATCGCGGCACCGACAAGCCCTGCACCGACGCCGAAGCGCCTGATGGAGCAACCGACAGGTCCGAGACCGGGTATCTTCGTGCGCATTTGGTATTGGTTGTTCGGGGAGCCTGACCCGGAAGAAATCAAGCGCAAGGCGCTCGAGAAAGAGCGCGTGGAGCGCAACAAGCGCGACGCCGAACATCGTGCGAAAAAACAAACCGAGAGCAAGTCACGCAATCGTAAACAAACAGACAAGCGCGGCGGCCGCTCAGAGGCCAAAGGCAAGTCCCGCAGCGGTAATCAACGCAATCGCGATGACAAGCAGCAAGAGCGCCCAGCGAAGAAGCGCACGCGCAAACGCAAAGATCCTGATGCAAATGCTGCTGACGACAACACGCAGGGCAACAAGGGGCCGCAGCAGTCAAATATGCAGCAGGCCGACGGTGACGGTGCGCCGCGCAAACGCCGGCGTCGCTCTCGCGGCCGTCGCCGTAAGAACAACCAGACAGACAACGAGCATCAGCAAGGCAACGCGAGTAACGACGGCGCCAACGCCAACGCTGCCGGTGACGACAATCGCAGTAGGCCAGCAAACGACAGCAAGCCTCCGCGGGGCGACAAGCCGCCACGCAATCGCAACGACGAGGGTGACAGCAGTCAGCGCCAGGCGCGTGCGCAATCACAACAGCCGGCATCTGACGATAAGACTCCGGAGCAACGCGACACAGGCAACAATGCACCGGCAGCCAATGCTGGTGGGGCGTCGCAGAGCAGCAGCGCACACAAACCGCGCGAGCAAAAAGATACCGCGCAAGCTGCGAAGCCGCCGCGCAAGCCACAGGCTGACAACGGCAATCAAGCTACTTCGACGGTTAACGATCAGGCGCCGGCATCTCGCGAGAAGCCGGCCAGTAACGATCGGTCAGATGGCGCAGACAAAGCGGCCAAAGCACCCGCAGACAAGCCGGCCGAAAAACCCAAGCCGCAATTGCTGCCATGGGAAAGCGCACCAGCGACCAAGAAGGATAGTACCTACACGGTCTGGTCTAGCGACGAGTAGTCTTAGCTGCTTCAGCAAAAAAAAATGGCGGTACCCGTTCGGGTAGCCGCCATTTTTTTGTCTGAATTAGCCCACACTGACAGGAAACTCCGGGCTCGCATCTGACTAATCGCGCAAAGTTTCCAGCAAGTATTGCGCAGCGCCGTCCACCAGATCAAACACCTGCTCGAAACCCTGGGCGCCCCCGTAGTAAGGGTCCGGCACTTCGCGGCGCCCGGCGTTCGTATCATACTCTAGCAATAGTGAAAGCACCGCACCCTCGCCGGCCTCATCCGCCTCTCGTTGAACCCGCTTGAGCTCCTCGAGGTTGTCGTCATCCATCGCGATGATGTAGTCGAAGGCGGAGAAGTCTTCAGGCGTCACGCGTCGCGCATGCTGGCCCTCCATGCTCACGCCGCGACGCTCAGCCACCGCCCGCGCCCTTTGATCAGGGGACTTGCCAATGTGGTAGGCATGTGTGCCTGCAGAATCGATTTCGAAGCGCTCGCTCAGGCCCGCCTCGTTCACTCGGGCGCGAAACACAGCCTCCGCGGTCGGCGAGCGACAGATATTACCCATGCAGACAAACAACACGCGCACAGGTTGTTCAGGAACATTTTTCATATTGCTATTTCGCGGTTCGAATAAAGCGAATTATCCTAGCGTATTTCGTGCCCTGCAACGCTACATCACCGCGCCTATGGCGTGTATGCTTACGCTATGGAAATGACCGAGATCGATATCGCCTGGATCCGGCGTCGCGCCAATGAGCTTGAGCGCGAAGATCTGACGCCGTCGGCCGCGCGCATGATCGCGATTCAGGAAGTTTGCAAGCGCCGTCAATCGCGTGAATCCAATAACCATGGCACCTTGACGCCACAGCCGAGCCCCGGCTAGTCGACCCGCTGCCGGGCCTGCACGCCGCAGCGTGCGCCAATTGGCTGCCGGCAACCCTTTGTTGAGCCCGCGTGCCTGACTTAGTCGGCGAAAACAGCGCTGGGCCGCGCTTTCTTGGTAACCCGCAATCAATGTTGACGAGGCGCGTTGGTGGACCCCGATCGCGTCGGGCGTGATGTATTTCTGTATAGATTCCACGCCCCCTCTCAATGAATGAGCTTGATAATCTAATTTTTGTCGAAGATAAATTGGAACATTTCTTAGACATTACGCGTATTTTTAGTTATGTTTGCATTCTGGAACGCCGATCTGGCGCCGACGAGTGTCAGGAATGGAGACGACATTGATAATTCCCGCTTTCGACAAGTTGAATCTGCCCATCAGTGTGGCGCGTGAGCTGCGCTCCAATCATGCCGGCGAGACCGGTGCCGTTTGGATTTACAAAGGCATGCTTGCCGTATCGAGGGATCAGGAGCTCAGACACTTCGCGACTGAGCATCTGGCCGCCGAGCAAACGCATCTCGAGTTCTTCGAGAGCTGGATGCCGCGGCGCTGGCACACGCGACTGGGAGGCTTGTGGAAAGTGTCAGGCTGGCTGCTGGGGGCAATACCCGCCTTGTTCGGCAGTCGCGCCGCTTATACCACCGTGCAAGCCGTAGAGACCTTCGTGGACCGCCACTACGCTCAGCAAATCGATGTGCTGGACTGTAACCCGCATTGGGATTCGTTGCGCGAGCAACTGCAAACATTCCGCGACGATGAGCTCGCACACCGCGACGACGCCATTGCGCATCTCGATCGCCCACAATCCAGTATTCTTGCCAGAATCTGGACGTCAATTGTTGCATCCGGATCCGCCGCTGGCGTGATTGCGGCACGAAGAATTTAACCCCGAGGATTCCCCATGCGCACACTCGCACTGATTATTGTTTCATTCCTGATGAGCCCCGCCTTCGCCGACGGCCATGCTTTGCTCGACCAGGACTTCAAGAAACTGGCTTCCGATGACACCGTCAACCTTTCGGACACCTACGCCGACAAAGTTATTCTGGTGGTTAACACCGCATCGAAGTGCGGCAATACGCCCCAATACGACGGGCTGGAAAAACTCTACCAGCAGTACGGCGAAGACGGACTCGTGGTTCTTGGGTTTCCGTCTAACAACTTCGCCGGACAAGAGCCCGGCACCGAAGAGGAAATAAAAGACTTTTGCCGCCTGACTTATGGCGTTAAGTTTCCCATGTTCGAGAAAGTCGAAGTGCGCGGCGACGATGCGCATCCGTTCTTCAAACAACTCGCCGACGCTTCAGGCACCTTCCCGACCTGGAACTTCCACAAGTTCCTGATTGGTCGTGACGGCAAACTGATCAGTGAATTCAGCCCACGCACGCAGCCCTACGACAAGACAGTAGTGACCGCTATCGAGACGGCGCTGAAAGCAAGCTAAGACCCCGAGGAGTGAGCGTCAGCTCACTCCTCGGTCTGGATGCGACGCCTCGCCACATCCAGATCGGACTGCGTGTCGATACCGGGCGGCGGCGTTTCTACCGCCTGGCCTACCAGAATTCGCTGGCCTATCCATAGTGCACGCAATTGTTCCAGCGACTCCGTCTGCTCGAGCACGCAGGGCGGTGTCGATACCAGGCGCCTTAGGCTGGCGGCGCGGTAGCCGTAAATACCGATATGGCGTGACGCCACAAAGCCTGCCTCCTGTCGCGTAAACGGGATGGCGGCACGACTAAACAGTAATGCAAAACCCGCCGCATCGGTCACCACTTTGACGCAGTTGGGGTCGTTGAGCTGCGCGGCATCGTCGATGGGCGTACTCAGTGTTGCCAGATCGGCGGACGGATGATCCTGTAGTAACTCAACCACCTGCACGATTGCAGCGACCGGCATAAACGGCTCGTCGCCCTGCACGTTGACAATGAGTTCGTCGGACCAACCGCGCAGCTCGGCGACCTCGGCGATACGATCGGTGCCCGACTGGTGCGTCGATGCCGTCATAACAACGTCCGCCCCAAAGCGCTCGCAGGCGAGCACGATCTCTTCACTGTCGGTCGCAATCGTCACGGACGCCGCGCCGACTTTGCTCGCGCGGCGCCAGACATGCTCGATAACCGGGCGTCCGCCTAGCTCAAGCAATGCCTTGCGCGGCAACCGGCTCGACGCCAGACGCGACGGAATCACGATGTGCACGTTGTCATGCATGAGGCTTTCCACTGCGTTGTAAATGCCGCTCTTCGGCGCGATCAATCATACCGAGGATTGCCACCTTACTGTTCACATCAAGCACGAGCTCGGATGGCACCACCCAGTGCCGCGCCTCGAGTACATCATATTTGACCGCATCCTTACTCGTCATCAGCACCGGGGCATCGCCTGGCGGATGCAGCGAAGCCTCGTCGACGCGGCCGTGATCGGCCACGGGGATTGGTTGGACCTTGATGCCGTGAGCACGCAATGCATCGTAAAACCGCTGCGGATGACCGATGCCGGCTATCGCAAAGACGTCCTGACCGGAAAACGTATCCAACGACTGCACGTTGCCATTTTCGGCGTTGACCGCGTGCGAAATCGCCAGCCGATAGCCAACACGAGACGCATCGTGGTCGCCGGAATAGACCAGCAAATCTGCCCGGCGGATACGACCTGGCGGCTCACGCAATGGTCCTGCAGGAAGGCAGTGACCGTTACCGTGCTCGCGCTCGGCATCGACGACAATAATCTCAACATCGCGCGCGAGCTGATAGTGTTGCAGCCCGTCATCCGCAATGATCAGGTCCGCCCCATCCGAAACTGCTTGTCTGGCAGCCAGCGCGCGCCGCGCGCAGACATAGACGCGCGCCGGCGTAGCTCGCGCCAGCATGAGCGCCTCGTCGCCGCTTATCGCAACATCAGTGTCTGACGACACCAGCAGTGGCGTGGCTGGTTCCTGACCGCCATAGCCCCGCGAGATAATGGCCGGACGATAGCCACGCCTGAGCGCCTCTGACGCAAGCCACGCAACCAGCGGTGTCTTGCCGGCACCACCGACACTGATATTGCCAACAACGATCACACCGGCAGCCACACTCTCGGATTTCAGAATGCCGCGCGCGAACAACCAGCAGCGGACAGCGACGATACAACGAAATAACGCCTCTAACGGCAGTAGTATCCAACCGCCGGGCGCATCGCCATACCAGACCCTGTACAGCCAGCCCTGTGAGCGATCAGCTTCCGTCATCGCTGAATTGCATCTGGTAGAGCGCTGCGTATTGTCCGCCCTGCGCGAGCAGCTCGGCGTGGGTTCCGGACTCTACGATCCGTCCCTGATCCATGACGATGATGCGATTCGCGCGCTCAACGGTCGAGAGTCGATGCGCAATGACCAGCGTCGTGCGCTGGTGCATCAGCGCCTCAAGGGCATCCTGTATGCGGCGCTCGGACTCACTGTCGAGCGCCGATGTCGCCTCGTCCAGGATCAGGACCGGTGCATTCTTCAATAATGCGCGGGCGATAGCGATGCGCTGGCGCTGGCCGCCGGACAGCAATACGCCACGATCGCCGACGACGGTTTCGAGACCCTGCGGCAGGTCTTCGACAAATTCCATCACGTACGCCGCTTCGGCCGCTTTGACGATATCTTCGCGTGACACATCACCCAGCGCTCCGTAAGCGAGGTTGCGCGCAATGGTGTCGTTGAACAGCACGACATCCTGACTGACCAGGCTGATCTGATCGCGCAGGACATCCAGCCGGTAGTCGCCGATCGGGTGGCCATCGAGCGCGATACGCCCGTCAACACAATCATAAAATCGCGGTAATAAACTGACCAGGGTCGACTTACCGCTGCCGGATCGGCCAACAATCGCCAGCGTCTCGCCGGGCGAGACCGCAACGCTGACGTCACGCAACACCGGCATTGAGTCATCGCCGTAAGAAAACGATACCGATTCGAACTCGACTTTACCGGCTACCCGTTTGACGGTCAGCGAACCGGTATCTTTTTCGTTCTCGCGATCAATGATGTCAAAGACACTCTGCGCGGCTGCAATACCACGCTGTATCGAGGCATTGATATTGGTCAACTTGCGCAACGGGTCGAGCAGCAAAATCAATGCCGTAATAAACGCAACAAAGGTACCCGGGCTGAGGTCACCACGCGCCGACTCATTGCTTGCCATCCACACGACCCCGGCGACGCCGAATGCGAACAGAATCTGCGTCACCGCCACGCCGGCCGCTTTCGCATAGACGAGTTTCATGTTCATGTCCCGATTCGACTCGTTGGCGTCATTAAAACGGTCGCGCTCGTACTTCTGGCCGCCGAAAATCTTCACGACGCGGTGTCCCTGCACCACCTCTTCGGTGACCTGGGTAACATCGCCGACGGAGCTCTGAATCTTGCTGCTGTAGCGTCGGAAGGTCCGGCTCAGAATTCGAATCAAAATGGCAATAATGGGTACCACCACGGCGACAAAAGCGAACAGCCTTACGCTGGTGTAGAGCATCACACCGATCAGGGCGATGAGCTTCATCGTGTCGCGGATGACAATCGTAACAACGTTGGTCGCAGACTCCGCGATCATCTCGATGTTGTAGGTGACCAACGACAACAGAGGCCCGGACGAGCGGACGTCAAAAAAGTTCGAGGGTAGCTTCAAATATTTTTCGAATACGTCACGACGCATCTCGGTGATTACGTTGCGACCAATCCAGCCAAGCGCATACTCCGACATGAACCCGGCGATACCGCGCGCGAAAAATACACCAACGAACGCTATGGGCATCCACTTCGCGACCGCACCCGTGTCGCCGACCAATGCTTCATCCGTTAATGGCTTCATCATCAACGACAGTCCGGCCTCTACCGCCGCCGTCACGATCATGCCGATCGCGGCAACGACAAACATCAGCCAGTGCCTTGCGGAATAACCAAGCACCCGCTTGTAGATCGCCGTGACGTCGGCCTCGGGGTCCGGCACGTGCGGTGCATTGACGGCGCCTGGATCAGTCATCCGGTTGATTCACCGTAGCAATATTCACCTGCGTGAATCCCAAACTGGCGGCCACATCCATTGCACTGATGACCGCCTGATGGCGCGCATCCGCATCGGCGATAATCGTCACCGGCAGTCCTTCGCGTCCGGCGGCAATTTCCTCTATGGCGCGGCGCAGTGTTTCGGGCTGCGTGTTGATCAGTTCGCGATTGTTGACGTAATAGAGATTGTCGCGACTGATGGTGATCTCCAGCCGGTCTTCATCGATCACCGCGGCAGGCTCGGGACTGGCTTCCGGTAATTGGATCGAGACACTGGATTCACGGACGAAGCTGGTCGAAACCATAAAGAACACCAACAGCAACAACACCACATCGATCAGTGAAGTGAGATTGACTTGTGGTTCCTCGCGCTGTCGCTTGGCGAGATTCATGCGCTCTCGGCGTCCTGACGGCGACCAATCGCCTCGATCAGTTTCAGCGCTTCTTTTTCCATCTGCACAACCAGCGTGTCGACCCGGTTGCGGGCATAGCGAAACCCGATCAACGACGGGATCGCGACGGTCAGGCCGGCGGCCGTGGTGATTAGCGCCTCCGATATACCACCGGCAAGCGCGGCGGGGTTACCCACCCCGGCAGCAGTAATAGCCGTGAACACCTTGACCATACCAATGACGGTGCCAAGCAAGCCCAACAATGGCGTAATCGCAGCGATGGTCCCCAACGACTCGAGGTAACGCTCGAGCTCATGCACGACATGACGCCCGGTATCTTCGATGCTCTCCTTCATCGCGGCGCGATCGCGATCACGATTAGCCAGCCCGGCCGCGAGAATCTGCCCCAACGGCGAGCCGTGATGCAGCGACTGCAGATGCTTCAACGTCAGCTCGTCATTTTTAACCCAGCCCCAGACTTGCGACGTCAGGTCTTTCGGGATCACACGCTGTTGTTGCAGCGTCCAGTAACGCTCGATAATGATACCGGTAGCAATGATCGCGCAGAGGATGATGGGCGCCATCATCCAGCCGCCGGCTTGTACAATTTCAACCATGCCTGTTCCGCACGCGGGTAAAGACGGCAATATACCGTGACCGCCCGGTGACTACCACAGCGCAGCGGCTCTCGAGCGATATAGTTCCGTATCGACTGACGCGTTGTGAGCGTCAGCGGTGGCACGCGGCTACGCCCGACACAGCGTTGTTTGCAGCGCACCGTGGTGCGCCGTGTTGTGCAGCTGCGTCCCCGACGCCAACCAGCGATTGACAACAACCGGATGCGGTAGCTGCCAGCGTCCGTCAGCCGCCGCGCTGATCCAGCCAATCCGCGCATCAACGTCAGCGATAAATGCGTCGCCCGATGACGTCGCGCTGCCGTGATGCGGAACGGTAACCATGTCGGCTTTGAGCTGGCGCAGCGCGACAATTTCGCGTTCTGCGCCAGCCTCGATATCGCCGCTGATCAGCAGGCTGTCGGTCGGGCCTGTGATTCGTATGACACAGGATGCATCGTTATCGCCGCGACCCGCCGCCGGTAACTCGGGAACCGGCCACACAACGTGAAAACTGATTGCACCGCTGTGCCACCGTTGCCCGGCAACACAGGGAGGTGCGTGTGGCAGCGCGCCGAGCCAGCGAGACACCATCGCGGCTTTCGCCAGTGCGCCCGCGCCGCCAATATGATCGTTATCCGCGTGGCTCATGACGGCGACCTCTATGTCTGCAGCCCCTCTCGCGCGGAGAAACGGCAGCACGATGCGACTGCCGGCATCACTCCCCGACGGCCAGGCGGGACCAGCGTCGTAGACATAGTAGTGACGGGCGCTTTGCAACGTCATCGCTGTCCCGTGACCAACGTCCAGCATCGTCACATTAAGACAGCCGTAAGCCGGCGGCACGGCGCGCATCAGGACGATAGCCAGCAACGCTGGCAGCGCCAGCAATCGGCCCGGATGCCGGAATGACAACACCATGTGCCCCGCCAGCAGGATTGCGACGAGAGTCAATGCCGGCGTCAAAGCGCCAACCTCAATACGGGCAAAAGATAACGTGGCAAGCCCTGCCAGGGCATCAACCAATCGTGTAAGCACGCTATCGAGGAGCCGCCATAAAATCGGCGCAATCGGTGGCACCAGCAAAGCCATGACCGCGCCGAGCAAGGCGACTGGCACGACGAAAAGCGAGAATAGCGGGACGACAAGGAGGTTTACCGGTAGAGCGACGGCACTGACATAGCCAAACCAGGCCATTGTCAGCGGTGCAAGCCCAACACTGAGCAGGCATTGCGCCTGCAGCACCACCACGATCGCGTTTCGGCGCCGGCTGCTGCGCCTGGCACGCGCGCGTCGTTGCAGCAGCGCCAGCATCGTCACCGCTGAAAAAGAAAACACGAACCCGGTGTCAGTGATACGAAAGGGATTGAAGACAAACAACGCAAGGGCAGCGGCTGCAACCAGGCTAAGCGCATCGATACGCCGCCGCGCGCACAACAGAACGCCGACCACAAGCAAGGTCAAAAGCGCACGCTGCGCGGTGATAGCAAACCCCGCCAATGCGACGTAGCCACACGCGAGCAAGGCGCCGAGCGCAATGCCACGATCAGGCGCCAGCCAGCGACGCGGTAAGGGTTGGCGGCTACCGAACAGAAAACCAAGGCCTGCAACCAATCCGACATGTAACCCGGAAATTGCCATCAGGTGGCTGGTGCCGGTTGCTGCGAAGGTCTCGCGTAGCGATTCACTCATCGGGGCACGATCGCCGAGCAATAGTGCCCGCAGGATTGCGATACCTTGCGCAGAGATAGGCGCCGCGGCAAGGCTTTCGCCAACACGCGTTCGGGCGGCTTCAATAGCGCCGGCAGGTTGTTGCTCGCAGCGCACGTTGTGTACAGATTTTCGAACGGTCGCACGCCCGCCGATGCCTCGCTCCCGCTGCCAGGCTACGACATCAAAAACGCCCGGATTACGCCTGCCAGCCAGGCGGCGCAACCGTAACTTCAGCTGCCAACATTCACCCCGTCGAACATTGCCGGAAGCCACCGTCGCCGGCCAGAAAACGGCGAGCCGAGCCGGCAGCGTCGGATCATCAACCGACACCTCGAAGCGTGTGCCGAGCGAGTCCATGCGCGGCGCCAGCCTTACATTTACGCGCGTCAGGACCTCAACGTCGTGCAGCACATCGCGCAAAATGTCGGCCTCATGCAGGCTGATCGCCCTGACCGACCACAGCGCGGCGGCCAACCCACCGAACAGGCACATGAGCAACGCACGCCCACCGCGATGGCTTACAACAATCCAGCACGTGGCAATAGCTGCAAGCGACATTGGCCAGAAACCCGGGCGAACGATCAATGCGGCAATCGACAAGGTCTGAACGCTGAAGATGATCAGCATGGCTCAACGGCGCAATAACGCCAAAAGGCGACGCCTGTCAGTATCGGCCCGGATTCCTCGTTGTGCGCGTGCACTTCGCTGGTGTTTTGCCCGAAAATGCGGCGCGCCGCAGCTCCCGCGCGCGCGGTTTATGAGATCATGATCGTCGAAGCCACTGATGACCCGCTAATGCCACGCCAATTCTTCCGCTCCATCAGCCCGTCGCGACATAGCGTGATTCGCCAACGCTGGCTGCGCCCGCTGCGACACCTGCTCGACCACCCGGACCTGTGGGCTATTCGACGCAAGTCGGTCAGCCCGGCCGTGGCGTTCGGACTGTTCTGGATGTGGATGCCAATACCCGCGCACAGCCTGGCCGCCGGTCTGACCGCCATCAGACTGAAAATTAATTTACCGATTACGATGCTGATGACCGCGATTATCAACCCTCTGACGATCGTGCCGATCTATTTCTCCGGCTATCAGGTCGGCCGCGTGATACTGCAACTGCCCGAGCGTCCGTTTACGATCGAATTTAGCCGCGATTGGTTCTTTGGCGAGCTAAGCGCCATATGGCAGCCACTGTTCCTTGGTTGCCTGATCATGGGCGTGTTCACCGCGCTCGCCGGCTACGGGCTGATGGAAATACTCTGGCGAACCCGCGCCGGCCAATACCTGCAACGGCGTCGCGCGCGGCGGCTCGCAGCAGCGCCGAAAGACTAGGCGCCCCCCGGCGCTTATTCGCGAACAGTCACCAGCTGGCCATCATCAAGCGTCAGCTCACGATCCATACGCGCCGCAATCGTCGGGTCATGCGTCACGATGACGAGACTGGTCGCAAAATCACGGTTCAGTGACAACATCAATTCGAGCACCTGTTCGCCTGTCCCGCGGTCCAGGTTTCCGGTCGGCTCATCGGCCAGCACCAGTTTAGGCTCGGTGATCAACGCACGCGCAACCGCGGCGCGCTGACGCTCCCCGCCGGACAACTGCGACGGCCGGTGCGTCAGTCGCTCACCGAGACCGACCCGCGCCAGCAGCGCATCCGCTTTAGCCAGAGCATCGGCCTTTTTCTGGCGACGAATCAACAGCGGCATCGCGACATTCTCGCGCGCACTGAACTCGGGCAGCAAATGATGGAACTGATAAATAAATCCAATCGTCTCGTTGCGTACACGACCGCGTTGCGCATCCGACAACTTTGCCATGTCGCGCGATTGCACGGTGATCGAGCCGCTGTCGGGCGCATCCAGCCCGCCCAGTAATTGCAGCAACGTGGTTTTCCCCGAGCCCGACGCACCGACAATTGCGATGCGCTCACTGGGACCGATATCGAGATTGATGTCGCGCAACACGTGCAGCTCATTGGCGCCTTCACGGAAGACTCGCCCGACGCCACGACAGCTGAGCACAGCGCCGGATTCAGCAGTTAGGTTATTCAAATCGAAGCTCCTCGGCGGGGTTGGTACGCGATGCGCGCCACGCCGGATACAGGGTTGCCGTAAACACAAGAACAAGCGCGACCGCCACGACAAGGACCACATCCGACCAACGCAAATCACTCGGCAGGTCGCTGATAAAATAGACGTCGGCCGCGAGTACGGTAATGCCGAAAACCGATTCGACTGTGCGCACCAACGCCTCGAGGTTCAGGCTGATGATCGCACCAAGCGCCACACCTGTAAGCGCCCCCAGCACGCCGATGATGCCACCCTGCGTAATGAACACGCCGGTGATACTGGCTCGCGAAGCGCCCAGCGTGCGCAGGATCGCAATATCTCCGCGCTTGCTGCGCACCACCATGACCAACGTGGAAACAATATTGAATGCGGCCACGGCGATGACCAACAAAAGAATGACAAACAGGATAGATTTGGTGATCTGGATCGAGCGGAAAAATGCGCTATGGCGACGCGTCCAGTCACTGATCATCACGCCGCCGCCCTGCTCGACCGCAACCTCACGCGACACCGCCGGCGCAGCAAACATGTCGTCGACCGCAAGCCGCAGACCGGTCACACCGTCGACTTCGCGAAACAGTCGCTGCGCATCTTGCAGATGAATAAACGCGAAACGCCGATCGAATTCGTACATGCCGGCCCGAAAGGTACCGACGATTTCGAAACGTCGCATACGTGGCACGATACCGGCCGGCGTCACGTTGCCTTCAGCGATCATGACAATCACTTTATCGCCCAGCCCGACGCCGAGCGCGTCCGCAAGGTCGCTGCCGATGACAATGCCGTAGCCGCGCGGCTTCAGTGATGCGAAATCGCCTTGCGCGATCAACACATCGAGCGCCGCCACGCTGCGCTCAAGATCCGGCAACACGCCGCGCAACACGATGCCGCTAAGCGCATCATCTGCAGACAACAGCGCACGCGCTTCGATATACGGCGCCGCGCCGGTGACCGACGCATTGCCCAGCGCGACCTCGCGGCGCTGTTGCCAATCGTTCAGCGAATTATCCAGGCCTTCGATCGTCGCATGCGACGACATGGCCAGCAGACGTTGCGTCAGTTCACGCTCGAAGCCATTGACCACCGACAACACAACGATCAGCACCGCAACACCGATCGCGACGCCGAGTACGGAAATGACAGAAATAAACGAAACGAAACTATTGCCGCTGCGCGCACGTACATAGCGCCGCCCGATATCGGATTCGAAGCTCATGCGCGACACCCCTTACCCATAGCGCAACGCCTCGGCGGGATGCACACGCGCCGCGCGCTTTGCCGGATATACCGTCGCAAGCGCGGTCAGCGTCAATGCAACAACACCGATCCACAGCACATTGGACAGCTTCACGTCAGACGGAATTTCCGTCATCACATAGACATCGCCCGGCATGACCCTGAAGCCGAGCCATTGCTCCAGCGTGGCCACAACTTCGGTGACGTTGAGCGCCAGCAAGACACCAAGCACGATACCCAGCAATACGCCGGCCCAACCGATAATCAGTCCCTGGGTGAGAAACACGCGCACAACACCGTCGGGCGCCAGGCCGAGCGTTCGCAGGATCGCGATATCCGTTTCCTTGTCAGTCACTACCATCACAAGGCTCGCGATAATATTGAACGCGGCCACGCCGATCACGAGCGACAGGATCAGCGCCATCATCGCCTTCTCCAATTTGATGGCGCGGAAATAGCTGGCGTTTTCGCGCGTCCAGTCGCTGGCGCTGTATTCATCGCCAAGCAACATGCGCACTTCCTCGGAAATTGCCGCTGCCGCAAACACGTCATCGAAACGCAGTTTCAGACCGCTGACTGCTTCACCAAGATTGATCAGCGCGGATGCATCGCGCCAATGCAGATAGCCAACGCCGGCGTCGTACTCCGGCACACCCGAATCAAAACGCCCGACAACGGTCAGCCGGCGCAGGCGCGGAATCACGCCCGTCGATGTTGCCTCCGGCACCAGCAAAACGATGCTGTCGCCGTCGCTGACGCCGAGGTCGAGCGCGAGATAGCGCCCGAGAATAATATTGTCGGAACCGGGGCGCAGCTCGGCCAGGGAGCCGCTGATAATCGTGGATGCGATATTCGAAACGCCCTGCTCGAGTTCGGGCGCCAGACCTTCGGCAAGTAGCGGTATCAGCCGACCGTTGACGTTGGCCATACCCTCCACGCTCACCTGCGGCGATGCCGCGCTGACACGCGCGTTGCTCAGCGCCACGTCCCGTGCTGCCGCCCAGTCGAGCAAGCGCCCATCCGGACCGGTCACGGTCGCCTGCGCCTGCATACCCAGCAGCCGGTCACGAAGCTCATTTTCGAAGCCATTCATCACGGACAGGATGGTGATCAGCGCGGCAACACCGATAGATACGCCCAGCAATGACGCCGCACTAATGAACGAGGCGAAGCGTGTGGACTGGCGAGCGCGTAAATAACGCAGCGCAATCATGAGTTCTACGGGCCTTAACATCGCCGCGATTAAACCATACTCGCTACAGACACGCCCATTTACGAGACCTGTGTCACGGTTTTAGGGCGCGCGGGCTGTCGGCGCTTGGGTGCACGGTGTTATATTTCATAATATTGTTTAAGCCGCCGTAACGGCGCGCAACTGCCAGAGAGGCCGGGCCGATGAAGAAAATACTGTCTTTGACCATTTTGATCGCCGCTGCGGCGATGAGCCCTACTGTTGTAGCCGATGAGTTAGACATGGGTAACACAGCGGTAGTGACGGACAGCGCGGCCCCGCAGCGCGGTATGACCATGCAGCGCGTCGAATCCAAATGGGGCCAGCCACAGCAGCGTATGCCTGCCGTCGGTGAGCCGCCGATTACCCGCTGGCAATATGACGGCTTCGTCGTCTACTTCGAGTTTGACCGGGTGATCCACACGGTAATGCAACGCGGCTAAGCCCGTTTCGGGTCTGACCCGAAAGTCTGACTATGGCATACTAGCGCCCGCTTAAAAGCGGGCGTTTTGCTTTGCTTTCCCCGTAGCCTCGACATTCTCCCGCCGCGCGGCTGCCCTGCCGCGCGGCGCTATCTATGCCGGACCCGTAGTCATGACCGCAGCGCAATGGTTGCAACAATCTGATGCCGACAAGCCGTTGGCCGCTGACAAGCTGCCGGATCGCATCGGCGGGCTCGTTGGCGCCGCAGACGCGCTGTTACTGACGCGCATCGCCGCGCGCGTCGACCGTCCACTGCTGCACATTGCCGACAGCCAGCAGGAAGCCGACCGGCTGGAAGCCGAGGCGAGATTCTTTGCGCCTGACAATTTACCGGTACTGCACTTCCCCGACTGGGAAACGCTGCCCTATGACAGCTTCAGCCCGCATCAGGACATCGTCTCGCAACGTCTCGCAGTACTCAGCCAGTTACCGACGGTACGCCGCGGCTTACTGATCGTTGCTGCCGGCTGCCTGCTGCAGCGATTACCACCGGTCGACTATGTGCGCTCGCGCGCACTGGCGCTCGCGACAGGCCAGCAGCTCGACCTCGACGCATTTGTGCAAAGACTAACGGTCAGCGGCTATTTGCGCGTGCCGCAGGTCAGCGAACACGGCGAGTTTGCGGTCAGAGGGTCGATCATCGACCTGTTTCCGATGGGCAGCGACAGTCCGTTGCGCATCGACCTGTTCGACGACGAGATAGACAGCCTGCGCCAGTTCGATCCCGACAGCCAATTGTCAGGAACACGTGTCGACGAGATCAATATCCTGCCGGCGCGCGAGATACCGCTTGACGAGGACGCCGTACGCGACTTTCGTCGCCGCTATCGTGAACGCTTCGACGGCGATGCCAATCAATCGCAGGTTTACCGCGAGGTGTCGCAGGGCATCGCGCATGGTGGCATCGAATATTATCTGGCGCTGTTCTTCGACAAGACCAGCAATCTGCTCGACTACTTACCCGATAATGCGCTGCTGTCCGAAAGCACCGAAACCGAAGCGGTGCTGGCGCGCGCAGAGGACGATATCCGGGAACGCTACGAAGTACTGAACGTGGCCCAGGAACGCCCGCTGCTGAAACCGGAAGAAGCATTCTTTATCCACAATGATTGGCGCGCGCGCCGCGGTCAGCATCGCAAGATAGTCCTTAGCCGAGAAAAATTGCTCGACGACGATCGGGTGCTTAGCAAGCCGCTGCCGCCGATGGCCATCGACCTGCATCGTGAAGACTCGTCGGCGGCATTTATCGATTTCCTGGGGCAACGCGTCGAGGGGCCGCGCACACTGCTGATCGCGGAATCGGCCGGCCGGCGTGAGGCAATGCTTGAGCTGTGCCATTCGCATCACCTGCAACCCAGGCGCTATGCCGACTGGCATGAATTCGCGAACGACAGCGCGCCGCTGGGCATCACGATAGGCGGGCTGACCAGCGGCATGATCCTTGAGCCGGATGCGACGGCGATCGTCACGGAGCAAGCGGTATTCGGTCGTCGTGTGAAACCGAAATCACGGCGACGACGCGCCAACAGCGACCCGGAAAATGTGATTCGCCAACTGAGCGATCTCAGCGTGGGCGCGCCCGTAGTCCATGAGGCCTATGGCGTGGGCCGCTACCTCGGCCTGCAAACGCTCGCCGTTGGCGATGTCAGCAACGAGTTCCTGATGCTCGAGTATGCCGGCGGCGACAAGCTGTATGTGCCTGTGCATGCACTGGCGCTGATCTCTCGCTACACCGGCGCAGCACCCGACAAGGCGCCATTGCACCGGCTGGGCACCGACCAATGGCAGCGCGCACGCCGCAAGGCGGCCGAAAAGGCACGCGACGTCGCCGCCGAATTGCTCGACGTCTATGCGAGACGCGCGGCACGCGTTGGCACCAGCTTCCGGATCCCGCAGGCCGACTACCGTCAATTCGAGGCCGACTTCCCGTTCGAGTTGACCGACGATCAGGCGCGCGTCATTGACGACATTATCGAAGATATGAACGCGACCACGCCGATGGACCGCGTGGTTTGCGGCGATGTCGGGTTCGGCAAAACCGAGGTCGCACTACGCGCGGCATTCGTCGCGGTGCAGAACAACAAACAGGTCGCCGTTCTAGTGCCGACAACGCTGCTTGCGCAACAGCACTTCCAGACCTTTACCGATCGCTTTGCCGACTGGCCGTTTCGTGTTGAGCAACTTTCACGGTTCCGCTCCAAGGCCGAGGTCAGTCGCGTCGTGGAAGGCTTGCGCGACGGTACCGTCGATATCGTCATCGGCACGCACAAGATCATCAACCACACGGCGGATTTCAAACAGCCCGGACTGGTCATTATCGACGAAGAACATCGCTTCGGGGTGCGTCACAAGGAAGCGTTGAAAGCGCTGCGCGCGCAGATTGACGTACTGACACTGACGGCGACGCCGATCCCGCGCACGCTGAACATGGCGCTGGGCGGGTTGCGCGAATTGTCGCTGATTTCGACACCACCGGCCGATCGCCTTTCCGTCAAGACCTTTATCAGCCGCTGGAACGATGGCCTGATCCGCGAGGCCTGCCTGCGCGAAATTAAGCGCGGCGGGCAGGTTTATTTCGTCCACAACAGGGTGGACGATATCGAGCGCGTTGCTGCCGAACTTGCCAAGCTGGTGCCCGAGGCGACAATCCGCGTCGGTCACGGCCAGATGTCAGAGCGCGACCTTGAGCAGGTGATGTTTGATTTCTATCACCGCAATTTCAATCTGTTCGTTTGCACAACAATCGTCGAAAGCGGTATCGACGTGCCAACCGCGAATACCATCCTGATCAATCGTGCCGACCGCTTTGGTCTTGCCCAGCTGCATCAGTTGCGCGGACGCGTCGGTCGGTCGCATCACCGCGCCTACGCCTACCTGCTGACGCCGCCACGCGCCTCTATGACCGCTGATGCGATCAAACGTCTCGAGGCGATCGAGTCGCTGGAAGATCTTGGCGCCGGCTTCGCCCTCGCCAGTCACGATCTGGAAATTCGCGGTGCGGGCGAGCTGCTCGGCGCGGGTCAGAGCGGACAAATTCAGGAAATCGGTTTTTCGCTCTACACCGAGCTGCTGACGCAAGCCGTCGAGTCGCTGCGCGCCGGCAAGGAGCCGGCGTTCGATCAGCCACTCAATGCCGGTGTCGAGATCAATCTGCATGTTGCTGCGCTGCTGCCGGAGGACTACGTGCCGGATGTGCACCTGCGCCTGATTCTGTACAAGCGTATTGCCAGCTGCAGCGACGATGCAGCGCTGCGTGAGCTGCAGGTCGAACTGATCGATCGATTCGGATTGCTGCCCGACGCGACCCGCATGCTGATCGCGGTCACACGACTCAAGCAACAGGCGGCGGCATTGGGGATTATCAAAATCGATGCCAGCCAGGCAAACGGGTACCTGAAATTCTCATCCGACACCAGCGTCGACCCGCTGAAGCTCGTGGAGCTGGTGCAAAGCGACTCAGCGCGCTTTCGCCTGGCCGATGCCGAGCGCCTGAGTTTTCGCGAGGAAATGCCGGACGGACCGGCG
Organism: uncultured Pseudomonadota bacterium; assembly: GCA_942491885.1. GTDB lineage: Bacteria > Pseudomonadota > Gammaproteobacteria > Steroidobacterales > Woeseiaceae > CALBPI01. Next base: position 668,460 of record CALOCQ010000008.1, read on the forward strand.
CGCGTTGCGACAATCGAGGCAATTCTCAAGCGCCTCCGGGGCAAATAAGGCCGCGCTGCGGCACGGGCGGGATCGCTGTGACCAGTAATGATAATATTCACTAACTGTCACGACCTTGCCAAACCCTATGACTGATGTTTCCACTCGCGCCCTGTTTGCGCTATTGATATTGCTGGTCTCGCTGCCGCTTGCGCGCGCACAGGACTCGCTGTCGCCTGACGAAGAGGCGCCGCCCGTCATTCCGGTTTACGAAATTGAGCTGATCGTGTTCGAGTATGTCGGCGGCGTACGCGGCAGTCGCGAGGACTGGTCCTACGTAGACACCGGGCGCGAGGCGGCGCAGTTAGCACAACAAGCGATGCTGGAAGAACGCGAAGCGCAGCGTGTTGCGGATACGTTTTCAGATCAGCTTACGGTCGATGGCGCGGCACCGATTGACCCGGACGGCACGGCGCAGGAAGCCGGGGCCGAACTAACGCCCGAGACAATCGAACAACAGCGCTATCCATTGGAATACATGCCGGTGGACAGGGCCGACTACCGACTTTCAGAACAAACCAGCAAGATGCGCGCGAGTCGCGACTATCGCCCTTTGCTGCACGTGGCGTGGAAACAGCCGGTTTATGACCCGCTGCATGAAACGACGCTGGCACTCGACCGGCTCGTCGACCTGCCGCCCACATTGGCCGCGGAGGCCTCTCTCTACGTCAATCGCTTCTTGCACCTGACTCTGGACCTGAAGCTGGCCGAAACGGGCACTATCAACGATGGGACAACGGCACTCGACACACTGGTCTTCCAGCTTAAGGAACGTCGCAAGATGCGCAGCGCCGAGCTGCATTTCTTTGACCATCCCCGCTTTGGCGCGCTGGCGTTGATCAGTCGTACCGAGGAAACCCGCCCGGCCCCTGAAGCGGTCGAATAAGCGCCCGACCAGACCGGTTAGTGCGCGGTTTCGTTGCCGGCGATTTGTAGCACCTGCTCCGGTGTATCCAGCTGGGCACGTGCGCGTTGTAGCAGGCGCACCGCATCCGTCTCGCCGACCGGCACCTCCGCGCAAACACCGACGCTGACCGTAATATGCCGGCCCAACGGCGATTTGGGATGATGGATCGCCAACGCGCGCACATCCGCAGCAATACTTGCGCCGAATTCTTTCGCCGTCGGCGCGCTCGAGCCATGCACCAATAGCGCAATCTCATCGCTGCCGATGCGTGCGGCGGTGTCGCCTGCCCGCTTCAGGCGTCGGCGAACGCTGTGCGCGATGCGCTTCATCGCCGAGTCGCCGGCGTGCTGACCGAAGGTGTCGACATAAGCGGCCAGCGCGTCGACACGAAAAACAATAACTGCAAGCCAGGCCTGCTCGCGCGCGGCGATTGCGGCATCGCGTTGCAGCAGCTCAAGCCATGGCTCTGGTTGCAGGAATGCCGTTATGGTGTCCGTCGCCAACAGTCGCAGGGAACCTGACACGCTGGTCGGGTCGACCGCCACGTCGATCTGTCTGGCGGTCAGATACACGGCGCGCAGGTTTTTGCCGGCATCCAGCATCACCACCTCACCATCGATGTGGCGATCGTCGGCATCCTTGCTGATGAACTGGCTCTCGAAACTTGAATGCGGGTGCTGCGCCGAGCATTGCCGGACCGCCTCGACACCCGCGGTGCCTGCCACGCGAAACAACAGCGGCTCAGCCTGCTGGCCACTGATCTCACCGGCACTGACGCCGAGCAAGCGCTGCATCGCCGGGTTGTAGAACACGACGCGCCACTTTTCCACGCTGACATCGACGAGCATGACGGCCTCCCGGACGCCACGGACGAGCTGCATCAACAGGTTTTTGGACGGTGTCTTCATATGGCAATGTGGCGATGATAATCCCCGAAATCGGAGACCATTCGGTATTTGTATCAGCAATTAAGTTATAAATCGAGTGTAGATGTATGAATTATCTACAAATGTGCGATTCAGTTCACGCTATTGATCCATTCAGCCAACACCCGCATCGCCTGCTCGCGGGCGCGGTTCATATGACGCGATAACTGCGCGTGGATATCGCCGTCATCGCTAACGCGACCGGCCGCATGATTGACGACCAGTGCGAGGCAGGCGTAGTCGATATCCAGCTCGCGCGCCAAAACCGCCTCAGGCATGCCCGTCATTCCGATAACCTGGGCGCCGTCTCGCTCCAGCCGGTCCACTTCCGCGCGGCTCTCAAGCCGTGGTCCCTGCGTCGCGGCGTACACACCGCCCTTTGCAAGGCTGACCCCTGCGCGCTCGGCGGCCTGCAATAGCGAGGCGCGCAATTGTTCACTGTAGGGCTCGGTGAAATCCACGTGCTGCAGCGGCGCCTCGACACCGTCGAAAAACGTTGCGGCCCGACCGCTGGTGTAATCAATGATCTGATCCGGCAAGGTCAAGCCACCGGGGGCCACTGCATCGCCAATAATGCCGACGGCATTGAGCGCGACCAGTTGTGTCACGCCCACATCGTGCAGCGCCTGAATGTTGGCCCGGTAATTAATGCAATGCGGCGCGATGTCGTGACCCTCGCCGTGGCGCGACAAAAACCACACATGACGTTGGCCGATGGCTATCTGCTTCAGTGGTGCCGAGGTGGCGCCGAACCGCGTTTCCGGCGTATGCGCCTGCGTCGTCGTCGCGCCCGGCCACTGCTCCACACCGGTACCGCCGATAACGCCGAGCGTCATACTCACCACTCCAGTTCCAGCGGCGGGCGCTCGAGTGCATGATCAAGCGCATCGCGCGCCGCGAGCCAGCGCGGATTCTCTGACAGTCGTTCAGGGTCGAATGTCGCCGCACCACGCATCCGCGCCAATCGCGCCATCGACTGCGGCATGACTGCGCCGGCGAGATGCTCGACAACCCGTTCGGCCGCAGGGCGATCATTGCAGACAATCGCCATGTCCGAGCCGGCGTCCAGCACTGCCTGCGCACGCTCGGTGATAGTGCCCAAGCCGTCGGTCGCGCGCATCGTCAAGTCGTCGGAAAACACTGCGCCGTTAAAGGCAAGCCGCTGGCGTAATTCCTGGCCTATCCACCATTTTGAAAAACTCGCCGGTAGCGGGTCGAGCGCGGCGTACACAACGTGCGCGGTCATCAGCCCGGGGATCCCCGCCCGCACCAGTCGCTCGAAGACACGCAGGTCCTCGGTGATATCGGCATACTCGCGACGATCCACGGGCAGCTCGAAGTGCGAATCCGCGACCACAGCGCCGTGCCCGGGGAAGTGTTTACCGACCGCAGACATACCGGCCTCGGTCATACCGTGCATCATAGCCGTGGCAAGTGCGGCGACCACTTCCGGGTCCCGATGTAATGCCCGGTCACCGATGACCTCGCTGACACCACGCTGCAGGTCAAGCACCGGCGCAAACGATATGTCGAGACCACAAGCCAGCAGCTCGGCGGCAAGTAACCAGCCCGTCTCACGAATTAAGGACAGCGCGGCGTCGACGTCACGCGCATACAAATGCCCGAAGAAGCCCAGCGGCGGCAGCGGTGCGAACGGCGCGCCGAATCGCTGCACGCGCCCGCCTTCCTGATCCACGGCAATCAATACCGACGGTGACCTGATTGCTCTAATTTCTTTACATAAATCAGTAATTTGCTGTTTATTATTAAAGTTTCGCTTGAACAGTATGACGCCGCCCACCGCCCGGTTCGCGATCAGATGGCGATCGAGTGGCGACAACGACAGACCTTCGATATCGAGCATGACCGGGCCTAACGCCATAGCTGCAAACTCCTCGTAACAACACCTGAGATACGACCGCCGCGGCTACGCATCACGATCAAACACCGCGATCGATTCAACATGCGCGGTGTGCGGGAACATATTCATAACACCCGCAGCAGATAACGAATAGCCCTGCTCTTTGACAATCACGCCGGCATCACGTGCCAGCGTGCCAGGGTGGCAGGACACATAAACGATACGACGCGCCCCGAGCGAGCGGGCCAGCGACGCGAACTGCTCGGCACCTGCACGCGCCGGATCCAGAAGTATCAGATCCCACGACTCGGCCGCCAGCGATGCCCAACTTTCGGGCAACGACAGATCGGCGGTCGCAAAACTCGCGTTGGCAATACCGTTGGCGCGCGCGTTCTCCTCGGCACGCGTGGTCAGCGCGACAGCGCCCTCCACGCCATGCACATGACCCGCGAGTCGCGCGATCGGCAGGCTGAAATTACCGATGCCGGAATACAGATCGAGTACGCGGTCATCTTCGCGAACTTCGAGCAGGCCGATCGCCTGGTCGATCATCATCGCGTTCATCGCGGCATTGACCTGAATGAAATCCGTGGCCGAAAACGTCATCGACAGATCGTGACCTTCAAGCCGATAGCTCAACGGCGGCGGCGTCCGACCGTCGCGGGTAATTGGCTCAAGGTCGTCCGGCCCGCCCGCCTGCAGCCATAGCCACACATCGTGCTCGTCCGAGAACTGGCGCAGCAACTCACGGTCCGCATCGGTCGGTGGGTCCAGCACCCGCAACACCATCGACACCAACAGCGCATCGCCCGGCAAATCACCGACCGACACCTCAATCTGCGGGAGCCGTCGCACGATACTGAGCGAAGCAATCAGATCGGCGAGCGGCGTGATCAGATCGGCAACGGGTTCGACCAGCACCGGGCAAGCCTGCATGTCGGTGATGTAAGGTTTGTAGCGCTCGCGAAAGCCAACCAGTACGCGTTGCTTGCCGTCGACATAACGCACACCAAGCCGTGCCCGTCGCCGGTAATGCCAGGCATCCGCCATCAATGGCGCAAGCCAGCGCGCCGGGGCAACAGCGCCGATACGCTCTAAATTATCGACTAAAACCTGATGTTTTGCAGATAGTTGCGAGCTTTCGTTAAAGTGTTGCATGACACAGCCACCGCAGCGCCCGAACGCCTCGCAGCCAGGCTCCACCCTGTCCGGCGACGCCTCCAGCACCTGCAACGTACGCGCCTCATCATAGTTACGTTTTCGCTTGACGCGCTCCCATTCAACCCGCTCGCCGGGCAGTGCGCCGTCGACAAAAACCGTCTTGCCTTCGATATCAGCGATGCCGCGACCATCGTGTGTCAGCCCACGGATACCGCTGACCACCGGCTCACGTGGAAAACGGCTTGCCTTTCTACCCACGGTCTTTCGACTCTGGCCACGCGTCGAGATATTCCTGCAAGTGCGCCTCATTACTGGCGGCAAGCGTCGAGCGCACCAACGCAAGCTCGCGCGCCAGCCCTTCATCGTCGAGCCGACCACGCATGTGCTCGAAACGCATGTAGACCAGATGCGTGTTGATGACATCGGTCTCGCAGTAATTGCGAATGCGCGCGATATCACCATCGAGGTAGCAATCGAATACCTTATCGCCACTCATACCCAGCTTGCCGGGAAAGCCCAGCATAACGGCTATTTCATCGAGCGGCGCGCGGCCGCGCATCTGAAAGCCGGCCAGTACATCCATGACATCCACATGGCGCCAGTGGAAGCGGCTCAGGTAGTTGTTGAAGCGGAACTCACGATTATCGTCGCCGTGATCCCAATAGCGGGCGGCTTCCACACCGTGTTTGAGTGCCCGGTAGTGCAGAACCGGTAAATCAAATCCGGAGCCATTCCACGACACCAGATCCGGTACGTACTGCTCTATACCCGCGAAGAATCGCGTGATCAGCTCTTTCTCGTCTGAGGTCTCTGAACCGAGCGACCACACCCGAAAGTCCTGCCCGCTGCGCAGCGCTACCGAGATCGCGACGATGCGGTGCAAGTGCAGCGCCATGAATTCGCTGCCGGTTTTCTGCAGTCGCTTGAACGCCATCGCCTTGTGCGCATCCTTGTCGGACAAGCCGTCGAGCCCGTACAACAGGCGGCCGGTCTCGACATCAGGAATCGTCTCTATATCAAAAGTCATGCAATGCATTGTTTTTCTCTTCTCTAATCAGCGCCGCATCATGACGGCCATCGCGACCACGAGCCCCGCCTCGTCCGTAAGACTGACGTGTGCCTCACCAATACCAAGCTCGCGGCATTTCTCCAGACCACGCTCGCTGAATATCACCAGCGGCTTGCCCAACGCGTCGCTAACGACGCCAACATCGCGGATCCACATGCCATTGGCGAAGCCGGTGCCCATCGCCTTGACGCACGCCTCTTTCGCCGCGAAGCGCATCGCCAGGAAGCGCACCTTGCGCTTGTAGGGCTCGAACAGCGCGCGCTCGTCGTCGAGCAACAAGCGATCCAGAAGATGCGTGCCAAAGCGCTCGTAGGACGCCGCAATACGACTGACCTCGACAACATCCGTGCCGATGCCGTAGATCACCGGCGCGCCTCGAGCATCAGACGCTTCATCTCGCGAACCGCCGCCGCAAGACCGTCGAACACGCTATCGGCAATCAGCGCGTGGCCGATATTCAGCTCAACAATGTCGCCAATCGCGGCGATGGGCTGCACGTTATGCGTGTGCAGGCCATGCCCCGCATGGACCGTCAATCCGATCGATGCCGCATGCCGTGCCGCGTGCTCGATACGTTGAAATTCTTCCGCCGCAGCAGCACCGCGCGCCAGTGCGTAACTGCCCGTGTGCAGCTCGATCACCGGCGCGCCGCAGCGGGCAACGGCGTCGATCTGGGCAACATCCGGGTCAATGAACAGCGACGCGCGAATACCGCCACCGGCCAGTTCGCTGACCGCCTCGGTGATCTTTGCTTGTTGCCCGAGCACATCCAGACCGCCTTCGGTGGTCAACTCCTCGCGCCGCTCGGGAACCAGACAGCAATCCGCCGGCGCCACCTGCAGCGCGAACGCGATCATCGCATCGGTAACTGCCATCTCAAGATTGACCCGTGTCTGGCTCGATGCCTGCAGACGCGTAACATCATGGTCCTGAATGTGCCGGCGATCTTCGCGCAGGTGCACGGTAATCGAGTCCGCACCGGCGCGCTCGGCCAGCAACGCCGCTGCCACCGGGTCGGGGTAGGTTTCACCGCGTGCCTGGCGCAGCGTCGCAACGTGATCGACGTTCACGCCAAGAAAGATCGGTCTGTACATCGCCTCGTTCTCCATTAGTCCACCGCACCGGCGCGCCAAACGTCGCGCATGATACGCCGGGTGTGTAGCTGTTTACCGTCAAGCTGCAAATCGATTGCCCGTGCTAGCAGGACGCGTGCCACTCGCCGTGTTTCCGCGTCAGCCCAATCGCCGTTGGCAATCTTGATTAATACGCCGCCACGCACCGCGTCGCGCCCGGCGTCACCATCGGCAACGGCGACCGGCCCCTGATCGACGATGACATCGTAATAGCGCGCCTCGCTGATCTCGCTGCCGTCGCCGGCATCACGCGTCAGGTTCAGCCCGAAACCGAGCTCAGCCAGTAATCTGAGCTCAAAATCGCGCAACACAATAGCTGCCGGCGTCGCGCCGTCCAGCGCAGCCAACACGTGTTCGTATAACGCATACACGCCGGGCTGCGGATCGAATCGGTGCGTCAGTTTCAATACCAGTTCATTAACGTAAAATCCGCACAACAAGCGGTCATCGACGAGCGTCAGCCGTTTGCCTTCGCCCTGCTCAACGTCCGTCATTGTAGCAAGCTCGCGGCCGCTAACCCATGACAACAACAACGGTGCGAACGGCTGCAGCACGCCGCGATGCCGGCTGCGCGGGCGCTTGACGCCGCGGGCCACCATAGACAGGCGACCATACTCGCGCGTGAATACCTCGACGATCTGGCTGGAGTCGCGAAAGTCGCGGCGGTGCAACACCCAACCGGCTTGCAACTTAATACGTTCGCTCGGGTTCACCTAGGGTTCAGCCCGGTTGTTGCTAGTCGTTAATCTCAAAGCCGAGTCGCTGCAAATCCTGCTCACTATCGGCCCAGTTCTCCTTGACCTTGACCCATAGCTCCAGATGCACCGAACGCCCTGTCAGTCGATTCATATCGCGACGCGCCGCGCTGCCGACCGCTTTCAGCGCCAGACCACCCTTACCGACCACGATGCCTTTTTGTGACGCACGCTCTACGAATATGATGGCGTTCACGACCAGCCGGTCGTCTTCTTCAACGATCCGTTCGGTTTGCACGGTCAGCCCGTACGGAAGCTCCTGACGCAGCCGCAACGTCAGTTTTTCACGCACGATTTCGGCGAACATGAACGCCTGACCCCGATCCGTAAGCATCGCCTCGGGGTACATTGCCGGCGACTCCGGCATCAGTTTGACCAGCGCGTCATACAACACGTCTGTCTGCTCGCCTTTCAGCGCGGAAACGGGTATCACCGCATGCAGTTCACGCGATGAATTGACCGTTTGTATAAACGGCAACAACTGCGCCTTGTCATGCATCAGGTCGACCTTATTGATAACTGCAATGACCGGCTGCTCGCAGTGCTCCAGTCGCGTCAGCACATTTTCGTCGAGGCTCGTCCATTGGCCGGCCTCGACCAGCCACAGGATGGCATCGGCATCCGCCAGCGCACTCACTGCAGTGCGGTTCATCACCCGGTTGATCGCCTTCTTCTGGCCAACGTGCATACCCGGCGTGTCGATATAGATGATCTGCGCATGCTCTCTGGTCTGCACGCCCAGTATCCGGTGCCTCGTCGTCTGCGGCCGCGGACTGACGATACTGATCTTGCTACCCACGTAGTGATTGATCAGCGTCGACTTGCCGACGTTCGGTCGACCGACAACGGCGACGAAACCGCAGCGATAGCCATCAGAATCCCTGAACACTTCACTCATCGTTTTTTTCCATCAACAAGATGTCCAGCATACCTTGCGCGGCACGCTGCTCAGCATTGCGCCGGCTGCTGCCTTCGCCATGCGTTTCGTGGTGGGGCGAGTCGACACGACACATCACAAAGAATCGTCGCCGGTGCGGCTCGCCCGTGGTATCGGTCAGCGTGTACGCCGGTAAAGCCAAAGCGCGCGACTGGAGCCATTCCTGCAACTCGGTCTTGGCATCCTTTCTGGCGGCATCCAATTTCAACGCGTCGAGTCGTGCCTTGAATACATGCAGGATAACGCGTTCCGCGGCAGTGTATCCGCCATCGAGAAAAACCGCCCCAAAAATGGCTTCCAGCGCGTCGGCAAGAATGGAGTTGCGACGGGCACCGCCCGACTTCAGCTCTCCCGAACCCAGCCGGATCAACTCGCCCAATTTCAACGACGTTGCGAGCGTCGCAAGCGACCGGTCACGGACCAGATTCGCACGAAGGCGGCTCAGAACGCCTTCGTCGGCATCGGGAAAACGGTGGAATAGTGCTTCCGAGACAACGGTATCCAGAACCGCATCGCCGAGAAACTCCAGTCGCTCATTGCTGCGGCCGCGCGCACTTCGATGGCTCAGCGCCCTGCCGGTCAGCGTCACATCAGCAATCTGATAATCAAGCGCGACGAACAACTGCGTGATCGCCGCCTCGCGCGTCTCGCTCACGTCGTCGCGCCAAACGCAGGCGACAGTGCCGACACGTGCGGTTGCATCAGCACGTACGAATCACACGATCGCCGTGTGACGTCATCGGATAATATCGACCTGATTGTTGAAATCGACGCCAAACGACACATTCGCGACAAACGGCACCTTGTGCGTATAACTAACGCTGACGTCGTAGCCCGCACCGGATTTCTTGATCTTGACGTCGCGAAACGTGATTACGGTGACAGCCTCGACATCGAAACGTTTTTCGATGGACTTCTGAATCTCAAGCCGCGTCGCGCGCTCGCCATTAAACTCGGTCGCAAGCTTGCTGAACGTGCCGGAAATCTTCATGTTCTCGAGATAAACCGGGACCAAGCGCAGACCGGCGTAGACGAACAAGCCTACAAACGTCACCAGGATAATAAGCCCGAGTGTCGTCATACCCTGCTGGCGATTGCGCCGCTGACCGTTAAATACATTATTCATGAAAGCACCTCAATATGGAGATTTTGCGCGCTATTGTATCTTATCGCCGATCCTGCTCCAGCGAGGCATGTCCCATAATTGCCAACTCAGCCACACGCGTGTGGCTCTGCCGACGAGGTTTTCCTCAGGGATACAGCCAATATCGCCGAATCGACTGTCATGGCTGCGATCGCGATTATCACCCATCATGAAATAACAGCCATCCTCGACCTGGTAGCTGAACTGGCCGCTATTTCTGCTCTGCACCAGTATTTCGTGCAAGCCGTCGCCCAGCGCTTCGGCATAGACCAGCCCGCGATTACGCGGATTATTGAAAGTCCCCGCCTGTTCCAGCGCAACGGGGTCTCCGTTGACCCGCAGAACATGGTCACGATATTCGATCGTATCGCCGGGCAAACCCACAACACGTTTGATGAAATTCACGTTTGGCTCGCCCGGCTTGCGAAACACGGCGACGTCACCGCGCTCCGGTTGGCCCGTGCCCCACAAAAGCGTATTGGTAACAGGCAGGCGCAAGCCATAGGAGAACTTCGACACAACAACAAAGTCGCCGATCAACAATGTCGGCAGCATGGACTCGGACGGAATCCGATAGGGCTCGAAAATGAAAGACCGCAGCAGCAAAATCACCAGGAACAGCGGGAAAAATGCCTGAGAAAATTCGATAACTACGGGTATCTGGGCGGGCTCACCATTCGTGGCTAACGCCGTACGCCTGGCGCGCAGATAAAAGCGCTCGATTACGACCACCACGCCCGTCGCGAGTGTAAGCAACACAAACATCAGCGGCAGATTAAACCAGTCAGGAAACATGACTACCCTCGCCCATCATTAATTATCAACTTTAAGCACAGCAAGGAACGCTTCCTGTGGAATCTCCACCGAGCCGACCTGCTTCATCCGCCGCTTACCGGCCTTTTGTTTTTCCAGCAATTTCCGCTTACGACTAATGTCACCGCCATAGCACTTCGCCGTCACGTTCTTACGCAGCGCCTTGACCGTGGAGCGCGAAATGACCTGATTACCAATGGCCGACTGAATGGCCACATCAAACATCTGTCGCGGAATGAGCTCGCGCATTTTCTCGGCAAGATCGCGGCCGCGCGCCTGCGCCCGATCCCGATGAACGATGATCGACAACGCATCCACTTTCTCACGGTTGATGAGCAAATCGAGCCGCACCAGATTGGCCGGCTGATAGCGCGCGAACTGGTAGTCAAACGACGCATATCCGCGACTCACCGATTTGAGTCTGTCAAAGAAATCGAGTACTACTTCCGCCATCGGCAAGTCGTAGTCGATCGATACCTGCCCGCCGAGGTACTGCATGCGCGTCTGTACGCCGCGTTTCTCAATACACAGCTTGATGACCGCCCCCACATGCGCTTCAGGCACGAGGATAGACGCGCTGATGATCGGCTCGCGTAACTCGGCGATGATGCCCTGATCGGGCAGGTTTGCCGGGTTGTCGACATACACAACATCGCCGGACGTCTTCTCAACTTCATACACAACCGTCGGCGCCGTCGTAATCAGCTCCAGCTCATACTCGCGCTCGAGGCGCTCCTGGACGATTTCCATGTGCAACATGCCGAGGAAACCGCAGCGGAAGCCGAAACCCAACGCCGCCGAGGACTCCGGCTCGAAATGCAGAGCGGCGTCATTGAGGCGCAATTTCTGCAGCGCCTCACGGAATGTTTCGTAGTCATCGGAACTGATCGGAAACATTCCCGCGAATACTTTCGGTTGCACGTTCTTGAAGCCCGGCAACGGCGTTTCGCAGGGGCGCTGCTCGTGCGTCAGCGTGTCACCCACCGGTGCACCTTCAATTTCCTTGATGCCGGTGATGACGAAGCCGACCTCGCCCGGTCGCATTTGCTTGTCGTCAAGCATCTTCGGGGTAAAACGCCCCAGCCGATCGACCGAGTGCGAGTTGCCCGTCGACATCACCCGGACTTTGTCACCCTTGTTGAGCACGCCATTGACGACGCGCACCAGCGACACCACACCAACGTAGTTGTCGAACCAGCTGTCGATAATCAACGCCTGCAGCGGCGCGTCCGCATCGCCCTCGGGCGCCGGAATCTTCTCAATAATCGATTCGAGTAATTCCTTGATACCGACACCCGTCTTGGCGCTGACACTCAGCGCATCGGTGGCATCAATGCCGATAATCTCTTCTATTTCCTGCCGCACGCGCTCGGGGTCGGCTGCGGGCAAATCGATCTTGTTGAGTACCGGCAACACTTCGAGGCCTTGCTCAATCGCCGTGTAACAGTTCGCCACACTTTGCGCCTCGACGCCTTGTGCCGCGTCAACGACCAGCAGCGCGCCCTCGCAAGCCGACAGCGAACGCGAAACCTCGTACGAGAAATCGACGTGGCCGGGCGTATCGATAAAGTTCAGCTGGTAGCGATGGCCGTCATCAGCGTCGTAGTGCAAGGTCACACTCTGCGCCTTGATCGTAATACCCCGCTCGCGCTCGATGTCCATCGAATCCAGAACCTGCTCGGACATTTCACGCATCTCCAGGCCGCCGCACATCTGGATGAAGCGATCGGCGAGCGTGGACTTCCCGTGATCGATATGGGCAATGATCGAGAAATTTCGAATGCGTTGCATATGGAATTCTTGCGCGGATAAACCGCAATTATAACGGTTTAGCGACTTGCGCGATGCCTAATTGGCATCAACGTCAAGCCACTCAAGTATCGCCGCCGCGTCGACAAAAGCTTCACAAACGATGGTTTCGCCGCTGGCGAGTACCGGCACGCGCACATTGTAGGCATCGCGCATCTCGGTCTGTTCATCGATATCAACCACGGTCACTGTCGCGTGATCGCGTATCAGCGGCAATAAGCCCTCAAGGAATTCCTCACACAGGTGGCAACCTTGTCTGGAATACAACGTCAGCGCTTTCACAGTGCGCGGGCAACCTGCTGACAGCCTTCGCGCGAGAATCGTTGCCGCGCGAATCGGCGCGCAGCAATGGCGCTGGCGGCCATACCGGTAAACGCCAATATGACCGACCCTGGCGCAGGCAACAGCCAGTCGCCGATACTCGCGCCGACCAACAATCCGAGCAACGGCATGCCATAGGCCAGCGCGGCGGCCAACACCAGACCATAGTCGCTGCCAATCGCTATCGTGCCGCCAATTTCGGGCCGCGGCGATGGCGTTGGCAAACTTAATTCACGAAAGCGTTCACGGCCTGCCGCAAGCAAGCCCATGCCGCAACCGCGACCCTCGAGACACGCCGCACAGGCATTTCGATCGATGGTCACGATCATCATCGAATCGTCGAATCGCGTTACCGTGCCGTTAATCATTCAACGCGTGCTGGCGTCGCTGTCTTGAGGCGACATTTGTCGTTCCGCGCCCGCAGCCAACATTCGCAACGTCTCCGCCGGCACTTCACCGACCAACGTCACGGAATTGTTGCCAATGCGCCGTTGCAGGCTATGTGCAGCGCCGAGGCGGGCAACCTTTGCCGCGTCGGCATCATCGCCGCCTTGCGCCGGCCTGGCACCGATAAAGACCGAAATCGTCGCCAGGCCATCAGAAAACACCAATCGCTGGGTTACCTGACCATTGATGCTGACGGTGCGCGTCTGCGTCGCACGTAACTTGAATCCCGGATACGGCTCAACCGGCCAGCCCCGTGACTCGTTGTCGGACACTTTCGCCGCGCTCTTGGCACCGACGGTGGGTGTCGGTACTGGCGCCGCGCTGGCACGGATTACCTTGAAATCTGTGCTATCGATACTGCTCATGAAGTCATCTTCAGGAATTTCTATACCCACTTCCACGTCGGTAAACCGCACTTCCTCAATAATCCGCGAACGGCTGACCAGTTGCATACGCAACGGCAACAGCGAGTCACGGTCGACCCAGAGTCTGTGGCCGTAGCGAAACTGATCGCGTGGCCGAAGGAAATACTGTAACGCTGGTCGGCCGGCTATACGGTCCGCCCCGCGGTCCTCGAGCGTATAAAACTCGTTAAGTTGGCTTACGCCCGCCGGTAAACGCGCAAACGCACTGGACGGCACATTATTTGACTCGATCAACTTCAGCTTCTGTTCCGGAAGAAGGCAAATCAGCTCATCACCGGTACGCAGGATTTCACTGCCTTCGCCGTCCATAGCCACCAGCTTCTCGCGCACGACGCCGTCGATATTGCTGTGCATGACATGCATCGTCGCGATCCGACCATCCGCCGACTGAATCAGGGTCCCGCGATAAGAGGCCGTGTTTAACGCATCGCTAACGCTTTGCAGAAACTCGTCCGGCGTTTGCTGGGCAACAGCACAACCCGCGGCGAACGCCAGCAGGCAAGCCAACAGTGAACGACCGCGCGTGTGTCGCATCGGCATCATTCTTGCGCTTCCTTATCGTTGTCGTCTTCGGCAATCGCGTCGCCACCCAGCATTCGCGCGCGGCCACTGCCTGGCGCCAAAGAAGACCCGTTCGACGAATGACTCAGAAAATATGCGGCAAGCTCGGGGTTCGCACTCACCAGGCCGGAGTCGTTCAACACCGCCGGGGTAACATATTCGAAATCCTCGGCTGCGAGCGCCTCGGCAGCACCCCTGTTACCCGCCTCACCCGCGACAGCCGACGGCGGCAAGGTTTCCACCCGGTCAGGCAACGCATTCAAGGCCAGTAGCGCCACCACAGCGACAATGCCGCCACCGCCAGCGATCCGCAACCAACCAAGCGAGTTCACCGTCGGTGCCGGGTCGGCCGCAACGGCCTCCTCTAGCGTCGGCTCATCGTGGATTGCCGCGAATATGCGCGCGGCAAAATGATCATCAGCAACACTTGTCTCGTTACGCACGCGCTGACTCAGCCGAATCATTTTCGCCGCCTCCTCGCGCAACGTTGCATCCGCGCCGAGACGACGTATCAGAAGACTTGCCTCGGCCTCGCTAAGCTCGTTATCGACAAACGCCGAGATCTGCTCTTTTATTTCTTTTGTCATAATGTGCTAACTCAAATGTGCTTGCGCGCGCAATAATCGCCCGTCAAGACGCGTCCAATTCCTCTATACCCTTGGTAATCGCCTCACGGGCCCGGAAAATTCGCGATCGCACCGTGCCTACGGGACATTCCATCGCCTGCGCGATTTCTTCATAACTCATGCCGTCAATCTCACGCAGGATGATTGCGGTACGCAAGTCCTCCGGCAGACCATTGATCGACGCATTGATGCGATCCTGCATTTCGTCCTTCAGCGCGACAGCCTCGGGCGTGTCGTTAGTCTTGAGACGTGCATGCATCTCATATTGTTCCGGGTCCTGAATATCCAGGTCGTACTCCAAAGGACGACGCTTCGCCGCCACGAGATAATTCTTCGCCGTATTCACGGCAATGCGGTAGAGCCAGGTATAAAACGCACTATCACCCCGGAATCTCGGCAATGCGCGATAGGCCTTGATGAATGCCTCTTGCGCAACGTCGAGCGCCTCGTCTTTATCGCGCACATAGCGCGACACGAGATTAACGATCTTGTGCTGGTATTTGAGCACCAACAGGTCGAAAGCACCTTTATCACCTTTCTGAACGCGCTTAACCAATAACGCGTCGTCTGTCGTTGAGCCCATACGGGCGTGCCCCTTTTGCGATGTCCGGCGCGTCCGCGGTCAACAAGATAGACCGGCTGCGGCGCGGAAAGTTCTGCCGCCCACCATATTTTACGCGGTGGTGCTAACAGCTTGAATAAATTAGTGGAATGGATTGTCGCGTGAGGCCGAGTCTACACCAAAGTGTGCGTTCGCTGCGTATCCGGGATTGCTGCGCCGGCATGCCGCCAGATCACCCGCGCGCGGCGCCAGCCCGACGGGTTTGCGCCGGCACGAACGAGCACGGAAAAGCGCCGTCCGCCGGCACTTCGCCCATGCAGCCAGCCGATGCGGGTGCCAAGCCAACTGCCAGCCGATAGTTCGACCGCTTCGCATCGGTCGTTGATCGAAACTTCACATGAGCCGTCGGCCGAAAGCTGCAACCGGCTGACCCGAAAACGCGGCGCGCTGCCGATCAGCAGACACTCAAGACCGGCGAGTAGAATTAGCGCACAACATAAGGCGTGGCGGACCGCCGGCTCGGGCTGCAACAGAACAGGCAGGGAAGCGAGGCAGGTTAGCGTCAGGCCGAGCGCCTGGCGCCATTCATGACTGAATTTGTCCGGTGTCAGTATCGCTGAGTATGGAACGGACGATTTCGGCGACACCGGCATCCTCAGGCACCTCACCACGCACAAGAAAGCCGAAAATATCCGGGTCCTGCATGTCCAGCAACGCGACAAACGCATGTTTCTGTGCGGCTTCGAGCTGTGCATAGTGCTGACGCAAGAAGCCGAGCAGCAGCTGGTCCAGCTCGCGCATGCCACGTCGACAGCGCCACACCAGCGCCGCGATCGGAATCGCCGGTGGTTCCATCAGCGTCTAGTGGCGACGCGCCGCCATCATTTTCTTGGTCTCCGCGATCGCCTTGGCCGGATTCAGGCCTTTCGGGCAAGTCTGCGTGCAATTCATGATGGTGTGGCAGCGATATAAACGGAACGGATCCTCGAGATGATCGAGGCGCTCGCCAGTCGCATCGTCGCGGCTGTCGACCAGCCAACGATACGAGGCAAGCAAAGCCGCAGGGCCGAGATAGCGATCGCTGTTCCACCAGTAGCTTGGGCAACTGGTTGAGCAACAGGCGCACAGGATACAGGCCGAGGGCTCGTCGATAAGCTCCTGGTCTTCTTTGGTTTGCAGACGCTCCTGATCCGGTGGTGGCGGCGTACGCGACTGCAGCCACGGCTTGATCGACGCATATTGCGCGTAGAAGTTGGTCATATCCGGTACCAGGTCCTTGATCACCGGCATGTGCGGTAACGGATAGATTTTGACCTCATCGCCGATGTCTGCGGCGGACTTGATGCACGCAAGCGTATTTCCACCGTCGATATTCATCGCACAGGAGCCACATATACCTTCACGACAAGAGCGCCTGAAGGTCAACGTCGGATCAATTTCATTTTTGATCTTGATCAGCGCATCGAGCACCATCGGCCCGCAGGTATCGGTGTCGACATCGTAGGTGTCCATGCGCGGCGCGGTATCGTTGTCCGGGTCGTAGCGGTAAACCACATAGCGCCGGGTATTGGTCGCACCCTGCGGCGCCGGGTAGTGTTTACCCGGTTGCGGGCGCGAGTTTTTCGGTAGCCTGAATTCAGCCACGGGTTACTCCTGCGTTTGTCTGGCGAAAGTGCCAGCAATATTTATCATCGTCGGTAAGCTCATCATCCGCCCACTAGTAGGTTCGTGCTTTTGGCGGGATCGCTTCGACTTCGTCGGTAAGCGTCTCGGAATGAACCGGCCGATAGTCGATACTGGACTCAGATTTGTCGTTGATCCAGACCAGCGTGTGCTTCATCCAGTTCACATCATCGCGATCCGGATAGTCCTCGCGGGCCTGCGCACCGCGCGTCTCCTGGCGGTTAGCGGCAGAGGAAATCGTCGCCATCGCGTTGGCCATGAGATTCTCGAGCTCCATCGCTTCAATAAGATCGGTATTCCAGATCAACGAGCGATCCGCGACCTTGATGTCGGCGATACTGTGCGCGGTCTTCGTCAACTTGTCGATGCCCTCACGCAGCAAGTCTTCGGTCCTGAAAACCGCAGCATGCTTCTGCATCGTTTTTTGCATCTCGAGGCGAATCTCGGCCGTATTGCGCGTACCGTTCGCGTTACGCAAACGGTCGAGTCTGTCGATGCTGTTCTGGCCGACGTCATCCTTGAACTCAGGCTGAGCCGCACCCGGTGTCATCGTCTCGGCGCAGAATGCTGCGGCCCCGCGACCGAACACGACCAGGTCGAGCAATGAGTTTGAGCCGAGTCGGTTTGCACCGTGAACGGACACACAACCGGCCTCGCCGATCGCCATCAGACCGGGCACGACCGAGTCCGGATCGCCGTCACGCTTGGTGACAACCTGACCGCGGTAGTCGGTAGGAATACCACCCATGTTGTAATGCACCGTCGGCAATACCGGGATCGGTGCCTCGTTGACATCGACGCCGGCAAAAATCTTCGCGGTTTCCGCAATGCCAGGCAGGCGCTCGTCGATGACTTCCGGGCCCAGATGCTCCAGATGCAGGTAGATGTGGTCTTTCTCCGCACCGACACCGCGACCTTCCTGGATCTCGATGGTCATCGCCCGGCTGACGACATCGCGCGACGCCAGATCCTTGGCGTTCGGCGCGTAGCGCTCCATGAAACGCTCGCCATCGCTGTTGGTCAGATAGCCACCCTCGCCGCGCGAGCCTTCGGTAATCAGACAACCCGCGCCGTAGATGCCAGTCGGGTGAAATTGCACGAACTCCATGTCCTGCAAAGGCAAGCCCGCCCGCGCGACCATACCGCCGCCGTCACCCGTACAGGTGTGCGCGGAAGTACAGGAGAAATACGCCCGGCCATAACCGCCGGTCGCGAGAATAACTTTGGCGGCGCGGAAACGATGCAGGGTGCCGTCGGCCAGATTCAGCGCCACAACGCCGCGGCATTCGCCGTCGATCATGATCAGGTCGATCGCGAAATACTCGATAAAGAATTCCGCATCGTGTTTGAGAGACTGCTGGTAGAGCGTGTGCAACATCGCATGACCGGTCCGGTCAGCCGCGGCGCAGGTCCGCTGCGCGGTGCCCTCGCCGAAATGCGTCGTCATGCCGCCGAAGGGGCGCTGATAAATCTTGCCTTCTTCGGTGCGTGAAAACGGCACGCCGTAGTGCTCAAGCTCGATGACCGCCTTCGGCGCTTCCTTGCACATGTATTCGATCGCATCCTGATCGCCGAGCCAGTCGGCGCCCTTGACGGTGTCGTACATGTGCCAGCGCCAGTCATCCTCGCCCATGTTGCCGAGCGCGGCACTGATACCACCCTGCGCAGCTACCGTATGGCTGCGGGTCGGAAATACCTTGGTGATACAGGCTGTCGTAAATCCCGCTTCGGCAAGACCGAACGTCGAACGCAGGCCGGAGCCGCCGGCGCCAACGACCACGACGTCGTAGGTGTGGTCAACGAATGTGTAATCTGAACTCATTTAGCTGCTTCCAAGTGAGACGCGCAGGATGGCAAAGATTGCCGCCACCGCCAGCGCCACATAGATAAAACGAACGACGATCAGGCTCGCGACTTTCGCAAAGCCGTGCACGTAGTCTTCGATGACTACCTGCGTACCGAGCATTGAGTGATAGAGCAGTGTGCCGGCGAACAGCAGCAACAACACCGCATTTACCGGCGCCGCCATCCAGTCGGCGACTGTCGCGTAGTCCAGTGCCGGCAGGCCGAGTACCGCGATAACAAACCACAGCGAAAGCGGGATCATCGCCACGGCGGTCATACGCTGTGCCCACCAGTGTTCTGTGCCTTCTTTGGCAGAGCCAAGACCCAGCACGCGCCCCAAAGGCGATTTCATCGTCATAATCTGAATATTCCTTGCGCCGCCGGCCCTAGCCGAAGGCGATGATCCATGCCACCAGCGTGGCGACACTGCTGAACGCCACGACCGTCCAACCGGACGCGCGCGCCTGGGACATTTCAAAACCCTTGCCGGCATCCCAGAACAAGTGCCGCACGCCGTTGCACAGGTGATAGAAAAAACCGAAGATCCAACCGGCGATCAGCAGCTTGCCGACCAGCGACCCGGCGATCCCTGCAAAATGTGCGTACCCCAGCGGACCCGAGGCC
The DNA here is from genome assembly GCA_942491885.1 of uncultured Pseudomonadota bacterium. GTDB lineage: Bacteria > Pseudomonadota > Gammaproteobacteria > Steroidobacterales > Woeseiaceae > CALBPI01. The sequence goes on from CALOCQ010000008.1 coordinate 688,108, forward strand.
GTAGCGATAAACCACGAGACCAGCAAGATGGCGCCCAGGCTCATTGCAACGCCCGTCAAGCGATGCAATATCGATAACGTCGATGTAATTCGAAACTTGTAGGCTGACAGATGCGGTGACAGAGGTCTTTGCTTGGTGGACATTAAGGTTTCCGTTGCGCCGCGAGCCCGCGAGGACGGGCGAGGCATAGTTGCTTCATTCTAGAATCGGCGTGAGCCAAGGCCCACACCTAAAAATCAATACAGCGACCGTTTTTCTCCCAGTCGCCATAGCGGGTCGGATCAGGACCTTTACGTCCGCCGATTTCTTTTGGCTTTTCGCCATCCTGGCCGACGTCCGCGCTCGAGACTTTCTCAGCGGCAGAGTCACTCGCCGGCGAACCATCGGGGCGATAGACGCGCGGCGACGTCGACTCGGTAGTGCCAGCGTCGCTGGCAGGAGGTTTTTGCGTGTTTTTCATCCTTATAATTATGCCAGAATGGCGCGCTGGAAGCAGCAAGCAAAACCGCTTCGCAGCTGGACATGTAATGGTCACAGCTACTACAGAAACACGACAAGCCGTGAATCCTGCAAACCGCGTCCCCGCCGCGCGCACACACGGCAACGTCAAAGCCAACAAAGGAAGACAATGTCTCAAGAAATGACCGCGACGCACACTGCCGGCTGGCTAAGCCTGCTACAGATCACCGGCGACGATCGGATCAGCTTCCTGCAAGGCCAGCTCACCCAGGATGTTGCCGCGCTATCGCCCGACCGGCCTGTTGCGCTCGCCGCCAGTTGCGACGCCAAAGGACGCGTGCTGGCGGTGCTGACATTGGTGTATTCGCCTGACGTACTGTATGCCGCAGTGCGCCGCGACGTCGCGCAGACCTGGGTGGAACATGTACTGCGCTACCGCATGCGCGCGAAGGTCGACATCACACCGTGCGATGACAGGATCCTGACCGATGGTCCGGCCGACGCATCGCTGTTCGATCCGCGCCAGCCCGATGGTCCGGCGACCACGCACGGCGATGGATCAATACGCTGGCAGCTTGGCCAGTTAAGCGAGGCGCTGCAAGAACCAAGCGCGGATACGCCCATCAGCGATAATCTGGCATGGCGCAAAGCGCGCCTGCAGGCCGGCATCGCCGACATCGGGCCCGCCAGCAGCGGCAGCTTTACACCGCACATGCTGAATCTCGACAGGCTCTCCGCGATCAGCTTCAGCAAGGGCTGCTATACGGGCCAGGAAGTGGTCGCACGCACCGAACATCTGGGCGCGGTAAAACGGCGTGCATGGCTGCTGCGCAGCGGCGACGGTAGCGCACTTGAAGATGGCGCCAGCGTCATTGGCAATGACAGGGCCGTGGGTCGCATCGCGGTTTCAGCGGGCGACCTCGGACTCGCGGTACTCAGCAACGACGCGGCCGGCGCGGCACTTACACTGGAGGACGGACGCGCCCTCAGTCGCGAAGTCTGATTCAGTCGCTACCGGCCTCGGGTCGCATGTGCGGGAACAGCAGCACATCACGAATTGACGGCTGATCCGTTAGCAACATCACCAAACGATCGATGCCGACACCCAGGCCTGCCGTCGGTGGCAAGCCGTATTCCAGCGCGCGGATGTAGTCCGCGTCGTAATGCATCGCCTCATCGTCCCCGGCGCCACGGTTGTCCACTTGTGCACGAAAGCGCGCGGCCTGTTCTTCCGAGTCGTTCAGCTCGGAGAAACCGTTGGCGATCTCGCGGCCACCGACGAAAAACTCGAACCGGTCAGTGACAAACGGGTCATCATTGTTGGCGCGCGATAGCGGCGACACTTCCGCCGGGTATTGCAGCATGAACGTCGGTGCCATCAATGTCGGCTCGACCGTCTTTTCGAAAATCTCGATCTGCAATTTGCCGGCGCCGTAGTTGTCCTCGACCTTGACGCCGAGTTGGCCCGCCACCTCGCGCAGATGCGCGACATCGCGCAGGCGATCGGCGTCAAGCGCCGGCACCGCAGCGATAATTGAATCGGCGATAGTAATGCGCCGGAACGGCTGACTCAGGTCGTATTCGTGACCTTGCCAGGTCAGGGTCGTCGTGCCACGAATCGCCTCGGCCAATCCCCGCACCATCCCCTCGAGCAGCTCAATCAGGTCCTCGTAATCGGCATACGCCTGATAGAGCTCCAGCATCGTGAACTCGGGGTTGTGTTGTGTCGACAGCCCCTCGTTGCGGAAATTGCGGTTGATCTCGTAGACCCGCTCAAAGCCGCCGACGACGAGGCGCTTCAGATTCAGCTCTGGCGCGATTCGCAGGAACAAGTCCATATCCAGCGCGTTGTGGTGCGTCACAAACGGCCGTGCAATAGCACCGCCCGGCGTCGTTTGCATCATGGGTGTTTCCACCTCCATGAAGTCGCGCGACTCAAGAAACGCACGAATGAATCCAACCGTGCGTGCACGCGCGAGGAAGACATCGCGACTTTCGCTATTGATGATCAGGTCGACATAGCGTTGGCGGTAGCGCGTTTCCTGATCGCTGAGGCCATGCCATTTTTCCGGCAGCGGTCTGAGCGACTTTGTCAGCAGACGCAGCTCGGTTACGTCGACGGTCAGCTCACCGGTGCGGGTGCGAAACAACGTCCCGGTCGCGGCAACAATATCGCCGATGTCCCAGGTCTTGAAGTCCGCATAAACGCCTTCGGGCAGTGCATCACGTTGCGCATAGATCTGCATCTCGCCGCTGCGATCAACGAGCTTGGCGAAACTGGCCTTGCCCATCACCCGCTTGGTGAGCATGCGACCGGCGATACTGACCTTGACGGGTGTTTCCTTAAGGCTGTCGCCATCGTGTTTGTCGTAGCGCGCATGCAGATGCGCCGCGAGCGAATCACGCCGGAAATCGTTCGGGTAGGCATTGCCTTTGTCGCGCATCGCATCCAGCTTGCGGCGACGTTCGGCGATCAGCTTGTTTTCGTCATTATTGTTAGCATCGGTCATGCTAGAGCCCCTGTTTCAGGCTGGCCTCGATAAACGGGTCGAGCCCGCCATCCAGCACCGCCTGGGTATTTCCGGTTTCAACATTAGTGCGCAGATCCTTGATCCGCGACTGGTCAAGTACGTAGGAGCGGATCTGACTGCCCCAGCCGACATCAGCCTTGCTGTCTTCCAGCTCCTGCGCCGCACCGCGGCGTTTTTGCATTTCCAACTCAAACAACTTGGATTTCAGCTGCTTCATCGCCGTCGCTTTGTTCTTGTGCTGCGAGCGGTCATTCTGGCATTGCACAACCGTGTTGGTCGGGGTGTGCGTGATGCGCACCGCGGATTCGGTCCGGTTAACGTGCTGACCACCCGCACCGCTGGCCCGATAGACATCGATGCGCAGGTCCGAGGGATCAATATCGACCTCGATGCTGTCATCGATCTCAGGCGACACGAAAACCGACGCGAACGACGTGTGCCGGCGATTGCCCGAGTCGAATGGGGATTTCCTGACCAGACGGTGTACACCAGTCTCGGTGCGTAACCAGCCATAGGCGTGATCGCCTTCGACCCGGATCGTCGCGCTCTTGATGCCCGCAACCTCGCCGTCCGAAACCTCAACCAGCTCCGCCTTGAAGTCGTGCTGCTCGGCCCAGCGCAGGTACATGCGCAGCAGCATGTCTGCCCAGTCCTGCGCCTCTGTGCCACCGGCTCCTGACTGGATATCAACAAATGCGGGACTGGCGTCCTGCTCGCCGTCAAACATGCGCTGAAACTCAAAACCGGCGACCTCGCGTTCGATACGACCGACGTCCGCTTCGATTTCACTCACCGTATCGCTGTCCGATTCGCCGATCGCCATCTCGAGCAGCTCGCCGCTGTCGGCAAGTCGTTGCGTGATGCTGTCGAGCCCGCTGACGATATTTTCCAGCGTCGCGCGTTCCTGACCTAGCGCCTGAGCGCGATCGGGATCGTTCCAGACCTCCGGGTCTTCGAGCTCACGCAGTACTTCGTCGAGCCGTTCTTTGCGACCGACATAGTCAAAGATACCCCCTGAGCGACTCGGTGCGTTCGCTGAGGTCCTGGATCTGCTGGCTTATCTGGTTCGTTTCCATGGTGGCCCTGACGGCTTGGGTTTTCAGTCGGCGCGCATGGTATCACGTTGCGGCGCGTCCAGGCTGCGCCACTGCACGACCATCAGCTGCACGCTGCGCCGCGATCGCCACTCATTGACGTCCAGCCGATACGCCAGCTCAAGCCGCTCACCGGGCGTCGGCAACGGATCAGAAACCTGATTGAAGGCAATCGCATCAATCGGCGCAGCGCCGTTACTGACCTTGAGCTTCAGATGCGACTCGCCGACAACGCGCGCCTCCACGGTGTTGAACTGGCCGTGGAAAACCGGTTCCGGGAAGCGCTGGCCCCACGGCACGATAGTGCGCAGTTTCTCGGCAAAAGATAACGACAAATAGGCCGCGGGCAGGTTGCCGTCAGTCAGCAGCGACGGCGAGAACTCGGCGCCGGGGAACAACTGCGGGATAGCCGCTTGCACCGCGCGCTCAAACTCTTCCAGGCGATCCTTATCAAGACTCAGCCCGGCCGCCATCGCGTGACCGCCGAACTTGTCGATCAAACCGCTAGTGGTTGCGTCGACATGGGCGAGCAAATCGCGGATATGGATGCCGCTGATCGAGCGCCCGGAGCCTTTCAGTTTGCCGTTGGACTCGCTGGCGAACGCGAACACCGGCCGATGAACCTGCTCCTTGATGCGCGATGCGACCAACCCGACCACGCCCTGGTGCCAGCTTTCGCGGTACAGACAAATGCAGTCCGGTAAGGTCGTGGCGCGCGTAATGCTGTCCAGATCCGCGAGCGCATCCTCCTGCATGGTCGACTCGACGTCGCGGCGCTGACGGTTGATGCCATCCAGTGTCGCCGCCAGTTCCGCGGCCTCGGTGGGTGAATCTGTTACCAGACAGCGAATGCCGACCGACATGTCATCGAGGCGCCCCGCTGCATTCAATCTGGGGCCAACGGCGAAACCGAGGTCGGTGGCGACTATGCGCGCCGGGTCGCGACCGGCAATCTCCAACAACGCGGCAATACCCGGCACTGACTTGCGCGCCCGGATGCGCTGCAAGCCTGCTTCGACCAACACGCGATTGTTCTGGTCCAGCGCCACCACATCGGCGACCGTCCCCAGCGCCACCAGATCGAGAAACTGTGCCGGCAAACGCGCGATCGCCGGATCCCCCCCGGCGATGCGTCGTGCGAGCGCCGCCATCAGACAAAATGCAACGCCGACGCCGGCCAGGTTCTTGCTTGGGTAGGCATCGCCCGGCAGGTTCGGGTTGATTATCACATCCGCGGCGGGGAGTTCTGGCGGCGGCAAGTGATGGTCGGTGATCAATACACGGATGCCGAGCTCGCGCGCACGCGCGGTGCCGGCAACGCTGGAAATGCCGTTATCCACGGTGACAATCAGGGCCGGCTCCGAGCGCGCTGCAACATCGACGATCTCAGGGCTGAGCCCGTAGCCGAAATCAAACCGGTTTGGCACCAGCGAGTCGACCGCATCGAAGCCCAACTGCGACAGGCAGCGCATCATCAGTGCCGTACTGGTCGCGCCATCCGCATCAAAGTCGCCGACGATAACAATCCGCTGTTCGCGGCAGGCCAACAGCAGGTCGACGGCCGCTTCGATATTGCCGAGCAGGCTGATCGGCGCGAGCTTGGCCAGACTGTGGTCGATCTCGTGCGCATCACGCACACCTCGCGTTGCGAGAATTCTTGCCATGATCGGGTCGAGGCCGGTCAGCGAATACTCCGGTACCTCGCGTTCACGCAATTCGCGCACTTTGCTCGCCTGTAATGTCATTGTTGTTTCCCGAACCTCGCCATCAGGCGACCTAGCCCGCCACGACGCTGATAAATATCCATGCCGTCCCGAGCGGCAACATACACCGTCGAGATCGCCGGCGAGGCAAACACCGCCGGCACCAGCCATGCGGCATCGCGATTGCCCGCAGCAACGACGCTGCCGTGCGGCACCGGTTCATCAACCGCCGGCGTCGCGATTGCGCTGGTGTTTGCGATCAGACGCCAACAACCCCGCCAAAAGGGATCGCTACTGATCAGCGGTGGTAGAACGCCCGCCTCTTGCGACGGCAATACACCGCCACCCCATAGCCAAACAGCGTTTACCGCCGGCAAACCGGCCGCCTCGCGGGTCGCATTCACCGGGTGTTGATGCAGGTGCATCTGGATCTCGGTGCTGAGGCGCTGCACCAGGCGCCCGTCCGGACCCTCCGGCTTGTGATGGCGCAGTGGCTCGCCGAGCAGTCGTGCTGCGGGTGCGACCGAAAACTCGATGGCGTCCTCTGCGCGCCCGACCAGATACCAGCGTGACGGCGTTGCCTGAATGATGCGCAGTCGTCGTAAGCGCGCGTCATCATCTTCGCGCAACAGCTCTGAGAGCCCATCGATCAGTTGCCCCGCGCTGTCCGCATCAATGCTGTGCTGCGGCCACACCTGAATTCTGACGTCACGCATATCGGCGGCAAGGGTCACCGGGTCGATAGCCGCACACCACTCAGCATCTGCCAAAGGCGACATTGCTTCACCCAGCAAGCGTACCGCCGCCGATGCCTGTTCGGGCGCGTCGAAGTTTTGCAGCGCAAACGATGCCCCGGCGCGACCTGTAAGCCGCCATTGCGTACTATCGGGCAACCATGCATCGCGCATCGTTGCCTCGTTCGGCAGTATCAGCCAGCATGCGCCGGCCGGCAGCTGTTCGGGCAGCTTCATGGCATAATCCGGTTTGAAACATCGGCTCGCCCGCCAGCAGAATCAGGAGCCGGGTGCGCATAACGGGCCGCACCGATCACAAACGCGCACACCCTTAACGAAAGCCTATGCAATTTTCCAAAGAAAGTCAGCCTAACCACGCGATAGTTCGCTACACCGCCGACACGGTCTGGATCATGAACGAGCCACGCAGCGGCAGCCTCGCGCTAAACGCCCAACAGCTGATGCTGGATTGGCAATGCTCGCATGTCGATGATATCGACGACGACGCACTGGCACCGCTGCTGGCATTGAACCCTGAGGTCATCGTGCTCGGTGTCGGTGAAGCCGTCGCTTTTCCGCAGGCGTCCGTCATGCGCAACGTGATGCGCGCCGGTGTCGGCATCGAAGTGATGAATGACGGCGCTGCCATCCGCACTTTTAACGTGATGCTTTCGGAGCAACGCGACGTCGTGCTGGCGCTGGTGCGCGGCAGCGCGGGTTAGCGCGGCAACAAACCCAGCGGATCGATCGGGTCGCCATTGCGGCGAATCTCAAAATGCAGTCGCGGGCGCTGCGCCGCGGTTTCGCCCATCGTGGCAATCTTCTGTCCTGCCGCGACCTTGTCGCCTTCGGCAACCAGCAGCGCCGCGTTGTGTCCGTAGGCGCTCAGGTAGGTCGCATTGTGCTGAATGATGATCAGCTTGCCGTAGCCCTTCAGCCCACTTCCGGAGTAGACGACGCTGCCCGCCGCGGCCGCGATGACCGGCTGGCCACGCTGGCCGCTGATCAGAATTCCGGTGCGCGCAACCTGACCGCTGACATCAAAGCTCGAAACCATTCGCCCCTGGGTTGGCCACTGCCAGCCCGCTACCGCGATGACCGGCGGGCTATCAACCTTGGCCACTCTTCTTGTGCCACCGCTTGTCGCCGGAGCGCCGCCGGGCGGTCGGGTAAGGCGTAAGACCTGACCGGGATAGATCAGCGTCGCATCCGACAGACCATTCCACCGCGTCAGCTCGCGCTGGTCGAGGCCGAATCGAAATGCGATGCTGTACACGGTATCGCCACCGCGCACGGTGTAGCGTTCGTTGGCCGGCACGCGCACCGCGTCGCGTTGCTTTTCCCACGTGAGCGCGCCACCGCCGCACGCCGACAGCAGCAACACCGATAACAGCACGATCAGGTTACGGCGAGCCATGCCAGCAAAGCGACAACCGCTGCAACGACGATCCAGCCAATCAAGTCAACGAAACGGCGGATCTGCGCAGCGGCACTCGGGCCGCCGGCGTAGATCAGGCCGGCAACAAGAAAAAAGCGCGCGCCCCGGCCGATGAGCGAAGCAATCACAAAGCCCGGAAAATTCATCCCCGCGGCACCTGCACCGATCGTAAACACCTTATAAGGGATCGGCGAAAACCCCGCGATAAACACGACCCAGACACCATAGTCGACAAACAGCTGGCGCGCATGCAGGTAGGCCTGCGCGTAGCCACTGTCCAACAGCCATGGCTCGATGGAACTGATAAGCAACCACCCGATCAGGTAACCAAGCACACCGCCAAGCACGGACGTTACCGTAGTCAGCGCGGCATAGAAAAAAGCCCGGCTGCGGTTCGCCAACGCCATTGGTGCGAGCATGACGTCGGGCGGGATCGGGAAAAATGAAGACTCTGAAAAACTGAGCAGCCCGAGCCAGACGACAGCCAGACGGTGCTTTGACTTTGCCAGCACCCAATCATAAATCGGCGTAAAAAGTTTCATGTCGCGCTCAGCTCTTGACCAGGGGCACGAAGCTTACCGCACCGAGATCCGCCTGCTCATATTGATTTTCTGTGCGCGTGATGCGCATCAGTCGCTGGTTTCGCGCGGGCCCCAGCGGCAGGATCATGCGCCCGCCGGGGGCGAGCTGCTGTAGCAATGCGGTCGGAATCAACTCCGGCGCCGCCGCGACAATAATGCCGTCGTAGTCTGCGTATTTCGGCCAGCCCAGCCAACCATCGCCCTGACGATAGCGAATGTTATAGAGATTGAGGCTGGCCAGGCGCTGGCGGGTCTTGCGCAGCAGCGGCGCGAGATACTCGATAGTGTAGATCTGCTTGACCAGCGGCGACAGCACCGCCGTCTGGTAACCGCACCCGGTGCCGACCTCCAACACCTTATCCATGCCGCCATCCTCGAGCAGCGCCTCGGTCATACGCGCAACGATATAAGGCTGGCTGATCGTCTGACCGAGTCCGATCGGCAACGCGGTATCCTCGTAAGCACGGCTGGCGAGTGCTTCGTCGACAAAGATGTGGCGCGGCACATCGCGAATGCGCGCCAGCACGGATGGCGAGCGAATGCCCTGCTCCTGCAACCGACGCACGAGCCGTTCGCGCGTGCGCGCGGAGGTCATACCGATGCCTTCGTGGGTATTCATGCCAAGGAACCCAACCAGTCCTGTAGCGGTTTCACCTGCTGGTGGCGGGTCAGGTCGATCTGCAACGGCGTCACCGACGCAAACCCCGATTCGACCGCGTGGAAATCCGTCCCGGCGCCGGCGTCCTCGCCGGGCCCCGCCGGCCCTATCCAGTAGATCGGCCGGCCGCGCGGGTCATGTTGACGAACCAGTGGTTCAGCGCGATGGCGAAATCCGAGTCGCGTTGCACGAATACCGCGCAGCTGATCGATCGCCACATCCGGCACATTAACGTTCAACATGATGTCGGACGGCAGCGGCGCCTCAGCGATACCGCGCAGCAAGCGCGCACAGACCTCAGCGGCAGTAGCAAAATGCACCATCCGCTCCCCGGCCAAAGACACTGCGATCGCAGGCAAGCCAAGATGACGCCCCTCTATCGCCGCCGCAACGGTACCGGAGTAAATCACATCATCGCCGAGGTTTGCGCCATGATTGATACCCGACACGACAATATCAGGGTCCTCGTCGAGCAATCCCGCCAGTGCGAGGTGCACACAGTCTGACGGCGTGCCATTCACACTGTGTATACCGGGAGAAGGCTCAGCGACCCGAAGCGGTGAATGCAGGGTCAACGAACTACTCGCACCGCTTTGATTGCGATCCGGCGCGACCACCTCGATATGACCGAATTCGGCCAAGCGCACACGCAGTACGTTCAGCCCCTGCGCAAGATAGCCGTCGTCATTACTGATGAGAATTTTCACGCGCGCTCCGGGCGGCAAGGCAGGCACCTTTGATCCCCTAATGATACGCAATGTTGGGTTTGAGCTGTAGCCGCGCGTCACCATCTGACGCTTTCGCCGATGTTGCGATGGCGGTATTCTCGGGACAAGCACTCAGCCATCGCGCATCACCGCGTTAAAGCGAGCCCCAATGACCGATGATCACAGCAGCGACGACGATATGGCGTTGTTCAAGCAGGCCATAAAAGACGCGAGACCGCTGACGCATGACCGCGCCGAAGCACCGCGCAAGCCGCCGTCCGCCGCCGCAAGAATGCGCCGTCTGGATGAACTATCCGTGCTCGCCGAGAGTCTAGACGCCGACATAGAGAGCATGGAATGGCGCAACGGAGACGGTCTGCGCTACCGGCGACCCGAAGTCGGCGAGCGCATTGTGCGCAAACTCGCGCGCGGCGGATTCCGCGTGGAAGCCGAGCTGGACCTGCATGGCTACACGGTACGCGAGGCGCGCGTCGTGCTGCGCGAATTCCTCACCGACTGTGAGCATTTTCACTGGCGTTGCGTGCGCATCATTCACGGTAAAGGGCTCGGCTCCGGTCATCGTGGCCCAAGACTCAAAGGCAGCGTGGATAGTTGGTTGCGCAGACTCGATGTGGTGGCCGCGTTCGTGTCGGCACGCCAGGTCGATGGCGGCAGTGGCGCCGTGTATGTGCTATTGCGCCATTGAGCTATCGGTCAGATCACCGACAAGCTCGTTCAATAGTGCCGTCGCGAAACTGCCAGCCGGCAGCTCGAACGATAGCGTAACCCGATCATCCTCGACGGCTGCGCTCAGCGCGGGCACGACGCAACGCAGCGCCCTGCGCTGCTGATCAGCACCGCCGACATCCGCAGCAGCGGCCAGCTCAGGCAGCGATTCAGCGACCGCGCGCTCCATTGCCGCGATGTCACCCGACGTTGCCAGCTCGCCCCTGCCCCACAGCGGGCCGCTCGGGTGCAGATCAAGCGCCTGCGCCCTTGGCGCAAGTTCGGCGGCTTCCGAGACATCTGCGACGGCGAAGAACGAGTGGCTATTCGCGAGCATCACGGCATCGCCCGCAACCGGCTGCCACCAGTCGCCGCGCGCGACGCGTTGTGCCAATACGCGATTAAATATTCCGGCACGCGCCGCCGATATCGCGAAACCGCGCTGATTTCGCTTCAGGCGCCTGCCGGATGCCAACGCTGCCGCAAGACGCAGGTTGTTGCCATCACGGCCAAACCGTTGCGCACCAAAATAATTCGGAAAGCCGCGTGAGCGTATCTGCTCGATGTGCGCTTGCAGAACCGACGCATCGCAAGGTGCATCTCTCAGAACGATGACGAAGCGATTACCGGCCAGCGTACCGATACGAATCTTACGCCGATGAGCATGCTGTTCGAGAATTCGGATATCGTCGTGCTCGAATCCGGACCAGTCAATTTCGCGGCCCGGCCGGTGCACGCTGAACCACTGTCGCGTGATTGCATGACGATCTTTCAGGCCTGCATAGCTGACATCGCGTTCGCGACAGCCGGCAAAACGGGCGAGCTCGTCGGCAACCCAACGGGTGTTGGCGCCTGTCTTCCCGACCCACAACACATCATGTTCGCCCTCACCATCAGGCGTCCATGAGGCGATTTCCTCAACCCGAAAGTCAGCGTTGTCCGCGCGTATGCGGGCTGTGGGTATAACCGGTGGTAGAGCGGCCGGTTGCGGCCAGAAGTTGGCGTCCATTGGCGACCGGGAGTTACGCGGCGACCGCTAGGGTGCGGACGCGGTCGCGCTGTCGATAATCTGGTAGAACGACTCGTTGTTGCCGATCATGCCGAGATCCGCGCGAGCGCGCTCCTCGGCCGCCTCCAGGCCATGCTTGAGGTTATTGACCTCGGCCGCCAAAGCCGCGTTACGTCGCTCGAGTCCGGCAATATCCAGGCGCGTTTCGACGACCGCCTGTTGCAGCTGGCGGCTCTTGCGCACGCCATCCGGGGTAAGCAGCAATTGCGCAAGCGTCAGGCAGAACAACGCCGAAAACACCACGAATGCCGTCATGGCAATGGTGCGGTGCTCGGAAACCGGCGTCGGTTGTGATGCCATCGTCTGCCTCTTAGTCCCCGCCGACCCGAATCCCTTTCGGGAATGCACTGCCGGCATTGTAGGTTGCCTTGTCGCCCAGCAACTCTTCTATGCGTAAGAGCTGATTGTACTTTGAAATACGATCGGAACGCGACAAAGAACCCGTCTTGATCTGCGTTGCACGCGTTCCGACGGCGATATCGGCAATGGTCGCATCCGACGTTTCGCCGGAGCGATGCGACACGACGGCCGTGTAGCCGGCATCGATCGCCATGTCGATGGCGGCCAGTGTCTCGGTCAAAGTGCCGATCTGGTTCGGCTTGATCAGGATCGAATTAGCGATACCCTCGTCGATGCCACGCTTGAGAATGCGCGTATTGGTCACAAACAGATCGTCTCCAACCAGCTGCACACGCTTACCCAGGCGTTCTGTCAGCAGACGCCAGCCTTCCCAATCGGATTCGTCCATTCCATCCTCGACGCTGATGATCGGGAATGCATCACACAACGAGGCGAGATAATCGGTGAAGCCCGCCGCATCGAATTCGCGCCCCTCTGACTCAAGCGCGTAAACACCGTCCTTGTAAAACTCGGAGCTCGCCACATCCAGACCCAGCATGACGTCCTTGCCGGCGGTGTAGCCGGCCTTCTCAATCGCCTCCATGATAGTCTCAAGCGCGCTGCGGTTTGACGGTAAATCGGGCGCGAAGCCGCCCTCATCACCCACAGCGGTGTTGAGTCCGCGCGCCGACAGTACTTTTTTCAATGCATGAAAAATCTCGGTGCCACAGCGCAACGCTTCGCTGAAGGTCGGTGCGCCGACCGGCAGAATCATGAACTCCTGGATGTCGACACTGTTATCGGCATGCGCGCCACCGTTGATGATATTCATCATCGGCACCGGCATATTGTTGCTGTCGCCTAACGTGGCAAACAGCGGGATCTTGCGGTGGCTCGCCATCGCTTTGGCCAGCGCGAGTGAGACGGCCAACAATGCGTTCGCACCCAGTCGTGATTTATTTTCGGTGCCGTCGAGCTCGCACAGCAGCGTGTCGATGGCGACCTGGTCCTCGCCGTTCTTGCCAACCAACGCCTCGCGAATCTCACCATTCACATTGGCGACGGCCTTGCGCACGCCTTTGCCAAGGTAGCGCTTGCTGTCGCCATCACGCAGCTCGACCGCTTCGCGCGACCCGGTCGACGCGCCTGACGGCACGCCGGCGCGGCCGTGACTGCCATCCGCCAACCACACCTCCGCCTCAACGGTCGGGTTGCCGCGGGAGTCGAGAATTTCGCGGGCGACCACGAGTTTGATTGTTGTCTGTTGCATGTTATTACTCGGGTTGTCCCAGGCCATAGCCTTGTTCGGCGAAAGGCTGCGCCTTAACCGTGTCATCAATCTGTTTTAGCGTGCGCAGCAGACTTTCCATCTCATCGAGCGGCCAGGCGTTCGGCCCGTCCGACAGCGCGGTGTCAGGGTCGGGATGCGTCTCCATGAACACGCCTGATACGCCAACGCCAATCGCCGCGCGCGCGAGCACCGGCACGAACTCGCGTTGACCGCCGGATACCGTACCTTTGCCGCCCGGCAATTGAACCGAGTGTGTGGCGTCAAAGACGACCGGCGCGCCGGTGCGGCGCATGACGGCCAGTGAGCGCATATCGGAGATCAGGTTGTTGTAGCCGAAGCTGAATCCGCGTTCGCATACCATGATGTTGTTATTGCCGGTCGAGCGCGCCTTGTCGACCACGTTGTCCATTTCCCATGGCGAAAGAAACTGGCCCTTCTTGATATTGACCGCGATGCCCTGGCGCGCGACGTTCAGAATAAAGTTGGTCTGGCGGCACAGGAACGCAGGCGTCTGCATGACATCGACGACGTCGGCAACTTCGTCGAACGGTGTGTCTTCATGCACGTCCGTCAGAATCGGCAGCTCGAGCTGGTCGCGCACCTTGGCCAGAATCTCCAGACCCTGCGCCATACCCGGCCCGCGGAAACTGTCGGCGGAGCTGCGGTTTGCCTTATCGAAAGACGACTTGTAGATAAGCCCGATGCCGAGCTTACCGGTCATCTCTTTTAGCCGCTCGGCCGTCGACATGGTGATAGCTTCGGTTTCAACGACGCAGTTGCCGGCGATCAGGAAGAACGGCTTGTCCAGTCCGATTTCGATATCACCGATCTTCATGCGCTGGCCTTGTGCTGCTGTTGCGCGCTGCCGCTCGCATACGCCCGCGCGGCCTTAACGAAGCCGCTGAACAGCGGATGTCCATCGCGCGGATTCGACGTGAATTCCGGGTGAAACTGGCTGGCCACAAACCAGGGGTGGTCCGGCAACTCGACCATTTCCACAAGATCGTCGGATGACAAACCGGCAAACACCATACCGGCATCGCTGAGACGATCGCGATAACGGTTGTTCACCTCGTAGCGATGACGGTGGCGTTCGCGAATCGAATCACTGCCGTATAGCTCGCGTGCCTTGGTGGACGGCTGCAGATGGATCTGCTGCGCACCGAGGCGCATGGTTCCGCCGAGATCCGACGACTCATTGCGTTGCTCGGTGACGCCCTCAAGCGTCCGCCACTCTGTGATCAGCCCGACGACGGGGTGCTGGGCATCGCTATCGAACTCGGTGCTGTGGGCGCCGTCAAGGCCGGCGACATGACGCGCGAATTCGATGACCGCGACCTGCATACCGAGGCAAATGCCGAGATAGGGCACACCGTTCTCGCGCGCATAGCGCACCGAGCGAATCTTGCCTTCGATACCACGGTCGCCGAAACCGCCCGGCACCAGGATCGCGTCGTACTGACGCAGCTGATTGACACCGTTCTGTTCGACATCCTGCGATTCCACATAGTGGATGTTGACGCGGGTGCGGGTGTGCAAGCCGGCATGTAACAACGCCTCGGCCAGTGAAATATAGGAGTCACGAAAATCGACGTACTTGCCGACCAGCGCGATATTGACCTCAGCATCCGGATTCGTTTTCGCGTCCACGACCGCCTGCCACTCCGACAGATCCGCTTTTGGCACATCCAGTCGCAGCTGACGACAAATAATCTCGTCAAAGCCCTGCTCGTGCAGTACCGACGGAATCTTGTACAGGTCATCAACGTCATAGGCAGAGATAACCGCCTTTTCCTGCACGTTGGTAAACAGGGCAATCTTGCGGCGGTGCTCATCCGGCAAAGGCTGCTCGGAGCGACACACCAGAATGTCCGGCTGAATTCCAATCGAGCGTAACTCTTTGACGGAGTGTTGCGTCGGCTTGGTTTTGATTTCCGACGACGTTGCGATATACGGCACCAGTGTCAGATGGACATAGGCCACGCGCTCGCGACCGAGCTCAACGCCCATTTGCCGGATGGCCTCCAGAAACGGCAGCGACTCGATATCGCCGACGGTGCCGCCAATCTCAACGAAACACACATCGGCATCGCCGGCGCCCTGGCGGATACAGCGCTTCATCTCATCGGTGATATGCGGGATCACCTGCACCGTGGCGCCGAGATAGTCGCCGCGCCGTTCGCGCGCTATGACGGATTCGTAAATCTTGCCGGTCGTGAAATTGCTGTGACGCCCCGTCGTAATGCGCGCGAAGCGCTCGTAGTGCCCAAGATCCAGATCCGTCTCGGAGCCGTCATCGGTGACAAAAACCTCGCCATGCTGGAACGGGCTCATGGTGCCCGGATCGACGTTGATGTAGGGATCAAGCTTCATCATGCTGATCGAGACACCGCGCGACTCCAGGATCGCCGCGAGACACGCAGACGTAATGCCCTTGCCCAACGACGACACAACGCCGCCGGTGATGAATACATATGAGGTCATAGGCTGCCCGCCAGGTTGAGAGAAACGCGAAAACGACAAGGGCCGGAGTAAAGGTTCGAATCCGTTCCATCGTTTGCCTGCGAGTGGCACAAGCGCTGATGGATCAAGCCTTTACTCCGGCCCTTGGACACAAAAATTGTGCGGTTGAGACGGAATAAAAAGATACCAGAACGACCGACAGCAAACAACGCAATTGCACGCCGGAAGGCCGCGCTTCAGGCCATCAGCGGCGCCATTCGACACGCAGCCCTTGTGCTTCGGGGCACTCACCCGCCAGCGTCGATTCGCCAATCGCCACCAACGCCTCGCCGGCAAACAACATTGGCGTGCGGCTGCGCTCCCACGGCGGGATACCGCGCGCCTGGAACCACTGCGCCAACGAGCGTGACGGGTGTCCGGCCGCGTCGCGCGCGCGCTCACCGCCACGTCTGAAGCGAACGACCATACCAAGCGGCTCCAGCGCCGAACTGCCGGTGATGTTCAGCTGCCCCAGCCCGCCCGGTAATTCGACGCGGCCATCGCCGTTGACCGTTAGCTGCGTATCTTCGTGCGGCTCGGGCGGCAGGCTTGCAAGCAAATACAGCGTGTCGCGATAGCGGCGCACACTGACATTCGCCCAGCGCACCTCGCCTCGCCCGCTTTCGTTGGCACACATCGCAAGAATACTCGCCAGGCGTCGTGACGGCGGTGGTTCGAGTCGCTGTGCCGATAAGGCAAATCGCAGCAGATTCGCCCGGCGTTCGACCGGCAGTGTCTGCAAGCGCGCGATGCAAAGGTGCGCGGCCTGCAGATTTACGTAACGTGCGTCGGCAGCCGCTTGCTGATTGAGAATATTCATCGCAGCCGACTGCAATCCGGCCGCACGCGCGAGCGTTTTGGCGGCGCCCGGCCAGCGCGCGACAACGCCCGGCATGATGCTATTGCGCAGATAGTTTCGATCAAACCGGTTGTCGGCATTGCTTGGGTCATCGAACCAGGCGACGTTTTCGTTGGCCGCATAGGCCTCAAGTGCATCTCGCGGCAGGTCCAGCAACGGGCGCATGAGTTGCGTCGCGCCAAACGGTGCGAGTCGCGGCATCGCCGCCAGCCCCGCCGGACCTGCGCCACGCAACAGCTGCAGCAACAGTGTCTCGGCCTGATCATCCTGATGCTGTGCGAGCAACAGTAATTCGTCCGCTGCGCATGCCGCTCGCAGTGCGCGATAGCGTGCGTCGCGCGCGACAGCCTCGATACTGTCACCAGGCTGCGGCGTCAGCGCCAACGCTGTCGTCTCGAGTGTCACGCCGAGAGCCGCACAGAATGCACGCACATGAGCAAGCCATTCCGGTTGGGCACCTTGCAGGCCATGGTCAATATGAATGGCACGAACCGCCAGTCGCGATTGGCTCGCCACGAGGTGCAACAAGACGGATGAATCGAGCCCGCCGCTAAAGGCTACGACAACGCGGCTCTTGGTGTGGATTGCTGCAGTGCGGACAATGTCATCGAGCACCGCGGAAGCGTCGAGCGACATCAGCCGTCGCGAAACTCGCCGAATGCCGCGATCTTGGCAGCGCGCTGACTCAGCAGATCGTCTTTCGACAGTGAGCCGAGTTCCTCAAGCTGTGCCAACAAGGCGTTCTTGAGGGTCGCCGCGGTCGCCTCCTCGTCGCGATGCGCGCCGCCGAGTGGTTCCTTCAGCACACCGTCTATGAGCCCGAAGCCCTGCAGGTCTTTGGCCGTAATGCGCATCGCCTCAGCGGCCTCGGCGGCCTTCTCGGCGCTCTTCCACAGAATCGACGCACAACCCTCAGGCGAGATTACCGAATAGATTGAGTATTCCAGCATCAGCAGCCGGTCGGCAACACCAATGGCCAGCGCCCCGCCCGAGCCGCCTTCGCCAATCACAACGCTCACGATCGGCGTTTTCAATCGCGACATGATAAACAGGCTGCGTGCGATCGCCTCGGATTGCCCGCGCTCCTCGGCACCGATGCCCGGATAGGCCCCGGGCGTATCGATCAGCGTGATTATGGGCAGACCAAACTTTTCGGCCATCAACATCAACCGCTGCGCCTTGCGATAACCCTCCGGCCGCGGCATGCCGTAATTGCGCAGCACGCGTTCCTTCGTGTCGCGGCCTTTCTGGTGGCCGATCAGCATTACCGGCAGCCCTTCTATGCGTGCCAGCCCACCGACAATTGCGTGATCATCGGAGTACATCCGGTCACCGTGCAATTCCTGGAAGTCATCGAAAATATGGTCAAGATAATTCAGCGTGTACGGACGCATCGGATGGCGCGCGACTTGTGCAACCTGCCACGCGCTGAGATTCGAGAAGATCTGCTTGGTCAGCGTCGCGCTTTTCTTCTTCAGCCGGCCGATCTCTTCGGCGATATTGACGCCGGAGTCGTCGCCGACGTAACGCAAGCCCTCAATCTTCGCCTCCAGCTCGGCGATGGGTTGCTCGAATTCGAGGAATTTAAGGTCCATGGATCAGTCCGTTACGCGTCGTTTCGTCAATTTAGCACAGGCGGACAGGTCAGGCACCCGAGTGACACCGAATCAGCGCTCCGCGCCGAAGGCTATACGCACATTGCCCGCACCCAGCAACGCATCAAGGTCATCGCGCAGCTTACGTGTCACTTTGACCCGCCACTGCTCACCCAGTGCCAGACGGCCGGCCTTGCCGCCAACGCGATAGTCGACCACCACCTCGCAGTTGCCGCCGCGGTGTGGTGCGAGCACACTGTGCAGCTCGCGAATAAGCAAGGTTGTCGATGCATCATCGTCGCCGCGTGACACCGTCAACTTCATGCCACTCGCGCGCTCCTCGATAACGTGGTCAATATCGCGCAGGTGTTTAGCCGACAATGACCACGCATTGATAAACGAATCCCAGCGCAACGCGCCGCTGGCAATAACCACCGAGTCCTTGACCAAGAGGTGGCGCACCGAATCCGCAACCTCGGCGTACAGCTGAACCTCGAGCCGACCGCTATCGTCGTCCAGCGTCAGCGTTGTACGATTGCCGCGCTTGCGGATATCAAAAATCAAACCTGCGGCGGTCGCATTGCGACGCGGCCTGGCGAAGGCATGTCCGCTGTCGGCCTCGGGCGGCGGTTTGATCGACGCCACGTCACCGAGCGAACCATTGGTCAATTGTGCGGCGATATCTCGATAAAGCTCGAACGGGTGTCCGCTCAGATAAAGCCCCAGCGCCTCTTTCTCGGCGCGCAAGCGATCGCCGTGATTCCATTCTGAAAAGTATTGCAGCGTCAGTGCCGGCGCCTCCTCGGTATCCTGCGCCGCCGACATGCCGAATAAATCACTCTGGCCTGCGGCCGCAGCGCGCGCCGACTGCTCCGCGCTCTTGAGCGCCTGCGGCAGTTGCTCCATCAGCGTGCGCCGGTTCGCCCCGAGCCCGTCAAGCGCGCCGGACTTGATCAGCGACTCAAGCATGCGCTTGTTAATGCGCTCAGCATCAACGCGCCGACAAAACGTCACGAGGTCCGTGAACGGCCCCTGCGCGTCGCGACTCTCCACGATGGCATCGATCGCAGCGCGACCGACGCCCTTGATCGCGCCGAGGCCATAACGAATATTGCTATCGTCGGCTGCGGTGAACTCGCAGAACGAACTATTGACGTCCGGTGCCTGCAACGTCAGCCGCAGAGCACGGCAGTCATCTTTCAATCCCACAAGCTTGTCTGTGCTGTCCATATCCGACGACATCACCGCCGCCATGAATTGCGCCGGGTAATGCGTCTTCAGCCAGGCCGTGTGATAGGACAACACGGCATAGGCCGCAGAATGGGATTTATTGAAGCCGTAACCGGCAAATTTCTCCATCAGGTCGAAGATGTACTCGGCCTGCGCGCGATCAACATCGCGTGCGACGCAACCTTCAACAAAAATGGTGCGCTGCTTGGCCATTTCCGAAGCTTTCTTCTTACCCATCGCGCGACGCAATAAATCAGCGCCTCCAAGCGTGTAGCCTGCCAATACCTGGGCGATCTGCATGACCTGCTCCTGGTAGAGGATCACGCCATAGGTCGGTTCCAGAACGGGTTTTAGGTCGGGATGCAGATAGTCGATTTCCTGACCGGCCTGGCCGTGTTTGCGGGCGATAAAATCATCCACCATGCCCGACTGCAACGGACCTGGGCGAAACAACGCCACCAACGCGACAAGATCGCCGAAACTGTCGGGGCGCAGACGCTTGATCAGGTCTTTCATGCCGCGCGACTCGAGCTGGAACACCGCCGTGGTCTGACACCGCTGCAACAAACCGAAGGTCCGCGCGTCGTCCATCGGCAAGGCGTTCAGATCAAGTGCCGGCTCACCGGCGCTTTCGCGCAAGTGATTTACCGCCGTCACCGCACGGTCGATAATGGTCAGCGTTCTCAGGCCAAGAAAGTCGAACTTGACGAGGCCCGCCGCTTCAACATCGTCCTTATCGAACTGCGTGACCAGATTGCCGCCACCCTGCTCGCAGTACAGCGGCGTAAAGTCGGTCAGCTCGGTCGGCGCGATGACAACACCACCGGCGTGTTTGCCGGCATTGCGAACGCAGCCCTCGAGAGACTTGGCCAGATCGAGAATGCTTTTGACATCCTCGTCTTCCTCGTAGAGTCGCGCCAACTCCGGCTCATCATCGAGCGCCTTCGACAGCGTCATGCCCACTTCAAACGGAATGAGCTTTGCGATGCGGTCAACAAACCCGTAGGGAAACTCTAGAACACGCCCGGCATCGCGCACGACCGCCTTGGCCGCCATCGTGCCGTAGGTAATAATCTGCGAGACGCGCTGGCGCCCATAGTGCTCGGCAACATATGCGATCACACGGTCGCGTCCCTCCATGCAGAAATCAACATCGAAGTCAGGCATCGAGACGCGTTCGGGATTCAGGAAGCGCTCGAACAAAAGATCGTGTTCAAGCGGATCGATATCGGTGATACCGAGTGTGAATGCCACCAGCGAGCCGGCGCCCGAGCCGCGACCCGGCCCGACCGGAACACCGTTCTCACGCGCCCAGCGAATAAAGTCGGCGACGATCAGAAAATAGCCCGGGAAGCCCATTTGGCAAATCGTGTCCAGCTCGCGCTGCAGACGCGCGGCGTAGGTTTCCTCTTCACTGTCGTATTTCGCGCCGGCAGCGATCTTGCCGGCTAACCCTTCGGCCGCCTGCTTGCGCAGATAGTCTTCGGCGGAACTGCCATCCGGCGTCGGAAACTCCGGCAAGTAGCTTTCGCCGAGCTCAAGGTCGAGGCTGCAACGCGCCGCAATCCCCACGCTGTTTTCGACCGCACCCGGCAAGTCGCTGAACAACGCATACATCTCGGCCGGTGAACGCAGGAACTGCTCGCGGCTGTAGTTGCGCGGCCGACCATGGTCCGCCAACGTGCGCCCCTGATGAATGCACACGCGTGCTTCGTGCGCGTCAAAGTCATCCGCACTGAGAAAGCGCACATCGTTGCTGGCGACAAGTGGAATCGCCAACGACTCGCCGATCGCCACCGCACGCCGCAGCCAGGCTTCCTCACCTTCACGCCCGGTGCGTGACACTTGCAGGTAATAGCGATCACCGAACAACTTGCGCCAGTAGTTGGCGCGCCGCTCACCCGCCGCGCGACCACGTGCCTGCGCAATCCGCGCAACGTCGCCGGCGAAGCCGCCGGAAAGCAAGATCAGCCCCGCGGTCGACTCCGCCGTCATCCAGTCGCGCTGAATGGTCGGCAGCCCATGACGCTGACCGTCGAGATAGCCCCGTGTAACGAGACGCGTCAGGTTTCGATAACCCGCACGATTCTGGCACAGCAAAATAATAGAGTCCGTGATCTCCGGGTCTTTGTCATCGGACAGCGACAACTCAACACCGACGATCGGCTTGACGCCTCCCGCAAGTGCCTTCTTGTAGAACTTGACCATCGCGAACAAGTTGCCGGCATCGCTCAGTGCCACCGCAGGCATGCCGTTTGCACGCACTTCTTGCATGAGCTCCGGCACGCGCACCAGCCCGTCGATAATCGAATACTGGGTATGCACATGAAGGTGCACGAATCCGGCATTGACCGACTGACTGTTAGCCGGTCGCATCGGCACCACCTGTGCACCCGACGCCGCCATCAGGCAGAACTCCGCGCCAGCGCGTTGCGTACAGGCGCGAAACTGCGTCGGTGTATCGCGCACGGGCCGTGCTCGCGCAGGGCTTCGAGATGCACCTTCGTGCCGTAGCCTTTGTGGCGCGCGAAGCCAAATTGCGGCCAGCGCTCATCGTACTCGCACATCATCGCGTCGCGCGCGGTCTTGGCGATGATCGATGCCGCACCGATAGCAACGTGACTGGCATCGCCGCCGATTATCGTCTCGACGTGCGCCTGCTCATGCGGCGGCGCAAACGTTGGCGCGCGATTGCCGTCGACCAGAATCTGCGCCAGCGGCACCCTGATGCCGGCAATCGCGTCATGCATCGCGCGCAGGGTCGCCTGCAGAATATTGATCGTATCGATTTGCGCGGCATCGATAACCGCCACATGCCACGCGACGGCCGCCAACTTAATGTCGGCACACAATTGCTCGCGCCTTTTAGCCGTCAGCTTCTTGGAGTCATCGATCCCTTCTGGCACGGCGTCGGGCGCGAACACCACAGCGGCGGCGACCACCGGCCCCGCCAACGGGCCGCGTCCCGCCTCGTCGACACCTGCGGCCAGAACACCAAACGGGGCAGAATCGAAATCCAGTGTGGTTTGAAACGAATCAGCCATTTGCTGTTGCCAATACGGCCTCTGCGGCAAGCGCATCGGCGTCCTTATCCAGCATCGCGTGGACGCGAGCGAACGCACGGCGCATCGCATCGCAACGCTCCTCATCGTCAAACAGCAATTGCATCTCTTCGGCGAGGCGCGCAGGCGTCACGGCGTGCTGCAACACTTCGGTCACCATCGGTGCTTCCGTTAACAAATTTGGTAACGACACATTCGCCACCTTGATCAGCCCCAGAGCTTTGACGATCCGATAGGTTGAATTCGCGACCCGGTAGGCGACAACCATCGGTTTGCCGTGCAGTAACCCTTCCAGCGTCGCTGTGCCGGACGCCATCAAGAGCGCGTCCGCAGCCTGCATACACAGCCGCGAATTGCCTATGCTGATGCGCAGGTTGTCGCCAAGCCCGGACTCGCGCGCAATGACAGAAAACGCATCGGCGCCCGCCTTGTTCGCAAGCGGTGCAAGCACGGTCAGCGCAGGGTCGGTCTCGACCAGTCGTTTAGCCGCCAACGCAAAATCCCGCCCCAGGCGCTCGATCTCGCCGCGGCGACTGCCCGGCAGGATTGCTATCACCCGCCCTGCATCGGCAATCTTAAGCGTCGCCCGGGCCGCCTCAACATCAACCTGCATCGGTATTCGCCGCGCCAGCGGATGGCCGACAAAATCTGCGGTCACGCCGTGCCGGGCGTAGAAAAGCGGCTCGAAAGGCAGCAGACACAGAACACGATCGCAGGCGCGTGCAATCTTGCGCACCCGCCGCGCCCGCCACGCCCACACTGACGGGCTGACATAGTGAACCGTTGGCACACCCGCGCGTCGCAGCTTGAGCTCTAGGCCCAGATTGAAATCGGGCGCGTCGATGCCGACCAGAACGTCGGGCGGGTTAGCCTGCCAGCGATCGATCAGGCCACGCCGCAAACGCAACAATCGTCTCAGATCACCGAGCACCTCGGTCAATCCCATAACCGCCAGCTCATCCGCGTCGTGCCAGCAGTCCATGCCTGCTTCGCGCATACGCTCGCCGCCGACGCCTTCAAATGTCGCGTCTGGCACGCGCGCGCGGATCGCCTCGATCAGGCCACCGCCGAGCAGATCGCCCGACACTTCGCCTGCCACGAGCCCGATACGCACAATCAGTTCACGGCCAGGGCTGCCAGCACCACTCGAATAAACGATGGGCAAGCTGCGTGCCTAGCGCACAATGCTACGCTCCGAGGCAGCCATTGATTCGATCATCGGGGTCAGCACGGGCTGCTCCGGCTCGCGCTTGCGCAACTCCGCAAGGGCTTCCTCAAGCCTGAGCTTGCTGCGATAAACAATCTTGTAGGCATCCTTGATCTGGCGGACCTGTTCGGTTGTGAAGCCCCGGCGTCGCAAGCCCTCCGCGTTGATACCACGCGGCACTGCGGGCGTGCCCATGACCATTACGTAAGCCGGCACGTCCTTGCCGATGCCCGCGTACATGCCCATAAAGCTGTGCGCACCGATATGACAAAACTGATGCACACCCGAGAAGCCGCCGAATATCGCCCAGTCACCGACTTTGACGTGCCCGGCAAGTGTCGCGTTATTGGCAAGAATTACGTGATCGCCGATCATACAATCGTGGGCAATATGCACGTAGGCCATAATCCAGTTGTCGTTGCCGATGCGCGTAACGCCTTCGTCCTGGGTTGTTCCGCGGTTAATCGTGCAGCTCTCACGCACCGTGTTGCGATCGCCAATTTCAAGACGCGTCGGCTCGCCCGCATATTTCTTATCTTGCGGTGCGTCGCCAATCGATGCGAACGGGAAGAAATGGTTCTCACGACCGATCCGGGTCGGCCCACGCACGACAACATGCGACTCAATGCGCGTGCCGTCGCCGATCTCCACATCGGCGCCGATAATAGAATACGGGCCAACGCTGACGTCTGCGCCTAATTTGGCGCCGTCTTCGATAATCGCAGTCGGGTGAATGCTGCTCATCTGACTAGGCCTCGCCGGGCGCGCACATGAGCTCGGCCGAAGCGACCTTGGTGTCACCGACATAGGCTTCCGCACTAAACCGCCAGACACTGCGAATGCGTCGTAGCAGGCGGACCTCAAGACGCAGCTGGTCGCCTGGTTCAACAGGTTTTCTGAAGCGGGCTTTATCAATCCCGACGAAATAATACAGCGAATCCTTGCCCGGCCCTTCACCCGCGGTTGCGAACGCGAGGATGCCCGTGGCCTGAGCCAGCGCCTCGATGATCAGGACGCCCGGCATCACCGGGCGCCCCGGAAAGTGCCCTTGAAAAAACGGCTCATTGAACGTCACGTTCTTTAATGCGCTGACCGTCTCGCCCGGCACGCAACTGGTCACCCTGTCGATCAGCAGGAACGGGTAGCGATGCGGAATCAGCGCCATGATCTGGCGAATATCCAACGTATCGGCAAAGTTGTTATCAGTCATATCGGTGCCCGGATTAAGTCTTGATGCTTTTCGCCAGCGTGGCGACGCGCCGTGCCAGCTTGTCCAGTTGCCTGAATCGCGCGACATTGCGCTGATGCTGGCGAATCTCTTCGTGCGGGAACACCCCGCCAAAAGTACCGGCCTCTTTGATGTCAGCGGTAACGGTGCAACGCGCGGTAATAATAACGTTATCGGCGATCGACAGGTGGCCTGTCGTGCCGCTGTTGCCACCAAACACGCAATTACGCCCGATCGTTGTCGACCCGGCAATGCCGACCATGCCGGCCATCACTGTGTGCTCACCGATGACCGTGTTGTGGCCGATCTGTATTTGATTGTCGAGTTTGACACCGTTGCCGATCTGCGTGGGCTCTATCGCGCCGCGGTCGATGCTGGTGCAGGCACCGATCTCCACGTCGTCGCCGATCCGCACGCCGCCAACCTGCGGGACTTTCTCCCAGCCCTGCGGTCCGCGGGCAATGCCGAAACCGTCAGTACCAACCACGGCGCCTGCATGCAACAGGCAACGCCGGCCGATATGCACGTCGTCCATGATCGTAACATTGGGCTCGATGCGCGAATGCTCGCCGATCCGGCAGCCGGCACCAACATAGCTTCCGGCACCGATCACAACACCTGATGACACAATCGTGCCCGAGCCGATGGTGACGTTAGCGCCGATCTGCGCACCAGCATCGATAGTTGCATCATCGGCAACCGTCGCACCGCGACCGATGCCGGGCGCAATCGCCGCCGGCGGATACAACACTGCCGCCATCCGCGCATACGTCAGGTACGGATCCTCGGCGATAATAGCCGTTCCCGGCACGTCATCGACAAACGCCTCCGCGACAATAACGGCGGTCGCACCGCTACCAGCCAGGAATTGCCGATAGTGCGGATTCGACAGAAAGCTCAGCGCGCCTTCGCCGGCATTCTGCAACGTAGCTACGTGGGTGACGCTCGCGCCAGCATCACCCTGCACTTCGCAACCGAAGCGCACAGCCAGACTGCCAACGCTGGTAGCCACTAGCGAACCCCTGCGGAGCGCGCCCTGCCCTGATGCTGCACTTTCATTAGCCGCCGTTTTCGAACTCTGCGCTCAGCTGCTCGAGAATCTGGCCGGTAATGTTCACGCGCCCGCTGGCAAAAATAACGCCATCGCCAAACACGATGTCGTAGCCATTCTCACGCGCATATGAGTCTACCTGTGCCAGCAGTGTACGTTGCAGCTTGCCGAGTTCCTCGTTCTGACGCAGATTGCGGTCTTCCATGAATTCTTCCTGCAAACGCTGCAGCTCGCGCTGACCATCGCGCAGGTCACGCTCCATTGTGCGACGCTCGGCCTCGCCCATCACAGCCAGGTCGCGTTGCGCCTTCTCCGACAGATCTTCAAGCTCTTTCTGCTTCGCAAGCACGGAGCGCTCGCGCGGAGAGAACTCCTGCTGCAGGGCCTCCATTGACGCTTTAGTCTGCGGTGCGGCCTGCAGCAGTGCCTGGATGTTCACGACACCGATCTTGAGTTCCTGCGCACTAACCGCATTGGTGCCGAAAACACCCATAGCGACCAAGGCGAGCATCGCGATGTGATTGTATTTCTGTTGGTAGAACATGGATTTATTACCCCTAAAAAGCATTGCCAATTGTAAACTGAAATCTTTCGACCTCGTCGCCGTAAAAGCGATCGTTGCCGGCATAATCATTCAACGGATACGCGTAACTGAACCTGAACAAGCCCAGCGGAGCCAGCCACTCGACGGCAAGCCCGACGGACTGCTTCAGATTGTCCTTGTCGAAGCCGTAGTCGACCAGCTTTTCGCCGAGACGGTCCGTGAAGCGAAGTTCGCTGTTCGCGAAAACATTACCGATATCGTAAAACAACGCTGCCCGACCGCGCCCCTGGAAACGCTCCGGAATCGGCAGGATCAGCTCAGCCTGCGCGTTGACCAGAATGTTGCCACCATAGGGACGACCAAAGCTGTCACGCGGTCCCAGATCAAATTCGCTGAAACCACGCACCGAACCTGGCCCGCCCGTGCGGAAAAGCTTGTAAGGCGGTACCGCGGTCGTATCGCCGAGCCCTTCGCCGAACGCGAGCTCTGAAGACAGCGAAACCGTCCACTGCCCGCCGAGCGGAATCAATTTAAGCCCGTCATAGCGCGCGGTCCAATACTCGATATCCGAGCCCGGCACGGCGTAAGCGAACGACACGCGGTGACGTGTGCCCCGGCTCGCAAACAAGGCGCGGTTGCGGCTATCGAAAGACCAACCTGCCACCAGCTCATACGCATCGAACTCACTGGTGTAGACGGTTAGCGAGCCTCCGAAGAATCCGCCGTCGACGCCCTCGGTGACTTGCGCATTACCGTTCGCAACAATCCAGTCGATCGCCTGCTGCGTACTTAGACCTTCGGTCGCCACCAAACGCGAACGCTGATACGCACCGCCGAGACTGATGCTCTGAAATTCCGAGATCGGATAGCTGTACTCGAGCGCTGCCGTCAACGTCTCGGTGGATAGGTCGGATGAAGACTCGTTGAACTGTTTAAAACTGCGAAACGACAACGATGCCGTGCGGCGTATACCGTCCATCGTGATGTACGGATCAGTATGTGACAGGCTGTAGACGTTCTGGAACCGGCTGGAGTTAATCTCGGCACTGATACGGTTGCCCGTACCCATAAAGTTTGTGTGCGTGAAGTTGCCGTTAAGCAGCAGCTTTTGCGTTTCCGAATAGCCAAGACCGCCACCGAACTGCCCGGGTAATCCGTATTCCAGGTCGAAGTTCACATCGACCTGATCGGGACTGCCGGGTACTGGTACCGTCTTGTAATCGACCGATTCAAGATAAGGCAGTCGTTGCAAACGAATTTTCGAACGATCCAGCAGCTGGTTAGACAGGTAAGCGCCTTCCATCTGTCGGATCTCGCGTCTCAGCACCTCATCCGATACCTGATCGATGCCGTCGAAATTAATATTCCGCACATACATACGGTTGTTCGGCTCAATGAAAACCGTCACGTCGACAGTCTTTTTGTCGCGATCAAGTTCCGGCATAAAATCAATATTGGCTTCTGCATAGCCATCTGCGCCAAGACGCAGCGCCATCAGCTCGGTTGTCTGCGTGAGCAGGCGTTGATTAAAAATCTCGCCGGGCTTGGCAAGCACCAGCGGCAACAAATTTTCTTCCGGTACAACCATCTTGCCGGCGATCTTGACGTCGGAAAACGTATACACATCCCCCTCAGACACGTTCACCGTAATAAAAACGTCTTTGCGGTCGGGCGAGATCGCGACCTGCGTCGACGTTACGCGGAAGTCGGCATAGCCACGATCGAGATAATACGAACTCAGCGTCTCGAGGTCGCCGGTCAGTGCCTCTTTCGAATAGCGGTCGTCCTGTCGGATCCACGACAGCCAGTTAGGCATCTTCAGCTCGAACTGCGAGACCAGCTCATCGTCCGGGAACACATCATTACCAACGACGTTTATCTGGCGGATCTTGGCTCGCTCGCCTTCCTTCACTTCAATGAAGATGGCAACAGCATTGTTCGGGCGATCCTCCACACGTGTATCGACAGACACACCGTACTTGCCGCGACTGTAGTACTGCTCGATCAGGAATTGGGTGACCTCATCGAGAACAGACCGGTCAAACGTCTTGCCACGCGCCAGGCCAACACCGCGCAGGGAATCACGCAGGTCTTCGGTCTTGATGTCTTTGTTGCCCTCAATGTCGAACGACTCGATCGACGGACGTTCTTTGACAACAATGACCAGCGTGCTGCCGTCACGACGCAACTCAACATCGTCGAACAGGCCTTCGCGATACAGCGCGCGCAAGGCTTCGCGAACGCGCACCTCATCGACAACGTCACCAATATTGATTGGCAGGTAGTTGAACACCGTACCCTCTGCAATACGCTGCAATCCCTCTACCCGCATGTTGCGGACTTCGAATGATTCGGCAACTGCAGATCCGGCAAGTACCAACATGACCAGCATGGCACTTAAACGGCGCACGGCGGAAAAACCACGAACGCGCATTAGCCGTACGGAGCATTGGTCAGTAACAGAGAATGAGTTCATATATGTTCTTTAGCCTGAGCCTGGTCAGCTTAGAAAGCGCTCGACGATGCGCGCAATGTCATTATAAAACGCGAGGCTCATCACCCCCAACAGCAAGAATATCCCGATCTGCTGTCCGGCCATTTGCCATCTTTCGTTCAGCGGTTTGCCGGTCAGACCTTCGACGGACTGATAGATGATCTGCCCGCCATCCAGCATCGGGATCGGCAGCAGATTCAGCACGCCAAGACTGACGCTGACCAGTGCCAGAAAGTCGAGAAAATCGATCGCGCCACGGCTCAGCGTAAAGCCTGCATATTCCGCGATATTGATCGGGCCGCTGATGTTCTTTGTCGACACCGAACCCGTCACCATGCGCCCGAACATCTCCAGCGTAAACCCGATCAGGTCACCGGTCTTGACGACCGCCGCCGGCAGCGCAGCGACAAGACCGTAGCGCTTCTTGGTGTAAAGGTTGTCGGGAAGCTGATCGGTATTGATGATACCGACCTGCGCCACTTGCTCGCCATTATCATCAACCAGGCGTGGCGTAACGTCGATAAACGTGTCGCCCGTGTCGCGCCGGATCTGCATCAGCATCGGCTCCACATCGCGCTCGCGAATATTGGCAACAATGTCGTTCCATGTAGCCACCGGAACCGCATCAATCGATGTGATCCGATCGCCGGGGCGTATACCAGCCAGATCCGCAGCTGAGCCGGCTACGACCTCACCGACAACCGCGCGCGGCGCCCACGGCCGAAAACCAAGCCCCTCAAATAACTTACCCGGCTCGGCAAGCCTTGCCGTATCGCGACTGGTTTCAATGACCACGTCGAAAGGCGCACGACCTTCACGTTCAACGGTCAGCGGAATGCGCGCATCGTCAACCAATTCGTCAACAAGAATCTGCAGACCACCTTGCCAGCTCTCTATCGAACGACCACCCACCGCCGCGATCACGTCGCCATATTTCAGCCCGGCACGCGCCGCAGGCGAATCATCACTGACCTCGCCAACCACCGGTCGGGTAACATCCATGCCCGCAACAAAAATGATCCAGTAGGCAAGCACCGCAAAGGCGAAGTTGAATGCAGGCCCGGCCAATAGAACGGCGATGCGTTGCCACACAGGCTGCGCATTGAAACTGCGTGCACGATCCGCTTCGGCAACCTCGCCTTCGCGCTCATCGAGCATCTTGACATAGCCACCCAGCGGCAACGCGCTGATGCAGTATTCGGTTTGGTCCTTGCCGGCGCGACGCATCCAGATCGGCTTGCCGAAACCGACAGAAAAGCGCAACACCTTTATCCCGCAAAGTCGTGCGACCAGGTAGTGACCCAATTCGTGTATGGCAACCAGCAAGCTGATCGTTAAGATCAGCGCCAGAGCATAGTTGATAATTGTCATTGCCACCCTCCATGCCTATTCGCTGCGCCGCTCCGGATACAGACCGCGTTCATGCCACTTCGTTCCCGACCCGGCACAGGGCAAAAACGCATGCCCGCCTTGCAGCTTGGGCCGCGTTGACTGAACAAAGGCTGAACGGTGATCACCATACGCCATGCCCCATCACGATACCGGCAACGAACAGTGGCGCGCCCGCACTGATGCTGTCTATTCGGTCCAACACGCCACCGTGACCGGGAAACAGCACGCCGCTGTCTTTCAACCCAGCTTCGCGCTTAAACAGGCTGATAACCAGGTCACCAACAATTGAGATCGCGGCGGTCGCCACACACAAGGGCACGATGCGGAACCAGGCAAGCGAGAACAACTCGCTGCCGATAAACCCGACCAGGGCCGCCGCTGCAAGCCCGCCACCCACACCTGCCCAGGTCTTGTTCGGGCTCACCGAAGGCGCGAGCTTGCGCCGTCCGAACGTGCGACCCGCGAAGTAGGCACCGACATCGGCACCCCAAATGACGACCAGCACAAAAAGCAGTAATGCCGGCCCGGTGATGTTGCCGGTTGCGGGGTAACGCACGAGCGCATACAAAGCGAGAAACGCCGGCAGCAGCGTCAGGGGGCCCGCTATCAGCGTCAGCAGGCGCGGTATCCGCAGCGGATACATGATCACGAGTACAAACGCGGCTAACCACCAGGCACCGGCAACAGCCAGCAAGGGCATCGTGTAGCTCGCGGGCTCTGCCAGCCACATCGCAAGACAACCTGCCGCGATCATCGCGACATACAGCAATCGCGGTGCGATAGCGTTCAATCGGACTAAATTGCCCCACTCCCATGCCCCGGCCAGAACGACGGCAAAAATCACCGGCACAACGGCCGCGGGCGGCAACGCAAACAACACCAATAAGATAAGTGCCAGCGCAACGACTGCAGTCAATATGCGAGCACCCAGCAAAGCTAGCCGACCTCTTCTTTCGCCAACTGATCGACACGCCCGAAGCGGCGGCTTCTGCTCGCGTAGAAATCAAGCGCCTGCGCCAACACATCGGCGTCGAAGTCCGGCCACAACACATCGCTAAAATGCAGCTCGGCGTAGGCCAGGTGCCACAACAGGAAATTACTGATGCGCTTCTCGCCGCCGGTGCGAATCATCAAATCGGGATCCGGGCAATCGCCCAGTGACAATGCTTCCGATAGCGCCGCCTCGTCCAATTCGCCGACATCGAGCGAACCATCCTGAACGCGACCGGCAAGTTGCTTGCAGGCCGCTACGATGTCCCAACGCCCGCCGTAGCCAACCGCGATCTGCAACGACAGTCCGCCGTTATCGGCGGTCAACTTCTCCGCATCAAGCATGCCGGTGCGCAGACGATCCGAGAGGCGCGACAAGTCGCCGATAAAACGCAGCCGCACGTTGTTGTCATGCAACTCAGCTACCTCGCGCTGCAAAGCATCGAGAAACAGCTTCATCAAGCCGACAACTTCTTCCTGCGGACGGGACCAGTTCTCGCTCGAAAACGCGAATAGCGTGAGATAGTCGATGCCAATTTCGCCACAGCGGCGCACCACGGCGCGAACGGCTTTCACCCCGGCGCGGTGCCCAAGATGGCGCGGCATTGCGCGTTTGCGCGCCCAGCGGCCATTACCGTCCATGACCACGGCAATATGCCGCGGCAGATTCTGGTTTTTCGTTGTGCTGTCCTGCTCCGACATCAACGCACTCGTTCAGAATTCCATCAGCTCGGTTTCTTTCTCGGCAAGCACTGCGTCGATCGCGGCAACATGCTTGTCGGTCAGCGTCTGCACACTTTCTGCGGCCCGACGCTCATCATCCTCGCCAACTTCTTTTTCTTTAAGAAGATCTTTGAAATCACTCAATGCGTCGCGGCGAATGTTACGCACCGCAATCCGGCCGTTCTCGGCTTCATTGCGCACGACACGGATCATGTCCTTGCGTCGCTCTTCGGTCAGCGGTGGCAGCGGCACACGAATAACCGTTCCCGCGGTCGCCGGGTTCAGTCCGAGGTCAGAATTCATGATCGCCTTCTCGACAACCTGCACCATCGCTTTCTCGAACGGTGTAACCACCAGCGTGCGTGAGTCTTCGACGCCGACATTGCCGACCTGATTCAGCGGCACTTCGGTACCGTAGTACTCGACCGTAATATGGTCGAGCAGGCTTGTATGCGCCCGCCCGGTTCTCAATTTCGTGAGTTCGTTGCGCAGCGCATCCACGCTCTTGCCCATACGTACATCAGCGTCTTTTTTTATTTCTTCCAGCATCAGTAATCCTCTGCAACGATTACGCAGTTACTAACGAGCCAAGCGGCTCGCCGTTAACGACCCGCACCAGCGCTCCCGGCTCTGTCATGTCGAATACACGCAACGGCACATGGTTATCGCGACACATGACGATCGCTGTCGCATCCATGACATTCAGCCGATCAGCAAGCACGCGGTCGAAGGTCACCTCCGGAAGCTGCACGGCATCCGGATTGGTCATCGGATCGCTGTCAAAAACGCCGTTGACCTTGGTTGCCTTAAGCATCAGGTCGGCGCCGATTTCGATCGCGCGCAGACTCGCCGCGGTATCGGTCGTAAAGAACGGGTTGCCGGTGCCGGCCGCTAACACGACGACACGACCCTTCTCGAGATGTCTGATCGCACGGCGACGAATGTAGTCTTCGCAGACGTCATTGATCGCCAGTGCAGACATGACGCGCGCATAAGTGTCATGGCGTTCGAGCGCGTCCTGAAGGGCCAGCGCATTCATTACGGTGGCCAGCATGCCCATGTGATCGCCTGTTACCCGATCCATGCCGGCACGCGCCAGGCCCGCACCACGGAAAATATTGCCGCCACCGATGACAATCGCTACTTCGACGCCTTTGCGCACGACCTCAGCGATTTCGCCAGCGATACGACCGATTATTTTCGGATCAATACCGTACTTGAGGTCACCCATAAGTGCCTCACCGCTGAGCTTCAGCAATATTCTGCTGTTCTTGGGCTCATCGGATTCAGTCATGCTCGGTCCCCTCGCAATAGCCGCCAACCGGGACGGTGACGGGGCACCAAGTGTAACCCACCGGCGCCCGCGCGTATGCCGTCTTCTACCCCGAAAATCAGCCCTGGCCGCTGCCTTTGGCAACCTGCGCCATGACTTCCTCGACGAAGTTGTCTTCCTT
This sequence comes from uncultured Pseudomonadota bacterium, assembly GCA_942491885.1. Taxonomy (GTDB): domain Bacteria; phylum Pseudomonadota; class Gammaproteobacteria; order Steroidobacterales; family Woeseiaceae; genus CALBPI01. Next base: position 721,769 of record CALOCQ010000008.1, read on the forward strand.
CTTCTCGATACCCTCACCGACTTCGTAGCGCACAAAACCGGTTACTTCGGCACCGGCGCTCTTCAGAAGCTTACCGACCGTGGTATCGGGGTCTTTGACGAAGGGCTGTCCAACCAGCGTGATTTCAGCCAGGTACTTGCGCATACGGCCATCGACCATCTTTTCGATGATTTCGGCCGGCTTGCCGGAACCTTTGGCCTGCTCGATCAGAATCGCGCGCTCGCCGTCCAGCGTCTCCTGCGGCACGCTGCTTTCGTCGATGCACATTGGCGAAGATGCAGCGATATGCATGGCCAGATCCTTACCCAGCTCCTCATCGCCGCCCGTGTGGACGACCAGAGAGCCAATACGGGCGTTGTGCGTGTAGATACCGACGTTTGCGCCGGCAACTTCGAGCACCTCGAACCGACGTACACCGATGTTCTCACCGATCTTGGCAATCAATGCCGCACGCGCTTCTTCAAGCGTGGAGCCACTGTCTGTCGTCAATGCCATTAACGCAGCGACATCCGCGGGTCGCGACTTGCCGATCAGCGTCGCGACTTCGTTCGCGAAGGTGATGAAGTTGTCGTCGTTGGCGACAAAGTCCGTTTCGCAATTGACTTCAACGATCACGGCGGCATCTGCCACCTGATCAATGACGATGCGGCCTTCGGCGGCGACGCGCCCGGCTTTTTTGTCGGCTTTAGCCTGACCGGACTCGCGTAGCAGCACTGCCGCCGCGTCCATATCACCGTCGGCCTCGACCAACGCCTTCTTACATTCCATCATGCCTACGCCGGTGCGCTCGCGTAGTTCCTTAACCATTGCTGCTGTAATAGCCATGATTATTCCTCTTCTATAAGTATTGAGCGGGCGCTACCAGCGCCCAACCTGAATGGGACCGCCCAGCCACGTAACCGTGACCGGGCGTGTGCTTACTTGTCGGCGTCGTCCGCTTTAGCAGCGGCAGGAGCCGGCTCTGCAGCTTCCGCAGGCGCTGCAGCTTCTGCTTCGGCTGCTGGAGCTGCTTCGGCTGGAGCTGCTTCGGCTGGTGCTGCTTCGGCTAGTGCAGCCTCGGCTGGTGCAGCTTCCGCCTCAGCTTTCGGCTCAGCTTTCGCCTCATCATCCGCTTTGACAGGCTTCTTAGCGGCCGTTTTCTTCTTGGCCGGCGCCTTCTTGCGCGCGGGCTTGGCCGGCGCGGCCTTGCGAACGTTACCTTCGTCATCCAACTCGACGAAATCGTCATCACCCAGCGCCGCCTCAGGCGACGAAGCGCGGCCTTCGAGGATGGCGTCGGCGATTGCCGTGGCGTAGAGGCTGATGGCGCGCATGGCGTCATCGTTGCCCGGTATCACGTAGTCGACACCGTCTGGCGCGCAGTTGGTATCAACCACGGCAACAACCGGAATTCCGAGCTTGCGTGCCTCGTCAATAGCGATCTTCTCGTGACCAACGTCGACGATGAACAGCGCATCAGGCAGACCGCCCATGTCCTTGATACCGCCGAGACTGCGATGGAGCTTTTCTCTCTCGCGATCGAGATTGAGAATCTCTTTCTTGGTCAGCGACTCGACGATCTCACCTTCGTGCAGCGTTTCGAGTTCTTTCAGTCGCTTGATAGACTGCTTGATCGTCTTGAAGTTGGTCAGCATGCCGCCGAGCCAGCGATAGTTAACAAACGGCATTCCGCAGCGTTCGGCTTCTTTGCCGATCGTCTCGCGCGCGGAGCGCTTGGTACCGACGAACATCACGGTACCGCCATCGGCCGCCATGCTGCCGACATACGCCAGCGCTTCGCGGAACAACGGAAGTGTCCGTTCCAGGTTTACAATATGAATCTTGTTGCGATCGCCGAAAATGAAGGGTGCCATTTTCGGGTTCCAGTAACGGGTCTGGTGTCCAAAATGGACGCCCGCCTCAAGCATCTGGCGCATAGTCACGTCAGCCATGATATCTCCTCGGGTTAAGCCTCCATATATCCCCCGGATGCAACCCCTTTTCAGGTGGGGCACCCCGCATCGGGTGTCGATATATGTGTGGATTTAATTAAAATTGCCAAATCGGCGCGCGCTTTATATCACGACAAACGAATTGATGCCAGCAAAGCCATGGGAAATCGTTACGCTCACAGCGTATTACCGTCGTCCCTGCACTGGTATCCTTAGCGGCTAACTCAAAAGCTTCATCGACAGCTTTAACCAATAACGGAAAAATTGACCAATTATGGCAGTAACGATCAAAACACCGGAACAGCAGGACAAGATGCGCATCGCAGGCAGGCTTGCCGCGGATGTTCTCGACATGATTACCGAGCACGTACAGCCCGGCATCACCACCGACGAGCTCAACACGCTATGCCACCGCTACATCACCGAGGTTCAGGATGCGATCCCCGCACCGCTGAATTATCGCGGCGGCGGCCCGGTACCGTTTCCCAAGTCGATTTGCACATCACTTAACCACGTTATCTGCCACGGGATACCGTCGGATCGCGCGCTGCGCAACGGCGATGCGCTCAATATTGATATCACCGTGATCAAGGACGGTTGGCACGGTGACACGAGCCGTATGTTTCTGGTCGGCAAGCCGACTGTTCAGGGCGAACGCATGGCGAGCCTGTGTCACGAGGCAATGATGCGTGGCATCAAACAGGTAGCGCCCGGTAAACAATTGGGCGACATCGGGCATGCGATTCAGACATTCGTTGAGGGACAACGCTGCTCTGTGGTGCGCGAGTATTGCGGCCATGGCATCGGACAGGTGTTCCACGAAGACCCGCAGGTCGTGCACTACGGCAAACCCGGCACCGGTATGGTGCTGCAACCCGGCATGACGTTCACGGTCGAACCAATGGTTAACGCCGGCAAGCGCCACACCAAACTCCTGCCGGACGGCTGGACCGTTGTAACCAAAGACCATTCACTGTCGGTGCAATGGGAGCACACCGTGCTGGTCACAGACACCGGCTATGAGATCCTGACCCTGGGCGCTGCGCAGCGGGAAAGTGCCAATGCGGCTTAGTCTCTTTTCATCCGTTGCCGGCGATTACGCGGCCACGCTTTGCGGTTTACCAACATGCTGAGAAGCGGCGGCACAAGACCCCTCAACAGCAACGAAGGTCGCGATGAGACCGTTGCGGCGTTTTCGGCGGCAATCTCGAGCCTGTCGGCACAGCGCCCTCAGGACTTGCGCGCGGCGCTGACGGTCGCGAATGACGCGCTGGCGGCGCGTTTCCGCGCCGGCGATGCTGTGGAGGCTCTGGTCGGCGCACATGCCGACCTTATCGACGCGCTGCTACTGCACTTGTGGCATGAGCTCGGTGTTGATGACGCGCGCACAGCGCTGGCCGCGGTCGGCGGTTACGGGCGCGGTGAGCTGCACCCCGGTTCTGACATTGATGTCCTGGTATTACTCGATGACGACAGCCCCGACACAACGGATGTCGGTAGCTTCGTCACCGCCCTCTGGGACGTCGGTCTGGAGGTGGGTCACAGCGTGCGCACGGTCGCGCAGTGCGCAGACGAGGCGCGCGACGATGTCACCGTCGCCACCACACTTATGGAGGCCAGGCGTCTGGCCGGGCCGCAGTCGTTATTCGATGCGATGCTCGCTGCAACGGCACCGGCCAACATCTGGACATCACAGGACTTCTTCCGCGCGAAACGTGATGAGCAACGCGCACGCCATTTGCGCTATGACGATACCGGCTACAATCTGGAGCCGAACGTCAAAGGCAGCCCCGGCGGCCTGCGTGACATCCAGATGGTCGGATGGATCGCAAAACGCCATTTCGGCACCGGGGATTTGTCCGAACTGATCCGGCATGACTTCCTCTCACGTGGCCAGTACGAGCGACTTATCGAGGGCCGGCACTTCCTGTGGACAGTGCGCTATGGGCTGCATGTCCTGACCGGCCGACGCGAGGACCGGTTATTGTTTGACCACCAGAAATCGCTGGCATTGATGCTCGGCTACGAAGACGCGCGCTTCACGCTGGGCGTCGAGCAAATGATGCAGCGTTACTACCGCACCGTGATGGAACAATCACGACTGAACGAAATGCTGCTGCAGCTTTTTGAAGAAGACATTCTGCTGACGCCGGACGAGCAACCTGAAAAACTCGATGAGTCCTTCGTAAGCCGCAATGGTTATCTGCAAACCGTCGACGACGACGTGTTCGCGCGCAACCCGTCCGCACTGCTGAGCATGTTCCGTTGCCTGCAGAACAACCCCGAGCTGAAAGGCGTCAGTGCGCGGACACTCGGCCTGGTGCGCCGAAGTCTGGACCTGATCGACGAACAGTTCCGCCAGCACCCGCGCAATCACCGGCTGTTTCTGGACATTCTTCGCGCACCACACGGCGTCACGCGGGAGCTGCGTCGCATGAACCGCTACGGTCTGTTGGGCTTATACATTCCCGCATTCGGACGCATTGTCGGGCGTATGCAATACGATCTGTTCCACGCCTACACCGTCGATGAACACACGTTATTTGTGGTCAGCAACCTGCGCCGCTTCTCTCTGGACCGCTTTGCCGACGAGTTCCCGCACTGCACCAAAGTCATGCAGCAGCTGGATGATCAGATGCTCGCCCTTCTGGCTGGCCTTTTTCACGACATCGCGAAGGGCCGCGGCGGCGATCATTCCGAACTCGGTGCGGTCGACGCGCTGGCTTTTTGCCGCGAACACGGCCTCGATGAAGGTGATGCGACGCTGGTCTCGTGGCTGGTGCAAAACCACCTCGTGCTGTCGATGACTGCGCAAAAGAAAGACATCACCGATCCTGAAGTCATTGGGCGTTTTGCGAAACTGGTCGGTGATAAACGCCACCTGGATTATCTGTACGTGCTTACTGCGGCGGACGTGCGCGGGACGAACCCGAAACTGTGGAACTCGTGGAAATCAAAATTATTCCGCGATCTTTACGATGCGACTTGCGAAGCATTGAGCCGCGGTTTGGAAAACCCGCTTGAGATCGAATCGCTGATCCGACAGACGCAGCAAGAGGCGCTAAAGGTGCTTAACGCGTCGGCCGATGATGCGGCGATCGAAACCATCTGGCAGCAACTCCCGGATGAATACTTCCAACGTCACAGTGGCCAGGAGGTCGCCTGGCACACTCGCGCGCTGCAAGCAGGTGGTCTCACCGAGCCGCAGCTGCATGTGCAAGCACAACAAGAACTCAACGGCATCGCCATCATGTTGTACACGCCACATGTCAGGCACACATTTGCCGCCGTCACGGCGGCGCTGGACGAGCTTGGCTTATCGGTTCTCGACGCACGTATCGAGCCGATCAAGAATGGCTTCAGTCTCGATACCTATATCGTCGTCGAGCAATCCGGTGAGGCGATCACTGAAGAACGGCTTGCCGATGTATTACAAAGACTCGACTATATTCCGCGGCTGCAAGACGATCGTGTGCCAACCGTGCATCGCAAGGTGGAGCGACGGCAACGAATGTTCAATACGCGTACCGGCACACGCTTCCGCGTCGACAAGACCGGCGGTCGGACCGAAATGGAACTCACCTGCAGCGATCACCCGGGGTTGCTGCTGACCGTTGGCGAAGTACTGATCGAGTGCGGTCTCTACATCAACGCTGCGAAAATCGTTACGATCGGCGAACGCGCAGAAGATGTTTTCTACCTGACCGACCAGCAAGAACAACCGCTCTCCGAGACGCAGTGCGAGCAGCTCGGCACGCTGCTTCGGGAGCGCATTGAGCAGCGTCTGGCCAACAATCACAAATCCGTATCGTGAGCGCGCACCTCGACGCGGCAAACCGCGGATTTGCGGCCTTGCAACCCTACCCGTTCGAGAAGCTTGAGAAACTTCTGGCACAAGTCGGTGCACCCGACGATCTGTCGCCGATCAGGTTGTCGATCGGTGAGCCGCGTCATACGCCGCCCGAACACGTCCTGCAGGTTTACCGCGATAATATCGCCGAGGGGGTATCGCGCTATCCGACAATCCGCGGGCGTCGCGAACTGCGTCAGGCCTGCGCGGACTGGCTGATGCGCCGGTTCGGCGTCGAGCTGGATGCCGACACCATGATCCAGCCGGTCACCGGCACACGCGAGGCATTGTTCGCCGCGGCACAGGCGTTCGTGCGCGCGGACAGCGGGCAAACCGTAATGATGCCGAACCCGTTCTACCAGATCTACGAGGGCGCGGCGCTGATGGCGGGCGCGACACCCGACTATCTGAACGTCTTTGCCGCGGACAATTTCTTGCCGGTGCTGGAGGCTATCGATGTTGCGCGCCTCGATCGCGCCCGTCTCTTTTACCTGTGTACGCCCGTCAACCCGTGCGGCACGGTGGCGAGTGTTGATTACCTGAAACAATTGCTGATACTCGCCGAGCGGCATGACTTCCTGGTGATGGCAGATGAGTGCTATATCGAGTTGTATCGCGACGAACCGCCAGTGTCGATCCTGAACGCTTGCAAGGCCCTTGGGCTCGCCCGATACGAACGCGTGCTGGCTTTCCACAGCCTGTCAAAGCGATCCAACCTGCCGGGCATGCGCTCCGGCTTTGTTGCCGGCGATCCGGCCTTAATCGCTGACTATGCGCGCTATCGAACCTACCACGGTTGTTCGATGTCACTCGCCGTGCAGGCCGCCAGCATCGCCGCATGGCAGGACGATGCGCATGTTGAGATAAACCGTGCCAAATACAACGAAAAATACACGGCCGTCGTCGCAATCATGCGCGACGCATTCGACGTCACCGCACCGCCAGCGAGTTTCTATTTGTGGCCAAAAGTCGGCGGCGACGACGCCGCGTGGTGCCAGGCGTTATACGCGAACAGCAACGTTACCGTAGTGCCGGGCAGCTACCTCAGCCGCGATGTTGATGGCGTCAATCCGGGCAGCGGCTATGTGCGCATATCGCTGGTGGCGGATCTCGAAGAAACGCTCGAGGCCGCGCGCAGAATTGTTCATTTCTCAAAACACTTTGGAGGCTGACCGCCTGTGGATGCATTGATCAAGACTATCGAGGCCGCCTGGGAGCAGCGCGACACCATAGACCGCGAGGACGCGGATCTGAAGCAAGCCGTTGACGACGCAATTGCACTGCTCGATCGCGGTGAGGCCCGCGTGGCAGAGCCCGACGCCGATGGCTGGCGGGTCAACGACTGGCTCAAGAAAGCGGTGCTGCTGTCGTTCAGACTGCGGGACAATCAACGCATTGAGCACGCGCCGAACCACTACTACGACAAGGTACCGCTGAAGTACGCCGATTACAGCGCAGCAGATTTCGAGCGCGACGGCGTGCGCGTCGTGCCGGACGCGCAGGTGCGCCAGGGCGCGTTCGTTGCACGCGATGTCGTATTGATGCCCTCCTACACCAATATTGGTGCCTACATCGATAGCGGGACAATGGTCGACACGTGGGCCACGGTTGGCAGCTGCGCACAGATCGGGCGCAACGTGCACCTGTCCGGTGGCGTTGGTATCGGTGGTGTTCTCGAGCCCTTGCAGGCGGCGCCGACAATCATCGAGGACGATTGCTTCATCGGCGCCCGCTCGGAGATCGTCGAAGGGGTGATCATCGAACGCGGCAGCGTCATTTCGATGGGCGTCTACATCGGTCAGAGCACACGGATTTATGATCGCGACAAAGACGAGGTGCACTACGGCCGCGTGCCGGCCGGCAGCGTCGTCGTCGCCGGCAACCTCCCTGCCGACAACGGCAAGTATTCGCTCTATGCCGCGGTAATCGTCAAACGCGTCGATGCTCGCACGCGCGCGAAAGTCGGACTTAACGCATTATTGCGACAGGCGACCAGCGAATGATTCGCGTCTATGGCATCAAGAACTGCGACACCTGTCGCAAGGCGATCAAATGGCTGGAGGCGCACAATGCGGACTACGAGTTTCGCGACGTGCGCGACAAGCCAATGACACGCTCGCTCATCGATAACTGGACGGGACAGCTTGGCTGGGAGCTGCTGGTGAACCGACGCTCCACGACATGGCGGGGGTTTGGTAGCGCCGCGCGTGAGGCGCTCGACGGCGGCACCGTGGCCGCAACGCTGCTGGCACATCCGACGCTGATGAAACGCCCGGTGTTCGTCAAAGACGACGATATTCAGATTGGTTTCGACGAGGCCACGCTGGCTGAATGGCTCTGAGTCGCGGCCGGCAGATACCGGCCCGCCAATGGACCGGCCCTCCAAGAAAACGGCCCGCTAGCCGAACCGGCCCGTGATGTAGTCTTCCGTCAGGCGGTGCTGCGGGTTGGTGAATACCTTGTCGGTCTCGTCGACCTCAATCAGTTCACCCAGATGGAAGTAGGCGGTGCGTTGCGATACGCGCGCGGCCTGCTGCATTGAATGGGTGACGATGACGATGGCATAGTTCGTGCGCAGCTCGTCAATCAGGTCTTCAATTTTCGCCGTAGCGATCGGGTCCAATGCGGAGCAAGGTTCATCCATCAGGATAACCTCGGGGCTAACAGCAATGGTGCGGGCTATACACAGACGCTGCTGCTGCCCACCTGACAAACCGGTGCCGGTCTCGTGCAAGCGATCTTTTACTTCGGCAAGCAGACCGGCACGCTCCAGACTGGTATGGACAATTTCGTCGAGGTCGGCACGATTCTCAGCCAGACCATGGATCCGCGGCCCGTAGGCAACGTTGTCGTAAATCGACTTCGGGAACGGATTCGGTTTCTGGAAAACCATACCGACGCGCGCACGCAGTGATACGACATCCATATCTTTGCTATAAATATCCTGACCGCCGAGCATAATCCTGCCTTCGACGCGCGCACTGGCGATCGTATCGTTCATGCGATTCAGGCAGCGCAGGAAAGTGGACTTGCCGCAACCGGACGGCCCGATCAGCGCGATAACCTCGTTACGACTGATCTCAAGGCTGATGTTCTTGATCGCTTGCGCGTCATCATAAAAAACATCGACGTTATGAGCCTGAAAGTACGGATCGTCCACGAACGGTGACCCGACGGTCGATGTGCGCTTGTCAGCAACGCTCTTGTTACCGTCAGCCGCAGCGATATCCGATGCATCCGGCATAAAACCGCTATCCCCGTCCAGCGTCAATTCCGACATATCACTTTCCCCTATGCGCCGCCCGCTGTCCACCTCGGGCGGCGATTTTTCTGTAGTTTTCATCGTGGCGGCCATGGGTCTACCAGGTACGCTCGAAGCGGCGGCGCAATAGCACCGCCAGCAGGTTCATTAATAGCAGGAAGCCGAGCAGCACAATAATCGCGGCTGACGTGCGTTCAACAAAGGCCCGCTCCGGGCTGTCTGCCCATAGATAGACCTGCACCGGTAAGGCCGTCGCAGGCTGCATCGGACCGTTCGGCACATCGACAACAAATGCCACCATACCGATCATCAGCAGCGGCGCCGTCTCGCCGAGTGCGCGCGCCATGCCGATAATCGTGCCTGTAAGAATACCGGGCAATGCCAGCGGCAATACATGCTGGAATACCATCTGCACCTGCGACGCGCCTACGCCAAGCGCCGCTTCACGAATCGACGGCGGCACGGATTTGACCGCCGCGCGCGCGGCAATAATGATGACCGGCAGGGTCAGCAGCGCGAGCACCAGCCCGCCCACCAACGGCGCGGACCGCGGCAGCGACAGCCAGTTAATAAACACCGCCAACCCGAGCAACCCGTAAACAATCGACGGTACCGCGGCGAGGTTGTTGATGTTGACCTCGATAAGGTCCGTCCAACGATTGCGCGGCGCGAATTCCTCGAGATAAATCGCAGCCGCAACGCCAAGCGGGAAGGCAAGCGCCACCGTGACCAGCAACATGTAGAAAGAGCCCATGAATGCGGCGCGAATACCGGCGAGCTCCGGATCGCGTGAGTCACCATTGCTGAACAGCGCGGTATTGAACGCAAGACCTATGCGGTCACTGGCGATCAGTTCGTCGATCCAACCAATCTGGCGATCAGAGACAACCCGCTGCGCCTCCGGCGTCGCGCGGTCGATATTACCTTTCATCAGCATGTCGACGTTAGCACCAGCCGGCACCCAAAGATCGATAGTCTGGCCAACCAGCGATGGATCCGCGCCAACCTTATCGGCCAGCAAATAACCCGCTTCGACGCTGATCAGCGCACCCAGCGCGCGCCGATCACTACGCCCTGACGCACTGGGAAAAAGTCGCGTCATCGCGTCACGGATAACCGCATCGTAGTCGCCTGCCTCGAGCGAGGCCTGGCTCAGGTCGCCGCGTGGATCAACGTCAGCCGCGGAAATCTGCACCGGCAGCAGAATCTGGCTCTGGCGGAATGCACTAACGCCCTTGCTGAAGATGCTGGCGAAAAACACCAACAAGAACAGCAGCCCCGCCATCACCGCAAGGAAGCCGAAAAGCCGGAAGCGCCGTTCCTGCGCATAGCGCTTGCGCAGACTGGCCTCAACACTTTTTCTGACCGCGAGTTGTTGTTCAGTAACCATGTTCGTCGCCTTACTCGTATTGCTCGCGGTACTTGCGTACGACATGCAGCCCGATCACGTTGAGTCCGAGCGTCACCAGGAACAGCAGCAAGCCAAGGGCAAACGCCGCCAACGTCTTGGCGCTGTCAAACTCCTGATCGCCGACCAGTAGCGTAACGATTTGTACGGTCACGGTGGTCACCGCCTCAAACGGGTTAGCCGTCAGGTTAGCCGCCAGACCGGCCGCCATGACGACGATCATGGTCTCGCCGATCGCACGCGACACGGCCAGCAGGATGCCGCCCACGATACCCGGCAACGCGGCCGGAATGAGCACTTGCCGAATAGTCTCGGAACGGGTTCCGCCCAGCGCGAGCGAGCCGTCTTTCATCGCCCTCGGCACGGCGGTGAGGGCGTCGTCGGCCAGCGACGATATCAGCGGAATAATCATGATGCCCATGACCAGACCAGCGGCCAACGCACTTTCAGACGCGACACTAAGGCCTATCGCCTCACCACCAGCGCGCAGCAACGGCGCGACGGTAAGCGCCGCAAAAAAACCATAGACGACCGTCGGGATGCCCGCCAGAATTTCAAGCAACGGCTTGGCTACAGCGCGAAAATTCGGCCGCGCGTACTCGGAAAGATAGATCGCCGTCATCAGACCTATCGGGGTTGCGATCACCATCGCAATCAACGTAATCAGCATGGTGCCCGCGAACAACGGTACGGCACCGAAGGCGCCCGACGAGCCTACCTGATCGGCGCGAATGGCCGTTTGCGGACTCCACTCAAGCCCGAATAAGAACTCGCTGATCGGCACACGGCCAAAAAACCGGCTGGCCTCCACGACAACAGACGCCACGATGCCGACAGTCGTCAATACGGCGATGCTCGAGGCCATGATCAGCAAAACTTTGACGAAACGTTCCACGCTCTCGCGGGCACGGAACGCGGGCCGGATACGCATCAGGCTGAACGCGCCACCTGCTGCCATCAATGCCAGCGCAGCAAGTGCGAGTACATTTCTGCTGCCTGCGCGCAACGCGTTGTAACGGCCCGCCAGATCGTTCAACACGGGATCATCGCTACTCATAACGCCGGCAGCGATATTGCGGATCTCATTCAATGCCAGGCTGGGGTTGCCGGCGGCATCGGCAACCACCTGCGCGGGCAGTGAATCCACCATCTGGTAGTCAATGACGCGACCGGACAGCGCGACCCAGACAAGCATGCTCGCCAATACGGGCATCAAAACCCACAACGACGAGTAAGCGCCGTAGTAATTGGGCAAAGAGTGCAATGCTGAACGATGCTCAACTTGCGCCGACGCACGCCGGCGAGCGGCAACAAACAGTACCGTTGACGCGACGAGACCAATAATAAGCAATGTCAGTGGCTGCATTGTGCGGTGGCCCTGCGTTTCCGGGTGTTCATCAAGACCAGCGCGCCCGGCGGACGAGCCGGCCGCAATCGGTCTCTAAAGACGAATAGGACTGAGGGCGAGTACGTTCGCCAGAACTTCGGCACGTTCGTCGACCGGCAAAGGAATCAAACCGCGATCGGTCAGGTAACCCTCATCGCCCCACGCCCGCGGGCTTGTGAATTCCGCGAGGAATTCCTTCAGACCGGGAATTACGCCGACGTGTGCGCGCTTGACGTAAAAGTACAGCGGCCGCGAAACAGGGTATGAACCGTCGGCGATCTTCTCGAAACTCGGCTCGGCACCGTCAACCAGCGAGCCCTGCACTTTCTCGGAGTTCTGATCCAGAAAACTGAATCCGAAAATGCCAAGTGCCGACGGGTTCGCCGTCAGCTTTTGAACGATCAGGTTATCGTTCTCGCCGGCTTCAACATACTTACCGTCCTCGCGGACCGTATGGCAGATCGTCTTGTAGCGCGTGTCGTCGGTTTTCTTTATTGCCGCAATCCAGGGGAATGTCGTGCAGCCCCCCTCCATCGCCAGCTCGACAAATGCGTCGCGTGTGCCTGACGTGGGTGGCGGCCCGAGAACCTCGATCGCCAGGTCAGGAAGCTCGGGGTCGACTTCGGACCAGAGCGTGTAAGGGTTGTCCACCAGCGTTTCACTGCCATCCGCTGCCGGCACCTGATCGGCCAAAGCAAGCCAGATCGCGCGTCGACTCAGCGACAATTGTTCACTCGACGATGCGTTAGCAATAACGATGCCGTCATAGCCAATTTTCACTTCGACGACGTCGTTGACGCCGTTGCCCGCGCACAGTTCGAGCTCCGACGCCTTGACACGGCGTGAGCTGTTGGTGATGTCGGGGTAGCCTACGCCGATACCCGAACAGAACAATTTAAAGCCACCACCCGAGCCCGTTGACTCAACTTTAGGCGTTCTGAAGTCGGAGCGGCGACCAAATCGTTCCGCCACAACGGTCGAAAACGGATACACGGTCGACGACCCGACAATTGCAATGTAGTTTCTACCTTCCTGGGCCTGAACCGGCGTTGTCAGGTTAGACACACAAAGGACGGCGCATAGAAGCGTGGCGAAGATTTTCTTTTGGGGCACAATGAGACTCCCGAGCAGGTGTCGCGACGAAGTAGGCACGGTACTCTACCCACATTACCGTTTTGTTTCAATTGATACTTCTACTTATAGATAAAGCTCGTATAGTACTGTTTTTAAAGCTTTTAAAGAAACTATCCACATGCATTCAAAGACCTCCAAAGACGCATCATGCGTCGCATTGGCGCTAACCGAAGAATTGATCGAACGCCCGTCAATAACGCCGGACGATGCAGGTTGCCAACAACTACTTGCCGCGCGTCTGAAGGCGATCGGTTGCGTGATCGAACATATGCAGTTCGGTGACCCGGCCGCCCCTACCGAAAACCTTTGGGCAAGGCGTGGTAGCGCAGGCCCGGTCTTGTGTTTTGCCGGCCACACAGACGTCGTGCCGCCCGGTCCGCGTGACAAGTGGCACAGCGACCCGTTCACGCCCACCCGCAAGGGCGGCGATCTGTTCGGGCGCGGTGCCGCCGACATGAAAGCCAGTCTGGCGGCGATGGTCGTTGCGGCCGAGCGCTTTGTCGCGGAATACCCGGATCACCCGGGCTCACTCGCTTTCCTGATTACCAGTGACGAGGAAGGCCCGGCGCGCGATGGCACACTGAAGGTTATGGAAACATTGACAGCGCGTCAGGAACACATCGACTGGTGCGTGGTGGGCGAGCCATCCAGCCACAAGCAGCTCGGCGATTTGATCCGCATCGGGCGGCGCGGATCATTAAGCGGCATCCTCACAGTGCGCGGCATCCAGGGCCATGTGGCCTATCCTGAACTGGCGCGCAACCCGATTCATGATTTCGCACCGATTCTCACCGCGTTGGTGGAATTGCCGCTCGATGACGGCAATGCACATTTCCCGCCGACCTCGTTTCAAATGGTCAAAGTTGAGGCCGGCACAGGGGCGCCGAATGTGACGCCGGGCGAGCTGCACGCAAGATTCAACTTTCGCTATTCAACCGAATGGACGTATGAGCAGCTTCAGGAACTTGTCGCAGAGACGTTGGCGCGCTTTGACGCCGATATCGATCTGCGCTGGCACTTGTCCGGCGAGCCATTCCTGACCGAGCCCGGCGTACTCACCGATGCCGTTAGCGCCTCAATCAAGGCGCACACCGGACTCTCACCCGAGCTTTCGACCGGTGGTGGTACCTCTGACGGACGATTTATTTCTCCGGCCGGCGTCGATGTTGTCGAGTTGGGTCCGGTAAATGCCTCAATTCACAAGGTGAATGAGCATGTACGCTGCGACGATATCGGCGAACTGGCCAATATCTACGCCGACATCATGAAGCGCCTTTTAGTCGGCGCGTGAGCGCGGCAAAAGCAGGTTGCTGAACAACACCCATACGACCAGCACAGCGGACGCGACCGCCACCCAGGCAGGCATAGTCAAGCCGAGAAAACGCCAGCTAACCTCGGCGCACTCGCCGGAGGCCGTCAAAACCTGACGAATGACGCTGCCTATCGGCAGTGTGTCGAGCATGTAGTCCAGCCCGGCGCCGCAGGCCGGCACCTGATCCGGCGGCAGGTTTTGCAGCCAGACGTGGCGCGCCGCCAGACCGAATGCCGTGCCACCCGCAATCAATGCCAGCAGCGTATAAAAGACGCCGCCACGCGCGGGGTTGTGCAGTGCGGCTACCAGCGTGACCACGCCCAGAGCCGCAATAGCGATGCGCTGGAAAATGCACAACGGGCAAGGATAAAGCTCAAGCACATATTGCGAATACAAAGCGTAGGCGAGTAAGCCCGCACAAACGACGAAGGTCAGCGCATTGCCCAGCCGGCGATTGAGTTTCAACATACCGCGCGCCTAGTCTTCCAATGTGACCTCATCAACATTGGTATGGCGGATATCTTTGCCATGCACCATGTAGATCACATATTCACAGATGTTCTTGGCGTGGTCGCCGATACGTTCGAGCGACCGGGCCGCCCAGGTCACGTTCATCACGCGCTTGATCGTACGCGGATCTTCCATCATGAACGTGATGCACTGGCGCTGAATGGCTTCGTATTCCTGATCGACAATCTCGTCCTGGCGCACCGTCTCAAGTGCCGCTTCAACATCAAGTCGGGCAAACGCGTCCATCGCCGCGTTGACCATGCGCCTGACGTGGCCGCCCAGTGTCTTCAATTCGCGGTAGGAATCGCTCGGCCGATCCATGTTGGCGAGTTTGGATGCCAGAAAGCCAATTTTCTCGGCCTCGTCGCCGATTCGCTCGAGGTCGGTAATGGTCTTGATGATGGCAACAATCAGCCGCAAATCGGAAGCGGTCGGCGCGCGCGTCGCGATAATCCGGCTGCACTCCTCGTCGATTGATACCTCAAGACTATTGACCTTGTAGTCATCGTGGGCGACTTTCAGACCCAGCTCACTGTTACCCGACACGACCGCCTCGATGGCTTTCGTCAGCTGCGTCTCGACCAGCCCGCCCATTGCCAGCACATTGCTGCGCAGGTCTTCCAGGTCCTTGTTGAAACGCTTCGAAATGTGATGCGTCAAATCAGTTGTTTGCATGAATTCTCTCCTTGCCGGTGCGCCTGCAATGACTGCAGGAGCGTGCGGTGCCGGCATTTTCCATCGATTTTAACAGTTGCGTCGCGAAACCGCGCAGGTTTAACAACCAAAGAGCAATAGCCGCTGCGACGGGCTGCAATCACTTGTGCCAGTCGCGACTCCGGGTGCCGGTACGTGCGCCCTCAAGCTGACGTCGCCGAGTCTTGATCGACACCCGCCGCTGCGATTCGTTGCGCAGGGAAATGGCAAATGAACTGGCTGCCTTGATTTTCGATACTGATGATCTCGAGTGTTGCTTCGTGTCGCGCCAGCGCATGCTTGACGATCGCGAGCCCCAGGCCAACGCCACCGCTGTCGCGGCCGCGCCCTCGATTGACCCTGAAAAACCGTTCGGTGAGTCTTGGCACGTCTTGCGGCGCGATACCGTCACCCTCATCTTCAACGACCAGTTTCATACCCTTGTTTTCCGGCTGCCAGTGCACAGTCACCGGCGTGCCCTCACCGCTGTAGCGCAGCGCGTTGCTGACCAGATTACTGATCACTGACGAAAGATCCGAGTACTCGCCGAGGACCAGCGCATCGCTCTCAATGTTCACGCGCAACCGCAATTGCTCAGCATCGTAGAGTCCGATTGTCTCGCGAATAAGCGATGCGACATCCACCGCTTTGTCACTACCTGCGATGGCACCGGCTTCAAGCTTCGACAACGCCAGCAATTCATCGAGCATCTCGCGCATGCGATCTGCCTGGCGGCGCATCTCATCGACAGGCTTGCCCCATTCGGCGCGCAGCTGAGCGTCGTCGTACATTGCGTCAATGTAGCCGCTAATCACCGTCAACGGCGTACGCAGTTCGTGCGACGCGTTGGCGACAAAATCGCGTCGCATCCGGCTGAGCCGCGTGCGCTCGGTAACATCACGAATAATGAGCAGCCGACTGTTCGCGCTGTAAGGCACCATGCTAATGCTGAGCCAGCCGTCCTCACGACGCGGTGACGGGATGATAACGGGTGCCTGAAAGCTACCGCGTGCAAGATAGTTGACGAAGTCCGGATGACGAATCAGGTTATCCACCCGTTGACCACGATCACGACGGCGGCGCAGCCCGATCAGCATTTGTGCGGCGGCGTTATAGCGCTGAATGTCGTTGTCTTCATTCAGCGCAATGACACCGTCAGGCAAGGCATTGGTTGATTGGCGGATTTCTTTCATCAGCTGGCGATGGCGGCTCTTGTGTCGCCTGACGCGCTGTTGTTGATAGCGCACCGCAGCCAGCACGCGGGCCCAGACGCCATCGCCATCCGGCACCCTGACACGTTTGCGCAGTCTGAGCACACGTTCGAGCTCGAGCAGATAACGCAGGTGATAGACGAGCAACCCCGTCAAAGCGACGATGACGCCGAGCAGCGCCTGACTAAAGTAGGCGCCTACAATTGCGCCCAACAAGACCGCCAGCGCTGTCGTCAAAATAACGCTTCGAATAGCCAGCGGCATTATTCGTTTCGAACCGAAAACCTGTAACCAGCGCCGCGCACGGTCTGGATCAGATTGTCAGCATCATGTGGCTCGAGAGCCTTGCGCAAACGCCGGATGTGCACGTCAACCGTGCGCTCCTCGACGTAGACATTTGCGCCCCAGACCCGATCGAGCAATTGCGCGCGGCTGTAAACGCGCTCGGGATGGGTGATCAGGAACTTGAGCAAGCGATATTCCTTGGG
The DNA here is from genome assembly GCA_942491885.1 of uncultured Pseudomonadota bacterium. GTDB lineage: Bacteria > Pseudomonadota > Gammaproteobacteria > Steroidobacterales > Woeseiaceae > CALBPI01. The sequence goes on from CALOCQ010000008.1 coordinate 738,955, forward strand.
GCCCAGCGACACTTCGGTTTCGCCCGCGAACACACGGTGGCCGACGGCATCAATCCGCAGCTTGCCGGCGCTATAGGTCTCACTGCTGCTGCTTGCTACCCGTCGCAGTACGGCCTGAATACGCGACAGCAACTCACGGGAAGAAAACGGCTTGGTGATGTAGTCGTCGGCACCACTATCGAGGCCGCGAATCTTGTCGAATTCGTCGGCGCGCGCCGTCAACATAATGATCGCGAGGTCCTCGAACTGAGGATCGCGTTGTAAAGACCTGACCAGCTCGAGTCCACTCATATCCGGCAGCATCCAATCAACAATGGCGAGATCCGCGCCGTTATCGGCCAACAGGTCGCGCGCGCTCTGGCAGTCATGTGCCTGTAACACTTCGTACCCGGCGCGCGTCAGATGAAAGGCAACCATTTCACAGATGGCGATTTCATCTTCAACAATAATGATTCGGGCTGCGCTCATAAGTTGAGTACCTCACTAGACCCGACCATTACATCTATGTGACGTTACAAAGATGTTACATCTTTGCGGCTGAATCCGGGAACGTCAACTGCGATGCTCAGCTTGCCGGGCGTGCGGCAACCTCATTACGCAGGTAAACCGCCGACGCTGAAGCCGCCGGACCCCATTCCGACTCATCCTCCGCAGTCGCCAGACGCAGCAGCGTCACCGCCATCGGCAAGTTGTGCTCAGGACAGTAAGTGCCTCCATCAAGGCTATCCACCCACCGCTCCACATCGCGGTTTTCGTCGGCCGCGCTGCCTACGATCAAGGTCGCGCCATTTGCCGTGAGCGCCGTGGGCGACAGCAATGCGTCCTCGCCGACCGCATGCGCCAGGCCATTATCATCGCGCTCATAACATCCGGCGTAGACTTCATTCATTCTGGCATCCTGCAATACGAGTACGCGCGCGTCGTCATGCGCATCCATTGCCTGCTGCGCTGCCGCACGCAGACTCGAGAGCCCCAAAACCGGCAACGCCGCACCCAGCGCCAGCCCCTGCGTCAGCGCCACGGCAATGCGAACGCCGGTAAACGAGCCAGGGCCGCGACCGTAGACGATGCCATCCAGCTGATGGATCCCGACCGACAGCTCTTCGAGCACACTATCAATCAAACCCATGATCATCGATGCGTGCGCACGCGCCTCGACAATGTGGCGCACCGCGCGCTTCCCGTTGGCAGACAATGCCACTGAACAGGCGTCGGTCGACGTCTCTATCGCTAGTAGTGATGTTTTACTCATTGCCCCTCAACCAGGCTGTTCGCTGCGGCTCGATCTGGCCGGTCATGATACCTCCCGGATTGCCGAACCCGTAGCCACTTCACGCAGGAAATGCACTGCATCCTCGACCTCCTCAATGACCGGAATCGGCTTCAGTGCGTCGATGAATACACGCCCGTAGCTGCGCGAATGCAATCGCGGGTCGCCGACTGCAATGACCCCATAGTCCTCAACATCGCGCAGCAGGCGCCCGACGCCCTGCTTGAGCGCCAGCACGGCCTGCGGCAATTGGTGATCCATAAACGGGTTGCGCCCCTGCTCCCGCAGCCAGGTGCTGCGCGCCACCAGCAACGGATCATCCGGCGCACCGAAAGGCAACTTGTCGATCACGACAATACTCAGCGCCTCGCCGCGCACATCGACACCTTCCCAGAAGGTACCGGTAGCGAGCAGCACGGCATTGCCTTCGGCACGAAACGCACTCAGCAACTTGTCGCGCGGGGCGTCACCCTGCACGTACAACGGGCGATCCCCGAGTACAGCGGGGCGCTCGTCGAACCACTCGGCGCTGCGCCGCAATGCGCGGTAACTGGTGTGCAGAAAAAAGGCACCGCCGTCGGTCGCCGACAGCAACGGCACGGTGCGCTCAAGCAGCGCTGGAATAAACTCGCCACTCGCCGGCTGCGGCATATCGCGCGGCACAAACAAGCGCGCGCGTCCGGCCAGATCAAATGGGGTTTCAAAGCGCAGGCAGCGCGCCTCGTCCAGACCGAGCCGATCGCTGAAGTGACTAAAGTCCTCGCCGACCGCCAACGTCGCGGACGTAAACACCCAGCTCGCCTCGGTGGCATCGATCGCCACGCGCATTCGCTGCGACACATCCAGCGGCGTCATATTGAAGCGCACGGCACGCGACGATATTTCGAGCCAGCGCATGCCTTCGATATCATCATCGGCCGTCGCCATATTCAGCCGGTCGAGCAAACGCACCAACCGCTCGAGCATGTCGTCCAGCGCCACATCGGTGGTACCGAACGCATCAACGAGTTCGATCAACCGGTGCAGCCCGTCTTTCAGCGACGCAATCGGCTCGCGCGTGGCCGCGGCGATGTCCGCCATGTCATAGCGACCCTGCTCGCGCGGCGCCTGCTCGCGGACCTGCAACAGCGCCGTGCGCGTCTCGCGCAGTGCATCGGCGAACGGCGGCCCGCCGACTCCGCTGGCAATCACTTCCAGCTCATCGAACAAATCAGACAATTGGCGCGACGACAGGCTGACGCCGAAAAACTGCAATGCGATATCGGGCAGCTGATGCGCCTCATCAATGACGATGGCATCGGCGTCGGGCAAAAACTCTACGAACCCACCCTCGCGAAATGCCAGATCGGCAAGCAGCAGATGATGATTAACGACCACGAGGTCGGCCTTCTGCGCCTCGCGCCGTGCCTGTGCCACATAGCAATCGTCGTAAAACGCACACTTCTGGCCGAGGCAGTTGTCTGCCGTCGAGGTCACGCGCGGCCACAAGGTCGCATCCTCGGCGATCGCGCTGACCTCGGCACGGTCACCGCTTCGTGTCGTGTCGCGCCAGTCGCGCAGCACATGCGCCTCTTTCGCGGTCAATGCGGCGTTATCGGACAGCGCCAGGTCGAGCCGGTGCAGGCACAGATAATTTGCGCGGCCTTTCAGGAGCGCGGTCTTCACCGGCCGGCCGACGGCGGCCGCAATCATCGGCAGATCGCGATGGTAGAGCTGGTCCTGCAACGCCCGCGTCCCGGTGCTGACAATGGTACGTGCACCGGAAAGCAGCGCGGGCAGCAAATACGCAAACGTCTTGCCGGTACCGGTGCCTGCCTCCACCACCAGCAGCTCGCGATGATGCATTGCGTCGCCGACGGCTTGTGCCATTAATCGTTGTGAGGTTCGTGGCGTGTAACCATCGATCGCCTGCGCGACGGGGCCGTCGGGTGCAAGCAGCGCGTCAAAGTCAGTCATGACGCGAACTATAACGCGCTTTGACGGCTTAGCGGGGGTTACGAATCCGGCCGGCGATTTCTTTCAGCGTATGCTGATCCGCCTTGATTGTAATGTTGAAGTAAGGACCACTGGCCGTGTAGCGGGCATTGTCGAAATCCGGGTCGCGGAAGCCCAGCACATTGTAACCAAAGCTCAGCCAGACATTGTCGCGCGGGTTAAAGCCAATATCGGCGCCAAGACCGAAATCGACCACGTCACTTTCCCAGGAGTGCAGCACGCTTGCATGCAGGCCAAAGTCCCAACGCGGGCGGAAGCTCTGACGGTAGTCCGCCCCCATCAGATCGGTATAGCCGCTATAGGCAATGCCGTCGAATTCGCTGCGCACATACTTGGCGGCATACTGCAGGCTCAGTTCGCTGCCCGGGCCAAGCCGGCGCACGGCGTTGAAATTATTGATATAGCGAACGGTACGGGTCTGCCCGGCGGGACCGCTGGTCTCGTCCAGTATCAGGTCCAGCCGATCGAGGAATGACCAGCGCCTGTCGGCCTTGCGATACGCCCAACCCATGCGAATATCGCCGCGCGTCTCGCTGCCATTGACAAAGCGGTCGCTGTCCAGATATTGCACGCCGGCAGAGAACCCGTGTCCGGCTACCGGCTCGCGGAACCAACCCAGCACCACGGTATTACGATCTTCGTCGTCGGCGGCGCGCTGTTCAACGCGACCGTTGGCCGACCAGTAGTCCGACTGGAACAATGCGCCCACATAACCGGCGACGAAATCGCTGCGCAGGCTGCCGGATGCCAGTTCACGATCGGGATCGAAAATCAGCGCGCGATCGTCGATCAGGGTGTTGCTGTGATCGACGCCGACATCGACCGTCCAGCGCTCGGAAACCTGCCAACCCTGCACAAGCCCGATGTTGGCAAACAGTCTTGGTCCGAACTCTGTGATCTGGTTGTCGAGCGTCGTGTTGAACTGCGCGCGTTGCCACGGTGTCGCGCGCAATCCGACGCGTGAAGTCTGCGCCTCGATATTGGCGCCTTCGGCGAATTCATGTTCGGCGAACAACGTCGCATTGCTCAGGTTCCAGTCGATGCCCACCAGTGTGCGCGCCGGGAAATCAACGCTCCCGTCATTGCCGCCCAACGGTTGCTCCGTCGATGCGCGCAGGGTCAGCTTGTCGTTAGCGAACTTCCGGCCTACGCCCGCGCGCAGCAGTTGCGACTCACGCTCGGTGCCGTCGATGGCCTCATCGGTAACCAGTGACAGGCCAACGAACGCCGTATTGCGCTGATCTTCGTAGCGCAGCTCCGCCTCGGCGAGTTTACGCTCGGTGCCGGTGTCGAGATTTTTCTGGTAGCCGAGCAGCGTCTGGGTAAACCAGCGCTCCGCATGGCGCCAGCGCGCCTCGATGCCTGTGGACTCCACGCCGACCTGGTTGGCCGCCTGCTGGCCCAGGCCGAAACCGCTATCGGCAAGCTCGTGGAACACACGTGCATCCAGCGTCCCGCTGCGATGCTCGAGCTCGATCTTATAGGCGTAACCCGATGTCGTCGCGGAAAGATCATCGCGATCCGTGTCCGCATACTCGGCGCGCAACAGCGTCTCGTTATTCATCTGCCAGCGCAGATCGACGCCGAGCAATGTGTTGGCATCGACGACGTTCTCTTCGCGAACAGCAGAGACGCCGAACTCGAGGTCGTCATCGAGGAATTTCACCGCGGCGCGGCCACCGGCAACCAGATCATCTTGGGCGGCCTCGCGCGCCTCGTACTCGGCAACGATGACCAGCGGATTCAGGTTCTGATCACGACTGGCAATCGGACGCTTAAAGAACAGCGTGCCGGCGAAGTAATCGATGTCGTAGTCGACAAAGCGGGTCAACGTGCGGGTTTCGATGACCTGCGACGCGTCAAAGCGGTCACGCGTCTCGATCCGCACCTGATCGCTGTTGACGATGATGTCACGGCTCGACAGCCGGTACAGACCGGAGGTGCCGTCACCCGGGATGTCGTCGCGCTGGAACGCCTGATCGGTTTCCGCTGCGAATGCGTTATAGCTGAAGCGCTCGCCGAAGTACTGGGCCTGAATTCCATTAAAGCGACGCTCGTAGCGCGCGAGCTCGGTGACCGACATGCCGGTATCGTAGTCGCCGAACAATGCGACGAACTGGCGTCGCTCGAGCTTCACATACAGCTTGCGCTGACTCGCCGCCTCAAAGCGACTCTCGGTGCCGTCGCCATACAGCGTGAAATACTCGTCCGGATTGACTTCGGTATCGAAGCGGTCACGGTCCACATTGCTGCCGCGTGTGTCGTAGGCGAGCGTCAGCAGGTAGTCGCCCTTGATGCGGCCCTTGGCGAACAACGCCACGCGACCGTCGGTGTAGAGGTCTTCCTCCGCACCGGCCGCCTCGGCCGACTGCAGGTTGTCCTTGATCGTGTTGTAGCCAACGGTGCCTTCCGCGAAGCCGACCAGGATCCAGTCACGCGGCGCCGGGCTCAGGTAGGCGCGGATTTCCTGCTCGCGTTGATTCTCGAACGCCAGTCGCAGCGTAACCTCGCCGGCGCGCGTTGTCGGCTCCAGCTCGATGTAGGCGATACCGCCGGGCCCGACGCGATAAAACGGCTCGCGCTGATTGATACTGACGAGCTTGTTCTCGCGCTCCTGGCTCACTTCAAACCAGGACCGATACGGCGAATCAATGCTGAAGCCGCCAACCGTCGCCGCCCGCGCGGGCGAGCCATCGGCATCGACCAACTTCACGGCAATCACAGGGCGCTTGCGGCCATCGGCCACCAGTCGTGACTGGTCCTTAATAAACTCGCCGCGGATTGGCTGCCCTGCGTAGTGCACCGAGCGCTTGAGCTGCTGAATCAGGTTGCCGTCGGCGTCAATGACGCGTGCGATCAGCGTGTTGTCGCCGTTGGCGAGATCAACACCGCGCCAGCGGCTGAGCGCCTGCGTCTTCGACGCATCTTGCTCAACACCATCGAAGTTCAGTTTGCTGACCGGGCGCCCGTTCAACTCAAGCTCTATCCGCGTGCCGCCCGGGTGCGCTATACCCACCGTCAGGCTCGGAATCGCAGGCTCGAAACCCGCCGCCGGGGATACGAAGCCGATCGCAACCGGCAGGCTGTCGACGCTCAGCGTTGCCTGACGATTATTCGACTCGCCGATTGCATTGATCTCAGAGATTTTCTGATCGAGCGCATCGACGTCGCTGCCGGGACCCGGAATCCCGCCGATGGTGTCCACGCGTTGCACGCCGCTGGCCTCTTGCGTGACCTCGACCACCGACTGGCGACCGGGGCGAATACCCGTCATCAGCAATTCGACGCGCCGGTTGCGACGCTTGCCCTCATCACTGTCATTGCTCGCCACCGGCCGATCGGCGCCGAGCCCGCGCACGGTGATGTTCTGCTCGGGTACCGACAGCCCGCTCGCCAGATAGCGTGCAGCAGCAGACGCGCGCGCCTGCGACAGCGCGTAGTTGTCGGCAAACACATGACGGTTGCGTGCGGCAATACGATCGGCATCGGTATGACCGGTCGCGTTGATATCGATGTCGTAGACACCCGACCAGCGATCGATCAGCGCATCGAGGATCTCGCGATCATCGACCGACAATTCAGCGGACAGCACTTCGAAATTCAACGACAGGACGTAGTCCGCGTTCTCGGACGTTGCCGCCTCGCGGATCATCCGCGCCTCACCTATCGGTGTGCGCTGGTTTTTCGCCTGCGGTGTATTGAAATTGGCCACGGCCTTGGTCAGCAACTCGCCCGCATACGCCGGGTCGATGGAGGCACTGAACGTTACCGTGTCCTGCCACTCGCCTTTGCGCGGGCCGTGCACGAACACCAGTGCATTGCCGGTAGAGCGCAAGCTGGATAGTTGCTTACCATTGATGCGCGCACTGCCGGGAATAAGTGCCGCTTGTTTGGGTAACAACACCGTGGTGCTCAGATCCGCCAGATCGACATTACCGTTGCCCTTCAGCAGCACTTGATAGTCGATACTGTCCGGTGCGCGGCCGCTGGCGTTGATCAGCTCCAACGCGACCGAACCCGCATTCGGCGCCTTGCGCTTCAGATAAAAGTCAGCGCGGTGCAACAGGCCCGGCTTCAGGTCTACCCACTGTGAGTTCGCCTTGCCGCCGAAACGTGGTGCGTCTTCGCAGGCCGCGAGCTCGAGCCAGTCCGGAATCGTCAGGCCATCAAGCTGCGCCACGCGCTGGCCGGGTGTCAGGCCTTCCATGTGGAATCGCCCGCCTTCATCTGTCACGGCGTAGCGACCATCTTCGAGATAGACGCGCACACCCTGCACACCGGCCTCTTCACTAAAGGTCTCGTCAGTGCAGTCGGCTTCCAGGACGCGACCGATCAATGTCGAGCGGCTGCGGAACAAGTCTTCACGCAAACGGATCCCAACCGATGCCTCGTTCGAGACGACACCCAGATTGGCAGAAGCATTCGCCGTATTGATCGCGCGCTGACCGCGTGCACCACCGGTGACTTCCATGACATAGGTGAGTCGCGCCGTTGCGGCGGGCGCAAGATCGGGCAGCGCAAAGGTGAAATCATTGCCCGCGGTGTTTGCAAACACCGGATCAGCCACCGCCACATCGTCGAGACGCGCCGAACCGGCAACATAACGGAAGCCCGCTGGCGGTGTATCGCGCAACTCAACGCCGGTGGCCGGCACGCGCTCCGAGGCGTTCTGCAGCGACAACTCGTAACGCACGTAATCACCGACAGCGGCCGTTGTGGTTGACGTGCGCTTAGTCAGGAACAGTCCGCCATCGAAAGGATCGAGTGGTACATCCGACAACGCGGTCGCGCCGGCAATAAGCTGCGTGAACACATTGCCGAAGGACGCCGCGGTCAGATCGAAAGGCCCACCCGGCAGGCTATTGAGTTCATCAATGCTGCGGTTCGACGGCGCGATATATTGCGGCGGCGGCACGATCTGCAGACGATAGTTTCCCGGGTCCACTGCCGGGAAGCGGAAGCCGCCAACCGGTACCGTGTAGACGAGACCCGAAGCATCCGTCGCCGGGGCGCCGCTGACGACCGTTGACGGGTACGCGCTGACACCATCGTTGCCGAATACGACCGCCGGCAGTCCGGTTGCGTTGTCGATGAGTGTGATGGTCGCGCCATCGACAGGAAGCCCGGTTGTCGCATCAAAAACAATCGCCAGAGGCTCGACCAATGCGAGCGCCTGGCTGACATCAAGATTGTCCGCCGGGTCGGTATATTCAATCGCAAGGTTGCTGTCGCGATCGGACTCCAGCGTGCAGTTGCCAACTGCAGCCGCGGCATCGCTAAGCTGAATGTAGCCTGTGAAGACGCCCGAGTTGAGCTCCGTCTCCAGCAACAGCAGCGTTTCTCTGTCACCCGTCACGTCATTGCTGACCGTCACCTCGACGGTCTCTCTTCGTAACGGGTCTAAATTCTGATCGCCATCGTCCAAACGGACGAATGCGGTTTCATTGGCGTTGTACACGCCGGTTGCGATGGCGGGCTGCGCTATCGCGGTATCAATTGGCTGGCCATCCAGCCCGATCGGTGCCGGTAATGGTGCGAACACCCCATTGCGTTCACATTGTGCGGGCCCCAGCGTCTCGTTGAGCGTGCCACCGGCAGGTGCAAGCCGTGAGAAAACCGCGCTCGATGGTGTCCGGCCGAAAACCGTTGTCACCGTGACAATGTTGCTGTCCACAGTGACCGGCGTACCGGCGACCGTCGTGAACGAGGCAGCTGCCTGGTTGTTGATCAGTGTTCCCGGCGGCGTTGCGGCTGTAGCCGGCAGCGCCAGTGAGAACATCATCGCAACCAGACCGGAAGTCAGTGCACGGAATGGCCGGAAATAACTCAGGGAACGCCGAAGCGTTCCCTGAGAATTTCCGGTGATAGCATCCGTACGGACAGCACGACGCCGGCCTGGCGGCACCGGGTGGGACACCCGGCACACGCCAACCCTGAGCATAGAAGCGAACTTCTGATACATCGCGTCGTTCAGTCCGTATGCAACGATTAGTTAATCGTTACCTGGAAGCGCACAACCAGCGAGTCGTCAACACCTGTGTTGGTGCCAAGCGTCGCGCCGACATCGGCTTCAAGCGTGCTACCGACCAGACCACAGTTGTCACCATCGCTGTCGCCCGCATCTGCGGTACAGAAAGCGGTAACGCTGTTGACCGTGTACTCGATGTCATCCGCACCACCGTTGTACTGCGCGAGCAGGACAGCGAGGTCAGCAGAAATACCATCAGTTATTCCGACGTTGGTTGCATCTACACTACCCGTGTTAAGCACGGTAATGGTGTATTCAACAACAGCGCCCGGAATGTACAGCGGATCGGTTGTGCCGTTGATCGGATCGCTGATCAGCGCTTCGGCTTTGGTGACCGTCAGTGCGGCAGACACAACGGCATAGCCGTCTTCTGCAGTCTCGGCACCGTCGTTGCCGGCATCGCCGAACACCACATCAACGCCCGCGGTGTTGCCACCGACGGTTGCGCTAACCAGTGTTGCACCTGATGTGCCTGCTACCGCGGTCGTTGCGGTCATGCTGACATTTGCGAAGTCCAGGTTGCTTGCGCCAATCGGCACATCGGCAACAACGAACAACAGGATGCTGGCATCGGCCGCGAGGCTGTCGACAAACAACTGATCAGCCGGTGTGAACGTACCGCTGCCATCCGTATCGGCGTAGGCGCGCAAGTTGTTCACATCGCTGTTGTCTGCATTACCGTGAACCGAACCGGTGGTCAGGTTCAGCGCTGTCAGCGCGTAGTCCTGCGTTTCGTTACCGGTGTTGGTCAACTCAAACGTCGTGACAACATCAGCCTGGCCGGGGTTTACCTGCGTAGGTGCACCACCGACCTCGACCAACGTCAGATCGACGCGGTTATCGACGAGGAACGTCGTCGCGGTGCCGCCGCCGGCACCGGGAACGCTGTTACCCGTCGGGGAAGACTCGATAGGAGTCTGAGCAATACCGCCGACTTCAAAGTCGATGGTTGCCACGTTGGAAATCGTCGTGCCCGCGTCGGTCCCGGCAGCGAGTGCCGGTTGCGTCGCGAGTGCGGCGAAAACCATGAAACTTGCGGCGCCAAGCACTGCAAGCGGTTTGTTTGCGAATCTCATGTCGCTTCTCCTGGTTACTATTACCAAAAATTTTTACGTTTGCGCAGGTCGCTCGGAAAAACCCGAAACGCCCTGCGCGGCGTCCGGTTGTCCCTTTTATCGTTAATCCCGGCGGTCCGTTGCCGGGCGGTGAAATCGTCGTACAGCGTCTAGTTCAGACGTGCGCGGAACCTGGCGAAACCCTGCGAACCCGGATCAAGGGCCTCTCGCAGCGTCCAGCGGATGTGGGTCAGGTCTGTATTGCTTGCCGCCACCTGTTCGCCGTCGCGCTCAACAACAAGGCTGTCCAGCGCATCAAAAGTCGCGCCGCCATCAACCGAGAAGGCCACTTCGGCGCCCGGCGCAAATGCCGAGCCGGAAACATATTCGAGCTCGGCCGCAATCGGGTTCGTGATCACCACGTTCTCGATCGACTGATCGGCGACGTTGGTATAAGTCACGGTGTAGATAACCGTATCGCCGGGCACGACCTTATCGGCGGCTACCAGCTGAACCACTTCCTCACCGGTGTCGCTGGTGACGCGCTGCTCTTTCTCAACAACAGTCTTAAGCTCGACTTTGCCTTGCTGGGCCACAGCCGTTGCTGACAGAAAAGCCGCCAATGTAATTAGCGCTAACTTATTTAAAATATTCATAACTGATCGCTCCTTCCTTATCTGTTTCTGTTGGCCTGACGACTAGTCAATCGTCACGCTGAATACGACCGTCTGCAGACCAGACGCTGCGTTCAGATCGCCAATCTGGACCACCACGCGCTCGTTGCCCGCCGTGGCATCGTAAAAACCCGCATCGCCGTCGGCCGCGTCACTCAGGGCAACGCCGTTGAAGGTAATTGAATTCAATGTGTAGGACGTATCGGCGGGAATCGCGTCATCGACGATCAAGGCGATAGCTGTGCCGGTGCCGGTGACTTCGACGGTAATGCTGTAGGTAATCGTTGCGCCGGGGACCGGCTCGCTGCCGCCGAACGGGTCCGTGACGAGCGCGGACTTGGCGATCGCTACGCGCACATCGGACACGATGTATTCGCCGCTTGCCGAGACCGATGCGCCGCTGGTGCCTACTACGGCATTGACGCCATTGGTGCCGGCGCCCGGATAAACCGTGCCTGGCGCGCCGGAACCGGTTGCCGCCGTGGCCGTCAGAATACTGCGGCCAATATCGCCGTTAGTCAGACCCGGCGGAATGTCATTGACCACCAGAATCGCGACGGACGCGTCGGCGGCCAGCAGCGGATCATTCGTGCCGGGCACGTATGCCTCATCGCCAACCGACAAATCGCCGCTGCCATCCGTATCAAAGAATATGCCGGTCGCGGCTGCGATCGGATCAAAGTCATCGCCGGCATCGTTGTTGGCGACAGTCAGAGAGAATGTCTCGGGGCCGTTGCCGGTGTTGGTCAGGCTGAACAGCAGCACGGCGTTTGATTCTGGCGTCGCGACCACAACCCGCGGGCTTTGCAACACCAGCGTCGCATCAATGATCTCATCGACGCTGATCGTCACGGTGTTGGAACTCTGGGTTACCGGCGTACCGCCGATCTCGTAGCTGGCTTCTGCCGTGTTAGTGATGTCCGTCCCGGCGATGGTGCCCGCCGCCTGGCCAGCCACCGGCAGCAAAACGGCAATCAGCGCAATCACAGCCTGTCGGCGAATAGGCAAACGGCTGCCACGCGCTATGGCATTCAGGGTTCGGATCATCGATTGGGCCTGCGGTATTACTTAATCACTAGATTTGAGCATGCGATTGTGCCCCACACGCGGGGCGCTTTATATAGTAACCGGCTTTATCTTGTTGAATCTGTGAGTGTTATCACAGCTCAACTGTGAACTGGCTCTCACTTCTGCTTCCTGTCACTAAAGGTTTGATCAAGTCGGCCGGCGGCCCGAACTAAAGTTTAACGAATTTCTGTCGCGCCCCCGGCGAAAGGCAGGATTTTTTCACAATAATGGGCTTGACAAGTCACCGCAGCCTCCGTATTGTGCACTGCAACATTTGTTGCAACGCACCATTTCAGGAGCACCCCGTGAAAAATCAAATTGAAAACGCCCTTAGTAAAGTCGCAGACACCGCCCGTAACACGGTCAACACCGCAGTTGACGCGACCCAGAACCGGGTCAGCAAAGCCGGCAAAGTCATCTCACAAGGCAAAAAGCCTGTCGCTAAGATGTCTAAAGCCAGCCTCGACACCAACGCAATCACCTTTCGTATGTCGAAAGAACTGATTGAACTGCAGACCAAAAGCGTACAGGACACGCTCGACGCGATCGCCAAGCGTCTGCGTGAAGCATCACGCGCCGACACCGTCCGCGAGTTGCTGGCACAGCAGCGTGACGTTCTGCCGGGCGCAGCACGCTTCTACATGAATGACATCAAAGATGCGTTCGGAATCGTTCGCGGCGCGGCATCGGACTTCGGTTCGGTCGTCACTGGCCTGAACGGCTCTTCAGTCAAAAAGACAGTTAAGAAGAAAGCGAAAGCCACTGAAAATACAGCAAAAAAGGTCGCTCGTAAGGTCTCTCGCAAGACCCCGGTAAGAAAAGCTAAAAACAAAACCAAAGCGGCCGCTAACCAGGTTGCGAAAACGGTAACGGAAGCACGCCAGACTGCATAGTCTGCCTGAATCCCCCTCTCTCCCCCGGAGGTTACCTGACACTGGCCATCCCCCCTTCAGGCCAGCGCACGCTGACGCTGACATCAGAAATGGTGTCAGCGTTTTTTTTTGCTTCCTGAGCTTATGGTGTCGGAGCCAACGTTTGTCGCTATAATCGCGCCCCTGTTTCGCAGTCACATTTATTTATTACCATGACACAAAAGAGCAAGCTCGCCGCCCTGAATGACTGGGTGTCCGAAGTACAACGGCACACCGAGGCCAATGAGGTCATATGGTGTGACGGAAGCGATGCCGAATACGACAAGCTGATCGAGCAAATGACCGGTGACGGCACACTGCTGGAACTCAATCAGGACAAATACCCGGGCTGCTATTTGCATCGCTCGGACCCCAGCGATGTTGCGCGTGTCGAGCACCTTACCTTTGTGTGCACCGAAGACCCCGAAGACGCCGGCCCGAATAACAACTGGATGGATCCTGCCGAGGCGAACCGCAAGATCGACGCGCTGTTCCACGGCGCGATGCGTGGCCGCACAATGTATGTCATTCCCTACTGCATGGGTCCGATCGACTCGCCCTATGCCCGCTGCGGGGTCGAGATTACCGACAGCCCTTACGTGGTTGTGAACATGAAGTTAATGACGCGCATGGGCGCGCAAGCGCTGGCGCGCATCGAGCGCGAAGGGCATTTCGTTAAAGGGCTGCATTCGACGGGCACGCTCGACCCGGATCAACGCTTTATTATGCATTTCCCGGAAACTCTGAGCATCAAGAGCTACGGCTCGGGCTATGGCGGCAACGCACTGCTCGGCAAAAAATGCCATGCGCTGCGCATCGCCAGCTGGCAGGGCCGCCGCGAGGGCTGGCTGGCCGAACACATGCTGATTGTCGGTGTGGAAAGCCCCGCCGGCGATGTCCATTATCTGGCCTGCGCGTTTCCTTCGGCGTGCGGCAAGACCAACCTCGCGATGTTGATCCCCCCCGCCTCGCAGTCCGGCTGGAAAATCTGGACACTCGGCGATGATATCGCCTGGCTGCATCTCGATGAGGCCGGCCAGCTGCGCGCAATCAATCCGGAAGCGGGCTATTTCGGCGTTGTTCCGGGGACCAACGAAAAAACCAACAAGAACGCCTACGACACTATCCAGCGCGACACGATATTCACCAACGTCGCCCTCACCGCCGACAACTGCCCGTGGTGGGAAGGCAAAGATGACGGCGAGCCCGCGCTGGACTGGCGCGGCAACCCTTACGACGGTGTCGGCAAGGCAGCGCATCCTAATTCGCGTTTCACCGTTAGTGCCAGCGCCAACCCGAGTTACAGCGAGCTGGCCGAAGCACCGGAAGGCGTGCCGATCTCGGCCATGGTATTCGGCGGCCGGCGCAAGAGTCTCGCACCGTTAGTCTACGAGGCCAATGACTGGCATCACGGCGTCATGGTTGCGGCCAGCGTCGCGTCCGAGACAACCGCGGCGGCGACCGGCGCGGTCGGCATCGTTCGTCGCGACCCGATGGCGATGAAACCGTTCTGCGGCTACAACTTTGCCGACTACTGGAGCCATTGGCTGTCGTTTGAAACACGCACCAAAACCCTGCCGAAAATATTCCATGTCAACTGGTTCCGCCAGGATGACACGGGGCATTTCCTGTGGCCGGGCTTCGGTGAAAACCTGCGCGTGATGCGCTGGATTATATCGCGATGCGAAAACAGCATCGGCGCACGACAAACGCCGATCGGCAAACTGCCGTTCGCCAGCGACATTGATCGCACGGCGCTGGATATCGATTCGGACACGCTCGATGAGCTGCTGCATGTCGATGCCAATGAGTGGCAGGCGGAAATCGATGCGGTCGGCGAGTACCTGAAAGGGTTTGGTTCGCGGCTACCGGATGCGCTGGAAGATACTCAGAAACGTATCAGCGCGGCGTTGAAGAAAGCGGGTTAGCGTTGCGCGCGGCTGAGAAACGGCGACCGTAGAAAAACTGAGTTGCGCCAATCGCGGCGAGATCAGTCCAAAACTTCCCTAACCACCCTGCTCTAGCAGAAAGTGCACGGCCAGCGCCGTGCCGGGCTTGGCGACCTTGCCGAGCCCTATGACGCCCTCGCCGTTCAGCTGCACACTGTCACGACGGATAAATGACTCCTCACCGGCAACGGTTACGATAAACGAGCCGTTGGTGCTTTCGTCGACCAGGAAGTATTTATTGCGGCGCTTCTCGATACGGGCGTGAACCCGCGAGATGAGATTGCCTTTGACGACCAGGTCGTTGTCTTCGGCGCGCCCCATGGTGATTTGCTGGCGTTGCGGATCGACCGGCAACGTTTTGCCACCAAATGACAGCGTCAGTGTGAGTGCATCGTCCGGGTTCTGTGACCAGCCTATCGCCTGCACGACACTGGTGACCTCCTCGCCCGGCTGCCACATCACTTCGAACAGCGCGACCTCGTCTTTCCTGCCCTTAACCACAGCAAGATCAATCTGACGGGTCAGCTTTTTCCAGTCCTCGCTCAACAACTCAACGGTCGAGCCGGTCGTGACAATCTGGCGTGCTTTCGCCTGCGACGTCATGCGGTTTGCCGTATGCACAGCCGCGCCGAAAATGTCGTTCGGCTCGCGCGCAACAACGCCGTAGTGGCAACCGATGCGGATGGAGATTGACTGGCCTTCCGGGACGAGGTCTTTGCTGCCCGAAATGCGCTGCTGCATTTCCACGGAAGCGCTCATCGCCGCGTCGACGTCGTTGAAAATCGACATGACTTCATCGCCCATCGTCTTGATGACGTCGCCGCCGGCATCGTTGGTCGCGTTTATCATGATTTCGAGGCATTTACGCACGACTTCGCGCGCCTGATCATCGCCGAGAGACTCGTATAACTGCGTGCTACCGACCACGTCGGCAAAAACAATCGCAACTTCCAGTTCTTCACTCATCGGCAACTTTCCATGGATGCGTTACGGCCCCGCAATGCTCAGCACATTCGAAGATGACATATGTTCGATTATACGCACCTAACGCGTTGAAATGTCGAGATATGGGCAAATTTTCGGTCACCGCTCCGCGACAATGTAGGCAATCCACGCGAGATCGGCCTCGCCTTTCGCGTCGGGGGTAAAATTTCCGTCGCCATCGCCGTCTTCGTCGGTGCCTTCCCAGTAGACAGTCACCTTGCTGAAGCCCGCCTCGAGCAGCAACTCGCGGATTTCGGGCAGCGTCCAGAGCCGCCAATCGTAGGTGAATGCCTTTTTCATCTTCGAACCATCGTCGAAGCGGAAGTGAATATGGCAACGGATATGGCCGGTCACGGGGTGGAACTTCGCCTGATGCCAGACGTAGGTAAAGCCCTCGTGCCGGGTCTTTTCCTTCAGCTCGCTGTAGGCCTCGGAACCGCCGAAGGCATCAAGGAAAAACACACCGTCGTCTGACAACCCGTGCAAAGCGTTAGCGAAATAGTCGCGCAACTGTTCGCGGGTCTTGAAAATGAAGTAGGAAAAATTGAACGCACCGATGATGTCGACGGGTGCGGTTGCGACCTTCAAAACATCTTCGCGCAACAACTTCACGCGCATTTGCTGGTCAGCCGACAGTGGCGAGACGCGATGTTCGATACCCCAGTCGAGCGTCGGGCGATCCAGGTCGACACCAATGGCTTCGTTCGCTGAGTGTCGCTTTACCCACTCACACGCGGCGCTCGCCGTGCCGCAGAAGTCCTCGCGGAAACGCCGTGCGGGTTTGTCGCGCAGCAACTGGTAGGTCGACTCAAGGAAGTCGACCTCGTTCTCAACGTCCTGCACCGATTCTTCGTAGAGCTCGTGGCGGTCTGCACGCGCCGCCTGTGTCATCGTCTGTTTGCGATTCGACGCCTGTGCCATGGAGAGGATTCCCGGATTGATTAGTGACGCATGTGCAGCAGCAAATCTGTGCTACCAGATTGTAACCACTGCCCAGCGCAGCTGCCAGCATTGTTCAGTCAGCGTCCGGATGGGTAAACTGCACCGCAGTTAGCGCCTCGGATAAGGAACCCGCATGCATTTCAAAAAAATCGTCGCCGCCACAGTCATTGCATTGCCATTGGCTGCGTTCGCGCAGGCACCAGCCCAAGACGCCTTTGTGCTTGACAAACGCCTCGTGGCGCGCGCAGAGGCATTGCGCGACGCCGCGCTCGACGACCCGCTGGCGTTTGAATTGGTCGCGTCTTTGACGACAGAAGTCGGGCCGCGCCTTGCCGGCTCGGCGGGCGATATTGCGGCGGTGCGCTGGGCGGAACAGAAACTGACAAGCCTGGGTTTCAGCAACGTACGCGCCGAACCTGTCGTTGTACCGCGCTGGGATCGTGGCGCGCTCGACATTCGCATCGCGGCGCCCTATCCACAGCCTATGGCCGGCACGATGCTCGGCGGCAGCGTTGGCACCCCGGAGCAAGGCATCAACGCTACCGTGGTTCGCGTCGAGAGTCTGGCAGAACTACAAGGGCTCGATGACGACGCGGTGCGCGGGCGCATCGTGTTCGTCGATCAGGTCATGCGGCGCGTAAAAAGCGGTGCCGGCTACTCCGAAACCGTCGGCATCCGTGTGCAGGGACCGAGCGTCAGCGCCGCCAAAGGCGCGCTGGCACATGTCATTCGCTCGGTCGGCACCGATGATCACCGCACCGGCCACACGGGCACGCTCGTATACAGCAAAGACGCAGCCAAGATACCCGCCGTCGCGCTTTCCTCGCCCGACGCCGACATGCTGGCGCGACAAGTTGCCACCGGCGAGCCGGTGCAGATCAGTCTGAAGTCCAGCGCCCGCGACCTCGGCACAGCGATTTCCTACAACGTCATCGGCGAGATCCCGGGCGGCTCGCGCGCCGACGAGATCGTGCTGATGGGCGCGCACCTCGACTCATGGGACGAAGGCACCGGCGCATTGGACGATGGCGCGGGCGTCGCGATAGTGACGGCGGCCGCCAAGCTGATCGGCGACCTCGATGGCAAGCCGAAACGAACGCTGCGCGTCGTACTGTTCGCCAATGAGGAATTCGGCTTGTCCGGCGCGCGCGAATACCTCGCTGACTACACCGACCAGGTCGACAATCACGTTATCGGTATGGAGGCTGATCTTGGCGCCGGCGCGGTGTGGGAATTCAGCTCGCAGGTCGCGGACAGCGGATTGCCGATCATCGGGGCAATCCACAAACTGCTGGTGCCGCTCGGCATAGCGCGCGGCAACAACATGGCGTTTGGTGGCGCCGATATCGGGCCGTTACGAAACGCGGGCATGCCGGTATTTGGCATACGTCAGGACGCCCGGCCGTATTTCGACTACCACCACACGCCCGGTGACACACTCGATAAGATCGTACCTGCCGAGCTGCGTCAGAATGTTGCCGTCTACGCTACCGCTGCGTTTATTGCGGCTAATATTGATGAGGACTTCGGACGACTGGGCACACGCTAGCGTGCGCCCGAAGCACAACTAACGCTTCACTCAGGCCGCAATCGCTTCGCGGGCGCGCACCGCACGCATCAGCAATGAAGGGTCTGACTCGGGCTTATGCGCCTGCTCGCTCAATGTCCGGCGCCACTCGCGCGCGCCCGGCAGCCCGGCGAACAGACCCAGCATGTGGCGCGTGATGTGCTTCAGCAGCGCGCCTTGCCCGATCGCGACCGAAGCGTATTCGGCCATCGCCTCGACCACCGCACGGCGCGTCGGTGGTGTCCATTGGTCGCCGCCACACAGTTGTTCGAATTCGGTCAGCGACCACGGGTTCTGATAGGCCTCGCGGCCGATCATCACGCCATCCACGTGACGCAAGTGTTCGTTGGCGTCTTGCAGCCCGGTAATTCCGCCGTTGATGACAATACGCAGGCCCGGCATCTTCTGCTTCAGCGCGTAGACGCGCGGATAGTTCAACGGCGGCACGGTGCGATTCTGTTTTGGACTCAGGCCTTTGAGTATCGCGATACGCGCATGCACGTCGAACTGTTCGCAGCCCGCATCTGCCAGCGTGGCTACAAAGCGCTCGAAGAAGGCATCGCTGTCCTGATCGTCTATACCAATACGTGTCTTGACCGTTACCGGTATCGACACGCGCGCCTGCATCGCCGTGAAACACGCCGCCACCAGCTCGGGTTCGGACATCAGGCAGGCGCCGAAACTGCCACTTTGAACGCGCTCGCTCGGACAGCCGACATTAATATTGACCGCGTCGTAGCCGGCCTGCTCGGCGAGCTGCGCGGCATCGGCCATCATCGCCGGATCGCTGCCGCCCACCTGTAACACAACCGGATGCTCCGCCGCGTTGAAGTTCAGCAGGCGCGCGCTGTCACCGTGGGTCAACGCAGCCGCCGTCACCATTTCGGTGTATAGCAGCGCCGACGGTGACAGCAGGCGATGGAAATACCGGCAATGCCGGTCGGTCCAGTCCATCATCGGTGCCACGGCTATGGGCGAAGTGAGGCGATCAGCAGACATGCGTCAATGATAGCAAGATCGCGTGCCGGGTCGGCGCGGATCCCCGCGCGATGATCGCCGGATGCCGCGCTTTGGCGGATATTGCCTCTGCAGCTCCTTTTAGCCAGGTATCGACCGCTGCTGATCGCCGCGCGCGGACTGGTATCATTGTCGGCCGAATGAAAGCCAGACACGCCTCGCTGCCACCACTACGAGGCTGGAGTAGCACCTTGAACAGGCTAAATGTCAAAATACACCTTTTTGCCGCGGCGCTCACATTGACCCTCGCAGGCTGTAACGTCGATGAAGCACCTGCGGTCCGCGAGCAACCAACTATCCAGATCATTGCTCACAAGGTTGCCATGCGCACCGATGTCGCGACCATCGAGGCGGTCGGCACTGCGCGCGCACGCGCTTTCGCCGAGATCTACCCGGACACGGGCGGCGAGGTTGTCAGCGTAAGCTTCACCGCCGGCGTACAGGTCGAGAAAGATGCCGTATTGCTGCAACTCGATGCGCGCGAGGAAAGCCTGGCGGTCGCGCGCGCGCGGGTCGCCGTGAAAGACGCAGAACTACTGCTCAACCGGTTCCGGAAACTGCAGTCGCCCGGCGCGGTATCCGTCAGTGAGATCGATGCGGCGCGCACAGCATTAGACGGGGCTCGCATCGACCTGCAACTGGCTGAGGTGGCACTGGATGAGCGCAGCGTGCGCGCGCCGTTCAAGGGCTATGTCGGACTCACCGACATCGACGCGGGCGCACGCATCACGCCGCAAACCATCATTACACGACTGGACGACCGCGAAGTGCTCTACGTCGATTTTGACGCGCCGGAGCAGGTCTTCGGACGCATCGCCATCGGCACCGTCATTCCCATGGCGCCATTCGCTGACCCGACCCGCAGTTACAATGCCGTGGTTGGAAATATCGACAGCCGCATCAATGCCACCAGTCGCAGTTTCACGATCCGTGCCGAGATCGATAACCGCAGCGACGATCTGCGCCCCGGCATGAGTTTTCGCGTCGGCTTTGAGTTACCCGGGCAGGCGTATCCAGCCGTGCCCGAAGCCGCGATTGTATGGGGCGGCGACGGTGCTTTTCTGTGGCAGGTTCGCGACGGTAAAGCGGCGCGTGTTCCGGTCACCATCGTGTCTCGCCAGGAAGGCCAGGTACTCGTGCGCGCGCCGATCGCCGAAGGATCGTTGATCGTGGCGGAAGGCGTGCAGAAAGTCCGCGAGGGGACCGCCGTCAATGATCCGGCGATGGGCCGGCAAGCGCCCGACGAGACAGCCGTGCCTGCGGGCAATGAGGCAACCCCATGAGACCATCGTCGACGGGTCTGCCCGAACTCGCGGTCAAGCGACCGCTGCTTATCGCTGTACTGAACATCCTGATCATCATCGCAGGGCTTGCGGCGCTGTTCGGTATCGAGGTACGCGAACTGCCTGACGTCGACCGACCGATAGTCGGCGTCAATGCCACCTATCGCGGCGCAGCACCGGAAACCGTCGACGCCGAGGTCACCAGCGTCCTTGAAGGTGCCATTGCGCGCGTATCGGGTGTTCGCGAAATTAACTCCTCGAGCGAAGAGAACAGCGCGCGTATTCGTATCGAATTCAACCCCGGCGTGGACCTGGATATCGCAGCGTCGGATGTGCGCG
Source organism: uncultured Pseudomonadota bacterium (assembly GCA_942491885.1). Lineage (GTDB taxonomy): Bacteria > Pseudomonadota > Gammaproteobacteria > Steroidobacterales > Woeseiaceae > CALBPI01. Next base: position 760,037 of record CALOCQ010000008.1, read on the forward strand.
AAGCACTGAGTCGCGTCACCCGACAGTTGCCGGATCGCGTAGAGGACATCTTCGTCAGCAAGGCCGATAATGATGCGCAGCCGGTGATCTCACTAGCTGTTGTCGCGCCCGGCTATCGCGAAGACGCGCTGACCCGAATCATAGATACCGATATCGCGCCGGAGATTCTCTCCATCGAAGGCGTCGCATCGGTGCAGGAATTCGGTGCCCGTGAACGCCAGATGCGCGTCGTTCTCGACCCGCTGAGACTAAGCCGTTTCGGACTGACGGTAACCGATGTTGCCGATGCCCTTCGTCAGGCACCATTCGACGTGCCGGTGGGCAGCTTTCGCTCGGAGGACCAGGAACTGATCGTCCGCGCGGAAGCGACTGCTGCGACCCCTGAGCTGATCAAGTCGGTAATCATCCGCGACAATACACGCATCGGCGATGTTGCCGAAGTTGTGCTCGCCCCCGCCGATGCCGTGAACCTGCTGCGCCTTGATGGCCAACCCATTATCGGGCTTGGCATCGTCCGTCAGGCACAGTCCAACACCATAGAAATCTCCAATGCGGTCAAAACCCGCGTCGCGCAGCTGAACGAACGATTTGACGATATCGAGTTGGTCATTACATCGGATGACGCGCTGTTCATACGTGCATCAGTGCGTGAGGTACTGACGAGCCTTTTGATCACCATCGCGATTGTTATCCTGACGATCTGGGTGTTTCTGGGCTCGTGGAAGGCTACTCTAGTGCCGTCGGTAGCAATCCCTGTTTCACTGATCGGCACCGTCGCAGGCATTTGGCTGCTCGGCTTCTCAATCAACTTGCTGACGCTGCTCGCACTCGTTCTCGCGACCGGACTGATCGTCGACGATGCCATTGTCGTGCTGGAGAACATCCAGCGTAAGCAAACCCAGGGACTCAAGCGGCGTGCCGCAGCTGCTATCGGCGCGCGCCAGGTCTTCTTTGCCGTCGTAGCAACCACCGCCGTTCTGATCGCTGTTTTCGTACCCATTTCTTTCCTGCCGTCGACAACCGGTCGGCTGTTCCGTGAATTCGGCTTTGTACTGTCACTGTCGGTGATTATTTCGTCGTTCGTGGCGCTTTCGCTTGCGCCCGCAATCGCCGCGAAGTTTCGCTTCAAGCCACTCGGCAGCGACGAGGACACCTCTCCTCTCGCACCGCTCGGCAGGGCACTGGGCGGCGCCTACGCCCGTGCGCTCAAAGGCTGTTTCGCGCATCCCGTGCTGACCGTCGGCGCGTCGCTGCTGGTCGCCGCCGGCGCAATCCTTGCGCTGATGCAGATTGAAAGCGAACTCGTGCCGCCCGAAGACCGCGGTCGCGTCGAAGTCTTCGCGACGGGCCCGGACGGCGTCGGGCTCGCTTTCATGGAACGTCAGTCCGACCAGATGGAAGCCATTCTGCAACCGCTGCGCGACAGCGGCGTGATCGCATCGGTGTACACCATCGTCGGGCGCTATGATCCGAACCGCGTCGGCATCACCGCGCAGCTCGCCCCGTGGGAGCAGCGCGACATGAGCCAGCAGGATGTCATCGACGAACTGCGGGGCCCGATGTCGGCCATACCCGGTTCGCGTGTCTCTGTATTCGCGCGCGGCAGCCTGGACACGGGGCGCGGCTTTCGCAGCGGCCTGCAGGTTGCGCTGACGGGCGGCGATTATGAGGAGATCTACACGGCGGCGCGCGCGCTTGCCGCGCGGATTGAACAAGACTCAACCATTCTGAGCAATTCAGAGATCTCCTATCAGCCGACCCAACCGCAGTTGTCTGTGCAGGTCGATCGGCGTCGCGCCGCCGATCTTGATGTGCCGCTGGACGAGATCTCGACGACGCTGCGCGCCATGGTCGGCGGCGAGGATGTTGTCGACCTGAACGTGCAGGATCAGGCCATCCCGATCATCCTCGAGTCGGAAACCAGCGCCATCGAGAACCCTTCGGATTTGCGTAACCTGTTCGTGCGCTCACGCAGCGGACAATTGGTACCCGTCTCAAGCCTGACGACCATTGTCGAAGAAGGCGTCGCCGCCGAACTCGATCGCGTCGAACAGCGCCGCGCCATCGAAGTCGAGTCTGACATCGCGCCCGGCGTGACACTGGCCGACGCCATCGCCGAAATGAAGCGCCTCGCCGACGGCACAGTGCCCGACGGCATCGGCATGCTCTTCCAGGGAGAGGCCGCAACGCTGCAGGAAAGCTCGCGCGAACTCTCGGTCACCTATGCATTCGCGCTGATCATCGTCCTGCTGGTGCTCATCGCGCAGTTCGAGAGCCTCACCAGCCCGCTGGTTGTCATGTTGATTATTCCGTTCGGGCTCGCGGCGGCCGTCTTTGCGCTGTACTTCACCGGCATTTCGCTCAACATTTACTCGCAGATCGGGCTGATCTTGCTGATCGGGCTTATGGCGAAGAACGGCATTTTGTTGGTCGAATTCGCCGATCAGCTGAGAAACGCCGGGCGAACCGTTCGTGAGGCTGCCTTCGAAGCCGCGACGATTCGCGCACGACCGATCGTAATGACGGTCGTCTCGACCATGCTCGGCGCGCTGCCGCTGATCATCTCCAGCGGCGCCGGCGCCGAGGCTCGGGGCGCGATCGGCTGGGTAGTATTCGGCGGGCTCGGGCTCGCCGCAGCCTTCACGCTGTTCCTGACGCCACTCCTGTATCTTGGCATTGCCGGGTTTAGCGAGGAACGATTCCGCCAGGAAGCCGCACTGTCCGAGGAACTCGAGGAGGCAAGCAGGCGCGTATCACGCACCGGCGGACCGTCAGGCTAAGCGGGGCGACACAGCGCCGGCCTTATGCGCGTAGCTGGTTAGCCAAAGGTAGCTCGGTGATTACCCGGCCGGTCGCAGCGGCGATGGCATTAGTCACGGCCGGCGCAATCGGTGGCAAGCCAGGCTCGCCGACACCGGTTGGCGACTCGCCGGACGGCACGATATGCACATCTACGGCCGGCATTTCCGCTATTCGCAGCGGGCGGTATTGGTGGAAATTCTGCTCACGGGCCGCACCTTTGTCGATGTGCACCGCCTCACGCAGGAACGCGCTCAGACCCATGCCGATCGCACCTTCCATTTGAGCACGAATCACATCCGGGTTGATCGCGATGCCGCAATCGACCGCGCAGGTGACTTTGTGCACCCGAAGATCGCCGTTTTCTTTAATTGATATTTCAGCAACTTGAGCAACATAGCTAGAAAATGACTCATGTAAGGCAACGCCATGAAAATGCCCGTCCGCTAGTGGCTTGCCCCAATCCGCCTTATCGGCCGCAAGCGAGAGGACGGCCGCATGTCGCGGATGGTCGGCCAACAGATCGAGACGATACGCCACCGGGTCCTGACCGGCGAGTCGCGCCAGCTGGTCGATAATCACCTCGGTGACCAACGCGTTATGGGTATGCCCCACAGAGCGCCACCACAGCGTCGGCACGCCGACCCGCGGTGAATGTAGATCGACGGTGATGTTGGGCACCGCGTAGGGCAGAGTCGCCGCGCCTTCGACCGACGACGAATCGACGCCATCGCGAATCAGGCCCTCGAACGGCGTGCCCACCAGGAACGACTGCGTCACGACGCGGTGCTGCCAGCCAATCGGGCGCCCCGCCTCGTCGATACCGGCGCGCACCTTGTGGTAGCTCATGGGGCGATAGCGCCCGGCGGCAAAGTCGTCTTCGCGCGTCCAGATCAGTTTTACAGGGTAGGCACCGCCGGTCGCCTTGGCTATCGATACCGCCTCAGCGACGTAGTCACTGTCCGGCACGGCTCTGCGACCGAAACTGCCGCCGGCGAATTGGGTGTGAACATGGACCTGGCCGAGCGGCAGGCCTGTAATCGCGGCTGCGACTTGTTGGTCGACAGTCTGCAACTGCGAGCCTGTCCAGATATCGCAACGATCGTCAGCGAGCTCGACGACACAGTCCATTGTCTCCATCGTTGCATGCGCAAGGAAAGGTAGCGTGAATGTGTGCTCGATTACCTGACTGGCAGCGGCCAATGCGCCGCCGGCATCGCCGTCATCACGCGCCACACTGCCCTCGCCTTCGGCCAGCGCCTTAAACTCCGCCAAAATCTCATCACTGCCGCGCGTCTCGGCGTCGCGTTCATCCCAGGTCACAACCAGGGCGTCACGGCCCTTCTTGGCCGCCCAGAAACTGTCGGCCACAACCGCGATACCGCGTGCAATTTCCACCACATCGATCACGCCCTGAACGGCGCGTGCCGCACCGGCATCAAAGCCGCCGACCGTTGCACCGAAGCGCGGTGGATGCGCCACCACGGCGACACGCATACCGGGCCGCTCAACGTCGATCGTGTAGCGCGCCGTGCCGTCTGTCTTCTCCGGCGAGTCCATGCGCGGCAGCACTGTGCCGATCAACGAAAACTGCTCCGGGGATTTCAGCGCGGGAGATTCGGGCGGTACTTGCGTGGCAGCCAATTCAGCGAATTCGCCAAAGCCTGCACTGCGGCCACTGGCCTCGTGGCGAATCTGCCCGCCGGAAACGCTAATCTCACTCTGATCCACCAGCCAGGACTCGGCGGCTGCAGCGACCAGCATCGCGCGCGCGGCGGCGGCGGCCGTTCGTAATTGCGCCCAGGAATTAGCGATGGCGGTCGAGCCGCCGGTGCCCTGGACGCCGAACAATGTGTTCGCATACCGCGTGACATCAGCCGGCGCGAACTCAAAGCGCATCTGCGACCAACTCGCGTCGAGCTCTTCGGCGACGATAGTCGGCAAACCGGTCGTCACGCCCTGCCCCTTGTCCAGGTGTTTAACAATGACCGTGACAAGATCATCGCTGCCGATCCTGACGAAGGCATTGAAGTCGGTCTGCGTCGCGAGCGGTGCATCCCCGCTGGCATCGGCAGCAACATCCGCTGCCTCGGGTACGCGCTGTCCACAGCCGACAACAAAGCCGGCGCTGCCCAGTGCCGTGACCGACAGGAAGCGCCGCCGGTTCATGCCCGGCGCCTTCGCAATCGAGGCATTCATAAATTTCATCATGACGCATCCTCCAGCGACTCAGCTGCCTGATGTATCGCCGCGCGAATCCGGTGGTAGGTTGCGCAGCGGCACAGGTTGCCGTCCATCGCCGCATCGATGTCGGCATCCGACGGCGACGGATTGGTGCTTAACAATGCTGTCGCACTCATCATCTGGCCGGACTGACAGTATCCGCACTGCACAACATCCAGCGCCCGCCAAGCGTCGCGAACGGCATCGGCAACCTTGCCGGTGTTGCCTTCGAGGGTCGTTACCTCACGCCCGGCAACGGCGGAAACCGGCAGGCCACACGAGCGCGCCATGTTGCCATCAAGCATGACCGTGCAAGCACCGCACTGACCAATGCCACAACCGAATTTACTGGCGGTCAGGCCCAGGTCTTCGCGCACTACCCACAGCAGTGGCTTGTCAGCAGGCGCATCAACGCTACGTTTTTCACCATTGACAGAAAACGTGACTTTCATGCTCACTCCTGGTTCATTGCGGTGGATCAGACCACCTGGAAACGGCCGCTACAGCGCGACTAGATAGATACGACGCGCGCCGACGCGGTTTCGCTCACAAGCTCGCTGAACAGGTCCTTCGGGTGCGACGGTGTAAACACGAGCTCGGACTCGCGCCCGATCTTGAGCGCACGACAGCGGTCGTAAACGCAGCGCAGCACCGAGAAATCCTCCAGCGCGAAGCCAACCGAATCGAATAAGGTCATGTCGCTGTCGCTGGTTCGAACCGGCCGTGAGCCGTCTAATACCTGCCATAGCTCGGTGACCTGAGAATCCGCAGGAAGTGCCTGTATTTCGCCTTCGATACGTGACTGGGGCTCGTACTCGACGACGATTTTCAGGTCGGCCAACATGTCGGGCGCAAGCTCCGTCTTGCCCGGGCAATCCCCGCCTACGCCATTGAAATGCACGCCGGGCGACAGGTGCTTGCGGCTAACGACGGTGCGGTTGGCTTTGTCCGCCGTCACTGTCGAGATGATATCGGCGCCCTGCACGGCCGCATCGATACTATCGCAGGCAACGAGGCGCAGCGGATGACCGGCCATGTTGCGGGCGAACTTGTCCATCGCCAACGGATCCACATCGTAGTAGCGAACCTCTTCGATGCCGAGCGAGTGATGAAAACCATAGGACTGGAATTCCGCCTGACAACCCGTGCCGATCAGCGCCATGACCCTGGAGTCCGGTCGCGCGACCAGTCGCGCCGCAAATACAGACGTCGCCGCCGTGCGAATCGCCGTCAATAAAGTCATCTCGGAAATCAGAATCGGGTAGCCGCTGGCGGTCTCTGCGAGCGCGCCGAATGCGGCGACAGTCAGATAGCCGTCGATCGGGTTTTGCGGATGGCCGGTGACGTACTTGAAGCTGTAGTACTCGTCATCACTGACCGGCATCAATTCGATGACGCCGTGCGGATAATGGTTCGCGACGCGGGGCGACTTATCGAATTCGTGCCAGCGACCGTAGTCCTCGGCAAGTTTGTTCACCACCTCGTCGATCAGCTCGGCAAGGCCAACACGAGCAACAAGTTCGCGTATATCGTTTCGTTCGAGTAGTAATGCCATGGCACATCTCTCATGCAATCAAAAGCTAATGCGCAATTATCGCAGATTTGCACCAACACCGCTCGTCACCGGGAATGTGGCAGGGCCTTGACGACAGGCCGCGGCAAACGACGTCAGCTGTCGCGGTGCGCACGCGTCTCGCGGATCAGCTGCTGCACGACAAGTGCCAGCGCCTGTTCGCGGTCGGCACCATCCTCGATGGCCGCCTCGTAGCACGCAATCTGGCGATGCGCGCTGCTGCCGCGCTTCAGGATAGTACGCAGAGATTGCACCTCGGCTGTGCAGCCAAGCGCGTCGGCGTCCTCGGCGGTCAGCTCGAGCAGATCGTCGAGAAGCTCCTCGAACGGGATGACGCTACCCTTGGCCAGATCAACCATGCCAGCATCAAAACCGTAACGAACTGCCCGCCAGCGGTTTTCCTTGATCAGCATCGGCGTGTAGATACGCCAGCGTTGATTGTGACAACGCAAGCGCCACAACATACGCAACAAACAACAAATGAGCGCGGCAATGGCAATCGCATCATCGAGCAGCGTGCATACATCCATCACGCGCGTTTCGAGTGTCGGATAACGCGCGCTCGGACGCATGTCCCACCAGATCTTGGTGGCATCCTCAATCAGCCCGGCACGGGTAAGAATTTCGACGTGGCGCTCGTACTCGGCAAAACTCGCAAAGCGCTCGGGCAGGCCTGTACGAGGCAACGTATCGAACACCGTCAGACGATAAGACTTGAGGCCGGTATTGCGGCCATCCCAGAACGGCGATGACGTCGACAACGCCAGCAAGTGCGGCATGAAGTAGCTCATCTGATTCATCATGTCGATGCGCACCGCATTGTCCTCAATGCCGACATGCACATGCATGCCACAAATGAGCAACCGCCGGGCCGCGGTCTGCATCTCGGCCGCGAGTGCCTGGTAGCGCGAACGTTCCGTTGGCTTTTGCGCCCACCAATGACCGGACGGATGGCTTGAGGACGCAATCGGCGCGAGTCCGTGACTGTCGGCCACATCAATCACCAGGTTGCGCAGCCGCACCAGATCCTCTCGCGCCTCAGCCATATTGTGGCAAACGCCGGTGCCGATCTCGATCTGCGACTTCATGAACTCCGGCGTCACCTGCTCGCCGACCGCCTCCTGACACTGCTCCAGCATTGTCGCCGGCGGCTCGCTCACAAGCTCGCCGGTGGTCTTGTCGACCAGCAAATACTCTTCTTCTATGCCAAGCGTGAATTCCGGTGACTTAACGGGCATTACAACTACTCCATTCTTTGGCCGCTTTGGAAAACCGCACGGACTCCTGCACAAATTCGGGCAACGGCTCGGTCACCTGACGCGGCTGCGTCAGGTCGGGTGCCGTGACGAGCGGCGCCAGCGCATCCGCGAGACGATCGATCCAAAGGGCGATGCCGTCGTCAGTCAGCAAATGATCCTGCCTGACCTCAATCGCCACGTTCGCAAAACCGTTGCGCTCGGCATGATAGTCGACCGAGAAGTCGGCGACGTTCTTGCCCGAATAAGGCTCGTTGGCGCCAACCTTGAGGCTTGCCTCTGCGGATACGCTGTCGCACAAACGCAGCGCCAGCCTGTCGTCGACATCCCACATGACGCCCATATCCCAGGGGCGATGAGTACCGGTGTGCAATGGCGTGAAACTATGGATTGCGATGTACACTGGCGATGCGACGCTACTGGTCAGCGAGCGCATCTGACGCTCCACCTCGGCGTGGAATGGCGCATATATCGACTCAACCCGCGAGTCGAACTCGGCGCGAGTCAGCCCCGTATTGGCAGCAACGGGCTCACCGTCGGCCACCGGCAATAGCAAGGTCGGGTCTTCCAGCCTGCGGTTACAATCGATGACGATGCGCGAGTAATTAGCGACAACGGCACGCGCATTAAGTCTGTTGGCAAGCCCGGTGACCAGGCCGAGCGAACCGATATCACAGGCGTAATGTGTCGCCATCAACGGCGCCGGATAAGCGCCTTGCAGCGCAACAGGCAGGTGCGCGCTCGCGTGCTCGCAAACAAAAAGCAGCGGGCGTGTCGCCGCGGGATTAATAACACGCCAGGGCAAAGGCTCGTCGTCCTGCAAAAAGGCGGGTTGGCCGCGATCTAGCGACATGAGCGGTGCTGTAGTCTGATTTGACTCATATAGTGAGTCTAGCGCAGTCAACAATAACCGCAAGCAGGATATTTACCAGCTGTCCGGGCGCGGGCACGGCCGCGCTGATGCCGCCTAAGCCCGCTTGGACTGTGACGCCGACCATGGCGAGAATTTGCGTATCGACGCCGGGCGGGCAATATGAAAACCCTGGACGAGGGCTACGCCAAGGCCCGCAAGCGTCGCCCGCGTGCGTTCATTTTCGACATGCTCAGCGATGGTCTTTATCCCCATCGCCTCGCCAACCTGATGAATCGCCGCCACCATGCTCTGGTCAACGGCATCATCGGCAATATTGCGCACGAACGCACCATCGACCTTGATGAAATCAACCGGCAGATTCTTCAGGTAACCGAACGAACACAGGCCGCTACCAAAATCATCCAGCGAGAACAGGCAGCCGAGATCAGCCAGCTCACTCATGAAGTGCTTCACACGCGCGAGATTGGCAATCGCTGCGGTCTCCGTGATCTCGAAGCAGACCGCACCCTTGCACAACGGCGTGTCGCGCAGCGTGTCCTTGATGAACTCAAGAAACCGATCGTCGCTCAGGGAATTGCCGGAAAGATTGATCGACAACGTATACGCCGCCGCCTGCTCGGCGTCACCTTTGTCAGCGTGCTCAAGCGCCTCTGTTACGACCCATCGATCCAGGGCCTGCATCCTGTCGTAGCGCTCAGCCGCAGCGATGAATGTACCCGGCAAAATCAAATTGCCATCTTCATCAAGCATTCTTAACAACAACTCGTAATGCGAGCAGTGCGGCCGGTCGAAATTGATAATCGTGTCGGCAATGGGCTGGAAATAAAGCTCGAAGCGACCCTCTTCAAGCGCGCGATCGATGCGCGTCAGCCAGTGCATCTGCTGGTGTCGGAGGCCGGCCTCGCCTTCCCTGTAAAGATGGTACTGATTACGCCCCATATCTTTCGCGGCAAAACAGGCTACGTCTGCGGCGCTTAGCAAAGCGCCAACGGTCGCGCTGTCGCCGTCGACCATGACGATGCCAATGCTGGCGCGAACGGCGTGCACCGCCGTCTGCCATTCGAAGCGATAGCGCTCGATCGTCGCACGGATATCTTCGGCCACTTCGATCGCACGCGCGCTATCGCAATTGTCCAGCAACACACCGAACTCATCCCCGCCCAGGCGCGCGAGCGTGTCGTTGGTATGCACGCAAGTTTGCAGCCGGTTGGCAATCTGGCGAATCAACTCGTCGCCGGCGGTATGGCCGAACGTGTCGTTAACAACCTTGAATTGATCGAGGTCGATATACAGCAATCCATATTGGGTTTTGTTCGAGCTGCGGGTCAGCGCAATTGCGCGCTCAAGGACATTTTCAAACTCGTGACGATTGATGAAGCCGGTCAATGCATCGTGTGATGCCTGATACGACAGCTTGCGTGACAAACGGCCTTCAGCGCTGACATCGTGGAACACCATCACCGACCCGACAATATGGCCGAGCCGGTCGCGGATCGGTGCAGCGGAATCCTGAATGGCAATTTCCTGACCCGACCGGTCAATTAGCAGCGTCGCACCCGACATCGTGATCACGCGACCTTCATTGAGGCAGCGAATAATCGGGTTGTCCGTCATCTCGCGCGTATGTTCGTTAATCAGCGTGAGAATGTCTTCCACCGGCTGGCCTTGCGCGGCGCGCAGACTCCAGCCCGTGAGGTCTTCTGCAACCGGGTTCAGATACTCTATACAACCATCTGCATCTGTCGTGATGACGCCGTCACCAATCGACTTCAGCGTCACCTCGGCGCGTTCCTTCTCCTCGAAGATGCGTTTCTCGGCAGCCTTGCGCTCGGTAATATCCGATACCGTACCTTCGATATAACGCTCGCCGTCGACGTAGTCGACCGCCCTGGCGTTCTCGATGATGTCGATTGGCGTGCCGTCCTTGCACAGCATCACCGCCTCGAAACGGCGGACTTCGCCATGCTCTTCGATCGCGCGCTCGAAACGCTGTGCATCGGACTTTTGCTGGTAAGCGCTTTCGCGTGTGCCGGTGGTCAACAGGTCATCTTCATCATCAAAGCCGAGCATGTTGACTAACGCCGGGTTCGCGGCCACCAGCCGGCCATCGGTGGTTGCGATGTAGACGCCTTCTACAACGTTTTCAAACAGCCCGCGAAAACGACCTTCACTCTGCGACAGTGCGGCACGGTTTCGCTCGCGGCCAATCGCGATGCCCGCCAGTCGTGCCAGACCGCTGATCCAATCAAGCTCGTCGGTATTCGGCTCGCGCTTTTCATCAAAATACAGATCGATCGTACCCAGCGGATGCGCATCACCGTGCGCAAGTGGGAACGACCAAACGGAGACAATTTTTAGACGCTTGGCCAGACCCGAATGATCCGACCAGGCATGGTGTGCGGTGACATCCGGTGTAATCACGGCTTTGTTGGTCGCAATCGCAACGCCGCAACTCAGACGCGGCTCGGTCAACGGGATGCGGCGGATCGTTTTGAGGTCTGATTCACCGAAGCCAGGCGCGCAGTGCAACATCAGTTCGTTCGCCGAGCTGTCGACCAGCATCAACGTGGCGCGACAGTTGCCGACGACACGCTCGGCCGTGCGACACAAGGCTCGCATGACCTTCTTGAAGCTGACGCCACTGGCGATCATCTCCAGCAACTTCTTCTCGCTGTACTCAACCAGCTCGCGACGCTTGCGCGCGGCAATGCTGTGCACGCTGACCCTGACCAGAGAGCGATTCTCGGCCGGCATACGGCTCAATCGAACTTCGCACGGCACTTCGTAGCCGTTGCGGCTTTGATATATCCATTCGAATACCGGTTGCGCGCCTTGCAGCGCACGCTGCAGGAATGCCTCGATACGCGTCTGCTCGTTAGTCGGGCTTGCATCGCCCGAGACATCGCGCAGGCCGAAGAAGCCGCTTGCAAGCAATCGTTTGCGCGGCAGGTTAAACAACTGACTGGCATTCTCGTTGGCGTCGATGAACTGGTTGTTCTCAACATCAAAAACGAGAATTGCGTCTGGCGCGTGCTCGACCAGTGCGCGATAACGCTCTTCGGTTTCACGCAGCGCGGCGGCAGCTGCAACACGCGCCGAAACATCGCGCATACAAATGACAAAATCTCCGGCCGCCATGGCCGATAAGCGACTCACCGTCATTTCCAACTTGAAAGTATCGCCATTGCGATGTCGACCGGCAATCTCACCGCCACTGAGATCGGGCGACTTGTCGCCGAGCTCAATAATATAGGGCGCAAGAAACGCTTCGATGTCGTCGATTTCATCGATAGGCAAGAGCTCGCTCAGCAGGCGACCCGCCAGCGTACGATTCCCGGCATCGAAAAATTTAACGGCGACGCGATTGGAAAACTGGATCAGGCCGCTTTGGTCAACAGTCAGCACCATGTCGGCAACGCTATCCAGCACCGAACGCAGATCGTCTGCATGCAGACCCGCGAAACGCGCGCGGATACCCGAGTTGGATGACATCGTGATGGCGAACGTTGTGTCGTCCGAACGATGCTCAATGACATCCGTCATGGTCTGCGCGAGCGCGCCATGGATAGACGTATCGGTGCCGTCGAGCTTCTCGTAGAAGCTACCGACGATCTCGACCAGCCGGTTAACATCAAGGCGCGACGCAAGCCCGGTGCCGCCGGTCGCTTCGTTAAGTTGCGCTTGTAGTATTGGATGCATTTGCGCGTTGCCAGTTGTCGCTGCGCTGCGCCTGAATCCTTAGGCGAGGTCGCGAGACCAATACGAACGGCGCCGGCAACACTCCGATTGCCGAAAAAGCCGTTCCTTTCCCATCGATCATGCGCAATGGCACGATCGTCCATGGGCGAACACTAGGCGATTATGGTCAAGGATACTGTGAACTGAATCGCGCTTTACCGGCGCATGGGAAATTATTCCCGACCCTCGTTTAACATAAACTCGCGGATCGCAAGAGATCCGTCAGTTCGAAGCAAAATGAATAGCTTGGCTAGGGTTTCAAAGGTGAAGTGTCAGCCGCTGCGGCACCCGGAACCGATGTCATGACCTCGACACCATCATCCAGTGTCTGAGCGCCGGGCTGCAATACGGCTATCGCGGCCGACGCATAAATCGGGATAGAAATCGCCTTGGTAAGCCGTCGGCCTTCGTATGTGCCACTGACCTGGGCATTGAGGAAACTGCGCCCCTCGCCTTCGACATTCACGACCACTTCGTAAGCCGACCCGTTATCACCGGCCGACACACCCGACAGCGCGATTGTCTGCGGGGTATTTTCGCTGAGCACGACATGGTCTTGCGCGCGCAACGTCAGACTGAGATCGGATGTCTGGCTCGCATTGACGGTGAGCAAAACCGCCAGCGGCTCACCGACGGTCGGCGCGCCGCCAAAGGCGTAGTCAATACTCAACACAATCGCATCGGTTGCGACCGACGCCGGCAACGCGCGGCTTTCGATCTCGGGTACGGGTAGCGTCGTCTGACCGGAAACAGCCAGGGGCTCATCGGACGAATCACACGCGGTCAGCGCCATCAAGCACAGCGCAGTGATGGCTATTTGTTGTCTCATGGTCAATGTCCCTCCGTACTGCATGGCGCTGCAAGGCTACCCTGCGGCGGGGCGTGAGACCAGCAACAAGCGTGTTATCAGAGGCCCAAAATTGCGACGGAGTCTACGGTCGGCACGTCTGACGCTGGTATGATGACAAGACTACATAACGCAAGGAAGGTTCATGACGCAGGCGAGAATTCTGGTTACAGGTGGCGCCGGCTACATCGGCAGTCACGTGGTTCGCCAGCTCGGTGAACGCGGTGAGGCTGTTGTCACGCTCGATAACCTTTCGACCGGGTTCGAAGCCGCGGTTAAGTCAGGCGACCTGGTTATCGGAGACACCGGCGATGTCGGCGTTCTCGAGCAGATATTTACCGACCATGCGATAGACACGGTGATGCACTTTGCCGCCCACACCGTCGTGCCGGAGTCGGTATCCGACCCGCTGAAGTACTACCGGAACAACACCGCGAGCTCGCGTACCTTGCTCGAGGTCGCACACGCGCACGGCGCAAAACATGTCGTGTTTTCATCGACCGCGGCCGTCTACGGCATCCCTGACGGCGGCGTCGCCAGCGAGCAAAGCGCGACCCAGCCGATCAACCCTTACGGCACGTCAAAGCTGATGACCGAATGGATGCTGCGCGATCTGGCTTTTGCCGGCGGACCATCCTACGTTGCACTGCGCTACTTCAATGTCGCCGGGTGCGACCCGCAAGGCCGTATCGGGCAATCCACACCCAAAGCGACGCTGCTGACGAAAGTCGCCTGCGAGGCAGCGGTGGGCCGGCGCGATCACGTCAAGATTTTCGGCACCGACTATCCAACGCCCGACGGCACCGGGGTGCGTGACTACATACATGTCGAGGATCTGGCGCGGGCGCATCTCAGCGCGCTCGACTATCTGCGCGCCGGCGGCGACTCGACGACGCTCAATTGCGGCTACGGCCACGGCTACAGTGTGCGCGAGCTACTCGCCGCCGTGGAGCGCGCCAATGAAGCGCCGCTCAGCATTCGCGAGGAACCGAGGCGCGCCGGTGATCCGCCGTCGCTGATTGCAAAAGCCGACCGGGTACGCGAGGTACTCGGCTGGCAGCCCGAGTTTGACGATCTCGATGCTATCGTCACCAGCAGCCTCAACTGGGAGCGCAAAATCGCCAACCGCGATGACAGCGCTTACTGGCGCGGTTAAAAAGGGCAGCGCAACCGGCATGGCTTTCTTCCGCATACCGCAGCCCCGATCCATCAACGCAATGGTGTTGATCGGCTATGCGGGCATCATGCTGCCGCTGTCGATCGCATTGATCTGGGCGCTGATACAGCTGGATAATTTCACCACCCGCAGTCAGTCGTTAATTGTGCAGGGTATCGATGCCACGCAAAACAGCCGCAAGCTGCAAGAACAGCTGAGCATCATGGAGCGCGTCGCGCGTCAGTATCTTGTCTCGGAAAACGCAGAGCTCGTCGGCTTTCTGCGCGAAGACCGAGTGATCGCGGACGAGGCCATTACCGCGCTGCGTACGCAGACCGACAGCAGCGATGCATTCGTGCTGCTCGACCGAATAGACGAGGACGTCAACCAGCTGATGGTCGGTGTGACGCGCCAACCCGTCGATCCCGACGGCGCACGTGGCGTCATACAGCAATTCACACGGGCTATCGCCGATGCCGATCGCCTCGAACGCTTGCTGACCGGAGAAATCGACCGGCAACTGCAATCTTTGCAGCGTGACGCCGAACAGACACGCACCGCGCTACTCTGGCAAGCCGCGGTGCTTACGCTGATCAGCCTTGTCACTATGCTGTTCGTAACCTGGCGCGTGAGCAAGCCCATTCGCGTGCTCGACCGCGCGATCAATCAGCTGGGCGAAGGCCAGTTTTCCAGAAGTATTCAGGTCAACGGACCTGCCGATCTTGTCGCGCTCGGTCGCCAGTTGGAATGGCTGCGCAGACGGCTGCTGGAGCTTGCGCAGGAAAAGAATCGCTTCCTGCGGCACATGTCGCACGAACTCAAGACACCGCTGGCGAATATCCGCGAGGGTACCGAGTTGCTGCTGGACGGATCCGTTGGCCCGCTAGACGACTCACAACAGGAAGTCACCGACATCCTGCGCAGCAACGGCATCCGGTTGCAGAGACTCATCGAGAACCTGCTTAACTTCAGCGCCTGGCAAAGCCGCAATGAAGTACTGATGTGCAGCGACTTCTCGTTAAAGAGCGTCATCGAGTCGGTACTCAAGGGGCACGCGCTGACCATTCGCAGCCAGCAGATCCGGCTGCTCTCAAGTCTGGACGATATCGACGCCTATGCCGACCGCGAGATGATCCGTACCGTGCTCGACAACCTGATTTCGAATGCGCTGAAATTCTCACCACGCGGCGGTTGCCTGCTTATCCGTACCTCGCGAGGCGAAAATCAGTTCAGCATCGAAGTTGCAGATCAGGGCCCTGGGATTCCAATGAACGAACGCAAGAAAGTCTTCGATGCCTTCTATCAGGGTGAGCAACCGCAGGGTGGGCTCGTAGCCGGCACAGGCATTGGTTTGTCGGTTGTTTTGGAGTGTGTTCAGGCCCATGATGGACTGGTGGATATCTTCGACGAACAACACGCCATCAAGACCAGGCGCGGCGACACGGTGGTCTTTAGCGGCGCGCACTTTCGGATCATCATTCCACAGGAACTGTCCGAGCAACAGAACCAGCAGCGTCAGAACCGGAGGGTTGCCAATGGTTAAACATTCGCGCAGACGCCGGCAGCGCACGACACGGTGGCAACTTGCGCCGGCAAGGGCATTGTTTGCGGGTACCTGTATCGCCACCATGCTGGTGGGCTGCGGTTCCGTCTCCGGACTGATGGAGCGTCGCCAAATAGCGACAAATCAACAAGTTAGCGTTGATAACTCAACCATCTCTGTATATCTTTCAGATGTCTCTATGTTGCTTTCAACGGATCAGAACGCGGCCCTCAGGGCGTGGCGCGAGCTTGAGCTTGACTACGAGCGCGCGCCGACGACGACCAATCAGCTCAGACTGGCTCTGGCGAAGTCGACACCGGGACACGACAACACAAATTTCGCAGAAGCCGACTCGATGCTGACGACCTTGTTACTGAAGCCCGAGCTGTTGCTCGCAGACGAACAGCTGCTCGCGCGCGTACACCTCGGATTGCTACGCGACCGCATCTCCACCGAGAGCGTCGCACGCCAGGCCAGCAGCAGCGCCAGTCGAAACGCGGAACGAGAGTTGTCGACAGCACGCGCGCAACTGTCGCTGCTGCAACAAGACAACGCCAGGCTGCGTAGCGCGCTGGCAGAGACGCAAGAAAAACTGCGTGAGATCACATTGATCGAACGCTCTATTCGGGAACGAGACGATGAGCCGACTGGCGATGGACCACAGCCTCCGAGAGGCACGAACAATGAATAGCGCGCGACGCGGCGGTGCGCGCGTACAGCGTGGCAGGATCCTGCTGGTCGATGACGATCCGGGGCTGCTGCGACTGATGAGCATTCGTCTGCGCGCCGAGAACTACACGGTCGAGGCCGTTGAGAGCGCGATGGCCGCGCTGTCGGTACTCGGGCGCTTCCAGCCGGACCTTGTCATCAGCGATCTGCGCATGGACAAAATGGATGGCATCGGCCTGTTGCAGGAATTGCAGCAGCGCTCACCGGGGCTGAATGTGCTCATCATGACGGCGCACGGCACCATCCCTGATGCGGTCGAAGCCACCAAGAGCGGCGCGTTCGGCTTTTTGACCAAGCCCATCGAGAAAGAAGAGCTGCTGGCCAATGTCGAAAAGGCACTGAAAGTCTCCGGCACTTCGCTCGGCATGGAAGAGTGGGCGAGCGAAATCATCACCCGTAATGCGACGATGCGCGACCGCCTGACGCAGGCACGCATGGTCGCCGATACCGACGCCCGCGTGCTGATCACCGGCGAGTCGGGCACCGGCAAGGAATTGTTGGCGCGCGCCATTCACCGCGCGAGCCCAAGGGCAGAACAACCTTTCGTGGCGATCAACTGCAGCGCGATGGCAGAGAACCTGCTGGAGTCCGAACTTTTCGGGCACTCCAAAGGTGCATTCACGGGTGCAACAAGTGCGCATAAAGGACTGTTCCAGGCCGCCAACAACGGCACGCTGCTGCTCGATGAAATCGGCGATATGCCAATGCGCCTGCAGGTAAAACTGTTGCGGGTGCTGCAGGAAAATCAGGTTCGCCCGGTTGGCAGCACGGAATCCATCAGCGTTAACGTGCGAACACTGTCGGCGACCCACCGCGACCTGCGTGAGCTGATGAGCGCCGGACAGTTCCGCGAGGATCTGTACTACCGCCTGAATGTGGTCAACATCGAAATGCCGCCGCTGGATTCGCGACGTGAGGACATCCCTTTGCTGGTCGCGCACTTCCTGCGCCAGCTGAGCTCGCAGGGCGATGCGGATCGCAAGGTTTACTCGCCCGAAGCGCTCGAGCTGTTGGTGATGGCCGAATGGCCCGGCAATATTCGTCAGTTGTTCAATGTCGTGCGCCAGAATGTGGCGCTATCGAACTCGCCGGTGATCAGCGCGGAGCTGGTGCGATCGGCGCTCGGCGAACATGGCGACAAACTGCCATCGTTCTCGGATGCGCGGGATGAGTTTACGCGCAACTACCTGTCGCAGATCCTGCAGATAACCGGCGGCAACGTGAGCCAGGCCGCGCGGCTGGCGAAACGTAACCGCACGGATTTCTACAAACTGCTCGCACGCCACGATCTCAATCCGGATACGTTCAAGGATCGCTAGCGCGCGACCGAACTGCTGGCGGCTTTAGTACCTGCCCGGCTTAGCGCAATCAACCCGCCTCGGGCTTGGCAAAGTCATTCGCGTCTACGTGGTGGCGCTCCAGCAGGTCATACAATGTCGGGCGACTGACACCCAGCGCCGCCGCAGCGCGCGAAATATTACCGCTCGTGTGCACCATCGCCTGACGGATCGCATTGCGTTCGGCAGCATCCCTGACCTCGCGCAGGTTGAGCGACATCGGACTATTCTCGGGTGCATCGAGCCCCATATCTTCAGCCGTGACTTGCCGGCCTTCGGCCATGATCACCGCGTGTTTGATTTTGTTCTCAAGCTCGCGCACGTTGCCCGGCCAAGGATGCGTCAGCATCGCCTGCTTCGCGTCGTCGCTGAATCCCCGCAATGACTTGCCGTGTTTGCGTGAAAACTTATCCAGCAGAACACGCGCGAGCATCAATACGCCATTCTCGCGTTCGCGCAACGGCGGAATATTGATTTCTATCTCGCAGATCCGGTAGTAAAGGTCTTCGCGAAAACCGCCCTCGCTGATCAGTGCCTTGAGATTCTGGTTGGTCGCACATATGACCCGCACGTCCACCGGGATTTCGACGCGACCGCCGATACGCTCGACCACACGCTCCTGCAAAAACCGCAACAGCTTGCCCTGCAAGGGTAACGGCATGTCGCCGATCTCATCGAGGAATAGTGTGCCTGTGTGCGCGACTTCGCACTTGCCCGGCGTTTGCTTGTTGGCGCCGGTGAATGCGCCTTTCTCAAAGCCGAACAGTTCCGATTCGAGCAGGTTCTCAGGAATCGCGGCGCAGTTAATCGCGACAAACGGCTTATCAATGCGCGGACTCAGGCCGTGCAATGCGCGCGCCAACAATTCTTTGCCGGTGCCCGACTCGCCGAGCAATAGCGTCGTCACATCAGTCGGCGCCACCTTCTCGATCATCCGGCAGACTTTCAGCATGCCGGGGCTGACGGCGACGATGCCGTCCAGCGGTGAATGGCTCTTCGACGACTGCAGCTGGCGGTTTTCCTGCTCAAGCCGGGCCAATTCGAACGCCCGGCTGACGATCAGTTTCAGCACGTCGGTATCGGCAGGCTTCTGGTAGAAGTCATAGGCGCCGGCGGCAATGGCCCGCAACGCATTGTCTTTGTCACCATGACCGGTGACTACAATGACTTTGGTGTGCGGCGCGAGGGTCAACGTCTGCTCGACGCATGCAAGGCCTTCGCTGACGCCCTCCGCGTCCGGCGGCAGGCCGAGGTCTTGCAGTACGACGGCGGGCTCATGCCGGCGGATCGCATCGATCGCCTCGTCCCTGCTGGTCGCCTGAACAATCACGTACTCATCAAATATCCACTTGAGCTGGCTCTGCAACCCGGGGTCGTCCTCGACAATAAGCAAGGTATCTTTGTCGTTGGCCATCAAAACCTGTCTTTAATATAAGTCTGTCGTCCGGACCGTCAGCACGGCGATCTGGTCATGCAAAGGCGAAAACCCCACACCAGTAGTGTGCCATGACTGCATGCCGATGGGCAGGACAGCGATCACGCCGGCAAGTGAGCGATAAGTCCGGAAAAGCACCGCCAACACAGTCCCGTTGCAACGAATTCGATCCGCTACAATTTGCTTCAAAAAGTTATTGCGAATGATTCTCATTTACGTTAAGTTTCGACTGTGGGGCAGCACAACTGCCAAGCGGACAGACAAAGTAATGCGAACTCATAGATCGATGTTAGCTATCGCGATCCTTGCGGTGCTAACAACAAGCGCACAGGCGCAGACGGCCGGACAGGACAATGATCGTGAGGCGGCAGCGGCGCTGGACGAAGTCACCATCCTCGGCCAGCGACGTGATGCCGAAGATGTTGCAGGCTCGGCGCACCGGCTCGATGCACAGGAACTGCAGCAGTTCTCTACCGGCGATGTGATGCGCGCGCTGCGCGCCGTGCCCGGCGTGTACGTGCAGGATGAGGAAGGCTTCGGGCTGCGCCCGAACATCGGCATCCGTGGCTCCGGCCTGGACCGCTCGAGCCGCATTGCGCTGCTCGAGGACGGCGTCTTGATTGCGCCCGCGCCCTATTCGTCGCCGTCGGCCTACTATTTTCCGACGCAGCGCCGCATGCACTCACTCGAAGTGCTCAAAGGCCCGTCGGCGATTGTCGTCGGCCCGCGCACCACGGGCGGTGCGCTGAACATGATCTCAACGCCGGTACCGGACGCGCTGCTGATAGAGGCCGACTGGCGCGTTGGCAGCAACAGCGCAAGCGACCTGGTCGCCCGGGTCGGTAACAACATCGGGCAATGGGGGTTTTTGCTCGAGACCGTTCAGCAGCAGACAGACGGATTCAAGACGGTTGACGCACCCGGCGACTTCGGCACCGGATTTGAGCTGGAGGACTACCTGGCCAAGGCCCGCTGGCGCTCAGCAGAGTCTGCTAAGCTCAAGCAATCGCTGACGCTTAAGGTGTCGAACACGACGCAGACCAGCGACGAAACCTATCTGGGACTGACCGACGCCGACTTCGCGGCCGACCCCTACCGCAGGTACGCAGCATCACAGATTGACCAGATCAACACCGAGCACGAGCAACTGCAGCTGAACTATGCGGTCGACCTGCCCACCGGCACGACGCTGCAGCTGACCGCGTATCGCAACGAGTTCGAGCGCAACTGGTTCAAGCTCAACGATATCAACGCTATCGGTATCTCGGCGATACTGGATGACCCCACTACCTACGCGGCAGAACTCGACATTGCACGCGGTGCCGACAGCGCTATCGATGCGGTCGCCAATCGCAACAACGCACGCACCTACGAGTCCGAGGGCATCCAGGCACGCGCGATCCACTCGCTGAGCGTTGGCAGCGCCGACATCGACCTGACCTTTGGCATCCGCAGTCACGAAGACTTCGAGGACCGCCTGCAGGACGATGACCTCTACCAGATGCTGGGCGGCCAGCTCGTGTTAACCACCGACGGCGCGCCCGGCTCCGCGACCAACCGCCTGAGCACGGCTGAGGTAACCGCCTACTTCCTGGACAGCAATATCTATATTGGTCGATTCGAGCTGACACCCGGCGTGCGCTTTGAGCAAGTCGACCTGACGCGGCTGGACTTCGCAACCAGCGACCCGGACCGGACACAAGGCCCGACGCGCGTTCGCGAAAACTCCGTCAACACGACCATACCCGGCCTCGGGGTTGCCTACGATCTGAGCGATTCGCTGCGCATAATCGGCAGCGTCAACAAAGGCTTTAACCCCCCGAGCCCGGGCTCCGACGCCGGCGAAGAGGAAAGCCTTAACTTCGAGCTCGGCGTGCGCTACTTCGGCGACCAGTCAAACTTCAACGCCATCGCGTTTGTTAATGACTTCGACAACCTCGTCGGAACGGTCACCGCATCGACCGGCGGCAACGGACAGATCGGCGATCAGTTCGACGGCGGCGAGGCGCTGGTCCGCGGTATCGAGATCGACGGCGGCTACACGCTGTTCGCCGACAGTGACGGCTGGCGCTTTCCATTGACCGCGAGCTACACATGGACCGAGACCGCAGAGTTCCGTTCGTCGTTCGACAGCAACTTCGAGCCATGGGGCAATGTGACCTCGGGCGACGGGCTGCCCTACATTCCCGAGCACCAGCTACGCGCAACGGCCGCAATGCAGAACACCCGCTGGCAGTTCAACCTGTCAGCCGCCTACGTCGATGAGACCCGCACCGTCGCCGGCAGCGGCGATATCGCGGCGGGTACCGGCACCGATTCATTTGTGGTGTGGGATGCACTTGCCGGATGGCAGGCAACCGAGAATCTGCGCGCCTACGTCAAGGTCGACAACCTGCTCGACCGCGAATATGCCGTCGCGCGGCGGCCCGCCGGCCTGCGTCCGGGCCTGCCTCGCATTGCTTACATTGGCATTAACTATCAGTACTAAAATATTGATAAATATACGCTTTAAATCCGTTTTTATTTGGAACTTAGTATTGTTTCGAGCTTTTGAACAGTAATGCCGGCGCCCTTCCGCTTCGGTGGCTATCAGGGGGCGCCGGCATTGCGCCAAATGCTATTGACAATCATTCTCATTTAGGAATAGACTCAATAAATCATGTACATCTGTATTTGCCAAGCGATTACTGACCGCCAAATCGAAAGCGCTGTCGCCGCCGGTATCGACTCCGTCGACCAGCTACGCGACCAGCTCGGCGTCGCCAGCTGCTGCGGCAGCTGCGAGCCGGCAGCTGCGGAAATCGTCGAGTCCGTCACCCGCTCTGCGGCTGGCGCACCGACCATTTACCGCCCCGGCGCTGCGGCCAGATAGACCGTCGTCAAGCGACGTCGGCTAATCCTTTGCGGCTTAGAGCCGACCTTGGGTCTTGGTTACTTCGACGCTGAACGCTGGCGCACCCCATCGCGGCAATGACATGGCTCCCCGCTACACTCAAGTCCGGTGACGAGCCGACGCTGAGCTGCTGGCGTCCGAGCACGTTTACAGTGCGCCATTACCGTTTGCGAGAAAGCCTGCCTCGGCACCGCTTGACCCTGATAATTAACGACACTCCCGACCAATCATCACCTGATCGCAAAATGGCATGCAAGTGAATGGAAATGCTAATAATTCTCGTTTCGCATTGACCGCTTGCATCCGCCGCTAGCGCGACTATCATCCACTCAGACGCAGATGCAACCTGCACCCCATTTATGAACCGAAGGCACCCAATATGAAAGGCGACAAGAAGCTCCTGGCCCACATGAACGTGATCCTCAAGAACGAGCTAACCGCGATCAACCAGTATTTCCTGCACTCACGGATACTTAAGGATTGGGGCCTGGACAAACTCGGCGACTACGAATACCACGAGTCCATCGACGAAATGAAGCACGCCGATGTGCTGATCGAACGCATCCTGTTCCTCGAGGGCCTGCCGAACCTGCAGGATCTCGGCAAGCTGATGATCGGCGAGAACGTGCAGGAAATACTCGACTGCGACCTTAAGGTCGAAATGATTGCGATCCCCGACCTGCGTGAGGCGATTACCTACGCAGAGTCGATCAAGGACTACACCAGCCGCGAGATTCTGGAACGCATCCTCGAGTCAGAGGAAGAGCATGTCGACTGGATTGAAACCCAGATCGGCCTGATCGAGAAAATGGGCATCCAGAACTACACGCAGATGCAATCGGGCGCGACTGAAGCCTGATCGCGAGCGGGCTGGGCTGCCGGAATAGCGTTAGCTAGTCCGTTGTGTAGATCGCCGCGCTCCGCTCGCGATGACACCCTCGAGGAGTGACCTATGGTCATCGCGAGGAGTGACCATAGGTCATTAGGTCATTGCGAGGAGCGACCTGCGGTCATTGCGAGGAGTGACCTGCGGTCATTGCGAGGAGCGAAGCGACGCGGCAACCTAGCCCCACGGCAAGACGTCATTGCGAGGAGGCGCAAGCCGACGCGGCAACCGAACCCCACGGCAAGACGTCATTGCGAGGAGGCGCAAGCCGACGCGGCAACCGAACCCCACGGCAAGACGTCATTGCGAGGAGGCGCAAGCCGACGCGGCAACCAAACCCCACGGCAAGACGTCATTGCGAGGCGGCGCAAGCCGACGCGGCAACCAAATCAAATGGTAGTAGACAACCCACCATCGACAGGAATCACCACCCCGGTGAGATAACTTCCCGCCTCTGACGCCAGATAAATCGCCACACCGGCCATGTCGCCGGGCTTGCCGATACGCCCCCTGGGGCAATCGGCAGCGATCTTGTCGCCCATCGTGGCCAGCGTGTGGGCCATCATCTTGCTTTCAAACGGGCCAGGCGCAATGGCGTTGACGGTAATGTGCCGGCGCGCCAGGTTCTTGGCCATCATTCGTGTCAGATGAATAATGCCCGCCTTCGACGCGGCGTATGAATAGGTCTCGAGCTCGGACACGTGCAGCCCGTCGATTGAGCCGATATTGATTATCCGCGCCGGCGTCTGATGCGAGCCTGCGGCGACCAGCAAATCCACCAATGCCTGGGACAAGAAGAACGGGGACTTCACATTGATGTCCATGATCTTGTCCCAGCCCGCCTCGGGAAATTCGTCGAAAGCCGCACCCCAGGTCGCGCCGGCATTGTTGACCAGGATATCGAGCTTGCTCTCGTTCTTGCGGATCACGCTCACGAGCGCCTTGATACCCGCCTCGGTGGACAGGTCTGCAGGCACGGAAATGCATTCTCCAAACTCCGACAGCCGGTCGGCCGTCTGGTCGCATGCCTCAGCCTTGCGCGCCGATATATAGACTTTGACGCCGTTGCGCACATAGCCTTCCGCAATCATTTCGCCGATACCGCGCGAGCCGCCGGTGACCAGCGCTACTTTGCCGGATACATCGAATAAATTGTCCATGAAACTCCCCTGTCGCCTAATTCTGGTCTCGCCATGATACAAAACCCTGCGCAGAAACATTGCGGTAATGCACCCGCTTTGAAAGGCCGGCGTCGTGAAATCACTGCATGGCCGAAAGGCCCGACATCCCTGCCCGCACTGGCTTGACAGCCACCCATGACTAGCTTAAAGTGCCGCGCTCTGTCGGGGCTATAGCTCAGCTGGGAGAGCGCTTGCATGGCATGCAAGAGGTCGGCGGTTCGATCCCGCCTAGCTCCACCAGACCCACCTGCCCAGAGCGGGTCGCAGAAAATTTGAAGTTCTTAGTCCCCATCGTCTAGAGGCCTAGGACACCGCCCTTTCACGGCGGTAACAGGGGTTCGAATCCCCTTGGGGACGCCATATAAATAAAGCTCGGTGCCGCAGGTACCGGGCTTTTTTTATAGGTGGTCTCTAAGCGGACGAGAACCGAGCGGTTTGCACAGCAAACGGCTCCGGGTTCGATAAAGTGCACCAGAATCTGCCGAAAGACGGCCCAGCGCTTTTTCCATCGTTCCTCCTTCGGGGCTCGATCGCACTCTTCGCCGGATCCCTCTACATAAACCAAACTCGGGAACGGAACCTTGATTCGCATTTTATCTTGCAGTTCACTACTCGAATCTCCGCGTGCATGTCCCTTTAGAAACGTAGGAAGTCGCCTTACAGGTCCAGCTCGTCGAGCGCCCGACCCGTCCGCTCATAGCCAAGGTCTGCCATCTCCTTCGCCCGGTAAAACTCAAAAAAAGAACAGGCGTCGCGGGGAACCTCGACAACTTTGTCCGGTGCGTAGGCGGCCAACTTTAGCCGCGCGATTGATCCCTGCATCACGTCAATTGACTTGGTAAGCAATTCGGCTGCGCCCGGCGAGGCCGGAGTTTCGTCATCGCTGCCAATCAAGTCTCGGATAAATTCGGAAATGCGCTCACCGTATCCGCTGCTGTCATCGGCCTCGGACCCGGCATCCTGCGCCTGCGGTGGGTCGTAGGACAAAGACAGGCTGTTCAAGTTGACTGCTATTGTCAGATCAGTGCTGTCGTTCAGCGTTGGTGCGATTGGTATCGGATTGACCAGCCCGCCGTCAACCAGGGAACGACCATCGATCTCGACAGGGGAAAAGAGACCGGGAACCGCCGTCGAGGCGTGAATCGCACGAAACAGCGATCCACTGTTGATCCAGATCTCGCGTTGCTCATCAATTGCCGTAGCAACGGCGGTAAAGCCCCGATCCAGATCCTCGATGTTGTGGTCGCCAACAAGCTCTTCCAGCGCATCAAATATGCGCTCGCCTTTGAATATCGACGTCCAGCTGAATGAAAAATCGAGTAATTTGACGACGTCCCTACGCGTCAGTGCGTTGGCCCACTCTGCGTAGGTATCAAGCTCACCCGCTGCGTACATACCACCGACTGCAGCGCCCATCGAGGTTCCTGCAATATTCCGGATCTCCAGACCACGTTCTTCGATGGCCTTGATGACACCGATGTGGGCATGACCTCGCGCGCCGCCGCTACCCAGTACGAGGGATACGGTCTTTTTGTCGCGCTTCATAATAGTTCTCGCGATAGCGCGACCGGCGATGCGAAGATCTGCTTAAGGTGGAGGAAGGGAATGTTGATGTCGTGCTCCTTACAAGTTTTCAAGCGGCATGAACTGGGGCAATAACGACCACTTACTCATTAATCTTCGCAATAAAATCTTAGTTCGGAATCAAAGGTTCATGGCCGCTACGCGAAAAGATTGAGACAAATTACTTACCAAGCTAATCGTCTCAGCCAAAATTTTGAGCCATTGAGAGAGTAACATCGAATTCGGGCACAGCGACCAAAACTACGGCCAACACGTAAGTTGCTGATCAGCAGAGCAATCATAGTGTCGCGGTCCTTAGTCGTCCGACAGGTTCGGCACTACGCGTAAGTACCTATACCCTTGCCGCAAGGGCTCGCTCACACTTTCCTATCAATGCGGGAGTGGTGTCATGCTCGAAACTATTGCGATCATCCTTGTTGTTCTCTGGCTTTTAGGCTTGGTCAGCTCCTACACCATGGGCGGATTCATCCACATTCTGCTGGTGATTGCGATCGTCGTCATTCTAGTTCGCGTCATTAGCGGGCGGCGTCTTTGAATGGCAGAGGACCGCGCGGTCGTGGGTATGCCACTATGGCAGCGGGTACTGATTACGGTCATGGCGATGCTCGCTCTCAGCATCTTCGCAGGACTCGCTTGGCGCGGGTTGTTCAACACCAACATGCCTAGTTATCTCGCTGGCATGGTTGGGGGTGTTGCCGCAGTGCTGGTCTGGGAGCTGCTACGATGGTTTCAGAAACGGTAAGCAAGGCGGCCGGCCTGAGTATGACGGGCTCTGCGTGCTGGCCTTGATCTCCACATATTGAATCAGAAGGAAAGCGTGTCATGAGCCAGAACAGAATCATCGGAATCGTGCTGCTGGTGGCAGGCATCATCGCACTGTATTTCGGCTTCAATGCGACCCAGGCGCCGATGGAAGAATTCGGCGAGGCACTGACTGGGCAATATTCTGACAAGACGATGATGTACCTGATCGGCGGTGCCGTGGCCGGTATTGCCGGGCTTGTCATGCTGCTGCGAAAATAGTAGACGCGTAGCGACGGGCGTCTTAGCCTCGCCACTACGAAAAACCGATTTGGGACGCGTTCGCTGAGCGCGCTACTTCCGCTGCCAGCCGCCGTTGACTAATATCCAGTCGCCGGGCCGCGTCTTCTCGATTGCCTTCTTGCCGGCCAGCGCCTGCACCTGCTCGACGGTGATCCCGTTCTGCCTGGCGATACGCTGGTACTCGGCCATTCGGCGTTCGTTGACATCAGCGACCAGCGCGACGACATCCGCCGCTGCGCGCTCGACGACGAGGCCAAGCAGACCATCGGCCCGCTCGCCAACCAAACCGTCACGCTTGGCCTGCTCCAGATCCGCCGCAAAGACGTTACCGGCCAACAGCGCCAGCATGATGCAGGCGATGCCTGCGATTCGTTTTGTGTACATCAAAACAGGTCACCCTTGTCACTGAACAGGTCATCTAGCTCCCGATCGACCTTGATGAGGATCTCGTGCTTGATATTGACGTTAAGATTGATGGTGATCGGCTCGTCCGTAGCGATCTTGACGGTCGGCGTGCAGGCGACCAGCGTCAGCACGAGCAGGACGGAAACTATCGAGTAACGCACCGTGTGTATACCTCTTTGAAGCCTGATATCAGCATACGCCTGTTCGCCACCGCCGGCCATTTACTGACGCACCCGATTCTCAATTTTTGTCTCGACCTGTGACTGCAGCCTTAGCGACTCAAGCAACACCGGGACGTTCTCGCTGATGTTGAGGTTGTAACGAATCGGCCGACCTTGCTCTACGGTCGGGTTGCGGCCGAGCAGTTGCACGCCCAGCTGCAGGTCGCCGGATTCGGAGTAGGCGATATCGGCACTCAGCTGCGTGTAGTTGAAGTCCTTCAGCGCCAGCAGCGCGAAGTCGAGCCCCGGCTGACCGGTAGGGCCCGAGAAAGACGGCGTGATGCGGATAAATCCGCCCGGCGGTTGCGCGCTCATCGTACCGCCGGCGATGCGCGGCGCATTGTCGGTCAGCGTCACCGGCAACCTGCCATCCAGCGTGCCGGTGCCGACGATGTCGTCGCCCTCGAGCGCCAGCAGCTGCGCGAGATCGATGTCTGTAAGCGTTACATTAAACATCGCGCTGCCAGTGGCGGCCGTATAGGTCAACGGCGACAGCGACACATTGCCGCCGAGGACGCGACCGCGCGTGTCGCGCACTTGCGCCTGACCGTCCTGCCATGTAGCCACGAGGGAGATGTCCTCGATCGGCACGCCGACGTCGACCGCCTGAATACGCAACGCAGACGGCGCAAGCTGCCACGCCGCCGCGTCGGTCAGGTCGGTAGCGGTCATCTGCAGTCGGCCACTCAGGCCGCGAAAGCGATAATCGTCGTAGTGCGCCTGCACGTTGTTGAGCATCAGATTGGCCGAGGCCGCGATGCGCTCGGTGGTTTGCCAGTCGAGTGCGATGGCCGCCTCGATGCGCCCGCTGTCGACGTCGTAGCCTGCGTCCCAGTCGGGTAGCAGCGAGGCCGCCAGCGGCTTGCTGAACGGCAGCGTATCGGTGGCCCTGACTGTGCCGGCACCGGTAGCGAGGTTATAGGTGACCAGCACCGCCGCCGCGTCGATGACGCCCGACGACAGCGAACCATCCGCGCTCAGCACATCGCCGTCGAGTGCCAGTGTCGATGCCCAGGTCAGCGGGCGGATTTCGCTGCCGGCACCCGCCCTGCCGTTGAAGCGCACGCGACCGTTGGCCGCCAGGCCGTTGCGACCGTCAATATCGAGCCGCGTGTCGAGGCGGCCGTCGACGCGCGCCGCACCAGCGAGCGCATTGATATCGGCATCGAAGCTCAGGCCGGTCGTCGCGGCGTCGCGGATGCTGAAGCTGCGCAGGAGCGCGCTGATCGTCGCGTCTGCTTGCACGACACGAATACGCGGCCCGCCGTTGCCGCTTAACGCCTCGTCGCGCCAGCCCAGGCGATAGTCCGCGGGCAGCACGACGGTCAGTTCGCTGTCATTGATGCGACCGCGTATGCCACCGCCGAGTGTTGCGTCGATCACGCCCTGCCCGAGTGCAATCGAGCCAGTCAGGGCGTCGAGCGCCAGCTCGCCGCTGTCCGCCTGCCAGGTGACGGCGAATGCCGGTATCGCCAGCGTCAGGTCGCGCCACGTCATCGCCTGCGCCAGCGGCCACGCCAGCGTCGTCTCGAAGCTGGCCTGCAGCGTGCCCGCGCCCGGCGGGATACCCGCCAGCGCAGAGACCAGCTGCAGCGCATAACCGCTCAGCCGCGTCTCGCCATTCAGTGCCAGCGTCTCGCTGCCAAACGCACCGTCAACGCGCAACAGTTCTGCGACATTGCCGGGCGCGTTGTCGGTCAGGTGCACGGCGAACACGCCGAGCTCGGACAAGCGCACGTCGACCGCGAAATGACTGGCCACCTCCGGCGCCAGCCCGCGCAGTGACAGTGTTAGCGCGCGGTCGCGGAACGACAGCGCGCCCTCGCCTTCGAAATCGATGCGCTCAATGCGCAACGTCAGCTGTTCGATCGAAAGCTGCTCCAGCGGCAACGCATCGAAAGCCGCATCGATCTCCGGCGCGGGGTCGTCTGTCTTGGTACTGTTAGCGTCGCGTAGCATCACCGTGGCGCGTGCAAACGACGCCGACTCGAGTCGCCCGCTCAGCAGCTCGCGCCAGGTATAGCGCACGTCACCCGCCTCGCCGGTCAATGTCAGCGTCGGTGAACGCACAACGAGCCGATGTAGCGCGATACCCTCGAGCGTCGGCCTGCCGGTCTCGACGATGATCTCGTCAACGGCGAGCCGCGGCGCAAGCGTGGCCGCGTAGCGGGCGATCAGCCACGGCGACAGCGCATAGGCCGCGACGATTAGCGCCAGCACTGCCAACAGTAACGCGCCGCCCCAAAGCGCGAGACGCGCCGTCAGGCTTCGATGCCCCGAAGTGTGCTTGTCAGCCATCGTCAGTCCAGCGCGAACAGCGCGCGAATTGCGTCGAGTCTAATACTCTATCGTTTCTTCTTTTTTGTTTTCTACTCTTCACTTTCGATGTCACGAATAATATAGCGCCCTGCTTAGTTTTTGTTGCTTCCTGGGGGTTAACTACAAGCTCCCTTGGGGACGTCGCCGGACACTGAACTTCTGGACAAGACACTGACGCAGGTATTCATGCAGATACTTCGAATACGCATCGCGAGGTACGGCCCGCAAAGCGCTGTACATGAACTCGCACATTCGGTACAAAAACGTGTCGTCATAGCAGGCGGCCTTCATGGTCGCCGGATTACGCGAATGCAACCAGAGAGATACTGAATGCCGACAGAAGACTCACCCGCGACGGGCCCGCGACCCGAACACTTCGCCGGACCGTCGACCGCTCGGCAGCTCAAGCGAGCGTTTCACGCCACAAGGCCAAAATTTTTTCCGGCATCCGTGCTGCCGGTGCTCGCCGGCACCGCATGGGGAATCATGGTTGGCGGGCGTTTTGATGCCATTGTTTTCGCGCTCGCGCTGATTGCTACGGTTGGCGTACACGCCGGCGCAAACGTGCTCAATGACGTGAGTGACGACGTCGGCGGCACGGATCGCCAGAACAACGATCGCATCTATCCTTACACCGGCGGCTCCCGGTTCATCCAGACCGGCATCATGTCAGCCGGCGGTATGGCGCGGCTCGGCATCAGCCTGCTCGCGCTCGCCGCACTCGCCGGTCTCTGGCTAATGTTGGCGAAAGGCCTGATGGTGCTCTGGTTTGGTATCGCCGGTGTCTTGCTCGCCACGGTCTATTCGCTGGGGCCGCTTCGCCTGAGCGCGCTGGGGCTCGGTGAAATGGCCGTTGGGGTTGCCTTCGGCATACTGCCGGTAGCCGGCTCCGCGTGGCTGCAGAGCGGTGTGATCAATACCGAGCTACTGGTTTTCGCGCTGCCAATCAGCGCCTGGGTCGCCGCGATTCTGCTGGTCAACGGCGTACCGGACATTGAGTCCGACAGGGCAACCGGCAAACGAACCCTCGCCGTACGCCTTGGGCAAGACGGAACGGCCGTCCTGTACCTGTTGATTCACGTATTCGCCGCGCTGGCTTGCCTGTGGTTATCGATAGCCAGCTCGTTGCCTGTCACAACCGCCGTCGTCCCCGTGCTGCTCCTGCTGCTGGCGCTGAAAGCGAGCGGCGCAATACGCCAGGGTGTTGCCAGCCGCGCCGGCATGACGCACGCGATCGAATCCACGCTCGCCATCCACACGATAGGCTCGATCTGGCTCGCCGGTTGCGCGCTGTTCGTCGTATTCATGGGTTCTTGACCGCGCTGCCCCGTCGCCGGCTGACCGGTTGTCGCTAACGCCTCACGGCCACTCAATCTGCACCTGGCCGAGCAGCCACGGCGCCCAGGGCCCGAGCGCAAAGGCCTTATCTTTCCTGCCGGTTCGCCATTGCAGTGAATACACCTGGATGCGCGTCGCCTGCGGCGGCAATGGTGAGCGAAGCGCTAGCGCTGTGCCGGGCTCGAGCAGGTCTGTGCGAGCACTGACCTCGCCGACAACCTGGTCGTTGCTATCCAGAAAGCGGATGGTCACGTCGATCTCCCGATGCACGCTATCGGTAACATTAGTCATGCTGCCAAGCCATATTCGTGCACCCGAACTATCACGCACCACATCGTTTCGGGTCAGCGCGATATTATCATCGACATTCATCGGTCCTGCCAGCATCCAAAGGACCAGCACTGGCAGTGCAATTAACACGGCAACGGCAGCCCAGGCCGCTTTCTTGCGAGGGTTCGAAGATCGTTCACCATCATTGCTATTTTCCTCTGGCATTGTCTTGCCTCCGCGGATAAGTAAGACTGAAAACTAGCGCACACTGCTCGTGAGCGTCATGAGCAATCTCTGAGGTCTTCCTGACAATGGCAACCGGCCACCTTGTTTTCGGACATTTCGTTCTCGACAGTGAGAATCGCCAGCTCAAGCGCGACGAAGAATGTAAGCGATTCGTAGGGGGCGTATTTGCGAACTGTGTTCCATGCTGCCAGGGTAGGCGGCGTTAATTTACACCGAGGCGCGAAACACCGCCAAGCGTCAACCTCCGCGTGTTTGGGGAAAAAACCGTAGCAGATTACCCGCTGAGCCTAGCCTCTTGGCCTACTACTATGCGTTGTCACGCTTATTGCAATGAATTTTGTCAATGTACTTGTCACCATACCGATCTCTTGCCAATCGTACAGCGCCAAATTGCCCTGCCTCGATCTCATCGAAATCTGATGAAGTGACAGATCGAAGTATTGTCGGCAATACGTTTTCCAGGTCACCTAAAATACTTTCGTACGTTTCCGGTAAATACTCATAGCTTGCCGCCAGCTTATGAAATTCGGGAAACTCTAAACCTGTAAGACCAGAATAGGCGTTCAAATAATTCGATATCTTTCGCCAGCCATCGTCGGACTCCCACATCCTGCCAAAAGAAGTATATGCGTCCCCTCTATCGTAGGGCGAAAACGATACAGACAAGTAAAGGTCATTGTCGGTGCGAAAACGGACGGCAGAGGCATCGTAAGGCCCGCCTCTAAGAATCTGATCAACATTAAAGCCAATATCCGCTAACCGGTTTGCGGCATAGTCGGCAAATGCCTGCGCGAGAGAAAATTGTCTATCCGCCATGACGAATCCCCATTCGTTTTACTCTTTGCGGTCCAGTAGGAACAAAGCTGGATGACTCTGGCCCAGCATATTGCTGAGCCAGAGTCACGGGTCTATTTGATCGCAAGGACTATTCTTTCATGGAACTCTAATTTAGTTCACAAGGGCCTGTGCTCCATCCGCCTGAGTCACCAAACGGATTTCGTTCCTCTCTTTTCGGATAGCCCACGAGCACAGACCGTTCGCACGCGTAGAAAATGCCGCGTGTAGTTCTACCCGAATATTTGCCTCTGCATCGATCGGACCGGGCGTTGCCAGCGCCGCATTGATCGGTGCCGGCGCCGGCATGCTGGTCCCGTTACTTGGTGGTCGGCTGATGGTTGGCAGCCTTGACCTTCTCGCTAGCCGTTTTCCTGGGTCATACCCCGGGTTCGATCAGATCGGCCGCCTGTTTGGCGAAAGCGATTTCGGGCAGATTACCCAGATCGTGACGGGCGCGCTTGAGGGTATGCTCTTTTGCAGCTGCATCGTCGCCGGAATGATTGTCGCGCGGCGGCGCTTCAGCGGGCCGACTTAGGCGAGATGTTCGACGCAACGGACCCTCGCCCGAACCGGCGGCCGGCGTTCTTGCAAAGCGCTCGCATCCGCGTCTAAACCTTGTCATAGCGGATATTCCGTACGCGCTGAGTAGTGTTTGCATTGGCTTTAGCTGCCCCCTCATACTGGTACCCCACGACCTGACGTCAATGCCCTCAAACACACTTTTGCGAACACAACATGTCTAGCGCTATTGCCTTTCTTCTCGCCGCGACTTTCCTGATCTCCGTAGGCGGGCTGGGCTTACTGGTCTGGGCGCTCGCCAATGACCAGCTCACGTTGGGCGCCGGTGCCGCACGAACGATTTTCAGCAAGGATGAAATCGGTCAGATCGACGACCCGGCAGCGCGGCCTCAAGAGCGCGAGAAGATGCAGACGCAGCGCGGCGAGACCACTGAAGTCGATGCTGAGCAGGCGGATCAACTTGAGGCACGGGCGCGTGCGGATCAGTCCAGCCGCGTACCGGTGGTCTGGTGGCTTTCCTCATCGCTGGTGTGGCTACTATTCGGTTCCCTGCTCGGCGTTGTTGCATCGCTGAAGCTCCACATACCTGACTGGCTTGTGCAAGACGCGGCCCTGACATTCGGGCGCATTCGTCCGGCACATCTGAATACCGTCGCGTATGGCTGGGCATCGATGTCGGGGGTCGGCGTCGGCGTCTGGCTGATTCCGCGGCTGTTCAAGGTCCGCCTGCAAGGCGCGAACTACGCGACGGCTGGCGCTATCGTCTGGAACATCGGCATGTTGGGCGGCACGATCGCGCTGCTTGCAGGTTTTTCCGATGGCCTGGAATGGCTTGAATTTCCGTGGCAAACGGACTTGTTGCTCGTCGCCGGCGGCGGGCTTGCGGCGGTGCCGTTGATTCTGTCGCTGCTGAAGCGGCGCGTACAACATCTCTATGTCAGCGCGTGGTATCTGCTCGCCGCGCTGGTCTGGTTTCCAATGCTGTTCCTGACCGCCAAGGCGCCAAACGTTTTTTCCGGCGTAGAGCAGTCGATGCTTAATTGGTGGTATGCGCACAACGTGCTCGGCCTGTGGCTGACGCCACTGGGGCTCGCGTCGGCTTACTACATGATTCCGAAGATTGTCGGCGAGCCGATCTACTCCTACAGCTTGTCGCTGATCGGCTTCTGGGCTTTGGCGCTATTTTACTCGCAGGTCGGCTTGCACCACCTTGTTGGTGGGCCAGTACCCACCTGGGCGGTGACGATCTCGATCGTGCACAGCGTCATGATGGTGATCCCGGTTATCGCTGTCGCAATCAATCATCACATGACGGTCTACAAACACTGGCGGCTGCTTTTCTACTCACCGACTCTGCGCTTCGTCACCCTCGGCGCGATCATGTATACGTTGTCATCGGTGCAAGGCTCAATCGAAGCGCTGCGTTCGGTCAATGCCATCACGCACTTCACACACTACACCGTCGCGCACGCACATCTTGGCGTCTACGGGTTCTTCAGCTTCGTCATGTTCGGCAGCATCTACTTCATATTGCCGCGGCTAACCGGGCGGGAGTGGCCGTTCCCGTGGGCGATCTCGGCACATTTCTGGCTCGTCTTTGTTGGCTTTGGCATCTACTTCATCGCATTGTCGATCGGCGGATGGCTGCAGGGGCTGGCGATGCTCGATGCCGCGCGACCGTTCATGGAATCGGTAAACATCACCAAACCCTACCTGTTCGCACGTTCGGTTGGTGGTAGCCTGATGACGCTCGGCCACGTGGTCTTTGCAGCGCACGCGCTGGCGATTCTGATGCGCGGCAGATCGGTACGGGCCGACGCCACGCTGTTCCGCAGACCGCCGCACAAGCGCGACAACGCGGGTGCTACATCATGATGCGTGCACTCGGTATCGTCGGCGCGGCAATGATGATTTTGCTGTTCGCTGCACTGACTATCGTCATTATGCCGGCGATCCAACTGCAGGCCGAACGCGTGCCACCGGAAGGTCTGCTGCCGTATTCGGCGGATGCCGCTCGCGGTCGCGAGATCTACATCAGCCTGGGTTGCGTTTACTGCCACAGCCAACAACCCCGTGATCCTTCGGTTGGTCCCGACGGTCAGCGCGGCTGGGGCCGTCCCTCGGTGCCGGCCGACTATATTTATGACACGCCGCATCTGCTGGGCACGATGCGCACGGGCCCGGATCTGCTGAATATCGGTGCCCGCCAGCCGAGCGTCGACTGGCATCTCGCCCATTTATACAACCCGCGTGCGGTATCGCCCGGCAGCCTCATGCCCGCCTATCCGTTCCTGTTCGACGAGACGCTAACCCCGCTCGATAGTGACAGAATAGTCACGCTACCCGCCGGGTTTGCACCGGAAAACAGAACCGTAGTCGCTTTGCCGACCGCACTGTATCTGGTGCAATACCTGTTAGAGCTCGACCGCACCTACCCGGTAGACAGGCTACCTATCGCGGAGCCGGACGAGTGAGCGACGACGATCGCAGCCGTGCCCAGCGCCGCGAGCGCCAGGAGCCCGATGAAATGCGCAGCCCGGTGCCGCGTTCACTGGCGGTCTTCTCAATCGCGTTGATCGCCTGGGGCGTTTGGTATTACTTCCAGAACACAGGCTATCCGGTTGGTGCCGGCGACCGGCGCACGCCGATCCAGCTTGCCGCCGAGGGCAGCGTCGATGGCGGCACCGTCTATGCCGGCAACTGCGTCGCCTGCCATCAGGCCAATGGCAACGGCTTAGCCGGCGTATTTCCGCCGCTGATCGGAACGCGCTGGGTCCTGCAGAACGATGAACGCCTGGTGCAAATCCTTTTGCATGGTATTCAGGGGCAGATCGAGGTAATGGGCGTTACCTACAGCGGTGTCATGCCGGCGTTTGCTCAGCTTTCCGATGCCGAGCTCGCAGCCGTGCTGAGTCATATACGCAGCCAGTGGGGCAACGATGCGCCGGCCATCTCGGCGACGCAGATTGCTGAAGGTCGCACGCTGTTTCCCGACCGGGGTCCGTGGGGCGGCGGCGCCGAGCTCGATAGCGCCTATCCACCAGTCAGCGACTGAATGACCATGACATCCGACGATGCCGTCCGGCGCGACGTCATTATAGTCGAGGGTATGTTCTGTGCCGCGTGTGCGGCCAGCGTCGAGGCAACGCTGGCAAAACAACCCGGCGTGCAACGTGCGGCAGTGAATTTTGCTGCCGATGCGGCGGTGGTCGAATGGACCAGTAACGTACCTGAACGCGATAGCGTGCTCGACGCGATCAAGCGGCTCGGTTACCGGCCGCGACTGCTCGGCGAAGCGCGTGAAACGCGCAGTAAGGATGATCCCGCGCGCGGCCTTATGCTGCGGCTCATCATCGCGGTGTTCTTCGGCATGTGGACGATGCTACCGTCCATCGCGCTCTACCTTGATGCAGCCGGCCCGGATGCGGCATTCGGGCTCGCCGTCGCCGCGGGTGCGTTCAGTCTGCCGGTCATCCTGTACGCCGGCATCCCTTTCTACCGCATGGGACTTGCGACACTCAGGAGCGGCATCGCAGGTATCGACGCACTGATTACGATCGGCGTCGCCGGCAGTGTTGTGCTGTCGGCCATCAACCTGGCCAGCGGCAGTTCCGAGGTCTACTTCGAGGTCGCGGTTGCACTGATCACACTGCAACTAATCGCCCGTCTGGTCGACTATCGCATACGCCGTACCGCGCGCGATGCGGTGACAGCGCTGCTCGATCTCGCGCCGCTGGAAGTCACGGTGATTGACGGCGCAGAGGATGATCGGCAGGTCGCTCTCGGCAACGTTGCGATCGGCGCATTGATACGGGTGCGACCGGGCGAACGCCTGGCACTCGATGGCACCGTGCACGACGGCCAAGCCGCGATCGATGCCAGCCTGCTAAGCGGCGAATCGCGACCGCAAACGGTTAGCCGTGGCGCGACACTTAACGCCGGCGTACAGATACTCGATGGCGAGTTACTGATCGAGGTAACGGCGGTGTCCGGCAAGCGTCGCATCGATGCGCTGTCACGGCAGGTCCGTCATATGTTGGCCGCCAAGCCGGCCTGGCAACAGCGCGTAGAAATTCTGGCTCGCTGGTTCCTGTTCGGATCGGCCGCGCTCGCCATCATTGGCGCCGCAATAGTTTTGATCAGCGGCGGCAGCGCCACGGATGCTGCGGCGCGCGCGCTCGCAGTTTTTGTCATTGCATGTCCCTGCGCGCTGTCGCTCGCGGCGCCGCTGGTCGGACTGGCCGCCTCCGCGTCGGCGGCGCGGCGCGGCGTGATCCTGCGTGACCTCAGCGCCATCACGCATGCGGCCAAACCGGACATACTGTTTACGGACAAGACAGGCACGCTGACGCAAGGCCGACCCGCTATCGTCCGTGTACATACCACCGGTGACGCCAGCGAAGGAGAGCTGCTTGCGCTTGCCGCCGCCGCGGAGCGTGGCAGTGAGCACCCGATCGGCCGCGCGATTGTCGCTGCTGTGTTGCCCGCCGCCAAGACGCTGCCGGGTACGCTGAGCGCAACACCGGGCAGTGGCATCACATTCAGCGGCGAGCATGCGCTGTTGCATCTGGGCAGCGTCGACTGGTTCGCCGAACTCGGTATCGCTGTACCAACGCTACCGGCCACTGACGATACGCGCGTTCTGGTTGCCAGCGATCGCGAATACGTCGGCGCGATCGACCTGAGAGACGCACTGCGTCCGGGCGTAAGACAAACAATCGATGCTCTGCATCAAGCTGGCATTGCCGTGACAATTCTGAGTGGTGACTCTGACGGGCTCGTGCAACGCATTGCGCTCGAGCTCGGCGTCGAGGGACGCGGCGGGCTGTCGCCAGAAGAGAAGACCGTACTTGTTGAACAAGCGCAGCTTGCTGGTCAGCGCGTTGCGTTTGCCGGCGACGGACTCAACGACGGACCCGCACTTGCCGCCGCCGACCTTGGCATCGCCGTAGGCGACGCGACGGACGCCGCCAGATCCGCTGCGGCTATCACCTTGCAGGATGCCGATTTCACTACACTACCCGAGATATTCCATATGACCCGTCACGCCCGGCGCATCATCCGGCAAAATCTCGCTTGGGCGGTCATCTACAATATTGTTGCGATCCCTGCTGCCATGGCGGGGTTCGTGCACCCTGCCGTGGCCGCTGCAGCGATGGCCGCATCGTCAATCAGCATCGCATTGAATGCATGGCGCGCCGGCGCCCGTCGCTAGACGACTCAACCATGGCCACGATCATGCTGCGAGAAACTCATCGGGCATCAGACTGGTCGCGAGCATGACGCCATTGATGTCGGCGTGATCCTGCCAGCTGGACGCGCACTGATGTTCAGGCAAACACCAAAAGGATTCGATGCGCGCTGCGAGTGGCTCATAGGCAACCAGTTCATCAAGCTGCGTCGCGAACGCCGCCCGGCCCCGACCTGAATCCTTCATTATCCGCGCAATGGCGTGCAGGCCGCCGGACAAACCCAATTCGCGAAACGCAAGCCTGTGCTCGGCCGGCTCCAGCAACCCGTGCTGGACGGCGAATACACGCAGGCTTGAAGCTGCGTCCTGCAATAGTCGCAGATCCAGACCCTCGTCCGGCATCACAGACGCGTCGACCAGCTGCACGACACGACAGGCGTCGAACATCAGGCCACCAATGCCCAGCGGATCATCGGTGGGCCATCGCTGATCTGAAATCATTGATGATGTAACAGCGATTTCCGGCTCCAACACTTGCGCGCCGGGGGCATCTCCAACCGCCAAACCACAGGCACGAATTTCATGGTAGGTCACATAGGCGTCCAGCGCATCGTGCAGACCCGTCGACGCCACCAGTGTATGGGACAGATCGATGCTCATCTTCCACACATAGCGTGGCGCGACGTGGCGCAACTCATCGGCGGCGAAGCGCGCGTGCGCGACGGCAGCCAACTCTGCGGCCCAGCGCTGATAGCGCGCATCGCCGGTCACCGCGGCGGCTCGACACAGTGCATGCATCCACTTGGTGAGGTAGTGGAAATACTGCCCATCCCGGTCCCATTCGAGAGCCTCATCAGCGCGCTCGTGGCGACCGCGTTCATTGAGCGGCTTACCTATTCGCAGGCCGCCGGCCGTCGGATGGCGAGCGCCCTGCACCTCGTCGAGCCCGCTGATCCAGCCCGACCGGGGGTCGTCCGCACGGTGCCGCCCGAGGGTCTGGTGCACCTGCTCGATCAATGCCAGCGCCAGGCGTTCGTAGTGCGGCTCACCGGTGCGTCGAAAAAGACTGAGGTAGTTGCACACGGCATAGGCGTCGGTCCACAGATAGCGCCGCGGCTGAATTGTCGCCGGCGACAGACCCGTGCGTTCAGCGAACGCCTGCATAATGTCATGCACTGCAGCGATCGCATCATCTGTGTGATTCATCGCCTGCTCGCCGCTCAGATACCGAACGGATAGGTGTCGGGCAGATCCCCGGTTTCGGACGTCGTCAGCGGCGTCACGGCGCTGGTCTCATCCACCCAGATGTACTCATCGAACTGCCGCGGCAGCACGGCCTCGAAATAGTGGCTGGCCAGTTCGGTCTCCGGCCGATAGATTACACCAATCGCGCGTTCCAGCCGCGGCTGCGCCAACTCGCCGATGACCTCTATGTTCTGGTTGTATCGCAAAGGCATGATCAAACCGGCCTGCTCCGTCATATGGAACAGCCGCTCATAACTCTGCGGATGCGCTGGGCGCACCCGCATGACCTGCATTGGCTCATCCCAGTTTGACGCCGCGGCGACGGTGCCGTGATCGGTGCCGAAACCGATACTGTAGGAGGCATCGGCATAAGCCTGCCGGCAAAGCTGTCCGATGTTGAACTCGCCGCGCGAAGACATCTCCGTCGCCGACGCATCGCCGATATGAGAATTGTGTGCCCAGACAACGGCCCGGGCGTCTTTGCCATGGGCGTTGAGAACTCGCTGCAGCGTGTCGAACATGTGCTGGTCACGCAGATTCCAGGAGGCGCGCGAGCCGTAGTACATGATGCGGTAGTAGCGCTCGGCGTTAGCGACCAACGTCGCGTTTTGCGTCACATCCAGAAAGCGCTCGCCGTCATCGCGAGCGTAATGCTCGCGGTTCTTGAACAGATCGGTCAGCATGTTCGCAACATCATTCTCACATTTTCGATAAGCGCCGCTGAGCGCCGCCTGGCCGTACGCCGCCGGGTTAGTCTCCCAGGGGCTGAGGCAGCCATAGCGCCAGCGCGCCACCGAGGCCAGCGCCGGATCCACGTCCTCCAGGAAACTGATCACCGCACGTGCCGAGTTGTAAAGGCTATACAGGTCGAGGCCGTAAAAGGCCGTGCGCTTATCACGCTGCAACGGCTTGTTGTGCTCGTGCAGCCAGTCAACGAACTCACGCGTCTCGACATTGCGCCACATCCAGGTCGGGAAGCGCGCAAATGCCGTCCACTCGTTCGCTGCAGCCTCTCGATGGCGCACGTAGTGATCGATTTGCGCGGCATCCGGCCAGTCGGCCTCGGCGGCCACGATCGTGAAGCCCTTCTCCTCAATCAGCCGTTGCGTCAAGCGCGCGCGCAGTCGGTAGAATTCCGACGTACCATGACTGGCCTCGCCGATCAGCACGACGCGTGCGTCACCGATGCGCTGCAGCAGCGCGCTGAGATCCGCGTCGTGCGACGAGTCGAACAATTCGCTGTTGCGTCGAATCAGACTCGGCAGGGTTTGCGAAACAGTGGACGCAGCGCGCACCGCGCGGGGCCGCGAAGTTTCACTGGCAGGATCGTCAAGCTCCCAACCCTGTTCTCCGATCAGCGGCACGAAGCGCACATCGGCGAGATCCTCCGTATCGAACACGCCCTCGCCGCGATTGACGATGCGAATCAGCTCCTGCACACGCTGCGACGTGCCCACCGGAATGACCATGCGACCGCCGACGGCGAGCTGACTCTTGAGGCTTTCCGGCACGACCGGCGCGCCGGCTGAAACCAGTATCGCGTCGAACGGTGCATGATCGGCCCAGCCGCGAGTGCCGTCTGCATTCAGGACGTGGACATTCTCATAGCCTTGCTCACGCAAGCAGGCGCTGGCGCCTTTGGCCAGCTCGCTGATTCGCTCGATCGTGTATACCTCTGCCGCCAGCTCGCCGAGCACAGCGGCCGCGTAACCGGAGCCGGCTCCGATCTCAAGTACCTTGTCGCCCGGCCGCAGCGCGAGCGCCTCGACCATGAAGGCGACGATGTAGGGCTGCGAAATCGTCTGCCCGGCGGCAATGGGCAATGGCGAGTCAGCATAGCTCTGTGCCTGCGCCTCGGGCGGCACGAACGCCTCGCGACGCACGCTGCGCATTGCGTCGAGCACCCGCGGATCGCGTACGCCACGCGACTCAATCTGTCGCGACACCATCTCCTGACGCTCTGTCACGAAATCGACCATCGGCGGCTCCCGTCGCAATTCTTTTAAAGCGACGATAGATCATCCGGGACACCTGCGACATCAGGGCATGTGCGTATTCCTCCAGGCCGCACACGTTGCGCAGCGCGAAGATACCTGCGGCGACGAGTGTGTCATGTAGCACCGGCGGCGACCGATTAACAGTTCACCGCGGTGCCTCAGAGTCACCGCCGCCTATTGCTCGACCAGCAGCACATGAGCACCGCGCGCATGCTCGCGTTTGAGTGCCACGAGCGCGGCATTGGCCTCGGACAGTGGATACGTCGTGACCGTCGGGCGGATTGCAAACCGCGCGGCCAGCGGCAGGAACTCGCTGATATCGTCGCGCGTGATATTGGCCACTGTCTTTATCTCACGCTCCATCCACAGATGATCGTGATAGGAGAGCTGGCGCAACACCGAGTGGTCCGCGTCCTCCTTGCGGATAGCGTTAATCACCAAACGGCCGCCGGGCGCGAGGTTGGCAAGCGCGGCCACGACTGGCGTCCATGCCGGCGTCGTGTCGATGATGGCGGCGAGCGGCCAGGGCGGGCAATCCATGGTATCGCCAACCCAACTCGCACCGAGCTTGTGCGCAAACGTGCGGCTCTCGGCATCGTGCGCAAACACCGCGACCTCGATGCCCGGATACATGTGTTGCACCAGTTGCAGAACAATGTGTGCAGAGGCGCCGAAGCCGGTGAGCCCCAGACGCTCGCCGCGTTCCAGTCGCGCGAGACGCAGTGCCCGATAGCCAATCGCACCGGCGCACAGCAGCGGCGCCGCCTCGGCGTCGCTGAACAGGTCGGGAATCGGATACGCATAACGTTCATCGACAACCATGAATGGTGCATAGCCGCCGTCGGCGTCGCGGCCGGTCGCGCGGAATGCTTCGCTGAGATTTTCGTCGTGCGAGCCATCCGATGCATAGATCCAACCGACACCAACACGCTCGCCTGCGCGAAAGCGCGTCGCACCGTCGCCGCGGCTGTCCACCCGGCCAACGACCTCATGACCCGGAATCACCGGCAGCACAGGCGGCGCGGTGCGGCCTTCGATTTCGTCGAGTTCCGTGTGACAGACGCCGCAGGCGCGAATGGCAATGCGAATCTCACCGCCGCCCGGTGTCGGTACCGGCACCTGGGCCGCGCGCAGCGGTGCATCGTCGGTGGCAACCGATGTGATTCGGTCAAGTAGCATCGCCCGCATGGTGAGTAGCATCGTATATACCCCGGTAAGACCGACACGTCACATGACGCGATGTGACTCGCGACATCCGTTCAAACAGGCTACAAGCAAGCCGCAGCGCGCGTATTGTGAGTTATACCTAACCGAGCGCAAGCTCGCCGACGAAGACATCGGCGTCGCCAAAGATACGTTTCCAGCCTATGCGCCATTCGCTGGCGTTAGCCAATTCCTGGCCGGTCGCCATGCGCCGGCCAACGCAACCACTGCCAGTTGAG
Organism: uncultured Pseudomonadota bacterium; assembly: GCA_942491885.1. Lineage (GTDB taxonomy): Bacteria > Pseudomonadota > Gammaproteobacteria > Steroidobacterales > Woeseiaceae > CALBPI01. The sequence continues at coordinate 803,165 of CALOCQ010000008.1, forward strand.
CGACACCGACCGCTGTCCTGATAAAGGCATCGCAACGCCGCCCGGCGCGCACCGCAGCGTTCCGACAAAGCGATTAGTCGCCTGGCGGGTCACATCAGAAATTCAGTCGCAGTGCCGCCTCGACGATGTCGGCGTCGTAATACTCGATGCCGCCTTCGCCATAATTGAGATAGCGATAAGAAAGGCGAAGCAGGAAGTTTCGCGGCAAACCGATGTCAAGGAAGCCCAGCGCATCATCGCGCTTCACGTTAAAGCTGCCATCGTTATCATAGGCACGATAATTGGCGCCGAGCGCGAGATCGTCACGCATCTTCCAGCTCACGGCCGCGTCGACGTAAGAGGTATCGGCAGCGTACGCGACGTCAAACAGATCCTGCCGCGTCCCTCCGATGACAAGCCGCTGGAAGTCTCGCGACAAATCCACCACCGTAGCGCCAACCGACCATGTCAGGCGATCAGACGCATAGTTGAGTCGCAGATCCGTTTGCACCGTGTCGTCGGCCCAGTCGGATGTATCGTTGTCGCGCTCAATCCTGCTGTGCGAGCCGCTAACACTGAGGTCGTTGTTGATCCGGTATTTACCGCGCAGACGATAGCGGGTCGAGCTGGACGGCGACGCCAGTGAAAAGGGATCATCGAAACTCGAATTGTCGATACTGGCTGTCAGCGTCAATGCCTCGCCCGCCCGGTAGTCGAGCGAGCCGAAAAACCCGTCGCTGTCGGTTTGCCGCGCGGTGAGGCGCGTCGCATCGCCTAGCGGTGTGGCCGCAGACTCGACATCACGTCGCTCGCCGCTCCAACCCGCCGACACCGTGACCGCCGGCGAGGCGGCATACAATACGCCGAGTTGGTAGCCGGTGCTTTCGATATCCCAGCTGCTCTGGCCACCCTCCGCTGCACCCACCGCCAGACCGCCCGACTGATCGAGGCGCTGATGCCTGATACCGGCCAACAGCTGCAGTCGATCGTTAACGGTGAACGTAACATCGCCATCAATCAGCGCCGTATCGCGCTCGATAGCACCGTTGCCGCTCACGTCAGTGACAAAAGGTGCGCCGAGGAAGTCCGTACCTTGCGAACGCTCACTGGAATCGACATCCAGATCGAGATTCCCCACAACGGCAGCCACTGCCAGTTGCAGGCGCGAACTCGGCGTTAACCTGATACGCGCCGTATGTTCGTAACTCTTGTAGTCGTAGGGCTGATTGAGAAAAAAGAAATCCAGCGTCGTCGGATCGGCCGTATTGCCGCCTTCCGAGAATCCGGGCAGGAACAGCTCGGTTTCATTCCGATAATCGCTGACACGTTCCTCAAGCGTAAGCGACACGGCGTCCCAGTCATGGCGCAGACCTACGCGCCACACCTGCATCGATTCGTCGATCGGCTTGTCAAACTCAAACTCGTCGCGCTGGATATCCAGCGTCGTTGTGCTGCTGCCCCGCTTGTCGAAGCGCTCGAGCCCGAGCATCAGTCGCGTCTGTCCGGTCAGATCGACATCAAGGCTCAGTTTGTCCCGGGTGCGTTCGAAATCATAACGGTGAAAGTCACCTCCGGTAGAACCCGAGATACTCGCATCTTCGGGCAGCACTAAAATGTCGTCGTAGAAGTACGCCGAGCGACGCCGTTCGGCGCGAAAGTGATAGGCACCATACTCGCGCACTTCAAGACGCAGGTTCTCATACGGCTCACCACCGATATTCGCCACATCGAGAGAAACCAGGTCCGGCCATCCCTCGTCGTCATCCTGCGCCCTGAATTCGAGCTGCGCACCGACCAGACGAGGACCGGACGGCAGGTTGATGTCCTCATCATACTTGGCCTGCGAACCACTGACGGCAACGTCCCGCCAACCGACCGTCACGCTGCCGGATAGCTCATCCGCCGCGGCACCGGGACTTGCACAGGCACTGCCCGCGCAGCATGCCAACATCAGCAGACGCGGCACGACGCTCATTTCAGGAAAGACGGATCAAGATTGGACCCGTGTATCGTCGAGTGGCAGTTGGTACATACGCTGTCGGTCCCGAACCGCGGGCTGCCGACGGGCGCAAATCCCAGATGAAACTGGGGAACACCTGCATGGCAGCTATAGCACTGCTCGCCAACCTTCTGGTGCGTCAGCAGAAAGCGATTCGGGCTGCCGTGCGGCGCGTGACAGGCGAGGCAACCATCAACACGCGAGGCGCCGTGCTCGAAGACGAACGGGCCCGCCGTTTCCGCGTGACAACCAACGCAACGCTCTTGCTTGACCGCGCCGAGCTGCAAACGTTCTGGCGGCGCATGTGGATCATGACACGACACACAGGTCACCGAATTCTCATGCAACCGATGACGCTTGGTAAACGCAAACCGTGCCAGCACGTCCTCGTGGCAACCCACGCAAGCCGCTGTACCGGCCTCGAGTTGCTCAAAGCCAAGCGGTGCCGAAGCGCGCGCCGGCGGTTCGTGAACCGTGTGACAATCGCTGCAGGCGAGACCGGCCATTGCATGGGCACTCTTTGGCGCGGCATGCGTGTCACGGTGACAACTGCCGCAAGCGGCATCCTTCACAATCGGGGTTTCATTGCTGAACGCCAGCACCCCGCCCGACATCGGGTTGAGAATATGTTTCGCCGCGTCGCCATGGCAGCTCGCACACGCATTGTCGTCGCCGGCCGGAACCGGCAGGTCGGCGTGTGCGGTACCTTGCAGGTTCTCGGCATGCCCCGCATGGCAGCCGGTGCAGTCGGCATTCACGTACCAGGCCGCAAACATCGACAGCACAATCGCAATAATTCGGAGTTTCATATAGCTTCATCATCACTGTTTGGTTGATGCAATGCCTATAGTGGTTTTCACCTATACGAAACAGCCGTTTGCGTACAGCGTTGCCAGACGTGTCGTGGCAGAATTGCAGCATGCGCATTGAATTAAAACGCGGCTTAAATGTGCGCCTGCCAGGCGCACCGCGTCAGGTCGTCAGCGGCGCATTGCCATGCACACAAACCGCACATGAGCTCAGCGATTTTTACGACCTGCGGGCACGGATGATCGTTGCGGAGGGTGACAGCGTCGCGCTGGGCCAACCATTGTTCTTCGACCGCAAACACCCGCAGATTGTGTTTAGCGCATCGAGCGCGGGTGTGGTGCGCTACATCGATCGTGGCGCCGGAAGACGCATCACGCGCGTCATCATCGAACGCGACGGCAACGCGGCAACGGCATTCCCGCAATATGACCAGGCCGACGTTGCACGCATGCCGGCAGACACCGTACGCGAGCACCTGCTGGCTGCCGGCGCATGGAGCGCATTTCGCGCGCGACCCTATGACCGTGTGCCGCCGCCGACCATCGAACCGCGCGGCATTTTTGTGACCGCCATCGACAGCAACCCGCTCGCGCCGGACCCCGCGGTCGTGCTGGCCGCTCGGCATGACGCTTTCGCCATCGGCGTCACCGCTATTGCCCGACTAACGCAAGGCAACACCTACATCTGCACGGCATCGGGCGCGGATATCCGCTTGCCGATCGGCGAACGACTAATCCATGCGGAGTTTGCAGGGGCGCATCCTGCGGGATTACCCGGCACACACATCCACGCGGTCGGCCTGCCGATCGGCGCGGAGCCGGATCTTTGGCATATCGGCTATCAGGATGTCGTTGCCATCGGCGAGTTGTTGCTGACGGGTCGCGCGTCACCCGAACGGGTCATTGCGATCGGCGGTTCCGCCGCCACCCGGCCGCGGCTGGTAGTAGCCCCGCTTGGCAGTGACCTGCATGGCCTCGCGGATGAGCACACCGCCGGCGAAGGCTGCCAGATCGTATCCGGCTCACCGCTGCATGGCACACCGAACGCACGCTACCTCGGTCGCTATCACAACCAGCTGTCGCTGCTGCGCAACGATCCCGTCAGAGAATCGTCGATCGCCGCACGACTGCGATCGCTGTTGCGCGGCAAGCGCGCGCTGTCGGAGCACTCGGCGACGACCGGTGGCTGGCCACTGGGCATGCTGCCCGTCGAGGCATTCGAGCAAGTCTGGCCTTTTTCAACGCCCGCGATGGTGCTGCTGCGCGCCCTGCTTGCCGGCGATACCGAGGCGGCGCTGCAAGCGGGCTGCTCCGGACTCAGCGAGGAAGATCTGGCGCTGTGCGCCTATGTTTGCCCGGCCGGTCGTGACTATGGCGCGGCCCTGCGCACGACGCTGCAACGCATCGAAGCGCTCGGATGAGCGATATCGCACCGCAACGCTGGCGGGTTGCCGCGACGCACCTGACGCGACGATTGCGCGGGCAGCCGTTCAGCGAACCGGCGCGGCCACTGGCTATCCGCCATACCGGCAATGGCGATCGCCTGTTGTTCGGCTTTCTGATCGCCTCTTTGCCCATGGCAATCCTGGTCGCGTGGCGTAATGGCAGCACGCTACTGGCCGACAACAATTCTGGCGAGGCACTTATTGACTGGCGCCTGCAACTGCTCGGCCGGCTGGGGCTCGAGCTGTCGACTCCCGGCGTGGCCACGTCATTGATTGTCGGAATTACGCTGATAATGACGGCGTTTATTATCGCCGCGATCGTTTCGGTGGCATGGGCCGTGACATTCGCCGCGCTGCGCGACCGCATCGTTGACCCCGGCTGGTTGATGACCGCCTGGCTGTTTACGCTGTTGCTCACACCGGCAACCTCGCTGGGGCTCGTGGCGCTGGGCGCGTCGTTCGCTGCAGTTTTCGGTCAGCATGTCTTCGGCGGCACCGGCCGCTACATTGCCAGCCCCGCCGTGGTCGGCGCGTTGTTTCTGCAAGTCGCCTACCCCGCGACCGCGATCGGCGTCTGGCAGTGGCCCGCCGATGAAGTCATCAGCAACGCCGAGCTATTTTCCTGGCCACCATTGGCCGGCGGCCTTGCAGACTGGCCCGCCGCCTACGCGACAATGGCCTGCATCGCTGGCGCATTGTGGCTGGCGTACACCGGCATCGCGTCTCATCGCAGCCTGCTCGGCGCGCTCGCCGGACTGTTGCTGGCGACGCTGGTCACAGGACTGCTCGGCGACGCCCTGCCCGTGCACTGGCATTTCATCATGGGCAGCTTCGCGTTCGGCTGGGCATTCCTGCTGACCGATCCGACGACGCTGCCGCTGACGCGCCTCGGGCGCTGGTTGCACGGCGGACTGTTCGGGTTGTTGGTTGTTGTCATGAGACAGGCCGATCCGACCCACCCCGAGTCGACGCTGTTCGCGCTATTGCTGGCCGGACTGCTCGTGCCGTTGCTCGACTTTGCCGTGCTGCGCCTGACTAATCGGCGACGCCGGGCGCCGATGGAAATCGCACGATGAACGTCGACAGCCTGCCACGCACGCTGATGGTCGCGACTATTGTCGCGCTACTGTGTTCCGGCCTGGTCGCGACAGCGGTCACGATGCTGCGCCCCATTCAATATGCCCAGACACAACTGGAGCGCAATCGCGCCATCGTCACAGCCGCGGGTATGCCGGGCGCCACGCAGGCGACGAATCAGGCCGTCATCGGCGAATTCCTTGATCTCGATGCCCGCGTCATTGACCTCAACAGCGGGAAGACGGTCGCCAACATCGACGCGTATAGCTTCGATCATTGGCAAAGCATCAGCGATACCCTGGTCAGGCAACGAAAGATGTGACAATGCAAGACCTGTCGACGATTGACGCCGTTCAAGAGATGCTGGCGGCGCAAGGCTATGTGTGCGACCGGGCACTTGGGACAATTGTGTTTCTGAGCCTGCGGCTGGGGCGCCCCTTGTTTCTGGAAGGCGAGGCAGGCGTTGGGAAGACCGAGATCGCAAAGGCGCTGGCTGCAGCACTTGGGCGTCGTCTGATCCGTCTGCAATGCTACGAGGGGCTGGATGCATCCTCCGCCGTCTACGAATGGAACTTTCCGGCCCAAATGGTTGCGATCCGGACGGCAGAGGCGGCAGGCGGGGCCGAGCGCGGCGCGCTGCAGTCGGAACTCTTTTCGGATGATTATCTGATTGAACGGCCATTGCTGCAGGCGATGCGTCCAGATGAAAACGGCGCGCCGGTGCTGTTGATCGACGAACTTGACCGTACGGACGAGCCGTTTGAAGCATTCTTGCTCGAGGCGCTGAGCGACTTTCAGGTGACAATCCCGGAATTGGGAACTGTCAAGGCCCCCGAGCCCCCGATCGTCATTGTCACATCCAATCGTACGCGCGAAGTCCATGACGCTCTGAAACGGCGATGCCTGTATCATTGGGTGGATTACCCGGATTTCGACCGCGAGATGGAAATCCTGCAAGCCCGCGCGCCCGAGGCCACCGACACGCTGAGCCGCGAAGTGGTTGCCTTCGTTCAAAGACTGCGGACCGAGGATCTGTTCAAGAAACCGGGCGTGGCCGAAACCATAGACTGGGCGAAATGCCTGTTGGCGCTGGACGTGATCACGCTGAGCCCGGAAGTCATCGCTGACACGTTGGGCGCGATCCTGAAATATCAGGACGACATCCAGAAGTTGCACGGATCAGAGGCCAAACGCATTCTTGATGAAGCCAAAGCGTCACTGGAGCCAGCCTGACCCATTCTTCATCTTGCTACACAAACTCGGGGGTCCGGGGGCTGGCCCCGGTTCCGACAGATGCCTGAATACGCACCGCTTGAACTGCCCGAAGACCCGAGACTCGCAGGCAACATCACCCATTTTGCACGCGCGCTGCGCCGTGCAGGGCTGCCCATTGGAACAGGGCGACTGATTGATGCAATCCGCGCTGTTGAGGCCGCCGGCTTTACAAGCAAGCGCGACTTCTATTGGACCTTGCATGCCTGTTTTGTCTCCCGCCCAGAGCAGCGGACGGTTTTTGCGCAGGTGTTCCGGCTCTATTGGCGCGATCCGCGGTATCTTGAGCATATGATGGCGGCCATGTTGCCCGCGGTTCGCGGTGTTCAGGAAGAGCGTGGCGCACGGGCGGCCGAAAAGCGGGCGGCTGAAGCATTGCTCGACGGTGCCCAAGCCCCTGATAAGCAAGAGGAGCCTCAGGAGGACGGGGGCACTGAAATCGAGGTCGATGCCTCATTGACCATGTCCGTCGAGGAAAAACTGAAATCCCTCGACTTTGAACAGATGAGCACGGCGGAGATGGCGCAAGCCAAGGCCATGCTGGCGCGTATGACCTTGCCCGTGGATCCGATTGCCTCGCGGCGCAAAAGGGCGGCGGGGCGTGGGCGCATAGATGCGGCGCGCACGCTGCGTGCTTCCATTCGGCGTGGCGGAGAATTGCGGGATCTGAAGTTCAAGACCCCCAAACTGCGCTATCCGAACCTCGTTGTGCTTTGTGACATATCGGGGTCCATGAGCCAGTATTCGCGCGCGGTGCTGCATTTTCTGCATGCGGTATCCAATACCAAGGGGGCGGGGTGGGCCAAGGTGCATGCGTTCACGTTTGGCACGCGGTTGACAAATATCACACGCCATCTGGCGCAGCGGGATGTGGACGCTGCCTTGAAGGCTGCTGGATCCGAGGCGCAGGATTGGGAAGGGGGCACCCGGATCGGGGCTTGTCTGGAAGCGTTCAACCGCGACTGGTCCCGCAGGGTGTTGGGGCAGGGTGCTGTGGTCTTACTGATCACCGATGGGCTCGACCGTGATGATCCGCAGGCTTTGGCAAAACAGATGGAACGCTTGCATTTGACAGCGCGCCGCCTGATCTGGATCAATCCGTTGTTGCGCTGGGACGCATTTGCACCGAAGGCACGTGGCATTGCAGCGATGCTGCCCCATGTGGACAGTTTTCGCGCCGGTCATTCCATTGCGTCGCTGGAGGAGTTGGCGGCCGTGATTTCGCGCCGCGATGACGTTGGAGATCGTGACCGGTTGTTGCGCATGATGTCCGATTAGGCCGTTGGATCGGTCTGTTTTGCGCAGGCGCAAAAGGCGCCCGCCCACCGACCCTTCCTTTGGCCTGCGCACGATCTCAGGCGAACGTTGCGCCGAACGTGCTGCGGTAGATGTCGCTCAACTCCGAGAGCGGTGCAGAGGCGTTGCCCAGCCAGACCGTATCGCCGGTGAATTTCCCAACAGCATGGATTGGTATGCCGATTTTCCCTGCTTCCAGCATCAACGCTTCTGCCTTGTCGAAGTTGCAGGCCACAAGATAACGCGCCTGATCTTCGCCAAAGAGAAACGGCGTCTCTGAATTGTCGAGCGCAAGCCCGACGCCCGAGGCTTCGGCGAGCTCAAAAGCCGCGAGCGCCAGGCCGCCATCGCTGATATCCGTGCAGGCTGTGATCAGATGTCGATTGTCGCGGACGAACTGCCCGTGTTTTGCTTCGGCATCGAGATCCACAGGCGGTGCATCGCCGTCACTGCGGCCAAAGACCTCTTGCAACAGTGCGGATTGGCCAAGATGTCCGTGCGTCTCACCGATGACAAGAGCCACGTGCCCATCGCGCACTTCGTTTCCTATGATGTCATCCGGATGCTGGATCAAGCCAACAGCCCCGATGGTTGGCGTGGGCAAAATTCCAGCGCCGTCGGTTTCATTGTAGAGCGACACGTTGCCGGAAACGATCGGCATATCAAGTGCTTTGACTGCCGCGCTAATGCCTTCAATGGCTCCGACGAACTGGCCCGTGATTTCCGGGCTTTTCCGGGTTTCCGAAATTCATGTTGTCTGTTGTGGCCAGTGGTATTGCTCCGACCGCACAAAGGTTGCGGAAGGCTTCGGCGACGGCTTGCTTGCCGCCTTCGACCGGGTTGGCCTTGACGTAGCGCGGCGTCACGTCGCTGGTGAAGGCCAGTGCCTTGTCCGTGCCATGCACCCGGATGATGCCACTGCCGATGCCTGGCGTTCGGGCGCTGTCGGCCATGACCATGGTGTCGTATTGCTCGTAAACCCAGTGTTTGGCGGCGTAGTTCGGGCTGGAGATCAGGGCGCGCAGCCCGTCTATCGGGTCAATTCCGGGCACATCGCCCAGCGGTTCTGCCGCAGGTGTCGGGACCCAGGGCCGGTCATACTCGGGCGCTTCAGAAGAGAGTTTGGAAAGTGGCAGATCGGCCTTGATCTCGCCCTCATGGACGATGATGAAACGGTCTTCTGCGATGGTCTCGCCGACGATTGCAAAATCGAGGTCCCATTTATCGAAGACGGCTTTGGCTTCGGCCTCCAATTCGGGCCGCAGGACCATCAACATGCGTTCCTGGGACTCTGACAGCATCATTTCATAGGCTGTCATATGCGCTTCGCGGACAGGGACGTCATCAAGGTTCAGCTTGACGCCAAGCCCGCCCTTGTCGCCCATTTCGACCGCGGAGCAGGTCAGGCCCGCGGCCCCCATGTCCTGGATCGAGATGACCGCACCGGTCGCCATCAGTTCCAGTGTCGCCTCCATCAGTCGTTTTTCGGTGAAAGGGTCACCCACCTGCACTGTCGGGCGCTTTTCTTCGATTGTGTCGTCAAATTCGGCGGAGGCCATTGTCGCCCCACCGACGCCGTCGCGGCCGGTCTTTGCGCCCAGATAAACCACCGGCATGCCTACGCCAGAGGCCGCTGAGTAAAAGATCTTGTCGGCGTCCGCGAGCCCGGCCGCAAATGCATTCACGAGGCAGTTGCCGTTATAGGCCGGATGAAAGCGGACTTCTCCGCCGACGGTCGGCACGCCGAAAGCATTGCCGTAGCCCCCGACACCTTCAACGACACCGTGCACCAGTTGACGCGTTTTCGGGTGGGACGGTTCGCCAAAGGACAAGGCGTTCATTGCCGCAATGGGCCGCGCGCCCATTGTAAAGACATCGCGCAGGATACCGCCCACACCGGTTGCGGCCCCTTGATAGGGTTCGATGTAGGAGGGGTGATTGTGGCTTTCCATCTTGAAGACAACGGCTTGACCGTCGCCAATGTCCACGACGCCCGCGTTTTCACCGGGGCCGCAGATCACCTGCGGTCCGGTCGTGGGCAGCGTCCGCAGCCATTTCTTGGACGACTTGTAGGAACAATGCTCGTTCCACATCGCCGAGAAAATGCCCAGTTCCGTGAAGGTCGGGGCGCGACCGATGATCTCGAGGATGCGGGCATATTCGTCCGGGCTGAGCCCGTGTTTGGCAATCAGGTCCTCGGTGATCTTTGGTTCTTGCATGGTCGTCCCCCGGGCAATTGTGGGCGTTGTTTAGAGCAGGCGGCGCTGCGGGGGAAGGGGCAGAGTTGTGGCGTGGATGATGGACCTGACAAGGGCGGGGGTGATGGTGCTGGTCCAAGGTTGGGGCTGTATCGATCAGGTCGTCTCCGATCTGTGAAACGGGTTGGGGACACTCGGTTGTCTGGGCGCCGGGTCGCGGAGTCAGGTGCGGACTGTTCATCAGTTCGGAGAGAAACAGGTCCCGGATGCAAAGCCATGGCGCGCCTGTCAGTTTCTCAATACGTTTCAGCTTTCCCGCATCGGCATGATCGCTAGGCAAAAAAAGGCCGAGCATAAAGCTCGGCCAAGTCCAACAGGGAGGTGAAGAAGCGCGAAACGCGCTGTGTCTCTTCAATAATCGAATTAGGGCTGGGTCTGCTTGCAATCAAGGCAGAAAGTGAACTTGTCTGCTCATGTCCGCTATGCAATCAGTGCATGGCTTAAGGGTTTTCCCGCGCCTTCAGCAACTTCCGGTGTGCCACGATCTCTTCCTGAACGAAGTCGCGGAAGGCTGCAATCCGCTTGGATTGCCGCAGTTCTTCTGGGTACGCCAAAAAGACAGGCACATCTGCCGACTCGATTTCGGGCAGAACCTGAACGAGGCGTGGTTCATCCTGGCTGACATAGTCGGGCAGAATGCCAACACCGAGGTTTTGAAGGACCCCCTGCAAAACGCCGAAATAGTTGTTCACGGTCAGTAATGATTTGACATCATAGGTCAGCAAATGCTGCACGAGGTTCGAACCTGCACCCACCTGCGCCGTATTGGCGTTCTGACAGATCAGGCGGTGATATGTCAGGTCATCAAGTTCTACGGGTGTGCCGTATTCATCAAGATAGGGCTGTGTTGCAAACAACTGCATCTTGACGGTCATCAGCCGTTTTCGGATCAGATCCGCCTGGCTTGGTTCTTTCATACGGATCGCAACGTCAGCCTCGCGCATTGGCAAGTCCAGAACCCTTTCTTCAAGCATCAGATCGACCCGCAGATCGGGGTAGCGTTTGTAAAGCTTGGCCAGTCGCGGCGCGAGCCACAATGTGCCAAAGCCGATGGTCGTGGTGACGCGCAGATCGCCAAACACTTCTTCTTCGCTGTCACGGATGCGCGCGGCCGCAGTATCGAGCCGTTTGTTCATGGCGGTTGTTGCATCAAACAGCAACTCGCCCTGTTCCGTGAGGATCAACCCGCGCGCATGGCGATGAAACAAGGTCGCGTTCAGCTTTTCTTCGAGGCCGCGGATCTGCCGGGACACTGCCGATTGGCTGAGATTCAGCCTGTCGCCTGCGTGGGTCAGGCTGCCCGCGTCCGCCACTGCGTGGAAGATTCGTAATTTGTCCCAGTCCATGCGCACTGCTTTCTTAGTTTCAGGGACACATTAGCGCAAACATCCGATGTGCGCACCGTCCAGTCGGCAAGATCGAAGGGATAATGGAAAAATAATTCGACAGGTCAGCATTTATGACCTATATTTCGTGTATAGTTATGCAATCAAAGGCAGGCCGAAAACATGCAAGACTGATCCGTCGGCAGGGAGGCCACAGATGAGCACGCAAAAGATATCGCTGAACGACCGTTACGATCTTGAAAAAAGTCCGGTGCTGCTGAACGGGACACAAGCATTGGTGCGCTTGATGCTGATGCAAAAGGCACGGGATACGCAAGCAGGTTTGAACACCGCAGGATATGTGACCGGGTATCGGGGGTCGCCTCTGGGGTCCGTCGATATGCAGATGACCCGCGCATTGAAACAGTTGTCAGCGGCAGATGTCACATTCAGTCCGGACTGAACGGAAGATCTGGCGGCCACAGCACTCTGGGGTGCACAGCAGGCGGAGCTGCGTGGCGAAGGCAAGTTCGATGGTGTTTTCGGCCTTTGGTACGGCAAGGGGGCCGGGGTGGACCGGACCGGCGACGTCATGCGTCATGCCAACATGGCGGGCACATCGACCCATGGCGGTGTTTTGATGGCAATGGGCGACGATCATACTGGCGAATCCTCGACCGTATTGCACCAGTCGGAATTCGCAGCTTGTCGATGCCTATATGCCGATGGTGATCCCCGCAGGCGTGCAGGAAATTCTGGACTTCGGCCTGTATGGCATTGCATTGAGCCGCTTTGCAGGCGTGTGGGTTGGCCTGAAGACCATGAAAGACACCGTTGAGGTCACATCGGTTGTGGATGGAGATCCGCATCGATTGAAATTCGTGGTCCCTGAATTTCCGATGCCTGATGGCGGGCTTAACATCCGCCTTGTCGATGACCGCATCGAGCAGGAAGCGCGATTGATTGACTATAAACGGTATGCCGCCGAAGCATTTGCCCGCGCCAACAAGATGGACAAACGCGTTTGGGGCAAACCCGGTGCCAGAATTGGCCTGGTTGCGGCGGGCAAGAACTGGCTGGACCTGACCCATGCGCTGTCTTTGCTCAACCTGGACGCCGCAGAGGCGGAGCGTCTGGGGGTCACCACATATAAAGTCGGCCAGACTTGGCCCTTGGACACAAAAAGCTTCATGAATGGGCTGACGGCCTCGACCTGATCATTGTCGTCGAGGAAAAGCGCAAACTGATCGAAGTGCAGATCAAGGAAGCCATTTTCGACAAACGTCAGGGCCGCCGGGTGTATGGCGGCACGCGCAATGGCAAGGAGTTCTTTAGCGCGAAATGGGCGCTGGACCCGGTTGAGATCGCGACAAAACTGGGGCAGGTCCTGATCGATGAAGGACGTGTAACGGATGGTATCAAGGCGGGTCTGGCAACGCTGGATGAGGCGCGCCGCTCCGACAATGCCGAAGAAATCGCAGCCCGCTTGCCTTACTTCTGCTCGGGCTGTCCGCACAATTCATCCACCAAGGTGCCGGAGGGGAGCCGTGCCTACGCAGGCATCGGTTGCCACTTCATGGCGCAATGGATGGACCGCGAGACGCTGGGCTACACCCACATGGGCGGCGAAGGGGCCAACTGGATCGGCGAAGCGCCGTTTTCTAAGCGCACCCATGTGTTTCAGAACCTTGGGGACGGCACCTATAACCATTCGGGTGTGCAGGCGATCCGGGCTGCTTTGGCGTCGGGCACCACGATAACCTACAAGATCCTCTACAATGATGCTGTTGCCATGACGGGTGGGCAGGGCAACGAAGGCGGGCTTGACCCATACCGCATCGTGAATGAAGTGCGCGCAATGGGCTGTCAGAACGTTGTGGTCGTTTTTGACGACAAGGAAGATGTCGATCTGAGTCGTTTCCCCAAGGATGTGAGCACGCACGAACGGGCCGAGCTGCAAAATGTGCAGAAACGTCTGGCCAAGACCGAAGGGGTGTCGGTGATTGGTGTATGTCCAGACCTGCGCCGCAGAAAAACGCCGCCGTCGCAAACGCGGAACCTTTCCGGATATCGACAAGCGCGTGTTCATCAACACGGACGTGTGCGAGGGATGTGGAGATTGCGGGGTGCAGTCAAACTGCGTTTCGATCATCCCGAAAGAGACCGAACTGGGCCGCAAACGCGCGATTGATCAGTCCTCGTGCAACAAGGACTTTTCATGCGTCAAAGGGTTTTGCCCGTCTTTCGTGACCCTTGAAGGCGCGCAGGTCAAAAAACAGGCGACTGCGACACTGGATCTGCCTGATTTGCCGCTGCCGGATCTGCCGACAATCAAAGGCACTTGGAACGTCGTCATCACTGGTGTCGGCGGAACGGGCGTGGTGACCATTGGCGCTGTGCTGGCCCAGGCTGCGCATCTGGATGGCAAGGGTGCAGGCATGATGGAGATGGCGGGGCTTGCCCAGAAGGGTGGTGCCGTGCACATCCATTGCCGTCTGGCGGAAAGCCCCCAAGACATAAGTGCCATTCGCGTGGCGACGGGCGAGGCGGACGCGTTGATCGGTGGTGATCTGGTTGTGAGTGCAGGCGCCAAGACCCTTGGTTTGACCTCAAGCGGACGCACCGGCGCGGTGGTCAACAGCCACGAGATCATCACCGGCGACTTCACCCGCAACACCGAGTTTTCATTGCCCACCGACAGACTGGCGCTGGCGCTTGAGGCACGGCTGCGCGACCGCGTGGATCTGTTTGACGCGTCGGATCTGGCCAAGGCCACGATGGGCGATTCGATCTTTTCCAACATGATGATCTTTGGCGCGGCGTGGCAGCGCGGTCTTGTTCCACTGACGCTCTCGTCCATAAGGGATGCCATTGATCTAAACGGCGCTGCGGTCGACAAGAACCTGCGGGCCTTTGATATCGGGCGCTGGGCAGTGTTGCATCCGGACGAGGCGGCGCGCGTTGCTGAGCCGAAAGTCGTACAATTGCCGAAGTCGCTGGAGGAGAAAATCGCCTTTCGCGCTGATCATCTGGTGGCTTATCAGTCGAAACGGCTTGCCAAACGCTACCGCGCAAGTTCGTCGATGGCATGGAACGGATACCGGACTCCGCGAGGCGGTTGCGAAGGGCTATCACAAGCTCCTGGCCTACAAGGATGAGTATGAAGTGGCGCGGATGCATCTGGAAACGGAGGCCAAGGCGCGTGAACAGTTCGAAGGTGACTTCACGATGAAGTTTCACCTGGCACCGCCGATGTTGTCCAAGCAAGGGCCAGACGGGCGGCCCATGAAAAAGGAATACGGGCCTTCAATGCTGCGCAATTTCCGCATTCTGGCCCGGCTGAAAGGCCTTCGTGGCACACCTCTTGATCCCTTCAGGCACACGCGAGAAGAGCGGCGCATGGAGTGCGCTCATCAAGCAATATGAGGCGGATATGGCTATCGAGTTCTTCCCAAGCTGAACAGCGGAAACCCGGGATGCGGTGATCGCTCTGGCCGAGTTGCCCTGCAAATCAGGGGGTACGGTCCGGTGAAAGCCAAGCGAACGAGAATCAAGGCGCGAAACGCCGGGAAGAGCTGCTTTCGGTCATACACGCGGGCGGCGCGCGGTGGCAAAGGCGGCGGAATAAGACACCTGTCCCGCAGCTGTTATCAAGGCCCGGATCATAGGAACCGGCGCAGGGTCACATCTGATCCCATTTCGTCACAGTTTCGTAACGAAGGATAGGCAGAGTGCGTCAAGTGCGCTAAAGCAGCAGCGCGACGCCATGTCTTACGCTGAACCCGCCGATGCAGTCGCACGCGATGTGACCAGTGATATCTCCTATGCCTTCGGGGAAACCAAGGGGGGACGGGCGACTGATCCGCCTGATGGAGAACTCCACTGGCCGGTTGCGCTGATCAAGCGTGCATCAGGGTACGAGCACGAAGTCGCGGCAGGGCGCGACTTCTGGGACGTGATGGTTGAACGCTATGGTCTGACCCTGGATATCGTGGCGGCACTCTGGCCATATCCCCGAAGACGGGCCGCTGGTTTTGATCGCCAACCATCCTTACGGCATTCTGGATGGCCTGATGATGGGGCACATCCTTTCGATGATCCGGGGAGATTTTCGTATTCTTGCGAACAGTGTTTTTCGCAAGGCCGAAGACCTGAACAGGATCGTCCTGCCCATTTCCTTCGACGAGACAAAGGAAGCGATCCAACTGAACATCGAGACCCGCAAGGACCGCGCTGCGCTATCTGGGCAATGGTGGCGCTATCGGCATTTTCCCGGTGGAACAGTGAGCACGGCGGTCAAGCCGTTCTCGAAGCTCAACCCTGGATCCGGGCTGGCGCAGCTTTACCGCCCGGATGGTCGCGAAATCTCAGGCGACGGTGGTTCCGCTCTTCTTTGACGGCCACACCAGCCGTTTGTTCCAGATTGCCAGCTCATGTACTGCGACGTTGCGCATGGGACTGCTGATCAAGGAGTTCCGCAAACGGGTGGACACGCCGGTGCGCGTCGTGATCGGCGCGCCGATCGGGCGCGGATGTGCTGGACCCGATGGCGGGCGATTCGAAACTGATGATTGATTTCCTGCGCAAAGCGACGTATGAGCTTGCGCCAGACGTTGTGCCAAATCCGGCCGCGTTGGGATATGAATTCGAGGAACGGCACCGCTAGGGGCGGTGAAGATGCAGACATGGCAGTTGGTATTTTCGATTCGGGCCTTGGCGGGCTGACGGTTCTGGACGCTGCGCAAAAGCGGCTGCCGGATGTTGAGTTCGTCTATTCTGGCCGACAGTGCCCATGCGCCGTATGGGGTGCGCACGGCCGATGATATCTACGTCTGACCTGTGCGGCGGTTCAGCGCGATGTGGGACGCGGGGTGTGATCTGGTGATCTTGGCCTGCAACACCGCGTCCGCGGCGGCGTTGCGCCGGATGCAGGAGGCGTGGGTGCCTGCGGACAAGCGCGTGCTGGGCGTGTTCGTGCCGTTGATCGAGGCGCTGACCGAGCGGCAATGGGGCGACAACTCGCCGCCGCGCGAGGTCGAGGTGAAACATGTGGCGCTTTTTGCAACGCCTGCGACGGTTGCAAGCCGGGCGTTTCAGCGCGAGTTGGCGTTTCGCGCCATTGGCGTGGATGTCGAGGCGCAGGCCTGCGGCGGTGTGGTCGATGCCATCGAAGACGGCGACATGATCCTGGCGGAGGCGCTGGTGCGGTCGCACGTCGATGCGCTGATGCGCAAAATGCCAGAACCGCAAGCCGCCATTTTGGGATGCACTCATTATCCACTGATGGAAGATGCGTTTCAGGCAGCTCTGGGACCGGAGGTGACAGTGTATTCTCGCCAAGGGCACCTGGTCGGTGAAAGCCTGGCGGATTACCTGCAACGCCATCCTGACAAGATCGGGCGGTGGCACACGGCCTACCTGACCACTGGCGATCCCGCGCGCGTCAGCAACCGCGCGACGCAGTTCCTGCGACGACAGATCACTTTTCAAGCTGCCTGATCTCGACACATATTCAAGAAGACTGACATGACATACTCAATCGCTATTCTGGGCGCTTCCGGTTACACGGGTGCCGAACTCATCCGGCTGATTGCTGGGCACTCTGGCATGAAAATCAAGGCCTTGGGCGCCTTTTCCAAGGCGGGGCAGACTGTGGCGCAGGCATTTCCGCATCTGCGTCACCTTGATCTGCCTTCGATGGTTTCGTTTGATCAGATCGATTGGTCCGGCATCGACCTTTGCTTTTGCGCATTGCCGCACAAAACCAGCCAAGAGGTGATTTCCGGTTTGACGCGTGACCTCAAGATCGTCGACCTGAGCGCCGATTTCAGGCTGCGCGATCCCGACGCCTATGCGAAATGGTATGGCAACCCGCACGCCGCGCTCGAGATACAAGGCGAAGCTGTATACGGGCTGACCGAGTTTTACCGCAACGAGATCACTGGTGCGCGGCTGGTGGCGGGTACAGGATGCAACGCGGCAACGGGGCAGTTTGCGTTGCGGCCCTTGATTGCAGCGGGCGTGATTGACCTGGACGATATCATTCTGGATTTGAAGGCGGCTGTGTCGGGGGCGGGCCGTGCGCTCAAGGAAAACCTGCTGCATGCGGAATTGAGCGAAGGGTATCACGCCTACGCGCTTGGCAGCACGCATCGGCATTTGGGCGAGTTTGATCAGGAATTCTCAAAGTGGCCGGGCGGGAGGTGCAGATCCAGTTCGTGCCGCACCTGATCCCGGCCAACCGGGGCATTCTGGCACGGCTTATGTGAAAGGCGGTGTGCCAGACGCGGTTTACGGCACTCTTGCGAAGCGTATGCGAGACGAGCCGTTTATTGAGGTTCTGCCCTTTGGCGAGGCGCCAAGCGCGGCACATTCGCGGGTCGAACTTTTGCCATATCGGGGTGGTGGCGGACCGGATGCCGGGGCGTGTCGTCGTCATCGCGGCTTTGGACAACCTGACAAAGGGATCGTCGGGCCAAGCGTTGCAAAACGCCAATCTGATGTTAGGTATATCCGAGACGGAGGGGCTGATGATGGTCCCATTATTTCCGTAAGGGAATTGGGGGCGGGCGAAGATTTTTCGTACGAAAAATCTCTCCCTGTGCAAAGGGGAGCCGATGAGAAACCTCAAGAAACAGCGCCGGATTCAGATTATTGCTTTGGCTGCCGTGATGCTGACGCTCTCTACTGTCTTGATCGGTTACGCGATGCGCGACGGCATCAATTTCTTTCGCGCGCCCAGTCAGATTTTGGCGGAACCGCCCGGACCGACAGAGGTCTTTCGGATCGGCGGGCTGGTGGCTGAAGGTACTTTGATCCGCGGTCAGGGTGAGTCGATCCGTTTTGAAGTCACGGATGGTGGTGCGAACGTGCCGGTTGTCTTTACCGGGCGTTCTGCCGGATCTGTTTTCCGAAAACGAAGGCATGGTCGGCACAGGACGTTACATCAACGGTGTCTTTGAAGCTACTGAAATTCTTGCAAAGCATGATGAAACATACATGCCGTCTGAAGTTGTCGATGCGCTGAAAGCACAGGGCGTTTACAAGGATCCAAACGGTTAACGAACGCACGCTGTTAAGCCGCGTTAACCTACATGTGTGCAGTCTTGTCCCGCAGTTGGAACAAGAGGAGGGCGGACATGCAAACTGTCAGAGATATTGCCGAAGAAATTGTTGCCCGCGAGGGCGGCTATGTGAATGACCCGGACGATCCGGGCGGGGCTACGAATTTCGGCGTTACCATTCACACCATGCGTCGTTGGGGACTTGATCTGGATCGGACGGCGATGTCGACGCGGAGGATGTGAAAGCGCCTGACCCGCGGTCAGGCGATCGACATTTTCGTCAGCACTATTTCGAACGCCCGCGCATCGCAGAGCTGCCGGCCCTTTGCACGCAACCGTGTTCGACATGTACGTCAATGCGGGCGGCAATGCGATCAAGATCCTGCAGCGGTTGCTGGGCGAAATGGGCCAGGAGGTCGTGGTCGATGGGGCGTTGGGGCCGCAGATCCATCGCAAGGCGGCCCATGAGGCGTGCCTATAACGGCGGCGCCGGGATCATCTGGTGGATGCTTACGGGATCGCGCGGCGCAACTATTACTTCCGCCTCGCCGACCGCCGCCCGGCCTCGCGCAAATTCGCCAAGACCCGGGGCGGGGCGAAAGGCGGCTGGATCAAGCGTGCCGAAGAGTTCATGTGCGCCGCGCTATCATATGAGCCGGCACAATTTCAGGAAAGGGTTGCATCATGGGGTTGATGGAAGGCATTCTGGGCCTGCTGTTTGGCGGCAAGCGCAATGTCGTGCGCGAAACACGGTTGAGGTGTTTCGCGAAAACGCAGAAGCCGGATCTGCAGCGCGCGCAGGCCGTTCAGATGCAGGCGATGACGGAGTTCGGCGAAGAGTTCCTGGTGCCGCGGCAAGGATCGTTTGATCGGTTCATGGACGGGGTCAACCGCTTGCCACGCCCGGCGCTGGCCCTTGGCACGCTTGGGTTGTTTGTCTCTGCGATGGTCGCCCCCTTGTGGTTTGCCGAGCGTATGCAGGGTATTGCATTGGTGCCAGAGCCGTTGTGGTGGTTGCTGGGCGTCATTGTCTCGTTCTATTTCGGTGCGCGACATCAGGTCAAATCCCAGGCCTTTCAGCGCGAGATTGTCGAGACGATGAACCGGGTGCCGCAGGTGATGGCGAACGTATCGGCGTTGCGCGAAATGCGCGCCGATAGTGTTGGCGTTGCCTCGACCGGTGCCGATGCGCGATTGACCACGGCGTGTCGCTGGAGCCAATGCGCTGGAAGAGTGGCGCCGCGGCTTGCTGGCGTCGGCGCTTGAGAAATGTGTTGGCGGCCTGGCGCGCCTGTGACCCCGGATTTTTTTGAACAGAGAAGGGCGATGGCTGACGTGTCTGTGATGCGGCAAATGGCCAAGGGCATTGGCGCGTCCATTGCGCGTTCTATACTCCGGTTCATGATTACAGAACTCGGACATTTCGCCCTCATCCTCGCCTTCATGGTGGCCATCGTGCAGACCATCGTTCCGCTCTGATCGGGGCGCATGGCGCGCTGAGACCGGCTGGATGGCTGTGGCCGAACCTGCGGCCAACACGCAGTTCCTGCTGATCGCCTTTTCCTTCGGGGCGCTGATGTATGCCTTCATCACCTCGGATTTTTCGCTGAAGCTGGTCGTGCTGAACAGCCATTCGGCCAAGCCGATGCTCTACAAGATCTCGGGCGTCTGGGGGAACCACGAGGGCTCGATGTTGCTTTGGGTGCTGATCGTGGCCTGTTCGGCGCGATGGCGGCGTGGTTCGGCGGCAATCTGCCGCCAACCCTGAGGCGCGCGTGCTGGCGGTGCAGGGTCGATCGGCGTCGCGTTCTTCGCCTTCATCCTGTTCACCTCGAACCCGTTCCTGCGGCTGGCGGTGCCGCCCTTTGACGGGCAGGACCTGAACCCGCTGTTGCAGGATCCCGGTTTGGCGTTCCATCCGCCGTTTCTCTATCTCGGCTATGTCGGCCTGAGCATCTGCTTCAGCTTTGCCGTCGCCGCCCTGATCGAGGGCCGGGTCGATGCGGCCTGGGGGCGCTGGGTGCGGCCTTGGACCCTGGCGGCCTGGGTGTTTCTGACCATCGGCATCGGCCTGGGGTCCTGGTGGGCCTATTACGAGCTTGGCTGGGGCGGTTTCTGGTTCTGGGATCCGGTCGAGAACGCGAGCTTCATGCCTTGGTTGCTGGCAGCGGCGCTGCTGCATTCCGCCATCGTGGTGGAAAAGCGCGAAGCGCTGAAAAGCTGGACGATCCTGCTGGCCATCCTTGCCTTCGGCTTCTCGCTGATCGGCACGTTCATCGTGCGCTCGGGCGTGCTGACCTCGGTCCATGCCTTCGCCAACGATCCCGAACGCGGCGTGTTCATCCTGATGATCATGGGCTTCTTCATGGGCGGCGCGCTGATCCTGTTTGCGCTGCGCGCGCGGCGCGATGGAGGCCAAGGGCGTCTTTGGCATGGTCAGCCGCGAAAGCGCGCTGGTGGCCAACAACCTGCTGCTGGCGGTGTCCTGCTTCGTGGTCTTCGTCGGCACGATGTGGCCGCTGGTCGCCGAGATGTTCTTTGACCGCAAGCTGTCAGTCGGCGCGCCCTTCTTCAACATGGCCTTCACGCCGTTCATGGTGCTGCTGGGGCTGATCCTGCCGGTCGGGCGCGATGATGCCGTGGAAGCGGGCCAAGATCGGTCAGGGCGATGCGCGCGCTGCGCTATGCCTTTGTGCTGGCGGTGGCGATTGGGGGCTGGTCTGGGCGATGCAGACCGGCCGCAGTGCGCTTGGCCCGGTGGGCGTGTTCCTGGGGGCCTGGATCGTGATGGGCGCGGCTGATCGATCTGTGGTCGCGCACCGGACGCGGCGAAATCGGGGCTCCGGTGGGCCGGTGCTGGCGCCTGCCGCGCGCCGATTGGGGCAAGGCGGTGGCGCATGCGGGCTTGGGCATCACCATGTTGGGCGTTGCCGGGCTGACGGCGTGGCAGGTCGAAGATATCCGCGTCGCGCAGATTGGCGAGACCTTTCGCGTTGCGGGGTTTACCCTGACGCTCGACGATGTGTCGAAGAGTCGAGGGGCCGAACTACATCTCGACCATGGGCTTCGTCACGCTGGCCAAGGACGGGCGATGAGATCGCGCAGCTGCGTCCCGAAAAGCGGATCTACCCGGTGGCGCAGATGCCGACGACCGAGGCGGCGATCGATTATAACTTTCGCGCGCGATGTCTATGTGGTGATCGGTGATGCGCAGGCCAATGGCGGCTGGGCGGTGCGGACCTATATCAAGCCCTTCGCCAACTGGATCTGGGCGGCTGCGATCCTGATGGCGCTGGGCGGTTTGCTGAGCCTGAGGACCGGCGCTTCCGCGTGGCCGCAGGGGCGCGCGCGCCCGCGGCAAAGCCGCCAGAGCGGTGCCTGCGGAATGATGCCCGGCTCTGGCGGCGGGCGTTCCGCGCTCGCCTGTCGCTGCTGGCGGCCTGCCGCCGTGCGCTGGCGGTGCAGCCCGACGAGGTGCTGGACGATCCCGCGCTCGAGGAACGCGGGCGCGGGAGCTCGAGCCATGAGCCTCCGCTGCCTCGTCTGCCGCAACGAGTCGATCGACGAATCGAACGCGACGCTGGCGCGCGACCTGCGCCTCCTGGTGCGCGAGCGGCTGGTGGCGGGCGACAGCGATGACCGAGGTGATCGATTTCGTCGTGGACCGCTATGGCGAATTCGTGCTGCTGCGACCCGCGCAAGTCCGGCTCGAACCTGGCTGCTGTGGGCTGGCGGGCCGCGATGTTGCTGATCGGCGGCGGGGTTGGCATCTGGCTATCTGCGCGGCCGCGCGTGCGCCCGGCCGCCGACGCGAGGACCGCGCTGAGCGCCGAGGAACAGGCGCGGCTGCGCGAAATTCTGGAAGACTGACGCAGCCGCCCGGCTTTTCTGCCCTCGGCGTGTGCTATGCAGCGACATGGCAAAGCGGGAGGCCCATGAAATACGAGACCATCACGTGCGAAGCGGACGGCATGGCGGTGATCACGCTGAACCGCCCTGACGTGATGAACGCGCTGAACACGCAGATGCGGGCCGAGATCACCCATGCCGTGAACGCGGCAGGCAGGCAAGAGGCGCGGGTGGTGGTGCTGACCGGCGCGGGGCGGGCGTTCTGCTCGGGGCAGGACCTGGGCGATCGGGCCAACGCGGCCAATCTCGACCTGGAGCGCACGCTTGCGCGACGAATACGTCCCGATGCTCGATGGCGATCATCGACTGCCCGGTGCCGACGATCGCGGCCGTGAACGGGGCGGCGGCCGGGGCGGGGGCCAACCTTGCGCTGGCGGCGGATGTGGTGATCGCCACCGAAAGCGCGTATTTCCTGCAGGCCTTCACGCGGATCGGCCTGATCCCGGATGCGGGCGGCACCTATTGGTTGCCCCGCCAGATGGGCGCGGCCAAGGCGATGGGGGCCGCGCTGTTTGCCGACCGGATCGACGCGCGGCAGGCCGACGACTGGGGCATGATCTGGGAAGCGGTCGCGGATGACGTCTTCGAGGCGCCCATTGGCGGGCGCGGGCGGCGCATCTGGCCACGGCCCGACCGAGGCCTTATGGCGCGGTCAAGCAGGCGATCCGCGGCGAGCTTGGGACAACGATCTGTCCGAGCAACTGGCGCTGGAGGCCAGTTGCAGGGCGAATGCGGCAAGACCCGCGATTTCAAGGAAGGCGTTTGGCCTTTTTGGAAAAGCGAACATTAAAGGGGGTATGGAGGCTGCGGTGGGGGTGATCAGCGGTTTTCGATATCCACATAGTCGCGCGTCGTCTCGCCGAGATAAAGCTGGCGCGGGCGGCCGATCTTGTTCTGCGGATCGGCGATCATTTCTTTCCACTGCGAGATCCAGCCGACCGTGCGCGACAGCGCGAAGATCGGCGTGAACATCGAGGTCGGGAAGCCCATCGCCTCGAGGATGATGCCGGAATAGAAATCGACGTTCGGGAACAGCTTCTTCTCGGCGAAGTACGGATCGGCCAGCGCCTGCTCCTCCAGTTCCAGGGCGGTGGCGAGCAGCGGGTTGTCCTCTACGCCCAAGAAGCTCCAGCACCTCGTCGGCGGATTGCTTCATCACCGTCGCGCGCGGGTCGAAGTTCTTGTAGACGCGGTGGCCGAAGCCCATCAGGCGGAACGGATCGTTCTTGTCCTTGGCGCGGGCGATGTATTCGGGGATCCGGTCGCGCGTGCCGATTTCCTTGAGCATCTCGAGGCAGGCCTGGTTGGCGCCGCCATGGGCCGGGCCCCACAGGCAGGCGATGCCGGCGGCGATACAGGCAAACGGGTTGGCGCCCGACGAGGACGCCAGACGCACCGTCGAGGTCGAGGCGTTCTGCTCGTGATCGGCATGCAGGGTGAAGATCCGGTCCATCGCGCGGCTCAGGATCGGGTTCGACTTCGTAATCCTCGGCCGGCACCGCAAAGCACATGCGCAGGAAGTTCGACGCGTAATCCAGATCGTTGCGCGGATAGACGAAGGGCTGACCGATGGAATACTTGTAGGCCCAGGCCGCGATCGTCGGCATCTTGGCGATCAGGCGATGGCTGGCGATTTCCCGCTGGCGTTCGTCGGAGATGTCGGTGCTGTCGTGGTAGAAGGCCGACATCGCGCCGACGACGCCGACCATGATCGCCATCGGGTGCGCGTCGCGGCGGAAGCCGGAGAAGAAATTGCGCATCTGCTCGTGCAGCATGGTGTGTCCGGTGACGCGGGATTCGAAATCCTCAAGCTCCGCGCCGGTCGGCAATTCGCCGTAGAGCAGCAGGTAGCAGACTTCGAGGTAATGGGATTTGCTCGGCCAGTTGGTCGATCGGATAGCCACGGTGCAGCAGCTCGCCCTTGTCGCCGTCGATGAAGGTGATGGTGCTGTCGCAGGCTGGCGGTCGAGGTGAAGCCCGGATCATAGGTGAACACGCCGGCCTGCGCATAGAGCTTGCGGATGTCGAGCACGTCCGGCCCGGCGGTGGGCGAAGTGGATCGGCAGCTCGTAGGCTGTCGTCGTCAATCGTCAGCGTCGCGGATTTTGGTGCTGTCAGCCATCTGTCGTCTCCTTCTCGTTCGGGGGCGCGTTGCCGCCACCGCGGGCCTCCGGTATTTCGCGCCTTGCCGCGGATGGTGTCGTCGACAACGTGCCGTGACGGAGGTCGCCCCGTCAGGCGGCGCATCTTCCAGTCGGGCGAGCGTTTCATCGCGGCCCAGCACCAGCATCATGTCAAAAACGAAGGGGTCACGGCGCGGCCGGCCAGTGCGGCCCGCAGAGGCCCTGCGAGTTTGCCGAACTTGGTGCCCTGCGCCGCGGCAAAGTCGTTCAGAGACCGCCTCCAGATCGTCTCGCGTCCCAGCTAGCACTTTGCAGGTGCGGCGTCAATTCTTTCAGTATACCACGGGATACCGGATCAAGCGCCTTGGCCGCCTTCTCATCCGGCTCGATCGGGCGGGATGTCAGGACAAAGTGCGCTTTTTCAAGAAGTTCCGGATAAGTTCGGGCGCGGTCCTTGAGGCAATACATCGCACGTCAGCCCATCCAGCGCGCCCTCGGTCAGCGCCGGCTGACCTGTCTGCGGCCAGATAGCTCGTCAATTTCATGCCGCAGCAATGCAGCATCGTCGGCCTGTGGCGATATGCTGGCCCGCAGAGGTTCTCCAGCTTCTTGAAGTCGAACCGCGCCGGGCTTTTGCCGATCCCGTCCAGATCGAACCAGTCGCAGCGCCTGCGCGTCGGTGAAAAATTCGTCATCGCCGTGGCTCCAGCCCAGCCGGGCCAGGTAATTGCGCATCCCCGCCGCCGGATAGCCCATCGCCTGATATTCCTGCGCGCCCAAGGCGCCATGCCGTTTCGACAGTTTCTTGCCGTCGGGTCCGTGGATCAGCGGGATATGCGCCCAGACCGGCACATCCCAGCCCATCGCATCATAGATCATCATCTGTCGTGCCGCGTTGTTCAGGTGATCGTCGCCGCGGATCACATGGGTCACGCCCATGTCGTGATCATCCACCACCACGGCCAGCATATAGACCGGCGTGCCGTCCGAGCGCAGCACGATCATGTCGTCCAGCTGATCGTTGCGGATGGTCACATCGCCCTGCACGGCGTCCTTGATGACCGTGACACCCTCGCGCGGCGCCTTGATGCGGATCACATAGGGCGCGTCGGGATGGTCGGCCGGGGCAGCCTCGCGCCAGGGGCGAGCGGAACAGGGTTGAGCGGCCCTCGGCCTTGGCGGCTTCGCGAAAGGTTTGAATGTCGTCCTGCGTGGCAAAGCACTTGTAGGCTTTGCCCGCGCGCCAGCAGCTGATGCGCGACCTCGGCGTGGCGGTCGGCGCGGCTCGAACTGGCTGATCGCCTCGCCGTCCCAGTCGAGGCCGAGCCAGGTGAGGCCCTCGAAGATCGCCGCCGTCGCCTCGGGCGTGGAGCGGGCGCGGTCGGTGTCCTCGATCCGCAGCAGGAACTTGCCGCCGCGGCCACGCGCATAAAGCCAGTTGAACAGCGCCGTGCGCGCGCCCCCGATATGCAGGAACCCGGTGGGCGAGGGGGCGAAACGGGTGACGACGGGCGCGGACATGAGGCGAGAGTTTACCTTTTCGTAACCATGATCGGGTCTAGGGTCGGCGCTTTGTCTATCGACCATGGGCGCGAGGGGCAAGCATGGGCCTTGTCACCGATTGGCCGGTTTGGCACAGGCTTATGCCTGCTTGCACCAGCGGGGGCATCTGTTTCCTGGGTTGCCGGTGCTGTCTTGGCCATCGGGATCGCGGGCTATTTTGCGTCTGCGGTCGAACCGACTGGCCGGTCTTTGGCGGTGATCTCGGGATTGGCGCTGGGTCGCGTGCGCGGCTGATGCGTGGTGCGGCCGGCCATGGGCTGAAAGCCTTTCGCCGTTCTGGTTTTTCTGGCGATGATTGCGCTTGGCTTTGGCTGCGGCGGGCGTGGCGGGCGCATGCGGTGGCGGCCCGGTGCTGGGACTGGCGCTATTACGGCCCGATCGAGGGGCGCATCGTCGGCATTGACCGCAGCGCTTCGGACGCGGTGCGCCTGACACTGGACCGGGTCGTGCTGGACCGATGTCGCGCCTGGCGAGACGCCGACGCGGGTGCGCATCTCGCTGCATGGCGACGGCAGGGCGTTCGCCCGATGCCGGGCATGCGGGTGATGATGACCGGGCATCTGTCGCCGCCGCGGGGCCGGTGGAACCGGGCGGCTTTGATTTCCAGCGCCATGGCGTGGTTCGCGCGCCTGGGGGCGGTGGGCTATACGCGCGGTGCCGTTGCTGGCCATTGCGCCCGCGGAATTCGATCTGGCGCAGATGATCTTTCGCATCCGCATGGCCGCGTCCTTGCGGGTTCGCGAGGTATTGCCGGGTGATATCGGTGGCTTTGCGGCGGCGGTCACAACCGGCGATCGCAGCGGCATCAGCCAAGGCGCGCTGGAGGCTTTGCGGGCCTCCAACACCGCGCATCTGCTGGCGATTTCGGGCCTGCATATGGGGCTGCTGAGCGGGTTTGTCTTTGCCGCTTCTGCGCTACTGGCTTTGCGCTGATCCCCGTGGTTGCGCTTGCGCGTGGCCGTGCGCAAGATGGCGGCGGTGGCGCCTTGGTCGCGGCGGCGATCTATCTGGCCTGTCGGGCGGCAATGTGGCGACGGAACGGGCGTTTGTCATGGTCGCGGTCGTGCTGGTGGCGGTCATGGTGGACCGGCGGGCGCTGACCCTGCGGGCGGTCGCCATGGCGGCGCTGATCGTGCTGGCGCTGCGGCCCGAGGCGCTGATGGGCCCGGGTTTCCAGATGTCGTTTGCGGCGACAACGGCGCTTGTGGCCGTGTTCGGCTGGATGCGCGATCGCGCCCTGGCCGAGGGCCCGAAATGGCTGGGCCGGTGACGGCGGTGGTTCATCTCCTCGCTGGTGGCGGGGCTGGCCACGGCGCCCATTGGGGCGGCGCATTTCAACGCGGTCGCGCATTACGGGCCTGCTGGCCAACCTGGCCAGCGTGCCGCTGATGGGGGTGCTGGTGATCCCGGCGGCGGTGCTGGCGGCTGCTCTGGCGCCTTTTGGGGCTGGAGGCCGTCGGGCTGTGGATCATGGGCTGGGGCATTCGCGTGGATCCTGTGGGTGGCCGAAACGGTTGCGGGTCTGGACGGCGCGCGCGGTTCGTGCCGAGCCCGGGGCCATGGGTGCTGCCGCTGATGGCGCTGGGTGCGCTTTTGATCTCTTTCTGTGGCAGGGGCGGCTTGCGGTTTGTCGGGCTGGTACCGATGGCGGCGGCAGCGCTCTGGCTGTGGCAGTTGGGCGAACGGCCGGCGATGTCTTGATCGCCGATACGGGCGCATTGGTCGGGGTGATGACCCGGAGGGCGGGCGCTGAGTCAAGGCAAAGGGCGCTGGGTTTGTCGCCAGCAACTGGTTGGAAAATGACGGCGACGGGACTTTGCAGCCAGACGCGGCGCGAATCGCCGCGCGCAGGCTGGCTCAAGGCAATCTGGTGCACCTCAGCGCAGGCGCTTGCGCGATTTTGCGGTGATGCCGCCCGCGGGCAAGCGCGTTGCCGCGCTGATCTCGCGATGGAAAAAATGCGGTGCCGACTGCGTGGTGTTGTGATGCCCAACCCTGCGCAAGACGGGGGCAATCGCGATCACGGGCGAAGGCGCGCGTCATCACGGCGCGCGCTCGGGGCACGGCTGTGGTCCGGATGGCTGGCCCGCAGAGCCGGCAGTCTGGCTAGTTGCAGGATGACCGGATGCAGAACTCGGCTGAACGGAGGGATCGGCGGCGGCGACCGCGCTTGGCACGCCGCGTCAATTCGCCCGGTAAGACGCAGGAATGCGAGCGCATCGCGACGTTCAATAGGTGCGGATCAGCCCGACCAGACGGCCCTGCACCTTGACCTGATCGTCCGGAAGCACGCGGGTCTCATAGGCCGGGTTGGCCGCTTCGAGTGCAATCGCGTTGCCGCGCCGGCGGAAACCGTTTCAGCGTGGCTTCCTGATCTTCGACCAGCGCCACGACGATATCGCCATTATCCGCGGTCGAGGTTTCGCGGATCACCACCACATCACCATCGTTGATCCCAGCGTCGATCATCGAATCGCCTTTGACCTCAAGGGCGTAGTGCCTGCCGTTGCCGCGCACCATCTGGCCGGGGACCGAAATGCCGGGCGGCTCGTCGTTGATCGCCTCGATCGGCACACCGGCGGCGATCCGGCCCATGACGGGCAATTTCCACGCAGCGTGGGCGGGATCCACCGGCATCCACCGCGGGGCGGCTGGTGGCGGTGCATCGGGGCGGTCGCCATCGATCACACGCGGAGAAAATCCGCTGGCCGGGCCGCCAAGGCTTTCGGGCAGGCGCACGACCTCGATCGCGCGGGCACGGTGCGCCAGGCGGCGGATAAAGCCGCGCTCCTCAAGCGCGGTGATCAAACGGTGGATACCGGATTTCGAGCGCAGGTCCAGCGCCTCTTTCATTTCGTCAAAACTGGGCGGCACGCCGTCGCGCTGCACGCGTTTGTGGATGAATTCCAGCAGATCCAGTTGTTTCTTTCGTCAACATGCTCGACCTCCAATCCAAAGTGGTTTACAGGTTCGGTTTGTTCTACGGATGTTCCCGTTTTGTGTCAACAATTGGTCGATGCAGGATAGTCATCGACGATCCGTGATCGACGGCCCGGCTGCAGGCGCTCGGATCCCGGCGGGCGGATCAGCAGGGCATTGGAGCGCGCCAGAACGGTCAGGAGTGAGCTGTCCTGCCGGTCAAAGGCGGTGACCGCTGATCCGACCATTCGACGCAGTTGCGCGCATATAGTGTTCGCGCGGGCCGTTTGCCCCGATGGGTCTGCCGATGCCAGCGGCAGTTATGCGCGGTGCCGGTGCATCGGGCAAGGCCCATCATCGCGCGCAACATGGGTTGCAGAAAAACCTGTCCGCAGACCATGGCCGAGACCGGATTGCCGGGCAGGCCGATCATGGGCATACCGTTCCCAACCGCCCGGCCATCAGCGGTTTGCCGGGGCGCATCGCGACCTTGTAGAAGGACTGCTCCATCCCGAGGTTCTGCTGCCACCTCGGCGACCAGATCATGATCCCCGACAGACGCGCCGCCAATGGTGACGATCAGATCGGCGCCTTGGGCCAGCCAAAGAGGTTTTCGAGCGAGGCTTCGGTGTCGCGCGCGATCGGCAGGATCCGCGCCTCTGCGCCCATGGCGTTTCGCAGCATCGCCGGCGAGGCCAAAGCTGTTGGAGGCGATGATCTGGTCGGGCCGGGGATCTTCGCCGGGCATGACCAGTTCATCGCCGGTCGCGATCAGGGCGACGACTTGGGCACGCGGGTGACGGTGCATCGGGGCATGTTCATCGCGGCCAGCAGGGCAATGTCACCGGGCCGCAGGCGGCGCGGCGCGGCGAGCACATCGGTGTCGCCTTGCCGTGAAATCAGCGCCGGCGGGGCGGATGTTATCGGGTTTGGCCCGGGGTCCGTCAGGCGTGATCATGTCGCCGCGCGTTCGACGTCTTCCTGGATGACGACCTTGTCGGCACCTCCGGGCACGGGCGCGCCGGTAAAGATGCGCACGGCCTGTCCGGGGCCCGATGTGCCCGTCCAGCGGTGACCGGCAGCCGCTTCGCCGATGACCTTGAACTGGGCGTGCAGGTCCGCCTCAACGCGATTTGATCGCGTAGCCATCCATCGACGACGCGGCAAACGGCGGTTGCGTCGCGGCGCCACCACTGGCTGCCAGAACCCGGCCTGCGGCCTCGGTCAGTGGCACGGTCTCCTGCGGCGGCAGCGGTCTGCCAAGCTCCAAAAGATGTTCCAGCGCCTTGCGCGACGGTGATCATGTCGCCTCGAAGCGCCCGGATTTTCCGCCATCTTTCAGCATCACGCGCAGGCCGCCGATTTCCATGCCTTTGTCCACGGCCTTGGCCATGTCATAGACGGTCAGCGCGGCGGTCGAGGCGGCGGTCAGCGCCTCCATCTCGACGCCGGTCTGGCCGGTGGTCTTGACCGTGGCCGTGATCCGCAGCCCGGGCAGTGCCGCATCGGGTTCCAGATCAACCGCTACCTTGGTGATCGGCAGGGGGTGGCACAGCGGGATCAGGTCGGCGGTTTTCTTGGCGCCCATGATCCCGGCCAGGCGAGCAACTCCGATCACGTCCCCTTTTTTGGCGCGCCCTTCGGTAATGATATCAAAGGTTTCAGGCTTCATCTTGATCCAGACTTCGGCCACGGCAATACGGTGTGTGACGGCCTTGTCCGACACATCGACCATATGGGCATCGCCCTTGGCGTCAAAATGGGTCAGCTCGGCCATCACATGCCCCGAGCCATCAGCGGGTTGGCCAGAAGGGCGCGGGTGGCGGCGGTGACGTCGTCCTGACGCATCAGGCTTTCCCCGATCAGGAAACTGCGCGCGCCGTACCGCGCCATATCGGCCAGATCCGCGGGCGTGCTCAGCCCGCTTTCGCGAGATGATCATCCGGTCCGGCGGGCACCAGTTTGGACAGTTTGCGGGTTGTGTCGAGGCTGGTCTCGAAGGTCTTGAGATCGCGGTTGTTGATCCCGATCAGTTTGCTTTTCAGCAGGCTCGCCCGTTCAAGCTCTGGCAGATCATGCACTTCGATGAGCACGTCCATCCCCCACTCGAGGTTGCCGCGTCTTCAAGTTCGGCGGCTTGCGTGTCGCTGACGCTGGCCATGATGATCAGGATGCAGTCGGCCCCGAGCGCGCGGGCCTCGATCACCTGATAAGGATCATACATGAAATCCTTGCGCAGCACCGGCAGTTCGCAGGCGGCGCGGGCTGCACCAGATAGTCCTTGGCCCCCTGAAAGCTGGGCGTATCCGTCAGCACGGACAAACAGGTCGCCCCGCCTGCCTCATAGTTTTCAGCGAGGACGGCCGGGTCGAAGTCATCGCGGATCAGACCTTTGGACGGGCTGGCCTTCTTGATTTCGGCAATCAGCCCATAGCCTGTGCGCCCGGCTTGCAGCAAGGCGTCGCCAAAGGGGCGCACATGATTGGCACTGCGCGCTTGGATTTCGAGCACGTCCAAGGGTTTCTCGGCTTTGTCGGCGGCAACTTCTTCCAGCTTGTAGGCCTTGATCTTGTCGAGGATCGTGTTGGTCATGGCGTAGGCTCTTGATTGTTGGAACAGGACCGGGGGCCAGCCCCCGGACCCCCCGGATATTTATGGCCGAGAGAAATCAACTGCTTTGGCTGATCCTGGCGACCGCTTTGATTTTAGCCATTGCGGCCCCGCTGTCGATGCTTTGTTGCGCTGCGGCTGCGGCCCTCTTTGAGGTCGCGCGCGACGCCTGCCACCTTGAGGGCGGCTGCAGCATTGAGCAGCACCGCATCCCGGTAGGCGCCGGGTGCGCCATCCAGAAGCGCGCGAAAGGCGACAGCGTTTTCTTCGGGGGTGCCGCCGATGATGTCTTCGAAGGCATGGACCGGCAGGCCGGCGTCTTCGGGATGCACTTCGAACTTCGTCAGGGTGTCGTCTTTGAGCGCCGCAGACCCAGGAAACCCCGGTGATTGTCAACTCATCCGTTCCGTCCGAGCCATGGACCAACCACGCCACCTCGGAGCCCAACTGTCGCAGCGTTTCAGCCATGGGTCGGATCAGATCCCGCGAAAACGCACCTGTAAGCTGTCGTTTGACCCCAGCCGGATTGGTGAGCGGCCCCAAAATGTTGAAGATCGTACGGGTGCCCAGTTCGGCGCGCGTCGGCATGACATGTGCAATGGCCGGGTGGTGCATGGGCGCCATCATGAAGCCTATGCCAGCCTCGTGCAGGGCCGCTTCGACCACTTTGGGCCCGACCATGACGTTGATTCCCATTTGCGTCAGCGCGTCCGCCGCGCCGGATTTGGAGGTCAGATTGCGGTTGCCGTGCTTGGCGACCGGCACGCCCGCCCCTGCCACGACAAAGGCCGTGGCGGTCGAAATGTTCAGTGTGCCTTTGCCATCTCCGCCAGTGCCGACGATGTCCATGGCACCGTCCGGCGCGTGCACTGCGTTACACTTGGCGCGCATGACAGCGGCGGCCGCTGCGTATTCATCCACAGTTTCGCCGCGGGTGCGCAGCGCCATCAGCAGCCCGCCAATCTGGCTAGGCGTTGCCTCGCCATCGAACAAGATTTGAAAGGCCTCTTCGGCTTGTGCACGGGTCAAGGGGCCGTTGGCTGCGGCATCAATCAGGGGCTTGAGTGCGTCACTCATGTCGGCACCGGCAGCAGATCGACAAAGTTTTGCAGCATGGCGTGGCCATGTTCGGACCGGATGGATTCGGGATGAAACTGCACACCATGTATGGGCAGTTCGCGGTGACGCAGCCCATGATCGTGCCGTCCTCCAGCTCGGCATTGATGTCCAGGCAATCGGGCAGGCTCTCGCGCTCGACGATCAGTGAATGGTAGCGGGTTGCGGCAAAAGGTGTGGGCAAACCGGCGAATAGGCCTGTCCCCTTGTGATGCATGGTTCCCAGTTTGCCATGCACGATGTCCTTGGCGCGCACGACCTTGCCCCCGAACATCTGCCCGATGGTCTGGTGCCCAAGGCACACACCCATCAGCGGTGTGCGGGTTTCGGCCGCTGCCTGGGTCAGCGCAAGGCAGATTCCAGCCTGATCCGGGTCACACGGACCGGGCGAAAGCAGGATCCCGCTCGGGCGCATGCCCATGGCCTCTTGCACATCCAGCGCGTCATTGCGGCGTACCACGACGTCAGCCCCCAGCGCGCCGAGGTAGTGCACGAGGTTATAGGTGAAACTGTCGTAGTTATCGATCAGCAGCAGCATCGTCGTATTCTTTGTTCCAAGGGGCGGCAGAGGCCTTTATACTCAAACGCATACATGCTCAGGCTTGCCCGCCAGCGTCAAGGGCAGGGCGGTCGGGGATACAAGGATAAAGCAGTTGGTGCGGCACAGTTGCAAACACGGCGCGGACCCGATCAGGCGAGGACGGCGATATGGCACAGGGTTTTCTGAGCGGATTGATCTGGGGCGGCGTTGTCAGTGTGATTGGCGCAGGTGTTGTATCGGTGATTGCGCAAAGCCCTGCGACTCCAGATGTCGTGGCCTCGGCGCCCGAAGCGTCCCAAGCTCCGACATCGGGTGACCCCAGCACTGCCGATGCCGTAACCGACGCGGATCTGGTCCGCGACGGAGAAGCGCCAAAAGGCGAAAGCCCTGAAGCAGATGATGTGACAGCTGCGTTTGTGGCCGGGTCTGACACGCCGACGGTGCCGCAAACGGGTGGCGCAGAAGGGCTGGTTGGCCCGGTCGCGGGACTAGCAACGGGCGGTCTTGACGTTCTTGACGCAGCGCCGGTTTTGCCAGGCCCGCAGGCCAGCTTGCCCTCCGCACCGCAGGTTGAGAGGACCTTGTCAATCTCCACCGAACCTGCGCAGCCGCCTGCTCCGGTTGTGCCTGAGACCGAGGGCGCTTTTTCAGCGCCGGATCGGGCGCCGGAGATCGGAGAAGATCCGGTGCAACCTGTTGCGCCAACGGAGGCTACGGAAGCGGCACAGGACAATGAGGCAAACGAGGCCGCCGATGCAGCCGCGGAAACGCCAATTGCCCTGCCCGAGGAGCCATCGTCACCTGCGCCCCCCTCCGCCCCGGAAACGCCGCAAGAGGCTGCTATTGCGGCGCTGCCGTCGGCGCTTGACCCGTCACCGCAGACTGGCGATGGCCCGACAATCGGGCGCAGGGCGACCTCTCTGTTGGACCGGTCTGCCGATGGGGCCACCGGCCTTGGGTCAGAGGCGTCTGCCACGTTCGATACACCTCCGATCGAGGCCTTTGCCGTGCCATTTGAGAATACCGATGACAACCCGTTGATGGCGATTGTCCTGATCGATGACGGCGTCGATCTGACAGGTGGCCCTGTGGGGTTGGCGGCGTTGAACAGCTTTCCCTATCCGCTCAGTTTTGCGGTCGATGCCAGTTTGCCGGACGCGGCATCCCGGATCGCGGACTACCGGGAGCAAGGGTTTGAAGTCATGCTGCTTTTGGATCTGCCGCAGGGGGCGCTCGCGACCGATGTCGAAGTCACCCTGGCGTCGGTTTTGGCGGACAACCCGGAAGTTGTGGCCATCATGGAAGGCGTGGGCAACGGGGTGCAGGGCAGCCGCGAGGCAAGTGACCAGATCACCGAAGCCCTCAGGGCCTCGGGCCACGGATTGGTGCTGCAATCCAAGGGGCTGAACACTGCACAGAAGCTGGCGCTGCGCGAAGGTGTTCCCACGGGCCTCGTTTTCCGCGACTTCGACAGCGCCGGACAGGGCCCCACGGTCATTCGCCGTTTTCTCGATCAGGCTGCCTTTCGCGCAGACCAGGAAGGGGGGGTAATCATGGTTGGACGGGTGCGATCCGATACAATTTCTGCGTTGCTGCTTTGGGGTTTGCAGGACCGGGCACAACGGGTCGCGTTAGCACCGATCTCTTCGGTGTTGCGCGCGCTTTCTACGGGGCCGTAAGGGTGCAGGCAAAGCGCCGCGCGACGGACCGGCGATGCGACAAGCGCCGCCCTGATATCAGTTTCGACCGGCATACGAGGGCTGCGCATCGCTCGAACACCATCAACCGCCAAGCACAGGGCACACTCTCCAACCGCCAAGGCAACAGACGCGGCCTTGCCGGGAACACTCATTCTGTCGGTTTCGCGACAGGCAAGGGGGCACCAAGGTTAAATAAAGGTGCCGTGTTCGCCTCTTCTCTGTTCCAGAAAATCCCGGGGAGCGCGAGGGGCTGGCCCCTCGTTCCTGCCGTCTGCAAAACAGACCGGCCAGCAGATTACCGGTTTCCACCGCCAAAGCGCGCGGCATCTTCGGCGGCGCGTCGGATCGCGCCGGACTTGTGGACCGTTTCCATGAACTCAGCCTCGGGATCGCTGTCATAAACAACGCCGCCGCCTGCCTGAATATAAAGCTTTTGATCCTGAACCACGGCGGTGCGCAGGGCAATGCACATGTCCATGTCACCGCCTGCGCTGAAATACCCGACACCGCCGCCATAGACGCCACGTTTTTCCGGTTCCAGTTCGTCGATGATCTCCATCGCGCGGACCTTTGGGGCACCGGATACGGTGCCAGCAGGCATGCCGGCAAAGAATGCATCGAGCGCATCCTTGCCTTCGGCCAACTCGCCCACAACGTTGGACACGATGTGCATCACGTGTGAATACCGCTCGACAATGAATTCCTCTGTCGGGCGCACTGTACCTATCTTGGCCACACGGCCCACATCGTTTCGGCCCAGATCCAGCAGCATCAGATGCTCGGCCAGTTCCTTTTCATCCGCCAGCAATTCGGCTTCTAGGGCCCGGTCTTCCTCCGGGGTTGCACCGCGCTTGCGTGTGCCCGCAATTGGCCGGATCGTCACCTCGGTGCCAAAGACACGGACGAGGATTTCGGGGCTGGCCCCGATGACCTGAAAGCCGCCGAAATTAAAGTAGAACATGAACGGCGACGGGTTTGTACGGCGCAGCGAACGGTAAAGTGCGAAGGGCGGGTATGGGAACTCCATGGTCCATCTTTGCGACGGAACAACCTGAAAGATGTCACCGGCCTTGATGTAGTCGCGGGCTTTCTCGACCGCGGCCAGATAGGCGGATTTGGAAAAATTGGACACCGGTTCAGACAAAGCGACGGCATCACCCAGATCGCGGGTTTCCGATGGCATGGCCCGTTCCAGGTCACGGACCGCATCCATCACCCGCTCCGCGGCTTGGGCATAGGCGGCGCGGGCCGATTGGCCGTCGCTGATCCAGGCCGGAGACACAACCGTGACTTCGCCTTTGACACCGTCCAGAACCGCAATGACGGAGGGGCGCAACATCAACGCGTCGGGCAATCCCAAGGGATCGGGGTTCACATCCGGCAGATGTTCGACCAGGCGCACCGTGTCATAGCCAAGATAGCCAAAAAGCCCGGCCGCCGCCTGTGGCAGATCATCGGGCAGATCAATCCGGCTTTCGGCGATCAGATCGCGCAGCACATCCAGCGGGTTGCCCTGAACATCTACGAATGCATCTGCGTCATAGCGGGCGGTCCGGTTGATGGCAGAGCTTTCGCCATGACAGCGCCAGACCAGATCCGGTTTCATGCCAATGATGGAATAGCGTCCGCGCACCTCGCCGCCGGTAACGGATTCCAGGACAAACGCGTCCTTTTGGGCTCCGGTAAGCTTGAGCATGAGCGACACGGGCGTGTCGAGATCCGCCGCCAGACGTGTATAGACGATCTGGCTTTTGCCCGCTGCATAGGCTGCGGCAAAGGCTTCATATTCAGGGGTGAGTGCCATCAGGGAAAGTTCACATGCACCGCGTCCAGTGCCTGCTGGTTGATTTGCGGCCCGGCGCGCAGCACCACATCTTCGCCAAAGAGGTTGAACAACTCGGACGCAAGGACCTGACCCATTTCGGCACTGAGGGCGGTTGTTTCGGCCTGCGCGTCCTCAGAGTCGCCAATCGGTGTGATGCCATCAAGGCGCACGATCAGGATCGACCCAAAGCTTGGAATGATGCGGACGTCCCCCGGCTCCATTTCAAAAACTTCCGTCATGAAGGCGGGCGGGGTGCCCTGTACAAAGGCGCTGCGATCCAGACCGGCTTCGTTAATGGCGTCCAACGCCTGGTCTGAGAAACTCTCGCCTGCTTGCAGGGCAGGCAACATCGCCTCTGCCTGAGCGGTCAACTGGATTTCCGTTTGCTCGGCTTCGTAATTGGCCTCAACATTTAGGCGAACCTCTTCAAAGGGGGCAGGCCGCGGAAGCAGGATCTCTTCGAGGCGCATCGCAAAGATGCCACCATCGGCAAGCGTAATCATCTGTGGGAAGTCATCCAAGGTCAGCGCGGTCGCCGCGTCGCGGAAATCGTCATATGCAGCAATCCCATCGCCAAGTGCGGGGAACCAATCGATCGATCCCAATCGCATAGCCGTTTCGGTATCCAGGTCCTCAAGGGTCGCACCACCGGCGAGCATGTTGTCAAATTCTTCGGCCAGTACGGCAACCTGACGGCGTGCCGCGTCCGTGGCCAGGTCCACCCGGATCGCCTCGCGGGCGTCTTCGAATGTTGTTGTCTGCGCGGGCAGCACAGCGTTCACGCGGAACAGGGCCGGGCCAATGGAAGAGGGCAGGGGGCCGACAACATCTCCGACCTGAGCCGCAAAAACGGCCTCACCCGCGGCGTCCAGTTCAAGGCGCGAGACATCGCCAAGGTCAATGTCGCTGAGCGCAAGGCCGCGGTCCTGCACAAGGGCCTCGTAGGTTGTGCCACCGACCTCAAGCTGGGCGGCCGCGCGTTCGGCCTCTGCTTCGTCCAGGTATACCAGACGTTCGACCAGACGACGCTCAGGCTGATTGTATTGATCTGCGCGTGCATCAAATTCGGCACGCAGATCGGCTTCATCCACTTCAATCGTATCGACCAGGTCGTCGGGCAGCAGAACGGCGTAGGTGATCCGCTTGGTTTCGGGCAACTCATAGTCGCCAAGGTTGGCTTCGTAAAAGCTGCGCAGCGTCTCATCGGACGCAGGTTGCAATGGCGCGTCCAGATCGCTTACCCCAAGGCGCGTCCAGGTGAAATCCCGGGTCTCCCCCAGAAAGGACACCAGCGTTCGGGCATAGGTGTCCGGCATGCGGGTTCCGGACATGATGGCCCCTTGCAGGAGTGAGCGCGACACCTCTTCGCGCAGTTGGGTTTCAAACTCGGCTTCGCTGGTGCCCGCCTGCTCCAGTGCGAAAGCATAGGCATCACGATCAAAGCCGCCGTCGACCCCCCGAAAAGCCGGAATATTCAGGATCTCGTCGCGCAGGTTCTCATCGCCGATGCTCAGACCCATCTGCTCGGTTTCGTGATCCAGCGCGCGCGCCCGGACGATGCGCGCCAGAACGGCCCGGTCAAGACCCATGGCCTGCGCCTGCGCAAAACTCAGTTGGCTGCCTGTCTGTGCGCTGACCGCCTGAATTTCCTGGCTGAGCGTGCGGGCATAATCGTCAATGTCGATATACTTGTCGCCGACCTGTCCGATGGTCCTGACTGTGCCGGTCAGGCTGGTCGCCCCAAAGCCGCCCAGACCGAGGACAAGCAGGCCCATCAGGATCCAGACTGCGGTTTTCGACAGGTTGTTCTTGCCCTTGGCCATCGTGCCCTCACTTGGGATTTTTTGCGCGTTTCACGCTGTCTATCTGGGGGCTGGCCTGCGGGCAAGAGCGGTTTGGTTCACAGATCGACGAGGGCAAGTCTTGCATAGAGTTCCGCGATACCCGGCGCGTCGAGATTGGCAAAGGCGATGCGCAACTGTGTGGCCCCTTCGGGTGCGTCTTCAGGCCAGAACATGGTACCCGGCAGGCACAAAACGCCCGCCTCGCGCACCAGAAGCGGCGCGAGCTCAGCTGAGGACATCTCAAACGGGTGCTGCATGTAAGCAAAGTAGGCGCCAAGCCCCAGAAGCTTCCATCCCCGGCCCGCCAATACACCAAAACCGTCCGAGATCGCCTGACGTCGTACCAAGATTTCAGCCCGTTCCCCTGCCACCCACTGCCCGAGGTTCTCAAGCCCCCAGAGTGCGGCATGCTGGCCAATCTGACCGGGGCATATCGCGACGGTATCGAGGAATTTTTCCGCTTCGGCCAACCTTGGGGCAGAGGCTACCATTGCGCCAACGCGGTGCCCTGTCAGCCGATACGCTTTGGAGAACGAATAAAGATGGACAAAGGTGTCTGCCCAGCCCGCTTGTTGAAAAAGTGCATGCGGGGGACCGCTGCGGCTGTCGAAATCGCGATACGTCTCGTCCACGATCAATGTAATCCCATGCGTGCGCGCGAGGTCATAAAACGCCAGCACAAGATCAGCCGGATACTCGACACCTGCCGGATTGTTCGGTGACACAAGGGCAATGGCGCGGGTGCGGTCCGTGATCAGGGCGCGGGCGTGTTCCGCGCTGGGCAACATGTCGTCCCCGACGGGCAAGGCGACTGCGCGCACACCTGCCATGTCCAACCACATTTTGTGATTGAAGTACCAGGGCGTCGGCAGAATGACCTCGTCGGCCTGATCGCACAGGGTCGCTATGGTTGCAGCGAAGGCCTGGTTGCATCCCGAGGTGATCGCAACATGCGTGGCACTGGTTGTAGCGTCGTAGTGGGCATTGATTTTCGCGCTCAAACCCGCGCGCAGGTCTGCATTGCCCAGAACCGGCCCATAAAGATGCGCGTCGTCTCGGGTAAGAACCGCATCCGCCATCGCTTGCCGCAACGGCTGCGGCGGTGGGTCAACCGGGGCGGCCTGGCTGACATTGATGAGCGGGCGGTCCTTGGCAAATGTCACGCCCTCCAACCAGCGCCGTGCTTCCATCACAGGCGGTGCAAAAGTTGCGGCAGTACGGGTCAGTGTCATGGTGCGGTTCCGGTGGCCAGTATGGGAGCCTCCGGCGGGGATTTTTTAGAACAGAGAAGCGACCTGACTGACATTTCTTCCGGCTCCAAATATCCTCGCCAAAGGCAAGAAAACTCTTTTGGCACTCAATCTGTGCCGCGATACGGTTCGACATATTGCAAGGCCATGTCCCAAGGGAAAAAGATCCAGGTGTCTTGGCTCACGCCGGTGATGAACGTGTCGACCTGAGGCTCACCCGAGGGTTTGGCGTAGACCGTGGCAAAGTGGGCCTTTGGATAAAGGCTTCGGACAAGTTCAAGTGTTTTGCCACTGTCCACCAGATCATCGACGATCAGGATGCCCGCGCCGTCGCGCATCATCTCGGCATCGGGGGCTTTGAGAACCTCCGCATCCCGTCGCTGGTCCGCTTTGCCGCCGCCCGAGTGATAGGATTTGACGCTGATGGTATCCACGGTCCGGATATCCAGTTCGCGCGCGACGATCATGGCCGGAGCCATGCCGCCTCGGGTGATGGCGACGACGGCGCGCCACCCCCCATCATCCGGACCTTTTCCGTCCAGACGCCAGGCCAGCGCGCGGCTGTCACGGTGCATTTGATCCCAACTGACGTGGAACCCCTTTTCGTGCGGGAGGCGGTCTGCCATGATTATTTCTCCAAGATCAGGCGCAGGCCAAGTGCGCCCAGAAGCGTCGCGGCAATGCGGTCAAAAAGGGGTTTTAGGCTGATATAGCCGCGTCGCACTTGCGGAGTGCTTAGCACGACGGCAAGGCCGGTATAAAAGATCAACTCAAGCAACCAGTGGTTTGCAATGATGAGGGCAATATCAGTGACTGCAAGCCCTTGCGGAAACACGACAACGATGACCGCCGCGGCAAACAGCATCGATTTGGGATTGCCGAAGTTCAACAGCATCCCCGACAGGATCGCGCGGCCTTTCGGCGCAGGGGCTTTGCCCAAGGGGCTACGCGCATTGCGCCACGTGTGAACGGCAATCCAGATCAAATAAAGCGCCCCGCCCATCTTGAGCGCGGTGTAAGTCCACGGAAAAAGCGCAAATACGGCCTCAAGTCCCAAGAGTGCCGCCAAGGTCCAAAGTGCGGCCGCCGTACCCAGACCGATTCCTGTTGCGATGCCTGCGGCCCGCCCGCCTGTTACAGTGGCGCGGGTGATGAACAGCATTGCCGCTCCGGGCGACAAGAGGGCGGCCAGAAGCACGGTGTTGAACGCCAGCAGATCACCGAGCGTCAGCGTCATCGCTCAGCCCTTCGAGATGTCTGGCGCGTCAACCGCCTTCATGCCCACAACGTGATACCCAGCGTCGACATGCAGGTTTTCGCCGGTGGTGCCGGAACCCAGATCACTGAGCAGGTAAAGAGCGGTCTTGCCGACCTCTTCAATTGTCACATTGCGGCGCAGCGGAGAGTTGTATTCATTCCATTTCATGATGTAGCGGAAATCGCCGATGCCAGAGGCGGCCAGCGTTTTGATCGGCCCGGCGCTGATCGCGTTGACGCGCACGTTGTCCTTGCCCAGGTCTTCGGCCAGATACTTGACCGACGCCTCCAGTGCGGCTTTGGCGACGCCCATGACATTGTAATGCGGCATGACCTGTTCCGCGCCGTAATAGGTGAGCGTGACAGCACTGCCACCGTTCTTCATCATCTTTTCCGCCCGCTGCATCACGGCAGTGAAGGAATAGACCGAGATGTCCATTGTGAGGTTGAAATTGCCCCGCGTTGTGTCCACGTAGCGGCCGCGCAACTCGTTCTTGTCGGAAAACCCGATCGCGTGCACGAGGAAATCAAGGCTGTCCCACTGTTCCTTGAGCCCATCGAAAAGGGCGTCAATTGATGCCTCGTCGCCGACATCGCAAGGCAGAACCATGTCACTGCCCAATTGTGCCGCCAGTGGACTTACACGTTTCTTGAGTGCTTCACCCTGATAGGAAAAGGCCAGATCTGCACCCGCATCACGCAAGGTTTTTGCGATGCCCCATGCGATCGACTTGTCATTGGCGAGGCCCATGATCAAACCTCTCTTGCCTGCCATCAGATCGTTCGCCATGTTACCGCCTCATCCCGTTCGCGTTCCTGACGCACAGCTTTAGGCCATAGGCTTGTGCGCATCAAGAGAGCGAAGAGTGGTTGAAGCGCTGCCACGCAGAGCGCTAGCTCGATCTGTGGCTCGAATGGTAGACGAGCAATGACAGATCGTTATGGCTAAGTTCTCGGGCGATGACCCGTTCGAGATTGCGCGCAGTTGGCTAAGCGAGGCCGGAAGGTACGGAGGCGAATGATCCAAATGCGATCGCGTTGAGCACGGTCGACGCGGATGGCTTGCCCAACGTCCGCATGGTGTTGTTGAAGGAGATCGAGGACGACGCCTTTGTATTTTATACCAATTACACCAGCGCCAAGGCTGCGGAGCTGGATCATGCGCAAAAGGCGGCTTTTGTCATGCACTGGAAGTCGCTCCGACGCCAGGTCCGCGTGCGTGGGTTGGTTGAGCGAGAAGACGGCCCGAAAGCGGATGCGTATTATGCGTCGCGCTCATTGCAATCGCGCATCGGGGCCTGGGCGTCAGACCAAAGCGCACCGCTGGACAGTCGTGCCAGCCTGATGGCCAAGGTGGCTAAAGTGACAGCGCAGAAAGGCGTTAACCCGGAACGCCCACCGTTTTGGGGGGGGTACAGGATCAAGCCGCTGGAAATAGAGTTTTGGTCAGACGGGGCATTCCGATTGCATGATCGGTTCCGCTGGACCCGTGACAATTCTGCCGCGCCATGGCTGGTTTCACGTTTGCATCCATGATACGACAGACACGTCTTTTGACATTATTCAAGCCGTCCGCTGATTTAGACCTTGAAATCCATGTGTGAATGGGCGCAGATCATGGGTGCACAACACAGAACAC
This sequence comes from uncultured Pseudomonadota bacterium, assembly GCA_942491885.1. Lineage (GTDB taxonomy): Bacteria > Pseudomonadota > Gammaproteobacteria > Steroidobacterales > Woeseiaceae > CALBPI01. The sequence continues at coordinate 845,985 of CALOCQ010000008.1, forward strand.
TCACGAAAGAACCGTCGTGCGAGAAGATGTAGACGTATCGGAGACGGACCGGGTCACGGGAATGGTGAAATGGTTCGATCCAGTTAAAGGCTTTGGATTTGTTGTGGCAGACGATGCTCCAGCAGACATACTTCTGCACGTGAACGTTCTGCGCAATTTTGGTCAATCTTCCATCGCCGACGGATCTGTCGTGGATATTCGAGTGCAACACACGGAGCGCGGCGTTCAGGCCGTAGAAGTTGTCCACATCAACCCACCGATGACAGACATTTCAGATACCCTGTCAGATATTGCTGATTTGCGGAACTCGGGCGAACCGCTTGAACCTCTGCAGCCTGGCCGTGTGAAGTGGTTCGACAAGGGCAAGGGTTTTGGGTTCGCCAATGTATTTGGCAAGCCCGACGACGTGTTCTTGCATGTGGAGGTACTGCATCGGTCCGGGCTGTCGGATTTGCAACCGGGCGAAGCGCTTGCCCTTCGGGTGATTGAAGGCAAGCGGGGTCAGATGGCTTCCGAAGTGTTTGCCTGGGAGGCGGCGCTGAACCGCGACGATGGCTAGTCAGAAAGTCCGGAGGACCGCGTCATGATGCGTGTTCTGGCGGGGATTTTGGTTTGGTTGTGCTTGTGCGGAGCGGTCTGGGCGGAGTGCCGCGAAGACACCGTCTGGATCCGCGGCGCGTTTGGCGAGGCGCGGTTTGGTGTCGAGATTGCTGATGATCCGCAAGAACGCGCCACGGGCCTGATGCATCGCACGGAAATGGCCAGTGCAGCCGGGATGTTGTTTGTTTACCCAAATCCGCAAGCGCTTTCGTTTTGGATGCGCAACACCTTGATCGAACTCGATATGCTTTTTATCGATCCCAAGGGGATCGTACAACATATCCACCACCGGGCGCAGCCGTTGAACGAAACCCCGATTCCCGGCGGCGATGGCCTGACCCATGTGCTCGAGATCAACGGCGGTTTGTCGCAAATGCTCGGTATTCGGGTCGGAGACCAACTCCAACACCCCAGCTTTGATCAAACCATCGCATCTTGGCCCTGTTAGGTCTTTTCAATTCCGAAAAGCACGTCTAAGAGAGGCACACGGTCGGAGCGTGGCGCAGCCTGGTAGCGCACCTGTTTTGGGTACAGGGGGTCGGAGGTTCGAATCCTCTCGCTCCGACCATTTCTTCTAAAAACCAAATACGTACGGGCCTCGCGAAACCCTTAGTGTTGGCTGAGCGTTGAAACGCTTCCCCGGTTCCCAAAGGCTCATGTCAACGAATCTGCCCCCTTGGTCAGATCGGCCAACTTGGGTTTGCAGATGTCCACGGATCTCGCGGGCGGCTTTTGACCGTGTCGCGGCCAAGTGCCTGTCCACGTGTCCGGGCCACACTCAAAGCTTGCTCTGCGTCAACCTCGGAACCTGCAAAGTGTCATGGGGTCGGCACACCGTCACGGATTGCAGCCGAATAGCCTTCGTTCAGACCAATGGCCTTGGCCCGTTCGGTGATGTCGCCCAAATGAAACAACGTGTCCAATGTGACGTCCGTATCCAGCGCACCGCGCTCGTAGAGATATTCCGGCATGTAGCCGTTGATCAGCAAACGCCAATCCAGGGGCAATTTGGCTCCAATATGGCGCGCCATCAAAACTGCGGTGGTGGAGCAGTTGGTAAAGCCGGAGTTGAACCATTCAGGCACGGTCGCAAGACTGTTTGCCGCCTCGACATAGGCTTCGACATATTTGCGTCGCGCGGCGGCATCCGTTTTCAGGCGAAACAATTGCACACGTTCCCCGCGCACATTCGAACGCAACCCCACGATGTCATATTCTTCGCTGGCAATCATGATGATCGGATTGGCTTTGAAGTAGTCCGCCACTGGCGAAAAACCTCCGCCAAGCGAGCGGCGGACTTCGTTCGAAAAGGTCAGGTAACGGCCATCTTCGAATCCGAAACTGATCATGAAATGCGCAATGCTGGGACCGGCCCAAAACGACAGGAACATGTCAGCGGATTCGATCGTGGACAGGTCGTAGGTTCGGGTGACCCAACGTTCGGTAAAGTCTTCTGTCGTGCGCCACTCAAAGGCGCGGACGTTTTGCAACGTCAGGATATCGCCGTCGATAGTCCCTGTGACGTTTTGCGCCACGTCCGCAGGCCAATTGCCGTCAATGGGCGGGGTCAGGGAATTCCACCAAACGAGAATTGCAACCATCGACGCTGCAAAAACCGAGAGCCATCGCCAGCGTACGGCCTTGAAGAGTGCGACAAGCGTGCCACCCCCCAACAGAACGAACGCAATCATCGCGCTCCACCTGACGGCGTCGGAGCCCGGCAATTTGAACCAGAATGCCATCGACACCCAAACGGTGGAAAACGCCACCGCAAGAAACAGCAGGGATAACAGGAGGGTGCGGGCGATCTTGATCATGTTGTCTGATGATTTCCATATTTGCGAAGATTGCAAGTTGTGCGTTCCGGCACGCGCTTGAAAAGGGCTCGTCCGTTATGTCTCGATTCAGTATCGAGGTATTCCGCAATCGGCGTCTTGCAAAGTCTGTATCGACGGGGCGAGGCCCGTGGCGAAGACAATCCATCCCAAGCCTGTGTCATTGTCGCTCGACATGATGACACCGCCGTCATTTGTTCGCTGTCGTGCCGCCAGACGCTTCCAGCAACCCATCCATGAGCCTGTCGAGGCGCGACTGTTTGAAATAAATGCGGCGTGGGTTACCTGATTTCTGGATGACTTCGGCGAAATAGGAAAGCTCGACCACATAGTCGGTTGCATCGCGTGCCGTTTGCTTTTGCACAATCAGGCTAGGGGCCTCGAGTGCGCCGTCATATTGCAACAGCAAGAAAGCCGCGAGGTCTGGCGGTGGTACGATCCGGCATTGCACAACCGAGTTCGAGACCTGTTTGATCCTGTCCCCCGGAGACTGGCAAGATGATCTGAAAGCGTCATCCAGCGGGGCCGGAGATTCTCCGAAAATCGCGCGACGCACGGGCAAATCTTGTTCCGATGTCGCAATGGTCTCTACATATTGTGGTCCGCAAGCTGTCAGACTGATCAATAAGAGAGCATAAACGGATCGCATGACAGACCTTTCGGGGTGAGTGTTGCAAGTTCAACATATTTTCTGCACCGCCACAAAACCTTTCTGCCTTTGCAAAGTGGTTCTGTGGATAACTTCAGCCAGTGCTTGCGTTTTCTACGCTAAACCACGCGGATTATTACACAAATTCGGACAGGCCTTGTGGACGAAACTTTTCAACCAGAACGTGTGTTAACCTTTTGAATCAGGCTGGCGGGTTCCGTTCAAAACATGCCGTACGGGTCAAGGTAAAAGTTGTCAAAAAAGATTTAAAATTGCGTTGACGAGGACCCTCTCAATACGTCACCTTGTGCGGGCCGGGTTCGTTACCACAACATTTAGTGGTCAGCACAAGCTCAGACGGATCCGGCACGAGGGACAAAGACATCGGCACTTATCGGTTTAACCCGGCTGTCGCGAGCATCCGCTTGGCGACGGGCGGTGACCTTATGCCTTTGGTCCTGGAACAGAATTGGGCCCCCGCAACGTCGGGACCGCCTGGCAGATCAACATGCTGAATAACGAGGCAGCGCAATGAAAATTGAAAGACAGTTCACCAAGGCCGGTCGGGATGCATATGCGGACCTCGATTTCGTGACAACCGTGTCCGAGATCCGAAACCCAGACGGCAAGATCGTGTTCCGCCTGGACGAAGTGGAAGTGCCCGCGAAGTGGTCGCAAGTCGCCAGTGACGTGATTGCGCAAAAATACTTCCGCAAGGCTGGTGTTCCGTCAAAGCTGCAAAAGATCAAAGAGGCGGGTGTGCCCGCGTTCCTGTGGCGGTCCGAAGCAGCCAAGGGTGCAGAGATGGGCGGCGAGACATCGTCCAAGCAGGTCTTTGACCGTTTGGCGGGGGCCTGGGCCTATTGGGGCTGGAAGGGCGGCTACTTTTCGACCGAGGAAGATGCGCGCGCGTATTACGACGAGATGCGCCATATGCTGGCGACACAACGCGCCGCCCCGAATTCACCTCAGTGGTTCAACACCGGTCTGCACTGGGCCTACGGGATCGATGGCCCGGCGCAGGGTCACCACTATGTCGATTACAAGACTGGCAAGCTGACAAAATCCAAGTCGTCCTACGAACACCCCCAACCGCATGCTTGCTTTATCCAGTCGGTCAGCGACGATCTGGTCAACGATGGCGGTATCATGGATCTTTGGGTCCGCGAGGCGCGTCTGTTCAAATACGGCTCCGGCACCGGCACGAATTTCTCCAGCCTGCGTGGCGAGGGCGAAAGCCTGTCGGGCGGCGGCAAATCCTCCGGTCTTATGGGTTTCCTGAAAATTGGTGATCGTGCTGCTGGTGCCATCAAGTCGGGCGGCACAACGCGCCGTGCGGCAAAGATGGTCATCGTGGATGCGGACCATCCCGATATCGAGGACTTCATCAACTGGAAGGTCATCGAAGAGCAGAAAGTGGCGAGCATCGTCGCTGGCTCCAAGATGCACGAAGAAAAGCTGAACGGCCTTTTCGCCGCGATCAAAGCCTGGGATGGCGCAGTTGAAGATGCTTATGATCCCAAGAAAAATAACGCGCTGAAAGATGCCGTAAAAGCTGCCAAAAAAGTCGCAATCCCAGAGACTTACGTCAAGCGCGTGCTGGATTATGCGCGCCAGGGCCACACATCCATCGAGTTCCCGACATACGATACCGACTGGGACTCAGAAGCGTACAATTCGGTCTCTGGCCAGAACTCGAACAACTCGATCCGGGTCACCAACGCGTTCCTGACGGCTGTCGAGAAAGACGCAGACTGGGAGTTGATCAACCGGGTCAACGGCAAAGTCAGCAAAACCATCAAGGCACGTGATCTTTGGGAGCAGGTGGGCCACGCGGCCTGGGCCTGCGCCGATCCGGGCATCCAGTATCACGACACGGTCAACGACTGGCACACGTGCCCCGCAGATGGTGCGATCCGGGGGTCGAACCCTTGCTCGGAATACATGTTCCTTGATGACACGGCCTGCAACCTGGCGTCCATGAACCTGCTGACCTTCCTGAAGGACGGACAGTTCCAGGTAGAAGACTACATGCACGCCGCCCGTCTGTGGACCGTCACGCTGGAAATCTCGGTCATGATGGCGCAATTCCCGTCGAAAGAGATTGCGCAGCGGTCCTATGACTTCCGCACGCTGGGCTTGGGCTATGCCAATATCGGCGGTTTGCTGATGAACATGGGCTACGGCTATGACAGCGATGAGGGACGTGCGCTCTGTGGTGCGTTGACCGCGATCATGACAGGCGTGGCCTATGCCACATCTGCCGAAATGGCGGGCGAGTTGGGGCCATTCCCGGGGTACAAGAAAAACGCCGACCACATGCTGCGCGTCATGCGCAACCACCGGACGGCGGCCTATGGCAAAATCGACGGCTACGAAGCGCTGGCCGTCAAACCTGTACCGCTGGATCATGCGAACTGCCCTGATGAACGGCTGGTCGATATTGCCAAGTCCACCTGGGACGAGGTCCTGAAACTGGGCGAGGCCAATGGCTACCGCAACGCGCAATCCACCGTGATCGCGCCGACAGGGACCATCGGGCTGGTGATGGATTGCGACACCACAGGGATCGAGCCGGACTTTGCGCTGGTGAAGTTCAAGAAACTGGCCGGTGGCGGATATTTCAAGATCATCAACCGGTCGGTGCCCGCTGCACTGGAAAACCTTGGCTATGGTTCCGCCCAGATCGAAGAGATCATCAGCTATGCCGTGGGTCACGGGTCCATCGGCAATGCGCCTGCCATCAACCACACGTCGCTGACTGGCCATGGGTTTGGCGTCAATGAGTTGGCCAAGGTCGATGCGGCGCTGGAAAGCGCGTTCGACATCCGCTTCGTGTTCAATCAGTGGACACTGGGCGAAGCGTTCTGCACGCAAGTGCTGGGCATTCCGGCGGCGAAACTGAACGACCCCAGCTTTGACCTGCTGCGCTCGCTTGGCTTCTCAAAGGCGGATATCGATGCGGCCAACGCGCATGTCTGCGGAACGATGACGCTGGAAGGTGCGCCGCACCTGAAGAAAGAGCACTACCATATCTTTGACTGCGCCAACCCCTGCGGCAAGACCGGCAAGCGGTTCCTGAGCGTTTCCAGCCACATCACCATGATGGCCGCGGCACAATCGTTCATCTCCGGCGCGATCTCCAAGACGATCAATATGCCCAATGATGCAACGATCGAGGATTGCCAGAAGGCTTATGAACTCAGCTGGTCGCTGGGGGTGAAAGCCAACGCGCTCTACCGCGACGGCTCCAAACTGTCACAGCCTCTGGCTGCGTCGCTGGTTGAGGATGACGAAGACGCCCAAGAGGTTCTGGAAAGCGGCTCACAGCAGGAAAAGGCGACCGTACTGGCCGAAAAGATCGTCGAAAAGATCATCGTCAAGGAGATCATCAAATCGCACCGCGAGAAGATGCCTCAGCGACGCAAGGGCTATACCCAGAAAGCCATTGTGGGTGGCCACAAGGTCTATCTGCGCACGGGCGAGTATGAGGACGGCAACCTTGGCGAAATCTTTATCGACATGCACAAGGAAGGGGCGGGTTTCCGCGCCATGATGAACAACTTCGCCATCGCTGTGTCGGTTGGTCTGCAATACGGTGTGCCGCTGGAAGAGTTCGTCGATGCCTTCACCTTCACCAAGTTCGAGCCTGCGGGCATGGTGCAGGGCAATGACAGCATCAAGAACGCGACCTCGATCCTCGACTATGTGTTCCGCGAACTGGCGGTGTCCTATCTGGACCGCACCGATCTGGCGCATGTGAAGCCGGAAGGCGCGACGTTCGATACGCTCGGCAATGGCGTCGAAGAGGGCGTGTCCAACGTGTCTGAATTGTCCGACACTGCGGCGTCCAGGTCCCTGGAAGTGCTGAAGCAAATCAGCTCGACCGGCTACCTGCGCAAGCGCTTGCCCCAGGATCTGGTGGTGCTGCAGGGCGGAGCGAGCGGCGCCAGAGGCTTTGCCACAGAGACGCAACTGGCCATGCAGACACTGGTGCCCGAGGTTGCCGTGGGCGGTGGTGTCGCGGTCAGCACGACCACAACGGCCGTGTCCAGCGGATCCGTCAGCCTGGACGCGCGCACCAAGGCCAAGATGCAGGGCTATGAAGGCGAGGCCTGCGGCGAATGCGGCAACTACACGCTGGTGCGCAACGGCACCTGCATGAAGTGCAACACCTGCGGCGGGACGTCTGGCTGTAGCTAAACGAATACGCGCCCCGGAAATGGGGTGCGAGGGGGCCGGGCTGGGCAACTGATCCGGCTCCCGACGAGACAGGGTGGGGCGCGACTTCAGTCCTTCCCATCCTTTTACAGAGGCGGCGCAATCTGCCTTTGCTACACGGGGCGGGTGCGCTCGCCCCCGACGACGTTCAGGCCGCAGGCAGAAAAATACCGAGCGGTTAACAAATTGAGCCTGAACGGCGAAACTGGACGGAGGGCTTCGGCTCCCCGTTTTTTTGAGTCTTGTTCGCACACAGGGTGACTCTTTCAGGCAGCGATGCTTCAGTCGTCGGCCAGCGTAAGCCGCAACTTTGCGCGGGCACGTGCGAGCCGCGACATGACCGTGCCCAATGGCAGCCCGGTTCGGGCCGATATCGCACGTGGCGACGTTTCACCGTCAATGACCAGTTGCAGTAATTGCCGTTGGGGTTGGGGCAGGGCGGCGACTGCGGCAAGCGTGTCCGCACAGTCCAGCCGCACCAAGGCGTCGGGCTGTGTCAGGGCATCGGCCTCGTGCAATTCTTCCGTACCCATCTTGCGCCAGCCCCGACGTGCTTCGTTTTGCAAAATGCGCATGGCATAGGCGGCAAGATCATCGATGGGCCGTCCGCGTTGCAGTCTTTGGCACAGCTTTAACAAAGTGTCCTGCACGAGGTCTTCGGCCTCGGTTCTGTCTGACGACAAGCGCCGCGCGCGCCGGGTCAGCATGGGGATGAGCGGGATCAGGGGGTTTGTGTCGGACATGGTCACTAAGTGAGCACCCGCAGCCGGACTTACCAGCCCGGGGGTTTTCGCCTATCGCGGGAAGTTGCCCTTTTTGGGCAAGCCCTCGCGCATTGGCGGTGGTGGGGTCGGCAGCCTGTCGCGCGTTCGGAATGGCAACGGATGCGAACCGGCTTTTGGCCCTCAAACACAGTGAGGCGGCCGCTGATGGCCCCTCGGATGTCAATGAAAAACGGAGTTCACCATGACCAAAATCGCCGCTTTCACCTTTGTGGCCGCAATGACCCTTCCTGCACTGGCAATCAGCCAGGTTGCCTCCAGCCTCGACGTCAACGGAGATGGTGTTCTGACCATCGACGAGGTGCAGGCCAGCTATCCTGAAATGACCGCTGACAGTTTTTCGGTAATGGATTTGAACGCGGATGGAGCGCTGGATGCCGACGAGGTCGCAGCGGCACAAGAGGCAGGCTTGATGCCTGCGACAGACGGCTGACAGGTACTATGAGCTTTTACCAACTGCCGTGATGCAACGTGCAGGCGCAAAAGCGTGTGAGGCCCGGGTTTCCCAAGGCGGGCCTCACTTTTTTCCGATTTGCATCCCGGGTTCGTTGGTGTCGCTTTGAGATGCGGTAAACACCAGCCTCAACCCCGGTCAGTGTCGATCCATGACTTCGGCATTGGAAAGGCTCGCTTGCAAAAATCGCGGTGGGGCACGTCACTCCAAGGCGCGCCATCTGGCGCTTTGCTTACCTCTGAGGCAGATGGATGTTGAACTTGGCGCGGATCGCTGCATCAAGCACCGGGTCAAGGCTGGCACCGGGGCGGGTGGCGAGGATTTCCTCTTTGCGCGCCGTGGCCTTGGCGACCAGATCCGGCTTGCCCCGTTCGGCCCACTCTTTGGGTGATGTCCGATCGCCCATCTTGGGGTAAACGCAATCGGATTGCATCCGGCTGAGCGTTTGGTCCGTGCCCAGATAGTGGCCCGGTCCGTTCATCGTGACATCGGCCATCTGATCGAGCGCGAGCGTCTCGTCGTTGACCTCGATGCCGCGCACGCAGCGCAACGATTGTCCGATGATGTCGTCGCCCATGATCAGGGATTCGTGACAGAAGCCCAGCAAGGACGCATGCATGCCCGCCGCCTCGTAGACCATGTTCAGACCGGCAAGCCCGGCCATGACATTCGAGCACATCTGCTCCCATCCCGCCTGCATGTCCGGCAACTTGCTGTCTGCGATTCCGGCGGCCGCCCCGCCGGGCAGATCATAGAATCGGTGCATCTGCGCACAGCCGGCGGTGAGCAATGCCTGCTCGCCAGAGCCGCCTGTCATGGCACCCGTGCGCAAATCGAGCCCGAAAGGCCACGTCCCAAAGATCGCCGGTGCCCCCGGTTTCACGGCGTTGACATAGACCAGACCGGCCAGACACTCCGCCACGGCCTGAACGATTGCGCCTGCAATTGTCGATGGGGCCGTCGCACCGGACATGCCCGCCGAAAGGAGCAGGACCGGCATGCCGTATTTGATGCATTCTTCCATCACCAGACAGGATTCGGTGGCGAATTTCATCGGCGGGACAACGAAACAGTTGGAATTGCTGACAAAAGGCCGCTCGCGCCATTTGTCCTCGCCGCCCGCGATCATGTGGAGCATTTCCATCGCAGGTAGGCCACATGGTGCGGTTCGCTGAAGCTGGTGCCGATGTGCTTGGTCGTGCCGGAGACGCAGGCATAGATCGAGTTGTAGTCCATCTCGCAATTGTCGGTGATATCGCGGCAGACCATGGGGCGTTGTACGAAATGCAGGTTTTCGAGAACCTCACAGATGCGGGCAGCGTCGTGCAAGTCCTGCACGCCGCATTCGCGGTATTCGCGTCCGCTTGCCTCGACCAGATGCACGGCGGCGCCTGCCGTGCCATAGTGCACCCGTGCGCCGAACAACTCCATATCATGGGCCGGGTTGCGGGCATGCAGCGTCAGGCTGCGGTTCGCCTTGGCGATTGTATCCTCGATCAGTGCGCGGGGAAATCGGATGCGCCCGTCTTCGCCCAGAATGGCACCTGCGCCGGTGAGGTAAGCGACACCACTTGCCGGCGCATCCGCGAGGCCGATGGTTTCCAGCGCGTCAAGGGCTGCGGTGTGAATGCGCAAGACATCCTGCTCACTGAGCGGGTTGTATGTTCCACCGGACATACCGGGGCGTACGGGACGCATGTGGTCACGGCAACCGCCATCAAGACCTATATCGAGCCGCACCTGGGGCGCGACCTGATGTCGACCAAGCTCGCCAAGGGCATCGAAATCGAAGGCGATCAGGTCAAGGTTAAGGTCATGCTCGGCTTTCCGGCCAAGGGCGTCGTCGCTGCCATCGCCGCGGCGGTCAAGGAGAAGGTCGAGGCGGTGCCCGGTGTCGGCATGGCGCAGGTCGATGTCGAGTGGGAGGTCAAGTCGCATTCGGTGCAGAAGTCGCTGAAGCCCATCGACAACATCAAGAACATCATCGCCGTCGCCTCCGGCAAGGGCGGCGTCGGCAAGTCGACGACGGCGGTCAATCTGGCGCTGGCGCTGTCGGCGGAGGGCGCCAAGGTCGGCATCCTGGATGCGGACATCTACGGCCCGTCGCAGCCGCTCATGCTGGGCATCAACGGGAAGCCGGAGTCACGAGGCGACGGCAGATCTGGAGCCGATGAGCAGCTATCATCTGCAGGCCATGTCGATCGGCTTCCTGATCGACGAGGAGACGCCGATGATCTGGCGCGGCCCGATGGTCACCCAGGCGCTGGAGCAGCTGCTCAACGACACCAACTGGTCCGACCTCGACTACCTGGTGATCGACCTGCCGCCGGGCACCGGCGACACCCAGCTGACGCTGGCGCAGAAGGTGCCGGTCTCCGGCGCCGTCATCGTCACCACGCCGCAGGACATCGCGTTGCTGGACGCCCGCAAGGGCCTCAAGATGTTCCAGAAGGTCGAGGTGCCGGTGCTCGGCGTGGTGGAGAACATGAGCACCCACATCTGCTCCAACTGCGGCCACGAAGAACACATCTTCGGCCAGGGCGGCGGCACGGCCATGGCGGAGCAATACGGCATCGACCTGCTCGGCTCCCTGCCGCTGGACATCCACATCCGCGAGGAAACCGACAACGGCAAGCCCAGCGTCGTCGCCGACCCAGATTCCCGCATCAGCGAGATCTATCGCGAAATCGCCCGCAAGACGGCCGCCAAACTGTCGCTGCAGGCCAAGGATTACGCCGCGAAGTTCCCCCGCATCGTCATCCAGAACAATTGATCCCGACCCGTTGGCGGCGAGCTGCATCGAACCCCGGCTTCGGCCGGGGTTTTTTGTTGTGGTAAGCGAGTGAGAGTTCACCCCGCCCACAGCGAGTAACCACACAATCGTCATGTTGCGGTGCAGCACGTTGATCCATAATATGCAGAATCACTAATATTTCAAAAAGATCGAGGAATCGAAACGTGCCGGGCCAAGCAGTACGAGAGTCCATCCAGGGGCGGCCGTTCAACGACGTGTTGAATGAGCTCCATGCACACACCTTTTCCGGTTCACCGGGGGAGTCAGACCCCTTCACTCTCAGCGAGCTGGAGCGGGAGTACATCGCCTTCGCGCTGGCGCTGTACTATCAGTGCGAGCATTGCCAGGTCTACCACGAGCGCGCGGTCGAGCGCATGCGGACCAAGGCCGGCGTGGCACCCTGGGGTTGGCGGGGGGAGTTCGTTCGGGTCATTCTGTTCCTGCGCACCAGCAAGCACAACGTGTCAGCAATGGAATGGGAGGGGTGGATGGAGTCGTGGCGCGGCTTTGCCGGGCGCGTTCATCACCGACAACCAGGCTTGGCATGCTGCGCCGCCTACGCGGTGGGTATCGCGCGTGCCGACGAGCACCTGATGGACATGGCCTTCGAATCCCTGCGAAGCCTGTATCCGGACGAGACGACCCTATTGGGCGTGATCCGCGACATCGACCGGGTGGTGGTGTTCATGAAGGCGGCCACGTCCAAGAACCGGACCGATCCCATCGTCCGCCGACAACTGGCCACCCAGGGCATCAGCGTCTGACCGCTGAGGCGATTGCCTGAGAAGGGCCTACCACCGCTGGCGTTTCGAGCACAATTGGTCCGCTGTGCGGACCCTCTCCCCATGGATGCGATCTGCCGAATCTCAGCTCAAGTCTGGGTGCCTGAGGCGTTGTCGGAGGCGGGTTAGACGGTTGGCGCCGGTCTGTCTGACGGCCATGTTCAGGGCCTTTGGTTGGGCAATCAGCACCACCAGGCGCTTGCCGCGGGTGACGGCGGTGTAGAGCAGATTGCGCTGCAACAGCGTGAAGTGCTGAATCGCCAGCGGGATGACGACGGCAGGGTATTCGGAGCCCTGGGCCTTGTGCACGGTGGTGGCGTAGGCCAGCGCGATCGCGTCGAGTTCGCCGAAATCGTAGGCGACCCGACGGCCGTCGAAGTCGATAGTCAGCAGGCTTTCCTCCAGGTCGATGGCGGCGATATGCCCGATGTCGCCGTTGAACACATCCTTGTCGTAGTCGTTGATCAGTTGGATCACCTTGTCGCCGGGGGCGTAGGTCCAGCCGAAGCGTTCGATGCGTGGTTGCGCGGTCGGGTTGAGGTGGCGTTGCAGTTCCACGTTCAGCGCCCGCGATCCCAGCCCGCCGCGGTTCATCGGCGTTAGCACCTGCACGTCACGCACCGGGTCCAGACCGAAACGGCTCGGGATGCGCTCGGTGACGGCCCGGATCAGGCGCTCGTGGATCAGTTCCGGGGTCTCGCAGCGGATCAGGTAGAAGTCGCTGTCGGGTTGATCTTCGCGCGGGGACTCCGGTCTCAGGCCCTGGTTGATGCGGTGGGCGTTGACGATGATGCGTGACGCCTTGGCCTGGCGAAAGATCTCGGTCAGGCGCACGGTCGGGACCTGGTCCGATGCGATCAGGTCCGCCAGCACGGCGCCCGGCCCGACCGAGGGCAATTGGTCCACGTCCCCGACCAGCAGCACCGCGGCCTGGGTCGGCACTGCCCGCAACAGCTGGTTCATCAGCGCCGTGTCCACCATCGAGACCTCGTCGACCACCAGCAGATCGGTCTCCAGCGGGCTGTATTGGTCGCGCTTGAAGGCCATGACCTGCGGGTCGAACTCCAGCAGCCGGTGGATGGTCTTGGCCTCGCGACCGGTGGATTCGCCCAGGCGCTTGGCGGCGCGTCCGGTCGGCGCGCACAGCCGTACCTCGACGCCCTTGGCCAGCAGGATGCGCAGGATGGAATTGACCACCGTGGTCTTGCCGACGCCGGGGCCGCCGGTGATGATCATGAGCTTGCCGTTGACGGCCTGGGCGACGGCTGCGCGCTGGGAATCCGACAGCGCGAGCCCGGTCTGTCGCTCGACCCAGGGCAGGGCCTTGTCGGTCGCGATGTGCTGCCAGGGCGGTGGATCGCGCCCGAGCCGCTCGATGCCGAGCGCGATGCCCCGCTCGGCGCGCTGCAACGGCGTCAGCAGCAGCACCGGTCGGCCGTCGATCTCCTCCGCGACCAGGTTTTCCTCCGCCAACTCGGCGTCGATCGCCTCGGCGATGATCGCCGGCGGGATCTCCAACAGCTGCGTCGCGCGGGTCGCCAATGCGTCCGACCAGGCGGCGCAATGGCCGTCGCCGGCGATCTCCTGCAGCACATGGCGCACGCCGGCCTGGGCGCGGATCAGCGAGTCCGGCGGGATGCCGAGCCGCTGGGCGATGGCGTCGGCGGTCTTGAAGCCGATGCCGTGGATGTCCAGCGCCAGCCGGTACGGGTTCTCGCGCACCCGCTCGACGGCCTCGTCGCCGTAGGTCTTGTAGATGCGCACCGCGCGCGCGGTGCCGACGCCGTGGGATTGCAGAAAGACCATGATCTCGCGGATGATCTTTTGCTCGGCCCAGCCCTCGGTGACGCGTCGCTGGCGCTTCGGGCCGATGCCCGGGAGCGTCAGCAATTGCTCCGGGTTGTCTTCGATGACATCGAACACTCGCTCGCCGAAGGCCCCCACCAGCTTGCGCGCAAAGTGCGGTCCGATACCCTTGACCATGCCGGAGCCCAGATAGCGCTCGATGCCGTCGAGCGTGGTCGGTTGGATGACGCGCAGATGGCGGGCCTTGAACTGCAGGCCGTGCTGGCGGTCGTTGACCCAGCCGCCGCTACACTCCAGGTACTCGCCGGCCGTGACGCTGGCCGCGGAACCGATCACCGTGACCAGTTCGCGCTGTCCGCGCACCTTGACGCGCAACACGCAAAAGCCGCTGTCGGCGCCGTGGAAGGTTACGCGCTCGATGGAGCCGGCGAGCGCCTCCAGCGGCTGATCGCCCTGTACGTGGGTTGGTGGGGTAGTTCTTTGCATGGGCGGACCGCTTCGGTCGATGCCCAAGGCTACCGCGTTAGACGTGCATTGGGGAATCCGATTAGGTCGTCTCCCAGCGCTGGTGATGTGCGGTTCACTCAGTGGCTGGCATCTAGAATAGGAAGAGCAGTTGAACGGCCGTAGCGCCGTTCACCCTAAGGGCCGACTGCGGCCGGTCGTCAAACTCGACGCGAGGGGTGGGTGTCGACCGGGAACTGCCATCAGCTCTGTGAATAATGACGGCGGTAGGTAGTCCACCCCACGGCGGACATTGCGAAAGCCAATTCCGGCAACGTGGAAGTTGGAATTGGCTCCACCCGCAGACCGCCCGCCTGGGACGATGTGCCTGAGCCGATGCCGGACTGATACCTCGTTGGCCAGCTTGAGCCCGACTTCGAGTTTGACCAGCGCGGTGACTGGCGGCCGCCGTCTCTCGCAGGCGGGAGCAGCGGACCTTGTGCTCCGCCTGTCCGCTGGGCCCCGGATTCTGGCCCCGGCACTTTGGGGACGCGCGCGCTTGCATCGCTGACGACCTCCATCGGCCCCACCGCTGCGTGTTGACGGCGCATTCCGTCCCCGATAACCTCCGGCCTCGGGCCAATCTGGACGCTCAGGGTGGCTTGGATTTCCTACATGGAGGAGCGCGATGATCCACTCCAGGGCGATAATGTCGACGATCCAAATGTCGCTCTCGGGCATGCTTGGGCTCTCGTTTGGCCTGCCCGCCCGTCGCGAGGTGCGTTGGCCCTCGGCAACAGGGCGGCCGTTCCCGGCACAACAGCGCGCCGCTCAGCCGTGCTGCTGATCTCTGCCCTATGGCTTCGCCGACCGATCGCTTGGGCTTGCCAGTCGTCGGGCCCCGACGGGATGCGCGCGGCACCTGTTCAGGGCGTCGGCGCTAAACACGACAGTAGGCACCGACTTGGAAAACAGGCGGCGCGGACGACGTTTCTCGGCGCGGGCTGTCTTCCGCCGATATCATAAACAGGGCGCGGCCGCTTCTCGCCGCCCGACGGGAGCAGACAGGATGAACACCGACACGACGAACCAACCACCGCGATCGCTTGTCCGGCGGGCCGCCGCGGCAGCGCTGCTGGCCCTCGTATGCTGGCTGCCGCATACGCCGATGCGAGCCGCGGATGTGGGGCTGACCATCGCCACGGGATCGCCCGGGCGAGCCTACTATGGGATGGGCGAGCGGCTGCGGGAGGTGGGGCGCGAGCGCGGGCTGGCCGTTGAGGTGGTGGCAACCGACGGCTCGCTGGAGAACCTGACCCGGCTTGCCGATGCGGGGGACCCGGTGAACGTGGCGTTGACGCAGTCCGATGTGTTGCATCAGTTCATGGCCGATCACCCCGGTTTTGGTGTCGCGGTAAAGGTGTTGGAGTCCATCGGGCTCGAGTGCGTCTTTGCCATTGCGCGGGCGGACGGTGCCATCGACAGCTTTCGCGCCTGGCAGGAAGCCGAGTCGCCGAAGGTGGCGTTGCCGGCGCCGGACAGCGGCGTGGCCGTCACGCACGCAATCATGGCTGGTTTGATTCCGGAACTGGCGGGCGATCAGCCGGTGTACCTGGACGCGGACGCGGCCATCGATGCGTTGAGTGCGGAGGCGGGTGGCGCGGTCGACGTCGTGTTCAGCGTGCATCGGGCCAAGTTCCGTGGCCCGGAGCTTCAGGCGGCGCTGGAGCAGCCCGATCGCTTTCGGATCATCCCCATCGCGGACAAGCGCCTGGAGCTGGAGTTCGCCGACGGTACGCCGGTGTATCAACAGATGGATCTGCCTCTAGTGCGCGGCAGTGCCGCGGGCAACGTCAGCGTCGAGACCCTGTGCACCAAGGGGCTGCTGGTGGCGGCGCCCGCGAAGCTCGGCGACGCGGCGCAAGCGGCGCTCCAGCAGATCATCGATTACGACTGGATGCGCGTGTATCCGCAACCGCGCTGACCCGGTGGCCGATTGCGCGCGCGCCATCGACCGTGCTCATGGCGTGCCGATTCCCTGCGGGACCACGGGCTTCTGACAGGGTGGGGAAGCATTCGGTTGGTGTGCCACGTCCCGGCCGCGTTGCGTGCCGGAGGACCGTTGTTGCGCGGATCTCCGGACCGGCGTCTTTGCGGCTCCTTTCCTGACGCAAGGCATCTGTCTGCGTGACCAGGCGCCTCGGTCGGATGCCGAAACTCGAATCAGGCGTTAGCCTAGGCTGCTGATCGGCTCGCGCTTGATGACGACGTCACCACCCGGCTGATCCGCCGACTGATTCGGGCGGCTGGGCCTTCGAGCCGGCCGAGGATGCCGGTGATGTCCCGGAAACCGTGCGCTTTCGCCCCGCCGCTGAACTGACACCAGAGGCCGTCGCCGCCACCGCTAACGCTGCCATTGCGCGTTGGCTCCGAACTCGCCCGTGCGTGAGGCTGCCACCGCCCATCGGCGTGTCGTGGCTGACGAGCCGAGCGCACCCGCCGAAGTCCCCTCACGACCTGCTGCGCCGACCTTGAACGCCCAATCCCCGGCTCTCTCCCACTGGGCTATGCTGCTAGCGCGGCTGTTCGAATACTTGGCTAGTTCAGCTGTCCCAACTGCGGCGCGGAGATGGACATGATCGTGTTTATCAGCGATGTCGCTCGGATGAGCGCCTACTAGACCACATCGGTTTGCTGGGACGGCAGGAGATCGAACGTCGTGTAATCCGCGTTCGGCAGCGTGGCAACGGCGGCGACAAGCGTCGAGACGGCCAGCAGCGCCATGACCACCGTCATCGACGCGTCGAGCAGTCGATAGCGACCGAGCCAGAGCATCAGCACCGCCGCCAGGCAGATTGCTCCTCCCGTGAGCGCGAGCGGCAGGTGGATTCCGAAGGCGATGTTCACGAGGTAGGCAGTGAACATGACCGTGCCTTCAGCGGGCCTATCAGTGCGCCGATGCATCGGGAACAGTGCCTCCCTGCTCCGCACGCTTCAAATCGCTGCCGTTATTGCTGCCGAGATCGGCATTCAGGTACGCCGGGACCATGGGCAACTGCACGTCCCAGCCATTGGTATCATCGATGCCGACCTTCGCCTGCTTCAGCGATAGGTCCAGCACATGCCCGCCGTCGCCGCGGTCCGCGGACAGAAAGTGCAGATGCAGGCCAGCCACGTTGACGCCATTCATGAAGGCGGGGCACCAGAACCCCATCAGTGTGCCTTCGACCTCTTTGCGTTCGAAAACGGCTTGCTGTCGCGTCACTTCCACCAGTGGCGGGTAGGGTCTCTGCTGGCGCGCGACACTGCGATACCTGATGTTCGCAAAGCGACCATCCACCCGCACGGCATAGGCAATGTTCCTGCTCGGCAGTTGACCTTCGAGCCATTGCGAGAACGCCGAGAAGTCCTCCAACCCTGGCGCATCGAGCATGCGATCGGGCACAAAATGCGTGACCGCCATGAACGGAGTGCCGGCAGACGGCGGCATGACGTTGATTGAACCATCGACAGTCGCCTGATAGACGATGCCATCGAGCACCATCATCTCTCCATCCGCGGCATCAAAGGTTCCAAGTCCGAAGCCGCCGCGGTCCAGCACGTCTTCCACGGTCGCCACGCTGTCGAGGATGCCGTTCAGCAGGGCGTCTAGCGTCGATACCTGATACAAGACGTCTCGGTTGTGCTGAGTCTGCGCGGAGGCCTCTGCGCAGAGCGCAACGAGCATCAACATGCCAGTCACCAGCGCGCGCAGAGACTTGCACCGGGTCGAATGACCGAAACCACCTCGCACCCAACCGGCGGGATGCATCATGCAAAGATCTCCTGCACGGTGTCAGCGATCGCCAGCCCCAGCGCATGCTGCTGTTCCGCATCGAGATGCACACCATCGACAGGGCTGCAGCAAACATAAGTGCCAGCGTTGAGCAGATGGCAGCCGAGCAGCGCCGCGATCTGGGTGTAAAAGACATGCAGGCGCTGAGATTTCTCGACACCGCCGGCAAACATATCCGAGAACAGCTTCAGCGGCCCGATCGGGCAGGGGCACACCAGCAGCACCTGCGGCCTGATGCCGTTCTGCCCGCGCAGGTCGGCGGAGACCAGTTTGACGAGCTGCCCGGCACCGGCCGCGATGTCATGCGCCCCAAGCCCGAATCTGGATTTCAAGTCATTGGTGCCGAGCATGATGATCACCAGATCCAGCGGCGCATGACTCTCCAGACAGGCTAACAGGTAGGTGCGGCCATTCTTGTGCGCACCGTCGATGGGATCATCGAACACCGTCGTGCATCCGTTCAGGCCTTCCGCGATTACGCAGAAATCCGGGCCGAGCTTGTCGCGCAGCACGGACGGCCATCGGTCGTTCGGAAGGTGTCGGGTGGCACTGGTGACGGTCGCCATGGGGGTCATTCCCCAGGTGTTCGAATCGCCGTAGCAGAGGATACTTTTCACGGTGGCTGGTCTTGCCGTTATTGAATCAACGTAGCGAAGCGCGCATCCGATGCTATGATTCGGGGCCATTGAAATCTACACCCAATTGGGGATTTGGGGGCAACATGCGCTGGAAAACGGGACGACGCAGTTCTAACGTCGAAGACCGCCGCGGCGGGGGCAGTGGCGGGCAGATGCCGACAGGCGGCATCGGCGGTCGTCGCATGCCGATGCGCCGGCGCACGGTGGCGAGCGGTGGGCTCGGTCTCGTCGTGGTGGTCGTGCTGGGCCTGATTTTTGGCGTCGACCCGAGCGTGTTGATTGGGCTGACTGGCCAACTGGCGCCGCAATCGGATCAGGGCATGCCGCCGCCGCAGCTCCCGGGCCAATCACCGGGTCTAGCTAGTGGACGCCAAGACGAACTGGCCCAGTTCGTCTCCGTGGTGCTGGCGGACACCGAGGACACCTGGAATACGATCTTCCGCCAGGGCGGCGCTGACTATCGCGAGCCGAAACTGGTGTTGTTCACCGACTACGTCCGCTCCGCCTGCGGGCTCACGGACTCCGCGGTCGGACCCTTCTATTGCCCTGCCGATCAGAAGGTCTACATCGACCTGTCCTTCTACGACGAGCTGCAGAACAAATACCGCGCCCCGGGGGACTTTGCCCAGGCCTATGTCATCGCCCACGAGGTCGGCCATCACGTGCAGAACCTGCTCGGCATCTCGAGCCAGGTGACCCAGGCCCAACGCGCCGCCGGCAAGCGCGAGTCCAATCGCCTGTCGGTGATGCTGGAGTTACAGGCGGACTGCCTGGCGGGCGTTTGGGCGCACCACGCCCACGATGAGCGCAACATCCTGGAGCAGGGCGATATCGAGGAGGCCATGAACGCCGCCGCTCAGATCGGCGACGACCGCATGCAGCGGCGCTCCAGCGGCTTCGTGATGCCGGACAGCTTCACCCACGGCAGCTCCGAGCAGCGCGCGCGCTGGTTCCGCACCGGGCTCGCCAGCGGCGATGTGCAGAGCTGCAATACCTTCGACGCGGCGAGCCTCTGAGCCTTTGAATACGCCTTCGAGGCAGCCGTTTGTCACAGCCCGCCGGGCGTGGTCAATCGACCACGGGTTCCCAGTCTTCGCCTAGGTTGTAGGCATCGATCGCGGCGGCCTTTTCCGCGGTCTCCTCGCCCAGATCGGCCTGGTAGACGATGCCGCGCTGGTTCACCTGGAAGCTCATGATGCCGGAGTTGTCATAGCTGGCGGGCCAGGCGAGCAGCGCGAAGCCGCCCGTCAGGCGACCGTCTTCGACATAGTCGCTTGCGCCGCCGGGGGCATTCGGACCCTGCGCCTTGAGGATCTTGAAAAAGTATCCGTGATAGGGTCGTGGGCCTTCGCCCTCGGCGCGCATCCCGTAGCCCTCGTTGACCGCGTCCGCCACCAGCGGCCCCATCGGGCTCTCCGGCTCGCCGTCGGTGCTCGGCCAATACAGACCGTCGCGTTTGCCTTCGCTGCTCCAGAAGCGGTCGGCGTAGGCGGGCGTGCCGTCGCCGTCCGGATCCGCCGCCAGATACTCCATCTGCGCATCGACGAAGGCGCGGGCGGTGGCGATGGCCGTGAGTTCGTTCAACCCAATGCGTCGATCCAGCAGTTCCTCGATCCCGGCCTCGGTGTCGAAATACCAGCCGTCGGCATCGCGCGCCAGCGGGATCGGGAAGGGCCAGTCGTTGGGGCCGATGACGAGGATCGCGCTGTCGTCGGTCTCGTCTTCGATCGAGGCCGACTCGCGCGCCAACTCGACGAAGTCTTGACGGTCCTGCGCGTCGGCGACCGGGTCGCCGGAGACCAAGGCATCGAGGTCCGCACCGAGCACGTCGAACAGGGCATCGCCGCCGTCGGCCGCGGCGGCATCGATCAGCTCCATCGCGGCGGCGTCGGGTGTCTCGAAGTGCATCGGCGCGGCCGTGGACTCGTCGGTTTCGGCGGGCTCGGTTGCCAACCCCGGCGCCTCCGCCACAGCGGCGTCCTCGGTCGAGGCAGATTCAATCGGGGCGGATTTAACCGGATCGGTCGCGGCCCATGCGCCCGGCAGGACGCCGGCGCTCAATGTGGCCAATAGAAACATGAGTTTGTGCATGGGTCGCGTTTCTCGCTTGCGGCGGCAATCAGTGGGAATTCGGGCGCTCCTCGAATTCGGGCGCTCGTCAAATTCGGGCTTAGGGGCGTTGGCGTCCAGTGAGCCGGATCACCCGCGCCGACGGACCTTGCCTTTGCCCGATCTGGCACCCGATTTGGCACGGCTGGCGCCACCGCGCGCGCTTGCCTTGCGCGCAACATTGGGCTTGGACTTGGCCTTGAAGGCGCTGCTCTTGGCTGGTTTCCTGGCCTTTGCCTTCGCGGCGATCTTGGGCTTGGATGCCGAGCTTGTCGGTCGCTTTATCTGCTTGACTGCAGGGCGCTTGGCCGCCGTATTGACCGGCCGCTTCTTGGCCGCGGCGGCGACCTTGGGCTTGGCCCTAACCTTGGCCTTCGCCGCTGGGGCCTTCGCCTGAACCTTCGCTTTTGCCGCTGGGGCCTTCGCCTTGACCGCGGGCGCTCTGTTCTGAATTTTAGCCTTTGCCGCCGGTGCCTTAGCCTGAAGCTGCGCCCTGGCGTCAGCGGCGGCCGGTCGCTTGTCTCTTAGGTCGCCCAGCGTGCCATCCCCGCGTCGTTCGTTGAGCTGCGCCAAGCCGCCGCTGGCAGCCCCCTCGCGCTTGACCTGGCTCAGGTCCGGCGCCTTGAGCTTGCGATCGCCGTCGCGCAGTCGCCCGCGGGCCGTGTCGCGATCAATCGTGGTCTCCTTGCGCCGGGCCGTGAAGCGCTGCTCGGTGGACGCATCCCGATAGCGCACGCCGCCGCGGCGCTCAGGGTTGTGCTGCCAGGCCTTGACGTTGGTGCGGTTGATCTCGTTGCCCACCAGGCCCTTGTTGATGTTCACGGCGCCGCTTTCGAGGTTGACGTTGCGATCGACGCTGATGTTGTTGGGTTGGCGCCAGCCGTTGTTGTTCCAGTAGTTCGGCTGTGCCCAGTAGCTCGGCGCGCCGTAGTAACCGCGACCGCCGTAGTAGATGCGATCATCGTCGTCGTCCCACAGGATGGCCGCGGTGAGCAGACCACCGGCGACCGCGCCGATGCCGAAATTGATCAGGCCGCTGCCGGAGTCGCTGGTGGTTGTGGTCTGGCTGGTTGCCGGCGTCACCGTGCCCGCGGACAGGCCGGCCGCGTAGCCCTCCTCGTAGCGGCTGACCGCGTCGGCATAGGTGTCGGGGTAATACTGTGTTGCCGGGGGACTGCTGGCGCCGAACGTCGTCACCGGATCGTAGGTCGGCACATAGACCACCTCCGGCTGCGCCGGCTGGATGACGATGGTGTCGCCGGCCTTTTCCACCCGCTGCTGCTCGTTGCTGGTCAGCGCACCGGCCGCGTCCGCCTGATCGCGCAGCCGCTGGATGGCATCGGTGACATCGCCCTGCTGTGCCAGCACGGCATCGCCCAGGTCCTGGGTCCAGTCGAGATTGTCGTTCATGAAGCCGAGCACGCTGGGAAAGAAGACCAGCGACTTGATGCTCTCGTCCCATTCCTCGGCATCGACCGCCGTTTGCAGCGCTTCGCCCTCAACCTCTGTGTTGTCCATGACCCAGCGATTGGCCTGCACAACGTCCAACGGATAGGTGCTGGCCATCAGCAACTGGGCGATCAGCGCGTCCGGGTAGAGCGCGATGGGCGCTACCAACTGCTCGATCTGCTCGGGCGGAAACGGATCGGCAGCCGCCGCCGCAACATCCTCGGCAAGGCAGCTGGATGCCGACGACACTATCAGGATCGCGACAAGCGACCCCGTCAGCAATCGTTTGAGTGCATGCATGGTTTTCCTCCGCGGCGGCAAAGAATGGTATCGGTATGATGCTTGGTCCACCGGCAGACCACCGTCACCGGCAACGCTCGAATCGGGGACGGCGTTGACCCGCGCTTCCCGGAGCTGGTCAGGGTTCTATTGAGTGGCGCACTAACTTTGTTTAGACGCCCATTGCCTGTTCCGCAAGAGTTGGCAGCGAGATCGACTACCGCAGCTCGAATGGCGCCGAAGTTACCCCAACAGCGGAGCGTCTCGCTATGCATTTTTCGCAAGACGACGCCTAGCGCGTTGTTAAAGGCCGAAAACCGACGCGAAGGTGGCCGATCCTAGCTTTACCTATGCACAAGCGAGCGCATGCGTTCGCGACTAGGATCCGAGGCCGTCGATCCCAAACGATCCTGCAAGCATCTGGTCCGCGCTAATCAGAGGACGGAAGGCTCCCTTCCTGCAGCAGATCCTCGATGGCATCGACCAGCGCGTCGGTGGGCAGACCATGGGGCAACATGCGCGCGAGTTCTCCGTTACGGTCGAGCAGATAAAGGCTCGCGCTATGGTCGAGGGTGTAGTAGTCGGCGTCGGCGGTCTGGACGCGGGCGTAGCGTACCCGGTAGTGATCGGCGATCTGTCGCAGGGTTTCGGGGCTACCAGTGAGCCCGATCAGCCGCGGATTGAACCAGGTCACGTACTCGCTCAGACGCTCGGGCGTGTCGCGCTCCGGGTCGAGTGAGATGAACACCGGTTGCACCCGGGCCGCGTCAGCGCCGAGTTGCTTCATGGCGGCGTTGATGGTGGCCAGCGTCGTCGGACAGATATCCGGACAGAAGGTATAGCCGAACGACAGCAGCACGATCTGCCCCCTCACCGATTGCGTCGACCAGGGCTCGCCGTTCTGGTCGGTCAGCTCGAAATCCCCGCCCGCCGGTGCCGCCAGGCTCATTGTCGAGAGCCAGGCAAGCGCGAGGCCCAGCACCAGATCCATTCTCAGGCCCACTGCCAGTCTGGCGCCCAGTCTGGCTGCCAGCCTCGGGCCCAGTTTGACCCCATGTCGCTGTCCGGTTCGAAAAACGTCTTGCATGCCTTGATGATCCTGCCCGCGAATTTAATCAGCAGGAGAAGCATGGGGCGTTCCAGGTCTTCGTCCGCGCTAGAGGCCGAGCGCGTCATCGCCGCAAAGTTGTCTGGGAGCGCGATGATCGCGTGATGGGCCTGAACGCGTGTCGGTGAATTCAGCCATTGCTGGCGGCGCCGTTGTCGCTGTGCCGTGACAGTCTGTTAACCAGGCGCTGGCGGTTGCGGCACTGCAGCTGAAAGCAAACGCTCACTGTTGCCTTGAGCAGATTCGCTTCTGTGCCCCGCGGTGAATTGGCATCGCCGTTGCTTGAACCACTTGCATTACTTGCGTGGGCAATCGGAGCAGTCCGATACCCGACCTCTTGGGTATTTTGTCGTCTGGGTTCTGCTGGAAGCACCCTGCGTTCGGCACCGCAGAGCGGCCAAGCAATCGCGGAGTCGCGACGTTGTCGGCTGCTGGGGTTGCCAGCGAGACGCCCTCCCGAATCCGCCGCAGGTGGAACCACGTATTGGCGAATGCAGAGCGTTTCTTTAGCCTCGTAGGGAATCACGCGTTCACCGTTAGCCCGGCGCGAGCGATTTCACCACCACCACTGACCTAGGGGAGATTCCATGACGAACCTGTTCAAACTCGACCAACTCTGGCGCGGTTGTGCGCCCGCTCTCGCGCTGGCAGGCGCTACCCTGGCGGCCGGCGCGATGCTGCCCGCGAACACGCTCGCCGACGAGACCTGCATGTCGCCCTACATGGCGAAGATCGTCGGCCAAGAAGACTTCGTCTACGTCTGGACCCTGGGTGTTGAGGGTGTTGGTGACGGACAGGACAAGCTCGTGACCATCGATGTCAATCCAAGCTCCGAGACCTACGGCCAGGTCATTCACAGCCTTTCCGTCGGCGGCCGCAACGAGGCCCATCACTCGGGTCTGACCGACGACCGTAACTACCTGTGGGCCGGCGGCCTGGACACGAACAAGGTGTTCATCTTCGACGTACACAGCGACCCGGCGAAGCCGACGCTTCACAAGGTCATTACCGATTTCACCGCCAAGAGCGGCGGCGTGGTCGGGCCGCATACGACCTACGCGCTGCCGGGACGCATGATGATCACCGGGTTGTCGAATAATAAGGACAACGGCGGGCGGACGGCGTTGGTGGAATACACCAACGACGGCGAGTATATCGAGACCTATTGGATGCCCACCGACGATGATCTGCGCGGCGCCGAGAAGTCCGGGCAGTTCGCTGACGGCTACGGCTACGACATACGGGCGCTGCCGCGGCGCAATGTTATGCTGACCTCGTCGTTTACCGGCTGGTCCAACTACATGATGGACTTCGGCAAGATGTTGCAGGACGAAGAGGCCATGAAGCGCTTCGGCAACACGGTCGTCGTCTGGGACCTGCACACGCGCAAGCCCATCAAGGTACTCGACGTGCCCGGTGCACCTTTGGAAGTCCGTTTTGCCTGGGGTTCCGATCACAACTACGCCTTTACCACCACCGCGCTGACCTCCAAGATCTGGCTCATCTATGAAGACGAGCAGGGCGAGTGGCAGGCTAAGGCCGTGGCGGACATCGGTGATCCGTCGCAGATACCGCTGCCGGTGGACATCTCCATCAGCTCCAACGACAAGCATCTGTGGGTGAACACCTTTATGGACGGCAAGACCCGTCTGTTCGACATCTCTGACCCCTTCAACCCGAAGCAGGTCTACGAGAAGCAGATCGGCGCACAGGTCAACATGGCCTCGTCGGCCTGGAGCGGCGAACGCGTCTACTACACCTCGTCGCTGCTCGGTAACTGGGACAAGAAGGGCGAGGACGACGAGCAGTATTTCAAGGCGTACAACTTCGACGGCGAGAAGCTGACCGAGCAGTTTGCCATCGACTTCTACGAGCAGAAGCTCGGTCGTGCGCACCAGATGCGCTTTGGCGCCTATGCCCTCTATGGCATGAAGCGCCCGGAGACGCGCTACGCGACCACGGTCGACTGATCGCGCCGTTCCGCTAGGCGCAACAACAAGCCGGCACGGATGCCGGACTTTTCTTGTGGGAGCGGCGTGCAGCCGCGATCGGACTGCGCAGAGATCCGCTGTCGTAGCCATCGCGATTGCAAATCGCTCCCACGGACGTGTGAGAGCGGCTTGCAGCCGCGATCGGGCTGTGCAGAGTCTGCTGTCGTAGCCATCGCGATTGCAAATCGCTCCCACGTGCTTGTGGGAGCGGCTTGCAGCCGCGATTGGGCCGCGCAGAAATCCGCTGTCGTAGCCATCGCGATTGCAAATCGCTCCCACGCGCTTGACGGTCAGCTCACTTTCTAAAAATTTAGCCGTCGGCCCGGAGTCCTGTTTGTTTCACGGTTTGATCGCAATGCAAGGTTTTGACAAACGGCTGGCCATGCGAGGCATCGCAATGACGCTTGCGCTCAACGCGTCGGTCGAGGGCGCCACGGGCGAGACCGAAATTCTGGCGCCCTTCTACACCGGCTCAGAGTACGAGCCCCCGGCGGTCGGCAGTTATCGGCTCCCGCCCCTCGGCGAGGCGGCCGACGGCGCCGTGCTCACGGCCGATGGCAGTGCTCAGCGCCTGCACGATCTGTTCGACGGCAAGGCGGTGCTGTTGAGCTTCATCTACAGCAGTTGCAGCGATGTCAACGGCTGTCCGCTGGCCACCGCGGTGATGTATCAAGTACAGCGACAGATCGCCGACGACCCGGCGCTGCGCGAGCGGTTTCAGATGATCAGCCTGAGCTTCGATCCGGTTTACGACACCCCGGAGGTCATGTCGCTCTATGGCAAGGGCCTCGGCAGCGACAACTGGAAATTCCTGACGACGGCGTCGGAGCAGGAACTCGCGCCGATTCTCGACGCCTACGGGCAGACCATCATCCGCGACCTGGACGAACAGGGCGAGCCGCGGCCGAGCCTGTCGCACATCCTGCGGGTGTTCCTAATCGACCCCGCCAAGCAGATCCGCAACATCTACAGCGTGTCGTTCCTGTATCCGGAGTTGATCGTCAACGACGCCAAGACTGCGTTGGCGGAATTTCCTGCCGCCGATACAGCCGTGGCTCAAGTCACTGAGCAGCCGGCCTTATCGAGCGCCGGTGACTACAAGGGTGGCTACGACAGCGGCGCCTACCGTACCCGTAGCCGATCGGTCACGGCGCGCAGCGGCGAGCCCGCGGACCTGGTCGCCCTCGCCACGACGCCGCAACTCGGACTGCCGCCCCTGCCGGTGCCGGCGGAGAACGCGCTCACGCCTGAGCGTGTCGAACTCGGGCGTAAGCTCTTCTTCGACCGACGCCTGTCGCTGAACGACACCTTTTCCTGCGCCATGTGCCACATACCGGAGCAGGGCTTTACCAGCAATGAAATGGCGACCGCGGTGGGTTTCGAAGGCCGCAGCGTGCGTCGCAACACTCCTAGCCTTTACAACGTGGCCTATCTGCGCCGACTGTTCCACGATGGCCGCGAGGACGCGCTGGAGCAGCAGGTCTGGGGCCCGCTGCTGGCGCGCAACGAGATGGCCAACCCGTCGGTGGGCGCGGTGCTGAGAAAGTTGCGCCAGATGCCCGACTACGCCGGACGCTTCGAGGCAGTCTTCGATGGCCGCGGCCCGGGGATGGAAACGCTCGGCCAGGCCTTGGCAGCCTATCAACGCACGCTCGTGTCGGGCAATTCGCCCTTCGATCGTTGGCACTTCGGCGGCGACGAGACCGCGCTGGATGCATCCGCCAAGCGCGGCTATGCGCTGTTCGCCGGTAAGGCTGGCTGTGTGAGTTGCCACAGCGTCGGCCAGGAGCAGGCCCTGTTCACCGATCAGCAATTGCACAACACCGGCCTGGGCTATCACAACTCCATGGGTATTCGCGCGCCAAAGAAGCGGGTTACCCTCGCCCCCGGCGTCTTCGTCGACGTGGACTGGGACATCATCGAAGACGTCGGCGAGCCGCCGCCGGCGGACCTCGGTCTATACGAGATCACCCAAGACCCGAACGACCGCTGGAAGTATCGCACCCCGAGTCTGCGCAACGTGGCGCTGAGCGCGCCCTACATGCACGACGGCTCGCTTGGGACCTTGGAGGACGTGGTGCGCTTTTACGACCGCGGCGGCGTGCCGAATCCACTGCTCGATCCGCGTCTGCGTCCGCTGGGTCTCAGCGATCGGGAGGTCGACGACCTGGTCGCCTTTCTACGATCCTTGACCGGCAGCAACGTCGACACCCTGGTCAGTGATGCGTTCGCCGCGCCGGTGGGTGATATCACCGGTGCCGATCCCAACTGGGCGCATGAGAATCGTTTGGAGTATTGATTTTAGAGTGGCTAGGGCCTAGGGACGACTGGCGAGGAATTGACGCCGAGCGCCACAGGCCGAGGGCCGCTTTATGACACGATTGCGCATTTTCGGCCCTCAGTTCTCCGCCCTGTCCCGCTTTCCGGGATCGAGCTTGGACTAAGAGAGGCTTCCCATGCCTCTCGGTCAGTGTAACGAGGAGTTACCCAAAATGGCGACACAAGAAAAGGTCTATTCGGAGGCGGAGATTACCGAGCGTCTCGCGACTGAATTGCCCCATTGGTACCTGGAGAACGGCTGGATTCGGCGCAAGTACAAGACCAGCGGTTGGAAGAGCACCTTGATGGTGGTGAATACCGTTGGGCACCTGGCGGAGGCGGCCTGGCACCACCCAGACCTCACCCTGTCCTATGCTTTCGTCATCGTCAAGCTGACGACGCATTCGGCCAAGGGCGTGACGGACAAGGATTTCGAGTTGGCGCGCAAGATCGAGGAGGTGGTTCAGTGGCGCCCTGGCGCGGACAGTGCGCTGGAGGGGACGCCGGATGATCAACGCTTCAAATATCTGAAATACGATTGACCTTGCAGATCATGACAGTACCCGATAGCGGCGCCTACCCCTTTGACTTGGAGGCCGTTCTCGAGACGGTCCAAGAAATTGCCAAGACCCTGGTCGCCGATCGGGCCGCCGACGTCGATCAGCTGGTGCTCTGGCCGGAACAGGGCATCCGAGCCCTGCAACAGGCCGGCCTGGCGGGCATGACGGTCCCGCGCGAATTCGGCGGGCTAGGGCATGGCTCTTTCGCCGTGGCGCAGACCTGCGAGATCCTGGGCCAGGAGTGCGCGTCGACGGCGATGTGCTTCGGCATGCATCTTGTCGGCTCGGCGGTACTGTCTGCCAAGGCGACGCCGGATCAGCAGGCCCGCTATCTGCAGCCGATCATCGAAGGCCGGCACCTGACCACGCTGTCCCTCAGCGAGTCGGGTACCGGGTCGCAGTTCTACATACCGCGCACGCGCCTGGACGCCATCTCGCCAGATCTTTACCGGGTCAATGGAGCAAAGACCTTTGTCACCAATGGCGGACACGCCGATTCCTACGTGGTGTCAACGGTGGCGGCCGATCCGGACGGCCCATTGGGTCAGTTCTCCTGCGTCGTCATTCCGGGCAACGCGGAGGGGCTGCGCTGGGGGCCGGCCTGGACCGGACTCGGCATGCGCGGCAACTCGTCGCTGAGCTTGGAAATCAAGGACCTGGTGGTACCCAAGACCGACTTGCTCGGCGAAGAAGGCGACCAGATCTGGTACGTCTTCAACGTCGTTTGCCCGATCTTTCTGATGGCGATGACAGGCACCTACCTGGGTATTGCCGGCGCGGCCCTGGAAGAGGCCAGAAATCATCTCCTCAGGCGGGACTACGCCGACACCGGTGCCAGTCTGAGCGAGATGCCCATCGCTCAGCATCGTCTCGGCTGTCTCTGGGGCATGCTCGAGCGCACCCGCCGTCTGTGCTACCACGCGGCCTCTAGTTTCGACGGCGGCGATCCGGACGCATTGCCGGCGGTGTTCACCGCCAAGGCCGAAGTCGCCGACTGCGCGGTCAGCATCGTCAACGAGGTCATGACCTTGTGCGGAGGGATTGGCTATCGTGGTGGCTCCAAACTGCACCGCTTGCTGCGCGACGCGCGTGCGGCCCATGTGATGGCGCCTACCACGGATGTGTTGCGACTATGGACTGGACGCGCGCTCCTCGGCAAGCCGATCCTCGGCAACTGAGTTCCATGTTGTCCGTCGTCAACCAACCCGCCGTGGTCGCTACCGGCGATGTGGCGTTGTTACAGGTCGGCGATGCGGTGGATGGCCTGATCACGGAGGCACTACCGTCCGGGATTGAAGTGCGCAGGCTGGATGACGCGGACCAACTTTATTCAGCGCTGGAGCAAGGATGCCCGGCGCCCTGTGCCCTTGTGATCGGGGTCGGCATCGCGCAACCCGTGCGCGTCGTCCAGCACGCGCGCAGCCTCGGTGCCGACATGCCCGTGCTGATCTTGTCTGAGCGCGCTAGCCGGGAGCAACTCGAACAGACGTTGCGTTTCGCGCCGTTCATCGGCAGCGATGTCAAACCCTGGTCGAGTGACGACTTGGGAGAACTGCCCGCGGCCTTGAACCGAGCGGTTGAGCGCGCATCGAAGCGTCGGCAATTCCGGGGGTCCGTGGCCGAGGCCCAACGGCATCTGGGCCGAACGCCGACAAACCCGCCGCAGGTGACCCATTTCGTCGAGCGACTGCTAGACCGCGCGCCGATCGGCGTTCTCAATATCGACGTCCGCGGCATGATTCTGAGCGTCAATCGCTACGCCTGTCAGGTGCTCGCGGTGAGCGAAAGGGAGGCGCTTGGCGTCCCCTTTACGCGTTTCCTGCCGGTAGCGGAACACGGCCATCTGCGTAACATCATCGGCCGCTGTGTCGCGCCTATGCGCAAGCAGACACCGGAGGTCCTCGAGATCGATGCCGGCGCCGATCGGCAGCGGCATGTCGAGGTGATCGCCTCGTCGCTGGTGGACCGCACCGGGCAGCTCGGCTCCACGTTGATTCTGCAAGACGTCACCGACCGCGTCCTGGCCGAGCAACGGCGTCAGACGGCGGAAGCCGCACTGCGGGAGAGCGAGCGCCGCTACCGCGAGTTGGTGCAGACGATGAACGAGGGGCTGGCGATGACCGATGCCGAGTATCGCATCACGTTCGTCAACCAGGCCTTCTGCGACATGTTCGGCTTGGATCCGGAGGCCTTGGTGGGTCGAGCGCTAAACGAACTGGTGCATCCGAAAGACACGCGGCTGCTGCAAGAGCGCATGGCCGTCCGCGGCAGCTGCGGGTCCAGCCGATTCGAGGCGGCCTGGGTCGGCGGCGACGGTCAGATCCTGCACACGCTGGCGTCGCCGCGGCACTTCTTCGACGAGTCCGGCGACTTCACCGGGTGCCTTGGGGTATTCACCGACATCACTGAGAGTAAGCGCGTCGAGCAGTCGGAGCGCCAACGCCTGCTGGAACTCGCGCACGTCTCGCGTGTGACGACCATCGGTCAGATGAGCAGCCAGATTGCCCACGAGTTGTCACAACCCCTCACTGCCATCAATGCATTGAGTAGTGCGCTGGTTAAGCTGTTCGAGGCCGATGCCGCCAGCATCGATGAGACGTGCGACACGCTGCGCGAGATCTCCGGCCAGGCCAAACGTGCCCGCGACATCGTCATTCGCCTGCGCGACTTCGTCCGCAAGTCAGAGCTTCAGTTCGACGCGGTCGACCTGAACGATACCATCCGCATCGTCCTCAGACTGGCGAACGTAGAGTCGCGGCACCGGGGTATGACGGTCGAGCTCAATCTGGCCGAGGACCTGCCGCAGGTGAGCGCGGATCGGATTCTCGTCGAACAGGTACTGCTCAACCTGGTGCGCAACGCCGTCGACGCGATGGAATCGCTTCCGGCCGCGGAGCGGCGCCTGCGTCTGTCGTCGGCGTTACTCGGCGATGCTGTGATACGGATCACGGTGGCCGACAACGGTCCGGGTTTTACCGAAGAATGCCTGCCTGACCTGTTCAAGCCCTTCTTCACGACCAAGACCGATGGCATGGGCATGGGGCTTGCCATTACCCGCTCCATTGTCGAGGCGCACGGCGGCACGATCGAAGCCGATCAAAGTCCGGGCGGCGGCGCTCTGTTCAGGTTCACATTGCCAACGGCGCGCCGCGTCGATGCCTTATGAAACTCTATATCGTCGACGATGATGAACCCGTGCGCCGCGCCTTGAGCTTGCTGGCCCGTTCCGAGGGGCTCGAAGCCGAGGCCTTCGACGGCGGCGCCGCCTTCCTCGCCGCCATCGAAGGCGTCAACCCGGAGACGCTGAGCGGTTGTCTGCTGCTCGATATCTGCATGCCCGATACCAGCGGGCTCGAAGTACAGCGCGAGATCCTGCGGCGCGGGATTCAGCTGCCGGTCATCGTAATCACCGGTCACGGCGACGTGCCGACCGCGGTGCAGGCGATGAAGGGCGGCGCGTTGGATTTCGTCGAGAAGCCGCTCGATGTCGACGACCTGCTGGTGCGCATCCGCAGTTGTCTCAGTGGCGAAACCGCGCGCCGCCAGACCGCCCAGGGGCGTCAACTCGCGCGCCAACGGGTAGCCCTACTTACCCCCCGCGAGCGGGAGGTGATGCAGGGCATCGTCGCCGGGCTGCGCAACAAGGAGATCGCGCGGGAACTCGCCATCAGCTTCCGCACCGTCGAACTGCACCGCGCCAAGGTGATGGAGAAACTCGACGCCCGATCTCCGTCGGATGTCGTGCGGATCGCCATGCTGAGCGAAGAGGACGTTCGCCAGCCCTGATTCCTTAGTTTGACGGCGTTCGTAGTTTGCCCCGTCCCATGCGCTTGGCCCCGCCGGTCTGGATCGTCGTTGCGGCCAGTCGTCTGATTCAGACTCCAACCAAAGTCATCTGCTGTCTGCGGTCGTCGCACGTGGAACCACGTATAGGCGAACGGAGGGCCTTTGTTTAGGCTGGATGCACGCTGAAGCGGATTTCCACAATTAACGAAGCACTGAGAGACACCACGATGAGCGACGGCGATTCGAACCTGTACGAGCGTTTGGGCGGTTATGACGGTATCGCCGGCATCACGGAGGACATCTGGGCGAATCATGTCAGTAACCAGGCGATCAAGCAGCGTTATGCTGACAGTGATGCCGAGAACGTCAAACGTCTTGTGCGCGAGATGTTTTGTGCAGGGACCGGCGGCCCGCAGAGCTACACGGGTAAGGACATGTTGGCCGCACACCGTGGCATGAACATCAGCCCGGAAGAGTTCGTCTCCGTCATCGACGATGTGCTCGACGCGATGACCAAGAACAACGTCGGACAACGGGAGAAGGACGAAGTCCTCTGCATCCTCTATTCGATGAAGAGTGACATCGTCCACGTCTGACCAGAAGCCCAACCGCATTGGGCCTTTCGGCACCACCATCCCGCAACAAATCGTCAATCAAGGTGAGGTTCATCGCATGTCCGAGGTTACCTGGAACGAGAAGGTCTGCATCCACGCCGGCAACTGCGTCAAGGGCCTACCGGCGGTCTTCAAGGTCGGTGAAACCGGGCTCGAAATCCATCCGGCCGCTGCCAGTGATGACGAGATCAGGGCGACGGTCGCAAGCTGCCCTTCCGGTGCATTGCAGCTCAAGGACTGACCGATGTTCCCCGCAGGGCTGTAGGGGCGAATTAATTCGCCCCTACGACTAATAACTCGAATCGCTCTCCACCAAACCACCAATCGAGGGGCAACCACACAATGATCGGCGAACACCTGCACACCAAGATGCAACTCTTCGGGCTACCCGGTGACCCGGATACGCTCAAGTGCCTTATGACGGCTGGCGAAAAAGGCGTGGACATCGAGAGTCGCGTGGTCGGAACCGATGCCCTGAGCGCCGACTCCCAAGAATTTCGGTCCATGTCGCCATTCGGCTCCATTCCCTGCTTGCGCGACGTGGACTTCACGCTGTGCGGAACCCTGACCATCATGTCGTATCTGAACGACAAGGGCTTCGGTCCATCGCTGATTCCCCGTAACGGCGTCGCCCGTGCCATTCATTATCAGTGGTCCGAATTCGCGGGTGCGCACCTGGCACCGCCGGTGGCGCAACTGCTGGCCGGAAAGGACGTTGACCGGGCCGTTGCCACATTGGCGACCATCTTTGACGCGTTCGAGTTGCACCTTGCCAACAAACGCTACAAGGGGCCGTTTATCGTCGGTGAATTCTCCCTCGCCGATATCCATTGGGCGCCCTATGTACACTGCTGCGAACTGGCCGGGAAGGGGGAGCTGATCTCCGTCCGTCCCACGGCTGCAGCCTGGTGGGAGGCGGTGAAGAGTCATAAGAGCACGAGCAAGGAGAATTTCATTGCCTCCAGCGTGCTGCCGACAATGGATGAGATCCGCGGTCGACACATCCGCTCGGTCTCGATCAACGCCTGAACCATGCTCGTCGATGTCCGGCGCCGTAGCGACGGCGCGGCATCGATTTCGGCCATGGCCCCAGGGCGATCGCCGCGACCGGATCGACAGCGACAGAAAGAGGGCAGACGCATCATGTTCGGTTTTGGCAAAGCCAAGAAAACGCACCGGGTTCGGTTGCAACCATCAGGCGTCGAACTCGACGTTCAGCCCGGCGATAACCTGCTCAAGGCGGGCCTTGCTGCAGGGCTTGGCTGGCCCCACGACTGCCGAGTCGGCAGTTGCGGCACCTGTAAGGCGCGTCTGGTCGAAGGCAAGATCAAGGAGCTGTCTGATTTCGCCTACGTGCTGAGCGGAGACGATCTCGACAACGGCATGATCCTGGCGTGCCAGACCGCGTTGCAAAGCGATCTGGTGGTGGAGATCGCACTGAACACCGCGGATGCGTCGGCCAGGCCGGTCGCGACGGTGGCGGGGGAGGTGAGTGGCGTCCGTCTTTTGACCCACGACATCATGGAACTCTCGGTCCGTCTGGAGCGACCGTTGCGCGAGGACCACAGCCACTACCTCGCCGGTCAATATGCGGACCTAAGCTTTCCTGGTATCAGCACGCCGCGTTCCTATTCCTTTGCCACGCCGCCGGAGGATGATGACCGGCGCGGGCTCACCTTTTTCATCCGCAAGGTGCCCCAGGGCGAACTGACGACCTGGTTGTTCGATGGCGATCGCACCGGCTGCGAGCTGACGGTTACTGGACCATTTGGATCATTCTGGCTACGCGATGGTGATGGTCCCGTCATCTGCGTCGCGGGCGGCAGCGGCATGAGCTCGATCAAGGCACTGCTTGAACATGCCGCCAACGTCGGTTGCGCGCGCGACGTCGTCTATTTGTTCGGCGCCCGCTCGCAACGCGACCTGTATTGCCTGGATGCCATGGAGGCGGTGGCGGCACGCTGGCACCCGGAGCACAGCATGCGCTTCCTGCCGATCCTGTCGGACGAACCGGGGGACAGCGACTGGTCCGGGCCACGCGGTTTGGTGACTGAGCAGATCGCTTTGCAAGACCTCGACTGGTCCCGCGCGCAGGGCTATCTTTGCGGCCCTCCGGGCATGATCGACG
>CALOCQ010000009.1:0-98535 GCA_942491885.1 uncultured Pseudomonadota bacterium
TCTTCTCTCTCTCTCTCTCTCTCTCTCTCTCTCTCTCTCTCTCTCTCTCTCTCTCTCTCTCTCTCTCTCTCTCTCTCTCTCTCTCTCTCTCTCTCTCTCTCTCTCTCTCTCTCTCTCTCTCTCTCTCTCTCTCTCTCTCTCTCTCTCTCTCTCTCTCTCTCTCTCTCTCTCTCTCTCTCTCTCTCTCTCTCTCTCTCTCTCTCTCTCTCTCTCTCTCTCTCTCTCTCTCTCTCTCTCTCTCTCTCTCTCTCTCTCTCTCTCTCTCTCTCTCTCTCTCTCTCTCTCTCTCTCTCTCTCTCTCTCTCTCTGTGTGTGTGTGTGTGTGTGTGTGTGTGTGTGTGTGGTGTGTGTGTGTGTGTGTGTGTGTCTCTCTCTCTCTCTCTCTCTCTCTCTCCCTCCCTCTCTCTCTCTCTCTCTCTCTCTCTCTCTCTCTCCCTCCCTCCCTCCCTCTCTCTCTCTCTCTCTCTCTCTCTCTCTCTCTCTCTCTCTCTCTCTCTCTCTCTCTCTCTCTCTCTCTCTCTCTCTCTCTCTCTCTCTCTCTCTCTCTCCCTCTCTCCCTCCTCTCCCTCCCTCTCTCTCTCTCTCCCTCTCTCTCTCTCTCTCAGACGCTTTTCTTTCTTTTCTTTTTTTTTTTTTTTTTTTTTTTTTTTTTTTTTTTTTTTTTTTTTTTTTTTTTTTTTTTTTTTTTTTTTTTTTTTTTTTTTTTTTTTTTTTTTTTTTTTTTTTTTTTTTTTTTTTTCTTTCTTTCTTTCTTTCTTTCTTTTTTTTTTTTTTTTTTTTTTTTTTTTTTTTTTTTTTTTTTTTTTTTTTTTTTTTTTTTTTTTTTTTTTTTTTTTTTTTTTTTTTTTTTTTTTTTTTTTTTTTTTTTTTTTTTTTTTTTTTTTTTTTTTTTTTTTTTTTTTTTTTTTTTTTTTTTTTTTTTTTTTTTTTTTTTTTTTTTTTTTTTTTTTTTTTTTTTTTTTTTTTTTTTTTTTTTTGAGAGAGAGAGAGAGAGCCCCCCCCCCCCCCCCCCCCCCCCCCCCCCCCCCCCCCCCCCCCCCCCCCCCCCCCCCCCCCCCCCCCCCCCCCCCCCCCCCCCCCCCCCCCCCCCCCCCCGGGGGGGGGGGGGGGGGGGGGGGGGGGGTGCGGGGCGCTGCTGGCTGCTGCTGTAAAGCACCTGCGGTTGCGGTTTCGCGAGACGACCTCGCGCGGTGCGCTGGCGTACCAGTCCATCAGGAAGCCGACCGTTCCCTGGCCGTGCGCGTAGGTCTCCGGCAGTGCGATACCGGAGTCGTCGTAGTGACGGCAGGTCAGTTCGCCCATGGTGTCGAGATTGCCCGGCCGAACCGCGATGGTTTTTTCTGCGCTATTTTTTTTCGCGGTGTCACTCATAAGGCGGGCTGGTATTGATATCAGGCAAGATTCGGCGCAAACGTCGTCAGCGCGCCGGTGTAGAAGGTCAATGTGTTCGCCTGTAAACACCGACTGGATGCCTGGTTACGTCCGACGCAGGCCACAAGCGTGCTAATTTCGCTTAAATTGAGCTTATTAGCAACTAAATGTTCCGATCATCCTCAAAATACGATTATTCTCGAAATTCCCCACGAATTGTGCGCTAACCAACAGCAACTATCCGGATCGCTCATTTAACCTTCCAATTATCGTGGCATGGCCGAAAGCATATTGCATGCGGGCTAATGCTCTGCCGCGGAGTCTGCCTTAGTGCACAGATTGTGCCTGTAAGGCTAAAGATTCCCCGAATCTGGCCGCCACTCCAATGACGAAGCAATTTTCTCAATTGGAGTTAGGACAATGAAGCAGCACCAAGCTGGATTCACGCTGATGGAAATGATCGGCGTTGTTGCGGTAATCGCAATTCTTGCCTCAATGGCAACCCCGATGATTTTTGACGCTATTCGCAGCGCGCGAGTAACCGCATTTGTAGAAGACGTGAACGTCTTGCGCACGGCTGTCGCCCGCTATTATGAAGACACGGGGCAATTTCCAACGCATATTCCTACCGACACGCGTGATGGTCGCAGCCTGTTGTCTAACCGCAGAACTAACCCGATTGGCGGCTGGGCTGGTCCCTATATCGAGAAGCAGTTCGAGAATCCGTTCCAGGAAGGCGGCTACCGGTCGATCCTTTCGACGAACAACGCCAACTATCAGTTTGATCTTGATGGCGATGGCACGATTGATACCTCAGGTGTCTCAGTAGTGCGCATCGATAATGTGTCTGATACTGATGCCAGGAAGATCAGCGATATTCTGGACGGCGATGGCGACGTTGCAACGCGGCGCGGGTTCATGGAATCGTGCGGGTCGTGTGAAGCGCTACGGCGCCACAGGCGCGGATCAACGGCGGCTGATTATCTTCCTGTCGCGTAACTAGCAAAAGGTCTCTGCCACAATGAGTGTGAATGCAGAACCGGGCGGAGCGTACTGGAGTTCGCTAACGTCCAAGATTACCAAGGTCACCCGATCGAAGATGAACCTTGGTAGTCGATTGATGGCGGCTGGCTTGCTGACGGAAGCCCAGCTTGACTTGGCGTTGCGCGAACAAAAGCGCAGCGGCAAGTTGCTCGGCGAAGTGCTGATCGATCTGGGCTTTGTCTCAGCGCAGGTCATCACCGAAACGCTGGCGAGCGAGGCGCAAACCGAGGTCGTCGATGTCCGTACGGTAGACATCGACGATGAGGTGCTGGCGCTGGTCTCCTACGAGACTGCCAAACGCTACAAGTTGATCCCGCTGGAGTTAATCGATGGCGTATTGACCACGGCATTCGCCGATGCGTTCAATGTTGTCGCCATCGACTATCTCGAGCGCGAGACCAGCCACACGATCAACGTCGTCACCGCGCCTGAAGGGCAGATTCTCGACGCGATTGCCCGCCATTACGCGCAGGGTCGCTCGATCGCCGACACGATTGACCAGATCATGCTGGGCGGTAATCTCGCCTCAGAGGATGAGGCGGTCAACGAGTCACCGTTGGTACGTCTGGTGGATCAGATTATTTCGCTGGGCATCAAGCGCGCTGCGACCGATATCCACATTGAGCCTTCAGAAAAAGTGGTCCGCGTACGTATGCGGATTGACGGGGTGCTTAGCCAGGAAGTTCTGATTCCGAAATTGATTCAGCCCGCCTTAACCGCGCGCCTGAAGTTGATCGCGAACCTGAATATCACCGAAAAACGTATTCCGCAGGATGGACGCATACGTTTTGACTATGGCCAGAGCTATGTTGATCTGCGCGTATCAACACTGCCGACCAACAGTGGCGAGAGTGTTGTGCTGCGTATTCTCGATAGCACCAATACGTCACTGACGATGAGCGATCTTGGTTTCTCCAAGCCGGATAAGGAAGACATCGAAAGCCTGATCGGCTTGCCTTACGGCATGATCCTTGTCACCGGACCGACGGGCAGCGGTAAAACGACAACGCTCTACAGCGCGCTGCAACTTGTTGAGTCCGAGGTGCGTAGCGTTTTCACGCTGGAAGATCCCATCGAGTATTCGCTTGGTGCAATCCGCCAGACACAGGTCAAGCCGGAGATCGGCATGGACTTCGCCTCGGGCCTGCGTGCCTTGTTGCGCCAGGATCCCGACGTAATTCTGATCGGTGAGATCCGTGATCTCGAAACCGCACAGTTGGCAACGCGTGCAGCGCTGACCGGTCACCTGGTGTTGTCCACGCTACATACTAACGATGCGATTGGCGTAATTCCCCGACTCGTTGACATGGGCGTAGACCGTTACATGCTGCCGCCGGCATTGTCTGCGATCGTGGCGCAGCGACTGGTGCGCAAGATTTGCCCGAGCTGCAAAGAAGAAATCAGCCAGCCGCAGCTAATGCTGGAGCAGCTCGGCATGGAGAGCAGTATTGATAGCGTTGATCACCTGTATAAGGGCGTCGGCTGCAGCGAGTGTAACCAGACCGGCTATCGCGGCCGACTTGCGATATACGAATTGCTGACGCTGAACGAAAGCTTCCATGCGCCGATCATTCAGGGCGCAACAGCCGCCGAAATCAAACGTCTCGCCAAGGAAGCGGGGATGGTACCGATGTTCGAGAACGGGCTTGTGAAGGCCAACGCCGGTGCGACAACCATTGATGAGGTGCTGCGGGTCGTCCGCTAGATTGTCATGCCGGAATTTTTCTACCATTCAGTTGATCGCAAAGGTCATGCCTCCGACGGCACGATGGTGGCAGACGATGAGCTGGCGCTCGAAAGACGTCTGCGCGAAATCGGCTATTGGTTGATTGAGTCGAAGCAGCAATCACCCGATAAACGTCGTAAACGCACCGGCAAAGTGCCGCGTCGTGAATTGATCGACTTCTTTGTCGGTATGACATCGCTGCTGACCGCGGGTATTCCGATCGCCGATGCCTTGTCGGCGATGGCGGAGGAAACGGTTCACCCCGTTCTGAAACGCATTCTTGAAGATGTCAGCGTCAACGTGCAGGCGGGTAATGATGTCTCGGCAAGTTTCCGTAACTACCCCAGCGTTTTTTCTGATCAGCTCTGCAACCTGGTGCAAGCCGGCGAGCACGGCGGCAACCTCATCGAGACTTTTGACGATCTCGCGAACCATCTCGAATGGCTCGAGCGGATCATGGCCGACATCAAGCAAGCGAGTATCTACCCCGCGATGATTATCAGCGCGGTCGCGGGGCTCATCGGCCTGATGTTTGTGTTCGTGGTGCCAAGTTTTGCGCAGATTTTCAACGAACTCGATATCCAGCTGCCTGCGCTGACGCGCGGCGTTGTCAGCGTCGGTGAGTTTGCCCAGAATTTCTGGTGGGCCGTGCTACTGGTTATTACGGGTGTCGTGATATTCATTCGTACGGTGCGCTCGACGCACCCGGCCATCGCGCTAAAGATCGACGCGATGAAGCTGAACATGCCGGTATTCGGTCGTATCCAGTCACTGCTCGTGCAGTCGCAGTTCGTGCATAGCCTGGCCTTGATGCTGCGCGCCGGCGTACCCATTCTCGAGGCGCTGAAATTGACGCGTGGTATCAGCCGGAACCTGGTCATGGACGCCGCCATCGATGATGCGATAGCAGCCGTCCAACAGGGCGGGCGAATCAGCGAAGCGATGCGCTCACATGATGTGGTCTCATCGCTCACGCTGCGCATGATTATTGTTGGCGAGGACTCCGGTCGCCTCGATACCACGCTGCAGCAGATTGCCGATCGATTCGATGCCGAAATTCCGCGCCAGATCAAAAGAGTCTTTTCCATTCTTGAGCCGATGATCACGCTTGGACTAGTGATGATCGTGGGCTTGATCGCGGGCGCATTGTTCCTGCCTATGTTTGCCCTCGTGTCGGGACTGAGCTGATGCATAAGAGATTGTCTATACCATCGCGGCTATCACAAGCAGGCTTCACGCTGATGGAGCTGATCGCTGTCATGGCGATTCTTGCCGTGCTTTCGGCCGTGTTAGCGCCTAGCCTGATCGACGGTATCGATGAGGCCTACTCGGTCGCCGAGCGCGAGACGCTGGAGCAGCTAGGCGAAGATCTGACCCGTTATGTGCGTACCACCGGGCGCATTCCGGATCGTAATGCCGCGAACTGGAGCACGGCGATCGCAAGCGTCAGCGCGACGCCGGTCGCCGATGTGTTGCGTAATCGGCGTGGTAACCAACGGTTTGTGTACTTCGATCCGAATTTTCTGACTGCGGGAGGGCCGGCGTTCAATGGCTATAACCAGACCGCCGGGCTTAGCGCGCCGCCCAACTCGCCGCGCATCATGCTGATATCCAACATCAAGGGTAATGTCCCGAACCAGCCGGCAAATGCTGCACGCTTCAATGAGATCTGGAATCAGGTGCCGGGTGCCGCGCTCGAGGAAAGCCGCGATCTCAAGATAGTAAGACTGAACCTGAGCGGGTTGTTTCATCGCGTCTGGATGGCCAACGGCGCGCCGTCGCTGGCGGCCTATTCGCTGAATGACTCGTCACAAGCGCCGGTTGCCGCAGCAACCGCCGCCGCGGACGGGCTCGCCGCACGCTATGTCATCGATGGCAGCGAGCTGAAGCTTTTCGCGGCACCGTTTCCCACCGGCGGGCTGGCGAGTGCCCAGATCGTTACCGGCGACGTCAGCCTGCGCTATGCGCCCAACGGCGCGCTGTTTAGCTGGGGTGCGCCATGAGTGTTGAATACGGCATCGAATGGGCATACGGCGAGTTTCGTATCGCACGCCTGAAAGGCGATAAGGTCGTTCAGAGCTGGAAATCGCCTGTCCCGGTAATCGACCTGAAGAGCCTGAGCGAGGCAATGTATGAGGCGACCAGCCATGTTGACGTCAGTCGCGGTGGCTCGGTAGCGATTGCCTATGAGGATGATCTGCATACGCACGAATTCATCGAAATCCCGCAACTCTCGAAGCGTGACCTGCAAAAATACCTGCAGCGTCACGTCGACAACAACAAGACCTTTGATGGTCCGGCCGCATGGCGGGCGCATCCGGTAAGTCGCGGAGGTCATAACGGCGTGCTGTTGCACATGATGCCGAAGTACATCCTCGATGCGGTCATGCGTATCTGCGAGGAATACTATCTGCTGCCGAAGCTGATGGTGCCGCTAACCGAGGTGATGTCGGAGTTCGTCCCGTCGCTGGACGTCGAGTCAGAGAACGCGCTGCTGTTGATCGCGCTGTTTGACGACCGCACGCAGATGCTGGTGTCGAGCCATGACGGCGAAATATTGTTCGTTCGCGAGTTGAGTTATCCGTGGGAGCCGTCGTCGAGCAAGCGCCTCATCGTCGATATCAACCGTACCATCGGTTACGCCAAACAACGCATTGGCGGCAGTATCAATCAGGCCTGGTTGATTGGTGAGAACGCCGAGTTCGCGAATGCCAGTCTGAGCGAGCGTATTGACGCGACATTGTCGTTCGACGCGCGCGCGGCCGACCCCGACTTCTGGCTACGCCAGGTCGTTGTGTTACCGCAGCGCCTGGCGAGCAATTTCATACCGCTGCTGGCACGCAGTTCGATCACCGGCAAGACATTCATGCGCGCGGGCATCTTGATGGCTGCCGTCTCCGCCTTTGCTGCGATCATTGTCAGCCTGATGATCGAGGCGACGATCATTAACAACCGGTTCGACATGCTGAGCACGCGTCAACAGATCAGCGAGAAGAACGACGAATTGCTGCGCCTGACGAACGAGGTCGAGTTGATGAATCTCGAGAAGAGCAAGCTCGACATTCTCAACGTTGACGCCTTCAATCTTCCCGCGCTGTTTCTGAGCCACTTAGGTGAAATGGTACCGGCCGGGTTGGTACTGACTGCTGCCGAAGTCGTGCGC
The DNA here is from genome assembly GCA_942491885.1 of uncultured Pseudomonadota bacterium. GTDB lineage: Bacteria > Pseudomonadota > Gammaproteobacteria > Steroidobacterales > Woeseiaceae > CALBPI01. The sequence goes on from CALOCQ010000009.1 coordinate 7,305, forward strand.
TCGGGCGATGGCTGGGAGCTCATATTGCGGGGCGAGACAGCGGAGACGCTGGGCGACACCGCACCGATGCTCGCGCAGTTGCAAAACCAGCTTGCCGACGACCCATGGAATACCGTTGTCACGGTGTCGTGGGAGGAGGCGTGGATGAAGCAGCTCGAGCAAGGTTTCGCGGCGCAGTCCGGCGCGATCGGCTTTGAAATAAAAGGCCAACTGCGATGACTACGCTACGCAAGGATTACGACCCGAATTCGGTGCCACTGAACTCATCGGCGATCCATAAGCTCGACGATCGGCTGCTGGAGTTACGCCTCGCGGACGAGATGCCCGGCGACGGCCTGAGCGAAATCAGTGAGCAAACGGATTTCGAGCGTCGCAAGCAGGATCGTGAGCGGTTACGTGTTGTTGCGCCGCATATTCGCTTTCAGCGCATGCTCAATTCGCTGGTCTACCGAATCTACGGTAACCGGCGCTTCCAGGTTGGCTTCGCACTGGTCTGGATCGCGAGTATTGCGCTGCTGGTGTTCTCGCTGAACTGGCGGATCGAAAAAATCGACGACAATGTGGTTGCACTTTCCGAGCTGGGCCAGGTTGAGACCGAACTGATGGATGTGCGCGCGCTGTGGTCGACGGAGAAAATGAAATCTATCGAAGACAGCGTCAATACTGCCGATGAGCGGCGCGTATTTGTCGACTACCGCAGCCTCGCCACCTGGCTGGGTGAGAAGAGCGATTTTGCGAATCAGCTTGGTCTCGAGTTCAGCTACAGCCTCGGCACCAGTCGGGCTTCGAAAATTGAGAACATGCTGGAAGTGCCGGTTGCCGTTTCGCTGAAAGCCGTGCCCGGCACCGAGCAGACCTTCCTGCACACGCTGGAGTTTCTGAAACGTCTGGTGAGTACGTTGTGGTACGTCGAGATTGCTGAGGCATCGTTGCAAGGCGAGGGGCGCGGCGCCACCAGCGTCAATGCAACACTGCGGGTCTGGGTGCATGGGCGCGTCAGAGTGGAGTCGGGCAATGCTGAATAACAAGTGGTTTATCGGCGTGCTGGCGCTGCTGGCGGGATACTTTATTTTTCAACGTATCATGCCGTTGATCTTTGATGGTGATGATGGATTCGACGCCCCGATTGTTCTCGAAGACGAGGACTACTACGATGAGGGTGACCTGTTGTCGTCGACCGGCATTGAGACGGCGGAGCAGGGCCTGCAGTTTGATAGCGCTCAGCATGACCTGAAGCGTATCGATGTCGCCGATCTCTTCTGGAACGAAGCGCCGAGTCGCGACCCGTTTGTGCCGTTCGGTCGCCTGCGAAAAGTCGACGCCGAGGCCGTAAAAAATAAAGTCGCAGGTGGCAGTACCACTATCGCGCCGCGCGACAGTTGGCGCCCTCTGGTGTCGGCGATCGTCAACTCATCCCAACACCAATACGCGGTCATCGACGGCGAGATTCGCCGCGTCGGCGACCGGTTCAACGGCCATCGTCTCGTGGCGGTGGCACAAAACTCAGTACGTCTGACCAACCTAGGCAATAACGAATCACAAGAAGTGATGGTGAAACCATGAATAGCTACAATTCGCAGAAAGGATTCCTCGCGACCCTGTTACTGGCATCGGGCCTGATCACGGGCTGCGTGACACCGCCCGCAGACCCGCGCGATTACTCAGCCGAGCGCGAGATACGCGACCAGCTCTGGCTGCAGGCGCCGCCACCACCGCCGGCGGCAATTGCTGCGCCCGAGCCGGTGGTCAGCGATGACCCGGAGCCGCTGTTCAGTTTTGTGGCGCGCGACCTCGCGGTTGCTCAGGCCTGCAAGCTATTCGGCAAGGCCTATGGTTTGAATATCGTGGTGGAACCGGACGTCACCGGTACGGTAAACGTCGAGCTTACCGATCTGCCATTCGCTGAGGTGATGGAATCCATGCTCGGCGCGAACGGCTATTACTGGGAGCGCCGCGGTAACATCGTGTTCGTAAAGTCATGGGAAACGCGTGTGTTTACCATTGACTACATCAGGCTGGTTCGCAGTGGCTCAGGTAGCAGTCAGGCACAGGTCAGCTCAAGCTCGAGCGGCGGTGAGGGCGGCGGTGGCGGCGAAGAGAACATGGCCGGCTCGATGTCGATTCAACAGTCGGACAAGGTCGATTTCTGGCAGGAACTTGAGCAGCAACTTGGCGGCCTCGTTTCCGAGCAAGGGCGGCTCGTCATCAACCGGCTTTCCGGTACCGTGCAGGTCACCGATCAGCACCGTCGTGTCAGCGAGATTGACACCTACATCCAGCAGCTGAATTCTGCTATCTACCGTCAGGTCGATATACAGGTCAAGATTGTTGAGGTTGCGCTAAATGATGACTCGAGCCTCGGTGTCGATTGGTCGCGGCTGATTCAGAATGGCGATGGTGAATTTGTACAAGGCAACCTGTCGACGATTATCCTGAGTCCGGCCGGTGGCCTGACGGCACTGCCGCCGACGACAGATTTGTCCTACCAGAATATCGACAACGGCCTGAATGAAATTACCGCAGTGGTCCAGGCGCTGCAGGAGCAAGGCAAGGTCGATATTGTTTCGCAGCCGCATATTCGCACGCTGAACAACCAGTCTGCGCTGATCAAGGTGGGTACCGACCGGACTTTCTTCCGCAAAGAGCAAAGCACCGACACGACAGCGGCGGGATCGCAAACCTTCTCGACAGACGTTCCGCAGGTCGTTACCGAAGGTATCGTGCTGTCGATTACGCCGCAGATCTCCGCGGACGGCTGGATTACCCTGGATGTTTCGCCGGTCGTTACACGCGTCTCCAGTGTCAGCGAGGTCTTGGATGACAACGGTGTTGTACAGTCGACCGCGCCTAATCTTGATATCAGCCAGGCATCATCGCTGGTGCGCGCCAGAAGCGGTGACACGATTGTTATCGGCGGGCTGATCCAGACTCAGCAGACCGAGGCGAGTCGCAGTATCCCGTTATTGGGGCAGGTGCCGGGCATCGGGCGCCTGTTTACCTCCAACTACACGACGGACTCCAAGAAGGAGTTGATCATGTTGCTGACGCCGAGATTGATTGGCGAGTGAGCGAGTAGGGTTCGCCGCCTAGCGGAAACGAAGATTCTCCCTGCCTAGTGCTGCGACCGAGCTTGCGCCCATCAGCTTCATATCCCGCTCAAGCTCGGCACGCAGCAATCCCAGCGCGCGCTCGACACCCGGCTGGCCCGCAGCGGCCAGCGCATACAGGTAAGCGCGCCCGCCGGAGCAGGCATGGGCACCCAACGACAACGCCTTGAGCACGTGCGTGCCGCGGCGAATGCCGCCGTCGCAGATCACCTCTACGCGATCGCCGACCGCATCGACGATTTCTGCGAGCTGGTCAAACGGCGCGCGCGAACCGTCCAGCTGCCGGCCGCCATGGTTCGATACCATGATGGCGCTGGCGCCGATGTCGGCCGCGCGCCGCGCATCGTCCACCGACATGATGCCCTTGAGCACAAAAACACCGCCCCACTCGGCGGCGATTTTCTCGGCGCTCGACCAGTCCATCGATTGGTCGAGCATCGAACTGAAATACTCTGATACCGACATCGCGATGTTGGTGCCCTCGGCGACATGGTCTTTCAGGTTAGCGAGCTCAAACCGTTCGCTGGTGAAGTAGTTCCACGCCCAGCGTGGGTGGCGCGCGAACTCATAAACGCTGCGCGGCGTCAGCCGCATCGGTGTCGTAAAGCCCGTGCGCAGATCCCGCTCACGATTGCCGCCGACGGTGGTATCTACCGTCAGCGCCAGCGCGTCGAAGCCGGCCGCTTTGCAGCGCTCGATCATATTGTGGTTAAGCCCTTTGTCCTTGTGCACATAGAGCTGGAATAGTTTGGGTGTGGAGATCGTGCGACCTATCTCCTCTATAGATACCGTGCTCAGAGAGGAAATGCCGAACCAGGTATCAAACCGTTCCGCGGCGCGCCCGACGGCACGCTCGCCCTGAAAATGAAACAGCCGTTGCAAAGCGGTCGGCGACAGAAAGAACGGCATGCTGACGCGCTTGCCGAGAACGGTTGTGCTCATGTCGATCGTATCGACACCGGCAAGGACATTCGGTACCAGGTCGCAGCCTTCGAATGCCTCTGTATTGCGTCGCAACGTCACCTCATCGTCGGCGGCCCCATCGATATAGTGAAAAATCGGGCCGGGCAATCGCCGCCGGGCGAGCTCACGGAAATCGTGTGTGTTGTGGCAGTGTTTTAGTTGCACGGTCGGCCTTCGGGGTGTCGTTATGCCGAGTATGCCTTCGCGCCGCGAATCTTGCATGCGGGTGGCCGCATTTATGCCAGCCGCGCGACACGAGTTACAATCAGTACTCAGCCGGGTCGTCGCGCCCGCAAAGAAACAGGAAAACGTGTTGAGTAAGAAAACCGAAACCCAGCCGCCTGCATCAGCGCCGCTGGCTGATTACCGCGAGTATTCGCAAGAGCAGATGCGTGCGCGTGCCAAAGACTTCTACACCGACATCGCGCGCCGCCGGTCTGTGCGCGATTTTGACAGCCGGCCTGTACCACGCGAAGTGATTGAGCAGTGCCTGTTGGCGGCCGGTACAGCGCCGTCCGGCGCGAATCAGCAGCCATGGCATTTTGCGGTGATAACCGATGCTGACATCAAGCGGCGTATCCGCGAGGCGGCGGAGGCCGAAGAGCGCGAGTTCTATGAGCGCCGTGCGCCCGAGGAATGGCTCGACGCGCTGGCGCCGCTTGGTACAGACGCCAGCAAGCCGTTTCTGGAAGAGGCGCCCGTGCTGATCGCGATCTTCGCGCAAAAGTACGGGCTGAACCCGGATGGCAGCCGCTACAGCCATTACTATTACCCCGAGTCCGTCGGCATCGCGACAGGTTTCCTGCTCACCGCACTGCATAACGCCGGCCTCGCCACGTTGACGCATACGCCGAACCCGATGAAGTTCCTGAACGAAATCTGCGAACGGCCGAAGCTTGAGCGCGCGACGATTTTGCTGGTCGTGGGCTATCCTAAAGACGGCTGCCGTGTCCCCGTGCATGGTGGTATCAAGAAATCGCTCGAGGAGATCTCGAGCTGGCACGAGTGACCGCTCCGGCGGACCCGGCTGCGTCGAGGGGACCTAAGCGCTACTTATAGCGCCACGCTCGTCTGGCTGGCAGCGTATGATGGTCGATTAGCCTTTTGTACGCTGCGGGCTTGTACCCGCCGACTGAGAACACCATGTCCCCATCCCAGAATGAACACGCGCCGCTACGTTTCGGCGACCTGCAACTTGCCGCGCCTTTGGTTAGTGCGCTGGAAGCTATCGGTTACGAGTCGCCCACGCCGATCCAGCTGAAGGCGATTCCGCTGCTACTGCAAGGACGCGACCTGCTTGGCCATGCGCCAACGGGCACCGGCAAGACCGCTGCTTTCGCGTTGCCGTTGCTGTCGCGTATCAAGCTGCGGGACAACGCCGTGCAGGTCCTCGCCCTGACGCCGACCCGTGAGCTGGCCATCCAGGTTGCCGAGGCGTTTCAGCGTTACGCCCAGCATATGAAAGGCTTTCATGTATTGCCCATCTATGGCGGCCAGGAGTATGGCGGCCAGATCCGTGCGCTCAAGCGCGGCGTACAGGTCGTCGTCGGAACGCCCGGCCGGATCATGGACCATATGCGTAAAGGCACTCTGAAGCTCGGCGGCTTACAGGCGCTGGTGCTCGATGAGGCCGATGAAATGCTGCGCATGGGCTTCATCGAAGAGGTGGAGTGGATCCTCGAACAGACGCCGCCGACACGCCAGATGGCACTGTTTTCGGCAACCATGCCGAAACAGGTCGAGCGCATTGCACGGCGTTATCTGAAAGACCCCGAAACAGTCCAGATCGAAGCGAAAACGGCGACTGCCGAAACGATTCGCCAGCGCTACTGGAAAGTCAGCGGCATGCACAAGCTCGATGCGCTGACGCGTTTGCTCGAGGTCGAGCCGTTTGATGCAGTGTTGATTTTTGTGCGCACCAAGACCGCAACCGCCGAGCTCGCCGAACGCCTGGAGGCGCGCGGCTATGCCGCGGCCGCGATGAACGGCGACATGGTGCAGAAGCAACGCGAGCAAATGGTCAACCGGCTGAAACGCGGCTCGCTGGACATCCTCGTGGCGACCGATGTGGCGGCACGCGGACTCGATGTCGATCGTATCAGTCACGTCGTCAACTTCGATATTCCCTACGATGCCGAGGCCTATATTCACCGTATCGGGCGTACCGGTCGTGCCGGGCGCACGGGCGAGGCGATCCTGTTTGTCGCGCCACGTGAGCGCCGCATGTTGCAGGTGATTGAGCGCGCGACGCGCCAGCAGATTGAGCCGTTGGTCATGCCCACCACCGAGATCGTCAACAACAAACGTATCGCTGATTTCAAACAAAAGATCACAGACACACTGGCGTCCGGGGAGCTCGCATTTGTGCAGGGCCTGGTCGAGCAGTATCGCGATGAACATGACATCCCGGCCGTCGAGGTTGCCGCGGCGCTGGCGAAGCTGCTGATTGGCGACAAGCCGATGCTGCTCAAGCCGGAAGCCGATCACGGTATGCATGACGACTCGCGCTCAAGACGACGCGGTAGAGGTGACGATCAGGATCGCGATGGCGGTTCGGGCCGGCGTCAGCGGCGCGGCAGCGGGCCGAATGATCCGAGCGTTGATAGTGAACGTTTTCGCCTGGAGGTTGGTGCCGCGCACGGTGTGCAGCCAGCGAATATCGTCGGCGCCCTGGCGAACGAGGCCGGTCTGGATGGCAAGCTGATTTACATCGCCGAAATAAGTGACGAATACAGCCTGGTTGATCTGCCGGTCGGGATGCCCAACGAGATATTTGCGGATCTAAAAAAGACGCGTATCTGCGGCCGTGCGACAAGGATTTCGCGGGCTGACGATGCTGCGGGTTTTGAGTCGCATGACAAACCTGCCAAGCGCAGGGGGCCAAAGAAGGGCCCGCTGAAGCCTGCCGGTAAAAAACCTGCGAAGACGTCACGCAAGCCGGGCGGCAAAAAGCCCGCTGGCAAGAAAGCTGCCGGCAAGTCCGCCAAGAAGCCTGCACGCAAGCCTGCGGGCAAGTCGGGTGGCAAGGCGCGTGCGAAGCCACGCAAGCCGCCGGGTAAGTAGCCGGTGTCGCTCTAGAAGGCCAGGGACTCCAGCGCCAATGTTACCCGCGCCCGCATTGAGGGCGCCTGCATCGGAAAAGCATGAAAGAAGTGCTCGCGGGTTAAGGTCGGATTGCGGGCGCGTACGTTGTCGGCCCATGCAACGCCTTCAGCGATATTTCCGGCCAGCGTTTGCGCCACAGCTGCGATCATCGCGATCAGAATATGCGCTCCGGGTGAACGGGCCGCCCGCTCCGCCCATATTGCCGCTTCCCGATCCTCGCCCTCGGCCATATGAGCAAAGGCCCGTGTGCCGAGCATTGCATAGTACAAGGGGTCCAGCGGACTCAGTTGCATCGCAAGGTCGGCTTGCGCTCGTGCGTCGAGCCCGTTCCCCGAGACGGCTTGCGTCCAAGCGCGCGCATAGATGCCCTGTGCGTAGTTGGGGCTTAACGACGTCGCGCGGTCCAGCCACGCCAGCGCCTGCCCGAGGTCAGCGTCCAGCCAGAAGCTGCGGCCCATCGCAAAGTTGACAAACGGATCGAGCGGATCAATGTCGACGCCGCGTTGCGCGAAGCTGTGTGCGAGAGCAATTTCGCCGGCAATATCGTCACCCTGGCGCATGAAGGCAGTCTGGAAGTGCACGAATGACAGTCCCGCATGCGCGCGTGCAAATTCGGGATCGCGTTTGACCGCCTGCCCGAACAGTGCCGCCGCCAGTGAATTGTCTTTTTGGTTGAAACGGTACAAGTGCTGCAGCCCCAGGTGATAGGCAGACCAGGCATCCAGATGTTGGGTGCCGGTCAGCCGCGCGGCGGCGGCCTCATGCTGCGGAATATGCGTCTCCAATGATGTGAGGATTTTGCAGCGAATTTCGTCACGCACCGCATGCACATCTTCGAGCAGCCCGGTATAGCGCTGCGCCCAGAACACATCGCCGCCGCGTGTGTCGACCAGTTCGGTCGTGACAGTGAGCCGATGTCCGCTCACCTCGACCGTGCCGGAAAGGCAGTAGCGTGCACCCAGTAGACGCCCGACTTCGCGCATGTCGGAACAGTCGGCACCGAGCCTGAACGAGGAGCCGCGCGCAATGACGAAAAGCCAGCGCAAGCGGGCGAGTTCGGTGATCAGTTCATGCGGCAAGCCCTCGGCTATCGCCGCACAGGGTCCTGATTCACCGATGATCCTGAAGGGCAGAACGGCGATAGAAGGGCGTGGAGATACCTCGTGCGGATGCGGTCCCGTGTCGTCGTCATCGCGGTCATCGCTGGTGATTGTCGCTATCGTCGCATCGGTTTCCCGCAAGACATCAACGTCGGCGACAAACCGGAATCCCTGACCGTGGATTGTCTTGATGAAGCGTTGCGTCCTGCCGTCGTCACCCAGCGCCTTACGTGCCGTTTTTATACGACTGCTCAACGCAGAGTCGCTGACAAATCGCCCGTCCCAGACCTTCTCGAAGATTTCGTCTCGCGACACCCGCCGCTCGCGATGTTCGACCAGAAATGCGATCAGCGCGAAGACCTGCGGTTCAATCGGGCAGATCTTGCCTTCTAGCCTCAGCTCGACCTTGCTCGTATCGAGCTCAAAGCTGGCGAAGCGGTAAATCATGCTGTCAGCATAGTCCAGCAGTTGGGCAAAAACCCGAAAATCTCCAGATGATCTTCATGAAATCTCCAAGTCGTGGCGAGTAAGGATAGCCAGAATATCCCCACTGAAAGCGGATGTGCCGCCTCGGAAAAACTGAACAGCAAAACTATTCACAGGAGATCGACATGCCATTAGTAACTATTGATGTCATCAAGAATGTATTTACCCCTGCCCAGAAAGCGCAGTTGATCGATAAGGTCACGGCGGCGATGGTCGAGGTCGAAGGCGAAAACATGCGTCCCGTGACCTGGGTTCGTATCAACGAGTTTGAGGGTGGCGACTGGGCCATCGGTGGCAAGCCGCTTGCGGCCGCCGATGTGCATGCAATGGCTAAGGGTGAGGCCGCCTAGGTCGCGCAATTCGCCGGGGTCGGTCGGCGCAACATGGTTGTTTCGCCCGGCCCTTTTCTGCCCGATATCAACTGGCGGACGCAACTCGTGTGGCTGCTATGGAGTTGTAATCTGATGCGGACGCGGGGCGGGGTTATACTGATTGTAAGCGTTCTGCCCGGGATCGTTGCTTGCTTGTGATATCAGCGCAAGGCCAATGGTAGCCGGTCAGAACTGTACATTCCGATGTTCCCAGCAGGAGTTCACCACATGCACGCTTTCCCGCACCGTTACGCCGTCTCGGCCGCATCCCAGCCGTCGGCAACAGTAAACCTCACCTCAGACAATGTATCGCCGATCGAGTCGGCACCGCCGGCGGAGTTCGGTGGCCCGGGCGACAAGTGGTCACCTGAGTCTTTGCTCGTCGCTGCGGTTGCCGATTGTTTCGTACTGAGCTTTCACGCCATTGCGCGTGCATCGAAACTCGAATGGCAGGACGTCACCTGTGATGTCGTCGGCGTGCTCGACAAGGTCGACGGTGTCACCCGGTTTACCGGCTTCGAAGTCAGCGCCCGGCTGACCGTACCCGCCGGTGTCGATCCCGAAAAAGCCGAGAAGCTGTTGCATAAATCGGAGCAGGTTTGCCTGGTTACAAACTCGCTGATTGCTGACAGCCACCTGACCACGGATGTGACCGTCGCGTCGTAATACGCGGGAGCGATGGCGCCGGACTGGCCGGCCTCATTCGGTATCGATTAACGCCTGTGGCAGTAGCTCTGCCCTGAGCGCCGCATCGAACTCCGGATAGTCCGCGTCGAATTTTTCTAGACGTGTGCGTGCTTCGACGACTTCGCCTGCTTCCCAGAGCGTTGCGATCGCGGTGAGTTGCTCGGTTAATGCGTCGTCTGGCCGACGCGCGCCGGAAACGACGATAGCCTGCGGCTCGTTGTCGCGCGCGTCCTGCGCGAAGCCGACCAGTTTATCGGTGCGCGGGGTTTCTTCCTTGCGCATCAACGCTGCTCGCGACGCTTGCTCCGCAGATGTGCTTTCGTCATCAGCAGCGGTTGCCTGAACACTGTTCGTGGCCTCACGCTGCCCGAGAAGTTCTTCAGCAAGCCTCTGCTGTGGCGGGCCCGTGGTTGCGTCGCCAAACGCTTCCTCAAGCTCAGAGCTCTCTGCGGCGCGGGCGGGCGCCGGCTCGGACTCGCCTGCCGACGCCGCATCGTCGTCCACAGCGTTGTCGCTTTGACGTGACGCTTTGGCTGCCACCGATGCCGGTGGTGCCTGCAATATGCGCTTGTTATTTGCGCCAACAGGCGCTGCTATTTCGCTAACGTTATCTGACGCGGCATCCGGTGCCGGTGCGAGTATGCCTTCTTCGAGCTGGATCGAAACGACCAGCGTCACGCTAAGGAACATCACGGCGGCAATAGACAATGGTCTTAGCCAGCGGCGTGGAACCGGCTCGGGTAGTTTGTGTGCCGCGGGTATGGCCTCGCGTGATGCACTCAGGATTGCGGCATCGAGACTTGCCGGTGGTGTCGTTGCGTCGTCGCGTCGGTACTCGCCCGACAGCGCCGACTTGCCTTCGAGGTAGGCATCGAACGCGTCGTCGTCATGCTTGTCAGTTGGCTCAGTCATAATGATCACCCAGCCCGGCGCGCAGCTTGTTTACAGCATAACGCAGGCGGCTCTTGGCGGTCTCCGGGTTCACGCCGGTGCAAACCGCGATTTCGTCGATACTCATGCCCGCTTCTTCGCGCAACAGAAAAACTTCGCGCTGCGGATGCGGCAACGCCTCGAGTAACACCAGCAATTTGGCGATGCCCTGCGCGGTGCTGGTTTGTCGTTCGGGCTGCTCGGTCGGCGGTGCGGCCGGCTCTGCGCTGCCATCACTGCCGGTTTCGGCATCATCCACGGCACGAATCGACTGGCGGCGGTGATGGTCGATGACCCGGTTGCGCGCGACCTGATAGAGCCAGGTCGTGAACCTGGCCTTGACCGCATAGGTCGCGCGTACCTTTATGATGCGCATCCATACATCCTGAAACAGTTCATCTGCCATTGCGCTGTTGCCACACTGGCGCAGGATGAACCTGTACAGACCACCGCGATGGCGCTGGTAGAGCGTTTCGAACGCACCATCGTCACCATCGCGGTAGCTGCACATCAGTGTTTCGTCTGATTCGGGTAACGCCATAGTCCCGAGTCTAGATTCGCCGTCGCCGGCGGGTCAAAACAATATCCTGCCTGTGCACTAGTTCTCGCCATTCGCGCTTGCCAATGGCTCCGGCTGAGACAGCGACTGCGCCAGACCAACCAGGCCGATGAACTCACCGCGATAGCCGAACGGGTCGTTGCCGCGTGCGCCGTTGGCGAGTTCCGAAACAGCGTCGTAGTCGAACGTTTTTGTGAAACGCCCGCCGCGCAGGTTCTGTGCGAATGCGGCAACCGCTGCCGAGAAGCGGAAGTCCGCCGAGGCCCGGGTGATATCATCGAGAATCTCATTACGTGCGATCGCCCACTCGAGCAGCTTGCTGGTGTCGCCACCGGGCTGCTTGTAGCGCAGGCGAAGAAAGGCAATTTCATCGCTGGATGTCTGGGCGGATTGCGCCGTTTGATAGCGCAGCGGGTCGGTCAACTGTCCGTCGCCGCCAGCCAGTGCAATTTCATAGACCGCCGTCACCGTGTGTCCGGCACCGATCTCACCGGCATCGACTTTATCGTTGTTAAAGTCTTCCCGGTTGAGCACGCGGTTCTCATAGCCCACCAGACGGTACTCGGCAACGACCGCCGGGTTGAACTCGATCTGGATTTTTACATCCTTGGCGATCGTCAACATGGTCGACTGCAACTCATCGACGAGTACCTTGCGGGCTTCATTCAACGTGTCGATGTAGGCGTAGTTGCCGTTGCCGACGTCGGCAATCTGCTCCATCAGGTGATCGTTGTAGTTGCCCGTACCGAATCCCAGCGTGGTGAGCGCGATACCGCTCTTGCGTTTTTCCTCGATCAGGTCTTTGAGCATTTCGATGTTGGCGGTACCGACATTGAAGTCGCCGTCGGTGGCGAGCAACACGCGGTTGATGCCGTTCTCGATGAAGGCCTGCTCCGCCATCGCGTAGGCAAGCTGGATGCCTGCGCCACCATTGGTCGAGCCGCCGGCCTGCAGGCGCTCAAGCGCCGCAACAATTTTGCCGCGCTGATCGCCCGACGTGGGTTCGAGAACGACGCCCGCTGCGCCTGCATAGACGACGATGGAGACCGAGTCGCGGCTATCCAGTTCGCGCGTCAAAAGCTTCAATGAGGACTTCAGTAAGCCCAGTTTGTCCGGCGAGTTCATCGAGCCCGAGACGTCGAGCAGAAAGACCAGGTTGGCATCCGGTGTGTCTTCGGGGTCCGGTGCGAAGCCCTGGATGCCGACATGCAACAGGTAATTGTCGGGATTCCACGGTGCCGGCGCGATTTCGCGCGTGACACTGAACGGGGTGCTGTTATTGCGCGGCGCCTGATAGTCGTAGCTGAAGTAGTTGATCAGCTCCTCGGCGCGCACAGCATCGTGTGGCGGCAGCTGGCCCGCACGCAGCAGTCGACGAACATTGGCGTAGGCGCCGGTATCCACGTCAATGCTGAATGTCGATACCGGATCTTCCAGCGTGCGAAACACCGGACTGTCTTTAATCTCTGCGTAGTTTTCGCGATTCACCCGTTCCACGGGCCGATGCAGGTTGCCGGGCGTACTCAGATCAGCAATCGCGACGCGGCTGCCGTTGACAACAATGCTTTCGGCCATTTGCTGTGCAGCTGGTCGACGCTCGGGTTCTGATTGGTTACGCGCATTCTTGGCCTGCGATGTGGATCGCCCGGGCTGCGATGTCGCCTGTCTTTGATCCTCATCGCGACCATCGTTGCGCGATGCCTGGTCAGTGGACGGCTGAGCGCATCCCGTCGCGACGATCAAAATGGCCAGTGCGGCCGAACATAGTTGGGTTTTTTGCTGTTTCATGGTCGTAATCCTTGGCTGTGGCCACAATGGCCTTCAGGAATACAAACGCACGAAAACGGGATCGGGGTTAAATCAGTCGAAATATTTTTCTATGCACACGGGGCGTGTGCCGGTAGTGCCTAGCCGATCAGAGGGGCACGTGCGAGCTCAGTCGCAGACGAAGTCATCGCCGACTGTTGGCCGGCACAGGTCCGGCCAGCCGTATTGCCTCCAGTGAGCAAGCAGTCCGGTGTTCGCAACAAACGTCTTGAAGTAAGGGTGCTGGCGGATTTCCGGGTCGGCGTTGACCCAGATCTTGTGGAAGGTGTCTTTGTCGTTGTCTTTGTCGGCCTCGACGCCGCGCAGCGCGTTCTCGGTCTCGCGACCATAGACATACATTGTCACGAGAAAATCCTCATCGCTGGCGAACGCCGGAAAGCGCGCCATCGCCTCATCCACCGATTTGCGCTTCGTTACGATATCCATGATGACTTCAGTCATCGCAGGGATTTCTTCCTGCGACAGAAACTGCATCTCGTACATGCTTTCGGCGAGATCGAGGGCGGCGGCCTGCGGGTTTCCCTCAACCAGTTCGACCAGGCCGATGTTTAGCGTTGCATGCGCGGCGCCATACTGTACTGCCAGCTGGTACGCCTCCTTGGCTTTTTCAGGCTCGCCCCGTGAGTGGTAGATGTTGCCGGCAATGATGTGCAGGATGCCGGACTCGGGATCGATATCCAGCGCCCGCTCGATCTTGCTCTGCGCCGCGCGAAAGTAGCCGAGATAGAGTCTTGCCTCTGCCTCCCATTGCAGCACAGTAGTATCAGTCGCATCCAAAGCTTCGGCCTCCGCCATCAACCTTAGCCCCTCGGCCCAGTTGTTCAGCTCAATCTCGCTAGCGCCCAGCACCGCGTAGGCCTCCGCAATCTGGTCATCAAGCTCGATGGCGCGTCGCGCGTTGCTGATCGCCCGCGAGCGGGCCAGCGCGGTCGGCGTTCGCAGGTAGTTTGCCGATACCAGGTGGGCGACCGCGAGTGCGGTGTAGGCGCGCGCATAATTGGGGTCGAGCGAGGTGGCTTCTTCCAGGCGGGAGATAGCGTCCGCGACTTTCAATCCGCGCCGGTTGAGAAATTCCCGACCCTCGAGATACAGCCGATATGCCTCGCCGCTTTCTGTGCCCACATCCATCAGCGGCGCATAGTCATCGCCGACCAGTGTCGAGCGAAGTGCGCCAGCGACGCGGCGCGCGATGTCTGTCTGTATATCGATCAGATCGTTGCTGCGCCGGTCATAGTTTTCCGACCAAAGATGACGGTCGTCGGCGACGTTGATCAGCTGGGCGGTAATGCGGAGCCGATCGCCGGAGCGGCGTACGCTGCCCTCAAGCACGTGCGCAACGTTCAGCGACTGCCCGATCGCCGGGATGTCCTGCTGCTGGTCCCGAAATGCAAACGATGAAGTGCGTGATGCAACTTTCAGATCGCCGATCTGGGTCAGAACATTGAGCAGCTCTTCCGACATGCCATCGGCAAAGAACTGGTCCGCTTCATCCGTGCTGAGCGAGACGAACGGCAACACCGCGATTGAACGGTCGTCTGCTGCCTCCGGCGACGCCTCATCCTGTTGCGCTACGCTCGACGTTTCCTGCGACTCGCCGAGCAGAAACCATGCGCCGGCGGCGAGTACGCCAACGATAACAGCGCCGGCCAGCGGAACGCCGATCGGCCTCGGACGCGAGTCGGAGTCGGCAGCTACCCGCTCGGGCTTGAGACCTTCAGGCGTCAGCTCGAACGCCCACGAGATCGCGATCGCCAGCGGAAACCCGATGATCAATAGTGCTGCGACGAATGTGATCGTCCATTCGGGCAGTCGCAGCGCCGGGAACATAACGTCGGCCACCTGCATGACAATCCAGGCCACGACGCCGTAGACCAGCGCGACCCGCAGCACGTTGCGACGTTTCAGCTCAGCAATGAAGTTGCTCATGCGTCAATCCTACCGTGAACCCGGTTGCCGAGCGAAGCTATTGATGCAAGCGATGCAATCGTGTCGTTGCGTGGTCGCCGTATCTCCCGCCGATTGCGGTAATACCGTTGCCGACTGATGTAATAGAAGCGTCCGATGTTCGGTCTGTGGAAGGACGTGAATGCTGCGGGTTGTTATGCTGTGGCGCGCGCGACGCTGGACCCTCAATGCATAAGGATGCTCAACATGACCGACAACACCGCTTACACGCCACCTAAAGTCTGGACCTGGGATACCGAGTCCGGCGGTAAGTTTGCCAACATCAACAGGCCGATCGCCGGTGCCACACATGAAAAAGTGCTGCCGGTCGGTGAGCATCCGTTCCAGTTGTATTCCCTGGCGACACCCAACGGCGTCAAAGTCACGATCATGCTCGAGGAGTTGCTGGCGGCCGGGGAGTCCGCTGCCGAGTATGACGCCTACACGATCAATATCGGTGAGGGCGAGCAATTTGGCAGTGATTTTGTTGCGATCAATCCCAACTCTAAAATCCCCGCGCTTCTCGATAACAGCACGAGCCCGCCGACGCGAATTTTTGAGTCAGGCGCGATCCTGATGTATCTGGCCGAGAAATTCGGCCGGTTCATACCGACCGCGCCGGCGGCGCGCGCCGAAACATTGTCGTGGCTGTTCTGGCAAATGGGCAGCGCGCCTTTTCTTGGCGGTGGCTTCGGTCATTTCTACGCTTACGCGCCCGAGAAGTTCGAATACCCGATCAATCGCTATGCGATGGAAGTGAAGCGCCAGCTGGATGTGCTGGAGCGCAATCTCGCCGAGCGCGAATTTCTCGCCGGCGACGACTACACGGTTGCCGACATGGCGACCTACCCGTGGTACGGGGCTTTGGTGTTAAACAATATTTATGAGGCCGCCGAGTTTCTGCAGGTCGAAGGCTACAAGAACGTCGTGCGCTGGGCCACGGCAATCGCGGAGCGCCCTGCAGTGCAGCGCGGTAGTCGCGTCAACCGCGTCTGGGGGCCGGAGGAAGAGCGCGTGCCCGAACGTCATAGCGCGGCCGATATCTCCTAGTCCGCGAGCGCGCGGCGTATCCGCTCGGCTTCAGGTGTCGACAATTACCTGGAAGCCGCCCTGCTCAACTAGCAATCAGATAGCGCAGACCGGCGCGGGTTCGCTGTCGACGTATTGCTGGAGCAAGCGGTCGGCAAGTGCGTTCTCCGCCGGCGACAATGCCTCGTATTTGCGTTCGAACGGCCAACCATAACCCCAGCGATACCAGGTATAGAAGTAGGCGCTGCCGCCGGCGCGCACGCCGCGATACATCAGCGCCGCAAACTGTTCATTTCCGGTTTTGTCGGCGACGCATTGCCGCAATGCCAGGTCCGCTGCATCGCGTTGTGCGCGGGTGCCACCGCGCCAGTATGCGATGTCATGTTCAAAGCAACATGAACACCAATCGTCAGTACCGATCAGCGCCTTGTCGGGGAACAGTGAGCAACCGTCGCTGCTGAAAGGCTTGAGTGCCATGTCGGTCTTGCAACCCGATACCAGTACCGCGATCGTCAATACAACGATCAGATTTCGCCCGGCCGAAAAATTAGCTGATACCAACATCAATCAGGGCGCTTGTCAGAAGTAGTACGTCAGCACATAGCCCGTCAGCAGGATAGCAATCCACAGCGCCGTGGTGCCGATCGACCAGGCCGCGGCGAACATGCCCGCCGGCCGCTCGTCCGTGCGCCCGCCCAGGTAGCGGGTGGCCATGGCCTGAATATTACGGCGTGCGGATTGCGCGGCGCGCGTGATTTGCGCGCCGATCACGGTGCCGATATCCAGTAGCCACTTACCGAGCTTGAACAACACGACGCGCCAGAGCCAGTCGGAATCCAGACTGATGGTCAGTGTGCGCTTCATCAGCGGCAGCAGCAGGAAGAAGGCGAGCCCCGAGAACATCAGCAGCTGCAGATAGAACAACACTTTACCGACGGAGTAGGGCGTGTACTCCACCGGGTAGGGCAGATATTCGTAAAGCAGCCCGGGCGCGACGCCGATCAGGATGCACAGGGCCGCGAAGATAACCATGGCGACGCCCATGTTCCAAGGGGCATCTTTCGGTCTTAGCCCCGAGTCTTTCTGGAAGAACACGAACCACGGGAACTTGATGCCCGCGTGCAGGAACACACCGGCGGACGCGGCGGCCAGCAGCATGTACACCCAGACCAGGCCTTCGCTGGCAGCAGCTTGCGAGATCATGGTCTTGGTCGTGAAGCCGGACGTCAGCGGGAAGCCGGAGATGGCCAGTGCGCCGATGATGCCGCAGATACAGGTCAGCGGCATCGTGCGGAACAGCCCGCCGACATCGGTGCAACGATGCATGCCGGTGCGGTACACGACGACACCCGCGCTCATGAATAACAGCGCCTTGTAGATGATGTGTGCGAAGGCATGCGCCGACGCGCCGTTCAGCGCCATCTCGGTACCGATGCCGATGGCGCAGACCATGAAGCCGACCTGGTTGACGATCGAGTAGGCGAGGATGCGCCGGATATCATTTTCCAGTAACGCGAAAATGATGCCGTAGATCACCATGAACAGGCCGATCGGAATCAGCATCGACTCGCCCGGGAACAGCAGGATCAGTGCGAGCACCGCCGTCTTGGTGGTGAACGCGGACAGGAATACCGAGCCGGTCGCACTCGACGACGGATAGGAGTCAGCGAGCCATGCGGATACCGGCGGCGCCGCTGCGTTGATCAGGATGCCGATCAGCATCATCCAGGTATCGAAGTTGGTTGCCAGCATAGGCTGGACCTGGATGGAGCCGGTATGCACGACCACGCCCTCGATACCGACTTTGAGTATGACACCGCCAAGCAGGTGCATGATCGCGTAGCGCACGCCCGCCGCACGCGCCTCGGGCGTGCCGCCACACCAGACCACGACGGTCGAGAACAGCGCCATCAATTCCCAGTACAGGAACAGCGTGATGAGGTCGCCGGCAAAGCTGACGCCGATCGCGCCGGCGGCATAGGCGAACGCCGCCGAGAGCTCATACCATTTCGCCTGACGGAACGCATACAGGCCGCCAACGAAAGCCATCAAGGCAAAAATAGTGGCGAACAGCCGGCGCACCGGGCTGCCTTCCAGCGGCTCGATCCGATAGTCGAGGAATGCCACGTCGTAGGCGACGCCATCGGCGACCTGCCAGACCGCGAGCAGCGTCAGCAACGGTGTCAGCAGCACGACCGCACTGCGCACATGGCCGCGTGTCGGGCCGATCAGCAGTGCGCCGGCCAGCATAATCAGCGCCGGTGGCAGCATCTCAAACATCGCGCTCGTCCTCGGCGTAGTAGTCTTCCGGGCGCTTCAATACGAAGCCCAGCGCCTTGGCGACTAACACCATCGCCAGGCATGACAAAAAGCCGAACGCCGCACCGAAGCCAAACCAGCCATCGACCACGAAGTAGCCTTTGACCTTGATGACCGCCTGGGCGAGCACCAGCAGCGTCAAAACGACGGCGAACACGCGCCACATCAGCTTGATACTCGACGGGCGTACGAGCCAGTGATCGTCGTTCGGATTTTTGGTCGTCTCGTTACTCATGACTACACCCCGAATACCTGGCGTTCCAACTCGAGTGCCGGACCGTTGAACAGGAAAAAGCCGATCGTCAGCAACGCGGTTACCGACAGTGCCAGCACGCTCTGCCATGGCGCCTCGCCGTGGTCCTTGCCGCCCGGCTCTTCCTTCATGAACCACGCCATGTAGACGATCGGCAGGAAGTAGGCGGCGTTCAACACGGTGCTGATAATCATCGTGCCAATGGCGACGTAATTATCGGCCTCGAATGCGCCGGCCAGAATGTACCACTTGGATACGAACCCGCCCGTTGGCGGCACACCGATCATGCTCAGTGCGCCGATCGTAAATGCCGTCATCGTGATTGGCATGCGCCGGCCGATGCCGCGCAGTTGGTGTAGCTCCGTTTTCTTGGCCGCGACGTAAATCGCACCGGCCGCGAAGAACAGCGTGATCTTGCCAAAGGCGTGCGCCACCATGTGAATCGAGGCGCCGATCTCGGCCAGCGGCTTGAGGATAGCGGCTGCCATGACGACGTACGAGAGCTGCGCGATCGTCGAATAGGCGAGCATGCGCTTGAGGTTCGTCTGGCGCAGTGCCACGACGCTGGCGGAGATGATCGTGAATGCGGCGGCGTACATCAGCCAGCTGCTGCTGGGTTCTGCAAACAGGAAGTCGATGCCGAAGATGTAGACGATGACTTTAGTTACGGTAAATACGCCGGCCTTTACGACCGCGACGGCATGCAGCAGTGCGCTTACCGGCGTCGGTGCGACCATCGCCGCAGGCAGCCAGCGATGCACCGGCATTACAGCCGCCTTGCCGATGCCGAATACAAACAGACCCAGCAACAAACCGACGGCGGGGCCGGCCAGTTTGCCCTCGAGGATACCGCCCGGTGTGAAATCGCCGGTACCGGCAACGGCATAGGTCCAGATGATCGCCGGCAGCAGCAGGCCGATGGAGGTTGCTAACAACACGCCCAGATAGATGCGCGCAGACTTTATGGTTTTCTCGTCGCCCTTGTGCGAGACCAGCGGGTAGGTGGCAAGCGTCAGCACTTCGTAACACAGGAACAATGTAAACAGGTTGCCGGCAAAGGCGATGCCGATTGCGGCCGCCAGCGAGATCGCGAACATGATGTAGAAGCGCGTCTGGTTCTTCTCATTGTTGCCGCGCATGTAGCCGATGGAGTAGATCGAGTTGATGATCCACAGGCTCGAGGCGAGGGCGGCGAACAGCATGCCGAGCGGCTCGACCTCGAATGCGATCGAGATGCCGGGCAGCACCTCGGCCAGCGTGACGGACGGACGGCCGCCGCCATAAACTACCGGCGCAATGCTCCACACGACCCATGCCAGACCGCCGGCAGTCAGCAGGGTCGCCGCCTCGCGCAGATTGTCATTGATGCGACCTGCAAGTCCGATGGCCAGCGCGCCGACTAACGGCAATATCAGCGCGACGAGAATGCTGGTTTCTGCGCTCATGGCAGATGCTCCAGCAACACTTCAGCGGCGCGCTCGGCCAGCCCCGTCGGCAGCGCCGGCGAAACGCCGAAGTAAATGTTGGCCAGCGCGGCTATCCAGATCACGACGATCAATGCCAGCGGCACGCTGCGCGTACTGTGCGGCGCATCGGCTGCCGGCACGCCGTACATGGCGACCTCGACCACCCGCCAGATGTAGACGACGGCCATCAGTGAGCTGATGACAATAACGGCGATGATCGCGATACCTGGCCCGCCGAGCGGCAACATGGCGTTGATCAGATACCACTTGCTGATAAAGCCGGCGGTGCCCGGCACGCCGATCAGGCTGAGTCCGGCGATAACGAATGCAACGAACGTCCACGGCATGCGCCGCGCGATGCCGTTGAGGTTCTCAAGTCGCAGACCACCGGCCACCAGGGCGAACGACGCGACGGTCAGGAACAGTCCGCCCTTGGCCAGCGCATGGTTGAAGATGTGCAGAATGCTCGCGGTCAGGCCGGCCACGGTCACAAGGCTTGCGCCGAGTATGATGTAGCCGATCTGCGCGACCGACGAGAAGGCCAGCAATCGCTTGAGGTTTTTCTCGAACATTGCCACGCCGGAGGCGACGATGATGCCGAGCAGTGCCAGCGGCATCAGGAATGCCGAGAACTGGAACGCATGGTCCACCAGGTTGCCCTGGAACACGACAAAGTCGAAGCGCATCAGCACATAGATCGACACTTTGGTGGCACAGGCCGCGAGGAATGCCGTGACCATGTGCGGGGCGTAGGTGTAGGAGTTGGGCAGCCACACATGCAACGGGAAGACGGCGGCCTTCAGGCCGAGCCCGACCGTGATGAAACCGGCGGCAACCAGAATCGGCCGCTGGTCGGCGACCTCCTGGATGCGCAGTTCCATGTCGGCGAGATTCAGCGTGCCGGTCATCATGTAAACGAGACCAACGCCGATCAGGTAGAACGTGGCGCCGATGGTACCCATGATCAGATATTTGAACACGGCCGGCAGCGCCGAGCGGTTCGGTCCGCCGGCAATCAGCACATAGCTTGCCAGCGACGAAATTTCCATGAAGACGAAGATGTTGAAGGCGTCGGCCGCAACGGCGATGCCGGCGAGGCCGGCGAGCGCCAGCATCCAGGCCGAATAGAAAAACGGCTGGCGGTCGGATTCGATTTCGGAATCGATGCTGTCGCGCCCGCCGATCAGTGCCAGCGTAGATGCGCCGGTGATCACCAGCAGTAAGAGCGCGCTTAGCTCATCGACTTCAAGGGCAATACCGAACGGCGCAGGCCAGGAGCCCATTTCGTAGGTCACCGCGGTGCCCGCTAGTACGGTCGCCGTGATATCCACGGCGATCGCAAAGGCCAGCACGCTGGTCGCCGTCGCCGCTGCCCACGCCAGTCCGCGCGGGTTCAGCAATACGATGACCGCAGACATGAGCATCGGCACAATGACTTGCAGTGCCGGGAGATGCGCCTCGAACGCGTTCACAGGCGATCAATCTCCTGGATCTCATTCTCTTCGATCGAGCCGTATTCTTCTTTAATACGCACGATGATGCCGAGGCCGAGCGCCGTGGTTGAAATCCCCACAACAATAGCCGTCAGGATAAGTACCTGCGGTAGCGGGTTCGAATACAGCGTCTCGCCGGTCACGTCGGAGAAAATCGGTGCAGTGCCGCCCTCGACTTTACCCATGGTGATGTAGAGCAGGAATACGGCCGCCTGAAACAGCGACAGCCCGATCAGCTTCTTGATCAGATTGAGCTTTGCGATAACGGCGTAGAAGCCGATCATCAGCAGGATCGCGAACACCCAGTAATAGTAGAGGCCGAGAATTTTCATCGCTCAACGCTCCGCGCTGCGAAGGCGTGATAGGTGCTCAGTAGTACGCCGGTCACGGTCAGGCCAACGCCCGCCTCGATCACGAGAATGCCGAGTTGCTGGCCTTTGACCGGATCACTGGCGAGAACCGAGTAGTCGAGAAAGTTGCCGCCTAGGATCATGCATAGCACGCCGGTTGCGCCGTACAGTATTCCACCGCCCGCCATCAGAAATAACAGAAGCTTTTGTGGCATCAGGTTGAGTGCGCGCTGCTCACCTTCGAGCAACGAATAGAGAATAATCCCGGCGGCGACGATGGCGCCGGCCTGGAAGCCGCCGCCCGGCCCGTACTCGCCGTGGAACTGCACATACAGACCAAACAGCAGGATAAACGGAATCAGCATGCGCCCGACGACGCGCAGAATCAGGTGATGGCGCAATCCGGGGTCGTCTTCTATCGCCTGCTGGCGCGCGCCAACGCCGGGGTTCGCGCCGAGCAGGAACAACACGCCGATGCCGGCAGTGAAAACGACAAACACTTCGCCCAGCGTATCGTAGGCGCGATAAGCGCCAAGCACCGCTGTGACGATATTAGGGATGTCGATGTATTCAGGCGTTTTTTCGAGATACCACGGTGCCACATGCGTCTGGACCGGCGCCTGCGGGTCGCCGAATACAGGCTTGTCGAGCGTCGCGTAAATAATCACCAGAGCGGCCGCCGCGACAACAATGAATGACAGAATCGGATGGGCTGTCGGCGAACGCTCTCGCTCCGATGTCAGCGCCAGAGCACTCAGGAACAGAACGGTCGAGATGCCGGCGCCTACCGCCGCTTCGGTGAGCGCGACATCCGCTGCGTCGAGCAAGAAAAAGTTAGCGGCAATCAGCAAGCTCGCAATACCCATCAACATGACGGCGACGAACAGATTATCCGTGCGCACAATCGCCAATGCCGTGATGACCAGCAGTGTCAGCAGAAAAACACCAAACAGGATCGTCATGGCAGATCCATCTCCACTTCTGTCGCAGTTTCCAGCGGCCGCGTGCCCGCGAGCAACGCTGCGCTGGCGAGCGCGTAGGAGGAGGTTGGGCTGGTCATCAACAGGAACAGCAAGATCGCGATCAGTTTGATCGTCGCGAGCGTAAACCCGGCCTGCAGCGAGAGCCCGGCGACGACCAGAATGGCACCGAGACTTTCGGTGACGCTGGCCGCATGCATGCGCGTGTACAAGTCCGGCATACGTAACGCGCCAATGCCACCGATCAGCACGAATACGCCGCCGAGCGTGAGTGCGATCCAGCTAACAATGTCGACTATCATCGCCATCAGCTATTGCTCCACACGATTTTCGCGCTCACGCCGTTTGACGCGGCTGCGGAAAAATTCGAGTACGGCGATAACGCCGATGAAGTTGATCAGCGCGTAGGTCAACGCCATATCAAGAAAGTCCGGGCGCCCGGAGAGCAACGCGATAATCGCCAGCAGCAATACGGTCTTCGTGCCGAACATGTTCACCGCAAGCACGCGGTCGTAGACGGTCGGACCGAGAATCGCCCGCGTCAGCGCGAGCGCCATCGTGATCAGTGTGGCGACAGTGACAGCGTAGAACATGTCAGTCCTTGCGCAGCGCGCGAACGCGACGTTGCATTTCGCCCTGCTGCAGTGTTTCGGCGCCTTCCTGAGTCAGCGCGTGCACCGTTATCTTGTCTTCGTAAACATCGAGCGTGAGCGTGCCCGGCGTCAGCGTGATGGAATTACCAAACACCACCTGATCGACGACGGTCATTTTGTCGGCATCAACGGTGATAACGACCGGCGCCAGATTCATATCGCGCCGCAATATGACTTTCGCCACATCGAGGCTGGACAGGACGATTTCCTTACCGAGCCATAGCCAATACCCGAGGATGCCAGCGCCGTATTTCAGTGCGAATAGTTCGTTATTGAAGTAATGCATCCGCCGTGCGAGCACGACGATGACGGCACATGAAAATGCGCCGAGCCCGATCAGCAATGGTTTATACAGCCCGGACCACAGCAGCCACGCCGCGATCAGTGCCGCGGCGAGGATCAGCGTGCGGATCAGCTCACGTGATCCGCCGGGATTAGACGTAGTCGGGGCGCTCATTAATTAGCGCCGGGCTCGCAGGGGTATTCGCGGCGCAGCGTGTTGTAGACGACATCGCGTGCTAGCGGCGACGCGGCGTTGGTCGAAGGGTCGAGCAAATCAGCAATCACGTTCAACACGACACTTTTCAGCTCTTCCGGCTCGCCGATGCAGAACTCGGCATAATATGACGGGCCGAATTTGTCCAGCCGCGAGCCCAGTCGCGTGCGCATGGCGCGTTCAGTGAAGCTCTCTTCCCTGTCCACTTCGTCGGCCACGTTCATGGTGACGCGTTCATCCGTCGCTACGGCGCCATCGATAAAGCCCTGGATGTAGCGAATGCAAAAGATACCGTCCCTGTTCTCGGGGTCTTCGTCGTACAGCTCGCAGTGAGAGAGGAGCTCTTCGGTCGACAACGCCTCGACGGCTGATGCCGACGGGGCAAATAGCGATATCGCGATAAAGCCGGCGGCTGCTGCCGCGCACCAAGTTCTCATAGTGTTCTCCCTGAAAATGCTGATGGCATGTCTGTTTGGCGATGAATCAAGAGCGATCACCGAGGTGACAAACAGGTGCTGATTGGGCGCGTTCCTGCAATATCTGCAAGCCGACGGCCGGATGCGTTAACCAGCGAGGCAGATTAGGTCAAAAATCACAGAAATTCAACGCTATGCGGTGTATTTCATCGGTTATAGCGATCAGGAATCGTCGTCTCAATGATTCGATAAAACCGATGCTTTTGATTGTTTTCTCAGTTTAGATGCTGATCATCTGTCATGGCAGCCTGTGCAGGGACGCACAATCAGACTTCGCGGTTACACCGATAAGGGATATCGAGCGGCGCGCGCGGCAGGATGCCCTGTGCCGCCAGCAATGCCGATAACTGCGGCAATTCATTCGCATCGAAATAGGCGTAGGTGAGCAAATTCACCAGCGTAGCCATGTCGCCGCTCGCGTCGAGGTCAGCGATGATCTCGCGCGCTTTTTCGTCTTCACCCATAACCCGATGAACAATCCAGAGCGTCGACGGAGAGTCCGTGTTTTCGGCGATAAGGCGCCGATAGATTGGTTGTGCCTGCTCGTCGCGTTGCTCCGCGCACGCCTGGCGCAACATGACCATAAGGCGATTTTGCTCCGGCAGCTCGCTGGTCTGGATATCTCGCAGCAGCCCGCTGGCCTGATCAATGTCACCCGCCCACAGCAAAGCCCTGTGCGCCTGATAGGTCGCGAATATGTTTTCGGTCTGCCGGCTTAACGAGTAATTAACATTGTCGCGGATAAATTCGGGGTCGTTGGTGAGCATCGAGTAGGTGATCGAATTGGTCATTGTCAGTGGATCGAAGAAGCTCTCATCCATCAGGTCTTGCAATGCAGCGCGGACGACTGGCGCCGGCATTTGCATTGTCAATAAGCGCAGGTGTCTGTTCCGCGCGTCGTTATCATTCGGTCGCTGCTGCATATAGTCTTCGTTCAACTTCAGGGCACGCGCGATTTGCAGCGTTTTCTCCGCACGCAGCACCTCGAACCGGCGACGGTCGGTCGGGTCGCCGGCATACCGGATCGCGTTTTCAATCGCGTTTATGAACTCAGCCTTGCTCTGCTCCAGGGGCATCTCAACGGTGCCGGATACGATATTGGTGGTTTGCTGTTGCACACCCCAAAATCTGGCCAGCTCCCAGTGCGCCAGCGCGAATTCCGGGTCTAATTCAATGGCTCGCTCATAGGCATCTCTGGCGCTGGCCCAGGTGTAGGCGTTGCCGGTCGAAATTGAGCTGACGCCGCTGGCGAGCCCTTGCAGGTAATTGTTGTAGGCGGCAACCGACGTTGTGCCGGACGATACCATGCGCGCGAGCGCGGCCGGATCCAGCGCCGTTTCCATCGCGGTGGCGATTTCAACGGCGACTTCTTCCTGCACCGAAATGACGTCTTCGGGTTTACGGTCGTAGTTTTGTGACCACAGGTTGAAACCGTCGCTGGCACGGATCAGTTGCACGCTGACGCGCAGGCGGTCTTCGTCGCGGCGCACGGAGCCTTCTAGGATGTGTGCGACGCCCAGCGCCTTCGCGATGGTGGGCACATCTTCATCGGAATTCTTGTATTTGAACGACGAGGTGCGCGCAGTGACCAACAGGTCGGGTGTGCGCGCAAGCGCGTTGAGGATTTCTTCGGTCAGCCCGTCAGAAAACCATTCCTGCTCCTGATCCGACGACAAGTTGACGAAAGGCAGAACCGCGATGGATTTCTTTGTGATTGCGCCGGGTGCTTTTGCCGGTGGTGTGCTTGCCGCCGCGGCGGTGTTTGTGGCAATGACATCTGCTGGCTCTGTCGGCGTGTCCGCCTCGCGTTCCCAGACAAAATAGGCGAGTGCGACGACCAGCGTCGCGATGATGACGGCGTTGAGCTTCTTACCGGTGCCGTGGGCAACCGAATCAGAACGATCGACGTCTTTCTCGCGCTTGACACCCTCCGGCGTAATTTCGAATGCCCACGCAAACAGCAGTGCGATGGGCAAGCCGAGCAACAACATCACAACCACGCTTTTGAGCACCCACTCGGGCGCACCAAAATTCTCGAAAGCGAATTCGGCGACTTGCGCGATGATCCAGCCGATCACCACATAGGCTGCGCCGACGCGAAATACATTGCGTCGTTTGAGTTCTTCAAATAATGACATTGTCGAGGGGTGTCGTTGTTTTGGCCGCAGTCAGTATAGCGATAAATGCCGCCAATGCAGCGACGATTAGCGCTCCTTTGGCGACATCTCTGGTGCGTTCGGCGCTACAGATAGGGTGACAGCAATGCCGAGGCGGAATCCCGCAGGCGCGCCGGAATGGAGCGCGCGGCGAGTGCCTGGGCCGTCAGCGGCCGGCTAACGGCAACGACCTCGTCCACGTGTGTGCGCAGTGCTGCGTTGAGTTGTGTGCAGAACACTTCGACGCCGAGCTCGAAGTTAAGCCGCAGGCTACGCGGATCAAGGTTGGCCGAGCCAATCAGACTGTAGCGTTCGTCGATGCACAACAGCTTGCTGTGACAGAACGGCGGCGGCTGGTAGCAGACCTCGATGCCCCACTCAAGCAGCTCGGCAAGCACGTTGCGGTTGGCCCAGTGCACATAAAAAAGGTTGTTCTTTTGCGGCAGGACAATCCGCACTCTGACCCCGCGCAGAGCCGCCGATTGCAGCGTGGCGACCAGTTCAAGGCTCGGCAGGAAATACGGCGTCATGATGTCGACCGAACGTTGCGCGGCGCTGACGACGCCTTGAATCGTTTGTGCGAGCGCGTCCATTTCGTCGCTGGGCCCATCGGGAACGACGCGGCAGGCTGCGTCGCCCGCAGGGCTGTCGCCCGATGGCCAGCCTGCGCTGCCTTTTGTTCCGCCCGCAAACTGCCAGTCATTATCGAACGCGTGTGCCAGGTCTTCGACAACACGCCCCGCCAGCGAAAAATGGATATCGGTAATCTTGCGCCGCTTATTCGCCTGTGCACGATTTTCATCGGCGATATTCATGCCGCCGGTAAATCCGACATCACGATCGACGATCAGCAGTTTGCGGTGGTTTCTCAGGTTGATATGGATGCTCGGCGGAAACAGTTTTGGCGGCATGAAACGACGCACATTGATGCCCTTTTTCCGTAGCAACTTTGACGGGCGCCGCCACGAATACATTTCACCGATGCCGTCTACAAGAACGCGTGTTTCCACGCCGCGGTTAGCGGCCGCGGCAAGCGCATCGGCGAAGGCCGTGCCCGTGTCGTCGGTCTTGAGGATATAGGTGGCGAGCCACACGCGTTCGGTGGCCGATGCTATTGCATGCAGCATTTCCGGGTAGGTGCCGTCGCCGTTGTGCAGCAGCGTGACCTTATTGCCCGGCACCAGCGTGCGGCCTGTTACCCGATGGCCGATCGCGTCGAGGCCGGCCCCGGCGTTTTGCACCCTCGGCACGCCGGATCGCGGTGATTCATAGCCGACGCGAAAAAAACCATGACCTTTGCCGCTGGCGCGGCCGCGAACGCGGTTAATGCCGAAGAAAAAATAGAACAGCGGCCCGCCGTAGGGAATAAAAATGCAGGCCATGATCCAGCCCAATGCGGCGCGCGTGTCGCGTTTGTACAGCAGTGCGTGATACACGGTCCAGGTCGCGAAGCACAGGTGTACAAACGCGAGTAAGGATATTTCGAGATAACCAAGAGTCATGTAGCGATCATGCCAGCTTGCCGGTTTCAGATCAGCTTATGCGCGCGGCCGCTTTCCTCGAAGGTGCCTCGCCCAGCGCCCGCGGCAAGCGTGCATGCGGTTGAGCGCTTGGCGATGTGCACTAACGGTCGTCGTTATCGTCTGGCGCTGGTTTGTCCTTCCTGAGGCGCCCGGCGTCGCGCAACGCCTTGCGCAGGATGAACTCCAGTTGGCCATTGACGCTGCGCAGGTCATCGTCCGCCCACTTGCGCAGAGCGTCGAGCAGCGCCGGGTCGGCACGCAAGAGAAAAGACGAGCGCGCCATGAGCTAGCCGACACCCGGCAATGTCAGGGCGCGTTGCAAGCGGTTGTGATACACCACGCGTTGTCCTAGTTGTATAGCGAGCCTGTGTTCACAACGGGCTGCGTGTGCTTGTCGCTACACAACACCACCAGCAGGTTGGAGACCATTGCCGCGCGTTTTTCGTCATCGAGATCGACGATGCCCTCATCCTTGAGCTGGTCCAGCGCCATGCGCACCATGCCGACCGCGCCCTCGACGATCTTCGTGCGTGCAGCAACGACGGCGTGCGCCTGCTGGCGCTGCAGCATCGCCGCGGCGATTTCGGCCGCGTAGGCGAGATGGCTGATACGCGCCTCGATGACTTCCACACCGGCCTTGCCGAGTCGCTCCTGAATGTCCTTCTTCAATTCGTCGCCGACCTTGGTCGTGTTGCCGCGCAAGGTTTCATCGTCGTCGTCTTCGCCATCGTAGGAGTAGCGGCTGGCAAGGTTGCGCAGCGCGGCTTCGCTTTGTACCGCAACGTAATCCTCGTAGTCGTCCACCTCGAACAGCGCCTCGGCGGTGTCGACGACTTTCCAGACGACAACCGCGGAAATTTCAATCGGGTTGCCGTCGCGGTCGTTGACCTTGGATGGCCTGCCGGCGCTGCGCGATCTCTCCTGAACGATCTTGCCGGCCGAGTCTTTCTTTTGCGGTGTCGTGGTTGAGCCCGTCTCAAAGTTGCGCACGCGGCGGGTGATCTTCTTCTTGGAGAAAAACGGGTTTACCCAGAAGAAGCCGGAGTCGGTGAGCGAGCCTTTGTAGTCGCCAAACAGCAGCAGCACGCGCGCATCGTTAGGCGCGATTGCCTGGAACCCGAACACGCTCAGCAATGCGACCAGCAGGCAGGCGATCGCGGCGATCGGGTTAAACGACATAAAGAATCCGACGGCAGTGCCGACGAGTGCCAGCACAATAATGAGCGGCAGCCACCCGGAAATTGCGCGATAGGGTTTTTCATGGACCATGGTCATAGCGGTCTCCTCACTGAGAATATATCTTTTTGATTGCTAAGTGATATCACTTTGATATATATCTGTCAATGATTACCGCCCGCGTCAGCCGCCTCGCACCTGCCTGACCTCGTGGATCGCCGTGTCGCTGATGATTTGCTGTTCGTCATAACGGTAGGCTACTTCACCGACCGCATAGAACACCGCATCGCGGCCGTCAGATTTGGCCGCATACAGCGCCCGGTCGGCCTCTTTGCGGGCCCGGCTTGGCTCGGAAACCTCGCCACCGGCGACACCTGCGACGCCGACACTGACCGTTACGAATCCGTGGCTTGAGTCCGGATGGCTGATGTTGAGGTCGCGGATGGCACAGCGCATGCGCTCGGCCACAATGACCGCCGAGGCGATGCGGGTTGCGCCCAGCACCGCGATAAACTCCTCGCCGCCGAAGCGGGCAACCAGATCAAGCGGTCGCTGCGCGCATGATTCCAGCGCCTCGGCCACCTGTTTGAGGCAGACGTCACCGGCTTCGTGGCCGAACCTGTCGTTGTATTGCTTGAAGAAATCGATATCGATCATGACGGTGGCGATAGGTGTCTTCTCGCGCTCACACAAGCGCCGGATGCGTGCATCGAAAGTGTCATAGCCGCGCCGGTTGGCGATCCCGGTTAGCCCATCCCGCCGGCTGAGGTCTTCGAGGCGATCGTTGGCTTCCTGCAATTCCCGCGTGCGCGCAGAAATCTCCGACTCTTTCTCGCTAATAACGCGTTCCAGCTGGTCGGTGAGGTGGGCGCCGCGCGACAACGACTGTGTGAGTCGTTCGTGCGTCGCGCGCAGGTGCTGGGAGCGACTGCGCATGTGGTCGAGTACCGGAATAAACTCGGCCGGCGTGTCGATCGGGATCTCGAAGTTGGCGCCGCTGCCCTCCAGCGTGAAAGCGTCGATCGATTCATTGAGGTTGTCCAGCGCTGAGGTCACGCGTCGCGCGCCGATCGTTGCCAGGCCTATTCCGATAGCGGCGGCAAACAGCATTAGCAGTGCGGCGAGCCGGTAATCCTTGCTGGTTTGCATTTGTACGGCACTGGCCGGTACGCGGATGATGACGCGCCAGCCATTCCCGGACCTTGCTTGTGCCGCGACAAAATCAGCGGTCTCAAATACGTTCTCCGTGACGTTGTCCGCGTATGCAGTGACGCCCGTCCGATGCATGCTGCCGGCAAGTGATTCGAGGATGCCGAAGTCGCCTTTCGGGCTCGCGAAAATCACGCGCTCCTTTTCATCGAGGATCAGCATGACCGCGTCGTCAAGGAGCGCGACGTTCTTCTCGATGCGTGCGAATGCGCGCAGATTCAGAGAGCCCTCAAGAATGCCGAAACGCTCACCCGCGCTGTTTTCGAGCGGCGCGCTCACCGCAACGATCGGATCATCGCCGAGTCCGCGGCCACGGAAAACATCGGACACGAATGCGGTGCCGGTCGCCATCGGCTGCTTGAAATACGGCCGATCAGCGACATTCTGCCCGTTCAGCTCGGAAACCGCCGCGGGTTTGCCGTTGAGCAACACGGTAGCGGTCCGTATGTCGCCAGTTTGATCCGCCGTGAGCATCGTCAGGAAGTCCTGATAAATGTCGTGGTACATAGTCAGCCAGCGGAACATGGTGTCGTCGCTTGGATTCTGATGTGCCGAGATGACGCCTGCGGCGCTGGTCACCGCCGCTATGTGCTTATCGATAAAAAGGTCGACTTCGTTCGCGGCAACGGTAGCGCTGTCAGCGAGACGGGACGCAATCTGCTCATAGCGTGCATTGGCAGATCGCTCAGCGAGTACGATTGCGGTCGTTAACGCCGGCAGAATGCCGACCAGAGACGTTGTGATCAGCAGGCTGCTGCGCAGGCTGCGCCCGGCGAACGCGCGCGCGAACGCCGTGCGCATGCGGGGCGCGACGTAAACAAGTGTGACCAGTGCAACAAGGCCAAGGAATGCGATGACCCAGGCAAACTGCAGCACGAGCTGCCAACCGAGGGCTCCAACGGTATCGTTATATTCAAACATGTCTCTTCCTGATCACTGTGTATCGGCGGGCAAATCGAGGGCTTTAGGCCAGAAATGCGAATGGCGCGCTATTCAGGCCACAGACATACTGGTATGAATACGCCCTCTTGGTGGATCTGAGCGAACCATTGCTGCGGTTCGTTTGTCGTAGTTATGCGGTTCGTGGTTTCGACGACCGTGGCTCAGGCGCGATTCAGACATGCCGGTTTATTTGCCGATGGCAAAGGGAAGAAAATGGAATTCGTAAAATTTCGTCGTGTATTGGCCTTGGCACTTGCCGGATTATTCCTGTCCGGCTGCCGCGACCAGACGGTTATTTTTGAGCCTGCCTGCATCGCTTTTTCCGGCGATCGCATCACGATCACCGCAGATCAGTACATTTGGGATCGTTTTACCGACGCCCGCAGCGTCGGCGACGACGGTCAGCTTGTCGACCCGTATCCCGATTACCCGAAAACCGGGCCTGTGGTCCGCGCTGGCAAGCAGCTGACGTTTGCGGATGGCGCCGGCGCCACCATCGCGATTTTTCATATTCATGAGCAGGACGGCATCCGCTACCTGCTGCGCGACGAAGAATATAAACGCGTCGCGAGCGGCGGTGCGCTGGCCGAGTGCGCGCTGCGACAGCGCGAAGAAACGGCCAAAAATGAGAGCTGACGCACATTTTCGCCACTTGTCGGCAAATAGTGACGTTTAATCGGTGGTTTTTGGGCTGGCTGGTCGCTAGCGTAACGTCAGACCTAGATCTTTATTTGGAGCGAACATGTCTTTGTTGAAACCACGCCTGCTATCCCTGCTGGTCGTCCTGCTACCCGCCGCGGGGCTGGCGCAGCAGGATGTCCGTGTGGCCTACAGCGAGCCTGTTCGCTTCATCGCCGAACAAGATGACGGCACCGGACTGAACGAGAGTTCCCGCGTTGCGCCGACCCTGCGCTTCAACGCACTTGATCGTCGCTTCGATCTATCGCTGACCTCGAACATGGCTATTTTTTCGCCCGAGCTGCGTGAGCGGGCGGGCGACCAGGTTGTTGCCTACCGCGGTGAGCTCGATGGCGTGCCGGGCTCCTGGGTGCGCGTGGTGATGGCGAATGGCGTTGCACAGGGTGTCATCTGGGACGGGCGTGAGATGTTCGCAATGGAACCGGCCGACGAGGGCGGGTCGATTATTTTTCGCCTGAGTGACCTGATCATCGCGCCGGGCACCTTGAGCTGCGGCAAAGCCGGCAGTGTCGTCCGCACAGGCCAACAGTTGCTGAACAGGATCACTGATGAGGTGCGCCCATCGGTAGCCGAGGCGCAGGGCGCCACGCTCGAGTTGGAAGTCGGCATGGTCAGTGATTACGAGTTCAGCCAGGAGTACTCCGTGTTTGGCCCCGAGGCCGCTATCTTTGCGCGCATGAACAATGTCGACGGCATTTTCAGCCGGCAGATCGGCGTGCAGCTGACATTGACCCAGGTCGACATATTTGATGTTGAGGCGGACCCGTTCACCGATCAGGACGTCGCGGGTGACTTGCTGGATGAAGTCTCGGATTATCGTCGCAACAATCCCGAGCAGGAGGCGGCCGGACTCACGCATCTTTTTACCGGACGTGATCTGGCCACAACAACAGCCGGCATCGCCTACGTTGGCGCCTTGTGCAGCCGCAGCTTCGGTGTCGGTCTGACACAGGCGACACGCAATGTGACCACGGACTCGCTGATCGCGGCGCATGAGTTTGGTCACAATTTCGGTGCCCGGCATGACGGCGAAGATGGCAGTGGCTGCGAGAGCTTCCCTGAGACCTTCCTGATGGCGCCATCGGTTAATGGCAACGATGAATTTTCGTCCTGTAGCCTCGACGCAATAGCGATCGAACTTGCCAGTGCCAGCTGTGTCTCGGCCTTATCGACGAGCGATGTTGTGGTATCTGCTCCCGCAGGCGTGGGGCAAGCGCTGATGGGCGAATCCGGCACGGTCGAATTTGAGGTCGGCAGCGTCGGCAGCACTCCGGCAAACAATGTGACACTCGACATACAGGTTGCGAGTGGCGGGGTTTTCGACAGTATTACCGTAACGTCCGGCAGTTGCACAGACGTCGCGGGTGGTGCGCAATGCAGTCTGGGCAGTCTCGCCACCGGGACTGTTGTTGATGTTACCGTCGCGGCAACCAAAGACTTGCCGGGCCTCCTCGACATCGATGCCGTCGTAACGGCAGACAACGAAGACTTTACGAATAATAACGAAGTTTCCGGCAGAATTAACTTTGACCCGATTGCCGATGTGCAGGTGACGACAGCAGATGGCAGTTTCGCAGCGAATAATGGCGCCGCACTCTTTGCGGATATCGAAAATTTGAGCAATCAGCGCTCGAGTCTTCTCGTGATCAGTGTGCAGCCTGCCGCTGGCTTGCTACTAAATACTGCCGAATGGTCGCGTGGCAATTGCACCGTCACTGACAACGCAGCCGAGTGCGAGCCGATCGGTCTGGATGGTGGCGCGAGCGCATCGCTGCGATTGGCCTTCAGCGGTCAGAGCCAGGGCGACTTCGGCTATACCGTTAGCGCGGCTTCGCCGACCTTCGACCCGGACCAGGCTAACAATGCTGCAACGGGGCAGCTCAGCGTAACGGCGCCAGCGCCGCCGACAACGACGCCTCCTGCACCGCCGGTCGATTCGGGCGGTGGCGGTGGTGGTTCGGCTGATTGGTGGCTGCTGGCCTGGTTGGCCGGTCTTCTACTGGTTGTGAACAGGCCCGCGATGAGGCTTCGCGCCAAGGTTTGATGTTTCGGGGTGCAGCCTGTAGCGGCTTGCGCACACACTATCGCCATAAAAAAAGCCGACCCGGTTAGCCCGGATCGGCTTTTTTTTGCTGCGCATGTGCTGCGAATTACTTCGCGGCTTTACGCTCCAGCGTTTCCTTGATGACTACTTCAGCAACGTTCTGAGGACACGGTGCGTAGTGCGAGAACTCCATGGAGAACTGACCACGGCCTGACGTCATCGTACGCAGGTCGCCGATGTATCCAAACATTTCCGACAGCGGGCAATCCGCTTTCACACGTACGCCGGTAGCACCGGGCTCCTGCGACTTGATCATGCCGCGGCGACGGTTGAGGTCACCGATGACATCACCAACGTGATCGTCGGGCGTAAACACGTCGACTTTCATGATTGGCTCAAGCAGCTGCGGGCTGGCTTTCGGAATCGTCTGGCGATAGGCGGCCCTGGCGGCGGATTCAAACGCCATCGCCGAGGAGTCGACCGCGTGATAGGCGCCATCGAGCAGAGTGACCTTGACGTCGAGCAGCGGGAAGCCGGCCATCGTGCCTTGCTCCATGCTGAGACGGAACGCCTTGTCGATCGCGGGCCAGTATTCGCGCGGCACGTTACCACCGGTAACCTGCGACTCAAACTGGTAGCCGCTGTTCTGTTCGCCCGGCTCGACCGTGTAGTCGATCTTGCCGTACTGGCCCGAACCACCGGTCTGCTTCTTGTGCGTGTAGCTGTCGGTGATCGACTGCGTGATCGTCTCGCGATAGGCAACCTGCGGTTTACCCATTTCGACTTCAACGCCGTGTGTCCGCTTCAGGATATCCATCTTGATATCCAGGTGAAGCTCGCCCATGCCCTTAATGATGGTCTCGCCGGATTCCTCATCCGTTTCGACGCTGAACGAGGGGTCTTCCTGAATCATCTTGTTCAGTGCGATACCCATCTTCTCCATGCCCGCCTTGTCTTTCGGCGAGATGGCGATCGAGATAACCGGGTCAGGGAATACCATCGGCTCGAGCGTCGCCGGATTATCCGGATCCGCCAGCGTGTGACCGGTGCGCGTGTTCTTCATGCCCAGCAGCGCGACGATGTCGCCGGCGGTTGCGGACTCGCGCTCTTCACGCGAGTCGGCATGCATCTCAACGATACGCCCGATACGCTCGGTCTTGCCGGTGAACGTATTCAGTACGGTGTCGCCTTTCTTGATCTCGCCGGAGTAAATACGTGTAAACGTCAGCGCGCCGTAACGGTCATCCATAATTTTGAACGCCAACGCGCGCAGCGGATAGCCGGGATCAACCAATGCTTTGCCGCCGGTTGGCGTACCTTCGATATCGACTTCCGGCTGCGGGTTCACTTCGGTCGGGCTCGGCAGGTAGTCGACGACGCCGTTCAGCACGTTTTGCACGCCTTTGTTCTTGAACGCCGAACCACAGAAGGTCGGGAAGAACACAAGATCACGCGTTCCCTTACGGATGCAGCGCTTGATGTCGTCGTTCGACGGCATGTCGCCCTCGAGATAGGCTTCCATCAGGTCGTCGTCCTGCTCGACAGCGGCTTCAATCAGCAGCTCGCGATACTCGGCCACCTTGTCGACCATGTCGGCCGGCACGTCGGTGATTTCGTATGCGGTCGGATCGCCGGAGTCATCCCAGATCCATGCCTTCTCGGTCAACAGATCAACGACGCCTTTGAATTCTTCCTCGGTGCCGATCGGCAGTGTCATGACGAGCGGATGCGCTGCCAGTACGTCCTTGACCTGCTTGACCACGCGATAGAAGTCAGCGCCCATGCGATCGAGCTTGTTGACAAAGATGATGCGTGAGACTTTGGAGTCGTTCGCGTAACGCCAGTTGGTTTCCGACTGCGGCTCTACGCCGCCGGAACCACAGAACACACCAACGCCGCCATCCAGAACTTTCAGCGAGCGATAGACCTCGATCGTGAAGTCGACGTGCCCGGGGGTATCGATGATGTTCAGGCGGTGACCGTCCCAGATGCAGGTGGTCGCAGCAGACTGAATCGTGATGCCACGCTCCTGCTCCTGGTCCATAAAGTCGGTGGTTGCCGCGCCATCATGCACCTCACCGATCTTGTGGATTTTGCCGGTGAGTTTCAGGATTCGCTCGGTCGTCGTCGTTTTACCGGCGTCGACATGGGCGAAGATACCGATGTTTCTATACTTGCTAAGGTCTGTCATGGTCTTGTCTCTGGCCTTAATTGCTCATGTACAAAGCCCTGATCGCGCCTCGTCGGTGCGACCCGAGCTGTGTACTCAATGGTTTCTGCATGCCGGGAATTACCCTTTCGGCCGGCCCCGTCGAAGGGCCATAGCGCCGGCGCCATGCAATATGGGCGGCAAGGATACCAGCGCAACAACCTGTTGACACCTTTAATAGGTGCAAAAATGCCAAATTAAAGGGGTTTGAGGCCGATTTAGGCGTTCGCAGGCCCGATTCAGCGGTTTCTGATCCGCCAAGGTGCCGCCGCGTCGCGCTCAACCTATTGCCAGTCTGACATAAGCCGCAAGAATTTCCGGACCGCGGTCAACCGAAGTCAGCGCGCTGCGTTTTAGTACCCGGTAACAGAATTTCATGGCTACTGGAGACCGAATATGAAAACGCTAAATCCTGTCAGGCAAATCCGCACGGCACTGTTGATCGCCGGCGTCGCGCTGGCCAGCGGCGTTGCTATCGCCGACGAAGCCCCGCGTGCAGGCGATCGCCTGGATGCCCGGGGTGATCGCATCGAGGAGCGTCGCGATGACCGTGGTGATCGTATCGATGCGCGCCTGGATAACAAGGGCGACCGGATCAACGACCGCCTGGATAACAAAGGTGACCGCATTGATGAGCGGCTTGATAACAAAGGCGACAGGATCGACGATCGCCTGGATAATCGCGGCGATAATATCAATGACCGCTTAGATAAGCGCTCAGACCGTGCCGCTGACGCAGGCTTCGATGGTCGCGCCGAACGGCTCGACAGCAAGGGTGATCGTATCGACCAGCGCCTCGACACGCGGGGTGATCGGGCAGATCGCCGTCTGGATAATCGCGGTGACCGTGCAAATAGTCGCTTGGACCAACGTGGTGATCGCGCCGACAGTCGTTTGGACAGGCGAGGTGACCTTGCTGACAACCGGCTCGATCGCAGTGGTGCACGTGCAAACAACCGGCTCGATACACGAGCACATCAGGCGGATAGGCGTCAGGTCAAACGCACGCAACGTCGCGGCAAATAAGTCCACCGTGTAATCCCCCGTCGCGGGGCATTCGGGCCGCCGCCCGCATGCCCCGCATTTCGTTGCGGTTCGGCGTAAGATGGAGCCTGTGACGACTGGCCCGCAACGACGAGGATTGACATGAAAATCAAACTGGAATTCGACCTGACGCCTAAAGAGTTTCGTGAAAGCCTGGGTATGCCCGATGTATCGGCGCTGCAAAACAAGGCTATCGAGTTAATGAAATCGAGCATGCCGAAAGACATGAAAGCGGTCGATATGCCGAAGATCGTCGAGGGCTGGATGAGTCAGGGCTTGTCGACGTCGCGTCAGATGCAACAAATGTTTACGTCGTTCATTGGCGGTCAGGCCGACAAGCCGGCGGCAGCCAGCAAGAAGAAAGCAACGAAGCGGGCGGCGACTAAAGAATAGGGCGCTTGTCTAATCAGACGACTCGTCCTGGAAAATATTCTCAATCGGCATCTCAAACAACCGCGCCGCCTTAAACGCCAGCGGCAAGCTGGGATCAAACTTGCCGGTCTCAATCGCGTTCACCGTCTGACGCGACACCTCGAGCTCGGTCGCAAGCTTGGCCTGCGTCCAGTCGCGCTCCGCACGCAATACCTTCAGTCGGTTTTTCATGCGTATTTCCGGTGGCCGAGGAGCATGCCGATCAGGAATGTCAGGCTCATGACGATCATCAGGTGCGCTATCTGTGGCTCGAACGGCAGTAGCCGAATATCGCCCATCAGTTGGTAGGCGCCGGCGAACACCAGCCCGACGCCGAGCGTCATGACCGCGGCATCCAGAAAGATCTTCTGCTCCAGCTCGTCCATGCTGCGCAACTGTTGCCGGTTAGCGAGAATCATCCCGACGCCGACCGCAAGGTTGAGCACAACGGCCAGCGCAGACCAGATCACCGCATAGTCCCACAGGAACTTCGGGCCGAATGCGATCAGTGCGGTAGTCAGGAGCCAGGCGAAGGTCCAGGCGGCGAGGCGCGCGGTCTTGCCCGATTTGCTGTTTTCCCAGCCGCCGGAATCAGATGCCGTATTGTTCATGATTGCTTCCCTTGTCATTTAGTAAAGTAAACTTGACCAATATAGTCGCTAATACGTGACTAAAAGTCAAGGGTGCTTTACAGAAAGGTCAATCTTCGTCAGATGCGTCTGCGTTTTCTTCGGCTTCCGCAGCTTCTGCTTCGGCTTCCTCAGCCGCCGTCGCGTCCAGGTACTGCTGCTGATCGCCGTAGTGATCGTCCAGCGCATGTTCCGAGGACAGCGGGCTCAGGTAGTGTTCGGCGGTCTTGCCTTCGCGGTTCAACGCGAGCCCGACCAGGCAGGCTTTGATGATGTGCGTGCTATTGAGCGTGGTCTTATAAGTTGGATCCAGCGCGGGATGCAGCTCGACCAGATCAAAGCTCACCACATTCGACTCGGCACATAGCCGACGCACAATGGTGATCGCCTCGCGCATGTTGATGCCGCCGGGCACCGGTGTGCCCGTGGCTACGGCGAAGGCCGGGTCGAGTACATCGATGTCGAAGGAGATATGCAGCTTGCGACCATCTTCGCTGGCCTCTGCCACGACGCGGTCCAGTACCGCGTCCCAACCGCGCTGCTCGACCTCGGCCATCGTGTGGTAGCGCATGCCTTGTTCGCGCATCCACTGGAAGCCGGATTTGTCGGGTCCGCTTGAGCGCAGTCCAACCTGAATGTAGTCGGCAGCACGCACGTGGCCTTCATTGATCAATCGGTACACCGGATAGCCGTGGCTGATCAGGTGGGCGCCGCCCCACCAGGCGTCGTAGTGCGAGTCAAAATGAATGACGGAGATTTTCTCCTTGCCGTAAACGTCTGCAAGTGCGGCAACATTCGGATACTCGAGCGAGTGATCGCCGCCGACGATCACCGGTATCGCTCCGGTCTCAGCGATTTCGCGCACGACATCGCGCACGTGTTTCA
Organism: uncultured Pseudomonadota bacterium; assembly: GCA_942491885.1. Taxonomy (GTDB): domain Bacteria; phylum Pseudomonadota; class Gammaproteobacteria; order Steroidobacterales; family Woeseiaceae; genus CALBPI01. Next base: position 46,826 of record CALOCQ010000009.1, read on the forward strand.
TCGAGCGCTCGGTGCTGTTGTTGTCGACTGCGACATCGCCGTAGTCAACGATGTTCAGAACATCCGCAGGATCGATCAGCGCGTATTGGTCCGATCCGCTGATTGGCCAACCGAGGATGCGCAACTCCGCCGTCGCGCGCTCGCCGGAATCGCGCCAGCCGGATCCCATGTTTAATGGTGCGCCCAGTATGGCAACATCGACTTCACCGGCGACCAGGTCTTCTTTCGTCAGCGCCAACGGGAAGCCGCCAAACGTTGGCGGGCCGCCCCAGCCGCCGTAACGACCGAGTTCAATCGGTCCGGCCTCGCGTTTCGGGTCCATGATGCGCGGGCGAATCAGGCGCCATGCGTTGAAACGCGGCGAGTCGGTGTTGAACGGAATATTCGCTACATCTCGATTCGCATCGTAGCGATTCTGTGCTCTGAGTTGCATCATCGCTGCCACCCAGTCTTCCACCTCCTCCGGCGTGCGCTCTTCGAATACTTTTTCCAGACCCTTGGCGGCTCCGGCTTCACCGGTCTCGAGATACGCGATCTGGTCCATGCTTAATAGCGCGGTCTTTTCTGCGAGGCTGTCTGGCAGCTCGAAAGGTTCGGGTGGCTCCTCGCGTGCATCGATGGTGTTGAACGGATAAGCGTTGCTACCCACCACATGCCCGGGCGTGTCGTGGTGGCTGTGTCCGGCGTCGCCGTGGTTGTGCGCATCTGTGTCGGTCGTCGCATCATCGGCTGGCGCGGTTTGAGCCGCAGCCGTCGAAACGCCGCCACTCTGTAGCGCAAACATTGCCAGCAACAGCGCGGCTGGAAAACCCGTCAAAGCCCGTTTCATTCTTATTACCTTTTGCAGTGCCGCCATCGAACTAGCGTTGCCCGTGATCCCGCGCCAGCGGATGTATATAGTCGGGTTTGAGGCCGGATTTCCTGACGGCGATGCCATTGAGGCAGGCGTTCAGAACAGCATTCGCACTGAGGACGGATTGTCGTGACAGATCCATCATCGGCGCAAGATCGGTAATCTCGAAACCCACAATTTGCTTGGCCGCACAGACATAACGAATGCTTTCAACAACGCTGGCGAGATCGAGGCCGTTGCTGGTGACGCGCCCGGCAGCAATCATTTCCGCCGGATTGATCGCGCTGACATCAATCGACACAAAGAATGCATCCGGCCCGCGGTCGACCTCTTTCCTGACGCGCTGCATGACGCGCTCTGCACCGCGTTGTTGCATCTCTGCCATCGTGTGATAGCGCACGCTATTATCTTTCAACCACTGCAACGTACTGGCATCGACGTCCGGCCCTCGCAAGCCGACCTGAATCGTGTCGCGCCCGGCAACATACTGCTGGTCGATAAGCTGGAACACCGCCTGGCGATCCGAAATAGTATGGTCGGACGCGCGCTCCACATCCGGGTGCGCACTGAAGTGCAGCAGGCCGAAGCGGGCGCCATCCCGCGCGCGCGCGACGCCCGCGACGCCCGGGTAGAGTATCGATGTATCGCCGCCGACCAGCATCGGGATGGCGCCGGTGGCCGCGGTCTCTGCAACCATCTCGGTAATGTGAGCAACCGAGCGCTCGATGGCCATACGGTCAGTATTGAAATTGCCGTAGTCAACGACCATTAACGCCTCGAACGGTTTCACGAGTGACATCACATCGGGCGCAGCAATCGTATTGATCGCGCGCATTTCGTCGGGCGCGGCCTTGGCATCCCGGCGTCCGCTGCTCATGTTGCTCAAAACGCCAACAATGGCGACGTCGACTTTGCCGGCCACAAGATCCTCAGGCCAGATAGCGACTTTGGCGCCACCAAAAGTCGGAACGCCGGAGATAGGGTAGAGATAGCGGTGGACGCTGAAAGGACCCGGCTCGCGTTTCAGCTCACGCAGTGCGGGTGGTGTTGTGACCATGCCGCGATGAAACAGTTTCGCTTCCAGATTGAGCGGCGCGGCGCCCATGTCGCGGGCCGGGTCGTAGCCCATCTCTGCGGCGAGCGCCAGCAGGTCGCTGAACAGGTTGCCGAGTGATTCCATGTCGCGCGTCGCAAGCTCATGTTCGAGTTGGCGCTCCGGAATGAACTCAAGCACTTTGCCGGATGTGACGAAGGTGCGTCGCGACGCATCGAGCTGATCAATCTTGCTCTGTAATGCTTGCGGCGCCTTGTATTCGGCGTGTGCCGATGATGGCCAGATCTGAACGACTATGCCGACCGCCAGCCAGAGACAAATCAGCAATTGGTGTCGAGACGCCACATCACTACCGCAGCGCATACCGCTACTTCTAAACGTAGTTGTCATTTTTTTTCTTAGTCGTCGCGGCCAATGAACCCCCGGCCTTTGTATGACGACGTTGCTCCCCGAACCCATTTAGGCACAAACCCGTGCTTTACGCCAATAGCCTTTATGGTTGCGCGCACAGCGACAGCTGCGTGGTGCTATCCTCGACGGCAGAACGAATGCACCACTTCGGTCGCCGGAGATAAGATCAACTACCGGATCGCATCGGCGTCAGCGATTTCAGCTGCGACTGATGTGAGGCGATTGATATTCTGAATGGGCAATATTCAGTTTTTCAATCGTCATCAATACGTATATGCGCTTTACTACTTAATCGCCAAACTAACCGATTATGTCGGGGGAGTACGATTCATGAGAAACCAAATTATTTCTACCTTGGCCGTTGTTGCAGCAGCGGTCCTGTTCGCGGGGCTCTGCAATCCCGCGCACGCCCAAGGCGAACCAAAGCCAAACGAATTCTGGTGGCCTGACCGGATCGATCTGAGCCCGCTGCGCCAGCACGCGCCGGCGTCGAACCCGTACGGCGACGATTTTAATTATGCGGAAGCCTTCGCGACACTCGACCTTGACGCGGTCAAGGGCGACATCGAAGCGATCATGACCACGTCGCAAGACTGGTGGCCGGCAGATTACGGCCACTACGGTCCGTTTTTTATCCGCATGGCATGGCACAGCGCCGGTACCTACCGCGTGGCTGACGGTCGTGGTGGCGCCGGTGGCGGACAGCAGCGCTTCGAGCCGCTGAACAGCTGGCCGGACAATGCCAACCTCGATAAAGCCCGCCGCCTGTTGTGGCCGGTAAAACAGAAATACGGCCGCAACCTGTCGTGGGCCGACCTGATGGTCCTGACCGGTAACGTCGCGCTGGAATCCATGGGCTTTGAAACGTTCGGGTTCGCCGGTGGTCGCCAGGACGACTGGGAGCCTGATCTCGTCTACTGGGGTCCTGAAAACGAGTTCCTCGCCGACAAACGTTACAGCGGTGACCGCGAACTGGCCAAACCGCTCGCGGCGGTCCAGATGGGCCTGATCTACGTCAACCCGGAAGGCCCGAACGGTGTGCCCGATCCGCAACTGGCGGCGAACGACATTCGCGAAACCTTTGCTCGCATGGCGATGAATGACGAAGAAACCGTCGCGCTGATCGCCGGCGGACATACGTTTGGTAAAGCGCACGGCGCAGCCAAGCCGGACGATTGTATCGGTGTAGAGCCGGCTGCTGCCAGCATCGAAAACCAGGGCCTTGGTTGGAATAACAAATGTGGAAGCGGCAACGGCGCGGACACGATTACGAGCGGCCTCGAAGGCGCGTGGTCGGCAAGCCCGATCGCCTGGAGCTCGCAGTACCTGGATAACCTTTACGCGTTCGAATGGGAACAGACCAAGAGCCCGGCCGGTGCCACGCAGTGGATTCCGAAAGACGGTGCAGCATCCAGTCTGGTACCCGATGCTTTCGATAAGTCGAAGCGCCACGCACCGATCATGTTCACCACCGATGTGGCGCTGAAAGTCGACCCGGCGTACCGCGAAATCTCGCAACGCTTCCAGAAGGATCCCGAGCAACTGCGCCTGGCATTCGCCAAGGCATGGTTCAAGCTGACGCACCGCGACATGGGCCCGAAAGCCCGCTACGTAGGCGCCGAGATTCCGGCCGAAACGCTGCTCTGGCAGGACCCGGTCCCGGCCGTTGATTACGCATTGATCAACGATCGTGACGTGGCCAGACTCAAGGCTGCGATTCTGGATACCGGTCTGAGTGTTCCTGAGTTGGTTCGCACCGCATGGTCGTCTGCAGCATCTTTCCGTGGCACGGACATGCGCGGTGGCGCTAATGGCGCGCGCATCCGCTTGACGCCGCAGAAAGACTGGGCTGCGAACAACCCTGTTGAGCTTGCGAAAGTACTGACGGCCCTTGGCAAAGTACAAAGTGACTTCAACAGCAAGGCGCGCGGTGGCAAGCAGGTCTCAATGGCCGATGTCATCGTGCTGGGTGGTGCGGCTGCGATCGAGCAGGCGGCGAAAGCCGGCGGCTACGATGTAACCGTTCCGTTTACGCCCGGCCGCACCGATGCGACCCAGGCGCAGACCGACGTTGCGTCTTTCGGCGAGCTCGAGCCGGTTGCTGACGGCTTCCGTAATTACTTTAACGACGCCAGCCGCGTATCGCCGACGTCGATGCTTGTCGACCGCGCCAATATGCTGATGCTGACGGTGCCGGAGATGACCGCACTGGTTGGTGGTCTGCGTGCACTGGACGCCAACACGGGCGGCGCGCAGCATGGTGTCTTCACCGATCGTCCAGGCACCCTGAGCACCGATTTCTTCGCCAACCTGTTGGATATGTCCACCAAGTGGCAGAGATCGTCGCAAGGCACGGGTATCTACGAAGGTGTTGACCGCAGCAGTGGCGAGACCAAGTGGACCGCAACGCCGGTTGACCTGGCATTTGGTTCCAGCGCCGAGTTGCGTGCGATTGCCGAGGTGTACGCGGCAAATGACGGCGGCGACCAGTTCGTACAGGACTTCGTTGACGCCTGGGTCAAGGTGATGACGCTGGATCGTTTCGAGACGATCTGATCACGGCGGACTTGTCTGCGGGAGCGCGCATCCGGCGCGACCCGCCAAAACAGAAGCGGTGGCGTCTTTGACGTCGCCGCTTTTTTTGTTGTCTATGCCCGGAGGTATTAGAGTGGCAGACTATGAATAACCGTATACCAGTCTCAATCATCCTCCTCGCTGTGCTGTTGCTCGGCGTATTCGTCTTTATCGGCGGGCCCGGCCTGTTTACCGGGTCACGCGAAACGGCTAGTGAGTCCGCCCCATCCGCGGCGGCAACAGCGCAGGACAGTCCGTCGCTTTCACCAGCGGGGGCATCGGATATCGCAAGCCCGGATATGGCCGTGCCGCTGGTGCGTCCGGAAACGCTGGAAGCCGAGTCGATCGAATCGATGAAGGCGCTGATTGCGGATCTGGAAGCGTCACTCGAAGCGGCCATTGAGGTGCGCGAAGCTGCCGAGGCCGAGCTCGATATGTCCGAAACCGATGTCGCGGAGCTCGAGAAATTTGTCGACGAGATTGAGGCGCGCGGCGACGATCCGGTCGACTATGCGGACGAAGGGCTTGAAAAGTTTCAGCCGGCCTTCTATCGCTATCAGGAAGCCTTTGCGGTTTTTGAGCAAGCGGAATTGCTGGAGCAGGGTACGCGCGATGCGCTAAATGACGCGCGGCGCAAACTGGCTGCGCTGCAACAGGAAGCCGACGGCGAGTAGCTGGCAACAGGCACAACAAGCAGGCACAAAAAAACCCGCGCCCCTTTTGAGGCGCGGGTTTTTTCTTTCTAACGTAACGTTACGCGGCTATTCGGCCGGGCATTGTCCGGTGCGGAAGAAGTCAGGCGTCGCACCCGTTGACCCTACCGTGAACTGACAGCCATAGGCCGGGTCCGCGACGGTAGCAGCGTCGAGTACATCATCGCCGGCAGGCTTGATGCCATCATTTACCCACAACACCAGGTCATCAAACGTCTGTACCAGTTCCTGCGGCGAGAACTCGCAGTGTCCGACAGCGCGCGTTGCGCGTTGCACCAGCAGGTGATCGCGACGGAAATGGGCCGCTTCCTGTGCGTAGATTTGCTGCATCTTGAACGGAACGAACAGATCGCCAAGCGTGTGTACACTCAGAACCGGGATGCTGATGCGCCCGGTGATCTCAGGCACGCGCTGCAGTCGCAGGAAACGCTTCTTGTTGACGCCGGGCGCTTCGCGCAAGCGAATGATCATCTCGTTCAAAATCGCTTCCGATGAGCTGATCGCCGGGTCGGCGTCCAGTTGGTAGACGCGACGCTTGTTAGAGAAGATATTGCCCGAAAGCACGCCATCGACAGTGCCGTCCGATCCCGCGAAACTGAATAACAGCCCCTGGAACGGCGCGAAGCCAAGATCGAATATCGGACGGTCGCCGCCCGAAATAACACGCAACAAATTTTTCAGTTGCTCACCTTGCGCCGTAAGGCCGGTCGGGAAATCCGCACCGTTGTTGCTAAACAGCGTACCTATCGTCAGCGGCAACGTCGTGGTTGCATAGTCGTCCGGTGGCGGGAACTGAGACTGGATGAACGGATTAACTTCCGCCGCCAGCGCTTCGGCGCCGTAGCTGAAATCGCCGAAGTAGTTGAACAGCTCCTTGTCACCCATGACGCCGCAAAGCGGTGCCGCGCCGTCGTACTTGATGCCGCCCGAGAGCTTGCCAAGCACGTTCGCGAAACGACGACATAGCCGACCACGACGGCCTTCACGGCAGCCTACGTTCGGGAACATTTCGATCGCCGCGCCGGTTACGTGACCACCCATAGAGAAACCGGTAATCAGCGTGCGGTTTGGCTGCCCGACTTCGTGCGAGAAGATCCGTGCTAGCCGGTTGGTGCTCTCGACGCCGTCTTTGACGTCATAGCAGTTCTTCGAATAGCTCGATGCCGCCCACGCGTAACCGCGCTGAAGGTAGTAGGCGCGCAACGGCGGACTGTCAACCGTCAGCGGTGCCAGTGCGCCGGTTGCCTCATCGATGACACAGCCGCGGAAGCCGTGCGCATACATCACCAGATCGCCGTTCCAGTTGACCGGCACTTCGTAGCGGTAGATTGCACCCTTGCTGTCGATAGCTTCTACCAGCGTATCGGTCAGGCCGGGTATTGCGTTGAAAGCACCGGAGTCGCCGAGCGGAAACACCCGATCGTCCTGCGGTACTGTGCGGTTGTTGGTCGCGTTCGCCGGCATGGCGAACAGACCAGAAGCTGCGACAAGCAGCATGGCTCTTAAGAACATGGTTTCCCCCCATTACGTCGCAGGAACCGGGTTGGTCCCGTGACTCGTTTTTCGTCAGTGCCATAATAGCGCGATCCGGATGCGACACAAGTTTCCGGTACATTGATTAAACATAATCAATGTTATACGTTCGAATTCTGTGATCGGGCTCGTCGACTTTAGCCAGCGGTACTACTTGCTCGGTTGTCGGCGCCCCGGCCAATGGCCGAACTGCATTTCAAATTCGATGCCGATGCCGACATTTGCCTCGCGCTGCTCGGACAGAAACTCGCGCGGCCAGTTGCGGTAGGTCAACAATTCCACGAACAACCATTCACGCAGGAACTGGCGTCTGTAGCGAAACTCAACGCCATAGTCGCGTACCGGTACCTCGTAGTCAGTTTCGCCGGTGGAATAAATTGAGTAGGAAAGTGCCGTCTCGCGTGACAGGTTTTGATAGGCGATGAGTTTGCTGGTCCACGAGACGCCTTCGACCTCTTCCTCGACCACCGCGACCGACCACGAGCGTATCAGCCAGCGCTCGTTGAGCGCGTGGTCGAGTGTGTTCTGAACGGACATACCGGCGCCGCGCTGGCTTTGCACAAACAACCTTGGCTCGACGCGCCACAGCCAGTCGTCGCTGAATGTGCGGTTCCAGCGGTAAGTGGCCCGTACGAATGGTTCAAGCGGCGATGTCAGTTTAATACCAGCGCCAAACGACCAGCCCCGCTTGAGTTTTGCATCGCGCGTGTAGCCAACGCCGAGCAGCCAGTCTTCGTCTTCGAAGTCGTTGAAGCGTGTCGGCAGCGTGTCGATATTATCGTCTCCGGAGCCATCCACCAGCTCGTTGGCTTCTCCCCGTCCCAGCAGTAAACTTGTGCGCTCGTTTATGGCAGGCAGCGCGACCCGCCCTTTGAGTCGAATACGATTTTTAGTGCCGTCGCGTTCGTCCCATAGCGTACCTACCGTCATGCGGCCACGGGTGATTGTCGCCTCTTCCTCAATGTCACTGGTACCGAAAAAGTTATCTATTTTCTGTGCGGCACCCGCCGTGATGCCGGACATAGCTTGCTGCGTGCGGTCGAGCAACGGCGGCCTGGCGACCTCTGTGGGCTGGTAAGGCGGACCACTTTCATCGGGTTCAACGTCGTCGTCATTATCGGTTGGCGCAACGGTCGCGATGATGACGGGCGCCGTGTCTGGCGCCTCTTTCGGGTCTTGCCTGTTGGTTGAGCATGCGGCGCCGGTCATAACGATCAGCACGACGATGATCGCGCGGCGCGCTAAGCCACAGTGATCATGCCCGGAGTTATTCGTACCGCCAATCATAATTTTGCAGCCGGCTATCCTGCTGCCTTCTTCAAGTACGCGAGCGCGCACTCGCCACCGGCAACCCTAGTAGCGAAGTCCCAGCTTCCCGTAAACCGCGGCAAGAATCCACAACGGTCCGATCATCAGGAACTGAAGGTCTTCGAAAAACGACGGCTTGGCGCCCTCAATCTTGTGACCGATGAACTGTCCGACCCAGGCGACGACGAATATTGCCAGTGACAAACCCGGCAGGGAAATTGCGAGCGAATCCAACCACGCGACGATGGCGACAATAGCGAGGGTCACCGGCAACATGCCGAGCGCCAGTGGTATCGACAGTACGCTGTAGTAGACCATCCCCAGCGCCAGAACGATGGTGCCCCAGTTCAGCCACGGCGACACACGCATAAATGCGTCCGGTACCGGTATCGCCCACAGCAATCCGACCAGGCTGACGACGATGGCGGGCACGCACAGCCAATGCAGCCGCTTGTTGGTCGGGTTTTGATGGCTGACCGCGTAGGCGTCGAGCCAGCCTTGTGCTGTCTTGCTCATGGTGATTCCCCGCTTACACCGTGACTGCGTTGCCGCGGAAGATGCGTGCAAGATAGCGGCTCTGTGCCGGGCTTGGTGCCGGCACCGAACATTGCAGCACCGCACCGACCAGGCGCTCCATTTCCTCTTCCAGCTCCTGATCGTTGCCGGGTTCTTCGGCGCGCGCCCTGCGCGTCAGTTGCACCTGGTTGACTGCCGGTACTGTGGGCAGGCGCTCACATTCGACGCCAAGTGTCACGGTGAAGGCATGCATCGACGTCTTGACGAACATAGCCAGCGCAAACTCTTCACGCGTTGAGGCGCGCGACGTGTCCGGCGTCACCAGTACGATCTGGCAGCCGGGCACCATCACCGCAGCTTTCGCGACGCGGAAGTGATGCGTCAGGTGATCGCGCACCAGGTCGGAGAACTGCTCGCGCGACAGCACACGGTCCCAGGTCTCGCCGGACTCCGCGGCGAGCGCGTTCAATGGCAGGCGATAGAACGGCGTGTTGACGACAACGTCGAAGCGCCCGCGCTGATCGAGTACGGAACGCAAACCGCCCTCCAGGTCATCGCCGATCGCCCGCACATCGAGTGCGATATTTTCCGGCAGCTCGAGACGATTGCGGATCGCGTCGGCCGACTCCTGACCGTGCGTCAGTACCGTGATACTGGCGACATCGAAACGGCAGAAACCCTCCGCGATGGCGATCACTTCGTCGCGCATCGCATCGCCGGTCAGTACCACATGCTTGCCTTGCAACTTCGCCAGGTCCTCGTTGCCGGGCGCCAGCATCATCTCGCCCTCGGTGACCGAGCGGTCGAACTTCAGCCCGCCCGAAGGATGGAAGGTTTCGCCGCTGACGCAGTCATCGGCCAGGCTGAACACTGTCGACAGCCCCACCTCTTCGTCGGTCGGCATGCGGTGCAGATGCAGGCGGCCGAGGATGCCGGCCTCGATCTTGCGCGCTGCCTTGTCGATATCGCTCTTCTCGGCGAACTCGGTCGGTGCGTCCTTGCAGGCATGCACGAACTTGTCGGCCGCGTCCTGATCGATAAAGCCGCCACCCACGAGGCGGCGCATCAGTTGCTCCGGCATGCCGGCACCGAGCAGGAAGCGGGTCGCGTTGGCCTCCGGGTTGCCTTCGCTGACGTTCGCGAACAGTTTCAGCAACGGCGTCGGTGCGTCGCGCCATTCGTTGAGCTTGTCCATTGCATTGTCGGCAAGACGCGCGACGATCTCCGGGACAGGCACCGCGTCGCATGAGGCCTGAATCGCGGCGTGCACCCGGTTCAGTCGTACGTTTTCGATAATGAGTCGCCCGCGCCGCGCAAACAGTCCGGGCGCATCGCTGGCACCGCGCAGGCGCGCGCCGTCGACCGGGCCGGGCGCCATGGCGTTAATCTGAATCTCAGGACCAAGATGTCGCGACAGGATTTCGGCCAGCGCACGCTGGCCCGCTTTCGAAACCGCGTAGTCGGCGCGATTGGGGTAGGCGACGGCGACGTATTTCTCGCCGCCGAAATAGCTTGAGACGTTCAGGATAGAACCGCGCCCGCGCGCCTTCATCCGCGGTGCGAACTTGCGGATCAGCGAATAATTGGAGATCAGATTGGCCTCCATGGTGCGGTCCCAGGCGGCCAGGCTCATGTCGATGACCATTTCTTCGGCGCCGGATATGCCGGCGTTATTAATCAGAAAGTCGAGCTCACCGAAGTGCTCGATGGTCTTTTCGTATAGCGCGGTGAGTGCGTCCTCATCGCCGACGTCGATGCCGGCAAGCGTCAGTACGCGACTCTCGGGATCGGAATAACCAATGCCGCGCAGCTCCTCGATGATGTCGCGGCGCGCTGCCTCCAGCTTGTCGGGGCTGCGCGCGGACAGCAGGATCCTTGCGCCGGCCATCGCGAGATAACGGCCAAGCTGCAGACCTATGCCGAGGCTGCCGCCGGTAATCAGCGCGGTCTTGCCATGGTGCAGTCCCGGCAGGACGCGTTGTATCGATCGCGGCATCTCGGTCTTGCCGGTCGCCCGCGCGATGTTCTTTGGCACCCACAGATTAATCGCGTCCATCTTGCGCACGCCGTTGTTCAGCGTTGCCGTCCAGTCGGCCGAAAACGCAAGGTTGTAGGCGTCATTATTGTCGTAGCGCACCAGCTGGTTCGGCACGTTGTCCCAGCCCCAGTCGCCTTTGTCGATTTCGTGGTGCTCTTCGTAGCGCCAGATCCGGATCATCGCCTCGACGGCTGCACGTTTAATCTCATTCAGGCGGTTGCCATGCCCGTCATCAGGGTTGGTCACGAAGGTGACGGCCGGGCTCGGTCGATTCTGCTCGTCGCTTGCGACGTAGCGCGCCAGCGCCGAGGCCAGCGCGATGGGCCCAACCAGTTCGGTTTCGACGAAGCGTTCGATGTCGTCATCGTCGGCGGTGCTCAGCGAATAGCCGTGCTGACCATTCGGCGTCGCCGGCAAGACGATGACGCCATCGATGCCGCCGAAATGGTCATCGAAATAGTTCAGCACACGTTTGACCGATTCCGGTTTGAGCGGCTCGACCTGCTGCACATGGATCGACTTTGAACCCATTGTCTCAATGCGCCCGCGTGCATTGCCAACGGAGTCGAGTGAGCGAAAGCCCAGCACGACGCGCGCGCCGCGATCGATGTTGGTGTTGGCGAACACGAATGCCTCGTCGACATCCGGGCCGCCGAGCACGAGCACGGCGCGGTCGCGCAGGTCAACCAGTCGCTTGTCGGGCCAGGAAACCAGCTTCGAGCGACTCTCTGCCGGCACCTGCATGCCGTTGGTGATTTCGAATGACTGGCCCGAAAACGCCGCTGATTCCTGTGATGAAAGCCACACGACCGTCGATGCGACGTCGTCGGGGGTCGGGTAGCGATAGGTCAGTTCGCCCTTGGCGTCCGGGCGTTTGGCGATCATCAAGCCGGTGAACTCGCCTTTCGTCGAGCCGGGTTCCTTGTCCTGCAGCTGATCCATCGCCGCGAATACGGTGTCTATGCGCTCGGACTCGATAGGACCCGGGAATACCGTGTTGACGCGGATTGCCTTGTCGCCGCAACCAAGCTCGTGGGCCAGGCCGAGCGACAGCGCATTCAGGCCGGCCTTGGGCACCACATAGGGAATGCGCCCGTAGTAACGGGTGCGCGAGAAAATCGTCGACACGTTGATAATGGAGCCGCCGACCGACATCTCCGGCACGGCGGCGCGCGTCATGTTCCATGGCCCGCCGAGCAGGTTCATCGCCGACTCGAACATCGTCAGCCCTTCGTCCAGCGCCTTTTTGTCGGCCTTGGAGAACGGGATGTTGCGCAGAGTCTGCTTCGGTCCTGCCGTGCCCGCGTTGTTAACCAGCACGTCGATCTTGCCGAAGGCGGCGACGGCCTCGCTGACGATGCGCCGGCAAGCCTCGGGGTCTGCGCAGTCGCCGAGCACGATGGCGGTGCGGCTGACATCGTAGCCTTCATCAGCTAGCGCTTTCTTCAGATCAACCAGCTTGTGCTCATTGCGCCCTGTCATGACGACGTTGGCACCTTCGGCGAGCATCTGCCGGGTCACAAAGCTGCCGATGTTGCCGCCGGCGCCGGTGAGGATGATTGTTCTGCCGGCCAGGCGGCCGCCCGTTGATGTCTTGCTGCTCATCGTAGACTCCCTGCTGAACCAGTATCGATGCGGGTTATGGTTTCGCCGCGCGCCTCGGCGTCGCGAATGGCCCAGGCGCGATAGAGCTCGTCCCTGGTTTTCAGTCCGGGCCGCGGCAGCGCATGGATGGCGGCGTAGTTGGCGCCGGCGTGCTTGTTGTCCCACATGGCCTGGTGCGCCTGTGCGAGTTCTTCGAGCGGCACCGAGACCGGCGCTACGACGTCAATCATGCCGGCGGCGATGCGTTCCTGCATTTCGGCGAACTGGCGCGCGCTGTTCAGGTGTGTGCCACGAATTTCGGCGCTGGGCATCAGGATACGACGCTGGCGCATCCACACCTGCGGCGCGTAGAAACTGAGCCGCTGGCCACCGACGTCTTCGGCGTATACGACGCGACCGACGTTCGGTTTGACCAGCGACGTGGCCAGCGACAAGCCGTCCCGGCTGGGACGCTCGAACACGACATCGGGCAGGCCGCGGCGATCCAGCGTGCTGCGCAGCAATGGCGCAATCGCAGAGCCGATCGGCTTTAACGTGCGGTCGGAGAACTGGCGTACCGCTTCCTTGAACGCCGCCGAATCGGTGAACGGGTCGGGCAGTGGTTGCAGCGGGCCCGGCGGATCGAACGCGTCGCCGAGCTTGCGGGCAATTTCCTCAAGACTGACCACGCCCTTGAACTGCCTGCCAAAGCCCAGCGATGTCACGAACTCGCGCTGTGGAATCGTGTCTGCCAGCACGGCAACGCGCGCACCCATCGAGCAACCGATTTCGATCGCCTCGATGGCACGCTCGTCGACGATGCCGTCATCACTGCCGGGGCCGTAGACGACCAGCAATGCGCCGCCGGCGCGCAGCTCTGCGGCGCGGAATTGATCGGCGGTGCGGGCCTCGCCGGGCTTGCCGATGAACGAAAAGCGATAGCCGGATGAGGCGCCGAAGAAAGTCAGCACGCCGCCTTCGCCGAGCACCTGGAATGAACGCGCAAAGGCTTTTTCGCCGGCGTGCGAGACGACGTAGTCGACCGACCCGCCGGCCAGCTGCGTGACCTCGTCGACGAAGCCCTGCCCGGCAGCCTCCCATGCAGCCCATTCTCCCGGCGCGTCGGGCACCCCGGTGAAGATGCTCTGCCAGCGCGAGTCCTTGCGATTGACCGCCTCGCCACCATGCTGACGCACGCGTTCGGCGCGCTCTTCGGACGACACCATGCCGACGACATCCAGCCCGGAGTGCTTCGCGCTGCGCAGGCAATCCAGGCCCGTGCCGGTCGAGGCGCCCTCGACGAATAGTCGCTTGCCGGGCGAGATGTTAAGCGTGTGAAACAGCGCGCGGTGGATGGTGCCCTGCGTCAGCCCGTAAGAGCCGGCCTCCTCGATGGTCAGTCCCGGCAGCTTCGGGTGCAACTGCGGGCCCTGCACGGCAAGAAACTGCGCATGGCTGCCGTCGTTGATCTCATAGCCCTGAATGTGGAAGTTTGCTGCCATCGGGTCCAGCCCCTGATCGGGCGACAGCAGTTCGCTCTGGCCCGAATAGACGGTGACCAGTTGCCCGACCGCGAGACGACCTTCGCGCAGCAGCTCGTCGCCGAGCTGCACGACCAGACCGATGCCACCGGAGCCGGTGACCTGTGCGTCCGCATCGCGGTTGTCGAACGGCGATACCGGGATGCCGGTCAGCGCCCAGATGTCATTGAAGTTAACCTCCGACACCAGCACATAAATCAACGCGTCGTTCGGCCCCGGTTGCGGCGTCTCAAACACCAGCAAACGTTCGGAGTCTTCCGGGTCGCCATGTTTCGGCAAACCGGTGGCCGGGTCCTTGATCACGCCCATGCCGTATTGGTAGGGCGGGATCGGGGTCACGCCCGGATAAAAACTTGCGTCGAGTGGCAACAGCCGGCCCTCGGACTCGAGCTGCGCGCGCAGCGTTGCGTCGGCGTCGGGCGCCACCTCGACGTGCTTGAGTGGCAGCGGCGCGCTGCGTTTCTCGAGGAACGCGCGAATGCCGACCGGTCCGCTGTGCGGATCGCAAACGGCCTCGGCGAATAATTGTGCTTCGCGCGCCACGCCGGCTTTTTGGCCCTTGCGCGCGCCGACCGACAGCGCGTCGAGCAGACGTTTGAGTGTCGCGCCGCGTCCGCTGGATTGCAGCTGGGTAACCGCCAGCGCCAGCTGCGGCTCATCGAGCAGGTCGGTCGGGTCGGGGATCGGGTCCTGCAGGCGCGCCCGATACGCGTCGCGCTTTTTAAGCGCATCGCCGAGCGGACCGTCGTCGTTGAGGTGCTGGCGCACGATGTCGATGGCCTGGCTGACGACGCCGTCGCCATTGGTCGTGGCGATCTGGTCGATCAGGCCGACCTCGAGCGCTTGCTGCGCGTCGATGTTGCGCCCGGTTAAGACGAGTCGCGTCGCGGCCAGCAGGCCGGGCTCGCCGGTGCGGTCATAAAGACGTCTTGGCAGGCGTTGCGTGCCGCCGTAGCCGGGCAGCAGATTGAGATTGATTTCGGGTTGGCCGAACTTTGCCTGCGGGCCGGCGATGACGAAATCGCAGGCGAGCACGAGCTCGTTGCCGCCGCCCAGTGCCGGGCCGTTGACCGCGGCGACGACCGGCTTGCCGAGGTTCTCCAGCGACGCGAACGCGACGTGCGCCGAGTTCGGCAAGGTCAGCGCGCTGTCCATGTCGCCGCTTTCGCCGATCTCCATCAGCTCCTTGACGTCGGCGCCGGCGACGAATGCATTGCCGGCGCCGGTGATGACGACGGCGTGCGTATCGTCACGCGCGGCGATGTGCTGCAACACGGTGTTGAGTTCGTCCATGCTGCGCTCGTTCAGTGAGTTCACCGGTGGGTGATTAATGACCAGCAGCGCGACGTTCTTGCCGGGCGCGATCTCGTGGGTTTCGACGCGCAGGTAGCGATAGGTCTGGACGATCTGGCGCGCCTCGCTGAGCCGGCCGAACGCGCGCCACTCGGCGACTTTCTCGCTGATCTCGTCGATGGACTCGGGGTTGCGCAGTGTCGACAGGTCGCCCGGCGGTTCATCCAGCAGTACGGCGCGCAATGTGCGGCGCATGTATTTGCCCGAGCGGGTTTCCGGAAACGCGGACACGACAATGAAATCCGACGGCACGGCGGTGGCGCCCTTTTCGCTGCGCACGAGCCCCTGCAGTCGCGAGATATCGTCGTCACCGATCTTCATGCCGGTCGCCGGGATCAGGAACGCGACCGGCGTCTCGCCTTTTTCTTCGTGCGGCGCGCCGACCACCACGACATTGCCGACCGGCGAGTCGCGTCTGAGTACTTTATCGCGCAGGATCGCGCCTTCGATTTCCTCGGTGCCGATGCGGTGGCCGGAGGCGTTGATGACATCGTCCGAGCGCCCGTGCAACGTAAAGCTGCCATCGTCATGCTGGCGGGCATAGTCGCCCTGGGTGTAGGCGATACCATCTGCCCAGCGGTCGAAATATACCTCGGTGAAGCGTTCGACATCGCCGCGCCAGTTTGCGTCGCCGAGGTTGTCGGCGTCGCCCCAGATTGTTCGGGCCAGATACGGGTAGGGTTGCTTGATAACCAGCTCACCCTTTTCGCCGCGTGCCGCGACGCGCCACTTCTCGGCGCGGCCGTCGGTGCCGTCTTGCTCGGCGATGCGAACCTCGGCGTCAATCCACGGCAGTGGCCAGGTTTTGGCATCCGCTGCGAGATCCTTGAAGCCGCCCCACGGGCACGAGAAGACGATGCCGCCGTGCTCGGTCGCCCAGTAGGAGTTGATGTAGTGCTCACAGACGTTTTCCATCGCGAACTGCTGCACCGCCGGTGACACCGGCTCGGCGCAGAAGGTCGCCGCCTTGAGTCCTGACATGTCATAGGCGGACATATCGGCAGTGTTGGACGGGTCGGTCATTACCGCCTTCAGAAACGTGGAGCCCGCCTTGAAGATCGTTGCGCCGCGCCGCGCGATGATCGATGAGAAGCGACCCGCGTTCGGGAATAACGGCGATCCTTCGGCGACGATCGAGGTAATGCCCAGCGCCAATGGTGCCGCGATCAGGTAGGACTGCCCGGTGATCCAGCCGGGGTCCGCTATGACATAGATGCTGTCGTCATCGCCGGCATCGAACACCATACGCATCGAGTGCGCAATGCCGGCCAGCCAGCCGCCGTGGGTGTGCACGACGCCCTTCGGTTTTCCGGTGGATCCCGACGTGTAGATAATAAAGAGTGGCCAGTCCGGGTCGACCGGCAGCGCCGCGTGGCTTGCGCTGAGCACGCGCCACAGCGTGGCATCGTCGAGTCCGAGCAGGTCGTCCTTGCTTTTCACCTGTGCGCCGGCGTCGCATGCATTGTCGAGTACCCGCATTGTCGCGGCGTCGAGCAGCGTGTGCGACCAGTGATCGCGTTGTTGCTCGACAATCTCCTGACCGGTATAGCGCACTACAACGACTTGTTCGACAATATGCGTCACGTCGGCGAGGCGTCTTGCGACGCCGGTGCGGATCTCGGCGCTGCGCTCGGCATTGACGGTGCTTTCGAGCGCGAGTGCACGCCCGAGCTCGCGCATGATATCGCCGCGTTCGACGGTGATTTCGCCGGCCAGCGCGTCGGCCGCGGCGCGGTTCAATCTCTCGCCAAGCTCTTTGAGCTTGAATGCCTCGAGCACTTCAGCCAGCGCGTCAAGCGCCGCGCCGCGCGGGATAAAGTTATCGAGCGCCTGGTCGGTGAAGGTTTCCTTGTAGGCCACGACCTCGGCGTTGCGATAACCGCCGTCGGCGGTTACGACCACGCGTGCGCCGGCATCGGCGATGCGATCAGACAACGTCTTCGCCGAGAAGCCGCCGAACACCGGGGTGTAAATGATGCCGAGCCGCTTGGCGGCCTCGGTGTAGTAAAGCTGGTCAGGGATGTTTGGCAGGTTGAACGCAACCCGGTCGCCTTTCTTCAGGCCCAGCCCGGACAGAACCTCGGCGCGCAATACGGTCTCGACCAGCAGCTTGCGATAGCTGATCTGCATTTCGAAGACCGGGCCGCCGCGCCCGTCGTTCTTGGATGGATCCCAGCGGTCGCCTTCGAAAACGAAAGCGGCATGGTCACCGCGCCCGCCAAGCACGTGGCGGTCGACCTCATTAAAACAGGCGTTGGTGGCCGCGCCGGAAAACCAGCGAAAGTAGGGCGCCGCGCTATCGTCGAAGGCTTTTTGCCATGGTCGCCAATCGGCATCACACGACGGGTCCTCGAGTGGCTCACCGCTGCTAGCAGAAAATCCCTGCCATTCGCCGCTGTGCGGGTCGCGGGAAACCCAGCGTTGCGAATCGAACCAGTGAAGCTCGGCTGCGGCGATATTGCCGTGGTAGGTACCCGGATCACTCGAGGCGAGTTTTCTCTGCTCATCCTCCGCAGCCTGATCCTTGAGCCGTCCCCATTCGCCGGCTGCTTGTTGTTTTTTTTTCTGGCTCATTGGCGCGCCGCCGTCGTGTCTGGACGCCCAATAACACCAGCAGTCACGCACAGAAGCAAGTCGGATTATGAGCCGCGCTTTTTCGTCAGGTTTTTGCTTCGCGCGCCTTGTGGCGCCGCTTGTTGGCAGCGAACGCAATGCCCTGCGCATTAAGATCTATATCGAGTCCGATCAGCTCCCACGCCGATTTATCCGCCCTTAGTGCGCCGTGATGGTCGAGCAGGCCGGCGAAATAATCGCGCAGTCGCGGCTCGACATAAGACGTTAATTCGTCGTCGGCGAGGTCGCTCGCAAACGCGTCCTCCATGACTTGTTCGGCAAACTCGAGGTGACGAATCAGCTGCTCGGCGGTCTGTGCGATGTCCGTGACGGGGCCGAAATGGGTCGGATACATTCTGTCCGGCGACAGGTCAACCAGCCTGCGAATGGCTTCCCGCGCGAGTGGGCCATCGAAATCGGTCGGGCTTGTCGATGGGAACGCCAGCGGTCCCGGGCCCTGCAGGTCCGGGTAATGCAGCCCGAAAGCGTCACCGGTAAAAATCGAGTTGCTGTGGTCGTCCGCAATACAAAAGTGGTGATTCGCATGGCCGCGCGTGTGCAGGAACTCAAGCGTGCGTGCGCCGAGACGCAACTGCTCGCCGTCTTCCATAGCCTGCACACGCGCTGCAGGCAACGGCTCGATCACACCGTACAGGCGCTTGAACGTGTCGGCCCCGTACACCGAGGTCGCGCTGGCGACGAGCTTCGCCGGGTCGATAATATGTGTAGCCGCGCGCGGGTGGGCGATGATCTGGGCATTCGGACAGGCATCGGCGAGTGCCGAGGTGCCGCCGGCGTGATCGAGGTGCACATGCGTGACAATGATGTAGCGCACCTGCTCGGGTGACAGCCCCGCGTCCGCCAGCGCGGACATCAGCATCGGTACCGCGTGGCAGGTGTTGTTGTCGACAAATGCGGCTTCATCGCCGTCGACGATCAGATACGCCGCGGCAAAGCGCGACCGGCCAAGATAGTTACAATCGATAGTAACAATGTCGTTCAATGGAAACTCCGCTGCGTCGCAGGTTTGTGAGGATGCGTCCATACTAGCAAACGCGCGCTACTTATTAGAGAGACTGCATATGCCCCGCCACACTATCGCCTTGCTCATCTTGCTTGCGGCCTCGGTCAACGCCGGCGCACAAACCGCCGCCGATCTGATCGTAGAGGGCCGCTATGTCGTTACGATGAATGACGCGCTGGCGGTCATCGAAGACGGCGCCGTCGTCGTTACTGACGGCGAAATTATCGCCGTTGGCAAGGCGGCAGACCTGCGCGACAAGTACAGCGCGGCGCGCATTATCGACGGCAGCGATCGCGTACTGATGCCCGGCCTGATCAACGGCCACACGCATGCCGCGATGGTGTTGTTCCGCGGCATCGCCGATGACCTCGATCTGATGACGTTTCTTTACGAGCGTATTTTCCCGGTCGAGGGCAAGTTCGTAGACGAGAATTTCGTGCGCACCGGCATGCAGCTGGCGTGCTACGAGATGATCAAAAGCGGCACCACCAGCTTCGTTAACATGTATTTCTACCCGGGCACCGCGGCACAGGTCGTTGCCGATTGCGGGCTGCGTGCCTTGCTGTCGGCGCCGCTGAATGATTTCCCGTCGCCCGGCAATCGCGGCTGGGACGATTCTTACGCACGTGCACTGAAATACATCGGCGCATGGAAAGACAAGAACCCGCGCATCACCACCGGCTTCTCGCCGCACGCACCCTACACGGTCGTGCCCGAGCACTACGCGCAGGTCGCAAAAGCGGCGCAGGAGCTTGGTGTGGCGGTCACGACGCATCTGTCCGAAAGCCCGAGCGAACGCGACTTCGTGCGCGAGAATTACGCGACGACGTCTATCAGGCACCTGGAGAAAACCGGCGTGTTTCAGAACCACGTGATCGCCGCGCATGTGGTCGTACCGGAGGATGACGAATTGCCGATTCTCAAGGCGCACAACGTCGGCGTTATTCACAACCCGACCTCCAACCTCAAGACCGGCGCGGGCATTTCGCCCGTCGCGAAAATGTTAGCCGCCGGCATTAATGTCGGCCTCGGCACCGATGGTGCTGCGAGCAACAACGATCTCGATCTGTGGGAAGAAATCCGCCTGGCGGCGTTGTTGCAGAAAGGCATCTCCGGTGACCCGACCGTCATGCCGGCGAGCGCCGCGCTCAGGATGGCCACCAGCGGTGGCGCCGCGGCAATCGGTATGCAGGATCAGGTCGGCCGGCTTGCCGTCGGGTTGCGCGCCGACATGATCCAGCTGACGCTCGACGATCTGCGCACCGAACCGCTCTACGATATTATCTCGCACCTGGTCTACGTGCTGAACAGCAAGGACGTCGTAACCACCATCGTCGATGGGAACGTGCTGATGGAAAACGGCGAGGTGCTGACCGTCGACGCAGACGCCGTACGTGCCGAAGCAAGAGCTTTCGCCGAGCAGTTTCGCAAGCACCTGGCGGTTGCCGAATAGCAGAGCGTCGCCGGCCAATACTCCGTCGATAAGGGTATCCCGCTATTGCAGCCGGTAACGCCTCGCCTACACTTCACTGCGTGGTAGTGAATCAACCGGGCCTTTGCATCAGGGGGGCTGACACATGCTGGTTACGTTTCGTACAAAAGCTTTCGGCAATATCATAATGTTCGGCGATGTGGCCGTGAAGCTGCTCGAGAAGATGGGGCAC
Source organism: uncultured Pseudomonadota bacterium (assembly GCA_942491885.1). GTDB lineage: Bacteria > Pseudomonadota > Gammaproteobacteria > Steroidobacterales > Woeseiaceae > CALBPI01. The sequence continues at coordinate 67,605 of CALOCQ010000009.1, forward strand.
AGCGGAACGGTTCCCAGTGCGATCGAGCCGGAAGATATCCCCGAGGCATTGCAGCGGCTGCGAGCGGCCCTGGAAATAGAGGCCTCACGGACGGAGCCAGCCGAAAGCGAAGAGGCGGAGGAACATCCGGAGCACAGATTGATCAGCCTGAAGCAACGCGCGATGCCGCTGATCGAGCTGTTCGAGGCGGCAGAGAAGGCGCATGAGCCAGTCACGTGGTATTCCTAGCGCTATCACTACACCCTCACAGTAGCAGCGCGCTGACCAGTATGAAGTAGATAGCCAGGCTGGCGGCGTCCTGGATGATCGTGCAGATCGGTCCGCTGCCGAGTGCCGGGTCTGAGCCGAGGCGATTGAAGACCCAGGGTAGCGCGAAGCCGACCACAGCCGATGCCGCGCCACCGATCAGTATCGCGAGTCCGACGGCCAGTGCCAGTCGGACATCCTCGAAAGACACGAAAACCATTCCGAAAGAGACTGTGCCGAGTGCGGCCCCGATGGCGAGCCCGATGACCAGCTCACCCTTTAACAGTGCGATGAGTGAAATGTCTTCGGTCGACAGGCCGCGCACGGCGACCGAAACCGCCTGGGTGCCGATCGCGCCCACCATGTAGATGATGGCGGGAATAAAAAAGGCCACGGCAATGTTGGCCGACAGCGATTCCTCGAAGCCAGCCATGACTACCGTCATCACGGATGACGCGAACAAACCGAACATCAGCCACGGCAGCCGGCGGCGAAGCCGGTTTTTCAGTGGTGCGTTCAGTGCGATTTCCGGTCCGTGTTCGTGGGCTGTAATACCCGCGATCAGCATCATGTCTTCCATGTGCTCTGCGCGAAGAATTCCCAATAGCGCGTCGGGGGGCACTGCACCAATCAGTTTGCCGTCATCGTCGACAACCGGCACGGCAATCATGTCGAGCGCGACCGCCAGCAACGCGATTTGCTCCTGGTCATCGTCGAGTCGGACAGCCTCATGTTCCTCCAGCATGATGTCCGCGATCAGCCGCTCATCATCTGCGAACAAATCCTTGAGCCGAACGATGCCTTCCAGCCGGCCCTCGCTGTCGGTGACAAAAACCGTATCCGCGCACTCGAAATCCTGACCATGAAGCGAGTCGATTACCGTGCCCGCGCGCTCGCCCGGCGTGGTGCGTGGAATTCGCGTCACGATGTGTGCCGCCGCAATAGTTCTGTCGCTCGTCGCGATCGGGTTGTTGGTTGTCATAGAACGAAGAACGGCACGTTGTGCACCGCCGCGCCGTTGTTGCCGTCAAAACAACTCACGAACACCCGGTAGCCACCCGAACGGGTTGGTGCCGTGAATTCAATGCGCGGCGTGCCTTGTCCTGAGTCGATAGCCTCAGGGAATGACGGCGGTTTCGGTTCGGCATCACCGCCGACGCGCCTGACCGACGTCTCTGCCCGGATGTCCCAGACGTACTTCAGTGCGTCGCCCTCGCGGTCGCTGCAATCGACAGCGGCTGTAAACGTCGCGCCCGGCTGGACCTGCTGGAACGCGGCAGACGTTTCGAGCGATGTCAGCTTGGGGGTGCGATTGTCCGGCCACGCCCCTGTCCACGCGTAGGCCATTGCATCGACGCGCGGCAGCTTCTCGCCGGACGCAAGGAACATGCCAAACCAGGTCGCGGTGGCTTCCTGCTTGTGTCCCCAGAAAAACACATACGAGCCCAACGTCCGGCCGGCATTGTCGTCGCGGTCGATGTTGTAGACGGTGTAAGTTTCCAGCGCCTTGGTGCTCGGGTCGGGTTCGATCGGTGCGCCCCACGACGTCGAATTCGTCTCCCAGGTGCCGCTCACACCGAACTCGGTGAGCAAGTACGGACCGTCCCAGCCCGCCTTGAGCAGGCGCTTGCCAACAGTCGGTGCGCTGCCGTAGGCATTCACACCAAGGATATCGAGGTTCGGGTAGTGCGCCTTGATACCGGCGATCTTGGCTTCATCGACCTCGGCCACCACGGTCACCACCGGATGGTGTGGGTCCATGCGCTTGATCGTGGCCGCGAGGTGATTGAGTTCCTGCCAGATGCGAATGTCGATCTCGCCGGGCATGAAGGCTTCCATCTCATTGCCCAGCCCCCATGCGAGCACGGCAGGGTGATCGCGATACTTGCGGACCGCATCGCGCAGTTTGACGCGCTGAATCTCGAGGCTTCGCGCGTCGCCGTAGTCGAATCCGTGGCGCGGATGTCCTACCCAGAAGCCGACCAGCACCGAAATGCCCAGCTCATGCGCGCGGTCGATCAGGGGCTTGCCGTCCACCTCGTGCTCGAGCTGCTCGATACCCCAGGTGCGGATCGCATTGCCGCCGGAGGCGGCGAGCAGTTCAAGATTGTTGCCACCCAGACCGACACCGGTTCCGGCGCCCGCGCCCTTGACGAAATAGGGCTCGCCGTTGCGTATCAGCGCGAACGTGCCGTCACTATTGTTGACCAGTTCGACCTTCGAGCCGGACTGGCCATCGTTACCGACGGGCGTTGTCGTCGCGCAGGCCGTCACCAGAGCGGCTATCAGCAGGCCGGCAAACGTATGGTAGAGACGCATGCGCTAGAAATCGTCTTTCAGCCGCGCCTCAAGCATCTCGACCTTCGGGTAGGCCGCATCGGACGGCGACCAGTGCCAGCCCTTCGGGTCCCACGCCTGCGCGTAGTACAGGTCGTCGCGTACCACCTTGTAGGCCGCCATCGCCTCTTTGTATTTTCTGAGCTTCGTCAACGCCTCGCCGCGAATGAAGTAACAGGTGCCAACATCGTTCAGCGCCCAGTAATCATTCACTTTCTCCGGCGCCGCTTTCGAGCTCATCGACGCCTGCATCTCGCGGGCTCTTTCTTCGTAGAGTTCGGCGCACTTCTCGGTGTACTTCACCGCGGTTGCGTACTTGCCTTCGCCGAGCGAGTCCCAGGCCTTGACCATCAGCGTCACAGAAGTGAAGTCGCCATAGTCGAGTTCCTCGCCGTTGTGATGATCGGCTATTGCCGTGGGCGCGGTCAGAAACATTGCTATAAAAATCAGGAATTTCTTCATCTTGGCTCTCCGTCGGTCAGTCGATAACACTAGCAGCAACACGGTGGCTTTACGATATATGGCTAAGCGGTGTGAATCGGCATTTCCAGCATGATTATGCGGCAAGAAAAGATCTGTTCAGGTAGCTAAGTTATTGGTGTCTGGACGAGTCTGGATAGTCCGGTTCAAAAGCACCGCAAGGTGTCGAATTATTTTACAGTCTGCACTTTCTCGACGAATATTCGACAGACGCCGACTTCCTGAGTGCCGCGCTACACTTGGATTTCGCCGAGATATTTAACAATCGGCACAGTTCTTGCTTTTACCCTTGTGTGCTAAACAATGCGTTATTGCCGAGAATTGGGTACTGCAATATCGCCGAAATTAAGCCCAATTGGAGAAATAATAATGAAAGCAAAAAATTTGATAAAAGGTTTTGCCGCTGCGGTATGCCTTGCTGCCTGCAGTATGCAGGTTCAAGCGGCACCAATACCGGTGGAGTTAATTCTTGCGATTGACGAGTCGGGGAGTATCGGCAGTGCAGATTTTGAAGTGCAACGCGCCGCATATATTTCGGTTCTTTCGAGCAGTCTGATAACGACTGACGGAAACATCGCGATTGGTCTGGTGACGTTTGCCAGCAGCGCAGCAATCGATTTTGGTTTGCAGGTCATCGATTCGCAAGCTAAAAAGGATTCTCTGATCGCTGCGGTAACGGCGCTGGTTTACTCAGGCGGTGGCACAAATATCGCCGCTGCCGTCAGTCTGGGTTCTTCAATGCTGGCGGGATTAGATTTTGCTAATGGAAACGAAATCATCGATGTCGCTACGGACGGCGTTGGCTTCGTCGGAACGAGTGTGACGGACGCTAACGCAGCAGGCCGGACGGTTAACTGTCTTGAGATCGGTGGTAATTCAAATTGCGACTGGAACGAAGGTGGTCTTGACTTTGTGGCTGGAAACTTCGCCGAATTAGAGGCTGCTTTGACGAGAAAAATTCGGCAGGAAACAGGTCAGGTTGACGTGCCGGCACCGGCGACGCTTGGTTTGTTAGGAATGGGCATGGCGATGTTCGGTTTCGCAACCCGCCGCCGTGGCAAAAACGCCTAAGCTAGATCACTGATCATAGCCAGGCTAAAACGGCCGACCAGGAAACTGGTCGGCCGTTTTCTTTTGGCGGCAGGATGGCTTCGAGCTTAAAGACCGTCCGCGGCTTTGTGGGGTTTCTTGCAGGTGCCTGACAATTGTGCAACATTTTTGCATCAATCACCGCCACCACTGTGAGGTATACGCATTGTCTTCGTCTGTAACGGTTCTGCTTGAAGCGCATCGCAATGGTGACGACACCGCGCTCAACAAGCTGGCGACGGCGCTGTACCCGGAGCTCAAGGTGATGGCGCGCCGTCGCAGTCAGGGCGGTGCCGCAAGTGGTGCGACGACGCTAGTGCAGGAGACCTTCGTCAAACTGCTTTCGGGTGGTGAGCTGCGTACAGAAGACCGGCGGCAGTTTTTCGCGCTTGCGGCGACGATCATGCGCCAGATCATCGTTGATGAGATTCGCTACATCACGGCTAACAAGCGCGCGCACAAGGACGTGACGCTCGTCGAAACCGTTATTGGCGACGACAGTCATGAGAAAGCCGAGTTCCTTTTACAGGTCGACGAGATGTTGAGGATTGTGGAACAAGAGGATGAGCGCCTCGCGCGTGTTTTTGAGTGCCGTTACTTCGCCGGGTTAACAACGGCTGAGACCGCAGAGGTATTGGATATCTCGCCGCGCTCGGTCGAGCGACACTGGTCGGCGGCGCGCTCGCGTATTGCCGAGCTGATCGACGACAACAACGAATAGGCGAACCAGCACGCATCAGGTTGACGTTTGTGACGCTTGCGAATGCTCACGTATTCGCTGACAGCGCCTCCCGGTTGCAATAGCCGCTCGATTTCAGAACGTCGGCTGGCCATCAGAATGTGTGGGTCAGCCCGATTGTGATGCGATCGCGGTCAGCGAATTGCCCGAACAGGCCGGACGGGCTGCCGCTGAAGTAGTCGGCCCCGAGCCTGATCGATGTGCTGTCGCTGAATGCATAGGAAAGACCGACCGACGTTAGCTCATCATCGTCGGTGAAGGAGTGGTAGTAGCGCGCCTCGAACGCAAGCGTGTCGTAGGCGAACATGCGTCTCAGATACAGCGTAACGATTCGATCCATTGCGGGCCGCGTGAGCCCGGCCGGCGCATCTTCAACGGTATCGAGCAGATACTGGATGTTGATAAACAGGCTCAGCGGTCCATCGACATCCAGACCGACCGCGGCGCGGTGCTGATCGAGCGCGCGTGTCGTCAGTTGCGTGCTCGAGCGTGTGTTGAATACACGGTTCGGTTGATAGGCGTATTCTCCGCGCAACACGGTCCGACCCATGCCGACATCGAAGCTAAGCCCGAAAGCGTCGCGGCGTTCGTAGTAGCGCTCGACGGTCGCCGCGCCGCCGGATGAGACAATGCGGCCCAGAGGCTCGTGGTCCCTGCCGGAATATGCCACGGCGCTGAAGTCGATCGCCGCTATCTGGCGCGAAACCCTGAGACCGAAGCCAGCCCCGTCGAATGTCACGCCGGGTTTTTCCGTGTCGACCGGTGGTGCGATTTGTCCCGGGTCCGCACCAAACCGGAAACGTGGGGCGGTGAGCTCAAACCAGGCGTCGCGTTCCGGAATCGCATGGCCCGTCGCATCGGGCACAACGGCGATTTCCGCGCGCCAGTCGCCAAGGCTGTAATCAAGGTAGGCGCTCCACAAGCCAATACGCGACTCGCCGAAGTCCTCCAGAATGAACTCGCGAAAGTCCTGTGGGTTGACGAGGTCCAGCACCTTGATGCCGTCGAGACGGCCCCAGACAATTTGCTGTTTACCGAAGCGCACCAAGCCTTTTTCGAAGCGGCTTTCAAAATAGACGTCGCGTAGCTCGGCACTGCCGACATTGCCGAGTGCGGCCGGCCTCGATGCGCCGGAGTAGCTGGAATACGACGAGACGCCGGGCTCCAGCCGGCCGTTTTTGTCGATGCGTATTCGCGTGGACAGCACCAGTGAAGATCTCGCGGACATATTGATGTCGAGTGCCGGCGTGATTTCGAATTCGCGCTGCATCGTGCCGTCGATGGCATCCGCATAGCCAAAGGTCACGTTCGATGCGGCTGAGAACGTCTCAAGCTCGGCGCCCACGGCGCTGGTCGAGGCGCCGATCGCTGCGACGAGAAACAAGTGTCGTATGTATCGATGCATGGCCGTTCTCCTATCGTGCGTCGAGCCGGCGGCCGAGTGTTTGCGGCTCGAACAATCTGGCCTCGAGCTGGCTGTAGTATTCGATGTCGCGAAAGCTGAAGCGGGTAGAGTGTCCCGAACGATGATTTTTCGCGGTGATCGTACGGGCCGTCCAGACGTCGCCGATCAGGTCAATGGACTGCACCTCGATCGACTTCAGCGGGCGTTGTTTCAGGTCGACAAAATCAATCGTCACCGGCATCCATGTCGCCTCGTCGATCAGCGCAGTGAATGCGCCATAGCCGAGCTCGCGTGCAATGCCTGGTGTTTGCGGCGTGCCCGACAAGCGGTGCAACACACGCCCGTCGCGGACGAGCTCGCCGTCGTAGCTGAACTGCCAATCATCGAGCCGGAATTTCAGTTCCGACTGGATGTCCTCATAGGAAAAATCCGTGCCGAGAAAACTCTTGCCGCGCTGCGACGCCGGGATGCGGCGCACCTTGCTACTCGCGGGCAAATACATCCAGCGTTCGTCGGTTGCTTCGGGCTGCCGGTAGTCGTGGCTCAGGAATGTCACGTCGCGACTTTTCTTGGGTGCAAGAAATGTGATTCGTGTTGCGCGCAGCTCGTCGTTGCTTTGCTTTTGCACGATCGCGGTACGCGTTTCCGTGCGACCCCGACGGTTAGTCAGTGTCATGTCGATGATGCGCTTCGCGGCCGTGCCTTCCTCGCGCGCAGCAATAGCTTCGGCGACGCGGTCCGCCGCATTAGCAACGCGCTCCACATCATCATCCGCCGCGTCTGCCGTACCGCTCAATAAGCCGACAACGACTGCGGCCAGCACAAACAGGCTCGCGGATACGTGCGACGGGCGCGTTGGTGGTGCCGAAGGTCCGAACCAGGCGCGTTCGGCGGCGAACATAGCCGGTACGATGACCAGTGCGGTCAGATAGCTGGCGAACGAGGCGAGTGCGACAAGACCACCGAATCGCGTCAGCGTGGGCAGGTCACTGACGAGCAACACAGAGAATCCCAGGCCGAGCGCGGCCGAATTGAAAAAGCAGGCGCGTGCAACCGGCGGCAATGCTTTTTCGATCGCAAGCGACAGATCGCCGTCATATTGATCGGTCGCGGTTCGCAGCCGGTCCACCAGATGGATGGCAAAGTCGACGCCGACGCCGAGTGCTATGGCGGCGAACATCGACGTCGCGGGCTCAAGATAGATGTCGAAATAGCCCATGCAGGCGTACAGCACGAGAACGGTGAATAACACCGGTATCACCGAAACCACGCCGGCGACAGGCGAGCGGAAAATAATGATGGAGGCGGCGAGCACCAGTGTCAGCGACAGAATTACGCCCTTGAAATGCGACGTCTGCAGGCTGTGCATCCAGTGGTAGCTGACATTGACGTCGCCGGTCAGCGTGGCGGTCAGTCCGGGCTCATTGAAATGCGCATCGATGTATTGCTGCAGTGCTTCGACCGTGACGCGATTCTGGCTGAAGTAGTGCGCGTCAAGCACGCCGCGGATGAGTGCGTGTTGATTGTCTGCATCGATCTCCTCTTCGAGGTCGGCCGGGTCACCGGAAATCTCGTAAACAAACAGTGTTTCCGCGAGTGCGGCATCGCTGTCCGGCAGGCTTCGTGCATCGATCTCCTGTTGTGGAAGCTCGTCGATTGCACCGTGCAGCTGACTGATGTAGTCGACGATAGACACCGTCTTGCGCACATGCGGTAATGCCTCGAAGAACTGTTGCAGATCACGGACCTTGCGCATCGTATCGATCCGCATCAGCCCGTCGGGCGTGTCCGTCTCGACGATGACATCAAGAAAAGCTGTGCCGGCAAAACGCGTGTTGATAGCCTCATCAGCGATGCGTATCGGCTCGTCTTCGGCGAAGTTTTCAACCTGTGAGCGGTCGACGCGAAGCTGTGCGGCGCCATAGCCCGCCGCTATGGTCATGAACAGGAATGCGGTCAGCACGCTGCGGTAACGCAGCGGGGAAAAGATACCGGCGCGGGCCAGTAGCCGACCCATCCCGCTCGGGCGGTCCTGATGCCAGGTCGCAAATGCCGGACTTCTGCCCGGATTGATGAGCAGCATGACATTGGGCAAAACAAAGATCGAAAACACCCATGCCAGCAACACACCCAGTGATGCGAAAATGCCGAAGTAGGTGATAGGCGGCATGATCGACATCACGGCAATGCCGACAAAGCCGGCGATCGTGGTGATAGTCGTTAGCGTGATGGGGCGTGCCATCGCGGTCATCGCACGAACGACAAGCTCGCGATTCGTTGCCCCATCATCCTGCTCACGGTGCTGGTAGTAGGCCGACAGGATGTGAATCGCATCGGCGACCGAGATCGCGACGATAATTACCGGCAACGCATTGGTGATCGCGAAGTACGGGATGCCACCCCACGCCATAATGCCCACCGCGCCCACCGCAGAGCCGATGACGACCAGTAATGGACCGGGTAGTGCCGCGCCGCGTCGGAAGGCGAGAAAGATGAAGCCGATGACGACGACAAACACCAGCGGCTGGAGCTTTCTTGCGTCTTTGTCAATGTAGCGACTGAGATAGCCGCTCACGGCACCGGGCCCGGCAACATGAATTTCGATGCCGGGCATATCCACGCCGGCGGCGATATCGAGTACCGCCTGATAGGTGGCGTTTGCCAGATCAGCGTCGATCAGTTCGGCCATGATGCTCGCGCCGCGTCCGTCCTCGCTGACCAGCGTGCCCTGGTGTGGTGTCATCTTTTGCCAGCGTTCGCGACTTTGCGCCGCCGTGTTCTCGTCGATCTCGAACGGGTCGATGTAGGCATCAATATTTACCGAACCGGCATCACCCATGATGGCCGATTCGCTGGCGAGGCTCGCGACACGGTCATAGCGGATGTTCGGCAGCTCCGCGACGCGCTCGGACAGATCTGCGATCAGCGCGAGTACCTCGGGTCGAAAGACCGTTCGGTCGTCGGTGCTCAGTACCGCGATCGCGATCGTGTCAGACAGCCCGAAGATGCTGGATGCCTTGTCGTCGGCAACCAGCGATTCATGTCCTGCCGGAATGAATGCCTTGACCGACGTGTCCTTGACCAGACGTGTGAGTCCGGTCGCGCAAATGGCAATGGCTATTGCGGCGGCGACAAGCACCCAGCCCGGCTTGGCGGTGATGCGCATGAAGAACTGTTCGGTTTTTTTTGTTGAGGCAAACATCAAATCACCCCTTTGTAGTCGGTTGGTTGTGTACGCAGCTGAGGACGACCGGCGCCGTGGCGGTAGACGGCTTCCTCGAGGTCGATCCATTTGAGGATGTGCGCGGGTAGTTGCGGTGAGCTGGCACCGGGGTGCACGCTGTTGACGACGTCGTTTGCGTGCACCCAGTCGTCGCGGCTGCGTAAGCCCGCGCGGGTTACGCCGACAGCGACACAGCGCCCGCGTTTGTCGCGAAAACCATGCTCCAGATAGAACCAGCGCTCGTCCCAGCCGAGCAGGCGCGTGTGTACGCAATAGACCTGCATTAGCCGCAGCGAATGGCGGTAGCGGATGACCCCGCCGCCTACGATTGGCGACCAGCGGTTCTCACGGATTGCACCGGCGACGTGTGTTTGCAGCATCCATTCGACGCGTGCGACATCCATGATCTGCAGGTAACGACCGTTGTTCATGTGACCAAAGGCGTCCAGATCATGCGGCAGCACCCGGAACCGGCTTTCGGCGTCGTGAGAATAGTGATGCTTGGTCATGGGCAGGTTGCGTAGCCAAACCAGCAACAGGCGAAAGTACAGGTTCATCTTCTTTTCCTCGATTCATCGAGGGCCGCGAACAAAGTGTTCGTGCCCTTACTTGATAGATCGGGAAAACGGGGTGAAACCCGCCAAAGAAAATTCAAACAGAGCCGCAGCGCTGGCGACTCAACGCTGCTGCCCGGCTAAGCGAGCAGCAGTATTGGGAAGTGGTACGGGGCCGCTACATAGAGCGTTAATGCCCGGCCGTACGCTAGCGCCCGGTCAGTCGTCGTCCATCACCGCATTCAGTGCCCCATACGCGGAGACAGTGCCTCTTTTGTAATGATGCCCGTTTCGGCCAGTGCGCTCGTGATATCAAGGAAACCGGCACCGGCCATTTTCGGCTCGATCTCGCATACGTCATGCCTGAACTCATTGTGCGGTCTTTATTATTCTATCGCGTTACACTGGGCTCGGGTGGCCGCGATTTTGTCGCGGGCAATGGGGCAGGGTGCTTAAGCCGGGCGTGTCGATTTGAAGAACTCGTTGATTGCCTTGTACAAGGATGCGCTGTTCAGCTTCCGCGACTTGCTGCCGATTGTCATCGTCATCGCGCTGTTTCAGACGCTGGTCATCCGGCAGCCGGTCAGCGACATTCTTGACATCGCCTACGGCGGTCTTCTTGTTGTCCTTGGTCTTGCGTTCTTTATTTTCGGCCTGCGTCTCGCGCTGTTTCCGGTCGGCGAGAGCCTCGCCCATTCGCTGGCCAAGAAGGGCAGTGCCTTCTGGCTGTTTGTGTTCGCGTTCATTCTGGGTTTCGGTACTACGATTGCGGAGCCGGCTTTGCTCGCCATCGCCGATGAGGCCGCCGAAGTCGCCGTTGGTGCAGGCGCTATCGCGGATACAGAAGAGGCTCAGGAAAAATATGCACTCGGACTCCGCCTGGTCGTCGCTTTGTCGGTCGGCGTAGCGCTGTTGCTCGGCGTACTCCGGATACTGACCAACTGGTCGTTGCCGGTGATGATCATCAGTGGCTACGTCCTGGTGGTATTGGTTACCACTATAGCGCCGCCGGAAATCGTTGGTATTGCCTATGATTCCGGTGGTGTCACGACATCCACCGTGACCGTGCCGCTCGTGACGGCGCTCGGTGTGGGGCTGGCAAGCTCACTGCGCGACCGGAATCCGATGACCGACGGATTCGGGCTGATTGCGTTCGCCTCGCTGACCCCTATCCTGTTCGTGCTGATTTACGGGGTGATTACCGAGTGGATCTGATTCTCGCAACGCTCGAATTTGTGCTCGACAGTGCCGTCGATGTCGCACCCATTGCGATCTTTCTTTTCGCCTTTCAGAAATTTGTGATCGGCGGGCGCATGCCGAACCTCGGTCAGGCCATTGTTGGGTTCCTGTTCGTCGCGGTCGGATTGGGTCTCTTCCTGGTCGGCCTCGAACAAAGCCTGTTTCCTTTGGGCGCACTGATGGCGCAGCAACTCACCGACCCCGAGTTTCTCGAGAAGGTATCCGGGCACGTGCTGGGCAGCCTCGTGTGGCAGGACTTTTATTGGGTCTACCTGTTTGCGGCAGCTATAGGTTTCAGCACGACGTTGGCGGAGCCGGCCCTGATGGCGGTTTCGATCAAGGCAAACATGGTTTCCGGCGGGGCAATCGGCATCTGGGGGCTTCGCGTGGCCGTCGCGATCGGCGTCGGCTTTGGCGTCGCACTGGGCTGCTTTCGAATTATCACCGGCCTGCCGCTGCACTGGTTCATTGCTGCCGGCTACCTGGTCGTCATTGTCCAGACCATACTCGCACCAAAACTCATTGTGCCGCTTGCATACGATTCAGGCGGCGTCACCACATCAACGGTGACCGTGCCGTTGATCACCGCACTCGGACTGGGGCTGGCCGAGGCAGTTCCCGGCCGGAGTCCATTGCTCGATGGTTTTGGCCTCGTGGCATTTGCCAGCCTGTTCCCGATAATCTCGGTACTCGCCTATGGCCAGCTTGCCGCCCTCAGAGACCGAAATTCCCGAAAGAGCGCGGGCGATACGCACACAACAGGGGAAGAAGATGCACTTTAAACTTATCGTTGTCTTTGTCGAAGACGAGAAAACGAATGCCATTGTTAAGGCAGCGAGAGCGGCTGGAGCGACCGGCTGCACGGTGATTGACAGCGCGCGTGGCGAAGGTGCCAAAGCCAGCAAGTCGTTTTTCGGGCTGACACTTTCCAGTCAGCGTGACATCGTCCTGCTGCTGGTCGAGAAGCACCTTAGCCGCGACATTCTTGAGCACATCGGAACCGTTGGCGAGTTTGACGAAAAGCCCGGCACGGGCATCGCCATCGTCGTTGACGTTGAGGACGCCGTCGGCGTCATGCACCAGGCCGAGCAACTGAGCGAAGTCGTGGAGGAAAAATTATGACTATTCGTAACTGGGGGCCCGTGCGCGACTGCATGCGCACCGACGTGACCCAGATCGATGGCAGCACCGACGTGCTGACCGCGCTGAAGATCATGAAGAAGGTGCAGGCAACCAGCCTCATCATCAAACGCCGCGACGAACATGACGAATGGGGCATGGTGCTGTTTGGCGATATTGCCAGAGAGGTTATTGCCAAAAATCGCGCACCGGAGCGGGTCGACGTCTATGAAATCATGACCAAGCCGGTGCTGACCGTGCGTCCGGATATGGAGATCCGTTATTGCGCACGCCTGTTCGAGAACTTGGGTATCCGCCAGGCACCCGTCGTTGAGCACGGCAAGATCATCGGCATGGTCAGCTATTATCTGCTGATGTTGCATGGGGTTTTGCCGGATCTGGAATAGCGGGGTAGCGGGTGTGGCGAGAGAGGTTGGGGAAGGTGCCGCCAGCGGCATGCTTGCGTGTTTGTACCAGCGAAACGCGGCTTCAGTGGAGTCGCTACCTACGGTAGTCGTGCTACAGCCTTGCAGGCCGGCGAGGTTCACTAGTAAGACAACAGCCGTGCACAGCCGCCATTGTTGAGCCAGCGGCGCAACGACCGCGGCGCTCACGCGATACCCCGTGTTTTATGCCCGAACGGAATGCGGATGGTCGTGAGACAGAGGAGTTTGTTAGGGAGATACATGGCTGTCATGGCCTCGCGATGAAATATTCGAAAATGGAATATCCCATAAAAGGATATAGCATCCTGACGAATGCAAAAATCTCTAGCGTCCGCTCGAATATCATCGAGCAAACGCGGCCTCCTATTTCCAATCCCGGCTGTTCGGTTCCAGGCCGGGCAACAAAGACACCACCCACTCCAAATCCAATCCCTCACCCCGCCACTCAGGCAACAATGACTCCGGCTCAACCCCCAAATCCATATTCTCGCTATACAACCAATACACGTTACCGCGGTAACGCTTTTCGGCTGCGTTGTCGCAGGAAGCGTTAATCAGCTCGCCTTTTGGCGAATGAAACTCCAGCTGCCCCGCGACCGAGCGCAACGAAAACCCGCCCTCGTATATCAAGCGATGATGCCGCCGACACAGCATTGCCAGATTATCGAGCGAGGTCTCGCCGCCATCGGCCCAATGGCGTATGTGGTGCGCATCGACATACTTGTCATGCGTGCAGCCCGGAAAGCGGCAGCCTTTGTCGCGTCGTCGCAATACGCCCCAGCGCATCGGCGCGATTCGCAGCCGGCTCGTCGTGATAGGCATCCGGGTCTTTCGCCTTATCCAGCGCCTGCATCAACGCCGCACCCACCTCGGGTGGCAGGCAACCGCGAATAACCAGGCCACCGTCGTCACCGAAGTAGCAACTCAGGTGGCGTTGCTCGTGCACCGCGTTCGCCGTTTGCAGAATCTGCGCTCGCCGGTAACCCCGGCAGATACGCTCCAGGTGCGACGCGGTGCCGGCCCGTGCGAGCTTCAACAGGCTCGCCTCATTCCCCGCATCCGCCACCCGCGTCAACGCCCGCACCTTCGAGAACGACAGCTGCCCCACCTGGAACGCCGCCGAGATCAACGGCAACTTTGGCAACGTCCGCGCCACTCGCACGGTCTCTCGCGCACTGTTCATCCCCATGCCACACCGCCAGTTCAGCCAATGCGCCAACGACCGATGCCCGCCGTGTTGCCAGCCGTCGAGCTCGTCGTAGCGGTGCAGCAATTCCACCAGCCGGTACTTGGCCGCAGCGATGTGCGCGGCGAGTTCTGTGATGTTGTCTTCGAGCTGGGCGATCTGCTCTTCGCTGGCGTGGGGCGGGCTGGCAAGACGAACGGTGGTGGCTTGAGGCATGATAACTCTCCTCGCAAAAAATACTGTTTATATATACAGTATTTTGCCATAAGTCGAATTAAAACATGGTGTTAAAAGCCTGCAATATCGGCAGATTTGATGTTCGAATTCCACCCGGACGTTACCGCGGTAACGTTTATGGGGCATTCTGGAGTATTGCCAGGCGTATGAGTTTCCGCCGCAGTGTCGAACGGCTGCTGCAGCGACGAATCAGCGTTTTCGTGACAGGTACTTGCTAGGCAGCCGGTCAAGCGGGTGGCTTTGGAAGCCCTCGATATCGGGTTTGACCAGGTGCTTTGACACGAAAAAATACAGCGGGATGACGGGGTATTCGGTGAGCATCATCGTCTCGGCTTTCTGCAGCATGTCGTAGCGTTGTGGCGCGTTGCGCTCTAGCTCGGCACGGGCCAGCAGTTCGTCGTATTCGACATTGGCATAGCCCGTCAGGTTTTGCACACCCTGTGACCTGAACAGATCGAGGAAGGTCGTCGGGTCGATGTAGTCGCCAAACCAGGCGAACCGCATCACCTGCCATTGCCCTCGATCCTTTCGCGTCTCGAGGAAGTACTGCCACTCGCGTTTGTCGAGCGCGACCTCAACCCCGAGAATGTCGCGCCACATTTCACTGACCGCAACCGCGATACGTTCGTGAATGCCGCCCGCGTCATAAAGCAATGTCAGCTGCAGCGGGCGGTCGCTATCGTAGCCCGCCGCGGCATAGGTCGCTTTCGCCAGAGAAATGCGCGACGCAGAATCCTCGTCCCGCCATTCGTACACCGCGTTGCGATAACCGTCGATGCCGGGGGGGACGACACCGTAGGCGGGCTGTTCGCCGCGGCCGATCACGTCGACGAGTGCCTTGCGATCAATGGCCAGCGACAGCGCGCGGCGCAAGGCGACGTCATCCAGCGGTGGTTCGGTGAGATCGAGCGCGAGGTAGTACAGCGCCAACGTTGGCGACACGTGTACTTCGCCGGGTAAGGATGTGCGCAATCGGTTCAGCTGCAACGCGGGTATCGATGCGGTGATGTCCAACGCGCCGGTCTGGTACATGCGCAGTTCCGTCATCTCATCGACGACGGCAACGTATTCAACAGTGTCCAGCGCGACGCTGTCCGCAGCCCAGTAATGCGGGTTCTTCTGCAGCTGGACGGGCTGCCCGACCTGATAATGGACAAGCGTGTACGCCCCGTTGCCGACGAAGCGGGCGGGGTCACTGAAGCGTGCGGCCTCATCCGAGAGACCTGCCTGCGGGTAGGCAATTGGCAGCGCCAGCACGCGAAGGAAAGCAGGTGACGGCCGCGAAAGCCGAATTTCCAGATCCCCATCACCGTTCGCAACGACACCGGGGGCGGCGTCCGTTGCCGTTTCACCGAAGCCGACGATGGGCGATAACAATCCGGCATAGGGGGCATTGGTCTCGGGACGCATTACCCGCCGGAGTGCGCGGACAAAATCCGTGGCCACCACGCGCTGGCCGTTCGACCAGCGCGCGTCGCTGCGCAGCCGGAACCGGTAAACCAGTCCGTCCTCGCTGACGTCCCATTTCTCCGCGACGCCCGGTAGCAGCTTGCCTTGCGGCCCCTCGACAACCAGCCCTTCATACAGATCGACCAGCACATTAAATGCATGGGTGCTTTGCGCCCGCGCCGGGTCGAGGGTGGCCGGATGCTCAATATTTCCGCGCCGCAAACCGTTTTCGACTGCAGCGACAGCCCTATCGGAGTGCGAGCGCTGGTCGTGGCTGTCATCCGCCGGGCCGCTGCGATCACAGCCAGGCGCGGCAAGGACGAGCAGGATAACGACCAGATTTCTAAGCGGTTTTCGGTACATGAGCGCTATCTTATTCGGTGCCACGCCGCAGTACCATGAGATTCGGCTGGTCGCCGTACTAGCATCATCAACAAAACAAATCGTTGACTTTTTCATAAATGGGTATAACTTACCCATCTATGAGTTCCGAAAAGACAACATTGCTGCATGCAGCCGCGCGCCGGGTATTACGACCCCTGGTGTCGATAATGTTGCGCTGTGGCATGACGTGGCGCGAGTTTTCGGAGCTGTCCAAGGCAACGTATGTACAGGCCGCTACTGAAGAGTTCGGTATCAATGGCCGCCCGACCAATGTGTCGCGCGTGTCTATTCTCACTGGCATCAGCCGCAAGGAGGTCAAGCGTCAGCGAGACCTGCTGGCCACGAAGCAACCGCCGATCAAGCGTAAGACAACCGATGCGACCCGGCTGTTGTCCGGCTGGCATCAGGACCCCGACTTCCTTGACGGCGACGGCTCGCCGCGCCTGTTGCCGGCGGACGGTGCCAACCCGAGTTTCGGGTCGTTATTTGCGCGATATGGCGGCGATATGGCATTGCCGACGATGATCAAGGAATTGCTCAAGACGGGCGCCATGCAACGAACTGAGGATGACACGTTCAAAGTTCTAAGCCGTTACTACCAACCGTCGGTGACAGACAGTGAAAACCTGACGTTCGCCGTTGACCGTATCTACGATGTTGTTGAGACAATGAAAAACAACATGTTTCCCGAGGAATTCGACACGCCCCGCTTCGGCGGATTTGCTGCCAATGACGCAATCCCCCTGACAACCATACCCGAGTTCAACGCGTATCTTGATAAGCGCGGCCAGGCGTTCCTGGAAGAAATCGATGACTGGCTGACCGAACACGCGAACGAAAACCCGGCTTCCCCGACCCCAACTGCACGCATTGGCATTGGCCTGTTTGCGACTGACGAAAGAATCTCTGAGGAGTAATCACTATGAACCTGAAACGCACATTATTATTGGCCACGCTATCCGCGATCGCGTTTCTTGCCGCCGGTTGCGGCGGCGGAGGCAGCGACAGCGGACCCACCGTCAGTACGCCACCACCGACCGGCGGAATCGGTCGTAACGGCGTGGCTGTCGGCCCGATCTCAAATTTCGGTAGCGTTATTGTCAATGGCGTGACTTACAACACCGACAACGCCAGCTTCACGATCAACGGTGCGCCGGGCACGCAGGCGGATCTGCGCGTCGGCGACATGGTCGCGGTCGCGGGTGTCATCGATGAGAATGGCACAACCGGCACAGCAACCACCGTTAACTTTGATGATCTTGTGACCGGGCCGATCGACAGCATCGATATTGCCAACAGTACGCTGGTCGTGCTCGGGCAGATCGTCCTGATCACCGCCGAGACCTCTTTCGACGACGATTTTTCACCAGCGTCAATCGATGGGCTGACCGTCGGGCAGGTTATCGAGGTATCAGGGCAGTTCAACAGCGACGGCGAAATCATTGCGACGAGCATTGATGACGACGATAACGGCGAATTCGAAGCGACAGGCACGGTGGTGAATCTCGATGACACCAACTTCACCTTCGAAATTGGCGGCTTGGTTGTCGACTACGCCACAGCGACACTGGACGACTTTCCGAACGGTGTCATTACCGAGGGCGACTTTGTCGAAGCGGAGGGCACCAGCATCGGCGCCAACGGTGAGCTGATTGCCACCAAGGTTGAGCTGGAGTCGTTACTGCCGGATGCGGACGATGGCGACCGGATCGAGCTGGAGGGCTTTGTCACGCGGTTTGTCTCGGCCACTGACTTCGATGTTGCCGGCATTCCCGTCACCACGAATAGCGCCACCGAGTACGAAGACGGCAGCGTCGCAGACCTGGCATTAAACGTGCGTATAGAAGTCGAAGGCGACTACGATGCCAACGGGGTCATCGTGGCAACCGAAATCGATTTCCGTGCCGATAACAAGGTGAGAATCTCCGCGCGCATCGACAGCGTTAATGTTGAGACAGACTCATTTGTCGTGATCGGTATACCAGTCACAGTGAGCACGTTGACCCGCTTCGATGACAAGACTGAAGCCGATGACGGTCAGCTTAATCTGGCAGACCTGATGGTCGGTGACTTTGTCGAGATACGCGGATCAGAGGACGCGGCTAACCCCGGCAACGTGTTCGCAGCCATCGTTGAGCGTGAAGAAGCCGACCCTGATACTGAAACGGAACTGCAAGGCTTCGTCGAGTCGATCGGAACAGACTCCTACGTCGTGCTCGGTGTAACCGTCGAAACCGATGCGAATACGGAATACCAAGGCCGCGACGACTCGCCGCTGACCGCGACGGAGTTCTTCAATCTGGTTGCGGTTGGCAGCCTGGTCGATGCAGATGGTCTAGAGATTTCCGACACCGTCCTGCTGGCGGATGAGGTCGAGCTTGAAGGCGATGACTGATCGAGGTCGGGTCAGGCGTTGACGGCGGGTGTCGCGCTCGCCGCCAACGCCCGGCTTGCCCCGAATCGCACACGATCCAGCATAAGCGCACTTCGCATTTTCGCTGAGTACAGGATTGAGCCACTGTTTTACACACCGGTGCCTTACAAAACACTGCGTATCCATTATTCCACCAACATCTGGGAGTACCTATTTAATGGTTAACGGCAAAGAAATGAACTACCCCGGACTGGGCATGAAGGCGGATGCTGTAGTCACGAATTCTGGTCGCGGCCTGAACAAGCGTAATGCCTCGGGCGCGAAAGCGCCTTCCCATGCAACGGTACTGGCGCCGGACCGGTTGCTCGCTGCGCGCACCGCCTTCGTCACGCGTCGCGTCGCGAAGCAAGACGCAAGAACGCTGTTAACCGATGCCGTGCCTGCCGCTGGCGATATCGCGCTCGCTCGGGTCCAGCGACTGCGCCACCATACGAAACTGCAGTGTCCGGGCGGCCGCCGGGTCCAGCTGTTTCACGGTGACGAGATCATCGTCAGCTATGCTGATCGCTACGCACCCCAGCAATTCGAGGCCTACGTTCCGAAGACGATCGGCCTGTGCCACCTCGTCGCCTCGGGTGGCGTCGCTGCCCAGGCTGTGAACTGGCACGAACGCATTTACCGGGGCCCCACTGAGATCGAGGTACTCGGCATCCTTGGCGATGCCGACGGACAAACGCTGAATCTTCGCCACTACGCACTGGCGCAGCCCGCGGCGCCGAATTCACGGCCGCCGGTGATCGCTTTCGCCGGTACATCGATGGATTCGGGCAAGACCACCGCCGCCGCCCATTTTGTGCGCGGGCTTAGCCGCGCGGGCCTGCGGGTTGCTGCCGCCAAGGTGACCGGTACCGGTGCATGCAACGACTTCTTCCTGATGAAGGACGCCGGGGCAACCATGGTGCTCGACTTCACCGATGCTGGTTATGCATCTACCTACCGGGTCGGCGAGCCTGCGATCCAGCGCATCGTAGACACCCTCATAGATGAGCTGGCGCGGGAACGCCCGGATGTCATCGTTGTGGAAGTTGCCGATGGGCTGGCACAGTCCGAAACCGCGGCGCTGCTCAGTACCGTATGGTTTCGGCAGGCGATTGAGGGCATCGTATTCTGCGCGCAGGACGCGCTGGGCGCGAAATCGGGCGTGGACTGGTTGCGGCGCCGCGGTCACGAGGTGATCGCAGTATCCGGCCTGTTAACGGCCGCGCCGCTTGCGATACGCGAAGCCGGCGAGTTGATCGAGCAGCGGATTATCGGTCTCGATGGTCTTTCCGATCGATTTATTTCAAGGTCATTGCTGAACGGCAATACTCACAGCGCGGAGCTTTTCAATGCCTGCGCCAGCTGAGTCGCTGCGGCTGAATATACGTGCGGCTGCTGAAGCCGCGCCACGGCAATTCGCGGCTTTGCTGGGCAATGCCATCGGGCAGGCTGTCTGCACTGTGGTGCTCGCGATCACCGCAAAAACAGCGGTGGACGGCGGTCTGACCTCAGGCATCGTGACCGCGCTGAGCGCTGCCGCCGTTGCCGGTGCCTGGCTGCGCGGGCGTGAGCGTGTTGATGCTGAGGCTCTCGGCCAGCATTTCGTGCACGCCCTGCGCTTACGCTTGTTCGATCACCTGCTTGCCGTCCCGTCCCGCGCCCTGAGCGACCGGCCAAAAGGCGGCGCGCTGGTGCGCTTCGTCGGTGACCTGCAGGCGATCAAGGCATGGATCAGCCGCGGACTGGCACAGCTGACCGTCGCGTTGCCGATGCTGGCGGCCTCGATTGTTTTGCTCGCCTGGATTGACATGCTGCTTGGTATCGTCATCGGGGCACTTATCGCTAGCGGGGCCGTTGCCGCCGCATTGATGGCCGAACCCCTTGCAAATGCAAATCGCCGGCTGCGCAAGCGGCGTGGACAGCTCGCCCGGTTTGTCACCGAAATGATGAGCGCCGTGCCGTCGGTGCAGGCGCACGGCAAGGAACCGCGCGAGCAACGACGACTCGACGTCCGCGGCGAGCGCGTTGTCGATACAGCATGTCGCCGCGCGTTGCTGGTTGGACGCGTGCGCAGCCTCGTGCAATTGCTTGGCTCGGGCGCGCTGCTGGCGGTACTGATCATCGGCGCCGGACGACTTGAGGCCGGTGAAATCGTAGCGGCACTGACCATCGTCGCCTGGTTAAGTACACCCATTCGCGACCTCGGCCGCGTGTTCGAGTTTTGGCAGGCGGCAACGGTCGCGCGCGAGCGTATTCGTGCCTTCTTCCGCTGGCCGCAGTTGCCGCGTGCCCGCAACGGAAATCGACTGAAGAGCCCGCGCGGTACGCTGCGCTTTGAAGGTGTTATCGCATGTCCCGATGCGAAACCGCTGGATCTTGAGATTCCCGCGGGTAGTGTCACGTTGATTAGCGGCCCCAACGGTTGTGGCAAGAGTTCACTGCTTGCCGTAACGACCCGGCTTCAGGCTCCGCTGGCCGGTCGCGTGACCATTGGCGGTCAGGATCTTGCCACCGTTCGCAACCGCGACCTGCGCCGGCATATTGCGATTGTCGGGCCGGATCTCCCGCTGATTCGCGGTTCGGTGCGGCGCAATGTCAGCTACCGCAGCCGTGGCATGTCGCCCGAAGCGTTACGCGTACTGATGCGTCGCTGTCGACTTGAGCGCCTCGTTGCGGATGCTGGCGATTCGTCATCCCGCATTGCCGAGGGGGGACTGAATCTCTCCAGTGGCGAACGCCAGCGGCTGGCGCTGGCCCGCGCCCTGTGGCCCGAGCCCAGCCTGTTACTGCTGGACGAGATAGACAGCCACCTGGATGCGGCGACCCTGATCGTGGTCAGGGATATCATCGCCGGCTTTCCGGGTACGGTCATCATAGTCTCGCATGATCCGCGTCTGCTCTCTGTAGCGGAACGCGTCGTAGAACTCGCGGCGGACGGGTCGATCATCAGCGACTGCAGCCAGCGTGCGGCGGACGTCGCATGATGAGGACGCAGCAATGACCGAGCCGTCACTGACCGGCGTTGTCACGAAACGTCGTCTCGACGCTGACCACCGCAGCCGCTACCTGCGGTACGTACCCAGCCGTATGGATCCGCAGCGCCCACCGTTGGTATGCGTGCATGGCATCAGCCGCGACGCCCGCGGACATCTCGCCGCTTTCGTGGAGTGGGCCGAGCGCACCGGGACTGAACTGCTGGCGCCGCTCTATGACCGTCGTCGCTACCGCGGCTACCAGCGGCTGAAATCCTCGAACGCCCGGTTGCATGCTGTGGCGGCACTGGATTCGATTCTCGACGAGGCGACGGGCGGACGCCAATGCCTGTTGTATGGTTTCTCTGGCGGCGCGCAGTTCGCGCACCGCTATGCGCTGGTGCGCCCCGAGCGCATAGCGAGCCTCGCGCTTGCCGCGGCCGGCTGGTACACGTTCCCCACCGTCGCTGCCAGCTTTCCCTACGGTGTCGCCGCTGGCCGCCTGCCAGCGGGGCTCAACATCGATTTCCCGGCCTTCCTGCAGATTCCCAAGTGCGTGCTGATCGGTGACCGTGACGTGGAGCGGGATGCGGCGCTGCGCACCAACCGGCGCCTTGACCGCGAGCAGGGCGACAATCGTCTGGCTCGCGCGACCGCCTGGGTTGCCGCTGTTAACCGCGCAGCGCACAGGACGCCAGGTTCCGCCGACTGTCGACTCATCGTCATTCCGGGTGCCGGACACGACTGGAGTGAATGTTACCAACAAGGGCAGCTGCACGAGCGCGTTGCCGGTTTCTTCGATGCAACCTGCTGGCCGCCCGGCGCCCATCAGGCGCGCGCAGGCGGCCTGCTCCTTACTACACTTTGAAAGACCACGGAGTCCATCATGCCCAGCCTTTCCAAACGGTGCGCGATATTCACACTGCTTTTTCTAAGCAGCGCTGCCACAGCAGACGCCCCTGAGACCTCACTCAGCCTCGAGGATGGCGCCGAGATCGAATGGGCCGATCGTCGTTTCGTGCGATTTGGCGGGCGTATCCATTACGACATCGCCCGCTTCAACGACGACGTGACGCCGCTCGCAAACGATCAGGACTTTCGCCGGGCGCGTGTCGAAATGAAGGGCCGCTACGACGACTGGCAGTTCCGTGCCGATTACGATGTTGGCATTGTCGAGGGCTGGCGAAATGTTTACGTCCGCTATCGCGGCTGGAAACGCAAGCGGCTCACCGTCGGCAATCAGGTTACGCCTTTCTCTCTCGACGACCTGGTCAGCTCCAATGATCTCACCATGATGGAGCGTTCGCTTGCGTCAGCGTTGAGTCCGGGCATGCTCACGGGTGCTTCATTGAGAACGTGGGGTGACAACTGGAGTGCTACAGCAGGCGTTTTCGGCGACGAGTTAAGCGATCTCGACCGGCGCACCGCCGAGGGCACTTCCGTGATCGGCCGATTTACCTACGCGCCGGTGCGCAAGAAGCGTCGTGTGCTGCACATCGGACTTGCACACGAATATCGCTCGATCGACTCCGGCGGCGACGTCAGAATACGCACCCGACCCGAATCCCGGCTTACCGATGAGCGCCTGATCAGCACTGACCGGCTTACCGGCGTCGATAGTCTGCAGACGACCGGTATTGAATTGATGGGTATCGTGAACAATCTGCGACTGCAGTCCGAATATGTACGAATGAGTGTGGATGGCGGCCTCAATGACGCCAACTTCAATGGTGGCTACCTGCAGGCGAGCTGGCTGATAACCGGCGAGCGTTACCGCTACAGTCGCTCACGTGGTGTACCAACGGCCGTGCGCCCGAGAAACGAATGGGGCGCACTGGAATTTTCAGCGCGCTATAGCACGCTCGATCTTAGCGACGGCGAGGTCAGCGGGGGCGAGCAGTCCCAGATCACCGCTGCCGCGTCCCTGCACGTGAATGAACATCTGAAATTTAGCCTCAATTACAGTCTTTACGACGCAGCACCGAATCGGGACGGTATCGACGAGGACGGATCAATCCTGATGTTGCGCTTCCAGGCCACACTTTAGCGATCGTGTTATGAATTACTTCCGATTGATCCGCGATGGTATAGACCTCGCGCCGTTACGCGACGAACTGGCACAACACCGGGAGGCGTGGGACGCGCAACCGGGCCGCCAGCTCACCGCACCGGCACAACAGCATACGAACGCCATACCGCTGCGCGGCCTGCGACGCTCACGCATCCGCGGTCGTCGTCGACGCGATGTGCATGAGAGCCGCTACACCTCGCTGGCCAACAGTTTCCCCCAGACCGTCGAATTTATTGAAGCGTTCGCCGCCGAACAGAAAGGCTTACCTGGCAGAGCCCGCTATGCCTGCCTGCCACCCGGTAAGACGGTGCTGCCACACATCGATCGCGGCGAATATTATCTACTGCGTGATCGCTATCACCTCGTCATCCATAGCGATAAGGGCAGTCTACTGCGCGCCGGTGGAGAGGCGGTGGCGATGCAAGAGGGGGAGCTGTGGTGGTTCGACAACAAGGCATTGCACGATGCGTGCAACCAGTCTGACACCAATCGCATCCATCTCATCTTCGACTTGCTGCCGGCCGGTGCGATGCTAAAAGCAACGGGCAAAATGCCGCAGCAGTTATTGAAGTCAGAAAATGAGCTACGCGAGCATCAGGCCGTACAGCAAGTGGCCAACGCCGTCGCATTGTATATCTCAGCATGCCGGCGTCCCGCGCGATGGGCCGCCGCTCTTTCGGACGCGGGCGTACTTGAATTGGCTGAGACCGCCCCGATCGCCGCGCTCGTGCGGGTATTCTGGCCCGGACTACGCAGGTCGGCGCGCAGGAGATATGAATCAGCAGTGGCCTGGTCTCTTGCACTCCTGGACACGGGGCAAATTCAACCCGATGACGTGACAGCAGCCATCGACAGCGCTGGCGGGCTGGATAGGGTGCATCACATGTGGCGGTCGGACCGTGACAGGGCAATCTATGACTTAAGCAGCATTGTGATGCGGGAAACGTCAGGCCAGACTCCGGGCAAAAAGGAGGCGGGACCCGAATTTTAAATTGGGTCGTCGGTGGGCCTGCCTGTCAACGCCGGCACCGGATCGGAACAACCGCTGACGCGTTTATTCGGAGTACGTTTGCGCTACTTTGAAATCAACCCACCGGCACCTTCACCGACCGCCCTTTCCTCCGATCACTCCACTCAAGCACCGAAATCGTCAACGCCGGCAACATCGTCAGCGACACGATAGCCGCACCAAGAATCCCGAACAACACAATCACGCCAACACCGCGATAGAGTTCCGTTCCGGCGCCCGGAATAAACACCAGCGGCGAGAGACCGCAGAGCGTCGTCAGCGTCGACATCGCAATTGGGCGCAGCCGCGATGCCACGGCTTCGCGAACCGCGTCGATCGGTGCGGCACCGGCTTCTTTCATGTACTGAATGGCGCGATCGACAATCAGAATCGGGTTGTTGACGACGGTGCCCATCAGGATCAGGAAGCCCAGCATGGAGATCATGTCGAACGGCTGCTGCAGGCTCCCCAGGCCAAGCGACCCGAGCACGGCGCCAACGCCGTTCAGCAGCGCCAGCCCGACAATGCCGCCGGCGATGCCGAGCGGGATCGTTGTCATGATCAGCCACGGGTAGCCCCAGTGCCTGAAGATGGCGACGAGCAACAGGTAAATGATCACGAGCGAGACGGGGAGGTTGGCCGCGAGTGCAGCCTTGGTCGCATCCAGTTGGTCGCTGGCACCCGAGATATCCACATTGACGTTGGCCGGTAATGCGCCGGTCCCCCTGAGATACGCGACGACGTCGTTGCGCACGATCTCAACACCTTCCTCGAGCGCGATGGATGCCGGCGGGATGATATTCAGCGTCACGGTTCGCTGCGCATTGATACGCCGGATCGAGTTGGTGTCGACGGTCTCACGGATGGTGGCGATCGCGTCCAGCGGCAGGATGCTGCCCTGCGGCGTAAAGATGGGTAGCCCGCCAAGACTGTCGAGGTCTGTCTCGCCGCCGGTGGTGCCATACAGGTACATGTCGATCTTGTCATCGCCTTCGAAGTACTCGTCAACGAAAGCGCCGTCGGTGAGTGCCGCGACGGTGTAACCGACATCACTGGCGGCCAGGCCGAGTTCGGCGGCGCGTGCCCAGTCGGGTCGAATCTCGAGTAACGGCTGCGACAGGGCAAGCGATGACGGGCTGGACTGGATACGGGGATTGCCGAGAACCTCCTCGGCGCGGCGATAGGTTGCCATCGCCGCGGTGTAGATCACATCGAGACCGGGACCTGACACGTCCAGGTTGATGCTGCGCGTGCCACCGTCGTTGCTCGAGATGATCGAACCGCGAGAGGCGAATGCGCGCATGCCGGGATACTGCCGGTAGCGCGCGGTAATCGCATCCATCAGCGCATCGATATCGGCCGGTCTGACGGTCTCTGAAATAATGCGAAAGCTGTTGGCCGAGAGTCGCGTATTCAGGTACTTGATCGCGGGCACGTCGGTCTCGCCTGCATCGAAACGTGCCGGATCGTCATCGACAAACTGCAGGAAATATTCCTGCACTTCGAGGCCGATCTCGCGCATCGTCTCGATGTTGTAGCCGGGCGGGGCACTCATGGTGGCGAACGTCTTGGGCTCTTCGCCCTCCGGCAGGTATTCAGCCGGCGGTGTCAGCAGCACGATCGCAGCGATGCTTGCCACGACAATGCCCCAGATCGTTATTTGTCTGCGTTTGCCGGTGACGATGAGCGCATCGATAGCGGCGAGCAGTCGCGCCCTTAGCGCGCCTTCTTTGTCCGAGCGATGCTCAGTGCCGAACGACAGCCGCGCGCTGGCCGTCGGGATCAGCGTGATGGCGACCAGCATCGACGCCAGGATGGAGGCGGAGATAGCGATGGCCACGTCCGAGTAGAGTTGCCCGGCTTCTTCGCGGATGAACAGCACCGGCAGGAACACGAGGATCGTCGTCAGCGTCGAGGCCAGCACGGCGGTCCACACGCTCTGCACCCCTTCGACGGCGGCCCGGAAGCGGTCCAGACCCTGTCGTCGCTTGAGCTCGATGGCTTCGATGACGACAATACTGTTATCGAGCGTCATGCCAATCGCGAACGCGACGCCGGCCAGCGAAATGACGTTGATGGTGCGCCCTGCGGCCAGCAATCCGAGGAACGCAGCGATGGTGCACAGCGGAATGCCCATGACGCCGACGGCCGTGGCGCGCGCCGAGCGCAGGAACAGGAACATGACGGCGGTCGCGAACACCGCGCCCAGACCCAGATTCAACCAGACGTTACGGATGGAGGCCTCGACGTAGCCGGCATCCTCGGCGATCAGCTGCATGCGCATGCCGTTGGGTTTCAGCACATCGCGGTTCACTTGTGCCACTGCATCGAGCATGGCGTACTTGATGTCAATCACATTCGAACCGGCCTCGCGATTGATCGACGTGAAGAGGATCGGGTCGCCGTTGAAATAGGCGTAGCTGCGGATATCGGAATGGTCCAGTTCGATGACGGCGATATCACCCAGGCGGATCAGCGAGTCGCCGCGCCGGTCGACGATGAGGTCCTCGAGCGATGCCACGGAATCGAATCGGCCCACAGTGCGCAGCAGGTAGCGGCGCTTGCCGCTTTCAATCTCGCCGCCGGACACATCACGGTTGCGCGCCCGGATCGCGTTACGCACGTCGAGGATGGTGATCTGGCGGTCCGCCAGTCGGGTCGGGTCCAGCAGTATCCGCACTTGCCGCTCGGCACCGCCCGACACATTCACCTGCGAGACGCCGGGTACGCCGGACAGGCGTGTGCGTACGTTGTCGATGACGAAATCGCGCATCATGTCCATGTCGACGTTACGTGGGTTGCCCGGCAACGGCGAGATGCCGAAATACATGAACGAGTTGGCCGAGAATGAGTTGGCGAACACCCGCGGTTCGTCGACGTTCTCCGGGTAGGACGGCACCTGGTTGAGCGCGTTGTTCACTTCGATCAGCGTCTGCGTGATGTCGACGCCGAACGGAAAGTCGAGCTCGATGACCGCGCTGCCGCTGGAGGCGGTGGACTCGAGCCGCTGCATGTTGGGCAGCGTGCGAAGGTATTCCTCCTGTTCGATGAGGATTTCCTTCTCGACGTCCTGCGGCGTTGCGCCGGGCCACGCCGTTTCGATGGAGATTGTGCGGACTTCAAGGTCCGGGATCATCTGCACGGGAACGCGCAGCGCGGCGAGGACACCCAGTACGGAGATGATCAGTGCGACCACTGTCATCAGGATGCCGTTTCTTACGATGGCCTCGAACATTTCTAGCGGTTGCCGTCTACGATGGATACTTCCTGACCTGCCTGCAGTATCTCGTTGCCGCGGACCACGACGACATCGCCGTCGGCAAGCCCGTCGGTGATTTCGATGACGCCATCAAATTCAGAGCCGGTGGTGACGACCTGCTCGCGCACAACAGGAAGCTCGCGATCGGGTTCGACCACCCAGACCGTCACGCGACCGTCCGGAAAGCGCAGAATCGCGTCCCTGGAAACTGTGACGCCGCTGCGGCCCGTGTTGATTTTGAGTTTGCCACGCGCCGACATACCCGGCGTGATCGGCAGCGGATTACCGGCGTTATCGGCGTCCGCAAGCACCCGCACGAGAAACGTTCGTGCGCTCGGGTTCTTGACCGGAACGATTCTATAGACGCGACCGCTGATGGAACGCTCGCTCAGCGCATCCAGCGTGATTTCCACGGGGGTGTCCGGCGACAAGGCGGCGTAGTTTTCCTTGCCTACGCGAAAGTCGAATCTGAGATTATCGGTTGCCACCAGCTCAAGCAGTCCGTTGCCGGGATTAACCCATTCGCCGAGCTCCGTGTAGCGCTCACTGATGACCCCGCCGAACGGTGCCTTTAATGTATGTCGTGCGACGATGGCCTGTTGCTCGCGCGCCGCGACTCGCGACGCCACCAGTGCAGCTTCCTCGCCCGACATCTCGGCGCGAAGTGATTCGATTTGCGTGCGTGCGATGGCCTGCCGGGTGCCGACTTCTTCCGCCTCGATGAAGCGTCGCGTGGCATCCGCAACGGCGATCTCACGTTGTCGCACTGCGGCAAGCGCACGTTCCAGCCCCAGCTGCGCCAGTTCGGCATCCAGTTGCAGCAGCGCGTCACCGGCCTCAACACGATCACCTTCATCGATCGTTAATTCTGCGACTAGTCCGGCGACCGCGGTGGACAGTACTGCCGTTCTTGGCGACGTCACTGTTCCGGTTACGTTGATCTGCCTCAGAACGTCACGCGTGGAGACGGTTTCGACCTGCACCGGCACTTCAGCGGTTGCATTCGCGACAATTAGAACATAGCTCAGCAGAGCAACTGCGCAGCGACGGTGTGACATGAATGCCCTTTGTGATTTCCTGAAGGGGGTGCTTCAGTCTGAAACCACTATTGTAGGACGAAAACGGACCCAATTAAGCGTTCTGTTCCTGCCCTAACGCCGTTGTCACCTGCCGACGATGACCAAGCAGAACGAAATCTTTTTGGCCTGATTCAGTTTCAGGCGATTTTCTTCCGTGCCACCGGCGCCATCATTACTGCAAGCAGCAACAAGAACACCATTAACAAACCCGTAGCACCACCGCCACCACCACCACTGGACGGCGGCGTAGGCGGTGGCTGATTAATCAAAGTATTCGGCACCGGGCTCAACCCAGCCGCACCGGCAGAATCGACCGTTGAATCAAAGACGATCACTTCCGTCACGATAACAAGGTCGTCCGTCACCGGATCGCCGTTGGGCGCGTTTCTTAACGGGAGCTCGTTGAATGGTGATCCAAAATTAAAACGCTGCAAGGCCGCAATAGCATCGACCACATCCATGCCGTTGCCGACGACTTCACCGAATACCGTGAAGCCTGCGTTCTGGACATCCAGGTTGGCGCTGTTGTCATCGAGGTTGATAAACCATTCGTTGGTCGCGCTATTCGGCTGGCTCGTTTTGGCCATTGCAATCGTGCCGCGGACATTGGAGAACTCGGGCTCATTGGTGATGGCGGCGTTGGCCGGGATATCCGTGGCGGGCCAGGTCAGATCAAAACGATAGCCACCGCCTTGCACGACAAAGCCGGGGACGGATCGGTGAACAATCGAACTCGTGTATGCGCCGTTGTTCACGTAGTCGAGGAAGTTCGCGACGGTCGTGGGAGTCGCATTGTCGTAGAGGTTGATCTGGAAGTCTCCCAGTACGGTACGAACCTCCACGATGGTTGCTTCGGATTTTTGCGGCAATGCAAAGGCGACGAGTGCCAACACCGAAAGTAACGGCGTTAGAATACGAGAATTAATTGTCATCGATCACGTTCCATTGTTGGGGCTGGGGTGACTTGCTGTAAGCCTGAGACCGCGCATGATACCAATATCGGGCAGCGTCTGTGTGTCAGGCTTTCGCGACAACTTGTATGACAGCTCAGCGCGAATACGAATTGTCCGGATTGACCGCCTCAGGTTCTTGCGTGCTGTGAGCGAACCGCTCGATCACATCCGGCAGGTTTCGCCTGAAGAATGCGCGTTGCCGCGCGCTCAGTGAGCGCCAGTGAAGGGTTTCCGGCGCGATGGCGACTTTGCCGTAGGTTCGCAGCAAAAGGTCAAACACCCAGTCATTCTCACGCACGGCCGGCGAATCATCGATGGCGGCCCCGAGATGGATATAGCCGTTTCGATCTTCGCTCTCATACCTGAGCATATGGAACAGCTCGAAGTCATCGAGCTCCGCCAGCCCAAAGCTTTTATTGGTCCATTCAACGCAGCCCGTAGCGAGCAGGATATAGAACTGCTGCCGCGTCACCTGGTGCCCGGCCAACAGCGCCATGGTCGCTGCGTTCTGTGCGTCGGCAATGCCCTCAACAGACTTGGCGAGCGAATTCAGCGCGAAAACCAATTTGTTGAATGAGCGGCGCATCTGATCGGTCGTCTTTGTGGGGATACGGGTCTTGCCTTCGATGTGACGCTCGAAGTAGACGAACAGCTCGTCCATGGCATCGACGGCGTTAAACATGTGCTGGTTGGCGTACTGGCAGGATTCGCCCCAGGCATTCATTCCCGGTGCTCCGCGTTTGGGCGTGGAGATTGTTCTGGATTGAGTGTGCATTTCGGTGCTGCTTTTGACTTTTTCGAAAGGCACTCGATAGTAGGTTTGGGTCGTCATGAATTCAAGAGGCAATTTTTTCGCGTCACTAGTTGTCCATCGCGGTATCTGATTTCATACGGGAATTATTTTTCGCGTAGTGCGTTTCGTAGGCCTCGCGATTGTTCAGATCGTGCCAAAAGTCGAATGGCAACCAATAATTTACGCGACATCTTCCTATTGTGGATTGAAGCTTTTCGGCGTAAGTTCGAACGCCGCGTTTTTGCGCGA
>CALOCQ010000010.1:0-93354 GCA_942491885.1 uncultured Pseudomonadota bacterium
AAGCTGGCAATACTTTGTGCAATCGATCTGGGTTGATGAACAAAGCAAGTCGGCCAGTCAGCCCATTAAGGTCCTGCTCCGACAATTGCAGCGGAGCAGTCAGTGCCTCGGCGTCGTCGACAGATATCACAGCTTCATCGGGCGCGGATGCTTCCGACCACTCGACGGTCGCCTTCAAAGCGATCGCGTCGCCGGCATGAGCTGTAATCTTGGCCTTTCTGGCGCCAACCTGCTCGATGGAATAAACGACGTCTACACCGAGCTTGACCGGCGCCCGAAACTCGGCATCGACGCCAACCAAGCGTTTGATGTCGGAGTGCGCTTTTAGGAGCTGACTAATCCCGACCAGTAGTACGTGCACGCCATGCACAACCACTTCGCCATACATGAATCGACGCGCAGCAACGGGGTCGATATGCATCGGGTTATGGTCGCCTGATAGATCAGCAAATGCTTGCTGATCTTCGGCATTGAAAACTCGCGTGTACATAAGTGATTTGGCAACTAAACTGAATCTAGAGTCAGCGTCGTTCGAATATCTTCTTGGCTGGTGACCCCATCGCTACAGAGCGTTCCGGAATCGAGTGCGTGACGAGTGAGTTCGGTGCAACAATACAATGCTCCCCGATGCTGACGCCGTCTGTGATAACGCAGCCGGCACCGAGCCAAACGTCATTGCCGATCTTGATACCTTTCGAGGTTTTCTCCTGACTTGTAACCGGCACGTCCAGGCGGTCGTATTTATAGTCGTTGCCAATGATCGCTGTATTGGCGCCAATCATGCAGAAGTTGCCAATTTCAACGCCGCCTGCGTCGGAAGACAAGAAACAGCCTGAGCCGATGCTGCATCGCTCACCTATCGTCATAGGCCCGTCGCCTGCCTTGATCTTGACGAAGGAACTGATCTCCGTCTTGCGTCCGATGCGTAGATTAGCCGTCAATTCCGCTTCAGCGCGTGGACTGACCACAAACAGCGATGCCTGAGCCAATAGATACCGGTTACCACTATGCCCGGCACAAGAAAACGCTTGATTGCTTTGCCAATCTTCATATTTAAGCGGCACGCTCACCGATCAAGCGATCCACGTCAGCCGCTACGTTCCCGTATTTTCGATTTCATCCATCGTGAGGCGAGTTCGAAAAAGACTTCTTCGAGGGCTGTGATTAGTCTCAGGTGGTTGAGCGAATCCCAGCGATCATCCTC
The DNA here is from genome assembly GCA_942491885.1 of uncultured Pseudomonadota bacterium. Lineage (GTDB taxonomy): Bacteria > Pseudomonadota > Gammaproteobacteria > Steroidobacterales > Woeseiaceae > CALBPI01. The sequence goes on from CALOCQ010000010.1 coordinate 1,205, forward strand.
GTGGCGGGAAAGCTCCGGCGTAATCTCGGCTTTATCGATGCCGGTCGCGTCAGACAATAACGCGATCAATGTCTCATTCATGTGTTTCCCTCTTAAAGATAATCTCAATGCCAGGGCAGTCGATTTGCTTACTTTGTGATGCGCTTAATGCGTACAGTATATCGTTATCGTTGTTTTCGGCGACCAACTCAAACCCTTGCTGAGCAAAAAAATCTGCTGCAGGTTTATTTTTCGCCGTCGGGGAGAACCGGGCGGTTATGCGCTTGGCCCCAAGCGTGTCGAATATAAAGGTCTTCAGCGTATTGCATGCTGCGGTTTCGATGCCTCGACCGAGTGCACGGCAGCTCATAATAAAGCTGTCTATTTCGAGCTCTTGAGCGTCATCTCGCAGCAGGTAGATGCCTATCATACCGAGATCACCGAATTTGTCTTTTGCTCGGATCACGTGCAGGTGATAGTTCGGCGAATCGACGAATCGCCCAACATCGCTGGCGTCGTAGCGAATGGTTGTCACATTGAATTGATTGGTCTTTGAAAACAGTTGGTGTATCCGTGTCGTGTCGGCTGGTTTCGCAGCAGATATTTCAAGCGTGGTTTCCAGGCTTTTCAGAAAGTCGCCCATGTCGCTCACTTTGTCTTTAAGCGCCGTGCGCTTAAGGTTGTCCGCGTACTGACGAGTCTTGTTGGAGTCTTCCTGGGTCAGTTCGAGCTTATCGAAGTCCGGGACCTCATACATAAAATCAGCCAGTGAGCTTGGATCCCTTGGAAGCTCCAAGGTCAGCACTTCCGGTAACATCTGTCTGACTAGTTCGCACTCCACGGGATTGTCATCCACGAACGCGAGGCTATCGATACCGATATTCAGCGCTTGGGCAATACCCTGAATATTTTGGTGTTTGGGTTCCCAATTGACCGCACGATAGGCGATGTCGTCTAGCGATAACGGCATATCCGTACGCACCCGGAAGGCTTCCTCGACGTCGCCAAGGTTGTTCTTGCTGCAGATCGCGAGTACCACCCCGCGCGCTTTTATGTCTAATAGCGCGGATTGAAATGCGGAGAAGCACTCGGCAGTTGGATCGCCTTGCCCCACGCGAATCCCGTGCGGACCTTCTTCGCCGAGAACACCGCCCCAGATTGTATTGTCGAGGTCGACGACGAGGCATTTCTGACCGAGTTTCGAGTTAGCACGACTAGGCCACCTGCGTGCAGGCCACTTGATTGAGTCACCGACGTTGGAGTCCGCACTTCGATTTTGCCATGTAGTCGTCGCGGTTCAGCGGCGTCCCAGGCCGGCGCGCGGGCGGCGTGGGCGTAACGGCGGGCGGCTGCCACGATTCGGCAGTTAATGCCGCTAATCGCTGGTTCAGGGTAGCGAAAACTGCATGCTCACCGAGGCTTAGGGATTGGTCGGCCACGCTGAAACGCATGGCAGCGGGCCGGATAAAGTTGCAAATGAACAAATGGGACTGCGTGTTAGTGAGCGCGAGGTTCAGCCACTCGCCGATGGTAGAAACCACGCGCTCTATCTCGCTATCGACCAGGTCCGCATTCAGCTTGCCGGTGCCATTAACGAGCGTTGGCGCGAGTCGACGCAAAGACAGCGACAGGACAATAACGTCTGGCTGGCTTTGGCGGGTAGCTGATCCTTCATTGAGCAGTTCCTGAAAATGCTGGTCATACGGGGCTGCCACGCCGTCAACAGATACACCGTAGCCAGCACTCAGCACCGTGGTCGCCCGCAGTAGAGGGTCAACGGTGTGGTTGGCGAGCCAGCTTATTCGTAGATCAGTTTCTGTCTGCTGTTCGGCCAGTTCGCGAAAGTGTCGATCGATGTCTGCTGTCGACATTTGCATGATATCGGAGATTTCGCCGGGCAGATCCATACTCGAGGTCTTGCCGTCATGCTTTCTTCTTGCTTTGGCATCCGAGTCTCTAATCCAGTCTTGTTGGGGCTCTTGGCCTGTTTTGGCGCCAGATCACAGCTGGTCGCGGAAATCTTGCAGCTACCGCTGAAATGATACCTCATCGATTCGACGCAGAGCATGCCTGATTAGCGAATGTGCTGCTACGACGCTTGTCACATGAGCAAATGTGTGGAACGCCCAAACCGAGATCTGTGGCCGCAGCTCGCCGCCTTGGTCCAAGCAGCTATTTTGGCCATCAAATCCCATTGCATCGAGGCGGCTGTTGCGAGGCTCGTGAGTTCATTCATGTTGCAATGGTGATTGTGGCGACCGGAATTACATGCCTGTCACGATTCGTTGTGTGACGCAGTACCGGGAGATTAATGTGATCTGCTCTGTATTTATTCAAAGCCAATCTAGTACACTATCGGGATTGCAACAGAGCGTCATGGTAGGGTTGATATTTCACTGAGCCATTGAAATATCGTAATTTTTTGGGGTTCAGTTGAGTTCGTTTTCAGGCGGGCGAATGCGCCGGGTTGTCTATTGCTGTTCTTCTGAGGCCGGCTGGCGTTGGACGAAACATCACGAGACATTTTTTTGAGTTGTTTAGAGGTGGGTTGAATGCCCTGCGTTTAATATGAGATCCCACGAAAAGACTTCGAAGAATGACGCGATTCTCGTTGAGAACAGCCGGTTCAATGTAAGCCGGCAACGTCCGGGGCAGGTGTTTCACAATGCCTGAAGTTAGCCCGTTGCATGCGGACAACTTCGTATTCTGATGGTCGCACCGCAGCCGTTTTTCAGGGCACGGGGCACCCCGTTTAGTGTATTGCACCGTATCCGGGCGCTTTGTAGTGCCGGCCATCAGGTCGACTTAATTACCTACCCTTTCGGGGAGGATATATCGTTCGATGGTTTAACCATACATCGTGCGGCAAAGCCGCCGTTGGTGAATGATGTGAAGATCGGCCCGTCTTTCGCAAAGATTCTGCTGGATTGGCCTGTCTACCAGTTAACAAAACGTTTGCTGCGCGAGAATAGCTACGATGTTCTTCATTCGCATGAGGAGGCAGCGTTTTTCTGCGTTGGGCTAGCGAAGAAACACAGTTTGCTGCATGTCTACGATATGCACAGTAGCCTTCCTGCACAGCTAAAGACCTTTGGGTCATTCGATGTTGCCCCGATCAGAGGTACATTTGAATACTTGGAAAACAAGGTTCTGAAGACCTGCGATGGTGTTATCACAATTTGTGAGGACCTTGCCGACACCGCATTGCCGATTTGTGGTGACACGCCGCACGCGATGATCGAGAACACGGCTGACGATCGTAAGGCGTTCGGCTCTGACAGAGAGGACGTTCGTGACGCATTTCGGCTGGATGGCAAACATGTCATCTTATACACGGGAACATTCGAGTCGTATCAAGGCTTGGATATCCTGTTGGTGGCTATGCAAGTGCTTGTCGAGCGCCAGCCGAAGGCGCACCTTTTGATGGTTGGCGGCCAGGCGCACCAGATTGAGTCCTATAAGTCGATGGCGAAACGGCTGGGCATCGATGAAAACATTACGTTCACCGGTATGATCTCGCCGTCCCGTATTCCTTCCTTTCAGGATGTAAGCGACATCATTGTCTCGCCGCGATCCAGCGGTACCAATTCGCCGCTGAAGATTTACGGATACATGCGCTGTGGCCGGCCTGTTGTAGCGACTAATCTATTTACCCATACACAGGTGTTGGACGATTCGGTAGCGCTTCTGGTTGATCCAACGCCGGACGCGCTCGCGGCCGGTATCGAGCGCCTGATTAGTGACCCCGACCTTGCAGCCTCTATCGGTGCCGCCGCTACGCGGCGTGCCGAAGCCGACTTTTCAGACGATGCGTACGTTCGCAAGGTCTTGAAGTTTTACGAAGAAGTAATCAGCAACCATGGGAAAACGGTCGCCAGCTCGAAGTCAATGAATGGCGGAGTGGAAGCCCAATGAGTAGCACGAACAAGGAAAACGTAATGGAGCAAGCAGCCGTCGTTGGCATTGAAGATCCGCGGCTGAAGGCTGTGCAGGACTTCTGGGAGGCGCATATCCATGATTGGAAAGTTGCCAAGAGCGAGGCGGGGACCGCTGCGTTTTTTCAGGAGATCGAGGAATACCGGTTCGAGAAATTGCACTACTTGCCGAAGTTAGTTGATTTCAATGGCTACGCGGGTAAGACGATTCTCGATGTCGGCTGTGGCGTCGGCAATGATCTGTCGCGATTTGTACGTGGCGGCGCCAAGGTAACCGGTGTTGACCTGGCAGCACACTCCATTGGACTTGCCAAAGATAATTTCAAACAGAGAAATCTGGATGGCGAGTTTTCAGTGATGAACGGCGAGGCGATGAGTTTCGCCGATAACACTTTCGACGTTGTCTATTGCCATACCGTGCTCCACTTTACGCCGAATCCGGAAAAGATGATCGCCGAAATTCATCGTGTCTTGAAGCCAGGTGGCACGGCTATCCTGATGACGGTCAATCGCCGCTCCTGGTTGAATTTCTTGCACAGGACAATGAAGGTGGAAATCGACCATCTTGACGCGCCGGTTTTTTACAAATACTCCATCGCGGAATTCGAGAAAATGCTCGACGTGTTCGATGATTGTGTGATCCACCCGGAGCGTTTTCCAGTCGCGACGAAAGTGCACTCCGGTATCAAGGCGAGACTATTCAATGCAGTCTTCGTGGGCCTTTTCAATGCGCTTCCGAAGTCGCTGACACGCAAAAGTGGTCACCATCTGATTGCATTCGCTACCAAGCAGAGCAGCAACGTCTGACGTTTATCCGATGCAACGGAGTATCGAAAACCTGGCTGATCGGCAATTTGATGTTCTTGTCATCGGTGCCGGCATCTACGGCGCATGTATCGCGCGCGATGCGGCCTTGAGAGGCTTATCGGTGGCTCTGGTAGAACGCGATGATTTCGGTGCCCATACCTCACATAACTCGTTAAAGCTGATTCATGGCGGACTGCGCTACATTCAACATCTTGATTTCAAGCGTATGCGCGAATCAGTTTGCGAGAGGCGGGCGTGGATGCGCATCGCACCGCACCTTACGCGACCACTGAAATTTGTAATGCATACGCACGGCGTCACGACCCGCGGTCCGTTGGCGCTTTGGGTCGCCGGCCGTATTCATGAAGCTATTGGCTATGACCGCAATCAGGGCGTTGACGATAAACATCAGATTCCACGCTCAGAGGTTTACGGTCGCGAAATCGCGGCGGAGTTGATGCCCGACTTGCCTGATGCAAAATACAATGGTGCAGCCAGCTGGTACGACGGTCAGGTGCTGGATGCAGATCGCTTGTTGATTGAGTGTCTGAAAAGCGCTGTCGAGGCGGGTGCAGTCATCGCGAACTACGCTGAGGTGACGTCGCTGAAAACTCATGCCAAGACCGTAACGGGTGCGACGGTGCGCGACGGTCTGAGCGGTGAACAGGTCAACGTGAAGGCTTCGCTCACAGTGAACAGCTGCGGCCCATGGAGTGATCAACTTGAATTGGGTGTTACGCAGCAAAACGCCAAATTGCTGCCGCATCAGCCGCTGACCATTAATATGAACATTGTTGTGGGTCGTCCCATTATTGAGGACCACGCCATCGGCGTGCGTAGCCACCAAAAGTCAGATTCGCGTATCGATAGTGCCAACAGGCAATTTTTCGTTACGCCCTGGCGGGGGATGACCGCTATTGGCACGCTCCACGAGCCATTCGACGGCGATGTCGGCGATGCGGGAATTTCCGCAAGCGTGCTTGAGGCTTTCGTTAACGATGTGAATGCGGCATATCCGTCGGCTGAGATCGGTATTGACGATATTGTGTACTGCTATTGGGGTCTGACCCCTGGCGAGCACGGGCTCACGCGCGGTGATGCGCGGCGCGCGCGGCACGGGCAGATTATCGATCACAGCAAGGAATCCGGCGTCGATGGCGTCATCTCGGTTATCGGGGTTAAGTGGACAACGGCACGCCTCGAGGCGGAGCGGGTGGTCGACCTGGCTCTGGCGAAACTGGGAGTTGAGGCGGGTCGATCGGCTGCCGCCGTTACAGCTCTTCCAGGTGCGCGCGGCTTTGAATCCGAGCGATCGACTGATTCGGTCAATGAAATTCTCGAGTCGGGTCCGTCCGATTGGAGCCGATGATGCCGAGGATATCGCAATCGAGTATGGCGGAATGGCGGCTGCCTTTTGGATTGCGAGACCGGGATGCAGGCGCCGGAAGGGGCATTCCCTCGCAAGGCGTTGCACGCCGTCAAGAACGAAATGGCGATCAGGCTCTCGGATGTCATGCTAAGGCGTACTAGTGACGTTGAGCGAGGTAGACTCACGCAGGATAAGCTCGACTGGACGATGGCGATGATGCGCCGTCATTTTCTTTGGTCATCGGAGCGCGCGGAACAGGAAATGGAGAATTTCCAAGCGGCGCTTTTGAGAGCGCATGCACGCGTGGCGGCATAATCTGGCTCGAACAGTCTTTGCGGTAAATTTTACAAGAAACCATGAGGCACTTATAAAATGAGAATTTGTGTAACAGGCGGCACGGGATTTACGGGCGCAGCATTAGTGCTGATGCTTCTCGAATTGGGTCACGATGTCGTTTCGCTTGATAAGAAACCCGCCATCATGGCGGATACGCTTAAGGAGAAGGGCGCGGAGCTCGTCACCGGGAGTGTTACCGACAAGTCTGTCGTTGAGCGTTGCGTCGAAGGCGCTGAGGTCGTCATGCACCTTGCGGCGGCATTTCGTGAGCTTAATGTACCTGATTCTGTTTACTATGACGCCAACGTAAACGGCACGCGAGTCGTATTTGAGGCGGCTAATGCGGCGGGTGCCAGAAAGCTTGTTTATTGCAGCACGCAGGGTGTTCATGGACATATTGAGAACTCCACCCGGCGACGAGAACTCACCTATTGCGCCGGCCGATTACTACCAGCAAACCAAATACGAGGGGGAGCTTGCTTGTCGTGAGTTAGCCGAAAAGTGCGATCTTGAGTTCACGATATTGCGTCCGACGGCAATTTATGGCCCAGGCGACCCGGAGCGTTTCGCCATGATTTTCAGGCGCGCCAAGAAGGGAATGTTCCCGATGTTTGGCCGCGGTAAGACGTATTACCACCCGGTGTACATCGACAACCTGGTCGATGCGTTTGTACTGGCAATGGCGCCGGGCGTCGGTGCCGGTGAAGCCTATATCATTGCTGATGAGGAATATTTCCGAATTGAGGAATTGGTGCGGCGGGTCGGTCAGGCAATCGGCGTTGATGTCGAAGATTCCATCCTTCCCAATCACACCTTTGATCATTGCGGGACATGTTTGTGAAAAGGTCTGCAAGCCGTTTGGCATTACGCCGCCAATCTTCCCGCGTCGTGTCGACTGGTTTCGACAGGTTCGGGCGTTTCATATATTGACAAGGCCAAAAGCGGGCTGGGATATCGACCCAAAAGTAGGCATTGATGAAGGTCTGAAGCGAACCGGGGAATGGTATGAAGCTAATGGCATCATCTGACGGGTTGCGAGGCTGTGATCCAGCTAAGACCGTCGGTTTAAGGTAACCACGCTAGCGACCGTCAGCAAACGTCTGACGGTAGCGTGACGAAGCGTGCTCGCAAGCGGCTCATTTTTCTTTGCGAAGCTCGCGATATCAGTTCTCGTTGCTCGTCTTTCTTTTTACGCAGGTCGACTTGTCGTCGACCACTCGCGAATTTTTCCGGGATTGGATCTTCGTTTCGTCGCTTTAGCGGTTGCCTTGTCGCTGCTGCAATCGGCTGTGAGTACCTTGAAGTGGCAGCTATTGCTGCGCTCCGATGGCATAATCTTAGGCTTCTTGTACCTTTTTAAGACCTACCTTATTAGCAATTTTGTCAGTCTTGTTTCTGCCGACGAGTTTTGGTGGCGATGTCTATCGTGTCGCTGCCGTGAAAGATGCCGCCGGTAGTTTCGCAAAAACGACGTCGTCTGTGCTGTTCGACCGATTGACGGGGCTTTTCGCCCTCTGTTCGATCGCATGCATGGGCTATCTGTCTTTCCCTGGCTGCCTTTCAAGTGGTTGGTCGTCGTTGCCTTTGCCGCCGGCATAAGGGTTTTTTGGGTTGGTGCATCGGGCATTTTGGTCGGCCGGCTGAGTCCGCAAGAATCAAATTGGTGCGTAAGATTGGGTATCATTTGCGGCTCGTTTCCCACACTTATTCCCGCGATCGCAATTGCCTCGCTGCGGTCGTTGCCATTGCATTTGTTTTCCAACTAAACGTTGTATTGATCAACAAGATGTACGCGTCGGCTTTCGATTTGTCGATCCATTCGAGACCCTGTTGGCGATCATCCCAATGATCTATCTCATGAGGCGATACCGCTGTCGGTGAATGGTCTGGGATTTCAGGGAGGCGCTTTCGTTTTTTTCTATCAGCTGGTCGGGCAGACGGCCGAGGCCGGCCTGTCTGTCGCCGTGCTGGCAGTCAGCCTGCGCTACATGTTGGGACTAATCGGCGGGTCATTATTGGTCGTCGATATTGTTCGAAAACGTCCCGGGCTTAGCTCGCCGGGGGCTCCGCCAAAGACGCCGGAGACAAGGCGCTAAGAGTTGCAAGGTCTGGTTGGTGCGAGCGTTACTCGCGCGCCGTCAAGACCAAGAGCCAATCGTCGTCGCTTGGCAAACTTGCAGCCAGCACTTTATTCTTAACCGTAAATTGCGCATCAGTGAATTCGCCGTTCCGAGGATTAAACCATCTCGCATTGAAAGAGCCGGCTCCCGGCTGCAGGGTTATCATCAACTCACGTCCGGGGGTTGGGTCAAAACGATCATTTGGCCCGGGCGTCCATGCCAACAACACGGAGCGATCCGGATTGGCTAGGCAGAAGCCATTGCCAATCAACGACGGACACGGCGTCATCTCGGCAAACGCATCGCCAAGTTGATTTTCGACAAACTCATTTATGAGCCGTAACCATTGCTCGGATTCGAGATCTTCTTCCACTGTTTGTGGGTAAAAATAGCCGTCACTACCGCGTATCACAATTCCAAGGCCACCTGCCATTACAGCTTTCCACGCTGCGCGGCGAATGTCATCGGGCGTAAAGTTCTTCGCAGGCGTGTCCGGGCGCGCCTCGGCAAACGAGTCGCTCATCAAGATCGGTCGCCTGGCGCGACCGAAGTAGTCGGCCATTACAGTCATTTCCGCTGTCGGATCACCCATACTTTCGTAGGTTCTATTGCGCATGAAATGGAAACCAGACCCGCCGCCGATCCGGCTTGCTACAGGATGATCGAAAGGGTCGAGATCGGCTAGCGTCTCGCCGAACCAGTTGACGTCGGTACGCGATCGGTACTCCGCAATATCGATGCCTGTATCCCAGATCAAGAGCGGAAAGCCGGAGAGTCTTGCTACCGCGTAGCGAATAAGCAGTCGCTCCGTTTCTGATTGGCCGTCCCACTTGGGTGCGCCATCGTCATCTGAGTAGAACATCACATAGGCGCCGGCGCCCTCATCAGCGAGAACTTGCATTCTTCGCTCCAGCTGGTCCCAGAATGTGAGGGAAAACCGATGTTCCTTTGGCTCGCCTTCGAACGCGTTCATTGTTGTATCGAACTCATCCTGAAGGCGCGTATCAAAAAAGTGCGCGTTCACTTTAGAACGCAGAAAGCGCACGGTCTCAAGCCAGCATTCTTTGTTGCAATAGGTTCGCGAATGTCCATCGGGTGGGAGCGCGAACTCCATTCGAAGGGCTATTGGAATAATCAACGGGCCATCCGCCAATCGCCACTTTCTGTTGTAATCGGTGTCGGCTTGCAACTTTCCGTAGCGATCGGAATTAGAGACGTCGAGCAATCCGGAAATGTTTCCAAAACTTGAGACGCCCGAGGTAACCTGGTAGCGCCATGTCCCCGTGATTTCAGGTAAGAAGCCCGCCTTCCAGGTTCTTCCGCCAGCAAAATAAGCAGGCAGTACAATGCTTGTGCCCGTCTTCAGATGGGTGAAGACTACATCTATCTCAGCTTCAAAAGGATTGCCTTCATACCCGTCCGATTGGAATGAAACAACGGTTCGCTGCCATTTTTCCGTCTGCATCGCATCGACTGCCCAGGCCGACGAATGAAAAATTGCGAAACAAAAAAGGATCTCGATGACCAGGTGCATGCGCGTCTGTCGTTTCATTTAAGCCGCCAGCAAGCGCTCGGTAAGCGCATCCATTTCATCCATACTGCTTCCCTCGATGTGGATGCGGTACCAGAACTCCAGATTCATTAAGATCCATAATCGGTAATTATGATCGACAGCGCCCGACATATGCTCATCGATGATGGTATGGATGTATTCGGCGTCGAATATACCGTGCTCAATAAACCGCGATTCTTTGAATAAGCGATAAATATACTCTTTCAACTCGGTACGCATCCAGATACCAAGGGGGAAGGTAAAGCCTTGTTTCTTCCTGTCGATTACGTCGTCGGGTACATGCCTTCGAGCCACTTTCTTAAGTACATGCTTAAGATCGTTTCGTTTCAGTTTCATTTCACCGGGAATGCTGGCAGCGTATTCGACTATTCTGTAGTCCATCAGCGGCGCACGGCACTCGAGTGAATGTGCCATCGACATTCGGTCGCCGGTGGCAAGCAGGTGATCGGGCATTCTCGTCATCAAGTCGGTGTAGAGCATTCGATCGACGAGGTGGTCGACATTATCCGCTTCGAAGAAATGTAGTATTTTGTCCGCCGAATTAGGGCTTTCGATTTGCGATTGAGCGTGTTCGCTAAATAGTCGTTGTTTCGCTTCGTGCGTGAACCTCAAGAAACTCATGCTACGTGCATACCTGGCGCCCGATGTGAAGAAACTCATATCGTTTACCCACGCTGCCTTCAGCGCAATGCTCTTGTAGCCAAATGATTCCGGAATGAGTTTTATAAGACGCGACATCACATGTTTACGCGCCCAGTGAGGGAGCAGGCAATACGTGTCTACAAGCCTCTGGCCAACGTATCTGTCGTAACCGGCAAAGTTTTCATCGCCGCCATCGCCACCCATGACAACTTTGACGTGCTCGCCGGCCAGCTTAGAGACAAGGTAGACACCAATCGCAAACGGATCTGAGGGTTCGTCCATGTGGTAGACCAATTTAGGCATGAGGCGCACCAAATCTGCCTTGACGATCCTCTCATGAGCCTCCATCTTGTATTGTTCAGCAACCAGTCGAGCATATGGCAACTCGTTAAAACCTTGCTCCTCCACGCCGATTGAAAAAGCAGGTACCGGGCCTTCGGTCTTCTTGGCAACAATTGCAGCTATTGTGCTGGAGTCGATGCCCCCGCTGAGAAAAGCACCAACCCGCACATCGCTGAGAAGGTGGTCCTCAACGGTGTCAACCAACAGATTATCAAGCCCATCGACTATGTCTGTTACCGAGCCCGTGCGTTTTTTTGCGAAATTCGGAGACCAGTATTGGCGGACTTCAAGTTGACCCTGCTCAGCAATAAGAGTGTGAGCTGCCGGAAGTTTGCGAATACCTTTGAACAGAGAGGCTGGTCGGCCATATAGCGCAGTGAGACATAGTGCCACAACCCTTCGAGGTCAACTTCAGCTGCCTCCATTTTTGCGGCAAGGATTGACTTCACTTCCGAGGCGAACAGAATGTGATTTCCGATCTGGCTGAAGAATAGTGGTTTTTGACCTAGATGATCACGCGCCAGCATTAGCCGACCGCGTTTTTCATCCCAAATGGCGAATGCGAACATTCCACGCAGATGTTCAACGCACCTCTCTCCATATTCCTCATAAAGGTGGATGATGACCTCGACATCTGTGTTCGTTCGAAACTGATGACCTTGCTCAATCAGTCGTTCACGGAGTTCGGGACTATTATAGATTTCGCCGTTACAGATAAGCTGAATATCATTTGATTCATTCGCAATGGGTTGCGCGCCGCCTTCCAGATCAACAATGCTCAGCCTTCTGTGACCAAGGGCGACTCCAGGGCTCCGGAAGAATCCCTCTCCGTCCGGGCCGCGGTGTACTAATGCTCGCGTCATTTGCACGACTACGTCATGGGCTTTAGGCCCCAAAGCTCCGGCGATTCCGCACATTACTTGAGCCTCGCGCTATTATTTTTTCGCATAGTCTGAGTTCGCTTTCGACGAGTTTTAATAGTCTCGGAGTTTACCGTAAATCGCTGTAAACTCTCTCTGGTTTGTATCTCATTTCTAATGAAACCACTTGGGCGTAGCAGGTCGTGGTCAAACAACCGCCATGCGAGTTATCTGAGATGTAGATATGGCTCCGCGCAAACGTTTGAGCTGATTTGTGTGGCGAGCCCAGTATCGTCAGGCCAGCATTCATGGCCCGACAGGTTTACTCAAGTTAAAGGGACTAGCAAGTGACAACCGACGATCCCAATCAGGAACGCAATAAGGTCTTGGCCGAATTGCGCAACAAACTCGACAAGGTCGACTCCGACCTAATAAAGACAGTCGCTGATCGCCAGAGGCTGGTTGAGGAAATTGGTCGAATAAAGCGTCGTACCGGTCATCAGACGAGAGATTTTGCCCGCGAAAAGGTGGTTCTGGAAAAAGCAGCCAACGAGGCGCAGGGTTATGGTCTCGATCCGCAGGTAGCGAAAGATATTCTGGCGCTGCTGATCCGTGCATCGCTGACAAGTCAGGAGCAGGCCCGAATTCGCTCGAATAGTCCCGGTGATGGCCGCAGTGTATTGGTCATCGGTGGTGCCGGTCGTATGGGCGGATGGTTTGTCGAGTACTTCCATTCGCTGGGATACGTTGTAACCGTGGCGGATCCTGCGCCGGTAGCCTCCGATATCACTCGGTTTGAAGACTGGCGCGAAGCGGGCGTTGATTTCGATATTATTGTTGTCGCGACCACGCTGGCGCGCACGGCGCAGGTGCTCTCTGGACTATGCGAATTAAAGCCACGTGGCCTGGTATTCGATGTAGGTTCATTGAAGACGCCCCTCAGAGAGCCGCTGCTGGCGCTGGCGAGAGCAGGGGTGCAGGTAACATCTGTCCACCCGATGTTTGGGCCGAATACCCGGCTGCTTGCCGACCGCCAGATAATCTTTGTCGATGTGGGCGTGTCAGAAGCGACCAACAGTGCACGCGAGTTATTCTCGAACACCATGGCGCTTGCTATTGACATGTCAATTGATGAGCACGATAGGATGATCGCATTTGTGTTGGGGCTTGCTCATATCACGAACATTATTTTTGTCGACGCCCTTGCGCGCAGCGGCATCGAGGCAAGTCAGTTGCTCGCCATGTCTAGTCCCACTTTCGATGCTCAAGTGCGCATGGGGCGAACGGTCGTGCACGAGAACCCCCAGCTTTACTACGAAATCCAAAGCCTCAATGGATTGGGTAAAACCTCTCGTAACGCGCTTCGCGATGCGGTTGAGGCGGTGCTTACGGCAATTGAGACAGAGGATGAGTCGGAGTTTGTGCGTTTAATGTTTGAGTCACGTGAATTCTTGGATCGTACTTACGATGGCTAAGCATGGGCCATAGAGCAAAAAGATTGACGGTGAGGTGCGGTCTCGGGCCCGTTGTCACACTGTCGCAAATTAGCGACAGGCAAAAAGTCGTTTAAGTTCATGATAGTTCGCAAATATCTTCATGCGAACTATCAATGACTGTCCTTGTATACAGACAAAACCGTCACTTTTGGTCCCTATAGATCAGTCGAGAAATCCCGTGTAGTTGGCTGTTTTTGCGCGGTCTTCACTGTTTAATCAAAAGTTGGCACTTTTCTTGCTTTACTTAATGCAGAAGCGGCAGTCGGGAAAGCCCGAGCGGCCGTTTTTTACAGATTCATTACGTGACTTAAGCCTCAGATTGACCATTCAGTGTTGTTATGCGCCTCTCAAAGAGGGCTACACTGTTGGTGAATTGAAAAGGGCAAAACCGTCGAAAGGCGGCGACGCAAAGCTTCCGGTCTAAAGGCATTAAGCCCAGGACGGCGGGGTTACCATTCCGGCAGGAACGCAAGAGTTCTGCTCGCATGACAGAGGACAACAAAGGTCCTGTAACACTGGCAATCGCAAACGATTGCAACTTTCGATCGCCGTATTCGACACCTTATTAGCGAATAAAGGTGATTTCGAATGCAACGCATCCGTGATTCTTTCAAGAAGACAAAATTGAACCGCGCATCGGCGCTGGCCGCGATATTGCTGCTGAGCGCCTGTGGCGGCGGTGGGGGTGGCGACAACGACAACACGCTGGTCGTACCGCCGTCCACATCCGGCGACACTATTGCGCCGACGCTGGCGATCCTGACGCCTGACGATGATGGCGACGCTACGGTCACGCAGACGACGGTATCGGTCACTGGGATGGCAAGCGATAATGTCGGCGTTCAGTCGTTGTCCTGGCGCAACACGCGCGGCGGTCAGGGATCTATTTCTGTCAGCGATAATTGGCGCTCGCCGTCAATAACTCTTCTCGACGGCAGTAACCTGATTATCGTGACGGCCCAAGACGCTGCCGGCAACCAGACGGAAGACAGAATCGCGGTTACCCGGGCGGCCAGCACGCTCCCTGACGATGACGCGACCGCCCGTATTAGCTACAGTAGCGATCTTTCTGGCGCCGGACTCTTGTCTGGCGCAACTGTTGAGCAGCGGTTTGCTTACCTCTTCTTTGAGCCTGGCCAGCGTTGGAATGATGTCGGCGTTACGCGCGTTGATTTCTACTGCTGCAAGGCCCTGACGGGGCAAACGATGGGACACCTGCCGCGCGTCATCGATAATTCGGCCCCTTTCTCACTGGGCATCGATCTCGGCCAATTTGAGTCCGGTACAACGCGCGAGCTCTATGCGGATATTTACTTCGCCGACGGCACGCAGGACTTTCAACTGGTTGAGTTCAGTCTGGAATCTGGTAGCGGTGCGTCGAACACGGCGCCGACAATCAGCGGGTCACCGCAGACGTCGACAATGACAGATCAGAACTACAGCTTTGTTCCCACCGCGAATGATGCGGATGGCGATATGCTGACATTTCAGATCCAGAACCGACCATCATGGGCGTCATTCGATAGCGCGACGGGCCAGCTCAGCGGCAGTCCCGATTCCAACGACGTCGGCGACTACAGCAATATTCGTATTAGCGTCACAGATGGTCGTGCGTCGGCGAGTCTGCCGGCCTTTTCGATCGAAGTTCAGGCTGTCGCCAGAGGATCTGTGGTTCTGAATTGGAATCCGCCGACCACGCGCGTCAATGGCACCGCGATCGGTGGCCTGCAAGGCTACCGGATATTTTATGGTCGCGAGTCGGGTGTTTATGAGAACAACATCACTGTCAATAATGGCGGTTTGACGACGTACACAATCGACAACCTGCCTGGTGGTACCTATTACCTGGCAATGACGGCCATCGATCTGGATAACCGTGAGAGCAATCTCTCCTATGAGGTGGTCAAGAACACGCAGTAGTGTGGTCGGTGCCGGCCGTTGTGACTGACATTAAGGGCGGCGCGCCGCCGGTATGATGCGGTCCAGCGCGCGAATCGGGTAGAATTACGGGCTGATACTTCAGTACGAGCCCGCCAATGACCGTCCGAACCCGTTTCGCCCCGAGCCCCACTGGAGTCCTCCACATCGGTGGCGTCCGCACCGCACTGTTTTGCTATCTCTACGCCCGCCGCCACAACGGCGCATTCGTCCTGCGTATCGAAGACACCGATCGCGAGCGCTCAACCCAAGCCTCTGTTGATGCAATCCTGGACGGCATGGCCTGGCTCGGTCTCGATGCCGACGAAGGCCCTATCTACCAGACCGAACGTTTCGATCGCTATCGCGATGTGCTGGACCAGTGGCTGGAAGACGGCCACGCCTACCACTGCTACTGCACCAAGGAAGAGCTTGAAGCTCGCCGTGAGGCGCAACGCGAGGCCGGCGAGAAGCCGCGCTACGACGGGCGCTGTCGTGCGAACACGGAACCTCGTGAAGGCGTGGACCCGGTTGTGCGCTTCCGCAACCCGACCGAAGGTCAGGTCGTCATCGATGATGCGGTGCGCGGCAAGGTGGTGATCGCCAACAGCGAGCTCGACGATCTGATCATCGCGCGCTCGGACGGCACGCCCACCTATAACTTCACGGTGGTCATCGACGATGCCGACATGGCTATCACGCATGTGATCCGCGGCGACGATCACCTGAACAACACGCCGCGCCAGATCAACATGCTTAAGGCGCTGGGCGCCACGCCGCCGAAATATGCGCATGTGCCGATGATCCTCGGCGAGGACGGCGCGCGCTTGTCGAAACGCCATGGCGCGGTGAACGTGCTCGACTACCACGAGCAGGGCTATTTGCCGGAGGCGCTGCTGAATTACCTGGTGCGGCTCGGCTGGTCACACGGCGATCAGGAAATTTTCAGTCGCGAAGAGATGATCGCGATGTTCGATATCGACGACGTCAACGCATCGGCCTCGACCTTCAACCCGGAAAAACTGGAGTGGCTCAACCAGCAGTACATCCAGACGACCGACGCCGAACGCCTCGCGGAACTGCTCGATGAGCAGTTGACGCGTATCGGTGTGGACCGACACGACGGGCCGACATTGGTGGAAGTCGTCGAGGCGTACCGCGAGCGGGCGGTCACGATGAAGGCGATGGCTGAGGATTGCCGCTATGTGTACGAAGACGACATTAGCCTGGACCCGGGCGCGGCGAAGAAACAGCTGCGCGGGGTAGTGCTCGAGCCTATGCAGAAACTGGCTGAGGCGCTGGCGGCGCTGGATAGCTGGGACGAAGCCGTGCTGACCGAAACGGTGGAATCCGTTGCGGCGTCCTGCGACATGAATATGGGCAAGTTGGGGCAGCCGACGCGGGTGGCAATTACGGGGCGCTCGGCGTCACCGGGCCTGGGCACAACGCTCGCGATGTGCGGCCAGCGACGCACGCTCGCGCGATTGGCAGACGCAATCCAATTCATCGAAGAGCGGGTAAAAAACCAGTAGATGCAAAAGTGTGACGCAGTTCACATTTAGGCCGGTTTTTTCATATCCGGTCTGTTTTCGTTTGTCGGAGTTCTTTACAATCGTATACTCCATTATACATAAATAATATAGAACATATTGTTTTAAAACAATATTTGGCACTGGCATGAGGCTTGCTTTGTAGTATTTGTGACGACAAATATTTTTTGGAGCAATTAATGAAACGATTCAAGATTCTGCTGGCCGTATCGGCGATCGCATTTTCGGCGCAAGCCGGTGCGACAGTCATCAATGGCAGCAGTTTGCAGAACCGTCTGAACGACATCAGCTATGCCAATTCATCGGGAACGATCGATGCGGATTTCTACGATGTCGACACAAGTCAATTATCGAATGATGGTGCATGGCAACTTACCGCTAGCGGCGGGTCTTTCAACCGTTTGATTTTTGAGTTGGCGGGCTTTGCGAGCGACAACAAATTCGGTATCTACGATATTACTGATCCGAATAACCGGCTCGAGATTTTTGCGGGTTCGGCGTCGGCTGGCGCATTCGCTACGGTGGCCCAGATCGGACCGACTGCATTTGGCACGGGAAGTGGGAGCACAGCGGTCTTTTCATCGAATACGTTCGGATACTACCTCTCGGGCCCGGGCGGCACGTTCTACTCACAAGATGTCCTGAATGCCGGAGGCGCTGACCAAATGTTGGCCTTCCAGGGTGGGGACGATATCTACGTAGATGCCTCAGGTTGGGGTCCCGGCTTGTTCAGCGGCGGTGAGTTTATACTGGCTTGGGAAGACCTGAAGCTTGCCGGTAGCGATCGCGACTACAACGACTTTGTCGTGATGGTCGAGTCGGTAACGCCGGTTCCTGCTCCAGGAACGCTGGCGCTATTGGGTCTCGGACTGTTGGGTCTTGGCCGCGCATCACGTCGCAAGGCGCGCGCCTGACCGCAACGAACGGCATCTCGTAAGAGACGCTCACAAATTAGAGCCCCGCTTCGGCGGGGCTTTTTTTTGGCCGACTTTCGCGCGTCAAGTCGGTGTCAGCGACTGCGCAATCGCCAACCCTAGCGTGGTCTGGCATCCGCCAGGAAATACCACAGCGCCACACCAAGCACGGGCAGGACAATAATGACCACAATCCACAACACCTTCTTTTCGGTGGTCAGGTTGCTCTCGATGGTCTTCAGAATCGCCCAGATATCCAGCACCAGAATGATCAGGCCGAAAAAGCCATTTAGTTCGAACACGCTGCTGCTCCCCGCAAAGTCGATAGATAAGTTCAGGGTACCGTGAAATTGCGGACAACCGCGAGCACAAACGCCGGCGGTGCGCGCAAACCAGCGCTGTTCGGCTTGATGACTGCATGCCCGGAAACGATGCTGGCTCGCACCCGTGTCGCGACTTCTCGCTCGAGCAAGTGAATTGAGACAGTTTGGCCTGATCGAATGCAAACCAGCAAAATCAAAGGCTTAGCGGAACCGAAACCGCTCGCACATGCCTGGCAATTTCCGCCTCGCCCGAGAGTAATCACGGCGCCGGCCAAAGATCGCCGATGTGCAGCCTGATGGCACGGAGTATCGCAGCGTCATTGTCAAAAATGGTCGTGCCGTTTCGCGCCTGAGTGGCATACGCATTGATCAAATTGGCCAAATGCGTCGTCTAGGGCGCAAAATAGCGCAATCGCACAGCATTCAAGAGACAGAACACGTGGCATATCTGATTAAGCGGCTCGTCGTGATCGGCGGAATACTTGCGGTCGCAGTCTTCATTGCCATCGGCATGTTTGCATCGCGGCCGGAACCGATCCAGAAACCCAAGGAGATCACGGCGCCGCTGGTTGAATTGCTGGCGCTGGATGTCGGTGCCGTGCATTTCAGCGTGGACAGCCAGGGCACGGTTCTACCATTGACGGAAACGCGGCTGAGTGCCGAGGTGTCCGGCGCGATTGTCAGCATGTCGGATGCATTCGTGGCCGGCGGCACATTCAAGGCCGGCGACGTGCTGATGCGTATCGACCCGGTGAACTACGAGAGCGCGCTCGAGCGTGCGCAGGCGACGGTCACGCAACGACAGATCGAATATGACGGCGCGCAAAAGCTGCGCTCGCAGGGTTATAGCGCCGAGGCGGAGTTGTTGTCCGCGAAGGCTGCGCTTGCCGCCGCAAACGCGGATTTGGTGCGCGCGAAGCGCGATCTGGAGCGCACGGTGGTGCGCGTGCCGTACAACGGTATTGTCCGCGAAGATACGGCGCAGCTGGGCGACTACGTGTCACCGGGTGTGCAGCTGGGCACGGTATTCGCGACGGATTACGCCGAGGTGCGATTGCCGTTGCCCGACGGTGAACTGGCGTTTGTTGATTTGCCAGCGGTCAACGCGAGCTCTCGGGGACGAGGTCCGGCGGTGATGTTGAGCGGCAGTTATCGCGGGCGCCCGGCAACCTGGCCGGCGGAAATCGTTCGCACCGAAGCGGTGGTGGACCAGCGCAATCGCATGGTGTTTGCGGTTGCACGTATTCGGGACCCCTATAAATTCGAAAGCGATAGCGGCGCGTCGCCGCCACTGCCGATCGGTACGTTCGTCAAGGCGCAAATTGACGGTGTGACGATTGATAACGTCGCGAGCATCCCGCGTCGGTTGGTGCGCGGCGGCAACCAGGTGATCTTTGTCGACGACGACCTGGCGCTGCAATTCCGCACGCTGGACTTCCTGCGCACCGATGCCGACTACGCCTACGTGCCGGCCGACCAGCTCAGCGAGTTACGCGTCGTGACCACGACACTCGAGGCACCCCTGAACGGCATGAAGGTTCGCACAGGATCGGATGTTGCCGAGGCTGACGGGCAGGTGACCACGCAGCCATCCGGGGCGCCGGAGATGGCAACGCCCGCGGACGCCGCTGAGACGAATGCATCGAACGACGAGGAGGTCTAGCGAACATGGAAGACATTAAACGCAGCGGCCTGATCGCCTGGTTCGCAAACAACAATGTTGCCGCGAATCTGCTGATGTTCATGATCATCGCCTTCGGTATTTATTCGGCGCTGACGATCCGCAAGCAAACGACGCCTGATTTCGAGCTGAATGCGATCCAGGTCGTGGTGCCATACCCGGGTGCTGCGCCCCAGGAAGTCGAGCAGGGCGTTGTCATCAAGATCGAAGAGGCGCTGCAGGATGTGCCCGGCATCAAGGAATTGCGTGGATCTGCGCGCGAGGGCGTCGGTACCGTGACCGTCGATGTCGCGCCGGATGCCGAGCTGAACCAGGTGATGAGTCAGGTCAAGACGCGGGTTGATGCCGTCTCGACGTTTCCTGAACTGACGGAACGCCCGATCATCGAGAAAATAGAGGTGCCGATTCCGGTGATCTTCATCTCGGTGTTCGGCGACCTCGACGAGTACGCGCGCAAAGAGCTCGCCAAGGATATTCGTGGCGGGCTCATGGTGATGCCCGAGATCAACGACGTCGAAGTGCTGGGCGATCGTGACTACGAGATCAGCATCGAGGTGTCCGAGGATACGTTGCGCAGCTACCAGCTGACGATGAGCGAAATCGCCCAGGCGCTGCGATCGGCGTCGCGAGATATCCCGGGCGGCACGATCGAAACGTCGGGTGGCGATATCCTGCTGCGCACCCAGGGCCAGGTTTACACGGGGCAGCAGTTCGCGGACCTGGTGTTGCGCACATTCCCCGATGGCACGCGCTTGCTGTTGGGTGACGTGGCAACGATCCGCGACGGGTTCGTCGAGGACGACGGTTTCGGGCGCTTCAATGAAAAACCGAATATCACGATGCAGGTGCTCGCCGGCGGCCAGCAGAACGAGCTGAAGACCGCGGCACTGGTCAAGGCCTATGTGGAGGAAGTCGCCAAGGGGCTGCCGGACAGCGTGCAGATCGAAACGTGGGTCGATCGCTCCAGTTACCTTCAGCAGCGCCTCGACATGATGGTCAAGAACCTGCTGCAGGGCGCGCTGCTGGTGTTTGTCGTACTGACCTTGTTCCTGCGACTGAAGTTTGCGTTGTGGGTCATCGTCGGTATCCCGGTAACGTTCTTCGGCGCGTTGTCGCTGATGCCGTTTGGACCGTGGCCGGTCACGCTGAACATGATCAGCCTGTTCGGCTTCATCCTGGTGCTCGGTATCGTTGTTGATGATGCCATTATCATTGGCGAGAGCATTTACACCAATGTGCGCGAGAAGGGACATTCGATAAACAACGTCATCGACGGCGCGCGCCGCGTCGCGGTGGCGGCAACGTTTGGCGTACTGACGACGATCGCCGCGTTCGCGCCGATGTTGTTTGTTGGTGGCATCGCCGGCTCGTTTCTTGAGGCGGTTGCCGTGGTCGTCACGCTCTGCCTGATCTTCTCGCTGATCGAATCCAAGCTGATTCTGCCGGCGCATTTGGCGCATTCGAAAATTACGCCGGTCGATGAAACGGAGATCTTCAAGCCGTATCGCAGCGTCGCCTTCTGGCACTGGCCGGGCAAGTTGCTTGAGCGGGCACAGCGTCACACGCAGCATGGCCTGCACTGGATCATCGACCGGATTTACACCCCGTTACTGTCGCGTGCGATCGCAGCGCGTGGTGTCACGCTGGCGCTGTTCATCAGCATGCTGATCCTGACGATCGGTCTGTTCGGCAGCGGCAAGATGCGCTTTGTGTTGTTTCCGGAAGTGCCGGGCGAATTCATCATGGCCGAGCTGACGATGCAAAACGGCACGCCGACCGAGGTGCGCAACCAGACGCTGCTCGAAGCCGAGCACGACCTGTATCGCGTTCGCGATCGCTATCTGGCAAACAGTGCCGGTGCGGTCGACCCGTTGGCGCATGTCGCAACCTTCACCAGCACGCCGACCAGTGGCATGATCATTGTCGAGATGCCGCCGGCCGAACTGCAGACGATCAGAATGGACGAGGTTACGCAGCTCTGGCGGGACGAGGTGGGCGACGTGCCGGGTGTCCGCACGCTGACGTTTTCTCAGGGTATGAATATCGGTGGTGGCGCGCCACTGAGCTTTGCGCTGAGTGGCACCAACTTCAAGGCGCTGGAAGAGGCGGCAGCCGAACTCGCCGCCAAGCTCGGTGATTACGAGGGCGTTTTCGACATACGCAACTCGGCCAATCCTGGTGGTGACGAGATTCAGCTGGCGATCAAGCCGAACGCGCAGGCGCTCGGTATTACGCTGACCTCGCTGGGCACGCAGGTGCGCCAGGCGTTCTATGGCGAAGAGGTGCAACGCATCCAGCGCGACACGGATGAGCTGAAAGTGATGGTGCGCTACCCCGAGTCGCAACGACGTTCGGTGGCGAACCTCGAATCGATGCTGATTTCGACCCCGGACGGTGACCGGGTGCCGTTCTCGGATGTTGCCGAGGTGACCTACGGGACCGCGTATTCGGTGATCTCGCGCCAGGATGCGAAGCGTACGGTGACGGTGTCTGCCGATCTCGATCCGGTCGTTGCTGAGCCGGGCGAGATCATCAGCGACGTGCGCAACGAGTACCTGCCCGAGCTGCTGTCACGCTACACCGGCGTCGAATTCAACCTGACCGGTGCGAGCCTTGAAGAGCAGGAGTTTATACACAACCTGACCGTAGCCTCGTTCGCGGCACTGTTTCTGATCTATGCTTTGATCGCGATACCGCTGCGCTCCTATTCGCAGCCGCTGATCATCATGTCGGTCATTCCGTTCGGCTTTGTCGGCGCGGTGGTGGGGCACCTTATTCTTGGCCAGGCGATCAGCATGTTCTCGCTGTTCGGACTGATCGCACTGGCGGGCGTCGTGGTGAACGACAGCCTGATCATGATGGACTTCGTCAACCAGGCGCGTGCAGAGGGTCTGCCGGCGGAAAAAGCTGTGCTGCAATCGGGCAAGGCGCGTTTCCGCGCGATTATCCTGACGTCGCTGACCACCGCCATCGGGCTTATGCCGATCATGCTCGAGCAAAGCACGCAGGCGCAGTTCGTCATTCCTATGGCGATATCGCTGAGCTTTGGCATTCTCTTCGCGACGCTGATCACGTTGATACTGGTGCCGGTGCTTTACATGCTGCAGATCGACTTCATGCATTGGCGGCATCGCGTGTGGCGCTGGTTGCTCGGCCGCTCGCCGAAGTATGCCGCGAGCGGGCAATAGCATCGTTGGTCTGCGATGCCGCGCGCGGGTTAGACTCCGCGCATGAAATGGCTATGGGTCTTGCTGGTCGCCGTGCTGCTGATGGCGCTCGGTATTGTTTTTGTCGCGCGCGAGGTGCCCGCACCCGTTGTCGCGTTGCCGCCGGATGCGACGGCGGTGCTCGAAGATCCGCGATTCGCGGCACCGCCCGATTGGCAATGGCGGCGAACGCAGACCCAGGCCGGCGAGGTTCGTTGGGGACATAGCGCGCCGGCCGCTCCGAAGGCCGTGGTGTATTTTCTGCCCGGCTACTCGGCGCCATTGGAAATCTATCTCGAGACCTTTACGTTACTGAACGTGGCCGGCTATGCGGTGGTAGCCATCGACTGGCCGGGGCAGGGCGGTTCCGAGCGTGGCAGCGAAAACCCGCAGAAGATTCATGCAACCTCACTCGACGGCCACGTGCTTGCGGCGGCAGATGTCTTGGTCGAGGCGCGTGCGCTTTATCCGGGCAAGCCCACGCTGCTGGTCGGTCTTTCGATGGGCGCGCAATTGGGTACGCGCCTGCTCGCGGCGGCGCAATCGTTTGGCGCTGCCGCGTTAATCACGCCCGCGTTTGATCTGGCAGACGGGCGCCCGTCGGCAATCGAGCTCACGCTTCTGCGCGTGCTCGACGGTGTCGGCTTCGGCGAACGTTATGCGCCGGGCGGCACCGACTGGACGTTCGATATGCAGGCACACGAGGGTACGGCGAGCGCGTGCAGTCACCCGAATGACCGCACCAAACTGTTCTATGCCAGCATGGCGCGTGATGCATCCATCAAGGTGGGCGGCATGAGCAATGCGTTCGCGCTGGCGATGATTGATTCTGCGCAAGACTCGCGCTCGCCGGCGGTGCTGGACAAGATCGACGTGCCGGTGTGGATGCCGGTTGCCGAGAATGATTTCTTCGTCGATAACGCTGCGGCTGCAGCTGCATGCGATCGTCTGGCGGATTGCCGGTTGCAACAATATGACGAGGCGCGTCACTGCCTGTTTGAGGAGTCGGACGAATATTACGAGCCGTTTATAGCGGATCTGATTCGATTTCTGGATGAGCAAGTTGTGGGGACTACGCTTTGACCCGCTGCCATGCTTTGATCGACGGAATCCGCGTGAGCGCTGTTCGCCGGCATAGCCTCGTGACCCCGCGATGAGTGCGATGGACGCTACTGAATATGTTTTCCTGATGGCGAGTCCCGATCGCCCCGGCATCCTGGCGGCGGTCGCCGAGACCATTGCAGGTTGCGACGGCGATATTCGCGACGCCGCGTCTTTCGGCGATGCTGACAGCAACGAGTTCTTCATTCGCATACATCTTTCGCTGGCGAGTAACGGCGGGCGGGGGGCGCTCGAGGCGGCGCTGGCGAAAATGGCCGGGCGGTTCGATGGTCGTTGGCAGCTGCACGATTTGTCGCGTCGCCCGCGCCTACTGATCGCGGTGTCGAAATTCGAACACTGTCTCGGCGATCTGCTGAACCGCTGGAAGAGCGGCAATCTCAACGCCGATATTCCGGCTGTTATTTCGAATCACGACGATGCGCGTGCGCTGGTCGAATGGCACGGCGTCGCGTTCCATCACCTGCCGGTCGCGCCGGACAACAAACAGCAGCAGGAAGCGGCGATCATGCGGCTTGTCGACGAGCACGATGTCGACCTGGTCGTGCTCGCGCGCTACATGCAGATATTGTCGCCCGAGATGTCGGCAAGTCTACGCGGGCGCTGCATCAATATTCACCACTCGTTTTTGCCGAGCTTCAAGGGCGCGATGCCCTATCGTCAGGCGCATGAGCGCGGGGTGAAGTTGATCGGTGCGACGGCGCACTATGTCACCGACGATCTCGACGAAGGGCCGATCATCGAGCAGGACGTGCGCCGCGTGAACCACGCAACCAGCGCGGCGGACATGACATTGCTCGGGCGGGAAATCGAGAGCAGCGTGCTGTCGCGCGCGGTGCGCTGGCACCTCGAGCACCGCATCCTGTTCAACGGGCGTAAGACGGTGGTCTTTAACTGACCGCGCCATATCGGTTTTGCCAACGGCGGTGAGCTGCGAATAACGATTACCGACTAGAGAAAAGCCACTGGCGAACGGCGAATCGCGAATTATGAACTAACTGCGCGCACGCTCCGCAAAGCGAACGTGCTTCGATAGCGGCAGTTCCCGAATGCGCTGACCGGTCGCGGCGAAAATCGCATTGGCCAGCGCCGGCGCGGCGGGCGGTACACAGGGCTCGCCGATGCCACGAATGTCGGTCAGGTTTTCCAGCGCCTTTGTCGTGATGTCCGGCGCCTGTCCCATGCGAAGGCTCAGGAACTGGTGAAAGTTGCTCTGCGTGATGCCGCCGTCGGCAAAGGTGATCTCACCGAGCATCGCATGCCCGAGCCCCCACAGCGTGCCGCCGGACATTTGCGCGTTCACGCCATCCGGGTCGAGCACGGTGCCGACATCTGCCGCGACGTAGGCATGATCAATGCGAATGCCATCCGGCGTGTCGGTGACTTCTACAACGATCGCGCACGGCACGCCGAACGACAGGCAGAACGCCACACCGCGACCTGACCCTTCCGGCAGTGGGTCGCCCCAGCGGCTCATGTTGGCGGCGGCCTCCAGTACCTGACGTGACGGCGCGTGGTTCATCATGCGCAGGCGTGCCTCGACCGGATCCGCGCCGGCCGCGTGAATGAGTTCGTCCAGAAAACCATCATGGAAGAATCCGTTGCCGGAAGCGCCGACCGAGCGCCACGAGCTCACCGGCGCGAGTTCGGGCACGCGATAGCCGGTGACGCGGTAGTTGGCGATGTCGTAGGGCTGATCCCAGGCGCCGGCGACTATGGCGACATCCGGTCCGGGTACTGACACGCCGAGTCGACCGGTTTGCGACGCGGTGACGGACGGGTATGCGATGGATAAGTCATAGGCGTCAACCGAACCGTCGGCGACGCGGCCACGCATTCTTGCCATACCCAGCGGCCGGCAGAAATCGTGCGTCATGTCCTGCTCACGCGTCCAGGTCATTTTCACCGGCGTGCCGGGTGTCGTCAGCGCGACTTCGATCGCCTGGCGGACATAGTCATCTTCAAGCCGGCGCCCGAAACTGCCGCCGGCAATCAGCGTGTGCACGTGAATATCGTCGCTATCGAGGCCGGTTAGCGCCGATGCGGTTTCGACAATCTGCATGGGCACCTGGCTTGCGGTCCAGATGTCGATGCGCCCGGTTGTATAGCGCACCGTGGCATTCATTGGCTCCAGCGGCGCGTGTGCAAGATAGGGCAGGCGATACTCGGCCTCGATAACATCGTCCCCGACAAGGGTCTCGTCGACGTCGCCATCATTGCGAAACCGGCTGTCGCGACGGTCTTTTACAAACGCCGCGGAGACCGCTTCGAACATCGCATCGCTGTCGGCGGGATACGGTGCCGACTGCCAGTCGAAGCGTATTTTCTTCGCCGCCTGAAACGCTCTCCACGTGTTGTCGGCGAGTACGGCGGCACCGCCGGTGATCGGCACGACACTGATAATGCCGCGCGCTTTCCCGGCTTCGCCGGCGTCGAACGAATTGGCAACAGCGCCGATGCCGGGGTTGGTGACCACGGTGGCGTAGACCATGTCCGGCATATCGAGGTCGATGCCGTATTCGGCTGTGCCTGTGCTCTTGGCGACAACGTCGAGTCGCTGCAATGGTGTGCCGAGATAGCGCCATTCTGATTGTGGCTTCAGCGCCGGCGATTCCGGCAGATCAATCTCGGCTGCATCCGCCGCCAGAGCGGTGTAGGCGATCTTGTCGCCGCCTGGCAAAAGCACATGACCGTCGCGCGTAGACAGTTGTCCGACGTCGGTGTCCGTGCGTCGCGCCGCGGCGTCCATGAGCACGAGTCTCGCCGCGGCACCGGCGGTGCGCATCTTGATGAACGCATCCGGCACCGTGGTTGAGCCGCCCGTGATGTGCAGCTTCATGAACTTGCCAATCACATCGCCGAAGCCGCGTGCGCGTCGCGCCATGAAGCCCGTATCGGTGGCGGCGAACGGCAGGCCTTCCGCGGCGACTTTGCCGTTGTAGTAGGCGGTGCTCGGCGGCCCGTGATCGACACGGATATCCCGCCACGCGATGTCGAGCTCCTCGGCGACCATCGCCGCGAGAATGGTGTAGGCGCCCTGGCCGACTTCTGTGCGCGGCGTAATGATCGTGACGCCCTGCTGGTCGATGATCAGGTAGGGCGTCAATGCGGTTTGGTCGTCGTCTATGAGATCGAGCAACGGATTTGGAATGGGCCGCTTGTAGGCGTAGTAGCCGAAAGCGACGCCGCCGGCGATCGCGACGGAGCCGAACATCAGGGTTCTGCGTGTGATGGTTTTCAGCTTACCCATGTGGCGTGCTCTTTTGCCGCGGGCCTGCGGCCCTCGCAATGACGGTTTGCCGCGTCGCTGGTTTGCCGCGGGCCTGCGGCCCTCGCAATGACGAAAGAGAGACCGTCATTGCGAGCTTTGCGCGGCAATCTGCTGCGCGGCGTCCTTGATCGCACGGCGTATACGCGGGTAGGTCGCACAGCGGCACAAATTGCCGGACATGGCGTTGTCGATGTCGGCTTCGCTGGGCGTCGCATTGTTGGCGATCAGCGCCGCGGCGCTCATGATCTGGCCCGACTGGCAGTAACCGCATTGCGCGACCTGGTGTTTGATCCAGGCCTGCTGGAGGGTGTGCAGCGAGTCCGGCGTGCCGAGGCCCTCGATGGTTGTGATCGGCGCCGAGATGGCGCCAACGGGGAGTGAGCATGAGCGTACCGGGGCGCCATTCAGGTGGACGGTGCACGCGCCGCAGGCGCCAATGCCGCAACCGAACTTCGGCCCCTTGATGCCCAGTTCGTCACGTAACACCCACAACAGCGGCATCTCCGGTTCGACGTCGACATCGAAGCGTTGCCCATTGATTGTTAATTCCATCATCAATTCCCTTGCGCAGACCTGATGATGTTGAGCGAAGGCGTGGCCCCTTGCAAGCCGTCCATGGCCTGCGAGGTGGGCCGGGGCGACGTCAGTCGCCGGACGTCAGCTTGCGGATCTCACGCAACAGATTGTCGTCATCGGTTTGTGTGCGTGCGCGCGCGAAAACCTCGCTTGCCGCGTTCATGTCGCCGGCGAGCCGGTGCAGCTGGCCGAGTCGGAACAGCGCCCAGTTGATGTCGGGCAGCGTCGCTGCGATATCCGTTTGGTCCGTGTACTCGGTGAGCGCTGCGATGCCGTCGCTGACATTCTGTTCGCTGAAAACTGCGGTTCGGCCAACCTGGTACAAGGCGCCCAGGCGCGCCAGAGTGGCATCTTCATCGTCGGAACGCGTCTTCGATGCCTGTAGAAAAGCCTCATGCGCCTGTTGGTAGTCTTCCTCGCCCTGATAGTAGAAACCGAGGCGAAGGAGTGCGCGCGGGTCGTCGGGATGGGCGTCTGCGAGCTCAGTCAGCATCGTACGCGCGCGCTCCGGCTGGTTGGTTTCACTGTAGATTGAGGCGAGTAGCAGCCGGCCATCGACCGGCGCGAATGCGACCATGTCCTGTGCCAATGCAAGTGCGGCGTCCTTGTCGCCACCGAGAAATCCGGGCGCCTGCAGATAGTAGGAAATCAATCCCTGATGTGCCGCGACATGCTGGTCATCGAGCTCGATTGCGCGCTCGAACGCGCCGCGTGCTTTGCGCGCATATCCGGCCGCGCGGAACAGGCTGACATTCGCCGCGAGGCTGCCCGCGCTGGCGCCGAGCCAGTATTGCGTGTCTGCATCGTCAGGCTGATCGTCGGCAAGCGCTTCGAAGGCCCCGTAAGCCTTCTTGAAATCATTTTCTGACATGGCGATTATGCCGAGCAGTTTGCGTTTCTGCGGATCATTGTCCTGCGCCACCTCGTCGGCGAGCAATAGCCCCGCACGCTCGAGGTCGCCGGCCGCGTAGGCGTCGGTGCCCGGGCTTGCATGCAGCATGCCGGCCACCATCAACAGCAACAAGGCCAGCGGTATGGCGCGAACGACGCGCAGCGAGTAAGTATTGTGTTGTGAGTTGTTCATGCGAGTGTCCGTCCCTGATAGCGTTTGGCGAGTTGACGAATGGCGATGGTGCCAATGATAGCCGGTGCGACCCATGGAATGATCTGCCACTGGCCGCTGAGCAGCTGCGACAGGAATCGTGAGCCGCCAAAGGCAAACAGTGCTGTGTAGGCGCCGATACCGGTGCCGATGAGGCCGTTGAAATGGGCGATGAGCGCTTGCTTCGGATCGAGTCGCGGCAAACGGATTTCGCGCAGCATCTGGAATGATGCCGACACCGAGATAAAAGCGAAGACGATCAGCAGCATCTGACGTTGGCTGATACCGACGATGCCGACCGCGATGCCAAGCAGGCCGAGCGTGGCGATAAGCGCAACGTGCGCAGGCTGGCGCAGCGCGCCTGGGTCGCGTCTGGCTTTCAGCGCCAACATGCCGTGACGCAGCCCGGATAACACCAGCAGACTCAGCATCAGCAGGAACAACGAGAACATGCGGCTCTGCGAGGCGACGGAAAACGCGCGCTCCATGTCGACGTTTTGCGCCCCGAAGCGCACGCTGATCGGGTCGAGCAGCACGATAACCGACATCAGCAGGGCGCTGATCGCGACCGTGTACATCGTATAGGTATAGATGCGCCCGGCCCTGATGTGCAGCGGCGAGCCCTTGCGGGCAATCACCGGCAGCCAGAAGACAAAAATGGCGACGGTGCCGATGGCGATGTGCGTATAAAGCAGGATCTGGTGTATCTGGTGGATCTGAATCATTGGGGTTTGCTCCTCAGTTGCCACCAGATTACTGAGTCTTGCCGTTTCGCATCAGTGCCGCAGGTCATGATCTCAAACCATGACTTTTGGCCTATGGCAACGACGGCCGTGCAGCGCCACAATACAGCCATGAACGCGATAATCAGAACGATTCAGGCCGAAGCCGTCGCCGCGATCCTGACATGGACTGTGGTCACGGGGCTGGTGCTCTACCAGATCACATCGGCGACGTCAGGCTATGCGGGCACGCTCGAGCTGACCATCCTGCTGACGCTGGCCAATCTCGTTGGCATGCTCGGCGCGATGAGTCCGCGTCTGACAACGCGGGTGCGCTGGGCGAGCCACGTTATGCAACTGCTCAGCGCCCTGACGCTAGGCTGGCTATTGCCGATCGAATACCTGCAGATATTCACGATTATCTGGATCGCGATGGCGACCCAATTCTATTCGATGCGTGTTTGTGTGGGTCTGCTCGTCGGCATAGCCGCTTACTGGTTCTCTATCCTGACCTGGCACTGGTTCGAGGCCAATGCGATTTTCTCGGTGGCGTTATTCGCAACGTTCCACGTTTTCGCCTTGCTGACCTCCCGCGCGGCACACCGTGCCGAGCAGGCGCGCGACCACACACAAGAGCTGTACCGCGAGCTTGTCGCGACGCAGCACCTGTTGACCGAGGCATCGCGTCAGAGCGAGCGCACGCGCATCGCACGCGACCTGCACGATCTGGTCGGTCATCATCTGACGGCGTTGTCGATTAACCTGCAAATCGCCGAACGTCTTAGCGAAGGTGAGGCGAAAGAGAAAATAGCGCATAGCCGAGCGCTGGCCAGATTGCTGCTGAGCGACGTGCGCGAAGCGGTGAGCACTTTACGTGAGCAGGGTGCGCTGGATTTTCGCAAGGCGCTCGCATTGCTGATTGAGAATGTGCCGCAACTCGATATTGATATGCAGATTGCCGATGACGTCGAGATTGACGATGTGGAGATCGCCGATGCCATTATTCGGTGCGTGCAGGAAGCCATCACAAACACGCTGCGCCATTCCGGTGCTTCGCGCAGCTGGATTCGCGTCTGGCGCGCCGACGGCTTGTTACAGGTCAGCATTCGCGACGACGGGCGCGCCGTTGCCGCGGTGGAGGAGGGCAATGGGCTTGCCGGCATGCGCGAGCGTTTGCAGCGCCTCGGCGGCACTCTGCGCTGCGCCAGCGTCGACGACGCGTTAAGCTTGCAGGTGCAAATACCACTGCCGGGAAACTGATATGGCCATCACAGTCGGGCTGATCGACGACCAGACACTGGTACGTCAGGGCATCGTTGGCCTGCTCGCTCTATCGGACGCGGTCGAGGTCGTCGATGAGGCGGATGATGGCGCCGAGGCCGTGGCCATGGCAACGCGCTCGTCGCCCGACGTCATTCTTATGGACATGCGCATGCCGAAGATGAACGGCAGCGACGCTATCCAGTCGCTACGCGACGCCGGCATCGAAACGCCTGTGATTATTCTGACCACCTTTGATGATCATGAGCAGGTGCTGTCCGGTATTCGTGCCGGCGCCAAAGGCTATCTGCTGAAAGACGTGTCGCTGGATGATCTGATTATCGCCATCGAGTCGGTGCACCGCGGTGAGACGATGATTCAGCCGGCGATAACCGAGACCTTGTTGAAGGGGCTAGGCCAGCGCGGCGCGAATTTTGATAGTGCCGCAATGCCCGAGCCGCTGACGCCGCGCGAGACCGAGGTCATTCGCCTGATGGCCGGTGGCTACAGCAACAAAGAGATCTCCTCGGCGCTGAGCAAGTCGGAGGGCACGATCAAGAATCACGTATCGAACATTCTCGCCAAGCTCGGCGTTCGCGATCGCACACGCGCGGTGCTTAAGGCGATCGAGTTGGGTGTAATGTAGGCGCTCGCATGCCGCCTGGCATGTCAGCGCATTGCTTGAGGCGACGCTTGACAGGCGTCAACCCGCGCGGTCGAGAATCTTCTTCGCCTGGGTCAGATGCGGCCGGTCGAGCATACGCCCGTCCAACTGCACGGCGCCGGCCTCCGGGCTGGCCGCGAATGCTTCCACGACACGTCGCGCGTGCGCCAGGTCTGCGTCCGATGGCGTGAAGGCTGTGTTGATCACGCCGGTTTGTGCGGGATGGATCGCGAGCATGCCATCGAAGCCGTCGCGTAGCGCCACGCGCGCGTAGCCGGCGAGGCCATCGCTGTCGCGGAAATCGCTGAACAACGTATCGATCGCGAGCACCCCGCAGGCGCGCGCCGCCAGCAGGCATTGCGATCTGGCCAACTGGTAGGTGAACGTCCAGTGGCCGCTGTCATCGCGATTGGTGACGGCGCCCAGCGCCGCGGACAGGTCTTCGCCGCCCCAGGTCATCGCCGTCACACGCGGATTCACCGACGTCATTGTCGGTAGCGCCAGCGTCATCTCGGGCGTTTCGGTCACCAGGGCGATGATCTTTGTGCTGCCAACCACTAAACCGTAGTTGCGTTCCTGTGCCTCGATCGCTGCCGCCAATGCATCAATATCGTCGGCGGTTCGAATCTTCGGTTGCATGATGAAGGCGGGACCCGCGGCCATCACGGCGGCGAGATCGTCACGCGCGGCTTCGCTGTCGATCGGATTGACGCGCACGCAGGTGGTGAAGGGCAGGTTGTCGCTGGCAACGATGTCGCGTACCAGCTCGCGCGCATGTACCCGACGCTCGGGAACCACCGCGTCTTCCAGATCGTAGATCACGACATCGGCGTCGTTCGTTTTTGATTTTTCAATCTTGCGCTCGGAGTCGCCGGGGACAAATAACAATGATCGGCAGCGCTGCATCAGTCGGCAACCTGTTTTTGCAGCATGGTCGTGCGCAGGATGGTGCAGACGATCTCGTCGTGCTGGTTGTACACAAAATGCTTGAACACAACGATGCCGGCGTTGGGCCGCGACTTGCTTTCACGGCGATGCGTGACTTCCGTTTCCACGCGCAGCGTGTCGTTGATGAAAACCGGTTTCGGGAAGGTCATTTCGCCGAAACCAAGGTTAATGACCAACGTGCCGAGGGTCGTGTCCTCGACACTGATGCCGGTGGCGAAAGAAACCGTCCACAGGCTGTTAACCACGCGCTGGCCGAACTCTGTGCGCTTGGCGTATTCGGCGTCGAGGTGCAGCGGCTGCGGGTTGTGGGTCAGCGCGCAAAACATGACGTTGTCGGCCTCGGTGACCGTGCGATGCATGCGGTGCGAGATGCGTTGACCGACTTCGGTTTGCTCGTAGAAAAGTCCTGGCATAGCGTTAGTTCCGTTGCGTGCGACGGCTAGCCGGTCGCGTTGAAGAGTTCCCGACCGACCAGCATGCGCCGTATTTCGGAGGTGCCGGCGCCGATTTCGTAGAGCTTCGCATCGCGTAGCAATCGACCGGTAGGGTAGTCATTGATGTAGCCGTTGCCACCCAGCGCCTGGATGGATTGCAACGCGACCTGCGTTGCCTGCTCGGCGGTGTAGAGAATGAGCGCGGCGGCATCTGCGCGGCTGGTCAACGCGTTGTCACACGCACGACACACGGCATACAGATACGCGCGCGATGCGTTCAGTGCCGCATACATGTCTGCAATCTTGCCCTGCATCAGCTGGAACTCGCCGATGGGCTGACCGAATTGTTTGCGTTCATGAATATAGGGCAACACCGTGTCCATTGCCGCCTGCATCAGCCCGACCGGGCCGGCCGCCAGAATCGCACGTTCGTAGTCGAGGCCGGACATCAGCACTTTGACGCCGCCATTGATGCTGCCGAGGACGTTGTCAGTCGGCACCGCGCAATCCTCGAACACCAGTTCGCAGGTATTCGAGCCACGCATGCCCAGTTTGTCGAGCTTTTGCGCGCGACTGAATCCGGGTGTATCGGCGTCGACGATAAAAGCGGTGATGCCGTGCGCCGCCGCGTCCGGGTCTGTCTTCGCGTAGATGATGAACGTCTGTGCGTCGGGGCCGTTGGTGATCCACATCTTGTTGCCGTTGAGGACGAAATTATCGCCATCGCGGCGTGCGCGCAGCGACATGCTGACGACGTCGGACCCGGCGCCGGGCTCGGACATCGCCAGCGCGCCGACATGCTCACCGCTGCACAACGCGGGCAGATAGCGCGCTTTCTGCGCCTCGGTGCCGTTGCGAAAGATCTGGTTAACACACAGATTCGAGTGCGCACCGTACGAGAGGCCAACGGAACCCGAGGCGCGTGAGATCTCTTCCATCGCAACCGCATGCGCGAGATAGCCGAGGCCGCTGCCGCCGTACTGCGGGTCTACGGTAATTCCGAGTAAGCCCATGTCACCGAGTTTGGCCCACAGGTCATTCGGAAATTCGTTGTCACGATCGATGGCTGCAGCGCGCGGCGCAATTTCGGCGTCCGCAAACTGTTTCACGGTGTCGCGTAGCAGATCGATGTCGTCACCGAGGCAAAAATTCAGCATGTTGTGTTCTATTCCTTGTCGGTTTTCGCGTCATCGGCGTCGTTGTCGATTGTGACCAGCACATCGCCGCCGTTGACCAGTTGATTAACGCTCACACGCGCCGCGGCAATGGTGCCGGCGAGCGGTGCTTTCAGTGTGTGTTCCATTTTCATGGCCTCGAGGACGAGCAGTGTCTGCCCGGCCGTGACGACATCGCCCTCGGCGCAGTCCACACGTACGACGCGCCCGGTCATCGGCGCGCGTACGTTGCCGTCGGAGTGTCGCGCTTTGGCCTCGCCGGTATCGGCCGTCGCGCGGGCGAACTGATGGCGCGCGCCGTCGATTGAGAGCACGCCGCGCCCACCTCGCATCACATAGGCAACATCGCGACTATGGCCGTCGATGATGAGCCGCAGGCGGGTTTCGCCGACCGTCGCGCTGATGTCGCTTTGCTTGTCATCGTTGTGTGCGCCAACGGGCGATGCTGCCGAGTGATCAAATGCCAACATGACTTCGGCGTTTTCGCCGTCGATTGTCAGCGCGATGGGCACCGTGTTCGGCAGGTTCGCCCGCCATCCTCGGCCTTCGTGCCAGCGCTGGTTGCCTGTACCTGCGGCGCTTCGTGTCTGATGCCAGACCAGAACAGCGGCCGCGATGCACGCCGCGCGTTGTGCTGGCGCCGATGCCAGTGATTCGGCCGCGTCCTGGATGAACCCGGTGGTCACGCCGCCCTGCGCGAACTGCGCAGTGGCAATGGCGCGGCGCAGAAACGCCAGATTGTTTGTGACGCCGAGAATCAGGTAGTCGTCCAGCGCATGAAGCATCCGTCGGCGTGCCGACTCGCGGTCATCGCCATGCACGATCAGTTTGGCAATCATCGGGTCATAGAAGACGCTGACTGTATCGCCGCCGCGCACGCCACTGTCGATACGTGTGGTTGCATCCTCAGCGGGTAGCCGGACCGCGTCGAGTCGGCCGCTGGTCGGCAGGAAGTCGTTGTCGGCGTCCTCGGCGTAGACGCGCGCCTCAATCGCATGACCGTGCTGGCGGATTTCCTCCTGTGTGCGCGGCAGCGTTGCGCCATTGGCGACGCTGAGCTGCCACGCGACGAGATCGACGCCGGTGATCATCTCTGTCACCGGGTGCTCGACCTGCAGTCGCGTATTCATCTCCATGAAATAAAATGCGCCGTCATGATCGAGCAGGAATTCAACGGTACCGGCGCCGACGTAGTCGATCGCGCGGGCGGCTTCGATTGCGGCGTTGGCCATGTCCGCACGCAATGTATCCGATAGCCCCGGTGCCGGTGCTTCCTCGATGATTTTCTGATGGCGGCGCTGGATCGAGCAGTCGCGGTCGAATAAATGAACAACGTTGCCATGCTGGTCGGCAAACACTTGTAACTCGATGTGTCGCGGCGCGGCGAGATACTTCTCGACCAGCATCGTCTCGTCGCCGAATGCGCCCGATGCCTCGCGTCGCGCCGCGGCCAATTCATCGCCGAACGCGTCGTCGTCTGCGACCACGCGCATGCCTTTGCCACCGCCACCGGCCGCCGCCTTCAGTAGTACCGGATAGCCGATATCCCGCGCGGCAGACTGCAACGTTGCATCATCCTGATCGTTGCCGTGATAGCCCGGCAACAACGGCACGCCGGCCTTGTGCATGATCGCTTTCGCGGCCGACTTCGAGCCCATCGCCTCGATGGCCGCGATCGGCGGTCCGACAAACGCAATATCGTTGTCGGCGCAGGCGCTGGCGAAGCGGGCGTTTTCGGAAAGGAATCCGTAGCCGGGGTGGATCGCATCGACGCCACAGCGTTTCGCCGCGTCGATGATCACGCCGATATTCAAATAAGACGCCGCCGGCGCGTTGTCGCCGATGTGTACAGATTCGTCGGCCATCAGAACGTGCAGCGCTTCGCGGTCGGCATCCGAATAGACGGCCACGGTCGCGATACCGAGATCTTGTGCGGTGCGAATAATCCGGCAGGCGATTTCGCCGCGGTTTGCGATCAGGAGTTTGCTAAACACGGCTACATCCGGAACACGCCGAAACGTGTCTCATCTATGGGTTGATTCAATGCGGCCGACAAAGACAGCGCGATGACGTGGCGTGTGTCGGCCGGATCTATAACGCCGTCGTCCCACAGGCGCGCCGACGCGTAGTAGGGGTGGCCCTGACGTTCGTACTGATCGATGATCGGTTGCTTGAAGTCTCGCTCGGCATCCTCGCTCCAGCTGTCGCCGCTTCTTTCTTTCTGATCGCGTTTGACCTGCGCGAGCACGCTGGCGGCTTGCTCGCCGCCCATGACGGAGATGCGCGCGTTCGGCCACATAAACAGGAAGCGCGGGTCGTAAGCGCGACCCGCCATGCCGTAGTTGCCGGCACCGAACGAGCCGCCGATGATGACAGTGATCTTCGGCACGTTGGCGCAGGCGACCGCGTTGACCAGCTTCGCGCCGTCCTTGGCGATGCCGCGTGCTTCGTATTGGCGGCCCACCATGAAGCCTGTGATGTTTTGCAGGAAGACCAGCGGTATCTTGCGCTGTGCACACAGCTCGATGAAATGCGCGCCCTTCAGTGATGACTCGCTGAACAGGATGCCGTTGTTGCCAAGGATGCCGACCGGGTAGCCATCGATGCGCGCAAAGCCGCACACCAGCGTTTCGCCGTACAGCGCTTTGAACTCGTGGAAGTCGGAGTCGTCGACGATGCGCGCGATCACCTCGCGAACGTCGTAAGGCGTTTTGAGGTCGGGCGGTACGACGCCGTACAGCTCTTCGATGTCGTAGCGCGGCGGCAGGCTTTGCTGACGGTCGGTCTGTTCGGGCTTGACCCAGTTGAGTCGTGCGACCGCGTCGCGTGCGAGCTGCAATGCATGCTCGTCGTTTCTCGCGTAGTGGTCGGTGACGCCGGACTCGCGGCAATGCACGTCCGCGCCACCGAGCAACTCCGCGCTGACTTCTTCGCCGGTCGCGGCCTTAACCAGTGGCGGGCCACCGAGAAAAATGGTGCCTTGGTTGGCAACGATGATGGATTCATCTGCCATCGCCGGCACGTAGGCGCCGCCGGCGGTGCATGAGCCCATGACGACCGCAATTTGTGGAATCCCCTCGGCCGACATGCGTGCCTGATTGTAAAAACAACGACCGAAGTGTTCGCGGTCCGGAAATACCTCGTCCTGCATCGGCAGGAATGCGCCGCCGGAGTCAACCAGGTAGATACACGGAAGCCGGTTTTGCGCGGCTATGGTCTGCGCCCGCAAGTGCTTCTTGCCGGTCAGCGGGTAGTAGGTGCCGCCTTTGACGGTCGCGTCGTTGGCAATGATGACGCACTCAACGCCGCTGACGCAGCCGATGCCGGTGATGATGCCGGCAGCCGGGACGGCGTCATCGTAAACATCGTGTGCCGCGAGCTGGCTGAATTCGAGGAATGCGCTGCCGGGGTCGATAAGCCGGTCTATGCGTTGGCGCACCAGCAACTTGCCACGCGAGGTATGTCGCGCCTGGCGTTCCGGGCCACCGCCTTCGGAAATCGCGCTGACCGTATCGGCGAGTTCGTCGACCAGAGCGCGCATGCGCCTGTCGTTGTCGGCGAAGTCCGGGCCGCGCGTATCGATGCTGGATTCAATAATCGTCATCTCTACTCCGCCAGCGCCTGCCGGCATTCCTTTTCCACCTTGCGCAGGTCGGCAAGCGTCGCTTTGAGGTCATCTGCCTGGGCCTGCAATTGCGCCTTGCGCTCCGCGAGTTTGGCAAGCAGCGCCTGGAGCTGGCGCCGCGAGCCTTCCGGCGCCTGATACAAACCGATAATTTCCGCCGACTCTTCGAGCGACAAGCCAAGCCGCTTGCCACGCAGGATTAATCTGAGGCGCACCCGGTCCGCGCCGTCGAAGTAGCGTACGCGACCTTGGCGCTCGGGCGTGAGCAGGCCTTTCTCTTCGTAGAATCGAAGCGTTCTTGTTGTGACGTCGAATTCCGAGGCGAGATCGCCGATCGAATAGAGCGTCTTGGCGGGTGTGTTCATCGGGGTAGTCTAACTGCCGTTAACGTTAACGTAAATAGACCGGGTTCACATCCTGACCATTGTCCCGTTGTTGTGGCGTGCCCTGCGGGCGGCGGCATTGACGGGGTCGTGTCATAATTGACGGTCAGGCGCGTCGTGCAGGTGTTGCCAATAACGGCACACCGCGGCGAGCGGATGATGGGGCAAGAAAGCATGGGGCCATTACACGGCACGCGTGTCATCGAATTGAAGGGTATCGGGCCGGGTCCGTATGCCGGCATGTTACTCGCGGACATGGGTGCCGACGTGATCGTCGTCGAGCGCGCATCCACCGCGCAAGGCATCGCGATTCCGTCCGCGGTGGATGTGCACTCGCGCAACAAACGCTCGATTGCGCTCGACCTGAAGAACCCCGCGGGGCTCGCGGCATTACTAAAACTCGTCGACGGCGCCGATGCGTTGCTTGAGGGATTTCGCCCGGGCGTGGCGGAGCGATTGGGCTGCGGGCCGGCCGAGTGCCACGCGCGCAACCCGCGGCTCGTGTATGGCCGCGTTACCGGCTGGGGACAGGATGGCCCGCTCGCGCAGTCGCCCGGTCACGACATTAATTACATCGGTCTGACCGGCGTGCTCGCCGCCATCGGCACCCGCGAAAAACCGCTGCCACCGCTGAACATCATCGGTGACTATGCCGGCGGCAGCCTGTTCCTCGTCATGGGCATGCTGGCAGCAATGCTGGAGGCGAAAACCTCCGGTAAGGGCCAGGTCGTCGACGCCGCGATCACCGACGGCAGCGCGAATCTGATGTCGGGCTTTTACGGCTGGCAGCAACTGGGCTTCTGGCACGCGCAGCGTGGCGGCAACCTGCTCGATGGCGCGGCGCACCACTACAATGTTTACGAGACGAGCGACGGGGGATGGTTATCCGTCGGTGCGCTCGAGCCGCAGTTCTACACCACGTTCCTGAAACTGATGGCGCTGGACGCGTCGCGTTTCGGCGGGCAGCAACCCGTCGAACGATGGCCCGAGCTCATTGAAGCGCTTAGCGAGGTGTTCAGCAAGAAGACGCTGGCCGAGTGGTGTGACCTGCTGGAAGGCACCGACGCCTGCGTCGCGCCCGTGCTCGACATGAACGCGGCGACCCGGCACCCGCATAACGTCGCGCGCCGGACCTATGTCGATGTTGGCGGCGTCACGCAGCCGGCGCCGGCACCGCGCTTCGACCGTACGCCCTGCGATGTGCCTTCGCCGCCCCGCGCCGAGGGCAACGACACGCGCGAGGTGCTCGCATCCGCCGGTTTCAGCGATGATGAAATCAATGCGCTAGACCGCGCCAACGCACTTACCTGATTAATACCCGGCTTATCGCCACGGAGTTTCTGTTATGTCCATGATCGTCAACCGCCGCGACCTCGATTTTTACTTGTACGAGATGTTCGATCTCGAAACCTTGTTAGGTACGCAACGTTACGGCGACTACGACCGCGAGACCATCGGCGCGGTACTCGACAGCGCCCAGCAGATTGCCGAGGAGGCATTCTATCCTTTCGCGCAGAAGCTGGATGAAAACGAACCGCGTTTCGTCGACGGCAAAGTGGTATTGATTCCCGAGGTCGCGGCGGCGCTCGAGGCATATGCGGATGCGGGGTTCGTCGCGGCGGGTTTTTCCAGCGAAGACGGCGGCATGCAATTGCCGTGGCTTGCCTATCACATGATGAACGGCATGTTTACCTGCGCCAACACATCGGCGATGAGTTACATGTTTCTGACCACGGCGAATGCCAACATGCTGAACGCCTGTGGCAGCGATGCGTTGAAGCAGAAATTCCTGCCGCCGATGCTGGAGGGGCGCTGGTTCGGCACGATGTGTCTCTCCGAAACGCAGGCGGGTTCTTCGCTCGCCGATATCCGCACCATGGCGACGCCGACCGATGATGGTTGCTACTCGCTGGTTGGCACAAAGATGTGGATCTCCGGCGGCGAGCAGGAGATCAGCGAGAACATCGTGCACATGGTGCTGGCACGAACGCCGGGTGCGCCCGCCGGTGTGCGCGGGATATCGCTGTTTCTGGTGCCGAAATACCGGGTCAGCGACGACGGCAAGGTTGGCGAGTGGAACCACATCGCGCTGGCCGGGCTGAACCACAAGATGGGCAATCGCGGTACGACCAACTGCCTGCTCAACTTCGGTGAGGGAGGCGCGAGCTTCGGTTATCTCGTTGGCAATGAGAACGAAGGCCTGGCCAACATGTTTCATATGATGAACGAGGCACGCATCGGCGTCGGTCTTGGCGCCGTGATGTCGGGTCTCGGTGGCTATCTGTATTCGCTCGACTATGCACAGAGTCGGTTGCAGGGTCGCCCGGCGTCGAACAAGAATCCGGAAACACCACAGGTGCCGATTATCGAGCATGCGGATGTGCGGCGGATGCTACTCGCACAAAAAGCCTACGTGGAGGGCGGTCAGTCACTCATTTATTACTGCGCCGAGTTGCAGGACCAGATGGCGGTGACGAGCGATGCGACCGAGCGCGTGCGCCTGAACCTGCTGC
The DNA here is from genome assembly GCA_942491885.1 of uncultured Pseudomonadota bacterium. Lineage (GTDB taxonomy): Bacteria > Pseudomonadota > Gammaproteobacteria > Steroidobacterales > Woeseiaceae > CALBPI01. The sequence goes on from CALOCQ010000010.1 coordinate 42,047, forward strand.
TGGAGCTGCTAACGCCGGTCGCCAAGTCGTGGCCGTCTGAGTATTGCCTCGAGGCGAACAAACTCGCGATCCAGATTCTTGGCGGTTACGGCTACACGCGCGACTACCCGGTCGAGCGTTTTTATCGTGACAATCGTCTTAATCATATCCATGAAGGCGCGCATGCCATTCACGGGCTCGACATTCTCGGTCGCAAGGTTCGCATGGCGCACGGTGCCGCGCTGGATGCCCTGGCCGACGAAATGGCAGAGGCTATCGGCCATGCACGCGACCATGCGACCTTGCATGACTTCGCTGACGCGTTGCAGGAGGCATGGCAGCAGGTGCGCGATACCGTCAGCGTGGTTGTCGACTGCGAGGACCGTGATCTCGGGCTCGCCAATGCAACGATTTTTCTCGATGCATTCGGCCATGTCGTCGTGGCATGGTTGTGGCTATGGCAGGCACATGCTGCCGAGCGCCAGTCGTCGGGCAACACCGCGGACGAGGCTTTCTATGCCGGCAAGCTGGCGGCGTGCCGCTACTTCTATCGTTACGAGCTACCCAAGGCGCGTGCACAATTGGCGTTGGTCGCCTCGCTGGACGACACGAGCCTGACGATGCCGGTGGCGGCCTACACGGGCGAGACCGCTTAAACGTCGCCACATCGCCAGCTTGTGGTTTTATCGCGACAATATCTTAAAGATTTTAAAGACTTATGGAAGATTCGGTTTCTAAGTTCGAGCTACTCGACTATACTCGCCAGCAAGCGGCCGGATGCGGCCAGTCTTTATGATCTTTATCCAAGTATTCCATGGGGGAAAAACATGTCGATTAACAACGGGTTAAAGCGTATTGCGCAAACCAGTTTCGGCGCGGCAGCAGTATTATTGGGCGGACTTTCCGGCCAGGCGCTGGCCCAGTCAGAGCCGTTCCTTGAAGAAATCGTAGTGACCGCTGCGAAGCGCGAACAGACACTTCAGGAAGTGCCGATTGCGGTTTCTGTCACAGATGCCGACACAATCGAAAAAGCACAGATTCTCGATATTCTGGATCTGCAATCAGTTGTTCCTTCACTGCGTGTCACGCAGTTGCAGTCTTCAGCAAACACCAACTTCGTTATTCGCGGTTTCGGTAACGGCGCGAACAACGCCGGCATCGAGCCTTCAGTCGGCGTTTTCATCGACGGCGTTTATCGTTCACGCTCGGCCGGCGCGATCTCTGATCTGCCGAACCTGCAGCGAATCGAAGTATTGCGCGGCCCGCAGAGCACGCTGTTCGGTAAGAATGCGTCCGCTGGTGTTATCAGCGTAATCACGCAGGCGCCGCAGTTCGAGTGGGGCGGCAGCGCGGAATTGGTTGCTGGCAACTACGGCCAGTTCATCGCCAAGGGCGACATCACCGGTCCGTTGACTGACAAGGTTGCGTTCAGCTTTTCGGCGAACGCAAACACGCGTGACGGTTACTTCGACAACCTCGCAGGCGGCTCTGAGCTCAACGAGCGCAACCGCTATGGCGTTCGTGGCCAGTTGCAGATTGATGCAACCGACCGCTTGTCATTCCGCATCATCGCCGACTACGACGAAATCGACGAGAACTGCTGCGGTACGACCAACTTGTTGAACGGGCCGACCGGCGGCGCTGTTGTTGCGACCGGCGGTCAGTTAGTACCGAACCAGCCGTATTCTTATGAGACGTTCCTGAACTTCGATTCGCAGAACGAAGTCGAGAACAGCGGTATTTCTGTGCAGGCAGACATGGATTTCGACAGCTTTTCGCTGGTTTCTATCACATCGTTCCGTACACAGACCGCATTAACCAACGCTGATTCCGACTTCACCAGTGCAGACCTGATTGCACGGAACGCCGAAGACCGCGATCTCGACACCTTCACGCAGGAAATTCGCCTGAGCGGTACATTGGGCGATAGCGCTGACTGGCTGGTCGGCGGATTCTTCTTCGACGAATCCATCGATTACCAGACCGACTTCGACTACGGCGATGACTTCCGTCTGTATGCAAGCCTGTTGGGCGGCGACCCTAACCTGGCGGCCGGTGTCGAAACCGCGCTTGGTCTGCCGGTCGGCACCACATTGTGGCAGCCCGGTCAGGGCGTTGCGGAAACCGCAACCCAGGACAACCAGGCGTCGTCACTGTTTGCACAGGTTGACTTGTATCTGACGCCGGAAACGACGCTGACACTGGGCGCCAACTACACCCAGGACGAAAAAGATGTTTCTGTCAGCCAGGTCAACACGGACATTTTTTCCAACCTTCCCCTGACCGGCACGCCTTTGGAGGGTTTGCAGCCGCTGCAGTTCCTGCCGCAGTTCCTCGCATTCCCGAACGTTGTTGAGCCGGGTAGCACGGATGACAGCGAGACCACCTGGACCGTACGTCTGGCACAAGACCTCAGCGACAACATGAACCTGTATGTCAGCGCGGCGACCGGTTACAAGGCTTCGACCTTTAACCTGTCGCGTGATGCACGTCCGCTGGCTGCGGATATCCCGGCGCTCGAAGCGGCCGGCCTGACAGCAGCCACACCGAACCTGAACGCAGGTACGCGTTTCGCGAACCCGGAGGAGTCTACCGTCTATGAGCTGGGCCTGAAGGCGCAGTTCGATCGCGGCGCGTTTAACATCGCGATCTTCGACCAGACGATCGACGGCTTCCAGTCGAACATCTTCGTGGGTACCGGCTTCCAGCTGGCCAACGCGGGTGAGCAGGCAGCCTTCGGTATCGAGTTTGATGGTACCTGGTACCCGACGGACAACCTGCAGTTGACCTTCGCGGCCACATGGATGGATCCGGAATACGTATCGTTTGTTAACAGTGGCTCGCCAGGCCCGAACGGCGACGGCGATCTGTCGGGCGAAACGCCTGCCGGTATCCATTCGCTGAGCACGGTCACCAGCGCGACCTACAACTGGGATCTGGCTGGCGGCAAGACTGCATACGTTCGTGCGGAGCACATCTACGACGACAAGATTCAGGTTGTAGACAACGTTCCGGAATCGATCGCAGCACGCGAAACCAACTCGTTCAATGCGAGTGCGGGTGTCTCAACGCCGAATGGCTGGGACTTCCGTGTCTGGGGCCGTAACATCACCGATGATGAGTATTTGTACAGCGCCTTCCCGGGTGTCGCACAGGGTGGTAGCTTCAACGGCTACCCGAACACACCGGCGACGTTCGGTGTCTCGGTCCGCAAGGTCTTCTAAACAGACCTGAAGAAACAAAGCCCCGGTCGACAGCTGTCGACCGGGGCTTTTTTTTACCTGTGTATTGGGGTGTGAGACCTTGAGAAACGGGCCGCAGCCATGCATCATCGGCTATTGCCGCAGTGCAGCATACAAATCTTCCACCGGAGTCGAAAATGCGCCAGTTCATGTTATTGCTCAGTCTTGTCCTGATCCTTACAGCGGGGCGGTCTGCGGCCGCAGCGAAGGTCGAAAATTTCCGTTTGCTGGATCAGAACCTGCAAGCACATGAGCTGTACTACCATAAAGACGCCAAGGCGATAGTGCTGCTGGTGCAGAGCAACGGTTGCCCGATTGCGCGCAACCTGTTGCCTGACCTCAGTGATCTTCGTGACCGCTATGCCGAACGCGGTGTCGAGTTCGCATTGATTAACTCGAGTATCCAGGACACGCGCGCGGCAATCCGGGAAGAGGCCGAAACCTTTGCGATCGATTTTCCGATCCTCGTTGATGAAACCCAGCTGATTGGCGAGTCGCTCGAACTGGATCGCAGCGGTGAGGTTATTGTCGTTGATCCGACGAATTGGACTATCGCTTATCGCGGCCCGCTCAGCGATCGCGTCGGTTATGAGACCCAGAAAAAAGAAGCGAGCGAGCACTACCTCGCCGATGCGCTTGACAGCATTATCGCCGGCCAGCCAGTCGCCGAGCCGCGTCGCAATGCGGTCGGTTGCATCGTCAATTTCCCGGAGCGCGAGCGCGTTGCCGCTCACGCCGAAATCAGCTACAGCGACACTATTGCGCCATTGCTGGAGCAACGTTGCGTTGCCTGTCACCGTCCGGGCGGTATCGGCCCGTGGGCGATGACCAGCTACGAAATGATTAAAGGTTTCTCACCGATGATTCGTGAGGTGGTCAGAACCCGCCGCATGCCACCGTGGGAAGTTGCGACCGATCTGCCGGACATCCACGGTGCACGTGCGCTGACCGTCGACGAAAAGAAAACGCTGATCCATTGGATCGAAGCGGGCGCGCCGCGCGGCGAGGGTGAAGACCCGTTGCTTGCCGTCACGGCTGCGCCCAAAGAGTGGCCGCTTGGAGAGCCGGACCTTATCGTGTCGGCACCGCCGTTCACCGTGCCGGCGACCGGTGTTCTGGACTATCAGTTCCCGGCTATAGATAACCCGCTTGCGGAGGATGTCTGGGTGCGTGCGGTCAGCATCAAACCGGGGCAGGGCGAAGTCGTCCACCACGTGCTCATCGGTACCTCGGAGGAGATGATCCCCGAAGGCGAGGGTCGTCTGGATGCCGTGTTCGGCAATTATCTTATGGGCTACGCGCCGGGCGCTGAGTCATATATCTATCCGGATGAAACCGGCGTGCTGGTCAAGGCCGGTGGTCAGATTCACCTGCAGATGCACTACACAACCTACGGTCGTGAAGTCACCGACGAGACGCAGATCGCGCTGTACTTTCATGATGAGATGCCGCGCTACAACCTGCGCCAGCAGGTCGTGATCGGGCCCGACGTACAAATTCCACCGGGTGCCGAGCGACATACCGAGTCGGCGTATTTCGAGTTCGCACGTGACGCGGAGATTTACAGCCTGTTCCCGCACGCACATTACCGAGGTGTAGAAACGCGTTTCGATTTGCACCTGCCGGACGGCAGCAAGCAGCCATTGTTGCATGTGCCGCGTTACGACTTTAACTGGCAGCACACCTATTCGCTGGAAGAGCCGGTAAGCGTGCCGGCCGGAACGCGATTGGTGCACTCGACCGTATACAACAACAGCGAACGCAATCCAGCCAATCCTGACGCGACCCGTGAGGTGCCATGGGGGCTGCAATCGTATGACGAGATGCTGTACGGCGGGTTCTTCTTTCGCTGGACCGAGGGCACTGCGAAAGCGCCGGTGCATGATGAGCTCGAATTTAATATCGCGCAGATGTTCGGTGGCTTCGACGACGACTTCGATGGCGTTCTGACCGCAAAGGAAATGCCGGGCCGTCTTGGCGAAGCGTTCGAAGCCGGCCAGCTTGATCCGTTCAACAAGGACGGTGACGACGCGCTCAGTCCGGTCGAATATCGTGCATTTGTCGAGTACCGACGGAAACAGGCAGCCGAACAGCGCCAGGCTAATGCCGCGCAGACGCAGGGCAACGGCGACCGTTAGCCGAAAGGCGCTGCGGCAATTGCGTATGCCGCCTGGCGTGATCACTGCACATACTGTTCGTTGAAGTTGCTGGCCCATCGGGGGTCTGGCGCGACTGACGGCAGACTATGATGGCCCACAATGAGCGCGTGCTTGCCGCGCAGCAGGTGTGCAAGGTGTATGGCAGCGGCGATGTTGCCGTGCATGCGCTGCGTGATGTCGATCTGGTGCTGGAACGCGGCGAGCTCGTCGTGTTGCTGGGCGCCTCCGGCAGCGGCAAGTCCACGCTGCTCAACATTCTCGGCGGGCTTGATCAGCCGACGACCGGCCAGGTGTTTTTCGGCGCTCAGGAGCTGAGCGCCGCATCCGCCGCCGAATTAACCCGCTATCGTCGCGATCACGTGGGTTTCGTCTTTCAGTTCTACAACCTGATTCCGGGGCTGACCGCGCTGGAGAATGTGCAGCTGGTCACCGAGATCGCACGTGACCCGATGCCGGCCGCCGATGCGCTGGCGATGGTTAACCTGCACGAGCGCGCGCACCATTTCCCGGCGGAGCTATCCGGCGGTGAACAGCAGCGCGTCGCGATCGCGCGGGCCATCGCGAAGCGACCGGCGGTGCTGCTCTGCGATGAGCCGACCGGCGCACTCGATAGCCAGACGGGCGTCGTCGTGCTGCAGGCGATTCGCCAGATTAATCGTGAGATTGGTACAACGACGGCGGTGATCACGCATAACCTCGCAACCGGCGACATGGCCGACCGTGTCGTGACCCTGGCGGACGGGCGGATCAGCAACGATCGGCGCAATCAGAACCCCGTCGATCCGTCCGAGATCAGCTGGTAGCCGGTAGTGCGCATCCTCAACCGAAAACTGCGTCGCGATCTGTGGCATATGAAAGGGCAGGCCTTTGCCATTGCGATGATCATCGCGTCTGGCACAGGGTTATGGGTTATGTCGATGTCGATTCATTCGGCGCTCGACGAGACGGTTGCGGCGTACTACGAGCGCTATCGGTTTGCCGACGCGTTTGCCGAGCTGCGTCGCGCGCCTACGTCGGTCGCCACCCAGATCGCCGGCATTGACGGGGTGCAGACCGCGCAGGCGCGCATCGTTGCGAACGCGATCCTCGATATCGACGGCGTCAATGAGCCGGTGCAGGCGCGGCTCGTGTCGTTGGCCGAGCACGGGGAATTGACGCTGAATAAACTGGCGCTGCGCTCGGGCCGGTTGCCGCGACCGGGGCACGCGGACGAGGTCGTGTTGAGCGAGCAGTTCGCCATCGCGCATGACCTGATTCCCGGCAAGCACTTCGCAGCGCTGATGAATGGCCGTAAGCAGCGGCTGACGGTCGTTGGGACCACGCTGTCACCCGAATATATTTACGCAATGGCACCCGGTGCGCTGATGCCCGACGATCGCCGCTTCGGCATTATCTGGATGCCGTACGACACGCTCGCCGCCGCATTCGATCTCGATGGTGCGTTCAACAGCATCAGTGTGGCGTTGTTGCGCAGCGCCGATGTGCGCGATGTAATTGCGCAGATGGACAATGCCCTCGGTCGCTATGGTGGCGTCGGGGCGGTCGCGCGAAAAGACCAGCTGTCGAACTGGTTTGTGATGAACGAGCTCGATGAGCTCAAACAGATGGCGACGATTCTGCCGGGTATCTTCCTGATTGTGGCCGCGTTCCTGACGAACATGGTGCTGGCGCGACTGATTGCCGTCGAGCGCAGCGAGATTGGCTTGTTGAAGGCCAACGGTTACACCAACCGGAGTGTCAGCTGGCACTACCTCAAGCTGGTCGCAGCGATTGCCGCCATTGGTATCGTGCTTGGTTGGGTGATTGGCATCGGACTCGGGCGCTATGGCGCCACGCTGTATGCCAAGGTATTCCATTTCCCGCTGTTTATCTTTGAGCCTCAGCCCTCGCTGTTTCTGGTGTCGGCCGCGATCGGCCTGGCCGCCGCATGGCTGGGCACGATCGGCGCGGTAGCCCGCGTCGCACGTTTGCCGCCCGCGGAGGCGATGCGCCCGCAACAGCCGACATTTCGGCGACATGCGCGAACGCGTCCGGCCGAGTCGAAGCATTGGCTCGATCAGCCGAGCCGGATCGTGCTACGCCAGCTCGCCCGCAATCCGCTGCGCGCCGCTATCGCGACACTGGGCATGGCGGCGGGTGTTGCCGTCATGGTGCTGGCGCTGCAGTGGGCGGACTCGATCACCGCGCTGTTAGACACAGAGTACTATCGCGCACAGCGCCAGGACTATTCCATCGCGCTGACCGAGCCGCGCAATATGGCCGCCGCATTCGATATCGCGCATCTGCCGGGTGTGCTCGCCGCCGAGCCGACCCGCTATGTCAGTGCAGACCTTCAGCTCGGTAACCGCATCCACCGCGGGTCATTGCAGGGCCTGGTCAAGGACGCCGAACTGCAGCCCCTGTTCGATGTGAATCAGGGCGTGCAGACGGTGCCCGATAGCGGCCTGGTGTTGAGCACATGGCTCGCGAAAAAACTGCAGGCGGATGTCGGCGACGTGGTCACCGTGTCTGTGCTGAGCGGCCGCCGTCCGGTGCGCGATCTGACCGTTATGCAGATTGTCGAGACGAATCTGGGTATGCCCGCATGGATGGAGCTCAACGCACTCAACCGATTGCTGGGTGACGGTCCGGCGCTTCAGTCATTGTTGCTCAAAGTGGATGAGGCGCAGGAGGCAAAATTGCTGTCGGTGCTGCGCGATGTTCCTGCAATCAGCGCGGTAAGCAGCCGGCGCGCTGCGGTCAGCATGTTTCACGAGACTATCGAGAAAACGATCCTGATCTATATCGGTTTTTATATTGTGTTTGCGGTGTTGTTGTCATTCGGTGTTTGTTACAACAATGCGCGCATCACGCTTTCAGAAAACGGCCGCGATCTCGCCACGCTGCGTGTGCTTGGGCTCACGCGTGCGGAGATCGGCTATATCTGTCTGGCGGAAACCGCGTTGCTCGCCTTGCTGGCGATACCGCTGGGGTATTTGCTTGGCTACGGGTTGGCGGTGATGATGTCGTCGACGTTTTCCAATGAACTGTTCAGGGCGCCATTGGTCGTCACCTCTGCGGCGCTTGGCAATGCCACGCTGGTCGCGCTGGGTGCGGCGGTTGTGTCGTTGCTGATCGTGCGCGTGAGGCTCGACCGACTCGACCTGATCGCCGTGCTGAAGACAAGGGAGTAGCAACATGCGTGCATCGAGAATTCGTCTTTTGATATGGGCCGGCATAGCGATAACGATCGTTGCCGGTCTGGCCTTTCTGTTCCGGCCGGTGCCGGAGCGGGTGGACCTGGTGACAGTCGGCCGTGACAGTCTCGTCGTGACCGTCGATGATGAAGGCGAGACGCGGGTTCGCGACGTGTTCCTGTTGTCCTCACCGGTGGCCGGACAGGCAAGGCGTATCATTCTTGAGCCGGGCGATCGCGTTATTCGCAACGAGACGCTGATCACCGAAATCGAGCCTCGCGATGCAGATTTCCTGAATCCTCGCAGCGAAGCGCAGGCGCAAGCCGAAATGCGCGCCGCTGAATCGGCGTTGACGCTCGCCGAGGCCGAGGTCGAGCGTGCGCAGTCCGAGCTTGATTTTGCTGCTATGGAGCGAGGCCGCGCGCGCGAGCTAATCGTTGACAACAACATATCGCAGCGGGCACTGGACGACGCGGAGCGGGCTTTTCGCAGCGGCGTGGCGGCGCTGAACACGGCGCGCGCCGGATTACAGGTCAGACGCTTCGAACTGGAGCGCGCGCGTGCCTCGCTGATCATGCCATCCGGTGTCGACAGTGAGTCGGGCGCGGGCTGCCTGTGTATTCCCGTTACGGCCCCGGTGGACGGCAGCATCCTGCGTGTGCTGCATGAAAGCGCCGGCGTCGTGGAGGCCGGCGAGCCGCTTGCCGAGATTGGTGATCCATCGGCGCTGGAGATCGTCGTCGACCTGCTGTCCTCGGACGCGGTGCGCGTGCGCCCGGGGCAGAATGTTGTCATCGAGGAATGGGGTGGTCCACGGCCACTACAGGGCGTTGTCAGGCGCGTCGAACCGTTCGGGTTTACGCGCGTGTCATCGCTTGGTATCGAGGAGCAACGCGTCAATGTGATTATCGACTTCGATCGCAACGTCGACGATGCGACGCAGCTCGGTCATGGCTATCGCGTGGTCACGCAAATCGAACTGGCGCGTGCAGAGGCTGCGTTGACCGTGCCGCTCACGTCGTTATTCCGTGACGGCGAACAGTGGTCGGTGTTTGTCGAGCAAGACGGCCGCGCGCGCCTGGTGCATGTCACGATCGGCAAGCGCAACGCGCTGGCCGCCGAGATCGTTGATGGGCTCGCCGAGGGTGAGCAGATCGTTGCCTATCCGAGCCTGCGTATCAGCGACGGGACTCGCATAGCGGCACGATGAGCCGGCGCGTCGCTACAAGCCGGACAGCGCGATGCCGACCAGCAGCGCAAGTGCTGATGCGACAAGGCCCGCGAAAAGGACCCGGAGACCTCCGGTTATGATGCGTGTCTCGGCGATGCGTGCCTTGAGGCAGCCAATGACGAAAAACACCAGTGCTGCAATAATGGCGCTTTGCATGTATGTCGCGTTAGTGACGCGCTCGGCGATGGCGAAAGGCAGCAGGGGTAATGCGCCGAAAATCACGAACGCGAAGAACGTCGCTATCGCTGCAGCGAGGGGCGCCCGCGGTGCATCGGCCACGCGGTGTTCCTCCCTGAGCATGGTGTCCACCCAGACCTTGCGGTCGCTGCTGATCACCGCTACAACCTGCTCCAGTGCGTCTCCGCTCAGTCCTTTCGCGGCATAAATCTGGCGCAGCTCTTCGCGCTCGCCGTCCGGCACGCGGGCGATATGATCGTGTTCCTCACGGCGCAACCGGTCGATGCGCTCGTGTTCTGTCTGGGCATTCTGGAAGTTGCTGACCGCCATGCTGAATCCATCGGCGATCAGATTGGCGAGCCCCATGATCAGCACGACGGCTGATGACAGGCCGGCGCCATAGGCGGCTGATGCGATAGCGAACGTCGTGACACAGCCATCGATGCCGCCCAGCACCGCATCGCCGGTGTAGTCGGGACTTACGCCATCTCGCAGGCGCCGTGCGATCGACTCGGGAGCATGTTGTTCATCGAGTAGCGTGCCTTGTCTGTCTTCGCTCGTGTTTGTCACCGGCTGGTTCCTCGTGGATTGCGACCAACGCTGAGTGTAGCGATGGCGCATCCCGAGTGCTGTAGCGGATTGCCGCAGGCGAGCGGGTGGTCAGAAACCACGCTTGGCCTCGACCAGGAATTGCAGGTTATCGACGCGCGGGTCGCGCTCCAGCGGGAATGCAATATCGATGTGAATGACGCGGTTGCTGTTGCCGCGCGTGCTGCCCAGTCGAAGGCCGAAGCCGGCGTTTGACAGCAGCCGATCGTCGCGCAGCCCGGTGGCGTCTGCGCCCCAGGTGCGACCCGCGTCTATGAATGCGGCGCCGCCGACTCGAAACAACCTGAACGGGTACCAGTCAGTGTAGAAGCGTTGCTCGATCGTCAGCAGTGCCCGGCTTTCACCATTGCCGAATGCACGCGGATAGCCGCGCAGCCCGCTGTCGCCGCCCAGTTCGACGAGATCATCGAGATCGAGTTTGTAACCGGCGGTGCCTGACAATCGCGCATAGAACACCCGCTTCTTCGATTGGCGTCGGTAGTAGGTCGCATCGACGCTGAGCTTTGCGTTCCTCAGATCATCTGATTCGATGCGCCCATTGGCCGCGGCGCCTAATGTCAGCAGTTGGTCGCTGGGCTGGCCGTAACCGCGCTGCACGTTCGCATCAAAAAGACTGCCGTTACGATCGGCGCCCAACGATTCGGACAAATAGCCTAACGTGAGCCCGTAACGCGTGCCCAGATAGAAATCCTCGGTGCGCACGATCTGATTCAGGTTCGAGGCAACCGCGAACCGATTCTCGATCCGTTCATAGCGCAGGTACGGGTAGCGCAGGTCACGGTCCGGCGGCACGGCGAGCAGGTCAGCCGTGTCATCCGGAACATCAAAGCGGTTGTCGGAAACAACTACGCCGGCCGTCCAGCGCGTTGTCCAGTTGTCGACCAGACCGTTCGACCAGCCAAACCACGCGCTTGCACCGCGCTCGTCGTGGCGGAATCGTCCAACCTCATCGCCCAGCGAGAACAGCGGGTCCTCGCGGTCATCGGTAAATACATCAAAACCACCGGACCAGGTAGTGTCAAGCGAGTAGAACGGGCGCGCAAGACGAAAACGCGCGCCCTCACCATCATCACTATCCCGATATCTGACATCGAGGCTGACCCAGCTGCGACCAATATTGCGATCCGAAAAGGCGAACTGTGTTGATCGACGATCCTCGTCCTTTCTTCTTGAGAACGAAATGGCGCTGCCGGTGCCGAGCAGATTATCCTCCTCGATGCCGAACTGGTAGCGTGTTTCGCCGCCGCTTCGCGACAACGAGAGCTCTGGCAGCAGTGTCCAGTTGTCACGTACGCTGACAACGATATCGGCGACGCTATTCTGGTAGCGCACGACGCGAATCGCCGCATCATAGAAGAAACTGTTTCGCCGCAGCAGCCGGGCTGATTCCTCGATCAGGTTTTCGTTCAGCGGCTCACCGCTCCTGAACAGCAGCTGGGATTTTACGACGCTATCGCGCGTGTTGATGTGCAGGCGGTTAGCGAGCCGGAAGATCGATTTGTTTTCCTTGCTGGATGTTGTGTCGAAGACGTCATTGATCTGCAACGTCACCTCGCCGATGATCGCGCCGGCGGCCTCTAGCTCGGCCAGTGTCGGGATGGGAGGGGAGGCGGCGCGCGCATCATTAAGCCCACCGAACAAAGCCAGCGCCAGCGAAAAAACTGCAATTAACAAGTGAGCCCTGTGGCCTGACATAGTCAGATTCCCGACATCGACTTCTTTGCATGAGCGTACGCTTCGTGAGAGGCTTTTGCCAACGCAAAAGCCAACGCCACGTCGCGCGATGGATATGCCATTTCCGGAGCGGATGTTTATGAGCCGATGGATTGTCTTTATCACTCTGATCGGTCTGGCGGCCTGTCATGACGCGACGGTGCCCGCAGACCATAACGCAGTCGCCGAAACGCAACCGCAACGACCAACATTCAGCCTGACCACGAGCGAGGCGTATGACATAGCAGCGATTGGCAGTTACGCGAATGTGCATCAGGCGATTTACGATCACATCGATGCCAGCCAGCAAGGCCACCTTGCCGCGATCCAGCGCTGGCTGCGCCAACCGTCAATCTCGGCGCAGAACGTGGGCGTGACAGAAATGGCGGAAATGCTGCGTAACGATCTCGAGGCGATCGGTTTTAGCGAAACGACGCTGGTGCCTACCAAGGGCCACCCGGGCGTTTGGGGCTACTATGACGCCGGTGCTGAAACGACGCTCGTGCTGTATATGATGTACGACGTCCAGCCCGTGAACCCGGACGACTGGCAGAGTCCGCCGTTTGACGCCGAGCTCATCGACCACGAGCTTGGCAAGGTGTTGATGGCGCGCGGCGCGACGAATCAGAAAGGCCCGCAGCGCGCATTCCTCAATGCACTCGAATCGATTATTGCGGTCAACGGTACACTGCCCGTCAATATCATGGTGGCGGCAGAGGGAGAAGAGGAACTCGGCTCGCCAAACTACCCGCAGATTGTCGATGCCTATGAGGCGCGTCTAAAGACTGCCGATGCGGTGCTATTTCCATTCAATTCCCAATCGCCCGATGGCGACGTGTCTTTCTTGCTGGGCGTCAAAGGCATCATTTACTTCGAACTCATCGCCAATGGTGGCGAGTGGGGCGGGCCGGCCGTCGCGGAAATTCACGGCTCCTACAAGGCGATCGTTGACTCGCCGGTATGGCAGCTTGTGCAGGCGCTGGCGTCGTTGACAACGCCCGATGGCAACACGATCCGTGTGCCGGGGTACTACGACGGTGTCCGTCCGCCGAGCGACGAAGAGTCGCGGCTGATCAATGCGAGTGTCGAGGATCGCAATGATCGACAAATGCAGGAATCATTCGGTGTCAGTCGATGGATTGACGGCAAGACCGGTACCGACGCGGTCGTCGAGTTGCTGTTCCAACCGACATTGAATATCGATGGTATTTACGGCGGCTACACCGGCGAGGGCACGAAGACGATCCTGCCGCACCGCGCGGTCGCAAAAGTGGATTCGCGGCTGCCACCGGGCCTCGACCCGGACGTGTCACTGGCGAAGATCCGGGCGCATCTCGACGATGAGGGTTTTTCGGACGTAGTGATGCGTAAAATGTCGGCCTACCCCGCCGCGCAAACTTCGATCGAGGCGCCCGCGGTTAAGGCCGCCGTTTCGGTGTTTTCGAAATACGCCGGCAACGTTCGCATCCAGCCGCGCATCGCCGGCAGCGCGCCGTTTTATCAATTCACCGATCGCCTGGGCCTGCCTATGGTGCCGGCGGGACTGGGTTTCGGTACCGGCGCACATGCGCCCAACGAAATCATGTTGATCTATCCGGCTGACGGCGTCGCTGCGGCGGGACTGGCGGAGATCGAAAAAGGCTATGTCGATTTCGTGTTTGCGCTGGCCGGTGACCAGGCGCGCTGAGGCGTGGGCTAGTTAGGGTTGCCTGTGGCAGCGCGTAGTTCACCGAGCACCGCGAGTACGTCTGCGCGACTGTGATTTTCGCGCCAACGGACGTAGGGCCGGCGGGAATCGCCTGCCGCGTGCAGCGTTACGTCATTGGCCGCATAGATCATGCGAATCTGATCGGGCGTTACGGCGAAGTAGCCGCTAAGCGCTCCTGCGACGGGCCGACGGAAAGGCGACTCACTCAGGCCGACGCCCCGCGCATGCCATGCGCTTGCGCTAAGTTGCATGGGCTCGCCGTCAACGAGTACGACCAGATCTGCGAATGCAGCGCTTTCGTCTTGTCCTTTCGCATCAGCCATCGTGCTCCAGATGCCCAGCCACAAGTAATATTGATGGTTGCCCATACGATTGACCATCAGCGGTGCAACCTGCAGGTAATCGCGCGCATAGGCGGCACGGCCGGGTTCACTGCGAAAAAATACGTCCGGCGAGCTGATTGTCATGTAGCTGGCACCGGTGAATTCATCCAGATTCTGATTCGCGCCCGTGCGGACCGACGAGCAACCAATGAGTGCAAGCGTGCCGATAAGGCAGGTCAGATATCTCAGGCAGGCAGGTCGAATCACGGCGAAAATCCTAGTAGATGAGCTGATAGCCGAGCATGACGTAGTTCGAGTCGCGGTCGATGTCTCCGCTGGCCGTCGTGCGGCTGGCTATCTGCCGGCCTGCCTCGAATTCGACGCGTACATTGCGACCGCTGCGCCACAATGCGCGCAGGCCTGGCGTGAATATCCACTCATCGCTCTGGTCCGATTTGATTTGTCGATAGTCGACACGTAAGCGGGGACTCAGGAAAAAACTGCGCCGCAGTGGCCAACGGTTATTCAGGTTCAGCGTATAGACGCGTGTCGTTGACGAGTCCGCATAACGCACCCCACTTACATAGATGTCGCCTTGCTTGAACAGGCTGCTCGCGACGAGGCTGGTGGAAAAATACTGATAGCTGTTTTCTGCCTGGCCCGGCACACCGCCGGAATCCGGCGTGGCTGCGATGTCGGTATTGGTTGCGTTCATATTCAATTGCAAACGCGGCGTTAACGGGCTGGACACGCCTACCGTCATTGTCGTTGCTTCCGGCGCGCGATCCAGTGCGAGTTGGCGTAGCTCTTCCTCAGTAAACAGCACCGCAAGCTCGTCGAACGAATCGACCTGTTGCCCCATCATTGCATTGCCAATACTCAGGAACTGGCTGCGTCTTCGGTCGACAATACCGCTTATCGTCAGCCCGGAATTTGATCGCCATGCGCCTTGCACGAACAGCCCACCCATCTCCTGGAATGCAGTGTCATAGTCCATCTGACCCCAGAGGCTAAGTGACTCGGAAAAATATCTTAGCTCGGTGCCGACGACCTGCCGGTCAACCATGCCGTCGATCGTTTGCTGTAGTGCGAATACACCGACGTTAACGCGTTCGTCGAGCAGGTCCCGATTGGCACTGATGCCGTAAAATACCCGCGAGTTGTCTGCGCCGCGGGTAGCCGAATACACGGGGCGACCAGCCACCGCATCGAGTTCCCAGCGATCGCCTAATCGATAGTCGACGTTGATGCCATCGAAGCGGCCGAGTACGCCGCCCGAGTTGCGCGACTGTCGACCAATCCGGGTGCCCAGGCCGGTGGCGCTGTCGCGCAGGTCGGCGTAGGCATATGACAGGCGAAGGTCGTTGGCGCTGGTTTGCGATTGGTCGAGCAGATCGTGGCGGTAGCCTGCGGTGATGCGGCTCGAAAAATCAAAGCGCTCACCGCGGCGTCTGGCGTCGACGCTGATGTCGGAGAACACCGCCGATTGACTGACGATTGCGTCGTTGTCAGCGAATTGGTTCTCGTCGCGCCGATAGCGCTGCGCAAGGAAACTGGCGATTTGCCAGTCGCCACCGCTAGCCACCGTACCGCCACTGTTTGTCGTTGCCGTTGCCGGTGCCGCCCCGTTGGTGTGAGCCGCGATTAACGCTGCGAGTCGTTGTTCCACGCGCGCCGCCGCGTCATGTGCGGGGTAGTTGGCGAGGAATCGTTCGTATTCGGCCTTGGCATGCGCGACCTGGTTGTTTTTCTGACGTGCCAGTCCAAGATATTCCTGAGCCTGCGGGTGATGCGTTGTCTCCGGTTGCTGCAGCACCTTGGTGAAAATCTGGATCGCGACCGACAGCTGGCCGGCCATCATTGCGTTGCGGCCATCGGCCATTAATGAGGCCAGCGCGTCGTCGTCCAGTGTTCTGGTACTGGCCTGCTTGATGGCGGGCGGCGCAGCGGGTTGGACAACAGCGGGCAGGGTATCGGACGACGACGCTTTCGCCTGTGCGATCCAGGCTCCGGGGTAGTCCTGGCGGACCGCCTCGAGGGCATCATTCGCCTCGGCGAGCGATCCGAAGACGCCGAGCTGTACCCGATACCAGGTGCGCCCGTCGAGCCGGGTTGTCTCGATCATCACCCGTTTGCCATCGACAGCAGGACTGATGAGAAGGTCGGCCTGCGTCGGTATGCGTTGCATCGAGGCGAGATTGATGACGTAGCGACGCGCGCCCGGTGTTGATCGCTTGACCAGCCGGGTTACGCGCGGTGGCCCATCGGGTTGGTGTTCCTGCACCAGTGGCGCACCGTCGGCCAAAGCGAGCTGTATCGGCAGCACACAGCACATCAGAATGACCGTGCTGGTATGTGGTCGTCGTGGCGCTCGCATCGTGCTAGAACTCCCCACTTGAAATGCGGTGCTCGGGTCCCGGGCGATTTTCCTTGATCGTGGTCTCCGTGCTGTCGTTATAGATGTGGCACGAGCCTGAGCAATCCTGCAGTTCGCCAAGCGTGTAGCGTACATCCGGATTTTCATATTTTTTGTGCGGGCCAGGCTCAAAATCGTTTGCGTGGCAGCCGGCACAGTTGGGCTGGTAGGCGGGTGCACGCCAATTGATGATGGCATTGTTGGCGCTGTGGCAATCGGTGCAGGCAAGATTGCCGCGATGATCCAGCGGCTCATATCCGAGCGCGAGGTGGCGATAGGTATGAGGTACCCACGCGGTCGTCAGGTGGCAGTCGTTGCACTCCTGCATCGTGATGAAATGGTCCGGCGTCTTCGGTGTCGCCGAGCTGCCATCGTGGCAGGACGTACATGACCCCAGGACCTGCGTGTGATCGACACGCGTTGCCGGCGTCCATGTCACCGGGCTATGGCAGTCCTCGCACACATCGGTCGTCAGGATGTGCATCGGGCTCTTGCCGGTGGCATCGCGACCGTTATGGCAGCTCACGCAGTTGCCGGTGACGTTGGTGTGATCGAAGGTCGCCGGTAGCCAGGCAACCGTTGTATGACAATCGTCGCAGTTGTCGCCGCTGGCGATGTGGGTCGGATGTTTGCCGGTGGCGTCGCTGCCATTGTGGCAGGAGACGCAACTGCCGAGCACCTGCATGTGATCCATTGCGATGGCCGGTTCCCAGAATGCGTTGCTATGGCAGTCCTCGCACACATCGGTCGTCAGGATGTGCATCGGGCTCTTGCCGGTGGCATCGCGACCGTTATGGCAGCTCACGCAGTTGCCGGTGACGTTGGTGTGATCGAAGCGTGCGGGCTCCCATGCCGTTGAGGAATGGCAGTCGTCGCATTGATCGCTTGATTGAATATGTGTCGGCGTCTTGCCCGTTGCGTTGATGCCGTTATGACATGAGCCGCAACTGCCCATCACCGCGGTATGGTCCATGTATGGAATCGCGTTCCAGCTGGATGTCGTATGGCAGTCGGCGCACTGCTGTGTTGTCGCTACATGATTCGGTGGTTTCATGGACGCGACGATGCGTGCGTTGGGTCCGTGGCATGACGCACAGTCCGGGCTGGTCGCGGCGAACGTACCGCCTGTGTGGCAGCCCTGGCAGGTAACCGTGGAATGCGCGCCGTCAAGCGGGAAGCCGGTGCTGAAGTGATCGAAGCGCTCCTGGGCGAGCGAGTTTGTGTTGATGGCAGACAGCAGGATCAGTGCCAGCAGCGCAAGCCAGCGCGGCATGGCCTGACGGGCCTTCAGGTTTCGTGATTTGCAGATCATCGTATCGCCCTGACGTCGCGGAAGGAATCGGCAGAATGGCAGCGGGCGCAATCTTCGCCGAACTCCCCATCGTGTACGTCGTCGGCGCGATGACAGCTTCCGCAGGATTGCGAGCCGCCTTTCATCGCGGTGAGAGACTGGCGGTGACAACTGTTGCAGCTCACCTCGGCGTGCGCGCCGGAAAGTGCGAAATCGCTTTGACGGTTATGATCAAAGCGCCAATTTTCCCAGTCGACCGGCGTGTGGCAGGTCGCGCAGTCCGGCGTAAAGCGATTGTCGTGCGGATCTTCGTCGGCATGACAATCGACGCAGGCGCTTGGTGCATCAAGAAAAGCCTGAGTTTCGTGACAGGACTGGCATTCAACTTCGGCATGGTTGCCCAGTAACGGAAATGCCGTGAAGTCATGATCGAACAGGACCTGATCGAGCCAGCCAATCTCGTTATGGCAGGTCTGGCAGTCCTCGCCTTCCTGACCCTTGTGAACGTCGTCTGCCGCGTGGCAGCTGTAACAATCCTCGGCCAGGGCAACTTCGAATACCGGTTCGACGTGACAGGACTCACACGTTGCGTCGCGGTGCGCGCCGGCGAGTATGAATCCGGTGTCAGTGGCATGATCGAAGGTTGTCGACTCCCATTCCTCATCGCTGTGACAGGTTTCGCAGTTGGGCCCGAAGTGGCGGTCGTGCGCGTCGTCCTGCTCGTGACAGGAAACGCAGGTTCGCTCGAGTCGGTCAGAAAAAGGATCGTCGCTGTGGCAGCTGGTGCAGTTGAGATCGGCATGGCCACCCGTCAATCCGAACAGCGTGTCGCGATTGTGATCGAAGGTGGTGTCCGTCCAATCAACTGTGTTGTGGCAACGGTCGCACTGGTCACCACTGCGCCCGTCATGCGCATCATCTTCCTTGTGGCAACCCACGCAGGTGGTCGGCGCATTCTGGAATGTCGAGTCGGCGTGACAATCGAGACAGCCTGTACTCGCGTGGGCGCCTAGCAACGGGTAGTCGGTCAGGTCGTGGTCGAACTCTGCATCAAGCCAGGACTCGACGGTGTGGCAATCCTGGCAGCTTTCGCCCAGAAACGTTTCATGTGCATCGTCCGCTTGATGGCAATCGATACACTGTCCCGGCGCCTCACGGTACAGGGTATTTTCGACATGGCAGCTTTCGCACTGCACATCGGCGTGTTTGCCAAGCAATTCGAAATCGGTGAAACGGTGATCGAATGTAGCCTCATCAAATTTCACTATCGTTGCGTCGCGGCCTTCGTGGTCAGTATGACAGCTGGCGCATGTCATGCTGCTCGCAGACGGATCCCTGCCGTGAAAGCCTGTCGAGCTGTCAAGGTCTGCACCAACGTCTTCATGGCACACGACACACAGTTTTTGCTGGGCGCCACGATCAAATTTCTGGTGGCAGGAGCTGCACTCCGACTCGACCTCCGCATGGCCTTCGATGACTTTACCGGGCATAACCAGCGACTCCAGCGTGCCGGCTCGTGCGTCGCTTGTTGTCATCAGTAAAACGGTCATTACAAGTCCAAAAGTGATCCTGATCGATGTCATGAAGCGTGCTTATGAATGCCTAATACATGTGTACGGCGAGTACATGAAACAGCGCCGACAAAATCATCATGAAAAAAATCGGCATATGAAAGACATGCCAGAGTGCGAACAGACGTTCGTAGAACGAGAACTGCGCAATACGCCCCATCAGTTGCGTGTAGTCACGGATGTAGCGGCGCGCAGCGCGCTTCAGGCGGTCGGCGTCTTTCGCGACTGCCGCCGATTGTTGGCCACTCGCGGCGAGCTCGCGATGGGCGAGTCGTGACAAAGACCAGCGCGTGTAGCGATGCGTCAGTGTCCAGCGCAGGCCGCGACGAAAGCCTAGTGAGCCGGACGATTTCTCAGCCTGAAGTTCTGTGGCGATTGTCTCGAGCCGACCAGCCAGTAACGGCATGAGTCGCGCCAGCCCCTGATTGCTCTCCATTGACGCGGCGAGCTCCTGCTGCAATTCGCGCAGCGAAGTCTTGCGACCATAGAGCCCCTTGTGGATGCGGGCATAAAAATGCCGCCCGATGATGCCGCTGCCAGCGACCAGCAGCATGCAGAACAGGGCCATCTGGCTGTTGAACGAGCCCAGCTGGAAGTTGCAGTGATAGAGCACCAGCAGCGGCCCGTACAGACCAAAGACCATGTGCATGTTGAACCAGTGCCTGGTCTTGCCGAGCCTATGCATGAACCGCCAGCGCTTGCGCAGCGGATAGAGCAGTAATACGAGCATCAGCGTGCCACCGGCAATACCAAGCCAATAGCCGAGCCCATGTTCGGGCGTAATCCATTCAACGTCACGGAATCGCCAGCCGATCGCGATCGATGCGATGGCAACCAGATAGCTGACCGGAATATTTTTGTACCAACGCGGCGTGGCACGCAGCTTTCGCTGCATTGTTTCGGCTTTGGCGACCATTAGACGCGCTTCCTGATTACAGTTCGCATCACCTTAGCCTTCTGTTTCACTATGCAGAGCAAGTTCTACATTCACGGCGACACTGCTGGTATCAACCCGATTTGAAACGATGTCCTGCATCGCGACGCTGGCATCACCTGTTTTTGATACGCGGGCATAGATGGTGAAGCGTTTATAGCGCGAGGCCTGACCGTCGGGCAGCATCAGGTTGCTGGTATCCAGGGAGAAGCTGAGCGGCAAACTGGTCGCGGCATATTTGGCGACCGCGATGGGCATCGCCGGGCCGTCGGCTGCGCGCGCAACAACAAAGATCGTTGCATCCGGCGGTATCATCTGGCGCGCCGCATCATCCGCTACCAGTGTGCCGACGATCCGAAACCCCAGATCCCCTTTGGTGGTTTTCGCTGACCCGAACAGTAGCTTCTGTTCCAGACTTTGATCAACTGCGCCGCGTTCCGCGGCTTCACGGTAGGCCGCCCGTGCCTGATCGGTATTGCCGAGGTGATCATAAGACTGGGCCAGCAGCAACCAGTCGCCGCCATCGCCGTCACCCGCACTCAGGCGGGCGGCAAGGCCGTCCACCAGGTTGGAAACCGAGCCGATTTTTCCGCCTTGCGTGTCGAAGCCCGGGACGGCCGGAACGGCCTTCTCGCTGGCGCGCTGTGATATGCGGTCGTCGTTGCGGTCGCCGGAAAGCAGGGCGTCCGGTTGCCCGACGCTTGCGTACAGCGCGACAACGGCAAGCGGTATCAACGCAGCGCCGGCAAGTGCCATCCAGCCCACGCGCTTTTCCTTGACGAAAGGACGAAGCAACAGGACAAGTGTCGCAACGATACAAACGAAAATGATGAGAACAAAGAAATTAGCGGACATGCTGAGCTCCAACTTGACAAAGTGGTTGTAGTCTCAGAGACTCGGCAACCATTGAATTGAGACGAAATGTCTCACACACACATATGTTGTCAACCTGTCGTCAAACACCGACGCCAGTTGATTAAACATAAATATTGGTGGCCTATGCAGTCGCACGAACATGCAACAATCTCGCGATATCTCAGTCGCATGCTCAGGCGCTTGCTGGGGCCCGTGGCACGCATCCTTGTGCGCCACGGCATGACGCACAAGGATGTTGCGTTGATTTGCAAAGAGGCTTATGTAAAAGCGGCCGCCGATGTCGAGCAGGGTTCTGCAGCATCCGTAAACGTGTCGCATGTCGCATTATTGACGGGCATGGCGCGACGCGATGTGCGCAAAATTCTTGCGGCGAAACCTGATGATCGGACCAGTGATGTGCGCCAGAATAATGCGACACGCGTATTGTCAGGATGGCATCAGGATTCTGATTTCCTGACCTCGCGCGGGAAGCCGCGCGTGCTGCGCAAGTCCGGTGTGACCGGTAGCTTTGAGGCGCTTGTGAGGCGCTACGCGAGCGACATTCCCGCCAGCACGATGGCAAAAGAGCTGAAGCGTGTGAAGGCAATTGCGACCAACGCCAGCGGTAATCTTGAAGTGTTGACGCGTTACTACATGCCCGCCAGAAATCGCGTGCTTGCGCCGGCGGCGATCGAGCGCGCCGGCAGTGTTCTGGAAGATGTTGGTGAGACCGTCGACTACAACTTGCGCCGTACGTCGCGGCAACCGAGCCGGTTCGAGCGGCGCGCGACGAATCCGGCTATTCCCAGGGCCGCGATCCCGGCATTTCGCCAGTTCGTTGAGCTTGAGGGCCAAAGATTTTTGGAATCCGTGGACGCCTGGTTAAGCGACCATGAGTTAAATGATGAAACCTGCGACTCCGATTCGCGTTGCCGACTGGGCGTCGGCGCATACTGGATCGAGTCCGACCGAACAGAGGAAATCTGACATGAAAATGATATCGATTGGTAGTCCCCGCGTATTGCTTCTGGCACTTCCTGCTCTGGTTGCGAGCCTCAGCGGTTGCGGCGACAATTTAGTCGCCGGTATCGATGCGGGTGGACAGCCGACGGCTGCCGTAACGACGGTGGGTGCCGTTACCTCGACGGGACAGTTTTCTGTGAACGGCCGTGAGTTTGACGTGTCCGCTGCCACCATTACCGTCGATGGGCAGTCAGCGACTCCGGCAGACCTGAAGCTCGGCCAGGTAGTTGCGATTACATTCCGGGATACCGGTGCCGTCGCTTCGGCCGAGTCCGTAGATGCGGATGATCTGGTTGAAGGACGCATTGAGTCGATTGATCTAATCGCCGGCGAAATCGAATTACTCGGACAGCTCGTGCTGATCGAACCGGACACACTATTCGATGGCGAAACCCGTGCCAGTCTTAGCGAGCTTTCGATTGGTGATGTCATCGAAGTCAGTGGCTTCCTGACGTCAGCGAACAGCATCGTTGCCACCCGCATAGAGCAGGAAGGTGACTCGGATGATTACGAGATTGTCGGTTTTGTAAGCGACCTCGATACCGCAGCCAATCGCTTCATGATCAATGATCTCGTTGTCGACTTCGGCGCGGCGATGCTCGAAGGCTTTGGCGGCGGAATCGCGACGGGCGATCTGGTGGAAGTCGAGGGCGACGACTACACGAATGGTGTCGCATTCGCGAGCAGCGTTTCGCGTGAGCGAGACGTGCGCGACGATGACGCGGACGAGTACGAACTGGAAGGTTTAATCACGCGTTTCGTTTCTGCCACCGATTTTGATGTTCAGGGAATTCCGGTCACGACAGATGCCGCTACAGACTTTGAGAACGGCAGTGCGGCCGATCTCGCGCTCGACGTGCGCGTTGAGGTAGAGGGTCGGCCGAATGCCGGCGGCGTTATCGTCGCGGACGAGATTGAGTTCCGGGCGATGACATCCGCGAAGGTAGAGGCGACCGTCGATCTTGTGGACGCGAGCCAGGGGGCGCTGAATGTATTCACTATTGAGATTACGCAAACGTCGTCGACGATATTCAAGGATGAAGGCCCATTGGAGCTCGAGCGGTTTTCACTCGATGACATCAGTGACGGTGACTTTGTTGAGGTCATCGGGCAGGAAAGCGCCAGCGGTTTGATCGCGACGCTGATTAAGCGCAAGAGTCCCGAGGACAGTCTGAAGCTCAAAGGTGTCGCCAGTGCAATCAGTGACCCGCAATTCACTGTGCTCGGCGTTACCGTGATGACGAACGCGCAGACGAGCTTCGAGGGTGATAATGATCAGTCGATTGATGCGGCGACGTTCTTCGCCAATGCAAACGGTCGCCGGGTCGAGGTGCAGGGTGATCGCGTCGGTGACATATTGATGGCCGACGAAGTCGAGCTCGACTGAGTTTGTCAGGTTCGCCACATTGCGCATGTTGCGCTGAGCGCCCGGCATGACGATCGCCGCTTATGCAATGTACGGCGTGCCCGCGGTGCTGCTGTTTACGCTCTATCTGCGTGCGCATAGCCGACGTTCGCGAGCAGACTGGGATGCGATGCAGGAGTCGATCGAAACCGGCATGACCGAGCCGGCCTCGCTGCATCCCTTGATCGATCCGATCAAATGTATTGGTTGCGCGTCCTGCGTGTCAGCGTGCCCGGAGCAAGACCATCATCCGGTCATCGGCATTATTCGCGGTAAGGCCAGGCTGGTCGGTCCGAGCAATTGCATAGGTCACGGTGCCTGTCTGGCGGCGTGCCCGGTGGATGCTATCGAGCTCGTGTTCGGCAGTGCGCGCCGCGGTGTCGACATTCCGCGCGTCGACGAGAACTTCCAGACCAACGTGCCGGGTATCTTCATCGCCGGCGAGCTTGGCGGGATGGGGCTGATTCGCAACGCCATAGAGCAGGGCAGACAAGCGCTGGAAGCGGTGCGCGGGCTGGACGGGCTAAAGCGATCGGATCGGCTCGATGTCATCGTTGTCGGCGCGGGACCGGCGGGTTTCTCCGCGTCCCTGGCCGCCATGGCGGGCAAACTGCGCTTTGTTACGCTTGAGCAGGATACCCTCGGCGGCACGGTCGCGCATTTCCCGCGCGGTAAACTTGTTATGACGCAGCCTGCCGAGTTGCCGATCGTTGGCAAAGTGAAGTTCACCGAGACCACCAAGGAGGCGCTGCTGTCGTTCTGGCAAAAGGTGGAGACGGACACCGGCTTGTCGATCAACTACAACGAACGTGTCACCGACATTTCCCCCTTGGCCGACGGCCAGGGCTTCACTGTTACGACGACAAAAACCTCCTATGACACGCGAGCGGTGCTATTGACCATCGGTCGCCGCGGCACGCCGCGACAGCTCGGTGTGCCCGGCGAAGACCAGTCGAAAGTCGTATACCGGCTGATCGACCCGGAGCAATACCGCGGCCAAAATGTTCTGGTCGTCGGCGGTGGCGACAGTGCACTGGAAGCGGCGCACAGTATTGCTGAGGAGCCCGGCACAACGGTCACGCTGTCCTATCGCTCGGCCGCTTTCTCACGCGCCAAGGCAAAGAATCGCGATAAGGTCGAGCAGCTGGCGAGCGCAGGACGCCTGCAGGTCTTGCTGGGCTCAACGGTTGAGCTCATCGAGGCAGATAGCGTCGTGATTGCGGTTGGTGAACAATCGCAGCGCATTGCCAACGATGCGGTGATTGTCTGTGCCGGCGGTATCCTGCCAACAGGGTTTCTGAAGGAAATCGGCATCAACGTCGAGACAAAATTCGGTACCCGTTGACCCATTTCCTTTATCCGCGCCGGCTTTCACTCGGCAAATCCGATATTAAGTAGCGAAATCTCTTGCTGACCGTCTGGTCAGTAAGTATATTTAATGACCCATCAGTCAGTAACTGCCATCGCATGCCCGAACCACGCTATCGCCGCCGCAAGGAGGATCGCCCGCACGAAATCGTGGAGGCGGCGTTCGAGACCTTTGCGGAGAAGGGTTTCGCGGCAACGCGGGTCAACGACGTCGCGCGCCGGGCGGGGGTTAGTAAGGGGCTGCTCTACCTCTACTACAAGACCAAAGAAGACCTGTTCAAGGCGGTCATTCGCAATGTCGTAGCGAAGCGGATCGACAAGCTCATCGAGACAGTGGAGACGACCGAGCTGTCGTCCGAGGCGTTCTTTCGTGGCCCCATGCTCGACTTCATGAAGCAGATTCCGGGCTCTCCGGCCGCGGTCGTCATCCGGCTGTTGCTGACCGAAGGCGCCAGACACCCGGATCTGATGGATTACTACTGGGAGCAGGTCGCGAACCGCGGGCTGCAGACCATTCGTGGGTTTGTCGAGCGCGGCGTCGCCGCCGGCGAGTTTCGCGAAACGGCGGTCAATGACATGCCGCATCTGTTCGTGTCACCGCTGATCCTGAGCGTCGTGTTTAATCTGCTATTTGTCAGGCGATCGCTGGACACGGATAGGCTGATGGAAACACACATGGACATGATGCTCGGTTACGTCAAGGCATAACTGGAATGAGTTTATGAAGTTTAGTATCGGTTTGATCAGTCTGCTTGCAGTGTTGTTGAGCGGCTGCGGCGCGGACGATGCGTCCAACCTTGTCGTCGGTGAGCTGGCGTCTGACCGGATCGAGTTAGCCGCAGAATCGGCCGAGCCAATTATCGAAATCCTCGTCGCCGAGGGCGAGGTCGTAACAACCGGTCAGATCCTGCTGCGTCAGGACGATGCGCGGGGCCGGCTGAACGTGGCGCAGACGCAAGCGGTGCTTGCTCGCGTCGAGGCGCAGCTCGCCGAGCTTGTGCGTGGGCCGCGCGAGGAGCGAATTGCGGTAGCGCGCGCGAATCTCGACGGTGCAAGACGTGACCATGATTTCCGGCGCATCGAGCTGCAACGTATCCAGCGCATCTTCGATCGTGAGCTCACTTCGCGCGAGTCACTCGATAGTGCGCAGGCCGCATTCGATACCGCCGAGGCGACGCTGCGTGCGCGACGCGCCGCGCTTGATGAATTGTTGTCGGGCACGACTGTTGAGGAGATCGAACAGGCAGAGCAGTCAGTACGCGAGGCGAAAGCGCGCGTCGATCAGGCGCAAATTGATGTTGATCGCCTGACGATCCTCGCGCCGGCCGATGGCATCGTCGACACGCGCCTGTTCGAAGTGGGCGAGCGCCCGCAGCCGGGCCAGCCGGTCATGGTCATGCTGCCGGCGATGCAGACGCATGCGCGTGTGTATGTTTCCGAAGGTGTAAGGGTTCACCTCGCGCCCGGTGCGCCGGCAAAAATCTTCGTCGACGGCCTCGAGAGACCGCTGGCGGGTCGCCTGCGTTGGGTGTCCAGCGATCCGGCATTCACGCCTTACTACGCGTTAACGGAACGCGATCGCGGGCGCCTGAGTTTTCTCGCCAAGGTCGATATCGTCGAACCACGCGATCGACTCCCGGATGGTGTGCCGGTAGAGGTCGAGTTCACCGAGCTGGTTGCGCGTTGATGGCAGACGCGATGGCCATCGAGGCACGCGGACTGACGAAAGTCTTTGGTGATTTGCGCGCGGTCAGCAATCTTGATCTCGATGTGCCGCGTGGCGAGATCTACGGCTTTCTCGGCCCCAACGGGTCGGGAAAATCGACGACGATCCGCATGTTGTGCGGACTGCTGACCCCGACAGAGGGTCGCGCCAATGTGTTGGGCATTGCGGTTCCCGGTGATGCGCGGCAGTTGAAGCCGCGTATTGGCTACATGACGCAACGCTTTTCGCTGTTTACCGATATGACGGTGCTGGAGAACCTGCGTTTCATTGCCGATATTTATTCGTTGCCGCGCAGTCGTCGCGGTGCGCGCATCGACGAGTTGCTGGAAAACTATGACCTCTCCAAGCAGGCAAAGCAGCTGGCCGGCACCATGAGTGGCGGGCAAAAGCAGCGACTCGCGTTGGCGTGTGCGGTACTCCATCATCCCGAGCTATTGCTGCTGGACGAACCGACCAGCGCCGTCGACCCGCAAAGCCGTCGTGACTTCTGGGCGAATCTGTTTCGCCTTGCCGAGGCGGGCACGACTATTCTGGTGTCAACGCATTACATGGATGAGGCCGAGCGTTGCCACCGTCTCGCGATACTGGATCGTGGTATCAAGGTGGCCGACGACACGCCGCAAAACCTGCAGGCGTCGACGGGTATGCATGTCATTGAGGTCTCCGCAGTTGACCCCTATGCGGCACAAAATGTGATTGTCAGAATGCCTCAGATAGTCAGCGTGACACAGCTCGGCGTTCGCTTGCGGGTACTGATTCCGGAGTCGGTGCCAGATGCGTTGGACCAGATCAACAACGCGCTGAAAAAGGCATCCGTCAACGGGACCGCGACGGCGAGCCAGGCAACACTGGAGGATGTTTTCGTCGCGGTGACGCGTCCCGGCCGGGAGCGTGCTGCATGATCTCTGTATCGCGCATGATGGCGATTGTGCGCAAGGAGATTGTGCAATTGCGTCGTGACCGACTGACATTCGGCATGATTGTCGGTATTCCGGTAATGCAGATGTTGCTGTTTGGTTATGCAATCAATACCGATGTGCGAAATCTCAGAACCGCGATTGCCGATCAGTCGCACAGTCACTTGTCGCGCCAATTCGTCAATGAGCTACGCCAGACGCAGGTTGTAAATATTGTCGACGCGGCATCTACGCCGGGCGGGCTTGAAGCAATGCTCCGGCGTGGTGATATTGCGATCGGCGTAGTGATACCGGCGGATTTTGATCGCCGCGTCATCGACCCGGGTCGCGCCGCGGTGCATTTGCTGGTTGATGGCAGTGACCCGACTATCCTGAGTGTCGCCAATCAACTGAGCGTGATGCCGATTCGCTTCGACACCAGCGCGGTCGTTCAACGAGCGACCCAGATCGAGGTGCGCCCCTACTACAACCCGGAGCGCCGCACGCCGGTCAATATCATCCCCGGTCTGATGGGTATTATTCTGACGTTGACGATGATGCTGTTTACTGCGGTCGCCATCGTGCGTGAGCGCGAGCGCGGTAATCTCGAGCTGCTGATCAACACGCCGGTGAGTTCGACAGAACTGATGATCGGAAAGGTCATTCCTTATATCGTCATCGGCCTGATTCAGCTGGCTCTTATTCTTGCAGTAGGCGACTGGTTGTTTGATGTGCCGATCCGGGGCAGCGTGGTCGACCTGTACCTGGCGGCTGGCGTTTTTATTGCGGCCAATCTGGCGTTGGGGCTGTTTATCTCGACGGTGGCGACGACCCAGTTTCAGGCCATGCAGATTACGTTTTTCGTGCTGATGCCCTCGATTCTGTTGTCAGGCTTCGTCTTTGCATTCGATGGCATGCCGCGAGCGGCGCAATATATTGGCGAAGTCCTGCCGGTGACACACTTCATTCGTCTGACCCGCGGCATCATGCTCCGCGAGGCGCCACTGCTTGAGATGTACCGGGAGTTGCTTGCGCTTGGCGCATTCACCGCCGTTGCGATGACGGCCGCTGCGTTGCGCTTCACCAAGCGACTGGACTAGACGCATGTTGTAGCGGGCCGGCGAATTGTGCCGGGCGCTATTGCGGTCATAGCTGCCGCTGCGGCCTTGGCAAAGTCTCTAACAGGCGCGCGATCCGCGCCCAACCTGCGTAGAATGGCGGTAACGATGTAGTGCGCCGGGCGGAGGGCTCAATATGGCATGGTGGGGCTGGATAACTATAGGCGCGTTTTTGATGGGCGCTGAACTGTTGGGCGTCGATGCGGCGTTCTACCTGATTTTTGTCGGTGTCGCAGGGTTGATCGTGGGCTTGCTGGGTCTTTTCGGTATCGACTTGCCGGTGTGGAGCCAGTGGCTGTTGTTTGGCGTGCTCGCGATTGCCTCGATGGTGTTGTTCCGTGCCAAGCTGTACGACAGGATTCGCGGCGGCGCGGTCGGTTTCGCGAATACGCTGGTCGGCGAAATTGTCGAAGTGACCGAGGACATCGCGTCGGGACAACGTGCGCGCGTAAAGCTGCGCGGTTCGGTATGGACGGCGATCAACGTCAGCGATCAGCCGATCGCGTCGGGCCAGAGCGCCACGGTCGTGGAGGCCGGCGGCACTGAGCTCAAGATTAGCGAACTGCAGACTCAAACAAACCAGAGAGGGAAATAGGATGGAATTTGCACCGGATTTTGGCGTCATCGTTGCGGGTGTGATTGCGGCGGTCGCCGTTTTCATCGTCTTCAAGACCGCGGTCGTTGTGCCGCAGCAGACGGCTGCTGTCGTGGAGAACCTCGGCAAATATTCGCGCACGCTCCAGCCGGGCTTCAATATTCTAATTCCGTTTATTGAGCGCGTCGCTTATCGCCATAGCCTCAAAGAAGACGCGATCGATATTCAGGAGCAGATTTGCATCACCCGCGACAACGTTCAGGTCGGCGTCGATGGCGTTTTGTATCTGCAGGTGCTGAACGCCGAGCGTGCCTCGTATGGCATCGGAAATTATCTGTTCGCGATTTCGCAGCTGGCGCAAACGACGCTGCGTAGTGAGATCGGCAAGATCGAGCTGGACAAGACTTTTGAGGAGCGCGCGACGATCAACCTGAGCGTCGTCGAAGAGCTGGATAAGGCGTCCAACCCCTGGGGCGTTAAAGTTCTGCGTTACGAAATCAAGAATATTAACCCGCCGCACGACGTGCTGTCGGCGATGGAAAAGCAGATGCGCGCCGAGCGTGAGAAACGCGCCGTGATGCTGCAGTCGGAAGGCGAGCGCGACGCGAAGATCAACCAGGCCGAAGGCGAGAAGCGTCGTGTCGTGCTGGAGTCAGAGGCGGCGATGCAGGACCAGATCAACCGCGCCAACGGTGAGGCCGAGGCAATCCGCACCGTCGCGATGGCGACGGCGGACGGACTGTCGAAAGTCGCCGAGGCATTACACGACGAAGGTGGCAGCAAGGCGATGCAGCTGCGGATCGCCGAGGACTATATCGAGCAATTCGGTAAGTTAGCCAAAGAAACCAATACGCTGATTATCCCGTCCAACCTGAGCGACTTGTCGTCAATGATCGCTGCTGCGACCAAGGTGTTTGAGACCAC
Organism: uncultured Pseudomonadota bacterium; assembly: GCA_942491885.1. Classification (GTDB taxonomy): domain Bacteria; phylum Pseudomonadota; class Gammaproteobacteria; order Steroidobacterales; family Woeseiaceae; genus CALBPI01. The sequence goes on from CALOCQ010000010.1 coordinate 72,486, forward strand.
GAAGCCGGCGTAGACGCCACGCGGTGGGTCGGCCGGGTTCGTGTTCGTCTAGTCGACGTTCGCGGTTAGAGGTAGCGGCTCGATCGCCTGCTCGGTCAATTTGCGATCGCGAACCAGCGGCCATAGCAATTGGTGCGCGGCACTCACCGGGGCCAGGTTTTCCACGCCGGTTTCGGTCGGATAGCGGCGGGTGATTTTTGCCGTGCCGAATAACACGTCCCAGAAGAACAACAGGTTGCCGTAGTTGCCCTTGTAGTGGGTAACGCCGTCGTCCATGTGTTTGCCGTGATGTGCCGCGTGTGTTGCTGGTGTTGAGATCGTGCGCTCGACAATCCACATCAGCGGCGACAACCATCCGATCCGGTACAGCGGTGCGTCCCAACGCACGTCCGAATGCGCGCCACAGATCACCAATAGTTTGATGACGATGTACGCCGCATAGACCTGGCCGAGCCCGAGGTAAATGAGGGCGCCGGAGAACCAGATGCCAGGCATCAACAGGTAATAAAAAATATTGTTGCGATAGACGATGCGGATGCTCATGTATTCCGCATCATGATGCGGGCGATGCAGCTCGTAGAGCCATTTGACGCGGTGCGAGGTGCGATGCCACCAGTATTGCGTCATGTCGTCGAACACCAGCAGCAGGCCGACCTGCGCCACTACCGGCCACTGGCCAAGCACACCTTGCGAGTCGGGCAGCAGAAAAGCTGCGAGCAGCCCACCCATCAAGAGCACCAGCGGCTGCGTGAACGCGATAAGCGACACCGTGCTGACGATCTCGACAATGGTGTCCTTGCGCCGCTGCCCCGGCTTTCTGGCAAAGCTGGTCAGCAGCGCCTCGGCGACGGCGAAGCCGACGAAGATCAGTGCGATTAGCAGGTATTCGGGTTTCATACGGCGATCTCCACAACGGGATTTACAATGTAGCAGCGCACGACAGGAAAGAATGTTAAGTTCTTTACATTCTTACGAATAGGCTTAATTCGTGCAGCATCAGACGCCATTCACCGCCCGGTTTTTCGATGAACTGCCGCAAACCTTGCGCGACTCGCTACTGCAGGTTGCGCGCCGCCGCCAGTTCGCCGACGGGCGTTGCATTCATCGGCGCGGTGATCGCAGCCGCGGCCTGTCTTTGATCCATTCGGGGTCTGTGCGCCTTTCGACGACAGGTCGCGATGGTCGTGAGGTCGTGTTGGCAATCCTGCGTGCGGGCGAATCCTATGGCGAGTTCCCGCTGTTTGCCGGATTACCACGTCAGTTCGACATGCATGCGCTGGGTCCGACCGAAATAGACGTTATCGATCATCGTGTTTTTGACCAGCTGCTCGATAGCGAGCCACGGCTTAGTCGGCATGTAATACGCCATCTTGCCCAACGGCTCTACCAGGCACTGGAGTTGCTCGACGATGAGCGGCGCTTGTCGTTGCCGGCGCGCCTGGGTAAGGCGTTATTGCGCCTGCCGGTGGCGCCCGCCAAGACGCATTTGATTCTGGCGACGCAGCAGGCATTGGCCGACGAGCTTGCAGTGTCGCGTGTGGCGCTGAGCGCTGCGCTACGCCAGCTGCAACGGCTTGGTTATCTGCAAACCGGTTATCGCGCCATAACCATCCTCGACCCGGTCGCGCTGGCCGAATGGATCGACAGTGAGATTCAGTTGCCGACAATTACCTAGTGGTTCAGAAGGGGTTGAGTGTGTAGCCGTCCTGCTGCAATAACGCATGCGCGGTCATCGCAGATACACTCACCGTCACGCCCGGCAGCAGGTCATCAATGCCGATGTCGCGGTACATCGCGGTCTGCCCGCACAGCGTAATACTAACGCCCGCGTCGACAAGCGCCGCGATGAGGGGCGCCGTCGGGTTCTCGCGACCGAAACGCACGTCGTTGACGAGGTCCATTGCCGCACCGCCATGCACAACCACGCCAGCCCGGGTTTGCGATGTGGCGAGGCCTGCCTTGGCATGCATATTCAACAGGCGCGCGACGGATTCCAGTTGCCGGTTTGCCGCGCCTTCGGCGGCCGGCGTGGCAATATCGAATGCGATTCGGAATTGCATGTTGTCGGTCAGTGGCGCCGCATCGGGTACCGTCGCCGCCGGGCCATGAGTTTCGATAACGGGGCCGGTTTCGAAGTCGTCGGGGCCGGCAACGGCGTTGGCCGCGAGTGCGAAGCAGGCAATGGCAGGGGCGATAGAACTTCTGTAGATGCGCATTCTGGGTCTCTTTTTTGGTTTGTGTCATCGCCGAGCCTAGTGGTTCGATCGGTGCAAAGCGAATGCAGACCTGCTGGCGGCGGTGAGATGCGACAAGCGTTGCCGTTGATGACTATATCGGCGCCGGACGGGGTTTTGGCGTCGCGGCGTGGTCCCACGTCGGGGATATTGCAGGTATACTGCGTGCGCGCGCTGCCGGCGGCCTCGTCCCTGCAGCAGTCCACGCATCTTGCTGATGGGTGTATTGCCTATCGGTGAGCATAACAATCCAGCAATTCCCATGGGGGTAATTATGTTGACGACGATCCAAAGCATGCGGCTCAGCGCCGTTGCCTGTGTGCTGTTGTGCGTGGGTGTATCCGCGCCCGCGACGGCCGCCGATAAAGAGTTGCTGGACATACTCCTAAGCAATGGTGCCATCACGCAGGCCCAGTATGATGAGCTGCTCGATAAAGACGAGCTGAAGCCCGCCGACGTGGAAGACATCAAGGTCACGCTCGATAAGAAGGGGCTCAACGTGAAGTCCGGCGATGGCGATTTTGCCTTCAAGATTGGCGGGCGTATGCACGCTGACGTTACCGCCCATAGTGGCGACCGCGATACCGGGCGCCGGGCCAACGATGGTACCGAGTTGCGACGCGCACGCATCGAGATGGGTGGCATGATGTACGGCGACTGGAAGTGGGTGGCCCAGGTCGATCTGGCGGACAATGTCACTTCGCTCAAGGACTTCGCGCTGACCTACACCGGTTTCGAATGGGGTAGCCTGACGATTGGTCACCAGAAGCAGCCGTACAGTCTGGCGATTGAGATGAGCTCCAATGATCTGCCGTTCGTCGAGCGCAGCATCGATGCCTACCTCGTCGGTCCGTTTACTGATCGGGCGCTGGGCATTCGTGCCGACGCGAGCGGTGAGCGCTGGTTTGCCGCCGCCGGCTTATTCGGTGAGTCGGTTGCACCGCGGGGCTTGTTCGGTGAATCCAGCGGCGTCGATCCGTTATTCACCGGCGATGAAGGCTGGGGCATGACAGGGCGCTATGTTTTCGCGCCGGTGCTGGAATCGGATCGCGTGCTGCATCTAGGTGTGCGTGCCTCGTATCGCGAACCTGCCGATAACGAGCCCGCGTTTCGGTCGCTGCGTCTGAGGGACGAGACAACCCATTTCTCTAACCTGCGGATCGTGGATACCGGGCTTATTCAGAATGCCAGGTCGGCGACGCTCTATGGTCCGGAGGCGGCCTGGGCGAAAGGGCGATTCTCGCTGACCGGCGAGTACAATGACGTCACGATCGAGCGCAGCGTTGGCGGTGATCTCGGCTTTGACAGCTGGCATGTCGCGGCAACATGGTCGCTGGGCGGCGAGTCCCGTGCGGCGGCTTACAGGATGAGCGCCGGCGAATTCAAAGGTCTGGGTATTGCGCCCGGCAAGCCGGGCGGCACCTGGGAGCTGGCGGCGCGCTATGCATCGATCGACCTGAACGCCGCGGAGATCATCGGCGGCAGCGAGGATGTTTTCTCGATGTCGGCGAACTGGTACGTCAATCCCAGCATTCGCTTCCTGTTTGACTGGTCGACCATCGTCAGGACTGACGAGTCGAATGCGATTCGCCAGGGCGCGGAAGGCATGAATATCTTTACCGCGCGCGCGCAATACGTTTTTTGACGTCCTGACCCGCCCGCCGATAGAAGTCACTTATGTACGAGTCCATCATGCGGGATTGGTTTTCCAACCCGAAGAACGACCTGCTCGCCGGCACGGTTGTTGCGTTGGCATTGATCCCGGAGGCGATTGCGTTTTCGATCATTGCAGGCGTCGATCCGAAGGTCGGGCTGTACGCGTCGTTTTGCATCGCTGGGGTGACCGCATTTGTTGGCGGACGTCCGGGAATGATCAGCGCCGCTACCGGCGCGATGGCGTTGCTGATGGTGACGCTGGTCAAGGAGCATGGTCTCGAGTACTTACTGGCGGCAACGTTGCTGACGGGTGTGCTGCAGATCATCGCGGGCTATCTCAGGTTGGGCAGCCTGATGCGGTTCGTGTCGCGCTCGGTCGTAACCGGCTTTGTTAATGCGCTGGCGATTCTTATCTTTATGGCGCAATTGCCCGAGCTGACCAATGTCACCTGGCACGTCTACGCGATGACCGCCGCCGGGCTCGGCATAATCTACCTGTTCCCGTATGTGCCGGTAATCGGCCGCTCCATCCCGTCGCCGCTGCTGTGTATCGTCATTCTCACCATTGTCGCGGTCGCCATTGGCCTCGATATTCGCACCGTAGGCGATATGGGGCAGTTGCCGGATACCTTGCCGGTCTTCCTGTGGCCGGATGTCCCGCTGACGCTGGAAACGCTTTCCATCATCTTCCCCTACGCGGCGGCGCTTGCGGTCGTGGGGTTGCTGGAATCGATGATGACCGCAACGATCGTCGATGACCTGACCGACACGCCGAGCGACAAGAACCGCGAATGCAAAGGGCAGGGCATCGCCAACATAGGCTCCGGCCTGATTGGCGGGATGGCCGGTTGCGGGATGATAGGACAGTCGATAATTAACGTGAAGTCCGGCGGGCGCGGGCGTCTTTCGTCGCTGGCGGCGGGTGTCTTGTTGTTGCTCATGGTTGTGTTTCTTGATGAGTGGCTCAAGCAGATCCCGATGGCGGCACTCGTTGCTGTGATGATCATGGTTTCGATCGGCACGTTCTCATGGGATTCGCTGATTAACCTCAGAAAGCACCCGGTGTCATCGAATACGGTGATGATAGCGACGGTGATTGTCGTCGTATTTACACACAATCTTGCTTTCGGCGTCTTCGTTGGTGTGCTGCTGGCATCGCTGTTCTTCGCGAACAAGATCGGCCGCTTCATGGTCGTTCGCAGCGAGATGGCAGACGGCACGACAAGCCGTCATTACCGCGTCGTGGGTCAGGTGTTCTTTGCATCGGCGGATCATTTCGCGGATTGCTTCGACTTCAGGGAAGTGGTTGAGAATGTCACCATCGACTTGTCGCAAGCGCACTTCTGGGACATTACGTCGGTAGCCGCGCTCGACAAAGTCGTTATCAAGTTCCGTCGTGAAGGTACTACGGTCGAGGTCGTTGGCATGAACGATGCGACACGTACGGTGGTGGACAAGTTCGGCGTCTACGATAAACCTGAAGAAGTTGAGAAACTGATGGCCGGGGGGCACTAACATGAGTTCAGAGAAAGCAACCAGGACGGTGACCGCTTGTATCGACGGTTCCGCCATGTCGGGCTCGGTATGTGATGCGGCGGCCTGGGCAAGCAACAAGCTTGGTGCGCCGCTACAACTTCTGCATGTGCTTGAGAAAGCGTCGGCTGCGACGCGGGACGACTTGTCCGGTGCGTTGCGTCCCGGCGGGCTTGAACACTTGTTAAACGAACTGACCGAGCTGGACGAAAAGCGCGGCAGGCTTGCAATCGAGTACGGCAAGCACCTGCTTGATGAGGCGAAGCGTCGCGCGACGGCCAAAGGTGTTGCGCATATTTCTATGCTGCAGCGCCATGGCGATCTGCTGGAGACGCTTAAGGAATACGATGACAGTACGCGTGTATTTGTTATCGGCCGTCTCGGCACCGAACACGACGCCGCGGAGCAGGCGATCGGCTCACACGTCGAGAGTGTCGTGCGCGCGATGCATACCTCGATTCTGGTCGCGGTCGGCGAGTTCGTGCCGCCGCAACGTTTCATGATCGCCTACGATGGCAGCTCGACCGCCGATAAGGCGATTGCCGAGATTGCTGGCAGCCCGCTGCTTAAGAACATGCCCGGTCATATCGTTATGGTGGGTGGCGACAGTAGCGAGCATCGCCAACATCTCGATGGCGCCGTTCGCATGCTGGTGGACGCCGGCGTGCCGGTTGAAGGGCATCTGATTCAGGGCGATGTTGTCGAGTCGATCCGGGCTTTTCGCGAACAGCATGACATCAGCCTGACTGTTATGGGTGCGTATGGTCACAGCCGGATTCGCGAGTTTTTCGTCGGCAGCAATACGTCGAAGATGATCAGCACCAGCAAGGTGCCGTTGTTGCTGCTGCGCTGAAACGTTTTTGATCGTCTCCATTTTGGCCGTTGGCCGTTACCCATTCGGAATTGCCGCTTGACGTTAGTCGATCGGCGCATGAGCTATGGCAGTAACATGGGGCGCGAGTCGTTCAGCCATCAATTGCCGTGCCCGGCTTTGAATCTGATGCCATCAGTAAGTACATCATCGGACCGAATGATCCCGCCGCCAGCGTCAACAACACATAGGGCAAGACGTTTCGGCCCGTGCGCTTGGCATCGATAACCATCCAGGTGCAGATCAGCAGCAGCGCAACAACAAGATCCAGAAAGACCTGCCAGCCTGCCGGGCTTTTCAAATGATAGGCGAAGATGCCGATTAAACCGACGGTGCCCAGTGCATAGGCAGTCACCCCCGCCAGCGGCAGGAATAGGGCGATTATGGCGATTTTCTTTGAATTCATGGTGTGCTCCTGTGTGTGATTAGCAGTTACTATGGGGCGTCGCGTGAATAGCCGCAATTACCTCTGATGTTATTGAATCGGGTCCTGAAAATGGCGAGGCTGTAATCATGAATCGAAGTATTCAAGCGGATGCTGGCAGCTCGTTTGGTGCTGAGCTAAAACGCTGGCGCGCCTTGCGCCGGATATCCCAGCTCGAGCTTGCCCTTGCCGCGTCGGTCTCACAGCGTCATGTCAGTTGGCTAGAGACGGGCCGCAGCCAGCCGAGTCGACAGATGGTCGTAAGCCTTTCGGAGGCGCTTGATGTGCCGCTGCGCGAACGCAACGTGCTGTTGGTAGCCGCAGGCTTCGCGCCGCACTATGCCGAAACACCGTTCGACGCCGAAGCCATGCGTCCTGTGACGACGGCGCTGCGAACAATGCTCGATCATCACATGCCGTATCCGGGATTCGTTGTCGACAGGTTGTGGCGTATTGTCATGTCCAATGACGCTGCTACGCAGATGCTGCAGGGTTTTGGTGACATCGATGCGATGTGGGACGTTGTCGATCCATCGGGCGGCAAGAGTCTCGCACGGCTGACATTACATGCGCAGGGATTGCGACCGTTTATCGCCAACTGGAGCGACCTTGCCGGTGATTTCCTGCAACGCATGCGACGGGAGATGATGGCGACGGGTGATGACACGCATCGCGCCGCCTATGAGTCATTGGCCGCGCTTGTCGATGACGACGTGCGGGTCCGCGCCGACGATGGCAAGGCGCTGTTGCCAGTGTTGCCGCTGGTGCTGGATACCGGCGCCGGCGAGCTCAAGCTGTTCACTATGATTACGACGTTCGGGACACCGCAGGACATCACGCTGGACGAACTGCGCCTCGAGTTGTTCTTTCCTGCCGATGCCGATAGCGCGGCTTTTTTTACCAGCCGCGCGTAACCGGTACGGCGCGCCAGGATAGATATTAGGGCCTGCCTTGTCCCGTCATGGTCGGGAACAACATCCACGGCAAAACTTGTTAAGTCGGTGATATTCGGCTATCACTGGGGTATCGATTTGTCACCCTCGCGGAGCCCACCGATGAAGTACCGATTCGACCCCGAAGGCCAGCGTTTGCCCATCAAGCTAGATAGCACGTCGAACGCCGAGTTCGCGCCTATCCCGCTTGAGCGGCGTGACCCGCATCACCTGACGTTTGGTCCGAAGACGCGCCGCGAATTCCTGCGTTTCATGTAATGCGTGTGTTCTCTATTTTTCGAAACGGAATTGCAAATTTGATATCCGCCTGCGGCAATGGCGCGGCCCGCGCTGCGGCGCTTGCTCTTGTTCTTCTGTCGGGCATAGCAACGGGCGCGGAGACCAGCCTGTCGTTTCATCCGCAGACCGGATTTACAGAAGCGACGATGAGCGACAGTGCTGGCGCAACACTCGCGCTGGCCGGGCGCCGCGAAGACGGTGAGCCGGTGCTGGCGCTGCTGCGTTATCGCGATGGGCGCCTGGAGCAGCGCGAGATTCCTTTGCCTGACAACGCGGTTGCGATCGACAGTGGTCCGACCGATCAGGCGCAGCAGGCGGTGTTCATTTTGTGCACGGATAAAGTCTTGCGCCTGGATCAGTTTGACGGGAATCCCGTGATCATTGCCGAGGTGCCAAGCATGTATCGCGGCCGCTCCTTTGCCGAGCTGACCAACGCCGTCGATTTTGCGCGGGATCTCGACGGTGACGGAGTCGCAGATCTCGTTGTGCAGGATTTCGACGCCGTGCATGTCTTGCGTGGACCAGACTATACGAACCGAAGTTCGCTTGCTTTGCCGAGTCTGCGGCGTGGCTACGATCGGGCCGTAACTTATCGGCCAGCCCGAATCGCGGCGGTAAACCTCGACGGGTCACACGCGCTGGTGTCGGTGCGCGGCAATACGTTGCTTCGATTCGATCAGAGCGGCCCTGGCTATTCTGAACAGCCGGACATCTTGCCACTCGAGATCGGCCTCAGCGATGAGCGTGAGATCGAAGCGGTCTACAACGGTTACGAAAATATCGATCAGAGCGAAATTGTGCTGCGCGAACCAGAGATTATCCTCGACCTGAATGGCGACGATATTGCGGATCTGGTTACGCTCGAAACGCTCAGCACGGGAGTCTTCGACAAGCAGTCCACCTATCGCGTGCACTTCGGTCGCAGCGACGCCGGACGCCTTAGCTACGACGCCGAGCCGGATACGGTGTTGTCCAGTCGCGGTTACCAGTTCGGCCTGCGTGCCGCGCCGATCGACGACAAGGGCGTGGCGTTGGTTAGCCCCGGTGTTGAGGTCGGTCTGCGCACAATCATCGGCGCGTTATTTACCAAGTCGGTGACGATGCAGATTGCCATTTACGCACCCGACGTCTCGGGCGTTATCCCCGGCGACCCGAATACGACGGTCAAAACAAAAATAAGTTTTGATTTCGGTAGCGGTCGCGCGGAATTGCCGACGATCGCATTCGGGGACTTCGACGGCGATGGGCGAAACGATTTGCTGCTCAAGAGAAAGGGCAGTCAGGTCGTCTGGCGACGCAACATCGGCGATGGTGTGTTTGAGAGTGACGGGCGCGAACTGGATATCGCCGGGCCGGCAGATGGTACGGCGATGATCGCCGTCGATCTCGATGGCGATGAACGTGATGAGGTTGTCGCCCGCTATTCAATCGCCGACGGCGAGGGCAGCGATCGACTGATCAGGGTGCAGGCGGTCGATAGTTCGCCAAGCGAATGAGCACGAAGCACAGCGCATTGCCCCAAGACAGTAATTTACCCGGGTCGGCTGAAGAGTGGGCGGCACTTTCCCCCGATCAGGCGTTAGAGCGACTCGATAGCTCGCGCGACGGTTTGTCGGATGCGCAGGCTCAGGCGCGGCTCGAGCGCTACGGCCCTAACGAGTTGGCGCAAGCGCAGCGCAATGGGCTGTGGCCAAAGATCTATGCGCAGATAAATAACCCGATCGTGCTCATCCTCGCCTTCGGTGTGGGCTTTTCCTTCCTTGCCGGTCATTGGCAGGACGGCGTAACGATCGCCGCCATCATCGTTCTGAATATGGTGTTGGGCGTGTCTCAGGAATGGCGGGCGGAACGCGCGCTGGCCGCATTGAAGCGCCTGCTGAGTCCGGTCGCGCATGTGCTGCGAGACGGCGTGGCCGCGGACCGGCCCGCAGAGTCGCTGGTGCCGGGCGATGTTATTCAGCTGGAGCGGGGTATGCGCATTCCCGCCGATGTTCTCATCCTAGCCGCCGGCGAGTTGTTGATTGACGAATCGACGCTGACCGGAGAGTCTGCCCCGATCAACAAACGTGCACTTGAAGATACCGTTACGCCGGGCGCTGAGCCTGATCCTTATCTGGCGTTTGCCGGCACCTTGGTTGTGCACGGTCGCGCGCAGGGGCTCGTTATTGCGACGGGCAGCCATACGCGCTTTGGTGACATCGTGACGTTGACCGCATCGGCGGATGACGAACCGACCACATTGCAACGCGAATTGCGCCAGCTGGCAAGGCAACTCGGCATTGCCGCGCTGTTGGTTGGCGTTGCGATCGTTGCGATCGGCGTTGCAACCGGGCGCAGCCTCGACGAAATTCTACTGACAGCGATCGCGCTGGCAATTGCCGTCGTGCCGGAGGGTCTGCCTGCCGTGGTCACGCTTACGCTGGCGTTGGGTGTACACGTCATGGCGCGCCGCGGGGCCCTGTTACGTCGCCTGCAGGCCGCCGAGACCCTCGGCGCGGCGACGATGATCTGCACGGATAAGACCGGTACGTTGACGCAGAATCTGATGACCGTGGTTCGCATTCGCACGCTCGACCGTGAGTTACAGGTCGAGGGTAGCGGCTACACACCAACCGGCGACTTTCATGAAGCGGGGGATCACGGCCCGATAGCAATCGATCCCGCGGTGACGTTACTGCTCGAGTGTGGCTTCGAGTGTAATAACGCGACGCTGATCGCACGTGACGGGGAATGGGTAGCGGACGGCATGCCGACGGAACTCGCGCTGTTGACGGTCGCCCGTAAAGCCTCGGTCGGCGGCGAGGGCCAATCCGCGCGGCTGTATGAGTTTGCCTTCGACTCGACACGCAAGTGTATGACGGTGGTTGTCGATGGCTCGCAGGTGACGTCTTGTACGAAGGGCGCGCCGGAGGTGGTTCTGGATCTGTGTTCGCATTATCAGACAGCGGATGAGGCCAGGCCGCTGAATACAGATGCGCGCCAGCGGGCGACGGATGTCTACCAGGCGCTGGCTGGCGACGGGTTACGCGTGCTGGCACTGGCAGGGCGCGTGATGGCGCGCGATGAGGCGGTGGCACTGGGTAATGACCCGGTTCGCTTCGAGCAGGGACTCGTTCTGTACGGCTTCGTGGGCATCATGGATCCGCCGCGCGACGAGGTTGCCGCGGCGATCGCTACAGCCAATGATGCCGGCATCGAAGTCGTCATGCTGACCGGCGATAACGTTGCGACGGCAGCGAGCGTTGCCAGTCGCATCGGCATGCAGCGCGGTGATGCAATGGATGGCGCAACCATCGACGGGCTCGATGATGCCGCGCTTGCCGAGCGGCTGCACGATGGTGCCGTGCTCGCCCGTGTGACACCCGCGCACAAGCTGCGCGTGGTTCGCCTTTTGCAGGCGCGCGATGAGGTGGTTGCGATGACCGGTGATGGCGTCAATGACGCGCCGGCGCTGAAGCAGGCGAATGTCGGTGTCGCGATGGGCAAGCGCGGATCCGAAGTCGCGCGTGAGGCGGCCGATATCGTGCTCGCAGACGATAACTTTGCATCCATCGTGAGTGCCGTCGCGGAGGGCAGACGACAGTACGAGAATATCCGACGCTTTGTGACTTACATGCTGTCGTCGAATGCAGGCGAGGTCGTCGCGATTATCGGCAACATGCTGCTGGGTGGACCACTTATCCTGTTACCGGTGCAGATTTTGTGGATGAATCTCGTCACGGATGGCGCCACGGCCGTCGCGCTGGGCGTGGAGCCGGGTAGCCCACGACTGATGCAGGAACGCCCGCGACCCGTCAACCAACCCCTGTTGCAGCGTCGGCACTACTGGCTGATCGCCGCGCTCGGCAGTTATATCGGTCTCGCGACGTTGGCCGTGTTCGTTTGGTATACGAACAGCGCGGACGGACATTCGCTTGCCTATGCGCAGACGATGGCATTTACAACAATAATCGTGCTGGAGAAATTCAACGTACTGAACTTCCGGTCGTTGAACGAGCCGCTCGGCCGACTCGGCTGGTTCACTAACCGATGGGTCGTTCTCGCCTGGTCGGCAACCATTGCGCTGCATGTTCTCGTGGTCTATCTGCCGTTCTTTAATCGCACGCTGCATACCGTGCCGCTGACGTTGTCGGATTGGCTGGTTGTGCTGGTGATTGCCTTGCCGGTATTTATCGTGCCTGAGTGCATCAAAATGTGGCGTATGCGGCGGTCGTGATTGCCTTGGCGGCCAGCTACTGTTGGGCGAGAGCACGGTTGCGGAACAGCATGGTTGGTGACCATCGCATAGTTCGACGTGGGAGAAATGTCCGAGTGTCGACAGACTATTGATAGGGCATAGACGCAGACACCGATAAATCCAGTGTAATTGCGTAGATTGTCGTATGGCTGCCTGCTGGCATAGCTGCAACGATGCTTGTCACGGTGTTGCGGCATATGCGGCGAGCGCGGCTCAGCACAGCCTGTCCTGAGAAAAGAAAAATGGCGATACAGCCTGATAATAATTACAGGGGAATGTAATGCGACAAAAACTGACACCAATTCTGGCGATGCTTTTCATCGGATTGATGCTTCATGCTCCAGCAGTGGCTGGTGAGGGCAAGACATCCAAGCTGAAGCTATTGCCACCACCCGCCAGCGACAGTGACTACTTCGCAAACGGTGCCCAGGATCCGGCTAAAGTCTCGCTGGGGTCACAGTTATTCTTCGACAAAATACTCAGCGGCAATATGAATATTTCATGCGCGTCTTGTCATCACGCACTCACCAACACAGGTGATGGGCTGTCATTGCCCGTCGGCGAAGGCGGGCGCGGGCTCGGTGTTGCGCGTGATACCGGAGTGGGTAGCGACGCCGTACATGAGCGCGTGCCTCGCAACGCGCCGGCGGTCTTCAATCAAGGTGCACTCGAGTTCACCGTCCTGTTTCATGACGGCCGTGTGCAGCCGAGCCCCGGTATGCCAAGTGGATTTGAATCACCTGCGGGTGGCGACCTGCCTGAGGGTCTGGACAACGCGCTCGCCGTGCAGGCGATGTTTCCGGTGACGTCGGGCACCGAGATGGCGGGTCAGCCGGGAGAAAACCCGGTTGCCGATGCAGCTGCGTTGGGCGATTTGGCAGGACCGGACGGCGTGTGGGCACAGTTGGCCGAAAGGCTTCAGGGCGTCCACGAGTACGCGACCCAGTTCATTGCGGTTTTCGACGACGTTAACGCGCCGGAGGATATCGAATTCCGTCACGCCGCGAATGCCATGGCTGCGTTTGAAGCCGTCAATTGGCGCTCGGATAACAGCCCGTTTGATCGCTACCTCCGTGGTGAGAAGACAGCGATGAGCGTCAATCAGAAACGTGGCATGAGAGTTTTCTATAATCCCAAGCGCGGTAACTGCGCGAGCTGTCACAGCGGCACCTTTCAGACCGACCACAGCTTTCGGGCGATCGCAATGCCGCAAATTGGTGCCGGTAAGGGTGATGGCGATTTTGGTTACGAAGATTTCGGCCGCGAACGCGTGACGGGCGACATTAACGATCGCTATCGGTTTCGTGTGCCGAGTCTCCGCAACGTGGCGCTGACGGCGCCGTATGGACATGCAGGTGCTTACGATACGCTTGAGGCAATGGTGCGTCATCATCTCGATGCAGTGTCGAGCCTGCAGGCCTATGACAGAACGCAAGTGCGTATGCCGTCGCGAAGCGATCTGGATGCGGCTGATTTTCTTGCGATGGATGATATAGCGGTCGTGACGGCAATTGCTGCCGCGAATGAGCTCCCGGCTACTGCTCTTTCAGAACGGCAGATAGGCGATCTCATCGACTTTCTGCATGCGCTGACCGATCCCGCGATGCTTGACCTGCGCAAAGATGTGCCGCGTGAATTGCCAAGCGGATTGCCGCTGGCCGACTAGTTCTTGCAGCATGCGACTGCCATGAGTGCAGCGATTCTTCCGGCCGGACGCCGCGTCAAAGAATCTGTGTGCGGGTATTTCGCAGTTCATCCAGGCGTTTCAGCAGGATGCTGTGCTCATGCTCTGCATGGCCGCTGCGAATGTAGTGCTCTGCTGCGAGGCAAACGGCTTTGAGCTTTTCTGTGTTGCTGTCGCCGTCGGTCGGCGAATCGCTGTTTTGCCTGATGCTGCCGTCGCCACGCGGAATATGACGGAGTAGCGACTGGATTAAATCGGTCGTCGTGAGGATGCCAACCAAGGCGTCGCCATCGACGACCGGTAAGGAATGAAAGCCACCGTCAAGAAATCGCTCCGCCGCGTCGCGCAAGTTTGCGTTGCTGGGGAGTACAGCAGGATTGGCCTGCATGAGGCTTGCTACCGTGGCGCTTCCGGCCGGCGGTTCGTTGCTTCGCAACAGATGGAGTTTCAGGAAGTCGGTCTCCGAAAGGATGCCAACCAGCTTGCCGTCATCGACCACGGGGACATGGTGTATGCCGCGCGCGGTTAACAGCTGTCGTGCGTGCGCCAGCGAATCACCAGGTGCGACTGTCGCCGGGCTGGTGGTCATGATCCTGTCTACGCGTTCGTTCTGCATGCGGGTATTTCAAGTAAATCCGCCTTTTATTGTGTTCGCCGGGGGCCATTCATACCGTGATCCGATCCACGATTTAAGAGACCAGCCCCCTTATCAGCGCGCTATACCCGGATCACCTTTATGATGTAGGATTTCTCACCTACATCATCTGCAGGTAAAACCATGATTCAAGTCTCGTACGTCAGCCGCACGAGCGAGCCGATGTCAACGCAGGACCTGCTCAAGTTGCTGGTTCAGTGCCAAACGAACAACCGGGAGCACGGCATCACCGGACTGCTGCTCTATGGCAACGGTACTTTTCTGCAGGCGCTGGAGGGTGACGAGCAGGTTGTTGACGCATTGGTTGAGCATATTGTTAAAGATCCGCGACACGCCGATATCAAGATTCTGCATCGAAAGGAAATTGATTCACGCCAGTACGCGGACTGGACCATGGGCTTCGAGCAGGTGACTGACGAGACCATCGAAGGCCTCGCAAATTTTGCGGCTAAAAACTTCAACTTTGACTATCTCATCGGTCACGAGCCGGCGATTAACTCGCTGATGGAGCATTACCGCCAGCCACATTACGATCAGTTGCTGGGTGAGATCGAGGCGCAGGAGAAAGTCATAGAACATCTCAAGAATGCGCTCGGTCAGGTCAGTGACCGCGCTCAGGTCGCCCGCCTTGCACTGGAAAGTGTCGTGGATTCTTGCAGCGACGGCGCGGCGCCCGATCCCTCGTTGTTGGCGTTGTGCAAAGAGGCGCTTGAAGCGTTTCGACCACGTTAGCCCGAAAAACCTCCCTCCAAATAGATGACTTGAACCGATACGGGTGCCGTGCAGGCATGCCGTAGCTTGAGAGTGCGGATCATCAAAGCTCCGCTCCAGACCACAAGGCCGCGCGCGCGATGCGCGGCGCATCTGACCGGCAAGCTTGTGCGAACACAAAAAGGACAAAGCAGTCCCTAAGCACAACTATTTTGAGGAAAACCCAGTGACAGAGTTCGGCATCATATCGACAACCATTGCGCTTGCGGTTTGGGTTGGCGCCATCGTATTTCAGTCCGCGGTCGTCGCTCCGAGTGTTTTCTCTGCACTTGCTAGCGAAGACGCGAGTCGGTTTCTGCGCAGGCTGTTTCCGCGCTTTTTTCTTGCCGGTCTGATTTGTGGCGTTGTCATGCTAATCGGGCTGGTGTGCATCTATGCGGCTGGCGGCTGGCGTCCATCTCTGACGCTTGCGGCAATCGTGACGGGGTCGATGCTGGCGATGCAGTTCGTTGCCGGTCGCATGGTTCCTTCAATTAATGCAGCGCGTGATGCGGGGGAGGCTGGTCGTCAGCGCTTTGGTCGCCTGCATGGCATCAATGTATTGCTTACCATTGCAGTGCTGTTGCTTGGTTTAATTCTGCTTTCAGGGATCGCAGTTGCAACCCAGGACACAGATCTATTGCAGGAGTCGGTGAACGCATATGCAGATTGACGCCACAATAGACCCGTACGAGGTCGAGCACTACAGCAAGCTTGCCGATACATGGTGGGATACCGAAGGCCCGTTCTGGCCACTGCACACGCTCAACGCGCTGCGTGTTGACTATATCCGCGAACATTTATGCCAGCGCTTCGGGCGCGATGCGGCTGCGCAGAGTCCGCTCAGCGGCCTGACAGTGCTGGATGTCGGTTGTGGTGGCGGAATACTCTCGGAGTCGATCGCCAGACTCGGCGCGCGGGTTACGGCCATTGATGTTGTTGCGCGCAACATCGGCGTGGCACGTTTGCATGCTCAGGCCAGCGACCTTGATGTCGATTACCGCCAGCAAACCGCTTCCGACCTTGCTGCTGGCGGCGAAAAATTTGATGTCGTGTTGAATATGGAAGTTGTCGAGCATGTTGCTGATGTGAACGCATTCATGGACGACTGCTGTCAGCTTACCGCCGAGGGTGGCACCATGTTTGTAGCCACCATTAATCGCAATCCGATTGCATGGCTGGTTGCAATATTCGGTGCTGAGTATGTTTTGCGCTGGCTGCCACGCGGCACGCATCGCTATCAAATGCTCAGAAAACCCCGCGAGATCATCGCGACGCTGGAGGCTAACCATTTCGACGTTGCGGATCCGGTCGGTGTGCGCGTTAATCCATTCAATCGTACGATGGCGCTGTCGTCGATGACGACGGTCAACTACATGTTGACCGCTTACATTTCGCCTCCAGCGTAAATTGCTTCAGTTGCCCTTTCCGTGCGGCTTTTTAGGACTGGTCGGCTAATTCGATTTCATCAGACGAAACCTGCCAAAGGCCGTGAGCGGGCCAACGATCGGCACACCAAGAATGACCGCGAACCACAATAGTCGCGCGGCGGGATCCTCGATGCCCGCCCTGGACACGACTGACCAACCCCACACCAGCATTACTATCCAAACCAGAAACAGCCATTTGTAGTCCATAACGTCGATATCCCATTTCACTGCGCCAGCCGATGCTCGAAATAACCCAGGGATCGGGTCGGCGCAGCATCAGGCGCGTCTACTACAGGGTGTTCGCGGTTGGGTACTACACAGATGCGAGTCAGGATCTGTCGAACTTGATGTCCGGCACTACGCCTGACGCGCGCGGTTGGACGTTACTTGCCGGCGGTCAGGTCGGCTGCGAGCGCCTCGATAGCTTTGTCACTGTCATCATCCAGTGCCAGCGGCGGATGGGCCCGTTCGCCATCGCGTATTGCCTTGATCGTCTCGGCCAACGCTTGCGCATCGCGGCCGCTGAAGCTCATGTTGCCTTGATGGCATCCGAGGCAGGTGGATGGCTTGGCGCCGGTGTCAGCGAGCGGTGTCGCTACTCCCTCGGCATTACAGCCGGCAAAGATCAGCAGGGTCAGCGGTGCTAACAGATACTTCGTCTTGCTTATCATGGTCTAACTCCTCTCTCGATTAGCTGGCGCGGCGAACCAACTGCCGTCGGTCAGCGCGCGTAATACATCCCGTCGGCTGATGAGCCCCACCGGCAGGCCGTTTTCAATGACCGGACAGCGACGGTAGCTTGCGCGGCTGAATGTCTCGGCCAAATCCATCATGCTGGCATCGGCCGTTACGGTAGCGACGTCGGTGGTCATGAAGTCCTTAACCTGGCCGCCGGCCTCGTCGTGGTAGCCGGCCTGCAGGGCTACTGCAATACAATCACGTTCGGTCAGTATACCGACCAGCCTGTCGTCGTCATCAACAACGATGAGTCCCGAAATGTCATGTTCCACCAGTGTGCGTACGGCATGCATGATTTCGGTATCGGCTGTCACGGTGTTTAACGACGTGGTCATGAAATCCCTGACTCTGAAAGTTTGCGTCATGGCACTAGCTCCTTGCGCGGACAGTTGCTGCGATTCGCCCCGGATGTTCTGGCGTGCGAGCACGGACACTCGACCCCGCAACCGCGCCGTAACGTCCTGACCCGGCCAAGCAATACACCGATTGCCATGGCCAGCATGGCAAGCAGGAATGCAATCAGTGTCGCTACATACAACATCAGCCACCAAAATCATCAATAAAGATGCTGCTGTCATCCACGCCCAGATCTTCCAGCATCGCAATCACCGCTCGACTCATCAGCGGCGGGCCGCATATAAGATACGCCGCATCTTCCGGGGTCTGATGCCTGGATAGATATTGCGCGTAAACCACGGAGTGGATCAACCCTTTCGGGCCGTGCCAGCTGTCGGGAATATCGGGGTCAGACAGCGCGACGTGCCAGCTGAAATTATCAAATTGCGCGGCGAGCGCGTCGAACTCGTCGCGCAGGCAGATTTCGTTTGTGTTGCGCACCCCATACCAGAGACTGATCGCTCTCTTGCTGTGTTTACGGATCAGCTGGTCGCGGACTATTGCCCGCAACGGTGCGATGCCTGCACCGCCGCCAATCAGTATCATCTCCGCATCGGTATCCGGTGCATGGAATTCGCCGAACGGACCCGACAGCGTTAGCTGGTCGCCCGCCTTCAGCCCAAACACATAGGAAGACACCTGACCCGGCGGCGTGCCCTTGCGGGCGCTGGGCGGCGGTGTCGCGATGCGTACAATCAGCCGGAGTGTATTGGCCTCATCCGGTGCGTTGGCAATTGAATAGGCGCGGGTCTCGCGTTGGTCGCGCTGCGCGCTGAGTGAGAACAGGTCCTGGCGCTGCCACTCGTGACGATAGGCGCTGTCGATATCGAAATCGGCGAATGCCGTGCGCCCCGCGGGCGCGTCCAGTGTTACATAGTCGCCTGCGCGAAAATCAAACGTGCTGTCGTCGGGCAGCGTGAGCACCAGCTCCTTCAGATAGGTGGTGACATTGTTATTCGAACGCACGCTGCATGTGATGCGTTGTGCATCAAGCGCGCTGTCCGGCAGTCGAATGGATAAGTCATGACGCATCGTCGTCACGCAGGCGAGGCGCACGCCGGCCGCGGTGTCGCGTCTTGAGATATGCGCCGACTCGCTGGGTAGCGGCGATTCGGCGCCGTCGGTGATCGTGACGCGACACTGTCCGCAGGCGCCACGCCCGCCACAGGCGGCCGGCAGCATGATGTCCTGGCTTGCGAGTGCCCACAGCAGTCGCTCACCCAACGGCGCGTCGATGCGGCGTCGCTCGTTGATGGTGATTGACGCCGTGCCGTCGGGCACCAGCCAGTAGCGCGCGGCAAGTACCAGCAGGGACAGCAACAACACGATGACGGTGGCGATCGCGGCGGTAAGGATGATATCGGCCATGCGTCAGAACTCGATGCCCGACAAACCGGAAAAGCCAAGCGCAAGCAGGCCAGTGACGATAAACGCCATGCCCAGTCCTTGCAGCCCGTCCGGAACATCGCTGTAGCGGAGTCGTTCGCGGATGGCGGCGAAGGCGATGACCGCGAGTGCCCAGCCAATACCAACACCGGCGCCGTAGGCAACACTGCCGGTAAAGGTGAGATCGCGCTGCACCATCAGCAGTGATGCACCGAGAATGGCGCAGTTGACGGTCAGCAATGGCAGGTAGATGCCGAGCGCGCGGTGCAACACGCGGAAGTAGCGTTCGAGGATGAGCTCAAGGATCTGTACCAGTGCCGCGATGACGCCGATAAACACGATGAAGCGCAGGAACGACAGGTCGAGGTCCGCCCGCCCGGCCCACGCCAACGCCCCGGGTGCGAGAATAAAACGATAGATCAGGAAGTTTATCGGCACGGTGATCAGCTGCACGACCATGACAGCGATGCCGAGTCCCACCGCGGTCTCCACATGCCGGGACACGGCGATGTAGGTGCACATGCCGAGCAGGAACACGAGCGCAAGATTCTCGACAAACGCGGCGCGCAGCACGATGTTTGCAAACGCTTCCATCAGCGGCTCTCCGACGCGCGAACGGTATCGAGCGCGGTGGAGGTTATCTCCCGCTGCTGCGGTTGCCAGGCGCGAATTGCCCAGATCACCAGCCCGATGATAAAAAATGCGCTGGGCGCGTACAGCATCAGCTGGTTGTGCGGGAATGATTCGGGGAGCAGCGGGTAGTCGAGCAGGCTGCCGGAACCCAGCAGTTCGCGCACGATTGCAACGAAGATGAGAATTGCGGCGTAACCCATGGCGTTGCCGAGTCCGTCGGCAAGGCTATCGAGGACCGAATTGTGTAGCGCAAACGACTCGGCGCGACCGAGCACGATGCAGTTGGTAATGATCAGCCCGACAAAAACTGACAGGATGCGCGACATGTCCGGTGCGAAGGCCTTCAGTGTCTCGTCGACGATGATCACGGCCGAGGCGATTAGCGTCACCTCCAGGATCAGGCGGATGCTTGCGGGCAGCACGTGGCGTAAGGCGCTGATCACGACGTTTGAGAACACCAGCACCACTGTTAGCGCGAGCGCCATGATGAGGGCAGGGCGCAGTGCGCTCGAGACGGCCAGCGCGGAGCACAGACCGAGGATTTGAACGGTCACGGGATTGTCATCGACGAGGGGTCGCAACATCCGGTTGGTGTAATTACTCAAGGCAAAGACTCCTGTTCGCGCAACTGTTGCAGGACCGTCGCGTAGCGATCGTCCTCGAACCACCGGCGCACGGCATTACCGAGCGCCTCGCTGGTGATGGATGCGCCGGATATCACATCGACCTGATAGGGCCCGGCTGCATTGCGACTGACGCCGATGCGTGGTGCGCCAGTGTCATCGTAGATTTTTTTGCCATGCCAGCGTGCAAGCCACGTCGGGTCCTCGATCCGGTCACCGATGCCGGGCGTCTCGCCGTGTCTGAAGATGGTCAGATTCGCGATGGTGACCAGATCGCTTTCCAGCGCGACATAGGCGTGTATGGTCGACCACATGCCGGGTCCGTCGATGGGCAGCACGACGCGAGTGAGTCGCCCGTCGCGACGGACGATATAGATCGGCACACGC
>CALOCQ010000011.1:0-3093 GCA_942491885.1 uncultured Pseudomonadota bacterium
TCTTTACATGCGAGATCTGAACGGAAAAGAGGAAGGAGAGGAACAATATGACGCCTCATATTCAAAATAAAACTAAAAAACCGATGGCCACGGGAAGTACGTGGAGAAGACTGCTGACCATTACCTTCCTCTGTTTTGTACTATTCAGCTTTGCAGCCGCTCAGAATACCGAGGCGGCAGTAATTAACATTATTTTTAATGATGGAGGAGCGGGTACTAATGCTGTCGAGGTGACAGAATTTTTTTCAGGGACACCATATGGAATCTGCACTTTAGATTGTGGCGTTACTGTTCCTGCAGGCATTAATATTAAAGTTAATGCTATCGTGGGTTCTGGATGGCAGTTTGTCGATTGGAACGGTGATATTGTCGGTGCGGCGAATCCATCTACACCACCATTCCTTATGCCGGCCGCAGCAACCGTTACCGCCAACTTTGCCAAGACGGCCTACACGCTGACCATTGCCGGTGGAGCCGGAGTGGACACGCTCTCGCCGGCCAGCGGCACGAATTACGTGTTCGACGACAACCTGCAGGTGAGCGCCACGGCACTGCCGGGCTACGAGTTTCTGAGTTGGGTTGGGCCTGGTGCAGGTAATTTGGAGAACGCCTCATTGGCCACCACGCGGATCGCCATACCGACCTATGGCGACACGGACATCACCGCCACCTTTGCCAAGACGGCCTACACGCTGACCATTGCCGGTGGAGCCGGAGTGGACACGCTCTCGCCGGCCAGCGGCACGAATTACGTGTTCGACGACAACCTGCAGGTGAGCGCCACGGCGCTGCCGGGCTACGAGTTTTCGGGTTGGAGCGGGCCCGGTGCGGGCAATTTAGAGAACGCTACATTGGCCACCACACGGATCGCCATCCCGACCTATGGCGACACGGACATCACCGCCACCTTTGCCAAGACGACCTACACGTTGACCATTGCCGGTGGAGCCGGAGTGGACACGCTCTCGCCGGCCAGCGGCACGAATTACGTGTTCGACGACAACCTGCAGGTGAGCGCTACGGCGCTGCCGGGCTACGAGTTTACGGGTTGGAGCGGGCCCGGTGCGGGCAATTTAGAGAACGCTACATTGGCCACCACGCGGATCGCCATCCCGACCTATGGCGACACGGACATCACCGCCACCTTTGCCAAGACGGCCTACACGCTGACCATTGCCGGTGGAACCGGAGTGGACACGCTCTCGCCGGCCAGCGGCACGAATTACGTGTTCGACGACAACCTGCAGGTGAGTGCTACGGCGCTGCCGGGCTACGAGTTTCTGAGTTGGGTTGGGCCTGGTGCAGGTAATTTGGAGAACGCCTCATTGGCCACCACGCGGATCGCCATCCCGACCTATGGCGATACGGACATCACCGCCGTTTTTGTTAAAACGACCTACACGCTGACCATTGCCGGTGGAACCGGAGTGGACACACTCACACCGGCCAGCGGCACAAATTATGGATTTGACGACAACCTGCAGGTGAGCGCCACGGCGCTGCCGGGCTACGAGTTTACGGGTTGGAGCGGGCCCGGTGCGGGCAATTTAGAGAACGCTACATTGGCCACCACGCGGATCGCCATCCCGACCTATGGCGACACGGACATCACCGCCACCTTTGCCAAGACGGCCTACACGCTGACCATTGCCGGTGGAGCCGGAGTGGACACGCTCTCGCCGGCCAGCGGCACGAATTACGTGTTCGACGACAACCTGCAGGTGAGCGCCACGGCGCTGCCGGGCTACGAGTTTACGGGTTGGAGCGGGCCCGGTGCGGGCAATTTAGAGAACGCTACATTGGCCACCACGCGGATCGCCATCCCGACCTATGGCGACACGGACATCACCGCCACCTTTGCCAAGACGGCCTACACGCTGACCATTGCCGGTGGAGCCGGAGTGGACACGCTCTCGCCGGCCAGCGGCACGAATTACGTGTTCGACGACAACCTGCAGGTGAGCGCCACGGCGCTGCCGGGCTACGAGTTTACGGGTTGGAGCGGGCCCGGTGCGGGCAATTTAGAGAACGCTACATTGGCCACCACGCGGATCGCCATACCGACCTATGGCGACACGGACATCACCGCCACCTTTGCCAAGACGGCCTACACGCTGACCATTGCCGGTGGAGCCGGAGTGGACACGCTCTCGCCGGCCAGCGGCACGAATTACGTGTTCGACGACAACCTGCAGGTGAGCGCCACGGCGCTGCCGGGCTACGAGTTTACGGGTTGGAGCGGGCCCGGTGCGGGCAATTTAGAGAACGCTACATTGGCCACCACGCGGATCGCCATCCCGACCTATGGCGACACGGACATCACCGCCACCTTTGCCAAGACGGCCTACACGCTGACCATTGCCGGTGGAGCCGGAGTGGACACGCTCTCGCCGGCCAGCGGCACGAATTACGTGTTCGACGACAACCTGCAGGTGAGCGCTACGGCGCTGCCGGGCTACGAGTTTACGGGTTGGAGCGGGCCCGGTGCGGGCAATTTGAGAACGCTACATTGGCCACCACGCGGATCGCCATCCCGACCTATGGCGACACGGACATCACCGCCACCTTTGCCAAGACGGCCTACACGCTGACCATTGCCGGTGGAGCCGGAGTGGACACGCTCTCGCCGGCCAGCGGCACGAATTACGTGTTCGACGACAACCTGCAGGTGAGCGCTACGGCGCTGCCGGGCTACGAGTTTACGGGTTGGAGCGGGCCCGGTGCGGGCAATTTAGAGAACGCTACATTGGCCACCACGCGGATCGCCATCCCGACCTATGGCGACACGGACATCACCGCCACCTTTGCCAAGACGGCCTACACGCTGACCATTGCCGGTGGAGCCGGAGTGGACACGCTCTCGCCGGCCAGCGGCACGAATTACGTGTTCGACGACAACCTGCAGGTGAGCGCTACGGCGCTGCCGGGCTACGAGTTTACGGGTTGGAGCGGGCCCGGTGCGGGCAATTTAGAGAACGCTACATTGGCCACCACGCGGATCGCCATCCCGACCTATGGCGATACGGACATCACCGCCACCTTTGCCAAGACGACCTACACGTTGACCTGGACCGTGACCGGCAGCGGCACGGT